>NZ_LIVX01000002.1:135419-981384 GCF_001905665.1 Streptomyces sp. CB02261 | reverse complement strand
GAGAACCTGGAGGAGCTGAACGGCCGGGGCCTCGCCGACCGCTTCCCCGTCATCCTCGGCGGCGCCGCCCTCACCCGGGCGTACGTCGAACAGGACCTCCACGAGATCTACCAGGGCGAGGTCCGCTACGCCCGCGACGCCTTCGAGGGCCTGCGCCTCATGGACGCCCTCATGGGCGTGAAGCGCGGCGTCCCCGGAGCCGTACTCCCGCCGCTCAAACAGCGCCGGGTGCCGAAGCGCCCCGAGTCGCCGGCGGAGGTACGGGAACCCGAACCGGCCGGCCGCTCCGACGTCGCCGCCGACAACCCGGTACCCGAACCCCCCTTCCTCGGGACCCGGGTCGTCACCGGCGTCCCGCTCGCCGAGTACGCCCCCTGGCTCGACGAGAACGCCCTCTTCAAAGGCCAGTGGGGCCTCAAGGACGCCGGGACCGTCGAGACGGAGGGGAGGCCCCGGCTCCGGGCGCTCCTCGACCGGATCGAACGCGAGAACCTGGTCGAGGCGGCCGTCGTGTACGGCTGGTTCCCCTGTGTGTCCAAGGGCGACGACCTGATCGTCCTGGACGAGGACGGAGGCGAGCGGACCCGCTTCTCCTTCCCCCGCCAGCAGCGGGGCCGCCGCCTCTGCCTGGCCGACTTCCACCGCGCCGAGGACTCCGGCGAGATCGACGCCGTCGCCCTCCAGGTCGTCACCGTCGGCTCCCGCATCGGCGAGGAGACGGCCCGGCTCTTCGCCGCCGACGCCTACCGCGACTACCTCGAACTGCACGGCCTGTCGGTCCAGTTGGCCGAGGCGCTCGCCGAGTACTGGCACGCCCGCGTCCGCGCCGACTGGGGCATCTCCCGCAGCGACCCGTCCGGCCTCGAAGGCATGCTCCGCACCGAGTACCAGGGCTGCCGCTACTCGCTCGGCTACCCGGCCTGCCCCGACCTGGAGGACCGGGCGAAGATCGCCGCGCTCCTGCGCCCGGAACGCATCGGCGTCGTGCTGTCGGAGGAGTACCAGCTGCACCCCGAACAGTCGACGGACGCGATCGTCGTCCACCACCCGGAGGCGAACTACTTCAACGCGGGAGGCCGACGCCTGTGAACCCCGACGCACCGACCTTCTCGTTCGAGTTCTTCCCGCCGAAGACCGACCGGGGCGAACGGACCCTGTGGGACGCGATCCGACGGGTGGAGGCGCTCGCGCCGGACTTCGTCTCCGTGACGTACGGAGCGGGCGGCTCGTCCCGCGACCGCACCATCGACGTCACGAAGCGCATCGCGGCCGAGACCACCCTGCGCCCGGTCGCCCACCTCACCGCCGTCGGCCACTCGGTGGGGGAGCTGCGGAGCATCATCGGCGCGTACGCGGACGCCGGGGTGCGGGACGTGCTCGTGCTGCGCGGCGACCCGCCGGGCGATCCGCGCGGCGCGTGGACCCCCCACCCGGACGGTTTCACGTACGCGTACGAACTCGTCGAGCTGGTCCGCTCGCTCGGCGATTTCCGCATCGGGGTGGCCGCGTTCCCTGAGGGCCACCCGAGGTCGGAAGACCCGGCCGACGACCTCGCGCACTTCGTCGCGAAGTGCCGGGCGGGCGCCGACTACGCGATCACGCAGATGTTCTTCGACCCGGAGGACTACCTGCGGCTGCGGGACCGGGTCGTCGCCGCCGGCTGCGACACCCCGATCATCCCGGAGATCATGCCGGCGACGGACGTCCGCCAGATCCGCCGCTTCGCCGAACTGAGCGACGCCGCCTTCCCCGAGGACCTGGCGCACCGCCTGGAGGCGGCGAAGGACGACCCGGCCGGCGCGTACCGCGTCGGCGTCGGGCACGCGACCGCGATGGGCCTGCGGCTGCTCGACGAGGGGGCGCCGGGGCTGCACTACATCACGCTCAACAGGTCGACGGCGGCCCTCGAAATCCACCGAACCATCCTCAGCGCAAGGAGTGTCGTCCATGTCTGACTTCACCGACTTCAAGGTCGCGGACATCTCGCTGGCCGAGTTCGGCCGCAAGGAGATCACCCTCGCCGAGCACGAGATGCCCGGCCTGATGTCGATCCGCCGCGAGTACGCGGCCGCCCGGCCGCTCGCCGGCGCCCGCATCACCGGCTCCCTGCACATGACCGTGCAGACGGCCGTCCTCATCGAGACGCTCGTCGCCCTCGGGGCCCGGGTCCGCTGGGTGTCCTGCAACATCTACTCCACCCAGGACCACGCGGCCGCCGCCATCGCCGCCGCCGGCATCCCGGTCTTCGCCTGGAAGGGCGAGACCCTGGAGGAGTACTGGTGGTGCACGGAACAGGCCCTGACCTGGCCGGACGCCTCCACGGGCGGCCCCAACATGATTCTCGACGACGGCGGTGACGCGACCGTCCTCGTCCACAAGGGTGTGGAGTACCAGAAGTCCGGCGCGCTGCCCGAGGCCGACAACGAGGAGATGGCCGTCGTCCGCGCCCTCCTCGAAAGGTCCACCCTGGACTGGTCGACGATCGCCGCCGGCATCCGTGGCGTCACGGAGGAGACCACGACGGGCGTCCACCGTCTGTACGAGATGCACCGCGAAGGCGCGCTGCTCTTCCCGGCGATCAACGTGAACGACGCCGTGACGAAGTCGAAGTTCGACAACAAGTACGGCTGCCGCCACTCCCTCATCGACGGCATCAACCGCGCCACCGATGTCCTCATCGGTGGCAAGACGGCCGTGGTCTGTGGCTACGGCGATGTGGGCAAGGGCTGTGCGGAGTCCCTCCGCGGCCAGGGTGCCCGCGTCATCGTCACGGAGATCGACCCGATCTGCGCGCTCCAGGCGGCGATGGACGGCTACCAGGTCACGACCCTCGACGAGGTCGTCGAGACGGCCGACATCTTCATCACCACGACCGGCAACAAGGACATCATCATGGCCGGGGACATGGCCAGGATGAAGCACCAGGCGATCGTCGGGAACATCGGCCACTTCGACAACGAGATCGACATGGCCGGCCTCGCCAGGACCCCGGGCATCGTCAAGGACGAGGTCAAGCCGCAGGTCCACACCTGGACCTACCCCGACGGCAAGGTCCTCATCGTCCTGTCCGAGGGCCGCCTCCTGAACCTGGGCAACGCGACGGGCCACCCCTCGTTCGTCATGTCGAACTCCTTCGCGGACCAGACGCTGGCGCAGATCGAGCTCTTCACGAAGCCGGAGGAGTACCCGACCGACGTCTACGTCCTGCCCAAGCACCTGGACGAGAAGGTCGCCCGCCTCCACCTGGACGCCCTCGGCGTCAAGCTGACGACCCTGCGCCCCGAGCAGGCCACGTACATCGGGGTCCCGGTCGAGGGCCCCTTCAAGCCGGACCACTACCGCTACTGAGGACGCATGTGTACCGACTGCCTGCACGAGGAGCGTGACCCCTGGCTCCCGGACCGCCTCCTCCGGACGGAACGGGACGCCCTGATGCCGCTCCTGCGACGCACACCGGAGGAGGCGTACGAGCTGCGCACCGCCTGCCCCGGCTGGACGGTCCGGCAGGTCGTCGCCCACTGCGGGGCGGCGCTCGTACGGATCGTCGAGGGCCGCCTGGAGGAGGGCGTGTTCCTGCCCGAGGCGAACGCCTGCGACGTGGCCGAGCGCGAGGAGTGGCCGCTCGGCCGGATCCTCGACGAACTGGAACGCGGCCTCACCGAGGCCGGTCCGGTCATCGCCGCGCACGAGGACGGCAGGCTCGACGCCGTCGCGCTCGGCGAATGGGTCCACGCCGGAGACGTACGGGAGGCCTTCGGCGAACCGCACGCCTACTGCGGCCCCAGCCTGGACCTGGCCCTCCCGCTCCTCTCGGTGACGAGCCGCAGACGGGAGACCCCCCGTCTGGTGGGCGTCCTGAAGGACCGGGAACGCACCCCGGTGGCCCTGGGCAACCCGGTCGAAGGCCGTCCGCCGGCCACCTACGAGGGCGACGCCTCGACCCTGATCCGCATCTACGCGGGCCGCCCCCTGGTCCGCACCCGCTACGAGCTGCGGGGCGCGACGGAACAGGAGCTGCTCATCTACCGCTGAGGGGGCGAGGTGGTCACTTGGACATGATGAAGTCCAGGGCGAGACCGGACGCGGTCGTCCAGTAGGTGACGAGCTGGCCGTCGTCCGCGTACAGCGGGGTGGCCGGCATGGGGACGTCGACCGGCTTGCCCGCGTGGGTGCCGGGCGTGCGGCCCTGGAGGGTGAGGGTGATGCTCCGCGCCTCGTACTCGTCCCTGGCGCCCCCGCTGACGAGCAGAGCGGCGTACGCCTCCTTGCCCGGCTCGATGACGACGGGCTTGCCGGGGTCCGGGTCGCTGTCCTTGATCACGGGGACGGTGGTGCGGGCGTCGGCACCGAGCCGGACGTGGGGGTAGTGGTAGAGGGCGCACGTGGCGTCGCCGGAGTTCTGGACGGTGAGGAGCAGGTGCCTGTTCTCCTTGGCGTCCGCGGGCTCCTTGACCGCGGACACGGCGAGGTCGTCGACGGTGCAGGCGGCGACGGTGGCCCCGCCGGGCGCGGCGGAGGCGCTGCCGCTGGGCTCGGCGGTCTCCGTGGGCGTCTCCGTCGGCGCCGCTGTCGGCGTGGCCGTCGCCGTCCCGCCGGGCGTCGCCGCACTCGTCGCGCTCGGCGGGGCGGAGGTGCCGCCCTGGCCCGCACCGTCGTCGGCACTGGGCTGGCACGCCGTGGACGCCAGCAGCGCGGCGACGACCGCGGCGCCGACGGCGTAGGGCTTCACGCCCCGGACATGACTGATGCGCTTGTTCATGGTGGTTCTCCCCCGTGGTCGGCCGTACGAGACCGCTCTCGGCCTTCGCTGCCGAGCAGAGTCTGCTCCCGGGGCTTCATCAACAAGCCTTCGTCGGGGCTCTGTTACCCAGCAGGTACAGGGAGGGGCCGATTCCGCGGCGAGGCCGGTAAAACCGGGTGCGGACGGCCGGTGGACTCATGTGGGATCGGACGCATGGCGATCGTGAGCGGTAAGCCGGGAGTCGACGGGCTGAGCGCGGCGGTGGGCGCGCTGCGCGCATGGCAGGACGAGGGGGCGCCGACGCAACTGCACCCGGGGGACCTGGGATGGTTCTGGCGGTGGGGTGCCGAAGCGACCGCCGAGGCGGTCAGGACGTGGAGCCGGGACGGGCGGATACTCGCCGTCGGGCTGCTGGACGGCCCCGACCTGCTGCGGCTGACGACCGCGCCGGACGCGTGGCGGGACGAGGAGCTGGCGCGCCGGATGGCCGATGACGTGACGGACCCGGAGCGCGGGGTGCTGCCCGCGGGGAAGGTCAGTGTGGAGGCGCCGACGGACGTACGGCTCCAGGAGCTGCTGTCCGAGCGGGGCTGGGGCTTCGACGCGCCGTGGACGCCGCTGCACCGCGACCTCACGGAGCCGGTGAACCATCCGGGCGTACGGATCGAGGCGGTCGGACCGGAACGGGCGCAGGTGTGCGCCGCCGTGCACCGGTCGGCGTTCGGCGGGGGGCGGTTCACGGCGGAGCGCTGGCACGCGATGGCGGTCGGGCTGCCGTTCACCGAAGCCCGGTCCCTGGTCGCGTACGACGACCGGGGCAGCGCGGTGGCGACGGTGACGGTGTGGTCGGCGGGACCGGGCAGGCCCGGTCTGCTCGAACCGATGGGCGTCCACGCGGACCACCGCGGTCAGGGCCACGGCCGGGCGATCACCCTCGCCGCGGCGGCCGCCCTGCGCAACCTCGGGGCGTCGAGCGCGCTCGTCTGCACGCCGACCGCGAACGCGGGCGCCGTCGCCACGTACGTCTCGGCCGGCTTCCGCCCCCGCCCCGAGGTCAGGGACCGTATCCGGGACGTCTAGCGAGCAGGACGCCGGTCAGAACCTCCGCTGGTGGTCGAGGAGTTCGCGGAGCCACGGGGTGCGGACGGCGGGGAGGCGGACGAGGGTGGCGTGGAAGATCGCCCCGTCGACCCGGAACGGGGGGTGGTGGCGCGGCGGGGGGAGCGGGTAGTCCTCCTCGGGCCGCACACCGGCCGGCATCCGGCCCGACTCCTGGACGAGGTGCTGCTGGGCCTCCTCGCCGACGAGTGGAAGCGCGAGGCGCGGGCGTAGGCGTGACCCCGACGGCGAAGCTGATCACGGTCGCGCCGGTACGCACTGCCCGCACAGCGTCTCGTCCGCGATCGGGCGGAACAGCATGGGTTGGGTGTGGGTGCCGCTCGCGCATTCGCGGGTGCCTTGCAGGCGGACGGAGAGGCGGTTCGTGGGCGCGGGCGGCGCGGGCGGGGGCTGAGTCGGCGGGGTGAGGGGCGGTACGTCGCGGAGCAGGTAGCGGACGAGGCCGCCGGGCCGGTGGACGGGGGTTCCGGGGCCGGGGAGGCCGCGCAGGATGTGTTCGTGGACGTCGGTGGGGGTGTGTCCGGTGTCGAGCCAGCGGGCGGCGAGGCGGGTGAGTTCGTCGCGCATGGCGGGCGGGATGTGCCGGAGGGCGGGGGAGAGCAGGGGGAGGGCGCCGACGAGGGCGCGGGCGTCTTCGTGGCGGGGGCTGGGGGGCGTGCTGGCGGCGGGGCCGTCCTCTCCGGTCTGCTCGGCCGGAAGGTTGGAGGTGTCTTCCTTTGGGTCTTTCTTTGGATGACGGTCGGCCGGCGGGGTGGTCGGCTGACCGGCGGCCGGTTTCCGGGGACTCGGTGCGACCTGCGGGGATACGCGGTTGGTGCAGGTGGGGGCGGGTGTCCGAGAGAGAAGCTTGATGGCCTCGTCGGAGGTCAACGGGGTGCTGGAGACGAGCTGTTGGGTCATCCAGTGTCCCCCGGCGCCCTGGACCCGGCGCTCGTGCACGAACCCCTCCTCCATGAGCTGTCGTTTGGCGCGGGTGAAGGCGCATGACCCGATCCGGGCACGCTCGGCAGTTCGGGAGAGGGGTTCGCGGGCGCCTCGGGGGAGGGAGAGCTGCCAGGTCAGAAGCCGGACGGCGTTGGCGCTGAGCCGGGGGTGCCGAATGATCTCGTGCGAGAACTGGCTGTAGGCACGGGAGGGCGCGTTAAAGTGCCGGTAGATCACGGTGGAGTCCTGTTTCCACTAGTGGTTCAGGCCCCCGTCGTAGGTTGCGAGCCTCGGCGGGGGCCGTTTTGCGTGAACGTACGTCACTGTGCGCGTCCGGATGGGCGCGTGGGGTGAAGATCGCCCGTGTGGGTGACGAGCAGGCCCAACGGGCTTGGGAGCAGGCGGGTTTCCGAGGGTCGGGGGGTGACCCGGCTTCGCGGGCTTCTGGTGCGGCCGCCCTCTTTCCGAGTGTGTCGGCCTCCACCGCCGCCTCGAGGGCGCTCCTTCGTCGCGTCGGCACGACAACCCCCCGAGCCACACCAGTCACCCCCAGAACCTCACCGCCCCCCGGCCGCCCCGCCCCCCCCGAACGACTCGTTCGGGCTTCGTCGCCGTGCGGTCGCTTGCCGCCGCTGCTCTGCTGGTGGGACCTCGTCCTCCCCGTCCGTACAGGAGCAGCCCCCATGCCCGTCATCGTCACCATCGAGTTTCCCGGCGGTACCCACGAGCAGTACGAGGAGACCACACGGCAGCTCCTGGCCACCGACTGGTTTCCGCCGGCCGGGTTCCTCGCGCACGCCGCCGGGCCCGACGGGAGCGGGGGGTGGCGGGTCGTGGACTTCTGGGAGTCCGAGGACGACTTCCGGGCCTTCATGGAGAAGGGCCGGTCGATCTTCGAGCGCGAGGGTGAGCGAACGATGCTCCTCACCGTGCAGGAGGCCGCGAACGTCATGGTGCGGCCCGAGCCGAAGTGACCGCAGCGGCCGGAGCGCACCCCTTCGGCGAAGCCCGCCGCGTGAAAACCCTTTGCGAGGCGCCGCCCGTCACCCCCAGGCTTCTCCGCCATGACCAGTCATCATTCCGCGGCGCCCTCCCGCCCCGTCGCCGACCTCTTCTCCGCCGACGGGCGCCTCAAGGCCATCCCGCGCAAGCCCGCCCGGCGTGAGGCCCTTCTCGCGCACCTCGCCGCGACGCTCTTCGAGACCGGCCGCGACTACCGCGAGCCCGAGGTCAACCAGGCCCTGCTGACCGTGCACGAGGACCTCCCGGCCCTGCGGCGGTATCTCGTCGTCGGCGGCTTCCTCGCCCGGACGAAGGACGGCGCGGCCTACCGCCGCCGGCAGCAGCCCGGCTCCCCCGGAGGCGCGATCCCCGCCGTCGCGTGACCGGCGCGGTGGTGGCCGGCCTGCTGGCCGGCTACGGCATCGCGATCCCGGTCGGCGCCGTCGGCGCCTACCTCGTGGCCGTCACGGCCCGTACCGGCTGGCGTACGGGCGTCGGCGCGGCCCTCGGTGTCGCCACCGCCGACGGGGTGTACGCGCTCCTGGCCGTCGCGGGCGGCGCCGCGCTCGTCCCGGTGCTCGCTCCCGTGATGGACCCGTTCCGCTGGGCCTCCGCGGCGGTACTCGTGGTGCTCGCCGTCCGGGCCGCGTGGCTGGCGCTCGCCGCGTACCGGACGGACGGGCTCGCCTCCCGCGACGACGGGACCGCCCTGACCCCGGCCCGTGCCTTCCTCACCTTCCTGGGCATCACGATCCTCAACCCCATGACGGTGGTCTACTTCGCCGCCCTGGTCCTGGCCACGGGGCCCTCGGCCCCCGCCGGCCCGGTCGACCGCACCGCCTACGTCCTCGCGGCCCTCGCCGCCTCCGCGAGCTGGCAGCTCCTGCTCGCCCTGGGCGGCACCCTCCTCGGCCGGACCCTCACGGGTGCGCGGGGCAGGCTGGCCACGGCACTCGCGTCGAGCACGCTGATCGTGGTCCTCGCGGTGCGGCTGGTGGGGTGAGCTCTCAGGCCTCGGGCACCAGACGGACCATCTCGATGCCCGGCCGCACCTTGGCGATGGCGGTGAAGTCGTCGTCCACATGCAGCAGCGTCTGACGATGCTGCTCGGCGGTGAGCGCGATCAGGATGTCCATGGGAGAGGGGCCACGGAGGTGCCCGATCCGCAGGAGGTCGCGCTGCACCGCCACGACCTTCGGCCACGGGTCCTCCGGCGCGGGGACCCAGGCGAAGGTCTGGTTCAGCATGGTGGTGAATGGCTCGTGGTCGCGGTCGGCGCGCAGGCCGCGCATCAGCTCCGCTTCGACCGGCGGGCAGAGGGAGACCCGGCCGTGTGCCACATGGCCGGGCCACGGCTCGCCGATCTGCCGGCGCAGGAGCCGCCACACCGCTGACGTGTCGGCGAGGTAGTGCTTCACCGGCCGTGTCGCTCCTGCTCTTCGAGGAAGTCGAAGTCGAGGAAGTCCTCGGCGTTGTCCTGGAGCCAGCGAAGGGCTCGGGCTCGGTCGTCCGCGCTGATCGCCGCCGCTATCGTCAGCGCGCGGTTGATGGTGTCCCGCTTGGTCTTGGTGCCGAGCTGCTGTTGCGCGAAGGCCAGCATGTCGTCGTCGATGTCGACCAGGGTCTTGGACATGAGCGCCTCCGGTGCGTCGTATATCTCGACGTGCCGAGTATATATGTGCCCCCCTCCGCGTCCGTCGAGTCCGGCAGCCCGAGTCCCCCCGGCCCCCTCAGCCCCTGTCGGCTCCCGCCGGGCTGAGGGTGCAGACGCCGTCCTCGCACCGCCGCTCCAGGCGGCCCCGGGAGATCGTCTGCGCCAGGCCGACCATCCAGCAGGTGGGGCAGCCCCGGAACGCGATGAGGGCCAGCGGGGCGGCCAGCAGGGTCGCCGGGCCGGCGACGGGGACGAGGGCGATCGAGCCGACGATCAGCCCGAAGCCGAGGGCGCCGCGCGCCAGGTGGCGGGGGACGGACGCGCTGGCGTAGTCCGGTCCGGGGGTGGAGGGACGGGCGGTGTCGGCGGCTTCTCGACGGGTGCGCGCACGCTTCACGGTGCTCACGGTCGTGACTCTCCTACGGCTGGTCGGTCGGACGCGGTCAGGGAGTGGCGCAGTGCTGTACGCGCCCTGTGGAGCCGCGACTTCATCGCGGCGTCGCTCAGGCCGAGCGCACGGGCGACGGTCCTGCCGGGCAGGCCCTGGACGTCCCGCAGGAGCAGGACCTGCCGCTGGTCGCGGGGCAGGGCGCTGACCGCGGCCGCGATCCGCTGGGCCTCGAGGCCGCGCAGCACCGCGTCCTCGGCGGACGGTTCGGTCGGCGCCCCGGTCTCGGCCCGCGTCTCGTCGCCCCTCGGGACGAGCAGCCGTACGTGACGCAGGCATTCGTTCCGTACGATCCGGAACATCCACGACGCGAGAGCTCCGGCGGCCCGCAGGGTGCCGATCTTCCGGTACAGGATGATCAGCGCCTCCTGCGCCGCGTCCTCCGCGTCCTGCGGCGAGGCGCACAGCGACAGGGCGAACCTGCGGACGTGGGGCTGCGATTGCAGCACGACGGTGGTGAGCGACGGGACGTCGCCGTCCTGGGCCGCTTTGATCAGCCGCTCGTCCGGCCAGCGGAAGCCTCGGTTCATGCGTTCGTCCCACCCGTCACCCGTAGACCGGTCAGCTCTGTCGCCCGTGCGCCGGTCAGTTCCGTCCCTTGTAGCGCCGCGTCAGGTGCCAGCCGCACGCCGCCACGAGCAGCGCGCCGATCACTACGAGGCCGGTGATCATCATGGGTGTTCCCTCCGGGTTCCGCCCGGCCCGTTCGGCCGGTACACGCACAAGAGGGGGGAAGGCACGGAAAGGATTCACCTCCGGCGGAGGTTTTTTCCGTGCGCCGCCCGTCAGTCGATGTGCACGATCTGGAAGGCCTCCGCCATCCGGCCCGGGGGCAGGCCGCCGGCCGTGGCGTGTTCGCCGAGCCAGGTGCGCAGCAGGCCGGCGAGGTCGTCGAAGTGGGCGGTCTGGGAGGTGTGGATGCGCAGGGCCTCGACCTTCCGGTCGAAGACGGTGGTGACGTCGACGTACTGGTTCGGGGTGGGTCCGGTCATCAGCCACAGTTCGTGGACGGTCCAGGGCTCCAGGCCTTCGTTCTTGAGCAGTTCGGCGTGGGCGAAGGGGTTGCGGGCCTCGGGGTAGACCGCGCGCAGGCAGGCGTCGCCGACGGCTCGGTGGTCGGGGTGGAGGTCGGCGACCCGCGCCCAGTTGATCTCGGGGGACGGGATGATCGCGCGCTGCGGCCGTACCTCACGGATCACCCGGCACAGGTCGCGGCGGAGGTCGACGGAGGCCTCCACGAAGCTGTCGGGGTAGCCGAGGAAGCGGACGTCGGCGACGCCGCTGAGCTTGGCGGAGTGGACCTGTTCGGCGCGGCGCAGGTCCGCCATGGCCTGGCGCGGGAGCCGTTCGTCGTACCCGCCCGCGCCGCCGTCCGTGACGATGCAGTACGTGACGCGGGTGCCGCGCTCGACCCATTGCATGACGGTGCCGCTGACGCAGAACTCGATGTCGTCCGGGTGTGCGGCGACGACGAGCAGCGATTCCGGTGCGCCGCGGTCGGGTGCCGGGTCCGGTGCGGGCCCGGCCTTCTCGTGGTCCTCCATGTCCCTCATGGGGCAAGCCTGTTGGGGTGGCGGGGGCGTCGCAAGGCCATGCCGTGGCGTGAACCGGACATGGCACTTACGCGCCATTCAAAAACTTGGTAGATTCAAATCATTGGACGTGACGCGTATGCGATGACAGTGACTTCGAACCGGAGGCGACCGGCATGTGCAGGATTCTCGGCTCCTTCGCCGCCGGGGCCGACCGCCCCGAGCCGGCCCAGCTCGCGGCGGTCTCGGCCCGACAGCGCCACGGCGGACCCGACGAGCACCAGGTGCTCAGCGGACCCGGCTGGTCCCTCGGCTGCGACCGGCTCGCCGTGACCGACCCCTGCGGCGGACGGCAGCCCTACCGGCTGCCACACCTCCCCGGCATCCTCGCCGTCCTCAACGGCGAGATCTACAACCACACCGAGCTGCGCCGGACCCTCGCCGCCCGGGGCCACCGGTTCCCCGACCGCTGCGACGGCACCCTGCTCCCCGCGCTCTACGCCGAGTACGGCCCCGCCTTCGCCGAGCACCTCGACGGCATGTTCGCCGTCGCCGTCCTCGACCTGCGCCCCGGACGCACCCGGCTCGTGCTCGCCGTCGACGACATGGGCATGAAGCCCGTCCACCTGCACCACGACCCGTACGACGGCACCACCCGCTTCGCCTCCGAGATCCCCGCGCTCCTCGCCTTCGAAGGGGTACGGATCTCCCCGCGCGAGGACGCCCTCGACACCGTCCTCGCCACCCGCACGTCCTTCTCCACCCACACCGCGCTCGACGGCGTCGACGTCCTGCCGCCCGGCGCCACCGCCCTCGTACGGCCCGGCGCCGCGCCCGTCGTACGCCGCCGCGGCCCGTACCGGGCAACCCCCCTCGGCGACACCCAGGACGTCCTGCGCCACGAGGTGCGCCGGCTCGCCGAGGCCGAGGTGCCCGTCTGCGCCATCACCAGCGGCGGCCTCGACTCCGGGCTCGTCACGGCGCTCGCCGCCGAACACGCCCGGGAGGCCGACGCGCCGCCGCTCCACACCTTCCACCTCACCTACCGGGGCCGCTGGCCCGACTCCGAGGCCGCGTACGCCCGGTCCGTCGCCCGCCGGGCCAGGACCGTCCACCACGAGGTGGCCGTCGACCCCGACGAGCTGAGCTCCCTCCTCACCCGCACGGTCCGCCACCTCGGCCAGCCCAACGCCGACCCCATCGCCCTCTCCACCTACGCGCTCTTCCGCGCCGTCCGCGAGAGCGGCTTCACCGTGGCGCTCACCGGGGACGGCGCCGACGAACTCTTCGGCGGGTACGACCGGATGCGCGCCGCGCAGGCCGCGCCCGCCGGGGCGGACTGGGCCGGGGCCTACGCCGACGCGCTCGCGGCGGCGCCCCGGCTGCTCCGGGAGCACCTCTACACCGCCGACTACCGCGCCCACATCGCCGACCAGGGCTCCGCCGCCGACCGCATCGAGCAGGAGCTGCGCTCGGCGGAGGCCGTCGGCGCGGACCGGCTCACCGCGATGACCGCCTTCGAGACGCGCTGGCGGCTGCCCGCGTACCACCTGCGGCGGGTCGACCACCTCTCGATGGCGTGGGCGGTCGAGGCGCGGATGCCGTTCTGCCAGCCGTCCGTCGTGACGCACGCGCGTGCGCTGCCGGCCGGGGCGCGGACAGGTAAGCGGGCGCTGTACGAGGCGGGGGCGGAGCTTCTGCCGTCGGGGGTGCTGCGGCGGCCCAAGCAGCCGTTCACGCTGCCCGTCGCGGCGATGCTCGCGCCCGGGGGGCCGCTCCTGGAGACCGTCCGGGAACTGCTGTCCCCGGCGCGGCTGGTCCTCGGCGGCAAGGTCCGCGCGGACCGGGTCCGGAAGCTCCTGGCCCGCCACCTCGAACGCCCCTCCCACCACGACGCCCAGGCCCTCTGGGCCCTCGCCGTCCACGAACTGTGGACGGAGATCGTCCAGGGCCTGCGCATCCCGGCCGACTGTGCCGCCTGACATCCCGGGACCCGGGCGTCCCGGACCCGCACGGGGCGGGGCCCCCCGAGCCCGTCCCGGCGGGCCGGGCGGCACCGCGGGGAGCCGGGTCTCCGTCGTCGTCGTGCGGGTGGCGGACGCTCCCGGGCCCACGCTCGTCGTGCGGAGCGACCGGCTTCCGCCCGAGGCTCTCGGGCTCGGTGGGGAGCTCGCGTGGTTGCGGCACGCGCTCGACGGGACCCCGCACGCCCGCCTCGGCAAGATCGCCCTGTACCGGCCAGGGCCCACCCTGGACTACCGGTTCGTCCAGGGCCTCCCCGGCGGCGGGTTCGACTTCCGGGCCGGGTGCGGGCACTCGCTGCTCGCCTGCGTCGTCGCCGAGGGGCGCCCCGGGCCCGTCACCGTCCGCGCCGTGACCACCGGCGACACCGTCCTCTGCGAACCCGGGGCCGGACCCCGGGAGGACACGTACACGCTCAGCTTCCTCAAGGCCCCCGCCGCCCCGGGTGTCCTCCCCACCGGCCGGCCCGTCGACCTCCTCCGCGGGACCCCCGTCTCGATCGTGCGGTACGGCAACCCGTACGTCTTCGTCGACGCCCGCCACCTCCCCGCACCCGAACCCGCCCTCCACGACCGGCTCCTCGCCCTCCGTGCCGACGCCGCCCGTCTCCTCGGGCACCCGCCCCGCTCCGCCCTCCCCAAGATCGCCGCCGTCACTGCCGACGCCACCGGCGTCTCCGTCCGCGCCCTGACCGTCGGCGGCTGGCACCCCCGCCTCGCCCTCACCGGCGCCGCCGCCCTCGCCGCCGCCGGCGCGCTCGACGGGACCGTCGTCCCCCCGGTGGACGGCGAGGTCCGCACCCCCGGCGGCACCGTCACCGTCTCCACCGCGCCCGACCGCGTCCGCGTCCACCACAAGCGCGCCGAGGTGCTGGAGACGCTCGACGTCCCCTGGCGTATCCACGCAACGGCGTGAACGCGCACCCCGCTCACCAGGCCCGGAGCACCTCTCCTCTGCCACGCTGAACCGGACCGGCCATCGGTATCCGTGGGGAGAGCAGACACACATGAAATTCGAGAATCTGCGTGTCGTCGTGACCGGCGCGTCCCGCTACTTCGGTCGCGCGCTCGCCGTCGGGTTCGCCCATCTCGGCGCCGAGGTCTACGTGTCGGCGCGGACCGTCGAGGCTGCCGAACGCACCCGTACCGACGTCATGGGCTCCGCCCGCGACCGCATCCACGCCTTCGGCTGCGACCTCAGCAGGCCCGCCGACATACGGGAGTTCGCCGCCCGGGTCGGCGAACACACCGACCGTGTCGACCTGTTGGTCAACAACGGCGCCCGCTGGCTCGACGGCATGGACCTGGAGGCCGCGAGCGACGCCGAGATCGTGGAGACGATCGAGTCGACGGCCGGCGGCACCGTCCTCATGGTGAAGCACTTCCTGCCGCTGCTCCGCGGCTCCCTGCGCCCCGACATCGTCAACATGGTCGCCGTCCGCGACGCCGAGGGCGCCTCCGCGGCGGCCGCGGGCGCCGCCCACGAGGCCTTCTGGGCGGCGAAGAGCGCCCAGGCCGGCTTCGCCGACATCCTCTCGCGCCGGCTGCGCCCGTCCGGGGTCCGCGTCTTCTCCCTGTTCCCGCCCGACTTCTCCACCTCCGATCCGCGCTTCGCGGAATGGGACGGAACGAACCCGGACGGGGTGGCACCCGACGAGAAACTGACCACCCAGGCCCTCTTCGAATGCGTCGTCTACGCCGTCGAGCAGCCCCGCGACTGCTTCATCCGGTCCTTCCACTTCGAGCCCCGCTGACCCGCCCGAAGCGCCCCTCACCCGAGAACCGACCCCGCTGACCGCCCTGCGCCGCCGGCGCGCCCACCGCGACCCGCTGCAGCCCACCGCACCACAGCGTCAAGGAGGTCCCATGAGCACCCCTGTCTGGATCACCGCGACCCCTCCCGCCACCCACGGCGAACTCCACATCGGCCACCTCGCCGGGCCGTACGTCGCCGCCGACGTCCTCTCCCGCTACCTGCGCGCCGAGGGCGAGGCCGTCCGGTTCACCACCGGCACCGCCGACCACGCCAGCTCCGTCGAGGTCCGGGCGCTGCGCCACCACCGCAAGCCCGAGGAGGTCGCGGAGGGCTACCGCGCCGCGATCACCGCCGACTGGCTGCGCTCGGGCGTCGAGTTCGACCACATCGTGCGCCCGCGCCGCGACAAGGGGTACGGACGCTGGGTGCAGGACCTCTTCGGCCGTCTCTTCGCCCAGGGTGTGATCGCCCCGCGCACCCGGCTCCTGCCGTACTGCGAGCCCTGCGACCGCTGGCTGTACGGGGCGCACGCCACCGGCACCTGCCCGCACTGCGGAGCCGTCAGCGACGGCGGCATGTGCCACGAGTGCGCCCGCCCCAACGACGGCGGCGACCTGCTCGCCGCCCGCTGCGCCCTCTGCGACACCCCGGCGGTCGCCCGCCGCTGCCGTCGGCTCTACGTGCCCCTGGAGCCGTTCCGGGAGACCCTCGCCGACTACTGGGCGACGGCCGGCCTGCCGCCGCGGCTCGCCGCGCTGTGCGAGTCGCTCGTCGAGGACGGACTGCCGGACATCGCGGTCGGTCACCCCGCCGAGTGGGGTCTGCCGGTGCCCGTGGAGGGTTTCCCCGACCACCGCATCGACGGTTGTTTCGAGGCCGCCGCGATGCACCTCTTCGGCTACGACACGAAGGGCCCGCTGCCCCGCCGCGCCATCCACTTCTGCGGCTTCGGACACGCCTTCTGCCACGCGGTGCTGCTGCCGGTGCTGCTCCTCGCGCAGGACGTCAAGCTGCCGCAGGACTTCAACGTCAACGAGTCGTACGTCATCGAGGAAGGCGTCCAGGAGGGCAACGTCTGGGCGCTCGACCTCCTCACCGAGTACGGCTCCGACACCCTGCGCCGCCATGTCCTCCAGGCCCGCCCGCTCGGTCGCCGCACGGTCTTCCGGCGGGAGCGGCTCGCCGCCGCCCGCCACGAGCTGGACGAGAACTGGAACAGCTGGCTGTCCCGGCTCTTCGCCGCCGTGCGGGAGGAGTGCGCGGGCCTCGCCCCGCAGGCGCTGCCCGGCGGCACCGGCTGGGACATCCTGGAGCGCCGGCTGCACCGGGGCGTGGACGACCTGCGCGAGGCGTACGGCCCCGACGCCTTCGACCCGCGGCGCGCGGTCGCGGTCCTCGACGAGATGGTCCGTTCGGCGGCCGACTTCGGCCATGTGAACGCCCACGAGCGGTGCCGGCCCAGCACCTCCTGCCGTCACCTGCCCGCGCTCGCCGCGCAGTTGGCGGTGGCGTCGGCCCTGTCGGCGTGGTCGCGTCCGGTGATGCCGGAGGGCGCCGACCGGCTCGCGGCGGCGCTCCGGGTGGCCCCGGGCCGTCCGGTCGACTGGCACGCCCTGACGGGCCCGCTCCCGGGGACCCGCCTGGCGCCACCGTCGGGCCCGGTCTACGGGTTCTGACCCTTACTACTAAGCAACTAAGTACCTCAGTACCTCAGTACCTCAGCATTTCAGTACGTCCTCGTCCTGTCCCCCTGCCGCGTGACCGTGCGCGCGAGCGACGCGCAGGGACACGTGGTCCCGCCTCCCCTCACACAGGAGCCCCACGTGTCCCTGCGCGTCGCCATGCTCAGCGTCCACACCTCCCCGCTCCACCAGCCCGGGACGGGGGACGCCGGCGGGATGAACGTCTACATGGTCGAGCTGTCCCGCGCCCTGGCCGAACAGGGCGTCGAGGTCGATCTGTTCACCCGCTGCCGGGGCGAGGGACTGGCCCCGCTCGTCGAACTCGCCCCCGGCGTACGGGTCCGCCATCTGCACGCCGGGCCGCGCGAGGCACTCCCCAAGGAGGCCATGCCGGATCTCGTGGTGCCGTTCTCGCTGGCCCTGCTCAAGGAGGAGCGGCGCTACGACCTGCTCCACTCGCACTACTGGCTGTCCGGGCAGGCGGGCCGGATCGCCTCGGCGGGCTGGCGGATCCCGCTCGTGCACACCGCCCACACCCTGGCCCGGGTGAAGAACGCCTCTCTCGCGGCCGGTGACACCCCCGAGCCGGAGCTCAGGGTGCGGGGCGAGCGCCAGGTGGTGGGCGCCGCCGACCGGCTGATCGCCAACACGGCCGACGAGGCGGAGGCGCTGCGCTCGCTGTACGGGGCGGAGGGGCCGCGCACCGAGGTCGTACGCCCCGGGGTCGACCTGCGGACCTTCCACCCGGGGGACGGCCGCGCGGCCGCGCGTGCCCGGCTCGGCCTTCCGGCGGACGCGTTCGTGCCGCTCTACGCGGGCCGGATACAGCCCCTGAAGGGCCCGGACGTGCTCGTCCGGGCGGTCGCCGAGCTGCTGCGGGAGTCCCCGGACCTGCGCCGCCGGCTGCTCGTGCCGGTGGTCGGCGGGCACTCGGGCGCGACGCGCGAGGGCACGGCCTGGCAGCTCGCCGGGGAGCTGGGGGTGACCGACGTCCTGCGGTCCTGCCCTCCCGTGCCGCAGGAGCGGCTCGCGGACTGGTACCGGGCGGCGGACGTGCTGGTGGTGCCCTCGCGCAGCGAGTCCTTCGGTCTGGTGGCCCTGGAGGCGCAGGCCTGCGGGACGCCGGTGCTCGCGGCGGCGGTGGGCGGTCTGCCGACGGCGGTGTGGGACGGGGTGACGGGGTTGCTGGTGCGCGGTCACGACCCACGGGAGTACGCGGCGAGGCTGCGCGAGCTCGCGGCGCGTCCGGAGAGGGTGGAGGCGATGGGGGAGGCGGCGGCGCGTCACGCGCGCGGGATGAGCTGGCGGGCGTCGGCCGCCCGGACCGTCGAGGTGTACCGGGCGGCGCTCGCGGAGACGCGGGTGGGGCAGGGGCGGCGGCACGCCCCTGCCCCGGTGGCCTCTCTCTCCTGGAGGAACGAGAAGGCCGTGGCTCAAGTCTAGCATCTCTTTTGGTTCAACCAAAGATATGGAGAGCTCCGGATGCTCCAATTCCGTTGCGGGGACGTCTGATTGACGCATCCACGCCATGGCGGGTCCACGCAGAGACGAAGTCTGGATTCGAATCGGAGGCGGCGACAGAATGGAGATGTCTTCAGGGAACGCCCGGCGGCACGGGCACCGGAAGACGGAAATTCACATTCCAAGTCCTGGAGGAATCATGTCCGTTGCGCAGAACACCGGAATCCGCACGACCCTCCGCCGGCTCATGGTGGCCGCCGTGACCTGTACCGCCGTCGCCGGCGGCGCCGCCTTCGCCGTCGGCGACAGCGAGCCGGTCGCCCCGCAGACCGTCGCCGGCGTCGCGGAGGACAACGGATGGCCGGTCGCCCCGCCGTCGCCGACCCCCGCCCCCACCAACTGAGTTCATTCACCGGGAAATCCAGCCGGGAACGCGCATTCCCCGCCGTCAGGCCCCTCCATCGCTGCCACGATCGGGGGGCCTCGGTATTTCCCGCCGCATTCCCGCACCCCCGGAAATCCGGGAGCCGTCGCGGCCCGTCAGTCCAGCCAGCCCAGGCGCACCGCGCGCGCCCCCGCCTCGAACCGGCTCGTCGCGCCCAGCTCCTGCATCAGCTCCGAGATCATCCGGCTCACCGTCCGCAGCGACACCCCGAGCGTCCGCGCGATCCGCTCGTCCTTCATCCCCGAGGCCAGCATGTGCAGCGCCGCACGCTGCTGCTCCGACAGCCCGTCGCCGCCCGCCTCCGCCGCCGCCTCGTTCCCGTACGGGGTCGCCGTGTGCCAGCAGTGCTCGTACAGGCTCAGATACGGCCGCACCAGCGCGCTGCCCCGGGCCAGGATCGCGCCCTCGCCGGGCTCCTCGGGGCGGATCGGAACCAGCGCGAACTGCTGGTCGGCGATGATCATGTTCATCGGGACGACCGGGGCCAGCCGGATCTCCACGCCCAGCTCCGCCCGCTGCCCCAGGAACTTCTCCATCTGCGGGTCCGCGGCCTCCTGCCGGCCGTACACGGCCCGCACCCGCACCCCGTTGGCGATCTGCCGCCGGTCGCGGTCGAGCATCCGGTCCGGGTTCTGCCGCCCCGGCATCCCCGGGTGCAGCGCCGCCGAACTCTCCTGCATCACATCGGTGATGTCCTCGATGGCCTGCTGGATCCTGCGGTAGTCGGTCAGCGCCTCCACGTGCGCCTCCGCCCGCGTCAGCGCCTCGGCCCGCAGATAGGAACCCGCGAGGACCTCCAGCGTGCTGTACGCCTCGTCCGCCTCGGCCAGGTGCTCCCGCAGCCGCTCCCGCTCCCGCTCCAGGAGCCGCAGGAGCGCGATCTCCGGGTCGATCGCCGCCACCGTGTCCGTCTCCGAGCGCCAGCTGCCGTCCTGCACGGCCGTCACGGTGGCGTGGGCCTGCCCCGTCGGCACGATGAGCCCCAGGGAGAGCAGTTCGCCGCGACATCGCTCGTACTCCTCCGCCGCGAGCCCCAGTTCCCTGCGGACCTCCTCGAAATCCGAGACGCCCCGGCGGCGCAGCTCCTGGTACACGGCGAGCAGGACGTCGCCTCCGCCGTCCCCGATGCCGTCGCCCGCAGTGACCATGGCGAAGTGACCCCCCTCATTCTCCGAGCCGCCCCGCCCTCACCCTGTCATACGGCTCGGCGGGAGTCCGTCGTGCAGTGTCCGCACCTACCGTGGCGCACCGGAACTCCTCGTGCTAGGCCGCGTGTTCGGGCCCGTCGCCGTCGAGCAGGCCGAGCCGGGCCGCCTTCACCCCGGCCTCGAAGCGACTGGCCGCCCCCAGCTCCTGCATGACCTCCGACAGGAGCCGGCTGACCGTCCGCAGCGACACCCCGAGACTCCGCGCGATCTGCTCGTCCTTGATCCCGGAGGCCAGCATGCGCAGCGCCGCCCGCTGCTGGTCGGAGAGGCCGTCGCCGCCGTTCTCGCCGGGCTCCTCCCCGTACCGGGAGGCCGCCTGCCAGCAGTACTCGTACAGGGCGAGGTACGAGCGGACCAGGCCGGGGCCGCGGGCCAGGATCGTGGGCGAGTCCGGGTCGTGCGGGTCGGTCGGCAGGAGGGCGAAGTTCTCGTCGGCGAGGACCATGTTCATCGGGACGACGGGGGAGAGGCGCAGCTCCACGCCGAGCGCCGCCCGGTCGGCCAGGTGCTGGGTCATCTCCGGCACGGTCCCGACCCGGCGGCTGTACATGGCGCGTACCCGCACCCCCCGGGCCGCCCGCGAGCGGTCCCGCTCCAGCTCGGCGGTCATGTCCTCGCGCCGGACGGAACCGGTGTGCATGACGTGGACGGCGGTACGGACGGTGTCCGTGAGGTCCGTCAGTTCCCGCGTCACCCGCTGCGGGTCGGTGACGATCTCCACCTCGACCTCGGAGCAGGGGGCGGCTCCGGCCCGCAGGAACGGTCCGGCGAGGGCCTCGATGGCGGTGTGGGCGCGGCTGGTCGCGGCGAGCCGGTCCTGGAGCCGGTCCCGCTCCCGGCGCAGCAGCCGCAGCAGGGCGACATCGGGGTCGACGACGAGGCGGGCGCCGGTCCCGGCGGTGCCGTGGGCGGCGGTCAGCCCCAGGAAGGCGAGCTCCTCGCGGCACCGTTCCCGCTCGTCGGCGGAGAGCTCCAGCCGGTCCGCGACCTCGTCGAATCCGGCGTCGAAGCCGAGGTCGGGGCGGGCGCGGAGTTCCTGGTAGACGGCGAGGGCCTGCTCGCTGCCCACACGGGACACGGCGGCGTTTCTGGACACGGCGCAGCAGACTCCCCTCGGATCCGGTGGATCCTGTTGAATCGCCCCGCTAGACCCTGCCACATATTCGAACGGCACGCACGGAGTTGAGCGGGGCTCAAGCGGTGGCGGTGCTCGTCCGGCAGTCGGGGCACAGACCCTTGAAGACGACCTCCGCGTCGTCCACCCGCCACTCCGGCAGGGCACCCCGGGGCGGGGACGGTGCGGCCGACGCCACGTTCTCCACGCGGCCGCAGACCGTGCACAGGGCGTGCTGGTGCGCGGGGCCCGAGATCTCGAAGACGGCGGGCAGGCCGGGCCGGTCGAACTTGCTGACCAGGCCCGTCTCCTGGAAGTGCCGCAGCATCTCGTAGACGGCCTGGCTGGTCAGCGTGCCGAGGCGCTCGCGGGCGGTCGTGGTGATCGCCTCGACGTCGAGATGGCCGCCGGCGGCGAGCACCGTCAGCACCTCCAGGCGCGGGCCCGTGACCCGCAGCCCGACGTCGCGCAGGCGCTGGATCACCGCCTCGCGGCCCGTCAGCTCTTCCGCGACTGCCATCTTCTCCGCCCGCCACCTGGTCGGCTCAAACTTTTGTGGGCATCGTACCTCTTGCTCGTCAACCTCGTCAGATGCTCTTCAGCCGTTCGCCGTCACTCGTCCGTCCTGCACACGAGCAGCACGGATTCCGTCCGCTCGTCGATGCGGTGCCGCCGCCGGCCCTCGATGTGCAGGCCCGCCGACTGCAGTTCGGCCGCGAGCCGTTCGGGGTCCACGATCCACTTGTCGGTCGTCAGCACGACCCGCTCCGTGGAGAGCTTGCCGGTCCTGGCCGTGTAGTACGTGATCCGCTCGCTCATCGACGGCAGGTCGAAGACCTGCCGGGCCACCACCCACTCGTCGACTCCGTCGAAGCGGGGCACCTGGAAGGCCCAGGTCCGCCGGGGCTCCGCGATCAGCCCCGGCAGCTGGTGCGCGGTGTAGTCGAGGGCCAGCGCCCCGCCCGTCTCCAGGTGGGAGGCGACCTCCCGCAGCAGCGCGGGCCGCCGGACCGGGGGCACGGCGGCGACCATCGCGCCCGCGAGCAGCGCCAGCCGGTAGCTGCCGTCGAGGCGCAGGTCGACGAGGTCCGTCCGGTGGGTGACGACCAGCCCGGCCACCTGTGGACCGATCCGGCGGGCCCAGCTCCCGAGGCGCTCCAGGGCCGAGGCGTCCCGGTCCACGGCCTCCACGGCGAAGCCGTGCCGGGCGAAGGGGACGGCGAGCCGCCCCGCGCCGGAGCCGAGGTCCAGGACGGGTCCGCCGGTGGAGCGGGCGAGGCTGAGGTACCGGACGATGTCCGCGCTGTGCGGGCCGAGCAGGGCGTCGTGCAGCCAGACGGAGCCCTCGTCGGCGGGGGACATGGATTCGAGCCCGGGCAGGGTGTCCGAGGTGACCCGGACGCCGGCCCCGGGGGCGGGCTCCTGCTCCCGGCCGTATCGGGACGGCAGGACCGGCGCGAGCGCTGCGGGCACGACGGGCAGGGAGACGCCGCTCGGTGTGTGCATCGCTCCTCCAGGGGCTCGCTCGGTCCATGCCGTCCGGACGAGGTACCCGTGCCGCCGGGAACCGCGCCGCTGGACCCATCCTGACCTCGGAGGGGAACGCCGATCCACCGGATCGGGCTGCGTGAACACGCGATGGCGTGGATCTGCCACGCCCTGGAGGTGCTTTCTCTGCGGGCCACGGAGGTGCCCCGCGTGCGGGCCCGGAGGTGCACCCCGTACGGGCCCGGAGGTCCTTCGATCGGGCCCCGGAGGTGCCTTACCTAGGGGAGGGTTCTGCTCAGCCGCGTGGGGGAGAGAGCCGTGAACCCCAGGTGCGCGTAGAACGGCAGCGCCGGATCCGTCTCCGCCGGGAGCTCCACGCGCTGCGCCCGCGCCCCGTAGCTCCGCATCCGGTCCGTGGCGGCGGTCAGCAGGGCCGTACCCACACCACGGCGGCGGGAGCCGTCCGTCACGGCCAGGGCGTACACCTCGCCCTCGCCCGGGACCGGGACGCCGCCCGCGGCGACTCCGACCATCGTGCCCTCGGCGTCGGTCGCGACGAGCCAGCCGAGCCATCCGGGCGCTCCCCCCGGAATTTCAATTTCCGCTCGTATGCGGGGGAGTGCGCATTGTGCGGAGATGAGCCGTCGCAACGGGATTTCGTCGAGGATTCCGGCGTAGCTGCTCCGAATGACGTCGGCGAGCAGCCTGGATATCGTCGTCGCATCGCCGGCCGCGGCCGTCCGAACGCCAGCCAGCTGCATTGGTTTTGTACCCTTCGACGTGCCGAGCCAGATCCCCAACATACCCACAATAGCGGTGAATTCAGTTGTCCGTGACCGATGCGAAATCTACGAATTCGCTTAGTAATTCGCGGTGTTCGGTTCGGAAGGCCGCTCGGTGAACCGGATCGATTAGCCGGGGAAGGAACAGCAGGCGACGACCAAGGGCGCCATCGCGAGGCCCGCCGACGCGATGGTCGCCAGGCCCCTGAGTACGGGATGACCCGCGCTGTACGGGGTGAGGATGCGCCGCATCCGCAGCGCCGCCGAGGGCCCGCCCGCCGCGAACGCGGACCGGGGCGCCCGCCCCGACGCCAGCGCGTACAGCGCCGTGGCCAGCGCGTCGCGCGTGCACCGGCGCAGCGCCCGGTCGTCCGCCGCCATCTCGAGGAGCAGGGGTACGGCCGTCCCGCCGTGCCGGGCGAGCGGCAGGCGCGGGAAGACGGCCGCGAAGGCCTCCGCCGCCGCGACCAGGAGATGGTGCCGGCCCGCGATGTGCGCCCGCTCGTGCGCCAGCGCCGCCGCGAGCTGCGCCGGTGTCAGGGTGTGCACCGCGCCGGAGGAGACGACGACCCGGCGCGAGCGGCCGGGCAGGCAGTACACGGCGGGCCGCGCGTCGTCGAGGACGGTGGCCCGGAGGGCGGGGTCGTACCGCCCGACGAGCCGCAGCACCCCCGCGTGCCGCACCCGTACCCGCCGCGCCCTGACGAGCCGGCGCACGAACGCGGAGGCGGGCAGCGAGAGGACGGCGAGGGAGAGCGAGAAGGCGAGCCGTTCGCGCCCGTCGAGGTGGAGGATCTGGTCGACCGTGGGCGGCCGGAGCAGGAACATCATGTCCGCGAGGCGGTGGCTGCTCTCGCCCGACAGGACCATCTGGGCGGGCAGCAGGGCGGTCGCCACCGCGAAGACGGCGCCGCACGCGGCCCAGACGCCGAGCGCGAGCCGGGGCACCTGCTGGGCCCAGCGCGCCCGGGCCACGAGTAACGGCAGGAGGAATCCGGTGAGGGCGACGAGCCCGAGCGGGACGAGGGCGTGGTGGTTCACGCGCGACTCCCGCCACCGGACCGCGGGACGTGACCGCCACCGGACCGCGGGACGTGACCGCCACCGGCTCGCGGGTCGTGGCCCCCGCCGAGGCGCGGATCGTGACCCCCGCCGGGCTGCGGGTCGTGGTCGCCGCGGGCGGCGCGGAGGGCCGCGTCGAGGGCGTCCATGTCCTCGTCCGAGATGACCTCGACGAACCGCAGGAGGGCGGCGGGGCGGTCCTGGCTGTCACCGAGGGCGTCCCGCATCAGTCCGGCGGTGTACTCCTCGCGGCTGCGGACGGGCTCGTACAGCCAGGCCCGGCCGGCCTTCTCGCGGCGGAGCCAGCCCTTGCGGTGCAGGATGTCCGCCACCGTCATCACGGTCGTGTAGGCGACCCGGCGCCCCCGGTTGATGTCGTCGACGATCTCGCGGACCGTGGCGGGCCGCTGCCAGGCCCACAGCCGGTCCATGATCTCGGCCTCCAGCTCTCCCAGCCTGCGCACGTGCATCCCCTCCCCCTACGGGCGGCTCATCGTACGGGCCGGTTCCCCCGCCGAGGTATACCCCCTCGGGGTACGCTGGCGGGATGTCGACCCTCATGAGGAACCGCCCCTGTGCGAAGGTCTGCGACTCCGGTCCGACCGGATCGGTGGAGCTGGTGCTCCTCCGGCAGCTGCTCGGCCTCTGTCTCCGGCTGAGTCTCACACTGTCCGCCGACTGCCCTTCGCACAAGGGCGGTTGATGGCTCCCCTGTCCGGGCGTCTCACGTCCGGATGAGCCGGGCGATCGCCTTGGACGCCTCGTCCACCTTCTCCTTCGCCTGGTCCCCGCCCTGCGCGATGGCCTCCGTGACGCAGCAGCTGAGGTGCTCGTCGAGCAGGGCCACCGCGCAGGACTGGAGGGCCGCGTTGATCGCGGAGACCTGGGTGAGGACGTCGATGCAGTAGACGTCCTCGTCGACCATCCGCTGCACCCCCCTCACCTGGCCCTCGATGCGCCGCAGGCGTCTGATGATGTCTTCCTTGTGCTGTCCGTAACCGGCCACGGAGGGCTCCTCGGAGATTGGCGGGGAAGGGCGGGTCGTCAGCGGTCGGCGGCCTGGAAGCCCCGCAGGCGCAGGCTGTTGCCGACCACGAAGACCGAGGAGAAGGCCATGGCCGCGCCCGCGATCATCGGGTTGAGCAGTCCGGCCGCGGCGAGCGGCAGGGCCGCCACGTTGTAGGCGAAGGCCCAGAACAGGTTCGAGCGGATCGTGCCGAGCGTCCTGCGGGAGAGCCGGATGGCGTCGGCCGCGGCCCGCAGGTCCCCGCGTACCAGGGTCAGGTCACCGGCCTCGATCGCGGCGTCCGTGCCCGTGCCCATCGCGAGCCCCAGGTCGGCCTGGGCGAGCGCGGCGGCGTCGTTGACCCCGTCGCCGACCATCGCGACCGAACGGCCCTGCGCCTGGAGCCGCTTGACGACGTCGACCTTGTCCTGCGGCATGACCTCCGCGATGACCTCGTCGATGCCGACCTCGGCGGCGACGGCCTCCGCGACGGCCTTGTTGTCCCCCGTCAGCAGGATCGGCGTCAGGCCGAGCGCGCGCAGCCGCCTGATCGCCTCGGGGCTGGTCTCCTTGACGGCGTCCGCGACCTCCAGGACCGCGCGGGCCCTCCCGTCCCAGGCGACCGCGATGGCCGTCTTGCCGGCCTTCTCGGCCGTGTCCTTGGCGGACCTGAGACCCGCGGGCAGCGCCATGGCCCACTCGTCGAGGAGCTTCTCCCGGCCGACGAGGACGGCGTGCCCCTCGACGACGCCCTGCACGCCGAGACCGGGGATGTTCGCGAAGTCCTCGGGGGTGGGGAGCGTCCCCACCCGGGCGGCGGCGCCGGTGGCGACGGCCTGGGCGATCGGGTGCTCGGAGGAGTGCTCCAGGGCGCCCGCGAGCCGCAGCACGTCCTTCTCGTCCACGCCCTCGGCCGTGTGCACCGTGATGAGGGTCATCCGGCCGGTGGTGACCGTACCGGTCTTGTCCAGGACGATCGTGTCGACCTTGCGGGTGGTCTCCAGGACCTCGGGGCCCTTGATGAGGATGCCGAGCTGCGCGCCGCGGCCGGTGCCGACCATGAGGGCGGTCGGGGTGGCGAGGCCCAGGGCGCAGGGGCAGGCGATGATCAGGACGGCGACGGCGGCGGTGAACGCGGCGGTGAGCCCCTGCCCGGTGCCGAGCCAGAAGCCGAGGGTGCCGAGGGCCAGCGCGATGACCACGGGGACGAAGACGGCCGAGATCCTGTCGGCGAGGCGCTGGGCCGCGGCCTTGCCGTTCTGCGCGTCCTCCACGAGCTTCGCCATCCGGGCGAGCTGGGTGTCTGCGCCCACACGGGTGGCCTCGACGACGAGGCGGCCGCCGGCGTTCAGGGTGGCACCCGTGACGGAGTCGCCGACGCCGACCTCGACCGGGACGGACTCACCGGTCAGCATGGAGGCGTCCACGGCGGACGAGCCCTCGACGACCGTGCCGTCGGTGGCGATCTTCTCGCCGGGACGGACCAGGAACCGGTCCCCGACCTGGAGTTCGGCGGTCGGTACGGTGACCTCGCGGCCGTTCCTGAGGACGGTCACCTCCTTGGCGCCCAGCTGCATCAGCGCCTTGAGCGCGGCGCCGGCCTTGCGCTTCGAGCGAGCCTCGAAGTACCGGCCGGCCAGGATGAAGGCGGTGACGCCGGCGGCGGCCTCCAGGTAGATGTTCCCCGCGCCGTCGGTACGGGCGATCGTGAACTCGAAGGGGTGGGTCATCCCCGGCGTACCGGCCGTCCCGAAGAACAGCGCCCACAGCGACCAGAGGAACGCGGCGATCGTGCCGACCGAGATCAGGGTGTCCATCGTGGCGGCGCCGTGCTTCGCGTTGGTCCAGGCGGCCTTGTGGAACGGCCAGGCGGCGTACACGACGACCGGCGCGGCGAGCGTGAGGCTCAGCCACTGCCAGTACTCGATCTGCAGCGCCGGGACCATCGCCATCGCGATGACCGGCACGGCGAGCGAGACGGCGGTGACCAGCCGCTGCCTGAGGGGCCGCAGCTCCTCGTCGGCCTTCTCCTCGTCGGAGGGACCGCCGTCGCCGGGGGTCTCGCTCCTCGGCGGCGCGGGCTCGGCGGCGGTGTAGCCGGTGGCCTCGACGGTGGCGATGAGGTCGGCGACGTCGATGTCGGCGCCGAAGGTGACCTTCGCCTTCTCGGTGGCGTAGTTGACGGTGGCCTCGACCCCGTCCATGCGGTTGAGCTTCTTCTCGATACGGGCCGCGCACGAGGCGCAGGTCATGCCGCCGATGGCGAGCTCGACCTGGGCGGTGCCCGGAGTGGTCGTGGTCATTCCTGCTCCTCTTTTCTGGGGCTCACTCGCCGGTGGTGCGGCCGACCGCGAAGGATTCAGGCCCGGGGGCCGGGGCCCGGGCTGTGTGGGCGGGCCCCGGCGGCCGGGGTGGGGCGGATCAGGCGCGGCCGGTGAGCTCGTAGCCCGCGTCGTCGATGGCCGCCGTGATCGCGGCGTCGTCGGGCTCGCCGCCCGTGGTGACGGTCACCAGGCCGCCGGCGACGTCGACGTCCACGGAGATGACGCCGTCGAGCGCGCCGACGGACTTGGTGATCGCGGTCTTGCAGTGGCCGCAGGTCATGCCGGAGACGGCGTAGACCGTGGTGGTGCTGTCGGCGACCGCGACGGCGGTGGTCTCCGTGGTGGTCGAGCAGCTGTTGTCGGGGGTGCAGCAGGAGCCCATGGCTTCCTCCTCGGTCGGTTCCACTTCACCGTATACCCTTGGGGGGTATTCGGTCGTGAGTCCATGTATACCCCCCGGTGGTATCGGGCGCAAGCGGGTCCACGGCTTGACTTGATACCCCCTAGGGGTATGGTGAAGTGCAGAGGACGGTCACCACGCCCACCGCACGTACGGGAGAGCAGTCATGAACACCGCAGTGAGGATCACCGCCTTCGCCGCCGCGCTCGCCGCGACCTTCGGGACGGCGTACGGAGTCGGCAGGGGCGTCGGCCCCGTCGAGGAGCCGGCGAAGGCCGAGCACGGCGACCACGCGACCGCGCCCGCTCCGTCGAAGAGCGCCGCCGCCGACGGGCACGCCGGGCACGACGAGGGCGCGGCCGGCGACGCCCCGGCCGCCGCGAACCTCCCCGGCGGCCTCCAGGTCTCCCAGGACGGCTACACCCTGGCCATGGAGACCCCGACGCCCACCGCCGGCCGGAGCGTCCTGAAGTTCTCCATCAAGGACGCCGCCGGGAAGAAGGTCACCGCCTTCACCACCGAGCACGGCAAGGAGCTGCACTTCATCGTCGCCTCGCGCGACCTCGGCACCTTCCGGCACCTGCACCCCGTGAAGGGCGCGGACGGCACCTGGACCACCCCCGTCGACCTCCCCGCCGCCGGCGGCTACAAGGCCTTCGCGGACTTCAAGCCCGCCGTGCCCGGCGCCAAGGGCATCACGCTCGGCGCCGACCTCGCGGTCCCGGGCGCGTACACGCCGAGGCCGCTGCCCGCCGTGAACCCGACCGCGACCGTCGACGGCTACCAGGTCCGGCTCGGCGGCACCCTGGACCCCGGCAAGGCCGGCGAACTGCGGCTCACCGTCACCAAGGGCGGGAAGCCCGTCACCGACCTGGAGCCGTACCTCGGGGCGTACGGTCATCTCGTCGCCCTGCGCGACGGCGACCTCGCCTACCTCCACGTGCACCCGAACGAGGGCGGCCCCGGCCCGGACGTCTCCTTCACGGCGACGGCGCCCAGCGCCGGCACGTACCGTCTCTTCCTGGATTTCCAGCACGGCGGCACGGTGCGGACAGCGGCGTTCACGGTCACCACGGGAGGCGGGAAGGCTACGGTTCCCGCGGCTGGTGCGGCCACGCACGATGCGGGAGACCACGCGCACGGCTAGGCTGGTCATTGGACTAGACCTGTAGCCGTCACTTGTGGAGAAAAGGGCTTAGATGAGCAACCGTGCAGTCCTAGAGGTGATCGCCCTCGACGAGGAGGACGCGGTCGCCGCCCAGACCGGCGGCGCCGACCGGCTCGAACTCGTCACCGACATGGCGGCGGACGGGCTCACCCCGTCCGCGACCGGCTTCGCCACCATGCGCGCCGCCGTCGACATCCCGCTGCGCGTGATGCTCCGCCTCGACGACGGATTCGCGGCCGGCGACATCGACGCCCTGGTGGGCCGGACCCTGGAGCTGCGCGAGGCCGGCGCCGACGAGTTCGTCCTCGGCTTCCTCACCCCCGACGGCGAACCCGACCTGGTGGCCGTCGAGCGCCTCGTCGCGGCCCTCGACGGCTGCAACTGGACCTTCCACCGGGCGATCGACAGCGCCGCCGACCGCGACGGGCTCCGCAAGCGCCTCGCCGACCTCCCCGGCCTCGACACCTACCTCACGGCGGGCTCCGCCACCGGCGTCGACGACGGCCTGCCCACCCTCAAGGCCGAGGCCGCCCGCACCGGCGAGCCCGGCTACGAGGCACAGATCCTCGTCGGCGGCGGCCTGCGCCTCGACCACCTCCCGGAACTCCGCGCGGCCGGCCTCGACGCCTTCCACATCGGCGGCGCGGCCCGCCCCCAGGGCTGGGCGGCCCCCGTCTCCGCGGACGCGGTCCGGGTCTGGCGAGAGGCCCTCGACGCCTGACGCGCGCATGACCAGGCGGCTCAGGTCGCGTCGCGAGAGGCCCGGGACCGTCACGGTCCCGGGCCTCACGCGCGTCTCGCCCCCGGCGACGCCGCCTCGGAGGTCACGCCTCCTGGAGCTTGGCCACGATCCAGCCGCCGAGTTCCCGCGTCATGACGGTGTGACCCTCGTTGTCGGTGGCGCAGAGGAAGTCGTGGAGTTCGCTGCGCTCCAGGTCGACCTTGCTGTAGAGGGCCTCGTGGTCGTCGATGCCGGCGACCGCGACGGCGCTGACGGTGGGGACGAACGTCGAGGCGTTGTAGGTGAGTTCCGCCTGGTCGGGGCTGTTGATGAGGTTGGCCAGGAGGGCGGCCACGCCGAAGTTGGAGGCGCCGCCGAGGAGTTCGGGGAAGAGACCGCCGGGAGCGCCGTCGATCGCGGGGAAGCCGGTGGTGTCGATCGAGACCTCGTCCCCCTCCCCCTTCTGCAGCCGGGCGACGGTCCGGCTTCCCTCGCCCTGGGTACGCAGCTGCGCGGCCAGCTCGGGACCGGAGGCGCTCATCGCGGGGCTGTCGGCGGGGATGTCGTTCCCGGCGCCGGTGCCCGTTCCGTTGGCGACGCCGAGCAGGCGCGGGATCTGGGGCCAGCTGCCCATCCGCTCCAGCGCCGCCAGGAAGTCGGCCCGCTCCTTGTCCTGACCGGCGGCGACATCGAGGGTGGCGTCGCTTCCCGTGGCGAGGTGCCAGCGCAGCATCTGCCGTGCGGCGGGGCTGTTGATCAGGTCGGAGTAGAGGTTGAAGAGCGGCTTGCCCTCGCCACCCCAGTTGTCCTTCACGAAGTGGGCGAGCGCCTGGACCCCCAGGGGCAGCCACGCGCCGTGGTGCGGGGTGTCGTAGGAGAGGTACGTGGCGGTCTCGTGATTCATCCGCTGGCGCTCCATCTTGGCCAGGGCGTAGCGGGTGACCAGGCCTCCCATGCTGAAGCCGCCCACCGTCAGCGGGGCGTCGCCCTCGCGCTCGGCGATCGTCCGCAGGATGCACTGGATCGCGATCTCGGCATTGTCGGTGACGGACGCGGAGCGGTCGGCGAAGCCCAGCAGAATGACGTCGAAGCCGGCCTGACGCAGCGAGGAGACGAACGGGAACTCCCCGTTCTCCAGGCCGTCGTACAGGAAGTCGACGTCGGTTCCCGCCGGAGCGAAGCCGTCGGAGAGGATCACCGGGCGCCGGAGGACCTCCTCGCCGGGTGTCCTGTAGAAGACCCAGGCGGTTCCGCCGGCGGTCGCGGTGCGCAGATCCCACTTGGTGTCCCAGGGGGCGGACTGCACGGAGGCGCGCTCGGACCCCGGAGGGGTACCCCAGATGTTGACGACGGGCTTGGACATGCTTCGACGACTCCTTGGTTCGCGGCTGGTCATGCCGAACGCGCCCATCGTCCCGACGCGCGCGTCCGCGTCCCGTGCGAATCCCCCAAGATCACTCTTCCGAGGACCGAACGGCTCATTTCACGCCCCGCGCATGCGCCTCGCGTGCGCGTGGCGCGCCGCCGCACGACCCGTGCGCAGGCCCGCGCCGCGCCCACCGGGCGTACGGGCGAGGGCTCTTGAGCCCGGGCCCCGCACGGAAAACACGTGGCCGGGGGCGGAGGGCGGCGGTTAGCGTGCCGGAATGGCAGTGACCCCGATGCAACCCGGCGAACTCGACATCGACACCGCGCTCGTCGAGCGGCTCGTCGCCCGCCGGTTCCCCGCGTGGGCCGGGCTCCCGCTCCGCCCGGTGCCCTCCGCCGGTACGGACAACGCCATGTTCCGGCTCGGCGACGACCTGGTCGTCCGGCTGCCCCGCGTCCCGTACGCGAGGGGCCAGGTCGAGAAGGAACAGCGCTGGCTGCCCCTGCTCGCCCCGCACCTGCCGCTGGACGTCCCGGTCCCGGTGGGGCGGGCCGGGGAGAGCCCGGACTTCCCGATGCCCTGGTCCGTCTACCGCTGGCTCGACGGGGACGACACGTACGCCGTGCCGCTCACCGACCTCGCCCACGCGGCCGTCGAACTGGGCCGCTTCGGCGCCGCCCTGCGGACCGTCGACGCGAGCGACGGTCCGCCGTCCTTCCGGGGCGGCCCGGTCACGTCCTGGGAGAACGGCAACCTGCCGGGCGCCGTCGGGGACCTCGGCGCCGAGGGCCTGATCGACGCGGAACTGGCCACCGCCGCCTGGGAGTCGGTCCTGCGGCTCCCGCAGTGGGACGGGGCGCCCGTCTGGGTCCACGGCGACCTGCTGCCGGGGAACCTCCTCGGCCGCGACGGGCGGCTCAGCGCCGTCATCGACTTCGGCGGCCTCGGCACCGGCGACCCGGCCTGCGACATGATGCCCGCCTGGACCGTGCTCACCGCCGGCACCCGCCCGCTGTTCCGCGAGGCGGCCCGCGCCGACGACGTGACCTGGGCGCGGGGACGGGGCTGGGCCCTGGCCTGGGGCCTGGTGACCGAGCACTACTACCGCGACACGAACCCGGTCCTCGCGGCCGTCGCCCGCCGCACCCGCACGGAGGCGCTGGCGGAGTACGCGACGCTCTGACCCCGCGCCGGGGTCAGCGGACGACGTCGAAGACGTTCAGCTGCAGGCCGTTGACGTACGCCTCGTGCTCGACGAGCTTCAGCTTCTGCGTGTCCTTGTCCGTGTCGCTGAACAGCCGCTTCCCCGCGCCGAGCAGGAGCGGGAAGACGAGCAGGTGGTACCGGTCGATGAGACCGGCGTCCGAGAGGGCCCGGCTCAGGCTCGCGCTGCCGTGCACGATGATCGGCCCGCCCTCGGTCTCCTTCAGCGCGGCGACCTCGTCGAGGGAGCGCAGGATCGTCGTCTCGCCCCAGTTGTCGACAAGGCCGTCCTCGGTGAGCGTGGTCGACACCACGTACTTCGGCATCTCCTTGTACCGGGCGAAGTCCTCCATGTCCGGCCACACCGCGCTGAACGACTCGTAGCTGACCCGGCCGAGCAGCATCGCGGTGGCCTCCTCCTGCTCCCGCCCCTTGATGGCGTACGCCTCCGGGAGGAAGTCCATCTCCTTGAAGGTCCATCCGGAGTTCCGGTAGCCGGGCTCACCGCCGGGTGCCTCCACGACCCCGTCGAGCGAGACGAAGGCGGAACTGATCAGGGTGCGCATGGGGTTCTCCCGTTCGGTCCATGACTGGTACTCGGCAGCAACTATCACGGAAGACCGGGGCCGCCGGGGAAACTCATCGGTCACCGCCGACGTGTTTCCCCGGCGCGCGGGTCACCCCCGCGCCAGTTGCTCCGGGAGGGGTGCGGCGTGGACGACCGTCAGGCCCGACACCGCGCGGGTCAGGGCCACGTACAGGCGGCGCAGGCCCGTGCGTTCGTCGGGTTCGCCGTCGACGACCGCCGCCGGTTCGTCCAGGACCACGTAGTCGTACTCCAGGCCCTTCGCGAGCGAGGCCGGGACCAGCGTCAGCCGGGACTCGGCCGTCGTCTCCTCGCCGGGGGAGAGGTACGGGAGGCCGGCGGCCGTCAGCGCCTCCGCGAGCGGCGCGATCCGCGCGTCGGCGGCGATCAGGCCGACGGAACCCTCGTGGCCCAGGGCCTCGACGCACGCCGCGACCACGTCCGCGTCCAGCGCGTCCGTGCTGCGTACGACGAGCGACCCCGGGTTCTCCCGTACCGACTCGACCGGCGCGAGCCCCGGCGACATGTGCGGAAGGAGCCGCGAGGCGTACGCGATCACCTCACGCGGCACACGGAAACCGGCGGTCAGCTCCTCCACCACGGCCTCCGGCTTCCCCAGGTGCCCGAGCGCCTCGGCCCAGCTCGTCGTCGCCCACGGCGTCGTGCCCTGCGCGAGGTCCCCGAGGATCGTCGCCGAGCCGGTCGTGCAGCGCCGGCCCACCGCCCGGTACTGCATCGGGGACAGGTCCTGCGCCTCGTCGAGGACGACGTGCCCGAGCGAGTGCGTCCGCTCCACCAGGTCCCGCGCCTCGTCGACGAGGACCGCGTCCGCCGCCGACCACTTCACCGTCTTCACGCTCCGCGCCGGCTTCGCCCACAGCAGCAGCTTCTGCTCGTCCTCGGTGAACAGCCCCTCCGCGTGCTCGGCGAGGAACTCCCGGTCGCTCAGCAGCCGGAGCACCAGCTTCGCGGGCTCCACCGGCGGCCAGCACTCCTTCACGACGGCCTTGACCGCCGTGTTCCGCGCGACCGCGTTCTGCACCCGGTCGTCGGGCGCCTCGCCCGCCTGCTCCATCCGGACCAGGACCGCGTGCGCGATCCGCTGCGGCAGCGCGTCCCGGGCCGCCCCGTACCGGATGTCACGGCCCATCAGCTCGCGCACGATCTCCTCCAGTTCGTGCGCGGGTACCCGCCAGCGGCGCGAGCCGCGTACCACCATCAGGGACTCCTTCGGCAGCGACACGTGCGAGCGCACCGCGCGCCGCAGCAGCTCCGCCATCCGGGCGTCGCCCTTCACGACCGCCGTCGCCGCCTCGTCCGTCCCCCGCACCTCGACGTGCCCGACGAGGTCGTCGACGGTCGCCTGGCTGACCTCCAGCTCGCCCAGGGCGGGCAGGACCTGCTCGATGTAGTGGAGGAAGGACCGGTTCGGCCCGATGACCAGGGTGCCGGTGCGGGCGAGCCGCTCCCGGTGCGCGTAGAGGAGGTACGCGACTCGGTGCAGGCCGACGGCGGTCTTACCGGTGCCGGGGCCTCCCTGGACGCACACGGTCCCGGAGAGGTCGGACCGGACGATCCCGTCCTGCTCGGGCTGGATGGTGGCGACGATGTCCCGCATGGGGCCCACACGGGGCCGCTCGATCTCGGCCTGGAGCAGCCGGCTGGTCCGTTCGAGCTCCCCGGGGTCGGACAGGTGCTCGTCCTCGTACGCCGTGAGCTCGCCGCCCGTGTAGCCGAAGCGCCGCCGCAGCCCGACGTCCTGCGGGTCCTTCCTCGACGCCTGGTAGTACGGCTGCGACACCGGCGCACGCCAGTCGATCACCATCGGGTCGCCGCCGGCGTCGTGGACGTGCCGCCTGCCGATGTAGAAGCGCTGCCCCTCCTGCGTGGTGTGCAGGTAGTCGAGCCGCCCGAAGAACAACGGGGTGTGGGACAGGTCCGCGAGCGCCTTGATCCGGTCCTCGATCTGCCGCCCGAGGACGAGGGAGTTGACCCAGTTCGCCGTGACGTCCTTGATGTCGAGCGACTCGACGTCCTCGCGCATCGCCCGCAGGGCGGCACGGGACGAGGCCAGGTGGGCGCGCTCACGCGCCAGCGGATCGGAAACGGACACGGTGAAGCCTCCGGGCAGGTGGATACGCGGACACGACGAGGTGGCCGCCGGTTTCCGGCCGGGCGGCGGCTCTCCACGAAGGGAGGCGGGGAAGCTGGCGAGTGTAACTCCTGGGCGGCACGGCCGCGAACGCGTTACTCCCGTCCACCCCGTAGGGGACGGCGTCCGCCTCACGTCGGAGACGGGCTCGCCGCCGGTTCACCCCCCAGACCGATGTGTTCGGAATGTCCGGATTCCATCATGGAGACATGACCGCGACGACCTTCACCCACGTGACCACGATCCCCCGCCCCCGCGTCCGCCCCCTCGGCACCGCCCTCCGCGCGATACGCGCCTTCGGCGGCGCCGCCGCCGGCGTCGTCCTCCTCGGCGACTACGGCCCGCCCGAGGCCGGCGTCAGGAACCCCCGCCCTGAGTACGCCCCCGGCCCGGACTGAGTACGAGAACGCCTGGTGGACGCCCCTTCGGGACTGATGTGATCAGGACATGGAGACGACGACCACCACCCCGGACACCACCGGCCCGGCCCCCCTCGCCCTCCGCCTCACCGCCGCGGGAGGCCTGCTGCTCCTCCTGGCCTGCCTGGTGCTCACGTTCATGATCGTCCTCAAGGACGCCGTCGAGGGCGACGGCGTCGGCGGCCTCTTCATCACCGCCGGCTTCTGGGCCCTGGCCGCCGGAGCCCTCGCGGGCGTGGTGGCCCTGATCGCGCCCCGCCGCGGAACCGTCATCGCCCAGTACGGCCTGGCGGTCGCGGGCCCGGTCCTCGCGCTGATGGACTGAGCCCGCACACCGCCCGCCGCCCTACGGCGCCAGCAGCTCGTCCGCGTCGACGATCCGGTACGCGTACCCCTGCTCCGCCAGGAACCGCTGCCGGTGCGCCGCGAAGTCCTGGTCGATGGTGTCGCGGGCGACCACCGAGTAGAAGTGCGCCTGGTGCCCGTCGGCCTTCGGACGCAGCACCCGGCCGAGGCGCTGCGCCTCCTCCTGGCGGGAGCCGAACGTGCCCGACACCTGGATCGCGACGGTCGCCTCCGGCAGGTCGATGGAGAAGTTCGCGACCTTCGACACCACGAGCACACTGATCTCACCGGTACGGAACGCGTCGAACAGCTTCTCCCGCTGCGCGTTCGAGGTCTCCCCCTTGATGACCGGCGCGTCCAGGTGCTCACCGAGCTCGTCGAGCTGGTCGATGTACTGCCCGATGACGAGGATCTGCTGCCCCTCGAACCGCTTCACCAGCGCTTCCGTCACCTTCCGCTTCGTGGCCGTCGTCGCGCAGAAGCGGTACTTCTCCTCGGCCTCGGCGGTCGCGTACGCGAGCCGCTCCGAATCGGTCAGGTTCACCCGGACCTCGACGCAGTCGGCGGGCGCGATGTACCCCTGCGCCTCGATCTCCTTCCACGGCGCGTCGAACCGCTTCGGCCCGATCAGCGAGAACACGTCCGACTCCCGCCCGTCCTCCCGCACCAGGGTGGCCGTGAGCCCGAGGCGCCGCCGGGCCTGGAGATCGGCCGTGAACTTGAAGACGGGCGCGGGCAGCAGATGCACCTCGTCGTACACGATGAGCCCCCAGTCCCGTGAGTCGAACAGCTCCAGGTGCGGGTAGACGCCCTTCCGCCTGGTCGTGAGCACCTGGTACGTGGCGATGGTGACCGGCCGGATCTCCTTCTTCGTACCGCTGTACTCGCCGATCTCGTCCTCCGTGAGCGAGGTCCGCTTCACCAGCTCGCTCTTCCACTGACGGGCGGAGACGGTGTTCGTCACGAGAATCAGCGTCGTCGCCTTGGCCTGAGCCATGGCACCGGCCCCGACCAGCGTCTTCCCGGCCCCGCAGGGCAGCACGACCACCCCGGAACCGCCGTGCCAGAAGCCCTCGACGGCCTGCCTCTGGTACGGGCGCAGGGCCCAGCCGTCCTCGGCCAGGTCGATCCGGTGCGCCTCGCCGTCCACGTACCCGGCGAGGTCCTCCGCCGGCCAGCCCAGCTTCAGCAGCGTCTGCTTGATCTGCCCGCGCTCCGAAGGATGCACGGCGACGGTGTCCGCGTCGATCCGCTCCCCGACCAGCGGCTGCACCTTCCGCGACCGCAGGATCTCCTCCAGGACGGGCCGGTCGGTGCTGGTCAGCACGAGCCCGTGCGTCGGATGCTTGGACAGCGTGAGCCGCCCGTAGCGGGCCATGGTCTCCGCGATGTCGACGAGCAGCGCGTGCGGCACGGGATAACGCGAGTACTCGACGAGCGCGTCGACGACCTGCTCGGCGTCGTGCCCGGCGGCCCGCGCGTTCCACAGCCCGAGCGGCGTCAACCGGTACGTGTGGATGTGCTCCGGCGCCCGCTCCAGCTCCGCGAAGGGCGCGATGGCACGCCGGCACGCGTCGGCGAGCTCGTGGTCGACCTCCAGGAGCAGGGTCTTGTCACTCTGGACGATGAGCGGTCCACTCACGTGATCAGGTCCTTCCGGCACCCGGCCGTTCCCGTAACGGCCAATCCTCCAGTGTGCCTGATCCGGCGCCCTCACAGGCCGGAGCGCCCGCCGCAGCCCCCGGGGACCCGGCGTACACCCGAGTACCGGGCCCGCGCCGGATGAGTACGCGCGCGGTGGGCGCCGACCGGCGGCCACGGTGGGATGAGGCCATGACGAACGACGCCCCCGCACCCGCCACCAGCACCGCTCCCGGTGACGAGGCCGACCCGCGCTGGTGGGTGGCCCCACTCGTCGCGACCCTGCTGGCACCCCTGCTGTCGCTCGCGGTGGCGGTGCGGGCGGACCTGTTCACCGCACTGCCCGCCATCCTGATCGGCGGCTTCGTCCTGCCCCTCGCGCTCGTCGCGCCGAGCTGGTTCCTCGCCCGGACCCGACGGCGGCGCCGGACGCGCACCGACCTCGCGGTCGCGGCCTGCGGCCTCGCGGCGGGCTACCCGGGACTGCTCGCCGGCATCGGCTGGACGGTCTTCGTCGTCATGGTGCTCACCGGCCACGGCCCGACCTGAGCCGCCCCGTCACACCTGGTCGTCCGCCAGCTCCGCGACGCCCGTGATGCGGTGCAGCGGATACGTGCGGACCTCGTCCGCCGTGTGGTCGTAGCCCGTCACGAAGCCGCCCTCCACGCGGACCGGGGCGATGACCCGCTGGCTCGCCGCGCCGTCCGCGTTGACGTAGCCGATCCACACCGCGGAGCCCGTCATCGCCGCCGCCTGCACGGTCGCGAGGGTCTCCGCCGCGGACGTGCGCGGGAGCGCCCCCGCCGCCGACGGAACGGCCGCCGGCTCCTTCCGCACCACCGTCGCCGCCCGGTCACCCGCCCGGATCGCCCGGACCGCCGCGCCCAGCAGCGTCCTGTCGGGAGCGGGCGGCCCGTCGGGCACCGGCACCGGAGCCGTACGCGCGGGCGTGCGGTACGCGTCGGCGCGGGTCACCAGGACGTCGCCCTCCGCGGACTCCGCGGCCGGCGCGTACCCCATCGACCGCAGCCCGTCGAGCAGCGACGCCGGATCCGTCTGCGCGGCCAGGACCGTCGGCGCGAGCCTCCGCAGCCCCAGCGACGCCGACCGCCGGTCCGCGAGGATCTCGCCGAGGACCGTGTCGTCGTCGCAGCGCACGTACGCGGACGCCGCCCCCACCCGCAGATGCCCGTGCCGTCTCGCCACGTCGTCGACGAGGTACGCGAGCGGCTGCGGCACCGGCGTACGCGAATGCGCCTTCAGGAACTCGTGCAGGTCCGACGCCGTCAGGCCGGAGTCCAGCGCCCGCCGCACCGAACCGGGCGTGAACCGGTAGACCGTCGCGCCACCCTTCGACTCCACGTCCGCGAGCACCGCGAGCGCGTCCCCCAGCGGGCGCCGCAGCGGCCCCGGCGCCACCGCCGTCAGATCCGCCTGCAACAGGACGTGGTCGACGGCCTCCGGCAGCAGCGGCGCCAGCAGCGTCGCCGCCCGCTCCGCCGCCACCGACAGCTCGACCCCACCGCCCGGCGCGGTGGCCTCCGCCGCCTCGGCCAGCGGCAGGTTCAGCAGCGCCCGCGCGGGACCCGACAGGGCGCCCCGGCCCGTCAGCCCGAGCAGCTCCGCCTCCGCGAGCGTCCACCGCGCCAGCCGCGACCGCAGATCCGGCACCCCCGCGCCGTCGCCCTCGGAGGCGGCCTGCGCCGCACCCCGCAACGGCCGCTCCCAGCGCAGACGGGCGAACAACGTCTCCGGATCGGCCGCCGAGCCCGGCGCGAGCGTCGCCAGGAGCGCCAGCACCCGATGCCGGACCTCCGGCGCGGGAGCCCGGTCCAGATCCGGGCCCAGCGCGGCCAGCGTCCGGCCCTTCGTGTCCTGCCCGCCGACCAGACCCGGCGTACGGGTCGCCGACAGCCACGGCGTGACGAGCAGCGCCCACCGCTCGGCCGGCGGCAGATCCAGCCAGTGGTCGTAGGCGGGCGTCGGCGCGTACCGCTCGTCCGCCTCCCCGTCCGAGGCCAGCAGCCCCGCCCCGTAACAGAGCTCCAGCCAGAACGCGGCCGTCTCCTCCGTCACGTCCAGCGCCGCCGCCGTCCGCTTCAGGTCCCGCACCGCGAGACCCCCCGCCCGCAGCACCTGCGGACCGCCCCGGTCCCACGACTTCAGCAGCTCCTCGACCGTCGCGAGCGCCACGTGCGCCTGCCCGGCGGCCGCGCTGTCCACCACCTGTGGACGGTACTCGCGCGACACCCCCAGCTCCGGCGGCACCGGCTCCGGCGCCCGGTGCGCCCGCCCGCCCCGCAGATGCAGCGCCACCTCACGCGGCAGCACCATCGTCCGGGCCGACACCGGCAGCAGCATGCCCCGGTCACGCAGCCAGCGCACCGGCGGCGCCGGATTCGCCGTCACCTCGCCGTACGGCGGACCCCACACCAGCCGGTCCAGGACCGCCAGCGCCTCCGGGGACGCCGAATCCAGCAACGCCCCCATCCGCGCCCGGTCCGTGAACAGCTCCGTGAGCGCCGCCACCGCCGACACCGGATCGTGCGTCGCCGGCAGCCCCGCCGCCGCGATGATCTCCTGCACCCGCCCCGGCGACATCCCCGACGTCGCCTCCGCGACCGTCGGCCCGAGACCCGTCGGCGACGGATGCTGCGCCGACGGCGCCAGCAGCTCCCGCGCCGTCCGCACCAGCCGCAGGCGGTCGTCCTCGCCCCACACGAGCGCCTGCTCGCGCAGCAGCGCCACCGCACCCGGCAGCGCCGCCTCGATCCCCGGATCCCCCTCGTCGCCGGTCAACAGCGCCAGGAGCACGGGATACGGCGTCGGGTCCGGGCCCACCGCCAGCGCCTCCGCCGTCTGGAGCGCGAACCGGTCGAGCCGCTCCAGCGCCCGCACCACCGAACCCCGCGTACCGGCGCGGGTCGCCAGCTGCGTCAGGTCGTTCGGCACGGGACTCAGCAGGTCCGGCCGGGCCCGCAGCAGCGCGGCGAGCCCCTCGTCACCCCGTGCGCGCAGCGCCTCCGCGAGTGTGCGGGGCGCCGCGGCGGCGCCAGTTACCTCGGGCACATGCGCCTCCCGGTCGAGCTCACCGATCCCCATCCGCACCACGTTAGCCGCTGTCCAGGCGCTAACGTCGGGCCGTACCGGGCGAACCGGCCGTGGAGGGGCACCGTGGGGATCGAGAGCGACCACCTGGTCGACGACTATCTGAGCCGGGTCGGCGAGCTGGCCGAGCAGCGCCGGCTGCCACCGGACGACCGGAGCCGGCTGGTGTCGACGCTCCGGGACGAGATCGAACGGCAGCGCGCCACGTACGACGAGGAGAGCCCGACGGCGGTACGCGGGATCCTCGGCGCGCTCGGCTCACCGGACGAGGTCGTGGAACGGGCGGGCGGCCCGGGCGCGGCGCCACCCGTGCCGAAGCCGCGCGCGGAACCCGAGACGGAGGCCGTCGACTGGTGGCGGTCCGACGCCCTGACCGCCCCCGTCGCTCCTGACCCGACCGAGGGCCTGGGGGGCTTCGTCGGCGGCCTGGAACGCCCGGACCTCTTCGAACCACCGGCCCCTCCCGCCGAGCCGGAGGAGAAGCTGGAGACGGAGCCGACGCCGGGCACGCGCCGCCGCCGGCGGCTCGCGCGTGTCCTCCTCCGCCGCCGCGCCGGGGACGGCGACCAGGCCCCGGCCCCGGTCGCCGAGCCGGAGACCGAGGGGACAGCGGCGTCCCCCCGCTTCCGCCTCGCGAGCCCCTTCGTCCTCCTCGCCGCGCTCCTGCTGCTCGGCGGCGCCGCCTTCAGCTCGTTGCCCGCCCTCGCCGGGGGCTGGCTCATCGCGTACGCCTCCCGCCGGCTGACCCCCGGCGAGGTCAAGACCGCCGTCCTCGTCATCCCGGGCCTCGCGGCCGCGTCGGGCGTGGTCTGGCTCTGGGGCCGCGTCGAGGGCCGCTGGGGGGAGCCGGTCACGGCGGGCGGTGAGGCGATGGGCACGGCGATCTCGGAAACCTGGCCCTGGACGCTCAGAGGCGCGGCCATCGCCTCGGCCCTGTACCTCCTGTGGCGCGCCCGCCGCCACTGAATGGCCTCACCTCATCGCGAGGGGCGCGGGGTCCTGCCGCGACGTCACGGGCGCGCCTCCCACGGGGCACACCCGCCCCCCGCCCCCGCCGTTGTGGGCATTCGTTCCTCCCCCAGACTCCGTCCGGGGGCCCCAGGGCGGAACGGGTGGGCACAACGGAACGGCGCCCCGTGCCGGGCCTAGGCTTCCAGGCCTGTACCCGCACCCGGTGCGCGCCGGACTGTGTGGTGCGGGTCAGGGCACCAGGGGCGGAGGCGCCCGCAAAGAGCGCCGTCCCGTGTGCCCACCCGTCCCGCCCTGCGGGACGATTGCCCACACGGCGGGGGGCGGGCGGCCCGGCCCGCGCGAGGCGGTGGCGGCCCGGCTCACACCGGCCGACCGGGGACCCGGCCCGCACGAGCGGCGGGGGCCCGGGTCACGCGGCGCGACCGGGGCCCGGCTCCGCGCGGGGCGACGACCGGGGGCCGGACCACCACACGGGGCGTCCGGCGGCCCAGGCGCCCCCCTCAGCCCCCCGACGGGCTAGGCGTGTCCGCGTGCCAGGGGGCGCCCGGGACCACCAGGGGGGACCCCGTCACAGGGTCCGGGACCACCATCGAGCGCAGGCCGAAGACGTCGCGTACCAGCGACTCCGTGACGATCTCCCCCGGCGGGCCCTCCGCGACCACCCGCCCCGCCTTCATCGCGATCAGATGGTCGGCGTACCGCGCCGCCTGGTTCAGGTCGTGGAGGACGAGGACGACCGTACGGCCGCGCAGCCGGTTGAGGCGGCGCACCAGGTCGAGCACCTCCACCTGGTGCGCGATGTCGAGATAGGTCGTCGGCTCGTCGAGGAGCAGCAGGTCCGTCTCCTGCGCCAGCGCCATCGCGATCCAGACCCGCTGCCGCTGACCGCCCGAGAGCGCGTCGACGGACCGGTCGGCGAGCGCGGTCACGTCCGTCCGGGCCATCGCGTCGGCGACGGCCCGCTCGTCCTCCTCCGACCACTGCTTCCACCAGGCCTGGTGCGGCTGGCGGCCCCGCGACACGAGGTCGGCGACGGTGATCGCCTCCGGCGCGACGGGCGTCTGCGGCAGCAGCCCGATGGACCGGGCGATCCGCTTCGTCGGCAGCTTCGCCAGTTCCTCGCCGTCGAGGAGGACCGCGCCGCCCGCCGGCCTGAGGAGCCGCCCGAGGGCCCGCAGGGTGGTGGACTTGCCGCAGGCGTTGGGACCGACGATCACGGTCACCTGCCCGTCGGGGACGGCGAGGTCCAGCCCGTGGACGACGGTGCGGTCCTCGTAGGCGAGCGTCAGCTCGCGCGCGGTCAGCCTGCTCGTCATGCCTTGCCTTCCGTACGGCTCCGGACGATGAGCCAGATCAGATACGGGGCGCCGATCGCCGCCGTGAGGACCCCGACCGGCAGTTCGACGGGGGAGAGGAGCCGCCGCCCGAGCAGGTCGGCGAGGACGACGATCGCGGCACCGGTGAGCGCCGAGCAGAACAGCGGGATCTGCGCCGTCCGCGTCATCCGGCGGGCGATCTGCGGGGCGAGGAGCGCCACGAAGTCGACGGGCCCCGCGACGCCCGTCGCCACGGACGCGAGGACGACGCCGACGGCGACGAGCCCGAGCCGGACCCGCCCGAGCCGCACGCCGAGCCCGGTCGCCGTGTCGTCGTCGAGGGAGACGGCCCGCTGCGCGCGGGCGGCCCACAGCACGGCGGGCAGCAGCAGGAGCAGCGTCCAGCGGATGGGCGCGGACTCGTCCCAGCCGCGCCCGTTGAGGGAGCCCGTCATCCAGATCTGGGCCTGCTGGGCGACGAGGTAGTCGCCCTTGGTCATGAAGAGGGTGGTGAGGGACCGCAGGGCGATCGCGAAGCCGATGCCGATGAGGACGAAGCGGGTGGCGTGCAGCCCGCCGCGCCAGGCGAAGGCGTACACGAGCGCGGCGGCCAGCACCCCACCGGCGACGGAGAGGTACGGCAGGACGGTGTACGAGGTGAGGCCGAAGGTCATCGCGGCGACGGTGACGGCCCCGGCGCCCTGGCTGATGCCGATGATGTCGGGGCTGGCGAGCGGGTTGCGGGCGACGGTCTGGATGAGGGCTCCGGCGACACCGAACGCGGCGCCGACGGCGAGGGCGACGACGAGCCGGGGCTCGCGCAGCTCCTCCACGACGAACGCCGACGGCGACGCCTCCCCGAGCAGGATCCGGAGGACCTCGGAGGGTTCGACGAACCGTTCGCCGACGCAGAGGTACGCAACGCAGGACACGGCCAGGAGCAGCAGCAGGCCCACGGCGACGAGGGCGGACCGCCGGTGGACGAGGAAGGACGCTCCGCGGGCCCGGACGAGCCCGTACCCGGCGGGGCGCGTAGCGACGGCGCTCACGCGGGCACCGCCTTCCGCCGTACCAGCGTGACCAGGAACGGAACGCCGATGAGCGCGGTCATCACCCCGGCCGGCACCTCGCCCGGCGGGAACACGATCCGCCCGGCGACATCGGCCACGAGCAGCATCACGGGCCCGATGACGGCGGCCATCGGCAGCACCCAGCGGTGGTCGGAGCCGACGACGGCCCGCGCGATGTGCGGGACGGCGAGACCGACGAAGGCGACAGGCCCGGCGGCGGCCACGGCCGCCCCGGTGAGGACCGTCGCGCCGACCCCGCCGACGATCCGCACGGTCGCGACCCGCTGCCCGAGGCCCTTGGCGACGTCCTCGCCGAGCGCGAGCGCGTCGAGGCCGCGCGCCACGGACACCACGAGGACCGCGCCGAGCAGCAGGAAGGGCCAGATCTGGCCGACGAGCTGGGCGTCCCGCCCGTCGAGCGAGCCGATCTGCCAGAACCGGAACTCGTCGAGGGCCGAGGCCCTCGTGGTGAGGACGCCGGTGGTGACGGACAGCAGCAGCGCGTTGATCGCGGCCCCGCCGAGCGCCAGCTTCACGGGCGTGGCCCCGCCGCGTCCGCTGGAGGCGATGGCGTGGACGGCGACCGCGGCGACCGCGGCGCCCGCGAACGCGAACCACACGTACCCGGTGAGGGTGTGCACCCCGAAGAAGGCGATGGCGAGGACGACGCCGACGGAGGAGCCCTGGCTGATGCCGAGGATGCCGGGGTCGGCGATCGGATTGCGGGTGATGCCCTGGAGCGCGGTGCCGGCGAGGGCGAGCGCGGCGCCGACCATCAGCCCGATCAGGGTCCGGGGGACGCGGAGCTGCCGTACGACCTCGGCGTCGGGACTCGTCCCGCCGTGCAGCAGCGCGTCGAGGACCGTGGACGGGGCGACGGCACGGGCGCCGACGGCGAGACTGAGGAGGACGGCGAGGAGCAGGGCGACGAGAGCCGCCGAGGTCGCGAGGACCCGTCTGGTACGGAAAGCGGCTGGCATCAGGACCCATCGGGTGGTGCGTCGGCGGTGCGGGGTGCGGTCGGGCCGGTTCCGGGGAGGCTCGGCCCGGGGTCGGACCCGGCCGGGTACGGCTGGCTGGGTGAGGCTCGGCTCAGTGTAAGCAGCACCGACATTCGCCCACCCGGGGGCCGGAGGTCCCCCAGAATGGGGCCCATGACGACCACGCCCGCCGCCCCCGCGTCCCCGCTCACCGTCGGCTTCGACCTCGACCTGACGCTGATCGACACCCGCCCCGGCATCAAGGCGGCCTGGGAGGCCTTCGCCGCCGAGACCGGCGCCACGATCGACGCGGACCTCGTCGTGACCCGCCTCGGCCCGCCCCTCGAACACGAGATGGCGTACTGGTTCCCCGAGGAGCACGTCACCGAGATGACGGCCCGCTACCGGGCGCTCTACCCCACGTACGCCATCGAGCCCTCGCACCCGATGCCGGGCGCCCGGGACGCCATCGAGGCCGTCCGCGAGGCGGGCGGCCGGACGATCGTCGTCACCGCGAAGAACGGCCCGCACGCCGAGCTGCACCTCGCGCACCTCGACATCACGCCGGACGCGGTCGCCGGCGGCCTGTGGGCCGAGGGCAAGGCGGAGGCCCTGCGCGCCCACGGCGCCCAGGTGTACGTGGGCGACCACGTCGGCGACGTCCGCGGCGCGGCCAAGGCCGGCGCCCTCTCGGTGGCCGTCGCCACCGGCCCCTGCGCCCCCGAGGAGCTCAAGGAGGCGGGCGCGGACGTGGTCCTGGCGGACCTGACGGACTTCCGCCGCTGGTGGGAGGGCTACCTGGCCTGAACCGGCGTGGCCGGTCCGCCCCGCGCCTGGCGCCGCTGGGCGGCGATCGACCGCAGCACCCCGGCGGCGGCCAGCGCGAAACCGACGCCCATCAGCATCGACACGCAGTACGCGACGGTGGGGAACGGATCGGTGCCGAGGAACAGCGGAGCCACGGTGACCAGCGTCGCCAGGGCGCCGACGGCGAACACGACGACACCGGCCTTGACGAGGCCGTCACCCGGAGCGCTGTCGTTCACCGGTGCGGCGGGGGTTTCACTACGCATCCGGCCAGGGTAGTTCCCAGGCCACAGGAACACATCGGCGACGTCTTGTCACCGGCCTCCGGACCATTAGCCTTGGTGCCGGCGGGTCGGTCGACCCGCTGTTTGCTATCCCCATCGACGAGGACGAGGACGAGGACAGACGTGCCTACCGGCAAGGTCAAATGGTTCAACAGTGAGAAGGGCTTCGGCTTTCTCTCCCGTGACGACGGCGGCGACGTCTTCGTCCACTCGTCGGTGCTCCCTGCCGGAGTCGACGCACTGAAGCCCGGTCAGCGGGTGGAGTTCGGTGTCGTCGCCGGCCAGCGCGGCGACCAGGCGCTGTCCGTCGCCATCCTCGACCCGACGCCGTCCGTCGCCGCGGCGCAGCGCCGTAAGCCCGACGAACTGGCGTCCATCGTGCAGGACCTGACGACGCTCCTGGAGAACATCACGCCCATGCTGGAGCGTGGCCGCTACCCGGAGAAGACCCAGGGCAAGAAGATCGCCGGCCTGCTCCGCGCGGTCGCCGACCAGCTCGACGTGTAGGGACCGTCGGTCCCGGTCACGGGAACGACAGCGCGTCCGGGCCGAGGGGCGGTACGAGTCCCTCGGCCGCGGCGCGGGTGAGCAGCCCCCGGACCGCCGCGTAGCCGTGCTCGCCGAGGTCGGCCGTGAACTCGTTGACGTAGAGACCGATGTGCTGGTCGGCCACCCTCGGGTCCATCTCCTGCGCGTGCTCCAGGACGTACGGCCGTGACACGGACGGGTCGTCCCAGGCCATCCGTACCGAGGCACGGGCGGACGCGGCGAGCCGCTCCAGGGTCTCGGCTCCGAGCGAGCGGCGGGCGACGATCGCGCCGAGCGGGATCGGCAGCCCGGTCGTGGACTCCCAGTGCTCGCCCATGTCGGCGAGGCAGTGCAGACCGTAGTTCTGGTACGTGAACCGGGCCTCGTGGATGACGAGCCCCGCGTCGACCTTCCCGTCGCGCACGGCGGGCATGATCTCGTGGAACGGCATCACGACGACGTCCCCGACCCCGCCGGGCACGGTCTCCGCCGCCCACAGCCGGAACAGCAGGTACGCGGTCGAACGCTCGCTCGGCACCGCGACCGTCTTCCCGGCGAGATCGGCGCCGGTCCCGGCGTCGCGCGTCAGGACGAGCGGCCCGCAGCCCCGCCCCAGGGCGCCGCCGCAGGGCAGCAGCGCGTACTCGTCGAGGATCCACGGCAGCACCGCGTACGACACCTTCAGGACGTCGTGCGTGTCGGTCCCGCTCTCCGCCCAGCCGTTGGTGACGTCGATGTCGGCGAAGGTCACGTCGAGGCGCGGGGCGCCGGGGACGCGGCCGTGGGCCCAGGCGTCGAAGACGAACGTGTCGTTCGGACAGGGCGAGTAGGCGATCTTCAGCTTGGTCACGACGGCTCCAGCTCCACGAAGACGGTCTTGCCGAGCAGCCCGAAGGCCTGCCCCAGCGCTTCCAGGGCCTCGCCGATGCGCCAGGCGGCCCGGTCACGGGGCCCGACGGCGTTCGACACGGCCCGGATCTCGACGACGGGCACCCCGTACGCGGCGGCGGCCTCGGCGACGCCGAACCCCTCCATGGCCTCGGCCGCGGCCCCCGGACGGCGCTCCGCGAGGGCGGCGGCACGGCCGGCGGTCCCGGTGACGGTCGAGACGGTGAGCACGGGCCCGACGGTGTGCGGCAGGCCCCCGGCGCCCAGGACGGCGGCGATACGGGAGGTCAGGGCGTCCGGCACGGGATGCGCGGACCGCCCGAAACCGAGCTCCTCCACGGCGAGGTACCCGTCGGGGGTCTCGGCACCGAGGTCGGCGGCGACGATCGACGCGGAGACGACGACGGAACCGACCGGCGCGCGGGAGGGGAATCCGCCGGCGATCCCGGCGGAGACGATCAGGTCATAGGGACCGCCGGAACGGGGCCCGGCGGCTCCCGGCGCGGCATCGGCTGCGGTCCCTGAGCCGGTCCCGGTGGCGGAGTGACCTCCGGCGCCGGTCCCGGAGTGGCTCCCGGCGCCGGTCAGCGACGCGTACGCCAGAGCGGTCGCGGTCGACGCGGCCACGGCGGCGGGACCCACCCCGCCGACCAGGACGTCGACACACGCCGACGGGCGAGGGCCCGTGTGACGGCGCAGCACGAGGCCCCCCGGCAGCGGCACGGACTCCGGGCCGCCGAGGCCGAGGCCGGCGGTGACGGAGTCCGCCTCCGCCGCCACGGCCGTCACGATCAGGATCCGGTGGGGCACCGGAGGATCAGGAGTCCTTCTTCAGCTGGAAGTGCCAGACACCGGTCAGCTTCTTGCCGGTGTTCTCGACGATGGTCACCTGGGTCTTGTCGGTGGCCTCGCCGGTCTGGCTGGAGAAGAAGGCGCTGGCCGGAATGGTCCGGTACGTCTTCTTGTACGGCTCGGGTTCGGCCTGCTGGCCGCCGAGGAAGATCGTCCAGCCGTTGTCCGCGATCTCGGGGTCGACCCCGAAGCGGATCTTGTCGTCCATCGCCACGGTGATGGACTTCTCGGCCTTCTTGTTGAGGCACTGCTGGATCTGCGACTCCTTGATGGCGTCGCCGTCGTTGTAGCAGGCGGCCTCGGAGTGGACCGAGTCGGTCCCGACCGTCAGGGTCGCGAGCGGAGTCGGCTTGTCGCAGGCGGAGAGAACGAGGAGCCCGGCGGAGACGGCCCCGAGGGCGACGGCGGCCCGGCGGCGCGAGCCGGAGAAGAACGCAACGGTCATGAGCCGAAGGCTATCGGGCCGCCGCGCCCGCGCCACGCGGGGGTACGGCGTGCCGCCCTCCGGTCCGGGACGCGCCTACGCCACCCGGGCCTTCGACCGGTCCTTCGACCCCGGGCGGCGCCGGGCCTCGGCGAGCAGGCCACGGACCGAGAGGAGCGCCCCCAGGGCCAGGAAACCGGCCGCCACGGACATGCCCAGCGTCCCGTTCAGCGGCAGCGCGATGCCGATCCCGCCGCCCACCACCCACGCCATCTGCAGGGCCGTCTCGGAACGCGCGAACGCCGAGGTCCGCACCACCTCCGGCACGTCCCGCTGGATCAGCGCGTCAAGCGACAGCTTCGACAGGGCCTGCGTCAGCCCCGCGACCGCCCCCAGGACCGCCACCATCACCCCGCCGAAGAACACCGCCGCACAGACCGCCGTACCGCAGACCACGGTGACCATCGTGGCGATGATCACTTCCGGGCCGTGGCCGCGCTCCCGGAGCAGCGAGCCGACCGCCGTACCGCACGCGTTGCCCACGCCCGCCGCCACACCCACGATCCCCAGCGAGACGGCGGCGCTCTGCCCCGACAACGGATGCTCCCGCAGCAGGAACGCCAGGAAGAAGATCAGGAAGCCCGACAGCATGCGCTGCGACGCGTTCGCCTCCAGACCGTGGAGGACCGAGGGCCCCACCGTCCGCAGACTCGGCTTCCGCTCGCCGTGCGTCAGCAGGTGCGCCCGCCGCTCGCCCTTCGCCGAGTCCACCTTCGGCGGCATCCGCAGCGCCCAGAACGCCCCGAGCAGGAACAGCGCGCACGCCCCGTACAGGGGCCAGCCGGGCCCCACCATCTGCAGCCCCGCCCCGATCGGCGCGGCGATCCCCGTCGCGAGCAGCCCTGCGAGGGTCACCCGGGAGTTCGCCTTGACCAGCGAGAACGTCGGTGGGAGCAGCCTCGGCACGACCGCGCTGCGCACCACCCCGTACGCCTTCGAGGCCACCAGGACCCCCAGCGCCGCCGGATACAGCTCGATGCCCCCCGTGGCGACCACCGTCGACATCATGATCGCGAGGACCGCGCGGGTCAGCATCGCGCCCGCCATCGCCGCCCGCCGCCCGTGCGGGATGCGGTCCAGGAGCGGACCGATCACCGGGGCGAGAAGCGTGAAGGGAGCCATCGTGATGGCGAGGTAGAGGGCCACGCGCCCCCGCGCCTCGTCCGTCGGCACCGAGAAGAAGACCGTGGACGCCAGGGCGACGGTGATCATGACGTCACCGGCGCCGTTCACCGCGTGCAGCTCGATCAGCTTCCCGAGCCCCGACTCACCCGCGCCGTGCGCGTGCGTGGCCTTCCTGATGCCCCGCGCCGTGCCCGTGAACGGCAGGTGCAGGGCACGACCGACCGACCGGCCCGCTCGGCGGAGCGGTCCGGCATGATCTTCGGATCGTGCGGAAGACCGTGCGGCTGCCACTCCGTCATAGTGCCCCACCGGCAGCCCGGACGAACCGTGGCACGGCGGACGGGCCACCGACGGACCGTCCCACGGACCCCGCCGGACACCCCCGGACACCCCCGGGAACACCCTCCGGCCATCCATGATCCGGGCCACTTGGGGCGGCCATGTGGGCTGAGGCCCGCGAACGGGGTAGCGTGCGTAGCGCGTCACCGGCGGAAGCTCTCGGCCGCGCGCCTCTTCGGCATCCCGCAGAATGGATGACGATAGGTGTGCCCGAGACACGCGAGACACGTCGGGTGCGCGGACGTCGATGCGGCCCACAGGTCCGCTCCGCCCGCCGCCCGTGGCTTCGCTCCCGCCCCTCGGCCGGCGCACCCGTGAGACGGCGTAGGAGAGAAGCGAGACCTGTGAGTGCTGCGACGACGCGAAGCGGTACCCCCCGTACCCCGCGAGCCACGCGTATCCCCGACCGCCTGTGCGCCGAGGCCGTAGACCTCGCGCGGGAGGCCGCCGAGGAGGCGGCCGCCCCCGGCATCGTCGGCGCCCACGTCGAGGTCGTCGCGGAGGGCGACCGCGTCGTCACCCACTACTTCGAGTCCAAGGAACCCGGCTACCGGGGCTGGCGCTGGGCGGTCACCGTCACCCGCGCGTCCCGCGCCAAGAACGTCACCCTTGACGAAACCGTCCTGCTGCCCGGCTCCGACGCCCTCCTCGCCCCCGAGTGGGTGCCCTGGAGCGAGCGGCTCCGCCCCGGCGACATGGGCCCCGGCGACCTCCTCCCCACCGAGCAGGACGACCTGCGCCTGGAGCCCGGCTACACGGGCGAGGACGCGCCGCCGCCGAACTCCATCGTCTCGGAGGAGCTCGAGGAGCACCTCGACACCGAGGACGCCGAGATCGTGACCCGCACCCCCGCGCGGGGCACAGTCGCCGCGGTCGCCGAAGAACTCGGCATGCGCCGGGCCCGCGTCCTCTCCCGGTACGGCCTGCACGTGGCCGCCGACCGCTGGGACGAGGCCTTCGGCGCCCGCACGCCCATGGCCCAGGCCGCGCCGGCCTCCTGCGAGTCCTGCGCCTTCCTGGTGCCGCTCGCCGGGTCCCTCAAGCAGGCGTTCGGTGTCTGCGCCAACGAGTTCGCCCCCGCCGACGGCCGGGTCGTCTCCCTCGCCTACGGCTGCGGAGGCCACTCCGAGGCCGCCGTCATGCCGACACCGCCGCGGCCCGCGCCGCCCGTCTTCGACTCGACGGCCGTGGACGCCTTCCCCCTCCGCCCGGCGAAGGACTCCGGCTCCACCACCGAACCCGACGACACCTCAGAAGACCTGGGCCACTCCTAACCGACCGCCCGCGCGCGGCGCCCTTCGCCACGCCAGAACCCCCACCCCCTCCGTGTGGGCAATCGTCCCGCAGGGCGGGACGGGTGGGCACACGGGACGGCGCCCCTGGCCGGGCCAAGGCTCCCGCGCCTGAACCCGCACCCCGGGTGCGGCGCTGTCGTGGGTGGTGCCCACCCGTTCCGCCCCGCGGAACGCCTGCCCACAACGGTGCCGGGTGGGCGGCGGCCCCTCACCCCCTCCGTGTGGGCAATCGTCCCGCGGGGCGGGACGGGTGGGCACACGGGACGGCGCCCCTTGCCGGGCCGAGGCTCCCGCGCCTGAACCCGCACCCCGGGTGCGGCGCTGTCGTGGGTGGTGCCCACCCGTTCCGCCCCGCGGAACGCCTGCCCACAACGGTGCCGGGTGGGCGGCGGCCCCTCACCCCCTCCGTGCGGGCAATCGTCCCGCGGAACGCCTGCCCACAACGGGCCCACGCGGGAGGCACCCCGCACCCCGCCCCCGCAGGCACGGCGGCCCGCCGCACCGCCCGCGCGCCGAATGCCCCCACGCGCCCCGACCAAGACCGTGCCCCCGCGACCGCCGCCCCCCGGAGCGCGGTACCTTTCGGGCCCCGGATCATCGGGCCCGCAGGACCCCCACCCCCCACCCCCGCCCCAGAGTGGAGTCAGACGTGAGCGTCAGCGTCCGGACGACGACCGACGGAACCGACCCCTTCGGCACCGCACGGCTGCGGCGGGGCGTGCTCGACGCCTGGGGCGCCTCCCCCGCCCGGTTCCGGGAGGACGCCAACGCCGAGGAGGACCTCGCCCTCGGCGGCTACCGCGACCGCCTCGTCGTCGAACTCGCCCAGAACGCCGCCGACGCCGCCCACCGCGCCGCCGTCCCCGGCCGCCTGCGCCTCACCCTCCACCCGGCAGGACCCGACGGCCCCGCCGTCCTCGCCGCCGCCAACACCGGCGCCCCCCTGGACGCCGCCGGCGCCGAGTCGCTCTCCACCCTCCGCGCCTCCGCCAAGCGCGAGCAGACCCACGGCGCCGTCGGCCGCTTCGGCGTCGGCTTCGCCGCCGTCCTCGCCGTCACCGACGAGCCCGCCGTCCTCGGCCGACACGGCGGCGTCCGCTGGTCCCTCGCCGAAGCCCGCGAACTCGCCGCCGAGACCGCCCGGTACAGCCCCGGCCTCGGCGACGAACTCCGCCGCCGCGACGGCCACGTGCCCCTCCTCCGCCTCCCGCTGCCCGCCGAGGGCTCCGCCCCTGACGGCTACGACACGGTCGTCGTCCTCCCCCTCCGCGACACCGCCGCCCGCGACCTCGCCGAACGGCTCCTCGACTCCGTCGACGACGCCCTCCTCCTCACGCTCCCCGGCCTCGCCGAGATCGTCGTGGAGACGGCGGAGGGCGTACGCACCCTCAGCCGCACCGACGACGACGGCTACGTACGGATCGAGGACACCGCCACCGGCACCCACCGCTGGCGGACCGTCACCCACGGCGGCCCCCTCGAAGCGGAACTCCTCAAGGACCGCCCCGTCGAGGAGCGCCTCCGCCCCCACTGGTCCGTCACCTGGGCCGTACCCGTGGACACCGAGGGCGCCCCCCGCCACCCCCGTACGACCCCCGTCGTGCACGCCCCCACCCCCACCGACGAACCGCTCGGCATCCCCGCCCTCCTCATCGCCTCCCTGCCCCTGGACACCGCGCGCCGGCACCCGGCGCCCGGACCGCTCACCGACTTCCTGGTGCAGCGAGCCGCCGACGCGTACGCCGAACTCCTCGCCGACTGGCAGCCGGTGACCACCGCCACGCTCGACCTCGTCCCCGGCCCGCTCGGCAAGGGACCCCTCGACGGGGCGCTGCGCGAGGCGATCCTGGACCGGCTGCCGCGCGTGGCGTTCCTGGCGCCCGCCGCCCCCACCGAGGAACTCCCCGCGCTCCGCCCGATCGAGGCCGAGGTCGCGGAGGGCGCGGGAGCGGACACGGTCGATGTCCTCGCGGAGGTCTTCCCGACGCTCCTCCCGGCGGGCCTGGAGCGGCGGCCCGAGCTCCGTACGCTCGGCGTCGGCCGTGTCCCCCTGACCGAGGCGATCGACCGCCTCGCCGGTGTGGACAGGGCCCCCACCTGGTGGTGGCGCCTGTACGACTCCCTCGCCGGCGTCGACCCGGACCGGCTGTCGGGCCTCCCCGTCCCGCTGGCGGAGCCGGAGGAGGGCGCCGCCCGGATCCGGACGGCGATCGGCCCCCGCCAGGTCCTCCTGCCGCAGGACAGGACCCCCGCCGAACTGACCCGCCTCGGTCTGAAGGTCGCCCACCCCGAGGCCGCCCACCCGCTCCTGGAGAAGCTGGGCGCCCTGCCCGCCACGCCCCGATCGGTCCTGACGACCCCGCAGGTACGGGCGGCGGTCGCGGCCTCCCTCGACGCGGGCGAGATCTGGGACGAGGACGGGGACGCGCTCGACGCGGACGAACTCGCCGAGACCGTCCTCGCCCTCGTACGGGACGCGGAGCTCGACCCCGGCGAGGAGCCCTGGCTCGCCGCGCTCGCCCTCCCCGACGAGGACGGCGAACTCTCCCCGGCGGGCGAACTGGTCCTTCCGGGTTCGGCGTTCGCCGCCGTCATGCGCGAGGACGAACTGGCCTACGTGGACGCCGACCTGGCCGCCCGCTGGGGCGAACAGCCCCTCGCCGCCTGCGGGGTGCTCGCCACGTTCGCCCTGGTCCGCGCCACCGACCTGCTCCTCGACCCGGACGAGGTCGAACCGCGCGAGGGCGACTACCCGGAGCCGGACGACGCCGGGCTCCTCGACGCGGTCGACGTGTGGTGCGAGGACGTCCTCGACCGGCTGCCGGAGTCGCCGGTGCCGCCGGTGGCGACGGAGATCGTGGCGGTACGGGACCTGGACCTGGTGGACGACGACGCCTGGCCGCAGGCGCTGGCGCTCCTCGCGCAGCCGCCTCTCCGGGACGCCCTGACCCAGCCCGTACGGGTCCTCCTGCCGGACGGCACGACGGAGACGGTCCGCTCGTACACGGCGTGGTGGCTGCGGGACCACCCGGTCCTGGACGGCCGGCGCCCGGCGGGACTGCGCGCGGCCGGCACGGACCCGCTCCTGATCGGTCTGTACGACTCCGCCGACGCGACCGGCTTCGAGGACGAGCAGGTCCTGCGGGCCCTGGGCGTACGGACGTCGGTGAGCGCGCTCCTGGACGAACCGGGGGGCGCGGCGGAACTCCTGACGCGGCTGGCGGACCCGTCGCGGGAGGTGTCACCGGTGCAACTCCACGCCCTGTACACGGCCCTGGCCGACCTGGACCCGGAGCAGGTGACGCTCCCGGACGAGCTGCGGGCGGTGGTGGACGGCACGCTGGCGGTGGTGGACGCGTCGGAGGCCGTGGTGGCGGACGCCCCGGACCTGCTGCCCCTGGAGGGGGGCCTGCCGCTGCTGCCGGTGTCGCCGTCGCGGGCGGGGGACCTGGCGGAGCTGTTCCAGGTGCGCCGCCTGAGCGAGACGGTGGAGGCGGAGGTGACGACGGAGGGCGAGGAGCACGAGGTCCCGGACGCGGTCCGCACCCTCCTGGGACCGGCCGCTCCCACGACGTACGTCGAGCACGAGGAACTCCGGGCGGCGGGCACGGAACTCGACTGGCGCCGTACCCCGGACGGCGTGGTCCACGCCTCCACCCTGGAAGGCGTGGCGGCGGGCCTGGCCTGGGCCTCGGGCCAATGGCCCCGCCGCTTCGAGGTGGCAGCCCTCCTGGAGGATCCGTCACGAACCCCGGAACTGGCGAGGGACCGCTGGTTCGACTGAGTCCGGGCACCGGCCGGGCACTAGGCGAACCAGAGCCCACCGCGCCGGTGGCGGGCGGGAGGGATGCCGACGAGGTCGGCGGCGTCGACATCGACGGCGCCGCCGGGAGCGTTCACGAGCCGCAGCACTACCCCCGCCTGTCGGCGGAGCCGCTGCCGGGCACGTCGCTCTTCCACGGCGGCCCACCGCCCGACGGTGGCATCCGACTGGTGCCGGGGAAACGCGTACACCTCGACGGCACGCAGGACCGGACGAGGCCGGGGCCGACGGCCCTCCCGCCGGGCCTGGGAGACGTCCCGGGCGCTGTACCGGAGGTCACGCAGGACCACGGCATACCAGGGCTGGCCCGTGAGCATGGCGTGACGCGTGCGCCTGCGGGTGTGGGAAGGGTGATGGGCGGTGCGTGCCACGGCGACTCCGTAGGTAGCGACCGCCAGGGGTGTCCTGGCGGGCTACCTGAAGCCCCGAGGCCCGTTCGCACGTGCGTTCCGCATGCCGGGCAGAGTAACCGGCCGGCCGTCCCGCCGCACCCGACTTCGTCGGCCCGTACACTCCGCACGAAGCTGATAGATCCGGCCAAGAGGCCGGATTCTTTCCTTGGGGGGAATCTTGCGCCTTCGCGCACTCACTCGTTCCGGCCGGGCGGCAGCCCTCGGCGGTGCGCTCCTGACCGTCGCGGCGCTCGCGACGACGCTCGCACCCACGGCCCAGGCCGTCGTCGGCAACATGCGGATCACCAAGGTCGTCGTCAACGGCGGCAAGGACATCGTCCTGACCACCACCGCGAAGAAGGTGACCGTCACGGCCACCATCGCCGAGGACTCCGCTCTCACGGAGGTCTGGCTGGACCTCGAGAACCGGGTCGGTGACGACATCAACTACGCCGCTTCCCGGCGTGCCACCTGCACAGGCACCGGCGCGGTGAAGACGTGCACCACCACGCACACGCTGGATCCGCGCGATGACCTGATCCACAACGGGCTTGCGGGCCCGGGCAACTGGAAGGTCTACGTCCAGGTGGATGCCCGGGACGGGGACTACCGGAGCGGCTACTACCCGTCGGCGTCGGTGCGCCGGGCCACGGCGCTCATCGGCGACGCGACGCCCGAGCCGGTACGCAGGGGTGCGGCGCTCACCGTCAACGGCCGGCTGACGGTGGCGAACTGGAACTCGAACACCTGGACCGGGCTGTCCCGTCAGGCGGTGCAGCTCCAGTACTGCACGTACCCGTGCACGGCGTACGCCACGGTGAAGACCGTGACCTCGAACGCGACCGGACACCTCCGCACCACGGTCACGGCATCGGCCGACGGCTACTACCGCTGGAAGTACGCGGCCCCGTACTGGGTGGCACCCTCCCTCTCGGTAGCCGACTACGTCGACGTGCGCTGACGGGCGGGGGTTCGGTCCCACCAGAAGCCCACGAACCCGGCCCGCCCAGGGCCGCGCCTCGCGCCACCGGGGCGCGTATCTCCACGTCCCGCCATCCCCGCGCCCTTCCTCCCATCCGAGTCCGCCACGACCCGGACGCCGACCGTGCCGACTGCCGGGCCGCCGCCTGATCGCCGCCCCGGCGGGAACGGTCGATGTCGGAGGCGCATGGGAGGATCCCTCCCATGCCGCTGCCGTACCCCGACGACCTGACCTCGCTCGTCCTTCGCACCGACTTCGATGACGACGCGGCCTGGGACGACCTCCGCGCCGCGCTCGACGCCGTCGACCAGCGCACCCACGCCACATACGTCAGCGATCCCCGTTTCTCGGGGGTGAGCGTCCAGGAGCTGGTGGACGAGGAGGCCGGTGCGGGGGAGGACGAGCAGATCGTCCAGGTGTTCCTGGCCGACGCGCGGGCCATGGGGGACCCGTCGTACGCCCTCCTGGCCGTGGATCTGTCGGACGACGAGCCGGGGCGCACGTTCAGGCTGCCGGCCCGGTGGTTCCCCGACGTGTCGGCCAACCTCACCATCGGCAACATGGGTCTCGCCGACTTCGCGGACGCGACCGACGCATCCGGGACCTTTCTGGGCTTCGACGGGGAGTCGGATTCCTGAGGTCCCCTCAGATCACCTCATGGGCGTCCCGGGGGTGGCCGCAGATGCGGATGATCGCGCCCCCGCCGAGGTCCGGGCCCGTGAAGTCGTGGTACTGGCTGAAGCAGAAGTCGGCGTCGCCCCGGAACCCCGGGCACCCGCAGGCGCGGATCGGTGGGCCGGGCGACTGCATCGCGGTGCAGAAGTGCAAGGACCCGTGGGACACGAGACCCGGGTCGATTCCGGAGCGGGAGAGCACGTCGGCAGCCGTACTCCGTGCCTGACTGACCAGCTGAGCCGCCTCTCTGAGGGCTCGCACCTGCTCGTCATTGAGACGGTCGTGCGGATAGGACATCACGGCTCCTGTCGGTGGTCCGGCCGGTTCCTGCACGGTCACTGCTCGTCGACGCGCTCGCACACGACGAATCCGGGTTCGATCTCGGAGCACTCGAAGACCGGCTGATGGCTTCCCGCCGTCGTCGTCGTGGTGGTCACTTCCCCCTCGCGACCCGCAGGGTGGTACGCCAGCGAGAAGTGCCGGACCGCCTTCGGGTGCTTGTCGAGCAGAGCGCGGAACTCCTCGATCAGTCCGACGAACTCCTCCGGGATGGTGTCGATGCTCCTACCTTGCTCCGTCGTCATGACCGTCTCCTCGAGAAGTCAGATGCGTCCGGGAAGTCAGGGACGGCAGATGCGTTGCGTCGGATGCCTCGGTGACGTCCGATGCGCCCGACGCCTCGGCGGCGTCCGACATTCGCCGACAGCTTCAGTTTCTCGCGGCCGACCCGCACGCGCAGCGCGTGACCTCCTACGCCGGGAACCTGCGGTCCACCCAGTGCCACGCCGTCTCCAGGAGCAGGCCTCCGCCGGCCGCGACGGCCACCGCCGTCCACGGCATCGTCACGCCCACCAGCTTCAGGGCGAAGAAGTCCTGGAGCCAGGGGACGACCAGGACGAGGAGGAAGGCGCCTCCCATGGTCGCGACCAGGGTGAGGCGCCACCAGGTGTACGGGCGGGCGATGATCGCCAGGACCCACATCGAGACGAGGAACAGGGTCAGGGTGGCGGCGCTGGTCTCGGCCTCCAGGGCGCCGGTGCCGCTGTAGTGGTGGCGGGCCAGGAGGTACGTGGTGAAGGTGGCCGCCGCCGCGATGACGCCGCCGGGGATCGCGTACCGCATGACCCTCCGGACGAAGTTCGGCTTCGCGCGCTCCTTGTTGGGGGCGAGCGCGAGGAAGAACGCCGGGACGCCGATCGTCAGCGTGGACAGCAGCGTGAGGTGGCGGGGCAGGAAGGGGTACTCGACCTGTGAGCAGACCACCAGGACCGCCAGGAGCACCGAGTAGACCGTCTTCGTCAGGAACAGGGTCGCCACGCGGGTGATGTTCCCGATGACCCGCCGGCCCTCCGCCACCACGGACGGGAGGGTGGCGAAGCTGTTGTTCAGGAGGACGATCTGCGCGACCGCCCGCGTGGCCTCCGAGCCCGAGCCCATCGAGACGCCGATGTCGGCGTCCTTCAGGGCCAGGACGTCGTTGACGCCGTCGCCCGTCATGGCGACCGTGTGGCCGTGCGACTGGAGCGCCGCCACCATGTCCCGCTTCTGCTGCGGCGTGACCCGGCCGAAGACCGCGTTCTCGTCGAGGACCTTCGCCATCTCCTCCCGGTCGGTGGGGAGGGTGCGGGCGTCGACCGTGTTCTCCGCGCCCGCCATGTCGAGCTTTCCGGCGACCGCGCCGACGGACACCGCGTTGTCACCCGAGATGATCTTGGTGGCGACGTTCTGGTCGGCGAAGTAGGCGAGGGTGTCGGAGGCGTCGGGCCGGAGCCGCTGTTCGAGGACGACGAGGGCGGCCGGGTGGGCGTCGGCGGCGACCTCGGGGTCGTCGAGCTCGTGTGCCGTACGGGCCAGGAGGAGGACCCGGAGGCCCTGTTCGTTGAGGTGGTCGATCTCGGTGAGGGTGGGGTCACCGGCCGGCAGGAGCACGTCGGGCGCGCCGAGGAGCCAGGTCGAGGTCTCGCCGTCGCCCTCGCTGAACGCGGCGCCGCTGTACTTGCGGGCGGAGGAGAACGGCAGCGCCTCCGTGCACCGCCACTCCACGGTGTCCGGGTAGGCGTCGATGATGGCCTGGAGGGAGGCGTTGGGGCGAGGGTCGGACTCGCCCAGGGCGCCGAGGACCTTCCGTACGTACGTCTCGTCCGTGTCGCCCAGCGGGCGGAGTTCCGTGACGTCCATGCCGCCCTCGGTGAGCGTGCCCGTCTTGTCCAGGCACACGACGTCGACGCGGGCGAGGCCCTCGATGGCGGGCAGTTCCTGCACGAGGCACTGCTTGCGGCCCAGGCGTACGACTCCGATGGCGAAGGCGACCGAGGTGAGCAGGACGAGGCCCTCGGGGATCATCGGGACGATGCCGCCGACCGTGCGGGCGATCGAGTTCTTGAGGTCGTTGTCCTTGACGACGAGCTGGCTGATGACCAGGCCGATCGCGGTCGGGATCATCATCCACGTCACGTACTTGAGGATCGTGGAGATGCCGGAGCGCAGTTCGGAGTGGACGAGGGTGAAGCGGGAGGCCTCTTCCGCGAGCTGGGCCGCGTAGGCCTCGCGGCCGACCTTGGTGGCGGTGAACGCGCCGCCGCCGGCGACCACGAAGGAGCCGGACATCATCGGGTCGCCGGCCTTCTTGACGACGGGGTCGGCCTCGCCGGTGAGGAGTGACTCGTCGATCTCCAGGCTGTCGGCCTCGGCGACGACGCCGTCGACGACGACCTTGTCGCCGGGTCCGAGTTCGATCAGGTCGCCGAGGACGATCTCGGAGGTGGAGAGTTCCGCGGTGACGCCGTCGCGGCGAACGGTCGGTTTCGCCTCGCCGATGACGGCGAGGCCGTCGAGGGTCTTCTTGGCGCGGAGTTCCTGGATGATGCCGATGCCGGTGTTGGCGATGATGACGAAGCCGAAGAGGCTGTCCTGGATCGGCGCGACGACGAGCATGATCACCCAGAGGACGCCGATGATCGCGTTGAAGCGGGTGAAGACGTTCCCGCGGACGATGTCGGTGGTCGAGCGGGAGCTCCGTACGGGTACGTCGTTGACCTCGCCGCGTGCGACGCGTTCGGCGACCTCGGCCGAGGTGAGGCCCGCGGCGCGGTGGACGACGGGCGGGGGGCCGGCCGCCTGGGCCTCACTGCCGTCCGTGTCGATCTTCGCCCGCTGCGTCATGTTCTCGACGTTACGACCGGAACGGGGCGTTCACCTGCCGAGGAGGGCGAAGATCAGACCGGGGGAGGAGGGGAATGGTCCCCAGGTGCTACGCGCCGGGCGTCGACTCCGGGGTGGACCCGGACCCCGCCGCCTCGTGCCGCTTGATCGCCGCGTCGCGCTTGCGGACGTACCAGATGCCGATCAGGCCCAGTCCGGCGCCGGCCAGGCAGGTCCACACCCACCAGGTGAGGTCCCGGTCGTCGAACCAGCCGTAGAAGGGGACCTGGACGAGGAAGAGGACGAACCAGAGGATCGTGCCGCCGGTGATGGTGGCGACGACGGGCCCTTCGAGGGGCTCGGGTGCCTCGTGCTTCGGTGTCCACTTCGCCATGGGCTTCAGTCTAGGTGGCCGAGACGCGTATCTACGCGCGGAGATAGACGCCCCCTCGTTCATGTGTTCATACTGAAACGGTTTGCCTCTGGCGCGTTTCCTTCGTATGAACCGCCAAAAGGACTTCTCCGAAGAGGAACCCCACCCCATGAGCACCACGGCCGCCGCCAAGGCCATGCCCCCCGAGGGTCCCGAAGCTCCCGTCTCGGGCCTCGACCGCTACTTCAAGATCTCCGAGCGCGGTTCGACCGTCGCCCGCGAGGTCCGTGGCGGCTTCGCCACGTTCTTCGCGATGGCCTACATCATCGTGCTGAACCCGATCATCCTCGGCAGCGCCAAGGACATGTACGGGCATCAGCTCGACAGCGGCCAGCTCGTCACCGCCACCGTCCTCACGGCGGCGTTCTCGACGCTCCTCATGGGTGTCATCGGCAACGTCCCGATCGCCCTCGCCGCCGGCCTCGGCGTCAACACGGTCGTCGCGCTCCAGCTCGCGCCCAGGATGTCCTGGGCCGACGCCATGGGCATGGTCGTCCTCGCCGGTGTCGTCGTGATGCTGCTCGTCGCGACCGGTCTGCGCGAGCGCGTGATGAACGCCGTCCCGGTCGGCCTGCGCAAGGGCATCGCGATCGGCATCGGCCTCTTCATCATGCTGATCGGCCTCGTCGACTCGGGCTTCGTCTCCCGCATCCCCGACGCCGCGCACACCACCGTCCCGCTCCAGCTCGGTGCCGACGGCCACCTCACCGGCTGGCCCGTCCTGGTCTTCGTCCTGGGCACGCTCCTCACGCTCGCCCTGATCATCCGCAAGGTGCCGGGCGCGATCCTCATCTCGATCGTCGTCATGACGATCGTCGCGATGGTGATCAACGCGGTCGCGACCGTGCCCTCCTGGGGCCTCACCACCCCGGAGTGGCCCGGCAACCCGGTCGCCTCGCCGGACTTCGGCCTGGTCGGCGAGGTCAGCCTCTTCGGCGGCTTCGAGAAGGTCGGCTACCTGACCGGCGTCCTCTTCGTCTTCACCGTGCTGCTGTCCTGCTTCTTCGACGCCATGGGCACGATCCTCGGCGTCGGCGACGAGGCCAAGCTGATCGACCAGGACGGCAACTTCCCCGGCATCAACAAGGTCCTGCTCGTGGACGGCCTGGCCGTCGCCTCCGGCGGTGCGACCTCCTCCTCGGCCACCACCTGCTTCGTGGAGTCCACGGCGGGCGTCGGCGAGGGCGCGCGTACGGGCCTCGCCTCGGTCGTGACCGGCGGCCTGTTCTCGGTGGCGCTGTTCCTCACGCCGCTGGCGACGATGGTCCCGTCCCAGGCGGCGACGCCCGCGCTGCTCGCGGTCGGCTTCCTGATCCTGGCCGGGTCGATCAAGGACATCGACTGGAGCGACTTCACCATCGCGGTGCCGGCGTTCCTGGCCATGGTGATGATGCCGTTCACGTACTCGATCACCAACGGCATCGGCATCGGCTTCATCGCGTTCAGCGTGCTGCGTCTGGCCGCCGGACGGGGCCGGGAGGTCCCGGTCGCCATGTACGTCGTGTCGGCGGTCTTCGTCTTCTACTACGCGATGCCGGCGCTCGGCCTCACGTGAGCGTGGGGCGGGACGGCCGCCGCGCCGTCCGTCCCGCCCGCCGCCCCGTCGGCCTCCCCGTAGAACCTCTCCGTCTCGTCGACGGCGGTCTGGAACCGCTCGTCGAAATCCTCCCGAATGAGCGTCCGGACGACATAGTCCTGGACGCTCATTCCTCTTCTCGCGGCGTGACTCCTGAGCCGGTCGAGCAGCTCACCGTCGATGCGCAGGCTGAGCACTGTCGATCCCATGCCGTTCAGGGTCGGGGCAGCCGGGGCCTCTTTGCGTCACTTTCTGGATCCGACTCACTCGTTTGGGTGATACATGGATGCCGGAGTGTGATCCGCCCGGCGCTGTGCTGCCGCCTGCGCCGCTGTCCGGGGCGCCTGTGCCGCCGCCTGTGCCGCCTGTGCCGCCGTCTGCGGCCCCCTCCGTGCCGCCGGATACGGGTGTGATTCGTGCGACGTCGGGCCCTTCCCGGTGGTATTTAGGCAGAGTAATGAGTTAGGCTAACGAACATGCCTGACCTGTCCCACGGCACCGCGGACGACGACGCGGCCGTGAACGCACTCCGCTCCTCCGTCATGCGACTGGGCCGACGCCTCAAGCACCAGCGCGTCGACGAGTCGCTGAGCCCCACCGAGATGTCGGTGCTCGGCACCCTCGCCCTCTGCGGTTCCGCCACCCCCGGTGAGCTGGCCCGCAAGGAGCACGTCCAGCCGCCGTCGATGACCCGCATCGTCGCGCTGCTCGAAGCCAAGGGACTGGTCCGGCTGGAGCCGCACCCCGACGACCGCCGGCAGAAGGTCGTCAGCCCGACCGAGCGGGCCGAGGCCATGCTCGAAGAGTCCCGCCGCAAGCGGAACGCCTGGCTGGCCGCCCTCGCCGAGGGTCTGGACGAGGACGAGTGGGCCAAGCTGCGCGCGGCCGCCCCCGTCCTGGAGAAGCTCGCCCACCTGGCCCCTTCTTCCCGGGGATGACCCCCGGAGCCCCATCCGCAGACGCGCCGAGGAGGCGAACGCACTTTGAGTACGGGACCCGGAGCAGACTCCGCACCCGTCCATAAACCCACCCTCAAGACCCGCGAGCGGGGGGAAACCTTCTCCTCGCTCCGCATCCGCAACTACCGGCTGTTCTTCACCGGAGCGATCGTCTCCAACACCGGCACGTGGATGGCCCGCATCACCCAGGACTGGCTGGTCCTGAGCCTCACCGGCTCGGCCGCCGCCGTCGGCGTCACCACCGCCCTGCAGTTCCTGCCGATGCTGCTCTTCGGCCTGTACGGCGGCGTCATAGCCGACCGCTACCCGAAGCGGAACCTGCTGCTCTTCAGCCAGGCCGCCCTCGGTCTCTGCGGCCTCGCACTCGCCGCCCTCACCCTCTCCGGGCACATCCAGGTCTGGCACGTCTACCTGATCGCCTTCCTCCTCGGCATGGTGACGGTCGTCGACAACCCGGCCCGCCAGGCGTACGTCGCCGAGATGGTCGGCCCCGGTCAGCTGCGCAACGCCGTCTCCCTGAACTCGGCGAACTTCCAGTCCGCGCGGCTCGTCGGCCCCGCCGTCGCCGGTGTCCTCATCGCCGGAGTCGGCAGCGGCTGGGCCTTCCTCCTCAACGGCCTGTCCTTCCTCGCCCCCCTCGTGAGCCTGCTGCTCATGCGGACGAGCGAACTCCACAAGGTGGAGCGCGCCCCGCGCGGCAAGGGACAGCTGAGAGAAGGACTGCGGTACGTGGCCGGGCGGCCCGACCTGATCTGGCCGATCGTCCTCGTCGGCTTCATCGGCACGTTCGGGTTCAACTTCCCGATCTGGCTCACCGCCTTCTCCGGCGACGTCTTCCACGTCGGCGCCGGTACGTACGGCTTCCTCAACACCCTCATGGCGGCCGGCTCCCTCGTGGGCGCCCTCGCGGCGGCCCGGCGCGGCTCGACCCGGCTGCGGATGCTGGTCCTCGCGGCCGCCGTCTTCGGCGTCCTGGAGATCGCTGCGGCCCTGTCGCCGGCGTTCTGGCTGTTCGCGCTGCTGCTCGTACCGATCGGCATGATCGGCCTCACGGTCAACATCACCGCGAACTCGGCCGTCCAGATGGCGACCGACCCCGCCATGCGGGGCCGGGTGATGAGCCTCTACATGATGGTGTTCGCCGGCGGCACGCCGATCGGAGCGCCGCTCCTCGGCTGGGTCACCGACACGTACGGCGCCCGCGCCGGCTTCGCCACGGGCGGTGTGATCTCGCTCGCGGCGGCGGTCGTCGTGGGTCTCGTCCTCGCCCGGGTCGGCGGCCTCAAGGTCGCCTGGGGCTGGCGCCACGGCCACCCGCAGGTCCGCTTCGTGGCCCGGGAGCGGCTGGCGACGGCCGCGTGACGGGTACGGGAGCGCGGTGCCGCAGGGGCCGTGTCCCGCCGGCACAGCAGATCACGTACAACCCTCGCCGCCCCTCGAAAGTCTGAACGGTTGTCGCGTGCACAAACGTGCGCGCGACGACCGGTCCACCGGGGGGACGGCGCGGTGCACTCCGCGCGCCCCCGCCGACGTCGTCGGCGGGGGCGCCGTCGGTCGCACACGAGGCCTCCGCCGGGCATGCCCGGGGCCCTCGTCTCCCCTTCCGACTGCAGAAACGGACGGCAGTGCACTCTTCCCGCATGACCGGTCGCCGGCTGGCCGCCGCGACCCTCGTCCTCGCCACCGTCACCGGCGCCCTGGCCGCCGCCCCGGCGTTCGCGGCCCCGGCGACGGGCGTCATCACCGCGGGCGCCCTCGCCGCGCAGCAGCAGGACCCCTTCGACCTGCCCGACGACTCCTCCTTCGGCGGCAGCGGCCCGTCGGGGTTCCTCACGTCTCACTGGCCCTCCGGCGCGGAGTACGAGTACCGCTGGACGCGCTACGAGGACGGCTCCGTGACCAAGCTGCCCAGCGGCACCGGCACGACGCGCACGTACTACGAGGCCGGCGCCCGCTCGGACGTGGTCGTCGGGATCAGCCGCACCCCCACGGGGAGCGTCTACACCTTGTACGACATGAGCTCCGGGGGCGGCGACCCCGTCATGATCGACGCGAGCCACCTGGGCTCAAAGAGCGTTTTCCAGCTTCTGGCCGGGTCCACCGTCGTCGTGACCGCCTGGGGGCCCGACGGCAGCACCGCCGTCCACCTCCTCAGCCACAAGGACGGCAAGACCGTCGACAGGACGGTGCAAGGGCTGTCCGGCACGTTCCGCGCCGTCGACATGAGCACGCCCGACACCCTGGTGGTCCAGTACTCGCCGACCGCGGACGAGACCGTCAGACGCGCCGCCCTGGTGGACCTCGCCACGGCCACCGTCGTGGAGGACCGGCCCCTGACCGGTGCGGGCGTCGACACGCGGGACGTCGCCGTGTCCGCCACGCACCTCGCCTGGGCGGAGACCACCGCCACCGGTGACGCGGTCCTGCGGGTGGCAAGGCGCGGGCAGGACGCCTCGGAACCCATCCCGCTCGGGAAGGGCACGCGGCTCGGCGTCGAGTTCCTGGGCGACTGGGTCGCGTACGGCCTCACGGAGGGCCCCATCGCCCCCAACCCGTTGAACGCCCTGACGGCCCGTTCGCTGAAGGACGGCCGGACGGTCAAGCTCCTCGACCTGGTGCGCGGCATCGTCAGCGACGGCGACGACGGGATCCTCGCGCGGGGCGCGACCGTCGAGCACGGCGAGGGCCTCTTCCGTATCACTGCGGGCCCCGAGGGCGACCCGGTCGTCACACCCGTGGCGCTCACCGGTCAGCCGATCGTCCTGCAGTCGACCAGCGTGTCCGTACCCGCCTCCGTCGACTTCAGCAAGGGCACCTTCGATCTGGCCTGGCAGTTCGCCGCGTACGTCAGTACGGCCGAGGTGCGGATCGAGGTGAAGCACCCGGCCTCGGGGAGGCAGTGGACCCAGACCATCCACCAGGGCCTGGACGGGCGCGCCGATGCGACGTGGTACGGCCGTTTCGATGACGGCAGAGCCGTGCCGCACGGCTCCTACACGTGGAGGATGACGGCCCGGACGCGCAATGGGATCGGCCCCAGCTACGAGCGGAGCGGCACCCTCACCGTGGGTGGCAGGCTCGCCCCGCACGGCTTCACCAACAGCAGTTTTCCCGACCTGCTCCTCAAGGAGGGCAACTACCTGATCGCCCATGACCTCGGCGACATCTTCGCCTCCCATATCCCGGAGCCGCCCATGCGGTGGCCGTCCGCGGAGTGGAAAACCGCCGGTTGGGGCGTGTACGACCACCTCGTCACGCCGGGGAACGTCGGTGGCGCGGCGCACGCGGACGTGCTGGGCCGTGACCGGTACGGCGTGCTGTGGCAGCACCTGGGCACCGGCGACGTCAGGAAGCCGTTCGCCCCTCGTACCCGTGTCGGTACCGGCTGGCAGGCGTACCGGCTGCTCACCGGCGGCTCCGACCTGACGGGTGACGGCCGCCCGGATCTGGTGGGCGTCGACAGCGCCGGTGTGCAGTGGCTGCACAAGGGCACCGGCAGCTGGAGCAAGCCCTTCGCCGCCCGCGTGAGGGTGGGCGGGGGCTGGGGCGTCTACAACCTCGTCACCGCCACCGGCAACATCGCCGGCGGCCCCGCCGGTGACCTCGTCGCCCGCGACAAGGACGGCGTCCTCTGGCTCCACCTCGGCAAGGGCGACGGCACGTTCGCGCCCCGCACCCCCATCGGTGCGGGCTGGAACCAGTACGCCACGATCACCGCTGTGGGCGACGTGGGCAGCGACGGTCACATGGACCTCATCGCGAGGGGCGTCAAGGACGACGCGCTTACCGTCCACTGGAGCACGGGCCGATGGACGGCGCCGCTCGGGGATTCCAAGAAGATCTACAACGTGCACTACCTCTGGGGGCCAACGACGGGCTTGTACTGACCTCGGGTTCCGGAGCCCCCCGCGGGCTCGGACCGAGGCTCGGCAAGGCAGGGCGCGGCCGCGGCAGCTCACACCCGCCGCTCCAGCACCTGCCCCTCCCAGTCGCCCACCGTGAACGTCTCGGTGGGCGTGAAGCCCTGGCCCTCGTAGTACGCGACGAGCCGGCCCTCGCTGCCCGCGAAGCAGTCCACCCGCAGCAGCGACACCCCTTGCCGCCGGGTCTCCGCCGTCGCGTGGGCGAGGAGGGCCGCTCCCACCCCGTGCCCGTGGAAGCGGGCGTCGGTGGCGAGCAGCCGCACGTACACCTCGGGTTCGTCCGCCGGCGCGATGTGCTGCCCGGGGAACGGCGTCAGCGTCATCGTCCCCGCGGGTACGCCGTCGATCTCGGCGATCCACGGGTCGCCCGCGGCCATGGTGTCCTCGACCTGCCGCACCGCCTTGGGGCGCGCGGAGAACGGTTCTGTGCCCCACTGGGCCGTGATGCCCTTGCCGTTGAGCCACACCACGGCACTGTCCAGCACGCCGAGTATCGCGGGGAGGTCCTCCGCCCCGCCCTTCCTGAGGGTGATCTCCATCCGTCGAGGTTAGCCACCGCGAAATGCCGTTTTCCCGTCTCGTACAAACCTTCGACGTGATGGTGGGTCACAGGGGGCGGAACCAACCGCTTGAGGGGGAACACACCGTGCGTACCCCTCTGGGCCGAAAGCGCCTGGCGATCGCGGTCGGCGTCGCGCTCACCGCCGTGACGGCCGCTTCGCCCACCGTCCCGGCCGCGTCCGCTGCGCCCGCGGCCGTGTCCCGTACAGCCGCGCCTGCCCCGGTGCCGTTCCTGGCCTCGGGCGGCACGCTGCTCAGCGCCGGGACGACCGGCTTCCTCTCGGAGAGCGCCGACGGCACCACCCGCTGGACCCAGGTCGTCGCGAAGGGCCAGGACGAGACCGTCCACGGCGCCGGCCCCGGCTCGGACCTCGTCGTCGTCGCGCGCACGGTGTCCCACGCCGGAGGCGACGAGATCTACACCTCGACCCGCGACGACAGAGGCCGGAACGGCGCCGTGTGCCGGGACGCCGTACCAGTAGGTGTCCTGACCGGTCGCGCGTGGGACCGGCGGGTGTCCTGGCCGGTCACGGCCCCGGCTCTGTGTGCCGGGGCCGTCGTCCTGCCAGACTCGTCCCATGAGGCTTTTCGCCGCCGTGCTGCCGCCGCCCGCGCAGTTGGCCGAGGTCGGACACGTCGTGGACCGGCTGCGCCGCCTGCCCGGGGCCGACGGGATGCGCTGGACCTCGCGGCCCGGATGGCACCTCACGCTCGCCTTCATGGGAGAGGTCGACGAGGAGCTGCTGCCCGAGCTGCGCGTCCGGCTCGCCAGGGCCGCGCACCGCACCCCGCCGTTCCCGCTGCGGCTGCACGGCGGCGGGCACTTCGGGCGGCGCGCGCTGTGGACCGGGGTCGCCGGGAGCCTGGACGAGCTGCGGCTGCTCGCCGAGCGCGCGGACGCGGCCGCCCGCCGGGCGGGGGTCCCGATGGACGAGCACCGCCGCTACCAGGCACACCTGACGCTGGCCCGCGCCCGGGGGGACGGGGTGGACACGCGCCCGTTCCTCGACGAGCTCGGCGCCTTCGAGGGCGAGCGGTGGCAGGTGGGCGAGCTGGTCCTCGTCCGTTCGAACCTGCCGGTGAGCGGGGTGCCCGGTGAGCAGCCGCGATACGAGCGGGTCGACGGCTGGCCGCTGGAGGGAGCGGGGTGACGGCGGTCGGCCTCCGGCGGGCGGGTAACCTCGAAGGGTGGATCCGAAGACCCGTAACCGAATCATGGCCGGCGTGCTCGTACTGATGTTCGCGATCATCGCGGTGGCCTCCGTGGCCGGCCTCTAGTCCCGGCCCGCCTCGCGCGCGCCCGCCACCCCGCAGGAACCCTCTTGCTTCGAGCGCACTCGAAGCAGTTGGCTTGACGTCCATGGAGTACACGCAGCTCGGACGCACCGGACTCAAGGTCAGCCGACTCGTCCTCGGGACGATGAACTTCGGACCCCAGACGGACGAAGCCACCAGCCACGCCATCATGGACACGGCGCTGGACGTGGGGCTCAACTTCTTCGACACCGCCAACGTGTACGGCTGGGGTGAGAACAAGGGCCGTACCGAGGAGATCATCGGTTCCTGGTTCGCCAAGGGCGACGGCCGCCGCGACAGGACCGTCATCGCCACCAAGGTGTACGGGAACATGGACGCCGACGGCGACGCCTGGCCCAACCACGACAAGCTCTCGGCGCTGAACATCCGCCGCGCGGTGGAAGGCAGCCTCAAGCGCCTCGGCACCGACTACATCGACGTCTACCAGTTCCACCACATCGACCGCTCGACCCCCTTCGAGGAGATCTGGCAGGCGATCGACGTCCTGGTGCAGCAGGGCAAGATCCTCTACGCCGGTTCCTCCAACTTCCCCGGCTACAAGATCGCCCAGGCGAACGAGACCGCCGCCCGGCGCGGCTCCGTCGGCCTCGTCAGCGAACAGTGCCTCTACAACCTGTACGAGCGGCGCGCCGAGATGGAGGTGATCCCGGCAGCCCAGGAGTACGGCCTCGGGGTCATCCCCTGGTCGCCGCTCCACGGCGGCCTGCTCGGCGGTGTCCTGAAGAAGGAGACCGAGGGCAAGCGGCGTACGGAGGGACGGGCGGCGGCCACGCTCGCCGACCCGGCGGCGCGGAAGCAGTTCCAGGCGTACGAGGACCTGCTCGAGAAGCACGGCCTGGAGCCGGGCGAGACGGCCCTCGCGTGGCTCCTCACCCGGCCGGGCGTGACCGGTCCCATCGTCGGTCCCCGCACGCCCGAGCAGCTGACGAGCGCGCTGCGCGCTCTGGAGGTCGAGCTGAGCGAGGAGCTCCTGGCCGCGCTCGACGAGATCTTCCCGGGCCCCGGGCCGTCTCCCGAGGCCTTCGCCTGGTGATCCGCCCGGTGATCCCGTAGGGGTCTCAGGGCCCGCCGAGCCAGCTGGTGGCGTCCAGGCGGAACGCCGTCTCCGCGGGGACGACGTTCCGCAGGGACGTCTCGATGTCCCGGACCCGGTCCGCGCCGAGGGCCGCGACCCACTCCGCCCGCAGCTCGTCGAAGATCGCGGCGGAGCGGGCGAGGGCCTCGCGGCCGCGCGGGGTGAGATGGACGAGTTTGCGGCGGGCGTCGGCGGGATCGTCGGCGCGCTCGGCGTAGCCGAGGGCGAGCAGCCGGTCGACGGTCTTGCCGGCGGCCTGTTTGGAGACGCCGAGGTGCCGCCCGATCTCGCTGGCGGTGGCGCCCCGGCCGCCGACGGCCTGCATGGCGAAGCCGTGGGCGGGCCGCAGGTCGGGGTGGCCCTCGGCGGCGAGGCGGGTGTGCAGCCGGTCGATGAGGGTGCGGAAGCCGCCGAAGAGGAGCAGGGGGAGTTCGTACCCGGGCGCGTTCGGCTGCTTTATCTCCTTGCCCTGATCGACAACCTGGTTTACTTTCTCTCTGTCGGCATGGTCAACCATGTTGTCGATTCTAGACCCTTCCGCTTCCCGTCGCTCGTATCGGAGACGCCTTGTCCGTAGACCTGTCCGCCCGCACCGCCCACGCCGTCGCGCTCCTCAAGGAGTCCCCGGAGACCCTCGACGGCTTCCTGAAGCTCAGCCGGATCTTCGAGTCCACGACCCTCGACGCGCACTCCCGCGAGGCGGTGATCCTGATCGTCGCCGCCCGCAACCAGTGCCACCTCTGCGTCGACATGCACGAGGCCAAGATGGCCGCCCTCGGCCCGGCGCCCGAGCCCGAACGCCTCGACGCCGTACGGGCGTTCACCCTCCAGGTGCTCGCCACCTCCGGCGCGGTCGGGGACGAGGACCTGGCCGCCTTCGAGAAGGCCGGCTACACCCGCCGCAACGCCCTGGAGGTCGTCCTCGGTATCGGCGCCTACACCCTCTCCACCTTCGCGAACCGCCTGACCCGGGCGTCCTGAGCGTCCTGGACGTCCTCGGCGGGCCCGTACGGACCGCCCAGGCCCCAGGCCTGGTGCATCGCGTCCGCGAAGGCGGCGGCCAGTTTGTGTTCGCCGGACGGTCCCGGGTGGGTGCCGTCGTAGGTGTCCGTGCCGAGGTCGTACGAGGCCGGGATCGTCGCGAGCAGGAGCGGTGAGACCGCCGTGTCGAGGTCGGCGACCGCCTTCGCCAGGAGCTCGTTGAAGCGGGCGCACTCGGCGGCGAAGGGGGCGTCGTAACCGGCGCGGACGTTGGGGATGACCGGCAGGAGCACGGCCCGCACGCGCGGGTTCGCGGCCCGGGCCGCCGTGACGAACGCCCGGACGTTGTCGTGGGTCTGCGTGCTGTCGGTGTAGAAGCCCAGGTCGATCAGGCCCAGCGAGATCAGCAGCACGTCCGCCCCGGTCGCCGCGACCGTCTCGCCGATCACGGGCGCCATGTGCAGCCAGCCCTCGCCCCAGCCGGCCAGATGGCGGCGGGCGTGGGCGGGGAAGTCCGGGTCGGCGTAGGAGTCCGAGACGGGGGCGTCGGCGGCGGGCTCGTACAGGCGGGTGCGCGGGCCGACGACCTCGTACCCGCCGGGGAGCGTGGACTCCAGGTGCCGCCACATGCGGTACCGCCAGGTCCAGTCGCCGGCGCGTCCGATGGTCATGCTGTCGCCGACGAACAGAAAACGCATGGTCATATCATCGCGGACGCCGGTCAGGGCCTGCGACGTGATCCGGACCACGGGCGGGGGGCCGAACCGGCCGGGAACCCCCGCCCTTTCCGACGGCCCGGCCGACGTCCCTCCCTCACCGGAGGAAGGACGCCACCCGCTCCACGAACCCCTCGGTGTCGTCGTGCCACGGGAAGTGACCCGCCCCGTCCAGAACCGCGAGCGTCGCCTCCGGGAACAGCCCCGCGTAAGCGGCGGCCGTCGGCACCGGTGTGTTCACGTCCCCCTCCCCGGCCACGACGAGCACCGGCCGCGCGAACTCCGCGAACACCGCACGGGTCGCCGCCGGATCGAAGGCACCCTCCGCCGCGAAGACCCCCGCGCCCGCACGGTTCCGCTGCCGTTCCCCGGCGGCGTGCCGCTCCCGCGCCGCCTCGTCCCAGGTCCCGTGGAAGAACGGGGCCACCGCCCCGAAGGACTCGGCCGTGCCCCGCCCCGCCGTCACGTCCTCCAGGGCCGCGTACGCGGGCCCGAACCACGGCTCGTCCCGGCGCAGCCGCGCCGCCGCGAGCCGCTCCTCCGGTGCCGTGTCGAGGCCGACGGCCGCCGTACCGGGAGTGACGAGCACCAGCCGCCCGACGCGCTCCGGATACCTGGTCACGTACAGCGCGGCCAGGTTCGCGCCCGCCGAATGCCCCAGGACGTCCACGGTGTCGAGGCCGAGGTGCGCGCGCAGCGCCTCCACGTCGTCGACGAGCCGGTCGCAGCGGTACGAGTCCGGGTCGTCCGGCACCTCCGACGCGCCCGTGCCCCGCAGGTCGAGCCGGATCAGCCGCCGGTGCGCGGCCAGACCGCCGAGATCGCCGAGGTACGCGGAGTCCTGCAGCGGGCCGCCCGGCAGACAGAGGAGCGGGGCGCCGGAACCGGACTCGTGGGAGGCGAGCAGGGTGCCGTCGGGAGCGGGGAACGTAGACATGGGCGCGACCCTGACAGCGCGGTCCGGGCCGGTCAAACCGATTTCCCCGGACCCCGACCCCGGCCGGGCGCCCGCCCTGACCCCGGCCGGGCGCCGGCCCTGACCCCGGCCGGGCGCGCCGCCCTGACCCCGGCCCGGCGCCGGCCCCGACCCCGGCCGGGCGCCGACCCCGACCCCGGCCCGGCGCCGACCCCGACACCCGCCCCACCGACCCCGACACCGACCCCGACGCAGGTCACGCAAGGTTTCAGGGGCAGCCGACCGGCCGCCCGCGCCCGCGTCGTGGCAGGCTGGGGGACATGCGATCTGCTCTGTGCGCCCTCGGCGCGGCGGTGGCCCTGGTGCTGCTCCCGGCCGGTCATGCCCGTGCCGAAGGGCCGGAGCCCGACCGGGACTTCACGATCGAGGACTCCCGCGTCACCGAGTCCAGCGGCCTCGCCGCGAGCCGGGCGCACCCCGGCGTCTACTGGACGCACAACGACCAGGACGCGCCCCTGATCTACGGCATCGACTCCCGTACGGGAAAGACGGTCGCGACCCTGACCATGCAGGGCGTCGGCACCCCGCGCGACATGGAGGCCATCGCGGTCGGCCCCGACGGCGACATCTACGTCGGAGACATCGGCGACAACCTCGACGGCTCCTGGGACCACGTCTGGATCTACCGCTTCCCCGAGCCGGAGGTCCTCAAGGACCAGAAGGTGGCGGCGAAGCAGTACGTGGTGAAGTACGCCGACGGCGCGCGCAACGCCGAGGCCCTGATGGTCCACCCGAAGACCGGCCGGGTGTACATCGCCAGCAAGAACGAGGACGGCGGCGGGCTCTACGCCGGCCCCGAGCGGCTCTCCTCGTCCGGGACCAACGTGTTCCGCCGTATCGGAGAGGTCCCCTGGGTGACGGACGGCGCCTTCTCCCCGGACGGCGGCCGGCTCGTGCTGCGCGGCTACTTCAGCGCCCGTGAGTACGAGTGGAGGGACGGCCGCGCGGACGGCGACGGCACCTCCGTCGGCGCCCCCTTCCAGGGGCAGGCGGAATCGGTGACGTACACGACGGACGGATCGGCGTTCATGTTCGGCTCCGAGGGCCAGGGCAGCAAGGTCATCCGGGTGGACCGGCAGGAGGCCGCGCCGCGTCCCTCGGAGAAGCCGGCGGACACCCCGGGCGCCCCGACGTCCCCGCAGTCGCCGGCCGCCGACGGGGAGGGAGGGAGCGCCACGGTGGGCTTCCTGGTCCTCGCGGGTGCCTTCGTCCTCGTCTTCGGGATCAAGCGCCTGCTCCGCCGCGACTGAGGAACCCCGCGCGCCCCCGTCCGCGCCCGGGTTCGGCCCTCCTGTCGACCGGCGGTCGCCCCGGGGCGAGACTGGAAGGAGACGACCGGGCAGGTCCGGGTGACGACCAGACAGGTCCGGGTACGAGCCGTGGAGGAGTCATGACGGCATTCACTCGCGAGGACACCCCCGTCGCCATGGAAGGCGGCGGCGTGGACTTCCGCATGCAGGAGACCGGCGGCGACATGACCGTCGCCTTCATCCACCTCCCCAAGGGCACCGACATGGCCCCGGCGCTCAAGGGCCTGGAGGGCGACCTGTGCCAGTGCCCCCACTGGGGATACCTGCTGAACGGCCGGATCAGGATGCGGACCGCGTCCGGCGAGGAGATCTACGAGGCCGGACAGGCCTACTACTGGGGCCCCGGCCACGCCCCCGAAGCGCTCGAGGACGTCGACGTGGTGGAGTTCTCGCCGACCGCCGAGTTCGCCGCCGTGATCGACCACGTGAAGGCGCAGTCGGGCTGAGGCGCCCCGGACACGGCGGAGGGCCCGGCATCGGTCCTGTCCGACGCCGGGCCCTCCGTACGGCAGCGTGTTACAGCTTCTCGATCACGTAGTCGACGCACGCCGTCAGTGCGCGCACGTCCGCCGGGTCGATCGCCGGGAACATCGCGATCCGCAGCTGGTTGCGGCCCAGCTTGCGGTACGGCTCGGTGTCCACGATCCCGTTCGCGCGCAGCACCTTCGCGACCGCGGCCGCGTCGATGTCGTCCGCGAAGTCGATCGTGCCGATGACCTGGGAACGCTTCGCCGCGTCCGTGACGAACGGCGACGCGTACTTGGACTCCTCGGCCCAGCCGTACAGCGCGTCCGAGGACTCCTTCGTCCGGGCCACGGCCCAATCGAGACCGCCCTGCCCGTTGATCCACTTCAGCTGCTCGTTGAGCAGGAAGAGGGTCGAGAGCGCCGGGGTGTTGTACGTCTGGTTCTTCAGCGAGTTGTCGATCGCCGTCGGCAGCGAGAAGAACTCGGGGACGTGCCGGCCGGACTCGTGGATCTTCTTCGCCCGCTCAAGGGCGGCCGGGGAGAAGGCCGCGAGCCACAGGCCGCCCTCGGCGGCGAAGGACTTCTGCGGGGCGAAGTAGTAGACGTCCGTCTCGGTGATGTCGACCGGGAGGCCGCCCGCGCCGGAGGTCGCGTCGACCAGGACGAGCGCGCCCTCGTCGGCGCCCGCGACCCGCTTGATCGGGGCGGCGACACCGGTGGAGGTCTCGTTGTGGGTGTACGCGTAGACGTCGACGCCCGCCTCGGCCACCGGCTCCGGGTGGGTGCCCGGGTCGGAGGAGATCACGGTCGGCTCCGCCAGCCACGGGGCCAGCTTGGCGGCCTTCGCGAACTTGGAGGAGAACTCGCCGAAGGTGAGGTGCTGCGACTTGTTCTCGATGAGACCGTGGGTCGCGACGTCCCAGAAGGCGGTGGAGCCGCCGTTGCCCAGGATCACCTCGTAGCCCTCGGGGAGCGAGAAGAGGTCACGGATGCCGGTACGTACCTCGCCGACCAGGTTCTTCACGGGAGCCTGGCGGTGGGACGTGCCGAGGAGAGAGGTGCCGGTGGCGGCCAGGGCGTCCAGCGCCTCCGTACGCACCTTGGAGGGGCCCGCGCCGAAACGGCCGTCGGCGGGCTTGATGTCAGCGGGAATCTGGATATCAGCCACGAGGCGGAGAGTATCGGTTCGGGAAGCGGCCGGTCGCCGGATGTCCGCCCGATGAGACGAACACTGAGACATCCTGGGCCTGTGGGAACACACGAGGAACACCCGACCGCCCTCGCCGCCGACCTGCGGGCCGCCATCGCGGGAGACGTCGACTTCTCGGCCACGGCCAGGGCCCTGACCTCGATGGACGCCTCCAACTACCGCCGGGTTCCGGTCGGTACGGTCGCCCCGCGTGACGCCGACGACGTCGCCGCGGTCCTGGAGGTGTGCCGGGCGCACGGGACCCCCGTCGTCGCACGCGGCGGCGGGACGTCCATCGGGGGCCAGGCCACCGGCACCGGCGTCGTGCTCGACCTCACACGTCACATGGCGCGCCTCGTCTCCCTCGACCCGGAGCGTCGGACGGCCGTCGTCCAGCCCGGGCTCGTCCTCGACCGGCTGCGGGAGGCGGCCCGGCCGTACGGCCTGACGTTCGGCCCCGACCCGTCCACGCACAGCCGCTGCACCCTCGGCGGCATGATCGGCAACAACGCCTGCGGGGCGCACTCGGTCGCCTGGGGGACCACCGCCGACAACGTGCGCTCGCTCGAAACGGTGAGCTACCGGGGCGCGCGGTTGACGCTCGGGCAGGACGGGCGGGGTGCGCCGTCCGGACTCCTCGACCTCGTCGGGCGGAACCTCGCGCTGCTGCGGACCGGCTACCCGGCGGGATTGCCGCGCCGGATCTCCGGCTACGCGCTCGACGCGCTGCTCCCGGAGCGGGGCGTGGACGTGGCCCGCTCGTTCTGCGGCAGCGAGGGCACGCTCGGCGTGGTGACGGAGGCGACGGTACGGCTCGTGCCGCTGCCGGAGGAGCCGGTGCTCGTCGTCCTCGGGTACGCCGACGAGAGCGCGGCGGCCGAGGCGGCGGCGGGACTCCTGCCGTACCGGCCGCTGACGGTGGAGGGCATGGCGGCCGATCTCGTACGGGGCGCGGAGGGGCTTCCGAGGGGCGGGGCCTGGCTGTTCTGCGAGGTCGAAGGGGCGGGGGCGGCGCGGACCCTGGTGCGGGCGGCGGACGCGCTGGACGCGGCGGTGGTGGCGGACCCGGCGGGACAGCGGGCGCTGTGGCGGATCCGGGAGGACGCGGCGGGGACGGCGACCCGGCTGCCCGGCGGCGAGGCCTGGCCCGGCTGGGAGGACTGCGCGGTACCGCCGGCCCGGCTCGGCGCGTACCTCCGTGAGTTCCGGGCGCTGCTGGCCGACTTCGGCCTCAGGGGAGTCCCGTACGGGCACTTCGGCGACGGGTGCGTCCACGTCCGGATCGACTTCGACCTGTGGACGGAGCAGGGCGTACGGCACTTCCGCCGGTTCTCGGAGGCGGTGGCGGACCTGGTGGTCGCCCACGGCGGCTCGCTCTCGGGGGAGCACGGCGACGGGCAGGCCCGGGCCGAACTGCTCCCGAAGATGTACGGGGAGGAACTCGTCGGCCTGTTCGGCGCGGTGAAGGACGTGTGGGACCCCGACGGGGGCCTCAACCCGGGGATGCTCGTCCGGCCGCGCCCGCTCGACGAGGGGCTGCGGTTCGCGGGCCTGCCGCTGGTCGGGGTGGGCCGGGAGGCGGCGCGGTGCGTCGGGGTCGCCAAGTGCCGTGTCGACGGGCCCGGTTCCGGGCCGGGGGTGATGTGCCCGTCGTACCGGGTGACCGGGGAGGAGAAGCACTCCACCCGGGGGCGGGCGCGGCTGCTGCACGAGATGGCGCTGGGCGAGGTCATCACGGACGGCTGGCGCTCGGAGGAGGTCCGGGAGGCGCTGGACCTGTGCCTGTCCTGCAAGGGCTGCCGCAGCGACTGCCCGGTGGGCGTCGACATGGCCGCGTACAAGGCGGAGTTCCTGGACCGGCACTACGCGGGGCCGTTCGGCTTCCTGCGCAGGCCGCGCTCCCACTGGACGATGGGGAGGCTGCCGCGCTGGCTGGACCTCTTCGGGCGGGCGCTGAACCCGGTGATGGGGCTGCCGTTCGCGGCGAGGCTGGCGGGGGTGACACCGGAGCGGACGATGCCGCGCGTGGCGGAGCGGACGTTCACGTCGTGGTTCGCGGAGCGGGCCACGACCCGCCCGCCGGATCTGACGCTGTGGCCGGACACGTTCACGGAACACCTGGCGCCCGAGGTGGGCAGGGCGGCGGTCCGGGTCCTGGAGGCGGCGGGACTGGGGGTGACGCTGCCGCAGGGCTGGGTCTGCTGCGGGCTGACGTACGTGTCGACGGGCCAGTTGGGGGCGGCCCGAAGGGTGATGCGGCGGACGCTGGACGTGCTGGAGGGGGTGGAGGGCCCGGCCGGAGGGACGGAGGGGGCGGAAGGGGCTGTCGGGCCTGTGGGGTCGGTGGGGTCTGTGGGAACGGTGGCAGGGGTCTCTGGGACGACCGGGCCGATCGTGGTGCTGGAGCCGTCGTGCGCGGCGACCCTCCGCAGCGACCTGCCGGAACTGCTGCCGGACGACCCGAGGGCGGCGCGGGTGGCCGCGTCGGTGCGGACGTTCGCGGAGGCGCTGGAGACGCTGGCACCGGACTGGGAGCCGCCGCGCCTGGACCGCCCGGTCACCGGCCAGGCGCACTGCCACCAGCACGCGGTCCTGGGCGACGCGGCGGACCGCAGGCTACGGGAGCGGGCGGGGCTGACGGGGGAACTGGCGGGAGGCTGCTGCGGCCTGGCGGGCAACTTCGGCTTCGAACCGGGCCACTACGAGGTGTCGGTGGCGTGCGCGGAGGACCAGCTGCTCCCGGCACTGCGCCGGGCACCGGCGGGGTCGGAGGTCCTGGCGGACGGCTTCTCGTGCAGAACGCAGATCGGGGACCTGACGCCCACGAGGGGCCGGCATGTGGCGGAGGTACTGGCGGAGGGGGTGGATGCGGGGGGTTTGTGAGGGGTGGGGGAGCGGGCGGGGGTCTCTGAGGGTCGGGGGTGGTCCGGCTTCGCGGGCTTCTGGTGCGGCCGCCCTCTTTCCGAGTGTGGCGGCCTCAGTGCCCGCTGACGATCTCGCGGGCCATCGCGACGAGCGCGCCGGTCGACGGGTGGGGGAACGCGTCCCGCCAGGCCAGGACCACCGGCAGCGGGGGCGCGTCGGGCAGTGGGCGGTAGGTGACGCCCGGATGGGGGTGCAGGGCGGCGGTGGAGACGGAGGAGACGCCGACGCCCCGGCCGGCGGCGATGGCGGTGAGCCAGTCGTCGGTGTTGGCGACGGTGACGGTGGCCGCCGGGCGTGCGGCGGGCGGCCAGAGCGTGAGGGCGGTCGTGCCGGAGACGGTGTTGAGGACGACGGTTCCGTCGGCGAGGTCGTGGAGGGTGAGCCGGGGCCGGTCGGCGAGCGGGCTGTCGGCGGGTACGGCCGCGACCCGTGCCTCGGTGGTGAGCTCCTCGGTGACCAGGCCGGGTGCGTCGACGGCGCCCCGGAGCAGGGCCGCGTCGACTTCGCCCCGGGTGAGGCCGGCGGTGCGGTCGTCGATGCGGAGGAGTTCGAGCGGGGTGTCGGGGTGGTCGCGTTGCCAGCGCCGGAGCAGAGGGGTGGTGTACGGGCCGAAGGCCGACCAGGCGTGTCCGAGGCGCAGGGGCCGGTGGCGGAGCCTGGCGGGGTCGACGGCGGCCTCGAAGGCGGCGAGTGCGGCGGCGGCCCGGTCCCGGAAGGCGCGGCCCTCGGCGGTGAGGGCGAGGTGGTGGGTCGAACGGTCGACGAGCCGGGCGCCGAGGTGCTGTTCGAGGGCGGCGAGGGTGCGGGAGACGGCGGGCTGGGTGAGGTGGAGCCGGGCGGCCGCTCTGGTGAGGCTGGATTCCTCGGCGATGGCGAGGAAGCAGCGGAGATGGCGTAGCTCGATGCTCATGCGTCCGGAGCATAACCGCAGCGCAATCGGCATTTCCGGTGCCGCGCGGGGACTCGTAGCGTGGGAGGGGAATGAGGGCTTCCGAAATCCGTTAGTGCATTACTCTGCACTGCGGGTACAGTTTGTTAAACCTCACGAGGTGTCGTGAGGGTGTGTGTCGTGTGGTGTCGAGTGGTGTGTGAGGAGCGTCGGTGGACAGTCCGGTCAGGGATGCGGCCCCGGCGGCGGCCGGCGCCGTCGGCGCGGAACCGCGGGGCGGCGGCGCCCCGGGGTCGACGGGGCACCGGCTCGGGCCGGTGGCGCTCGTCGTCGCGGGCGGCCTCTCCGTACAGTTCGGCTCCGCCGTCGCCGTCCTGCTCATGCCGCGCGCGGGAGCGCTCGGGGTCGTCACCCTGCGGCTCCTGCTCGCCGCCGCCGTCCTGCTGATCGTCTGCCGGCCCAAGGTCCGCGGCTACGGGCGCGCCGACTGGGGGACGATCGTCGCCTTCGGCGCCGCCATGGCGGGCATGAACATCCTCTTCTACCAGTCCGTCGACCGGATCCCGCTGGGCGCCGCGGTGACCCTTGAGGTGCTCGGCCCGCTGATCCTCTCCGTGGTCGCCTCGCGCCGGCTCGTGAACCTGCTCTGGGCCGGCCTCGCGCTCGGCGGCGTCGTCCTCCTCGGCGGCGGCGGTTTCGACCGTCTCGATCCGGTCGGCGCGGGCTTCGCGCTCGCGGCGGGCGCCATGTGGGCCACGTACATCGTCTTCAGCGCGCGTACGGGCCGGCGCTTCCCGCAGGCGGACGGGCTCGCGCTCGCCATGGCGTTCGGCGCCGTCCTCAGCCTGCCGTTCGGCATCGTGGAGGCGGGCGACAAGCTGCTCGTACCGTCGACGATCGGTCTCGGTCTCGTGGTCGCGCTGATGTCCTCGGTCCTGCCGTACACGCTGGAACTCCTCGCCCTGCGCCGTCTGCCCGCCCCGACGTTCGCGATCCTGATGAGCCTGGAACCGGCCATCGCGGCGGCCGCCGGCTTCCTCGTCCTCAGCCAGGCCCTGTCCGCGCTCGACGCCCTCGCCATCGCCCTCGTCATAGCGGCCAGCATGGGAGCGGTCCGCACGCAGGTGCGGGGCGCCGCGTGAGGGTGTGCCGCGTCTAGGATCCGGCGCATGATCGCTGAACTGCAGTGCGTCGTGCTCGACTGCCCCGCGCCCCGCGAACTCGCCGGGTTCTACGCCTCGGTGCTCGGCGGGGAGGTCGACCGGCCGGACCGCCGCTGGTCCCTCGACGAGGCCTGGTCCACCCTGCACACGCCCGGCGGGCTCGTCCTCTGCTTCCAGGGCGTCACCGATCACCGCCCGCCGACCTGGCCGGGCCCGGAGCGCCCCCAGCAGTTCCACCTCGACTTCGGCGTCGCGGACCTGGACGCGGCCCAGGAGCAGGTCCTCGCGCGGGGCGCGACCGTCCTGGACGAGGGGGGCGGCACGAGGGGCTGGCGCGTGTACGCGGACCCGGCGGGCCACCCGTTCTGCCTGGTCAGGCACTGACCCGATTCCGTCGATCCTTGGCCGCCGGGGGCGTGGAGCGCGCTGGGGCGGGTGCGGACGATGGGGGTGTCTGTTCAACCGTCGTGACGAGGGAGAGGAGCCGACCATGGCTCTGGAGATGCGAGACCGCTGCGAGCGCTGCGAGACGGCGGCCCTGGCGGCCGACGGGCCCGCGCGGATCTGTTCGTACGAATGCACCTTCTGCGTCCCCTGCGCCGACGCCATGAGGGACGTGTGCCCCAACTGCGGCGGCGAACTGGTGCCCCGGCCGCGCCGTGTCGTCGCCTAGCACTCCTGGCGCCTCGTGCTCCGGGCGCGTGTCGCGAGCCGGATCGGCCCCCTGACGAAACGAGGCGGGCCGGCGGCCCCAGTCCGTGTGCGGACTCGAAGCCACGCGTGTCGGTGAAACTAAAGCAAGCACGCTTGATTGTTTCTTTCGTCGCTGCCATGCTCCTCGGCGAAGGCCCGTGACCGTGAACGCCCGTCCCCCGAGGGGAGCGCACCGTGTCCGACCCCGTCGTCGTGCTCGACGACCTGCGTGACGAGAGCGACGCGCTCGACGCGCTGGTGCGAGAACTGAGCCCGGAGCAGTGGGACGCGCCCACCCCCGCGCCCGGCTGGACCCTCGCCCATCAGATCGCGCACCTCGCCTGGACCGACCGCGCCGCGCTCCTCGCCGCCACCGACGCCGATGCCTTCGCCGTCGAGACCCGTAAGGCGCTCGCCGCGCCCGACCGTTTCGTCGACGAAGGCGCCGAGGAGGGCGCGAAACTGCCGCCGGCCGAGCTGCTCGCCCGCTGGCGCGAGGGCCGGGAGCGGCTCCAGGAGGCCCTGCGCGCGGTGCCCCCCGGTGTGCGTTTCCCCTGGTACGGGCCGCCGATGAGCCCCTCCGCCATGGCCACCGCCCGGCTGATGGAGACCTGGGCGCACGGCCAGGACGTCGCCGACGCCCTCGGGGTCGTCCGCGCGCCCACCGCCCGCCTCCGGCACGTCGCCTGGATCGGCCACCGCGCCCGCGACTACGCCTTCCTGGTCCGGGGCCTCCCCGCGCCCGCCGAACCCTTCCGGGTCGAACTCCGCGCCCCCGACGGGACGCTGTGGGCGTACGGCCCCGAGGACGCCGCCCAGCGGGTCACGGGACCGGCCCTCGACTTCTGCCTGCTCGTCACCCAGCGCGTCCACCGCGACGACACCGCCCTCGTGGCCGACGGCCCCGACGCCGAGCGGTGGCTCACCCTCGCCCAGGCCTTCGCCGGCCCGGCGGGCCCGGGCCGGGCCCCCACGGGCGCGGGCCCCACCCCGGCCGATCAGGCCCCGACCACCGGGCCCCGCGACTCCGAGGGGGCCTAGTGGTCCTCCGTATCGGCAACGCCTCCGGGTTCTACGGCGACCGGTTCGACGCCGTCCGCGAGATGCTCACCGGCGGCGAGCTCGACGTCCTCACCGGCGACTACCTCGCCGAGCTGACCATGCTCATCCTCGGCCGCGACCAGCTGAAGGACCCCGCCGCCGGGTACGCGAAGACCTTCCTGCGCCAGATGGAGGAGGGCCTCGGCCTCGCCCACGAGCGCGGGGTCCGGGTCGTGGCCAACGCCGGCGGACTCAACCCCGCCGGGCTCGCCGACGCCCTGCGCGGCCTCGCCGCGAAGCTCGGCCTGCCGACCCGGATCGCGCACGTCGAGGGCGACCGGCTGCCCGCCGTGGACGGCGTCCTCGCCGCCAACGCCTACCTCGGCGGCGCCGGTATCGCCGCCTGCCTCGCCGCCGGGGCCGACGTCGTCGTCACCGGCCGGGTCACCGACGCCGCCCTCGTCACCGGGCCCGCACAGTGGCACTTCGGCTGGGGCCCGGAGGAGTACGACAGGCTGGCGGGCGCGGTCGTCGCCGGGCACGTCCTGGAGTGCGGCACCCAGGCCACCGGCGGCAACTACGCCTTCTTCCGCGACCACGACCCGGCGGTCTTCCGCCGCCCCGGCTTCCCGGTCGCCGAGCTCCACGCCGACGGCAGCGCCGTCATCACCAAACACCCCGGCACCGGCGGCCTCGTCGACGTCGGTACGGTCACGGCGCAGCTCCTGTACGAGACGGCCGGCGCCCGCTACCCCGGTCCCGACGTGACCGCCCGGCTCGACACGGCCCGGCTCACCCAGGTGGGCCCCGACCGGGTCCGGATCGACGGCGTACGGGGCGAGGCGCCGCCCCCGACGCTCAAGGTGGGGCTCAGCAGGCTCGGCGGCTTCCGCAACGAGGTGGTGTTCGTCCTCACCGGTCTCGACATCGAGGCCAAGGCCCAGCTGGTCCGCGACCAGATCGAGGACGCGCTGGCCACGGCGCGTCCCCGCGAGGTTCGCTGGGAGCTGGCCCGCACCGACCGGCCCGACGCGTCGACCGAGGAGACCGCGAGCGCGCTGCTCCGGCTCGTCGTCCGGGACCCCGGCCCCGAGGCCGTCGGGCGCGCGCTCACCGGCGCGGCGATCGAACTGGCCCTGGCCAGCTACCCCGGCTTCCACGTCACCGCCCCACCCGGCAGGGGCGCCCCCTACGGCGTCTTCGAGACGGCGTACGTCCCGGCCTCCGAGGTCCCGCACACGGCGGTCCTCCCGGACGGCACCCGCGTCCCCGTCCCCGTACCGGCGCACACGCCGGAGCCCGCGCCCGGACTCCCCGTCCCCGTACCGGGACTCCCCGCGCCGGGACTCCCCGCGCCCGTATCCACGCCGGAACCCCCCACCCCGGAACTCCCCGACCCGCTCCCCGAAGGGCCCGTCCGGCGGGTGCCCCTCGGGCGGCTCGCCGGGGCCCGCAGCGGGGACAAGGGGGGCGACGCCAACATCGGCGTCTGGGTGCGTACGGACGAGGAGTGGCGCTGGCTGGCGCACGCCCTCACCGTCGACAAGGTCCGCGAACTCCTGCCCGAGACGGCCGGCCTGGCCGTCACCCGGCACGTCCTTCCGCGCCTGCGCGCGCTCAACTTCACCGTCGCGGGCATCCTCGGCGAGGGCGTCGCCTCCCAGGCCCGCTTCGATCCCCAGGCCAAGGCCCTGGGCGAGTGGCTCCGCTCCCGCGAACTCGACGTACCGGAGGAACTCCTGTGACCGTCGCCCCGAAAGCCGCCCGGGAGGAACTCCCGTGACCGTCCTCGCCTCCGCCCTCGACACCGGCGGAACCGCGTACCGGAGCAACCGCGAGGCCATGCTCGACAAGCTGGCCGCGCTCGACGCCGAGCACGCCAAGGCCCTCGCGGGCGGCGGCGAGAAGTACACGGAGCGGCACCGGGCGCGCGGCAAGCTGCTCGCCCGGGAGCGGATCGAGCTGCTCCTCGACCCCGACAGCCCGTTCCTGGAGCTGTCGCCGCTCGCCGCCTGGGGCAGCGACTACACGGTGGGCGCCTCCCTGGTGACGGGGATCGGGGTCGTCGAGGGCGTCGAGTGCCTGATCACGGCCAACGACCCGACCGTGCGCGGCGGGGCGTCGAACCCGTGGACGCTGAAGAAGGCCCTGCGGGCCAACGAGATCGCGTTCGCGAACCGGCTGCCGGTCATCTCGCTGGTGGAGTCCGGCGGGGCCGACCTCCCCTCGCAGAAGGAGATCTTCATCCCCGGCGGGGCGCTCTTCCGCGACCTCACGCGTCTCTCCGCCGCCGGTATCCCCACGGTCGCGGTCGTCTTCGGGAACTCCACGGCCGGAGGCGCGTACGTCCCCGGCATGTCCGACCACGCCGTGATGATCAAGGAGCGCTCGAAGGTGTTCCTGGGCGGTCCGCCGCTGGTGAAGATGGCGACGGGGGAGGAGAGCGACGACGAGTCCCTCGGGGGTGCCGAGATGCACGCCCGGACGTCGGGGCTGGCCGACCACTACGCCGTCGACGAGACCGACGCGATCCGGCAGGCCCGCCGGATCGTCGCCCGCCTCAACCACCGCAAGGCGCAACCCGATCCGACGGACCTCGCCCCGCCCCCGGCGTACGACGAGGACGAACTCCTCGGGATCGTCCCGGGCGACCTCAGGACGCCGTTCGACCCGCGCGAGGTGATCGCCCGGATCGTCGACGGCTCCGACTTCGACGAGTTCAAGCCGCTGTACGGGCCGAGTCTGGTGACGGGATGGGCGAGCCTGCACGGCTATCCCGTCGGCGTCCTCGCCAACGCGCAGGGCGTCCTCTTCGGGCCCGAGTCGCAGAAGGCGGCGCAGTTCATCCAGCTGGCCAACCAGCGGGACGTCCCGCTGGTCTTCCTGCACAACACCACCGGCTACATGGTGGGCAGGGAGTACGAGCAGGGCGGCATCATCAAGCACGGCGCCATGATGATCAACGCGGTGTCGAACTCGCGCGTCCCCCACCTGTCCGTCCTCATGGGCGCGAGCTACGGCGCCGGGCACTACGGCATGTGCGGCCGGGCCTACGACCCGCGTTTCCTGTTCGCCTGGCCGAGCGCCAAGTCCGCCGTCATGGGCCCGCAGCAGCTCGCCGGGGTCCTGTCGATCGTGGCGAGGGCGAGCGCCGCCGCCAAGGGGCAGCCGTACGACGACGAGGCCGACGCCGGGCTGCGGGCCCTCGTCGAGGCGCAGATCGAGTCGGAGTCCCTGCCGATGTTCCTCTCCGGACGGCTCTACGACGACGGGGTCATCGACCCCCGCGACACCCGCACGGTTCTCGGGCTGTGCCTTTCCGCGATCCACACGGCACCGGTCGAGGGCGCGCGCGGCGGCTTCGGCGTCTTCCGAATGTGAGGCCCCAGATGACCTCGGTGATGTCCACCGTCCTAGTCGCCAACCGGGGCGAGATCGCCTGCCGGGTCTTCCGCACCTGCCGTGACCTCGGCATCTCCACCGTCGCCGTGTATTCGGACGCGGACGCCGACGCCCTGCACGTCCGGGAGGCCGACGCGGCGGTGCGGCTGCCGGGGGCGGCGCCCTCGGAGACGTACCTCCGGGTGGACCTGGTGGTGCGGGCGGCGCTCGCGGCGGGCGCGGACGCCGTCCATCCCGGCTACGGCTTCCTCTCCGAGAACGCCGGCTTCGCGCGGGCCGTGATCGACGCGGGCCTGGTGTGGATCGGCCCGCCGCCGGAGGCGATCGAGGCGATGGCCTCGAAGACCCGGGCGAAGGAACTCCTGGGGATCGCCCCGCTCGCCGACGTCACCGAGGCGGACCTGCCCGTCCTGGTGAAGGCGGCGGCGGGCGGCGGCGGCCGGGGCATGCGGGTGGTCCGCGAACTCGGCGACCTGGACGGCGCGTTGAAGGCGGCTTCGGCCGAGGCGGAGAGCGCGTTCGGGGACGGCGAGGTGTTCGTCGAGCCGTACGTGGAGAACGGCCGGCACGTCGAGGTGCAGGTCCTCGCGGACACGCACGGCGGCGTCTGGGCGCTCGGCACCCGCGACTGCTCCCTCCAGCGCCGCCACCAGAAGGTGATCGAGGAGTGCCCGGCGCCCGGCCTGCCCGCCGCGCTCGAAGCCTCCGTCCTGGACGCGGCCGTCAGGGCGGCGAAGGCCGTCGGCTACGTCGGCGCGGGCACCGTCGAGTTCCTCGTCGCGGACGGCCGGGCGCACTTCCTGGAGATGAACACCCGCCTCCAGGTCGAGCACCCGGTGACCGAGGAGGTGTACGGGGTCGACCTCGTCGCCCTCCAGATCGCCGTCGCCGAGGGCCGTGCACTGCCCCCCGGACCGCCGGCCCCGCGCGGCCACGCGATCGAGGCCCGGCTCTACGCGGAGGACCCGGCGCGGGACTGGGCCCCGCAGACGGGCGACCTGCACCGCTTCGACGTCCCCCGCGAGGGACGGACACGGGTCGACACCGGGTACGCCTCCGGGGACACGATCGGTGTCCACTACGACCCGATGCTCGCCAAGGTCGTCGTCCACGCCCCGACCCGCGCCGAAGCGGCCCGCAAGCTCGCCCGCGTCCTCGAACGGACGGTCGTCCACGGGCCGGTCACCAACCGGGACCTGCTGGTCGCCTCGCTGCGGCACCCCGAGTTCCTGGACGCGGACCGGCTCGACACCGGTTTCTACGGGCGGAACCTGGACGCCCTGACGGGCCCCGCGGACGGCGAGGCGCACGCCGCCGTCGCCGCCGCGCTCGCGGACGCCGCCGGGAACACCGGCAGGTTCGGCGGCGGCTGGCGCAACCTCCGCTCGCAGGACCAGGTCAGGACGTACGGGGAGCACGAGGTCCGCTACCGGCCGACGCGGGGCGGCGGCTTCGAGGTCACGGCGCCGGCGGGGGTACGGGTGGTGAGCGCCGCGCCCGACCGCGTACGCCTCGACGTCGGCGGAGTCGTCCGGGACGTCGAGGTCGCCCGGTACGGCGACACCGTCCACGCGGGCGCCCACCGCCTCACCGTCCGCCCCCGCTTCCCCGACCCCACCGTCCCCCAGGAACCAGGCTCGCTGCTGGCCCCCATGCCCGGCACCGTCGTCCGGGTCGCGGACGGGCTCGCCGTCGGCGACCAGGTCGCCGCGGGGCAGCCGCTGCTCTGGCTGGAGGCGATGAAGATGGAGCACCGCGTCACCGCTCCCGCCTCCGGCACGCTCACCGCGCTCCACGCCGTCCCCGGCCGCCAGGTCGAGGTCGGTGCGCTGCTCGCCGTCGTCCAGTCATCCGTACGGACCGACGTCCCGACCGAAGCACAGGAGGACCAGACCGTATGAGCTCCATGATCGAAAGCGAAGAACTCACCGCGCTCCGCGCCGCGGTCTCCGCGCTCGGCCGCCGCCACGGTCCCGGCTTCGACCGGGCGGCCCTGTGGGCGGAGGCGGGCAAGCTCGGCTACCTGGGCGTGAACCTGCCCGAGGAGTACGGCGGCGGGGGCGGCGGCATGGCCGAGCTGTCGGTCGTCCTGGAGGAGGCGGGGGCCGCCGGGGCGCCGCTGCTCATGATGGTGGTGTCGCCCGCGATCTGCGGCACCGTCATCGCCCGCTTCGGGACGGAGGAGCAGAAGCGGGCCTGGCTGCCGGGCCTCGCGGACGGGACGCGGACCATGGCGTTCGGCATCACCGAGCCGGACGCGGGCTCCAACTCGCACCGCATCACGACCACGGCGACCCGCACCGAGGAGGGCTGGGTCCTCAACGGCCGGAAGGTGTTCGTGTCGGGCGTGGACATCGCCGACGCGACGCTGATCGTGGGCCGGACGTCGGACGCCCGCACGGGCACGCTCAAGCCGTGCCTGTTCATCGTGCCGCGCGACGCGCCCGGCTTCCGGCGGCGGCACATCGAGATGGAACTCGACGCGCACGAGAAGCAGTTCGAGCTGACCATCGACGACGTGCACCTGCCGGCCGACGCGCTCGTCGGCGACGAGGACGCGGGCCTGCTCCAGCTCTTCGCGGGGCTCAACCCGGAGCGGATCATGACGGCGGCGTTCGCCATCGGCATGGGCCGGTACGCGCTCGCGCGGGCCGTGACGTACGCGAAGGAACGCCAGGTCTGGAAGGCCCCGATCGGCACCCACCAGGCCATCGCGCACCCGCTGGCCCAGGCGCACATCGAGCTGGAACTGGCGCGCCTGATGATGGCGAAGGCGGCGCGGCTGTACGACGCGGGCGACGACGTCGGGGCGGGCGAGGCGGCGAACATGGCGAAGTACGCGGCGGGTGAGGCCTGCGTGAAGGCCGTCGACCAGGCCGTCCACACCCTCGGCGGCAACGGCCTGACCCGCGAGTTCGGCCTGGCCCGCCTGATCACGGCGTCCCGGGTGGCGAGGATCGCCCCGGTCAGCCGGGAGATGATCCTCAACTACGTGTCGACGCACACCCTGGGGCTGCCCAAGTCGTACTGACCCCGCAGTCGTACTGATCCGGCGGTCGTACGGTCCCGCAGTCGTACCGACCCCCGCAGTCGTACTGGCCCAGCCGCTCACCGGTCGCGTCTCGATATCCGCGAAGTCGGGCTTCAGTTGTGAACATCGTGTGTACGATCTCGTCACTTCGCACACGCGCAGTTCACGCTCCCCAGGAGAGACGCCCGTGCATCCGCTGCCGCCGCCACCGCCCCCGTACCCGTACGCCCCCGCGCCCGTCCGGCGCTGGTGGCAGCACCCCGCCCTGATCATCGTCCTGCTGGTGCTCTTCCCTCCGGCAGGCATAGCCCTCGTCTGGACGAGCCTCTGGAAGCAGCCGCAGAAGATCGTGGCGACCGTCCTGTCCGGGCTCTGGTTCCTGCTGTCGTTCCTCGTCCCCTCCTCGGAGGAGACGAAGGACGACGCGAAGCCCGCCCCGAAGCCGGCGGTGACGGCCGCCGCGACGCGGACGCCCACGCCCACCCCGACGCCGACGCCCACGCCGACGCCGTCCGCGACGGTCGCGGCGATGCCTCTGCTCGTCGGGGGGAGTTACGCGGACGCCGAGCCGCTCCTCACGGCCCACCTGGGCCGGGCCTACGGCGCCTACAAGGACGTCGACCTGCCGTCCGACCACGGGACCTGGACGGTCTGCTTCCAGCGGCCGGACGCCGGCGCGCCGATCGCGACCACGGTGCCGGTGGTGTACCTGACGGAGCCGGGCGTCCCCTGCCCGAAGTCGCCGAACGAGGTCCTGCGCAAGCCGACCCCGAAGCCCGAGCCCACCACCCGCACGCCGACCCCGGCCCCCGAGCCGACGCGCACCCGGGCGCCGGAGCCCACCCAGGAGGCCGAGGACGACACCTCCGGCGGCGGCAGTGTCTCCTACGCCAACTGCGCGGCCGTCCGGGCCGCCGGAGCCGCCCCCATCCACGCGGGCGACCCGGGGTACAGCCGCCGGCTCGACCGGGACGGCGACGGCGTCGCCTGCGAGGGCTGACGGTCGGGCGACCTCTTCGGGCCCCGTTCCCCGGTCGGGGGAGCGGGGCCCGGTGTCGTGGGGTCAGTCCTCGTCGTCGACGGCGGGGGTGCTGTCGCGCCCCCCGGGTCGGCGCCCGCCGAGGTGCCTCCCGGCAACGACAAATCATGCAGGCGTGCTTGATTGTTTCGATGGAGTGCTGACAAGGTCTCCCCAAGCCGTACCGGCACACGCGATCCTTGCGACCACCTTCCACCGCTCAGGGGGCAACGCATGGTGTTCCGCAGTGAGTACGAGAACGTGTCCACCGTCTCCCTCCCCATCCACGACGTGGTGCTCGGCCGCGCCGCCGAGCGCGGCGACACACCCGCCCTGATCGACGGCACCGGGGACCTCACCCTCACCTACGGGCAGGTCGACGCCCTCCATCGGCGGGTGGCCGCCGGGCTCGCGGAGGCCGGGGTGCGGAAGGGGGACGTCCTCGCCCTGCACAGCCCCAACACCGTGCTGTTCCCCCTCGCCTTCTACGCCGCCACGCGCGCGGGCGCCGCCGTCACGACCGTGCACCCGCTCGCCACGCCCGAGGAGTTCGCGAAGCAGCTCCGGGACTCCTCCGCGCGCTGGATCGTGACGGTGTCCCCGCTGCTCGCCGCCGCCCGCGCGGCGGCCGCACTGGCCGGCGGCATCGAGGAGATCTTCGTCTGCGACCAGGCCCCGGAGGGACCCGACGGGGAGGGCGTGCGCTCGCTGCAGGCCTTCCTCGGCTCCACCGGACCCGTGCCCGAGATCGACGTCGACCCCGACGAGGACGTCGCCGCGCTCCCGTACTCCTCCGGCACCACCGGCGTCCCCAAGGGCGTGATGCTCACGCACACCTCCATCGCCACCAACCTGGCCCAGCTGGAGCCGGTCATCCCGATGGGACCCGGTGACCGCATTCTTGCGATTCTGCCCTTCTTTCACATCTACGGGCTCACCGCTCTCATGAACGCGCCCCTCCGTCAGGGCGCCACCGTCGTCGTCCTGCCCCGCTTCGAGCTCGACACCTTCCTCGGCGCCATCCAGAAGCACCGCATCAACGGCCTGTACGTCGCCCCGCCGATCGTGCTCGCCCTCGCCAAGCACCCGGCCGTCGCCGAGTACGACCTGTCCTCGCTGCGGTACGTCGTCAGCGCCGCCGCCCCGCTCGACGCGGCCCTCGCCGAAGCCTGTTCGGCGCGGCTCGGACTGCCGCCCGTCCTCCAGGCGTACGGCATGACGGAGCTGTCCCCGGGCACCCACGTCGTCCCGCTCGACGCCGAGAACCCGCCGCCCGGCACCGTCGGCAAACTGCTGCCCTCCACCGAGATGCGCATCCTGTCCCTCGACGACCCGTCGAAGGACGCCGCCCCCGGCGAGGAGGGCGAGGTCGCCATCCGGGGGCCGCAGGTCATGAAGGGGTACCTGGGCCGCCCCGACGCCACCGCCGCCATGATCGACGCCGACGGCTGGGTGCACACCGGCGACATCGGCCGGGTCGACGCCGACGGCTGGCTGTTCGTCGTCGACCGCGTCAAGGAACTCATCAAGTACAAGGGGTTCCAGGTCGCCCCCGCCGAACTCGAAGCGCTGCTCCTCACCCACGAGGGCGTCGCCGACGCCGCCGTCATCGGCGTCACCGACGCGGACGGCACCGAGATACCCAAGGCCTTCGTCGTACGCCAGCCGGCCGCGCCCGGCCTCACCGCCGAGGACGTCATGGCCCACGTCGCCGCCCGGGTCGCCCCGTACAAGAAGATCCGCGCCGTCGAGTTCATCGACGGCGTCCCCCGGGCAGCGTCCGGGAAGATCCTCCGAAGGGAACTGAGGGACCGCACATGACCCTGGTCGCCATCACCGAGGAGCGGGGCGTCACCACGCTCGCCCTGGACTCCCCGGCCACCCGCAACGCGCTCTCCGCGCCGCTCGTCGCCGAACTCGCCGACGCCCTCACCGTCTGCGGCAAGGACCCGACGGTCCGGGCCGTCGTCCTCACCCACACCGGCGGCACCTTCAGCGCGGGCGCCGACCTGAAGGCGCCCCCGAGCCCGTACACCTTCGTCGACCTGCTCCGGCAGGTCGTCGAGCTGCCGAAACCCGTCGTCGGGCACGTCACGGGACACGTACGGGCCGGCGGTCTCGGCCTGCTCGGCGCCTGCGACATCGTGGTGGCGGGGGAGGCGGCGGACTTCGCCCTCACCGAGGTACGGATCGGGGTCGCCCCCGCCGTCATCTCCCTCACCCTCCTCCCGAAGCTCGAACCGCGCGCGGCGGCCCGCCACTACCTGACGGGCGAGCGGTTCGGCGTCCCCGAGGCCGTCGCCATGGGCCTGGTCACGGCCCCCGACGGAGAACTCGACGGCATCCTCGACGCCCTGCGCGCCGCCTCCCCGCAGGGCCTGCGAGAGGCGAAGCGCCTGGTCACCGCTAGAGTCCTGGAGACCTTCGAACGCGACGCGGAGGACCTGGTGCAGAGGTCGGCCACGCTCTTCGCCTCCGCCGAGGCGCGCGAGGGGATGACGGCCTTCCTCGAACGACGGGACCCCGCATGGCGGCTGTGACCGCACCCAAGCAGGACAGGAGCCGCGCCACCCGGCAGCGGCTCCTGGAGGCGGCCGTGGCCTGCCTGGCCGAGCACGGCTGGGCGGGTTCCACGGTCGCCGTCGTCGCGGAACGGGCCGGCGTCTCACGGGGCGCCGCCCAGCACCACTTCCCGACCCGCGAGGACCTGTTCACGGCAGCCGTCGAGTACGTCGCCGAGGAACGCTCCCAGGCGCTGCGGGCCCTCCCCTCCCGCGACCGGCACGAGGCCGTCGCCGCCCTCGTCGACCTGTACACCGGACCCCTCTTCCGGGCCGCGCTCCACCTGTGGGTGGCCGCCGCCAACGAGGACCAGCTCCGCGACCGGGTCGCCGACCTGGAGGCCCGCGTCGGCCGGGAGTCCCACCGCATCGCGGTCGAGGTCCTCGGCGCCGACGAAACCCGCCCCGGCGTCCGCGAGACCGTCCAGGGCCTCCTGGACATGGCCCGCGGCCTGGGCCTCGCCACCCTCCTCTCGGACGACCGGCCCCGCCGGGAACGGGTGGTGGCCCAGTGGGCCCGGCTCCTGGACGAGGCGCTGGCGTAAGAGGCCGTCCGGAGGGTCCCGCGCGGGCGGACGGCGCTCCTTTCCGGTCACGACCCGCACCGCGCCGGCGCGGTGCGCGGGCCGCGGCGCTCCGTCCGGCCAGGCCCGGAGCCCGTGGGACGCGGCGCGCGGGCCCTCCACCGCATGGACCCGGCCAGGGTGTGGCCCGGGTCACAGTCGTCCCGCGTCCGTCGCAGTACCCTGGTCGCATGCCTACGCTCGTACGCCGTCGCCACGTGGACTTCGTCCGCGTCACGAGCATGAGCTGTCGCCGCTCCGCCTGACCCTCCCGGGCCCACCCCGCCCGCCCCAGGGTCCCCCGTCAGAGCCCCAGCCGACCGGCACCCGTGGCCCCCGCCCCACCCCTGGCGGCCGCCCCGGGCACCCGTAGACCCCGCGGACGCATCCATGGCAAGCACCAGCTTCTCCACCCCGAGCCGCACCGGCACGACCACCGCCGGCTCGTACTCCTCCCAGCTGCCCATCGTCGACCTCTCGGCCGCCGACCGGGGCCCCCAGGCCCGCCGGCTGCTGCACGCGCAGCTCCACTCGGCCGCCCACGACGTCGGGTTCTTCCAGCTCGTCGGGCACGGTGTGACCGAGGCCGAGACCCGGGCCCTCACCTCCGCGATGCACGCCTTCTTCGCGCTGCCCGAGGCCGACCGGCTCGCCCTCGACAACATCAACTCGCCGCACTTCCGCGGCTACACCCGCACCGGCGACGAGCGCACGGGCGGTGCCCGCGACTGGCGCGACCAGCTCGACATCGGCGCCGAGCACCCCGCGCGCGTCCCCGCGCCCTGGGAAGCCCCGTACTGGTGGCTCGAAGGCCCCAACCAGTGGCCCGCCGCCCTCCCCGAGCTGCGGACGGCCGCCCTGCACTGGATCGAGCGGCTCAGCGGCGTCGCCGAGCGCCTGCTGCACGAACTGCTCGCCTCGATCGGCGCGCCCGCGGACTTCTACGACGACATCTTCGGCCCGCACGCCCACCCGCAGCTGAAGCTGGTGCGCTACCCGGGCAGCAGCGGCGAGGGCGACGACCAGGGCGTCGGCGCGCACAAGGACTACGGCTTCCTCACCCTGCTGCTCCAGGACCAGGTGGGCGGGCTCCAGGTGCAGCGGGAGGACGGGAGGTTCCACGACGTGCCGCCGCTGCCGGGCGCGTTCGTCGTGAACCTCGGAGAGCTCCTGGAGGTGGCCACGAACGGCTACCTGCTGGCGACGAACCACCGGGTCGTGTCCCCGCCCGGGGCGACGGAACGGTTCTCCGTGCCGTTCTTCTACAACCCGCGGCTGGACGCCAGGATCGCGCCGCTGGAGTTCCCGCACGCGCGGACGGCACCGGGCGTCACGGCCGACCCGGCGAACCCGCTGTTCGCCGAGTACGGGCGCAACGCCCTGAAGGGAAAGCTCCGCGCCCATCCGCTGGTCGCGGCACGCCATCACGCGGAGCTCCTGCTGCACCCCGAACTGCACCCCGAGGCGCACCCGCAGGCACGCCCCGAGGCACGGTCCGACGGTCAGCCGGTGATGTCGGCGTAGCCCTCGATCTCGCGCGGGTCCCGCTGGCCGGGGCCCGTGTAGCGGGCCGACGGGCGGACCAGGCGGCCGGTGCGCTTCTGCTCCAGGATGTGCGCCGACCAGCCGGCCGTACGGGCGCAGGTGAACATCGAGGTGAACATGTGCGCCGGGACCTCCGCGAAGTCCAGGACGATGGCCGCCCAGAACTCGACGTTCGTCGCGAGGACACGGTCGGGGCGCCGGTTGTGCAGCTCTTCGAGGGCGGCCTTCTCCAGGGCCTCCGCCACCTCGAACCGCGGCGCGGCGAGCTCGCGGGCGGTGCGGCGCAGCACGCGCGCGCGGGGGTCCTCGGCGCGGTAGACGCGGTGGCCGAAGCCCATGAGGCGCTCGCCCTTGTCGAGGGCCTGCCTGACGTACGCGGTGGCGTCGCCGGTCCGCTCGATCTCCTCGATCATGCCGAGGACGCGGGAGGGCGCGCCGCCGTGCAGGGGGCCCGACATGGCGCCGACGGCGCCCGAGAGCGCGGCGGCCACGTCGGCGCCGGTGGAGGCGATGACGCGCGCGGTGAACGTGGACGCGTTCATGCCGTGCTCGGCGGCGGACGTCCAGTAGGCGTCGACGGCCTTGACGTGCTTCGGGTCGGGCTCGCCGCGCCAGCGGATCATGAAGCGCTCGACGACGGACTGGGCCTTGTCGATCTCGCTCTGCGGGACCATCGGGAGGCCCTGGCCGCGGGCGGACTGGGCGACGTACGAGAGGGCCATCACGGCCGCGCGGGCGAGGTCCTCGCGGGCCTGCTCGGCGGAGATGTCGAGGAGCGGTTTGAGGCCCCACACGGGCGCGAGCATGGCGAGCGCGGACTGGACGTCGACGCGGATGTCGCCGGAGTGCACCGGGATGGGGAAGGGCTCGGCGGCGGGCAGGCCGGGGTTGAAGGCGCCGTCGACGAGCAGGCCCCAGACGTTGCCGAACGAGACCTGGCCGACGAGGTCCTCGATGTCGACGCCGCGGTAGCGGAGGGCGCCGCCCTCCTTGTCGGGTTCGGCGATCTCCGTCTCGAACGCGACGACTCCCTCGAGCCCGGGTACGAAGTCGGACATCTGGCGGCTCCTCTATCGATGATCGATCAACCGGGTTGCGGTCGACGGTGGGACGTGGTCGGTGGTGGATTCGATGCTGCTGCGCGGGTGGTGATGCGCCGGTGTTGCGGGGGTGTTGCGATGGTGGGACTCAACAGTCGTCCAGCCCAAGAGTCTGTACGGTTCCGATGATGCGGGGAAGCGTGACATCCGGCACACTGCGCCGATCCGGCGAGTAAGGATTGACGGCACGCGGTGCCGGGCAGACTGGGCCGCTGCGGCAGGATGGCCCCGTGACCGATCCTGTGAACGAGGGCCTGGATCCCGCCGACATGCGCGAGCAGTACCGCACCACCGAGCTCTCGGTGGCCGATCTGGCGCCCGAGCCGATCGCGCAGTTCTCCCGCTGGTTCAAGGAGACCGCCACGAGCCCGGCCATCCACGAGCCGAACGCGATGGTCGTCTCCACGGCCACGCCCGACGGCCGGCCGTCCTCCCGGACGGTGCTCCTGAAGCACTACGACCGGGCCGGCTTCGTCTTCTTCACCAACTACGACTCCCGCAAGGGCGCGGAGCTGACGGCCAACCCGTACGCCTCGCTGCTCTTCCCCTGGCACCCGCTGGCCCGCCAGGTCGTCGTCACGGGCCGCGCCGAGCGCGTCGGCCGCGACGAGACGGTCGCCTACTTCCGTACGCGCCCGCACGGCTCGCAGCTCGGCGCCTGGGCGAGCCGCCAGTCCTCGGTGATCGCCTCCCGCGCCGAACTCCTCGCCCGCTACGAGGAACTGGCCGCCCGCTACCCGGAGGGCGCCCAGGTCCCGGTCCCGCCGGAGTGGGGCGGCATCCGGGTCGTGCCGGACGCGGTCGAGTTCTGGCAGGGCCACGAGAACCGCCTCCACGACCGCCTCCGCTACGTCCGCGAGGGCGGAGAGGGCGGCGAGACCTGGCGGGTGGAGCGCCTGGCGCCCTGAGCCGGAGCCGGCTCGTCCTCGTTTCCGCGGTGCAACATTTTCCGTGAAGGTGATGTGCTCTGCGTCACGTTCCAGTTGAATGGCCGCAGCATGGGGGGTGCCGGGATGAGTGCTTTCACGGGGTCCGCGAGCGAGACCGCTTCCGTCTCCGGGGCGGGGGCCGATCTGCTGGCCGCGCTGCTCGACGGGATGGACGCGGCGCTCTGCGCCCTGGACGCCGACGGGACGATCACGCACTGGAACCGCGAGGCCGAACGGATCCTCGGCTGGTCCGCGGAGGAGGCGGTCGGGCGGCGCGGCTTCGAGGGGTGGGCCGCGCGCAGCGCCGACGCGGAGGAGACGCTGCGCCGCGTGATGGGCGCCATGCACGGCCCCGGCCGGCAGGTCCACGAGCTGGCGCTGCTCCGCAAGGACGGCGGCCGGGTGCTCGTACGGAGCCAGTCCGCCGGGGTGCGCGCGGCGGACGGCGGGCCGGCGGGGGTGTACTGCGCGTTCAGCGAGGTCCACGTCCAATTGGACCTGGAGCGGTCGGTCGCCCTCAGCGAGGCCCTCTTCGACGACGCCTCCTGGGGGGTCGTCCTGGTCGACGCCGACCTGCGCCCCGCCATGGTCAACGGCCACGCGGCCCGTGCCTTCGGGACCGCCCGTACGGCCCTGCTCGGGCGCCCGCTCGGTGACGTCGTCGTCCAGGGCGCGGAGGAACTGGAGGCCGCGCTCCAGCACGTGCTCGCGGAGGGCAGCCCGTCCGCGCCCGCGGAGGTGTGGGTGACGCTGAGGACGGCCTCGGGGGAGCGGCGCCGGTGCTGGCGCAGCGGCTTCGTGCGGCTGTCGTCACCGATGGCGGAGGAACCGGTTCCGCTGGGGGTGGCCTGGCTGTTCCAGGACGTGACGGAGGAGCGGCTCGCGGCGCGGGAGGCGGACCGGCTGCGGTTCCGCTGGAGTCAGCTGCACCGGGCGGGCGCGGCGGCGGCCGAGTGCGAGGACCCGGCGGAGGCGGCGGCGATCCTGCTGGACTTCGCCCTGGCGGGTTTCGCCGACCACGCCCTGGTCGACCGCATCGCGGGCGAGCGGCGCCTGACCCGGGCCCTGGCCACTCCGGCGGGCGCTCCCGGCCCCGCCTCGCCGGTCGTGGGCGGCGGCATCCCGCTGCGGTACGGGCCCCGGCACCCGGCGCTCCAGGCCTGGGACCGGGTGGGCACGGTACGGGCGAGCGCGGGCCGTACCGCCGAGGTGTGGGCGGAGGCCCATCAGTGGCCGGGCGACGCGGCGCACGCGGTGTGCGTGGTGCTGCGGTCCCGTGGCCGCACCCTCGGCGTCCTCACCTTCCTGCGGGCCGCGTGCCGGGCGCCCTTCGAGCGGGAGGACGTGGTGTTCGCGGAGGCGGTGGCGACGAGGGTGGCGGCGGCGCTGGACCTGGGGGGCCGGCCGGAGGCCCCGTAGGGCCTGCCGGACGGCTCCCGCCGCGACCGGCCCTGCGGGGCCCGGTCAGTGGCGGTCGGCCCTGCGGGGTGACGGTCTGGGGCGGCCGGCCCTGCGGGGTGACGGTCAGTGCCGGTAGAAGATCCGGTCGCCGTACTCCGTCATCACGCGGCCGTTCCACTCGTGCCCTCCGTCGACGTTCCCGGAGCGCAGCAGCGGCGGCTCGACGCCGCGCCGGACGAGCTCCTCGGCGGCGGCGGCCATCGTGGCCTGCATGAGGGCGCTGGTGACGACGGTCGAGGCGGGCGCGAACGGGGCCTCGATGCCCTCGTGGGTGAGCTCGGCGTCCCCGACGGCGATCCGGGAGTCGAGGACGATGTCGCAGTGGTCCTTGAGATAGGTGCCGGAGACGTGCCGGGACTTCGTCTCGGTCGCGTACGCCACGGACGTGACGCCGATGACGGTGAGGCCGAGGGCGCGGGCGTTCATGGCCATCTCGACGGGCAGCGCGTTGCGTCCGGAGAGGGAGACGATGATCAGGACGTCGCCGGCCTTGGCGGGGGAGGAGTCGAGGACCGCTCCGGCGAGGCCGTCGACGCGTTCGAGGGCGGAACCGAGCGTCGCCGGCATGACGTCGACGCCGACGACGCCGGGGACGGCGAGCAGGTTCATGAGGGCGAAGCCGCCGGCCCGGTAGACGACGTCCTGGGCGGCGAGGGAGGAGTGGCCCGCGCCGAACGCGAAGAGCCGGTTGCCGTTCGCGACGGCCTCGGCGACGGCGGCGCCGGCCGCGGCGATCTCGGCGGAGTCGCCGTCGCGGACCTGCTGGAGCAGGCCGATCGCGGCGTCGAGGAACTGTCCGGCCAGCTTGCTCTCGCCCGCGCTGTCGCCCATCACAGAAGCTCCTTCTGTCGCCGTCGTGTCGTGGTCGTGCACCTGGTCGTGCTCTGGTCGCCGATCACGGTGCGGTCTGGACCATTGCTCTGTCAATACCGCCCTTCGGTCGGTGCGGCCCGGTTGTCCGTCCGATGCGTCAGAATTGGTGGAGGGCCAGCGCACGACTCATCGAGGGGCACGTATGTCCGGACTGATCGACACAACGGAGATGTATCTCCGCACCATCCTCGAGCTTGAGGAGGAAGGTGTGGTCCCCATGCGTGCCCGGATCGCCGAGCGGCTCGACCAGAGCGGTCCGACCGTGAGCCAGACGGTGGCCCGGATGGAGCGCGACGGCCTGGTGGCCGTCGCCAGCGACCGGCACCTGGAGCTCACCGACGAGGGACGCCGGCTCGCCACCCGCGTCATGCGCAAGCACCGCCTGGCGGAGTGCCTGCTCGTCGACGTGATCGGCCTGGAGTGGGAGCAGGTGCACGCGGAGGCCTGCCGCTGGGAGCACGTGATGAGCGAGGCCGTGGAGCGGAGGGTCCTGGAGCTGCTGCGTCACCCGACGGAGTCGCCGTACGGGAACCCGATCCCGGGCCTCGAGGAGCTCGGCGAGAAGGCGGAGGCGGAGGCCTTCCTCGACGACTCGATGGTGTCGCTGGCGGAGCTCGACGCGAGCGGCGGCAAGACGGTGGTCGTGCGCCGGATCGGCGAGCCGATCCAGACGGACGCCCAGCTGATGTACACGCTGCGGCGCGCGGGCGTGCAGCCCGGCTCCGTGGTGTCGGTGACGGAGTCCCCGGGCGGTGTCCTGGTCGGCAGCAGCGGCGAGGCCGCGGAGCTGGACGCGGAGGTCGCGGCGCACGTGTTCGTCGCGAAGCGCTGACCCGCGCGTCGGCGCACCGAGGGCCGCCGTCCCCTTCCCGTCAGCGGAAGGGGGCGGCGACCCCCAGCACGCCGAGCCAGAGGAAGCCGAGGGCTGTCGCCAGGCCGAGGGCGTGCTTGACCGTCATCCAGGTGAACGTCTGCCGGACGCGGCTGGTGGCCGGCCTCTCGGGGTCGTAGACGACGTGGACGGTGGGTGAGGACCCGGTGGTCTGGTTCATGTACTCGTTGCCGCTGGAGTCCGTGTACGTGACGTAGCCGTGCGGCTTGCCGTTCGGGTAGCGGCCCCGGGTGGCGACGACGGTGATGCCGCGCCGGGCGAGCGTCCTTCCGTCGAGGAAGCTGCTCACGGCGCCGAGGGCTCCGAGCAGGCCGCAGACCGCGCCGAACAGCGCCACGGAGGTGAGGACGGCGTGGCCGACGCCGTGGTTGCCGCCCACCCAGGTGACGTAGCCGACGTAGGCGAGCAGGACCGCGATGCCTCCGGTCCACCACGGCCAGGCCGTGAAGGGCGCCTTCTCCACGACGGTGACGAGCGCGCTGCCTGCCGGGTCCCGTTCCTCGGGCAGGGCGGCGGTGAGGGCGTCCAGGAACGCCTCGGTGGCGGTCGCGTTGCCGCCCGCGATCCAGTGGATCTCCCCGTCCGTCAGGTGGACCCTGATGCCGGTCTCGCCGTCCCGGCCCGCCCTGCGGACCGCGACGAGCGGTATCTCCTTGCGTACCCGCCCGGCTTCCTGACTGATGCTCAGGCGGTCGGGGTGGAGGGTCGCGGCGTCGTTGCCCTTGACGAGCACCTGGGATGAGATCACGAACGGTGGACGGGTGAAGGCCCGCTCCGGTTGCGCGAGGCGCGGTCACGAATCCGTATCGCCACCGTCCGGAAGGCCCGAACGGCCCGCCGTGCGCCCCGTTTACGCCGGAATGGCCACGCGCGCGCCCTCGCCGTGCCACGCTGGGAAGAGCGGTGCGATTTCCGGGAGGGGTGGGGCCATGCGACGGACGGGTGCCGTACGCCGGATGCCGCTCGTCCCGGTACGCGCAGGGGGCCGGACGACAGAGGGCCCCGGCGCCCTGAGGCGCCGGGGCCTGTCCTCCCCGGTTCCGACCTGGAGCCCCGAGCTCTCAAGGTCGTCCCCGTCGGACCGATTTCCCCGAGCGGTCCGCCTCCCGTTGAAGATCTCCCCTCGGCTGCGGGTGTCAATCCTTGAGCCCTGTCACTCGAACGAGGGGTGTTACGTGGCAGGAGCGCATTTTCGAATGCGAGTTCGATAGTCTGGCGTGGTTCGACGGGAAGCAAGAGGGGGTGCCAGGGATGGCGCGACGACTCGACGTCACCGGGGCCGACGGAGTACGGCTGGCGGCCTGGGACTTCACGCCCGGAACCGGGCCGACCATCACCCCGAGGATCGCCCGCCAGGCGACCCCGGGCACGCCCCCCGGCCTCGTTCCGCGGCCGCCCGGGCAGATCGCGGGTCCCGGCCCCGCGTCGCGGACGGCCGGACAGGCCGCCGGCCCCGGCGTCTTACTCCTGCACGGCCTGATGGGCCATGCCGGACACTGGGCCCCCGCCGTCCGCCGGCTCACCGGCGGCCATCGCGTCGTCGCCCTCGACCAGCGCGGGCACGGCGCCAGCGACAAGCCCGCCGCGGGTCCCTTCACCCGCGAGGCGTACGTCGCCGACGCCGCGGCCGCCGTCGAGCAGCTGGGCCTCGGCCCCGTCACCCTCGTCGGCCACTCCATGGGCGCCCTCACGGCCTGGCAGCTCGCCGCCGACCGCCCCGACCTGGTCCGGGCCCTCGTCATCTGCGACATGCGGGCCTCCGCCCTCGGCGCCGCCTCCCAGCGCGCCTGGCAGGACTGGTTCCGCAGCTGGCCCGCCCCCTTCCCGTCGCTCGACGCCGTCCGTCGCTGGTTCGGCGAGGAGGACGCCTGGGTGGAGCGCCCCAACCCGGCCAGGGGCGCCTTCTTCGCCGAGGTGATGACCGCTCAGTCCGACGGATGGCGGCCCGTGTTCGACCCGGCGCAGATGCTGACGTCCCGTGCGACCTGGGTGCACGACGCCCACTGGGACTCCCTCGCCCAGGTCCGCTGCCCGACCCTCGTCGTCCGGGGCCTGGACGGCGAACTGGGCCGCGCCGAGGCGCAGGAGATGGTGCGGGTGCTGCCCCACGGCGCGTACGCGGAGATCCCCGACGCGGGCCATCTCCTCCACTACGAGCACCCGGAGGCCTGGGCGGAAGCCGTCGAGCCCTTCCTGAACGGCGTCCTCACGCCGTAGACGTCCACCGTGGAGCGCACCGCCCTCGCGGCTCTTGCCGGCTGCGCCGCGATCGCGGGGGCGTACGCGCTCACCCTCGACTCGGGCACCGACGACATGGCGGGACGCCCCCCCGGCAAACCGACTCGAAAGTGCCCGAACTGCCCGGAGGTGAGGAGGAGCGGGAGCCGAGTGCTTCATCCACGCCAGACCAGGCGCCTCGGCCCCTGCTTCGGGACCGCCGTGGGGCCGGAGCGCGACCGCAGGCGCCCGCATGACGCCTCCCCGACCCGTCAACGCCCTCTGGAAGCAGGGGGTATGGGCGCCCCCTGCGTGCACCGTGGCACGTCCTAGGCTGTGGCCATGGAACGTGTGACCGACGTGACGGAGAGCCCTGCCCAGCCCGCTGATCGCGCGGCCCGAGCGAACGACTACGACAGCTTCGCCGAGGCGTACGCGGCGGACACCGAGAACAACCTCATCAACGCGTACTACGCGCGGCCCGCCATGGTGGCCCTCGCCGGAGACGTGACCGGCCGCCGGATCCTGGACGCCGGCTGCGGCTCGGGCCCGCTGTCCGCCGCACTGCGCGAGCGCGGCGCGGTGGTCACCGGAATCGACGCCAGCGCCGGCATGCTCGCGCTGGCCAGGCGGCGGCTCGGGGACGGCGTCGACCTGCGCGTGGCCGACCTGAACGACCCCATGCCCTTCCCCGACGGCACGTTCGACGACGTGGTCGCGTCCCTCGTGCTGCACTACCTGGAGGACTGGGGCCCGGCCCTGGCCGAGCTGCGGCGCGTGCTCAGGCCCGGCGGGCGGCTGATCGCGTCGGTGGACCACCCCTTCGTGGCCTACGGGATCCAGAACCCCCGGCCCGACTACTTCGCCACCAACAGCTACAGCTTCGACTGGACCTTCGGCGGCCTGTCCGCCCCGATGACGTTCTGGCGCAAGCCGCTCCACGCGATGCTCGACGCCTTCTCCACCGCCGGCTTCCGGCTGTCCACCCTCAGCGAGCCGCAGCCCGACCCGGCCGCCGCGGAGCTGTTCCCCGACGGCTTCCGCGACCTCTCGACCAAGCCCTGCTTCCTGTTCTTCGTCGTCGAGGCGGACCCGGCCCCCCGGTAAATGCCTCGACACCCCACGCGGTGATCGGGGACGCTTCGCGCGATGACCAGAATCGACGACACACCGCCCGCGTGGGACGAGCGCACCCAGCTCACCACGTTCCTCGACTACACACGCGACACCGTCCGCGCCAAGTGCGCCGGGGTCTCCGCGGAGAACGCCCGCAGGGCGCTCCTGCCGGGATCCCCGCTGATGACCATGAGCGGCCTGGTCAACCACCTCCGCTGGGTCGAGTACTACTGGTTCCAGGTGGTCTTCCTCGGCGAGGACGACCAGGGCCCCTGGACCGAGGAGGACCCCGACCGCGAGATGCGTATCGCCGTCGACTTCCCGCTCACCCAGCTGCTCGACGAATACGCCGAACAGAGCGCCCGCTACCGCGAACTGGTCGCCAAGACCGACCTGGACACCACGGCCCAGCGGGCCGTCCGCGGGGGACTCCACGTCGACCTGAGGTGGATCCTCCTCCACCTCACCGAGGAGACCGCCCGGCACAACGGCCACCTGGACATCCTGCGCGAGATGCTCGACGGCACGACCGGCGACTAGGCCCGGCGGACCCTCAGGCCCCGTCCGGCGCCTTGCGCGCGAGCAGGTGGACCTCCTGGAACTGGCGTCGGTCGGTGGGTTCCGGCTCACGGACCAGTCGGGCGACCTCGGCCAGGCCGGACTCGCGCAGCAGGGCGGCCAGATGGTCGGGCGACCAGCGGTAGGCCGTGGCGACACTGTGATCGAAGCTCTGCGTCGGCCGGGACGGACCGTCCGTGGCCGAGAAGGCGATGAGCAGATGCCCGCCCGGCGCGAGGACGCGGTGGAACTCCGCCAGGATCGCCGGGAGTCCGCTCGGCGGGGTGTGGATGACGGACCAGCGGGAGAGGACGCCGTCCAGCTCGCCGTCGGCGAGGTCCGACGCGGCCATCGATCCCACGTCGAACCGCAGCTCCGGATGGGCCTCGCGAGCCAGCGCGATCATCGCGGGAGACGCGTCCACGCCGAACGCGTCGAGGCCCAGCCCGGCCAGATGCGCCGTGACGTGCCCGGGCCCGCACCCCAGGTCCGCGACCCGGCCGCCCCCACCCGCCCGTACGGCCTCGGCGAAGGCGCCCAGGATCGCGCGGTCCAGCGGCCTGTCCCGCAGCGTGTCGCGGAACAGGTCGGCGTACGTGGAGGCAGCGGCGTCGTAGCCCTCGCGGGTGGCGCGGAGGGCGTCGGCATCGTGATCGACCATGCCCGCGACAGTAGTTCGCCGTCCCTCCCCGCGCCTAGCCGTTCTCCGCCGCGGCTACGACCCCGGCGCCAGCAGGTACCAGACCTGCATCTCCCCCGTCTCCGCCGGGGCGACGGCCTCGGAGGGGTGGCGGTTGCCCCGGGTGAAGCCGAGGCGGGCGGGGACGGCGCCGCTGGTGACGTTCGCCGGATCGTGGTGGATCTCGACGCGGTCGACCCCGGGCAGCCGGAAGGCCTGCTCCACCATGGCACGGGCCGCCCGGGTGGCGACGCCACGGCCGGTGGCGGCGGGGTGCAGCCAGTAGCCGACCTCGCGGGTGCCCGCCGGAGCGTCCGCGTACCGGATCACCCCGCACGAGCCCACGAGGGCGCCGTCGAGGACGATCGCGTAGCTGTACTCCTCCCCGCTCGCCCACCGCTCGGCGCGGCCGGCCAGGAAGCGCGTGGTGCTGTCGAGACCGTGCTCGGCGACCCACGGCATCCACGGGCGCAGGTGATCGAGGGACTCCTCGATCACCTGGAAGAACTCCGGCAGGTCCGCCTCGGCGTCGAACGCGCGCAGCGTCAGGCCGTCGTCAAGGGTGAGCACGGGCTGCGGCAGGGCGGGAGGATGCGTCATGCGGCCGAGGATCGTACGCAGCGGCCGGGCGGAGCAAGGGAATTCGGCAGGCGGAGCCGGCCCCACGGACCGCGAGACGCACGTCACATCCGTCCGTGTCACATCGCGCCGACCCCGTTCCGTCCTGTGTGTGTCACCGACCACGACGGAGGAACACGCCATGAGCGCTCGCCTGAACATGTTCGACAGCCGGATCGCCGGCAAGGTCTGGAAGCACATCATCGCGGCCGGCAAGGCCCTCGAGACCTCGTCGCTGCCCGCCGCGACCCAGGAGCTCGTGAAGATCCGCGCGAGCCAGATCAACGGCTGCGGCTTCTGCCTCGACATGCACACCAAGGACGCCGCCGCCGCGGGTGAGAGCCAGCAGCGCCTGCACATGGTCGCGGCCTGGCGCGAGGCCACCGTCTTCACCGACGCCGAGCGGGCGGCCCTCGAACTGACCGAGCAGGGCACCCGCCTCGCCGACGGCGGCCGGGTCACGGACGAGGCCTGGGCGAACGCCGCCAAGCACTACGACGACGAGCAGCTCGCCGCCCTCGTGGCCGCGATCGCCGTCATCAACGCCTTCAACCGGGGCAACACCATGATCCAGATGCCCGGCGGCGACTACCAGCCCGGCCAGTTCGGCTGACGGCGGCCGCCTCCCCACCCCGTGCCACCGCCTCGACCACCCCTCCCCGAAAGGAACGTCCCATGAACGTCGCGCTGTGGATCGTCACCGGACTGCTCGCCCTCGCCTTCCTGGCCGGGGGCGGCTACAAGGTGGTCACGCCGAAGGCGAGGATCGCCGCCGCCGGGCCCAGCGGGCAGTGGGTCGAGGACTTCGGCGCCGGGTCCGTCAAGGCCATCGGCGCCCTGGAGGTCCTCGCCGCCATGGGCCTGGTCCTGCCCGCCGTGCTCGACATCGCACCGGGCCTGGTGCCGGTGGCCGCGCTCGGGCTGCTGCTCATCATGGTGGGGGCGGCGATCACCCGGATCCGGCGGAACGAGCTCAACCTCGTGGGGGTGGACGTCGTCTACATCGTCCTGATCGCCTTCGTGGTGTGGGGCCGCTTCGGCCCCGAGTCCTTCACCGGCTGAGGCGCGGCGGTACGCACGCGCGTGCGCACCGCCGCCCACCCCTACCCCTTGCTCACCGCCGCCAGGATCTCCGGCAGCCGCCGCGCCGTGCGCGGAGCCGCCAGCTTCAGACCGGCCCACACCAGGAACGCGCCGTACAGCGTCCCCGCCGGGAACAGCAGCCAGAGCTGCGCCTGCTGGTCGGAGAGATGCAGGTACACCGTCCCGCCGATGAGCGGGGCGCACAGCAGCGGGGCCGTGAGCATGCCACCGAGGATCGAGATCCAGGCGAGCCCCGCCTGCCCGGGCGCCACGTTCTTGTAGCCGCTGTCCTGCGGGATCGAGTACGGGAAGAGGGCCGAGGCCACGGCGCCCGTCGCCAGCATCGCGCCCAGCAGGGCGAACGCCAGGCCCAAGGCCTCCGGGAGCCGTGACCAGTCACCGAGGACGGCCGTCGTGAGCACCGTCACGAGCGTCGCGTATGGCAGGGTGACGGCGAGCAGCGCCAGGGCACGCGCGCGGAGTTCGGCGTACGCGTCGGCGGTCGTCGAGAGGGTCTGGGCGACCATCCAGAACGCCGAGGTGTCCTGGCCGAACTGGTTGTACATCAGCATGCCGAGCATGCCGGACGCGAAGCAGGCCCAGTAGATCGAGCCCGTGCCCTGGAAGGCGTTGAACAGGGGCACGATCAGACCGAGGGCGAGCGAGGTCACCCACGAGGCCTTCGTCTTGGGGTCGCGCCACATGTACCGCAGGCTGCGTTCCATGACGGCGCCGTCCCGCCCCGCCGGCAGCATGCGGCCGAGCCGCCCCGAACCGGCGGACTTCTCACGGACGCCCGCCTCGGACGCCGCGCCGATCGTCGAACCGTCCGGCTCCGTCATCAGCCGCACCAGGCTCCGCTGCCACCAGTACACGAGCGCCACCAGCGAGGCGGCGGTCAGCAGCAGCCGGGCCGCCGCCGACACGTAGTCGCCCTCGCTCGCCGCGTCGACCGCGCCGATCGCGGCGGCCGGCGGCAGCCAGTCGACGACGGCCGCCGCCGGTTCGAGCGCGGTCAGCCCGCCGGGTCGGGTGAGGCGCTGCGCGCCGAAGTTGACCACCTGCATGCCGACCGCGATGACGAGACCGCTGAGGAGCGCCAGGTCTCGGCCCTTGCGGGAGGTGAGGAGCCGGATGTTGGCGGCGGCGACGGCCCGGGACAGGGCCACGCACACGGCGACCGTCAGCGGGACGGCGAGGACGGCGGCGACCGTGCCGGCGGCGCCGTGCGCGACGGACAGCGCCGCACCGAACGCCAGGAACAGGGTCAGGACGGGCCCGACGCCCACCAGGGAGGCCACGAGCAGGGCCCGGATCAGCGGCCGGGGCCGCAGCGGGAGCATCACGAGCCGCGACGGGTCGAGGGTCTCGTCACCGCCGGGCACGAACAGCGGCATCACCGCCCACGACAGCGCGGTCACGCCCGTCATCAGGACCGCGATGGTGCCGGCGTCGGCGCTGCCCCGCAGCAGGACGAAGGACAGCACCATCCCCGCGGCGAGGAGCACCCCGAAGACGATCGAGACGATGTACGCGGCGGTCCGTCCGCCCGACTGCTTCAGGCCGTTCCTCAGCAGCGACAGCTTGAGCCGTACGAAGACGGACGTGAGCGACGGCACGGGGCCGGCGGTGGAGACAGGGGTCGTCACGGCGCTCATCGCTGTGCCCCGCCGCCCAGCCAGTCCAGCGAGTCCCCGGCGGCCTCGCGCCCGTTCGCCCCGACCAGTTCGAGGAACGCGGCCTGCAGCGAGGGGGCGTCGCCCCGTACCTCGGCGAGCGTCCCCTGGGCCCGGATCTGGCCCGCGGCCATCACGGCGACCCAGTCGCAGAGCGACTCGACGAGCTCCATGACGTGGCTGGAGAAGACGACGGTCGCACCGGAGGCGGTGTACCGCTCCAGGACCCCGCGGATGGTCTGCGCGGAGACGGGGTCGACGCCCTCGAAGGGCTCGTCGAGGAAGAGGACCTCGGGGTTGTGGAGCAGCGCGGCCGCCAGCCCGATCTTCTTCCGCATACCGGTCGAGTAGTCCACGACCAGCTTGTTCTGCGCACCGGTGAGGTCGAGGACGTCGAGGAGCTGGGCGGCCCGCTTGTCGACCTCGGCGCCCGGCAGCCCCCGCAGCCGGCCGCTGTACGCGAGGAGTTCACGGCCAGAGAGACGCTCGAAGAGCCGCAGGCCCTCCGGCAGGATGCCGATCCGTGCCTTGACCTGGGCGACCGACTCCGGTTCGGCCCACACGTCGTGCCCGGCGACCAGGATGCGGCCCTGGTCGGGGCGCAGCAGTCCGGTGATCATCGACAGGGTGGTGGTCTTGCCGGCGCCGTTGGGCCCGACGAGCCCGATGAACCGGCCCGCGGGCAGGACCAGGTCGATCCCGTTCACCGCGATCTGATGGCCGAATCGCTTCCACAGGCCCTCGACGCGCACGGCGGGCGCCGCACCGTCCGCCGGTGCGGCGCCCGCCGCGTCGAACGCTCTGTCAGATGCCTGGTCAGGCATGGTCCGTCAACCCCTAGGTCGTCCCCGTGTGTACGGGCCCCACCCTAAGGGCGGGCCCGCCGGGGTCCCAGGGTCGGAACGGGGCTCCTGGGCCACGGGTTCCGGCCAGGAGCCCGGGTCACTCCTTGCGGCTTCGCGCCTCCGCGGCCTCCCGGCCGCACGCGTACGCGAGGGCGCTGATCAGCTCCTCGGCGTCGGGCAGCCAGCGGTTCGCCGGGGTGGGGCGCCGGGCCCACTGCACCGCGCCGCTGCCGCCGACCCGGGTGGGCGGAGCCGCCACGTAGTGGCCCTCGCCGCGCGTGACGAGGTCGATGGCGGCGGGGACCCAGCCCAGCTTGCGGACGAGGTCCGGCACCTTGGCGGCGGCGCCGGGCAGCACGAAGAAGTACATCCGGCGGTCCGGGGTGCAGGTCACCGGGCCGAGCGTCAGCTCCATGCGCTCCATCCGGGCGAGCGCCAGGAAGCCGGCCGACTCGGGCACCTCGATCGCGTCGAACGTGCGGCCCGTGGGCAGCAGGATCGACGCCTTCGGCTGCTTCGTCCACATGCGGCGGGCGCCGACCCCGCTGCCGGTCGCCTGGGTCGACCAGTCGGGCCTGACCGCGTGGGCGCCGGGAACGGCGCACGCGTCCGCGCCGCAGGAGCAGCGCTCCCTGCCCTCGACGGCTTCCAGCCAGGTCCCGGGAAACACGTCCCAGTGCCGCTCTTCCGCGTACCGCACGGCGCTGTCCAGCAGCTGCTCGCCTCGCTGCTGGGGGATCTGTGCGGCTTCCGTGACTCCGATGGTCTCTTCCACGGTGAACACAACTTCCCCCGCCACCTGGGGTTACGGGCGGGACGCCGAGCGGTGTGAGGCATCGATCCTGCACGCGGGGCGCATCGGAGCACGCGCGGGGGCGCGCGGGGAGCCGGGGAGCGGGGGTGGGTACGCAGAGGTGGGGGCGCCGGTGGCGAGGTCGCGGCCGACGTGTCCGGTTTCGCGTGTTCACATCGGCATTGACCGGATATTCATCGGGCATTGATCACTTCTCTTGTGATCACCGCACGGCCTCAGGGGGTTCTCATGGCAGCCAGACCACTCGTCCCGCGTCAGCTCAACGAACGGCTCCAGGCGCTCATTCAGGAGGCGGCCTGTTCCAACGCCGGCCTCGCCCGCAGGGTCAACATGGTCGGCGCGGAGCGCGGCCTCGACCTGCGGTACGACAAGACGTCGGTGGCGCGCTGGCTGCGCGGGCAGCAGCCGCGCGGGCGCGCCCCGGGGATCATCGCCGAGGCGCTCGGCCGCAAGCTGGGCCGCACGGTCACGATCGACGAGGTCGGCATGGCCAACGGCCGCAACCTCGCCGCCGGTGTGGGGCTCCAGTTCGCGCCGACCGTGCCCGGGGCGATCGAGCAGGTCTGCGAGCTGTGGCGCAGCGACGTCGGCCGCCGTGACTTTCTCTCCGGCTCGACGGTCGCCTCGTCCGCGCTCGTCGAGCCCAGCAGGGACTGGCTGATCACCGGTCCGGACGCGCACGTGGCGCGGATGGCGGGGGCCCGCGTCGGCGTCGCGGACGTGGCGGCCGTACGGGAGATGACGGCCGCGCTGGTCGACCTCGACCGGCGGTTCGGCAGCGGGCACGTGCGCCCGGTGGTCGTCCACTACCTCAACAGCGTCGTCTCGGGCATGCTGTCCGGCTCCTACCGGGAGGCGGTCGGCAGGCAGCTCTTCGCGGCGGTCGCCCGACTCACCGAGCTCGCCGGGTACATGGCGGTGGACACCGGTGAACCGGGGCTCGCCCAGCGGTACTACATCCAGGCACTGAGGCTCGCGCAGGCCGCGGGCGACCGGGGCTACGGCGGGTACGTGCTGGCCGCCTCGATGAGCCATCTCGCGGCGCAGCTCGGAAACCCCCGGGAGATCGCCCAGTTGGCGCGGGCCGCGCAGGAGGGCGCGCGGGGGAAGGTGCCGCCGCGGGCGGAGGCGATGTTCTTCGCGGCGGAGGCACGCGGGCACGCGCTCCTCGGGGACGTCCGCGCCTTCGAGGAGGCGGCCGGGCGCGCGGTGGGGGCCCTGGAGCAGGCCGATCCGGAGGCGGGCGACGACCCGGCCTGGATCGCCCACTTCGACCAGGCCTACCTGGCGGACGAACTGGCGCACTGCCACCGGGACCTGGGGCAGGCGGAGGCGGCGGCACGGGCGGCCGAGGAGTCGATCGCCGGGCACCCGGCGACGCGGGCGAGGCGGCGGGCGATCGGACTGGCCCTGCTGGCCTCCGCGCAGGTCCAGCAGCGGGAGGTCGAGCAGGCCTGTCGCACGGGGACCCGGGCGCTCGAACTCCTCAGCACGCTGCGGTCGTCGCGGGGCTCCGAGTACCTGGAGGATCTGCGGGAGCGCCTGGAGCCGTACGCGGGGGAGCCGGTGGTACGGGAGTTCGGGGCGCGGATGGAGCTGTACGCGGCGTAGTCCCAGGTGGGGGCGGTGCCGTGGGAGAAGGCGGTGTTACCGGGCTCACACGTGTGTGCGGAGCCCCGGGCGTACCCGGTAGCGTGGGCCGACGATTCCGTAGGTCCATCAGTAGGAGTCCCGGTGACGCAGAACGGACAGGGTCCGGAGCCGCAGTACCCGGCGGTGCCCCCCGCGCAGGACGCCCAAGGGGGAGCACAGCCGTGGGGTGGCGCCTGGGGTCCCGCCGGCGCCGCGCCGGGCGGACAGCCGCTGCCGCCCGCGCAGCCGCTGCCTCCTGAGGCGACGCCGGGCGGCGCCGCCGACATGCAGTCCACCCAGTACCTGCCGCCGGTCCCGCCGCAGGGCGCCGGGCCGCAGCCCGGCTACGGCTACCCGGCGCCCGGCGCCGGCGACATGCAGGCGACCCAGCACATCGCCCCGGTCGCGGGCGGCGGGATGCCGGCCGCCGCGGCTCCGCCGCCGGGGTACGGGTACCCGCCGCCGGTGGCGGCGCCGCAGCCCGGGTACGGGTACCCGCCGCCGGCCGCCGGGGACATGCAGGCCACGCAGCACATCGCCCCGGTGCCGCCGCCGCAGCAGCAGCAGGGCGGGGGCGCCCACACCCAGTTCCTGGGCACGGGACCGCTCCAGGCGCAGGGGCAGCACGGGCAGCAGGGCCAGCAGAACCAGCACGGGCAGCAGGGGCCGCACGGTTCCGGCCCGGCGGGGGCCTCGGACGCGACCCAGTACATCGCCCCCGTGCCGGGGCAGGAGCCCGGTGAGCGGCAGCCGCCCGCCGAGTTCGACAACCTCTTCCGTACGGAGGCCCCCCGGGCCCCGCAGCAGCCGCAGCCGCGCACCCAGGCGTACCAGCAGCCCGCCCCGGCCCCGTACCAGCAGCCCCAGCAGCACCACCAGCCGCCGGCGCCCCCGCAGCAGTACGCCTACCAGGACGCCTACTACGACGGCGGCGAGCCCGAGCCCGCGCGCCGCAAGTCGCCCGTCGCGCTGATCGCCGCCGTCGTCGTCGGCTGCGCGGTCGTCGGCCTCGGCGCCGGCGCGCTCCTCAGCGGCGGGGACGAGAAGAAGGACCCCAAGACGGACGGGCAGAACGTGGCGTCGAGCTCCTCCGCGCCGCCCTCCTCCGCGCCGCCCGCCGAGAAGCCCGCCGACCCGGCGGAGCCGCAGGCGCAGGAGCTCAGCAAGCTCCTCGCGACCAGCAGCAGCAGCCGTGACACGGTCATCAGCTCGGTCGAGTCGATCAAGCAGTGCAAGAACCTGGACAAGGCGGCCGCCGACCTCCGCGGCGCCGCCGACCAGCGCCGGGGCCTGGTCACCCAGCTCCGCACGCTGTCGGTCGACAAGCTCCCGGACAACGCGGCCCTGACGGCGGCGCTCACCAAGGCCTGGCAGGCCTCGGCGTCCGCCGACGACCACTACGCGGCCTGGGCCGTCCAGATGAAGGCCAAGAAGGCCTGCAAGGGCGGCAAGGCCACCTCGACCAACCACTTCTCCGCGGCGAACACGAAGAGCAGTGAGGCGACCAAGGCCAAGCGCACGGCGTCCGGGCTGTGGAACCCGATCGCGGAGAAGTACGGCCTGGAGAAGCGGCAGCCCACCCAGCTGTAGCGACGGACGGCTCAGGGGGCGCTGAGGACGGTCTCGCCGACGTCGACGAAGCCGGGCCTCTGCGCCACGAGCTGCCCCTGGCGGACCACCTGGAACGTCACCTCGCGGTTGACGATCCGGGGGAAGCCGGGGGCGCCGAGCAGGTCCTCGTACTTCCAGCGCAGGGCGGGGGTCAGGCCCCCGGTGTCGATCCGCTCGCCCCGGTCGAGCGCGTGGGCGATCTGCGTGGCCGTGACCCGGTCGGCGTCGAGGGCCTCGACGACCTCCTTGAGGACCGTGTACGCGATCCACGTGGTCTGGACGCCCGCGTCGGCCGGGTCGACCCGGTTGTCGGCGAACGCGTGCTCCTGGATGACCTTGCGCATCGGCGCCCAGCTCTTGTCGGCCGCCTCCGGGTACCAGCCGGTGACGAACGCGCCCTCGAAGGGGCTGCGGGCGCCGCCGGTGCGGTCGATCACGGGCTGGCCGACGCTGCCGAGGACGGACGAGATCCGTACGGCGCCCGGCTTCGCGCCCGAGTCGCCCTCGCCGGTGCCGTCGCTGTCGCCCTCGCCCTTGCCGTCCCCGTCGCCGGCCTCGGCCTCGGTCGCGGGGAGGCGGCGGAAGGAGTCGAAGAACGTCTGGGTGCGCTCGCCGAGCACGGCGGTGACGCAGCCGTTCTCCTCACCGGCCTTCTCCCGGGCCCGGCCGGCCTGCGCGGTGTACTCGGCCGCGTCCTCGACGGCCGGGATGTCGACGGCGTTGCGGTGGCTGGCCTTGCGCAGACCGGAGTTGAGCAGCTCGGGAAGCTTGTCGCCGGCGAGCGTGTCCGGCCGGACGAGGGAGACGGTGCGGCAGGACTCGGCGAGCTGCATGCCGTGGCCGGCGATGAGGGAGGCGAGCCCGCCGTTGACGGGATAGGAGAGCGGGCTGGTGAACTCGTCCTCCGATATGCCGTAGCCGCCGATGTACGGGATGCCGGCGGCTTCCAGGGGGGCCATGAAGGCGCGCCCGTTCTGGCTGTACGAACCGACGACGGCGACCGCCTTCTCGCGGACGGCCCGGCGGGCGCAGGCGGCGGCGCCGGTGCTGGTGTTGTGTTCGTTACAGGTGAGGACGCGGAGCTCGTGGCCGTCGATGCCGCCCTGGGAGTTGATCCACCGGGCGTAGGCCTGCGCCATGGCGGGCATTCCGGGCATGTTGGTCGCACGGGTCTGGTCGGGGGCCCAGGTCATCACGGTGACGGGCTCCCTGGAGCCCCCCGTGGCCCCAGGGAGCACGCCACAACCGGTGAGCAACGAGGCTCCGGTCGCCGCGGTCGTGACATACGCGAGGAGTGAGGTCAGTCGCCTACCGGTCATGGGCATGCACATTTCCGCCTCATGGGTAACGCGGGAGTGAGCATGGTTCAACGGTGGGTGACCTGGAGGTGAATTGCGGGGGCCGCGAGGGGCGGGCTCCGGTTACCGGACAAGGGAACGTACGATCGAAACGTGTCCAGTCCAGTCTCCGGTTCGGTGAACTCTTCCCGTCGCGGCCGTCGCTCCTCCACCATGGGCGGCATGCCGCTCAACGACATGCCGTGGTGGCGCTGGCGCAGCAACGTGCGCTCGGCGCTGCACATGCTCTCCGACCCCGGGTTCCACGAGGCCACCTGGCTCGCAGGCGTGGACGGGTACGGCGACGTCACCGACGCCGTCTACCGCCTCGTCGAGGACACCTGGCTCGACAACTGGTCCGCCGAGAAGTACGTCGGCTCGATCTTCCGTGACACCGGCGAGGCCGCCCTCGTCGACGTCGCCGTCCTGCGGGTGCTCCGCATCCTGCACCAGGTCGGTCCCGACGCCGCCGTCACCGCGTACCTGGAGCACCCCGGCTGGCCCGAGGCCGTACGGGCCGCCCGCGAGGCGCACGTACGCCTCGCCCAGGCCGACGGCGAGGACCCGGACACGCCTCCTCGGTCGCTGGACGTGCTCCGGATCATGACCCGTTCCGCCTGACGGACAGTGGGCTTCGGGACCCGCCCGGGTGTGGCAGGCTGACAGGATGACCGACCAGTACGTCCTCACCCTCTCGTGCCCCGACAAGCAGGGCATCGTGCACGCCGTGTCGAGCTACCTCTTCATCACGGGGTGCAACATCGAGGACAGTCAGCAGTTCGGAGACCGTGACACCGGTCTCTTCTTCATGCGGGTCCACTTCTCGGCCGAGGCCCCGGTGAACGTCGAGAAGCTGCGGGCGAGCTTCGCCGCGGTCGGTGACGCCTTCACCATGGAGTGGCAGATCAACCGCGCCGACGAGCGCATGCGGGTCGTCCTCATGGTGTCGAAGTTCGGCCACTGTCTGAACGACCTGCTGTTCCGGTCGCGGATCGGCGCGCTGCCCGTGGAGATCGTCGCCGTCGTCTCCAACCACACCGACTTCGAGGAGCTCGTCGGCTCCTACGGCATCCCGTTCCGGCACATCCCGGTGACGAAGGACACGAAGCCGGCGGCGGAGGCGGAACTCCTGGAGCTGGTCCGGCAGGAGAACGTCGAGCTGGTCGTCCTCGCCCGCTACATGCAGGTCCTCTCCGACGACCTGTGCAAGCAGCTCTCCGGCCGGATCATCAACATCCACCACTCCTTCCTCCCCAGCTTCAAGGGCGCCAAGCCCTACCACCAGGCGCACACGCGCGGCGTGAAGCTGATCGGCGCGACGGCCCACTACGTGACGGCCGACCTCGACGAGGGCCCGATCATCGAGCAGGAGGTCGAACGCGTCGGCCACGAGGTGACCCCCGACCAGCTGGTCGCGATCGGCCGCGACGTGGAGTGCCAGGCCCTCGCCCGCGCGGTCAAGTGGCACGCGGAACGCCGCATCCTCCTGAACGGCCGCCGCACGGTCGTCTTCGCCTAGGACCGGGGACCCGGACACGGCCCGGCGGGGCCACCGCCGCTACAACCGGCTCAGTGACGCCGCCGCCGAGAGGACGTCTCGGATGGCTTCTCGGTCGCCGTCCTGGCCCGCTGCCGCCTCCTGGGGGGAGACGTGGCCCGCCACCAGCTGGCAGAACTCCACGCCGTCCATCGCCACCTGCGCCACCGTGTGGTCCGGGGAGCCCACGGCGGCCGGGGAGTCGAGGGCGATGTACCAGTGACCGCCGCCCGGGCCCTCCACCTCCAGGTGGAGCGTGCGGCCCGGCGTGCCCGCCTCCACCAGGTGCCGGGCCGGGGACGCCAGGCCCGTGCGGCGGCGGTTCGCGAGGGCGCCGGGGAGCAGCCGGGCCGCCAGGTCGATCATGTCGTGCAGATGCGCCCCGCTCGGCGGCGCGTACGGGTACGCCACCGCCTGCGCGATGTCGTCCGCGTGCACCCAGCACTCGAACGCCCGCTCAAGCAGCGAGTCCCGCAGCGGCAGCGCGAAGTCCTTGTAGGTGACCGTCAGGTCCGCCACCCCTCGCCCCGCGAACGAGACCGTCCGGATCAGCGTGTGGCTCTGCTCCCGCCAGGGCCCCCGCAGCGCCCGGCCCGGCGGCCGGTCCAGGCCCGACCAGAACGCCTCCGTCCGCGCGGCCGGCGACAGCTCCGGTGTCCCCTCGCCCAGCGGATCGTCGAGCCCGAGTGCCGCCGACACCATGCCGTCCACCGCGAAGAGGTGCCCGATGACGGCGGCGACCGTCGCCTTCCGCCGGACGACCTGGTCCTCCTCGTACCACTTGAGCCGTACCGGCGCGTGCCACTCCGACTCGCCGATGTCCCGCAGCAGCGCGTCGAGGCGCGCCGTCTCCGCGTCGTACGGCGTGACCCAGCCGGGGACCGGGATACGGGCCGGGCGGCGGCCCAGGCAGCTCTCCAGGACCCGGGACCGCAGCAGCGGGTCGAGGTCCAGGTCGCGGTCCTCGTGCAGCAGCGCCACGGCGTCACGCAGCCGCAGCGCCTCGTCCGCGCACGGCGCGCAGGCCGTGAGGTGGTCCTCGACGGCCTTCGTCTCCCCGGCGGAACACGCCGAGAGCGCCCAGGCCCCGAGCAGGGACTTGAGCACACCGTGGGTGAGGACCGGCACCTCCGGTTCGGGCTCCGCTCCCGGTACCTCCGCCGTCAGGTCCGCGTGGTCGTCCGCCGCCCGGCGCGGCCCGGGCACCCACGGGGCGCGTGCGACGCCGTCCGCGTCGCCGTTCGCCCCGGTCACAGCGCCCGTCCGTAGCCGGGCGGTCCGCCGCCCTCGGGGTGCCGGGTGTTCGCCGAGGACAGCAGCTGGAGCCCGAGGCGGAGGCGTCGCCGCGCCTCGTCCTCGGTGACGCCGAGGTCGGCGGCGGTCTGGCGGTAGTCCCGCCGCTGGAAGTACGCCAGTTCGAGCGCGGCTCTGAGCGGTGTCGGCATCGACGTCACGATGTAGTCGGCGCGCGCCGCGACCGAGGCCCGCCGCACCTTCTGCTCCAGCTCCTCGGCGGAGCCCCGGCCCGTCTCCGCAAACGCCGTCGCCTCGGCCTGCCGCAGCCGGTGCACGGCCTGCGACTGCGTCAGCCGGGCCACCCACGCGCGCATGTTGCCCTGCTTGGGGTCGTACGCGTCGGGGTTCTCCCAGATGTAGCCGAAGACCTCGCGGGTGATCTGGTCGGCCGCGTCGTCGTCGTCGAGGACCCGGTGGGCGAGGCTGTGCACGAGCGAGGCGAACCGGTCGTACAGCTCGCCGAGCGCGGCTGCCTCCCCGCGCGCCAGCCGCTGCTGCATCCTGCGGTCCCAGCGCCGTGGTGTCTCCATGTCCGCCCCTCCGCCCTCTCCCGGCTCCCTCCGGCGCCCCCCGGTCCTCCTCCAAAGTAGTGCGCCGTACCGACAGCGCACCTCCCTTTGCCGCAAGTGCGCCCTTGACGGGGATCCGGGTGGTAAGGAAAGCGTCAACCTTCGGCGGGGTGGTTTCGGCGGTGTGGGGTGGGGCAGGCGGCGTTCCGTGACGACGATCGAGGTCGACGAGGACGAACACGGCTCCTGGACGCTCTTCCGCGTGCGGGGAGAACTGGACCTGGTCACCTCCCCCCGCATACGTCGCCGCGTCCACGACGTGGTCGCGGGGGGCCGTCATGACCTGGTGCTCGACCTGTCCGCCGTCCGGTTCTGCGACTCCAGCGGCGTGGGCATGCTGATCGCGGCCCGCCGTCTGCTGCGCTCCTGCGGCGGCCGGCTCCGCCTCGTCCTGCCCGAGGACAGGGAGGGTCACGTCGGCCGGGTGCTCGCCGCGCTCGGCGTCCGGCGCCTCTTCGAGGTGTACGAGGACGGGTCGGCGGCGCTCACCGGCACGGACCCGCTGCCCGTGGACGCGCCGCTCACCGGGCCGGGCACCGACGAGGCGGACACCGGTGCGGTGAGCGTCACCAGGGCGGATCTCATCGCGACCGACCGAATCGCTCCCTCAGCCGGTACTTGAGCACCTTCCGCAGCGTCTCGTTGCGGGGGAGCGCGTCCACCACCTCCAGCTGTTCCGGCAGCTTGTGGACGGAGAGGCCCGCCTCGCGCAGGAAGGCCGTCACCGCCGGGAGGGTCAGCGGGGAGGCCCCCGGCGGCTGTTCCACGACCGCGCAGACGCGCTCGCCGCGCTCGGCGTCCGGGAGGCCTATGACGGCCGCGTCGCCGACGTCGGGGTGCGCGTGGAGGAGGTCCTCGATCTCCTTGGCCGAGATGTTCTCTCCCTTGCGGATGATGATGTCCTTGACCCGGCCGGTGAGGACGAGGTGCCCGCTCGGGGTCAGGTGTCCGAGGTCCCCGGTGACGAGGAAGCCGTCCTCGTCGAACGCGGCGGCCGTCTGGGCCGGGTCCAGATAGCCCCGGCAGACGGCCTCGCCGCGCAGGCGGACCTCACCGGAGCCGGTGATCCGGATCTCCATCCCGGCGGGCGGGCGCCCCTCGGTGGTCGCCAGGTTCTCGGGGGTGTCGTCGGGGTCGCCCATCGTGATCATGGGGACCTCCGTCATGCCGTACCCGTGGGTGAGCTGGCAGCCCAGCTCCTTCCGTACGGCGTGGTAGATCTCCGGCGGCTTCGGCGCCCCGCCGCCCGCGAGCAGCCGCAGGGTGGGGATGACCGGTTCGCCGGGCCGTTCGCGCTGCGCGGCGAGGAACATCGCGTAGAAGGCGGTGGAGCCGCCGGCGACGGTCACGCCGTGCCGGCGGTACTCGTCCAGGGCGTCCGGCAGCGCGAACTGTTCGAACATCACCGCCGGGAACCCGTAGAGCAGCAGCATCACCGTGTAGTCGGGCCCGGCGATGTGCGCGTACGGGAAGGCCATCGAGCCGACGTCGGCGGGGGTCAGGCGGAGCGCGTGGGCGAGGCAGGAGCCGCCGGCGAGGAGCGAGCGGTCGGTGTGCAGGACGCCCTTGGGGTCGGAGGTCGTGCCGGAGGTCCAGTAGATCCACCGGACGTCGGTGCCCGAGGCGGGCGGCGGGGGCAGCACCGCCGGGTCGCCGTCGGGCAGGGACGCGTACGCCTCGAAGACGCCGCGCGCGCCGAGCCGCCGGGCCATCTCCGTATGGTCGAATCCGCGCCATTCTCCGGGGACGGCGAAGAACTCGGCGCCGGACTCCCGCAGCGCGAAGCCGACTTCCTTGTCCCGGTAGAAGGGGATGAGGGGCGTCTGTACGGCTCCGATGCGGGCGAGCGCGAAGGAGAGCACCGCGGTCTCGATCCGGGTGGGCAGCTGCCAGGCGACGACCGTGCCGGGGCGCACGCCCCGCGCGTACAGGCCGGCGGCGCAGCGCTCGGCGCGGTCGCGGAGGCCGCCGAAGGTGAGGACGCGGTCGCCCTGGAGGAGGACGGGCCGGTCGGGGGTGAGGGCGGCGCGGCGCTCGACGAGCTCCCAGAGCGTGCGGGACCCGCCGAGCGTGTGTGCGGTCTCTTGCATCCCGTCCTCCTCTTGACTGACGTTCCGTCAGATCGTGCCGAGAGCGTAGAGGTGCGCCGCTTGTCGGTCCAGGGGTGCGGGGCTAGCCTGACCTCATCAGATCTGACGGGTCATCAGAAACGGGCGTCGGAGACGACGGCCCGGCGGAACCGGGAGAAGGCCCCATGACGGAACTGCCCCGCATCATCAGCGTCGACGACCACGTGATCGAGCCGGCCCACCTCTTCGAGACCTGGCTCCCGAAGCAGTACCGCGACCGCGGCCCCCGGCCCCTCACGGCCGGCATCGGCGAGCTCGCCTACGTCGCCGGCAAGTACCGGATCACCATGGACCCCGAAGGACCGCCCACCGACTGGTGGATCTACGAGGACCTCATGTTCCCGTACAAACGGAACATCGCCGCCGTCGGCTTCGACCGCGACGACATGACCCTGGAGGGCATCACCAGGGCGGAGATGCGGCGCGGCTGCTGGGACCCGAAGGCACGCCTCGCCGACATGGACCTCAACCACGTCGAGGCCTCCCTCTGCTTCCCCACCTTCCCCCGCTTCTGCGGCCAGACCTTCGCCGAGGCCCACGACAAGGAGGTCGCCCTCGCCTGCGTCCGCGCCTACAACGACTGGATGGTCGAGGAGTGGTGCGGGGACAGCGGCGGACGGCTGATCCCGCTCTGCATCATCCCCCTGTGGGACATCGACCTGGCCGTCGCCGAGATCCGGCGCAACGCCGCCCGCGGCGTCCGGGCCGTCACCTTCTCCGAGATCCCCACCCACCTCGGACTCCCCTCCATCCACTCCGGCCACTGGGACCCCTTCTTCGCCGTCTGCCAGGAGACCGGCACGGTGGTCAACATGCACATCGGGTCGTCCAGCCAGATGCCCGCCGCCTCCCCCGACGCCCCGCCCGCCGTCCAGGCCTCCCTGAGCTTCAACAACGCCATGGCCTCGATGATGGACTTCCTCTTCTCCGGGGTCCTCGTCAAGTTCCCGACGCTCAAGCTCGCCTACAGCGAGGGCCAGATGGGCTGGATCCCGTACGCCCTCGAACGCGCCGACGACGTGTGGGAGGAGCACCGCGCCTGGGGCGGCGTCCGCGACCTGATCCCCGAGCCCCCGTCCACGTACTACTACCGGCAGATCTTCTGCTGCTTCTTCCGCGACAAGCACGGCATCGCCTCCCTCGACGTCGTGGGGAGGGACAACGCCACCTTCGAGACCGACTACCCGCACGTCGACTCGACCTTCCCGCACACCAAGGAGGTCGCCCTCGACCACGTCCAGGGCCTCGACGACGAGACCGTCTACAAGCTCATGCGCGGCAACGCCATCCGCATGCTCGGCCTCGACCTCGACCGCGACCACGGAACCGTCTGATGGACCTCACCTGCACCGACGAGGAGGAGGACTTCCGCGCCCGGCTGCGGGAATGGCTCACCGCGACCCTGCCCGGCCTCCCGCCGAGACCCGACCCGACGGACTGGCCGGCCCGCCGGGCCTACGACTGCGGCTGGCAGCGCCGGCTGTACGACGCCGGATACGCCGACACCCACTGGGACGCCTCCCCGACGCAGCGGCTGATCTTCCTGGAGGAGACCGAACGCGCCGGCGCGCCCTACGTCGGCGCCAACTTCGTCGGACTCCTCCACGCGGGGCCGACGATCGCCGCCGAGGGCACCGCCGCACAGCGCGCACGCTGGCTGCCGCCGATCCTGCGCGGAGACGAGGTCTGGTGCCAGGGCTTCAGCGAACCGGACGCGGGCTCCGACCTCGCGTCCCTGCGGACCAGGGCGGTACGGGACGGGGACACGTACGTCGTCACCGGCTCCAAGATCTGGACCTCGCACGCCGAGGCCGCCGACTGGTGCGAACTGCTCGTACGGACCGACCCCGGAGCGGCGCCCCGGCACCGGGGCATCACCTGGCTCGCGATGCCCATGGACGCACCGGGCGTCACCGTACGGCCGCTGCGCACCCTCGCGGGCTCGACGGAGTTCGCCGAGGTCTTCCTCGACGAGGTACGCGTGCCCGTGGAGAACCGCGTCGGCGCGGAGAACGACGGCTGGCGGATCACCCTGGTGACCCTCTCCTTCGAACGCGGCACCGCCTTCGTCGGCGAGGTCGTCGCCTGCCGCCGCCTCCTCGGCGAACTCGCCCGTACGGCCCGCGAGAACGGCACCTGGGACGACGCCGTCCTGCGGCGGCGGCTCGGCAGGCTCTCCGCCGAGTTCCAGGCGCTGTGGCGCCTCGTCCAGGCCAACGTCAGCGAGGCCCAGGCCACCGGCGGGGTCCCCGGCACCGGCGGCTCCGTCTTCAAACTGCACTACTCCCACGCCCGCCAGGAGCTGTACGAGGCCGCCGCCGCCGTCCTCGGACCCGACGCGCTCGACCTCGACCGCGACTGGACCCTGGACCGGCTCTCCTCGCTCTCGTACACGATCGCGGCCGGCACCTCCCAGATCCAGCGCAACATCGTCGCCGAGCGCATCCTCGGCCTGCCGAAGGGCCGGTGACCGCCGCCGTGGACTTCCGACTCACCGAGGACCAGCGGGCGCTGCGCCGGGGCGTGCGCGACCTGCTCGCGCGCCTCTTCGACCGGGACGCCCTCCGGGCCGCCGTCGACGCGGGCGGCCTCGACCGGGGCCTGTGGCGGGAACTGGGCGCGGCCGGATTCTTCGCGCTGCGGCTGCCGGAGGAGGAGGGCGGGGTGGGGCTCGGGCTGCCGGAGGCGGTGCTCGTCTTCGAGGAGGCGGGCAGGGCGCTGCTGCCGGGACCGCTCGTCGCGACGCACCTGGCGGCGGGGTCCGTGCCGGGCGCCGCCGAGGGGGACGTGGTGGTGACCGAGGCCGCCGAGGGCCTCGTCCCCTGGCTGGACGAGGCGGACGTGGTCCTCGGGGACGCGCGGGGAGCCGCGCCGATGAGGTCGGTGGATCCGCTGACACCGCTGCACCGGGTGCCGGATCCCGGCGGCAGCGCCAACGGGGCCGGGCCCACGGTGCTCCGGCACGCCGCCGCGGTGCTCCTCACCGCCGCCGAGCAGGTCGGGAGTGCCGAGCGGACCACCGAGGCGGCCGTGCGGTACGCGCGGGAGCGGGAGCAGTTCGGGACGGCGATCGGCGGGTTCCAGGCGGTGAAGCACCTCTGCGCCGGGATGCTCGTGCGGACCGAGCTCGCCCGCGCCGCCGTGCGGGCCGCCTCCCTCACCGGCGACCCCGTCGAGGCCGCGGGCGCCAAACTCCTCGCCGACAGGGCCGCGACCGGCAACGCCCGCGACTGCCTCCAGGTCCACGGTGGCATGGGCTTCACCTGGGAGGCGGACGTCCATCTGCACCTCAAACGCGCGTGGGTGCGGGCCGAGCTGCGGCTGCCCGCCGCGCGCGCCGAGGAGGCGATGGCCGCCGCCCTGTAGCGGTCCGCGCCGGGCAGGTCACGGAACGTCGATATCGGGTTGTGTCCTTCGGCGGGGTCGTCACGGCCCGGAGTCGGCCTCCGGCTCCGGTACGCTCCGTGGGATGCGCGTGCATGTTGCCCCGGATCGTCCCGGTGTCGCCCCCGAGGTGACCCCGGCTCCGCGAATGCCCGCCGCTCGCGCCCGGCGTTCGACTCCCCGCAGAGTGCGTCGCACAGTATGGACCATGCGTACTCCTTCGCGCTGGAATATGCCCGAAGCGCTTGTTGCGGTGACTGTACGTCAACCATGCTGTCCCGTAAGGGAATCACGTTCCGTGAAGGTGTGTCCGCCGGTTCGGATGGTGTGAGCGGTGCAGGTGCTTCAGGTGCAGTTGGAGGTCGGGCCCGACCCGGCAGAGGTGGGGCGAGCCCGGAGGTGGGCCCGGTCACGGCTCGCCGGCTCGGGCATAGAGGCGGACGAGCCGCTGGCCGAGACGCTGGTGCTGCTCATCTCCGAACTCGTGACCAACGCCGTGGTGCACACCGGCTGTCCGGCCGTGCTGCGGATGCTGTTCGCGTCGGAGGGCGGGGTGCGGGTCGAGGTCGCCGACACGAGCGACCGCCCGCCGCGGCCCCGGCACGCGGAGGGCGAGGACACCAACGGGCGCGGCCTGGAGCTGGTCGACGGCCTCGCGGACCGGTGGGGCTGGGAGCCCGAGGGCGTCGGCAAGAGCATCTGGTGCGAGGTGGACCGGGCTCCGGCCGCGCCCCTGCCGGTTCCGGTGCCGGTGGGACCGGTGGTTCCGGGGGGCTCCGTGTCACCCGGACGGGTGCGCTGTTGACGTTTCATGGCGTTTTGACCACCCTGGGGTGAGCGATTCGTGGCGAGGGGAGCCGAGGGCCGTGTGCCCTCGGCGTGTGCGGGTCGTGGCCGGGTGGCGGCGGCCGTGCCGTGCTCGGGGCGCGCGCGAGCGCGCCGCCGCCCGCTGATGCCCCTGTGAACGTCCCCGTGAATCCCTGTCAGAGCACGGCGACCGGCGCGACCGGTGTGCCCGTGCCGCCGACGAAGGGCTCGGGCATCGCGGAGAGCAGGAACGCGTAGCGCCGCTCTTGTGCACAGGCTGTGGACAGAGATTCCAGATTCCAGTTCTGCCCCTGGAGCATCCCCATCTCGACGAGGTCGAGGGCGTGGACGGGCAGCCACAGGTCCTCGATCTCCGGCGGGAAGATCTCGAAGGTGAGCGTGTCGTTGGCGACGGCCGCGACGTCGCGGGCGTGGAACCACTCCGGCGTACGGACCGAGAGGCCCGGTGACGGGAACGCGTACCCGTGCCGGTCCCCGGCCAGGTACAGCCGCATCTGACCCGTCCGTACGAGCACGACGTCGCCGGACCGGACCGTGACCCCGCCGAAGTCGGCCGCCTCGTCCAGGTCCTCGGGCGTGACGGCGTGGTCGCCGGGCAGCCGGTCCAGCCCCTTCGCGGCGGCGACGTCGAGCAGGACGCCACGGCTCACGAGGTGCCGGGCGGTGTGGATGCCGCTGAACTCGGAGCGGCCGTGCGGGGTGATGGAGGCGGCGGGGCGGCCGTTGTAGAGGCGGCCCGAGTGCGAGACGTGGGTCAGGGCGTCCCAGTGGGTGCCGGCCTGCAGGCCCAGGGTCACGGCGTCGTCGCTGGTGGCGATCGTGCCGGGGCCGAAGAGCTCCTGGTTGATCTGGACCATGACGTGGAGCGGGTTGACCCGGCCGGGGATCACGCCGGTCTGCACGCCGTCCTGCTTGAGGTCGACGGCGAGCGGGACGCGGAGCCCCGAACGGACGGTGGCGACGGCGTCCCGTACGACCTCGTCCGTGACGAGGTTGAGCGTGCCGATCTCGTCGTCCCGGCCCCAGCGGCCCCAGTTGTTGACGCGCTTGGCGATCTCGTGGAATGCGGCGGGCAGAGACATCGGGGGCCTCCGGGGTCTTGTGGACCGGTATCTGACGGACCGTAGAATCCTGACGACGAACGAATCTAACGGACCGTCAGAAACTGCGGGAAGGGGCCGGGCGTGGGGAACTTCTTGGCTGACAAGGTCGTCGCCGTGACGGGCGCGGGACGGGGCATCGGCCGCGCCGTCGCCCTCGCGTGCGCGGCGGAGGGCGCGAAGGTCGTCGTCAACGACTACGGGGTGTCGATCGACGGCGGGGAACCCAGCTCCGAGATCGCCCTCGCCGTGGTCAAGGAGATCGAGGCGGCGGGCGGCACCGCCGTCGCCGTCGCCGACGACATCTCCACCATGGCGGGCGGGCAGCGGGTCGTCGACGTCGCCCTCGCGGAGTACGGCCGCGTCGACGGCGTCGTGTGCGTCGCCGGCATCCTGCGCGAACGGATGCTCTTCAACATGTCCGAGGAGGAGTGGGACCCGGTCGTCGCCACCCACCTCAAGGGCACCTTCACCGTCTTCCGGGCCGCGTCGGCGGTGATGCGCCGCCAGGGCGCCGGCACCCTCATCGGCTTCACGAGCGGCAACCACCAGGGCTCGGTGGCCCAGGCCAACTACGCGGCGGCGAAGGGCGGGATCATCTCGCTGGTGCGCAGCGCCGCCCTCGGACTCCACAAGTACGGGGTGACGGCCAACGCCGTGGCACCGGTGGCCCGGACCCGCATGTCCGCGAACGTCCCCATGGAACTGGCGGAGATCGGCGAACCGGAGGACGTGGCGGCGCTCGTCGTCTACCTGCTCTCCGAGCGGGCCCGGTCGGAGCGGATCACCGGCCAGGTGTACACGATCGCGGGCCCCAAGATCGCGGTCTGGGCCCAGCCGAGGGAACTGCGCGCGGGATACGCGGAGGGCGGCGCGTGGACCCCGGAACGCATCGCGGACTTCCTGCCGGGGACGGTGGGGGTGGACCCGATGCCGATGCTGGCACGGCTCGACGAGATGGCCCGGGCGGCGGCGGAGGGCTCCCGCCCGAACGCGGCCGAGGAGAACGGCTCATGAGAGGCGTCGTCTTCGACGGGAAGCAGGCCCGGGTCGTCGACGACCTGGAGGTGCGCCCGCCCGGCCCCGGCGAGGTGCTCGTCGCCGTCGCCGCCGCCGGACTCTGCCACAGCGACCTCTCCGTCATCGACGGCACCATCCCGTTCCCCGTGCCCGTCGTCCTCGGCCACGAGGGCGCGGGCGTCGTCGAGGCCGTGGGACCCGGCGTCACCCATGTCGTCCCCGGCGACCACGTCGCCCTCTCCACGCTCGCCAACTGCGGCGCCTGCGCCGACTGCGACCGGGGGCGGCCCACGATGTGCCGGAAGGCCATCGGGAGCCCGGGGCGCCCGTTCTCCCGGGACGGGAACCCGCTGTACCAGTTCGCCTCCAACTCCTCCTTCGCCGAGCGGACCGTCGTCAAGGCCGTCCAGGCCGTGCGGATCCCGAAGGACATCCCGCTCACCTCCGCCGCCCTCATGGGCTGCGGCGTCCTCACCGGCGTCGGCGCCGTACTCAACCGCGCCCGGGTCGGCCGGGGCGAGACCGTCGTCGTCATCGGCACCGGCGGCATCGGCCTCAACGTCCTCCAGGGCGCCCGCATCGCGGGCGCCCTCACGATCGTCGCCGTCGACACCAACCCCGCGAAGGAGGAGGTGGCCCGCCGGTTCGGCGCCACCCACTTCCTCACCTCCGCCGACGGCGTACGGGACGTCCTGCCCACCGGCGCCGACCACGTCTTCGAATGCGTCGGCCACACCGGACTCGTCCGCGCCGCGATCGACCTGCTCGACCGGCACGGCCAGGCGATCCTGCTCGGCATGACCGCCCCCAAGGCGGAGGCGAGCTTCCTCCCGGCCGCGATGTTCCTCGACAAGTCGATCCTCGGCTGCCGCTACGGCTCCTCCCGCCCCCAGCGGGACATCCCCCTCTACGCCGAGCTGTACCGCTCCGGCCGCCTCCTCCTCGACGAACTCGTCACCGCCACCTACCCGGTGGAGGAGTTCGCGCGGGCCGTCGAGGACGCCGAGCGGGGAAAGGTGGCCAGGGGCGTGCTCACCTTCTGAAGCCGTACGGAAAGGGCTGGGCATCAGGAGTCAGGAGCCGTACGGTCCTGGACATGTCCTACCGCGAGCTCGCCATCCGCCCCGTCCTCGTCTGGTCCGTCGTCACCGTCGCCGGGCGGCTGCCGGTCGCGATGGCGCCGCTCGCGCTCGTGTTCCTCGTCCGGGAGCGGCCCGGCGGCTACTCGCTCGGCGCCGCGCTCGCCGCCGCGTACGTGCTCGGGGAGATCGTCGCCGCCCCCGTCCTCGGCATGCGCATGAACGCCGAGCGGGCCCGCCCGCAGCTCGTCGCCGGACTCGCCGCCGGCGCCGCCGGGTTCGCCGGGCTCGGCCTCCTGCCCGGCGCCCACCCGGCCGTCCTCGCCGCCCTCGCGCTGCTCGCCGGCGCGGGACCCGCCGCCGTGCCCGGCGGGCTGCGCGCCCTGCTCACCAGCCTCGTCCCGGAACGCGCCGTCACCCAGGCCATGAGCATGGAATCGGTGCTGACCTTCGGGATCTGGGCGGCCGCCCCCGCGCTCGCCACCGGTCTGGCGCTCGGCGTCGACCCCGCCGTACCGCTGCTCCTCCAGGGAGTCCTGATGGGCCTCTCGGTGGCCGGACTGTGGCTGCTGCCGGCCGGCTGGGCGGCCGAACCGCCGGAGAAGGGGGCCTCGGCGCGACGGGCGCTGCTGCGGGCCTGGCCCGTCTACGTCCTCGGGGCCGGCGCCCTGACGCTGCTCGCGCTCGCCGAGCTGATCCTGCCCGCCCTGCTGGAACAGCGCGGGATCGGCATCGGCTGGGCGGGGCCCCTGCTCGCCGGGTTCTCCATCGGTTCGGCCGTCGGCGCGTTCGTGTACGGCCTGCGGGGCGGCCGCTGGCCGGGAGCGCTGCCGGTCCAGTCCGTCGTCCTCGTCCTCGGCGTGTCCGCCGGGGTCGCCCTCGTCGCCGTCCTGCCCTGGACGGTGGGCATCGCGATCACCCTCGCGCTGTCCGGCCTCCTCATGGCCCCCGCCATGCTCACCCGGAACCTGGCCCTGCGGGAGATCCTCCCGCCGTCCGCGCTCGCCGCCGGGTACTCGGTCATGTACGCGGCGGTCGGCGCGGGTTACGCGGCGAGCGGCACCCTCGCGGGCGGCCTGCTCACGGTGGTCGCCCCGTCGACGGCGATCCTGTGCGGGGTCGGCCTGACCGTGCTGCTCACGGTGGTCGGGGCGGTGGGGGAGCGGCGGACGGCCCGCGTCGCCGCAGTGCCCGCCGGTCAGGACGCCGTCGCGCCGGTGCGGAAGGTGCGCCGGTAGGACGTCGGGGTCACCCCGATCGCGCTCATCAGGTGCGACCGCAGCGACTGGGCCGTGCCGAAGCCCGCGTCCCGCGCGACCCGGTCGACGGGCAGGTCGGTGGACTCCAGCAGGTGCCGGGCGCGCTCCACGCGCTGCTGGGTGAGCCACTGGCCGGGGCTGATGCCGACCTCGTCACGGAAGCGGCGGGTGAACGTCCGTACGCTCATGGCCTCCTTCTCGGCCAGGTCCCGCAGCTGGATCGGCTCGTGGAGGCGGGCGAGCGCCCACGCGCGCGCGGACGTCGTCGTGTGGGTGCCGGCCTCCGGCAGGGGCCGCTCGATGTACTGGGCCTGGCCGCCGTCCCGGTGCGGCGGCACGACGGTCCTGCGGGCGACGTCGTTGGCGACGGCCGTACCGTGGTCGCGGCGCACGATGTGCAGGCACAGGTCGATCCCGGCGGCCACGCCCGCCGAGGTGAGGACGTCGCCGTCGTCGACGAACAGGACGTCCGCGTCGACCCGTACGCGCGGGAAGAGACGCTGGAAGTGCTCGGCGGAGGACCAGTGGGTGGTGGCTGGGCGCCCGTCGAGGAGACCGGCGGCGGCGAGCACGTACCCGCCGGTGCAGATGGAGACGAGCCGGGTCCCGGGCCGTATGTGGGCGAGGGCGGCCGCGAGCTCGTCGGTGAGCCTGCCCTCGTCGTAGACCGGGCCGAGTTCGTACGAGGCGGGGACGACGACGGTGTCGGCGGTGGCGAGCGCCTCCGGGCCGTGCTCGACGTGGACGGCGAAGTCGGCGTCGGTCTGGACGGGCCCGGCGACCGGGGCGCAGGTGACGATCTCGTACAGCAGCCGGCCCTCGGCGTCGCGGGCGCGGCCGAAGATGCGGTGCGGGATGCCCAGCTCGAAGGGGAGGAGACCGGGCAGCGCGAGGACGGCGACGCGGTGCGGCGGCGTCGGGGGCCGGGGTGTCGGCGGCACGGGCGGTGTCCCCTCCGGAAAATCCACTGGTGGTCCAGACCACTCGGGTGATAGGTCAGCTGTCCGTGACGGACAACACGTACAAGTCTGAGGCCGCCGAGCGGATTCCCGCCCCGCCCGCCCCGCCCGCGCTCTGGAACCGTAACTTCCGGCTCTTCTTCGTCGCCCGGGGCGTCGCCGTCTTCGGCGAGGGCATGGTCCCCGTCGCCTTCGCCGCAGGGCTCCTCGGCGCCGGCCACCCCGGCTCCACCGTGGGCTACGCGCTCGGCGGCTGGACGGCCGCCTTCGCGCTCTTCGTCCTCTTCGGCGGGGTCCTCGCGGACCGGTTCACCGCCCGCCGCATGATGATCCTCGCCGATCTGCTGCGCCTGCCCGGAGCCGCCGTCCTCGCCGTCTCCTTCACCCTCGGCAGCCCGCCGCTCTGGGCGGTGTACGTCCTCTCCGTCGCCGCCGGCATGGGCGCCGCCCTCTTCCAGCCCGGCGTCGCCTCCACGATCCCGCGCATCGCCTCCGACGTGCAGCGCGCCAACGCCGTCCTGCGGGTCGTCGAAGCCCTCATGACCATGGCGGGCCCGGCCGCCGCCGGCCTCCTCGTCGCGGTGTGGAGCGCGGGCGCCGCGTTCGCCGTCAACGGCGCCACGTTCGCGGTCAGCGCCCTCTGCCTCGCCCTCATGCGCATCCCGCGCCTCCCGTCCGACTCCCTGCGCCGCGACTCGCTCGGCGCCGAACTCGCCGGAGGCTGGCGCGAGTTCAAGGCCCGGAGCTGGCTCTGGGGGGTCATCTCCATCTGGACGGTGTACGGGCTGACCGTCGCGGGACCCATGGTGCCGCTCACCGCGAGCCTCGTCACCGAGGACCACGGCTCGGCCACCTACGGCGTGCTCATGGCCGTCAACGGCGCCGGAAGCGCCGTCGGCGGCCTGCTCGCCCTCCGGCTGCGCCCCCGCACGCCCCTCGCGGCGGGCGCGGTCGCCCTCCTCGGCCTCCCCGTGAACCTCCTCCTGCTCGGTCTCGGCGCGCCGGTGGCCCTGCTCGGGGCGGGCCAGTTCATCGGCGGGGCGGCCTTCGCGTTCTGGCTGGTGATGTGGTCGACGGCCGTCCAGACGCACGTACCGCAGGAGGCCCTGAACCGGATGCACGCGTACGACGTGGCCGGCTCGCTCCTGATGATGGGCGTCGGCCGCACCCTGTCGGGGCCGGTGGCGGCGGCGGTCGGCACGGAGGAGGTGCTGCTCGCGGGGGCGGGGATCGCGGTGCTCGTGGTGGGCGCGCTGCTGGCGGCCCGACCGATCAGGACGCTGGCGCGGGTGTAGGGGTGGGGGCGGAGGGGCCGGGGTGGGGTTGGCGGGTTCTCCGGGGTGGCCGGCGGGGTCCGGGGCCCGAGGTGGCCGACGGGACCCTGGGTGGGGCCGGCGGGGTCCGGGGTGGCCGGGGGGCCCGGAGTGGCCGGGGAGTGACCCGGCTTGGCCCGGGGTGTGACCCGGCTTGGCCCCGGGTGTGGCCCGATTCTTTGGAAACCTGTCATTCGGGCCAATGGCCGGGACGCGCCCGAGACGGGAGGCTCACTGGCATGGCCCAGACAACCGAGACGCCCGCCCGTACGCCCGACGGACCGGCCGCCGCCCGCAACCCCCGGATCCACCGCGCCTGGTTCGTCGCGGCGGTCACCTTCGTCACGATCATCGGGGCCGCGGCCTTCGCGTCGCTGCCGGGCCTGCTGATCGAGCCGCTGCACGAGGAGTTCGACTGGTCGCGCGGCACCATCGGCTTCGCCGTCTCGGTGAACCTCGCCCTCTACGGCCTGACGGCGCCCTTCGCCGCCGCCCTCATGGACCGCTTCGGCATCCGCCGGGTCGTCGCCGTCGCCCTGACGGTCATCTCCGTGGGCTCGCTCCTCACCGTGTGGATGACGGCCGCCTGGCAGCTCGTCCTCTACTGGGGCGTCCTCGTCGGCCTCGGCAGCGGCTCGATGGCCCTCGCGTTCGCCGCGACCGTCACCAACCGCTGGTTCGTCGGCCGCCGGGGCCTGGTGACCGGCATCCTCACCGCGGCCGGCGCCTCCGGGCAGCTGATCTTCCTGCCCCTGCTCTCCTGGCTGGTCGAGCACCACGGCTGGCGCCCCGCCGCCGTGACCGTGGCGCTCGCCGCCCTCGCGGTCGTCCCCTTCGTCTGGCTGCTGCTCCGCGACCACCCGGCGGACGTCGGACTCGCCCCGTACGGCGGGGAGTACGCCGACAAGCCCGCCCCCGTGACGGGCGCGGCCCGCCGCGCGGTCACCGTCCTCCTCAAGGCGGCCCGCACCGGCCCCTTCTGGCTGCTCGCCGGCTCGTTCGCGATCTGCGGAGCGTCCACGAACGGCCTCGTCAAGACGCACTTCGTGCCCGCCGCCCACGACCACGGGATGCCCGTCACGGCCGCCGCGGGACTCCTCGCGGTGATCGGTGTCTTCGACGTCGTCGGCACGATCGCCTCGGGCTGGTTCACGGACCGCTTCTCCGCCCGCCGGCTGCTCGCCGTGTACTACGCCCTCCGCGGTGTCTCGCTGCTCTTCCTGCCGATGCTGCTGGCGCCCTCCGTGCACCCGCCGATGCTGTTCTTCATCGTCTTCTACGGCCTCGACTGGGTGGCCACCGTCCCGCCCACGATCGCCCTCTGCCGGGAGCACTACGGCGAGGACTCGGCGATCGTCTTCGGCTGGGTCCTCGCCTCCCACCAGGTGGGCGCGGCGGTCGTCGCCTTCGCGGGCGGGCTGGCCCGGGACGTCTTCGGCTCGTACGACGTCGTCTGGTACGCGTCGGGTGCCCTGTGCGCGGCGGCGGCCCTGATGGCCCTGGTGATCCGCCGCCCGTCCCTGACGGGAGCGTGACGCGCCGACCCGCCTACGGCCGCCCGGCACCCATTGCCGCGTCCCCGCCCTGCTCCGTGCCGCGCCGACGGTGCGGGCGTCCCCCGTGCGGGGTGTCTGCGGCCCCTCGCCGCGCCCGCGGCCCCACCCCCGTGCGGGCGATCGCTCGTCCCTTGCGGCGCGCCCGGTGCGGGGGCAGGGCCCGGCGGAGCCGCCCCACCCGCCGTGTGGGCATTCGTCCCGCTGGGCGGGACGGGTGGGCACACGGGACGGCGCCCTTGGCGGGCGCCTCCGCCCCCTGTGCCCTGACCCGCACCCCCTGTGGGCCGTGCACGGGGTGCGGGTTCAGGCGCGGAAGCCCAGGCCCGGCACGGGGCGCCGTCCGTTGTGCCCACCCGTTCCGCCCCAGCAGAACGAATGCCCACAACGGGGGGCGGGTGGGCTCCGCCCCAGCGGGGCGAATGCCCACGACGGGGGTGGGTGCCGCCCGCCGGTGCGGAGGGCCACGACGGCGGGGCCGGTGCTGCCCGGCTGGGCGGAGGTCCGCACCGGGGCCTGTAGGTGGCGTCGCTACGGGGTGAAGTGGCCGAAGTGGCCCCGGTGGAAGAGCAGCGGCGCGTCCTCGTTCGTCGTGTCCAGGGACTCCACCCGGCCGACCACGATCAGGTGGTCGCCGCCCGTGTGGACGGTGGTGATCGTGCAGTCGATCCAGGCCGGGGCGTCCGGCAGCAGCGGGGAGCCGGTGACCGGGGCCGGGGTCCAGGCCACGCCCGCGAACTTGTCGGCGCCGCTCACCGCGAACGCCCGGCACAGTCCGGCCTGGCCGGCGCCGAGGACGTTGACGCAGAAGGTTCCCGCGGCGGCGATCCGGGGCCAGGTCGTCGACGTCCGGGCGACCATGAAGGCGACCAGGGGCGGGTCGAGGGAGAGCGAGGCGAAGGACTGGCAGGCGAAGCCCGCCGGGCCGTCGGCGTCGAGGGCCGTCACGATCGTGACCCCGCTCGCGAAGTGGCCGAGGACCCGGCGGAACTCGGCCGGGTCGACGGGCGGCCGCTCGTCCGCCCGTACCGCGCGCAGTACCGGCCGGGGCAGTGGTTCGACGGCCGTCGGCGACCCGGCCGCTCTCAGGTGTCGGACGGCGGTGGCCGCCATCCCCGCGTGTCCCATCACACCGCCCATTGAAACTGACGGCTCGTCAGATAGGAAGCCCCCGGGTGCGACGGACGACCGTCGCCCCCGGGGGCCGTGGAGCGGGTGGACGGGTCAGCCGGTGACCGCCGCCGTCGACCGGGTCCAGGCGGTGCCGGCGGTGTGGCCGGTCCGGTGGGCCGTCACCTTGACGGTGATCCGGGTCCCGCGCTGCGCCGCGGTGAGGGTGTGCGTGGCCCGCGTCGCGCCGGCGATGGCCCGCCCGTTGGCGTACCACTGGTAGGTGTACGAGGTCGGTGCCGGCGTCCAGGCGCCCCGGTTGAGGGTGAGGACCCGCCCGACCCGGACGGTGCCGGTGACGTAGGGAGCGGTCGTCGCCTTCGGCGCGAGGCCGAGGGCGACGGTGTACCCGGCGGTCGTGTACGCGCCGCTGAGGTGGCCGGTCCGGTGCGCGGCGACGGTCACGGTCAGCTTCTTGCCGAGGGCCGCCGGGGGCAGGACGTAGCTCGCGCCGGTCGCGCCGGGGATGGCGAGGCCGTTGACGCGCCACTGGTAGGTGTACGAGGTCGGCGCGGGCGACCAGGCGCCGACCACGGCCGTGACCTTCCCGCCCACGCGCGCGGAGCCGGTGATGTACGGGTTCCGTGTCGGCTTCGGTGCGAGGGCCTTGACGGTCACGCCGGCGCTGGTGGCGAGCACGGCCGGGTGTCCGGCCTTGCGGGCGCCGACGGCCACGGACAGCTGCTTGCCGAGGAGCGTGGAGGGCACCACGTACGAGGAGGCGGTGGCGCCGGAGATGGAGACGCCGTTGGCCTTCCACTGGTAGACGAACGAGTCGGCCGCCGGCGACCAGGCGCCGTTCCCGGCCGTCACCTTGGCACCGATGACGGGGGTGCCGACGACGGTGGGGGCGGTGGTGTTGCGGAGCGCGGCGACCACCGTGACCGACGGCTTCATGTACTGCGCGCCGAACGCGTGGACGCTCGTGCTCAGCGAACCGAGCGGCGCACCGGTCAGGTCGAGGGCCACCGTCATGCTGCGCCGGTCCGGCGCGACGGAGACGGTGGTGGACTCGGCCCGGTAGGACCCGTTCGTCAGCACGACCTTGGCGGAGGCGGGCAGCGCCGAGCCGGTGACGGTCATGGTGATCTTCCCGCGGCCGAGCGTGGCCGGACCGACGGTGCCGAGGGAGCGCTCGTCGGTCCCGCAGACGGGTCCGTCACAGGAGAACTGCGCGTGGACCGGCGTGGAGGTCTGCGCCGGCTTCTCCGGGAGGCCGATCACGAGCGTGGTCGGCTTGGCCGTCTTCGGGTACGCGTTGGACAGCGAGCACTGGTAGACCTGGCCCTCGCTCGTGTACGCGCCGCCGCAGGCGTTCACACGGCTGCTCCGGTCGTACAGCCGCGGCCGGGGCATCGTCTCGAAGGTGCCGGCCGGGGTGAGGGTCACGTCGAAACGGTCGCCCGAGGCGGTCGGCACCGCCCAGCACAGCGCGCTGTGCTGCTCGCTGAGGGTGCCGGTGAGGGGGCCGAAGCCGTAGCTCACGTTCGCCACCTGGGCGCACTCCGGGGCGGGCCCGGAAGGCGTGCCGATGCGCGCTGCGTCGAGCCGGTAGGCGGCGGGAGAGGTGCCGCCCGCCGGGACCTGGAGCAGCACCTGGTACGCGGCGGAACCGGTGGCGGCACAGCCCCTGGTGAAGTAGTCGCAGACCACGTCACCCTCGGCGTCGAACGCCATGAGCCGGACGGCGTCGCCGGTGTCCCGCACGTCCAGGTGCAGGGTGTCCCCGGCGGCGGACGTCGTGACCCGGCGGCACTGGAACGTGCCGGGCGCGGCCGGGACGCCTCCGGTGGACGGGCCGCCGACGGCGACGGCCGGGGTCGTCACGCAGCCGACCGCGGTCGCGGTGACGTCCTGGCGGGTCAGCGGGGTCTCGCCGGCCGCGTCACGGCCCTGGACGAGGACCATGTGGGCGAGGCCCGGGGTCAGGTCACAGACCGAGAAGGTGCCGTAGTAGTTGCGGATCTCGCAGCTGACCTTGCCCTGGGCGTCCACCACGACGGCCTCGGCGGACAGGCCGCCCGTGCCCTTCGCGATCTGGAACAGCTCGTTGGCGGAGTGGGCGCCGGCGGGGATCGTGAGGCAGTCGGCGAAGACGCCGTCACCGGTCCTGACGACCGAGCGGGCCGGGGCCGCGCTGAAGTCGCCCGCGGTGAAGGTCCGGCAGGCGGCGGGCGCGGGAGCGTCGGTGCGGTGGACGACGAGACCGTAGCCGTCGCCGCCCTCGTTCACGTCCTCGTCGACGACGACCGCCCGGTAGGGGGCGGTTCCGCCGAGCACGCAGGTGGCGTCCCACAGGTTCGTGGCGTTGAGGCACTGCTCGGCGCCGGTCGCGTCGTACACCGTGATGTCGGTGCCGAGGTCCGACAGGACGGCGAGGTGCGCGCCCTGCGGCACCGGCAGGTTCAGGCAGTGGACCTCACCGGGCGCGGAGAACGTGCCCCGGTAGGCGGCGGCGAGCGCGACCCCGTCCACGCAGCCCTCGGTGGAGCCGCGGCCGAAGACCTGGACGGCGTCGTCGGTGAGGACGGTGTACGTGGTGCCCGCGGTGAGCGTGCAGAACGCGTCGTAGCCCCGGCAGGCGTAGGTGCCGTCCTGGGCGTACACGGAGACGTTGCTGCGGTGGCCCTCCTCGCTCACGGCCCGCACGTCGTAGCGGCCGGACGCGGTGGGCGTGAAGGTCTTGCAGCCGGTCGCGGGTCCGGACCGGTCCGGCGCGGTGCCGTAGACGGCCGGGGCGACGGTGGCGCAGCCCTCGGGGTCGGACAGACGCCGGACCTTCAGGGTGTACGGGGAGCGGGTGCCGTCCTCCTGGTCGCCGACGATCGCGTGGACGCGGTAGCCGCCGGTGCCCCCGGGCAGGACGCAGCCCTCGGAGCCGTCCTGGTTGCGCTCCACGCACAGGCGCTTGCCGGTCGCGTCGGAGATCCACGCGAAGGAGTCGCCGTAGCCGGAGCGCCGCAGTTCGGTCGTGACCCGCTCGCCCGGGGCGGCGGTGAAGGTGTGGCAGACGACGCCGAGCGCGCCGGCGCCCGTACCGGTCGCCGGGGCCGTGGTGTACCCGGTGCCGGGGACGGCGGGGCACGCGCCCTGGGCGGTGGCCGCCAGCGGGACGAGGGCGACCCGGTTCCGGGCGGTCTCCCAGGCGTGGTTGGTGAGCTTCAGCGTGTACTGGCCGGCGGCCAGGTCGCACCAGGCGTCCTTGTAGGACCAGTCCTGGCACGTGACCTTGTCCTCACCCGAGTACAGCCCCGGGTAGGTGTCGTAGCCGCCGTCGATGAGGATGCGGTGCGTGCCGGCCTGCTCGACGGTGACCGTGAAGCAGGCGGTGGACTGGGACTCGATGGCGACCTGGCGGATCGCGTCGCCCGGCTCACCCAGCGGCGCGAGCGGGAGCGGTGCGCAGGGCTCCGCCGTCGGTTCCGTCGAAGGGGCCGGGGTGACCGTCTCCGTCGGGTCCGACGGCGTCGGGTCCGGCGTCGGCGTCGGTTCGTCGGCGCCCTGCGGCCGGGCCGCGGGCTCGCCCGGGGCCTGGGCGCCCGGGGCCTGGGCGGCCGGAGCCGAAGCGGAGGCGGCCGACGCGACCGGCTCGGGCGTGGCCGCCAGGGCCGTACCCGCCGGAAGCATGGGGACGAGCAGGGTCGTCAGCAGGGCGGGAACCAGAAGGAGCGACCTTCGGGATCTTCGGGATCGTGTGCGCGAGCGCGCGGAGTCGGACATGCCGTTCCCCCCGGAGCGGTGTTCTGTCATATGCGCGTCACACCATACGGCCCGCCCCGGACGCGCGTCGCGCGACTATCGCCCCTCGTACCGCGCCCCCCTCCGCTCCACGAAGCTCGCCACCCCCTCCCGGGCGTCCCTCGTCGTCATGTTCAGCTCCTGCGCCACCGCCTCCGCCGCGAACGCGGACGCGCGGTCCGTGTCCAGCGACGCGTTGACCAGCTGCTTCGTCAGGGCGAGGGCCCGCGTCGGACCCTGCGCCAGGCGCTCGGCCCACTCCCGGGCCGTCTTCTCCAGGTCCTCCGCCGGGACCACCCGGTTCACCAGGCCCAGCTCCTTCGCCTCCGCCGCCGTCACCGCGTCCCCGAAGAACATCAGCTCCTTCGCCCGCTGCGGCCCGATCAGCCTCGGCAGCAGATACGCCCCGCCCCCGTCCGGGACGAGACCCCGCCGGACGAACACCTCGATGAAACGCGCCGACTCGGAGGCGAGGACCAGGTCGCACGCGAACGCCAGATGCGCCCCGAGCCCCGCAGCCGTGCCGTTCACCGCCGCGATCACCGGCTTCTCGCAGTCCAGTACGGCTCCGACGAACCGCTGGGCCCCGAGCCGGATCATCCGGGCCACGTCCCCGGCGACCTGCTCCCTCGCGGCCGGCGCGCCCCGCAGGTCCGCGCCCGCGCAGAAGCCCCGGCCGGTGGCGGTGACGACCACCGCGCGGATCCCCGGGTCGGCGGAGGCCTCGGCGAGCAGGGCGACGATCCGCTCCCGCTGGTCCCGGGTGACCGCGTTCATCGCCTCGGGGCGGTTGAGCGTGATCCACGAGACGCCGTTCGCGACGCTGTGCAGGACCTCGTCCACAAACGGCTCCTAACGGCAGACCGCGAGCGCGTCCAGGGCCACCGCGCCCTGCCCGCGCGGCAGCACCATCAACGGGTTGATGTCCAGTTCGGCGAGGTCGCCGTCGAGTTCGAGGGCCATCCGCTGCACCCGCAGGACGACTTCGACGAGCGCGTCGACATCGGCGGGCGGCGCGCCCCGCACGCCGTCGAGGAGCGCCCGGCCCCGCAGCTCGGCGAGCATCGAGCGGGCCTCCCGCTCGCCGAACGGCGGCACGCGCACGGCCGTGTCGTTCAGGACCTCCACCAGGACCCCGCCGAGACCGACCGTCACCGTCGGACCGAACAGCTCGTCGTGGGTCACGCCCACCACCATCTCGACCCCGCGCCCCACCATCTGGCAGACCAGGATGCCGTCGAGGTCGACGGACTCGAAGCGGGCGATGTCGGTGAGCTCGCGGTAGGCGTCCCGCACCTGGCTGGCCGAGGTCAGCCCGACCTTCACCAGGCCCAGCTCCGTCTTGTGGGCGAGCTGGGTGCCGGAGGCCTTCATCACCACCGGATAGCCGACGAGCCCGGCGGCCCGCACCGCAGCCGCCGCACTGGTGACGAGCTGCTCGCGGGGGACGCGTATCCCGTACGCCCGCAGCAGCTGCTTCGCCGCGTGTTCGCTGAGCCGGCGGCCGGGCCGCATGAGGGCCTGCGCCTTGCGGAGGGACGGGGAGGGGGTGCGGGGCGCCTCGTCGAAGGGGGAGCGGTAGCCGGTGGTGAAGCGGTGGTGGTCGAGGTAGGCCTTCACGGCCCCGATGCAGTTGGAGAACGTACGGAAGGTGGCGACGCGCGACGAGCCGAGCAGGGTCGTGCGGTACGCGTCCTCCGTGCCGACCGGCGAGCCCCAGACCACGCACACCAGCTTGTCCGTCGCCTCGGCCGCGTCGACCAGGTCCTGCGCGAGCCGGTCGCTCATCGGGGGGAAGGGGCCGGTGATGGGACAGATGAGGACGCCGACGGAGGGGTCCGCGAGGATCGCGTCGATGATCTTCCGGCCGCGCCAGTCGCCCACCGGGTGACCGCCGTTGTCGACGGGGTTGGCGACGTCGAGGTACTCCGGGATCCACTGGTGCAGCTCGTCCTGCTTGGCCTGCGGGAGGGCGGGGAGGTCGAGCCCGGCGGCCGTGGCCAGGTCGGCGAAGTGGGCGCCCGTACCGCCGGAGATCGAGTAGACGACGACGCCCTCCGCGACCGGCCGCCGGGCGCGGGCGAGGAGCGTCGCGGTGTCCTGGAGCTGGTCGAGCCCGTCGACCCGGATCACCCCGAACTGGCGCATGGCCGCGTCGACGACCTGGTCGGCGCCGGTGAGCTTGCCGGTGTGGGAGGCGGCGGTACGGGCCCCGGTCTCGGTGCGCCCGACCTTCACGGCGACGACGGGGACGCCGTGGCGGGCCGCGCGGTCGGCGGCGAGGAGGAACGAGCGGCCGTCCTTGAGCCCCTCGACGTAGCAGGCGATGGCGCCGACCTCGGGCCGTCCGGCGAAGTACGAGAGGAAGTCGGCGGTCTCCAGGTCGGCCTCGTTGCCGGTGGGCGCCCAGTGGGAGAGCCGGACGCCCAGCTCCTGGAGGGTGAAGACGGGCCGCCCCTGGTGACCGGACTGGGTGATGAGCGCGACGGCGGGCCCTTCGAGGTCCTCGCGGAACCGCTCGAAGGCGTTGAGGTTGGTGTTGGGGCCGAGGAGCCGGAGCCCGGAGCGGCGGACGGCGGCGGCGAGACGTTCCTGCGCGGCGGCGCCGGCCGCCCCGGTCTCGGCGAACCCGGACGCGAACGCGACCGCGAACCTGACCTTGGTGGCGGCGAGTTCCTCGACGACGGGCAGCGGATCCGCGACGAGCAGGACGGCGAGGTCGACGGGCTCGGTGAGCGCGCCGACGGAGGGCACGCAGTCGATCCCGAACACGCTGGTACGGGTGGGGTGCACGGGCACGAGCCGGGCGCCGACCCGCTCGGCCCAGGCGAGCAGCTGCCGGGTGATCCCGGTGTTGGGCCGCCCCTCGGTGTCGGAGGCGCCGACGACGGCGACGGACTCGGGCCGGAAGAACCGGTCCAGGTCCGGCACGGGCGCGTACAGCGGCCGCCCGCTGACGTCCCGGTCGCCGGCGACGGCGGTGACACCGTGCACGGCGGTCGTCGGGGGCTCTCCGCAGGCCACCACGCGGGCGCGGAGATCGGTGGTGAAGGTGCCGTGAGTCGATCCGAGCATCGTTCCGCTCCACCCTTCCGCCCATGACAGAGAACCTGACGCTTAGTCAGGTTACAGAACTGACGGCCAGTCAGGAATGGGCGGGAGCGGACCGGCTTCGAAGCGGGGGCAGGTGGGACTTTCCGGACGTGGCCTGGCGCGCGGCCCGGCGCCAGAACCTGCCGGAGCCCCTCTCCTTCGGCGGGCGGACCTCCAGGGTCCAGTTCCCCTTGACGATCTTTGTCACGCCGTCATGCTGGCGGGCGACCGTCCCACCTGCGAGGGCTCACCGCCCCGCCATGGCCGCCGGTCCCGACCCGGCCGCCCTTCCCGGCGCGGGCCCTACCGCCCCGCCTTCGCGATCCGCCGCGCGATCTTCTCCGCGTCGATCGCCAGCTCGCGGAGCATCCCGCTGATCGGGTTCGTGAAGCCCGTGAAGTACAGGCCGGGGGTCTCGCGGGGGCAGCGGGCGCCGTGGGTCACCGGGCGGCCCGAGCCGTCGAGTACGTCCAGGTGTCCGAGGAGCGGTTCCAGGGCGCGGCGGTAGCCGGTCGCCGCGATCACCGCGTCCGGGGCGATCCGGTTCCCGTCCGCGAGGACCACCTCGCCGCCCTCGAAGGCCTCGACGGCCGCGACGATCTCGACCTTCCCGGCCCGTACGGCGTCGATCAGGCCCACGTCCTGCACCGGCACCGCGCCCTCCCGCTGCCGGGTGGCGAGGCCCGTGTCGGGGCGGGGCAGCCCGTACGCCGTGAGGTCGGGCGTCGCGACCCGGGCGATCACGGCGCCGAGGCGGTCGACGAGGGCCACCGGCAGGCGCCGTATCAGGATGCCGGAGCGCTGGGCGGGCCATCCGGCCGTCGTACGGCGCACGATGTGGGGCACGGTCCGGACCGCGAGCCGGACCCGGGCGGCGCCGCCCTCGGCGAGGTCGGCGGCGATCTCGGCACCGGTGTTGCCGATGCCGACGACGAGGACGTCCTTCCCGGCGTACGGCTCCGGGTTGCGGTAGGTACGGGCGTGGCTCAGCTCGCCCTCGTACGCGTCACGGCCGGGCCAGTCGGGGACGTGCGGGGTGTGGTTGTAGCCCGTGGCCACGACCACGGCGCGGCCCGTGAGCCGCCGGCCGCCGGTGGCGTGCAGCACCCACTCCTCGCCCGCCCGCTCGACCTGGAAGACCTCGACGCCCGTCACGATCTCCAGCTCGTGCTTCTCGGCGTACTTCTCCAGGTACCGCACCACGTCCGCGCGGGCGACCCAGCGTCCGAAGGAGCGGGGGATCCGCAGTCCGGGGAGGGCGGAGAGCCGTCGCGTGGTGTGCAGCCGCAGCCGGTCGTAGTGGGCGCGCCAGGAGGCGCCGACGGCGTCGGACTTCTCCAGGACGACGGCCCGGACGCCCCGCGCGCGCAGGGCGGCGGCGACGGCGAGCCCGCCGGGGCCGCCGCCGATCACGTACACGGGGTGGACGGGCGGTTCATGGGGGGTGGTGACCATGAATGCTGAGCGTAATGACGTGTACACGTAGTGGGTCTCGACCGGGACGGGGTTCGGTTGCGAATCGGTCACGCCCGCCCGCCCCTTGCGCTCGGCGCCGGGCCTGCGCTGAACTGACGTACCGTCAGATACGGCTCGACGAGGGGACGCGCATGCAGACCGTCTGGCTCACCGGCGCCGAATGGCTCGCCGTCCTCCGCATAGGCCTCGGCCTGTGGTGGCTGGAGAGCTGGCGCCACAAGGACAGGAAGGGCTGGTTCGAGCGCGGCACCGGCATCGCGTGGGCCGCCGAGATCGCCGGCCGGCACCGATGGCCGGCGGTCAGGAAGGGCTTCGACGCCGTCGTCGCCCCCCGCCCCAGGCTCATGGCGTACGTCGTCGTCTACGCCGAACTCGCTCTCGGCCTCGGCCTGGTCACCGGCTTCCTCACCCCCGTCGCCCTCGTCGGCGGCCTCCTCCTCAACCTCCTCTACCTCGTCCTGATGATCCACGACTGGGCCGAACAGGGGCAGAACGCGATGATGGCGCTCATCTCCCTCGTCGCCCTCTTCGCGATGTCGTGGCAGACCTGGTCCCTCGACTCCGCGATCGGACTCTTCCGATGACGGCCGCCGACCCCGACATCGACGCGTTCACCCGCCCCTACTGGGACGCCGCCGCCGAAGGCCGGCTGCTGCTCCGCCACTGCGCGGCCTGCGACCGGCCGCACCACTACCCGCGCGAGTTCTGCCCGTACTGCTGGAGCGAGGACGTCCGCTGGGAGCGGGCGAGCGGCCGGGCCACCCTCTACACGTGGTCGGTCGTCCACCGGAACGACCTCCCGCCGTTCGGCGAGCGCGTCCCGTACGTCGCCGCCGTCGTCGACCTCGCGGAGGGGCCCCGCATGATGACCGAGGTCGTCGGCGTCCCGGAGGGCGACCTCCGGATCGGGATGGACCTGGAGGTCGCCTTCCGGCGGGAGGGGGACGTCACCGTCCCCGTGTTCGGCCCGCCACGGTCAGAGGGCTGAGATGTTCCGCCAGAGGTAGGCGCGGTCGCCTGCGTTGCAGGTGTACGTCATCACGAACGGCGGTCCGGTCAGCAGGCAGTACCCGTTGCTCATGTTCTTGATGGTCCGCCCGGAGGACGTCGTGGTGCCGATCTTCCAGGACTGGGTGCTGGAACCGTTGCAGGGGGCGACGGTGACGGCGGAGCTCGACGGCTGCAGGCACTTCCCGGAGATCCTGCTGACCAGGCGGAAGGTGCCGTTCGCGCCGGGGGAGTAGGTCCAGGAGTAGGCGAGATGGCCGCCGTTGGTGGGCTTGGAACCGCACTCGTACGTGTTGACGAGGACGGCGTACCCGGCGTCGTTCTCCGCCAGGCACTGCCCGTTGGAGGCGTTCTCCAGGGAGTACGTCCCCGAGGGCGACGACCCGCCGGTGGACGGCGGGGGCGGAGGCGGCGCGGGCGCCTGCGTCGTCGGCCGGGGAGCGGGACGGGTCGTCGTCCCGCCGCCGGAGGGCAAGGTGGTGGTCGAGCCCCCACCGGACCCGGACCCGCCCCCGGGCAGGGCCCCGGTACCCCCCACGTCACCACCACCGCCACCGCCCGCCGCACCGCCACCACCCACCGCACCGCCACCACCGGCGGGCGGGGGCGGGAGCGGCGCTCCGGGGGAGGACCCGGGCGGCGTGGAGGCCGGCGGCTTCACGCCCGGCTTCGTGGCAACGGGGGGCTTCGCGGACGGCGATCCGGGGGTGGACGACGAGGGTATGGACGCGGGCTGCGAGGCCACGGCGGACGGGGTCCCCGACGAACCGGGGGCCGCGCCGAGGCGGCCGATCTCGTACGGGCCGAGGGCGACGGTCAGGGTGGTGCCGGTCGCGACGACCACGGGCACGGCGAGCATGACGAACCGGTTGCGGCGCTTCTGCGGCGGACCGGCCTGCCCGGTGACGGCCAGCGGATCGGGCGAGCCGGTCGCCGGCTCCCGGCCGGCCTGCGGGGTGAGGGAGGCCGTCGCCACGTCCTGGGCGGGCTCGGCGCGCTCCAGCTCCGCGAGCTGCTCGGCCGTGGGCGCCCCGGCGGCGAACGTCGCCCGCTCGTCGATCCGCTCGGCGACGGACGCCGGCCACCCGGCCCCGGTGGCACGCTCCTCGGCGAGGCCCACGAGCTCGTCGGCCGTGGGCCGGTCCGCCGGGTCCTTCGCGAAACACTTCCGTACGAGCTCCGCGAGCTCGGGCTCGGTCTCGGCGAGGCGCCCGAAGTCGGGCTCGCCGTGGACGACGCGGTAGAGCAGCCCGGGCCCGGAGCCGTCGCCGAAGGGAGGGCGGCCGTTGGCGGCGTAGAGGAGGAGGCTGGCGAGGGCGAAGACGTCGGCGGCGCCGGTCAGCCGCGGCTCGGCGATGGCCTGCTCGGGGGCCATGTAGGCGGGCGTGCCGATGACCATGCCGGTCTTGGTCAGGCGGCTCTGGTCGGCGGCGCGGGCGACACCGAAGTCGATGAGGGAGAGACCGGAGGAGGTGAGCATGACGTTGGACGGCTTCAGGTCGCGGTGCACCATGTCGGCGCCGTGCACGACGCGCAGCCCGGCGGCGGCCTCACGCAGGAGGCGCCAGAGGGCCTCGCCGGGAAGCGGGCCGCCGTTCAGCCGGACGGCCTCGTTGAGGGTGATGCCCGGGATGAACTCGGTGGCGAACCACGGCGGCTTCGCCGTGCGGTCGCTGGCGAGCAGCTTGGTGTTGGCGCCGGCGGGCAGCCGGGCGAGGTTGTCGAGCTCGTGCCCGAAGTGACGGAGGAAGTCCGCGTCCTCGGCGAGGACGGGAAGGACCCGCTTCACCGCCGCGAACTTCCCGGGCACGGCGCCGAGATAGACCCGCCCCATACCGCCGGACCCGAGCACGCCGAGCAGCCGGAACGCCCCGATCTGACGAGGATCCCCCACATCGAGCGGCGTGGCCCCGCTGCCGCTCAGACTGTCCGGACTTGAGTTGTTTTCCGGTTCCCCCTGCATGGGCCACACAGTAGCTGAGGGGTCTGATGATCTGAATGCCGATCAAGTGCCGTTTGCAAAGGTGTGGTTGAGGAACCTGGCCATAGGCCGGATACGTTAACCACCCAGCCACATGCGGAGAACGGCACCGAAGAGAGAACCGAAGGCGCGATATGGCGCAGCCGCGGCGCGGGTGCCGGGCCAGGAGGCCCTACCTCACCTCCGCCAGGATCTCCGGCGCCGCCTCCGCCAAGGTCCGGAAGTGGCGATGCGCCTCGGGGTGCGGGGCCTCGGTGTTGACCGTCCACACCGTCATCCCGGCCGCGAGACCGGACCGCACCCCGGACGGCGCGTCCTCGATCACCAGGCATTCCGCCGGGTCCGCGCCCAGCTTCTCGGCGGCAGTGAGGTACGGGACGGGAGACGGTTTCCCCTCCACCACCGAGGCCGCGTCGATGACGAGCCCCGGCAGCGGAAGCCCCGTCCGCTCGAACCTGCCCCGCACCCGGTGCTCGTAGTTCGACGTCACCAGCGCCCACCGGTCCACCGGCAGGGCGTGGAGCAGCGCGGCGGCCCCTTCGAACGCCGCGTACGTCCCCGCACGGACGTCCTCGTCCTCCAGCGCGTGCAGGAGAGCGAGGCACTCGTCCGGGTCGCGGGTCGGTGCGACGGCCGCGAACGTCTCCACGGGGCGCGTCCGCAGCGCGACGGCGTACACCTCGTCCCCATCGAGCCCGTGGTGCGCGGCCCACTCGTGCCAGACGCGCCGCTGGTTGGCGACGGCGTCCATGAGGGTGCCGTCCACATCGAAGAGAACGAATTTCTTGCTGGTCACACGCCCGACGCTACGGCCACGAACGCGGCCCAGGCGGCCGGGGCGACGGCGAGCTGGGGGCCGTGGGGGTCCTTGGAGTCGCGGACGTGCACGGTGGTGGGGTGGGCGGCGACCTCGACGCAGTTGCCGCCTTCCGGACCGCTGTAACTGGACCTGCGCCAGTCGTAGGCCACCTCGATGCAGTTGCCGCCCTCGCCGCTGCTGTAGCTGCTCTTGAACCAGGCCAGATCCCGCCCTTTTGGCGCACCCGTACAGTTACTCAGCGTCGTCGCGTCGCTCCTGGTCAGCGTACGGCCGACGCCCCACTCTCGTGGTCATGAAGTCCGAAACCACCACTCCAACCAGTGAGTTCACGCTCCGGCTCTCCGCGACGCGCCGGGGCGCACGCCTCGCCCGGCTACTCGCCGTGCAGCAGCTCCACGACTGGGGCGTACCGGGTCCCGCGGCCGAGGCCGCCGAACTGGTCGTCGCCGAACTCGCCAGCAACGCCGCCCTCCACGGCCGGGTCACGGGCCGGGACTTCGAGGTGCGGATGGAGCTGGCCGACGACTACGTACGGATCGAACTGTCCGACGCGAGGGGCGAGCGCCGGCCGTTACCGGCCCGGGAGCCGGACGAGGGCGGCTACGGGCTGCTGCTCGTGGCCGCCCTCGCGACGGCGTGGGGCGTGTGGGACCGCTGCGTCGGCAAGACCGTCTGGGCGACGGTGGCGCTGTCCGGCCCCAGGCCCGTCAGAACACGGTCTCGGGGGTAGTGCTGAAGTTATCGATCCACTCGCTGGGCCCGAACGGAGCACGCCAATTGCCGTGCCTTTGTAGACGCGCAGGATGCCGTGGGAGAGTCCCCAGAGGTCCGGTCGGCCGTCGCGGTCGAAGTCCCCGACGCTGACGATGCCTTGGTACTCGTTCCAACCGCCGCTGATCCGCGTACGCGGGGCGAAGGTGCCGTCGCCCTTGCCGAGGTAGAGCCACAGGACGCCGGCGGTGTCGCGGGCGACCAGGTCGCCGGCCGGGCCGCCGCCGATGTTTCCGGTGGCGGTGATCCGGTTGTAGATCCCCCAGCCGTATCCGACCTTCTTGCGCGGGGCGAAGGGCGAGGCGGCTGCGCCGGTGCTCTTGTGCAGCCAGAGATCACCGGCCTTGTCGGTGTCGGGTCGCGACCAACGAGGAACCGGCACTGCGAGCGTGCCCGTAACCCTCGCCGAGGGTGCTGATATCCATCACCACGGGCTCGGCATCCGTAGCCATGTCGTACAGGGTGTAGACCGGGTACTCGAGCTTGGTGACGGTATCCGTCTGCCAGCTCGACGCGTAGCGCCCCGGAGGCAGCTCGGACGTGGTGCCGTCCGCGTATCGGGTCCACCGGTAGGTGCTCGTCGATGTGCTGCTCGGGCTGCTCAGGAAGCCCGTCGGGCCCGCACCGCCGATCTGCGCGTCGACCGGGAACGGCAGGACACCTTGCCGCGTCGACTCTGCCACGGCCGTGGCCGCGAATGCCGGCGCGGCAGCCAGGGAGGACGGCGCGGCCGCGGAAGACGGCGAAGCCGCCGGCGTCCCCACCGTCACGGCGAGCGCGACGGTGACGGCTGACGCGAACCGGTGGCGGGGCAGGGGTGTACGGGCCAAGGCGGGCTACTCCCTCACGTGTACGGGCGTGGCGGAAGCCGCCACGGCCGTACACGACCCCTCCCGGGATCGAAAGGTTGTACGCCTGGTCGGAGAATCCCGTGCGGAGGACTCGTCGCGAAGGCCCGGTCAGGCGACCGGGTCGAACGTCGTCCTATCGCCCGCGTCCAGGGGGTACGGGCGTGAGCCCGTACCCCCTGGGGTGCCGCGGGTCAGGACCGGCCTGGCCGGGTCCGGACCGTCCGCCGATCAGATGAAGAGCTCCCGGAACGGGTTCGGGATGACGTTCAGCGCGAAGGGCTGGGCCGGAGCGAACGGGGCCCTCCACGCGCCGGTGCCCTTGTAGAAGGCGGCACCGGTGGCGCCGACGCCGATCAGGTCGTCGCGGCCGTCGCGGTTGGCGTCGCCCACGCTGACGATGTCGTCGTAGACCTTCCAGCCCGCGCCGACCTTCGTGCGGTTGGCGAAGGTGCCGTCGCCCCTGCCCTGGTGGAGCCAGAGGACCCCGTGGACGTCGAAGGCGACGATGTCGCCGGCCTTGCTTCCGGCGAAGTCGCCGAGAGCCAGGTGGTGGTAGACGCCCCAGCCGGGTCCGACCTTCTTGCGGGCCGGGAGGAACGGAGCGGTGTCCTTGCCGGTGCCGGTGTGGACCCACAGGTCGCCGCCGTGGTTGGAGACGCCGAGCAGGTCGGGCTTCCCGTCGCCGGTGACGTCGGCGCCGCCGACGAGGTGGTTGTACGTGTGCCATCCGGCGCTGACGCTGACGGGGGCGTCGAAGCCGCCGTCGCCGCGGCCCTTGTAGAGCCGCAGGCGGCCGTCGTGACCGACGCTGACGGCGTCGCCGACGGTGGAACCCCCGAGGTTGCCGGTCGCCTCGGCGCGGGAGCTCTGCGACCAGCCGGACGCCGCGGCGACGGGCGCCTTCGCGGAGACCTTGCCGGTCTTCGCGTCGTACGCCGTGTCGTAGCGGTGGACCTTGCCGTCCTGGGCGATCTGGAGCAGGTCCGGGGTGCCGTTCCCGTTGAAGTCGTGCCGGGTGACCGGGGCGGTCGCGGCACCGGCGGCGGGAGCGGCGAGGGCGGTCACGCCGAGGGTGGCGGCGAGAGTGACGGTGACGGCCGCGACGAGGCGCCGGCGGGGCATGACGGTGCTGGACAAGTGAAACGTTCCTCCCCCAAGGAGGGTGCGCGTGCGGTCAGCGACACCCGTGAACCGAGCGGCACGTGGAAGATCGCTACGTGCCACCCGGTCAGACATGCGCAGCGGCCGGACGGTTGCACTGGTGTTCACCGGAAATTCGAATAATCTACGGCAGACGCTCAGACGCTCAGACGCTCAGACGCTCAGACGCTCAGACGCTCAGACGCCGGGACGCTCAACGCTCAGGCGCCCAGACTCCAGGACGCTCCAGGCTCAGGCATGCAGGCACTCGGGTCCTCAGACCCTGAGGCCCTCAGACGCCGGCCGGGAGGCGGCCAGCCCGGCACCCGCCGCTCCTCTCCCCCCCCGGGCGTCACCGCCGCTCCAGCACACCCCGTACGTACGCCGCCTGCCCCGCGTGCTGGAGGTCGTCCGAGATCACCGACACCAGGCGGACGCCGAGAGTGACCGGCGGGTCCCAGGCGGTGTCGACGACCCGGTCCAGGTCCCCGTTCGTGACCGGGCCGATCAGCTCCACCGTCCGCGCGTGCACGGCGTCGTGGTAGCCGAGCAGCAGCTCCGCCGGGGCGCGGACCTTCCCGACCTGGGCGCGCGTCTGCCCGTAGCCGGTCGCCGTCGCCGGGAACGGGAGCCCGAAGCGCTCGTGCCAGCCGTCCGACGTCCACAGCTGCTCCGTGCCGTAGGCGCCCGCGAGGTGGTCGTCCTGGATGCGGGTGAGGTGCCAGACGAGCCAGGCGATCGAGTTGGCGTCGGGATCGACGCGCTCGGCGAGCCGGTCCTCCGTGAGGCCCTCCACGGCCTCGTGGACGACCTCACGGATACGGCCGAACGAGTCGGTCAGCAGGGCGGCGCTGTTCACGGGTGGCTCCTTTCGGCTTTCCACCGTGCCACCGTGGCCTCCACGTCGAAGGGCTTCAGGTTCAGCGGAGGCCCGGCCGGCGGGCGGAGGAGGGCTTCGGCGATCTTGGTGTTGATCTCTCCGAGGATGCGGCGGACCTGGCTCTCCGAGACGGCCGCGGTCACCGCCGCCTCCGCGTCCTCGGCCTCCTTGCGCAGGGCGAGGGAGGGCGGCAGCACGGAAGCGCCCTCGCTGTGCATCTTGCCCCTGATCCACCACAGCTCGTCGTACGGGGCGGAGTCGTCGGGAAGGGGCTTGCCGAAGCCGGGCAGGCTGCGGAACTCACCCCGCTCGGACGCCTCGCGGATCTGCTTGTCCACGAACGACTCGAAGCTGACTCCGGGCGGCTTGCGTTCGGTCATATGTCCAGACTACGTAGGCCGCGCCCTGGGGGTGTGGTGACGGCGGTCTACTCCGACACGCGATCTTCCGGCACGCTGTGGTCCGTTCAACGCGCGTCGACCCCGCCCAGAACCTTGTCCTGCCGCCCCACCGACATCCGCCCACGGACCTGCCCGACCACCGCACCCACCCCCACGTACCGGAGGACGCATGCGTGCTCGGATCACCCCCCTCGGCACCCTGCTCGCGCTCGTCGCGGGCCTGCTCACCGCGCTCGTCACCGCCGGCCCCGCCCAGGCCGCGCCGGTCTTCAAGGCGCCCTTCCCCTGCGGCCAGACCTGGACCTACAGCCACCATTCCGCCGAGGTCCGCCAGGCCCTCGACTTCGTCCGCTCCGACGGCGGTACGACCGCGGGCACCCCGGTCCTCGCCTCGGCGTCCGGCACCGCCTACCGCTACTCCCAGCCGTCCGGCGCGGGCAACTACATCGTGGTCGACCACGGCGGCGGCTGGAAGACGTACTACTTCCACCTCAACGCCTACTCCGTCGCCAACGGCGCCGCCGTCTCCCAGGGCCAGCAGATCGGCACCACCGGCAGCACGGGCAACAGCTCCGGCGCCCACATCCACTACGAGCAGCTCTACAACGGCGTCGGCCAGTCGATCGTGATCAACGGCGCCTCCCTCGCCCCCTATCCGGGCTCCTACGGGTCCAAGTCCCTGACCAGCGACAACGGCTGCTCGGGAGGGGGAGGCGGAAAGTACTGGGTCGACACCTTCGCCAATGCCACCGGTTACGCCCAGGCGAACACCACCGCCCCGCAGGGTGTCCTGAACGCCGGGCTCAACTACGTCTACTGCAAGGTCTGGGGCCAGGAGATCCGTGACGGCTCCGGGAACTACAACCACTGGTGGCTGAAGACCGACCTCGACACCGTCTACGCCGGGAAGAACGGCTACGGCGCGTACGTCTCGGCGTACTACCTGTCCCGCTGGGGCAACGACGAGGCCCGCGACAACAACGGGACCGTCATCCCGAACTGCTGAGCGGCCCGCGAGGCGCGCCCGGAAAGGGCAGGAGCCCCGCTCGTGCCCGAGGGCACGGAGCGGGGCTCCTTGGTACTGCTCTACTAGTCGTGCGTGTCGCCGACCCAGACCCTTAGGCCGGGGAGACGTTCTCCGCCTGCGGGCCCTTCGGGCCCTGCGTGACGTCGAAGGTCACGAGCTGGTTCTCCTCGAGCGAACGGAAGCCGTTCGCGTTGATCGCGGAGTAGTGGACGAAGACATCCGGGCCGCCGCCGTCCTGGGCGATGAAGCCGAAGCCCTTTTCAGCGTTGAACCACTTCACGGTTCCGGTAGCCATGAGCCCTCCTATGGGCCAAAGGGTCGCCCTGCTCCAGAACCTGCAAACAAGTCTGAAAACTACAAAAGCCTGCGGGTCACATGCTCCGCAGGCTCTGTACTGCAAGGGAAACCAAACTGCAACTTGCGTTGAGCGTAGCACGCAGGACGCTCGGGGCGGAAGAGCGAAAGATCACGTCACTCGCGTGTTTGATCTCGCTCCCCGCGCTGACGCGCGTGCCCCGCCGATGCCCACGGTACGAGACGGGTCTAGCCTCACTATGTGGACAATGCAACCGACGAGCAGCAGCGCAGCCGGCCCCGCGTCGGGCACATCCAGTTCCTGAACTGTCTCCCCCTGTACTGGGGCCTGGCCAGAACCGGAACACTCCTCGATCTGGAGCTGACGAAGGACACCCCCGAGAAGCTCAGTGAGCGGCTCGTCCGGGGCGATCTCGACATCGGCCCCATCACCCTCGTCGAGTACCTCCGCAATGCCGAGAACCTCGTGGCCCTGCCGGACATCGCCGTCGGCTGCGACGGGCCCGTCATGTCCTGCGTGATCGTCTCGCAGCGTCCCCTGGAGGACCTGGACGGGGCGCGCGTCGCGCTCGGCTCCACCTCCCGGACGTCCGTGCGCCTCGCCCAGCTGCTGCTCTCGGAGCGGTACGGGGTGGCGCCGGACTACTACACCTGCCCCCCTGACCTCGGCGTGATGATGCAGGAGGCCGACGCGGCCGTCCTCATCGGCGACGCCGCGCTCCGGGCCTCGCTGCACGACGCGCCGCGGCTCGGCCTCCAGGTCCACGACCTCGGGCTGATGTGGAAGGACTGGACGGGCCTCCCGTTCGTCTTCGCCGTGTGGGCGGCGCGCAAGGACTACCTGGCGCGCGAACCGGAGACGGTCCACGAGGTGCACCAGGCGTTCCTGGCCTCGCGCGACCTCTCCCTGGAGGAGGTCGCGAAGGTCGCCGAGCAGGCCGCCCGCTGGGAGACCTTCGACGCGGAACTCCTGGAGCGGTACTTCCGTACGCTCGACTTCCGTTTCGGGCCGGAGCAGCTCGCCGGCGTCCGTGAGTTCGCCCGCCGCACCGGCCCCACGACCGGCTTCCCCGGGGACGTCACGGTCGAACTCCTTCCGCCCGTACGGCGATAGCGCGGCGGCCGGCCCATTCCCCCGGCCGCCTCCGGCCGGGGGAATCCGCGCGGCCCCCCATTCCGTTTCCCCGAATTCGCCGGCGCGTCCCCGTCCGGTAATTCGCCCGTATATCCGTGCCGGGCCGCGCCGCCCGCACGCGGCACCCAGCGGAAGCCGCGAGGAGCCCTGGCGTACGCTGGTTCGGTCTGCAAGAACCCCTCCGAAAGGGACACAACCGGTGACCGAGAAGGCCGAACTCACGTCTTTTGATGTCGCAGCCGTTCTCGACCGCGCTGCCGCGGGTGGCCGGATCACCCCCGAGGAGGCGCTCGTCCTCTACCGCTCGGCGCCCCTGCACGCCCTCGGCGCCGCCGCCGACGCCGTGCGCCGCCGCCGGTACGCGGGGACCGAGCACATCGCGACGTACATCATCGAGCGGAACATCAACTACACGAACGTCTGCGTGACGGCGTGCAAGTTCTGTGCCTTCTACGCGGCCCCGAAGGACACGAAGAAGGGCTGGACCCGCGACCTCGACGACATCCTGCGCCGCTGCGCGGAGACCGTGGAGCTCGGCGGCACCCAGATCATGTTCCAGGGCGGCCACCACCCGGACTACGGCGTCGAGTACTACGAGAAGCACTTCGCCGCGATCAAGCAGGCCTTCCCGCAGCTGGTCATCCACTCCCTCGGCGCGTCCGAGGTCGAGCACATGGCCCGGATCTCCGGGGTCTCCGTCGAGGAGGCGATCACCCGCATCCACGCCGCCGGGCTCGACTCCTTCGCGGGCGCCGGCGCCGAGCTGCTGCCCGCCCGGCCGCGCAAGGCCATCGCCCCGCTCAAGGAGAGCGGCGAGCGCTGGCTGGAGATCATGGAGATCGCCCACAAGCTGGGCGTCGAGTCCACCTCCACCATGCTGATGGGCACCGGCGAGACCAACGCCGAGCGGATCGAGCACCTGCGCATGATCCGTGACGTGCAGGACCGGACGGGCGGCTTCCGGGCCTTCATCCCGTACACGTACCAGCCCGAGAACAACCACCTCAAGGGCCGCACGCACGCCACGCTCTTCGAGTACCTGCGCATGATCGCCGTCGCGCGGCTCTTCATGGACAACATCGCCCACATCCAGGGCTCCTGGCTGACCACCGGCAAGGAGGTCGGCCAGCTCTCCCTGCACTACGGCGCCGACGACCTGGGCTCGATCATGCTGGAGGAGAACGTCGTCTCCTCGGCCGGTGCCAAGCACCGCTCCAACCGCCAGGAGATCATCGACCTGATCCGCAAGGCGGGCCGCGTCCCGGCGCAGCGCGCGACCACGTACGAGCACCTCGTCGTCCACGACGACCCGGCGAACGACCCGGTCGACGAGCGGGTCGCCTCGCACATCTCGTCCATCGCGATCGAGGGGGGCACGGCCCACCCGGAGCTGAAGCTCCTCGACGCCAACTGACGCGCCGGTGCTGACCCTCCACGTCGCCGAGGCGACACCCGAGACCGCCGTCCTGGTCGACGGCGCCCTCATCGCCGCCGTCGGACCGTACGAGGACCTGGCCGCCCTCCGCCCCGAGGCACGGGTGCGGAGGTGGCCGGGCATCCTCACCCCCGGGCTCCTCAACCCGTTCGGGCCCGAACTCCTGGAGGGCATGTACCACCCGGACCCCCGGGAGGCCGCGGGCTTCGGCACCGAACCGATCACCGGGGAGCGGGCGCAGCGGATCTTCCGGGCCGACCCCTCCCGGCGCGGCGCCTCCGCGCGCCGCGCGGTACAGCGGCTGCTCGCGCACGGCACGGTCGCCGTCGCCGGGGAACTGCGCGGGCGGGCGGCCCTGGACGCCGTGCGCCGGGCCGGTCTCGTCGTCGGCCGGCGCCCGGAGACGCTCCCGGGCCCGCCGTCCTTCTCCCCGGTGCCGCTGGTGCTCCTGCCCGGCCTGGTGCCGGGAGGCCCCGCGCGCTTCGCCGTCTTCGACGTGCCCGACCGGGCGGCCCTGGTCCGCCTCGGCGCGTCGACCTGCGTCGCCACGGTCCTCACCGGCCGCCTGGTCCACCGCGCCCGCTGAGCCCGCCCACCGCCCGGTGCGCCCCGTCTTGCACGCCGGATGAGCGCGCCCTGCCGGTCGGGGCGGGAGGGGTGCTGAGACAATGGGCGTGCCCGCCCGTACCCGAGTCTGCGAGGCCGAACGCCAGTGACCCGCGCCACCCTGGACAAGCAGCCGCACGAAGTCGCTTCGATGTTCGACGACGTGGCGGCGAACTACGACCTCACCAATGACGTGCTCTCCCTGGGCCAGGACCGGCGCTGGCGCAAGGAGGTCGCGAAGGCGGTCGACGCCCGCCCCGCGCAGAGGATCCTGGACCTGGCCGCGGGCACGGCGACCTCCTCGCAGCCCTTCGCGCGCGCGGGGGCGTACGTCGTGCCCTGTGACTTCTCGCTGGGGATGCTCCAGGTCGGCAAGAAGCGGCACCCGTGGATGCCGTTCACGGCCGGCGACGGTACGAAGCTGCCCTTCCGCGACGACGTGTTCGACGCCGTCACCATCTCCTTCGGGCTGCGGAACATCCAGGACACCGAGCAGGCGCTGCGCGAGCTGTACCGGGTGACGAAGCCCGGCGGCCGGGTCGTCATCTCCGAGTTCTCGCACCCGACGTGGGCGCCGTTCCGCACGGTGTACGAGGAGTACCTGATGCGCGCGCTGCCGCCGGTGGCCCGTGCCGTGTCGTCCAACCCCGACGCGTACGTGTACCTCGCGGAGTCCATCCAGTCCTGGCCGGACCAGCCGACCCTGGCGGGCCTGCTGCAGAAGGCCGGCTGGTCGCGGGTGGCCTGGCGGAACCTGACCGGTGGGATCGTCGCGCTCCACCGGGGCTTCAAGGCCTGACGGCGACCGGGCCGACGGGTGCGGGCGGTGGGGTGACCCTCCGGTCCCGGCGCCGCCGCCACCCATAGACTGCGATACGTCCTCATCGCCTCACCTTCGGGAGACTCCGCCGTGACCGAGCAGCCCCTCTCCGAGCACACCGCAGATGTGATCGTCGTCGGGGCGGGCCCGGCGGGTTCCACCACGGCGTACTACCTGGCCAAGGCGGGGCTCGACGTCCTGCTCCTGGAGAAGACCGCGTTCCCCCGCGAGAAGGTCTGCGGCGACGGCCTCACGCCCCGTGCCACCAAGCAGCTCGTCTCCATGGGGATCGACATCTCCGAGGAGGCCGGCTGGCTGCGCAACAAGGGCCTGCGGATCATCGGCGGCGGCGTCCGCCTGGAGCTGGACTGGCCGGAGCTCGCCTCGTACCCGGACTACGGACTGGTCCGCAAGCGCGACGACTTCGACGAGCAGCTGGCCCGCCAGGCGCAGAAGGCCGGCGCCCGCCTGTACGAGCGCTGCAACGTCGGCGCCCCCGTCATCGACGACCGTACGGGCCGGATCACCGGCGTCCAGGCCAAGCTCGGCGAGGAGAAGCGCGAGGTCACCTTCCACGCCCCGCTCGTCGTCGCCGCCGACGGCAACTCCACCCGGCTCTCCCTCGCCATGGGCCTGCACCGGCGCGAGGACCGGCCGATGGGCGTGGCCGTCCGGACGTACTTCACCACCCCGCGGCACGAGGACGACTACCTGGAGTCCTGGCTGGAGCTGTGGGACCGGCGCGGCGCGCAGGACCGTCTCCTCCCCGGCTACGGCTGGATCTTCGGCATGGGCGACGGCACCTCCAACGTCGGTCTCGGCATCCTCGACTCGTCGTCGGCGTTCAAGGAGCTGGATTGGCGCGAGGTCCTCAAGGCCTGGTGCGCCTCGATGCCCGAGGACTGGGGCTTCACCCCGGACAACATGACGATGCCGATCCGCGGCGCAGCCCTCCCGATGGCCTTCAACCGCCAGCCGCACTACACCAGGGGCCTGCTGCTCGTCGGTGACGCGGGCGGCCTGGTCAACCCGTTCAACGGCGAGGGCATCGCGTACGCCATGGAGTCCGGCCAGATCGCGGCCGACGTCATCGTCCAGGCCCACGCCCGCGCGACCCCCGCGCAGCGCGAACTGGCCCTGCGGAACTACCCGCAGGTCCTCAAGGACACCTACGGCGGCTACTACACGCTCGGCCGTGCGTTCGTGAAGCTCATCGGCAACCCGAAGATCATGAAGATCGCCACGCAGCGCGGTCTGAGCCACCCGCTCCTGATGAAGTTCACGCTGAAGATGCTGGCGAACCTGACGGACCCGACGGGCGGCGACGCCATGGACCGCATCATCAACGGCCTCTCGAAGGTCGCGCCGAAGGCCTGACGCGCCGGTACCGGCACACGCCGAAGGGCCGTCCCTCCCCCGAGGAGTGACGGCCCTTCGGCGTGGTGGCGGGGTCGATCAGAGGATGCGGACCGCGCCCGACGGGGAGTCCCAGTCGAGGGAGCGCTCGACGACACCGGTCGACGTGTTCTGCGCGCCGACGAAGTTGCCGCCGCCCACGTAGATGGCGACGTGGTACGAGTTGCTGCGGCTGCCCCAGTACAGGATGTCGCCCGGCTGGAGGTCGCTCAGGGAGACGGAGGTGCCCATGCTCGACTGCGAGTACGAGATGCGGGGCAGGTCGATGCCGGCCGCGCGGTAGGCGGCCTGGACGAGACCGGAGCAGTCCCAGGAGTTGGGGCCGGTGCCGCCGGAGACGTAGGCGTCGCCGATCTGGGCGCGGGCGAAGGCCACGATCGCGGCGGCGGAGCCGGAGGGGGCCTGCGTCTCGCTGTCGCCGGACTCGGACGAGGAGCCGCCGTCGGAGGACGACGACGAGTCGTCGTCGGAGGAGGAGCTCGCGGAGGTGGTGGCGAGCTGGGTGCGCGCACGGTCGCGGGAGGCGCGCTCCTCGGCTTCCTGGCGCTCCTGCTCGGCCTTGAGGCGAGCGGCCTCGGCGCGCTCGGCCGCGGCCTTGCGGTCCGCCTCGGCCTTGGCCTTCTTGGCTTCCTTGGCGGCCTTCTGCAGCGCCGCGTTCTCCTGCGTCAGGAGGCTCTGGTCGAGCGCCTCCTGCTGCGAGGCCTCGGCGGACGCGGCCACGGCGCTGGCGAGACCGGCGCCGGTCTCGAGGGAGCCCAGGGTGGGCATTTCGATGGTCTCGGTCACCGGCTCGGCATTCGCCGGCCCGGCAGCACCGGCCACCGCGATGGTGCCGAGGACGCCACCGGCTACTCCGGCGCGCAGCGCGAGCTTCGAGGCGCTGCGGCGGGGCTTCCGGTGGCTGGGTATGTGAGCGGTGTGGGACATGGGACAACCGCTATCAGGGCGACGCGGTTCCCTTCAAGAAACGTGGGTTGCGCCACAGTTACGTTCGGAACCGCCTAATCCGCTTCTCTGACGTCCTTATTGACGCCGTATCGGGCAAAACGGGCATCGCCCATCTGGGCCTTGATCACGGGTTTTCATTGAAACGCCCGAATTGACCGACGCTTACCACCTCTTGACACCCATGGCCAAGCCCCGCTTTTTTCGGGGCCCCGAGGTGTGGTGCAGGTCACATTTCTGTCTCACGAACGCTCGTGAAAGCGCGCACGCGTCCACCGGCGTCCACCGGGCCCCCCGACCGGGCGACGGGCGGTTCCTTTATCACCCGGATGCGTCCACCACCAATTTGCCTGTATGGGCCATCACTTGATAGTGCGACACCCCCTCCGATCAGCGATTTCCGGTCCGGATGTCACATCTGGTGATCACCTGGGCGCTTCGCGCAACAAGATCACCGCTCATCCGACTTCATGATCCTTCGTCAGGTGGTGGAGATCACAAACTCCTTGGCGTACCCCGTGTCGCAGATCACAGAGGGGCAGGCATAAGATGCGGGGCAGCCGGGCTTGTGAACTGCCTCACATGGGGGCGATCTTTCACGGTCCGGCCGTGCGGTCCAACGGTCAAGGACGACTGGAAGGAGCGAGGAGCGTGAATGCGTACGCGCCCGTCCTCGTGCTCGGTGCCCTGGGTGCGGGGTTTGCGATCTTCTCCGTGGTCATGGCCACGCTTATCGGTCCAAAGCGGTACAACAGGGCAAAACTTGAGGCGTACGAGTGCGGCATCGAGCCGACGCCCACTCCCGCCGGCGGCGGCCGCTTCCCGATCAAGTACTACCTGACGGCGATGCTCTTCATCGTCTTCGACATCGAGATCGTCTTCCTCTACCCCTGGGCCGTCACCTTCGACGCCCTGGGGCTTTTCGGGCTCGTGGAGATGCTGCTCTTCGTGCTCACCGTCTTCGTCGCCTACGCCTACGTGTGGCGTCGCGGCGGCCTGGAATGGGACTGAGGGGCTGAGGGGCACCTATGGGACTCGAAGAGAAACTCCCGAGCGGCTTTCTGCTGACGACGGTCGAACAGGCCGCGGGCTGGGTGCGCAAGGCGTCCGTGTTCCCCGCGACCTTCGGCCTCGCCTGCTGCGCCATCGAGATGATGACCACCGGAGCCGGCCGGTACGACCTGGCCCGCTTCGGCATGGAGGTCTTCCGCGGCTCACCGCGCCAGGCCGACCTGATGATCGTCGCCGGCCGGGTCAGCCAGAAGATGGCGCCCGTCCTGAGGCAGGTCTACGACCAGATGCCCAACCCCAAGTGGGTCATCTCCATGGGCGTCTGCGCCTCCTCCGGCGGCATGTTCAACAACTACGCGATCGTCCAGGGCGTCGACCACATCGTGCCCGTCGACATCTACCTGCCCGGCTGCCCGCCGCGTCCGGAGATGCTGCTCGACGCGATCCTCAAACTCCACCAGAAGATCCAGACCTCCAAGCTCGGCGTGAACGCCGAGGAGGCGGCGCGGGAGGCGGAGGAGGCGGCGCTCAAGGCGCTGCCCACGATCGAGTTGAAGGGTCTGCTGCGGTGACCGACCAGACACCGAAGGGTGACGAGACACCCAACCCCGAGAAGGAGCTGAGCGAGCAGAACCTGCCCGGTCAGCGCGGGGACCACGGCGAGGAGGTCCGCGTCCAGCGCGGCATGTTCGGCGCCCAGAGCGGCGCCGACACCTCCGGCTACGGCGGCCTCGTCCGCTCGATCCGGCTCCCCGGCCCGGCCTCCCGCCCCTACGGCGGCTGGTTCGACGAGGTCGCCGACGAACTCGAGGGCGCCCTCGGGGAGCAGGGCCTGCTCCCCGACAACGCCATCGAGAGGACGGTCGTCGACCGCGACGAGCTCACGTTCCACATCGAGCGCGAGCACCTCGTCCGCGTGGCCCGCACCCTGCGCGACGACCCGGCGCTCCGCTTCGAGCTCTGTACCGGCGTCTCCGGGGTCCACTACCCGGGCGACAAGGGTCGCGAGCTGCACGCCGTCTACCACCTGCGGTCGCTCACCCACGGCCGGATGATCCGCCTGGAGGTGTCGGCCCCCGACGCCGACCCGCGGATCCCGTCGCTCGTCGCCGTCTACCCGACGAACGACTGGCACGAGCGCGAGACGTACGACTTCTTCGGCATCGTCTTCGACGGCCACCCCGCCCTCACCCGGATCATGATGCCGGACGACTGGCAGGGCCACCCGCAGCGCAAGGACTACCCCCTCGGCGGCATCGCCGTCGAGTACAAGGGCGCCCAGATCCCGGCTCCGGACCAGCGGAGGTCGTACTCGTGACCACTCCCCACGCGTCTCCCCGCGAGACGACAGAAGGCGCCGTCTACACGGTGACCGGCGGCGACTGGGAAGAGGTCGTCCAGTCCGCGGCCAAGGCCGACGACGAACGCATCATCGTCAACATGGGCCCCCAGCACCCCTCCACCCACGGGGTGCTCCGGCTCATCCTGGAGATCGACGGCGAGACCGTCACCGAGGCCCGCTGCGGCATCGGCTACCTCCACACCGGCATCGAGAAGAACCTCGAGTACCGGACCTGGACGCAGGGCACCACCTTCGTCACGCGCATGGACTACCTCACCTCGTTCTACAACGAGACGGCGTACTGCCTCGGCGTGGAGAAGCTGCTCGGCATCACCGACCAGATCCCGGACCGGGCCAGCGTCATCCGCGTCCTCCTGATGGAGCTCAACCGGCTCTCCTCCCACCTGGTGTGCATCGCCACCGGCGGCATGGAGCTCGGCGCCACCACGATCATGATCTACGGCTTCCGGGACCGCGAGATGATCCTGGACCTGTACGAGCTGATCACGGGCCTGCGCATGAACCACGCGTTCATCCGCCCCGGCGGCCTCGCCCAGGACCTCCCGCCCGGCGCCGTCGACGCCGTGCGCGAGTTCGTGAAGACCATGAAGAAGAACCTGCCGGAGTACGACAAGCTCGCCACCGGCAACCCCATCTTCAAGGCCCGCATGCAGGACGTCGGCTACCTCGACCTCACCGGCTGCATGGCCCTCGGCGCCACCGGCCCGATCCTGCGCTCCGCGGGCCTCCCGCACGACCTGCGCAAGACCGACCCGTACTGCGGCTACGAGAACTACGACTTCGACGTCCCGACCGCCGACACCTGCGACTCCTACGGACGCTTCCTCGTCCGCCTGGAGGAGATGCGGCAGTCCCTCCGGATCGTCGAACAGTGCCTCGACCGCCTGGAGCCGGGTCCGGTCATGGTCGGCGACAAGAAGATCGCCTGGCCCGCGCAGCTCGCGCTCGGCGCCGACGGCCTCGGCAACTCCACCGACCACATCGCGAAGATCATGGGCACCTCCATGGAGGCCCTGATCCACCACTTCAAGCTGGTCACCGAGGGCTTCCGGGTCCCGGCCGGGCAGGCCTACGCGGCCGTCGAGTCACCCAAGGGCGAACTCGGCGTGCACGTCGTCTCCGACGGCGGCACCCGCCCTTACCGGGTCCACTTCCGCGACCCGTCCTTCACCAACCTCCAGGCCATGGCCGCGATGTGCGAGGGCGGCCAGGTCGCCGACGTCATCGTCGCCGTCGCCTCCATCGACCCCGTGATGGGAGGCGTCGACCGATGACCGACCAGATCAGCCTGGGCATGCCCCAGCTCCCCGCCCCCGCGTACCCGGCCGAGGTCCACGCCCGGCTGGCCGCCGACTCGGCGGAGATCATCGCCCGCTACCCGGACTCCCGCTCCGCGCTCCTGCCGATGCTGCACCTCGTGCAGTCGGAGGAGGGCCATGTGACCCGTACCGGCATGCAGTTCTGCGCCGACACGCTCGGACTCACCACCGCCGAGGTCACCGCCGTCGCCACCTTCTACACGATGTACCGGCGCAAGCCCTCCGGCGACTACCAGGTCGGCGTCTGCACCAACACGCTCTGCGCGGTCATGGGCGGCGACGCCATCTTCGAGGAGCTCAAGCAGCACCTCGGCGTCGGCAACGACGAGACGACCGAGGACGGCACCATCACCCTCGAGCACATCGAGTGCAACGCGGCCTGCGACTTCGCGCCCGTGGTGATGGTCAACTGGGAGTTCTTCGACAACCAGACCCCCGAGTCCGCCAAGAAGATGGTGGACGACCTGCGCGCGGGACGGACCGTCGAACCCACCCGCGGCGCCCCCCTCTGCACCTTCAAGGAGACCGCCCGCATCCTCGCCGGCTTCCCCGACGAGCGCCCCGGCGCCGTCGAGGCCACCGGCGGCGCGGGCCCGGCCTCCCTCGTCGGCCTGCGTCTGGCCAAGGGCGAGAGCCCGTCCCACCGAATCGTCCACCCGCGCGGTGAGTCCTCCGGTCAGGAGGGGGAGTGATGACCTTGGCCGCCGAGATCAACAACAGCAGCCCCGAGAAGCTTCTCTCGCCCGTCCTGTCGGCGTTCTGGGACCAGCCCGACTCCTGGACCCTGGACACCTACGAGCGCCACGACGGATACCGGGGTCTCCGGCGGGCCCTCGGGATGAGCCCCGACGACCTCATCGCGTACGTCAAGGAGTCCGGACTCCGCGGCCGCGGCGGCGCGGGCTTCCCCACCGGCATGAAGTGGCAGTTCATCCCGCAGGGCGACGGCAAGCCGCACTACCTCGTCGTCAACGCCGACGAGTCAGAGCCCGGCACCTGCAAGGACATCCCGCTCCTCTTCGCCAACCCGCACTCCCTCATCGAGGGCATCGTGATCGCCTGTTACGCGATCCGGTCGAACCACGCCTTCATCTACCTGCGCGGCGAGGTCGTCCCCGTCCTGCGCCGCCTCCACGAGGCCGTCCGGGAGGCCTACGCGGCCGGCTACCTCGGCACGAACATCCTCGGCAGCGGACTCGACCTCGAACTCACCGTGCACGCCGGCGCCGGCGCGTACATCTGCGGCGAGGAGACCGCGCTGCTCGACTCGCTCGAAGGGCGCCGCGGCCAGCCCCGGCTGCGACCGCCCTTCCCCGCGGTCGCCGGGCTGTACGCCTGCCCCACCGTGGTGAACAACGTCGAGTCCATCGCCTCCGTTCCCGCGATCCTCCAGCGCGGCAAGGAATGGTTCACCTCGATGGGCAGCGAGAAGTCCCCGGGCTTCACGCTCTACTCGCTGAGCGGGCACGTCGCCTCGCCCGGCCAGTACGAGGCGCCCCTCGGGATCACCCTGCGCCAGCTCCTCGACATGAGCGGCGGGATGCGCCCCGGCCACCGCCTCAAGTTCTGGACCCCCGGCGGCTCCTCCACCCCCATGTTCACCGACGAGCACCTCGACGTGCCCCTCGACTACGAGGGCGTCGGCGCCGCCGGATCCATGCTCGGCACCAAGGCACTCCAGTGCTTCGACGAGACCACCTGCGTCGTCCGGGCCGTCACCCGCTGGACCGAGTTCTACGCCCACGAGTCCTGCGGCAAGTGCACCCCCTGCCGCGAGGGCACGTACTGGCTCGTCCAGCTGCTCCGCGACATCGAGGCGGGCCGGGGACAGATGTCCGACCTCGACAAGCTGAACGACATCGCCGACAACATCAACGGCAAGTCGTTCTGCGCCCTCGGCGACGGCGCCGCCTCGCCGATCTTCTCCTCGCTGAAGTACTTCCGCGCGGAGTACGAGCAGCACATCACCGGCCGGGGCTGCCCCTTCGACCCCGCCAAGTCGACCGCCTGGGCGGACAACCACAAGGAGGTGACGGCATGACGGTCACCACGGCCGGCCCCGTCGGCGGCGGTTCCCCGGCGGTACCGCCCGAGGACCTCGTCACGCTGACCATCGACGGCGCCGAGATCACCGTCCCCAAGGGGACCCTGGTCATCCGCGCCGCCGAACAGCTCGGCATCGAGATCCCGCGCTTCTGCGACCACCCGCTCCTCGACCCCGCGGGCGCCTGCCGCCAGTGCATCGTCGAGGTCGAGGGCCAGCGCAAGCCGATGGCCTCCTGCACCATCACCTGCACCGACGGCATGGTGGTGAAGTCGCAGCTCACCTCGCCCGTGGCCGAGAAGGCCCAGCACGGCGTGATGGAGCTGCTCCTCATCAACCACCCGCTGGACTGCCCCGTCTGCGACAAGGGCGGCGAGTGCCCCCTGCAGAACCAGGCCATGTCCCACGGGCAGTCCGAGTCCCGCTTCGAGGGCGTCAAGCGGACCTACGAGAAGCCGATCCCGCTCTCCACCCAGGTCCTGCTCGACCGCGAGCGCTGCGTGCTCTGCGCCCGCTGCACCCGCTTCTCCAACCAGGTCGCAGGCGACCCGATGATCGAACTCGTCGAGCGCGGCGCGCTCCAGCAGGTCGGCACCGGCGAGGGCGACCCCTTCGAGTCGTACTTCTCCGGCAACACCATCCAGATCTGCCCGGTCGGCGCCCTCACCTCGGCCGCCTACCGCTTCCGCTCCCGCCCCTTCGACCTGGTCTCCACCCCGTCGGTGTGCGAGCACTGCGCGGGCGGCTGCGCCACCCGCACCGACCACCGGCGCGGCAAGGTCATGCGGCGGCTCGCCGCCGAGGACCCCGAGGTCAACGAGGAGTGGATCTGCGACAAGGGCCGCTTCGGCTTCCGCTACGCCCAGCAGCGCGACCGGCTCACCACCCCGCTCGTCCGGAACCCCGGCACCGGTGAACTGGAGGCGGCGTCCTGGCCCGAGGCCCTGGCGGCCGCCGCCCTCGGGCTCGTCCGCGGCCGCACCGGTGTCCTCACCGGAGGCAGGCTGACCGTCGAGGACTCCTACGCGTACGCCAAGTTCGCCCGGGTCGCCCTCGACACCAACGACATCGACTTCCGGGCCCGGGTCCACTCCGGCGAGGAGGCCGACTTCCTGGCCTCCGCCGTCGCCGGACGCGGCCGCGACCTGGACGGCACGGGCGTCACGTACACCTCGCTCGAAGCCGCCCCGGCCGTCCTCCTCGTCGGCCTGGAGTCCGAGGAGGAGGCCCCCGGCGTCTTCCTGCGGCTGCGCAAGGCCTGGCGGAAGAAGGGCCAGCGGACGTACGCGGTCGCCGCCTTCGCGACCCGCGGCCTGGAGAAGGCCGGCGGCACCCTGCTGCCCGCCGCCCCCGGCACCGAGACCGAGTGGCTCGACGCGCTCACCTCCCGGGTCGGACTCGAAGGCGACGGCCTCGCCGCCGCCCAGGCCCTCCGCCAGGAAGGCGCCGTCATCGCCGTCGGCGAGCGGCTCGCCGCCGTCCCCGGCGCCTTCACCGCCGCCCTGCGCGCCTCGGCCGCCACCGGCGCCCGGCTCGTGTGGATCCCGCGCCGCGCCGGTGAACGGGGAGCCGTCGAGGCCGGAGCGCTCCCGGCGCTGCTGCCCGGCGGCCGGCCCGCGACCCACCCCCGCGCGCGTGAGGAGGTCGCCGCCGCCTGGGGCGTCCGCGAACTCCCGCACCGCTACGGGCGCGACACCGGTCAGATCGTCGAGGCCGCCGCCACCGGCGAACTCGGCGCCCTGCTCGTCGCCGGCGTCGAGGTCGCCGACCTGCCCGACCCGGCACGCGCGCGCGAGGCCCTCGACGCGGCCTTCGTGGTCTCCCTGGAGCTGCGGCCCAGCGAGGTCACCGCCCGCGCCGACGTCGTCCTCCCGGTCGCCGCCGTCGCCGAGAAGTCCGGCACCTTCCTCAACTGGGAGGGCAGGGCCCGGCTCTTCGAGGCCGCGCTCAAGCCCGAGCAGATGACCCGGCCGGTCGCGCCCGGTGACGCGCGCGTCCTCCACATGCTCGCCGACGCCCTCGACGCCCACCTGGGCCTGCCCGACCTCAGGGCCGTCCGGCGGGAGCTGGACCGGCTCGGCGGCTGGACAGAGGAGCGGGCCTCCGAGCCCGTCGAACCCGGCCAGGCCGCGCCCCGCGCCGGCGACGGCGAGGCCGTCCTCGCCGGACACCGGCTCCTGCTCGACCTGGGCCGGCTCCAGGAGGGCGACACCGCCCTCGCCGGGACCCGGCACGCCGCGGTCGCCCGGCTCTCCGCCGCCACCGCCGCCGACACCGGCGTCAAGGACGGCGACGTCCTGGAGGTCACCGGCCCGGCCGGCTCGGTGGCCTTCCCGCTCCAGGTCACCGAGATGCCCGACCGGGTCGTGTGGGTCCCGCTGAACTCGGCCGGCCGCGGCGTCCTCTCCGACACCGGCGCCCGCCCCGGCGACCTGGTCCGCATCGGCGCGGTCACCACGAAGGAGGTCCAGGCATGAACACCCTCCTCGCCGCCGAAGACCTGTCCATGTTCGGCACGGACCCCTGGTGGCTCGTCCTGATCAAGGCCGTCTTCTGCTTCGCCTTCCTGATGATCACCGTGCTCTTCTCCATCGTGTGGGAGCGCAAGGTCGTCGCCTGGATGCAGCTGCGCGTCGGCCCCAACCGGCACGGCCCCTGGGGTCTCCTCCAGTCCCTCGCGGACGGCATCAAGCTGATGCTCAAGGAGGACGTGATCGTCAAGAAGGCCGACAAGGTCGTCTACGTCCTCGCCCCGATCGTCGCCGCGATCCCCGCGTTCATGGCGATCGCCGTGATCCCCTTCGGACCGGCCGGCAACGAGGTCTCGATCTTCGGCCACCGCACCGCGATGCAGCTCACCGACCTGCCGATCGCGATGCTGTACGTCCTCGCGGTCGCCTCCGTCGGCATCTACGGCATCGTCCTCGCCGGCTGGTCGTCCGGCTCCACGTACCCGCTGCTCGGCGGCCTCCGCTCCTGCGCGCAGATGATCTCGTACGAGATCGCGATGGGCGCGGCCTTCGCGTCGGTCTTCCTCTACTCCGGGTCGATGTCGACCTCGGCCATCGTCGAGGCGCAGGCGGACCGCTGGTTCGTGATCCTGCTGCCGGTGTCGTTCATCATCTACATCGTCACGATGGTCGGCGAGACGAACCGCGCCCCCTTCGACATGCCGGAGTCCGAGGGAGACCTCGTCGGCGGCTTCAACACCGAGTACTCGTCCATCAAGTTCGCGATGTTCATGCTCGCCGAGTACGTGAACATGGTGACGGTCTCGGCCGTGTCGGTGACCCTCTTCCTGGGCGGCTGGCGGGCCCCGTACCCGGTCTCCACCTTCTGGGAGGGCGCCAACCACGGCTGGTGGCCCATGCTCTGGTTCGTCCTCAAGGTGCAGCTGCTGCTGTTCTTCTTCATCTGGCTCCGGGGCACCCTGCCCCGCGTCCGCTACGACCAGCTGATGAAGCTCGGCTGGAAGGTCCTCATCCCGGTCTCCGTGGTCTGGCTGATGCTGGTCGCCACCGTCCGGGCGCTGCGGAACGAGAACATCGCCTTCACCGACATCGTCCTGTACGTCGCGGGGGCCGTCCTCGGGCTGCTGCTGATCTCCTTCGTCGTCGACGTCTTCCGCGACCGGAAGGCGAAGGCCGCGGCCGGGCCCGCCGAGGAGCGCGAGTTCGACCCGATGGCCGGCGGCTTCCCCGTACCGCCCCTGCCCGGACAGTCCCTGCCGCCCGTGCCCCGGCGCAGGCCGCGGCGGGACCGGGACCTCGTTGTCAGTGGCGCCCCCGATACTGCTACTGCGAGTGATGGAAAGGAGACGGACGGTGTCTGACTTCCAGAATCCGGTGGCCGGCTTCGGCGTGACCTTCAAGGCCATGTTCAAGAAGCGGCTGACCGAGCAGTACCCGGAGCAGCAGAAGACGACGGCGCCCCGCTTCCACGGCCGGCACCAGCTCAACCGTCACCCCGACGGTCTGGAGAAGTGCGTCGGCTGCGAGCTGTGCGCCTGGGCCTGTCCCGCCGACGCCATCTACGTGGAGGGCGCGGAGAACACGGAGGAGGAGCGCTACTCGCCCGGTGAGCGCTACGGCCGCGTCTACCAGATCAACTATGCCCGCTGCATCCTGTGCGGGCTGTGCATCGAGGCCTGCCCCACGCGGGCGCTGACGATGACCAACGAGTTCGAGCTGGCCGACTCCTCCCGCGCGAACCTGATCTACACCAAGGAGCAGCTCCTCGCGGGACTAGAGGACACCATGGTCGACACCCCGCACGCGATCTTCCCGGGCATGACCGAGCAGGACTACTACCGGGGGCTGGTCACGGAGGCCGCGCCCGACACGGTCCGGCAGGTCGCGGTGTCCCAGGGGGAGACGGGCGAGTCGGAAGAGGTGGACGCATGAGCGCGCAGCTCGCCGCCTACACGACCTCGTCCGGTGAGGCCTTCCAGTTCTGGGTCCTCGGCACCGTCGCCGTCATCGGCGCGCTGTGCACGATCCTGATGCGGCGGGCCGTCCACTCGGCGCTCTGCCTCGCCGGCACCATGATCATCCTGGCGGTCTTCTACCTGGCCAACGGGGCGTACTTCCTCGGCATCGTCCAGATCGTCGTCTACACCGGCGCGATCATGATGCTCTTCCTCTTCGTCGTCATGCTGGTCGGTGTCACGGCCGCCGACTCGCTGAAGGAGACCCTCAAGGGCCAGCGCTGGTGGGCCGCCGCCTGTGGGCTCGGCTTCGGCATCCTGCTGGCGGCCGGCATCGGGAACGCCTCGCTGACGGAGTTCGCCGGGCTCGGCGCCGCCAACAGCGCCTACGGCGGGAACGTGGAGGGGCTCGCCGCCCTGATCTTCACCAAGTACGTCTTCGCCTTCGAGATCACCGGCGCGCTCCTCATCACCGCCGCCGTCGGCGCGATGGTGCTCACCCACCGCGAGCGCACCGAGCGGGCCCGCACCCAGCGCGAGCTCTCCGAGCAGCGCGTACGGGAAGGCACGCACGTGCCGCCGCTGCCCGCGCCCGGTGTCTACGCCCGGCACAACGCGGTGGACATCGCCGGTCTGCTGCCCGACGGCACCCCGGCGGAGCTCACCGTCATGCAGACCCTGCGCAAGCGGGGCCAGATCCGGGACGTGTCCACCGAGGCCCTCGCCGACCTCAAGGCGCTGGAGCAGCGCTCCGAGGAGCGGCTCGGCCGGGACCGGGACGAAGAGGAGGCCAGCCGGTGAATCCCGTCAACTACCTGTACCTCGCCGCCCTGCTGTTCACCATCGGTGCGGCCGGGGTGCTGATCCGGCGGAACGCGATCGTGGTCTTCATGTGCGTCGAGCTGATGCTCAACGCCTGCAACCTCGCGTTCGTCGCCTTCTCCCGTATGCACGGAAACCTCGACGGCCAGATCATCGCCTTCTTCACGATGGTCGTCGCCGCCGCGGAGGTCGTCGTCGGGCTCGCGATCATCGTGTCCGTCTTCCGTGCCCGCCACTCGGCCTCGGTCGACGACGCCAGCCTGATGAAGCTGTAAGGGGCGGAATTGTGGACAACCTGATTGCGCTGCTCATCGCGGCGCCTCTGCTCGGAGCAGTCGTCCTGCTCTGCGGCGGGCGGCGGCTCGACAAGGTCGGGCACTGGATCGGCACCGTGCTCGCGGCCGCCTCCTTCGCCATCGGCCTGGTGCTCTTCGCCGACATGCTCGGCAAGGGCGCCGAGGACCGCGCCCTGTACCAGCGGCTCTACACCTGGATCCCCGTCGAGGGCTTCCAGGCGGACATCGCCTTCCAGCTCGACCAGCTGTCGATGACGTTCGTCCTGCTGATCAGCGGGGTCGGCACGCTCATCCACGTGTACTCCATCGGGTACATGGAGCACGACGAGCGCCGCCGCCGGTTCTTCGGCTACCTCAACCTGTTCGTCGCGGCGATGCTGCTGCTGGTCCTCGCCGACAACTACCTGCTCCTGTACTTCGGCTGGGAGGGCGTCGGTCTCGCCTCGTACCTCCTGATCGGCTTCTGGCAGCACAAGCCCAGCGCGGCCACCGCCGCGAAGAAGGCCTTCCTGGTCAACCGGGTCGGCGACATGGGCCTCTCGATCGCCATCATGATCATGTTCACCACCTTCGGCACCTTCGCCTTCGGGCCGGTGCTCGGGGCGGCCGGTGAGACGTCCGAGGGGACGCTGACCGCGATCGGTCTGATGCTGCTCCTCGCCGCCTGCGGCAAGTCGGCCCAGGTGCCGCTGCAGTCCTGGCTCGGGGACGCGATGGAGGGCCCGACCCCGGTCTCGGCCCTCATCCACGCGGCCACGATGGTGACCGCCGGTGTCTATCTGATCGTCCGCTCCGCCGACATCTTCAACGCGGCGCCGGACGCCCAGACGGTGGTCGTCGTGGTCGGCGCGGTCACGCTCCTCTTCGGTGCGATCGTCGGTTGCGCCAAGGACGACATCAAGAAGGCCCTGGCCGGTTCGACGATGTCGCAGATCGGCTACATGATCCTGGCGGCCGGCCTCGGACCCATCGGCTACGTCTTCGCGATCATGCACCTGGTGACGCACGGCTTCTTCAAGGCCGGGCTCTTCCTCGGTGCCGGTTCGGTCATGCACGGCATGAACGACGAGGTCGACATGCGGAGGTACGGCGGCCTGCGGAAGTACATGCCGGTCACCTTCGTCACCTTCGGCCTCGGCTACCTCGCGATCATCGGCTTCCCCGGCCTGTCCGGCTTCTTCTCCAAGGACATGATCATCGAGGCGGCCTTCGCGAAGGGCGGCACCCAGGGCTGGATCCTCGGCTCCGTCACCCTGCTCGGCGCGGCCATCACCGCGTACTACATGACCCGCGTGATGATCATGACCTTCTTCGGCGAGAAGCGCTGGCAGGCCGACGAGAAGAACGAGCTGCCGCACCCGCACGAGTCGCCGAAGTCCATGACGGTCCCGATGATCCTGCTGGCCTTCGGATCGGTCTTCGCGGGCGGCTTCTTCAGCATCGGCGACCGGTTCGTGCACTGGCTGGAGCCGGTCACCGGCTACGCCCACGGCCACCCGCCGATCAGCGCCGCCGCCGTCACCACCGCCACCGTCGCCGTCATGGTGATCGGTGTCGGCGTCGCCTACCTCCAGTACGGGCGCAGGCCCGTCCCGGTGGTCGCACCGCGCGGCTCGCTGCTCACCCGGGCCGCCCGCCGCGACCTCCTCCAGGACGACTTCAATCACGCCGTCTTCGTCCGCGGCGGCACCCACCTGACCCGCTCCCTGGTCTACGTCGACCACAGCCTCGTCGACGGCGTGGTCAACGGCACCGCCGCCTCCGTCGGCGGGCTCTCCGGCCGGCTGCGCAAGCTCCAGAACGGCTACGCCCGCTCGTACGCGGTCTCCATGTTCGGAGGTACTGCGGTGCTGATCGCCGCGACCCTGCTGATGAGGGCGGTGTAACTGTCATGTCCGAAATCAACGCAGGCTTCCCGCTCCTTACCGTGACGGCTGCGGTTCCGGCGGTCGGTGCGATCCTCACCGCCGCCGTCCCCGCCGCCCGCCGCACCGCCGCCAAATGGCTGGCGCTGCTGGTCTCCCTCGCCACCCTGGTGCTCGCCGCCGTCGTCTTCGTACGGTTCGAGCCCGGCGGCGAGCGGTACCAGCTGACCGAGTCCCACGCCTGGATCAAGGACTTCGGCGTCCGCTACGAGCTCGGCGTCGACGGCATCGGGGTGGCGCTCATCGCGCTCACCGCCCTGCTGATCCCCTTCGTCATCCTGGCCGGCTGGCACGACGCCGACCCCCTGGAGACCACCTCGAAGCGGTGGCGGCCGACGCAGGGCTTCTTCGCCCTGATCCTCATGGTCGAGGCGATGGTGATCCTCTCCTTCGAGGCCACCGACGTCTTCCTCTTCTACATCCTGTTCGAAGCCATGCTCATCCCGATGTACTTCCTCATCGGCGGCTTCGGCGACCGCGCCCACGCGGGCTCCGACGAGAACGCGGCGGCCCAGCGCTCGTACGCGGCGGTCAAGTTCCTCCTGTACAACCTGGCCGGCGGCCTGATCATGCTGGCCGCCGTCATCGGGCTCTACGTGGTCGCGGGGAACTTCTCGCTCACGGAGATCGCGGCGGCGCGCGCCGACGGCTCGCTGGAGATGGCGACCGACACCGAGCGGCTGCTCTTCCTCGGCTTCTTCTTCGCCTTCGCGGTGAAGGCGCCGCTCTGGCCGCTGCACACCTGGCTGCCGAACGCGATGGGGGAGGCCACCGCCCCGGTCGCCGTCCTCATCACCGCCGTCGTCGACAAGGTCGGCACCTTCGCGATGCTCCGCTTCTGCCTCGGGCTCTTCCCCGAGGCCTCGAAGTGGGCCACCCCCGCGATCATCGTCCTCGCCCTCATCAGCATCGTGTACGGGGCGCTGCTCGCGGTCGGCCAGCGGGACATCAAGCGCCTGGTGGCGTACGCGTCGATCTCGCACTTCGGCTTCATCATCCTGGGCATCTTCGCGATGACCAGCCAGGGCCAGTCCGGTGCGACGCTCTACATGGTGAACCACGGCATCTCGACGGCCGCGCTGATGCTCGTCGCCGGCTTCCTGATCTCCCGGCGCGGCTCGCGGCTCATCGCCGACTACGGCGGGGTGCAGAAGGTGGCCCCGGTGCTCGCCGGCACCTTCCTGATCGGCGGCCTCGCGACCCTGTCGCTGCCCGGACTCGCGCCGTTCGTCAGCGAGTTCCTGGTGCTCGTCGGCACCTACGCCCGCTATCCGGTGGCCGGTGTCATCGCCACCACCGGCATCGTCCTCGCCGCGCTCTACACCCTCGTCCTGTACCAGCGGACGATGACCGGGCCGGTGAAGGAGGAGGTGCGGTCGCTGCCCGACCTGCGGGCGCGTGAACTGGCGGTGGTCGTCCCGCTGATCGCCGTCCTGATCTTCCTCGGGGTCTTCCCGAAGCCGCTCACGGACGTCGTCAACCCGGCGGTGCGGCACACCATGTCCGATGTGCAGCAGAAGGACCCGCAGCCCTCTGTGCCCCAGAACGTGGAGGCGGCCAAGTGAGCACGTCCGTCGTCGCACCCTCCGTCCACAGCCTGTGGACGACGGCCGCCGAGCCGCTGAACAAGATCCCGGCTCCCCACATCGAGTACACCCAGCTCTCACCCGTACTCATCGTGATCGGCGCCGCGATCCTCAGCGTCCTCGTCGAGGCCTTCGTGCCCCGCAAGGTCCGCTACCACAGCCAGTTGTTCCTCAGCGTGGTGGCGCTCGGCGCCGCCTTCGCCGCCATCGTCGGCCTCGCCGCCGGCGGCTACGGCTCCACCAAGGCCCAGATCGCGGCCATGGGCGCCATCGCCGTCGACGGCCCCGCCCTCTTCCTCCAGGGCACCATTCTCCTCGCCTCGATCGTCGCGATCTTCACCTTCGCCGAGCGCAGGCTCGACCCGGCCGACCACGGCCACAAGGTCGACTCCTTCGCCGCCGAGGCCGCCGCCGTCCCCGGCAGCGACCACGAGAAGGCCGCCGTCAAGGCCGGGTTCACCACCACCGAGGTCTTCCCGCTGGCCCTCTTCGCCGTCGCCGGCATGCTGGTCTTCCCGGCCGCCAACGACCTCCTGACGCTCTTCGTCGCCCTGGAGGTCTTCTCCCTCCCGCTGTACCTGCTCTGCGCCGTCGCCCGCCGCAAGCGGCTGATGTCGCAGGAGGCGGCCGTCAAGTACTTCCTGCTCGGCGCCTTCTCCTCGGCCTTCCTGCTCTTCGGGATCGCCCTGCTCTACGGCTACGCGGGCTCCGTCTCGTACGCCACCATCGCCGACGTCGTCGACGGCGCGGTCACCACCGTGAACCCGGCGCTCGCCGACACCATGGGCAACGACGCGCTGCTGCTCATCGGCTTCGCCATGGTCCTGACGGGGCTCCTCTTCAAGGTCGGCGCCGTGCCGTTCCACATGTGGACCCCGGACGTCTACCAGGGCGCCCCGACCCCGGTCACCGGCTTCATGGCAGCCGCGACCAAGGTCGCCGCGTTCGGCGCGCTGCTCCGCCTGCTGTACGTGGTGCTGCCCGGCCTCACCTGGGACTGGCGGCCCGTCATGTGGGGCGTCGCCATCGTCACCATGCTGGGCGGTGCGATCGTCGCCATCACGCAGACCGACATCAAGCGGCTCCTCGCCTACTCGTCGATCGCCCACGCGGGCTTCCTGCTCGCCGGTGTCATCGCGGCCACGCCGAGCGGGATCTCGTCGGTCCTGTTCTACCTCGGCGCGTACTCCTTCGTGACGATCGGTGCCTTCGCCGTCGTCACCCTGGTCAGGGACGCGGGCGGCGAGGCCACCCACCTCTCCAAGTGGGCCGGTCTCGGCCGCCGTTCGCCGCTCGTCGCGGCGGTCTTCGCGGTCTTCCTGCTCGCCTTCGCCGGCATCCCGCTGACGTCGGGCTTCTCCGGCAAGTTCGCGGTGTTCTCGGCGGCGGCGGAGGGCGGCGCGGGCGCGCTGGTCGTCGTCGGTGTCATCTCGTCGGCGATCGCCGCGTTCTTCTACATCCGGGTGATCGTGCTCATGTTCTTCAGCGAGCCGAAGGCGGACGGCCCGACGGTCGCCGTGCCCTCGGCCCTGACGGCCGTCACCATCACGGCGGGCGTCGCGGTCACCCTGGTGCTCGGATTCGCCCCGCAGTACTTCCTGGACCTGGCGAACCAGGCGAGCGTGTTCGTCCGGTAGCGGTCCCGTACGACACCGAGGGCCCGGCCCCGCCACGACGGCGGAGCCGGGCCCTCGGCGTGGGGGTCGACGGGGGTGACCGGACCGCGGGGCCCGTGCCATCGTGGGACCACCCGCATGGTCTGTACCAGCATGAGAGGGAGGCGGCGCGATGCGCGGCACCACCGTCTTACCAGGGACCCCCTGCGCCACCCCGAGACCCGGCGAACCGCCCATGCACCGCCTCGAACTGCGCCTCCCCGACGACGTGCCGTTCGCCGCCGGGAGCTTCGACGCCGTCGGCCCCCTCTCCCGGGCCGCCTTCCCGCACCGGCACACCTTCCACGAGATCGTCCACGTCACCTCGGGCACCGGCACCCACGTCGTCGACCTGGACCGCTGGGAACTGCGCCCGCCCCACCTGGGCGTGATCCTGCCCGGACAGGTGCACCACTGGGAGGACGCCCACGGCCTGGACGGCACGGTCGTCCTGTTCACCGAGGACTTCCTCCTCGACCACGGCGACCGCGATCTGCTCCGCCGCCTCGGCGAACGCCCCTGGCACACCCTCGACGGGCCCACCCACGCGCGGACCGGCCGCCTCATGGCCGAACTCGTCGAGGAGCACCGGCACGGCGCCGACGGCTTCGCGACCGTCCTGCGGTCCCTGCTGCACGTCCTCCTCGTCCGCACGGCACGCCTGCCGGGCCCCGGCGCCTCCGGCCCGCCCCCGCCGGGCCGGCCCGGCGCCGTCGCCGCGGAGTTCGCCCGCCTGCTCACCCGTACCGGAGCGGAGGCCCGGACCGTACGGGAGTGCGCCGGACTGATCGGGGTCACCCCCGGCCACCTCACCGACGCCGTCAGGACCGCCACCGGCCGCACCCCCGCCGCCCTGCTGCGCGAGGCCCGGACCCGCGAGGCCCAACGGCTGCTCATCAGCACGGAGTTGTCCATCCGGCAGGTCGCGCTCCGGGTCGGCTTCGGCGACCCCGCCTACTTCTGCCGCTTCTTCCGCCGCGAGACGGGACGGAGCCCCGGGGACTTCCGAAAACACCACGACCGCCGTGATCCGTCCCTCGAAGCGGAGGCCGTACGCGCCTAGGTTCGGTGCCGATCCCCAGCCCCCGCACGAGGAGCAGGCATGGACAACGAGACCACCACCGGGCACGTCACCCGCAAGGCCGTGCTGCGGGCCGCGCTCGCCGCCGGCATGGCGGCCCCCGCCGTACTCATGGGCGTCCCGGCGCTCGCCCGTACCCTCACCGCCGGCGAGGCGGCCCCCGCGCTCACCCCCGAGTGCGACGACGGCGACGACCCCACCCCGCCGCAGACCGAAGGCCCCTACTTCAAGCCCAACTCACCGCTGCGGACCAGCCTCGTCGACGCCGGTACGGCCGGCATACGGCTGACCGTCAGCGGCTACGTCTTCGGGCTCGCCTGCCGGCCGATCGCCGGCGCCCTGCTCGACTTCTGGCAGGCCGACACCAACGGCGCCTACGACAACACGGGCTTCCGCTTCCGCGGCCACCAGTACACCGACGCGCGGGGCGCCTTCGCGCTCACCACGATCGTGCCGGGTCTCTACCCGGGCCGCACCCGGCACATCCACGTCAAGGTGCAGGCGCCCGGCCGCCCGGTGCTCACCACCCAGCTGTACTTCCCGGGCGAACCCCGCAACAACACCGACAGCATCTTCGACCCGCGGCTCCTCATGACCGTCCGCGACGCGGGCGGCGCCCGGGAGGCGGCCTACGACTTCGTCCTGAACGTGCCGCAGGGCCCCGGCCCGAGCCCGAGCCCGACGCCCACGGGTTCCCCCGGGGGGACCTGGGCCGCCGGGACGGGCTACCGGGCCGGGGACAGGGTCACGTACGGCGGCCCGGCCTATGTGTGCCTCCAGGCACACACGGCCCAGCCCGGCTGGGAGCCGCCGAACGTCCCCGCCCTCTGGCGGCTCCTCTAGACGCTTCCGGGAACCTCAGGCCGAGGGGACGACCCGGCCCCGGACCTCGCCGAGAGCCACGCGCGTGCCGTCCGGGCCCGGGGCCCAGGCGGTGAGCGTGACCTCGTCGCCGTCCTCCAGGAACGTCCGCTTCCCGCCCGCCAGTTCGAGGGCGTCCCGGCCGTTCCAGGTGAGCTCCAGGAGCGAACCGCGCTGGTTCACCTCGGGGCCCGAGACCGTCCCGGAGCCGTACAGGTCGCCCGTGCGGAGCGAGGCGCCGTTCACCGTCATGTGCGCGAGCTGCTGCGCGGCCGTCCAGTACATGGAGGAGAACGGCGGCTCCGACACGACCTCGCCGTTGATCTCCACCGTGATCCGCAGGTCGAAGCCGCCCGGCTCCTCCGCGTCGGCGTCGTCCAGGTACGGCAGGAGGGGGAGGTCCCGGGCCGGCGGCGCGGTCCTGGCCGCGTCCAGGGCCTCCAGGGGCGTCACCCACGCCGACACCGAGGTCTGGAACGACTTGCCGAGGAACGGGCCGAGGGGCACGTACTCCCACGCCTGCACGTCCCGCGCCGACCAGTCGTTGAGCAGCGTCAGACCGAAGACGTGCTCCGAGAAGTCGGAGAGCGCGACCGGCCTGCCCAGCTCCGAGGGCGTGCCGACGAGGAAGCCGACCTCCGCCTCGATGTCCAGCTTGACCGAGGGGCCGAAGACCGGGGCCGCGTCGGAGGGCGCCTTCCGCTGCCCGGAGGGGCGTACGACATCGGTGCCCGAGACCACGACCGTGCCCGCCCGGCCGTGGTAACCGATCGGCAGGTGCTTCCAGTTGGGGGTGAGCGCGTCGCCGTCCGGCCGGAAGATGCGGCCCACGTTCGTCGCGTGGTGCTCGCTCGCGTAGAAGTCGACGTAGTCCGCGACCTCGTACGGCAGGTGCAGCGTCACCTCGTCCAGCGGGTGCAGCAGCGGCTCGACGTCCGCCCGGTGCGCGGGGACCGTGACCCAGGCCGTGAGCGCCCGGCGTACGTCACGCCAGGCGGTCCGCCCGGCCGCGAGCAGCGGGTTCAGGCTCGGCTGTGCGAGCAGCGTCGCGTACGGGGAGCCGAGCGCGTGCGCCGCGGCACCCGCGTCCAGCACGTGCCCGCCGATCCGGACGCCGAGCCGGCGCCGGTCGGGCTCGTCGGCGGTGGAGAAGACGCCGTACGGGAGGTTGTGCGGGCCGAAGGGATCGCCCTCGGCCAGGTCGAGCGGGCTGGGCTCGGACATCGGTGCGTGCCTCGCTTTCCAGGTGTGTGGGGGACACGTTACGGGGCGGGCCGCGGGGCGCTGATGACATGGATCACACAGAAAGTGCGGCCTCCGTGGGCAACTGTCCGGCTTCGCGCGGAATGCGCGGCCGGAGTGCGCCGTACCCCGCTCCGAGCCGCCGGAACGTGGCTGCGGCCGGGGCGTTCACGGCCCTACGATCACGGTGGTATCGCGCCGCGTGAAGTCGCCGCGGGCGCGCGCCCGCACTCTCTCTCACCTTCACCCTGACCAGGAAAAAGGTCCCGCACTGTGAAGATTCGTCGCATTCTCGCGACCGCCGTGGCCGCCGCCGTGACCACCCCGGTCGTGTTCCTGTCGGCCGCGCCCGCGTTCGCCGACACCAAGCCGTCGCCGGCGTCGACGCAGAAGCCCGCGTCGGACGAGGACGACGTCGAGATGCCCTCGCTGGAGGAGCTGAAGGCCGCCGTCGCCCTGGCGCAGAAGGAGTACGACGAGGCCGTCGTCGAGCTCGCCGGCGCCACCGGGGCGCGCGGGGCGCTGGACAAGCCCGACCACGCCCTCCAGAAGGCCGTCACCGAGGCGAAGACCGCCTCCGAGGCCGCCGCCGCCAAGAAGGCCGACGCCGACAAGGCGCTCGCCGAGGCCGTCCAGGCGGAGAAGGACCTGCTGCCCGAGGCCACCGAGGACGAGAAGGCGGCCGCCGCCGCCGCGGTCGTCGAGGCGAAGGCGGCCCTCGGGCTCGCCGAGACCGCCGCGACCGCCGCCGCCACCGTGCTCACCGAGGCCGAGGGTGACCTGCGCGAGGCCGTCGCCGCCGCCGACCGCGTCGTCACCCTCGCTCAGAAGGTGAAGAAGGCCGCCGCCGAGACGCTCGACGAGGCCAAGGAGGAGCTGGCGTTCTTCGAGGAGATCAACGGCGAGTGCGACGAGGACCCCTCCCTCGACATCGCGGTGAGCGGTCCGAAGACGCTCACCGCCGGTCAGCCCGCCGTCTTCTCGCTGCGCGTCACCAACACCTCCGACGGCACCCTGGACGCCGTCAACGCCTTCGCCCACGCCATCCGGGCCCCCGAGCCCGGTGAGGTCATCGACGAGCACACGGACCTCACCGATCGGATCATCCCCGTCGAGTGGTCCTCCGCCGACAACCTCGAATGGACCTCGTTCACCGAGGAGTTCGAATCCATCGAGGTCGGCAAGCTCGCCAAGGGCGCCAGCTACGACGTGAAGCTGCGCCTCACCGTCCCCGCCGACGCTTCCGCCGGCGAGGGCGCGGCCTACGTCTACAGCGAGTACGAGAACAACGACGGCACGTGCGGCATGGGCGACTACGCGGACGTCGACTTCGACATCCTCGCGGCCAAGGGCGACAAGCCGACGCCCACGCCGACCCCGTCGGAGACGACCGCGACGCCCACCCCGGCGCCGACCGTCTCCACCGGCGGCACCAACACCACCACCACCCAGCTGGGCGGCTCGTCCCGCACGGTGAACGGCACCCTCGCCGCCACCGGCGCGAACGAGAACCTCACGCGGCTCGGCCTCGCGGCCGCCACCGCCGTCGCCCTCGGCGCCGGCGCGATGGTCGTCACCCGCCGCCGCAAGGCCGGTTCCGACGCCTGATCCGACGCGAAGGCGCCCGTACCGGTCCCGGTACGGGCGCCTTCCGCGTGCTCACCCCGCCGTGCGCGGGATCCGCTGCTCCCATGTGCGGTGGAAGACGACCTCGCCGCCCTCCTTGCACACCACCTCGTTCGTGGTGAGGAAGGCGTCCGCGTCGCAGGCGATCTCCGAGCGGGTGTCCACCGTGACGTCCCAGGCGTCCTCGGGCCGGTGCAGTCTGATCGCCCACTCCGAGCGGGTACGGGCGGACAGGGGGCCGCTCTCGTCGATCGTGTACGTCTCCACGGCGTCCTCGGTGAACTCCAGCCCGTCCGGGTAGACCCGGGTGCCGCCGTACCTCGGGTCGACCGCCAGGGTCCACTCGCCCTTCGCCACGTCCCGCACCACCAGCCGCTCCGGGCGGGGCTCCTCCAGGGTGGCGGGGGAGACCACGCCCAGCGGCTCGGACTGTTCCGGCTCCTCCCAGGTGACGGCGTCCCGGGTGGGGCGGCGGACCGGCAGGGTGAGGGAGGAGCCGGCCGGGTCGAGGGTGAAGCCCGCCGCGTCCGGCTGGGGCCAGATCCACGGCCAGTAGGTGGAGGAGACGGAGAGGCGGACCCGGTGGCCCGGCGGGAAGCTGTGCCCGATGCCGTTCAGTTCGATGACGAGGCTCTCCGTCTCGCCGATCTGCGCCTCCACGGCCCGGTCGCGGCCGTAGCGGGCGGAGAAGTTCAGCACGCCCCGGGTGACGAGGGTGGAGGAGCCGTCCGGGGCGATGTCGCAGAGCCGGGCGACGACCTGCCCGGTGGGGGCGGCCGCGCGCACGGACAGGGTCACGGACGGCCGGCCGAGGATCTCGATCGCGGCACCGTCCTCGGGGACGGCGAAGTCGAAGCAGGCCGAGTGGGCGTCCTCGTCGCGCTGGTCGGGCGGCAGGTCGGCGTCGTTCCCGAACGGGAAGAAGCGGCCCGCGTCGAGGCCGGTCTGCTGGGGCGAGTCGACGACGACGGGGGCGCCCTGGAAGGCGTACGTGACGGGCGAGACGTGCGGGGAGGGCCAGGCGGGGTCGGCGACCCAGCGGCCCGGCAGCTCCTCGTACACGGTGGCCGGGAGGTGCGACTCGCTGATCCAGGAGCGCAGCAGCGGCTCGGCCATGACGTCGTTCTCGACGCCCTTGAGGTGGTGGTCCCACCAGCGCAGGGTCTCCTGGAGGAAGCCGATGGCGGGGCCGGGCGGCAGGCCGCGGTCCGGGTACTGGTGGGACCAGGGGCCGATGATCCCGCGCACCCGGTCCTGGGGGAGGTGCTCCACGAGCCGCAGGACGGTGTCCCGGTACGGGTCGTGCCAGCCGCCGACGGCGAGGACGGCGGCCCCGATGGCGGAGTAGTCCTCGCAGACGCTGCCGTGCTTCCAGTACGCGTCCCGCGTCTGGTGGGCGAGCCAGGTGTGGACGAGGGGTTCCACGGCCTCCAGGCGCCTCAGCCACATCGCGCGCCACTCCTCGCCCACGTACCGGGGGTCGGGCGGCCGGCAGACGAAGGCGAGCATGGTGGCGGCCCAGGCGTGCATGTCGACGGCGAGGACGGAGCCGCCCATGTAGTGGACGTCGTTGTCGTAGCGGTCGTCGGTGGAGCAGACGGTGACGATCGCCTTGAGCGGCTCCGGGGCGAGGGCGGCGATCTGGAGCGAGTTGAAGCCGCCCCAGGAGATGCCGAACATGCCGACCCTGCCGGTGCACCAGGGCTGCTCGGCGAGCCAGTTCACGACGGCCACGCCGTCCGCGAGCTCGACCGGGTCGTACTCGTCGCCGGGCAGGCCCTCGCTGTTGCCGTGGCCGCGGACGTCGACGCGTACGGAGGCGTAGCCGTGGCCCGCGTACCAGGGGTGGCGCTGCCAGTCGCGGGGCGCGGTCCAGTCGGTGAGGCGGTACGGCAGGTACTCCAGGAGGGCTGGGACGGGCTCGTCGGTCAGCGGGCGCCACACGCGCGCGTACAGCCTGGTCCCGTCCGGCAGCGGGATCCGGACGTCCTCGTGCCGGGTCTCGTACGGGAAGTCGGTACGGATCTTCATCTCGGCTCCCTAGTGGACGGGGTGCATGGTGCGGCGCAGCCAGGGCGCCAGGGCGATCACGGCGAGGCCGGCGGCGACGGCCACGGTGCCGTTGACGCCGAAGTACACGGGCTTGGACACGTCGTCGTAGAACTTCACGGTCTGGGCCTGGATGCCGTTGGCGAGCGCGAGGGAGAGGAACCAGAGCGACATCGTCTGGCTGGCGAACGCCTTCGGGGCGAGCTTGCTGGTGGCGGACATCCCGGAGGTCTCCAGGAGGACGTCGCCGAGGCCGAGTAGCAGGTACGAGCCGACGATCCACCAGGCGGCCATCCGGTAGGTGTCGTCGGCGTGCCCGGAGGTCGGCAGGACCATCAGGAGGAAGGAGAGGCCGCCGAGGATCACCCCGAACGCGATCTTGTTGGACGCGTGCGGCTGGCGGTGGCCCATCCGGGCCCAGACGGCGGCCACGACGGGCGCCAGGGCCACCTCGAAGGCGCCGAGGGCGGAGGCGTACCAGCTGGCCGGGAAGTCGAAGCCGAGGATGGTCGTCCGGGCGTTGCCGGAGGCGAGCAGGATCATCGTCGAGTACGCCTGGAAGAGGATGAAGTTGAAGACGACCGAGGCGAGGAAGAGCACGACGTACGGTTTCAGCCGCCCGCGCTCCTCCGCGGTGACCCGGGGGCTCGTGAACATCACCCAGAAGTAGACGACCGGGGCGATCACCGAGACGATCGTGAGCAGGTCGACGAAGCGGTCCATGGTCAGCCAGCCGACGGCGGCGAGGAGGACGCCCAGGGCCGCCACGACGACCGCGCCGACGATGATCAGCCGGACCGCCCGGCGCATGGCGTCGGGGGCGAGCGCGAACTCGGCGGCGTGCTTGCGCCCGGCCAGGTGACGCCGGCCGGCAACGTACTGGATCAGGCCGAGGGTCATGCCGAGCGCGGCGGCCGAGAAGCCCCAGTGGTAGCCCTGGTGGTCGGCGAGCCAGCCGGTGATGAGGGGGCCGGCGAAGGCGCCGATGTTGATCGCCATGTAGTAGAGCGCGAAACCGGCGTCGCGGCGGTCGTCGTCCGTGCGGTACAGCTTGCCGACCATGGTCGCCACGTTCGGCTTGAGCAGTCCGGTGCCCGCACTGATCAGGCCGAGGCCCGCCCAGGTCATCGCGGCGGTCGGGACCGCCATGGCGTAGTGGCCGCAGGCGATGAGGACGCCGCCCCAGAGGACCGCCCGGTACGAGCCGAGGATGCGGTCGGCGAGCCAGCCGCCGGCCACCGACACCAGGTACACGAGCGTGCCGTAGGCGGCGGAGACCGAGGCCGCGGTGCCCGCCGCCATGCCGAGGCCGCCGTCGGAGACGGAGGCCGCGAAGTAGAGGACGAGGATCGCCTGCATGCCGAGGAACGAGAAGCGCTCCCAGACCTCCAGGCCCGAGAGGGTGAGCAGGCCACGGGGGTGGCCGAGGAACGCGTGGTCGTCCTCCGGCGGTGGCTTCTCGCCGTTCGTGTCGCTGTCGATCACTGTTCGGGACAAAACGCCTACTCCTGGTCGTATGAGCTGATCACGAACATACCGGGGGTGACGGGAAGGCGCCCACGGTGATCGAAAGGTGACCGGATACGCTGGCTTGAGTGAATCCAGCGACACATCGACAATCCGTGTGATCCTCAGCAGTCCATGTGAACAATCCGTGTGATCGTCAGCAGGCGTCAGCAGACAGGAGACCCCCTCGTGACCGTCGTCGGGCCGTTCGGTCTTAGCGTGCGGGACCAGGCTCTTGAGGCCGATGTCCAGACCGGGTTGGCGGCTGTGGAGGCGGGCCTCCTGGACGCCACCAAGAGCGATGTCCCCTTCATCACGGAGGCCGCACAGCACCTCGTCCTGGCAGGTGGCAAGCGCTTCCGCCCCCTGCTCGTGATGCTCGCCGCGCAGTTCGGCGACCCCTACGCGCCGGGCGTCGTGCCCTCCGCCGTCGTCGTCGAGCTCACCCACCTGGCCACGCTGTACCACGACGACGTCATGGACGCGGCCGACGTCCGGCGCGGGGTCCCCAGCGCCAACACCCGCTGGGGCAACTCGATCGCCGTCCTCACGGGTGACTTCCTCTTCGCCCGCGCCTCGCACACGCTCGCGGACCTCGGCCCCGAGGCCGTACGGATCCAGTCGGAGGCGTTCGAACGGCTCGTGACCGGCCAGATCCTGGAGACCGCGGGACCGGGCGAAGGCATCGACCCCGTCGATCACTACCTCGACGTCCTCGGCGGCAAGACCGGCTCGCTCGTCGCCGTCTCCTGTCGCTTCGGCGCCATGATGGCCGGCGCCGACGAGAGCGTCGTCGACACCCTCACCCAGTACGGTGAGCGGCTCGGCGTCGCCTTCCAGCTCGCCGACGACGTCCTCGACATCGCCTCCGACTCCCACGAGTCCGGCAAGACCCCCGGCACCGACCTCCGCGAGGGCGTCCCGACCCTGCCCGTCCTGCGCCTGCGGGCCGCCGCGGCCGCCCACGGGCGCCCGGAGGACCTGGAGCTCGTCGCCCTCGTCGACGGCGACCTGAGCGACGACGAGCGGCACGCCGAGGCCCTGCGCCGGCTGCGCGCCCACCCCGCCCTGGAGCAGGCCCGCCGGGACACCGTGCGGTACGCGGAGGAGGCCCGCGCCCTGCTCGCGCCGCTGCCCGACGGGTACGCGAAGGCGGCCCTGGCGGAGATGTGCGACGCGGTGGTCCACCGCGCGGGCTGAGGCCCCCGTCCCCGCGCGGACGGCCGGTCCGGTCCACCGCGCGGGCGAGCCGCTCTCAGGGTCGGGTCATCCCGAAGCAGTACGTGAGGTTGATCCCGGGGGCTGACGCGTCCGCGCCGCCGCTTTGGTGAGATGGAGTCATCGACCACGGAGGTAGCGGAGACCATGGCAGAGACCCGTAAGGCGAGCCGGTTCATCGTCCCGGTCGCGGTGGCAGGAGTGGCCGCGGCGACCATCGGACTCGTCCCGGCGCTGGCGGCGTCCGGAGACCCCGACCTGCCGGAGATCACGGCCCAGCAGCTCATCGAGAAGATCGCCGCGTCGGACACCCAGACCCTGTCCGGCACGTTCAAGATCTCCACCGACCTGGGGCTGCCGGCCTTCGGCAACCTCATGCCCGGCCTCGGCGGCGGCGAGGGCGGCTCGTCGGCCGACCCGTCGGCGAAGCTCACCGAGCTCGTCTCGGGCACCCACACCCTGCGGGTGGCGGCGGACGGCCCCGAGCGCCAGCGGCTGACCCTGCTCGACGGCTCCGACGAGTACAGCCTGATCCACAACGGCGACGACGTCTGGGCGTACGACAGCAAGTCCGACGAGGTCTTCCACGAGAAGGCCCCCGAGGGCGCCGGAGCCACGGGCAAGGACGTCCCGAAGGAGAAGGACGTCCCGACCACGCCCAAGGAGCTCGCGGACGAGGTCCTGAAGGCGGCCGGCGACACCACCTCGATCACCGTCGACGGTACGGCCAAGGTGGCCGGCCGGGACGCGTACCAGCTGGTGATCAAGCCGAAGCAGGCCGGTTCGACGGTCGCGTCGGTGAAGATCGCGGTGGACGCGGCGAACGGCACCCCGCTGAAGTTCACCCTCGCCTCGGTGGAGGGCGGCAAGCCGGTCGTCGACGCGGGCTTCACGAAGGTCGACTTCGGCAGGCCGGCGGCCTCCGAGTTCACCTTCGAGGTCCCGGCGGGCGCCAAGGTGACGGAGGGCGGCGCGGAGAAGGCCGCGGGCGGGGAGAAGCTCCCCGAGGAGTTCGAGAAGGGCCTCGGCGACCTGGAGAAGGGCTTCGGCGGCCTCGGCGAGGGCATGAACGTCATCGGCGAGGGCTGGACGGCGATCGCGAAGCTCGACACCGGCGCTCCCGCGCCGAAGACCGACGAGGCGCCGAAGGAGTTCCAGGGGCTCCTGGACTCCCTCGGCGACAAGGTCACCGGGAAGTTCGGCTCGGGCACCGTCTTCAAGACGAAGCTGGTGAACGCGCTCCTCACCGACGACGGCAAGGTGTACGTCGGCGCGGTCACGAAGGACGCGCTGGTGGACGCGGCGAACGCCGGCAGGTAGCAGTCGGGTTGGGACCCCGGGCGGGTCGGGGGCGATGGTCACCGACCCACCCGGGAGCTTTGCGCGCGGTTACGGGAACGTCAGCTTGAAGCTGTTGATGTAACCGGTGTCGGCCGAGGCCTTGTCCTGGACGCGGAGCTTCCAGGCGCCGTTGGCGACCTCCGAGGAGGCGTTCACGGTGAAGGTCTGGACGATGTTGTCGGCGCTGCCGCCGGCCCGGTTGCTGAGGCTGTAGACCGAGCCGTCGGGGGCGACGAGGTCGACGACGAGGTCACCGCGGTAGGTGTGGACGATGTTCACGTCCACCTTGAGGGCGGAGGGCGCGTTCCCGGCGATGCCGGAGACGTTGACCGTCGAGGTCACCGCGGCGCCGTTGTCCGGGACGGACACGTCGGCGGTGTTCTCGAAGACCGTGCCGGTGGGCGGCGTGGAGGCACCGGACAGCGTCCAGATCGCGTGCGCGATCGCGTCGCTGTTGCGGTCGAGGGCGGTGTCGTTGATGTTCGACGTCGTGTCGCACGACGAGTGGTAGCAGCGGTCGAAGGCCGTGGCCGTACCGCCCCACTTCGACACCTGGGCGCTGGTCTTGACCCGGCTCGCGCCCGTGAAGAGACCGCCGACGGGTATGCCGACGTTCTTGAACGAGGCGTGGTCCGAGCGCCCGTCGCCCTCGGTCTCGATCTCGGTGGGGACGCCGAGACCCGCGAAGTAGTTCTTGAAGGTCGTCTCGATCGTCGGGTCGTCGTCGTAGACGAAGTAACCCGGGTTCGGCGAGCCGATCATGTCGAAGTTCAGGTAGCCGGAGAGCTTCGCGCGCTCGGTCGTGGGCAGCTGACTCACGTAGTACTTCGAGCCGACGAGACCGAGCTCCTCCGCGCCCCACCAGCCGAAGCGCAGGTGCTTGGACGGCTGGTAGCCGGAGCGGGCCACGGCGAGGGCGGTCTCCAGGACCGCCGCGGAGCCGGAGCCGTTGTCGTTGATGCCGGCGCCGGAGGAGACCGAGTCGAGGTGCGCCCCGGCCATCAGGACCTGGTTGGGGTCACCGCCGGGCCAGTCGGCTATCAGGTTGTAGCCGGTGGCACCGCTGGAGGTGAACGTCTGGAGGGTGGTGGTGTAGCCGGCGGCGTCCAGCTTGGCCTTCACGAAGTCGATGGACGCCTTGTAGCCGGTACGGCCGTGGGCGCGGTTGCCGCCGTTGGCGGTGGCGATCGACTGCAGGTCCGTCAAGTGCTGCTTGACGTTGGCCAGCGGGATGTCGGGGGCGGCGGCGGCAGCGGCCGGGCCGGCCGAGGCGCTGGTGCCGGTGAGTCCGGCGAGGGCGAGCGCCGCGAGGGCGGCGACCGCGGTGACGCGTCTGGGTACGGAGATGTTCATCTGTGGGGGCTCCGGATTCCGAACGGGGATGGGACGGAACGTGCGAGACGCCTCGGGCGTGGGTGCCACGAGGCGCTGGAGCTGTACGAGTGCGTGTGCGGTGTTCAGGTGTGCTGTTGTGCGTGCTGAATGTTCAGTGCAAGTTTGACTTCTCGTCAAGAGCGGAAACCGGTCAGGGGTGTTCGCTCACCGGACGAGGGTGGTCGGCGCCGCTTTCCGGACGCTTCTCCTCCGGATGGTGGGGGGTGGCACCCGCCGGTCGACGAAGATCATCGAGAGTGCAGAATGACCCGTATGCCCACCTCGAACACACCGATAACGGCAACGCTCGACGACGCCCCGATGATCGGCCGCACCCTGGCCCGAGCCTTCGGCGACGACCCGATGATGCGCTGGTTCTTCCCCGACGACACCACGCGCGAGGCCGGTCTCGGCCGCTACTTCACGACCCTCTTCACCCGCCAGTACGGCCCGCACGGCGTCTGCGAGCGCACCGGCGCGGCGGCCTCCTTCTGGGTGGCGCCGGAGGGGCAGGACAAGGCCGTTCCCGACGCCGGGACCGTCCAGGAGCTCGTGGACATCCTCGGCGACCGGGCCGGACTGTTCCGCGAGGCCGTCGAGGCGGCGGCCGCGCACACGCCGCCGGAGCCCCACTGGTACCTGGCGGTCATCGGCGCCGATCCGGACGCCCGCGGCCAGGGCCACGGGTCCGCGCTGCTGCGCTCGGGCCTCGCCCAGGCCGACGCTGCGGGCCTCCCGGTCTACCTGGAGTCCTCCAAGCCGTCGAACATCCCCGTCTACGAGCACTTCGGCTTCGTCGTGCTCGGCGAGGCGTCCCTGCCGGGTGGCGGTCCGACGCTGTGGGCCATGCGGCGCCCGCCTCAGGACCCGGCCGGCGCCGCGTCCTGAACGCGCAGGTGGTCCAGTAGCCCGGCGCTCTCCGGGTACGGCTCCTCGCGGGGCAGCAGCCGACGGGCCGCCTCCGGCCCGTCGGTCCGGACGAGGTCGCGCACGCGGTGCGCGAGCGGGGTCACGTCGGCGACGGACACGGTCCACTCGTCCGCGTACCGCCGGGCCGCCTCGCCCGAGAGCCCGAGCTGGAGCGAGCGGTACGGCAGTGCCCGGAGCCCCGGATCCCGCTCCGGGTCCCACTGCACGCGCGCCGGGGCCTGCCCCAACTGCCGCTTCCACGCCGCCTGGTCGGCGTGGAAGCCGCGGACGTAGTGGGAGAGGCAGGCGTTCCGCAGGGCCCACTCGAAGCCCTCGCGGGTGATCTCCACGGCGAGGACGGTCTCCTGGCCCTCCTTCGTCCCCCAGCCGGAGCGGTACATCATCCACAGGAACGACGGCTTGATCCAGGTCATCCGGTCCCGCTTCCAGGCGGCCGGAAAGCGGCCCTCGCGCGCCGCGGGCAGGCCGATCGCGGGCGGGTACGCCTGGTAGACGGTGACGGTGCGGGCGGTGTGGAGCGCGCGGATCCGGTACTTCGGTTCTTCCATGGCCCTCAGGGTGGCGAAGCGCCCAGGGGGAGGGCCACCGGTTATCGGGCCCGCGCGCGGCTCCGGCTCAGGCGGAGGCCACCGACTCCTTCGCGTCGTACGCCTCCCGTGCCGCCGCGATCTCGTTCTGGTGCTGCTCGGTCCAGGTGACGAGCGAGCGGATCGTGGTGTGCAACGTGCCGCCCAGGGGCGTCAGTTCGTACTCCACGCGCGGGGGGACCGTCGGATGGACCGTGCGCTTCACCAGGCCGTCGCGCTCCAGCTGGCGCAGTGTCACGGTCAGCATGCGCTGGCTGACCCCGTCGATCTCCCGCTTCAGCTCGGTGAAGCGCAGGACCCGGCGGTCGAGCAGGGCGATGACGAGGAGGGACCACTTGTCGGCGACCCGGTCGAGGATCTGGCGTACCTCGCAGTCCTCCCGGGTGTCCCACTGGAAGGGGTCGGGATCCCCGTCGTCCCCATAGGTTCCCGCGCAGTGACTCGGTGACTTCGAAGTGCCTTCTTCCATGGCACCCGATCCTCCCGCAGGATGCAGGTGGTTACAAGAGGGAACCGACCCCCGGATCGGTAACCGGACCGGTGACCCCGCCACCCAACCCACCGTGCCCTGGAGACAGTTGTGTCCTTACGCGCCTGGAGTCTGCTCCTCGTCCTCTCCGGGACGATCTTCCTCGAAGGCATCGACGTCGCCATGCTCGCCGTCGCCGTCCCCACCCTCCGCGCCGACCTCGGCCTCGGCACCGGCACCGCCGCCTGGGTCATGTCCGCCTACGTCCTCGGCTACGCCGGCTTCACCCTCCTCGGCGGCCGCGCCGCCGACCTCCTCGGACGGCGCCGGATGCTCCTCGGCTGGCTCACCGTCTTCCTGCTCTTCTCCGGCCTCGGCGGCCTCGCCGACGAGGGCTGGACCCTCATCCTGGCCCGCTTCGTGACCGGCGTCGCCGCCGCCTTCATGACCCCGGCCGCCCTGTCGATCATCACCACGTCCTACGAGGAGGGCCCCCAGCGCAACAAGGCGCTCCTGGTCTTCGCCGGCACCGCGGCCGGCGGTTTCTCGCTCGGCCTCGTCATCGGCGGACTGCTCACCCAGCTCGGCTGGCGCTGGGTCTTCTTCGCACCGGTCCTGCTCGCCGCCGCGATCCTGGTCGCCGCGATCGTCCTGATCCCGAAGGAGCCGCGCCCGGCCCGCGCCAAGGGCGGCTTCGACCTGGGCGGGTCGCTCACCGCCGCCGGGGCGATGCTGCTCCTGGCGTACGGCATCGTGCGCCTGGAGCACGGCTTCGCCGGCTGGCAGGTCACGGTCGCCGCGCTCGCCGCCGGACTCCTCCTCGCCGGGGCCTTCGTCGCCGTCGAGCGCCGGGCCGCCACCCCGCTCGTCCGCCTCGGCATCCTCCGCAAGGCCTCGCTCGTCCGCGCCGACCTGGGCGCCCTGCTCTTCGTCGGCTCCTTCTTCGGCTTCCAGTTCATGGCCACCCTCTACCTCCAGGAGCTGCGCGGCTGGTCGTCCCTCCAGACGGCGCTCGCCCTGCTGGTCATGGGCGTCGACGCGGTCCTCGCGCCGACCCTCACGCCACGGCTCGTGGCCCGCTTCGGCAACGCCAGAGTGATCCTCGGCGGCTTCGTCCTCGCCGTCGTGTCGTACGCGCTGTTCCTGCCCGTCGGCCCCGACCGGTCGTACGCCGCCATGTTCCCGACGCTGCTCCTGACCGGGCTCGCGTTCGCCCTGGCGTACGGGCCGCTCACCATCGCCGGCACGGACGGGATCGCGGAGGAGGAGCAGGGGCTCGCGAGCGGACTGCTCACCACGGCCACCCAGTTCGGCTCGGCGGTCGGCATCGCGGCGGTGACCGCGGTGTACGGGCTCGCCGGCGGCGGTCTCGACGGCTTCCGGGCGGCGCTCCTCGTCCCGCTGGCCATGGTGGCGCTCGGCGCCCTGATCACGGCCACCGGAGTACGCGAAGGGGCGGCCGGATCCGCGACGGGGCCCGGCCGGAAGGACCTCGCCCAGGACGCCCCGGTGGCCCCGGACGCTGCGACGAAGGTCACGGTCTGAGCGCCCGTACCCGCCCCTCATGTGGAGGGATGGACTTTTCGCCCGGCTGCCCGCTGATCGGCCTGGTCGCCACGTACATGCCCCGGCTCTCGGAGTTCTCCTTCGAGCCGGGGCTCGTGGCCGCCGTCGACCAGCACGCGGCCGCCGTGTGCGACGCGCTGATCCCCGCGCAGCGGGGACCGGAGGGCAGGACCGTCCGGCGGGAGGAACTCGCCGACTGCGTCCTCGGGTTCACCGACCTGCTCACCGAGGTCGACTGGACCGAGCCCGTCGGCCACGACTTCGCCACCCTGCGCCTGACGGCCGTCTGCTGGCTGATCCGGGAGCACGACCTCCTGGGCGTCTGAGCCCCGGACCACATCGGGGGTCCGTCCACGGGACGATGACGGGACCGCCCGCGCCCCCGGTCAGCGTCCCGGCCGCGCCGCGGGGGCGGTGGCCGGTGAGGTCCCGGTCCCGTCGCCGGTGTCTCCGGCCGCGGGCGGCACGGGCGCGCCCGCCTCGGCGGACAAGGGCGGGACGGAGGCACCCGCGCCCGCCTCGGCCGACACCTTCGCCGCCTCGACGGCCGCCCGGCTGCGGCGGGACGTGCGCAGGGCGTCCCAGGTGAGGATCGTCAGGGCCAGCCAGACCAGGGAGAAACCGGCCCAGCGCTCCGGCGGCATCGCCTCGTGGAAGTAGAGGATCCCGAGCAGGAACTGGAAGGTGGGCGCCAGATACTGGAGGAGCCCGAGCGTCGACAGCGGTACGCGGATCGCCGCCGCGCCGAAGCAGACGAGCGGGACCGCGGTGACGATGCCGGTGGCGGCGAGCAGGGCCGTGTGGCCGGCGCCGTGGCCGCCGAAGGCGAGGGTGTCCTGGGAGCCGAGCCAGACGAGGTAGCCGAGGGCGGGCAGGAACTGGACGGCGGTCTCGGCGGCGAGCGATTCGAGGCCGCCGATGTTGACCTTCTTCTTCACGAGGCCGTAGAGGGCGAAGGAGAAGGCGAGGGTGAGGGAGATCCAGGGCGGCTGTCCGTACCCGATCGCGAGGACGAGGACGGCGGCGAAGCCGATGCCGACCGCCGCCCACTGCGCGGGACGCAGCCGTTCCTGGAGGACGAGGACACCGAGGGCGATGGTGACGAGCGGGTTGATGAAGTAACCGAGCGAGGCCTCGACGACATGGCCGGTGTTGACGGACCAGATGTAGAGGCCCCAGTTCACGGTGATCACGCAGGCGGCGAGGGTGATCAGGCCGAGCTTGCGCGGGCTGCGGACGAGCTCGCGGATCCAGCCCCAGCGCCGCACGGCGAGCAGGGCGAGGCCGACGAAGGCCAGGGACCACACCATCCGGTGGGCGAGGATCTCGATCGCCCCGGCCGGCTTGAGCAGCGGCCAGAAGAGCGGAACCAGCCCCCACATGCCGTAGGCGCCGATCCCGTAGAGCAATCCCGCTCGTTCCGTGTTCTCCGTGCTCTCCGTCTTCACCGGACCTCCTGCCCCGCGCCGCGCTGTCCTGTCGAAGGTAGCGCCGCACGGGGCAGGTTGTCATGCCCGTACCGCAATACGGTCATGACGGCTCAGGAGGCGGCCAGGGCTTCCTCGATCGTCACGGCGATCGGGGTGGTCGGGCGGCCGATCAGACGGGTCAGGTCGCCGGTCCGCCGGGCCAGGGCGCCCCGCTCGACCGCCCGGTCTACGTCGACCAGGATGGCGGCGAAGGGCTCCGGGACGCCGGCGCCGGTGAGGATCTCCAGGTGGGTGCCGGCGGACACGCTCCGGTACGTGATCTCCCGGCCGGACCGCGCGGCGACCTCGGCCGCGTACTCGGCGAGCGACCAGGCCGTGTCGCCGCTCAGCTCGTACGCCCTGCCCAGGTGCTCCTCGGCCGGGCCGGTCAGGACTGCGGCCGCGGCGGCGGCGTAGTCGGCGCGTGCGGCGGAGGCGACCCTGCCCTCGCCCGCGTTGGAGACGACGGCGCCGTGGGCCAGGACGGGGGCCAGGTTGGCGGTGTAGTTCTCGGTGTACCAGCCGTTGCGGAGCAGGGTGTACGGCAGGCCGGAGGCGAGGATCAGCCGCTCGGTCTCCTTGTGCTCGGCGGCGAGGTCGAAGTCGGCCTCGTCGCCGCCGAGGACGCCGGTGTACGCGAGCTGCGCCACGCCCGCCGCCCTGGCCGCGTCGATCACGGCGGCGTGCTGGGCGACGCGCTGCCCGACCTCGCTGCCCGAGATCAGCAGCACCCGGTCCCCGGCCTCGAAGGCGCCCGCCAGGGTCTCGGGGCGGCTGTAGTCGGCGATCCGCAGCTCGACACCGCGCTCCGCGAGGTCGGCGGCCTTCGCCTTGTCCCGGACGACGGCGACGACCGACTCGGCGGGGACGGAGGGGCCGGCGGGGGTGCCGGTGAGGAGGGCGTCGATGACGAGACGGCCGAGGGCTCCGGTGGCTCCGGTGACGACGATGCTCATGGTGGTGCGTCCTTTTTCGTGGGTGCGGAGGGCGTGCACTCACCGTACGACGGGCGCTAACCTTTCGAAAGTACCCACTTTGACGTAAGGTACTGGCATGGAGGTAAGTGCCCAGTCCCCGACGCCACCCGACGTGAACGAACCGATGTGCCCCTCGCGGCTCGTCCTGGAGCACGTCACCAGCCGCTGGGGCGTCCTGATCCTCGCGGCGCTCCTGGGGCGCTCGTACCGCTTCAGCGAGCTCCGCCGCCACATCGGCGGCGTCAGCGAGAAGATGCTCGCCCAGACCCTCCAGACCCTGGAGCGCGACGGCTTCGTCCACCGCGACGCCAAGCCCGTCATCCCGCCCCGCGTCGACTACACCCTCACCGACCTGGGCGCGGAGGCCGCCCGCCAGGTCTGGGAGCTGGCCCGATGGACGGAGCGCCAGGTCGGGGCGGTGGAGCAGGCCCGTGCACGGTACGACGGGGAACGTCGCGAGCGTGCCACGGATCGGTCCCAATGATGTTGTAACCAGGGCGAGTTGTCACCGCCGGTCGTACGATCTGCTCACCGTTCGGGGGAAACCGTGAGGGACCGTGGGGGAACTGTGGCATACGGGGACCGAAGACTGCTGCGCGCCTGCTGCGCCGTGCTGGTGGGCGGGCTGGCCGTGACCGGGTGCGCCGGCGGCGACGACGACGGGAAGAGACCCGAGGGCAAGAACGGCAAGGGGAGCACGAGCGCGTCGGCCGCCCCGACCGCGACCACCCCCACCCCGTCCGCCCTGCCGACCGCCCTCGACTTCGTCCCCGACCCGAAGCGCGCGCCCAGAACCGAGGCGGACGCCAGGAGGATCGCGCTCGCCGTCGTCGCGGGACCCGACGCCTGGGGCCCGGACTACGTCGAGCGCACCCCGCACCTCAGCGCCCCGGACTACTGGCCCGTCCTCGGCGCCAACTGCTCCTGGGAGACGGGCACCCGGCCCTCCACCGTCCTCTACAGCGTCACCGCCTACAGCGAGATCCCCGCCGCCGGAGCTCTCGGGAACCTCCGGGTCGCCGCCACCGTCACCGTGCACCGCACCGAGGCCGACGCGGACTGGGAGATGGCCGGGACCCTGGAGGAGGCGCTCCGCTGCCCCGACCAGAGGCTCCGCGACGGCGAGCGCGTCTCCGGGCTCATCTCCCTCGGCAACCCCTTCGGCGTCGGCGGCAACTACACGGCCACGGACTCCCTCGGCGAGCGCGGGACCTACCACAACGACGCCATGAAGGGCGAGCAGTTCTACGGCTGGTACCAGTCGCGGATCGGCCAGGTGACCGTCGCCACCGTCGTCAAGGGCGCCCCCGGCTACACCGAGGAGCAGACCAGCACGACGGTCGGCACCGTCGGCGGCCAGGTGCAGGCCCTCGTCACGATGATCGAACGCGCCAAGGACCAGCTGGAGGCCCAGTCATGAGCGACCCGACGCCGCCCCGGCCCGACCACGAGCCCGGCTCCCAGCCCGACCCCAGGCTTCCGTCCGAGCCCGCGTCGGGGTCCCAGCCCGACCCCAGGCTCCCGTCCGAGCCCCCGCCGGGGTCGCAGCCCGACCCCCGGATCCCCTCCGAGCCCGCCTCCGGGGCGCAGCCCGATCCCCGGCCCCGGCCTCAGCCCGGTGACCTGCAGCCCTTGCTTCCCTCCGACCCGTCCTCCCTCGCCGGTTACCGGCTCCTCGGCCGGCTCGGCGCGGGCGGCATGGGGGTCGTCTACCTGGGCCGTACGGAGAACGGCGAGCTCGCCGCCGTCAAGGTCACCCACGCCGACCAGGCCGACCAGCCCGACTTCCGGGCACGGTTCCGCCGCGAGGTCGAGGCCGCCCGCCGGGTGTCCAGCCCCTGGGCCGTCCCCGTCACCGGCGACGACCCCGACGCCCCCGAACCGTGGATGGCCACCGCCTTCGTCCCCGGACCGTCCCTCGGCGAGGCCGTCACCGCCCACGGCCCGCTGCCCGAGCGGAGCGTCCGCCTCATCGGCTGGGCCGTCGCCCGCGCCCTGGCCGCCGTCCACGCGGCCGGACTCGTGCACCGGGACGTCAAGCCGGGCAACGTCCTCCTGGCCGTCGACGGCCCCCGCCTCATCGACTTCGGCATCGCCCGCGCCACCGGCGAGACCGCCCTCACCGCCACCGACATGGTCGTCGGCACCCCCGGCTTCCTCGCGCCCGAGCAGGCCGAGGCCCGAACCGACGCCATCGGCCCGCCCGCCGACGTCTTCTCGCTCGGCTGCCTCCTCGCGTACGCGGCGACCGGCCGCCCGCCGTTCGGCACCGGCGCCGTGGACGCCCTGATGTACCGGACCGTCCACGACGAACCCGACCTGGCAGGCGTACCGGCGGACCTCCTCGATCTCGTCCGTGCCTGCCTGGCCAAGGACCCGTCCGCCCGGCCCACCGCCGCGGAGATCGGCGTCCGGCTCACCGAGGACACCCCGGCGGGCGCCGCCGACTGGCTGCCGGACCCCGTCGTCCGCACCATCGCCGAGCGCTCCGCCCGGATGCTCGCCCTCCCCGAGATCGACGCCACCCGGACGGGCACGGCCCCGGCCGCGCCGCCGCGGCGGAGCAGACGCGGCTTCCTGCTGCTCGCCTCCGCCGCCGCCCTCGCCGTCGCCGGCGGCGGCGCCGCCTGGTCGGCCCTCGGGGACGACGACGGCGACGACGGCAAAGGGGACGGGAAGAAGACTCCGCCCCGCACCACCTGGAAGATCGGCGTCCTCGCCGACCTCTCCGGACCCGACAAGGAGATCGGCCTCGCCCAGGAGCGCGGCGCGCGCCTCGCCGTCGAGCGGTTCAACGCCCGCAAGGACAAGCCGTACGCGCTGGAGCTCAAGGTCTCCGACGACCGCGGCGACCGCACCTCGGCCCTCGCCGCCGCCCGCAGGCTCACGACCGACCCGGGGGTCCTCGCCGTCCTCGGCCCCACCTCCGACGCCGTCGCGCAGGCCGCCCTCCCCGCCTTCGAGGAGTCCGGCCTCCCGCTGATCACCGTCTCCGCCGGGTACAACCTCCTGACCGTCCGGGACAAGGGCAGCGCGCCGAACAGGACCGTGCTGCGGGCGATCCCGCACCACCCGTTCGCCGGGATGCACCTCGCCTACGCCGTGACGCTCCTGTCGGCCATCCGCAGACCGGGTGTCCTCCAGGACCGCACCGACGACCAGTACGGCTGGCTGCTCGTCCGGGGCGCCCAGTTCGCCTTCGGGCAGGCCGGTCTGACGCCCCACTACCGCGTCGTCCCGGCCTCCGCGCGGGACTACCGCACGGTCCTCGGCGAGATGATCGACGCCGGCATGGACGCCTACGTCCACTGCGGAGTCCGCGAGACCGCCGTGCTCGCCGCCCGCGCCCTCAACGAACTCCGTTTCACCGGGCCCCGGTTCGCCGGCCAGCACGCCTTCGGGTCCGCCTTCCTGAAGGAGGCGGGCCCCGACGCGGAGGGCTGGTTCTTCGGCGCCCCCGTCCTCGACGCCGTCACCCGCAAGGAGGCCGCCGGCTTCGTCGCCGCGTACCGCAAGCGGTTCGGCGCGGCCCCCGCGTACTACACGGGCGAGTCGTACGACGTCGTCACCATGACCCTGGAGCAGCTCGCGCGCAACGCGAAGGCGGGCCGGGCCCCCGCCCGCAAGGGGCTCTGGGCGGAGCTGCGGAAGCAGAAGTACACCGGCGTCATGGGCGGTTACACCTTCGACGAGAGCGGAGACCTCACCAACGGCGGCACCTTCGTGCACGCGGTGCAGAACGGCGCCTACAAGCTGATCGGCCCCGCACCCGTCATGCCCGCGAACAAGGCGAAGCAGAAGGCCTGACCGTGCAGCCACTGCGCAGGGGCGATCCCTCCTCGATCGCGGCCTACCGGCTCATCGGCCGCCTCGGCGCCGGAGGCATGGGCGTGGTCTACCTCGCCCGCTCCGGCGGCGGGTCGCTCGCCGCGCTCAAGCTGATCCGGGCCGAGCACGCGGCCGACCCCGGTTTCCGGGAGCGGTTCCGCCGAGAGGCCCGCGCCGCCGAGCGGATCACCGGCCGCTGGGTGGTCCGGGTCCTCGGCTCCGACCCGGAGGCCAGGGAACCGTGGCTGGCGACCGAGTACGTGCCCGGGCCCTCCCTCGCCGAGGCGGTCACCCTGCACGGCGCGCTGCCCGAGCCGACCGTACGGGCCCTGGGCGCCCGGCTCGCGTCCGCGCTCGCCGGCGTGCACGAGGCCGGGCTCGTCCACCGGGACGTCAAGCCCGGCAACGTCCTCCTCGCCCTCGACGGCCCCCGGCTCATCGACTTCGGCATCGCCCGCTCCGCCGGGGCGACCGCGCTCACCGCCACCGACGCGATGATCGGTACCCCGGGCTTCCTCGCCCCCGAGCAGGCCAGGGCGGCCGGGGCGGGAGAGGTCGGCCCGGCCAGCGACGTCTTCTCGCTCGGCTGCGTCCTCGCGTACGCGCTGACGGGGGAGCGGCCCTTCGGCACGGGCGGCGTGGCCGCCGTCGTCTACCGCACCGTCCACGAGGAGCCCGACCTCGCCGAGGTGCCGGACACGATCCTGCCCCTGGTCAGGGCATGTCTGGCGAAGGATCCGGCGGACCGGCCCACGGCGGCGGAGGTCCGGGCCGCGCTGGGGGAGGCCGACGCGCCGGCGGGCGACTGGCTGCCGCCCGGGCTGCCCGCGCTGATCGCCCAGCGTTCCTCACGGGTCCTGGACCTGCCGGTCCCCGAGCCGACGATGCTCGTGCCCCCCGAGCCGCCGAAGGGGCTCTCGCGGCGCGGGTTCCTGGTGGGTTCCTCGGCGGCGGCCCTGGCCGGTGCGGGCGGCCTGACGTTCTGGCTCACGAGCCGTACGACGGAGGGTACGGGGGTCGGCACGCTCGGGGGAGCGGGAGGCGGCACGGGCGCGCCGCTCCCCGCGTACACCCTCGGGCTGCTCTCCGACCTCAGCGGCCCCGGGAAGGTGTACGGGCGGGGCCAGGAGCGCGGGGCCAGGATGGCCGTGGACGCCCACAACGCCCGCGGTGACCGCTCCTTCGACCTCGTCCTGCGCGTCGCGGACGACCGCGGGGACGCCGCGCGGGCCACGGCAGCCACCCGCACCCTGCTCAAGGACGAGAAGCTGATCGGTGTCCTCGGCCCGACGACGGAGGCGACCGTGCTCGCGGCGGTCGCCGAACTCGTCGACCGCTCGGTGCCGCTGGTGAGCGTCCTCGCCTCCGTGCCGACCGGCATCACGGTGCCGGGGCAGACCATGCGGCGCACCTACTTCGAGCCGCGCGCCGCCCCCGACTCCCTGATCGTGCCTTTCATGCGCTACCTCTCCGAGCGCCGGGCCGTCCGGACCGCCCTCGTGGAGGACCGGGCCGGCGGGCGGTACACCTGGTTCGCGGTCAGGAGTATCAAGGGCACCCCGCCCGCGCAGGACATCGGCGGTGTGGCGACCTCCCATCCCGTCGCGGCCGACAGCGAGGACTTCGCATCCGCCGTCCGGGCCGCCCTCGCCACCGACCCGCAGGGCGTGATGTACGTGGGGACCTCACCGCGCCGGGCCGCGCTCTGCGCCCAGGCCCTGCGCGACCAGGGGTACGAGGGGCCGTGCGGCAGCGTCGAGGCCGTGTTCCGGCCGGAGTTCCTCGGGCTCGCGGGTCCGGCGGCCGAGGGCTGGTACTTCGGCACGGCCTTCGCCGACCCCGACGGCATCCCGGCGGCGAAGGACTTCGCCGCCGCGTACCGGAAGCGCTGGGGGATCGCCCGTACGACGCCGGTGGAGCCGTACGCCACGGAGGCGTACGACGCGGTCCACTGGACGGCCCAGGCGCTCGGCACCGCGGTCGGGAACCTCGCGGAGTCGGAGGCCGCGGGAGTGGCGAACAGCCTGCGCCAGCAGCCGTACCAGGGACTCGTCAGGCAGTACACGGCCGCGAGCCGGGACAGCAGTGTCGCGGCGATCGTCGGTCTCTTCCTCTGGCAGGTGAAGGGCGGAGTGCCCCGGTTCCTGGGGGAGTTCGACAAGGCGGCTGCCGCGGGGACATGACGAGGGGCCCGGTCCGTGCGGACCGGGCCCCTCCGTGCGGCTGTCAGCCGACGACCGTCCAGGTGTCGTTCCCCGCGAGGAGCTGACCGAGGTCGCCCTTGCCGAACCGCTCCACCGCCGTCTCCAGCTGATCCGCCATCAGCGTGTCGTACACCGGCCGTTCCACCGACCGGAACACCCCGATGGGCGTCTGGTGGAGGGTGTCCGGGTCCGCGAGCCGGGAGAGCGCGAAGGCCGTGGTGGGGGTGGCCGCGTGGGCGTCGTGGACGAGGATCCGGGACTCGTTCTCCGGGGTCACCGTGACGACCTGGAGGTCGCCGGTCGCCGGGTCGCGGACGACGCCCTTCTCGTCCTCGGCGCCGAAGCGGATCGGCTGCCCGTGCGTGAGGCGGATGACCGCCTCCTTCGCCTGGTCCTTGTCCTTGAGGACCTCGAAGGCGCCGTCGTTGAAGATGTTGCAGTTCTGGTAGATCTCGACGAGCGCCGTGCCGTCGTGGTCGGCGGCCTGCCGCAGCACCTCGGTGAGGTGCTTGCGGTCGGAGTCGACCGTGCGGGCCACGAACGAGGCCTCGGCGCCGAGCGCCAGCGACACCGGGTTGAAGGGCGCGTCGAGCGAGCCCATCGGCGTCGACTTGGTGATCTTGCCGACCTCGGAGGTGGGCGAGTACTGGCCCTTGGTGAGCCCGTAGATCCGGTTGTTGAAGAGCAGGATCTTCAGGTTCACGTTGCGGCGCAGGGCGTGGATGAGGTGGTTGCCGCCGATGGAGAGCGCGTCGCCGTCGCCGGTCACGACCCAGACGGACAGGTCGCGCCGGGAGGTGGCGAGTCCGGTGGCGATCGCCGGGGCGCGGCCGTGGATGGAGTGCATCCCGTAGGTGTTCATGTAGTACGGGAAGCGGGAGGAGCAGCCGATGCCGGAGACGAAGACGATGTTCTCCTTCGCCAGGCCCAGCTCGGGCATGAAGCCCTGGACGGCGGCGAGGACCGCGTAGTCACCGCAGCCCGGACACCAGCGGACCTCCTGGTCGGACTTGAAGTCCTTCATGGACTGCCTGCCCTCGGCCTTGGGCACCAGGCTCAGCAGCGTCTCCGTGGGCTCAGGCATCGATGGCCTCCTTGAGGGCGGCGGCGAGCTGCTCGGCCTTGAACGGCATGCCGTTGACCTGGGTGTGGCTGCGGGCGTCGACGAGGTACTTCGCCCGGACGAGGGTGGCGAGCTGGCCGAGGTTCATCTCGGGGACGACGACCTTCTCGTACCGCTCCAGGACCTCGCCGAGGTTCTTCGGGAAGGGGTTGAGGTGCCGCAGGTGCGCCTGGGCGATGTGGCCGCCGGCCCTGCGGATGCGGCGGACGGCCGCCGTGATCGGCCCGTAGGTGGAGCCCCAGCCGAGGACCAGGGTGCGCGCGCCGTCCGGGTCGTCGACCTCGACGTCGGGGACGTCGATGCCGTCGATCTTGGCCTGCCGGGTGCGGACCATGAACTCGTGGTTGGCGGGGTCGTACGAGATGTTGCCGGTGCCGTCCTGCTTCTCGATGCCGCCGATGCGGTGCTCCAGGCCGGGCGTGCCGGGTACGGCCCACGGGCGGGCCAGGGTCTCCGGGTCGCGCTTGTACGGCCAGAAGACCTCGGTGCCGTCGTCGAGGGTGTGGTTCGGGCCGGTGGCGAACAGCGTCCGCAGGTCGGGGAGCTCCTCGACGTCCGGGATGCGCCAGGGCTCGGAGCCGTTGGCGAGGTAGCCGTCGGAGAGCAGGAAGACCGGGGTGCGGTACGCCAGCGCGATCCGGGCCGCCTCGATCGCCGCGTCGAAGCAGTCGGCGGGCGTCCTCGGGGCGACGACCGGCACCGGCGCCTCGCCGTTGCGGCCGTACATGGCCTGGAGGAGGTCGGCCTGCTCGGTCTTCGTCGGCAGGCCCGTCGACGGGCCGCCGCGCTGGATGTCGACGATCAGCAGCGGCAGCTCCAGGGAGACCGCGAGACCGATCGTCTCGGACTTGAGCGCCACGCCGGGCCCGGAGGTGGTGGTCACCGCCAGCGAACCGCCGAAGGCGGCGCCGAGCGCGGCACCGATGCCGGCGATCTCGTCCTCGGCCTGGAAGGTGCGCACACCGAAGTTCTTGTGCCGGCTCAGCTCGTGCAGGATGTCCGAGGCGGGGGTGATCGGGTACGAGCCCAGGTAGAGCGGCAGGTCAGCCTGCCGACCCGCCGCGATCAGCCCGTACGACAGGGCCAGGTTCCCCGAGATGTTCCGGTAGGTGCCGGTGGGGAACGCCGTGGTCGCGGGGGCGATCTCGTAGGAGACGGCGAAGTCCTCGGTGGTCTCGCCGAAGTTCCAGCCGGCCCGGAAGGCGGCCACGTTGGCCTCGGCGATCTGCGGCTTCTTCGCGAACTTCTGGCGCAGGAAGGTCTCGGTGCCCTCGGTCGGCCGGTGGTACATCCAGGACAGCAGCCCGAGCGCGAACATGTTCTTGGAGCGCTCGGCCTCCTTCCGGGAGAGACCGAAGTCCTTGAGGGCCTCCACCGTCAGCGTGGTCAGCGGCACCGGATGGACCCGGTAGCCGTCGAGGGTGCCGTCCTCCAGGGGCGAGACGTCCCAGCCGATCTTCTTCATGGCGCGGGGCGCGAACTCGTCGGTGTTGACGATGATCTCGCCACCGCGCGGCACGTCCCCGAGGTTGGCCTTGAGGGCGGCGGGGTTCATCGCGACCAGCACGTTCGGGGCGTCGCCCGGGGTCAGGATGTCGTGGTCGGCGAAGTGGAGCTGGAAGGACGAGACGCCCGGCAGGGTGCCGGCGGGTGCGCGGATCTCGGCCGGGAAGTTCGGCAGCGTGGAGAGGTCGTTCCCGAAGGACGCCGTCTCCGAGGTGAAGCGGTCACCCGTCAGCTGCATACCGTCACCGGAGTCACCCGCGAAGCGGATGATCACACGGTCGAGACGGCGGACTTCCTTCTCGGCGCCGTGGTGCGGCTGTCCCGGGGCGCCTCGCTGCTCCCCGAGCAGGGCCTCACCGGCCTCGCTACTGACCTGACTGGTCACTGAACTGGACCTCCCTCGCGGCAAGGGGACTCTCCGCCGGAGGCGGGAGAAGGGTCGGGTCGCGGTCGGCCGATCACCGTCCGTCCCCGTGGCCCACCCTACGACGGCAGGGAGGGCTCTCCCGGGACTTCTCGCATCCTGGACCTCTTTTTGAGATGCCCTCTTGCCCTGATTCGTCACTTTCTGTCGCCACTCGAAGATTCCGGAATGTCGGATTCCGACTCATCCTCCGGGCCTGGGGCCTCCGAGGGGTGAGCGGACGGCCTTCCGGTCCCCGGGTGGTACGTCAACTGACAGAGTGTCAGACAATCAGGATCGCAGATATGTCAACACTGCGAGTACCCGTCGATGATCGCCGTCACTCGGTGACAGACCCAGCTTCAGGAAAATGTTGCTGATGTGCTTCTCCACCGCGCCGTCGCTCACCACCAGCGCCTTCGCGATCGCCGAGTTCGTCCGGCCCTCCGCCATCAGACCGAGGACCTCCCGCTCGCGCGGCGTCAGGTTCGCCAGCACGTCCTGCTGACGGCTCCGGCCCAGCAGCTGCTGCACGACCTCCGGATCCAGGGCCGTACCGCCCCCGGCGACCCGCACGACCGCGTCCACGAACTCGCGGACCTCCGCGACCCGGTCCTTCAGGAGGTACCCGACGCCCCGGCTGGAACCGGCCAGGAGTTCGGTGGCGTACTGCTCCTCCACGTACTGCGAGAGGACCAGGACGCCGAGCCCCGGGTACTCCTTGCGCAGCCGCACCGCCGCGCGCACGCCCTCGTCCGTGTGCGTCGGCGGCATCCGTACGTCCGCCACGACCACGTCCGGCAGCTCGTCCTTGTCCGCGAGACCGGCGACGGTCTCGACGAGCGCCTCGCCGTCCCCGACCCCGGCGACGACCTCGTGCCCCAGATCGGTGAGGAGCCGGGTCAGGCCCTCCCTGAGCAGCACCGAATCCTCGGCGATGACCACCCGCACCGCTCCATCTCGCCCACCCACGCCGTACGCCCCCATGTCCGCTGTCGCCGAATGCGACCCCCAGCATGGCACTCCCGGGCCGGCGAGGGGGCTCACGAGCGCCAGGGCAGCTCCGCCGTCACCGTCGTCGGTCCGCCCGCGGGCGAGTCCACCGCCAGGACGCCGTCCACGGCCCCCACCCGCTCCGCGAGCCCCGCCAGGCTCCGCCCCGCCACCGACTCCGCCCCGCCCACGCCGTCGTCCCGCACCTGGAGCATCAGCCGGTCGCCCGCCCGCCACACGTCCACCCACGCCCGCCGCGCGCCCGCGTGCGCCGTGACGTTCCGCAGCAGCTCCGACACCGTGAAGTACGCGATGCCCTCGATCGCCGGGACCGGCCGGGCCGGCAGGTCCACGTCCACCGACACCGGGACCGCGCACCGGGACGCGACCGCCGACAGCGCGGCGTCCAGCCCCCGGTCGGTGAGGACCGCCGGGTGGATGCCCCGGGCCAGGTCCCGCAGCTCCTGGAGCGCGAGCTTCACCTCGCCGTGCGCCTCGTCGACGAGCACCGCCGCCGCCCGCGGGTCCTCCGCGAGCTTCTCCTTCGCGAGGCCCAGGTCCATCGCGAGCGCGGCGAGCCGCGCCTGCGCGCCGTCGTGCAGGTCCCGCTCGATGCGCCGCAGGTCGGCGGCGGCGGTGTCCACGACCACGCCCCGGTCCGACTCCAGCTCCGTCACCCGGGTGGCGAGCCGCGAGGGGCCGAGGAGCCCCGACACCAGGAACCGGTCGACGGCGACGAACCCGCGCAGCAGCCACGGCCCCGCCATCACGAACAGCAGCCCGACCAGGCTGGTCACGGCCACCTCGAAGGGCGAGTCGAGGTACAGGTCGTGCGAGCCGTCCCCGTACAGCTGGAGCCCGTCCTGCCCCAGGTACGCCGGGAACACCCACCGCCACAGCGGATACGTCAGGAGGCCCCAGCCCCAGGACCAGAACGCCACCGTCACCGAGAACGAGAACACCGCCCACGGCATGTGCACGACCGCGTACAGCAGGTGCCGCCACGACGCCCCGCTCTTCAGCATGGCCCCCATCCACGAGAACGCCCCGCCGGTCTTGCCCCGCACCGGCTCCGGCGCCCGCACGTCGAGGTCGAGCAGGCCGCGCGCCCTGGCCCGCTCCACCACGCCGAAGCCCCGGCACATCGCGAGCGCCCCGGCCAGGATCGGCACACCGAGGAAGGTGATGAGCAGTCCGGCGCCGGCCGAGACGAAGGCGACGGAGAGCGCGAACCAGCAGACGCTCAGCGGCAGGCCGATCAGCACGTGGAGGAGGGCGCGCCAGGTGCGGGCCTCGAACGGCGCGCGGATCGCGGCGGGAAGTCGGTGGGAGGCCATCGGCGGGGGTCCTTCGCTGGGGAGGGTGTCGTACGTGTTCCAGGGTTCCGCCCCGGGGCCCGCCGGACCATGAGGCGGGTGGGCGTCTCCGGGCGGGGGTTTTCCCTACCTGGGGCCAGGAGGACGGGCGGTGGCGGTCAGGCGGGGTGGGCGGTGGGGGTGACGCGGGGTGGGCGGCGACGGTCACGCGGGGTGGCCGGTGGCGGCACCCCGGGGACGCCCGTCATCGGGGCCGGCCACGAGCCGCGGCCGGCCCGGCCCGGCCCCGGCCGCGAGCCGCGCTCACGACGGCCGCGACCGTCACCGTGCCGGCCGCGAGCCGCGCTCACGACGGCTGGGACCGTCACCGTGCCGGGTGCCGGTCGTGGGCGCCGCGGCAGTCGCGCCGTCACCGTGCCGGTCGTGGGCGCCGCGGCAGTCGCGCCGTCACCGTGCCGGTCGTGAGCGCCGCGGCAGTCGCGCCGTCAGCCTGCCGGTCGCGAGCGCCACGGCAGTTCCGCCGTGACCGTCGTCGGGCCGCCCTCCGGGGAGTCCAGGACGAGGAGCCCGTCCACCGCGCCGAGCCGCTCCGCGAGCCCCGCGAGCCCCGTGCCGCCGTCGAAGCGCGCCCCGCCCGCCCCGTCGTCCCGCACCTGGAGCAGCAGCCTGTCCTTCGACCGCCACACCTCCACGGACGCGGACCGGGCACGCGCGTGCTTGGAGACGTTCTGGAGCAGCTCCGACACCGTGAAGTACGCGATGCCCTCGATGGCCTCGGCCGGCCGCTCCGTCAGATCCACCGTCACCTTCACCGGCACCGTGCAGCGCGCCGAGACGGAGGACAGCGCGGCGCTCAGCCCCCGGTCGGTGAGGACCGCCGGGTGGATGCCCCGGGCCAGGTCCCGCAGCTCCTGCAGCGCGAGCTTCACCTCGCCGTGCGCCTCGTCGACCATGGCCGCGGCCGTCTCCGGGTCGTCGAGGAGCTTCTCCTTCGCCAGGCCCAGCCCCATCGCGAGGGCGACGAGCCGGGCCTGCGCGCCGTCGTGCAGATCGCGCTCGATGCGCCGCAGGTCGGCCGCGGCGGTGTCGACGACCACGCCCCGGTCCGACTCCAGCTCGGCGATCCGCCGCTCCAGCTCGTCGGAGGGCGAGAGGAGACCCCGGACCATGCCCCGGTCGGCGTTGGCCAGGCCCCGGGACAGGAAGGGCAGGACGGGCCAGAGGACGATGAGCGAGACCAGCGTGACCGTGAACGTCACGATCCCCCAGGGCAGCCGGATCAGCCCGTACAGCTGCGTCCGCCACGCTACCGGGTCCTTCAGCGTCGTCCACAGCCAGCCGAAGAAGCCGCCCCGCACCGGCAGCGGCGACGGCTCGGCGACCTCCACCCCTAGCAGCCCGCGCGCCCGCCCCCGCTCCGACCGCCCGATCAGTCGGGCGCCGCCGAGCCCGAGGGCGAGCAGCGGCAGCCCGATCACGGTGACCGAGAGCCCCACGCCGAGGACCACGCTCACCACCGCGTAGACGAAACCGGCCACGGCCGTGAACAGGTTGGAGAGGAGGAAGGCGATCTCCTTCCAGGTCTCCCTGCCGTAGGCGGTACGCCGGGGCGGACGTGGGGCGACGGCGGAGCCGGAGGACCCGGCGGAGTCAAGATCAGCGGTCATGCTCCCCAGACTGCCGGTCGGTGCCCGCGCGACGCCATGGGGGAGGTGGGTGAGCGGCAGGGGGGATATCCCCACCAGCGGCGTGTACGCGACTGCTTACGGTCCCTTTAGCAGGGCCTAGACTCGCGTGCGTACAGAAGTGACTCATGAGACACCGAGACCGAGGGGCGGACGTGCGGGAACCGACCGTTGTCGCGGCCGACGCGGCGGACTACTTCCAGACGTACTCCGTCGTCGGCCTGCTCGCCGTCGTCGGCGTGCTCTTCGTCGCCGTGGCGTTCGGCGCGGGCCGGCTGCTCCGGCCCGTGGTGCCGACGCCCGAGAAGCTCCTCACCTACGAGTGCGGTGTCGACCCCGTGGGGGAGGGCTGGGCCCACACCCAGGTCCGCTACTACGTGTACGCCTTCCTCTACGTCGTCTTCGCCGTCGACTCGATCTTCCTCTTCCCCTGGGCGACGGTCTTCGCGGCGCCCGGCTACGGCGCCACGACCCTGGTCGAGATGTTCGTCTTCCTCGGCTTCCTGGCCGTGGGGCTGCTCTACGCGTACAAGAAGGGCGTCCTGTCATGGACGTAACACCCCTGCCCGCTCCGAAGCTGGGGCCGCTGGCCCGCCTGGCCCCCGAGCCCATGAAGGTCGTCCTGAACTGGGGCCGCCGCTACAGCCTGTGGGTCTTCAACTTCGGGCTCGCCTGCTGCGCGATCGAGTTCATCGCCGCGTCGATGGCCCGGCACGACTTCATCCGCCTCGGCGTCATCCCGTTCGCGCCGGGCCCGCGCCAGGCCGACCTGATGATCGTGTCGGGCACGGTGACCGACAAGATGGCGCCGGCGGTCAAGCGCCTGTACGAGCAGATGCCGGAACCGAAGTACGTCATCTCCTTCGGCGCCTGCTCGAACTGCGGCGGCCCGTACTGGGACTCGTACGCGGTGACCAAGGGCGTGGACCAGATCATCCCCGTCGACGTCTACGTCCCCGGCTGCCCGCCCCGCCCCGAGGCGCTGCTCCAGGGCATCCTCAAGCTCCAGGAGAAGATCGCGCGGGAGAGCCTGGCGGAGCGGTACGCGACGGCCGCCTCGGTCTCCCAGCTGACGAGCCCCCTGGTCACGCGGCCGGAGGACACGGCATGACCGCCTACGACACGCTCCCCGACGCCGTCACGGAGGTCTTCGGCGAGGACGCGACGGCGGAGCGGGCGTACGACCTCCTGACGGTCGACGTCCCGCCGGCGTCCTGGATCGAGGCGCTCACCACGGCCCGTGACGTCCTGGGCTGCACGTACTTCGACTGGCTGAGCGCGGTCGACGAGCCGGGCACGGGTTTCCGCGTCTGCGCCCATGTGGTGGCGCTGGCCAAGGGCGGCCCGCGCCGCCTCCTCGTCCGTACGACCGTGCCGCACTCCGCCCCCGTCCTGCCCACGGCGATCGGGGTGTACGCGGGCGCCGGCTGGCACGAGCGCGAGACCCACGAGATGTTCGGCGTGGACTTCACGGGACACCCGCACCTGGTGCCGCTCCTCCTCCCGGAGAACTTCGAGGGCCACCCGCTGCGCAAGGACTTCGTCCTGGCGGCGCGGGTCGCCAAGGCGTGGCCGGGCGCGAAGGAACCGGGCGAGTCCCACGACGGCGGCCCGAAGCGCCGTCAGATGCTCCCCCCGGGTGTCCCGGACCCCAACGACTGGGGCCCTCTGAAGGGCCAGCTCCCCCCTGCCCCGGCCCGCCCGGCCCGAGCGGCAGCCGGCGACCGCCCGGCCCGCCGCACCCGCTCGGTGGGAGAGGGCTCGACGAGCCAGACCCCGGCGGATCCCGGCACGACGCCCGACACTTCGGCGACCCGCCCGCCGCGCCGCACCCGCACGGCATCGGAGGGCTCGGCGAGCCAGACGTCGGCGGAGCCCGGCACGACGCCCGAGGCCCCGGCGGCCCCGCCGCGCCGCTCGCGCTCGGCGTCGGAGGGCTCGGCGAGCCAGACGCCCGCTGCGGCTCCGGCGCCCGAGCCGGATGCGACGGCTCCGGAGTCTGCGTCCCCCGCGACGGGAGCAGCGGCTCCCGGCACGGGTGCGGTGACCGGCACCCCGCCCGCCGGGGCCCGCGCGCCGCGCCGCTCCCGTTCGGCGTCCGACGGCTCGGCGAGCCAGACGCCCGCTGCGGCTCCGGCGCCCGAGCCGGATGGGACGGCTCCGGCCCCGGAGCCGCCCGCCGCCCCGGCCGCTCCGCGTACCCGCAGCTCGGACGCCCCCTGGCACCACGCCCGCCCGGCCTTCGACGAGGAAGCGCCCCCCGAGCCCAGGCCGCAGGCCAAGGCCCAGGACCAGGACCGGGCCAAGGACCAGGCCCAAGAGCCCGGCCCGCAGCCCGAAGTCCCCGCGACCGACCCCGCCCCGCGCGGCGACGGCACCGACCCCACCACCCCCGCCGGAGGCGATCCCGCGTGAACGACGTACTCGACGTCGCCCTCCGGCTCCTCGTCGTCTTCGGTGTCTTCCTCGTGCTGCCCCTCGTCGTCGGGCAGACCGAGCACAAGGTCATGGCCCATATGCAGGGTCGCCTCGGCCCCATGTACGCCGGTGGTTTCCACGGCTGGGCCCAGCTCGTCGCCGACGGCGTGAAGTTCGCGCAGAAGGAGGACGTGGTCCCGAAGGACGCCGACCGGCGGGTCTTCCAGCTCGCGCCGGCCGTCGCCCTCCTCCCGTACCTGCTCGTTCTCGTCGCGATCCCGATCGGCCCGAGCGAGGGAGCCGTCGGTCAGGTCGTCGACGCGGGCGTCTTCTTCGTGCTGGCCGTGATGGGCGTCGGCGTCCTCGGCAGCCTGATGGCCGGCTGGGCGTCCGCGAACAAGTTCTCGCTGCTCGGCGGCCTCCGTACCGCCGCCCAGCTCCTCGCGTACGAACTCCCGATGCTGCTCGCCGCCGCCTCCGTCGCGATGGCCGCAGGCACCGTCTCCCTCCCCGGCATCCTGAACGCCTTCGAGTGGTGGTGGGTGCCCTGGCAGATCGCCGGGGCGCTCGTCTTCTTCGTGGCCGGCCTCGCGGAGCTCCAGCGGCCTCCGTTCGACATGCCGGTCGCCGACTCGGAGATCATCTTCGGCGCGTACACCGAGTACACCGGCCTCCGCTTCGCCCTGTTCCTGCTCGCCGAGTACGCGGGCATCGTCGTCCTGTGCGGCCTCACCACCGTCCTGTTCCTCGGCGGCTGGCACGGCCCCTTCGGCGCGGACGGTCTCGGCTGGGTCTGGACCCTCCTGAAGACCGCCGTCCTCGCTTTCGTCGTGATCTGGCTGCGGGTGAGCTACCCGCGCCTGCGTGAGGACCAGCTCCAGAAGCTGGCCTGGACGACGCTCGTCCCGCTCGCCCTCGCGCAGATCGCGCTCACCGGCATCGTGAAGGTGGCGATCAACTGATGGCTCCTATCCCCGGCTCAGGCCTCGCCAAGGGCCTCGCCGTCACCCTCCGCACGATGACGAGGAAGACCGTCACCGCGCAGTACCCGGACGTCCAGCCCGAGCTGCCGCCCCGCACCCGCGGGGTCATCGGGCTGTTCGAGGAGAACTGCACGGTCTGCATGCTCTGCGCCCGTGAGTGCCCCGACTGGTGCATCTACATCGACTCCCACAAGGAGACGGTGCCGGCGGCCGCCCCCGGTGGCCGCGAGCGCAGCCGGAACGTCCTCGACCGGTTCGCCATCGACTTCTCGCTCTGCATGTACTGCGGTATCTGCATCGAGGTGTGCCCGTTCGACGCGCTGTTCTGGTCGCCCGAGTTCGAGTACGCGGAGACCGACATCCACGAGCTCACCCACGAGCGCGACAAGCTCCGCGAGTGGATGTGGACGGTTCCGGAACCGCCCGCGCTCGACCCTGGCGCGGAGGAGCCGAAGGAGATCGCGGCGGCCCGCAAGGCCGCCGAGAAGGCCGCGGCGGCCGCCGCGGCCCAGGCCGAGGCCGAAGCCGCCGCCCGGGCCGCCCAGGCCGAGGAGGAGCAGCAGTGATCCTCGCCGCCGCGGCACAGCAGACCCACGGCTTCCTCTCGCCGACCGGCGTCGAGATCGCCTTCGTCCTCGTCGGCCTCGTCACCCTCGGCGCCGCCCTCGTCACCGTCACCACCCGCCAGCTCGTGCACGCCGCGCTCTGGCTGGTCGTGGCGCTCGGCGGCCTCGCGGTGGAGTACCTGCTCCTCACCGCCGAGTTCATCGCCTGGGTCCAGGTCCTGATCTACGTGGGCTCCGTCGTCGTCCTCCTCCTCTTCGGGCTCATGCTCACGAAGGCCCCCATCGGCCACTCCCCGGACGCCGACTCCGGCAACCGGCCGGTCGCCGTCGCGGTCGCCCTGGCAGCCGCTGCCGCGCTCGTCTGGGTGGTCGTCGACGCGTTCCGTACGACCTGGATCGACCTGGACGGAGCCGTCCAGGGCTCCACGAAGGTGACCGGCGAGATCCTCTTCCGGCACTGGGTGCTGCCCTTCGAGGCGCTGTCCGTCCTGCTCCTGGCCGCCCTGGTCGGCGCCATCGTGCTCTCCCGGAAGAAGAAGGAGGGGGAGCGCTGATGCATCTCGTCTACCCGGCCGTCCTCGCCGCCCTCCTCTTCGCCGTCGGCGTGTACGGCGTCCTCGCCCGCCGCAACGCGATCCTGGTCCTGATGTCCGTCGAGCTGATGCTCAACGCCGTCAACCTCAACCTGGTCGCCTTCGACGTCTGGCTCCGCGACACCCTCCACGCGGGCCAGGCCCTCACCCTCTTCACCATCGCCATCGCCGCCGCGGAGATCGGCATCGGTCTCGCGATCGTCCTGATGGTCCACCGCAACAAGGGCACCTCGGACGTCGACCGCCTCCGCGACACGGCGGAGGAGCCGCACGAGAGCGCCGACGACACGCCCACCGGCGAGAAGGCCGAGGCCACCGCGTGACCACCACGACCCTCGCGGTCCTCGTCCCCCTGCTCCCCTTCCTCGGCTCCGTCGCCGGCCTCCTGCTCGGCCGCACCGCGCCCGGCCTCGTCCGCCCGCTCGCCGTGCTGCCGACGCTCGCCGCCGCCGTCCTGGCCGTCCTCGTCGCCGTCCGCCAGGGCGGCGGGAAGACGATCGAGGCCGCCACCCAGCTCACCCCCACCGGCTCGGTCCCCATCGACCTGGCCCTGTACATCGACGGCTTCGCGGCCCTCGTCGCCGTCCTCGTCGGCGTCGTCGCCACCTGTGTGCAGATCTACTCGACCGGCTACCTCCGCGAGGACCCGCGCTACCCCTCGTACGCCGCGCTCGTCTCCCTCTTCACCTCCGCGATGCTGCTCGTCGTCTACTCCGGCGACCTGATGGTGCTCCTGGTCGGCTGGGAGATCATGGGCATCTGCTCGTACTTCCTCGTCGGCCACTACTGGGAGACCCCCGAGGCGCGGTCCGCCTCCCTGAAGGCCTTCCTCGTCACCAAGCTCGGTGACGTCCCGTTCCTCATCGGTCTCTTCGCGCTCGCCGTCGACGCCGGCACCTTCCGGATCACGGGCGTCCTCGGCGCCGTCGCGAGCGGCGGCCTCGACCACCCCACCCTCGTCGCGCTGCTGCTGCTCGCCGGCGTGGCGGGCAAGTCGGCCCAGTTCCCGCTGCACACCTGGCTGCCGGACGCCATGGCCGGCCCCACCCCCGTCTCCGCGCTCATCCACGCGGCGACGATGGTCGCCGCCGGCATCTACTTCACGGCCCGGCTGCTGCCCGTCTTCGCGGCCTCCGCCGCCGCCATGACCGTGCTCGCCGTGATGGCCGCGCTCACCATGGTCGGCTCGGCGCTCGCCGCGCTCGCCCAGGACGACATCAAGCGGGTCCTCGCCTACTCGACGATCGGCCAGCTCGGCTACATGGCCGGCGCCCTCGCCGTCGGCGACCGGGGCGCCGCCGTCTTCCACCTCCTGTCGCACGCCGCGTTCAAGGCGCTCCTCTTCCTCGCCGCCGGCGCCGTCATCCACGCCGCCGGTACGAACTCGCTGACCGCCATGTCCCGCATGAGCGGCCTCGCGAAGCGGGTCCCCGACGCGTACTGGACGATGACCGTCGCCCTCCTCGCGCTCGCCGCGATCCCGCCCTTCGCCGGCTTCTTCTCCAAGGAGGCCGTCCTGGTGGCCGCCGAGCACACCGCGCTCGGGGACCGGACCGTCGCCCCGGCCGGGGCCGGCTGGACCGTCCTCGTCGCGGGCCTGCTCACCGCCCTGCTGACGGCGGCCTACGCGCTCCGCCTCTGGCTGCGGACCTTCCGCGGCCGGGGCGCCGAGGCCCCGGACCACGGGCGCCAGCCGCTCGCGATGACCGGCGTCCTGTGGGTCCTCGCGATCCCCTCCCTCGGCTTCGGTCTGACCGTCACGTACCTCGACGACTGGTTCGACGGGCACGCCCTCACCCCGACCGTCACCACGGCCGTCCTCGGCACGGGCCTCGCCGTCGCCGGAGCGGCCGTCACCTACGCCGTCTGGCGCACCCTCGCCGCCCGGACCCCGGCCGGCGCCCCCGCACCGCATGTCGCGCACCCGGACGCCGAGGCGGGTCAGGTCGAGGCCGAGGCGCTGCGCCTGCCGCACCCCGCCGAGGACCCGGCCGACCCCGGCCGCGTCCTCCTCGGGCCGCTGCACGGCCCCGCCGGTGACGGCTTCCACCTGGACGCCGTCTACCGGGCGGCGTTCGTCCGGCCCGTCCTCGCCGCCGCCTCCCTGGTCCGCTTCCTGGACCGCGAGGTCGTCGACACCTACGTCAGCGGCGCGGGCAGCGCCACCAAGGGGCTCGGATGGCTCGTCCGCCGCGCCCAGACCGGCAACGTGCAGACCTACCTCAGCGCCCTGCTCGCCGGCTCCGTCGTCCTGGCGATCGTCGCCGTCGCCCTCGCCAACGCCGTCGCCGGAGCGTGAGCCGTGATCGATATCAGCGAATCCGTGATGCAGTTCCTTCTGGCGTCGATCGTCGCCGGGCCGCTCATCGGCGCGGCCGCCGCCCTCCTCCCGGCCCCGCCCGGACTGAAGGGGACGTCACCCGACCAGGCCGTGCTCCGCCACGGCGTCACCGTCACCGGCGTGATCCTGCTCGCCACGATCGTCCTCACCCTGGGCTTCGACCACGACCAGCCGTCGAAGATGCAGGCCACCACGGACATCAGCTGGATCAGGGCACTCGACGTGCGCATCCACCTCGGTGTCGACGGCATCTCCCTCCCCCTCCTGGTCCTGACCGCGCTGCTGACCTTCCTCTGCGCGCTGTACAGCTACTTCAAGATGCCGGCCGGCCCTTCCCCCAAGGGCTTCGTCGCGCTCCTGCTCGTCCTGGAGTCCGGCACCCTCGCCACCTTCGCCGTCCTCGACCTCGTCCTGTTCTTCCTGGCCTTCGAGATGGTCCTCATCCCGATGTACTTCCTCATCGCCCGCTGGGGCGGCGAGGGCAGGCAGGCCGCCGCCTGGAAGTTCATCCTCTACACGCTGCTCGGCTCCGTCGTCATGCTGCTCGGCCTGCTCCTCATCGGGGTGAAGGCGGGCACGTTCGACATGGTGGCGCTCGCCGCCGACAACGGCCGGGGACTGACCGCGTCCGTGCAGGTCATCGCCGTCCTCGCGATCGGAATCGGGCTCGCGGTGAAGACCCCGATGTGGCCGCTGCACAGCTGGCTCCCGGACGCCCACACCGCCGCCCCGACCGTCGGCTCGGTCCTCCTCGCCGGTGTCCTGCTCAAGATGGGCACCTACGGCTTCGTCCGGATCCTCCTGCCGATCACGCCCGACGGGATGCGGACCTTCGCCCCGTACCTCGCCGCCTTCGCCGTCGCCGGGATCATCTACGGATCGCTCGCCTGCCTCGCCCTCGTCCGGCCCGGCAACAAGGGCGACCTCAAGCGACTCATCGCGTACTCCTCCGTCGGCCACATGGGCTTCGTCCTCCTCGGCATCGCCACCATGACCCCCACCGGGGTCAACGGCGCCCTCTTCGCCAACGTCGCCCACGGCCTCGTCACCGGCCTCCTCTTCTTCCTGGTCGGCGCGGTCAAGGACCGGTACGGCACCGCCGACCTCGACACCCTCGCGGGCGCCACCGGCGCCGCCCTCTACGGCCGCGCCCCACGCCTCGGCGCCCTCCTCGCCTTCGCCGCCGTCGCCTCCCTCGGACTGCCCGGCCTGGCCGGGTTCTGGGGCGAGATGCTGGCCCTGTTCGGCGCGTTCGAGCCGGCCGAGGGCCTCAGTCGGCCCGCGTTCCTCACCTTCATGGCGATCGGCGCGTTCGGCACCCTCCTCACCGCCGCGTACCTCCTCCTCGTCGTCCGCCGCGTCTGCATGGGCGGCCCCAGGCCCGCCGGAGAGACGCCGATCGCCGACGTCCAGGGGTACGAGTTCGCCGCCTGGACCCCGCTCGTCGCCCTCACCGTCCTCGCCGGACTCTGGCCCGCCGTCCTCCTCGGCCTCACCGACCCGGCCGTCCAGAAGCTCCTCGCCGGAGGCACCCAGTGACGTCGTCGCTCGTCCAGTCCGTCGACTGGCTCACGATCGCGCCCCCCACCCTGACGGCCGTGATCGCCCTCGTCGTCCTCGTCGCCGACCTGTTCGTCCCCGAGGAGCGCAAGCAGCTCCTCGGCTGGACCGCGATCGGCGGCCTCACCGCCGCCCTCGCCCTCCTCGTGCCGCTGCGGGCCGGCGACCGCTCCACCTTCTGCCTCACCGCGGACACCCAGGTCAGGGCCTGCAGCTACACCGCCGACCACTTCACCCTCGTCATCCAGCTGCTCGTCCTCGGCGGCGCGCTCCTGACGGCCCTGCTCTCGCTCACCGAGACCCGGGAGAAGCTCCCGGCCGGCGAATTCTGGTTCCTGCTGCTCTCCTCGGCCGCGGGCGCCGCCCTGCTGCCCGCCTCCCGCGACCTCGCGACCCTCGTCGTCGCCCTGGAGGTGGCCTCGCTGCCCGCCTTCGCGCTCGTCGGCCTCAAGCGCGGCGACCGCAGGTCCGGCGAGGCGGCGCTCAAGTTCTTCCTCTCCTCCGTCACCGCGACCGCCGTCACCCTCCTCGGCGTCAGCTTCGTGTACGCGGCGACCGGCACCCTCCACCTGACGGAGCTCGCCCAGCGCCTCGACGACGTGCCCGGCCAGCTCCAGACGCTCGCCGAGGCGGGCGTGGCCCTCACCCTCGTCGGCTTCGCCTTCAAGACGGCCGCCGTCCCCTTCCACTTCTGGGTGCCCGACACGTACGTCGGCGCCCCGCTGCCCGTCGCCGCCTACCTCTCCGTGGTCGGCAAGGCCGTCGGCTTCACCGGGCTCATCCTGGTGACGGTCGTCGCGTTCCCGTCGTACGCGGACGTCTGGGGCCCGGCGCTCGCCGTCCTCGCCGCGCTCACCATGACCGCGGGCAACGTCGCAGCCCTGCGGCAGGTCTCCACGCGCGCGTGGAGCGCGGTCCGGCTGCTCGCCTGGTCCTCCGTCGCCCAGGCGGGCTACCTCCTGGTGCCGATCGCCGCCGCCGCGTACTCCAGCGACGACCAGATCGGCGCCACCGTCGCCTACGCCCTGATGTACGCCGTGGTGAACCTCGGCGCGTTCGCCGTCGTCGCGCTGGTAGCCCGCAGCCACCCGGGCAACCGGATCGCGGACTACCGGGGCCTGTACGCGAGCAGCCCCGCCGCCGCCCTCGCGCTCGCGTTCTTCCTGCTGAACCTGGCCGGGCTGCCCCCGGGCATCATCGGCCTCTTCGCCAAGGTGACCGTCTTCTCCGCGGCCGTCGACGCGGGCCTCGGCTGGCTGGCCGTGGTCATGGGCATCAACGTCGTGATCGCCCTTTTCTACTACCTCCGCTGGACGGCCCTGCTCTTCCGCACGCCGGAAGGGGCCGCCGTCGAGAAGGCCGCCCCCAGGTCCCCCGCGCCGATCACCCTGGCGATCGCGCTGACCGCCGGCGCCGGCGCCGTGCTGTCGGGTTACCCGCAGTTCGCGCTCCGGTTCGCCGCCAACAGCCTCTTCTGACGGCCCCTACGGCGGCCCTCTGACCCGAACGGCCCACAGCGCCCCCGGTACGGCCGGGGGAACCCGAACCTCCCGCCTGGCGTTGACCAGTACGGAAGGGTCCACTGGACGAGTGGATGAAACGCAAAGGGTTCCCCTGCCGCACCACTTGGAGGGCGTACCGTGCACCGCCGGCACAACGGGCTGAGGACCGCCGTACTTCTCGGAGGGCTCTCGGCCCTCATCATCGTCATCGGCAGCTTCTTCGGGCGTACGGGGCTGATCGTCGCGCTCGTCGTGGCGCTCGGCACCAACGCGTACGCGTACTGGAACAGCGACAAGCTGGCGCTGCGGGCCATGCGCGCCCGCCCGGTCAGCGAGTTCGAGGCGCCCGCGCTCTACCGACTGGTGCGGGAGCTGTCCACACAGGCGCGCCAGCCCATGCCCCGGCTCTACATCTCGCCGACCCAGGCGCCGAACGCCTTCGCGACCGGCCGGAACCCGCGCAACGCCGCCGTCTGCTGCACCGAGGGCATCCTCGCCCTCCTCGACGAGCGCGAGCTGCGCGGGGTCATCGGCCACGAGCTCAGCCACGTCTACAACCGGGACATCCTCATCTCCTCGGTCGCCGGAGCGCTCGCCTCCGTGATCCTGTTCCTGGTCAACTTCGCCTGGCTGATCCCGGTCGGCCGCTCCAGCGACGACGACGGCCCCGGACTGCTCGGGATGCTCCTGATCATGATCCTCGGCCCGGTCGCCGCCTCGGTCATCCAGCTGGCCATCTCCCGCTCCCGCGAATACGAGGCCGACGCCTCCGGCGCCCAGCTCACCGGCGACCCGCTCGCCCTGGCCAGCGCCCTGCGGAAGCTGGACGCCGGCACGAAGCAACTCCCGCTGCCCGCCGAGCCCCGGATCGAGACCGCGAGCCACATGATGATCGCGAACCCGTTCCGGCCCGGTCAGGGCATGTCCAAGATGTTCTCCACCCACCCGCCGATGGCCGAGCGGATCGCCCGGCTCGAACAGATGGCAGGTCACCGCCCGTGAAGACGATCCTCAACGTCATTTGGCTGATCCTGTGCGGCTTCTGGATGTTCCTGGGCTACATGCTCGCGGGCGTCCTGCTCTGCATCACGATCATCGGTATCCCCTTCGGACTCGCCGCCTTCCGCATCGGCGTCTACGCCCTGTGGCCCTTCGGGCAGACGGTCGTCGACCGCGGCGACGCGGGAGCCCCCTCCCTCGTCGGCAACGTCCTGTGGCTGATCCTCGCCGGCTGGTGGCTCGCCCTCGGCCACATCACCACCGGCATCGTCCTCTGCGTCACGATCATCGGCATCCCGCTCGGCATCGCGAACTTCAAGCTGATCCCGGTGTCGCTGCTGCCCCTCGGCAAGGAGATCGTCCCCACGGACCAGGGGCACATGTACGCGGCCCGCTGACGGACCGGGGGACACGTCGTGCGCGGCCCGCGGGCCCGGCCCTCAGGTCCGCGGGGGCACGGGCCGCCCCCGGCTGACGGCCCAGGCCACCACCCCGGCCGCGACGACCCCCGAACCCGCCAGGACCGACCCGAGCGGCAGCGCGAACGCGAGCGCCCCGCACCCGGCCAGACCGAGCGCGGCCAGCGGCCGGCTCCGCCCGCCCAGGGTCCAGGCGGAGGCGTTCGCGATCCCGTAGTAGACGAGCACCCCGAACGACGAGAAGCCGATCGCGGCCCGCACGTCCGCCGTCGCCGCCACCAGGGCCACCACGGCGCCCACCGCCAGCTCCGCCCGGTGCGGCACCTGGAAGCGGGGATGCACGGCGGCCAGCACGGCCGGCAGGTACCCGTCCCGCGCCATCGCGAGCGTCGTGCGGGACACCCCGAGGATCAGCGACAGCAGCGAGCCGAGCGCCGCGACCGCCGCGCCCACGGTCACCACCGGCACCAGCCAGGCGGCGCCCGCCGCGCGGGCCGCGTCCGCGAGCGGGACGGGGGAGTCCGCGAGGGCCGCGGGACCGAGGACGGCGAGCACGCTCACCGCCACGAGCACGTACACGGCGAGGGTGATCCCGAGGGCCGTCGGCACCGCGCGGGGGATCGTCCGCGCCGGGTCGCGGACCTCCTCCCCGAGCGTGGCGATCCGCGCGTACCCCGCGAATGCGAAGAAGAGCAAACCCGCGGCCTGGAGCACCCCACCCGCCGTGAGCTCCTCGCCGACCGTGGCCGGCGCCGTCCCGCCGGCCCCGAGGGACACCGCGCAGACGGCGGCGAGCACGGCGAGGACCAGGGCCACGATCACCCGCGTCAGCAGCGCCGACTTCTGAACTCCCCCGTAGTTGACGGCCGTCAGGGCCACCACGGCGGCCACCGCCACCACGTGCGCGTGCCCCGGCCACACGTACACCCCGACCGTCAGGGCCATCGCCGCGCACGAGGCCGTCTTGCCCACCACGAAGGCCCAGCCGGCCAGATAGCCCCAGAACGATCCGAGGCATTCGCGACCGTACACATAGGTGCCGCCCGAGCGGGGGTGGCGGGCCGCGAGCCGGGCCGAGGCCATGGCGTTGCAGTACGCGACGACGGCGGCGATCCCGAGCGCCCCGAGCAGCCCGCCCCCCGACCCGGCCGCCCCGGCGGCGGGCCCGAGGGCGACGAAGATCCCGGCCCCCACCATGGCGCCGAGCCCGATCACGACCGCGTCGAAGAGGCCGAGGGAGCGGCGCAGTTCCGGTGTCATGCGCCGCAGCCTAAAGCGTGTTCCGCGACACGCCCCCAGGGGGCGTCCCGCCGCCCTGCAGTCCGGTCTCCCGGAGCGTGATGTTGAGCCGGCCGGTGAGGCCGAGCGCCGGCTCGCCCGTCCCCGGGTACACCTTGGGCACCCCGTGATGGACCCACCGCGAGGCCCCACCGAAGACGAAGAGGTCACCGGAGGCCAGCTCGACGTCCTGATACGGCCGGCCCCGGCCCTCCTCGTTCCCGAAGCGGAACACGCACCGGTCGCCGAGGCTCAGCGACACCACCGGCGCGTCCGCGCGCTCCTCCCGGTCCTGGTGCATGCCCATCCGCGCCCCCGGCGCGTAGAAGTTCACCAGCGCGGTGTCGGGGGTGAAACCGCCCGCGTCGCCGTACGCCTCGACGAGCGCCTCCCGGCCCAGGGCGACGAGCCAGTCCGGCAGTTCGACGCCCACCGTGTCGAGATAGCGGTACGGCACCCACTGCCGGCCCAGGCACAGAGACCGCACCGACATGACACCCCCGCCGGGCAGCACGGTGTGCCGGTACGGCACCGCGCGCCCCCACTCCCGGCAGGCGTCCACCAGCTCCCGCTGCCGCGCGAACGGCAGCCACGCGGGCACGTGCACGGCGCCGGGCGCGACGACGGCCCGCTCACGGGGGAAGAGCCCCTCGGTCACACGGAGGCCCCTTCGAGGGCGAGGAGCCGTTCCTTCCGCTCCAGCCCGGCGGCGTAGCCGCGCAGGCTCCCGTCGGCGCCGATCACCCGGTGGCAGGGCCGCACCAGGAGCAGCGGATTGCGCCCGATCGCCGTTCCCACGGCCCTGACCCCGGCGCCGGGGGAGCCGACCCGCCGGGCGATCTCCCCGTACGAGACGGTGGTGCCGTACGGGATCTCGTCCAGGGCCGCCCAGACGCGCCGCTGGAACAGGGTCCCGGCGTCGCCCGCCAGCGGCAGGTCGAACCGGTCCCGGCGCCCGGCGAAGTACTCGCCCAGCTGCTCGGCGGCCGCGCCGAACGCCTCGGGCGCGAGCGTCCAGCCGTCCCGGACCGCGACGGCGCCCTTCTGCCCCGGCAGGGACAGCGAGCGCAGCACGGCACGGCCCCCTCCGGCGAGCTGCCCGACCAGCAGCATCTCGCCCAGGGGGCCGTCGACGTACGCGTACACGGTCATGGCTCGTTCCTCTCCCCGCACGGGTCTTCCACGTCCAGTGTGCGGGGCCCGCCGACCCTCGGGCTGGCGGGATTCGGACACGAGCCTCACCGAGGTCAGCGGTAGTTCACGAACTGGATCGCGAAGTCGAAGTCCTTGCCCTTGAGCAGCGCCTGCACGGCCTGCAGGTCGTCCCGGCTCTTCGAGCTGACGCGCAGCTCGTCGCCCTGCACCTGCGCCTTGACGCCCTTGGGACCCTCGTCCCGGATGGTCTTCGCGACCTTCTTGGCGTTCTCCTGCGAGATGCCCTCGGTGACCGACGCGAAGAGCTTGTACTCCTTGCCGGACAGCTGCGGCTCACCCTCGACGTCCAGCGACTTCAGCGAGATCCCGCGCTTGATCAGCTTCGTCTGGAAGATGTCGAGGATCGCCAGGACGCGCTCCTCGCCGTTCGCCTGCATCAGGATCTTCTCGCCGGACCAGGAGATCGAGGCGTTGGTTCCCTTGAAGTCGTAGCGCTGGGAGATCTCCTTCACGGCCTGGTTGAGGGCGTTGTCGACCTCCTGCCGCTCGACCTTGGAGACGATGTCGAAACTGGAGTCGGCCATGACTCGTGGCTCCTTGCTCGGATGCTGTGGGGTACAGCCCAAAGCCTAGGGGGTGTGCCACGGCCCGAACCGCTGATCAATCCGGTGGCGAACCACCCCCGGGGATCAGGTATTGTTTACGTCGTTGCCACGGAACACCGCCGAAAAGCGGCTCCACGGCAGCGATCTCATGGCGATGTGCCCGAGTGGCCAATGGGAGCGGACTGTAAATCCGTCGGCTTAGCCTACCCAGGTTCGAATCCTGGCGTCGCCACGCGATACGGGAGGTCCCCGGTGCTTGCACCGGGGACCTTCCTTCGTTTCCGGGAGTGGCGCCCGCCCGTCAGTTTCCGGCCACGTCCTTCACGGCGACCGCGAGCGGGGTCGAGCCCGAGACCAGTTCCAGGGTCAGACCGGCCGTCGCCGGGGTGTCCAGGAGTTCGACGATCGTCGCCGCCACGTCGTCGCGGGGGACCGGGCCGCGGCCCGTGCGGGCCTCCAAGCGGACCAGGCCGGTGCCCGCGTCGTCCGTGAGGCTGCCGGGGCGCAGGATCGTCCAGTCCAGGGCCGTACGGGACCGGACCTCGTCGTCGGCCGCGCCCTTGGCGCGCAGGTAGGCGTCGAAGACCCCGTCACCCGCGTGCGTGGCGTCCGCGCCCATCGACGAGACGACGATGTACCGGCGTACGCCCGCCCGTTCCGCCGCGTCCGCGAAGAGCACCGCCGCCGCGCGGTCCACCGTGTCCTTGCGGTCCGCGCCGCTGCCCGGCCCCGCGCCCGCCGCGAAGACGGCCGCGTCGGCGCCCTGCAGGACCGCGGCGACCATCTCCACCGACGCCGACTCCAGGTCCAGGACGACGGGCTCGGCCCCCGCGTCCCTCAGGTCCCCGGCCTGTTCCGGTCTGCGGATGATCCCCGCGACCTCGTGCCCGCCCGCCGAGAGCAGCCTCTCCAGGCGCAGGGCGATCTGTCCGTGTCCTCCAGCGATGACGATGCGCATACTCACGACCGTACGACGGGACCGGCCGGAGGGCTTCCCGGCTCGGGCGGACGCTCCGGACGCGCCTGCCGCGGCAGATCGAGCGCCGCCGCGGAGTCGCAGTACTCCCGCACCGCGCTGGTCCGCGCCACCACCCGCCCGCGGTGCACCACGATCCGGCTGTACGCGAGGGACAGCACGCCCGCCAGGCGCTCGCCCCGCACCGCGAGCAGCTCCGCCGGGAAGCCCGCCTCCACCCGCACCTCCGGCAGGCCCATGACGTCCCGCGCCCCCGCGCTCACCGCCGCGTACGCCTCCTCGGCCGGCAGCCCGCCGAGCGAGGCCAGCAGGTACGCCGCCTCCAGCGGATCCCCCCGCCCCACCGGGTTGGACACGTCCCGCAGCGCTCCGCCGCCCGCCGCGAGCCGCACCCCGGCCGCCCGCAGCAGCCGTACGGGCGCCGCCGCGCGCCGCTCCGTACCGCCGCAGCCGCCCTGCGGCAGGCACACCACCGTCACCCCGGCCGCCGCCAGCTGGTCCGCAGCCCGCCGCGCCGCGTCGGCGGGGAGCCCGTCGAGCCCCGCGCACGGGCCGATCGTCACCCCGGGCCGCAGCCCCCCGGCCATCGCCGCGAGCCGGGCCAGCCGGGCCGGGTCGTCCCCGTCGGTGTGCAGGTCCACCGGGACGCCGTGCTCGGCCGCGACCTCCAGGACCGCCTCCACGTAGCCGGCCGGGTCCGGGTCGAGGTCCGGGCAGCCGCCGACCACCCCGGCGCCCATCTTCACCGCGTCCCGCAGCATCGCCAGGCCGTCCGCGCCCGCCACCCCGGTGAGCAGCCGCGGCACGGCCACGGCGGTGAGGTCGGCGAGGCCGCGCAGCGAGCGCCGGGCCTGGAGGACGGCTTCGAGCGGCCCGAGCCCCTGCACGTCACCGATGCGCACGTGCGCGCGGAGCGCGGTCGCGCCGTGGCCGAGCTGGAGCAGGGCGGCCTCGGTGGCGCGGCGCTGGACGTCCTCGGGCGCGTACGAGACGGGGCCGGGGGAGTCGGCGGAGAGCGCCGTGTCGGCGTGGGCGTGGGGCTCGGCGGCGGCAGGCAGCAGCAGATAGCCGGTCAGGTCCACGCGCGCGCCCACGGCGGTGAGGCTCCCGGCCGTGCCGACGGCCTCGATGCGGCCGCCGACGAGCCGGACGTCCACGGTCCGGCCGTCGGTGAGCCGGGCGTGGGAGAGCAGGAGCGAGGTCGAGTCGGCGGTGGTGGCGGCCCCGTCCTCGGGCGGCTGGGGCTGCTTGCTTTCGGCTGACATCGGGGCTCCTCAAGGCTCCTCAAGATCAAGATCACGAAGCGTGGGGCCGAGCCTAGGGGCGCTCGCGGCGACCTTCGAGGAGGACCGCAATAGTCGTACCGATGAGGCCACGAGTGGCGTACGTGACACCTGGTGGGGGCCGTCGCGCGGGCACCGCGAAACGGATTTGGGTGATGGGCCGGAGACCGTGTAATGTCTTCCTCGCTCGCCCCAATAGCTCAGTCGGTAGAGCGTCTCCATGGTAAGGAGAAGGTCTACGGTTCGATTCCGTATTGGGGCTCTGGTGAGAAGGAACCCGTCTTCGGACGGGATCCGGATCATCAAAGCGGTGTAGCTCAGTCGGTAGAGCAAGCGGCTCATAATCGCTGTGTCACCGGTTCAAGTCCGGTCACCGCTACACACGGTAGCCGATTGTGGGGTCGGTCCTTCGATCGGCTACTCTTTTATGCGTTCATCCGTCCATCGTCCGTCCAAGGAGCACTCACGTGGCTGCCACCGACGTCCGCCCGAAGATCACGCTGGCCTGCGTGGAGTGCAAGGAGCGGAACTACATCACCAAGAAGAACCGGCGTAACAACCCGGACCGTCTTGAGATGAAGAAGCACTGCCCTCGCTGCAACTCGCACACCGCGCACCGCGAGACGCGTTAATCAGGCTCGTACACGAGGCCGTCCCCACTCGGGGGCGGCCTCGTGTCGTTTGTCGGCAACAGATCCAGGAGGTATCGAGTCCATGGCGCTCGACCAGTCCTTCGTGGGCCGGACCTATCCGCCCACCCCGCCCTACGAGGTCGGCCGCGAGAAGATCCGCGAATTCGCCGAGGCCATCGGCGACGCCAATCCCGCGTACACCGACACCGAGGCGGCCAAGGCGCTGGGTCACCCCGATGTGATCGCCCCGCCCACCTTCGTGTTCGCCATCACGTTCAAGGCGGCCGGCGCGGTCATCGAGGACCCCCAGCTGGGCCTCGACTACAGCCGGGTCGTCCACGGCGACCAGAAGTTCGCCTACACCCGGCCCGTACGCGCCGGGGACCGGCTTGCGGTCACCTCCACCATCGAGGCGATCAAGTCCCTCGCCGGCAACGACATCCTGGACATCCGCGGCGAGGTCCACGACGCCTCCGGCGAGCACGTCGTCACCGCCTGGACGAAGCTCGTCTCCCGCGCACCCGAGGGGGCCTGACCATGACCGCGAAGATCAGCTACGACGAGGTCGAGGTCGGCACCGAGCTGCCCGCGCAGAGCTTCCCCGTGACGCGCGCCACGCTCGTCCGGTACGCCGGCGCCTCGGGGGACTTCAACCCCATCCACTGGAACGAGAAGTTCGCGGTGGAGGTCGGCCTCCCCGACGTCATCGCCCACGGCATGTTCACCATGGCCGAGGCGATCCGGGTCGTGACCGACTGGGCCGGCGACCCCGCCGCCGTCGTCGAGTACGGCGTCCGCTTCACCAAGCCGGTCGTCGTCCCCAACGACGACACGGGCGCCCTCGTGGAGGTCAGCGCCAAGGTCGCCGCGAAGCTGGACGACCAGCGGGTGCGGGTGGACCTCACCGCGACCTCCGCCGGCCAGAAGGTGCTGGGCATGAGCCGCGCCGTGGTCCGCCTCGCCTGACTCCGACGTCGGTCCACGCGTGGAACACCCCGCTCCACGCGTGGACCGTACTCTTGAGCCCGTGCAGCTTCTTCACGACGCCCCCCTCGCCCCCCTGACCACCTTCCGGCTCGGCGGCCCCGCCGCCCGGCTCGTCACGGCCACCACCGACGACGAGGTCGTCGCCGCGGTCCGCGAGGCCGACGCCTCCGGGACACCGCTCCTCATCATCGGCGGCGGCTCCAACCTGGTCATCGGGGACAAGGGCTTCGACGGCACCGCGCTGCGCGTCGCCACCACCGGCTTCTCCCTCGACGGGACCCGGCTGGAGCTCGCCGCGGGCGAGGTCTGGACCGACGCCGTGGCCCGCACCGTCGAGGCCGGGCTCGCCGGGATCGAGTGCCTCGCAGGCATCCCCGGCTCCGCCGGCGCGACCCCGATCCAGAACGTCGGCGCCTACGGGCAGGACGTCTCCGCCACCGTCACCGAGGTCGTCGCCTACGACCGGCGCGCCGAGGAGACGGTCACCCTCACCAACGCCGAGTGCGCCTTCTCGTACCGCCACAGCCTCTTCAAGGAACACCCCGAGCGGTACGTGGTGCTGCGGGTCCGCTTCGCTCTCGAGGACGCCGACGGCCTGTCCGCGCCCGTCAAGTACCCGGAGACCGCCCGCGCCCTCGGCGTCGAGGCGGGGGACCGGGTGCCGCTCGTGCAGGCCCGCGAGACTGTCCTGCGGCTGCGCGCCGGCAAGGGCATGGTCCTGGACCCCGAGGACCACGACACCTGGTCCGCCGGGTCGTTCTTCACCAACCCGATCCTCACGGACGAGGAGTACGCCGTCTTCCGCGCACGCGTGGCCGAGCGGCTCGGCGCGGACGTCACCCCGCCGGCCTTCCCCGCGGGCGACGGGCGCACCAAGACCTCCGCCGCCTGGCTGATCGACAGGGCCGGGTTCACCAAGGGGTACGGCTCCGGGCCGGCGCGGATCTCCACCAAGCACACGCTCGCCCTCACCAACCGGGGCGAGGCGACCACCGAGGACCTGCTCGCGCTCGCCCGCGAGGTCGTGGCCGGGGTCCGGGACGCCTTCGGGATCACCCTGGTGAACGAGCCGGTGACCGTGGGCGTCGCGCTCTAGTACGCCCCCCCCGGCCCCCGCCGCCCCGAGGGTCAGTCGGCGATCCAGTCGTCGATCCCCGCGAGCAGCTTCGTCCGCACGCCCTCGGGGGCCGCCGAGCCCCGCACCGACTGCCGTGCCAGCTCCGCCAGCTCCGCGTCCGTGAACCCGTGGTGCCGGCGAGCGATCTCGTACTGCTCCGCCAGCCGCGCGCCGAAGAGCAGCGGGTCGTCCGCGCCCAGCGCCATCGGCACCCCCGCGTCGAAGAGGGTCCGCAGCGGTACGTCCTCGTGCTTCTCGTACACCCCGAGCGCCACGTTGGACGCCGGGCAGACCTCACAGGTCACGCCCCGCTCCGCGAGCTTGCGCAGCAGCCGGGGGTCCTCAGCCGACCGCACCCCGTGCCCGACCCGGGTCGCCCGCAGATCGTCCAGGCAGTCGCGTACGGACGCGGGGCCCGTCAGCTCGCCGCCGTGCGGGGCCGCGAGGAGACCGCCGTCCCGCGCGATGGCGAAGGCCCGGTCGAAGTCCCGGGCCATGCCCCGCCGCTCGTCGTTGGAGAGCCCGAAGCCCACCACGCCCCGGTCCGCGAACCGCACCGCGAGCCGGGCCAGCGTCCGCGCCTCCAGGGGGTGCTTCATCCGGTTCGCCGCGACGAGCACCCGCATCCCGAGCCCGGTCTCCCGCGAGGCCGCGTCGACCGCGTCGAGGATGACCTCCAGGGCCGGGATGAGCCCGCCGAGGTGCGGCGCGTACGAGGTGGGGTCGACCTGGATCTCCAGCCACCCCGAACCGTCCCTGACGTCCTCCTCGGCCGCCTCGCGCACCAGCCGCTGGATGTCCTCGGGCGCCCGCAGACAGGAACGGGCGATGTCGTAGAGCCGCTGGAAGCGGAACCAGCCGCGCTCGTCGGTCGCCCGCAGCTTGGGAGGCGTACCGCTGCTCAGCGCGTCGGGAAGGTGGACGCCGTACTTGTCGGCCAGCTCGATGAGCGTCGTGGGCCGCATCGATCCCGTGAAGTGCAGATGCAGATGGGCCTTGGGAAGCAGGCTGATGTCGCGGTGTTCGTGCTCCATCGATCGATCCTGCCGCACCCGAACGGAGCAGAACACCCCGTTTCCCCGATCGGGACCTTGCTAGAACGCAAAAACGGGCCCCGGTTCCGAAGAACCGGGGCCCGCGGTTACCGAATGCGGCGACTGGCTCAGTCGGTGGCCTCGGCGAGGAGCTTCTGCATGCGCGAGACGCCCTCCACCAGGTCCTCGTCGCCCAGCGCGTACGACAGACGCAGGTAGCCCGGCGTGCCGAAGGCCTCGCCCGGGACGACCGCGACCTCGGCCTCGTCCAGGATCAGGGCCGCGAGCTCGACCGAGGTCTGCGGGCGCTTGCCGCGGATCTCCTTGCCGAGCAGCGCCTTCACCGAGGGGTACACGTAGAACGCGCCCTCCGGAGTCGGGCACAGCACGCCCTCGATCTCGTTGAGCATCCGCACGATCGTCTGACGGCGCCGGTCGAAGGCGCGGCCCATCTCGGCGACCGCGTCCAGGTTGCCCGACACGGCGGCGAGCGCGGCCATCTGCGCCACGTTGCTCACGTTCGAGGTGGCGTGCGACTGCAGGTTGGTCGCGGCCTTCACCACGTCCTTCGGGCCGATGATCCACCCCACGCGCCAGCCGGTCATCGCGTACGTCTTGGCGACGCCGTTGACGACGATGCACTTGTCGCGCAGCTCCGGCATCACCGACGGCAGCGAGACCGCGGACGCGTCGCCGTACACCAGGTGCTCGTAGATCTCGTCCGTCAGCACCCACAGACCGTGCTCGACGGCCCAGCGGCCGATCGCCTCGGTCTCGGCCTCGCTGTAGACGGCGCCGGTCGGGTTCGACGGGGAGACGAAGAGGACGACCTTGGTCCGCTCCGTGCGGGCGGCCTCCAGCTGCTCCACCGAGACCCGGTAGCCGGTGGTCTCGTCGGCCACGACCTCCACCGGGACACCGCCGGCGAGGCGGATCGACTCGGGGTAGGTCGTCCAGTACGGCGCCGGGACGATGACCTCGTCGCCCGGGTCGAGGATCGCGGCGAAGGCCTCGTAGATCGCCTGCTTGCCGCCGTTGGTCACCAGGACCTGGGAGGCGTCGACCTCGTAGCCGGAGTCACGCAGGGTCTTGGCGGCGATGGCGGCCTTCAGCTCGGGCAGTCCGCCGGCGGGGGTGTAGCGGTGGAACTTCGGGTTCTTGCAGGCCTCGACGGCCGCGTCGACGATGTAGTCCGGGGTCGGGAAGTCGGGCTCACCCGCGCCGAAACCGATCACCGGGCGCCCGGCGGCCTTGAGAGCCTTGGCCTTGGCGTCGACGGCGAGGGTGGCGGACTCGGAGATCGCACCGATCCGGGCGGAGACCCGACGCTCGGTGGGAGGGGTAGCAGCGCTCATACGGCCCATCGTCCCAGACCGCTTCAGGGCCCGACACACAGGTTTCACGGACCGGACAGGAACGGTCATTCCCGGTCGTACGCGCGTCCGACGGCAGGTCGCTCGTGGTTTCTGTTCGACGCGGGGGCCTCTGACCACGTATGCTCACTGCTCGTTGGCCCGCACCGACCACATCTCACGATGCGGTAGGTTGGGGACACCAACAAAGGGTCGTAGCTCAATTGGTAGAGCACCGGTCTCCAAAACCGGCGGTTGGGGGTTCAAGTCCCTCCGGCCCTGCTACACACACCGCCAGGTGTTGTGCGCATGTACGTACTTCATTGCACCGCCGTGCGGCTCCACCCGGGCGCGGCACGGCCGACCCGGAATCAGGTGAGAGATCGTGACGGACGCCGTAGGCTCCATCGACATGCCTGATGCCGATGACGAGGCCGAGAAGAAGAAGTCCCGCAAGGGTGGCAAGCGCGGAAAGAAGGGCCCCCTGGGCCGTCTCGCGCTCTTCTACCGCCAGATCGTCGCCGAGCTCCGCAAGGTCGTCTGGCCCACGCGCAGCCAGCTTTCGACGTACACCACTGTGGTGATCATCTTCGTCGTCATCATGATCGGCCTTGTCACCGTGATTGACTATGGCTTCCAGGAAGCAGTCAAGTACGTCTTCGGCTGACTTTTTGTTCCACCCCATCTGTATCGCAGGAAGAAGCAGCCACCGTGTCTGACGCGAACCTGAACGACGCCTTCGAGTCCGAGTCCGTCGAGGACGAGCTGGACATCGTCGAGGCCGCCGACGAGGACCAGGCCGACGCTGCTGACGACGCTGCCGGCGAGGCCGCCGAGGAAGCCGCTCTCCACGTCGAGGACGAGGACGAGCAGGAGACCGACGAGGACGTCGACGCCGCCGAGGGTGACGAGGACGAGACCGTCGAGACCGCCGAGGTCGAGGCCGCCGAGGAAGAGACCGACGAGGAGGCCGAGCCGGCCGCCCCGGTCGACCCGGTCGCCGCGCTCCGCGAGGAGCTGCGCACCCTCCCCGGCGAGTGGTACGTCATCCACACCTACGCGGGCTACGAGAAGCGCGTGAAGGCGAACCTGGAGCAGCGCGCCGTCTCGCTCAACGTCGAGGACTTCATCTACCAGGCCGAGGTCCCCGAGGAAGAGATCGTCCAGATCAAGGGCGGCGAGCGGAAGAACGTCAAGCAGAACAAGCTTCCCGGCTACGTGCTCGTCCGCATGGACCTGACGAACGAGTCCTGGGGCGTCGTCCGCAACACCCCCGGCGTCACCGGCTTCGTGGGCAACGCCTACGACCCGTACCCGCTGACCCTGGACGAGATCGTCAAGATGCTCGCCCCGGAGGCCGAGGAGAAGGCCGCCCGCGAGGCCGCCGAGGCCGAGGGCAAGCCGGCTCCGGCCCGCAAGCTGGAGGTCCAGGTGCTGGACTTCGAGGTCGGCGACTCGGTCACGGTCACGGACGGTCCCTTCGCGACCCTCCAGGCCACGATCAACGAGATCAACCCCGACTCGAAGAAGGTCAAGGGCCTCGTCGAGATCTTCGGTCGCGAGACCCCGGTCGAGCTCAGCTTCGACCAGATCCAGAAGAACTGATCTCATAGGTTTCCGACCAGGTCAGAGTGGCTCTCACAGCCGCTCTGACCTGCTCGGTTTTTAGCCGCGCGTCTATACCCGTTATCGTTGTGCGGTATGCCTCCATCCGGATGACCGGATGGCGGGCTGAACACTCTCACTAGGACCCGGAGAGAGCAATGCCTCCCAAGAAGAAGAAGGTCACGGGGCTTATCAAGCTCCAGATCAACGCCGGTGCGGCGAACCCGGCCCCGCCGGTCGGCCCCGCGCTCGGTCAGCACGGCGTCAACATCATGGAGTTCTGCAAGGCCTACAACGCCGCGACCGAGTCGCAGCGTGGCATGGTCGTGCCGGTGGAGATCACGGTCTACGAGGACCGTTCCTTCACCTTCATCACGAAGACTCCGCCGGCCGCCAAGCTGATCCTCAAGGCCGCGGGTGTGGACAAGGGCTCCGGCGAGCCGCACAAGACCAAGGTCGCCAAGCTCACGGCCGCCCAGGTCCGCGAGATCGCCACGGTCAAGCTCCCCGACCTGAACGCCAACGACCTGGACGCCGCGTCCAAGATCATCGCTGGCACCGCCCGCTCCATGGGCATCACGGTCGAGGGCTGATCAGCCCCCGTCTGACCACAGTGGTAGGGCCGGCGCGGCCCGCACCACGACTCCATACCTGAACCAACAGGAGAAGCAGTGAAGCGCAGCAAGGCTCTCCGCAGCGCGGACGCCAAGATCGACCGCGAGCGGAACTACGCTCCTCTCGAGGCCGTCCGTCTCGCGAAGGACACCGCCACCACGAAGTTCGACGGCACCGTCGAGGTCGCCTTCCGCCTGGGTGTCGACCCGCGCAAGGCCGACCAGATGGTCCGCGGCACCGTGAACCTCCCGCACGGCACCGGTAAGACCGCCCGGGTCCTGGTCTTCGCGACCGGTGACCGTGCCGAGGCCGCGATCGCCGCCGGCGCCGACATCGTCGGCTCCGACGAGCTCATCGACGAGATCTCCAAGGGCAACCGCCTGAACGAGTTCGACGCCGTGGTGGCCACCCCGGACCTCATGGGCAAGGTCGGCCGCCTCGGCCGCGTCCTCGGCCCGCGTGGTCTCATGCCGAACCCCAAGGTCGGCACCGTCACCCCCGATGTCGCGAAGGCTGTCAACGACATCAAGGGCGGCAAGATCGAGTTCCGCGTCGACAAGCACTCGAACCTGCACTTCATCATCGGCAAGGTCTCCTTCGACGAGACGAAGCTGGTCGAGAACTACGCCGCGGCGCTGGAGGAGATCCTCCGTCTGAAGCCGTCCGCCGCCAAGGGCCGCTACATCAAGAAGGCGACCCTCACGACGACGATGGGCCCCGGCATCCCGCTGGACTCCAACCGCACCCGCAACCTCCTCGTCGAGGAGGACCCGGCCGCGGTCTGAGCTCTCTGAGGCTCACTGAGTGGTCAGCCGGCCCCCACACCCTTCCCGGGTGTGGGGGCCGGCTTCTTCGGCTCAGGAGGGCGTCCGAGCCTCATGAGGGGCCGATTTGCCCCTGCCGACCCGGTCGCGTACTCTTTCGGAGAAGCCAAAGACCGCTGGTCGTTACTGCGCCCCCAGGGTGCGGTGGCCGAAGGATTCGCTGAGACGCGAACGACCCGCGCAGGTGATTGTGGATGAGTTCCCGGATCTTCGTGATGCGGTTGAGCTGAGCCCCGAGCGCCTGCGCCGGGGCGTTTTGTTTTGTCAGCCCCTTCTGAGCGGTCCTCATCACCCGGAAGGAGGCCGACGCTCTATGGCAAGGCCCGACAAGGCTGCCGCGGTAGCCGAGCTTGAGGACCAGTTCCGCAGCTCGAACGCCGCTGTGCTGACCGAGTACCGGGGTCTCACCGTCGCGCAGCTCAAGACGCTGCGTCGTTCGCTCGGTGAGAACGCCCAGTACGCCGTGGTGAAGAACACGCTGACCAAGATTGCGGCCAACCAGGCCGGGATCACCGCGCTGGACGAGCACTTCGCTGGTCCGACCGCGGTCGCCTTCATCACCGGTGACCCGGTGGAGTCGGCGAAGAGCCTGCGTGACTTCGCCAAGGAGAACCCGAATCTCATCATCAAGGGCGGTGTCCTTGATGGCAAGGCGCTCTCCGCCGATGAGATCAAGAAGCTCGCGGACCTCGAGTCCCGCGAGGTTCTGCTCAGCAAGCTGGCCGGCGCGTTCAAGGGCAAGCAGTCTCAGGCTGCCTCGCTCTTCCAGGCGCTGCCGTCGAAGTTCGTCCGCACCGCGGAGGCGCTTCGCGTCAAGCTCGCCGAGCAGGGCGGTGCCGAGTAATTCGGCTCGCGCACTGATCCGCGCCGCCTAGTGCGCGGGTCACAGCGGGCCGTTACGCCCGCCTCTACATACATCCGGCACCTGCCGAATTAGTGGAAGGATCGCCCATCATGGCGAAGCTCTCTCAGGACGACCTCCTCGCCCAGTTCGAGGAGATGACCCTCATCGAGCTCTCCGAGTTCGTGAAGGCCTTCGAGGACAAGTTCGACGTCACCGCCGCCGCGGCCGTCGCCGTTGCCGGCCCGGCGCAGGGTGGCGCCCCGGCCGAGGCCGAGGCCGAGCAGGACGAGTTCGACGTCATCCTCGAGGGTGCCGGCGACAAGAAGATCCAGGTCATCAAGGTCGTGCGCGAGCTCACCTCCCTGGGCCTCAAGGAGGCCAAGGACCTCGTCGACGGCACCCCGAAGCCGGTCCTCGAGAAGGTCGCGAAGGAGGCCGCCGAGAAGGCTGCCGAGTCCCTCAAGGCCGCCGGCGCCTCCGTCACGGTCAAGTAAGACCGTTTCGGCTCGCTGAGCTGACTCCTGCCCCCGTGTAACGCGGGAGCACCGAAAGGCGATCACCCTTGTGGGTGGTCGCCTTTCGGCGTTCCCCGGGAAGGGCGTGGCGGGGTCCTTGAGGGCCGCCGGAAGCGGAGTATGGTGATCTTCGCCGTGCGCCCCGCAGACCGGGGGGCCTTGACGAACCGCACGCAGCGCGCAATTCTCAGGACGCGTCGTCACAACGATCCGTATCCGAGGCATGGATCGACGACCGAACGGGCAGTATCGAGGTGCGCCGCACGGCGCGAGGTAGCGCGGAGTTGAGAGCAACGAGGGTCGCGAATTATTCGCCCTGGACATCAGTGAGCCACTTGGCTACACTGACCCTTTGCGCTGCCTGTTAGCTGCCCCCTGCCCGTCACCAGGGGCATACCTTCGCATCCGCTTCGTGGACCGACCCCGTCTGAACTGGCCTTTTGGTCATATCAGGAAAAGTCTGCCGTGAAGCGCTGCAGGGGACCGGTACGCGCGTAGTGAGTCCGAGCCCTCGGAAGGACCCCCTCTTGGCCGCCTCGCGCAACGCCTCGACCAATACGAACAACGGCGCAAGCACCGCCCCGCTGCGCATCTCCTTTGCAAAGATCAAGGAGCCCCTCGAGGTTCCGAACCTCCTCGCGCTGCAGACCGAGAGCTTTGACTGGCTGCTCGGCAATGCCGCCTGGAAGGCTCGCGTCGAGGCTGCCCTTGAGTCGGGACAGGACGTCCCCACGAAGTCCGGCCTGGAAGAGATCTTCGAGGAGATCTCGCCGATCGAGGACTTCTCCGGGTCGATGTCGCTGACCTTCCGCGACCACCGCTTCGAGCCGCCGAAGAACTCGATCGACGAGTGCAAGGACCGTGACTTCACGTACGGCGCCCCGCTCTTCGTCACCGCCGAGTTCACGAACAACGAGACCGGCGAGATCAAGTCCCAGACGGTCTTCATGGGCGACTTCCCGCTCATGACCAACAAGGGCACCTTCGTCATCAACGGCACCGAGCGTGTCGTGGTGTCGCAGCTGGTCCGTTCGCCGGGTGTCTACTTCGACTCCTCGATCGACAAGACCTCCGACAAGGACATCTTCTCCGCCAAGATCATCCCGTCCCGGGGTGCCTGGCTGGAGATGGAGATCGACAAGCGCGACCTGGTCGGTGTCCGCATCGACCGCAAGCGCAAGCAGTCCGTCACCGTCCTCCTCAAGGCTCTCGGCTGGACCACCGAGCAGATCCTCCAGGAGTTCGGCGAGTACGAGTCCATGCGCGCCACCCTGGAGAAGGACCACACCCAGGGCCAGGACGACGCGCTGCTCGACATCTACCGCAAGCTGCGCCCGGGCGAGCCGCCGACCCGCGAGGCCGCTCAGACGCTGCTCGAGAACCTCTACTTCAACCCCAAGCGCTACGACCTCGCCAAGGTCGGCCGCTACAAGGTGAACAAGAAGCTCGGCGCCGACGAGCCGCTGGACGCCGGCGTGCTCACCACCGACGACGTCATCGCCACGATCAAGTACCTGGTCAAGCTCCACGCGGGCGAGACCGAGACGATCGGCGAGAACGGCAACGAGATCGTCGTCGAGACCGACGACATCGACCACTTCGGCAACCGTCGTCTGCGCAACGTCGGCGAGCTCATCCAGAACCAGGTCCGCACGGGTCTGGCTCGTATGGAGCGCGTCGTGCGTGAGCGCATGACCACCCAGGACGTCGAGGCGATCACGCCGCAGACCCTGATCAACATCCGGCCGGTCGTCGCCTCCATCAAGGAGTTCTTCGGCACCAGCCAGCTGTCCCAGTTCATGGACCAGAACAACCCGCTGTCGGGTCTGACGCACAAGCGTCGTCTCTCGGCGCTGGGCCCTGGTGGTCTGTCCCGTGAGCGGGCCGGCTTCGAGGTCCGAGACGTGCACCCGTCCCACTACGGACGCATGTGCCCGATCGAGACCCCCGAAGGCCCGAACATCGGTCTGATCGGTTCGCTCGCCTCGTACGGCCGCGTCAACGCGTTCGGCTTCATCGAGACGCCGTACCGCAAGGTCGTCGACGGCCAGGTCACCGACGAGGTCGACTACGTCACCGCCGACGAGGAGGACCGCTTCGTCATCGCGCAGGCCAACGCCGCGCTCGACGACGACCTCCGGTTCACCGAGAACCGTGTCCTGGTGCGCAAGCGTGGCGGCGAGGTCGACTACGTCGAGCCGTCGGACGTGGACTACATGGACGTCTCGCCGCGCCAGATGGTGTCGGTCGCGACCGCCATGATCCCGTTCCTCGAGCACGACGACGCCAACCGCGCCCTCATGGGCGCGAACATGATGCGTCAGGCGGTGCCGCTGATTAAGTCGGAGGCCCCGCTCGTCGGCACCGGCATGGAGTACCGCTGCGCCACCGACGCCGGCGACGTGCTCAAGGCCGAGAAGGACGGTGTCGTCCAGGAGCTGTCGGCCGACTACATCACGGTCGCCAACGACGACGGCACGTACATCACGTACCGCCTGCACAAGTTCTCGCGCTCGAACCAGGGCACCTCGGTCAACCAGAAGGTCGTCGTCGACGAGGGCGACCGCGTGATCGAGGGCCAGGTCCTCGCCGACGGTCCCGCCACCGAAGACGGCGAGATGGCGCTGGGCAAGAACCTGCTCGTGGCGTTCATGCCGTGGGAGGGTCACAACTACGAGGACGCGATCATCCTGTCGCAGCGCCTCGTGCAGGACGACGTCCTCTCCTCGATCCACATCGAGGAGCACGAGGTCGACGCCCGTGACACCAAGCTCGGCCCGGAGGAGATCACCCGGGACATCCCGAACGTCTCCGAGGAGGTCCTCGCCGACCTCGACGAGCGCGGCATCATCCGTATCGGTGCCGAGGTCGTCGCCGGCGACATCCTCGTCGGCAAGGTCACGCCCAAGGGTGAGACCGAGCTGACCCCGGAGGAGCGTCTGCTCCGTGCGATCTTCGGTGAGAAGGCCCGTGAGGTCCGTGACACCTCGCTGAAGGTGCCGCACGGCGAGATCGGCAAGATCATCGGTGTCCGCGTCTTCGACCGCGAGGAGGGCGACGAGCTTCCCCCGGGCGTGAACCAGCTGGTCCGCGTCTACGTCGCCCAGAAGCGCAAGATCACCGACGGTGACAAGCTCGCCGGCCGTCACGGCAACAAGGGCGTCATCTCGAAGATCCTGCCCATCGAGGACATGCCGTTCCTCGAGGACGGCACCCCGGTCGACATCATCCTCAACCCGCTGGGTGTCCCGTCCCGAATGAACCCGGGACAGGTCCTGGAGATCCACCTCGGCTGGCTCGCCAGCCGCGGCTGGGACGTCTCCGGCCTCGCGGACGAGTGGGCGCAGCGCCTCCAGGCGATCGGTGCCGACCAGGTCGCCCCGGGCACCAACGTCGCCACCCCCGTCTTCGACGGTGCGCGTGAGGACGAGCTCGCGGGTCTGCTGAACCACACCATCCCGAACCGCGACGGCGAGCGCATGGTGCTCCCGACCGGTAAGGCGAGGCTGTTCGACGGCCGCTCCGGCGAGCCGTTCCCGGACCCGATCTCGGTCGGGTACATGTACATCCTCAAGCTCCACCACCTGGTCGACGACAAGCTCCACGCCCGTTCGACCGGTCCGTACTCGATGATCACCCAGCAGCCGCTGGGTGGTAAGGCCCAGTTCGGTGGCCAGCGCTTCGGTGAGATGGAGGTGTGGGCGCTGGAGGCATACGGCGCCGCGTACGCCCTCCAGGAGCTGCTGACGATCAAGTCCGACGACGTGACCGGCCGCGTGAAGGTCTACGAGGCCATCGTCAAGGGCGAGAACATCCCTGAGCCCGGCATCCCCGAGTCCTTCAAGGTGCTCATCAAGGAGATGCAGTCCCTGTGCCTCAACGTGGAGGTGCTGTCCTCGGACGGCATGTCCATCGAGATGCGCGACACCGACGAGGACGTCTTCCGCGCAGCGGAGGAGCTCGGCATCGACCTGTCCCGGCGCGAGCCGAGCAGCGTCGAAGAGGTCTGACGGGAGTCCGGCCGGGGGGACCAGTCACGGTCCCCCCGCCGGCCCCAGGACCCCCGTATCAGACCCCAAGCCTTACAACCCTGAGAGGGATTGACGCATAGTGCTCGACGTCAACTTCTTCGACGAGCTCCGGATCGGTCTGGCCACCGCTGACGACATCCGTCAGTGGAGCCACGGCGAGGTCAAGAAGCCGGAGACCATCAACTACCGCACGCTCAAGCCCGAGAAGGACGGACTCTTCTGCGAGAAGATCTTCGGTCCGACCCGGGACTGGGAGTGCTACTGCGGCAAGTACAAGCGTGTCCGCTTCAAGGGCATCATCTGTGAGCGGTGTGGCGTCGAGGTCACCCGCGCGAAGGTGCGCCGCGAGCGGATGGGCCACATCGAGCTCGCCGCCCCCGTCACCCACATCTGGTACTTCAAGGGCGTTCCGTCGCGTCTTGGCTACCTGCTCGACCTCGCCCCGAAGGACCTCGAGAAGGTCATCTACTTCGCGGCGTACATGATCACGTTCGTCGACGACGAGCGTCGTACGCGTGACCTGCCCTCGCTCGAGGCGCACGTCTCCGTGGAGCGTCAGCAGATCGAGAACCGTCGCGACTCCGACCTGGAGGCCCGCGCCAAGAAGCTCGAGAACGACCTCGGCGAGCTGGAGGCCGAGGGCGCCAAGGCCGACGTGCGCCGCAAGGTGCGCGAGGGCGCCGAGCGTGAGATGAAGCAGCTGCGCGACCGTGCGCAGCGCGAGATCGACCGTCTGGACGAGGTCTGGTCGCGCTTCAAGAACCTCAAGGTCCAGGACCTGGAGGGCGACGAGCTCCTCTACCGCGAGCTGCGTGACCGCTTCGGCACGTACTTCGACGGCTCGATGGGTGCCGCTGCTCTGCAGAAGCGCCTGGAGTCCTTCGACCTCGAGGAGGAGGCCGAGCGCCTCCGCGAGATCATCCGCACCGGCAAGGGCCAGAAGAAGACCCGTGCGCTCAAGCGCCTCAAGGTCGTCTCCGCGTTCCTGCAGACCGCGAACAGCCCCAAGGGCATGGTTCTCGACTGCGTGCCGGTCATCCCGCCGGACCTGCGTCCGATGGTGCAGCTGGACGGTGGCCGCTTCGCGACCTCCGACCTGAACGACCTGTACCGCCGCGTGATCAACCGCAACAACCGTCTGAAGCGGCTTCTCGACCTCGGCGCGCCCGAGATCATCGTGAACAACGAGAAGCGCATGCTCCAGGAGGCCGTCGACGCCCTCTTCGACAACGGTCGTCGTGGTCGTCCGGTGACCGGTCCCGGTAACCGTCCCCTGAAGTCCCTCAGCGACATGCTGAAGGGCAAGCAGGGTCGATTCCGTCAGAACCTGCTCGGTAAGCGTGTGGACTACTCCGCGCGTTCCGTCATCGTCGTCGGTCCGCAGCTGAAGCTGCACCAGTGCGGTCTGCCGAAGGCCATGGCGCTGGAGCTCTTCAAGCCGTTCGTGATGAAGCGCCTGGTCGACCTGAACCACGCGCAGAACATCAAGAGCGCCAAGCGGATGGTCGAGCGCGGCCGCACGGTCGTGTACGACGTCCTCGAAGAGGTCATCGCCGAGCACCCGGTCCTGCTGAACCGTGCGCCCACGCTGCACCGCCTCGGCATCCAGGCCTTCGAGCCGCAGCTGGTCGAGGGCAAGGCCATCCAGATCCACCCGCTCGTCTGCACCGCGTTCAACGCGGACTTCGACGGTGACCAGATGGCCGTGCACCTGCCGCTCTCCGCGGAGGCGCAGGCCGAGGCCCGCATCCTGATGCTGTCCTCGAACAACATCCTGAAGCCCGCCGACGGCCGTCCGGTCACGATGCCGACCCAGGACATGGTCCTCGGTCTGTTCTTCCTGACCACCGACGGTGAGCTCCGTGACACCAAGGGCGAGGGCCGCGCGTTCGGCTCCACGGCCGAGGCGATCATGGCGTTCGACGCCGGCGAGCTCGCGCTGCAGTCGCAGATCGACATCCGCTTCCCCGTCGGCACCGTCGCTCCGCGTGGCTGGGTCCCCCCGGTCACCGAGGAGGGCGAGCCGGAGTGGCAGCAGGGTGACTCGTTCCGCCTCCGCACCTCGCTGGGCCGCGCGCTCTTCAACGAGCTGCTGCCCGAGGACTACCCGTTCGTCGACTACTCCGTCGGCAAGAAGCAGCTCTCCGAGATCGTCAACGACCTCGCCGAGCGCTACCCCAAGGTCATCGTGGCGGCGACGCTCGACAACCTGAAGGCGGCGGGCTTCTACTGGGCGACCCGTTCCGGTGTCACCGTGGCCATCTCCGACGTCGTCGTGCCCGAGGCCAAGAAGGCCATCGTCAAGGGCTACGAGGAGCAGGACGAGAAGGTCCAGAAGCAGTACGAGCGCGGTCTGATCACCAAGGAAGAGCGCACTCAGGAGCTCATCGCGATCTGGACCAAGGCGACCAACGAGGTCGCCGAGGCGATGAACGCGAACTTCCCGAAGACGAACCCCATCTTCATGATGGTCGACTCGGGTGCCCGAGGAAACATGATGCAGATGCGTCAGATCGCGGGTATGCGTGGTCTGGTGTCGAACGCCAAGAACGAGACGATCCCGCGTCCCATCAAGGCGTCCTTCCGTGAGGGCCTCACCGTTCTGGAGTACTTCATCTCCACGCACGGTGCCCGTAAGGGTCTGGCGGACACCGCCCTGCGTACCGCCGACTCGGGTTACCTGACCCGTCGTCTGGTGGACGTCTCGCAGGACGTGATCATCCGCGAGGAGGACTGCGGCACCGAGCGCGGTCTGAAGCTGCGGATCGCCGAGCGCGGCGCCGACAACGTGCTGCGCAAGACGGACGACGTCGAGACCTCCGTGTACGCGCGGATGCTCGCCGAGGACGTCGTCGTCGACGGCAAGGTCATCGCGCCGGCCAATGTCGACCTGGGTGACGTGCTCATCGACGCCCTGGTCAACGCGGGCGTCGAGGAGGTCAAGACCCGTTCGGTCCTGACCTGTGAGTCCGCCGTCGGTACCTGTGCGTTCTGCTACGGCCGTTCGCTCGCCACCGGCAAGCTGGTCGACATCGGTGAGGCGGTCGGCATCATCGCCGCCCAGTCCATCGGTGAGCCCGGTACCCAGCTGACGATGCGTACCTTCCACACCGGTGGTGTGGCCGGTGACGACATCACCCAGGGTCTGCCGCGTGTCGTCGAGCTCTTCGAGGCCCGTCAGCCCAAGGGTGTCGCCCCGATCTCGGAGGCGGCCGGCCGCGTCCGTATCGAGGAGACCGAGAAGACCAAGAAGATCGTCGTCACCCCGGACGACGGCACCGACGAGACGGCGTTCCCGATCTCGAAGCGTGCCCGTCTGCTCGTGGGCGAGGGCGACCACGTCGAGGTGGGCCAGAAGCTCACCGTGGGTGCCACCAACCCGCACGACGTGCTGCGGATCCTCGGTCAGCGCGCGGTCCAGGTCCACCTGGTCGCCGAGGTCCAGAAGGTCTACAACTCGCAGGGCGTGTCGATCCACGACAAGCACATCGAGATCATCATCCGGCAGATGCTGCGCCGTGTGACGATCATCGAGTCCGGCGACGCGGAGCTGCTGCCGGGCGAGCTCGTCGAGCGCTCGAAGTTCGAGACCGAGAACCGTCGTGTGGTCACCGAGGGCGGTCACCCCGCCTCCGGCCGTCCGCAGCTGATGGGTATCACCAAGGCCTCGCTCGCCACCGAGTCGTGGCTGTCGGCGGCGTCCTTCCAGGAGACGACCCGAGTGCTGACGGACGCGGCGATCAACGCCAAGTCCGACAGCCTCATCGGCCTCAAGGAGAACGTCATCATCGGTAAGCTCATCCCGGCCGGTACGGGTCTGTCCCGCTACCGCAACATCCGGGTCGAGCCGACCGAGGAGGCCAAGGCCGCGATGTACTCGGCCGTCGGCTACGACGACATCGACTACTCGCCGTTCGGCTCGGGCTCCGGCCAGGCCGTTCCGCTGGAGGACTACGACTACGGTCCGTACAACCAGTAAGTAGTGCGAAACCGAAGGGCGGTCACCCCCGTGGGGGTGGCCGCCCTTCGGCGTTCGCGGCGGCGGGGCTACCGTGCGGCCAGCTCCCACACCGCGACCAGCGCCCCGGCGCTCGCGGCGAGCGCGAGGATGCTGGTCAGCGGCCAGCGGGCGCGTTCGAGACCGTCGAGGCGGGCCTCGTGGTCGGCGAGCTGCCGGTCGGTCTGGTCGCTGCGCTGGACGAGGAGCGCGAGCGCGCCGTCGACGCGGGCGAAGCCGGCCTCCAGGGTGCCGCGGAGCCGTTCCAGTTCGAGGGCGACGGCCACCGGGTCGTTCGGGTCAGGCTCGGTCATCGGCACCGCCCGGGGCCGGGGTGCTGCGGAGCCAGGACGGCAGCAGGTGCTGCACCGCGTCCAGGGCCATCACCCGGGTGAGACCGCCGGCGACGGCCAGCGCCCCGGCGACCCAGGGGAGGGTCTCGGGGAGGCCGGAGGCGTCGACGAGGGCGGGGAGCACGACGGCGATGCCGACGGCGGACTGGAGGACGGTGCGGGCCGTGCGCTTGGCGGCATCGGACATCGGGGGAACTCCTTGTGGTGCGGGCGGGCGGGTGCCTACTTCGCGTACGGGACCTTCAGCGCGTTCCAGGAGACGGCGCCGGGGACGCCGTCGGCGTCGGAGCCGCGGAAGCCGAGCTTGCGCTGCCACTTCGCGTAGCTGAGCCGGTCGGCCTCGCCCCAGCGGGGGCCCGGGCCCACGGTGTACGCGGAGCAGCCCTCGGCGACGAGGCGGCGGCCCATGGCCGTGATGACCGGGGAGCTCGTCTCCTTGCGGAAGAACGAGGTGCCCGGGAACGGCTGGAGGCGAGGAGCGGTCGGCTTTCCGGCGCCGGGGGCGGGCTTGGCGGGGGTCTTGGCGAGCCGGGTCCGGACGCGGCCGCGGAGGGCTGGCATGCCGAAGCCCTTGGGGTCGCTCTTCCAGTCGGACCACTCCAGGTGGCCGATGACGGACCTGGCGCCCCAGCCGTGGGCCCGGCACAGCGCGGCGGAGACCCGTTCGACCGCGTCGAGCTGGGCGGCCGGCCAGGGGTCGCGGCCGTCGCCGAGGTTGACGCACTCGAAGCCGTAGAAGCGGGAGTTGCCGTCGACGGCTCCGGGGCTGCCCTGGTGGACGCGCGGGGCGGGGGGCCGGTCGCCGTACGTCTCGGTGATCACGGCCTGGAGGACGGACGGGTCTCCGCCGCCGGCGTGGTTGGCGCGGCCGTTGCCGACGAGGTGGACGGTGCCGTCCTTGGCGATGACGCCGTGGCAGAGCGGTCCGGGCAGGCCCTCGTAGCCGTGGAAGCAGAGCTCGACGGAGGAGGCGGTGCCGGTGCTGACGGTGTGGTGGATCATCACGCCGGTGACCGGTCCCCAGGCGCCGGTGTGGTTGCGGTTGCGGGAGCGCCAGCCGGGGTGTTCGACGACGGTGACGCCTTCGGCGCGGAGCGCGGCGACGAGCCGGTCCGCGGGGAGGGGAGTGGCCATCGGTTGTCCTCCAGACATGCGAGAGCCCCGGCCGTGGGGGCGCGGGGCGGGGCGTACGGGCGGGGGCGTGCTGCCCTCGGGTGCGGGTCCTATGGGGCCGGGGTGCGGGCGCCGGCTGCGGTTCTACGGGGTGGGTGTCGGCTCCGGAGTCGGTTCGGGCTCCGGGGTGGGCTCGGGTTCCGGCGGCGGGGCCCAGGTCGCGCACAGTTCGGCGTAGGCGGAGCGGCGGGTCTCGAAGTCGGCGAGCGCGGCGGCGACGGCCCGCTGAACGGCGGTCGGGTCGGGCACGGCGGGGACGCCGTCCTTCGCCTCGACGACGGCGAGACCGTGGCCGCGGAGGGTGGCTTCGCCGTTGCTGCCGGTCTTGGCGAACTCGGCGGTGATCTGCACCGACGGGTACTGGCCGGTGAACGGGTCGCGTTCCAGGGTGTACCCGAGGCTGTTGTCGTAGACGCGTACGGAGAGGGTGTGGCCGTTCTCGACGACGGTGGCCCGGCCGGCGTAGTCGATGGCCAGGCCCCAGGGCTGGGTGGGGTCGATGTTCACGTGGGGTGCTCCTCGCGGGCTCAGGTCTGGGTGCCGAACATGCTGACGGGCTGGGCGTAGACCGTGCCGGTGCCGCTGGCGATCCTGGCGTGGATCTCGACGGTCATGACCTTGCCGAACTTGGTCGCGAAGTCGACGAACGGCAGCGGACCGGTGTGGTCGAAGGTCTGTCCCGCGGCGACGGTCGGGCCGAACTGCACGCCGTCGACCATGACCTGCACCTGGCCGGTCGCGCCGCTGGACACCTTCGTGTACATCGCGAGACGCATCTTGGGCTGCCAGACCGGGTTGAAGGACTGGGCGATGGCGGTGAAGGTCGTGCTCGTGGTGGACGGCCACTTCGCTTCCTTCAGGTGGTCCACCGGCGGCATCAGCTGGAGCCACGGCCGGGCGAGGCCGCCGGTCGCCATGTCGTCGGCGAACAGCTCGTGGTTGTAGGCGTCGAAGATCCGGAGGACCGGTTTGGTGGGCTGCGGCCGGTCGGGGTCGGGGCGGATCTCGTTGATGAGGGGCCGGGTGTTGACCGCTGTGGACAGGGCCTGGATCCGGCGCTCCATCTGGATCAGCCGGTCGATGATGTCCTCGGGCAGCAGTGCCATCAGGTCCTCTCAAGTGCGAGTTCGGCCGTGTCGGGGCGGCCGCGTTCGGCCGGCCTGACCTTGACGCCGACGATGCGGTAGCGGGCGTCGAGGCCCGTCGGGTGCCATTCGTCGGTGATGCGGATGCGGGCGGTGCGGCCGAGGAGCGCCGGGGGGACGATCCCGCCGAGCCGGATGCTGATCTCCGGGATCTGCACATGGCCGGACGCCTCGTTGACGGCGGCCTGGGCGAGCGAGTTCAGGGTGGCCTTGTCGCTGACGTCGTTGTGGTCCGAGGACAGGTCGAGGAGGGGCCAGGTGTCCGGGAGCGGATCCGTCGGCTCGTAGAGGTCGGACAGGGTCGGCCTGGACTCGGCGCCGGCGTTGCTGTTGGTGGAGGCGCCGCGGGCCATGGCCACGGTGCCGCCGCGGGTGGCGTCGTCCGGAAGGGAGTACGACAGGATCGTGCCGGGCCGGTCGAAGATCATGTCGGTGGCGCCGTTGCTGATGGGCGAGCCGAGCCGGAGCTCGCGGATCCGCTTGCCGTCGTCCGGGTCGCGGTAGACGAGGATCTGGTACTCGAAGCCGTCCTTCTGCGAACCGAGCTGGTCGAGGGCCTCCTGGTAGACGGTCTCGTCGCCGTACCGCCAGGAGGCCGTCCGGGACACACCGGACACCACGTTCTCGTCACCCTCGTCGATCCTGCTCTCGCCCAGGCCGTCCGACAGGCTCTTCCAGAGCTCGCGGGCGATGACGTACTGGTCCGTCGGCTGGGTGAACCGCGTCGCGAAGTCGTTCGTGCGGATGCGCCGGCGGGCCGCGTAGGAGTCGAAGGTGGACGCCTGGATGCCCAGGGTCACCACGCCCCGGTCGCTGCTCTGCAGGTTGGTGGTCCAGACGATGCCGCCCCACCACAGGTCTCCGCCGCGCTCCAGGTAGACCGTGGTGCGGCCCGGCTTGATCTGGTGGGCCCGCTCGGCGATCGCGCGGTCGGGGATGGGGACGGTGCCGGACAGGGAGCCTGCCCGGCCGATGTAGTCCTCGAACGAGACGTCCCGCACGGGCAGGATGTCGAGGGCCGTGTCGCTCATGAGGTCGCAGAAGATGGCCCGGTAGGGCGTGTCGAGTGCCATGGGACGGCCCCCTTACAGGACGTAGGTAGCGGCGATGCGGATGTTCCGGCCGCCGACGAGGGCGCCGTTGGACGACCAGGTGCGCAGGTTGACCTGCCCGCTGGGCGAGATGTAGCCGCCGCCGTTGCCGAAGCCGTCGCAGGCGGAGGCCTCGTAGTCCATCGCCGGGCGCCAGCCGGCGGGCAGGGTGCAGAGCGCCTCGTCGTTGAAGTTGCCCGCGCCGTCGACGTTGATGGTGGCGCCGTTGCGGGTGACGGTGACGAGGACGGTCGCGAGGCCCCGGGAGCGCCGGGCGGAGAAGGCCACCACCGTCCAGCCGGGCAGCGCGGTCGCGCCGCTGGTGGTGGTCTCCACCTCGACCGGCGGCTGGTAGTTGGTCCAGGAGGTGCCGTTCCACCGCTGGAGGGTCCCGGCGTTGTCGCGGAACTGGCCGGTGTAGCTGCCGGTGGTGAGCGTGGCGTTGGGGACGACGCCGCCGATCTCCTTCGGGTACGCGACCCAGCCGTTGCCGTCCCAGCGCTGGAGGTAGTGCGCGTTGTCGTTGTCCTGGTACTGGCCGGGGTACGCGCCGGGCACACCGGCGTTGTTGTAGACGGGCAGGATGCCGCCCACGCCGACGAGCGTGGTCCGCAGGTCGGTGACGGCGCCGGCCCAGGCGATGCCGCCGGTGCCGGCCGAGGTCTGCTTCTCCACCCTGACCGAGAAGAGGGGGAGGGAGAGCGCGGGGGCGGCCGGGGCGGTCGGTACCGCCTTCGGTTCGCCCTTGATGACCTCCAGGGCGGCTTCGCTCCTGGTCGAGTTGTCGAACTCGTCGTCGTACACGCGCAGGACGACGAGGTCGACGCGCGGATTGAGCGGGTCGCCGTCGCCGAAGGTGAGGACGGTGTCCGCGTCGAGGGTGACGGGGTAGGCGCCCTGGGCGTTCGGGCCCTGGACGACGGCGCGCCCGGCGTAGACGGTCGCGCTCATGGGTCCGCTGCCGCTCAGCCAGAGGCCGCCGACCCGGTGCTTGCCGTCGACCGTGCCGGGCAGGATGCCGGAGCGTGAGGCGAGCGGGTTGACCGGCGTGGTGGCGCCGTGGGCGGTGAGGCGGGTGGTGACACGGGTCTGCCCGGTCGGCGGGAGCCAGCCGCTGCGCAGTGCCATGGTTCTCTCCTGTCGATTCAGTGGTTCCGGACTACGGCAGCGGGTCGACCTTGATGAAGGTGTTGTCGAAGCCGCCCTTGAGACCGAGGGTGTTGGCGATGATCCGGAAGAAGGCCGTGAGCGTGTACGTCGCGCCCGGGGTCAGATTCGACTGGCGGTACGTGCTGGACACCGAGACCATGTTCTGGCTGGAGGCGATCGTCGCGTAGTCGTCCTCGAGGTCGCTGACGACCGTGGCGCCCTGGGTGAGCTTGAGCGCCATGTACGCGTAGTGGTCCGGGCTGCCCGACCTCAGCTTGCAGCCGAAGCTGATGACGACCGCCTTCGACGGCGGGGCCACGAAGGAGAGCGTGAGCGGGTTGGTGGTGCGGCCCGCGAGCGTCGAGGTGTACGCGGTCGACGTGGTGTCGCCGTAGTCGCGGTTGTCGACGAAGTACGGTCCCGGCACGACCGGCACCCAGGCGGAGCCGTTCCAGCGCTGGAGGCGGCCTTCCGGCGAGTCGCGGTACTGGCCGGTGTAGCTGGCCGGCGTGGTGGAGGCGGACGACGGGATGATGCCGCCGAGCGCCGACGGGTACGACACCCAGGCGCCGCCGTCCCAGCGCTGGATTGCGCCGCCCGCGTCCTGGTACTGGCCGGGGTAGGCGCCCGGCAGGGACGCGCCCTCGACCGGGAGGATGCCGCCGAGGGCCACGACCGGGGTCCGCAGGTCCTTGAGCGAGCTGTTCCACGGGATGCCGCCGTTGCCCGCGCTGGCACCGGCGGGGACGGTCACCTCGTACAGCGGGAGGCAGCGCGGCGGGACGACCGGGACCTTCGGGGCCTGCTCGGCCGCGCCCTGGATGATCTCGAGGACCGCTTCGGTGCGCGTCCCGCCGTCGTAGAGCTTGTCGTAGATCCTCAGGACGAGCAGGTCGATGCGGTTGTACGTGGCGTTGCCCGGCGCGAAGGTCACGACCTGGGAGGCCGGCAGGGTCACCGGGAAGACGCCCTGGGAGATCTCGCCCTGGATGACGGCCCGGCCCTCGGACACGGTCGCCGACATGGCGGCGGAGCCGAAGGTCCAGAAGCCGGAGAGCCGGTACTGGCCGCCGTACGAGCCGGGCAGGACGCCGGAGCGGACCTGGACGGGGTTGGTCATGGTGGTGACACCGGTCTGGGTGAGCCGGGTGTCCTCGCGGGTCTGGCCGGTCTCGGCGACCCAGCTGCTGCGCAGGTTCATGGGATTTCTCCGTTCGAGGGGTCGAGGGGCGGTGCGGCGGGCGGGGGCGTCAGGACTTGACCCACTCGGCGGTGAGGCTGCAGGCGTAGCCCGAGCCGCCGAGGGTCTTGATCGCCGCGGTGTGGTTGTGGAAGCCGGCGAGCTGGAGGGTCTCGCCGGCCACGAGCCGGATCACGCCGCCGCCGCCCACGGAGATGGCGCCGTTGCCGGCGGGGGTGAGCCAGGTCAGCCGGGACTGTCCGACGCCGCCGACCACGACCCGGGCGCCGCGCATGCCGGTCTGGGAGTCGTTGGCCCAGGTGGCGTGAGCGGAGATGCGCCACCAGCCGGTGCGCGGCGCGACGTAGGTGGTGTTCGTGGTCCAGGCGGCGGCGTCGTCGACCTCGACGGTCGGCAGGCTGAGGACGGTCCAGGTGTTGGGGGCGACGCTCTGGGCCTGGGCGGTCAGCCACTGCGTGGCGCTGAACAGCACGGTCGAGGCGCCCTGGACGTACTGCCAGGCGGAACCGTTCCAGCGCTGCAGTCCGCCGCCGTTGTCCCGGTACTGGCCGGTGTAGCTGCCGGCGGACGTGCTGCTCGGGGCGATGCCGCCGACGGCCTTGGGGTACGAGACCCAGTTCGTGCCGTCCCAGCGCTGGAGGAGGCCCGCCGTGTCCCGGTACTGGCCGGCGTAGGCGCCCTTGAAGCCGCTGGCGGGCATGATGCCCCCGAGCGCGACGGCCGGCCAGTGCTGGGTGGTGACGGCGGTGGACCAGAGAACGCCGCCGGTGCCGGCCGAGGTGCCCTTCGGGACCCGGATCGTGTAGAGCGGGATCGTGCTGCCGGGCCCGCTGGGCGGGACGGCGGGCGTGGCCTCGGGGGTGCCCTCGACGAGCCGCACGACCGCCTGCGTGGCGCCCGAACGGTCGTAGGTGTCGTCGAGCACGGCCAGTTCGATCAGGTCGATCCGGTCGTACTGCGGGTTGCCGTCCGTGAGCGTGAAGCTCTCCGGGGCGGTGACGGCGACGAGGTAGGCGCCCTGGGCGGTGTCGTCGCCCTGGACGATCGCGCGGCCGGTGCCGATGGTGGCCTGCATGGGCGCGCTGCCGGTCAGCGCGAAACCGCCCGGGACGATGCCCGCGCGCGAGCGCAGCGGGGTCTCGTCGGGGCTCTGGCCGCTGGGGGTGAGCAGGGCGGCGAGGGTCAGGCGGGTGTCCTCGCGGGTCTGGCCGGTGGACTGGAGCCAAGCGGCGCGTACGGTCATGGGTCACCTCTCCGAAGGGGGTCGGGCCGGGGTGGTCGGCGCGGGCCGGGTGGTTCGTGGGCGGGTGCGGAGGAACCGCCGCCGGCCGCCGGCACCCGGGGGCGTCCGGCGGCCGGCGGGGGACGGCCGGTGGCTCCTCGTCACCACTCGGCGCTGCGCCAGCGCACGGTCATCAGCGCGGCCTCGGTGCCCGATTCCGGCCGGAAGGACAGGTCGGCGCGACCGGGGTCGAGCACGAACAGCTCTTCCGGGGTGGAGTCGGCCATCGCGGTGTGCAGGCGGGAGGCGGAGTTGTTGAGCATGACCGTGCCCGCGCGGGTGTCGACGGTCAGTTCGTCGCCGGCGGTCAGGTCGATCGCGTACCGCAGCCGGCGCCTGCTGACCCGCTCGGTGACGGTCGGCATGGAGCACGGGCCGCGGAAGACGATGACCGGGTGGACCGGGGCGGAACCGGTGTTCTCGACGACGGCGTCGCCGGTGCTCTTGGCCTGGCCCCAGGAGAGCGGCCAGGTCAGCGGCCAGGTGAGCCCCGACTCGGGCTGCGGGGGAGTGGTCGTGGCGGTCTGCTCGTTGACGACGTACCGGCGCGGGTCGGCGGCCAGCCACTGGACCGACATGCGGGAGCTGCCCTGGGTGGCGAAGCCCTGGTCGGCCGGGACCACGCGCTGGGCGATCCGGGCGCGGACGGTGAGCAGTTCGCCGTGCAGCCGGACGGTGAGCCACCGCTCCTCGTCGAGCAGGGCGAGCGACTGGCGCAGGGCGCGGACGGCGCCCGCGGTGCCGCCGTACTCCGGCATCAGCACGATCGTGCCGCCGACCTTGCGCGGCTTGGCGTACCGGGCGCCGGGCCAGGCGCCGTGGGAGGTGGGTCGGTCGGCGTCGGAGGAGTCGTACTCGGGCAGGTCCTCCCAGCCCGAAAGGCCGGACTTGTCGACGGCGAAGGGGGTGCCGGGGCCGATGAGGAGTCCGGCCCACTGCATCTGCCCGTCCTGGGTGATGAGCGAGCCGGGCGCGAGGTCGGCGGTGTAGGAGTTTCCGGCGTACGGGGTCGTGGTCTCGGCCATGGGGCCGTCACCTCACTTGGGATGGGGTCGGCGGTGGGCGGACGGGCGGGCGGGCGCGGCTCGGGGGGCGGGGGCGCGGGGGCGCGCGGGCCGAGGAGCGGGCCGGGGCCCGGGGCGTCAGCGGGCGGCGGTCGCGAGGAAGAGGAGGTCCTCGGCGGTCGACCGGGGGCCGGCGCCGGGCTCCTCGTGGAAGTCCCGGATGCGGTGCGGCTTCGGCAACGGCTCGTCGACGGCCGGGACGCGGCGGGTCTCCAGCTGGGAGAGCGAGTCGATGCGGTAGTCGTCCGCGTTTCCGGGGGAGACGATGCCGCCCTCGGCGAGCATGGGGAGCTTGTCGAGTTCGACGCCGAACTTCTTGCCGGTCAGGGGGATCTCGAAGCTGAGCTTGTTGAGCCCGTCGATGATCCAGTTGACGAAGGCGATGAGACCGTTGACCGGTCCCTTGACCACCCCGAGCACGGTGCTCAGCGCGCCCTTGATCAGGTCGCCGATGCCGCGCAACGACCTGCTCACCGCGTCCTTGGCGGTGCGGAAGAAGCCGGGGATCCTGTCGGTGATCCAGCTGACGACCGGCCGTACGGCGTTCTTGATGCCGCCGAGGGTGCGCGAGGCGATACCGCGCAGCGCGTTCGACGCGGAGCGGACGGCGGAGCCGATCCTGGAGATCCCGCCGATGGCCGATCCGACGATCTTGAGCGCGGTCTTGAAGACGGTCAGGTACGCCTTGGCGTACGTGCCCACGGCCTCGCCGAGGAGCTTCATGAACGGCTGGATGAACTTCCAGACCGCCTGGAAGCCCTTGAGGGCCTGCTGCAGGACCTGCCGGATGATCCGCTGACCGGTCTCGGAGTTGACGGCCAGTTCGATGAGGTACGCGGCGATGGGCACGATCAGGCCGACGAGGAAGCCGAGCGGGTTGGCCCGCATGGCGACGTTGATGCCTGTCATGGCGACCGAGGCGATGGTCATGACGGTGCCGAAGGTGCCCATCAGGGTCGAGATGACGTCCGTGACGGGCAGCAGCGGCAGGAGCAGGCCGAGGACGACCCCGGCGCCGGTGCCGATCCTGCGGGCGGCGGTGCGGGCCTTGCCGGCGGCGGTGCCGATCCGCTTGACCCCGGCGGGGGCGGTGGACCGGCGGATCCCGGTCAGGGCGGTGGCGGCGCCGGAGGCGTTCTGACCGAGGGCGCGCACGGTGGTGCCGGCGGTGCGGGCGGCGGTGGCGAGGGCGCCGACACCGCTCGTCGCCCGCTGGGCCCCGTCCCGCAGGTTCTTCAGCGAGCCGCTCGCGCCGACGAGCCCCTGCCGCAGGTTGCCCATCGGCGCGACGGCCACGCGGAACCTCGGAGCGGCTGCGAGCGCGGCACTCATGCGCGTGCTCCACGCGCCTTCACGAGGTACATGAGCGCCGCGGCTGTCGAGTGCGGGTCACTGTTCCGGGCCGCGTGGTAGTGCTCGATGTGGAGTCCGGCGCCGACGCCGGGCGCCTGCGGGCCCTGCGCCATGCGGGCGCGGCGGGCTGTGGTGGCGAGCAGCCGGTCCAGCTTGGAGAGCGGGAGGACGGCCTCGGCCTCGCCGGCCTCGGCGAGGATCGCCGGGACACCGCCGGAGCGGGGCATGACGACACCGCCGGTGGCGAGCATGGGGATGGTCGGCAGGTTGACGCCGAAGGTCTTGCCGCCGACGACGGGGACCCAGCCGGGGACGCTCACCTTGACGCGGTTGAGGCTGCCGATCATCGAGTTGATGAGGCCGATGACGGCGTTGATCGGGCCCTTCACGCCGCTCTTGATGCCGTCGAACGCCCGGGACGCGATGTCCTTGAGGCCGTTCCAGATGGACGACATCTTGTCCTTGACGGCGCTGAAGGCCTTCGGGATCGCGCTCTTGATCCAGTTGACCACGGGTGTGATGACGGCCTTGATGCCGTTCCAGACCGAGCTGATCACGGTCTTGATCGCCTTCATCACCGTGGTGATGACCGTCTTCCAGATCTTCACGTAGGTCTTGATGACGGTGGCGACGGCCTTGACGACGGTGGAGATGGCCTTCTTGATGCCGTTCCAGACCGTCTTGATCAGGTCGCCGGCCTTCTTCATGATCGGCCCGATGGCCTTCATGACCGAGCTGATCACCGTCTTGATGGCGCTGAACGCCTTCTTCAGGACCGTCTGCATCGTCTTCGAGCGCAGCGCCATGTCGACGATCGCCTCGATGAGCGGCATGAAGAGTTCGAGCAGGCGGACCAGGAAGTTGCCCTTCATGGACTTGTTGAGCTTGTCCTGACCCTTGGCGGCCCTGCCGGCGCCGGACTCGTACTTTCCGAGTCTGGTCCCGGCCGACTGGGCGGTGTCGCCGGCCTTCTTCATGGAGCGCTCGGCCTGGTCCGAGGCGGTCTTCAGGTTCTTGAGCTGGGTGGTGGAGCCCTGGGCGGCGGTCTTGAGGTTCTTCAGCTGGCCGTTGGCCGCGTTGCCGGAGTCGCCGACCTTCTTGACGGATGTCGCCGCGCCGGACGCCTGCGTCTTGAGGTTGCGCAGGGCGTCGGACGCCTTCTTGGTGGAGCTTGAGAGAGCCATGGTTGTCCCTCCTTCCGGGGTGGTTGCGGGGTCAGAGCGCCGAGTCGGCGCGCTGGACGGCGATCCTGAAGGCGTTGAAGGCCTGGGTCACGTTGCCGCCCGCCTTCGCGAGGTCGTTGGCGGCCCGGGCGGCCGACCTCAGGTTGCCGGCGTTGGGGAGCTTGTCCGGCTGGAAGTGCCGCTGGGCGCCGGCGAGTTTGCCGGTCGCCTTGGCGAGATCCGCGACCTTGGTGGGGTCGGACTTGCCGACGGCCTTGTTGGCCTTGTCGAGCGCCTTGGTGTCCAGGCTGTGCTCGTTGTACTTCTCCACGGCCGCGGCGAGCTTCTCGAGCTTCTCCGCGGTGGCGCCGATCCTGGTGGGGACGGCGGCGGTGATGGCCGTGTTGACCTTGCCGACGGCGGTCGCGGTCTTGTCGAGGGAGCGGGCGTTCGGGAGCTTGCGGACCTCGGTGTTGAAGTTCTTGATCTTTGTGGTGACGTTGCCGATGGCCTGCTTCAGGTCCCGCAGCTTCTGCTCGTCCGGGAGGTCGGCCAGGGGGACGCCCGCGGCGGCCGCGTCCTCGCGCCGCTTGACCTGGTTCTTGTTCTGGAACGCGTAGCCGTCGCCGTTGTCGTTCTTGGCCAGGATGAGATCGCGGGCGACGCGACCGCGGCTGAGCTTGGAGATGCCGTTGAGGATGGCGCCCTGGACGACCCGCTGGACGGCGGTGAACCGGGCCAGCAGGACGAGGCCGATCCCCGCGAGGATCGCGGGGATGAGGACGCTGGCGAAGGCCGCCACCCAGTACTTCCCCGCCTCCTCGCTCTTCTCGGCGGACTTCTCCACGGCGGCGCCGATCGTGTCGAAACCGGCGGCCTCCCAGAGCTCGGTCGACAGCTCCTTCTTGAGCTCCTTGTGCATCTCCTCGAAGCGGCTCACGAACTCGTACGGCAGCATGTTGTCCGTGACGAGCTTGGGATTGCCCTCGATCAGGGCCTGCTTGAGCGCGGAGACCGTGGAGTCCACCTGCTTCGGTTTCCGCTCCTCCTCCTTGTCCGACTCGTAGTTCCCCTGGGGCTGCACCTTGATGGGCACCTTGCCGTCGATGAGTGCCGCTCTGAGGTCGCTGATGTCCTTGGCGACGTCGTCGATCGTCTTACCCATGAATTCCTCCGCTTCCGGCCGGTGACGGCCAAGCGCCGAAAAGCCCCCGCCGGTTCCGGCAGGGGCTCGTTCGTCTGGGGCAGCGGGCGGCGGCTAGGCGTCCTCGTCCCGGCGGGGGCCACGGCGCACGGTCGCGAGGGCGTCGTTCCAGCCGGCCGCGTACGCGACGGTCTCGCGGCGGGTGACCTCGGCGTACAGCGTGCCGAGCAACGCTCTCTTGTCGAGGGCGACGGGTCCGTCGAGGAGCTGGCGGAGGCGGTCCTGGAGCGAGATGTGCGGTCGCGATGCCTCGGCCTGCTGAGTCATGGACGCCTGCCTTCCGGTTGCTTGCCCGTGCGTGCGTGGCGGCGCCGCGGAGTGAGGCGGGGGCACCACGTGTTCGAACTACTGTGCGAACAGAGTGTGGAACACCTGTTCGGTGTTTGTCGAGCGGGATCCGTCTGACGGCGTGTCTTCTGGCCTGAATCCCGTACGGGTTGGCGGCTGATAGGGGCTTCTGTTCGACCGGGTAACCTGGAGGACGCGTTCCTCGGGCCCGACCACTCCCGGGGAGCGACGGGGCGCGAGGGGCGCGCGGGGACCCCAGGGGGCTGGAAGGCAGCACTGACGCATGGACACGGAGCCGGGAGACAACCGGCGGGAACGAGTGCTCGACTGGCTCGCCTCCCACCCCGATCTGCCCCATCTGTTCGCCCATCTCTCCGAGCTCGTCCTCGTCCACGGGTACGCCCCCGAAGACCTCGTCGTGATGCCGAGGAGCGAGGTGGACCGACGCGAGACGACCGCCTTCACCTCCGGCTGGGCCGAGGCCATGTCGGACGAACTCCCGCGCATCCGCAGGGAGTACGAGCGGCGCGTGGGCGACGCCTACGCGCAGGGCCAGGGTGACGCGCGTGGAATGCGCCGGCCCCAGCGCCGCGCGGACGGCGGCCAGGACGGCGCCCGGGTCATCGCGCTGCCGTTCGCCCGTCTCCTCGAACCGCCCGCCGCCGTGGTCGAGGCCGAGGAGCGCGTACGCAGGGAACGCGAGCTGTTCGAACAGCGCCACGAACCCGGACCCGAACGGGACCGGGAGGCGGAGCCCGGGCACCAGAGGGAAGCCGCCCCCGGGGACCAGGAGGAACCCGAGCCCGAGCACCAGAAGGAGCCCGCGCCGGACGCGGAGCCGGACGTCCTCGTCACCGCCCAGGAGAGCCGCACCCGCAGGAACGCCCAGCCGGTGCGGAAGGTCGTCCGCGGCAAGGGCGGCCGCCCGATCGTGCCACCCCTGGGGGTGCCCGCCCAGCCCACCTCCGGCGGCGAACGCCGGGGCTCCGAGTCCGGCGACACGGAACCGCGCGCGGGCAAGGGGCGCCGGCTCTCCGAGCGGGCCAGGGCCCTGGAGGAGGAGCTGGTCTCCGAGCGAGCACAGGAAGCGCCCCCGGAGTCCGCACCCTGACGGGGACGGACTCCGGGGGCCGTGGGGGAGATGGCCTCAGCCGAAGAACCGGGCGAGCTGTCCGGGGGAGACCTCGGGGGTCTCCGCCTCGGGGGAGTGCTCGCCCCGCCCCTCGGTCTCCTCGTCCTCGTCCTTGACGCCCGGACGGGGCACGGGCTGCGGCGGATCGGGCTGGTCGCCGTCCTCGGACGCGTTGACGCACTGGAACATCCAGTTCGCGACGGCCAGATGGTCCACCGTCGCCGCGAGGAGGTGATCGGTGATCGACCACTCGGCGGCCTCGCCGTGGAGCTCGCGCTGGAGGGCGCTGTCCCGCGGCAGATGCTTGATCAGCGTCAGGACCCGTCTGCTGGAGAGCTCCTCGCGGTGCCAGTCGAGGATGTCCACCCCGTAGTAGCGGATGAAGTCCGCCTCAAGGGCCTCGGCGTGTTCTTCGACGAACTCGACGAGGCTCAGTCTTCCCCCAGGCCGAGCCCGGTCTCCTTGCCGTAGGCCTCCAGGATGGCGGCGATGTCCTGCATGGTGACGTCGTGCTGTTCGAAGCGGCTGAACTGCTCCTCACCCATCAGGAGCGCGAGCAGACCGTCCACGTCGTTGTCGTCGAGCTTGCGCAGCCCCTTGGCGGTGGCGCGGCTCAGCTCCGTCGGAAGGGTGTAGGACTCGCCGTCCAGCTCGAAGGACCACTGGCGGCCGTGGGCCTCCTGGCGCTGGGCGCGGGCGGCGTTGACGTCGAAACGGGCCATGGTGATGCGTACTCCTTGTTTCGGGTGAGGGGAAGGAAGAAGGAGGGAGGGGTGGGGCGGGACGGCGCTCGGCCGCCCCGCCCCGGGTGGAACGGGATCAGACGGTCGCGCCGTACTGGCTGTCCTTCATGAGGAAGGTCGCCAGCGGCTTGCCGTCGCCCTGCGACATGGCCGTGAAGGTCACGCCCAGCTGGGACGCGGCCTTGCGGGCCAGCTTGATGTCGTCGGACGCGGTGACCTGGCCGCGCGGGATGATGAAGCGGTACGTGACCGCGGTGGTGCCGCCGGCCTTGACGTCGGTGAACTCCAGGCCGAGGGCGCGCACGTCCGCGAACGGACGCTCGGCGATCTCGTACTTGTAGGTCTCCGTGGACGAGGCCGGCTCGGCCTCGACCTTGCCGCCGCCCATGAAGAAGGGCAGCGTCAGCTCGTTGAACTGGAGCATGGAGAACTTCAGCGAGAGGTCACGGCTGGAGTAGATGAAGTGCACCGGGGAGACCGACTGCCACGAGTCGATCGGCTCCAGCTTGTCCTTCTTGGCGAAGGTCACGCCGTCGCCGGTCGTGAAGCCGAGGTCCTTCCAGCCCGCGCCGGTCCAGTCGGCCGCGGTGTCGGCGCCGAAGGTGGTCGGGGCGTCGGCGCCGGCGTTGGCCACGTAGAGCTTGCCGGTGCCGGCGACGCGGATCTCGGCCGAGTTGTTTCCTGCCATGGTGGATGTCTCCTTGTGATGGGTGAGGGCGCCGTCCCGGGCATGGGACCCGGGTACGGCAAAGGCCCCGCCGGACGGCGGGGCCTGGTCTGTGGGCGAGCGGCCGGGAGGGCGCTCGCGAGGGCGTCTAGAAGACGCTCAGGGAGAGGCGGATGACGCACAGGTAGCGGTTGGCGCCCCGGTAGAGGTAGTCGGGCAGCCAGCGCGGGCCGTCCTGCTCCTCCACGTCGTGGACGACGTTGTTCGCGCCGATCTGCTTGCCGATCGTGGCGAGCAGGGCCCGCCGGGCGCCGTTGGCGAGGACGTGGGCGGCGTTCTTGCTCGGCCCGTACACCTCGAACTCGATCAGCGGCATGTCGACGTGCAGGTCGCCGATCCAGGCGCCGCCGCGGCGGTTCACCAGGACGGCGCTCTGGGTGCCGTCGAAGCCGGCCGGCGGGTTGACCGCGATGATCGCGCCGGCCAGGGCCGGGTCGGCCTTGAGGACGTCGACGACCAGCTTCTCGACGTCCGGGAACGCACTCGGGGGAGTGGTCATGACGGTTTCTCCTCGGAGAGGGGTACGGGACGGGGCCGTCCGGGGCGCTCCGGCGGGAGGGGGAGGGGCGCGGCAGCGCGCCCGGACGGCGGACGGCGAAGCCGCGGCCCGTCGTCCGGGCGCAGCTCCGCCGCTGCACCAACTGTGACAGGGAGCGTGCGCGCACGCAACTAATCCGGGAGCGGATCGCGCGAACAGCGCCCGGACCGGCGCCGGGTACGTTGACGGACACCCCTACCCAGGAGCCGCCCCGTGCCCGCCCGCCCCTCCCTCCTGTACGTCACCGACCTCGCCTACCCGGCCCGCGGACGGCGCTACTGCGACGAGGACATCGACCTCACCGCCCGGCTCCGCGAGAGCTTCGACCTGGCGCTCTGCCACCCGCGCGACACCACCGCGCTCATGGACGCCTTCGACGCCGTCGTCGTGCGGAACAGCGGCCCGGTCCTCGGCCACCAGGAGGAGTACGACGCCTTCCGCGCCCAGGCCCTGGCCCGCGGCATCCGCGTCTACAACCCGCTCCACGGCCGCGGCGACATGGCCGGCAAGCGGTACCTCCTCGACCTGACCGCCGCCGGACACCCCGTCATCCCCACCGCCGACCGGCCCGAGGACCTCCACCGCCTGCCCGAGGCCGCCGCCTACGCGGTCAAGCCCAAGGCCGGGGCGGACTCCATAGGACTGCGCTTCGTGCCGTACGAGGAACTCGCCGGCCTCACCTACGGCGAACTCCTCGTCCAGCCCCGCGTCGACTTCCGGTACGAGGTCTCCTTCTACTTCGTCGACGACCTCTTCCAGTACGCCCTGTACGCCCCCGACCCCGAGCGCCGCTGGGTCCTGGAGCCGTACGAGCCGACCGGGGACGACCTCGCCTTCGCCCGCCGCTTCATCGACTGGAACACCCTCGACCACGGCATCCAGCGCGTCGACGCCTGCCGCGCCCCCGGCGGCGAACTGCTCCTCGTCGAGCTGGAGGACCTCAACCCGTACCTCTCCCTCGACCGCGTGCCCGAGAAGACCCGCGACCGCTTCGTCGCCGACCTCACCGACTCGCTCCACCGCTTCCTGGCCGCATGACGAAGCGCCCCGCGTCCGGGAGGGACGCGGGGCGCATCTGGTGGGGAGGGGATCAGGCGGTACGGGGGCGGCGGCGGGCGGTGCGCTCGGCGGCGAACACGTCCTCCAGGCGGAAGAGCTGCGCCCGGCCCGCCCGGCCCGCGGCGGTCAGATGGCCCAGCTGGACCCACTTCCGGATCGTCGCGGGCGCCACCCCCGCCTCCTCGGCGGCCAGCGGCCCCGGGATCAGGGCGGGCAGGGCGATCGAGCTCAGCATGCGGGCTCCTCCTGGTGGTCCATCGCGGTCTCGATCTCCTCGGTCCGGGCCCCGGAGGCGGCCGCGAGCTCCGCCCACTCCCGCTCCGGCCACAGATGCCGGTACGCCGGGTCGTCCTGGCAGCCGCACGCCGCGTCCGTGCACACGCACGCCGGGTTCACGCACAGCACCGCGCGCCGGTCCGGGAAGGCCCGCAGCGACACCGAGTCGCACCACGGGCAGCGCCCCGAGACCCGGACGATCGTCTCCGCGTCGCCCAGCGTCCGGGCGCAGCGGCGGGCCATCCGCCGGATCTCGTCCCGGACGTGCCGGGCGAGGACCGGGTGGGTGGCGACGGCGTCGAGCAGGCCGACGATCCGCCGCAGCCGTTCGATCACCCCGGCGCGGGGCGGCCGGGGCAGGGCGAGCCGGGCGCAGACCGCCTCCTCCAGCTCCACCACGCCGTCGGTGATGTCCCGGATGGCGTCGGAGACGTGGAGCCGGATCGGTGCGGCGCCGTGCCCGGGGACGGAGAGGCCGTGCCGTTGTTCGAGCAGCAGCGCCTCGCGCCGCTCCGCACGGATCAGCTCGTCGCGGCCGGGGTGCGGGGCGGTGGGGCCGGCGCCGCCGGGGGAGCGGCGGCCGGGGGCCAACTCCTCGGAGAGCTCGGGGAACTGCCGTACGAGGGAGGCGGTCCAGAGGGCGATGTCCCGCAGCACGACCGCGACGGCCGGGTCGGCGGGGCCGGTGGGGCCGGTGGGACCGGCGGGGCCGCCAGGGCCCCTGCCGTCGGTGAGGTACGTGTGGTCGGTGAGGTGCGTGCCGTCGGTGAGGTCAGCCACGGTGGCGACTCCCCACCAGGGCGACCGCCTTCGCGACGCGCCGGGCGTCCGCCGGGCGGCCGTTGCGCCACAGGCGGCCCGCGCAGACGCCGTCGAAGTAGCTCTCGGCCGGGGCCACCGCCGCCTCGCACTCGCGACGGACGGGGCAGTCGGCGCAGGCGCGCAGCGCCGGGGCCGCGTCCTTGGGCCGACGGGCGAAGACGACGGACGGGGAGAGGCCGGCGCACGCGGCGGAGGCCTGCCAGGGGGACGGGTCGGACGGGAACAAGAGGTTTCTCCACGGGCCGGGGCCACCGGGGCGTCCATGGGGCCGAGGGGGCTTCTGGGGCTCAGGGGGCCGACGAGTGCGGCGTCGAGCAGCCTGACACGTTGCGTGCGAGCGCGCAACAAGCTTGTGGAGGGGGTCGTCCCCGGGTCTTCATCGATTCGACACGATTGCGTGCCCGAAAGCACGTAATTCCGTGCGCGCAAGCACGCTAAGGTGGGCATCCGGAGGGTGGGGAGTGAGGGAGCGGTACACATGAGCAGTCAAGGGCTCGACGAATTCGCGGGCTGGGTCGAAGGCCTGATGCGGGCACGCGGATACGACATCGACAGTCCCCGCGGCGGTGGCAAGTCCCGGATCGCGGACGAGGCGGGAGTCCACCGCGCCGCCGTGACGCGCCTGCTGCAGCGCCAGAGCATGCCCGACCTGGAGACCATGCGCAGGATCGCCCCGCTGCTCGGCGTCTCCGTCCGCGACATGCTGATCCGGTCCGGGCGCGTGACCCCGGAGGAGCTGCCGATGGCGGCCGATCTGCTGCCGCCGAGCGACTGGCAGCCCTCCATGGAGGACTTCGCCCGCTGGCTCGGCGTGCCCGACGAGCGCATGGGCGTCTTCGTCAAGGTCGTCAACCAGTTCCTGGAGCCCGACGCCGAGGCGGAGCGTCCCGCCGAGCCCGCCGAGCCGCGCCGTACCGCCCGGGACTGACCCGGGACGCCCCGGACCTGCCCCGATGTCCGCCGGTCCCGGCCCACCGCGGCCGGGACCGCGTGCGCGTGGGCATTTGTTTTGACCGGAGTCCATGCGATAGGTACGCTCAAGCCTTGTGCCTGGGGTGTGCCTGGGCTCGCGTGCGTGTCCTCAACCGCAAGGCGAGTCATATACCGGCCACCGTGATCCGCGCCCTTTCCGCCCCGTGCGGCTGGGTGTGCGCGATTCGACACACCCGACCGCGTGGGTCGGTGGATGTTCCAGGTTAGTTTTACGACGGCACACAGAAACCGGAGAAGTAGTGCCTACGATCCAGCAGCTGGTCCGGAAGGGCCGGCAGGACAAGGTCGAGAAGAACAAGACGCCCGCACTCGAGGGTTCCCCTCAGCGCCGCGGCGTCTGCACGCGTGTGTTCACGACCACCCCGAAGAAGCCGAACTCGGCCCTCCGTAAGGTCGCGCGTGTGCGTCTGACCTCGGGCATCGAGGTCACGGCCTACATCCCGGGTGAGGGTCACAACCTGCAGGAGCACTCGATCGTGCTCGTGCGCGGTGGCCGTGTGAAGGACCTGCCGGGTGTTCGTTACAAGATCATCCGCGGTTCCCTCGACACGCAGGGCGTCAAGAACCGTAAGCAGGCTCGCAGCCGCTACGGCGCCAAGAAGGAGAAGTAAGAATGCCTCGTAAGGGCCCCGCCCCGAAGCGCCCGGTCATCATCGACCCGGTCTACAGCTCTCCTCTTGTCACCTCGCTGATCAACAAGATCCTGCTGGACGGCAAGCGTTCCACCGCCGAGCGCATCGTGTACGGCGCCATGGAGGGTCTTCGCGAGAAGACCGGCCAGGACCCGGTCATCACGCTGAAGCGCGCTCTCGAGAACGTGAAGCCGGCCCTCGAGGTCAAGTCCCGCCGTGTCGGTGGCGCCACCTACCAGGTGCCGATCGAGGTCAAGCCGGGCCGCGCGTCCACGCTCGCCCTCCGCTGGCTCGTCGGTTACTCCCGCGCCCGTCGCGAGAAGACCATGACCGAGCGCCTCATGAACGAGCTCCTCGACGCCTCGAACGGCCTCGGTGCGGCCGTCAAGAAGCGTGAGGACACGCACAAGATGGCCGAGTCCAACAAGGCCTTCGCGCACTACCGCTGGTAGTCGCAACCCACATCGAGACCGAGAGAAGACTGAGCCGATATGGCTACCACTTCGCTTGACCTTGCCAAGGTGCGCAACATCGGCATCATGGCGCACATCGACGCGGGCAAGACGACCACCACCGAGCGGATCCTGTTCTACACCGGCGTCTCGTACAAGATCGGTGAAGTCCACGACGGCGCTGCCACGATGGACTGGATGGAGCAGGAGCAGGAGCGCGGCATCACGATCACGTCCGCCGCGACGACCTGTCACTGGCCGCTCGAGAATGTCGATCACACGATCAACATCATCGACACGCCGGGCCACGTCGACTTCACCGTCGAGGTGGAGCGTTCGCTGCGCGTGCTCGACGGTGCTGTCACCGTGTTCGACGGTGTGGCCGGTGTCGAGCCCCAGTCCGAGACTGTCTGGCGACAGGCGGACCGCTACGGCGTCCCGCGCATCTGCTTCGTCAACAAGCTCGACCGTACGGGTGCCGAGTTCCTCCGCTGCGTCGACATGATCGTGGAGCGCCTCGGCGCCGTCCCGATCGTCATGCAGCTCCCGATCGGCGCCGAGATGGACTTCCAGGGCGTCGTCGACCTCGTCCGCATGAAGGCTCTCGTCTGGTCCGCCGAGGCCAGCAAGGGCGAGATGTACGACGTCGTCGACATCCCGGCCTCGCACACCGAGCTCGCCGAAGAGTGGCGCGCGAAGCTGGTCGAGACCGTCGCGGAGAACGACGAGGAGCTCATGGAGCTGTTCCTGGAGGGCGTCGAGCCCACCGAGGAGCAGATCTACGCTGCCGTCCGTCGCATCACCATCGCCTCCGGCAAGGGTGGCGGCGAGAAGACGATCACCCCCGTCTTCTGTGGCACCGCGTTCAAGAACAAGGGCGTTCAGCCCCTGCTCGACGCTGTCGTCCGCTACCTTCCGTCGCCCCTGGACGTCGAGGCCATCGAGGGCCACAGCGTCAAGGACGCGGAGGAGATCGTGCGGCGCAAGCCGTCCGACGACGAGCCGCTGTCGGCCCTCGCGTTCAAGATCGCGAGCGACCCGCACCTCGGCAAGCTCACCTTCGTCCGGATCTACTCCGGTCGCCTGGAGGCCGGCACCGCGGTGCTGAACTCCGTCAAGGGCAAGAAGGAGCGCATCGGCAAGATCTACCGCATGCACGCGAACAAGCGTGAGGAGATCGACTCGGTGGGCGCCGGCGACATCGTCGCCGTCATGGGCCTCAAGCAGACCACCACCGGTGAGACGCTGTGCGACGAGAAGAACCCGGTCATCCTGGAGTCCATGGACTTCCCGGCCCCGGTCATCCAGGTCGCCATCGAGCCCAAGTCCAAGGGTGACCAGGAGAAGCTGGGTGTCGCCATCCAGCGTCTCGCGGAGGAGGACCCCTCCTTCCAGGTCCACTCGGACGAGGAGACCGGCCAGACCATCATCGGTGGTATGGGCGAGCTTCACCTCGACATCCTCGTCGACCGCATGCGTCGCGAGTTCAAGGTCGAGGCGAACGTCGGCAAGCCGCAGGTCGCGTACCGCGAGACGATCCGCAAGGCCGTCGAGCGACTTGACTACACCCACAAGAAGCAGACCGGTGGTACCGGTCAGTTCGCCAAGGTGCAGATCGCGATCGAGCCCATCGAGGGCGGCGACGCCTCGTACGAGTTCGTGAACAAGGTCACCGGTGGCCGCATCCCGAAGGAGTACATCCCTTCGGTCGACGCGGGTGCGCAGGAGGCCATGCAGTTCGGCATCCTGGCCGGCTACGAGATGACCGGCGTTCGCGTCATCCTTCTCGACGGTGGCTACCACGAGGTCGACTCCTCCGAGCTCGCGTTCAAGATCGCCGGTTCGCAGGCCTTCAAGGAGGCCGCGCGGAAGGCTTCGCCGGTCATCCTCGAGCCCATGATGTCCGTCGAGGTCACCACGCCCGAGGACTACATGGGTGAGGTCATCGGCGACATCAACTCCCGCCGTGGTCAGATTCAGGCCATGGAGGAGCGCAGCGGCGCTCGCGTCGTGAAGGGCCTCGTGCCCCTTTCGGAGATGTTCGGCTACGTCGGCGACCTCCGCAGCAAGACCTCGGGTCGCGCAAGCTACTCGATGCAGTTCGACTCCTACGCCGAGGTTCCGCGGAACGTCGCCGAGGAGATCATCGCGAAGGCCAAGGGCGAGTAACTCTCCCGAGTTCACGCTTTAGGCTTGACACCAGTCACCGGGGCTCGACCCCCGAAACCCGAGGAATCGGGCCCCGGTGAATGGCATCCCAGCAAAGATCACCTGGCGCCGATGAAGCAAGGCGTACAGAACCACTCTCCAGGAGGACCCCCGTGGCGAAGGCGAAGTTCGAGCGGACTAAGCCGCACGTCAACATCGGCACCATCGGTCACATCGACCACGGTAAGACGACCCTCACGGCCGCCATTACCAAGGTGCTGCACGACGCGTACCCGGACCTGAACGAGGCCTCGGCCTTCGACCAGATCGACAAGGCTCCCGAGGAGCGCCAGCGCGGTATCACCATCTCGATCGCGCACGTCGAGTACCAGACCGAGTCGCGTCACTACGCCCACGTCGACTGCCCCGGTCACGCGGACTACATCAAGAACATGATCACGGGTGCGGCGCAGATGGACGGCGCCATCCTCGTGGTCGCGGCCACCGACGGCCCGATGCCGCAGACCAAGGAGCACGTGCTCCTGGCCCGCCAGGTCGGCGTTCCGTACATCGTCGTCGCCCTGAACAAGGCCGACATGGTGGACGACGAGGAGATCCTGGAGCTCGTCGAGCTCGAGGTGCGTGAGCTCCTCTCCGAGTACGAGTTCCCGGGCGACGACCTGCCGGTCGTCCGCGTCTCGGCGCTCAAGGCGCTCGAGGGCGACAAGGAGTGGGGCGAGAAGCTCCTCGGCCTCATGCACGCCGTGGACGAGTCCATCCCGCAGCCCGAGCGTGACGTCGACAAGCCGTTCCTGATGCCGATCGAGGACGTCTTCACGATCACCGGTCGTGGCACCGTCGTCACCGGTCGTATCGAGCGCGGTATCCTCAAGGTCAACGAGACCGTCGACATCATCGGTATCAAGACCGAGAAGACCACCACCACGGTCACCGGTATCGAGATGTTCCGCAAGCTGCTCGACGAGGGCCAGGCCGGTGAGAACGTCGGTCTGCTCCTCCGTGGCATCAAGCGTGAGGACGTCGAGCGCGGCCAGGTCATCATCAAGCCGGGTTCGGTCACGCCGCACACCAACTTCGAGGCCCAGGCCTACATCCTGTCGAAGGACGAGGGTGGCCGTCACACCCCGTTCTTCAACAACTACCGCCCGCAGTTCTACTTCCGTACCACGGACGTGACCGGCGTCGTGACCCTCCCCGAGGGCACCGAGATGGTCATGCCGGGCGACAACACCGCCATGAGCGTTGAGCTGATCCAGCCCATCGCCATGGAGGAGGGCCTCAAGTTCGCCATCCGTGAGGGTGGCCGGACCGTCGGCGCCGGCCAGGTCGTCAAGATCACCGCCTGATCTTGAACTGACCCGGTGGCTCGCACGAGTTGCCAGCAGTGAGAGAAGGCCCCGCACCTTTCGGTGCGGGGCCTTCTCGCGTTCCCGGCCCGTTACGGCCGCCAGCTCCACGGGTGTCCGTCCGCGCCGAGGCCGACCACGGTCGTCCCCCGCGCGCCCAGGTGCAGCGCGGCCGAGACCGCCGCCGGGCCCTTCGTACGGGTACGCGACCGGCCGCCGGCCCGTACGGTCACCCGGCCCCGCGCGTCCGTGCCGAGCAGCACGGTCCCGAGCGCCGCCGAGCGCGCGGCGACCACCCCTCCGTATCCGTCGAGACCGGTGTCGCCGCCGGGACCGAGCAACCGCGCCGCCGCCGGGGGGCGGTGGTACAGCGCGCCGCCCGCGCTCGCCACCGTGGATCCGGAGCGCGGCAGCCGGTCCGCCCGCTCCTCCCCGTCCACCCAGTGCCGTACGGACTCCCGGCCCGCCGCGTACAGGTGCACCCGGCCCGCCGCGTCCACCGAGACCGCGAGGCCGTCCTGCACCTCCGCCGTGCCGCGGAGGGTCTGCCACGGGCCCCAGGAGCCGTCCGTCGCCCGTACCCGCGTCGAGACGCCCTTGTCCGCGTTCCGTACGAAGAGCCGCACCCGGCCGTCGCGGGCCGTGACCGCCACCGGGGCGCCGATCCGTCGCCCCCGGTCGTCGAGGCGCTCCGGGCAGCCGAGCCCCCGCCAGGCGAGGAACGGGCCGCCGGGGGAGCGCTGCTCCAGCAGCACCACCTCGCGCCGGTTGGCCCCGCCGTGCCCGTCGAGCGCGGCGAACCGCACCCCGAAGAGCAGCACCCTGCCGTCCGGGAGCACCGCGGAGCCGAGCGCGGGCGCGAGCGGACCGCCGCCGAGGTCCGCCGGCTCGCTCCAGGTCCCCGGTGCCGTCTCGCGCCAGCGGACCGCGCGCAGCCCGAGCACGCCGTACGCCGTGAGCCGCCCGTCCGGCTCCTCCGCGAGCGCGGGGCCCGTGGCCGGCCAGCGGTGGTGGGTGGAGCGGACCCAGCCCTTGCGGTTGGTGAGCGGCCGGTCGCCGCCGACGCCGTAGTCGCCGCAGCCCGAGGGGTTCCCGCACTGCCAGCCCGGGTCGCCGCCGTACGGGACGAGGCGGGCGGCCTTCTCCCTCAGGACCGCCGGCGGAAGGTTCTTCGGCCAGTGCCGGTTGTAGTAGCCACGGAAGGCGGTCGTCGTGAACGCCGGTATCGGCTCGCCGTCGCGGACGGCGTCCGACACCCAGCGGGCCAGCCCCGCCCAGGTGAAACAGGCGACCGCCGTGTGGTCCCCGTGGTCCGAGTACCCGGGCTGCTCGGAGTTCCGCCGCCGGGTGGCGTCGTCACCGTCCTGGAGGTCCGGGTCGGGGTCCAGGGTGTGCACCACCGTGGGCCGGTGGCGGGCGAGCAGCCAGGCGAGGGCGGCGACCAGCTGGTCGTAGTCGTAGGTGGCGGCGCGGGTGACGGGGGAGCCGGCCGGCAGCTGGGTCCGTACCTCCAGGGCGCGGTCGTCCCAGAGCGCGGGCATGGCCATGTACCGGCGGGAGGTGTGCATCGGCAGGTTGAGGAAGACCAGTTCGACCCGGCGCCCGCCGTGCGTGAGCGTGTCGACCTCGGCCGGCCGGCCGCCGGGCAGGGTCAGCGTCTCCCGCCGCCACGGTGTGAACATCGGCAGGCCGAGCGCCACCGCGTACGACTGGCGCAGGCCCTGGTGGCGGGCGGCGGAGTACGCGGCCCGGTCCGGAGGGGCCTCCGGCATCCCCGCGATCCGGTTCCGCCCGGTGTGCTCGCCTGCCGTCACGTACACCGAGACGAGCGGGACCCCCGAGTCGAGCAGCCGCTGCGTGTCCGGGTTCATGAAGTACAGGTCGTCGTCCGGATGCGCCGAGAACTGCATCAGGAGAGCCCGCCTGGCCCGGACCGAGGCGATCGGCTTCCCCGGTGCCGGGTCGGCGGTCGGCGCCGTCCGGCGCGGCTCCGGTACGGAACACCCGGCGGCGGCCGTGGTGGCCGCGAGGGCGGCGGCGAGCACCGCTCGCCGGCGGGGTGGGGTGGGCTGCACGTGCGGGTCCTTCGCTCAGGGGTCGCCTGAAAGACGAATCTGTGTGCGAAGAGGTTGTGCGGGCGGCGGGGCGGGAGAAAAAGTTCCGGGAATCCCGCGGACGGATGTCGAGGCGGCGATCATGGTTCCGACCGAAGGGTGACAGCGCGCCACGAGGGCGCGCGGGACGGGGAGGACACCCGAGATGAAGTACGTCGCGATGATCTACGGCAACCAGGCGAAGTGGGACTCCTTCCCGGCCGACGCCTGGCCCGAGGCGATCGCCCGGCAGGAGGCCTTCAACCGGAGGTACCGCGAGAGCGGCGAACTGCTCGGCGCGTACGGGCTCGCCGACGCGGCCGCGGCCCAGCTCGTCCGGCGCGGGGGCGGCGCCCCCGTCGTCACCGACGGCCCGTACCTGGAGACCAAGGAGTACCTGGCCAGCTTCTACCTGCTGGACTGCGACAGCCTGGAGCGGGCCCAGGAGATCGCCGCGGACATGCCCTTCGCGGACGTCGACCCCGTCGAGCTGTGGCCGGTCCTGCACGAGTCAGCGGCGGACGTGTGACCGGGCCCGACGAGATCGAGGACCTGCTGCGCACCTGCGCGCCGCAGGTCCTCGGCGCGCTCGTCCGGCGGTACGGCGACTTCGACCTCTGCGAGGACGCCGTCCAGGAGGCGCTGATCGCCGCCGCCGAGCAGTGGCCGGAACAGGGCGTCCCCGCGCACCCGCGCGGCTGGCTGGTCACCGTCGCCGGCCGCCGCTACATCGACCTGGTGCGCAGCGAGGCCGCGCGCCGCCGCCGTGAGGACACCGTGGCCCTCGCCACCCCGGACGCCGAACTCCTCGCGCCCGCCGCCGACGACGCGCAGGGCGCCGACCGGGACGACTCGCTCCCGCTGCTCTTCCTCTGCTGCCACCCGGACCTCTCGCCGCCCAGCCGGATCGCGCTCACCCTGCGTGCGGTCGGCGGCCTCACCACCGCGCAGATCGCCGCGGCCTTCCTCGTACCCGAGTCGACCATGGCGCAGCGGATCAGCCGGGCCAAGCAGACGATCAAGGCGGCGGGCGGCTCGCTCGCCCTGCCCGAGGGGGAGGACCGGGCGGCCCGTCTCGCCGAGGTGCGGCACGTGCTCTACCTCGTGTTCAACGAGGGCTACACGGCCAGCGCCGGGGAGGAGCTCACCGCGCCCGAGCTGTCCACGGAGGCGATCAGGCTCGCGCGGCTGCTCCACCGGCTGCTGCCGGAGGACCCCGAGACGGCGGGTCTGCTCGCCCTGATGCTGCTCACCGACGCCCGCAGGCCGGCCCGTACGGGCCCGCACGGAGAACTGGTGCCGCTCGCGGAGCAGGACCGGGGGCTCTGGGACGCCGGGCTGGTCGCGGAGGGCGTCGAGCTGCTCGGCCGCACCCTGCCGCGCGGCAGGGTCGGCCCGTACCAGCTCCAGGCGGCCATCGCGGCGGTCCACGACGAGGCCGCGTCCGCCGAGGCCACCGACTGGCCGCAGATCCTCGCGCTCTACGAACTCCTGGAGCTGACCGGGCCGAACCCGATGGTCACCCTCAACCGCGCGGTGGCCGTCGCCATGGTCCACGGTCCCGCGGCCGGACTCGCCCTCCTGGACGAACTCGCGGGGGACAGGCGCACGGCCCGGCACCACCGGCTGCACGCCGCCCGGGCGCATCTGCTCGAACTCCTCGGCGACAAGGAGGCGGCGTCCGAGGCCTACCGGGAGGCGGCCCGCCGGACGACGAGCGCCCCCGAACGACGCCATCTCACGGAGCGCGCACGGCGCTTGGGGTGAACCCGGAAGGGGGGCCCCGGAGCACGGCGCTCGCGCCCCGGCGCATGGCCGTACGTGACGTGGGGTACAGTCTCCGGTTCCGATTGGCGGCCGGATGCCCCCGTATGGCAGACTGTCGGGGTTGCTCGGTTGAGTGCCGATGCTGCGCGCCTCCCGTCGGGAGGACCGGAAGCGAGTCCCACAGTACTCGTCGCCCCTTCTCAGGGGCGGACGTACGGGAATCTTCTGGGAAGCGTCAGCGGGGTACCGGCCAGGCACCCGGTGGCCCCTCGCAGATATTGCGGCCTGCCCCCGGCCGGCGGTCATGGCGACCGCGCCCCCTTGGTTGGGAAGTCCTCAGGGACTTCTGCGTAGAGGGAGCGCGACACGCCCGACCGCGTGGGTCGGAGGTCGGACATGGGGCAACGGGTTCCAGAGCGTTAAACGAGACAAAGGACTACTAGTAGCCATGGCGGGACAGAAGATCCGCATCCGGCTCAAGGCCTACGACCACGAGGTCATCGACTCCTCGGCGAAGAAGATCGTCGAGACGGTGACGCGCACTGGTGCGTCGGTCGCGGGCCCGGTGCCGCTGCCCACTGAGAAGAACGTGTACTGCGTCATCAAGTCGCCGCACAAGTACAAGGACTCGCGCGAGCACTTCGAGATGCGCACGCACAAGCGCCTCATCGACATCCTCGACCCCACGCCGAAGACGGTTGACTCGCTCATGCGCCTCGACCTGCCGGCGGGCGTCGACATCGAGATCAAGCTCTGAGGTGACGCGCGAGATGGCTAAGAACATCAAGGGCATCCTGGGCGAGAAGCTCGGCATGACGCAGGTCTGGGACGAGAACAACCGGGTCGTCCCGGTGACCGTCGTCAAGGCCGGCCCGAATGTCGTGACCCAGGTCCGTACGAACGACGTCGACGGCTACGAGTCGGTCCAGATCGCCTTCGGCGAGATCGACCCTCGCAAGGTGAACAAGCCCCTCAAGGGTCACTTCGCCAAGGCCGACGTCACCCCGCGCCGCCACCTGGTGGAGCTCCGCACCGCTGACGCCTCCGAGTACACGCTCGGCCAGGAGATCACCGCCGAGCTCTTCGAGGCCGGCGTGAAGGTCGACGTCACCGGTAAGAGCAAGGGCAAGGGCTTCGCCGGTGTCATGAAGCGCCACAACTTCCGTGGTGGCAAGGCGTCGCACGGTGCCCACCGCGTGCACCGCAAGCCCGGTTCCATCGGTGGCTGCGCCACGCCGGGCCGTGTCTTCAAGGGCATGCGCATGGCCGGTCGCATGGGCAACGAGCGTGTGACCACCCAGAACCTGACCGTCCACGCCGTTGACGCCGAGAAGGGTCTGCTGCTCATCAAGGGCGCCGTCCCCGGCCCTAACGGTGGCCTCGTCCTGGTCCGCACCGCGGCCAAGGGGGTTTGAGGAACCGATGAGCACCATTGACATCCTTTCGCCGGCAGGCGACAAGGCCGGGACCGTCGACCTCCCCGCGGAGATCTTCGGCGCCAAGGTCAGCGTTCCGCTGATCCACCAGGTCGTCGTCGCGCAGCTGGCCGCGGCCCGTCAGGGCACGCACAAGACCAAGACCCGTGGCGAAGTCCGCGGTGGTGGCAAGAAGCCTTACCGCCAGAAGGGCACCGGCCGCGCCCGTCAGGGTTCGACCCGCGCCCCGCAGTTCGCCGGTGGTGGCGTCGTCCACGGCCCGCAGCCGCGTGACTACTCGCAGCGGACCCCGAAGAAGATGAAGGTCGCCGCCCTCCGCGGTGCCCTGTCGGACCGGGCGAACCACTCCCGCATCCACGTCGTCACCGGCGTGGTCGAGGGTGAGATCTCCACCAAGGCCGCCAAGACGCTGTTCGGCAAGATCTCGGAGCGCAAGAGCCTGCTCCTGGTCGCCGAGCGCTCCGACGAGGCCGCGTGGCTGTCCGCCCGCAACCTGCCCCAGGTGCACATCCTGGAGCCGGGCCAGCTCAACACGTACGACGTGATCGTCTCCGACGACGTGGTCTTCACCCAGGCCGCCCTCGAGTCCTTCGTGTCTGGCCCCCAGACCGCTGAGACCGAAGGGAGCGACGCCTGATGACTGAGGCCGTCGTCACCAGCAAGACCTTCTCGGACCCGCGTGACATCCTCGTCAAGCCGGTCGTCTCGGAGAAGAGCTACGCCCTGCTGGACGAGAACAAGTACACGTTCATCGTCGCGCCTGGCTCCAACAAGACCCAGATCAAGCAGGCCGTCGAGGCGGTCTTCTCGGTCAAGGTCACCGGGGTCAACACGATCAACCGCCAGGGCAAGCGCAAGCGCACCAAGGCCGGTTTCGGTAAGCGCAAGGACACCAAGCGCGCCATCGTGACCCTTGCCGAGGGCAACCGTATCGACATCTTCGGCGGTCCGACCGCCTAACGGCGGTCTGGATCGTCCGGAATCGGACGAGGACTGAGAAATGGGAATCCGCAAGTACAAGCCGACTACGCCGGGCCGCCGTGGCTCCTCCGTAGCCGACTTCGTCGAGATCACGCGGTCCACGCCGGAGAAGTCGCTGGTCCGCCCCCTGCACAGCAAGGGCGGCCGTAACAACACCGGTCGGATCACGGTTCGACACCAGGGTGGCGGCCACAAGCGCGCCTACCGCGTGATCGACTTCCGTCGTCACGACAAGGACGGCGTGCCGGCCAAGGTCGCTCACATCGAGTACGACCCGAACCGCACCGCGCGCATCGCGCTGCTCCACTACGTGGACGGCGAGAAGCGCTACATCATCGCCCCCAAGGGTCTGACGCAGGGTGACCGCGTCGAGAACGGCCCCGGCGCGGACATCAAGCCCGGCAACAACCTGGCGCTCCGCAACATCCCGGTCGGTACCACGATCCACGCGATCGAGCTCCGTCCCGGTGGCGGCGCCAAGTTCGCGCGCTCCGCTGGTGCCTCCGTGCAGCTGCTCGCGAAGGAGGGCACGATGGCCCACCTTCGTATGCCGTCCGGTGAGATCCGTCTCGTCGACGCCCGCTGCCGCGCCACCATCGGCGAGGTCGGCAACGCCGAGCAGTCGAACATCAACTGGGGCAAGGCCGGCCGTAAGCGCTGGCTGGGCGTTCGCCCGACCGTCCGCGGTGTGGCGATGAACCCGGTGGACCACCCGCACGGTGGTGGTGAGGGCAAGACCTCCGGTGGTCGCCACCCGGTCTCCCCGTGGGGTCAGAAGGAGGGTCGTACTCGCTCGCCGAAGAAGGCTTCGAGCAAGTACATCGTCCGCCGCCGCAAGACGAACAAGAAGCGCTAGGAGCGGGTTTAGATGCCGCGCAGTCTCAAGAAGGGACCCTTCGTTGACGGCCACCTCGTAAAGAAGGTGGACGCTCAGAACGAAGCCGGTACCAAGAACGTCATCAAGACCTGGTCCCGTCGCTCGATGATCATCCCGGCCATGCTCGGCCACACGATCGCGGTGCACAACGGCAAGACCCACATTCCGGTGTTTGTCACCGAGTCGATGGTCGGCCACAAGCTCGGCGAGTTCTCGCCGACGCGCACCTTCCGGGGTCACGTGAAGGACGACCGGAAGTCGAAGCGCCGCTAGTAGCGGGGTGGAATGACCATGACAGACACTGGAAGGACAACCATGGAAGCCAGGGCCCAGGCGCGGTACATCCGCGTCACGCCCATGAAGGCCCGCCGCGTGGTGGACCTTATCCGTGGCATGGACGCCACGGAGGCTCAGGCGGTCCTGCGTTTCGCCCCGCAGGCCGCGAGCGTGCCGGTTGGCAAGGTGCTGGACAGCGCCATCGCCAACGCTGCACACAACTACGACCACACTGACGCCTCTTCGCTGGTCATCAGCGAGGCGTACGTGGATGAGGGCCCGACCCTGAAGCGGTTCCGTCCGCGTGCTCAGGGCCGTGCCTACCGGATCCGTAAGCGGACCAGCCACATCACCGTGGTCGTCAGCAGCAAGGAAGGAACCCGGTAATGGGCCAGAAGGTTAACCCGCATGGGTTCCGGCTCGGCATCACCACGGACTTCAAGTCCCGCTGGTACGCCGACAAGCTGTACAAGGACTACGTCAAGGAAGACGTCGCCATCCGTCGGATGATGACGTCCGGCATGGAGCGCGCCGGCATCTCGAAGGTTGAGATCGAGCGCACCCGTGACCGCGTGCGGGTGGACATCCACACCGCGCGTCCCGGCATCGTCATCGGCCGCCGTGGCGCCGAGGCCGACCGCATCCGCGGCGACCTCGAGAAGCTCACGGGCAAGCAGGTCCAGCTGAACATCCTCGAGGTCAAGAACCCCGAGATGGATGCTCAGCTGGTCGCCCAGGCCGTTGCCGAGCAGCTCTCCTCCCGCGTCTCCTTCCGTCGCGCCATGCGTAAGAGCATGCAGGGCACGATGAAGGCCGGCGCCAAGGGCATCAAGATCCAGTGCGGCGGTCGTCTCGGCGGCGCCGAGATGTCCCGCTCGGAGTTCTACCGCGAGGGCCGTGTGCCCCTGCACACGCTCCGCGCGAACGTCGACTACGGCTTCTTCGAGGCCAAGACCACCTTCGGCCGCATCGGCGTGAAGGTCTGGATCTACAAGGGCGACGTCAAGAACATCGCCGAGGTCCGCGCCGAGAACGCTGCGGCCCGTGCGGGTAACCGCCCGGCCCGTGGTGCAGGCGCTGGCGACCGTCCCGCCGGCCGTGGTGGCCGCGGTGGCGAGCGTGGCGGCCGCGGCCGCAAGCCGCAGCAGCAGTCCGCGCCGGCTGCCGAGGCCCCCAAGGCCGACGCTCCCGCCGCCGCTGCCGCTCCGGCTGAGAGCACCGGAACGGAGGCCTGACCGAAATGCTGATCCCCCGTAGGGTCAAGCACCGCAAGCAGCACCACCCCAAGCGCTCGGGTATGAGCAAGGGTGGTACGCAGGTTGCGTTCGGCGAGTACGGCATTCAGGCCCTCACGCCGGCGTACGTGACGAACCGCCAGATCGAGGCTGCTCGTATCGCGATGACCCGCCACATCAAGCGTGGCGGCAAGGTCTGGATCAACATCTACCCGGACCGCCCCCTGACGAAGAAGCCCGCCGAGACCCGCATGGGTTCCGGTAAGGGTTCTCCGGAGTGGTGGATCGCGAACGTCAAGCCGGGTCGGGTGATGTTCGAACTGTCCTACCCGAACGAGAAGATCGCGCGCGAGGCCCTGACCCGTGCGGCCCACAAGCTGCCGATGAAGTGCAAGATCGTTAAGCGCGAAGCAGGTGAGCTGTGATGTCGGCCGGTACCAAGGCGTCCGAGCTGCGCGAGCTGGGCAACGAGGAGCTTCTCAACAAGCTCCGCGAGGCCAAGGAAGAGCTGTTCAACCTCCGCTTCCAGGCGGCGACCGGCCAGCTCGAGAACCACGGGCGGCTCAAGTCCGTCCGCAAGGACATCGCGCGGATCTACACCCTGATGCGTGAGCGCGAGCTGGGCATCGAGACGGTGGAGAGCGCCTGATGAGCGAGAGCAACGTGACTGAGAAGACCGAGCGCAACGCCCGCAAGGTCCGCGAGGGCCTGGTCGTCAGCGACAAGATGGACAAGACCGTCGTCGTCGCCGTCGAGGACCGCGTCAAGCACGCGCTGTACGGCAAGGTCATCCGCCGTACGAACAAGCTCAAGGCTCACGACGAGCAGAACGCTGCCGGCATCGGCGACCGCGTCCTCCTGATGGAGACCCGGAAGCTGTCGTCGACGAAGCACTGGCGCGTCGTCGAGATCCTCGAGAAGGCCAAGTAAGGAATTTCCCGCAAGGGAAATCCAAAAAGTTCAGCCTAGGGGGTTTCCCTTAGGTCAGTTCCGCCAGGCTCGGTCGGGGCTTCCTCGTGAAGCCCCGACCGGGAACCGGCAGACAATCAGGAGATAGACGTGATCCAGCAGGAGTCGCGACTGCGTGTCGCCGACAACACTGGTGCCAAGGAGATCCTTTGCATCCGTGTTCTCGGTGGCTCGGGCCGCCGCTACGCGGGCATCGGTGACGTCATCGTCGCCACCGTCAAGGACGCGATCCCCGGTGGCAACGTGAAGAAGGGTGACGTCGTCAAGGCGGTCATCGTTCGCACCGTCAAGGAGCGCCGCCGCCAGGACGGCTCGTACATCCGCTTCGACGAGAACGCCGCTGTCATTCTCAAGAACGACGGCGACCCTCGTGGCACCCGTATCTTCGGCCCGGTCGGCCGTGAGCTGCGCGAGAAGAAGTTCATGAAGATCATCTCGCTCGCGCCGGAGGTGCTGTAAGCATGAAGATCAAGAAGGGCGACCTGGTCCAGGTCATCACCGGTAAGGACAAGGGCAAGCAGGGCAAGGTCATCACGGCCTTCCCCCGCGAGAACCGCGTCCTCGTCGAGGGTGTCAACCGGGTCAAGAAGCACACCAAGGCCGGCCCGTCGCAGGCCGGTGGCATCGTCACGACCGAGGCGCCCGTCCACGTCTCCAACGTCCAGCTGGTCGTTGAGAAGGACGGCAAGAAGGTCGTCACGCGTGTCGGTTACCGCTTCGACGACGAGGGCAACAAGATCCGCGTTGCCAAGCGGACGGGTGAGGACATCTGATGGCTACCACCACTCCGCGTCTCAAGACGAAGTACCGCGAGGAGATCGCGGGCAAGCTGCGTGAGGAGTTCTCCTACGAGAACGTCATGCAGGTTCCCGGCCTCGTGAAGATCGTGGTCAACATGGGTGTCGGCGACGCCGCCCGCGACTCGAAGCTGATCGATGGCGCGATCCGCGACCTCACCACGATCACCGGTCAGAAGCCGGCCGTCACCAAGGCCCGCAAGTCCATCGCGCAGTTCAAGCTGCGCGAGGGTCAGCCGATCGGTGCGCACGTCACCCTCCGTGGTGACCGCATGTGGGAGTTCCTGGACCGCACCCTGTCGCTGGCGCTCCCGCGCATCCGCGACTTCCGCGGCCTGTCCCCCAAGCAGTTCGACGGCCGTGGCAACTACACCTTCGGTCTCACGGAGCAGGTCATGTTCCACGAGATCGACCAGGACAAGATCGACCGTGTCCGGGGTATGGACATCACCGTGGTGACCACGGCGACCAACGACGACGAGGGCCGTGCCCTTCTGCGTCACCTCGGCTTCCCGTTCAAGGAGGCGTAAGCGAGATGGCGAAGAAGGCTCTCATCGCGAAGGCTGCCCGCAAGCCCAAGTTCGGCGTGCGTGGCTACACGCGCTGCCAGCGTTGTGGTCGTCCCCACTCCGTGTACCGCAAGTTCGGCCTGTGCCGCGTGTGCCTTCGTGAGATGGCTCACCGTGGCGAGCTGCCGGGCGTGACCAAGAGCTCCTGGTAATCCCTTACTTGGGATGACCGGAGTCTCTCGGTAAGCACTGGGTTGGCGGATGCCCAGGCCTCCATGGCTTAGGCTAGGAGGGTTGGGCGTCCGCCGCCCGTACGACTTACTACGCCGTAGGTCCCCGCGCCGCACCCGTCCCGCCCCTGTGTGGGGAGAGGGATGGCGCATACAGGAAACCCCGGCGAGAGAGGCCGAAGGCCAATTCATGACCATGACTGATCCGATCGCGGACATGCTGACTCGTCTGCGTAACGCGAACTCGGCATACCACGACTCCGTGACGATGCCGCACAGCAAGATCAAGTCTCACATCGCGGAAATCCTCCAGCAGGAGGGCTTCATCACGGGCTGGAAGGTCGAGGACGCCGAGGTCGGCAAGAACCTCGTCCTCGAGCTCAAGTTCGGTCCGAACCGTGAGCGCTCCATCGCGGGCATCAAGCGGATCTCGAAGCCCGGTCTCCGGGTTTACGCGAAGTCCACCAACCTGCCGAAGGTCCTCGGTGGCCTGGGCGTGGCGATCATCTCCACGTCCCACGGTCTCCTGACCGGCCAGCAGGCAGGCAAGAAGGGCGTAGGTGGGGAAGTCCTCGCCTACGTCTGGTAGTCGGGAACGGAGGAATAGCTAATGTCGCGTATTGGCAAGCTGCCTATCCAGGTTCCCGCCGGCGTGGACGTCACCATCGATGGCCGCACGGTCACGGTGAAGGGTTCCAAGGGCACCCTGAGCCACACCGTCGCCGCTCCGATCGAGATCGTTAAGGGCGAGGACGGCGTGCTCAACGTCAACCGCCCGAACGACGAGCGTCAGAACAAGGCCCTTCACGGCCTGTCCCGCACGCTGGTGGCCAACATGATCACCGGTGTGACCCAGGGTTACGTGAAGGCGCTCGAGATCAGCGGTGTCGGTTACCGCGTCGCCGCGAAGGGCTCCGCTCTGGAGTTCCAGCTCGGCTACAGCCACCCGATCCTGATCGAGGCGCCCGAGGGCATCTCGTTCAAGGTCGAGTCGCCGACGAAGTTCTCGGTCGAGGGCATCGACAAGCAGAAGGTCGGCGAGGTCGCGGCGAACATCCGCAAGCTGCGGAAGCCCGACCCGTACAAGGCCAAGGGCGTCAAGTACGCCGGCGAGGTCATCCGCCGCAAGGTCGGAAAGGCTGGTAAGTAAGCCATGGCATACGGTGTGAAGATCGCCAAGGGCGACGCTTACAAGCGTGCGGCCAAGGCTCGCCGCCACATCCGCATCCGCAAGAACGTGTCGGGTACGGCGGAGCGTCCGCGCCTCGTCGTGACGCGTTCGAACCGCGGCATCACCGCTCAGGTCATCGACGACCTCAAGGGTCACACCCTTGCGTCCGCGTCGAACCTGGACGCGTCGATCCGTGGTGGCGAGGGTGACAAGTCCGCGCAGGCCAAGCAGGTCGGTGCTCTCGTCGCTGAGCGCGCCAAGGCCGCTGGTGTCGAGGCTGTCGTGTTCGACCGTGGTGGCAACAGGTACGCCGGGCGCATTGCCGCTCTGGCTGACGCCGCCCGCGAAGCCGGGCTGAAGTTCTAAGCCCCGGTTCCGGGACTAACGGACGTAACAGAGAGAGGTAAATCCAATGGCTGGACCCCAGCGCCGCGGAAGCGGTGCCGGTGGCGGCGAGCGGCGGGACCGGAAGGGCCGCGACGGTGGCGCTGCCGCCGAGAAGACCGCGTACGTTGAGCGCGTTGTCGCGATCAACCGCGTCGCCAAGGTTGTCAAGGGTGGTCGCCGCTTCAGCTTCACCGCGCTGGTCGTGGTGGGCGACGGTGACGGCACCGTAGGTGTCGGTTACGGCAAGGCCAAGGAAGTTCCCGCGGCCATCGCCAAGGGTGTCGAGGAAGCCAAGAAGAACTTCTTCAAGGTTCCGCGCATCCAGGGCACCATCCCTCACCCGATCCAGGGCGAGAAGGCCGCGGGCGTCGTCCTGCTCAAGCCGGCTTCCCCCGGTACCGGTGTTATCGCCGGTGGCCCGGTGCGTGCCGTGCTCGAGTGCGCCGGCGTTCACGACATCCTGTCGAAGTCGCTCGGCTCCGACAACGCGATCAACATCGTGCACGCGACCGTGGAGGCCCTCAAGGGCCTGCAGCGTCCCGAGGAGATCGCGGCTCGCCGTGGTCTGCCCCTCGAGGACGTCGCCCCCGCGGCTCTGCTCCGTGCGCGTGCTGGGGCGGGTGCGTAATGGCTCGCCTCAAGGTCACGCAGACGAAGTCGTACATCGGCAGCAAGCAGAACCACCGCGACACCCTGCGTTCGCTCGGCCTCAAGAAGGTCAACGACGTGGTTGTCAAGGAGGATCGTCCCGAGTTCCGCGGCATGGTGCACACCGTCCGCCACCTCGTGACGGTCGAGGAGGTTGACTGACATGGCGGAGAACAACCCGCTGAAGGCCCACAACCTCCGTCCCGCCCCCGGCGCCAAGACCGCCAAGACCCGTGTGGGTCGTGGTGAGGCGTCGAAGGGTAAGACGGCCGGTCGTGGTACGAAGGGTACGAAGGCCCGCTACCAGGTTCCGCAGCGCTTCGAGGGTGGGCAGATGCCCCTCCACATGCGCCTGCCGAAGCTGAAGGGCTTCAAGAACCCCTTCCGCACCGAGTTCCAGGTCGTGAACCTGGACAAGCTCGGCGCTCTCTACCCCGAGGGTGGAGAGGTCACGGTGGCCGACCTGGTCGCCAAGGGCGCGGTGCGCAAGAACCAGCTCGTCAAGGTGCTCGGCACCGGCGAGATCACCGTGGCGCTGCAGGTTTCGGTTGACGCCGTCTCCGGCTCCGCCAAGGAGAAGATCACCGCCGCTGGCGGCACCGTCACCGAGCTCGTCTGAGACGACTCGATGGCTTGAACATCCGATCGGGGATGCCTCTCAAAAGGGGCATCCCCGATTGGTCGTTCCTAGGCGGGCATGGTCGCCGGTAAGGTGGCGTGCACTGTCTAGGCTCCGTGCGGTATGCCCGCTCGGAATTGATGACCGATACCTAATCGTCGAACCTCAAGACCGTCACCCTTGACGCATAGCGCGGGGGTCGCAGGAGGCACCGTGCTCACCGCGTTCGCCCGGGCGTTCAAGACGCCCGACCTGCGCAAGAAGCTGCTCTTCACGCTCGCCATCATCGTGCTGTACCGCCTCGGGGCCCACATCCCGGTCCCCGGCGTCAGCTACGAGGCCGTCCAGCAGTGTGTCAAGCAGGCCAGCGAGGGCAACAACAGCCTGTTCGGCCTGGTCAACATGTTCAGTGGCGGGGCGCTGCTGCAGATCACCATCTTCGCGCTCGGCATCATGCCGTACATCACGGCGAGCATCATCCTGCAGCTGCTGACCGTCGTGATCCCGCGCCTGGAAGCCCTCAAGAAGGAGGGACAGTCCGGTACCGCCAAGATCACGCAGTACACCCGGTACCTGACCGTCGCCCTCGCCGTGCTGCAGGGCACCGGTCTCGTCGCCACCGCCAAGAGCGGTGCGCTGTTCAGCGGCTGCAGCGTCGCCGATCAGGTCGTGCCCGACCCGTCGATCTTCACCATCGCCACGATGGTCATCACGATGACCGCCGGCACCTGTGTCGTCATGTGGCTCGGTGAGCTCATCACCGACCGCGGCATCGGCAACGGCATGTCGATCCTGATGTTCATCTCGATCGCCGCCGGCTTCCCGGGCGCCCTGTGGGCCATCAAGGAGAGCGGCAAGCTCGCCAAGGGCTGGATCGAGTTCGGCACCGTCATCCTCATCGGCTTCGTGATGGTGGCCCTCGTGGTCTTCGTCGAGCAGGCCCAGCGGCGCATCCCGGTGCAGTACGCGAAGCGCATGATCGGCCGGCGCTCCTACGGCGGTACGTCCACGTACATCCCGCTGAAGGTGAACCAGGCAGGTGTGATTCCTGTCATCTTCGCGTCGTCGCTGCTCTACATCCCGGCCTTGATCGCCCAGTTCTCCAGCTCCACCGCAGGGTGGAAGACCTGGATCGAAGCCCACTTCGTCAAGGGTGACCACCCCTACTACATCGCTACGTACTTCCTTCTGATCGTGTTCTTCGCCTTCTTCTACGTGGCGATCTCGTTCAACCCCGAGGAAGTCGCGGACAACATGAAGAAGTATGGTGGCTTCATCCCGGGTATCCGGGCTGGTCGACCTACTGCCGAGTACCTGAGCTACGTGCTCAACCGGATCACTTGGCCGGGCTCGCTGTACTTGGGTCTGATCGCTCTTGTGCCGACGATGGCGTTGGCAGGCTTCGGTGGCGCCAATGCCAACTTCCCCTTCGGTGGGACGAGCATCCTCATCATCGTGGGTGTGGGGCTGGAGACCGTGAAGCAGATCGAGAGCCAGCTCCAGCAGCGCAATTACGAAGGGTTCCTCCGCTGATGCGAATCGTCCTCGTCGGACCGCCCGGTGCGGGCAAGGGTACGCAGGCCGCGTTCCTTGCCAAGAACCTGGACATCCCTCACATCTCCACGGGTGATCTGTTCCGCGCCAACATCTCTCAGGGCACGGAGCTGGGTCTCAAGGCGAAGGCGTTCATGGACGCCGGCGACCTGGTGCCCGACGAGGTGACCATCGGGATGGCCAAGGACCGGATGGCACAGCCGGACGCCGCCAACGGCTTCCTGCTCGACGGGTTCCCCCGCAACGTGGCGCAGGCCGAGGCCCTGGACGTGGTCCTGAAGGCCGAGGACATGCAGCTCGACGCGGTCCTGGACCTGGAGGTCCCCGAGGACGAGGTCGTGAAGCGGATCGCGGGTCGCCGCACCTGCCGCAACGACAGCGCGCACGTCTTCCACGTGCTCTACAACACCCCGAAGACCGAGGGCGTCTGCGACGTCTGCGGCGGGGAGCTCTACCAGCGTCCGGACGACTCCGAGGAGACCGTCCGCAAGCGGCTGGAGGTCTACCACACGCAGACCGAGCCGATCATCGACTACTACCGGGCGCAGAACCTGGTCGTGACGATCACGGCGCTCGGCAAGGTGGACGAGGTCACCGCGAAGGCGATGGCCGCGCTCAAGAAGTAACCCCGGTTCGACCGATACGGCCGCGGTGCCCCTCAGGGGCGCCGCGGCCGTATCGTTGTTCTGTTCCCCCTCAGTCGATGGAAAGGCCGCGGCCACGATGGTGCAGATCAAGACCCCCGAGCAGATCGCGAAGATGCGCGAGGCGGGGCTGGTCGTCGCGGCCATCCACGCGGCGACCCGCGAGGCCGCGGTGCCGGGCGCGACGACCCGGGACCTGGACGAGGTCGCGCGGAAGGTCATCGCCGACCACGGGGCGAAGTCGAACTTCCTCGGGTACGGCGGGTTCCCCGCGACGATCTGCACCTCGGTCAACGAGGTGGTCGTCCACGGCATCCCCGACGACAAGACCGTCCTCAAGGACGGCGACATCATCTCCATCGACTGCGGCGCGATGGTGGACGGCTGGCACGGGGACGCCGCGTACACGGCCTTCGTGGGCACCGGGCACGCGCCCGAGCTGATCGAGCTCTCCCGGGTGACCGAGGAGTCGATGTGGGCCGGCATCGCCGCCATGAAGCTCGGCAACCGCCTGGTGGACGTGTCGCGGGCGATCGAGACGTACATCAAGCGGCAGCCGCGGCCGGCCGTCGGCGACCACAGCCTCGGCCGGTACGGGATCATCGAGGACTACGGCGGCCACGGCATCGGCACCGAGATGCACATGGACCCGCACCTGCTGAACTACGTCTCCCGCAAGCGCGGCAAGGGCCCGAAGCTGGTCCCCGGCTTCTGCCTGGCGATCGAGCCCATGGTCTCCCTCGGCACCCCGGCCACGGAGGTCCTGAAGGACGACTGGACGGTCATCACCACCGACGGCACCTGGTCCTCCCACTGGGAGCACTCGGTCGCCCTCACCGAGGAGGGCCCCCTGGTCCTCACCGCGGTCGACGGGGGCAAGGCGAAGCTGGCGGAGCTGGGCGTGGTGGCGGCGCCGGATCCGCTGGCGTAGCGGGGAACTTCTGCGGCCCGGTGGCCTGCGTAAGGATCAGTCCGGGTGGGCAGACTTCCCGATTCGTCTTTTCCTGGGGCCTGACGTAGACTGATGCGTCGGCTCTCGTGTACCCGTGTGTCCGCATGCGGCGGCGAGAGTCGATCAAGGTAGCCGATTCGAAAGGCGAAGCGTGGCCAAGAAGCAAGGTGCCATCGAAATCGAGGGCACCGTGATCGAGTCCCTCCCGAACGCCATGTTCAAGGTGGAGCTCCAGAACGGTCACAAGGTCCTCGCGCACATCTCCGGCAAGATGCGGATGCACTACATCCGAATCCTTCCGGACGACCGGGTCGTCGTGGAGCTCTCTCCGTACGACCTGACGCGTGGCCGGATCGTCTACCGCTACAAGTAGATCTTGCCCGCACCCCGCCTCCGTGCGCGGGTGGTGGCACTGACCCGGAGAACCTCACACCCATGAAGGTCAAGCCGAGCGTCAAGAAGATCTGCGACAAGTGCAAGGTGATCCGCCGTCACGGCCGGGTCATGGTCATCTGCGACAACCTGCGCCACAAGCAGCGCCAGGGCTGACGCACGCCGACCGACCTGCAACTTCGCAGTTCTTCGCGCGACGCATAGCAATACGTACATACGCAGAGCCCGTCGGGCCGTGTTCGCACGGTTGACGGCACCTCCGGCGGGGGCCGGGGACCCGACCTGTACCTCATACGGCAGCCGGGAACGGTTCTGCAGCAGACCCCCGAGAACACAGGAGCCATTGAATGGCACGCGTTTCCGGTGTTGACATCCCGCGCGAAAAGCGTGTGGTGGTCGCACTCACCTACGTCTTCGGTATCGGACGTACCCGGTCCGAGGAGATCCTCGCCGCGACCGGCGTGAACCCGTCCACCCGTGTCCGCGACCTTGCCGAGGAAGACCTCGTCAAGATCCGCGAGTACGTGGACGCCAACCTCCAGACCGAGGGTGACCTCCGCCGCGAGATCGCCGCCGACATCCGCCGCAAGGTCGAGATCGGCTGCTACCAGGGCCTGCGCCACCGTCGTGGCCTGCCCGTCCGCGGCCAGCGCACCAGCACGAACGCTCGTACCCGCAAGGGCCCGCGTCGCGCCATCGCCGGCAAGAAGAAGCCGGGCAAGAAGTAGTCCTCAGCGGACGCTTGACCAAGCGGTCTTCGCTGTAGGACCGACCACCTCCCGTAGGAGATATAGATGCCCCCCAAGGGTCGTCAGGGCGCTGCCAAGAAGGTGCGCCGCAAGGAAAAGAAGAACGTCGCTCACGGCCACGCGCACATCAAGAGCACGTTCAACAACACGATCGTCTCGATCACGGACCCCTCGGGCAACGTGATCTCCTGGGCCTCCGCCGGCCACGTCGGCTTCAAGGGCTCGCGCAAGTCGACCCCGTTCGCCGCGCAGATGGCCGCCGAGTCGGCCGCTCGCCGCGCGCAGGAGCACGGCATGCGCAAGGTCGACGTCTTCGTCAAGGGTCCGGGCTCCGGCCGCGAGACCGCGATCCGCTCCCTCCAGGCCACGGGCCTCGAGGTCGGTTCGATCCAGGACGTCACCCCCACGCCGCACAACGGCTGCCGTCCCCCCAAGCGCCGCCGCGTCTGACGCACGGGCCGCTTGACACGGGCTTTCGGGCGGTACGGCTCCTCGGAGGCGTGCCGCCCGTACCCTTGCAGTACGCACCACGCTGTACTCCGTCGGACGTCAAATAGTGGGCGTCCACGAATGAAGGATTGAAGACATGCTTATCGCTCAGCGTCCTTCGCTGACCGAAGAGGTCGTCGACGAGTTCCGCTCCCGGTTCGTGATCGAGCCGCTGGAGCCGGGCTTCGGCTACACCCTCGGCAACTCCCTCCGCCGTACCCTCCTCTCCTCGATCCCGGGTGCCGCTGTCACCAGCATCCGCATCGACGGTGTCCTGCACGAGTTCACCACCGTGCCGGGCGTCAAGGAGGACGTCACCGACCTCATCCTCAACATCAAGCAGCTGGTCGTCTCCTCGGAGCACGACGAGCCGGTCGTGATGTACCTGCGCAAGCAGGGCCCGGGTCTGGTCACCGCCGCCGACATCGCGCCCCCGGCCGGTGTCGAGGTGCACAACCCCGACCTCGTCCTCGCCACGCTCAACGGCAAGGGCAAGCTGGAGATGGAGCTGACCGTCGAGCGCGGTCGCGGCTACGTCTCCGCCGTGCAGAACAAGCAGGTGGGCCAGGAGATCGGCCGTATCCCGGTCGACTCCATCTACTCCCCGGTGCTCAAGGTCACGTACAAGGTCGAGGCGACCCGTGTCGAGCAGCGCACCGACTTCGACAAGCTGATCGTCGACGTCGAGACCAAGCAGGCCATGCGCCCGCGTGACGCCATGGCGTCCGCCGGCAAGACCCTGGTCGAGCTGTTCGGTCTGGCGCGCGAGCTCAACATCGACGCCGAGGGCATCGACATGGGCCCGTCCCCGACGGACGCCGCCCTCGCCGCCGACCTGGCGCTGCCGATCGAGGAGCTCGAGCTCACCGTTCGTTCGTACAACTGCCTCAAGCGCGAGGGCATCCACTCCGTGGGTGAGCTCGTGGCGCGTTCCGAGGCCGACCTGCTCGACATCCGCAACTTCGGTGCGAAGTCGATCGACGAGGTCAAGGCGAAGCTGGCCGGCATGGGCCTGGCCCTGAAGGACAGCCCGCCCGGATTCGACCCGACCGCCGCCGCCGACGCCTTCGGCGCCGACGACGACGCGGACGCGGGCTTCGTCGAGACCGAGCAGTACTAGTAGATCGTCTGCGGGCCGGTTCCGGCTGGTCGCGCAGTTCCCCGCGCCCCTTACGGGGCGCGGGGTCTTCGACGGGCATTCGCCCGCTCGGACACTGACACCGGTACCTCATACGGCCGGTGCAGATCACAAGGAGAAACACCATGCCGCGTCCCGCGAAGGGTGCCCGCCTCGGCGGTTCCGCCGCGCACGAGAAGCTGCTCCTCGCCAACCTGGCGAAGTCGCTCTTCGAGCACGGCCGCATCACCACGACCGAGGCCAAGGCCCGTCGCCTGCGTCCGGTCGCCGAGCGCCTGATCACCAAGGCGAAGAAGGGCGACATCCACAACCGTCGCCTGGTGCTGCAGTCGATCACGGACAAGGGCGTCGTCCACACGCTCTTCACCGAGATCGCCCCGCGCTACTCCGAGCGCCCGGGTGGCTACACCCGCATCACCAAGATCGGCAACCGTCGTGGCGACAACGCCCCGATGGCCGTGATCGAGCTGGTCGAGGGCGAGATCGCCAAGAAGGCGACCGTCGCCGAGGCCGAGGCCGCCACCAAGCGCGCCGTCAAGGAGGCCGACGAGGCCACCACGACCGAGGCCGGCGAGGAGTCGAAGGACGCGTAAGCGTTCTCACCGACTGTTCGTGTGCGGGCCCGTACCCCTTGGGGTGCGGGCCCGCTCCCGTGTGTGTTTGAGAGGATTTCTCGCGTGAGCGACGACGTGCAGGACGGGTTCGTACGGGTACGCCTTGACCTTTCGTACGACGGCAAGGACTTCTCCGGCTGGGCCAAGCAGGCCCAGGGGCGGCGGACCGTGCAGGGCGACATCGAGGACGCCCTGCGGACCGTGACCCGGTCCAAGGAGACGTACGAGCTGACCGTGGCCGGCCGGACCGACTCGGGGGTGCACGCGCGCGGGCAGGTCGCCCACGTCGACCTGCCCCTGGAGCTGTGGGCCGAGCACCGCGACAAGCTGCTCAGGCGGCTCGCGGGGCGTCTCTCGCACGACGTGCGGGTGTGGAGGGTGGAGGAGGCCCCCGCGGGCTTCAACGCGCGCTTCTCCGCCATCTGGCGCCGCTACGCCTACCGCGTCACCGACGACCCCGGCGGGGTCGACCCGCTGCTGCGCGGGCACGTCCTGTGGCACGACTGGAGCCTCGACATGGACGCCATGAACGAGGCGGCCGCCGCGCTCGTCGGCGAGCACGACTTCGCCGCGTACTGCAAGCGGCGCGAGGGCGCGACCACCATCCGCACCCTCCAGGAGCTGCGCTGGGAGCGGCGCCCCGACGGGGTCATGGAAGCCACCGTGAAGGCCGACGCCTTCTGCCACAACATGGTCCGCTCGCTCGTCGGCGCCCTGCTGTTCGTCGGCGACGGCCACCGGCCCGTGGACTGGCCGGGCAAGGTGCTCGCGGCCGGCGTGCGGGACTCGGCCGTACACGTCGTACGGCCGCACGGCCTCACCCTCGAAGAGGTCGGCTACCCGGCCGACGAGCTCCTGGCCGCCCGCAACCTGGAGGCCAGGAACAAGCGGTCACTCCCCGGGAGCGTTGGCTGCTGCTGAGGCCTGGGCCTTGCCGCGGGCGTAGATCTGGTTGAAGGCGAAGGTGCCGAGGTCGTCGCTGGCCTGGAAGACGGGCCGGTGGGCCTTGGTGACCTTCTTGCCGTCGGTGAAGCCGGCCTGGGTGAAGTAGGCGTAGCGGCCGATCGAGTTCGCGCGGCGCAGGCAGACCGTGGCGCGGCAGAACTCCTTGACGCCGGCGCCGGCCAGCGGGGCGATGCCGCCGGTGGCCTGGTTCTTCGCCTTGACGGCGGCGGCCTCGGACGGGAAGACGGCGATGCCGACGGTGATCGCCACACCGTCCTGCACATAGGTGGCGCGGAGCACCCGCTGGCAGCCGTTCCTCTTGAGGACGGCGCCGAGTCCGTTCTGGGTGACGGCCGCGCAGTTCGTCGTCGCGGAGGTCGCGCCCTTCTTGTACGGGCGCTTGTTCATCGTCAGCTTCGTGCCCGGGAAGAGGCCCTCGGCGGTCAGCGGGGCCCGGTCCTTCCTCGGGTCCGTGATGTAGTCCTTCGGATTCGGCGGGGGCGGGGGCGCCACCGAGGAGAAGGTCGGTTCGGGGGTCGGCGAGTCGGTGGGGGAGACCGTGCCGACGGGCACCCCGCCGCCCTTGGCCTCGTCGTTCTTCTTGCCGGTGGCCACCACGGCCGTCGCCACGATCGCGCCGACCACCAGGGCGGCCAGCGCCCCGCCGCCGATCATCAGCCAGCGCTTGCGCCGGTTACGGGAGGCCGAGGCGTCGGCCAGGGCGCTCCAGTCCGGGGTGGCCCCGCCGCCCTGGGCGCCAGGGAAGGGGTCGGGCTGCCCGCCGCCGTACCCCGGCTGCTGTCCGTACCCCTGCTGCGGCTGCTGTCCGTACCCCTGCTGTCCCTGCTGCTGCGGCTCGTGCGGCCACTGCGGTCCCCCAAAGCTCATGCCGCGCATCCTAAACCGGTTGGGCCTGGCCGACGCGGGCGGCGACAATGCACCTCATGGGACATGTCGAGGCCGCGCATCTGGAGTACTACCTTCCCGACGGGAGGGTCCTGCTCGGGGACGCCTCCTTCCGGGTGGGGGAGGGGGCCGTCGTCGCCCTCGTCGGGGCCAACGGCGCCGGCAAGACCACCCTGCTCCGGCTGATCTCAGGAGAGCTCCAGCCGCACGGCGGCAGCGTCACCGTCAGCGGCGGCCTCGGCGTGATGCCGCAGTTCGTCGGCTCCGTGCGGGACGAGTCCACCGTCCGTGACCTGCTGGTCTCGGTGGCCCAGCCCCGGATCAGGGAGGCCGCGAAGGCCGTCGACGAGGCCGAGCACCTGATCATGACGGTCGACGACGAGGCCGCGCAGATGAAGTACGCGCAGGCCCTCAGCGACTGGGCCGAGGTGCAGGGGTACGAGGCCGAGACGGTGTGGGACATCTGCACCATGGCGGCGCTCGGCGTCCCGTACGAGAAGGCGCAGTTCCGGCAGGTCAGGACGCTCTCCGGCGGTGAGCAGAAGCGACTGGTCCTGGAGTCGCTGCTGCGCGGCCCCGACGAGGTGCTGCTGCTCGACGAGCCCGACAACTACCTCGACGTCCCCGGGAAGCGGTGGCTGGAGGAGCGGCTGCGGGAGACCCGTAAGACCGTGCTGTTCATCTCGCACGACCGGGAGCTGCTGTCCCGGGGCGCGCAGAAGATCGTCGCGGTCGAGCCCGGCCCGGCCGGTTCGGACGTGTGGGTGCACGGCGGCGGCTTCGACACCTTCCACGAGGCGCGGCGCGAGCGGTTCGCCCGCTTCGAGGAGCTGAAGCGGCGCTGGGAGGAGAAGCACGCCCAGCTGAAGAAGCTCGTGCTCAACCTGCGGCAGGCGGCCGCGGTCAGCCACGACATGGCCTCGCGGTACGCGGCGGCGCAGACCCGGCTGCGGAAGTTCGAGGAGGCGGGGCCGCCGCCGGAGCCGCCGCGCGAGCAGGACATCCGGATGCGGCTGCGCGGCGGCCGGACCGGTGTGCGGGCCGTGACCTGCGAGAACCTTGAGCTGACCGGTCTGATGAAGCCGTTCTCGCTGGAGATCTTCTACGGGGAGCGGGTCGCCGTCCTCGGTTCGAACGGGTCGGGCAAGTCGCACTTCCTGCGGCTGCTCGCGGGGGACCCCTCGGTCGCCCACACCGGTGACTGGAAGCTGGGCGCCCGGGTGGTGCCGGGGCACTTCGCGCAGACCCACGCCCATCCGGAGCTGGCCGGGCGGCCGCTCGTCGACATCCTGTGGACGGAGCACGCCAAGGACCGGGGCGGGGCGATGTCGGTGCTGCGCCGGTACGAGCTGGAGCGGCAGGGCGACCAGCCCTTCGACAAGCTCTCCGGCGGGCAGCAGGCCCGCTTCCAGATCCTGCTCCTGGAGCTGGCCGGCACGACGGCGCTGCTGCTCGACGAGCCGACGGACAACCTGGACCTGGAGTCGGCGGAGGCCCTGCAGGACGGCCTGGAGGCGTACGACGGGACGGTGCTCGCGGTGACGCACGACCGCTGGTTCGCGAAGAGCTTCGACCGGTACCTGGTCTTCGGGTCGGACGGGGTCGTACGGGAGACGAGCGAGCCCGTGTGGGACGAGCGGCGGGTCGAGCGGGAGCGGTGACCTGGGGGCTCGCGGTCTTTTGACCCGTCGGGGGTGGCGCGGGTACTGTTGCGGTTTGTTATGCGTATCGGCTTCGTCGTTTACACGCGAAGGGCCCATACGCAGGTTCCCTGGAGCAGTTACCAGTGGCTCGCATACGGGCGGTGTTCCCGGCAGTGCAGGCCCCAGCTGCATGATCGCTTCAGGTGTGTCTGGACTCCATCCACTGAAGAAGCGAAGGCTACGAAGTGCGTACGTACAGCCCCAAGCCCGGCGATGTCTCTCGCCAGTGGCACATCATCGACGCGCAGGACGTTGTCCTGGGCCGTCTGGCGACCACGGCTGCGAACCTCCTGCGAGGCAAGCACAAGCCGGTGTACGCCCCCCACATGGACATGGGCGACTTCGTCATCATCATCAATGCTGACAAGGTCCACCTGTCCGGCAACAAGAAGACCCAGAAGCTGGCTTACCGCCACTCCGGCTTCCCGGGTGGTCTGCGCTCCGTCCGTTACGACGAGCTGCTCGCCAAGAACCCCGAGAAGGCCGTCGAGAAGGCCATCAAGGGCATGATCCCCAAGAACACCCTGGGCCGTCAGATGCTCTCGAAGCTGAAGGTCTACGCGGGCGAGAACCACCCGCACGCTGCTCAGCAGCCGGTCCCGTTCGAGATCACCCAGGTCGCGCAGTAGTTCCGGCCACACCCCCTAAGAACGAAAGAAATCTGAGGAGAATCGTGGCCGAGACCACCCCCGAGACCCCCGTCGACGAGTTCGAGGGCGTCGAGGAGTACACCACCGAGACCGAGCTCGTCGAGGGTGAGTACACCTCCGAGTCGCTCGCGTCCCGCTTCGGCGACCCGCAGCCGGCCGCCGGCCTGGGCCGTCGCAAGAACGCCATCGCCCGCGTCCGGATCGTTCCGGGCACCGGCAAGTGGAAGATCAACGGTCGCACCCTTGAGGACTACTTCCCCAACAAGGTGCACCAGCAGGAAGTCAACGAGCCCTTCAAGGTGCTCGAGCTCGACAACCGCTACGACGTCATCGCCCGCATCGCGGGTGGCGGTGTCTCCGGTCAGGCCGGTGCCCTGCGCCTCGGCGTGGCCCGTGCGCTGAACGAGGCGGACGTCGAGAACAACCGCCCGGCGCTGAAGAAGGCCGGCTTCCTCTCCCGCGACGACCGTGCGGTCGAGCGCAAGAAGGCCGGTCTCAAGAAGGCCCGTAAGGCCCCGCAGTACAGCAAGCGTTAATCGCCTGCTCGGTCTGCTTTCGTACGCCCCGGCGGCACTGCCCGTGCCGTCGGGGCGTACGTTTTTTCATAACCTTTTGCACCTTTCATCAGCTTGGGCACGTATTTTCGGAGGACAGCTGTGGGACGACTCTTCGGCACGGACGGCGTACGCGGTGTGGCCAACGCGGACCTGACGGCGGAGCTGGCGCTGGGCCTGTCGGTCGCGGCGGCGCACGTGCTCGCCGAGGCGGGCACCTTCGAGGGGCATCGGCCGGTCGCCGTGGTCGGACGTGACCCGCGCGCCTCCGGAGAGTTCCTCGAGGCCGCCGTCGTGGCGGGGCTCGCCAGCGCCGGTGTCGACGTGCTGCGCGTCGGCGTCCTGCCGACCCCGGCCGTGGCCCACCTCACCGGTGTACTCGGCGCCGACCTCGGCGTGATGCTCTCCGCGAGCCACAACGCCATGCCCGACAACGGCATCAAGTTCTTCGCGCGCGGCGGCCACAAGCTCGCCGACGAGCTCGAGGACAAGATCGAGGCCGTGTACGAGGAGCACCGCACCGGCGCCCCCTGGGAGCGTCCGACCGGTGCCGGCGTCGGCCGGGTCCGTGACTACGAGGAGGGCTTCGACACGTACGTCGCCCACCTCATCGCCGTCCTCCCCAACCGTCTCGACGGTCTGAAGGTCGTCCTCGACGAGGCCCACGGCGCCGCCGCCCGCGTCTCGCCCGAGGCGTTCTCCCGGGCCGGTGCCGAGGTCGTCACCATCGGTGCCGAGCCGGACGGCCTCAACATCAACGACGGCTGCGGCTCCACCCACCTGGAGCTGCTCAAGGCCGCCGTCGTCCAGCACGGCGCCGACCTGGGCATCGCCCACGACGGTGACGCCGACCGCTGCCTCGCCGTGGACGCCGCGGGCAACGAGGTCGACGGCGACCAGATCCTGGCCGTGCTCGCCCTCGCCATGCGCGAGGCCGGGACGCTTCGCGGCGACACCGTCGTCGCCACCGTCATGTCCAACCTGGGCTTCAAGCTCGCCATGGAGCGCGAGGGCCTGAACCTCGTCCAGACCGCGGTCGGCGACCGCTACGTCCTGGAGTCCATGAAGGAGCACGGTTACGCCCTCGGCGGCGAGCAGTCGGGGCACGTCATCGTCCTCGACCACGCCACCACCGGCGACGGCACCCTCACCGGTCTCATGCTGGCCGCCCGGGTCGCCGCCACCGGCAAGTCCCTCGCGGACCTCGCCGGGGTGATGGAGCGGCTGCCGCAGATCCTCATCAACGTGAAGGACGTCGACAAGTCGCGCGTCTCCACCTCCGGTGACCTGGCCGCCGCCGTCGTCGAGGCCGAGCGGGAGCTCGGCTCCACCGGCCGTGTGCTGCTCCGCTCCTCCGGCACCGAGCCGCTGGTCCGCGTCATGGTCGAGGCCGCCGACATCGAGCAGGCCCGTGCGGTCGCGCAGCGGCTCGCGGACGTCGTGAAGTCCTCGCTGGGCTAGTCTTCCTGAGGCATCGTCATGCAAGGAGGCCCCCACCGGTCCGGTGGGGGCCTCCGTCGGTTCCGGTGGGCCTCCCGGGTACGTCTCCGGGCCCTCAGCCCTTCGGCTCCGGGGTACGTGCGGGGGGCCGACGCCAGTGGCCGCGCTGGGTCCGCCACAGCAGCTTCTGCCCGTACAGCGTCAGGATGCCGGCCAGCATGATCCCGGACAGGTTGAGCAGCAGCTGCTCGATCGAGCCCCACGTCTGGCCGAAGTCGCCGTAGCTCAGGGCCACGGCCGCGTTCGCGCCCGCCGGGACCGTCGTCACCGAGATCGCCACGCCCACCAGGGCCCCGGACTTGGCGGAGGTCAGCGAGAGCATGCCGGCCACGCCCGCGAGCAGCGCCACGACGAAGGAGAAGGGGTCCGGCTGCCAGATGAAGCTGGTGTTGGGGCGCTCCCCGTCCAGCCGCTCCCGGCTGAACAGATCGAGCGCGTCCATGCCCAAGCTGAACAGCGTCGTCGCCGCGATCGCCGCCGCGAAGCCGATGAGCAGGGCGGACAGCGACCGCCCCGCCAGTCGGGGAGCGCGCCGCACCACCGCCGTGCACACGCCGGCGAGCGGACCGAACTCCGGACCGACGGCCATGGCGCCCACGATCAGGACCGCGTTGTCCAGGACGACACCACAGGCAGCGATCATCGTCGCCAGGATCATGAACGCGCAGTAGGTGATCGAGAGCGACGACTCCTCGTGGGTCGCCTCCGACAACTGTTCCCAGATCACCGCGTCCGCGGCCTCGCCGGGTGCCTCCTTCTCGGCCGCGTCCGCGCGCGTGGAGAGGGACAGGCCGATGTCTCCCACGGCGATCGAGCCGTCCTGGTCGATCCTCAGCTCGCGCAGCCCGCTGAGCAGTTCGTCCCCCGCCTCGCGGGCCACGTCGCACATCACGACGTCACCCGCGGGGTCCCGGGCCGCGCCCGGGAGCACCACCAGATGCGCGGTGCCCACTGTCGACTCGATGAGCCCGACCGCGGCCGAGGTGCGTTCGGGCGGAACGATCATCCGGAGATGCAGCATCCTCAGAGCTTACGGAGGCTCAGCCGCTTCACCTTGTGGTCGGGTCCCTTGCGGACCACCAGGGTGGCCCGGCCGCGGGTCGGGGCCACGTTCTCCAGCAGGTTCACCTTGTTGATGGTCCGCCACATGGTGCGGGCGTAGTCCAGGGCCTCCTCCTCGGACACCTGGGTGTACCGCTGGAAGTACGAGGAGGGGTTCTGGAACGCGGTGTCGCGCAGCTTGCGGAAGCGGTTGAGGTACCAGCGCTCGATGTCCTCGGGCCGGGCGTCCACGTACACCGAGAAGTCGAAGTAGTCGGCGAGACCGACGCGGGTCCGCCCGTCCAGGCCGGGAAGCGCCGGCTGGAGGACGTTCAGCCCCTCCACGATCAGGATGTCCGGGCGGCGGACGACGAGCCGCTCCCCGGGCACGCGGTCGTAGATCAGGTGGGAGTAGACCGGCGCCGTGACCTCCTCCTTGCCCGCCTTGATGTCCGCGACGAACCGGGTCAGGGCCCGGCGGTCGTACGACTCGGGGAAACCCTTGCGGGACATGAGGCCGCGCGCCTTCAGCTCCTCCATCGGGTAGAGGAAGGCGTCCGTGGTGACCAGCTCCACGCGCGGGTGCTCCGGCCAGCGGGCGAGCAGCGCCTGGAGGAGCCGGGAGACCGTCGACTTGCCGACGGCCACCGAACCGGCGACCCCTATGACGAAGGGCGTGCCCCGCTGCTCCGCGCTCTCGCCGAGGAAGGTGTTGAGGGCGCCGCGCAGACCGCTGGTGGCCTGGACGTACAGGTTGAGCAGCCGGGACAGCGGCAGATAGATGTCCCGTACCTCGTCGAGGTCGATGACGTCCCCGAGCCCGCGGAGCCGCTCGACCTCGTCGGCGGTGAGCGGCAGCGGCGTCTTGTCGCGCAGGTCGCTCCACTCGGCCCGGGTGAGGTCGACGTAGGGGGTCGCCTCGGAGGGCCGGCGGGGAGCGGAGCCGTTGCCGTGGGGGCTTCGTGGCGGCGAAGTGATCACCCCGCCATTGTCAGGGGTCCGGGGCCTCCGTGGGTCTTCGCGGATCGTGGGGTGGGTCACGCGGAAAACCCCGTTGTCGGCCCCCTCCTCTACGGTGATCATGCTGTTGCCGCGTGGGCTCGTGTACTTCACGCGGGGGGAGCCGTCCCCGGACGGCACGAGAGACACGAAGAGAACAGAGAGCCACCACCTGTGCGTACACCCATCCGAACCGCCGCCCTGGCCACCACGGCCGTCTCCCTCGCCCTGCTCGTCACCGCCTGCGGGGGTGGGAAGGAGAGCGGCGACAAGGGCAAGGGCACGGAGAGCGCGCCCGGCGCCTCCGCCTCCTCCACCGCGCCCGCCGCCGAGGCGCTGTCCGCCGCCGAGCTGGACAAGCTGATCGTCGAGACGGCCGACATCAAGGGCCACCAGGTCCAGAAGGCCAAGGCCGACGAGATCGTGTCGGCGGACAAGGTCACCACCGACAAGGCCGCCTGCGCGCCGATCGCCCACGCCATGTCGTTCATCTCGCCCGGCTCGGCCGCCGCCTCCGCGCAGCGCCAGGTGCTCGAAGAGCCGAAGAAGAGCGCGACCGCCTCGCCGGAGGACGCGCTCCTCAACGGGCTCGGCGTCCACATCACGGCGGTCACGCTCGGCTCGTACGACGGGCAGGGCGCCCAGGAGGCCTTCGCCTCGGTGAAGAAGGCCGGCACCGAGTGCGCCGGCGGCTTCACCGTGGTCCACGCCCAGGAGAAGACGAAGGTCAGCAAGGTCGAGCCGGTGAGCGTGACCGCCGGAGACGAGTCGGTGGCGTTCACCGTCACCAGCGACATGGAGGGCAGGCCCTTCGTCAGCAAGCTGGTCGTCCTCCGCAAGGGCAACGCGCTCGCGTCGTTCTCGACCATCACCGTCGCCTCCGGCGGCGTCAAGGTGCTGCCGACGGCCGTCATCGACGCCCAGGTCAAGAAGCTGGGCTGACGCGCGGGCCCGGGACCGGGGGGCCCGGGCCGTCCGGCCCGCCCCCGCCCGAGCCGTGCGACGTGATCCGGCCGCACCGCCGACGCGCACCCGCCGAACTCCGCCGACTCCGGGCCTCCCGGCGCCATCCGTCCTAGGCTTCCGTCATGTGTGGAATCGTGGGATACGTCGGCGGGCAGTCGGCGCTTGATGTGGTGGTCAAGGGCCTCAAGAGGCTCGAATACCGGGGCTACGACTCGGCCGGGGTCGCGGTGCTCTCCGACGGAGGGCTCGCCGCGGCGAAGAAGGCGGGCAAGCTCCTCAACCTGGAGAAGGAGCTCGGCGAGCGGCCGCTGGCCGGCGGGTCCGTGGGCATCGGACACACCCGCTGGGCCACCCACGGCGGGCCGACCGACGCCAACGCGCACCCGCACCTGGACAACGCGGGGCGCGTCGCCGTCGTCCACAACGGCATCATCGAGAACTTCGCCGCCCTGCGCGAGGAGCTCGCGGAACGCGGCCACGACCTGCTCTCCGAGACGGACACCGAGGTCGTCGCCCACCTCCTCGCCGAGGAGTTCTCCTCCGTCGAGGACCTCGCGGAGGCCATGCGGCTCGTGTGCCGGCGGCTCGACGGGGCGTTCACCCTGGTCGCCGTGCACGCGGACCAGCCGGACGTGGTCGTCGGCGCCCGCCGGAACTCGCCGCTCGTCGTCGGCGTCGGCGAAGGAGAGAACTTCCTCGCCTCCGACGTGTCCGCCTTCATCGCCCACACCCGCTCGGCCGTCGAACTCGGGCAGGACCAGGTCGTCGAGCTGACCAGGGACGGCGTCACCGTCACCGACTTCGACGGCGCGCCCGCCGACGTACGGGCCTACCACGTCGACTGGGACGCCTCCGCCGCCGAGAAGGGCGGCTACGACCACTTCATGCTCAAGGAGATCGCCGAGCAGCCCAAGGCCGTCGCCGACACCCTCCTCGGCCGCATCGACGGCGCGGGACGGCTCAGCCTCGACGAGGTGCGCATCCCCGACCGTGTGCTCCGCGAGGCCGACAAGGTCGTCATCATCGCCTGCGGCACCGCCTTCCACGCCGGGCTCATCGCCAAGTACGCCATCGAGCACTGGACCCGGATCCCCTGCGAGGTCGAACTCGCCAGCGAGTTCCGCTACCGGGACCCGATCCTCGACCAGCGCACCCTCGTCGTCGCGATCTCCCAGTCCGGCGAGACCATGGACACCCTGATGGCGCTGCGGCACGCCCGCGAGCAGGGCGCGAAGGTCCTCGCCGTCTGCAACACCAACGGATCGACCATCCCCCGCGAGTCGGACGCCGTGCTGTACACGCACGCCGGGCCCGAGGTCGCCGTCGCGTCCACGAAGGCCTTCCTCACCCAGCTCGTCGCCTGCTACCTCCTCGCGCTGTACCTGGGACAGGTGCGCGGCACCAAGTGGGGCGACGAGATCCACGCCGTCGTCCGGGAGCTCGCCCGGATCGGTGACGAGGTCGAGCGGGTCCTCGCGACGATGGAGCCGGTCCGCGCCCTCGCCCGCTCCCTCGCCCACAAGGACACCGTCCTCTTCCTCGGCCGGCACGTGGGCTACCCCGTCGCCCTCGAAGGCGCCCTGAAGCTCAAGGAACTCGCGTACATGCACGCCGAGGGCTTCGCGGCGGGAGAGCTCAAGCACGGGCCGATCGCCCTCATCGAGGAGGACATGCCGGTGGTCGTCGTGGTGCCCTCGGCCAGGGGCCGTTCGGTCCTCCACGACAAGATCGTCTCCAACATCCAGGAGATCAGGGCCCGCGGGGCGCGGACCATCGTCATCGCGGAGGAGGGCGACGACGCCGTCGTCCCGTACGCCGACCACCTCATCCGGATCCCGGCCACGCCTACGCTGCTCCAGCCGCTGGTCTCCACGGTGCCGCTCCAGGTCTTCGCCTGCGAGCTCGCCACCGCGCGGGGCAACGAGGTGGACCAGCCGCGCAACCTGGCCAAGTCCGTGACCGTGGAGTGAGTGGGAAATGATCATTGGGGTGGGGATCGACGTGGCGGAGATCGACCGTTTCGCCGCGTCGATCGAGAGGACACCGGGGCTGCTCCAGCGCCTCTTCCTCGAAGAGGAGCTGATGCTCCCCAGCGGCGAGCGGCGCGGTCCGGCCTCCCTCGCGGTGCGGTTCGCGGCGAAGGAGGCGCTGGCGAAGGCGCTCGGCGCGCCCGGCGGGCTGCACTGGACGGACGCCGAGGTGTTCGTCGAGGGCACCGGTCAGCCGCGGCTGCGGGTGCGCGGCACGGTGGCGGCGCGGGCGGAGGAACTGGGCGTGCGGAACTGGCACGTCTCGCTCAGCCACGACGCGGGGGTGGCCTCGGCGGTGGTGATCGCGGAGGGGTGACGGGATGCTCGTCGTCATTTCGATCGCCGCGGACCCTCGGTGAGGGAACGTCAACCCGTCCTCCGGGCACGGCCTTGAGGACTGCGGCAGACTGTTGACCATGCGTACCGCACACCGCGTGGAGACCGTCCGGGCCGCCGAGGCCGCCCTCATGGCCGGGCTGCCGGAAGACGCCCTCATGGTGCGGGCGGCCGCCGGGCTCGCCGCCGCCTGCTGTTCGCTCCTGGGCAAGGGGCGGGTGTACGGGGCGAGGGTCGTCCTCCTCGTCGGCGGCGGCGACAACGGCGGCGACGCCCTGTACGCCGGGGCCCGACTCGCCCGGCGCGGCGCCGGGGTGACCGCCGTCCTGCTCGCCGCCCGCGCCCACGAGGGCGGGCTCGCGGCCCTCCGGGCGGCCGGGGGCCGGATCGCCGACGACCCGTTCGAGCCGCTCGCCACCGCCGACCTCGTCATCGACGGCATCACCGGCATCGGCGGCCGGGGTGGGCTCCGGCCCGACGTCGTGCCCGTCACCCGGGCCGCGCGCGGCTCCGACGCCGTCGTCGTCGCCGTCGACCTGCCGAGCGGTGTCGACGCGGACACGGGCGAGGTGGCGGGCGAGGCGCTGCGCGCGGACGTCACCGTCACCTTCGGCACCTACAAGCCGGGGCTGCTCGTCGACCCCGCGCGGGAGTACGCGGGCGCGCTGCGGCTCGTCGACATCGGGCTCGGTGCCGAACTGCCGGGCGTACCCGACCTGGAGGCGCTCCAGCACCAGGACGTGGCGCGGCTGCTGCCCGTGCCCGGCGCCGAGAGCGACAAGTACCGGCGCGGAGTCCTCGGCGTCGTCGCCGGCTCCGCCCGCTACCCGGGAGCGGCCGTCCTCGCCGTCGAGGGGGCGCTGCGGGGCGGGGCGGGGGCCGTGCGGTACGTCGGACCCGCGGCCGACGCGGTGATCGCCCGGCACCCCGAGACCCTCGTCCACGCGGGGCCCCCGGACAAGGCGGGGCGCGTCCAGGCCTGGGTCGTCGGGCCCGGACTCGGCGAAGGGCCCGGCGTCGCGGAGGTCCTCGCCTCCGAGGTGCCGGTCCTCGTCGACGCCGACGGGCTGCGGGGCCTGGACCCCGCCCTGGTCCGGGCCCGCTCCGCGCCGACGCTCCTCACCCCGCACGCGGGAGAGGCGGCGGCGCTGCTCGGCGTGGCCCGCGAGGAGGTGGAGGCGGGCCGGCTCGCCGCGGTGCGGGAACTGGCGGCGCGGTTCGGGGCGACGGTGCTCCTCAAGGGATCGACGACGCTGGTGTACGGCCCGGACGGCGGCCCCGTTCGGGTGAATCCCACCGGGACCGGCTGGCTGGCCACGGCCGGCAGCGGCGACGTCCTCTCGGGCCTCGCGGGCTCCCTCCTGGCGGCGGGCCTCCTCCCGGTGGACGCGGCCTCGTGCGCCGCGTACCTGCACGGTCTGGCGGCCCGTCGGGCGTCGGAGGGACGGGGCCCGGTGACGGCGTCGGAGGTCGCGGGAGCACTGGGCGGGGCGTGGCGGGACGTGCGCGCGGGCGCGTAGGGGACGGGCGTCTGGGCCACCGCCGCACGGGCCTCCCGGCCGCCGCCGCGCGGGCCTCCAGGCCACCGCCGCACCGGCCTCCCGGCCTCCGCCGCTCCCGGGGACTCCGGGACGTCCCGCGCGACCGTGACCGGGTCTACATGTGGGGGAAGCGGCCCGGGAGCTGACACCTGAGAGACTGGGCGCGATGACTGAGACACCGCCGCCCCGCAGAGCCCGCGCCGAGATCGACCTCGGTGCGCTGCGTGCGAACGTCCGCACGCTGCGCGCCCGTGTCGCCCCCCACGTCCGCGTCATGGCCGTGGTCAAGGCCGACGCGTACGGACACGGCGCGGTGCGCTGTGCCCGCGCCGCCCTGGACGCGGGCGCGGACTGGCTCGGTACGGCCACCCCGCACGAGGCGCTCGCCCTGCGCGCCGCCGGGATCACCGACGTTCCGGTCATGTGCTGGCTGTGGACCCCGGGCGATCCCTGGGACCAGGGCATCGAAGCCGGTCTGGACATGTCCGTGAGCGGCATGTGGGCGTTGGCGGAGGTGCGGGAGGCGGCGCGCCGTACCGGCGGCACCGCGCGGGTGCAGCTGAAGGCGGACACCGGGCTCGGCCGCAACGGCTGCCAGCCCGCCGACTGGCCCGAGCTGGTGGAGGCGGCGCTGAAGGCGGAGGCCGACGGCCTGGTCAAGGTCACCGGTCTGTGGTCGCACCTCGCGTGCGCCGACGAGCCCCACCACCCCTCGATCGCCGCCCAGCTCGACGTCTTCCGCTCCATGCTCGACCACGCCGAGCGGGCCGGTGTGAGGCCGGAGGTCCGGCACATCGCCAACTCGCCCGCCACCCTCACCCTGCCCGAGGCCCACTTCGACCTGGTCCGGCCCGGCATCGCGATGTACGGCATCTCGCCCAGCCCCGAACTCGGCACCTCCGCCGAACTCGGACTGAAGCCCGTCATGTCCCTCAAGGGCAGCGTCGCGCTCGTCAAGCGGGTCCCCGCGGGCCACGGCGTCAGCTACGGCCACCACTACGTCACCGAGGCGGAGACGACCCTCGGCCTGGTGCCGCTCGGCTACGCCGACGGCGTCCCCCGGCACGCCTCCGGCCGCGGCCCCGTCCTCGTCGGCGGCACGGTCCGCACGATCGCCGGACGGGTCGCCATGGACCAGTTCGTCGTCGACCTCGGCGGGGACGAGCCCGAGGCGGGCACCGAGGCCGTCCTCTTCGGCTCCGGTGACGGAGGCGAGCCGACCGCCGAGGACTGGGCGGTGGCCGCCGACACCATCGCGTACGAGATCGTCACCCGGATCGGCGCGCGCGTCCCGCGCGTGTACCTGGGCGAGTAGGGGGCCGACGTGGGCGAGGCGACCGGTACCAGCAGCTGGCGGCGGGCGGGGTTCGCCGGTGCCGCGATAGGCGTCCTGGCCGCCGGCGCGGCCGCCGGGGTCGCCGTCGAGCGGCTCACCGTCGGCCGCTCCGTACGCCAGAAGGCGCGCCTCGCCCTGGACGCCGCCGGCCCGTACGGCGGGCTGCGCGGGACCCCGGGCCGGGCCCTCGCCGACGACGCGACCGTCCTGTACTACGAGGTGGACGAGGTCGAGGCGGACACCCCGCCGGCCCGCCGCCGCAGGCTCTTCGGACGCAAGGAGCCCGCTCCCGTCACCGTCGTCTTCAGCCACGGCTACTGCCTCAATCAGGACTCCTGGCACTTCCAGCGGGCGGCGCTGCGCGGCCTCGTCCGTGCCGTCTACTGGGACCAGCGCAGTCACGGCCGCTCCGGCCTCGGCGTCTCCCAGGGCGGCGCGGGCGCGGTGCCCGTCTCCATCGACCAGCTGGGCCGCGACCTCAAGGCCGTCCTCGACGCCGCCGCGCCCGAGGGGCCGCTCGTCCTCGTCGGGCACTCGATGGGCGGCATGACGGTCATGGCGCTCGCCGACCGGTACCCGGAGTTCGTCCGGGACCGGGTCGTCGGCGCCGCCTTCGTCGGCACCTCGGCCGGGAAGCTGGCGGAGGTGTCGTACGGGCTGCCGATCGCCGGCGTCAACGCCGTCCGGCGGGTCCTGCCGGGGGTGCTGCGGGCGCTCGGCGCCCAGGCGGAGCTTGTCGAGCGGGGCCGCAGGGCGACCGCGGACCTGTTCGCCGGGCTGATCAAGAAGTACTCGTTCGCGTCGAGGGACGTGGACCCGGCGGTCGCCCGCTTCGCGGAGCGGATGATCGAGTCGACCCCGATCGACGTGGTCGCCGCCTTCTACCCGGCCTTCGCCGAGCACGACAAGGCCGCCGCCCTGCCCGTGTTCGGCCAGGTGCCGGTGCTCGCGCTCGCCGGGGACAACGACCTGGTGACGCCCAGCTCCCACACCGAGGCCATCGCGGATCTGCTCCCGGACGCGGAACTCGTCATCGTGCCCGACGGCGGCCATCTGGTGATGCTGGAGCACCCGGAGGCGGTCACCGACCGCCTCGCCGACCTCCTCGTACGGGCGGGCGCCGTCCCGGACACCGCGGCGACGACCGGCACGGCGAAGCCGGACCCCGGCAACGGATAAATTGGCGGGCATGGAAGCAGCGCACCCGCCCGTCTCCGGCGCCACCCTGTCCGTCGACTCCCCCCAGCAGATGCAGGAGCTCGGCCGCCGCCTCGCGAAGATCCTCCGCCCCGGCGACCTCGTCATGCTCACCGGCGAACTCGGTGCCGGGAAGACCACCCTGACCCGGGGCCTCGGGGAGGGGCTCGGGGTGCGCGGCGCGGTCACCTCCCCGACGTTCGTCATCGCCCGCGTCCATCCGTCCCTGGTCGGCGGCCCGGCCCTGGTGCACGTGGACGCGTACCGCCTCGGCGGCGGTCTGGACGAGATGGAGGACCTCGATCTGGACGTCTCCCTGCCCGAGTCGGTGATCGTCGTCGAATGGGGTGACGGCAAGGTCGAGGAGCTGACCGACGACCGGCTGCACCTCCTCATCCACCGGGTGACCGGCGACACCGACGACGACCGGCGGACGGTCGTGCTGCGCGGGATCGGCTCGCGCTGGGCCGACGAGGACCTGGGCGTGCTCTGAGCGATCCGTGTGACGGGTACGTAGATTCCGACAACGTGTCGGGAAGGTGTTGCGTCGTTCCCACATGCCGTGGTGACATGGAGGCATGAGCTGGTTAGGTGTACCTAACCTACGGGAGGCATGCATGGCGACGCCCGAGCGCGCGGAACACACCGGGGACCACGTCTCGATGAGTGACCTGCTGGCGTCCTGCGCGGCCGCCCGCACCCTCTCGACACCACCCCGGAACCGGCCGGAGCAGGCCGCGGGGGACGGGCGGGAGACGCCCGCGGAGACACGGGACGTCCGGGACGAGGCCGCGTAGGACACCGGAGCGGCCCGGAAACGCGGCCGCACGGCTCGGCTCAGGCGACGACGACGACCTTCGCGCCGATCACCGCGAACATCCACAGCGCGTCCCCGTCGGCCCGCTTCATGCGGATGCCGCCCGTCTTCCTCGTCGGGTCCGGAGCCGGCGTCGAGCCGTCGACGGCCGCGCTGAAGCCGATCGCCACGTCCTGGGCCGTCGCGAACCGCACCACGTGCTCGATCTGCACCCCGTCGGAGCCGCGGACAGAGCCCGAGCGGGACGTCACCTGGTAGGCCCCGGGCGCCGGATGCACCGTGCTCGGCATCACCGTGAACGTGCGGGTCGCCTTGTTCTTCGCGTCGACCAGCCACACCCGACGGTCGGCGAGCGCGTACACGACCCGCTCACCGCTGCCCGAGTTCGCCGGGACGGCGAGGGGGTCGGCGGCCGGCTGCTTCGGGCCGCCGCTCGGCGAGATCGACGGGACGGAGGTGGTCGGCGTCCGCGGCTTCTGCGCCAGATCGGCGGGCACGTTCGCCGACGCCTGGTACGCGAGGAAGCAGACCGCGGCGACGGCCGCCGCCGTGAGCCCGGCCACGAATCCCGAGCTGCTCCGTGCCACCGTGCCCACCTCTCGTACGAACGTATCGAAGGGTGACGGTAGCAGCCGGGCGAGCGGGGGGCCGGGCACCGGGCCCGGGAGCCGTAGGCTGTTCGCGTGCTGTTGCTCGCCATGGATACCGCCACCCCCGCCGTCACCGTCGCCCTCCACGACGGCGAGGCCGTCGTCGCCTCGTCGAGCCAGGTCGACGCCCGCCGCCACGGGGAGCTGCTGCTGCCCGCCGTCGACCGGGTCCTCAAGGAGGCCGGGCTGACGCTCGACGCGGTCACCGGCCTCGTCGTCGGTGTCGGCCCCGGCCCCTACACGGGCCTGCGCGTCGGACTCGTCACGGCCGCCGCCTTCTCCTCCGCCCTCGCGGTGCCGGTCCACGGACTGTGCACCCTCGACGGCCTCGCGTACGCCTCCGGGATCGACGAGCCCTTCGCCGTCGCCACGGACGCACGCCGCAAGGAGGTCTACTGGGCGCGCTACGACGACTCCCGCACGCGGGTGGGCGACGCGGCCGTCGACCGGCCCGCCGACATCGCCGAGCGCCTCGCCGGCCTCCCCGTCGTCGGCGCCGGAGCCCGCCTCTACCCCGACGCCTTCCCCGACGCCCGCGACCCCGGGCACCAGTCGGCGGCGGCGCTGGCCGGGCTCGCGGCGGAGCGGCTGGCGGCCGGCGGGGAGGGATTCCTCGACCCGCTGCCGATGTACCTGCGCCGCCCCGACGCGCAGGTGCCGAAGAACTACAAGGTGGTCACTCCGAAGTGACCGGCGCCGTGGAACTGCGCGAGATGCGCTGGTGGGACATCCCGCCGGTGCTCGCCCTGGAGGACGAGCTGTTCCCCGAGGACGCCTGGTCGGCCGGGATGTTCTGGTCGGAACTCGCGCACGCGCGCGGACCGCGGGCCACCCGCCACTACGTCGTCGCGGAGGACGGTGAGGGACGGATCGTCGGCTACGCCGGGCTCGCCGCGGCCGGCGGACTCGGTGACGTGCAGACCATCGCCGTCGCCCGCGACCAGTGGGGCACCGGCCTCGGCGCGCGGCTCCTCACCGACCTCCTCAGGGAAGCCACCGCCTTCGAGTGCGACGAGGTCCTCCTCGAAGTGCGCGTGGACAACACCCGGGCCCAGAAGCTCTACGAGCGCTTCGGCTTCGAGCCCATCGGTTTCCGGCGCGGCTACTACCAGCCCGGGAACATCGACGCGCTCGTGATGCGACTGACCGTCCAAGGAACCGAGACCGAGATCTGATGTCCGTACCGACCCATGGCTGGAATGACTGATGGCTGCTGACGAACCCCTCGTACTCGGCATCGAGACCTCCTGTGACGAGACCGGCGTCGGCATCGTCCACGGGACCACGCTCCTCGCCGACGCCGTCGCGTCCAGCGTCGACACCCACGCCCGCTTCGGCGGCGTCGTGCCCGAGATCGCCTCCCGCGCCCATCTGGAGGCCATGGTCCCGACGATCGAGCGCGCCCTGAAGACGGCCGGGATCTCCGCGAAGGACCTCGACGGCATCGCCGTCACCGCGGGCCCCGGCCTCGCGGGCGCGCTGCTCGTCGGCGTCTCGGCCGCCAAGGCCTACGCGTACGCCCTCGGCAAGCCGCTCTACGGCGTCAACCACCTCGCCTCGCACATCTGCGTCGACCAGCTGGAACACGGCAAGCTGCCCGAACCGACGATGGCCCTCCTCGTCTCCGGCGGCCACTCCTCGCTGCTGCTCTCCGCCGACATCACCTCCGACGTGCGCCCCCTGGGCGCCACCATCGACGACGCGGCCGGCGAGGCCTTCGACAAGATCGCCCGCGTCCTCGACCTGGGCTTCCCCGGCGGACCGGTCATCGACCGGCTCGCCAGGGAGGGCGACCCGGCCGCCATCGCGTTCCCGCGCGGCCTGAGCGGCTCGCGGGACCCCGCGTACGACTTCTCCTTCTCCGGCCTCAAGACCGCCGTGGCCCGCTGGATCGAGGCCAAGCGCGCGGCCGGCGAGGACGTGCCGGTACGGGACGTGGCCGCGTCCTTCCAGGAGGCCGTCGTCGACGTGCTCACCCGCAAGGCCGTCCGGGCCTGCAAGGACGAGGGCGTCGACCACCTGATGATCGGTGGCGGCGTCGCCGCCAACTCCCGCCTCCGGGCCCTCGCCGAGGAGCGCTGCGAGCGGGCCGGCATCCGGCTGCGGGTGCCGCGGCCGGGCCTGTGCACGGACAACGGCGCCATGGTCGCCGCCCTCGGCTCGGAGATGGTCGCCCGCAACCGGCCCGCCTCCGACCTGGAGCTCTCCGCGGACTCCTCGCTCCCGGTGACGGACCCGCACGTGCCCGGCGCGTCCCACGGCCACGCCCATGACCACGATCACGTGCACGAGGTCAGCAAGGAGAACCTGTACCCGTGACCACCGTGACGCTCATGTGGGAGGCGCGGGCCGCCCAGGGCCGGGGCGCCGAGCTCCTGGAGTGGGCCAGGGCCCAGGTCCTCGCGTACGAGCCGCGGCGCCGGGAGATCCTCCGCGCCCCCCAGGACCGGGTCCTCGTCCTCACCTGGTGGGAGGCGGCGGCCTTCGACGCCGAGCTGCCCGAGCTGCCGGAGCCGGACGCGGAGCTGATCGCCCGTCCGGTCCACCGCTGGCGTTTCGAATCGGTGGAATAGTCGAACATCGGGCAACCATTCGACCGGGGTGGGCATCCCACAACGCGTGAAGAAGAAGATCGCGCTGTGGGCGGCACTCACCGCCGTCGCCCTGTCGGTGACCGGCTGCGCGGCGGAGGACCCCGCCGCGCACCCCCCGAGGACGCCGACCGCACGCGAGGGCGCTCCCTCCGCGGGGGGTGGCGCCGGGGACAAGGCCCCCGGGGCCCCGGGCCGGGCCGCCGCGTACCGGAAGTGGGGGCTCAAGCCCTTCGCGCCGCCGCCGGCCCCGCCCGCGACCAAGCCGGTCGTCCGGCCGCCCGGCGGTCCGGTCCCGGTCATCAGTGACATTCCCACCACCGAGAAGATCGTCTTCATCACGATCGACGACGGGGCGGAGAAGGACCCCGGGTTCGTCACGATGATGAAGGACCTCAAGGTCCCGGTGACGATGTTCCTCACCGACTCGGCCATCCGCGGCGACTACGCGTACTTCGCGCCGCTCGTCGCCCAGGGCCACGGGCTCGCCAACCACACCCTGACCCACCCGAACCTGCCCACCCTCTCCCAGGACGCCCAGCGCCGCGAGATCTGCGGTCAGCGGACGGCCCTGACGAAACGGTTCGGCACGGCCCCGCGCCTCTTCCGCCCGCCCTACGGCAACTGGAACGAGACCACGCGCGCGGCGGCGGGGGAGTGCGGGGTGGACGCGATCGTGCTGTGGCGGGAGTCCATGCAGATCACGAACCTGCAGTACCAGCGCGGCGACCGGAAGCTCCACCCCGGCGACATCATCCTGGCCCACTTCCGGGGCCCCTCCGAGCTCAAGGGCCGGACGATGACGGAGATGACCGCCACCATGCTGCGCCGCGTCCAGGAGCAGGGCTTCACCGTGGCGCGCCTGGAGGACTACGTCTAGGGGCGACCACGCCCGGGAGGGGCGCTCCGAAGGACGGGAGGGGCGCTCCGAAGATTTTCCGGGCGCGGTGTCGATGCGGGCCCGGCCCGTTCGACGACTGTGTGGAAGGCGGGGAACGACCCCGCCACCGCACCCCGAGGAGTCGTCATGCCCCGCTTCCTGTCCCTCGTCCGCATCGAGGAGAACACCATCGACATGGAGAGCGCCGACCCCGGCTTCGAGGAGCGCATGGGCGCGCTCTTCGAGGAGATCACCAAGGCCGGCGCCATGGTGGACACGGCCGGGCTGAGGCCGACCGCCGAGGCCACCCGGATCACCTGGTCGGACGGGAAGCTGTCGTACACCGACGGCCCGTTCACCGAGACCAAGGAGGTCGTCGGCGGCTACGCGATGCTCCAGTGCAAGGACATGGCCGAGGCCGTCGAGTGGGGGAAGCGCTTCCTCGCCGTCCACCCGCCGCAGTGGAAGGTCGGCCTGGAGGTCCGCGAGGTCGAGGAGATGCCGGAGGGCTGACCGGCCCCCGCTGTCGGTGCCGTGTGCTGTCATGTGAGATGTGACGGCACACGGCCCGGACCCGGTGGAGCGCACCCTCGACACGGTCTTCCGCATGGAGTCGGCGCGGATCGTCGCCACCGCGGCGCGGATCGTCCGCGACGTCGGCATCGCCGAGGAGCTCGCCCAGGACGCGCTCGTCGCCGCCCTGGAGCAGTGGCCCCGGACGGGCGTCCCGGAGCGGCCGGGAGCCTGGCTGACGGCCGCCGCCAAGCACCGCGCGGTCGACCTGGTGCGGCGGCGCGAGACGTACGCGCGGAAGCTCGCGGAGGTGGGCAGGACGCTCACCGAGGAGTCGTACGACCCCGAGCCCTCGGGCCCCGGCGACATCGACGACGACGTGCTGCGGCTGATCTTCACCGCCTGCCATCCCGTGCTCTCCGCCGAGGCGCGCGCCGCGCTGACCCTGCGGCTCGTCGGTGGGCTCCGCACGGACGAGATCGCCCGCGCGTTCCTGGCGCCGGAGGCGACCGTCGCCGCGCGGATCACCCGCGCGAAGCGGACGCTCGCGAAGGCCGGCGTCGACTTCGAGGTGCCGTACGGGGAGGACCGGGCGGCCCGGCTCGGCTCCGTCCTCGAAGTGATCTACCTGATCTTCAACGAGGGGTACGCGGCGACCGCCGGCGACGACCTGCTGCGGCCGGGCCTGTGCGAGGACGCGCTGCGGCTCGCCCGGACCCTCGCCGCCCTCGTGCCGGGGGAGGGCGAGGCGCAGGGACTGGCCGCCCTGCTGGAGCTCCAGGCCTCCCGGACGGCGGCCAGGACCGGGCCCGACGGGCGGCCGGTGCTGCTCGCCGCGCAGGACCGGCGGCGCTGGAACCGGCTGCTCGTCCGGCGCGGGTTCGCCGCCCTGGAGCGGGCCGGCGACGGGCGTTCGTACGGGCCGTACGCCCTCCAGGCCGCCATCGCCGCCTGCCACGCGCGGGCCCGGTCGTACGAGGAGACCGACTGGGCGACCATCGCCGCGCTGTACGGGCGGCTCGGCGTCCTCGCCCCGTCCCCGGTCGTCGAGCTGAACCGCGCGGTCGCCGTGTCGATGGCCGAGGGCCCGGCGGCGGCCCTCCCGCTCGTCGACGCCCTCGCCGCCGAGCCCGCCCTGGCCGGATACCACCTGCTGCCGAGCGTGCGGGGCGACCTGCTCGCACGGCTCGGCCGCGCGGCGGAGGCGCGGGCGGAGTTCGAGCGAGCGGCCGTCCTCACCCGCAACGAGAGCGAGCGGGCACTGCTGCGGGGGAGGGCGCGGGAGCTCGGGGAGCGGTGACGGCGACGACGGCCGCGTCGGGTTGGGGGTGCCAGGCGTCGCGAGCCAGGCGGGACCTTCCGGTCAGGGGCGGGCCGCCGGGTGGCCGATCAACATGGTCGGGGCGCCGGCCACGCGTGTGAGCAGGACCGTCGCCGCGTTCGGGCCCTTCGGCTTCACCTTGCGGCGGATCTCCTCGGGTTCCACGGCCGAGCCGCGCTTCTTCACCGTCAGGGTGCCCACCTCCCGCTCCCGGAGCAGGGCCTTCAGCTTCTTCAGGTTGAACGGGAGTTCGTCGGTGATCTCGTAGGCGGCGGCGTACGGCGTGGGGACGAGCGCGTCCGCCGTCACGTACGCGATCGTGCCGTCGATCAGACCCCCGCCCACCTCCTCCGCCACCTCGGCGACCAGGTGCGCGCGGATGACGGCGCCGTCCGGCTCGTAGAGGTAGCGGCCGACCGGGCGGACCGCCGGGTCGGGCAGGCCCCGGCCGACGAGGGCCGCGCCCGAGGGCAGCAGGGTGGCCCGGCGGGCGCCCGGCTCCGTACCGAACCACAGGACCGCCTCCTTGACGTCCCCGCCGTCCGAGATCCACTCGGCCTCGGCCTCGTCCGGCACCGCCTCGTGCGGGATGCCCGGGGCCACCTTCAGGGCCGCGTGCGGGGCGCTGCGGGCCGCCGCGACCGCCCAGGACAGCGGCGGGGAGTACGCCTCCGGGTCGAAGATCCGGCCCCGGCCGCCCCGCCGCGCCGGATCGACGAAGACCGCGTCGTACGGTGCGGTGTCGATGTCGCTGACGTCCGCGCACCGCACCTCGATCAGCTCCGCGAGGCCGAGCGCCTCGGCGTTGGCGCGGGCCGCATCCGCGGTCAGCGGATCGCGGTCGACGGCGAGGACGGAGATCCCGGCGCGGGCCAGGGCGATGGCGTCGCCGCCGATCCCCGAGCAGAGGTCGGCCACGCTGCGGACGCCGAGCGCCTTCAGACGGGCCGCCCGGTGGGCGCCGACCGAGGCGCGGGTCGACTGCTCGACGCCGTTCGGCGTGAAGTACATCCGGTACGCGTCCTCCGCGCCGAACTTCGCGACCGCCCGCTGCCGCAGCCGCGCCTGGCCGACGGCCGCCGTGACCAGCTCCGCGGGGTGGTCGCGGCGCAGCCGGGAGACGACCGCCAGCTCCTGGGCGGGGTCGTGGTCGCGCAGGGCGGCGAGGAGGGTCTGGCCCTCGGGGCCGAGCAGGGGGGCGAAGGAGGCGAGGTCGGTCACCCGTCCCATTGTGGGCCCTGTGATGCTGTGGGCCGGCCGGGGGACGTGCGTGCGGTACGGCGGTGTCGTGGCCGGGAACGGGCGTCCGCGCTGACAGGATGCGGCGCCATACGACTCGTACGACAAAAGGAAAAAATGATGGCACAAGGTGTGCGCCCTTCGTCCCGGGTGCTCGCAGCCGCCCTCGTCGTCGCCGCCCTCGCCTCCGCCGCCACGGCCTGCGCGGACGGCACCGAGCGGGACGCGGGCCCGCCCGCCCCCGCCGCCGGACAGCAGGCCCCGGTGGGAGCGGCCGGTGCGCTCGACGCCTACGTCAAGAAGGTCCGCGAACAGCGTGCGGCCCGGGTGCTCGCCGCGAAGAAGTGGGGCCTGGCCCAGACGCCGCTGGACGCGCCCGCGCCGCCCGCCGTGAAGCCGAGGATCACCACCCGCAAGGGCTTCGAGACGGACGGGGAAGGGCTGCCGCCCGTCTTCACCACCGTGCCGACCAAGCAGAAGATCGTCTTCCTGACGATCGACGACGGCTCGGAGAAGGACCCCGCCCTGCTGCGGATGATGACCGAACTCCGGATCCCCTACAGCGCCTTCATCAGCGACTACGTCGTCAAGGACGACTACGGCTACTTCGCCCGGATGCAGAAGTCGCAGGAGGGCGGGGTCGCCCTGCACAACCACACCCTCAACCACCGGTACCTGCCGGGGCTCTCGTACAGCCGGCAGAAGCACGAGATCTGCGGCATGCAGGACGTCATCGAGAAACGATTCGGCAAGCGGCCCCCGCTCTTCCGCCCGCCGTACGGCAACTACAACGAGGACACCCTCCGCGCCGCCAAGTCCTGCGGGGTCAAGGCGGTCCCGCTGTGGGCCTCCGAGGCCTTCCCCGACCACATGGAGTGGCGCGAGTGGGACCGGGACCTGCACCCCGGCGACATCGTGCTCACCCACTTCCGGGGCAAGGACGACTGGAAGGGGACCATGCCCGACATGATCCGCCGGGTGATGAACGTGATCACGGCCAAGGGGTACGCGGTCGCCAAGCTGGAGGACTACGTGTAAGCAGGGAGCCCGCTCGGGGGCCGGTCCGGGAACCCGCCAGGGAGCCGGTCCGGGAATCCGCCCGGGAACGCCCGCCAGGGGGTGTTGCGCCGATCGGCCCGGGCATGGCACCGCCTAGCCGCCCGGGCACTCGCAGGGTCCGCCCCCGCTGCGGCAGACGCACCGGGCCTCCGACGGGGTGACCGCGGGGGCCGGGGGCGCGGGACGGGCCCGCGACCACTCCTCGTGCGCGGTGAGCAGCGTCGCGAGGAGGAGCAGCCCCGCCCCGAAGAACTGGCCCCACGCCGACCAGTTCCAGCCCCAGCGCAGCATCAGGCCGCCGAGCACCAGGACGCCCACCGTGATCGCGCCGAAGACGATCACGGGGAGCCAGTCCATCGGCTGCGGCCCGGGGGGCCGGGGGTCGTACCCCTCGGCCCATCTCCGCATGCCCAGGGTGAAGGCGGCGACCAGGACGAGCGCGCCCTCCAGGAACAGGACGACCACGCAGGTCAGGATGTCGGCACCGGTGCGCACCGGCGGGCGATGAGGGGCCATGGATCGAACCCTCGTACGGAACCGGGAGGTCCGGGACGCCGTTCCCCGTACCGAGACCGAATCGCCACACGGCACGGAATTGGCACTCCGCTTGACCGAGTGCTAACCGCGGTCATAGTCTCGGCTCTGGCACTCCCCACCGGAGAGTGCCAACACAGCGACGGGCAGGTCCGGCACCCGCGACGACGGATCCACCTGGTTCGCCACCTCAGACAGTCAACCCCGTGATCTCCGAAGGGGGAGGTCGGATCGTGACGACCACCAGCTCCAAGGTTGCCATCAAGCCGCTCGAGGACCGCATCGTGGTCCAGCCGCTCGACGCCGAGCAGACCACCGCCTCTGGCCTGGTCATCCCGGACACCGCCAAGGAGAAGCCCCAGGAGGGCGTCGTCCTGGCCGTGGGCCCGGGCCGCTTCGAGAACGGCGAGCGCCTGCCGCTCGACGTCCAGACCGGCGACATCGTGCTGTACAGCAAGTACGGCGGCACCGAGGTGAAGTACAACGGCGAGGAGTACCTCGTCCTCTCGGCTCGCGACGTGCTCGCGATCGTCGAGAAGTAATTCACCGAAGTACCGAAGTACCGAAGTACGAGCACTGAACCAGATGCTCAGAGCTGCGCCCCGAGGCCCCTTCCAGGCGCCCCGGGGCGCGGTTCGTTCCACCCTATTCCGAGAGGGCTGAACCGCTCCCATGGCGAAGATCCTGAAGTTCGACGAGGACGCCCGTCGCGCCCTTGAGCGCGGCGTCAACAAGCTTGCCGACACGGTGAAGGTGACGATCGGCCCCAAGGGCCGCAACGTCGTCATCGACAAGAAGTTCGGCGCCCCCACCATCACCAACGACGGTGTCACGATCGCCCGCGAGGTCGAGATCGAGGACCCGTACGAGAACCTCGGCGCCCAGCTGGTGAAGGAGGTGGCGACCAAGACCAACGACATCGCGGGTGACGGCACCACCACCGCCACCGTGCTCGCCCAGGCCCTGGTCCGCGAGGGTCTGCGCAACGTCGCCGCCGGCGCCTCCCCGGCCGCCCTGAAGAAGGGCATCGACGCCGCCGTCAAGGCCGTCTCCGAGGAGCTCCTCGCCACCGCGCGTCCGATCGAGGACAAGTCCGACATCGCCGCCGTCGCCGCGCTCTCCGCGCAGGACCAGCAGGTCGGCGAGCTCATCGCCGAGGCGATGGACAAGGTCGGCAAGGACGGTGTCATCACCGTCGAGGAGTCCAACACCTTCGGCCTGGAGCTCGACTTCACCGAGGGCATGGCCTTCGACAAGGGCTACCTGTCCCCGTACATGGTCACCGACCAGGAGCGTATGGAGGCCGTCCTCGACGACCCGTACATCCTGATCAACCAGGGCAAGATCTCCTCGATCCAGGACCTGCTGCCCATCCTGGAGAAGGTCATCCAGGCCGGCGCCAGCAAGCCGCTCCTGATCATCGCCGAGGACGTCGAGGGCGAGGCCCTGTCGACCCTGGTCGTGAACAAGATCCGTGGCACCTTCAACGCCGTGGCCGTCAAGGCCCCCGGCTTCGGCGACCGCCGCAAGGCGATGCTCGGCGACATGGCCACCCTCACCGGTGCCACCGTCATCGCCGAGGAGGTCGGCCTCAAGCTCGACCAGGCCGGTCTCGACGTGCTCGGCACCGCGCGCCGCGTGACCATCACCAAGGACGCCACCACCATCGTCGACGGTGGCGGCAACGCCGAGGACATCTCCGGTCGCGTCGGCCAGATCAAGGCCGAGATCGAGTCCACGGACTCCGACTGGGACCGCGAGAAGCTCCAGGAGCGCCTCGCGAAGCTGGCCGGCGGCGTGTGCGTGATCAAGGTCGGCGCCGCCACCGAGGTGGAGCTGAAGGAGAAGAAGCACCGTCTGGAGGACGCCATCTCCGCGACCCGCGCCGCGGTCGAGGAGGGCATCGTCTCCGGTGGTGGCTCCGCGCTCGTCCACGCCGTCAAGGTCCTCGAGGGCAACCTCGGCAAGACCGGCGACGAGGCCACCGGTGTCGCGGTCGTCCGCCGCGCCGCCGTCGAGCCGCTGCGCTGGATCGCCGAGAACGCCGGCCTCGAGGGCTACGTCATCACCTCGAAGGTGGCGGAGCTCGACAAGGGCCAGGGCTTCAACGCCGCGACCGGCGAGTACGGCGACCTGGTCAAGGCCGGCGTCATCGACCCGGTGAAGGTGACGCGCTCCGCCCTGGAGAACGCCGCCTCGATCGCCTCCCTCCTCCTCACCACCGAGACCCTCGTGGTGGAGAAGAAGGAAGAGGAGCCGGCGGACCACGGCCACGGCCACGGTCACGGCCACTCGCACTGAGCGTAGTCACGCACCGCTGAGGCCCGGTGCCCCCGTCGCGGGGGCACCGGGCCTCCGGCGTCGCCGGACGTGTCCGGCTCCAGGGGTTCTTCCTAGCCCTCGACCGCGCCGAGCTGGCCCATCAGCCCGAGCAGGTCGTACTGCCACCACCCCTCCGCGATCTTCCCGTCGTCCCGGAAGCGGTGGATGACCGTCCCGGTCATGGTCACCTCCATGCCGGTGGGCTGGAGTCCCATGAAGTCGCCCGTGTGGGAGCCCTTCCAGGTCCAGCGGGTGCAGACCCGGTCGCCGTCGGCGATCTGGTCGTCCACGGTGAAGCCGAAGTCGAAGCCGCCCCGCCACATCTCCACCTCGCGCCGGACGGCGTCCATGCCGATGACGTCCTGCTCGTTGGTCGGATCGTGGTCGTGGTACCCCTCGGCGAGAACCTCGTCGAGCAGCGCCAGCTCCGGCTCCCGGGCCATCATCTCCATGAGCCGCCGCGCCGTGGTCTTGTACAGCGCCTCGTCCCGCACCACGTCCAAGTCGGTGAAGGTCGGCATCTCGTCACAGAGCGCGACCATCTCCCGGAAGATCCGGTCGGTCTCGGGGAGCTGCGAGTTCCGCATCGCCACGTCGTAGGACGGGAACTCGACGATCTCCACGACGTGGGAGGCGTCCGAGCGGTCCTTGCCGACGATGCTGTGGGTCGCGGTCCGTTTGCCCTTGGTCTGTTCGACCCACTGGTCCATCAGGCGGTTCAGGTCGTCCACCCGACTGGTCTTGCAGTCGATGATCTGTACAAAGCTCATGGCGCCTCCCGACCCCGGTAGGACCCTTCCAGTCTAGGTGGGGCGGATGGAGCGGGCAGGGGGAGAGGACGGCGGCACGACGTACGTCGGAGTGACCCCGACACCGCCCTCGTGGTCCTCGCCGAGGCCGATGCCGAGCGTCTGGGCCTGGGTGGCGCTACGCCGAGCGCTGGAGGTCTGACGCCCTGACCTCCTCCGCGAAGGGCTCGCCGCGCGCGTACCGCGCGACCTCCTCGATCGCCTGGTCCGCCATCCGGTGCAGCTCGTTGCCCAGGGAGCCCGCCACGTGCGGGGTGAGCAGGACGTTCGGGAGGGTGTAGAGGGGGGAGTCGGGGGGCGGGAGTTCCGGGTCCGTCACGTCCAGGACGGCGTGGAGGCGGCCGGTCAGGAGGTGGGGGAGGAGGGCCTGTTCGTCGATCAGGGAGCCCCGGGACGTGTTGACGAGCGTCGCTCCGTCCGGCATCGCGGCGAGCTGGGCCGCGCCGATCATGCGGTACGTGGACGGGAGCTGGGGCGCGTGGACGGAGACGACGCTGCTGCGGGCGCACAGTTCGTCGAGGCCGACGAGTTCCACGCCGGGCGGCGGGGCGTCGACGTACGGGTCGTACAGGAGGACGTCGAGGTCGAAGGGGCGCAGGAGCTCGATGACCCTGCGGCCGATGCGGGAGGCGCCGACGACGCCGATCGTGCGGCGGTAGTTGCCCCCGTCGGCGGACTCCGTCAGCCAGGCGTGGTCGGCGCGGAGTTCCGCGTACCGCCGGGCCGAACCGAGGACCCGTTTCCCGGCGAAGAGGATCGCGGCGAGCGTGTACTCGGCGACCGGGAGCGCGTTGGCGGCGGCGGCGGAGGTGACGCGGAGGCCGCGTTCCCAGCAGGCGTCGGTGATGTGGTGCTTGACCGAGCCCGCGGCGTGGACGACGGCCCGCAGGCGCGGCGCGCGGTCGAGGACCTCGGCGCTGAGCGGGGGTGCTCCCCAGCAGGTCAGCAGGATCTCGGCGTCCGCGAGGGCGGCGGTGACGCGGGGATCGGCTGAGGTCAGGTCCTGGGCCACCAGGTGCGGGTCCGTGCGGGCGAGGGACGCGAGGCGGGTGCGGTGGGCGTCCGTCAGGAGGCGTCCGGCGATGCCTTCCCCCATCGCCAGCAGCAGCGCGGGGCGGTTGTCAGTGGTCGGGTGCATCGTTGTACCTGTGCTCCTCACTTGACGCTGCCGGCCGTCAGACCGGCCTTCCAGTGGCGCTGGAGGGAGACGAAGGCGACGACGAGGGGGACGACGGCGAGCAGGGATCCGGTGACGACGAGGGGGTAGAAGTCGGGTTCGGCGTGGGCGTTGCTGTTCCACGCGTACAGGCCGAGGCTCAGCGGGTAGAGCTTCTGGTCCGACAGCATCACCAGGGGGAGGAAGAAGTTGTTCCAGACGGCGGTGAACTGGAAGAGGAAGACGGTCACGAAGCCGGGCATCACCATGCGCAGTCCGATGGACCAGAAGACGCGCAGTTCGCCGGCCCCGTCGATACGGGCGGCCTCCAGGGCCTCGTCGGGGATGTAGCCGGCGCAGAAGACCCGGGAGAGGTAGACGCCGAAGGGGTTGACGAGGACGGGGATCAGGACGGCCCAGTAGGTGTTGACGGCGCCGACCTCGCTGGCCAGGAGGTACATCGGCAGGGCGAGCGCGGTGGTCGGGACGAGCACGCCGACGAGGACGAGGCCGAAGAGCTTCTCCTTGCCCCGGAAGTCGTAGACGTGGAAGGCGTATCCGGCGGCGACGCTGACGAACGAGCAGGCGAGGGCGCCGATTCCGGCGTAGAGCAGGCTGTTCAGGTACCAGTGGAAGTAGATGCCGTCGTTGTACTCGGCGAGCCGGGTGAGGTTGCCGCCGAGGTCGAAGCCCTCGAAGGAGAAGGCGTTTCCGGCGAGGAGTCCGCCCGCGTCCTTGGTGGCGGCGGTGAGCAGCCAGACGAGGGGGAAGAGCATGTAGACGACGGCGAGGACGAGGGCGCCGTTGACGGCGGCCTGGGAGAGCCAGACGGAGGGGGTACGGGGCCTGCTCATGCGCGCTTCCCCTTCCGGCCGGCCAGCCGCGTCACGGCGAAGGAGAGCAGCGCCGCCGTCAGGGCGAGGAGGACGGAGGCGGCCGCGGCGAGCCCGTAGTCGTTGCGGTCGAAGGCCGCGGTGTAGGCGTACATGTTCGGCGTCCAGGTGGAGGTGACGGCGGAGCCCGTGCCCTTGTTGAGGATCAGCGGTTCCGTGAAGAGCTGGAGGGAGCCGATGATCGTGAACAGGCCGACCATCGCCAGCGAGGCCTTGACCAGCGGGATCTTGACGGAGAAGGCGATGCGCCAGGCGCCGGCACCGTCGACGGTGGCCGCTTCGAGGACGGAGCGGTCGATGGCCTGGAGCGCCGCGTAGAAGATGACCATGTTGTAGCCGAGCCATTCCCACAGGGCGATGTTGACGACGGAGGGCAGGGCGCCTCCGGGGGAGAAGAAGTCGAAGCCGATGCCTCCGGCCTCCATGGCCTGGACGACGGGGCTGAGCTGGGGCGTGTAGAGGTAGACCCAGATCAGGGCGGCGATGATGCCGGGGACGGCGTGCGGCAGGAAGAGCGCCAGCTGGAAGAAGCGGCGGGCGCGGGCGAGCGCCGAGTCGAGCAGGAGGGCGAGGCCGAGGGCTCCGGCGAGCAGCAGCGGGATGTAGAGCAGGCAGTATCCGAGCAGGACGCCGAAGCCCTCGCGGAAGGCCCGGTCACCCAGCGCCGCGGTGTAGTTGTCGAGGCCGGAGAAGACGGTCTCGGTGCCGCCGAAGCCCAGTCCGGACTGTTTCTCGGTGAAGAGGCTGAGCCAGACCGCGTATCCGATCGGCACCACCATCACCGCGGTGAACAGCAGGAAGAAGGGGGTCAGCAGGATCGTGGCGGCGCGGGTGCGGGCCTTCATGCGGTCAGCCCTCGACCTTCAGGCCGCGCTTGGTGAGCTCGGCGACGGTGGCGTCGTGACCGGCCTTGACGGCGTCGGCGATGCCGGGGCCGCCCTGGGTGATCTTGCCGAAGTGGTCCTTGATCGTGGTGTTGGTGGTGCCGGTGGTCGGGCCCCAGGCCCAGTCAGGGCTGATGGAGGCGCCCGCGGCCTCGAAGAGGGCGTAGATGTCCTGGCCGCCGTAGTAGCCGGCGTCGAAGGCCTTCTTGGCGACGGGGCGCAGCGCGGTGGCGGCCGGGAAGGCGGAGGAGGTGCCGGAGGCGATCCGGGCCTTGACGCCTTCCTCGGTGGTGGACATCCATTCGGCGAAGGTGACCGCCGCGGCCTTCTTCCCGCTGTCCTTGGTCACGGCGAAGGAGGTGCCGCCGAGCATGCCGCTGGCGGGCTTGCCGTCCCAGCTGGGCATGGGGGCGACGGCCCACTTGCCGTCCTGCTCGGGCAGGGTGCCCTTGAGGACGCCCGCGCCCCAGGAGGCGCCGAGGTAGCCGATGGTGGTGCCGTTCTTGAGGGAGCCGGTCCACTCGGGGCTGAAGGATGCGTTCTTGTGGACGAGTCCGTCGTCGAGCAGCCCCTGCCAGTAGGCGGTGACCTTGGTGGTGGCCGCGTCGGTGGTGTCGATCTTCCAGGTGTCGTTCTCGGCCTTGAACCACTGGGCGCCGGCCTGCCAGGCCATCGCCTCGAAGGTGGTCGGGTCGTCCGGGAAGAAGGTGGCGATCCGGGCCTTGGCGTCGGCCTTCCTGACCTGCTCGGCGGCCTTCCTGAACGCGTCCCAGGTGGCGGGGACGGGGACCTTGTACCTCGCGAAGAGGTCCTTGCGGTAGAAGAAGGCCTGCGGGGCGGCGTCGAAGGGGACGGCCCAGGTCTTGCCGCCGAGGGTGGTGAGTTCGACGGTCTGCGGGAGCAGCTTGGCGCGGTCGGCCTCGGTGAACTCGCCGCCGATGTCCTGGAGGGCGCCGGAGCTCACGAACTCGGGGAGCGAGGAGTACTCGATGGAGACGAGGTCGGGGGCGTTGCCGGCCTTCACGGCGTTGGAGATCTTGGCGTAGCCGCCGGCGGTGCCGGAGGGGATCTCCTCGAACTTCACCTGGATGTCGGTGTGGGAGGCGTTGAAGGCGTCGACGACGTCCTTGGAGCCCTTGGCCCAGCCCCAGAAGGTGATGGTCACGGGTCCGGCGGACTTGTTCGCGGTGTCGTCACCGCCGCCGCCGCACGCCGTGAGTACGGCGAGGGCGGTGGCGGTGCCGGCTATGACGCGGGACGTTCTGCTCCAACTACGGGTCACGGCACGGCTCCTGAGGGCAGGCGGCGGGGAGGTTGTGGCCGTGATCCTGTGACCGTTCATGACCGAAGTCAAGAGCGAAAGATTGATTGATCGAAAAATGATCAGACCGGAAGGTCGGTCGCGCCGCCCGCTCCGCACGACTCCCGCACGCGCAGCCTCGGCAGCAGGCCCAGATGGCGGCGCGCCGCGTCCTCGTCCGGGCCCTCGGTGAGCCGCTCGACGAGCAGCTCCGTGGCATGCCGGCCCACCTGCCGCTTGGGCGGGGCGACCGCCGTCAGCGGGGTGTCCGCGAGCGCGGCGACCTCGTCGTCGTACGCGATCAGGGCCAGGTCGTGGGGCACCCGTACGCCCAGCTCGGAGAGGCGCTGCACGATCTCGATCGCGTCCACGTCGTTGTGGACCAGGGCCGCGCTCGCGAGGCCCGAGCCGACCGCCTCGTGCAGGGCCCGCACCGCCCGCTCGAAGCCCTCCGGGTCCGCCTCGGCCGGGACGCTCTCGATGACGGGCCGCGGTTGCTCCAGGCCCAGCGTCCCCAGCGCCTCGGCGTAACCGGCGCGCACCGCGAGGGCGGTCGGGGAGTCCCCGCGCGCCACGAGCAGCGGCGTCGCGTGTCCCAGGGCCAGCAGGTGGCGCAGGGCGAGCAGGACGCCGTGCCCGTGGTCGGACGCCACCCGGTCCAGACCGTCGAGCGGGCTGCCGGGCACGGCCCGGCGCTCCAGGAGGACAGCCGGTACGGGGAGTTCGGCCAGCCAGTCCCCGTACGCGAGGCGGTCCTCTGGGCCGCGCCAGCCCGGCGCGACGAGCACCCCCTCGGCGCCGGCCGCGAGCAGCCCCTCGGTGCGGGCCCGGTCCTCCTCCGGCCGGTAGTCCGAGACGCGGAGGACGAGCCGGGCGCCGGCGCGGGCGGCCGCTTCGTGCGCCCCGCGGATGATCTCGGCGAAGTAGTACGTGGCGGAGGGGGCCAGCAGGCCGATGACCAGGCCCTCACCGGGGCGCCCGCCGACCGGGCCGCCCTGTCGCCGCGGCCAGGACACCTGGCCGTGCACCCGGTCGAGCAGACCCCGGCCGGCGAGGAGTTCGACGTCACGGCGGGCGGTGACGGGGGAGACCCCGAGCCGTTCGGCCAGGTCGGCGACGCGGGCCGTGCCGCGCTCGCGCACCAGGGCCAGCAGTCGGTCGTGTCGTTCGGCAGCACTCTCGCGCACGGCGCAGTTCCCCCTCGCGGTGGTCGTGGTCCCCCGACCTTAGTTCACGCGCGGCACAGAATGATCGAACGGTGAGAATTTCGATCATTCGATCCCGAACTCTTGACGTTCGATCGGAGCGCTGTCCAGGATGCCGGGCGACGCGGTCGTCGCCGCAGGGAACCCCAGGAGCATCAATGGACACGCCGCCCGAGAACCGGGAACTCAGCCCGTACACCGGGTGGACCCGGGCCCACTGGGAGACCACGGCCGACCGACTCCTCCTGGCCGTACGCCCCTTCGCCTCGCCGCGGTACGGGCTCATCGACCTTCCCGGGCCCCGCCCCAGCTGGTCCGGCGCCCGCTCCGACGGCCTGGAGGGCTGGGCCCGCACCTTCCTCCTCGCCGCACTGCGTGTGGCCGGAGCCGGGGGCGGGGATCCGTACGGCCACCTCGACCGGTACGCCGAAGGGCTCACGGCCGGCACCGAGAAGCCGGGCACCGGCGGCCCGCACACCAGCCGTCCAGGCACCAGCCGCCTCGACACCGGCCGCCCCGGCACCGGCCGCCCCGGCACCGGCCGCCCCGGCACCGGCCGCCCCGACTCCTGGCCCCTCACCACCGACACCCCTCAGGCGATCGTCGAAGCCGCCTCGATCGCCCTCGGCCTCCGCCTCACCCGCCCCTGGCTCTGGGACCGGCTCGACGACCGCACCCGCGAACAGGTCGCCGACTGGCTCCGACCGGCCCTCGCCCCGTCCCCCGTCGACAACAACTGGTGGCTCTTCGGCCTCACCGTCGCCGGCTTCCTCCAGGACGCCGGCATCGACACCGACCGGGCCGCCGCCACGATCGACCGCTCCCTCGCCCGCATCGAGGACTGGTACCTCGGCGACGGCTGGTACAGCGACGGCGACAACCGCGCGTTCGACCACTACAACGCCTGGGCCCTGCACTTCTACCCCGTGCTCCACGCCCACCTCGCCGGCGACCGCGCCCTCCTCGACCGCTACGGGCTCCGCCTCCGCGCCCACCTCGACGACTACGTCCACCTCTTCGACGCGAACGGCGCCCCCGCCCCGTACGGGCGCTCCCTGATCTACCGCTTCGCCGCGGCCGCCGCCCCCTGGCTCGGGACCCTCACCGGGCACACCCCCCTCACCCCCGGCGCCACCCGCCGCCTCGCCTCCGGCTCCCTGCGGTACTTCCTCGACCGCGGCGCCACGAGCCCGGACGGGCTCCTCACCCTCGGCTGGCACGGCCCGTACCCGCCGCTCGTCCAGGAGTACTCCGGTCCCGGCTCCCCCTACTGGGCGTCCAAGGGCTTCCTCGGTCTCCTGCTGCCCGCCGCCCACCCCGCCTGGACCGACCCCGAGGAACCCCTGCCCGCCGAACGCGCGGACACCGTGCGCCCCTTCGCACCCGCCGGGCTGCTCGTCCAGACCACCGCCACCGACGGACTCGTACGCCTCCACAACCACGGCAGCAACCACGTGCACAGCGCCGACGCGGAGGAGGACGACCCGGGGTACGCCCGCCACGCCTACTCCACCCGCACCGGCCCGACCACCGGACCGGCCCCCGCCGACAACCACTTCGCCCTGCTCGCCGAGGGCCGCGCCACCACCCGGGGCCCCGCCGTCCCCGTCGGCACCGGCCCCGGCTGGGCCGCCTCCCGGCACACCCCGCTCCCCGGGGTCCGGGTCCTCTCCGCCACCCTCGCCCACGGTCGTGCCGAGGTCCGCGCGCACCTCGTCCTCGACGCCCCGGAAGGGACCCCCGTACGGCAGACGGGCTGGGCCACGACCCCCGACGGGCCGCGGGCCCAGCTCCACCCGGTCCACGGCTACCCGGAGGGCGTCGACGCCGTCGCGCTCCCCACCGGGGAGACCCTGCAGGGTCCCGGCAGCCACGTCCTCGCCCTGCACGGCACCACGGACGGCCCGACGACCCTCTTCGTCGCGCTCGCCTCACTGACGGCCGAACCCGCCCCGACCCCCGTGGCCGACCTCGCGCAGGTCAGGGTCGAAGGCCGCACCCTCCGGGTGACCTGGCACGACGGCACCACGGCCCGTCTGGACCTCGACGACCCGGGGGCGGCCTAGCCCCGGCCCGACCGGGCGGCCGCCCGGCGCCGAGGGGCCGTCACCTCGGGCGGGGGGACCGCCGCCTCGGGCCGAGGGGCCGTCACTTCGGGCCGTACTTGCGGCCCGCCTTCGAGGAGACACCGCCCAGCAGACCGCGCGGCGCCAGCTTCACCACACCCATCAGGGCCTTGTAACGGGGGTCCGGGATCGACAGTGTCCTGCCCCGCGCCAGGTCCGACAGCGCCGCCGCCACCAGCTTGTCCGCGTCGAGCCACATCCAGCCCGGGATGTTCTCCGTCCCCATCCCGGCCCGCTCGTGGAACTCGGTCCGCACGAACCCGGGGCAGAGCGCCATCAGGCGTACCCCGGTGCCCGCCAGGTCCCGCGCCGCGCCCTGGGTGAACTGCACGACCCACGCCTTCGACGCCCCGTACGTGCCACGGGGCACGAAGGCGGCCACCGAGGCGACGTTCACCACCCCGCCCCGGCCCCGCGCCTTCATCGAGGCGGCGGCGGCCGAGGTCAGCCGCAGCACCGCCTCGCAGTGCACCGTGAGCATCGTCAACTCGTCGGCCATGGAGACCTCGAGGAAGCGGCCCTTGTTGCCGAAACCGGCGTTGTTCACGAGCAGGTCCACCGGCTGCCGCGGGTCCGAGAGCCGGGCCTCGACGGCGGCGATGCCCTTCTCCTCGGAGAGGTCCGCCGCGAGCACCTCCGCCTCGACGCCGTGCCGGTCGTGCAGCTCGGTCGCCTGCTCGCGGAGCCGCTTCACGTCCCGGGCCACGAGCACGACGTTGTGGCCGTCCGCCGCCAGTCTCCGTGCGAAGGCGGCGCCGATGCCCGCGGTGGCGCCCGTAATCAGTGCAGTCGTCATACGGGCACGGTAGTGCCCCCTTACGGCGCCTCCGCCCGGGCGTACTTGTCCGCGTACTGGCGCGCGAGCGCGAGGAGTCCCGACTCCATCCATTCGGCGGCGGCCAACGTGCGGGGCAGCAGCGCGCGTTCGGCGGTCGCGGCGCGGTGGAGCAGCGCGACGGTGATGTCGTGCTCGGGCCGGTGGACGACCGTGACCGGATCGCCCGCGCGGATGTCGCCCGGCACGATCACCCGCAGCAGTGCGCCGGGACCGGCCTCCGACTGCGTGAACCGCTTCACCCAGCCCTTCTCCCGTACGAAGCCCGCGAACGTACGGCAGGGGATACGGCCGCCGGTGACCTCCAGGACGACCTCGTCGCCGATCCGCCACCGCTCACCGATCAGCGCCCCGTTCACGTCGAGGCCCCGGGTGGTGAGGTTCTCGCCGAACGAGCCGTTGGCGAGCTCCCGGCCGAGCTCCCGCTCCCAGAGGTCCAGGTCCTCGCGGGCGAAGGCGTACGCGGCCCGGTCGTCGCCGCCGTGGAAGCGCAGGTCGCAGACCGTGTCACCGGCCAGCCCGCTCCTCCCGACGCCGGGCGCCCCGGGGGCCTCGATCCGCACGGGCCCGTCGACGGGGCGTTTGTCGATGGCGGTCAGGCCGGACGCGGCGTCGGTGTAGTCCACGGCCCTGGCGCGGCCCACATTCACACTCAGCAAGGTCATGCGGGCACTGTAAGGGCACCGATCTCAAAGGCGCGGGCGAATATGCGCGGGTTCACCCAAGACTCGCTTATGCTGGAACGCATGATCGAGGCACGCCATCTCCGCGTCCTGCGCGCCGTCGCCGCCACCGGCTCCTTCTCGGCCGCCGCGCGCGAACTCGGCTGCACCCAGCCGGCCGTCAGCCAGCAGATGAAGGCGCTGGAGTCCTCCGCCGGCACGCCGCTGCTGATCCGCACCGGCCGCGAGATGCGCCTCACCCAGGCGGGCGAGGTCCTCGTCCGCCACGCCTCCGGCATCCTCGCCGGGCTCACCGCCGCCGAGGAGGAGGTCGCCGCCATCGCCGGGCTGCGGGCGGGCCGGGTCCGTCTGGTGTCCTTCCCCAGCGGCAGTTCCACCCTCGTCCCCACCGCGCTCGCCGCCCTGCGGGCCGCGCACCCCGGCACCCGCGTCTCGCTCGTCGAGGCCGAACCGCCGCGCTCGATCGAGATGCTCCGCGAGGGCGACTGCGATGTGGCCCTGGCCTTCCGGTACGGGGCGGGGCGGGCCGAATGGGACGACCTGGTCGTGCGTCCGATCCTCGCCGACCGCCTGGTGGGCCTGGTCCCCGAGGGGCACCGGCTCGCCGACGCGGGGTCGGTGGGCATCGCGGAACTCGCCGACGAGTCCTGGATCGCGGGCTGCCCGCGCTGCCGCCGGCAGCTGGTGGACGTCTGCGAGGAGGCGGGCTTCACCCCCCGTATCGACTTCGCGACCGACGACTACCCGGCCGTGGTGGGCCTGGTCGGCGCGGGCCTGGGCGTGGCCGTCCTGCCGGAGCTGGCCATCGAGTCCGTACGGCCCAAGGGGGCGCGGACCGTGACCGTGGAGCCCGCCGTGGAGCGGGAGATCGTGGCCCTGACGCTGCCCGACCTCGCCATGGTCCCGGCCGTCGCCGCCACGCTCGACGAACTGACCCGCGCCGCCACGCGCGCGTAGGAGACGGACCGACCCGCGCCGCCACGCGCGCGTAGGAGCCGAGCAACGCGCGCGTGAGCGCGGTTCGACAGGGAGTGCTTACTGTCCGAGCGAGTGCTTCCCCGTGTGTTCGCGCGCGTACCGCCCGTGTGCCGGTACGTCGCCGCTTAGCTGAAAAAACGTTCCTTCACATACGCTCCACAATCGGCCGGCCGGGGGCCGACGCCGATGTCGATGTCGTCATGGATGTCACGGAGGACGCGACCGGCGCCGTGGGCGCCGTGCTGATCAGGCGATTGCGCGCGCGTCCCATGAGCTCTTCGCGTTCGTCCTCGGTGAGGCCGCCCCATACGCCGTAGGGCTCCCGTACCGCGAGTGCGTGTGCCGCGCACTCCGCGCGCACCGGGCACCGCATGCAGACCTCTTTCGCCGAGTTCTCACGCGCACTCCGTGCCGCGCCGCGCTCTCCCTCGGGGTGGAAGAACAGGGAGCTGTCGACCCCGCGGCAGGCCGCGAGCAGTTGCCAGTCCCACAGATCGGCGTTGGGTCCGGGAAGGCGGGAGAAATCTGCCATTGCGCTAGTCCCCTTGAAACCGTGTCGAACGGATAGGTGGGCGGGTGGATGGCTGATGCCGGGGGTTCCTCGTGTTCCCGCGGGTCCGGGTCGGTACACCTACTGTCTAAGTAGATGTAAATATGACTCATTGCGAATCTAGCCACAGACACTGCGAAAAGGGAAGAAAAGCCGCTAAATGGGGCAGTACCTCTCGATGAAGGACAGAAGGCTCGCGTCGCTCTCCTCCGTACGCGGCCCCTCACGTAGAGTGCCGAAGGCTGCCGTCCGACCCGTAACTCTTTCGAGTGACCGTCGTTGAGTGTGCGGAGGCGGTTGAAGGAACAAGCGATCGGGCAGGTGTCCGAGAGCGTCAATCGCACAGGTGACGATTACGTACAGCCCTGGAGGCTCAAGGTGACGCGCAACAGCTGCGAGAGCCGCGGAGGTCACGCATGACATCCGTCCTCGTCTGCGACGACTCCCCGCTTGCCCGAGAGGCGCTCCGCCGCGCGGTCGCGACCGTGCCCGGCGTCGAGCGCGTGACCACCGCGGCCAACGGCGAGGAAGTCCTCCGCCGCTGGGGCGCGGACCGCTCGGACCTGATTCTGATGGACGTACGCATGCCCGGTCTCGGCGGCGTGGAGACCGTCCGCCGGCTGCTCTCCGCGGACCCCGGCGCCCGCATCATCATGCTCACGGTCGCCGAGGACCTCGACGGCGTCGCCCTCGCGGTCGCCGCCGGCGCCCGCGGCTATCTGCACAAGGACGCCTCGCGCGCCGAACTGCGGGCCACCGTCACCCAGGCGCTGGCCGACCCGACCTGGCGGCTCGCCCCGCGACGGCTCCGTTCGGCCGAGATGGGCGCTGCGCCCACCCTCACCGCGCGCGAGATCCAGGTCCTCGAAGGCATGAGCCACGGACGGTCCAACGCGGAGATCGGGCGCGAGCTCTTCCTCTCCGAGGACACGGTCAAGACGCACGCCCGCCGCCTCTTCAAGAAGCTGGGCGCCTCGGACCGGGCGCACGCCGTCGCCCTCGGGTTCCGCTGGGGCCTGGTCCGCTGAACCGCAGGTCACCTGCCACACCCCCGTCCTCGTCCGCGTCCGTCGTGGGGTGGACGGGGTGGGCTTGTGTCACTTCCCCGCCGTATGCCGCATCCTTGAGATGTGGAGTTCCTCGGGGACGAGTCGATCGAGCGGGAGGGGAGGGCGCGGGAGATGAGTTCCGGCGCACCTGCTCATAACGCTTCGGTGCACAACTACGGACGCGGTGCCGCGAACGCAGAAGCGTCGGGGCACCATGGAGCGATGCGCGACGACGAGACCGCGGTGTCCCCCATGCCCTCCGGGCACGGGGAGATCGGCGCGCTCGTCCACCGCGCGGTCGACGGCGACGCGCAGGCCACGCACGACCTGCTCGCGCGGGTTCACCCGCTCGCCCTGCGGTACTGCCGCACCCGCCTCAACCGGCTGCCGGGCGACGCCCGGCACTTCGTCGAGGACCTGGCCCAGGAGGTCTGCGTCGCCGTCCTGATGGCGCTGCCGCGCTACAAGGACACGGGCAGGCCCTTCGAGGCCTTCGTCTTCGCCATCGCGGGACACAAGGTCGCCGACCTCCAGCGGGCCGCCATGCGGCACCCCGGGTCCACGGCCGTGCCCTCCGACGAGATGCCCGAGCGGCCCGACGACTCCCTCGGCCCCGAGGAGCGGGCGCTCCTCAGCGACGACGCCGAGTGGGCCAAGAAGCTGCTCGCCAACCTTCCGGAGAACCAGCGCGAACTGCTCGTCCTCCGCGTCGCGGTCGGACTGACCGCCGAGGAGACCGGGCAGATGCTCGGCATGTCCCCGGGGGCCGTCCGGGTCGCGCAGCACCGCGCGCTCAGCCGCCTCAGGGCGCTGGCCGAGCAGTAAGCCTCGGCAGGCCCCGTCGTCCCTTTCGTACACGTGTGAACGTCCAAAGCTTCCCGCTGATCTTGATCGTGGAATGAGACACCGCTTTGGCCCGTTAGCATGGACATCCCGCACCGATCAAGGCCATTTGGGAAGGTGTCATGACTGCCAACGTCGACGGAGTGCCCGAGAAATTCGCGACACTCGGGCTGACCTACGACGACGTGCTGCTGCTGCCGGGCGCGTCCGAGGTCCTCCCGAACGCGGTCGACACCTCGTCCCGCATCTCCCGCAACGTCCGGGTGAACATCCCGCTGCTCTCGGCGGCGATGGACAAGGTCACCGAGTCCCGCATGGCCATCGCCATGGCGCGGCAGGGCGGCGTGGGTGTGCTGCACCGCAACCTGTCGATCGAGGACCAGGTCAACCAGGTCGACCTCGTGAAGCGCTCCGAGTCCGGCATGGTGACCGACCCGATCACCGTGCACCCGGACGCGACGCTGGCGGAGGCCGACGCGCTGTGCGCCAAGTTCCGCATCAGCGGCGTCCCGGTCACCGACCAGGGCGGCAGGCTCCTCGGCATCGTCACCAACCGCGACATGGCCTTCGAGTCGGACCGCAGCCGCCAGGTGCGCGAGGTTATGACCCCGATGCCGCTGGTCACCGGCAAGGTCGGCATCTCCGGCGTGGACGCCATGGAGCTGCTCCGCCGCCACAAGATCGAGAAGCTGCCGCTGGTCGACGACGGCGGCATCCTCAAGGGCCTCATCACGGTCAAGGACTTCGTCAAGGCCGAGAAGTACCCGCACGCCGCCAAGGACAAGGAAGGCCGCCTGCTCGTCGGCGCGGCCGTCGGCGCCAGCCCCGAGGCGCTGGAGCGCGCCCAGGGCCTGGCCGAGGCGGGCGTGGACTTCCTGATCGTCGACACGTCCCACGGTCACAACAGCAACGCCCTGAACTGGATGGCGAAGATCAAGTCCAGCGTCGGCGTCGACGTCATCGGCGGCAACGTCGCGACGCGTGACGGCGCGCAGGCCCTGATCGACGCCGGTGTCGACGGCGTCAAGGTCGGTGTCGGCCCCGGCTCCATCTGCACCACCCGCGTGGTCGCCGGCATCGGCGTCCCGCAGGTCACCGCCATCTACGAGGCGGCGCTCGCCGCCCGCGCCGCCGGCGTCCCGGTCATCGGCGACGGCGGTCTGCAGTACTCCGGCGACATCGGCAAGGCGCTCGCCGCCGGCGCCGACACGGTGATGCTGGGCAGCCTGCTCGCCGGGTGCGAGGAGTCCCCGGGCGAGCTGCAGTTCATCAACGGCAAGCAGTTCAAGTCGTACCGCGGCATGGGCTCGCTCGGCGCGATGCAGTCCCGTGGCCAGGGCCGGTCGTACTCCAAGGACCGCTACTTCCAGGCCGAGGTGGCCTCGGACGACAAGCTCGTGCCCGAGGGCATCGAGGGCCAGGTGCCCTACCGCGGCCCGCTCGCCAACGTCCTGCACCAGCTCGTCGGCGGTCTGCGCCAGACCATGGGGTACGTGGGCGCCGCCACCATCGAGGAGATGGAGTCCAAGGGCCGCTTCGTCCGGATCACGTCCGCGGGGCTCAAGGAGAGCCACCCGCACGACATCCAGATGACGGTCGAGGCACCGAACTACAGCAGGAAGTAACACAGCGCGACGCGTGGGGGCGGTTCCGGCATGTGGCCGGAGCCGCCCCCCGCGCGTGTGTCGGGGATACTGGTAGGCGCAGACGTAGAGGGAAAGGCCACACATCGTGACTGAGATCGAGATCGGGCGCGGCAAGCGCGGCCGCAGGGCGTACGCGTTCGACGACATCGCCGTCGTCCCGAGCCGGCGCACCCGGGACCCGAAGGAGGTCTCGATCGCCTGGCAGATCGACGCCTACCGGTTCGAGCTGCCGTTCCTGGCCGCGCCGATGGACTCGGTCGTATCGCCGCAGACCGCCATCCGCATCGGCGAGCTGGGCGGCCTCGGCGTCCTCAACCTGGAGGGCCTCTGGACCCGGTACGAGGACCCGCAGCCGCTGCTCGACGAGATCGCCGAGATGGACGAGGCGACCGCGACCCGCCGTCTGCAGGAGATCTACGCGGCCCCGATCAAGGAAGAGCTGATCGGGCAGCGCATCAAGGAGGTGCGTGACTCCGGTGTCGTCACCGCCGCCGCGCTCTCGCCGCAGCGCACCGCGCAGTTCTCGAAGGCCGTCGTCGACGCCGGCGTGGACATCTTCGTCATCCGCGGCACGACGGTCTCCGCCGAGCACGTCTCGGGCGCGTCCGAGCCGCTGAACCTGAAGCAGTTCATCTACGAGCTCGACGTCCCGGTCATCGTCGGCGGCTGCGCCACGTACACCGCGGCCCTGCACCTGATGCGCACCGGCGCCGCGGGTGTCCTCGTCGGCTTCGGCGGCGGCGCGGCGCACACCACGCGCAACGTGCTGGGCATCCAGGTCCCGATGGCGACCGCGGTCGCCGACGTGGCTGCGGCCCGCCGCGACTACATGGACGAGTCCGGCGGCCGGTACGTGCACGTCATCGCCGACGGCGGGGTCGGCTGGTCCGGCGACCTGCCGAAGGCGATCGCCTGCGGCGCCGACTCGGTCATGATCGGCTCCCCGCTGGCCCGTGCCACGGACGCGCCCGGCAAGGGCCACCACTGGGGCATGGAGGCCGTCCACGAGGACGTGCCGCGCGGCAAGCTGGTCGACCTGGGCATCGTCGGCACCACCGAGGAGATCCTCGCCGGTCCTTCGCACACCCCGGACGGCTCGATGAACTTCTTCGGCGCCCTGCGCCGCGCGATGGCCACGACGGGCTACAGCGAGCTCAAGGAGTTTCAGCGCGTCGAGGTCACGGTCGCGGACGCCCAGCACAAGCGCTGACACCCGCTCCGTTCGCCGAGGGGCCCCGCACCGATCGTGGTGCGGGGCCCCTTCGCGTGCTCGGCGGGCCTGGTCAGAGGCGATGGGCCGCGCCCGCCGGGGTGGCCCCGCGGGTGTCGAGGAGGAGCTGGGCCTTGACCGAGAGGCCCTGGAGGTCGTAGGTGCGGTGGTGCTGGAGCAGGACCGTCAGGTCGGCGTGGGCGGCGGCCTCGTAGAGGGAGTCGGCGCGGGGGACGGGGAGGTCGCGGACGCGCCAGTCGGGGACGTGCGGGTCGTGGTAGCTGACGGCGGCGCCCAGGTCCATGAGGCGGCGGGCGATCTCGTCGGCGGGTGAGCCCTGGCGGTCGGGCAGGTCCGGCTTGTAGGTGATGCCCAGGAGGAGGATCCGGGCGCCGCGGGCCGACTTGCCGTGCTCGTTGAGGAGCGTCGCGGCGCGCTGGACGACGTACCGCGGCATGCGCTCGTTGACCTGGCCCGCGAGTTCGACGAGGCGGAGCGGCCGGTGGGCGCCGACGGTGTCGACGGGGGCGCCGTGGCCGCCGACGCCCGGGCCGGGGCGGAAGGCCTGGAAGCCGAAGGGCTTGGTCTCGGCGCAGCGGATGACGTCCCACAGGTCGACGCCGAGCTCGTGGCAGAGGACCGCCATCTCGTTGACCAGGGCGATGTTGACGTGCCGGAAGTTGGTCTCCAGGAGCTTGACCGTCTCCGCCTCGCGGGGGCCACGCGCGCGTACCACCTTGTCCGTGAGTCGGCCGTAGAACGCGGCGGCGGATTCCGTGCAGGCCGGGGTGAGGCCGCCGATGACCTTGGGCGTGCCGGCGAAGCCGTGGGTACGGCTGCCGGGGTCGAGGCGGCCGGGGGAGTACGCGAGGTGGAAGTCGCGGCCGGCGCGGAGGCCCGAGCCCGTTTCGAGGAGGTCGCGGAGCAGGCCCTCGGTGGTGCCCGGCGGGACCGGCGATTCGAGGAGGACGGTGGTGTGGGGGCGCAGCCGCGCGGCGAGCACGCGCGCGGAGTCGGTGACGGCGGTGAGGTCGAGCGAGCGGTCGGGGCCGAGGGGGGTAGGCGGGCAGAGGACGGCGGTGCGGACCCGGCCGAGTTCGGCGGGGTCGGCGGTCGGCCGGAAGCCGCCCGAGAGCAGCCGGCGGATCTCGGGGACGGTGAGCGAGCCGTCGACGGGGGAGCGGCCGGCGGCGAGTTCGGCGGCGGAGCGGGGGTCGGTGTCGTAGCCGATGGTGTCGATGCCAGCGACGGCGGCGGCCTGGGCGAGGGGGAGTCCGTGGTGGCCGAGGCCGATGACGGCGAGATCAGCGGGCATGGGGGGTGGGCCGTCCTTCCCAGTAGCCGGAGGGGACGCGAGGCGCAAGCCCGGTGGACAGAACGGGTCGAGCGCAATGTCAGACTAGGCGTAAATATGACCGATATGTGGCATTGCGGGGTCGCAGGTCGCCGAGTGTTATCCACAGGTCGGTGGGGAGGCGGTGGCTGAAGTCGCGGGGGCGGGACAGAATCGAGCTGTGAGCCGGACCACACGGGCCCGGTTCGCGGCACGTGTGCGCACGGCTCTCGTGCGTACGGCGTGTGCGGGACAGACGGGGGACGACGGGAGGCAGCAGCCGTGAGGACAGCGACACTGGGACCCGCCGAGCGCACCGAAGCGCTCGCGGCCATGGCGGAGCGCGAGCTGGACGTGCTGGTCGTCGGCGCCGGAGTGGTCGGCGCCGGGACGGCACTCGACGCCGTCACGAGAGGCCTCTCCACCGGCATCGTGGAGGCGCGCGACTGGGCCTCCGGCACCTCCAGCCGGTCGAGCAAGCTCATCCACGGCGGCCTGCGCTACCTGGAGATGCTGGACTTCGCCCTGGTCAGAGAGGCACTCAAGGAGCGCGGCCTGCTCCTGGAGCGGCTCGCACCCCACCTGGTGAAGCCGGTCCCGTTCCTCTACCCGCTCCAGCACAAGGGCTGGGAGCGGTTCTACGCGGGCTCCGGCGTCGCCCTGTACGACGCCATGTCCTTCTCCTCGGGCCACGGCCGCGGCCTCCCCGTCCACCGGCACCTCTCCCGGCGCCGCGCCCTGCGGGTCGCCCCCTGCCTCAGGAAGGACGCGCTGGTCGGCGCCCTCCAGTACTACGACGCCCAGATGGACGACGCCCGCTTCGTCACCACCCTGGTCCGCACCGCCGCCTCCTACGGCGCCATGGCCGCGAGCAGGGCCCGCGTCGTCGGCTTCCTGCGCGAGGGGGAGCGGGTCGTCGGCGCCCGCGTCCAGGACGTCGAGGCCGGCGTCGCGTACGAGATCCGCGCCCGGCAGATCGTCAACGCCACGGGTGTGTGGACCGACGACACCCAGGCCCTCATCGGGGAGCGCGGCCAGTTCCACGTCCGCGCCTCCAAGGGCATCCACCTCGTCGTCCCCAAGGACCGCATCCACTCCACCACCGGACTGATCCTGCGCACCGAGAAGTCCGTGCTCTTCGTGATCCCGTGGGGGCGGCACTGGATCGTCGGCACCACCGACACCGAGTGGGACCTCGACAAGGCCCACCCGGCCGCGTCCAGCGCCGACATCGACTACCTCCTGGAGCATGTGAACACGGTGCTCGGCACCCCGCTGACCCGCGACGACGTCGAGGGCGTCTACGCCGGCCTGCGGCCCCTGCTCGCCGGCGAGTCGGACGCCACGAGCAAGCTCTCGCGCGAGCACACCGTCGCCCACCCGGTCCCCGGCCTCGTCGTGGTGGCCGGCGGCAAGTACACGACGTACCGCGTCATGGCCAAGGACGCCGTCGACGAGGCGGTGCACGCCCTCGACCAGCGCGTCGCCCCCTGCGTCACCGAGGACACCCCCCTCATCGGCGCCGAGGGGTACCGGGCCCTGTGGAACGCGCGGGCCAGGATCGCCGCGCGGACCGGGCTCCACGTCGTCAGGGTCGAGCATCTCCTCAACCGCTACGGCTCCCTGACGGAGGAGATCCTCGACCTCATCGCCCGGGACCCGGCACTCGGCCGGCCGCTCGCCGCCGCCGACGACTACCTGCGCGCCGAGATCGTCTACGCCGCCTCGCACGAGGGCGCGCGCCACCTCGACGACGTCCTGACCCGGCGGACCAGGATCTCCATCGAGACCTTCGACCGGGGCACGCTCAGCGCGCGCGAGTGCGCGGAGCTCATGGCGCCGGTCCTCGGCTGGGAGGAGCACCAGATCGAGAAGGAGGTCGAGCACTACGAGAAGCGGGTCGAGGCGGAGCGGGAGTCGCAGCGGCAGCCCGACGACCAGACGGCGGACGCCGCCCGGCTCGGCGCGCCGGACATCGTGCCGATCTGACAGGACGTCGAGGCACCCCTGTCCGGTGGGAACCTGGGGGGTGTGCGGGGACGTCGTCATCCCGGAGTACGGACCCGGGGACGCCACCCGTCCCGAGGTGAGGGACAATGGCCTCTCTTCCAGGGCGGGTTACCGCATCGCGCGGGAAGCGGCAGACGCGGCGAAGATCAGGGATCGCAGAGGGGACGCATGTCGGAGGCGGAGCAGTCGCGGGACACGGCGAAGGACCCCGGGCGGGACGCCGCCGCGGGGGCCGCGACCGACGGCGAACGAGGAGCGATCCCGGCCGCGCGTGAACCGGCGCGGGACACGGAGGACGCGCAGGTCAAGGGGGGTGCGGGCACGCCCGTCACCCCGGCGGGCACGGGCGACGCGCAGGACGTGCGGGACCCGGCGGACGCCGCCGAGGCCGCGGGTTCGGGCGTTCGGGATGTGAAGGACGTTCAGGATGCCCCGGCCTCCGGGGATCCCCGGGACGTTCAGGGCGTCAAGGGCTCCGAGGGCGTGCCGTCCGACGGGGCGGCGGGTCCGGGCGGGAGCCGGGGCCAGGAGGCCGGTGCGGCCGGTCGGCTGCGCGGGACCGAGCCGTCGACCGGACGGGCCGGGTTCGGCGCGGGCGACGGTGACGGCGAGAGCGGCCGCCGGCCGGCGGGCACCGCGCGCGGCGCCGGCGGCGACCGGCTGCGCAAGGCCCCGTCCGGAGAGGGCCGCCTGCTCGCGGGCCGTTACCGGCTCGGCGTGGTCCTCGGCCGTGGCGGCATGGGCACCGTGTGGCGCGCGGTCGACGAGACCCTCGGCCGTACCGTCGCCGTCAAGGAGCTCCGCTTCCCCACCAGCATCGACGAGGACGAGAAGCGACGCCTCATCACCCGGACCCTGCGCGAGGCGAAGGCCATCGCCCGGATCCGCAACAACGGCGCCGTGACCGTGTACGACGTCGTCGACGAGGACGACCGCCCGTGGATCGTCATGGAGCTCATCGAGGGCAAGTCCCTCGCCGACGCCGTGCGCGAGGACGGCACGCTCACCCCCCGGCGCGCCGCCGAGGTCGGCCTCGCCATCCTCGACGTCCTGCGGTCGGCACACCGCGAGGGCATCCTGCACCGCGACGTGAAGCCGTCCAACGTGCTGATCGCCGAGGACGGCCGGGTCGTCCTCACCGACTTCGGCATCGCCCAGGTGGAGGGCGACCCCTCGATCACCTCCACCGGCATGCTCGTCGGCGCCCCCTCGTACATCTCGCCGGAGCGCGCCCGCGGCCACAAGCCCGGCCCCGCCGCCGACATGTGGTCGCTCGGCGGGCTGCTGTACGCGGCGGTCGAGGGCAGCCCCCCGTACGACAAGGGCTCCGCCATCGCCACCCTCACGGCGGTGATGACCGAGTCGGTCGACCCGCCGAAGAACGCCGGGCCCGAGCTGGAGAAGGTCATCTACGGCCTCCTCGCCAAGGACCCGGCCCAGCGGCTCGACGACGCCGGCGCGCGCGTCCTGCTGCGGGCCGTGCTCGACGCGCCCGAGACGGCGCCGGCCGTCTCCCCCGAGGCCACCATGGTCGTCCCGCTGCCGCCGCGCCCCGAGCGGACGCCGGCGGTCCCGGCCGCGGCCCAGGGCGACGCGCCCGACGCGGCCGCCGATCGGATGCGGGGCGCCCTGAAGTCGGTGCGCAACGCGGCGGCCACCGTGAAGGCCGATCCGAAGACGGGTGCGCAGTCGCACGCGAGCACCGTCGGCGGGCCCACGAGTACGGGCGCCGCCGCGCGACGGGACGGCGGCCGGCCGGCCACCGCCCGCGCGCCGCTCACCGACGTGGTCCCCCGCCGCACGCTGGTGATCATCGCCGCCGTCGTGGTGCTCGCCCTGCTCGGGACGATCTTCGCGGTCTCCCTCAGCGGTGGCGGGGACGAGAACAACCAGGGCAAGGAGACCGGCGGCACCACGGCCTCGGCCGGTGCCACGGCCGGCGGAGACGGTTCCGGCGGCGCGGACGGTTCCGGCGGTTCCGACGGCGGCAAGGGCCAGACGCCCGGCGGCCCCGGCCAGCAGGGCGGCGCGCAGCCCGGTGACACCGGCACCACGGGATCCACGGGTGCCGACGGCGGTTCCACGTCCACCGGCGGGTCGAACGGCAACGGCGTCACGCCGTCCGGCAAGCCCGGCGGCGACGCGGGTGCGCAGCTGCCCGCGGGCTACAGCCTCGTCACCAACACGCGGTTTCACTTCTCCATGGCGATGCCGTCGACCTTCGAGGTCCGCCCGATACCGGGTTACAGCGGTGGCGGGATCTTCAGCGAGAGCGGAGGCTTCCCGCGGGTCCAGGTCGACTTCAACGCCAGCCCGAAGGACGACGCCGCGACCGCCTGGGAGCTGGCCAAAATAGGAGTCGCCGCCACCAGCAAGGGCTACAAGCACGTCGGCATCAGGACGGTCTCCTACAAGGGCTACCCCACCGTCGCCGACTGGGAGTTCGAGCGCGTCCAGCAGGGCATGCGCGTCCATGTGCTCAACCGCGGCTTCAAGGTGGACGCCAAGCACGGCTACTCCATCATGATCAGCTGCAAGGCGGAGGAGTGGAACGCCGCGGAGTGCCGGACGCTGCGGGAGACGGCGTTCGCGACGTTCAGCCCCAAGGACTGACCGACGCACGTATCGTGAGAGTTCGAGGGCCGTTCGCAGCCGAAAAGAGCCGTTAACTGCACGGTGCCGGACCGGAATTGTCGGACTCGCGTGATCCCGCCCGATTCTGAGGGATCAGCGGGCCCACGGGGGACAGCGTGCGCGCGTGGGGAGGCGTCGTGGACGACTACGCGGGAAGGGTGCTCGCGGACCGCTACCGCCTGCCGCTGCCGCCGGCGGACGCGGACGCGTACGACCCGGCCGAGACGCGCGCCTTCGACACGTACAGCGGGCAGGAGGTCCTGGTCCGCCAGGTGCCGCTGCCGGAGTTCGTCGACGCCGAGGTGGTCGACGAGGACGGCGGCCGGGACGGTTCCTACGGCGGTGCGGGGCGGGCGACGCGCCGCCCGGCCGAGCCCGTCGTCCGCCGGGCGATCGAGGCGGCGCAGGCCGCGGCGCAGATCCCCGACCATCCCCTCCTCGACCAGGTCTTCGACGTCTTCGCGGAAGCCGGGTCGTTGTGGATAGTGAGCGAGCGCGTGGCGGCCAGGCCGCTGTCCGCGTTCCTCGCCGAGCGGCCCCTGAACCCGTACCGGGCGGCCGAGATCGGCGCCGACGTCCTCACCGCCCTGCGCGCGCTCCACGCCCACGGTTGGGTGCACCGGAACATCACCTCCCGGACCGTGCTCGTCTGCGACGACGGCCGCGTCGTCCTCACGGGCCTCGCGGTGGGCGCGGCGGAGGAGGCCCTCTGCGGGTACGCGCCGGTACCGGAACAGGGCACGGAGCCGGAGTCGGAGCGGGGGCCGGAAGACGGGGAGTACGGGCCGGCCGAGTACGACCACGAGACATACGGCTCCGAGACGTACGGCGCCGAGACGTACGCGTCGGACGAGCACGGCCCCGAGACGTACGGCCCCGAGACGTACGGCTCCGAGACGTACGCGTCGGACGAGCACGGCTCCGAGACGTACGGGTCCGGCCCATACGAGGCGGAGGTCTACGAGGAGACGTCCGAGCACGTCCTCTACGGGGCGGACGAGGCCGGGGGGACGGGGGAGGAGCCGGGAGAGCTGCCCGACCACGGCCAGGACGTCGAGCTGTACGGCTCCGAGCCCTACGGCCCCGAGACGTACGCCGTCGAGCCGTACGCCTCCGACCCATACGCCCCCGAGCCCTACGCCTCCGACCCCGACACGTACGCCGTCGAACCCGATGATCCCCACGGCCACGACGGCCACGACGGCCACGACGGCCACGACGGCCACGACGGCCACGAAGACTCCGGCCCGTCCGCGTCCGACCGCCCCGAGCCGGACGGCACCGGCTCTCCCTACGGGGGCGGCCCCGGGGCGTACGGCGCCGACCCCTACGGGCGCTCCGCGCCGCCCGTAGGCGACGACACGCGGCCCGCCGAGACGCGGCCCGTCCCCACGCCGCCCACCGCCGACGTGCGGGCCGCGCGGGCCGGGGCCATCGCCGCCTACCGTGCCGGTGCCCGCGCCGCGGCCCGGCTCGGCGAGACCGGGGCCCTGCCCGCGCAGCGCACCCCGCCGGCCGACCCGCCCGAGCCGCCGCCCACGCCGACGGCGCAGGCGGCGGGAGCGCCCGAGCCGCAGTGGTGGGCCCGGGTGGCGGACGACGAGGACGACGAGGACGACGGCGACGAGCCGTACGGCGGCGGCCCGCCGTCAGGCCCGCCGCCGCGCGTCATGCTGGCCGGCAGCTGGAGCGACGGCCCGCACGCGTCACGGGACAGCTCACGGCCGATCCCCGCCGGTGGTGGTTCGGGTCCGGGCCGTGGCCCCGTGCTGCCGGGTTCCGGCCGTCCGGCCCTGCCCGCCGGGTACACGGCCGCGACCCCGGACCCCGCGCGCCTTCCGGTCCCCGCCGGCGCCCGGGAGGAGACACCGGTCACCGTCCCCGCCCAGGCGGACCGCGGCCCCACCACCCGGCTCGCCGCCGAGCGCGCCCGGCAGACCCGTATCGCGGTCGTCGGCGCCGTCACCGAGCGCTGGGCGCCCGAGCAGGCCGGCCCCGTCCACGAGAACTGGCGGCTGGCCCCGCCCATCGGCCCCGCCACCGACCTGTGGGCGCTCGGTGCGCTCCTCTACCGGGCCGTCCAGGGCCACGCGCCCTACCCGGAGGACAGCGCCGCCGAGCTCGTCCAGCTGGTCTGCGCCGAACCGCCCGCCTTCGCCGAGGAGTGCGGCCCCCTCCGCCCGGTCGTGGAGTCGCTGCTGCGCCAGGACCCCACCGAGCGGCCCGACTTCGAGGAGCTGCGCGGCTGGCTGCGTTCCCTGGTGCGCTCGGCGCCGGAGCCGGACGCGGGTGTCGGAGCCGTACCGCTGCCGTCCTTCGACGAGACGCGGCTCCCGATCGTGCGCAGGCGCGGTGAGCTGGTGCGCCGCCGGCGCGGGGGAGCGGGGGCCGGCCGTCATCGCCACAAGCGCGGCAAGGACCCGCGCCCGTCCCGTCGCGAGCACGGGCCCGACCCCGTAGGGGCCGGCGCCGGTGGCGAGTTCCCCGGACCCACCCGCGAACCGGTCCGCGAACCGGTCCGCAAGTCGTACCAGGAGTCGTACCAGGAGCCGTACCAGGAGTCGTTCCACGAGGAGATCCCGCAGCGCGCCCCCCGCGCGCCCCGCGCCTCGCGCCCGTCGTCCCGGCCGCCGGGCTCCCCGAGTGCCCTCGGCCGCACGCTCCTTCTCCTCGTCCTCCTCCTGCTCGGCGGCGCCGTCGCGTACGCCGTCCTCTTCATGCCGGGCGAGGGGGAGACGCCTGCCGGGCCGGCCACGCCCACCGCCGGCGGGACCCCGGCCACCACGGCGCCGACGCCCACGAGCCGTCCCTCCGCGACCACGGCGTCGCCGTCCGCCGCGCCGCGCACCACCCCGCCTGCCGCGGATCCCTCGGCTCCCGCGCTCGCCGCGGGGTACACGTCGCGCCAGGACCCGGAGGGGTTCCGGATCGGGGTGCCGAACGGGTGGCGGCGCAGCCCCATCAACGACGCCGGGCAAGTGCGGTACGTCGGCGGCGACTTCACGATGATCGTGGTGCCCGGCCGTGACAGCGTCCGTGACAACGGCTCCGATCCGCTGGAGTACCAGAGCACCAGGGAACGCGAGCTGGAGCCGTGGCGGGCGTCGAGCTGGTCGCGGGTGGAGAAGGCCCGCCGGGTGGACATCGGCCGGACGCCGACGGCCGAGGGCCACTACGTCTGGCTGGACGGCACGGGCCGCGAGGTGTTCGTGCGCAATCTCGCCCGGATCGACGGCGGCCGGTACTACGTCGTCCTCGTCATCGGCCCGGAGAGCGAGCGCGACAAGGTCTCGGAGATCTACGGGGAGGCCACCAAGGCGTTCCGGCCGGGGCGCTGAACCGCGTGGAGCGGCCGCGGAGCGCCCGGTCGCGCGCCGGAACGCCACCAGCCCCCGGTCACAGTGCTGTTCCTATGACCGCCCCGAGGTTCCGCAGCCCGTGCCCCCCTCCGTAACCTGGCACCCGAAGGAACGGGCGGGGGCAAGTGGAACATTCTCAGAGCACAGGATCGGGGCTGTTGCTCGCCGGTCGCTACCGGTTGGGCGAGTCCATCGGGCGCGGCGGCATGGGCAAGGTCTGGCGCGCCCACGACGAGGTGCTGCACCGCGTGGTGGCGGTCAAGGAGTTGACGGCGGGCCGCTTCGTGGCGGAGGCCGACCGGCTCGTGCTGCACGCCCGCACGCAGAAGGAGGCGCGGGCCGCCGCGCGGATCACGCACCCGGGTGTGGTGACCGTCCACGACGTCCTGGAGCACGACGACCGGCCCTGGATCGTGATGCAGTACGTCGACGGGCCCTCGCTCGCCGACGCCGCCAAGGAGGCGGGCACGATCGAGCCCCGCGAGGCGGCCAGGATCGGGCTGCACGTCCTCGGCGCGCTGCGCGCCGCGCACGCGGCCGGTGTGCTGCACCGGGACGTCAAGCCGGGCAACGTGCTCCTCGCGCGCGACGGGCGCGTCCTGATCACGGACTTCGGGATCGCCGCGATCGAAGGGGACTCGACGATCACCCGCACCGGTGAACTCGTCGGCTCCATCGACTATCTGGCGCCCGAGCGGGTACGGGGCGGCGACCCCGGTCCCGCCTCCGACCTCTGGTCCCTCGGCGCGACGCTGTACACGGCGGTGGAGGGCACCTCGCCGTTCCGCCGCACCTCCCCGATCAGCACCATGCAGGCCGTGGTGGCCGAGGAGCCGCCGTACCCGGAGAAGGCGGGCCCGCTGGCCGCCGTCATCGTGGCGCTGCTGCGCAAGGACCCCGCGCACCGGCCGCAGGCCGACGAGGCCGGGCGGATGCTGCTCGACGCGATGGAGGGGCGTACGTCGGAGGCGGCGCAGGCGTACGTGCCGACCCAGCGTGTGACCAGGGAGGAGAGGGACCCGGCGGGCGACGGTCGCGGCTTCGGTCACGGCCTGGTGGAGCTGAGCGAGGAGGACGCCCCGGAGGCCGCGCGGGACGCCACGGGGCCGACGGGCGCCTCCCGCGCGTCCGTGCCGGCCCGTACCGCCCAGTGGCCCCACCCGCCGCAGGGGCCCGCGTCCCCCGTGCGTCACCCCGCCTCCCCGCCCACCGTGGTGCCGCCGCCCGGCCCCGCCGCGGCGGGGCCCGGCCGGGGCCGCTGGCGCACCGCCGTCCTCGCGGCCGTGCTCGCCGGGCTCGTCGCGGGCGGCGCGGTCTTCGCCGCCATGAACTACGCGGGTGGCGACCGGAACGGCGTCGGCGACGGCGGCCGGACGGCGACCACCGGCCCCGCCCCCTCCGGCAAGGGCGCCGCGGAGGAGGTGCCGGCGGGCTGGCACCGCGTGGACGACCCGGCCGGCTTCAGCCTCCTCGTACCGGACGGCTGGAAGCGGCAGAAGGAGGGCGACCAGATCGACTACACCCCGGACAACGGCAACCACCGCATCCGGATCAGCATCGACGAGAGCCCCGACTTCGAGAACCCGTACATGCACGCGCTCGACCTGGAACGCGTCCTGGAGCGGCGGATGGACTACGTCCGGATCAAGCTGGGTCAGGTCACCTACCGCGACCAGGTCAAGTCCGCCCAGTGGGAGTTCACCTGGACCGAGAGGAAGGACTTCCCCGGGCCGCGGCACGCGATCGACCTCATGTACTACGAGGACGACGGCACGGAGTACGCCGTGTACATGTCCTCTCCGGAGTCGAGCTGGGAGACCACCCGCGAGCAGTTCGACATCGTCCTCCAGCACTGGAGGGCACCGGGCGACTGAACCCCTTCCGCAGAGGGGGAGGGCGCCGGGTGCCGCGCGGGAGGGGAGCGGGCGACGGAGCGGTCCTGCCGCGCTCGAAAAATCTCCACAAGGAGCCCCCGTCGACCGTAAGCCCCTGATCAGGCCTTATATGCCAGTGATCGCTGGCGCGATGTGCGCACCCGGTGAAAACGCGTTACCGACGGGTACCCAAAGGGCGGCACGCGGCTTACGCTCGCCCTCATGACGGACTCGCAGGCCCCCGCCGCCCTCTCGGTTCCCGACGCCCCCGCAGCGAAGGCCGCCCCGGCCGTGCCCGCCGGTGCCACCAACCCGGTCGCGCTCGCGCCCGCCGGCGTCCGCACCGCCGCCGACGTCGTGACGCCCGAGGTGGTCGCGCGGCTCGTCCGCGGCGTCGTCGGCTCCGGCCGCACCGCCAACCACACCCCGTTCACCGGGGAGAAGCTGACGGACCTGCCCGAGTCCACCCCCGAGGACGTCGCCGAGGCCTTCTCACGCGCCCGCGCCGCCCAGGAGGCCTGGGCCGCCACGCCGGTCAAGGCCCGCGCAGCCGTCCTCCTCCGCTTCCACGACCTCGTCCTCCAGCGCCAGGGCGAGGTCCTCGACCTCATCCAGCTGGAGACGGGCAAGGCGCGCCTGCACGCCCACGAGGAGGTGCAGGCGGTGGCCGTCGCCGCCCGCCACTACGGCCGCAAGGCCTCCTCGTACCTGCGCCCCCGTCACCACACCGGCGTCGTCCCGACCCTCACCAAGGTCACCGAGCTGCGCCAGCCGCGCGGGGTCGTCGGGCAGATCGCCCCCTGGAACTACCCGCTCGAACTGTCCGTCGGCGACGCGCTCCCCGCCTTCGTCTCGGGCAACGCCGTCGTCATGAAGCCCGACACGGAGACCGCGCTCACCGCACTGTGGGCCCGTGACCTGCTGATCGAGGCCGGGCTGCCCGCCGAGGTCTTCCAGGTCGTCCTCGGCGAAGGGCCGGTCGTCGGCCCCGAGGTCGTCAAGCACGCCGACTACGTCTCCTTCACCGGCTCCACGCGCACCGGCCGCGAGGTCGCCCGGGGCGCCGCCGCCCGGCTCGTCGGCGTCTCCCTCGAACTCGGCGGCAAGAACGCGATGCTCGTCCTCGCGGACGCCGACATCGAGAAGGCCGCCGCCGGAGCCGTCCGCGCCTGCTTCTCCTCCGCCGGTCAGCTCTGCATCTCCATCGAGCGCCTGTACGTGCACGAGTCGGTCGCCGACGACTTCCTCGCCCGTTTCGCCGCCCGCACGAAGGCGATGCGGCTCGGCAACTCCCTCGCGTACGGCGCCGACATGGGCTCCCTGGTCGGCGAGCGCCAGCTGGAGACGGTCACGAAGCACGTCGAGGAGGCCGTCGCCAAGGGCGCCACGCTCGTCGCCGGCGGCGTCGCCCGCCCCGACATCGGCCCCCTCTTCTACGAGCCGACCATCCTCGACGGCGTCGAGGCGCCGATGGCGGTCTGCGCCGAGGAGACCTTCGGCCCGGTCGTCTCCATCTACCGCTTCCGCGACGAGGACGAGGTCATCGCCCTCGCCAACGCCACCCCGTACGGCCTGAACTCCTCCGTCTGGACCAGGGACTCCCGCCGCGGCCACGCCGTCGCGGCCCGCCTGCGCACCGGCACCGTCAACATCAACGAGGGGTACGCCCCCGCCTACGGCAGCGTGCAGTCCCCGATGGGCGGCATGAAGGACTCCGGGCTCGGCCGCCGCCACGGCTCCGAGGGCATCCTCAAGTACACCGAGGCCCAGACCGTCGCCCAGCAGCGGCTCATCCCGCTCGCGCCCTCCTTCGGGATGGACGACGAGAAGTACGCCGCGTTCATGAGCGTCTCCCTGAAGGCGATGAAGGCGCTGCGCCTGCGCTGACGCGCGCGCCTTCCCGCGCGCCTTCCCGCACTCCGCCCGTTTCCGCCCTTTCCGTCCGAGGAGAGCCATGACCGCGGTACCCCCTACCCAAAATCAGGAGCAGCCGGCGGACGCCGCGTACGACTACGACGTCCTCGTCGTCGGCTCCGGCTTCGGCGGTTCGGTCACCGCCCTCCGCCTCACCGAGAAGGGCTACCGGGTCGGCGTCCTGGAGGCCGGGCGCCGCTTCACCCCCGCGACCCTCCCGAAGAACTCCTGGGACGTGAAGAACTTCCTGTGGGCCCCCGCGCTCGGGCTCTACGGCATCCAGCGCATCCACCTGCTCGGCAACGTCATGGTGCTCGCGGGCGCCGGCGTCGGCGGCGGCTCCCTCAACTACGCCAACACCCTCTACGAACCGCTGAAGCCCTTCTTCGACGACCCGCAGTGGAAGGACATCACGGACTGGCAGGACGAGCTGCGGCCGTACTACGACCAGGCGAAGCGGATGCTCGGCGTCCGCCTGAATCCGACGATGACCCCCTCGGACGTCCACCTGAAGTCCGCCGCGCAGTCCATGGGCATCGGCGACACCTTCCACATGGCCCCGGTCGGCGTCTTCTTCGGGGACGGCGAGGACGCGGACGGTACGGCGAAGGCGAAGCCCGGCGGGCAGGTCCCCGACCCCTACTTCGGCGGCGCGGGCCCGGCCCGGCGCGCCTGCACCGAGTGCGGCGAGTGCATGACCGGCTGCCGTCACGGCGCCAAGAACACCCTCAACGAGAACTACCTCCACCTCGCCGAGAAGGCGGGCGCCACCGTCCACCCCATGACCACGGTCGTCACCGTCACCGAGGACTCACGGGGCGGCTTCGCCGTGATGACCCAGCCCACCGACCGGCGGCGGAAGGGGAAGGGCCGGACGTTCACCGCCCGCCGGGTGGTGATCGCGGCCGGCACGTACGGCACCCAGACCCTGCTGCACAGGATGAAGGACAGCGGGCTGCTGCCCCGGATCTCGCACCGGCTCGGCGAACTCACCCGCACCAACTCCGAGGGCCTGGTCGGCGCCCAGACCACCGACCGCCGCTACCGCAGGAAGTTCGGCCAGGCGAAGGCCGACTTCACCCGCGGCGTCGCCATCACCTCCTCGATCCACCCCGACGCCCACACCCACATCGAACCGGTGCGGTACGGCAGGGGTTCCAACTCGATGGGCAGCCTCACCGTCCTCCAGGTGCCCTACGGGGCCCACCGGGTACGCAACTGGTTCCTCAACCTGCTCAAGCACCCCGCGCTCGCCGCCCGCTCCCTCTCCAACTGGCACTGGTCGGAGCGGACCATCATCGGCCTCGTCATGCAGTCCCTCGACAACTCCCTGACGACCTACCGCAAGCCCGGCGGCCTCGGAAAGGGCCTGCTCACGGCCCGCCAGGGGCACGGGGCGCCCAACCCGGTCCAGATCCCGGAGGCCACCCGGGCCGCCACCCTCCTCGCCGAGGAGATCAACGGCTTCGCCGGCTCCAACGTCGGCGAACTGATGGGCACGCCCCTCACCGCCCACTTCCTGGGCGGCTGCCCGATCGGCGCCGACGCCGAGACCGGCGTCATCGACCCGTACCACCGGCTCTACGGCCACCCGGGGATCTCCGTCGTCGACGGGGCGGCCGTCTCCGCCAACCTCGGCGTCAACCCGTCCCTGACGATCACCGCGCAGGCCGAGCGGGCCATGTCCTTCTGGCCGAACAAGGGCGAGGAGGACACCCGCCCGCAGCAGGGCGAGGCGTACGTGCGGCTCTCGGCGGTCGAACCGAAGTCGCCCGCGGTCCCGTCCGAGGCGTTCGGCGCCCTGCGCCTGCCGTTCCTCGGCCTGCCGACGGTCCCGCCGAAGAGCGCGTGAGGCGGCGGGGTCGTCGTGGGACCGCTGGGGGACCGGCGTGGGACCGCTGCGGGACCGGAAAGACAGGAAAGGGCGCTGCACCCCCCTCCGAGTGCAGCGCCCCAACCAGCTTTTTGGTGATGCTGCATAGATGACCCGCGACCGAGCGGATTGGTTGTAGCGGTTGCACAGGATCTTTGTGTGACGCGCGTCACGTTCCGCTCGGGGGTGGTTCGCACGGGCAAGGGCCCCGTGCCCGCGATTCCGGTCGCGACGGCACGGGGCCCTTGGGGTCGGCACCGGTGTCAGGGCAGCGGCGGTGCCGAGCGGGGCGGCGCCGGGGGGTCGCGCCGCGTGGGGGAGGGGTACGGGAGGACGGGAGGACGGGTGATCGTGAGTCGGCCGTTGCGGCCGGCCCCGAGCGTCCCCGGGGCCGACCGCCCTTTCTGGGTGACCGGGCTGCTGTCCCCTGCTGTCCGGTCACAAGCGCTGGTGCGAGGTCCCACGACGTACCGGAGTACGCCACACGCCCCAGCGAAGCCACGCGTGGTTTCTTACGGGCCCGCCCCTGGCTGGCACGGACATCCGGACCAACGAAGCCGCGCCGGAGCCGGTCACGCGCCGTACGGGTGAGAGCGGGCCCGAACTCAGATGCGGGCACCCACTCCGCCGCAGCCCGGGTCCCTCAGATGCGGCCGCGGCACAGCTCCAGCATCGTCATCGCCAGCGTCGTGCCCGGCTTGCCCAGCGCGTCCCGGTAGTGGCCGAGCACCTCCATCTCGCGCGCCAGGTTCACCCGGCGGCCGCCGGAGGAGATGCGGGCCTCCTGGATCACGGCCGAGACGGCCATCCGTTCCTGGATCAGTCCGATGATCCGGTCGTCCAGCGTGTCGATGCGCTCACGGGCGTCGCCGATCAGCGCCGCCGCCTCGTCGGTGCGGGCACCGGTCTTCTCGGTCGTGGTCGGGGCGGTGGCGGGGGCGGTGGCCGTGGAGGTCAGGGCGGTCATGGTGGGGCTCCTCGAAGGTGGAGGACGCCTGGACCGGTCCGGCCCGGAAAAAGCAGAACGCCCCGGGCCTTGTCGGCCCGGGGCGCCTGGGAAGTCGCTTGTCAGTTGCTCAAGCAGCACGACCATGGCAGCCGGTGGGCCGGTTGCCATAGGTAAAGACGAAGGTCGTGAGCGTAAGCATGGCGACAGTATGGCCCCTCGCGCCGAGCCGGAGCCAAACCGGGTTCGGATGGTGAGACGAAAAGCGTCACCGGCGCGCCGGTAGAATCGACAAATAACCCCCCTCACGGGGGACCCTCCCTACCGCCGGAAGGCCGCCGTAGTGTCCTCAGCGTCTCCCGCTGCCGCGCCCGACGTCTCCAACCCGGACGTAGTCCTCGTTGTCGACTTCGGCGCCCAGTACGCCCAGCTCATCGCCCGCCGAGTCCGTGAGGCCCGGGTCTACAGCGAGATCGTCCCGTCCACCATGCCGGTGGCCGAGATGCTGGCCAAGAACCCCAAGGCGATCATCCTCTCCGGCGGCCCGTCCTCCGTGTACGCGGAGGGCGCCCCCCGCCTCGACCGCGCGATCTTCGAGGCGGGTGTCCCCGTCTTCGGCATGTGCTACGGCTTCCAGCTGATGGCGACGACCCTCGGCGGCACCGTCGACAACACGGGTGCCCGCGAGTACGGCCGGACCCCGCTGCACGTCTCCAAGGCCGGCTCCACCCTCTTCGAGGGCACCCCGGTCGAGCAGTCCGTGTGGATGTCGCACGGCGACGCCTGCTCCGCCGCCCCCGAGGGCTTCTCCGTCACCGCGTCCACGGACGTCGTGCCGGTCGCCGCCTTCGAGAACGACGAGAAGAAGCTCTACGGCGTCCAGTACCACCCCGAGGTGCTGCACTCCACGCACGGCCAGCAGATCCTGGAGCACTTCCTCTACCGCGGCGCCGGCATCGAGCCCAGCTGGACCACGGGCAACGTGATCGAGGAGCAGGTCGCGGCCATCCGCGCCCAGGTCGGCAACAAGCGCGCCGTGTGCGGCCTGTCCGGCGGCGTCGACTCCGCCGTGGCCGCCGCGCTCGTGCAGAAGGCCATCGGCTCGCAGCTCACCTGCGTGTACGTCGACCACGGCCTCATGCGCAAGGGCGAGACCGAGCAGGTCGAGAAGGACTTCGTCGCCTCCACCGGCGTCAACCTCAAGGTCGTCGACGCGCAGGAGCGGTTCCTCGCCGCCCTCGCCGGCGTCTCCGACCCCGAGACCAAGCGCAAGATCATCGGTCGCGAGTTCATCCGCGTCTTCGAGCAGGCCCAGGCCGAGATCGTCGCCGAGTCGGCGGGCACCGGCGAGGACGTCGCGTTCCTCGTCCAGGGCACCCTCTATCCGGACATCGTCGAGTCCGGCGGCGGCACCGGCACCGCCAACATCAAGTCCCACCACAACGTGGGCGGCCTCCCCGAGGACCTGGAGTTCGAGCTCGTCGAGCCGCTCCGTCAGCTCTTCAAGGACGAGGTCCGCATGGTCGGCCAGGAGCTCGGCCTGCCCGAGGAGATCGTCCAGCGCCAGCCGTTCCCCGGCCCCGGCCTCGGTATCCGCATCGTCGGCGAGGTCACCAAGGAGCGCCTGGACCTGCTGCGCGAGGCCGACGCCATCGCCCGCGAGGAGCTCACCGCGGCCGGCCTCGACCGCGAGATCTGGCAGTGCCCCGTCGTCCTCCTCGCCGACGTCCGCTCCGTCGGCGTCCAGGGCGACGGCCGCACCTACGGCCACCCGATCGTGCTGCGTCCCGTCTCCTCCGAGGACGCCATGACGGCCGACTGGTCGCGCCTGCCGTACGACGTGCTCGCCAAGATCTCCACCCGCATCACCAACGAGGTCGCGGACGTCAACCGGGTCGTCCTCGACGTCACCAGCAAGCCGCCGGGCACCATCGAGTGGGAGTGACCGCTCCCGCAGGCGCATGAGGCCGCCGTCCCGGTGCTCCGGGGCGGCGGCTTCGTCGTGTCCGGGCTCTGGTGACTTGCCCGGCCGGGCGTTACCTTCCGGCGCATGAGCGTGATACCCGACCCCGTCCCCGTCGAACGGCTCCACTTCGCCATGCCGCCCGTCCACGCGACGGCCGAGGAGGAACGCGTCCACCGCCGGCAGCGGCTCGCGGGCGCTCTGCGTCTCTTCGGACGGTTCGGGTACGAGGAGGGCGTCTCGGGCCACATCACCGCCCGTGACCCCGAACACCCCGACTGCTTCTGGGTGAACCCCTTCGGAGCGCCGTTCGAGGAGGTGACCGCGAGCGACCTCATCCTGGTCAACGGCGACGGACAGGTCCTCCACGGCAGCCGGCACGTCAACCAGGCCGCGTTCACCGTCCATGCCCAGGTCCACCGGGCCCGGCCCGACGCCGTCGCCGTGGCCCACACCCACTCCCTCCACGGACGGGCCCTCGCCGCGCTCGGCGAACTCCTCGACCCCATCTCCCAGGAGGCCTGCGCCTTCTACCAGGACCACGCCCTCTACGACGCCTACACGGGTGTCACCGTCGACGCCGAGGAGGCACGCCGGATCGCCGTCGCCCTCGGCGCGTTCAAGGCGATCGTCCTCCGCAACCACGGCGTGCTCACCGTCGGCACCACCGTCGACGCGGCGGCCTGGTGGTTCATCGCCCTCGAACGCTGCGCCCAGATCCAGCTCGCCGCACGGGCCGCCGGCAAACCGGTCCTGATCGACCACCGCGACGCCGTCGCCACCCGCGAACAGCTCGGCGGCGACCTCGTCGCCTGGATCAACTACCAGCCGCTGTGGCGCAGGATCAGCCGCACGGAGCCCGAACTCCTGTCGTAACACCATCGCTTCACCCTTCTGTACGTCAATGAGATGTCGCGGCAATCACTCTCCGGCGGGGCGCACGCGGCAGCGCGGAAGCCGCCGGTGCGACACAATTCCGTTGACTCGACGGCTGGTTGACCCTCCGGGCCGCACCGGTACGTGTCGGGAAGTGAGCTCGGGAAGTGAGCACCGTGGCGGTTCAAGAGGCGAGACAGTACGGCGAGCACGCGACGGCCTGCGCGGGCTGCGCCCACTGCGGACGGGCCGGCCACCGGCGCGCCGTCGCGGCCTTCCTCGCCCGGCGCGACGAACTCGCCGCCGGACACGGCGTCCCCGCGGCCGTCGCCCACTCCCCGGTCGCCGCCCGCCAGTGGGTCTCCGACGAGCTCGCCCAGTCCGCCCGCGCGGTGACCGTACGCGGCCGGGGAGCCGACACCGCCTGGCTCGACCGGGTACGGCGCGGGGCACTCGGCGCCGTCTGGGGCACCGTCCTCGCCCTCCTCCTCGCCCAGGCCCTCACCGCGATCGGGACCGGCTGGACCGCCGCCCGCACGGCCGGCCTCTGCACCGCCCTGCTGCTCGCCCTCCTCCTCAGTGCCGCCGCCCACACCCACCGCTCCCGCGGCGGTCTCCTCGCCCCCCTGATCGGCGAGGACAACCGGCTCTCCACCACCCGTGCCGTCGCCGCCGCCTGGCTCCTGTTCCTCGGCCACACCCTCCTCTTCCTGGCCTGCCTGTCCCTCCTCACGCCCGGCACGGCTTCCTTGGGTCTGGCCCGCGGCGCCGGCCTGCTCACCGTCCTCGCCCTGGCGGCGGCCGTCACCGTCACCGCCCGCCTCGTCGTCTCGGCGGGCATCGCGGCCCGCCGCCTCCAGAAGGTGCGCGCCGACCGCCCGCGCGCCGCCGACCTGCTCTGCGACGACGACGGCCGGGCGAGCCTCGCCGACGTCCAGTACCTCCTCGTCTCCGGTGCCGTCCTGGTCCTGACGGCCGTCGGACTCGGCCGCCACCCCGCAGGGCTCCCCGAGGTGCCCTGGTCCCTCGTCCTCCTCGTCGGCGTCTCGGCCGCCTGGCACCTCGCCGCGAAGTGCACCGAGGGCGTCCGCCCCACGATCCACTCCGTGGTCCGGTCCCGTGAGGCCGGCGACCTCGACGCCCCGATCCGCACGGGCGACGACATCGAGATCCGCGGCCACGGCTTCGTCCCGCCGGGAGCCGGCGCCCCCGACCCGCTGACCCGGCTCGTGGTCCGCATCGGCCCGGTCCACGCCCATGTGCCGCTGGTCCCCGTGCCGGGCGGCTTCGCCAACCCCACCGACACCGCCCTGACCGTCCCCCTCCCGGCGGACGTGGAACCCGGCCTGGTGGAGGTCTCGGTCGTGACCGCGGCGGGCGTCGAGACCAACCGGGTCACGATCGACGTCGTGGACTGAACGTCCGGCCCCCTTCGCGTATCCCTGGAGCCGAGGTGCGAGGAGAATCGTTGCGCTAGCAGTCGTACGGGGCGTGGAGAGGTGACCGGCGATGACGGGACAGGCGGACCGAGCGCACGACACGGGTGACGGTACGGAGGGCACGGGTGCCACCGGCCGCCCCGCCGAGACCCCCCGCGACGGGCGCGCGGCCCCTGGCGACGTGCGCGCGGCCCCCGGCGACGGGCGCGCGGCCCCCCGCGCCCGGTGGACGGCCGCCCTCGACCGGTGGAAGCCGATCGCCTCCCGCTACGCCCTCGTTCCGCTCCGGCTCTTCCTCGGCGTCACCTTCGTCTACGCCGGTCTCGACAAGCTCACCGACTCCGCCTTCCTCGCCGACACCGGCAGCGGCTCCGTCGGAGAGACGATGCGCGGTGTCCGCGACACCTCGGCCATCCCCGCCCTGGTCGACCTCGCCCTCAAGAACCCCACCGGCTTCGGATACGCCATCTCCCTCGGAGAACTCGCCGTCGGGATCGGCACGCTCATCGGCCTCTTCGCGCGCCTGGCGGCGCTCGGGGGCGCGCTGATCTCGCTGAGCCTCTGGCTGACCGTGAGCTGGCAGGTGCAGCCGTACTACCTCGGCAACGACCTCGCCTATCTGATGGCCTGGCTCCCGCTGGTGCTGGCCGGGGCGTCGGTGCTGTCGCTGGACCGGCTCCTCGCCGAGCGGCGCCGTATTCGATAGGCGACCCAGCTCGCGAGGCCGGCCACGCCCAGACCGCCGCACAGCACCGGGATCACCAGGTACCACGGGGTCGTCCAGGCGCCGGTGGCGTCGCCCGCGTACACGGCGGCCAGGGCGAGGGCGGTGAGGCCGACGAGCAGCCTGCCGGGGCGGAACTCATGAACCAGCACGGGTGACCTCCACCTGTCCGATGCCGACCTCGAGCGAGAGGTCCAGGGTGCCCGCCGGGGTGGTCCCGGCCGGCGGGGTGAGCGTGCGGGTCTCGTCGCGGTCGGGCGCGATGTCGATGTCGTTGGCGGGCTGGCCCGGCAGCTGCAGATCACCGAGCCCCACCTCGGCGCGCAGCTTCACGACCGCGTCCTTCGGGACGATCACCTTGAGCTTCCCGGCGCCCACCTCGGCCGCCGTCGCGACGGTCGTGCCCGCGGGGACGGGGAGCCCTGACAGATCGAGCGTGCCGATCCCGGTGCCCACCTCGTAGCGGGGCTGCACGGCGGTGACCGTCGTCGGCTCCCATGTCGCGCGGACCCACTCCGTGGAGATCCGGTCGGGCAGGGCCGTGGCCAGCGCGAGCAGGCCCGCCGTGATCACGGTGAGGAAGATCGTGCCGAACCCGGTCCGGCCGAGGAAGCTGCTGACGACCAGGCCGAGACCGAACACCGCGAGGGCGGCGACGAGCCCGATCTGCAGGCTCGTGCCCAGCGGATGGGTCTCCCAGGACGCCGAGGTGCCCACGACGGCGGCGACCATGGCGAGCAGGTAGACGAGACCGCCGATGGAGAGCGGGCTCGTCCGCACCGAGGGCTTGGGGCGCCCCGCGGCCGAGGGATCGGGACCCCACTGGCTGCCGGGCCTCGGCACCTCGCCGCCCACCCGGCCGTCCTCGTCCAGGATGCCGTGCGGCCCCCACAGGTAGCCGACGGCCACCTTGCCCGTCGAACCGTCCTTGACTATCGGGTCCTTCCACCACGAGGGGAACTCGACCAGCGGCGGCGCCTTGGTCTCGGGCGGGGCCTCGGCGACCGCGAGGGCGGCCGCCGCCGACTCCACCCGGCCCTCGGGCTCCACCGCACCCACCTGCCGGCGCCGCGACCAGACCGCCGCCGCGCACACCGCGAACGACAGCATGAGAGCCGAGCCCAGCATCGACCCGCTGTGCAGCATCGACAGGAAGATCCCGCAGCCCACCAGGGCCATCAGCACCGCGGCGAGGGAAGCGCCGGACACCCGGCCGGTCAGCAGCCTGCGCCCCTCGCTCTCCTCGCCCGCGAGCGGGATCAGCAGCCAGGCGAAGCCGTAGAAGATCAACCCGAGGCCGCCCGGCACCGCCAGCAGGCCGACCGCGACCCGGAAGATCACCGGGTCGAGATCGAAGTGCCGCCCGAGGCCGCCGCAGACACCGCCCACGACCTTGCTGCCGCGCGAGCGCCGCAGTGGCGGGGCGGTGACGGCCTCCGCCGGCGGCGGGGCCTCGTGCTGCGAAGGCATCGAACTCGTCATGCCTCCATGGTGACGGCCCGTGACGTCGAGCGGCACCGGGACCGACCCTGGCCCGACCCTGATATTCGGTGCCCTCTCTTCCCCGAGGCCGTACCAGGGACGATCTCAGGGCAGACCCTGATGTCCCGGGCGGGCCGCACGTGTGACGATCAGTGCATGTCCGCAGCCGCTCGTGTCACCGAGACCGACGAACCGCCCGTGCGCAGGCTCTACCGGAGCGCCGACGGGCGATGGCTCGGCGGTGTCGCCCGTGGCCTCGCCGGTCACCTCGGCCTTCCGGTCGTCTGGGTGCGGGTGATCTTCGTGGTCCTCTTCTTCACGGACGGCCTTGGACTCCTGCTCTACGCGGCCTTCTGGATCGTCGTCCCGCTCGGTGTCGGCGGCCGGACCACCCCGCGTCCCGTCTTCGAGACCACGCCGGACGGGCGCCGAAGACTGCGCAAGCCCGACCGTGGGCAGATCTTCGCGCTGATAGCCCTCGCGATCGGCGGCGCGGTCCTCGTCGGCAACATCAACGTCGACAACGAGACCGGACGGTACGTCTGGCCGGGGATACTCATCTGCGTCGGCGTCGTCCTGGTCTGGCGCCAGGCGGACAACGCCCGCCGGGCCAGCTGGACCGACGCGGGACGACGCGGCCGCGCCTTCCACCTCGCCCGCGGCCTCGTCGGGGTCGCCCTGGTCGGCACGGGCCTCGCCGTCTTCATGGTGGTCCGCGGCTCCGTCGCCCAGCTCGGCACGGCCCTCACCGCGGCCGTCGCGGTGCTCACCGGGATAGCCCTGCTCGCCGGCCCGTGGCTGGTCCGGATGTCGCAGGACCTCACGGAGGAGCGGACCATGCGCATCCGCGCCCAGGAGCGTGCCGAGGTCGCCGCCCATGTCCACGACTCCGTGCTGCACACCCTCACCCTGATCCAGCGCAACGCCGAAGACGCGGGCGAGGTCCGCCGCCTCGCCCGCGCCCAGGAGCGGGAACTGCGGAACTGGCTGTACAAGCCCGAGGGCACCGGCAGGGACGAGGAGCCGGAGACCCTCGCCGAGGCGGTGAAGAAGGCCGCCGCCGAGGTCGAGGACAAGCACGGAGTGCCCCTCGAAGTGGTCGTCGTCGGGGACTGCCCGCTCGACGACGGGCTCGTCGCGCAGATGCAGGCCGCGCGTGAGGCGATGGTCAACGCCGCCAAGTACGGTGGCGAGGGCGGGGCCGTGCAGGTGTACGCGGAGGTGGAGGGCCGTACGGTCTTCGTCTCCGTGCGGGACCGGGGACCGGGCTTCGACCTCGACGCGGTGCCCGAGGACAGGATGGGCGTACGAGAATCGATCATCGGCCGGATGCAGCGCAACGGCGGCACCGCCCGGCTGCGGGCCGTGCCCGGCGGGGGCACCGAAGTGGAGCTTGAGATGGAGAGGGCGGACGGATGAGCGACGAGACCGGGGCAGCGACCGGAACCGATGCGGGGGCGGCGGGGACGGAGCGCCGGGTGCGGGTGGTGCTCGTCGACGACCACCGGATGTTCCGTACGGGGGTGCAGGCCGAGATCGGCCGGACCGAGGTCACCGGCGTCGAGGTGGTCGGCGAGGCGGCCGACGTCGACCAGGCGGTCACCGTCATCACGGCCACCCGCCCCGAGGTCGTCCTCCTCGACGTGCACCTTCCGGGCGGCGGCGGGGTGGAGGTGCTGCGGCGTTGCGCGAGCCTGATGAGCGCGCCGGAGGACCCGGTTCGCTTCCTGGCCCTGTCGGTCTCCGACGCGGCCGAGGACGTGATCGGGGTGATCCGGGGCGGCGCCCGGGGCTACGTCACCAAGACGATCACCGGCACCGATCTGGTGGACTCGATCTTCCGGGTGCAGGAGGGCGACGCCGTCTTCTCGCCCCGGCTGGCCGGGTTCGTCCTGGACGCCTTCGCCTCGACGGACGCGCCCCCGGTGGACGAGGACCTGGACCGGCTGACCCAGCGGGAGCGGGAGGTGCTGCGGCTGATCGCCCGGGGGTACGCGTACAAGGAGATCGCCAAGCAGCTCTACATCTCGGTGAAGACGGTCGAGTCGCACGTCTCCGCGGTGCTGCGCAAGCTCCAGCTCTCCAACCGTCACGAGCTGACCCGCTGGGCGACCGCCCGCCGCCTGGTCTGAGCCCGCCGCGGTCCCTCATCCCACTCGGGTCGCTCCGGCGAAGGGCATCTCGTCGATCGGGGCGACCCGGATCGGGGCGCCCGGCCGGGGGGCGTGGATCATCTGGCCGCCGCCGATGTAGAGCCCGACGTGACTGATCCCGGAGTAGAAGAAGACCAGGTCACCCGGGGCCAGCTGGGAGCGGGAGACGCGCGTGCCCGCGTTGATCTGGGTGTACGTGGTGCGGGGCAGGGAGACACCGGCCGCGCGCCAGGCCGCCTGGGTGAGGCCCGAGCAGTCGTATCCGGAGGGCCCCGTCGCGCCCCACACGTACGGCTTGCCGAGCTGGGCGCGGGCGAAGGAGATGGCCTCGGCGGCCCGCGTGTTCGGGGCGGTCACCGGCCCGCGCCCGCCGCCCGAGGAGCGGTCGGCACGCGCGGTGGCGGAGCCGGTCGAGCCAGCGCTCCCCGTCGAGGTGCCGGAGGCGTCCCGACCGGCCGCGGCGGCCTCGTACCGGGCCCGCTCCTCCGCGGTCAGGCGGGCGAGGAGGGTCCGTGCCGACGCGAGCCTGCCCGTCACGGCAGCCTTCTGCCGCCGCAGCTCCGCCTCGTGCTCCCGGAGCGCGGTCAGGCGCCCCTCCGACTCCGCGCGCAGCTGCCGGATCGCGGCGAGCTCGCGGCGTACCGCCGTGACCGTGGCGGCCTGGCGGTCCCCGGCCTTCTCGGCCAGCGCGGCCCGCTCCAGATATTCGTCGGGGTCGGAGGTGAGGGCGAGCTGCACCGCGGGGTCGAGGCCTCCGGACCGGTACTGGGCGGCGGCCACGGCCCCGAGCCCGGCCCGCGCGGTGTTGAGCCGCTGGGTCCTGCGGGCGGCCTCGTCGCGGAGCCGGTCGAAGGCGGCGCGGGCCTCGTCCGCCCTCTCCGCGGCCCCGTTGTACCGCTCCGTCGCGACCTCGGCCTCCCGGTAGAGCCGGTCGACCTTCGCCGTGACCTGGGCGGTGGTGGGCCGGGGCTCCGCGTGTCCGGATCCCTCGAAGAGCGTCGCCGTCGCGGCGGAGGCGAGTGCGAGGGTGGCGGCGGTGCGGACCGCCTGACCGGCGAGGGGAGGCTGCTTGGGTTTCCGGTGTGCTGCCACGAGGGCGGGTCACATCCTCTGCCTGGGGGACCGGGCCCGCCGGGCCGACGGCGGGCCGCACAGGGGAGACGGACCGCCGCCGGGTTTTCTCGGCGGGGGCGACCGACAACCGCCGGAGCGCCGGCGGTGGTGGGGAGTCGGCCACCTGGTGGAGGACGCTAGGCCTGGGGTCACGCCCGGACGGTGGGTTGACCGTTATTGGCGAGAGTTGTCGGACGGCGACCGGTCTCTTCCGTCCGCGACGAGGGGCCGGAGGCATTCCTGCGGTGGACCGACCGAACCACGGGAGTGGGTGGACCCGCCCCCAGGGCAGTGCTAAGGCCCCGGTTAGGCTCCGCCCCATGGACGTACTCATCAATGTCTTCGTCGCCCTGCACATCATCGGTATCGCCTCCCTGCTGGGCGGTTTCCTCACCCAGATGAAGGCGATGGGAGCCGGTACGGCCCGCTTCACCCCCGCGATGCTGCACGGCGCGCTGGTCATGCTGATCACCGGTGTCGCGCTCGTCGGCCTGAACCAGGCGGACGACCAGACCGTGAACAACATCAAGATCGGCGTCAAGCTGGCGGTGCTCGTCGTCATCCTCGGCCTCGTCTACGTCAAGCGCGACGAGGAGAAGGTCGACAAGGGCCTCTTCGCCGCCGTGGGCGGCCTGACCACGGCGAACATCTTCATCGCGACCCTCTGGACGTGACGAGCGGCACCCCCGGCGGGGCCCTGGCCCCCTCGGGTGTGACCGGTTCCGCAGCCCCGTGAGGAAGGCGGGTCCCGAAGGCGGGCCCGGATGTCGGTGGGGCGTCCTAGACTCGTGAGGCGATGAGCAGCCTCTTTGACGACAGCTTCCTGGCCGGTCTCCAGAACCACTCCTCGGAGGAGCCCCCGCCCCACCCCGAGGACGACGACCACGGCTCCCCGGCCGTGGAGGAGGTCCCGCACGGCCTCTTCGGGGAGCACTTCGACGTGCCCCCGCAGGCCCGGGACGCGTACTACCGCGACGGTGCCCCGCGCCCCGTCGTGGACGCCGCCGCGCTCCTGGAGGGGCTGAACGAGCAGCAGCGTGCCGCCGTCGTCCACACCGACACCCCGCTGCTCATCGTCGCGGGCGCCGGCTCCGGCAAGACCCGGGTCCTCACCCACCGCATCGCCCACCTCCTGGGCACGCGGCACGTGCACCCCGGCCAGATACTGGCGATCACCTTCACGAACAAGGCCGCCGGCGAGATGAAGGAGCGCGTCGAGCAGCTCGTCGGACCGCGGGCGAACGCGATGTGGGTCATGACCTTCCACAGCGCCTGCGTCCGTATCCTGCGCCGCGAGTCGAAGAGGCTCGGTTTCACCTCCTCCTTCTCGATCTACGACGCCGCCGACTCCAAGCGCCTGATGTCCCTGGTCTGCCGTGACCTCGACCTCGACCCGAAGAAGTTCCCGCCGAAGTCGTTCAGCGCCAAGGTCTCGAACCTCAAGAACGAGCTGATCGACGAGGAGACCTTCGCCGACCAGGCCGTCGACGGCTTCGAGAAGACGCTCGCCGAGGCGTACCGGATGTACCAGGGACGGCTGCGCGAGGCCAACGCCCTGGACTTCGACGACATCATCATGACGACGGTCCACCTGCTCCAGGCGTTCCCCGACGTCGCCGAGCACTACCGCCGCCGCTTCCGCCACGTCCTCGTCGACGAGTACCAGGACACCAACCACGCCCAGTACACCCTCGTACGGGAGCTCGTCGGCACCGGCTACGAGGACCTCGGCCCGGCCGAGCTGTGCGTCGTAGGCGACGCCGACCAGTCGATCTACGCCTTCCGCGGCGCGACCATCCGCAACATCCTCCAGTTCGAGGAGGACTACCCGGACGCGACGACGATCCTCCTGGAGCAGAACTACCGCTCCACGCAGACGATCCTCTCCGCCGCCAACGCCGTCATCGAGCGCAACGAGTCCCGCCGCCCCAAGAACCTGTGGACGAACGCGGGCGCGGGCGCGCAGATCACCGGCTACGTCGCGGACACCGAGCACGACGAGGCCCAGTTCGTCGCCGACGAGATCGACCGGCTGACGGACGCCGGCGAGGCGAAGGCCGGGGACGTCGCCGTCTTCTACCGGACCAACGCCCAGTCCCGTGTCTTCGAAGAGATCTTCATCCGCGTCGGACTGCCCTACAAGGTCGTCGGCGGCGTGCGCTTCTACGAGCGCAAGGAGGTCCGGGACGTCCTCGCGTACCTGCGGGTCCTCGCCAACCCCGAGGACAACGTCCCGCTGCGCCGCATCCTCAACGTCCCGAAGCGGGGCATCGGCGAGCGCGCCGAGGCGATGATCGACGCCCTCTCGCTCCGCGAGAAGATCACCTTCCCGCAGGCCCTCAAGCGGGTCGACGAGGCATACGGCATGGCCGCCCGCTCGGCGAACGCCGTCAAGCGTTTCAACGCCCTCATGGACGAGCTGCGGACCGTCGTCGAGTCCGGCGCCGGCCCCGCCGTCGTCCTGGAGGCGGTCCTGGAGCGCACGGGTTACCTGGCCGAGCTTCAGGCCTCGACCGACCCGCAGGACGAGACCCGTATCGAGAACCTCCAGGAACTCGCCGCCGTCGCCCTTGAGTTCGAGCAGGAGCGCGGCGAGGAGCCCGCGACCCTCGCGGAGTTCCTGGAGAAGGTCGCGCTCGTCGCGGACTCCGACCAGATCCCGGACGAGGACGAGGAGGGCAGGGGCGTCATCACCCTGATGACCCTGCACACCGCCAAGGGCCTCGAATTCCCCGTGGTGTTCCTGACCGGCATGGAGGACGGCGTCTTCCCGCACATGCGCGCCCTCGGCCAGGCGAAGGAGCTGGAGGAGGAGCGGCGCCTGGCGTACGTCGGCATCACGCGCGCCCGTGAGCGGCTCTACCTGACGCGTTCGTCGATGCGCAGCGCCTGGGGGCAGCCCTCGTACAACCCGGCCTCGCGTTTCCTGGAGGAGATCCCGCCCACGTATCTGGAGTGGAAGCGGACGGGTCCGATGGCGAAGCCCGCCGGGCCGACGTCGGGGATCACCTCGTCGCTCTCCTCCTCGCGTTCGCGCTCCGGTCCCTCGGGCTTCGCCACCCGGCGCGCCGGGGAGAAGCCGGTGATCTCCCTCCAGGTCGGCGACCGGGTCACGCACGACCAGTTCGGCCTCGGCACGGTCATGACGGTGACGGGCGCGGGCGCCGACGCCCAGGCGACGATCGACTTCGGCGATGAGAAGCCGAAGCGGCTGCTGCTGCGGTACGCGCCGGTCGAGAAGCTGTAGCGCGAAGAGCCCGGCGGGGAGAGCGCTGACACGTACGGGTGAGGGCCCCGGCCGAAGCCGGGGCCCTCACCCGTACGTACGGAGAGACGCGGGTCAGTTGGTCGGGTCGAGGCCGTGGCTGCGCAGCCAGGCCAGCGGGTCGATCGCGTAACCGCCGCCCGGCCGGACCTCGAAGTGGAGGTGCGGGCCGGTGGAGTTGCCGGAGTCGCCGGAGTACGCGATGACGTCGCCGGCCTTGACGGAACCGGAGCGGTACCGGGCGCTGCTGAGGTGGCAGTACCAGGTCTCGGTGCCGTCCGGGGCGGTCACGATGACCATGTTGCCGTAGGCGCTGTTGATCTGGGTGCGGACGGTGCCGTCCGTCGCGGCCCGCACGGGCGTGCCGGTCTGGACGGGGAAGTCGATGCCGGTGTGCACGGACATCCAGTTGACGCCCGACTGGCCGAAGCGCGCGCTGAGCCGGTGGAGCTCCACCGGCAGGCTGAACTTGGGCCGCAGCGCCTCCTTGCGGGCCGCCTCCTCCTCGCGCTTCTTCTTCTCGGCCGCCTGACGGGCCTTGAGGTCGATGCGCTCCTGGGTACGGCTGGCGCGCTCACCGAAGTCGCGGGCGTCGGCGCTGAGCGCGGCGAGCTGGGTGTCGAGCGCGCTGTTCGCGGCGACCTGCTTGACGGAGGCCGGGTCGGCGGCGGCGAGCGACTTCGTGTCGTCCTTCTGGCCGCCGTCGGTGCCGGTTCCGGTGAGGCCGCCGACGGAGGCGGCGGCGATGCCGGCCACGCCCATGACGCAGGCGGAGGGGACGGCGACGGTCAGCAGCGCGGAGCGCTTGGCGGGGGTACGGCGGCGGCCGCGGCCGCCGGCGGAGGAGCGGCGCACGGAGCGGCCGGCGGCGGGGGAGTCCGTGCGGACCTCGACGGCCGGCTGGTCGTCGAGGTCGCTCCGCGGCTCTTCGGCGGGGTCGTACGCGTCCTCGGTGCCGTCCTCGTCCGTGAAGCCGTCGGCGTCGTGGGTCTCCCCGGAGTGCTCGGTGTGCTCGGCGGCGTGTTCGTCGTAGGCGTGCTCCGCCTCGGCGCCGTCCGTCCCGGTGCCGGGGACGTACTCGAACGCGAACTCGGCGGTGTGCTCGGCCCGCGGCACGTACTGGTGCGGGACGACCGGCTCGGCCTCCGGGGCCGTCTGGTTCCACGCGGTCGCGTCGAAGGCTCCGGTGTCGGTCGCGAAGGCGGGGGCGGCCCACTGGCCGGTGGCGTCGTAGGCCTCGTAGCCGTAGGTTCCCTGGGCGGCGTAGGCGCCGGAGTGGACGGTCTCGTACGGGGCGGTGTGCTGGGCCTCGGTCCACGCGGAGGCGTCCCACTGGCCGGTGGTGTCGTACGAGGGGGTGGCGTGGCCGGCGTCGTACTGCCCGGTCGTCGTGGCGTAGGTGCCGGTGGCCGCGTAGGCGCCGGTGGTGTCCCACTGCCCGGTGGCGTCCCACTGGCCGGTCGTGTCGTAGTGCCCGGTCGTGGTGTGCTGCGCGGGGGAGCCGTACTGCGCGCCGGTGTCGTACCCGGCCGTCGTGTCGTACTGCGTGCTGTCGTACTGCCCCGTCGCCCCGTACGCGCCGGAGGCGTCGTACCCGCCGAGGTCCCACTGGCCGCTGGGGTCGGCCGCGTTGTCGGCGTAGGCGCCGAAGAGGGGGTCGGTGGCGAAACTGCCGGTGGGGTGCGCGCCGTCTCCGACGTACCCGGCGTGGGGGTGCTGGTCGTTCACCAACGTCTCTCTCGCCTCGGCAGCAGGACCAGTCCGGGGCGTCCCGACGAGGGGTGTCCCGGGGGTAAGCAGTGGCGCGACTGTACCCGGCGGTATGCGCAGCCGACAATCTTCGGAGGGGTTTGCGGGCGCAGGAAACGGGCAATCGGCCGTGTTTCGCCAGCTCACGGGCAGAGCTTTGGCCTTGTGTTCGAGGAACGTTCGAAGAACGGCGCCGGAGTGTCAGGCGACGGAGCTCGCCCCGGGCTCGTCCGCGCCGATCGCCCGGCCCTCGGGTCCGCATCCGTCGAGGGCTTCGAGGACACCGGTGGCCACCGTCGGGTGGACGGGCAGCGCGAGATGCCCGATCCCACTGACGCGGACGTTGTGCACCAGCAGATCGGCGTGGTCGAGCCGGGCGGTCTCCACCGGCACCATCACCCGGTCGAGGTCGCTCCAGAAACTGACGAACCGGGTCCGGCAGCCGGGCGCGGGCCCGGCGAGCTCCCGCAGCACCTCCGAACCGGGGCGCATCTGCCGCACCAGCGGGTGCGCGTCGGCGAGCGGGGCCACGGTGGTGCCCGCGTGCGGGGTGCCGAGCATGACCAGGGTGCGCACCCGGCTGTGACCGCCGAGACGCTGTACGTAATAACGGGCGATGAGCCCTCCCAGGCTGTGCCCGACGATGTCGACCTCGGCGTGCCCCGTACGGACGCGGATCTCCTCCACCCGGCGGCCGAGCACCTCGGCGGCGGTCCGCAGGTCACAGGTGAGCGGGGAGTAGTTGAGCGACTCGACGCAGTCACGGCCGTGCCGGGCGAGCGCGCGACGCAGCAGGACGAAGACCGAGCGGTTGTCCATGTAGCCGTGCAGGAGGATCACCGGACGCCTGCCCGGGACGAGCGTCTTCTGCGGAGCGGAGGGCGCGAGGCGCTCCGCCACGATCCCGGACGGGTACAGGACGAGATGCCCGGTGAGGATCGCGAGCTCCAGGGCGGTGGCCCTCATCAGGGCGGTGACCTTGGTGAGCTCCATGGCCGGCCTCCCGAACGGTGCGCGGGGCCGGACGGTACGCCCGGTGCGCCGTGCCTCCGCACCGCACGGACGGCGGCACGGAGGCACGGCGGACCTCGTCGCGGCTCCCTGTGCGTCGGGCCCCGCTTGCGGCTGGTGGGCCCGGAAGGTGGGCCCGAAAGCGGGGTACGGCGCAGAGCGAACAATGTCCCACGTGTGATTTCCCCCTCGCTCGCCTCCGCGAAACAGCCGGGTGCGGGATGCTGGAGATAACGTTCGTTCACTTCCCCGGCCATCGGGCGCGGGGGTCCGCATGTGGAGGCAGTGATGGGTGTGAGCGGTCCGATCCGCGTGGTGGTCGCCAAGCCGGGTCTCGACGGTCACGATCGCGGGGCCAAGGTGATCGCGCGGGCACTGCGCGACGCCGGTATGGAGGTCATCTACACCGGGCTCCACCAGACGCCGGAGCAGATCGTCGACACCGCGATCCAGGAGGACGCCGACGCGATCGGTCTGTCGATCCTCTCCGGAGCGCACAACACGCTGTTCGTGAAGGTCCTGGAGCTGCTCAAGGACCGCGACGCGGAGGACATCAAGGTCTTCGGCGGCGGCATCATCCCCGACGGGGACATCGCGCCGCTGAAGGAGAAGGGCGTGGCCGAGATCTTCACGCCGGGCGCGACGACGGCGTCCATCGTCGACTGGGTGAACGCGAACGTCCGGGTGGCCGCGTAACGCCGAGTACGTCACTCATGGCGCCGAGTGTGCCGGTCGGTGGCACTGCGCCACCCGTGGCACCCGGCGTGGCACTCGTGGCCCATGGTGCAGCACTCGTGGCGCATGGTGTGGCACTCGTCCTGCACCGTGCGGCGTCACGCGTGATGCCCCGCGCGCCCGTACGTCACGCCCGTCCTGCCCTTCAGGGTCCTCCCCCGACCGGGGAGGGCCCTTACCCGTGTCAGGGGTGCGCCGGTACGGAGGGCTCGCCCGGTTCCGGAGTCGCCGGCGGTTCCGTGAGCTCGGCTTGCATCGCCGCGCGGAGGCGGAGCGTGGAGACCAGGCGCTGGAAGGCCTCGGACCAGTAGCCGCCCGCGCCCGGCGCGGTGTCCTCCGCCTCGTCGGGCGGGGCCGTCAGGGCCTCCAGCTGCCGCGCCGCCTCCGGGGCGAGACAGCGCTCCGCGAGGCCCATCACCCCGCTGAAGCTCCAGGGATAACTGCCGGCGTCCCGTGCGATGTCGAGGGCGTCGATCACCGCCCCGCCGAGCGGCTCCGCCCAGGGCACGGCGCAGACACCGAGCAGCTGGAACGCCTCCGACAGGCCGTGGGCCGCGATGAACGAGGCCACCCAGAGCGCCCGCTCCTGCGGCGGCAGCGTCGACAGGAGCTGGGCCCGCTCGGCCAGTGACGAGGTACCGGGACCCGTCGCGGGCGGGGTCGCGGGGGAGCCGAGCAGCGCGCGCGACCAGTCCGCGTCCCGCTGCCGGACGGCCGCCCGGCACCAGGCCGCGTGCAGCTCGCCCTGCCAGTCGTCGGCGACCGGCAGCGCCACGATCTCCTCCGGGTCGCGCCCCCCGAACCTGGGCGGCCAGCAGGACAGCGGAGCGGCCTCGACGAGCTGGCCGAGCCACCAGGACCGCTCGCCCCGCCCCGCCGGGGGCGATGCCGTGAGGCCGTCCCGCTGCATGGCCGTGTCGCACTCGTGCGGTGCCTCCACGGTGATCGTCGGGGACTCCGCCGTCCGGTCGAGGCCGACGCAGGAGACCGCCCGGTCCGCCATCCGGCCCGCGAGGGCCGAGGCCGGCAGGGCCGAGAGCAGCTCGGCGGCGGTGGCCCGGACGTTACGGCTGCGGTCGCCGAGGGCCGCCTCCAGGAACGGCTCGTCCGCGTCGGAGAGCCCGGCCCGCAGCGAGTCGAGGAACATCAGCCGGTCCTCCGCCCGCTCGGCGGACCAGGTGGACGCGAGGAGCGCGAGTCCGGCCGCCGGGTCCACGGTCCGTACGGCGGTGAGCAGGGCGACCCGCTCGGCGAACAGTCCCTCGTCCCACAGCGCCCGCACACCCTCCCGGTCGTCGGGGGCCGGAAGGGAACCGCCCGCGCCCGCACCCCGGAGGGCGAACCTCCACTCGGGGTTGAGCCGGGCGAGCCAGAGGCCGCGCGGCCCGGCGAGCCGCAGGGCCTGCGGTCGCAGGTCGGAGCGGGCCCGGGCCGCGTCGAGAAGGGCGGGCAGGGCGGCGGCGGGAGCCCGGTACCCCCGCTCGTCGGCGAGGGCCAGCCACTGCGGCAGCAGCTCGGCGAGGTCGGGGGCGGCCCCGCGCCGCCCGGCGGGCGAGGGCGCGGTCCGGCCGGCGAGCAGCTGGTCGAGCCGCCGCCGGGCAGCCCCGGGCAGCGGGCCGCGCGGGTCCTCGGGGGCGGGCTCCGGTGGCGGGGCGGCGGGACCGGGGCGCAGCCCGGCCCTGCGCCGTACGGTGTGCAGCGCGACGGCGTCCAGCAGGGCGCCCGGCAGGTCCGCGCCCGCCACCCCGGAGAGCGCGGCGGGTGTCCTCCGGTCCGTACCGAGCAGCGCCGAGGTGACGAGCTCCTCCCAGACGTCGGCCTCCCGGGTGCCGTCCATCCGGATATCTATGTCCCGGATGTCTTCGTCCCGGATGTCCACGCCCCGGGTGCCGTCCTCCCGGGTGTTGGCCCCCTGACTGCCGCCTGTAGGGGCGCTTTTCGCACCGCCGTCGCCGTCGCCGTCACCGCCGACGGCGGGAACCGAGGCCGTCGTGTCCTTCTCCACCGGTCCTCCGTGCGGGTTCATATGAGCGGGACCGTCTCCCCCGGGGACTCCGGGGACCAGGCGGCGAGAGGGGTGAACCCCCGGTGCCCGCACTCGCCGAAGACGGTGACCGGACCACCGCCGGACAGGGCGACGAGGCGCCAGAGGCCGGGCCGGGACTGGGCGGTGGGTGTCAGCGGCACGGCCTCGCGGCCGTCCGCGTCGGCGAGCTGCCAGCCGTACTCGGCGCGCGCGGGTACGACCTCGGTCAGCGTCACCGGCCAGGAGTCCAGCCAGGGGTCCTCGGTCAGCGCGCGGCCGTACGCGTCCAGGGCCTCGCCCACCGGCCCGCCCGGCGGCGGGGCCGCGGGGCCCGTGACCGGGACGAACTCCTCGCCCGGCTCCGCCCGCAGCTGACCGGAGCCCGCGTGCGGGGTCACCTCCCCGTCGAGCACCGCACCCACCGGGAGCGCCAGCCGGGGAGGCCGGCCGGCCGCGCCGAAGGAGAGCAGCAGTGCCGTGCGCCCGCTCGTCGTGCCGTGCAGCCAGATGCGCCGGGTCGTCAGCCGGGCGTCCGAGGCGTCGTACTGCGCGAGGACGTGCCAGTGGTCGCGCACCGGGGCGCCGTCGGCGGGGGCGGTGAGACCCACCCGGGTCCGTACGGTCATCGCGAAGGGGGCGGGCAGCCGGTCGGCGGCCAGCCAGGCGCGGTCGAGGAGATGGGTCAGCGCGCACTCCTCCAGGAGCCGCACCGGCCAGCCGGGACCCGAGCCCGGTATCGACGCCAACTCCCTGGCCCGGCCGGCGAGTCCCGGCGCCTGGGCGTCGACCATGCGGGCCGCAGTCTCCTCCCACAGCCCGTGGCCGGACTGCTCGGCCCCGGCGAGCCCGCCGCGCAGCAGGTCGGCGAGCCGCTGCTCCAACTCCTGGGCGCCCGAGGTGATCCGGGCGGCTCGCCGCTCCGCCCTGCGGCGCGCCGCCTCGGGGTCCGCCGGGCCTTCGGTGCCGGACCGAGGGGTGGCGCCCTGGGCGCGGCTCCGGCGCGTGGTGAGCCAGGACCCCGCCCAGTCGGGCACGGCGGAGTCCTCGAACGCCGCACCGTCCGCCGCCTGGAGGAGCAGCAGGCCGAGGGCGTGCTTGCACGGGAACTTGCGACTGGGGCAACTGCACGAGTACGCCGGGCCGGTGGTGTCGACGACCGTCCGGTACGGAGAGCTGCCGCTGCCCTTGCACACGCCCCAGACGGCGCCCCCGTCGCAGCCCGTGCCGGACCACGGTCCGGCCGTGCCGAGCCTGCTTCCCGCTCTGCGCGAGGCGTCGTCAGGAGCCAGTGCCAGCACCTGCTCGACCGTCATGCGCACCCCCATGGCATTCATGTCCCCGACGGTAGAGGTCGCCACTGACAACGCCGCTGGCCTGGGGAGTTGGGCTGCGCGGGCCACCGGGGGCGAATTTGACTTTACCCTCCCTTTACGATTGCCTGCCCGGACCAATCGATCCGCACGCGTCCAGGGGGAACCCCATGAAGCGCACCGTCCGCACCGCCGTCTCGGCTCTCGCCGTCGTCGGCCTCGCACTCGGCCTCGGCGCCTGTTCGGAGGCCGCCGAGAAGGCCGCCGACCAGGTCGACAAGTCCGTCACCGAGTCCTACGAGGTCACCTACGAGGTCACGGGCACGGGCATCGAGTCCATCGACTACCACGCCGGCGACGGCACCGCGATGGCGCCGAAGGTCCAGTCGGAGAAGAAGCCGACCACGCCGTGGAAGAAGACGGTGAAGCTGAAGGGCATCATGCCGCCGGCCGTCATGCCGGTCTCCCTCACCCCCGCCGACCTCACCTGCAAGGTCATCTACCAGGGCAAGGTCCTCAAGGAGGCCAAGGCCGAGCAGGCGATGGCCGGCGGCTGCGTCGCCGTCTCCCCGGTCGTGGGCTGACCCCCGGTCATCTCCGCCCACCTCGCGAGGAGCCGGCCCCCGGGCACCCGCTCCGATCCCGCGACGGGCCGGCCCCCGGGCATACGCGCCGACCCCGCGCCGAGCCGGGCACCGGTCATCTGCGGCGGCACCAGGGCGAGCTGACCGGCCCTCACCTTCGAACCATGCCCTGACCAGCGCGGACACCTGATTGTCAGTGGCATGGTGCACGGTGGATCACACAGCAGGTCGAACGATCTGGAGGGGGATCCATGCCCGTGCCCGAAACCATCGCGCAGCCCGGTTCCGGTGTCGAGACGGACACCGGGCCGGGGCAGCCGCAGGCCGTGACCGAGGTCCTGCGGCCGCACGCGGAGCACGCCTTCGCCGACGAACTCGCCGCGCTCGCAGCCGCCGACGACCGGCCCCGCCCCGCCCGCTGGCGCCTCTCGCCGTGGGCCGTCGCCACCTACCTTCTCGGCGGCACCCTCCCCGACGGCACGGTGATCACACCCAAGTACGTGGGACCGCGCCGCATCGTGGAAGTCGCCGTCACCACCCTCGCCACCGACCGGGCGCTGCTCCTCCTCGGCGTGCCCGGCACCGCCAAGACCTGGGTCTCCGAGCACCTCGCCGCCGCCGTCAGCGGCGACTCCACCCTCCTCGTCCAGGGCACCGCCGGCACCCCCGAGGAGGCCGTCCGCTACGGCTGGAACTACGCCCGGCTCCTCGCCCACGGCCCCAGCCGGGACGCCCTCGTGCCTAGCCCCGTGATGCGGGCGATGTCCCAGGGCATGACCGCCCGCGTCGAAGAGCTCACCCGCATCCCCGCCGACGTCCAGGACACGCTCATCACGATCCTGTCCGAGAAGACCCTCCCCGTGCCCGAGCTGGGCCAGGAGGTGCAGGCCGTCCCCGGCTTCAACCTGATCGCCACGGCCAACGACCGCGACCGCGGCGTCAACGAGCTCTCCAGCGCGCTCCGCCGCCGCTTCAACACGGTGGTCCTGCCCCTGCCCGCGACCCCCGAGGCGGAGGTCGACATCGTCGCCCGCCGCGTCGAGCAGCTCGGCCGCTCCCTGGAACTGCCGGCCGTCCCCGACGGCGTCGACGAGATCCGCCGGGTCGTCACCGTCTTCCGCGAACTGCGCGACGGGGTCACCACCGACGGCCGGACCAGGGTCAAGTCCCCCTCGGGAACGCTCTCCACCGCCGAGGCCATCTCCGTCGTCACCGGCGGCCTCGCCCTCGCCGCCCATTTCGGCGACGGCGTGCTGCGCCCCTCGGACATCGCGGCCGGCGTCCTCGGCGCGGTCGTCCGCGACCCGGCGGCGGACCGGGTCGTCTGGCAGGAGTACCTGGAGACGGTGGTCAGGGAGAGAGACGGCTGGAAGGACTTCTACCGCGCCTGCCGCGAGGTGGGCGTATGACGCCCGCCGCCACGGCCCGGGGCGGCGGGCCGCTCCTGCTCGGGGTCCGGCACCACGGGCCCGGGTCGGCGCGTGGCGTGCGAGCCGCCCTGGAGGCCGGCCGGCCGGACGTGGTCCTCGTCGAGGGCCCCGCCGAGGCCGACGCCCTCGTCGCCCTCGCCGCGGACCCCGACATGCGGCCACCCGTCGCACTGCTCGCGCACGCCGTGGACGACCCCGGCCGGGCCGTGTTCTGGCCGATGGCCGAGTTCTCGCCCGAGTGGGTCGCGATCCGCTGGGCCCTCGACCGGGGCGCCGCCGTCCGCTTCGTCGACCTGCCCGCCGCCCACACCCTCGCCGCCTCCGACCCCACCTGGGACGACAGCGAGGACGAGGTCTCCGAGCCCGACCCGCGGATCGATCCGGTGGCCGAACTCGCCGCCGCGGCCGGGTACGAGGACGCCGAGCGCTGGTGGGAGGACGCCGTCGAACTGCGCGCCGACGGCGACCCCACCGCCCCCTTCGAAGCCCTCGCCGAGGCCATGGGAGCCCTGCGCGAGGCGTACGGACACGGCGGCCACCCCCGCGACCTCGTCCGCGAGGCGTACATGCGGATCCAGCTCCGCGCCGCCCGCAAGGAGTTCGGCGACGCGGTCGCCGTCGTCTGCGGCGCCTGGCACGTCCCCGCCCTCACCCGGAGGACGACCGTCACCGCGGACCGGGCCCTGCTCAAGGGCCTGCCCAAGGTGAAGACCGAGATGACCTGGGTCCCCTGGACCCACCGCAGGCTCGCCCGCCGCTCGGGATACGGAGCCGGGATCGAGTCGCCCGGCTGGTACGGACACCTCTTCACCGCCCCCGACCGGCCCGTCGAGCGCTGGATGACCAAGGTCGCCGGGCTCCTCCGGGCCGAGGACCACCTCGTCTCCCCGGCCCACGTCATCGAGGCCGTCCGCCTCGCCGACACCCTGGCCGCCCTGCGCGGCCGGCCACGGCCCGGCCTCGACGAGACGACCGACGCCGTCCGCGCCGTCCTCTGCGAGGGCTCGGACGTCCCGCTCGACCTGGTCAGGGACCGCCTCGTCGTCGGCGACCTCCTCGGCGAGGTCCCGGCCGCCGCCCCCGCCGTCCCCCTGCAACGCGACCTGACCCGCCGCCAGCGCACCCTGCGCCTCAAGCCCGAGGCCACCGAGCGCGAGCTCGACCTCGACCTCCGCAAGGAGACGGACGGCGACCGCAGCCGGCTGCTGCACCGGCTGCGCCTCCTCCACGTCCACTGGGGCGAACCGGCCGCCGCACGCGCGGGCACCGGCACCTTCCGGGAGACGTGGCGGCTGCGCTGGGAGCCCGAGCTGCACGTCCGGGTCGCCGAAGCAGGCGTCTGGGGCACCACCGTCGAGGCCGCCGCCACCGCCAGAGCCCGCTCCCGGGCCCTCGCGGCGACCGCCCTCTCCGACATCACCGGCCTCGCCGAGCAGTGCCTGCTCGCCGGACTCACCGACGCGCTCCCCGTCGTGATGCGGGCGCTCGCCGACCGGGCCGCGCTCGACACCGACGTCACCCACCTCGCCCAGGCCCTCCCGGCCCTGGCCCGCTCCCTGCGCTACGGCGACGTCCGGGGCACCGACACGGCGGCCCTCGTGGAGGTCGCCGCCGGCCTCGCGGAACGGATCTGCGTCGGCCTCCCGCCCGCCTGCGCCGGCCTCGACACCGACGCGGCCACCGCCATGCGCGAGCGGATCGACGAGATCCACCAGGCCGTCGCCCTGCTGCCGGACGCGGACGGGACGACCGAGCGCTGGGCCGGCGTCCTGCGCCGCCTCGCCGACCGCGACCGGATCCCGGGCATCCTCAGGGGCCGCGCCGCCCGGCTCCTCCTCGACGAGGGAAGGATCCCCGACACCGAGGCCGCCCGGCTCATGAGCCGCGCCCTCTCACCCGGCACCCCGCCGCCCGACGCCGCCGCCTGGATCGACGGCTTCGTCGGCGGAGCCTCCGGCGGCGGACTGCTCCTCGTCCACGACGAGCGGCTCCTCGGCCTGGTCGACACCTGGCTCACCGGCGTACCGGCCGACGCGTTCACCGACGTCCTGCCGCTGCTCCGCCGCACCTTCTCCGACTACGAGCCGGCCGTGCGCCGCACCCTCGGCGAACTGGTCGCCCGGGGCCCCGGCACCGGCGGCCCCGGACACACCGCACCCGGCGTCCCCGGCTTCGCCCCCACCCCCGACCCGGACCGGGCGGACGCCGTCCTCCCCCTCCTCCACCTCGTCCTCGGCACGGAGGTCATGGCATGAGCACCCACGTGAACCGGCCGACCCCGGCGGACGACGAGCGGACCCGCCGCTGGCGGCTCGTCCTGGGCGGCGGGGACGCCGACGGCACCGGCCGCGCGCTCACCGGCACGGACGCCGCCATGGACGGAGCCCTCACCGCGCTCTACGGGCGTACGCGGCAGCCCGACCGCGCCGGACGGGACCGCGCCGGACGGGACCGCTCGGCCGGACTCGGCGCCTCGGCACCCTCCGTCGTCCGCTGGCTCGGCGACATCCGCACGTACTTCCCCAGCTCCGTCGTCCAGGTCATGCAGCGCGACGCGATCGACCGCCTCGGCCTCGCGACCCTCCTCCTGGAGCCGGAGATGCTGGACGCCGTCGAGGCGGACGTGCATCTGGTCGGCACCCTGCTCTCCCTCCACAAGGCCATGCCCGAGACGACCAGGGAGACCGCGCGGGCCGTCGTGCGCAAGGTCGTCGACGACCTGGAGAAGCGCCTCGCCGGCCGCACCCGCGCGACCCTCACCGGCGCGCTCGACCGGTCCGCACGGATCAGCCGGCCCCGGCACCGGGACATCGACTGGGACCGCACGATCCGCGCCAACCTCAAGCACTACCTGCCCGAGCACGGCACGGTCGTCCCCGAGCGGCTCATCGGCCACGGGCGCGCCTCCCGGGGGATACGGAAGGAGGTCGTGCTCTGCGTCGACCAGTCCGGTTCCATGGCCGCCTCCGTCGTCCACGCCTCCGTCTTCGGCGCGGTGCTCGCCTCCATGCGGTCGATCGCCACCCGGCTCGTCGTCTTCGACACCGCCGTCGTGGACCTGACCGACCGGATCGACGACCCCGTCGACGTCCTCTTCGGCACCCGGCTCGGCGGCGGCACCGACATCAACCGAGCCCTCGCCCACTGTCAGTCGAAGATCACCCGCCCTGCCGACACCGTCCTCGTCCTCATCAGCGACCTGTACGAGGGAGGCATCCGCGACGAGATGCTGAAGCGGGTGGCGGCGATGAAGGCCTCGGGCGTCCAGTTCGTCGCGCTGCTCGCCCTCTCCGACGAGGGCGCCCCGGCCTACGACCGCGACCACGCGGCGGCACTCGCCGCCCTCGGCGTCCCGGCCTTCGCCTGCACCCCCGACCTCTTCCCCGAGGTCATGGCGGCGGCCCTGGAGAAGCGCCCCCTGCCGATACCCGCCGACTGACGGCCCCGCCCGGCCCTGCCGGCCCGACCGGCCACAACCGCCCCAACCGGCCACAACCGCGCCCGCCGGCCCGACCGGCCACAACCGCCCCCGCCGGCCCGACCACCCCGACCGGACGCGACGGGTCGTTCCGGTGCGGAATCCGTCGTCGCGGAGCCGTCCGAGCGGGTGCCGCGGGCCGACTGAGGCTCATATCACACCGTCGCCGGACCGCCCCTCACCCGTACTCCCGGCGCGTCGTGAGGTGCCGAAACGCCAAGCCCCGCCTGCCGCGAGCGCCGCACGTCCCCACCGCGCTTCCCCTACGGACGGCCCCTCTGCCCCTACGATCTGTGACCCGTATCACCGCTCAGTAGTGACCTGCGATTTAGGGACCCACGTCCCACGGCGATAACCTGCGAGACGGACATGCCGCGTCCACGGACACCGTGTACGCCTCCCTTGTGACAGATGCAGTCACGTTGCCCTCCGCGGCACGCCCACGCAGACAACGAACCGCGATCATCAGAAAAGGGACGGACGCGCGTGGACCTGTTCGAGTACCAGGCGAGGGACCTCTTCGCCAAGCACGGTGTACCGGTGCTGGCCGGTGAAGTCATCGACACGCCTGAGGCGGCGCGCGAGGCCACCGAGCGTCTTGGCGGCAAGTCGGTCGTCAAGGCGCAGGTGAAGGTCGGTGGCCGCGGCAAGGCCGGCGGCGTGAAGCTGGCCGCGACCCCGGACGAGGCCGTCGCCCGCGCGACGGACATCCTCGGGATGGACATCAAGGGCCACACGGTCCACAAGGTGATGATCGCGGAGACCGCTCCGGAGATCCTCGAGGAGTACTACGTCTCGTACCTCCTCGACCGCACCAACCGCACCTTCCTCGCCATGGCGTCCGTCGCCGGTGGCATGGACATCGAGGAGGTCGCCGCGACGACCCCCGAGAAGCTCGCGAAGGTGCCCGTCGACTCCAACACCGGTGTCGACATCGAGAAGGCCCGCGAGATCGTGGCCCTGGCGCAGTTCCCGGCCGAGGTGGCCGAGAAGGTCGCCGAGGTCCTCGTGACCCTGTGGAAGACCTTCGTCGCCGAGGACGCGCTCCTCGTCGAGGTCAACCCGCTGGCCAAGGTCGCCTCCGGCGACATCCTGGCCCTGGACGGCAAGGTGTCTCTCGACGAGAACGCCGACTTCCGTCAGCCCGAGCACGAGGCGCTCGAGGACAAGGCCGCAGCCAACCCGCTCGAGGCTGCCGCCAAGGCCAAGGGCCTCAACTACGTCAAGCTCGAGGGCGAGGTCGGCATCATCGGTAACGGTGCCGGTCTGGTCATGTCGACCCTGGACGTCGTCGCGTACGCCGGTGAGAACCACGGCGGCGTGAAGCCGGCCAACTTCCTCGACATCGGCGGCGGCGCCTCCGCCGAGGTCATGGCGAACGGCCTGGAGATCATCCTGGGCGACCCGGACGTCAAGTCCGTGTTCGTCAACGTCTTCGGTGGCATCACCGCCTGTGACGAGGTCGCCAACGGCATCGTCCAGGCCCTGGAGCTCCTCGCCTCCAAGGGCGAAGAGGTCACCAAGCCGCTGGTCGTGCGCCTCGACGGCAACAACGCGGAGCTGGGTCGCAAGATCCTGTCGGACGCCAACCACCCGCTGGTGCAGCGCGTGGACACCATGGACGGAGCGGCCGACAAGGCCGCCGAGCTCGCGGCTGCGAAGTAAGGGACGAGGGAACCAGAGCCATGGCTATCTTCCTCAACAAGGACAGCAAGGTCATCGTCCAGGGCATGACCGGTGCCACGGGCATGAAGCACACCAAGCTCATGCTGGGTGACGGCACCAACATCGTCGGCGGCGTGAACCCGCGCAAGGCCGGCACGACCGTCGACTTCGACGGCACCGAGATCCCGGTCTTCGGCTCCGTCGCCGAGGCGATGAAGGAGACCGGCGCCAACGTCTCGGTCCTCTTCGTGCCGCCGGCCTTCGCGAAGGCCGCCGTCGTCGAGGCGATCGACGCCGAGATCCCCCTCGCCGTCGTCATCACCGAGGGCATCGCCGTGCACGACTCCGCCGCGTTCTACGCGTACGCGGTGGAGAAGGGCAACAAGACCCGTCTCATCGGCCCGAACTGCCCCGGTCTCATCACCCCTGGCCAGTCCAACGCCGGCATCATCCCGGGCGACATCACGAAGCCGGGCCGCATCGGCCTGGTCTCGAAGTCCGGCACGCTGACGTACCAGATGATGTACGAGCTCCGTGACATCGGCTTCTCGTCCGCCGTCGGCATCGGTGGCGACCCGGTCATCGGCACCACGCACATCGACGCCCTGGCGGCCTTCGAGGCCGACCCGGACACCGACCTGATCGTCATGATCGGTGAGATCGGCGGCGACGCCGAGGAGCGTGCGGCCGACTTCATCAAGGCCAACGTCACCAAGCCGGTCGTCGGTTACGTCGCGGGCTTCACCGCGCCCGAGGGCAAGACCATGGGCCACGCCGGCGCCATCGTCTCCGGCTCCTCCGGCACCGCCCAGGCGAAGAAGGAGGCCCTGGAGGCCGCGGGCGTCAAGGTCGGCAAGACGCCGACCGAGACGGCCAAGCTGGCGCGCGCCATCCTGGCGGGCTGACTCCAGCGGTAGCCACACGAGAGGGCCCCGCCCCCGACCGGTCACCCGGACGGAGGGCGGGGCCCTCTCGCATGCGTGGACGGCGGCGCCTACTCGGCCGTCGGGACCAGCCGCTCGGGGCCCGGGTTCGGCTCGGCGCGGAGCCGCTCGCGGAGTTCCAGGTCCTCCGGGCGGAGCTGCTGGGGGCCACCGCGCACCGGGACGCCGTTGACGGTCTCGCCGGGGGCGTTCACCGGGATGTACCGGGTCGGGGCCGTGACCGCCGCGAAGCCGGTGACCGCGATGAGGACCGCCGTCGCACCGATCACCGCGCGGGTCCAGGTGCGGCTCCGGCGTTCGCTGCCGGCCCGGACCGATCGGGCCGCCGGGAGGGTGGCCGTCGGCTCCTCCGCGACCAGCGCGCCGAGCTGCCGGTGCAGCGTCTCGGGCTCGGCGAGCTCGGGGATGCGCCGCGCGAGGACGGTACGGGCGTGCAGCAGCCGGTTGGCGGCGGCGGGGGTGCTCGCCTCGGTCTCGGCCGCCGTATCGGGCAGGTCGAGGCCGAGCCCTTCGTAGAGCAGGACGGTACGGCGGTACGACGGCGGCAGTTCGAGGAGCGCGGCCAGCAGCGCCCTGCGGTGCGCCTCAGCCGGCGGGGCGTCCGGGTGTTTGTGCGCGCGGCGCAGCCGGTGCCAGGGGGAGAGGGCGTACTCGTACGACGCCGCCCGCACCCAGCCCACCGGGTCGGCGTCGACGGCGACCTCGGGCCAGCGCTCCCAGGCGCGGTGGAAGGCGTACTCGACGGCCTCGCGGGAGAGCCCCCGGCGGCCGGTCAGCAGGTACGCCTGGTGGACGAGCGCGGGTGCGGCGTGCGCGTAGAGCTCGTCGAACGCCTCCTCCGGGGTGAGACCCGGCACGGCGGGCTCCGGAGCGGCCTCCGGGGCCTCCGCCGCCATCGGTTTCAGCCGCTCCTGCGGCTTCGTCATCCCCTTGCGCGGGCCCTTCGGCGGCTTGGCGGCGCGCCTGGCGGCGGCCTGGGGGCGCATGTCGGCGGGCCTGGAGGGCGACGACCTGCCCGGGGCGGGGGTCGGGGCCGGGGCGGGGGCAGGAGCCCGCGCCTCCGCCCGCGCCTCCGCTTGCTCCTGTGCCTCCGCCTGCTCCTGATCCTGCGACGGAGGCTCGGTCTCGGCCTGGATCTCGGCCTGGTCCCCGGTCCCGGGCCGGGACTGGGCCGTTCGGGTCTGTGGCCGGTGTTCCGGGGAGTCGCTCCCGGCCGGGGACTCCGGCGAGGTGGGCGCGCCGATCGGCTCGCACGAGCCGAGCAGCTTCGCGTACGCCTCGCGCTTGCGGCCCCGTGGCGCCGAGCGCCCGGTCTCCCACGACTTGACCGTGGCCTTCGTGACGCCCATGGCCTCGGCGACCTGCTCCTCGCTCAGGGCGAGGGCCTCACGCAACCTGCGCCGCTCCTTCGGGGTCGGCAGGGTGACGGAGGATGCGGAATGCGCGGTGCTCCGGCTCATCGGCGTCTACCTCCCGCAGAGCTGCTGTGGGCGGAAAAGTACATAAACGTATCTTGAGCGACACAACGGAGGTTTGCCTGTTACGTGGCGAAAGCGCGTGTCGTTGGCAGCATGGCTCCGTGACCCACGTGATCGAGCAGCCCCTGGTCCAGGGCGGGCGTTCCGCCGCGCTCGCCGCCGCCTGTGTCCGGGGCGGGGTCGCCGCCGGGCTCGGCCTCGGCGCCCTCGCGGTCCTGGTGGTCGCCGCGTGGATCAGCTCCCCGTACCCCGACAGCGGTCCCGGCGGCGCCCTCCACCTGGCCGCCGGGCTCTGGCTGCTCGCCCACGGCGTGGACCTGGTCCGTACGGACACCCTGTCCGGCCTGCCCGCACCCCTCGGCATCGTCCCGCTGCTCCTGACCGCCCTGCCCGTCTGGCTCCTCCACCGGGCGGCCCGCGACACCCTCGATCCGGGCGATGACGACGACCGGCCGCGCCCCTCCGCGGGCGCTGCCGTCGCCGCCGTGGCGGGCGGCTATCTGCTGGTCGCGGCCGTGGTCGTGGTCTACAGCGCGAGCGGCCCGCTGCCCGCCGACCTGCTCACCGCCGGGTTCTGGCTGCCCGCCGTCGTCGTCGGCGCGGCCGGGGCGGGCGTATGGACGGCGCTGGGCCGCCCGCTGCCCGGGCAGCGCCAGGCGGCCGCCGCCCTGCGTGCGGCGGGGCTGGGGCTCGTGACGCTGCTCGGCGGCGGCGCGGCGGCCGCGGCGGTGTCGCTCGCCTGGCACGCCGGCGAGGCGCAGGCCGCGTACACGGGCCTCGCGGGGGAGTGGTCGGGGCGGGCGGCGGTCCTGCTGCTCGTCCTGGCGCTGCTGCCGAACATGGCCGTGTGGGGGGCCGCGTACGGCCTCGGGCCGGGCTTCACCCTCGGTACGGGCGCGCTCGCGACCCCGCTGGGCCTCGCCGGGGATCCCGCCGTGCCGCCCTTCCCGCTCCTGGCCGCGCTGCCCGGCGAGGGGCGGGGGACCTGGATCCACTGGGCGGCCGCGGCGGCCCCGCTGGCCGCCGCCCTGGTCCAGGGCCACCGGGTGGGCCGTCCGGCACGGATGTGGGCGGCCCGGGACACGGCGCTGACGGCGCTGGGCGCGGCCTGGGGCTGCGGGGCGGCGGTCGCGGTCCTCACGGCCGCGGCGGGCGGTCCGCTCGGCAGCGGCCGGCTCTCCGCGTTCGGCCCGGTGTGGTGGCAGACGGGCGCGGCGACGGTCCTGTGGGGTGCCTGCCTGGGCGTACCGGTGGCCCTGGGCGTACGGGCGTGGGGCCGCCGCTCCCTCCGCCCGAAGCCGCTTCCGGTGCCGACGCCGCCGACCGGTCCGGAAGCACAGGCCGCGGCGGGCACCCGCTTCACCTCCAGGCTCGGGCGCCTCACCGGCCTGCTCCGCCTGGGCCGCGCCGCGGCGTCACCCTCCGGCCGGGGCCAGACGCCCGACGGAGGCCCCACCCCGGTCGGCGGTCCGCCCCCCGGCCACGGCCTCGGCTCCGTACCGCCGGCCGCTCCCGACCCGTCGACCCCCGCAGGGGCGCAGCCCGGGGCCTTCTGGCCCGCGTCGCCGCCGGCCGCCCGGCCCGCCTCCGCCCCCGACGCCCGGTCCGCCTCCGACCTGGGGCTCGACGACGACCCGTACGGCGACTCCGCCTTCGAGCCGTACGACTACCTCCCGGCCGCCTGGGAGTCCACCCCGCCCCCGGACAGCAGATAGGCCCCCGCCTGGGGCGGGGGCCTGACTCCACCGAACAGGGGCTACTCCCTGACGCCGAACCCCGCGCGGAGCGGCTTCGGGAGGAGGTCGTTGCAGGCCAGTTGGCCCGCGTGGGTGAGGGCGTCGTCGCGGCACTCGTAGAAGTCGCTGTAGACGAGCTGCATGGTGAAGCCGACCGCGACGATCATCAGGGCGACGCTCGCCGCGACCAGGCCGCTGATCGCGGCCGTGCGCATCGAGCGGAGCGGGGCCGCCGTGGCGCCCTGACCCGACGGTCGTCCCGAGGGCTGAGACGCCGGCGCGGGCGTCTGCTGTGATGTCGGCGACAGCTCCGCCGCCGGCTTGGGCTTGGTCAGCAGCGAGCTGATCGCCCAGTAGAGACCCAGGGCGCCGAGGAGCAGCGCCAGTTCCGGGATCTCGAAGATGGCGAAGAAGAAGGCCCACATGCCCGCGAGGATCGCGTACCGCGCGCGCCGCTGCGCCGGGTCCGTCGGGTCCCAGCGGGGCCCCTGGCGGCCGCTCTGACCGGGGCCGCCCTCCGGGCCGCCCTGGCCTCCCTGGCGCTCCGGACCCCGGCCGAAGCCGTCGTCTGAGCGGCCCGGCTGGCGCGGGCTCCAGCGCCCGTCGGACGGCCCCGGCGAGTCCGGGGCCCCGGACGCTTCGTCGTCCGAGCCCTCCGGCCGCCGCGGCTGCCACGGCTGATCCGGCCGGCCCTCGGGCGGCGGTGCGAACGGGTTGTTGTCGTCCGTGGACTGGCGTTCCGGCATCTGCTGAACGTCTTCCCTCTGTCGTCAGGACCACGGCCGCACCCGTGGTCTCCGCTGCTGTCTCGTCTGCCGCTGTCTGCTGGTCGTCGGCTGATCGTCCGGCCGTCGGACCCTGACGCTACCGCCCTGCTCCGCCCCCGTCCCGTGGGGGCCGCCCGGTGTGCCGGTATCGTTGCTGACGGTCGAGCCATTCGTAGGGTTCCCCGTATCGAGCGGCACGATTCGTTCGTACGACCGCACAAACACCACGGAAAGAGTGACCCAGTGGCTGCCGCCCGCCTCGTCGTCCTGGTCTCCGGTTCCGGTACCAATCTGCAGGCCCTCCTCGACGGCATCGCCGCGGACCCCGAGGGGTACGGCGCGGAGATCGTCGCCGTCGGCGCGGACCGCGACGGCATCGCCGGGCTGGAGCGCGCCCAGCGCGCCGGTCTGCCCACCTTCGTCTGCCGCGTCAAGGACCACGCCACCCGCGAGGAATGGGACCGGGCGCTGGCCGAGGCCACCGCCGCGTACGAGCCGGATCTCGTCGTCTCGGCCGGCTTCATGAAGATCGTCGGCAAGGAGTTCCTCGCCCGCTTCGGCGGCCGGGTCGTCAACACCCACCCGGCCCTGCTGCCCAGTTTTCCCGGTGCCCACGGGGTGCGTGACGCCCTCGCCTACGGCGCGAAGGTCACCGGGTGCACCGTCCACTTCGTCGACGACGGTGTCGACACCGGCCCGATCATCGCCCAGGGCGTGGTCGAGGTGCGGGAGACGGACGATGAAGCCGCTCTGCACGAGCGCATCAAGGAAGTCGAGCGCTCGCTGCTCGTCGACGTCGTGGGGCGTCTCGCCCGGCACGGCTACCGCATTGAGGGACGAAAGGTTCATGTCGGTGAACACGGACACCGTTAAGCCCATCCGCCGCGCGCTGGTCAGCGTCTACGACAAGACGGGGCTCGAAGAGCTGGCCCGCGGCCTGCACGAGGCCGGTGTCGAGCTCGTCTCCACCGGCTCCACCGCCGGGAAGATCGCCGCCGCCGGGGTGCCGGTCACCAAGGTCGAGGAGCTGACCGGCTTCCCCGAGTGCCTGGACGGCCGCGTCAAGACGCTGCACCCGCGCGTGCACGCCGGCATCCTCGCCGACCTGCGCCTGGAGTCGCACCGCGAGCAGCTCGCCGAGCTCGGCGTGGAGCCCTTCGACCTGGTCGTCGTGAACCTCTACCCGTTCAAGGAGACCGTCGCCTCCGGCGCCACTCCCGACGAGTGCGTCGAGCAGATCGACATCGGCGGCCCGTCGATGGTCCGCGCCGCGGCCAAGAACCACCCGTCCGTGGCCATCGTGACCAGCCCCGGCCGGTACGCCGACGTGCTCGCCGCCGTCCAGGCGGGCGGCTTCGACCTGACCGCCCGCAAGCGGCTCGCCGCCGAGGCCTTCCAGCACACCGCCGCGTACGACGTGGCCGTCGCCTCCTGGTTCGCCGCCGACTACGCCGCCGCCGACGAGTCGGGCTTCCCCGACTTCCTGGGCGCCACGTACGAGCGGAACAACGTCCTGCGCTACGGGGAGAACCCGCACCAGGGCGCCGCGCTGTACGTCGACGGCACGGGCGGCCTCGCCGAGGCCGAGCAGCTGCACGGCAAGGAGATGTCGTACAACAACTACACGGACACCGACGCCGCGCGCCGGGCCGCGTACGACCACACCGAGCCCTGCGTCGCGATCATCAAGCACGCCAACCCGTGCGGCATCGCGATCGGCGCCGACGTCGCCGAGGCCCACCGCAAGGCGCACGCCTGCGACCCGCTGTCCGCGTTCGGCGGCGTCATCGCCGTCAACCGCCCGGTGTCGGTCGAGCTGGCCGAGCAGGTCGCGGAGATCTTCACCGAGGTCATCGTCGCCCCCGGCTACGAGGACGGCGCGGTCGAGATCCTCGCCAAGAAGAAGAACATCCGCGTCCTGCGCGCCGAGGGCGCCCCGGCCAACCCGGTCGAGGTCAAGCCGATCGACGGCGGCGCGCTCCTCCAGGTCACCGACCGTCTCCAGGCCGAGGGCGACGACCCGGCGAACTGGACCCTGGCGACCGGCGAGGCCCTGTCCGCCGAGGAGCTCGCCGAGCTCGCCTTCGCCTGGAAGGCCTGCCGCGCGGTCAAGTCCAACGCGATCCTCCTCTCCAAGGACGGCGCCTCGGTCGGCGTCGGCATGGGTCAGGTCAACCGCGTCGACTCCGCGAAGCTCGCGGTCGAGCGCGCGGGCGAGGAGCGGGCGGCCGGCGCCTACGCCGCGTCGGACGCCTTCTTCCCCTTCCCCGACGGCCTGGAGATCCTCACCGCGGCCGGCGTGAAGGCGGTCGTGCAGCCCGGTGGCTCGATGCGGGACGAGCTGGTCGTGGAGGCCGCGAAGAAGGCCGGCGTGACGATGTACTTCACGGGGACGCGCCACTTCTTCCACTGAGCCGTACGGACAGCGGGGCGGCCCCGCCGGCACCTTCCGGGTACCGGCGGGGCCGCCCCGTTCCCGCCCGGGATGCTCGCGGCGACAGATCCGCCGTTGGGGTGGACTCTGGTCTAATGGGTTGCTCTTTTGTCGACCACTGGTAGTGGGGGCGTGGTGTTGGACGTACAGAACAGGTCCGCCGAGGAGGCCGTCACCGGCTCTCCGGGCGCCGCCGGCACCGAGGCGCCCGACGGCCTCCCGCCCGCCCCGCTCCGGCCGTACCTGATCCTCGCGGCCGTCCTGTGCGGTCTGTACTTCCTCTACTCCTGGGTCCAGTACACCCACTTCCGCACCCCGTCCTGGGACCTCGGGATCTTCGGGCAGTCCGTCCGGGCGTACGCCGAGCTCCGCGCCCCCGTCGTCGACATCAAGGGCCCCGGCTTCCACATACTCGGGGACCACTTCAGCCCCGTCACCGCGCTGCTCGCGCCGCTCTACTGGATCTGGCCCTCGCCGGTCGCCCTGCTCTTCGCCCAGGCCGCGCTGTTCGCCTCCGGCGCCGTCGTCGTCGGCCGTACCGCCCAGCAGGTCCTCGGCAGCCGGGCCGCCGGCATCGGACTCGCCGTCGCGTACGGGCTCTCCTGGGGAATCCAGGAGGCGGTCAAGTCCGACTTCCACGAGATCGCCTTCGCCGTCCCGCTGCTCGCCCTGACCTGCCGCGCCCTGATCCTCGGGCGCTGGACCGCGGCCGTCGCCTGGTCCGCCCCGCTCGTCCTCGTCAAGGAGGACATGGGGCTGACCGTCTCCATGGTCGGCGCCGTCCTCTTCGTCAAGGGGCAGAAGCGGCTCGGCGTGGCCCTGGCCGGCTTCGGCGCGGCCGCCTTCGCCCTGACGGTCCTGGTCCTGATCCCGGCGGCGAGCCGGGTCGGCCAGTACGACTACTGGTCCAAGATCGAGAAGACCGGTGAGGGCGCCGAGACCTCCTTCGGGCAGGTCGTCGGCGACGCCCTCACCTCCGGCGAGCGCTGGGAGATGGTCGTCTTCCTGCTGGCGATCACCGGCTTCCTCGCCCTGCGCTCCCCGCTGGTCCTGCTCGTCCTGCCCACGCTCGGCTGGCGCTTCCTGTCCCAGGACGCCAACCACTGGGGCATGCACTGGCACTACAGCGCGATCCTGATGCCGGTGGTCTTCCTGGCCCTGGTGGACGGCGTCCGCTCGGTGCGCACCTCCCCGCGCGCGTGGCTCGTCTCGTACGGGAAGGTCGTCGTCCCGGTCGCGACGGCCGTCGCGCTCGTCCTCGCCGCGAACCTGCCGCTGCGGGAGCTCATGAAGTCGGAGACGTACCGGACGGACACCCGGACCGAGCAGGCGCGGGCTGCGGTGGCGGCGGTGCCGGAGGGCGCGAGCGTGGAGGCGGACGTCTCGCTCCTCGCGCACCTCACGGCGGACCACCGGGTCTACTGGGTGGGCACGGCGAAGGGGACGGACCCGGACTATCTCGCCTACGACCTGCGGGGCTGGTCGCAGCAGGTGTCGGACCCGGTGCAGCTGGCTTCGCAACTGCATCCGGACGCGCGGTACGAGATCACGTACCGCTCGGACGGGTTCGCGGTCCTCAAGAAGGTGTGAGACGCGGCAACGACGAGGGGCCTGGTTCCGTACGGAACCAGGCCCCTCGCCGTTCGGGCTCAGTACTGCTGCTTGTTGCGGTTGAACCAGGCCGCGCCGTCCGACTTCGCCAGGAAGACGATGACCAGGATGCCGAGGACGAGGCTCACGATGCCGAGGGGCAGCGAGAAGATGCTGAACAGCACGGTCAGCGACGCGTAGACGATGGTGCCGATCCGGACGCCGCTGCCGCCGGAGCGGAACTTGGCGGCCAGCACCATGCCGACGGCGCCGATGATCAGCGAGAAGATGCCGACGCCGATCAGGATGCCCTGGCCGAGGTCGGCGAAGGCCGCGGCGTCGGCGGACGAGGCGCCCGACTTCTCCAGCTCGCCGTCGATCGCGAAGGACATGCCGATCACGACGAGGCCGCCGAGGACGTTGAAGGCGCCGAGGATCCACATCATCACGCGCGCGGCCTTCACCCCGCCCGGCATCTCCATGACGGCGCCCGGGTAGCCGCCGCCCCCGTACGGGGAGACCGGCGGGGCCGCCGGGTAGCCGTACCCGCCCTGCTGCGGCGGCACGCCCTGGGGGGCCTGCTGCGGGTAGCCGTAACCGGGCTGCTGGCCCTGGCCCTGACCCTGCGGCTGGCCGTAGGGGTTGTTCGGGTCACCGAAGCTCATCGCGGGTTTCCTCCGTGAAATTTCTCTGTGCGGGGACGACGCGGCCCGCGCGGAGGACTCTTCACGGGATGTGAGCGGATTCCCCCCGGCACTTTCCGCGGTACTTCGCCGATCATCGTGGTCGCAACGTCGACTTCTTGTCCAGTCGATACGCCTCGGAGTTGTGCAAGTGCAACCTGTCGTTCCGCACCGCCGGCCCCTCTCCACGAGCGAATTGGAACAAGGCGGGGGTCATCCGGGAGGATGTCTCCATGAGCGCCCAGATTCTCGATGGCAAGGCCACCGCAGCCGCGATCAAGTCCGATCTGACCGTCCGTGTGGCGGCCCTCAAGGAGAAGGGCGTCACACCCGGACTCGGCACCGTCCTGGTCGGCGACGACCCGGCGAGCCAGAAGTACGTGGCGGGGAAGCACCGGGACTGCGCGCAGGTCGGCCTCGCCTCGATCCAGCGCACGCTGCCCGCCACCGCGACCCAGGAGGAGATCGAGGCGGTCGTACGCGAGCTCAACGAGGACCCGGACTGCACGGGGTACATCGTCCAGCTCCCGCTGCCCAAGGGCATCGACGAGAACCGCATCCTGGAGCTGATGGACCCGGCCAAGGACGCGGACGGACTGCACCCCACCAACCTCGGCCGGCTCGTCCTCAACGAGCCCGCCCCGCTGCCCTGCACGCCGAACGGCGTCATCACGCTGCTGCGCGCGCACGGTGTGGAGATCAACGGCGCCGAGGTCGTGGTGGTCGGACGCGGGGTCACCATCGGGCGCTCGATGCCGCTGCTGCTGACCCGCCGCTCCGAGAACGCGACCGTGACCCAGTGCCACACCGGCACCCGCGACCTCTCCGCGCACCTGCGGAACGCCGACATCATCGTCGCCGCCGCCGGTGTGCCGCACCTGATCAAGCCCGAGGACGTGAAGCCGGGCGCGGCCGTCCTCGACGTCGGCGTCTCCCGCAACGCCGAGGGCCAGATCCTCGGCGACGTGCACCCCGGCGTGGCCGAGGTGGCCGGCTGGATCTCCCCGAACCCCGGCGGGGTGGGACCGATGACCCGCGCGCAGCTCCTCGTCAACGTCGTCGAGGCCGCCGAGCGCGCGGCCGCGGCGCTCTGAGGTGACCTCCGGGACCCCGGGGACACCCGGGAACCCGGACGGGGCGGCCGCGTCGGACCCGGCGGAGACCGCCGGCGGCGCGTCCGCCGCCGGTGCCGCCGCTGCCGTGTCCGCCAACGGCTCCGCCGTGTCCTCCGCCGGCTCCGCCGGTGGTCCGCGGCGGCGGCCGCCCACCGTCACGACCGGGACCGCGCGGCCCGAGGGCGGCGGCCGGGCGGCCCCCGGTGACGCTCCGGCGCCCGCCCGCCAGTGGCCGCTGCTCACCGTGCTCGGCCTCGCCGGACTCGGGCTGCTCGTGGTGGGGACGGACCCGTTCCCGCAGGCCTTCAGGATCGGGGCGATCCTGATTGGGGCCGCGCTCCTCGTGGGGGCCGCGATGCGCCGGGTGCTGCCGTCCGTGGGCATGCTGGCCGTGCGGTCCCGCTTCACGGACATGATCACGTACGGAGTGATGGGTGGCCTGATCGTGCTGCTCGCGCTCATGGTGCAGCCCAGCCCCTGGCTCAGGATCCCGTTCCTGGAGGACATCCTCCATCTCACGGTCACCTAGACCGGATCGTGCGAGACGCGGCGCCCGCCCTCTCCCCCGTGGGAGGGCGGGCGCCGCTGCGATCAAGGGTCATGTACGTGCCAAGGTCGTTCAAGGCCCGTCGGCTCGCTGTGGCACGGAAGTGACCATTCCGCTACTTCGGCTCCGCATCCGGGGCGCGCGCCGCCCCCGGACCTGCCATCCTTCGGAAGTCGAGGGAGCACGGGACAAGGGGGACCGCACATGCCTGGCTGGAAGGCGCTGCCGGACGAACTCGACCCGGAGGTGCGCGCGTTCACGGAACGGCTCCGCCGTGTGATCGACCGCAGCGGCCTCGGCGTCACGGCCGTCGCCGAGCGCACCGGCCACGAACGCGCCGCCTGGGACTCCTATCTGAACGCGCGTCTGCCCGCGCCCCGCGGCGCTGTCGCGGCGCTCGCCGACGTGACCGGAACCGACCCGGCGGACCTCGCGGCCCACTGGGAGCGCGCGGACCGGGTCTGGGGCGACCACACCATGCAGATCCGGCGCCTCGACCTGGACTCCGCCGATGCCGGCCCCCGCACCCCCGCCCCGGACTCCGACGCGCCCCCCACGCCTGAGGCCGCGCCCGCGGCCCCCGTCGCCGCGCCCGGCGCCCGCTCCCGGCGGGGGGTCGTCCTGCTCTACGCCGCCGGGATCGTCGGGGCCCTGCTCGTCGTCACCGCCGCGCTGCTCCTCGTCGATCTGGGCGGCTCCGACGGCGACGACGAGCGCGCCGCCCCCGCGCCCACGACGACCGCCCCTCCCGTCACCCGGCCCGCCACCCTCCCCGCGGGGGTGCGGTGCGTGGGAGCCGACTGCACCGGCAAGGACCCGGAGGCCATGGGCTGCGGCGGGGAACTCGCCGTCACCGTCGCACGCGCGCGCGTGGGCGCCGCCCTGGTCGAGGTCCGCCACAGCGACACGTGCGCGGCGGCCTGGGCCCGGATCACCGGCGCCGCCCCCGGCGACACCGTGACCGTCGAGGCCGGGGGCGCCGAGCGGAGCGCCACCGTCGCCGAGGGCGCCGACACGGCGGTGGTGGACACCGACGCGTACACCCCGATGGTCGCCGTCGGTTCGGGCGCCGACGCGCGGGCCTGCGGGACGCTCGCGGACGGGCGCGCGGGCTGCACCGCGAACTGACCGCCCCCACGGGCTCGGACAGCGGGCGCGCGGGCTGCACCCCGAACTGACCTGCCCCACGGCCTCGGACGGGTGGCAGTGAGCCGGACCACAAGGGTGTGGGGGTTCGCGGGGCCCCGGGTCGGATAGCCTGACCGCTGGAAATCTCTTCACGTCGAGACACCGATCGAGCAAGTGATCGATCGTCGATCGTCGATCACGAAGGGACGTCCAGAACCCGGGGCAGGGACCCCCACCGCCAGCTGTCTTACGGAGATCGCCATGACCCGCACTCCCGTGAATGTCACCGTGACCGGCGCGGCCGGCCAGATCGGCTACGCGCTGCTCTTCCGCATCGCCTCCGGCCACCTGCTCGGCGCGGACGTGCCGGTCAAGCTGCGCCTCCTCGAGATCCCGCAGGGCGTGAAGGCCGCCGAGGGCACCGCCATGGAGCTCGACGACTGCGCGTTCCCGCTGCTCAAGGGCATCGACATCTTCGACGACCCGAACCAGGGCTTCGAGGGTGCCAACGTCGCGCTGCTCGTCGGCGCCCGCCCCCGCACCAAGGGCATGGAGCGCGGTGACCTGCTCGCCGCCAACGGTGGCATCTTCAAGCCGCAGGGCAAGGCGATCAACGACCACGCCGCGGACGACATCAAGGTCCTCGTCGTCGGCAACCCGGCCAACACCAACGCCCTGATCGCCCAGGCCGCCGCCCCGGACGTGCCGGCCGAGCGCTTCACCGCGATGACCCGCCTCGACCACAACCGCGCGCTGTCGCAGCTGGCCGCCAAGACCGGTGCCTCCGTCGAGGAGATCAAGCGCCTCACCATCTGGGGCAACCACTCGGCGACCCAGTACCCCGACATCTTCCACGCGGAGATCGCCGGCAAGAACGCCGCCGAGGTCGTCAACGACGAGACGTGGCTGGCCGAGACCTTCATCCCGACCGTCGCCAAGCGCGGCGCCGCGATCATCGAGGCCCGTGGCGCGTCCTCCGCCGCCTCCGCCGCGAACGCCGCCATCGACCACGTCCACACCTGGGTCAACGGCACCGCCGCCGGCGACTGGACCTCCATGGGCATCCCGTCGGACGGCTCCTACGGCGTCCCCGAGGGCCTCATCTCCTCCTTCCCCGTCACCTGCACCGACGGAAAGTACGAGATCGTCCAGGGCCTGGAGATCAACGACTTCTCCCGCGGCCGCATCGACGCCTCCGTGGCGGAGCTCGCCGAGGAGCGCGACGCGGTGCGCGAGCTCGGCCTCATCTGAGTCCGGCTCACCCGAGTCGGTCCCACCCGGGTCGGCTCGCCTGAGCCGGCTCTCCGAGACCGGCTCCCCATGCTCGGCGCCCCCGGCCCGTACGACCGACCGTACGGGCCGGGGGCGCCGTTTTTCCGGCCGACAGGGAACCCCCGCCTCCCCTATGCTGACCCACCGATTCACGGCCGACCGGGCCGTGGAGCGGACGGTCACACACCATCGGGGGAGCCTTGACGCAGTCGTCCATCCCGCAGCAACCCGGCGAGCCGCCGCACGCGCCGCCGGCCGTCGACCCGCGCCGGTTACCCGCCTCCAGCGAGGCGACCCGGCTGCTCTGCGCCGGCACGTACCTCGACGACGGCTTCCGCGACGCGGTCATCGACCAGCTGTACGTCCACGAGGAGCGCTTCGCCGCCCCCTCCCTCGGCTACGACGCGAGCCGCGTCCTCGCCCACGCCCTGCGCGCCCGCCGTGTCGAACTCGGCTGGGCCGTCGGCATCCTGGCGCTCTGGTTCATCGCGATCCCGCTCACCAAGGGCCTGGTCGCCCTCCTGATCGGCCCCTTCCTGGTCCTCGGCCTCGCCCGCTGGATCCGCGGCCGGTCCGCCACCGCCCCCGCATACCGGGTCGTCCTCGCCTTCCTGGTGCGCTGGTACGGGCGGATCACCCTCCTCCAGTCCGCCCTGCTCCTGCTCTTCCTCCTCCTCGCCGACGACGACTCCGGCGGGGAGTTCCTCGGCACGATCACCGAGCTCACCGAGGCCGGGGAGTTCCACGAGTTCGCGGTGAGTCTCACCGCCCAGGAGATGTGGGGCATCGGCCCGCTGGAGGTGTGGATCACCGTCGCCGTGCCGCTCCTCGTTGCCTGGGCGGTGGCCACCCAGCGCGGTCAGTTCGCCCGTGCGCTCACCCAGGAGCTGTCCCGGGAGCGCTTCGCCGACCAGCGCTCTGACCCGGCCGAGCAGACCGAGGGCGCGCGGTCCCGCCGCCTGCGCGACCGGATCCGCGTCGAGCAGCACGCGCGGCTCGTCATGTACGGGGCCGACGACCCGTTCTGCGGAGCCGGTGAGCCGTACGAGCCCTGGTCGCTCTCCGTCGAACTGCGCCCGCGCAAGAACCTGGAGGGCTCGGCGCCCGAACCGCTCGACAACAGCGCCATCATGCGGCACGTCGTCCCGCTGGTGGAGGCGCTGCGCGTCCCCTCGCCGCACGGTTCGCCGCAGATCCGGGCGGCCGTACGGGACCGGCTGCGCGAGCTGGAGATCGACGAGGTCGTCTTCCTGCCGGTCGACGGACTGCCCGCCCGGGGCGCCGCCCCGTACACCCCGGAAGGCTTCGAGACGCACCGCTCCGGAGCCATCGAGGAGGGCGGCGAGAGCCGTCGGCACTTCCTGCGCATCCGGGTCGGCGGGTGGGGCGAGGAGATCGTCACCACCGTCTTCGTCCGCGTCCACACGCAGGGCGGGATGCTGATGCTGGAGGTGGCACCGCATGTGCTCCGGCCGGTGAAGCCGCTCTTCCGGTACGCCGACCGGATCGCCCACCGCTATCGGCACAACCACCACTTCGGCAAGGCCGTCTGGGCCCTGGGCCAGACCCCGCGCTCCGCCGGGCAGGCCCTGGTCACGGTCGGGCGCGCGCTCGGCCACGGCTGGCGGCTGCTCACCGCGGGACACGCCCACGCGCTGCCCGAGGGCCCCGAGGTGTCGGTCCGCGAACTCGGCTCCGACGACGAGGCGTCGCTCTTCCAGGAGATGGACGTCAGCCGCTACCTGAAGAGCGTGCAGGACCGGGTCGCGAACGGGGTGACCGTCGCGCTCCGCGAAGCCGGGTACGAGACCGCCGAGTTCGAGCAGAAGATCGTGCACGTCGCCGAGGGCGGCACGTTCATCGAGAACACCAGGGGCAACGTCACCCTCGGCAACCACAACACCGTCACCAGCAAGACCTTCACCACCGCGACGACCGGAGGCAACCGTGGCTGAGACCGGGAACGGCACCCCTGACGACCGTGCCCGTGGCGGCATCCACGTCACCAACACCGGGGGCAGCGTCACCATCGGCGACCACAACACCGTCACCCACACCGTGCACGGCACCCAGCCGCCCCGCGACGCCGATCAGGAGGCGCTGCTCCAGGCCATCCGCCGGCTCCGCGCCGACCTCGGGGGCATCGTGCCCTCCGAGCAGACGGCCGCCCTCGACGCCGAACTCGCCGACGCCGAGGACGAGATCGAGGGCACGGGACGGGCCGACGCGGGACGCCTGACCCGGCTCCGCCAAGCCCTCACGGACGCCGGCGCGGTGACCGGCATCCTCGCCTCGGGAGTGACCGTCGGCCAGGCCGTCGGCACCCTGCTCGGAGGGTGAGATGAGCGGCCACGGGGGCGGGAGCGGTGCCCGCTGGAACGACGAGACGCAGAGCTGGGAGACCGGCGGGGCGACACCCGGCCCCACGGCCGGAGCCGGGGGCGGCCCCGTCGTACCCCCGCCGCCTCCGCCGCAGTACGCCCCGGTCCACGACTCCGGGGCCGTCCCGGCGTACGACCCCGGAGTTGTCCCGGCGTACGCCCCTGGGACCGTCCCCGCGTACGACCCCGGGACCGTCCCGGCGTACGACCCCGGGACCGTCCCCGCGCACGTCTCCGTCTACAACCCGGAGTCGGGCGGCTGGCAGTACGCCGTACCCGGTTCGGGCGGCTCGTCGGCCCGGCCACGCGCGCGTGCCGCGGTCGCGGCCGGGGTCGCCGTCGCCGTCCTGGCGGCGGGCTCCGTCGGCGGCTGGTTGCTCTGGGGCCGCGGCGACGCGGAGTCCCCGGCGGCGGGCGGCCCGCCGGCGTCCGTCACGGCGGTCCCGGAGAGCACCGACCCCACCGACCCCGCCTCCGACACGGGGTCGCCCTCCGACACGCCCTCGCCCACCGCCACGGCCGCCTCCCCCGGGGACGAGGTGCCGCCGCCCGGCTACCGCGCCGTCGAGGACCTCAAGGGCTTCACGATCGCCGTCCCCGAGGGCTGGGACCGCACCGAGTCCGGCCAGAGCGTCTTCTACAACGCGCCGGACCGCCGGAGCCTGCTCCAGGTCTTCGTGGTCACCGAGGCCGGTCTGACCCCGTACGAGGCCCTGCGGGGGGCCTCCGAGGACGGCCGGGCCAACAAGCCCGGCTACCGGGAGATCAGCCTCGAACGGGTCACGGGGGAAGCGGGCGCCCCGGCCGACTCCGCCGAGCTGGTCTACGCGTACGACCGGGACGACGGCAGCCGCCGCAAGGTCGTCGACCGTGCGTTCACGGCCGAGGACGGCACCCACTACGCGATCCTGGCCGCGGGCCCGGAGACCGCGTGGCCGAAGCAGCGCGAAGTCCTCCGCGTGGCCCTGGACTCCTTCCGCCCGGGCGCGCACTGACGGGGCCGTAGGGGAGCCGCAGGGCGCCGGGAGAGCCCCTGCGGGGTGAGGGCCTCCCCGGGCCCTTCACCACCCCCCGGCGTCCCTCAGGCTCGTCGCCAGGGCCGTCAGATCGGTCCTTGCCCGGAGGAGCAGGCCGTCGCCGAAGGTGATCCGGGTCGCGCCCAGGCGGCCGAGTTCCGCGAAGGGCGGGGCGCCCGCTCCGGCCAGGGCGTTGAGCGGGACGTCGCCGAGGGCGGCGCGCAGCACCGGGAGGTCGGCGGGCGGGGCCGCGATCGGGTACACGCAGTCCGCGCCCGCCTCCGCGTACAGGAGGGCGCGGTCGATCGCCGCCGTCACCGGGTCGGCCGCCCCGCGGATGTACACGTCCACGCGCGCGTTGAGGAAGAGTTCCGGGCCCGCGGCGGCCCGCACCTCCGCCAGCCGGTCGGCGTGCGCCCGCGCGTCCGTGAGCGCGCGGTCCCGGCCGGTGTCCTCCAGGTTGACACCGACGGCGCCCGACTCCCGTACGCGCTCCACCAGCTCCGCCGCGGGCAGCCCGTAGCCGCCCTCCAGGTCCGCCGTGACGGGAACGGACACCGCGCGGACGATCCGGGCGACGGCGGCGAACATCTCCGCCGCCGGCGTCTCCCCGTCCGCGTACCCGAGGGAGGCGGCCACCCCCGCGCTCGGCGTGGCGAGCGCGGGGAACCCGGCGGCCTCGAAGGCGCGGGCGCTCACCGCGTCCCACGGACCGGGCAGCACCAGCGGATCGCCGGCGGCCCGGTCCCGGTGGAGGGCGCGCAGGGTCCCGGCCGACGCGCCCCGGCTCACGCGGAGCGCGGGGTGTAGTGGCCGGGCGTCATCCGGGTGGTGACGGCGATGCGGTTCCAGGCGTTGATGACGACGATCGCGCCGATGACCCGGGCGAGCTCGGTCTCGTCGAAGTGCGCGGCGGCGCGGTCGTACACCTCGTCGGGGACGCCGTCGGTCAGGGCGGTGACGGACTCGGTCAGTTCGAGCGCCGCGAGTTCCCGCTCGGTGTAGAAGTGCCGGGACTCCCGCCAGGCGGAGAGCTGCACGATGCGCCCGACGGTCTCGCCCTCAGCGAGCGCGTCCTTGGAGTGCATGTCGATGCAGAACGCACACTGGTTGATCTGGGAGGCCCGGATCTTGATCAGGTGGTAGAGGGTCGGGTCGATGTCCTGGGCGGCGGCTGTCTCGAGGCCGCGCATCGCCCGGTAGAAGGCCGGGTGGCGTTCGGCGAGGGGGAGGCGGGGCGGGTGCTCGTGGGCGTACTCGGCCAGGGCGGGGGCGGCGGTCTCGGTGAGGGTGGTCTGCGTGCTCATGTGACTCACCGTACGAGCCGGGTGGCACAGGCGTATGGTCCATTCCCATGGCGAACGAGTGGGCCACTTTCGGGGCCGACCTCCATCTGGAACTCCGCGGTCCGCGGCTGCGGGCCGGTCTCATGGACGCCCTGCGGGAGGCGGTGCGCAGCGGACGGCTCGCGGCGGGGACCCGGCTGCCGTCGTCCCGTTCGCTCGCCGCCGACCTCGGCATGGCCCGCAACACCGTGGCCGACGCCTACGCCGAGCTGGTCGCCGAGGGCTGGCTGACCGCCCGGCAGGGCTCCGGCACCCGGGTCGCCGCCCGCGCCGAGCCCCGTCCGCCCGCGCGGCCGTCCCCCGCCTCCTCGCCCGCGCTCTCCCTGCCCCGGCCCGCCCCGCCCACGCACAACCTGAAGGCCGGCACCCCCGACCTCGCGTCCTTCCCGCGCGCCGAATGGCTCACGGCGTACCGGCGGGCGCTCACCGCCGCCCCGAACGAGGCCTTCGGGTACGGGGACCCGCGCGGCCGGATCGAACTCCGCGGCGCCCTCGCCGACTACCTCGCCCGCGCGCGGGGCGTGCACGCACGGCCCGAACGGATCGTCGTCTGCGCCGGCTTCGTGCACGGGCTGATGCTGATCGGCCAGGTGCTGCGGAACCGGGGCGTCCGGGAGGTGGCGGTCGAGTCGTACGGGCTCGGCCTCCACACCGGTCTCCTCACCGGGGCCGGGCTCGGGACGCCGGTCCTGCCGTACGACGAACGCGGGACCAGGGTGGAGGAGTTGTCGTGGCCGGGACCGGTGGGCGCCGTGCTCATGACGGCCGCCCACCAGTTCCCGCTGGGCGGCGCCCTGCCCCCCGACCGGCGTTCGGCCGTCGTCGACTGGGCGCGGGCCTCCGGCGGCTTCGTCCTGGAGGACGACTACGACGGGGAGTTCCGCTACGACCGGCAGCCGGTGGGCGCGCTCCAGGGCCTCGACCCCGAACGGGTCGTGTACTTCGGCACCGCGAGCAAGTCCCTCGCCCCCGGCCTCCGGCTCGCCTGGATGGTGCTGCCGGAGAGCCTGGCCGGTGAGGTGGCGGCGACGAAGGGCGCCGTGGACTGGTCGTCCGGCGCGCCGGACCAGCTGGCGTTCGCGGAGTTCCTGCGCTCGGGGGCGTACGACCGGCACGTACGGGCGATGCGGCTGCGCTACCGGCGCCGCCGCGACCAGCTGGTGACGGCGGTGGCCGCGCACTCGCCCGACACCCGGGTCAGCGGGATCGCGGCCGGGCTCCACGCGGTCCTCGCCCTGCCGCCCGGCACCGAACAGGCCGTCCTGCGATCCGCCGCCTGGCACGGCCTCGCCGTCCAGGGCGTCAACCAGTTCCGCCGCCCCACGGTCCCCGCGACCCTGGACGGCCTCGTCGTCGGCTACGCCACCCCGACCGACAGCGCCTGGCAGGGGGCTCTGCGGAGCCTCTGCCGGGTGCTGCCCTGACACGCACCCTGCGGAGCCTCTGCCGGGTACTGCCCTGAGACCCGTCAGGGGGCCTTCGGGCGCGCGTGGTCCGCGAGGTCGCCGCTGAGCTCCGCCTCCGGGGCCTCGCCGAAGCGGGCCAGGGCCAGGGAGCCCGCCACCGCCACGGCGAATCCGACGACCGCGAGCCAGCCGAGCCCCTCCCGGGTGCGGTCCCCGAGCCAGACCACCCCCACCACCGCGGGGCCGATCGTCTCGCCGAGCACCATGCCCGCCGTCGCCGTGGTCACGGAGCCCCGCTGGAGCGCCGAGGTCAGGAGGAGGAACGCCGCCCCGCCGCCCACGAGCACCGCGTACAGGACCGGGTCGGCGACGTCGACGCCGTCGACGAGCCGCACCCCCACCTCCACCACCCCGAAGCCGAAGCCCGAGCCCAGGCCGAGGACCAGCGCACGCGGCCGGTCCGGGAGCCGGCCGCCCACCACGCCCACGAGCAGCACACCGAAGGCGGTCGCGAGCAGCGCCCACCGGAGCGCCTCCGAGCCGGTCCGGTGGCCCTCCTCCCCGGCGGCGAGGGCGAGCAGGGCGAGCCCGGCGCAGACCACGGCCACGGCCGTCCACTCCACCCGGCTCAGCCGCACCGGCAGCAGCCGGGAGGCGACGACCGCGGTGACCGCGAGACTCGCGGCGAGGGCCGCGCCCACCACGTAGATCGGCAGCGTCCGCAGGGCGACGACCTCCAGGACGAAGCCCAGGCCGTCCAGGCCGAGACCGACGACGTACCGCCACTGGCGCAGCGCCCGCCACAGCAGCGTGACGTCGACGCCCCCACCCGACCCGGGCGTCGCGGCGCGGGCCGCCACCGCCTGGAGGACGGACGCCGTGCCGAAGCAGACGGACGAAAGGAGCGCACAAATCATCCCGAGAAGCACGAAACGACTCTAGGGGCTGAGGCCGGAAACGACCGGCCTACACTGTGCGGTCGCGACAGACGTGAACGCGACAAGCGTGGCCGTGGAGGTCGCGACCGTGAAGGGGAGGGCGACGGACATGCGCAGGCTGAGGTCGAGCACGGTGGTGCTCGGCGGGATGGGCGTGCTCGCGGCGACGATCACCGCGTGCGGCTCCGAGCCGGACAAGCGGTGCGTGGACCCGCTGACCCGGGAGGAGCTGCCCCGGTACGAGTGCGAGAGCGGCGGCGGCCGCGACGACGACGACAACGGCACGACCCACCGGGGCTCGTACTACTACGGCGGTTCCCTCCGCGACAACCGAGTGAGCGGCGGCAGCTTCGACAAGAAGGCCGTCGACACCGGAGGCTTCGGCTGCTCCGGTTCCGGCGGCGGCTGAGAGGGCCCGGCACATGCGACGGCACACCATCGAGCCCCGGCCGGGCTGGCAGGAGACGGTGGAGGAGCAGGGGCTCGTCTACCCGCTCACCCGCTACCCGGACGGTTCGCTCCGCCCGTACTGGGACGAGAGCGCGTACTACTCCTTCACCCTCCCCGAGGTCGAGGCCCTGGAGGAGGTCGTCGAGGAGCTGCACGCCATGTGCCTGGCGGCCGCGGCGCACATCGTCGAGCGGGAACGATTCGCCGACCTCGGCATCACCGATCCGAAGCTCGTCGCGCGGGTCGCCGAGTCCTGGCGCCGCCGGGCCGAACTCCCCTCCCTGTACGGGCGGTTCGACCTGCACTACGACGGTACGGGCCCGGCGAAGATGCTGGAGTACAACGCCGACACCCCCACCTCTCTCGTGGAGGCCGCCAGCCCGCAGTGGTTCTGGATGGAGGAGCGGTTCCCCGGCGCCGACCAGTGGAACTCCCTCCACGAACGGCTCGTCGACGCCTGGAAGCGACAGGCGCCCCTGCTGCCGCCGGGCCCCGTCCACTTCGTCCACTCCGACGGCGACGAACTCGGCGAGGACCTGATGACGGTCGCGTACCTGCGCGAGACCGCCCAGCAGGCCGGACTCGACACCGAGGCGCTCTCCGTCGAACGGATCGGCTGGGACCGCCTCTCGCGCCGCTTCGTGGACGACCGGCTCCGCTTCATCCGCAGCTGCTTCAAGCTCTACCCGTGGGAGTGGCTCACCACCGACCGCTTCGGCCGGCACGTCCTGGACACCCTCGACAACGGCGGCGGCACCGGCACGACCTGCTGGATCGAGCCCGCCTGGAAGATGCTGCTCTCCAACAAGGCGCTCCTCGCCATCCTGTGGGAGCTGTACCCCGGCCACCCGAACCTGCTGCCCGCCTACCTCGACGGGCCGCGCGAACTCGCCTCGACCACCGGCTGGGTCGCCAAGCCGCTGCTCGGCCGCGAGGGCGCGGGCGTCACCCTCCACGAGGCCGGCACCGAGCCGTTCGTACGGGACGGGGAACCCTGCTGCTACCAGGAACTGGCGCCGCTGCCCGACTTCGACGGCAACCGGGTGGTGCTCGGCGCCTGGGTCGTCGAGAACGAGGCGGCCGGGCTCGGGATCCGGGAGTCGGCCGGACTCGTCACCGACGAGTACGCCCGCTTCCTCCCCCACGTCATCCTCTGACGGCCCCCGGGGGGAGACGCCGCCCCGCCGACGCGTCGGCGGGGCGGGGCGGGTCACTCCGCCAGCACGCCCCTCAGCTGCTCCAGGCCCCAGTCCAGGTCCTCCTTGGAGATCACGAGGGGCGGCGCGATCCGGATCGTCGAACCGTGGGTGTCCTTCACCAGGACACCCCGCTCCATCAGCTTCTCCGAGATCTCCCGGCCCGTGCCCCGCGACGGCGTGATGTCGACCCCGGCCCACAGCCCGCGCCCGCGCACCGCCTCCACCGCCCCGGCGCCCACGAGCAGCCCCAGCTCCGCGTGAAGGTGCTCGCCCAGCTCCGCCGCCCGCTCCTGGAACTCGCCCGTCCGCAGCATCGCGATCACCTCCAGGGCCACCGCGCACGCCAACGGGTTCCCGCCGAACGTCGACCCGTGCTCACCCGGCCGGAACACCCCGAGCACGTCACGGTCGGCGACCACCGCGGACACCGGCACCACCCCGCCGCCCAGCGCCTTCCCCAGGACGTACATGTCCGGCACCACGCCCTCGTGCTCGCACGCGAACGTCCTGCCCGTCCGGCCGAGGCCCGACTGGATCTCGTCCGCCACGAACAGCACGTTCCGCCGGCGCGTCAGCTCCCGCACCCCCGCCAGATAGCCGGCCGGCGGGACCAGGACCCCCGCCTCGCCCTGGATCGGCTCGATCAGCACCGCCACCGTGTTCTCGGTGACCGCCGCCTCCATCGCCGTCAGGTCCCCGTACGGCACGATCTCGAACCCCGGCGTGTACGGACCGAAGTGATCCCGCGCCTCGTGGTCCGTGGAGAAGCTGACGATCGTCGTCGTCCTGCCGTGGAAGTTGTTCGCCGCGACCACGATCTTCGCGTGCCCGTCCGGCACGCCCTTGACCTCGTACCCCCACTTCCGGGCGGTCTTCACGGCCGTCTCGACCGCCTCCGCACCGGTGTTCATCGGCAGCACCGCCTCCTTGCCGCACAACTCGGCGAGCTGCGTGCAGAAATCGGCGAACCGGTCGTGATGGAAGGCGCGCGAGGTCAGCGTCACCCGCTCCAGCTGCGCCTTCGCCGCGTCGATCAGACGCCGGTTGCCGTGCCCGAAGTTGAGCGCCGAGTACCCGGCGAGCAGGTCGAGATAGCGGCGCCCCTCGACATCGGTCATCCAGGCGCCGTCCGCCGAAGCGACGACGACCGGCAGGGGGTGGTAGTTGTGAGCGCTGTGCGCCTCCGCCGAAGCGATCGCGTCTTGTGTGCCCGACACGGGATCTCCGTTCGTCCTGCGGCTCGCGGGATGGACCCGCCGAAGGGGTGTGGCCCCTGTTTCTATCGTCGCTCGCGCACCGGGCGGGGAAACATCGCGCGCGGCGCGCCCGCTACTCTGAAAACACGCACGGCGACTGGCGTACGGGGAAGCGACCCCGGGGAAGCCGTGCCCGGCACACCACACGGGACGCCGTCCGCCTGGGCGTCACGGGACCGAAGTCCCGCGTGGCGCCGCGCCCGATCGCTGTGCCCCGGGACCCACCGACGCCCGGAGGATCCCCGCATGAACGCCCCGCAGCATCCCGCACTCGCCGCCACCGACCCCGAGCTCGCCGCCCTCGTCGAAGCCGAGGAACGCCTCCAGGGCGAGACCCTGCGGCTCATCCCCAGCGAGAACTACGTCTCCGCCGCCGTCCTCGAAGCCTCCGGCACCGTCCTCCAGAACAAGTACAGCGAGGGCTACCCCGGCCGCCGCTACTACGAGGGCCAGCAGAACATCGACCAGGTGGAGACCCTCGCCGTCGAGCGCGCCAAGGCCGTCTTCGGCGTCGAGCACGCCAACGTCCAGCCGTACTCCGGCTCCCCGGCCAACCTCGCCGTGTACCTCGCCTTCGCCGAACCCGGCGACACCGTCATGGGCATGGCCCTGCCGATGGGCGGCCACCTCACCCACGGCTGGGGCGTCTCCGCCACCGGCACCTGGTTCCGCGGCGTCCAGTACGGCGTCCGCCCCGGCGCGGCCTCCGAGGGGGGCGGCCTCATCGACTTCGACGAGGTCAGGGACCTGGCCCTCAAGGAGCGCCCGAAGGTCATCTTCTGCGGCGGCACCGCGCTGCCCCGCACGATCGACTTCGCCGCCTTCGGCGAGATCGCCCGCGAGGCCGGTGCCGTGCTCGTCGCCGACATCGCCCACATCGCCGGCCTCATCGCGGGCGGCGCCCACCCGTCGCCCGTCCCGCACGTGGACGTGATCTCCACGACCACCCACAAGACCCTGCGCGGCCCGCGCGGCGCCATGCTCATGGCCCGCGAGGAGCACGCCAGGCCGCTCGACAGGGCCGTCTTCCCCGGCCTCCAGGGCGGCCCGCACAACCAGACCACCGCCGCCATCGCCGTCGCCCTCCACGAGGCCTCCCAGCCCTCCTTCCGCGACTACGCCCACGCCGTCGTCGCCAACGCCAAGGCCCTCGCCGAAGCGCTCCTCGCCCGCGGCTTCGACCTGGTCTCCGGCGGCACCGACAACCACCTGATCCTGATGGACCTGACGCCCAAGCAGGTCCCGGGCAAGATCGCCGCGAAGGCCCTCGACCGGGCCGGCATCGTCGTCAACCACAACACCGTCCCCTACGACCCCCGGAAGCCCTTCGACCCCTCCGGCATCCGCATCGGCACCCCCTCCCTCACCTCCCGCGGCCTCACCCCGGAGCACATGGACCAGGTCGCCGCCTGGATCGACCGCGGTGTCACGGCGGCCGGCTCGGGCGACGAGGACGCCCTCCGTACCGTCCGCGCCGAGGTCGCCGACCTGATGAGCGCGTACCCGGCCCCCGGTCTCCCCGTCTGACCGCCCCACGGACCGGCCGGAGGCTATCCGCCAAGGCCCAGGGACTCCGCCGTCCGGCGGGCGTCCTCACGGTCCGCCACACCCTCCAGCCGGAAGGTGAGCGCGCCCCCGCTCCTCGTCCAGAGGAGCGTGGGGCCCGCCGTACGGACCTCGTGGGTCCAGGCCGTGCCCGCCGCGTCCGTCATCGGGACCGTCAGCAGGTGCGGGACCGCGAACCAGTAGCCCTGCGCGCCGTCCGGCAGGTCGACCCACTCCGGCCGCGCCCTGACCTGCTTGGCGAAGCCGATGTCCAGACGGGCCGGGAACTCGTCCAGCCGGACTGTCTGCCCCCCGTCGCGCCAGCACAGGCTGATCACCGCCCGGCCCCGCTCGGCCGACCCCGTCACCGTCACCGCGTCCGGCGCGCCCAGCGCCCCCGGTATGAGGGGCTCGAAGCCCGCCCGGCGCCCGGCCTCGGCCAACGGCACCCGCTCCGCGTCGCATCCCGGCACCGGAACCGCGCCCCCCGGCGGGACGTGGCGTCCCTCCGGCTCGTACCGCACGGTCACCCCGCCGAAGCCGAACCAGTCCGCCACCGCCGCCCGCACCGGCGGGGTGAGCACCAGGACGATCAGCACCCCGGTCAGGCCCGCGACCAGCGCCCGCCACCGCTCGCGGCCCCACGCCCACGCCGACGCCCACGCCGAGGTCCACCACCGGCGCCGGACCGGCTCGGGCACCGGCACCGGCACCGGTGTCGGCTCCCGCTCGGCGAGGAGCTGCGCGAGCACCCGCTCGGCCATCGTCGCGCCGTCCACGTCCGGCACCCGCAGCCGCCGTCCCAGCTCCCTCAGTTCGTCCGGCAGACCCTCGTCAGCCACGCCCCTCACCTCCTTCCCGGCCCGCGTCCAGCACGCGTCCCAGCTTCCTCAGCGCCCGGCTCAGCCGGGACTTCACCGTCCCCTTCGGCCAGCCCAGCGCCAGCGCCGTCTCCGTCTCGTCCAGCTCCAGGAGATAGCGGTGGATCACCACCTGACGGTGCTCCTCGGTAAGACCGTCCAGGGCGTCGAGGAGCCGCCGGCTCCGCTCCCGCTCCTCGGCCGCCACCGCCGGATCCGCCGACTCCGGTATCAGCGGCTCACCCCCGAGCAGGTCCGCCTCCCGGTCGGCGACGGCCCGCCGGCGGCCCGCCGCCCGCACTGTGTTCCTGGTCTCATTGACGACGATCCGCAACAGCCACGGCCGGAACGCCGCGCCCTCCTGGAACCGCCCCAGCGAGCGGTACGCCTTGAAGAAGGCCTGCTGCACCACGTCCTCGGCCTCCGCGCCCGCACCGCACGCCACGGCCGCTCTCAGGGCGACCGCCGTGTGCGCGCGGACCAGCGACGCGAACGCCTCCGGCTCTCCGGCGCGAACCCGTGCGATCACCGCGGCCTCGTCGTCGACCAGGCCCCCCTCCCGCGTCCTCACACTCTTGATACACCGGCAGTCCGGGATCGGTTCCCACACCTGAGAGAATGATGTGCATGGCCTCTGACAGTCCCCGTGTGCTCTCCGGAATCCAGCCCACCGCAGGCTCGTTCCACCTCGGCAACTACCTCGGCGCCGTCCGCCAGTGGGTCGCCCTGCAGGAGACCCACGACGCGTTCTACATGGTCGTCGACCTGCACGCGATCACGGTCCCGCAGGACCCCGCCGAGCTGCGCGCCAACACCCGGCTCGCCGCCGCCCAGCTGCTGGCCGCCGGCCTCGACCCGGAGCGCTGCACCCTCTTCGTCCAGAGCCACGTCCCCGAGCACGCGCAGCTCGGCTGGGTCATGAACTGCCTCACCGGCTTCGGCGAGGCCTCCCGCATGACCCAGTTCAAGGACAAGTCCGCGAAGCAGGGCGCCGACCGCGCCACCGTCGGACTCTTCACGTACCCGATCCTCCAGGTCGCGGACATCCTGCTCTACCAGGCCAACGAGGTCCCGGTCGGCGAGGACCAGCGCCAGCACATCGAGCTGACCCGCGACCTCGCGGAGCGCTTCAACGGCCGCTTCGGCGAGACCTTCACGATCCCCAAGCCGTACATCCTCAAGGAGACGGCGAAGATCTACGACCTCCAGGACCCGGCGGTCAAGATGAGCAAGTCGGCGTCGACGCCGAAGGGCCTCATCAACCTCCTGGACGACCCGAAGGCCACCGCGAAGAAGGTCAAGAGCGCGGTCACCGACACCGACACGGTCATCCGGTTCGACCCGGAGAACAAGGCGGGCGTCTCCAACCTGCTGACGATCATGTCCACGCTCACCTCCACGTCCGTCGAGGACCTGGAGAAGAGCTACGAGGGCAAGATGTACGGCGCGCTGAAGACGGATCTCGCCGAGGTCATGGTGGACTTCGTCACTCCGTTCCGGGCCCGCACCCAGGAATACCTGGACGACCCCGAGACGCTGGACTCTGTCCTGGCCAAGGGAGCGGAGAAGGCGCGCGCGGTCGCGGCGGAGACGCTGGCGCAGACGTACGAGCGGATGGGTTTCCTGCCCGCGAAGCACTGAGCCGGAGGACCCTGGCCACAAGGGTGGTACAGGACGCACACTGGCGGCTGAACCACCACACACCAGTCGACCGACGACGGAGGAGAACGACGTGGGGACCGTAACGCTCGGCGTTTCGATCGCGGTCCCGGAGCCCTACGGCAGCCTGCTCCAGGAGCGGCGCGCCGGCTTCGGGGACCTGGCCGCGTACGGCATCCCCACGCACGTCACGCTCGTCCCGCCGACCGAGGTCCCGGAGGAGCGGCTGCCGGAGATCGAGGCGCACCTCGCCGGCGTCGCCGCCGACCACCAGCCCTTCCCGGTGCGCCTCAAGGGCACCGGGACCTTCCGGCCGCTCTCCCCGGTCGTCTACGTCAAGGTGCAGGAGGGCGTCTCCGTCTGCCACCGGCTCCAGCACCGGATCCGGGACGAGGCGGGGCCGCTGGTGCGCGAGCTCCAGTTCCCGTACCACCCGCACGTCACCGTGGCGCACGGCATCTCCGAGGAGGGGATGGACCGGGCGTACGAGGAGCTCGCCGGCTACGAGGCGGCGTGGGTCTGCCGCTCCTTCGCCCTGTACGAGCAGGGCCCCGACGGCGTCTGGCGGAAGCTGTACGACTACATGTTCGGCAGCGGCCGGCCGGTCTCGGCCGTCCCCACGCAGGGCGGCAGCCCGGTCGACACCCCGACGGCCGCCCCCACCGCCTGACCGACCGGCGCGCCCGCGAGAGCCGACCGGCCGGGCGCCGACCCGGCGCGCCCCCGGCACGGCACCCCCGGCCGGGCGCCGCCCCGGCACGGCACCCCCGGCCGGGCGCCGCCCAGGCCCGGCGCCTTACACCGGCGGCGCCCCCGGCCTGCCTGCGCCTCACACCGGCAGACGCCGGAACAGCGGCCTCGGCACGTGCCGTACCGCCGCCATCACCATCCGCAGCGCCCCCGGCACCCACACCGTCTCCGAGCGGCGCCGCAGGCCCAGCTCGACGGCGGCCGCGACCGCCTCCGGGGTGGTCGCGAGGGGCGCCTCGGCCAGCCCGGCCGTCATCTTCGAGCGGACGAAGCCGGGCCGTACGACCATCACGTGCACACCGGTGCCGTGCAGCGCGTCCCCGAGGCCCTGGGCGAAGGCGTCGAGCCCGGCCTTCGAGGAGCCGTAGATGAAGTCGGCGCGGCGGGCCCGCTCGCCCGCCACCGAGGAGAGCACCACCAGCGAGCCGTGCCCCTGCGCCTGGAGCGCGCCCGCGCAGACCAGTCCGGCGGACACGGCGCCGGTGTAGTTGGTCTGGGCGACGCGGACGGCGGCGACCGGGTCGGACTCGTCCCGCGCCTGGTCGCCGAGGACCCCGAAGGCGAGCAGCACCATGTCGATGTCGCCCTCGGTGAAGATCTTGCCGAGCCGTTCCTCGTGGGACTCGGTGTCGAGCGCGTCGAAGGGGACGGTCCGCACGTCGGCGCCGAGCGCGCGCAGCGAGTCGGCGGCGGCGGTGAGGGCGGGGGAGGGGCGTCCGGCGAGCCAGACGGTACGGGTACGCCGTGCGATCAGCCGCCGGGCGGTGGCGAGCCCGATCTCGGAGGTGCCGCCGAGGACGAGCAGGGACTGCGGTGCGCCGAAGGCGTCCTTCATGGGAGCTCCTAGGGGGTGTCGTGTCGGTCGGGCCGGATCAGGGAGCGGCGTCTGGTGTCGTGCCTCGCAAGGCGGAGGAGGGAGTCGACGCGGAGCGTCGGCGACCGACGACAACGCGGCGAGGTGCGGTGCCATGCCCCGCGAGCCCGGCCTGATCGAGACGACACCCCCTAGAGGGCGAGGCGGCGGGAGAGGTCCGAGGTGAAGACGGACCGGGGGTCGAGGGCGGCGCGCAGGGCGCGGAACTCGTCGAGCCGGGGGTACATGGCGGCCGACGTCTCCGGTCGTACGCGGGAGTCCTCGGCGAGCTGGACCCGGCCGCCCGCGCCCGCGACCTCCTCGTCCAGCGCGTCGAGGAAGGTCCCGAGCCCGGGCAGGCCGGCCGGCAGGTCGAGGGAGAGCTCCCAGCCGGGGAGCGGGTACGAGAGCGGGCCGGGGCCGCCCGCGCCGAGACGGCCGAGGACGGCGTGGAACGAGGGGCAGCCGCGGTCCCCGATGCGCCGCACGATCCCCCGCAGGGCCTCTTCCTGCCCGTACGGGACCACACAGCGGTACGGGACGAGGCCCTCGCGCCCGTACAGCCGGTTCCAGTGCGGGACGGCGTCGAGGGGGTGGAGGAAGGCGGAGAACGGCTGGAGCCGGCCGGCGCTCGCGCGGGGCGCCCAGCGGTGCCGGAGCTCGTCGAGGACTCCGGCGGCGGCGCGGCCGAACAGCCCGCCGGGGACGTACGGGGGCGCGGCCGGCAGCCGTACGGGCCGGAAGGCGAGCGGCGCCCGGCGGGCCCGGTGGCGGCGCGGCAGCGCGTCGTACGGCGCGTGGTCGCCGCGCGTGAGGACGGCGCGGCCCGTGGCTGCGCCCCGGGCACGCAGGTCGATCCGGGCGACGGAGTAGCGGTACCGGTGGTCGGTGGAGGCGAGCCGGTCCAGCAGGTCGTCGAGGTTCCGTGCGCGCTCGGTGTCCACGGTCATGAGCGAGGTCTCGACGGGCAGCAGCCGCAGGGTGACGGAGAGGATGACGCCGGTCAGACCCAGGCCGCCGGTGGTGGCGTCGAAGAGCGGGGTCCCGGGCACCACGGTCCGGACCGTGCCGTCGGCGGTGAGGAGCCGGAGCGCGGTCACGTGCCGGCCGAAGCCGCCGGCGGTCGGGTGGTCCGCGCCGTGGACGTCGGCGGCGACGGCCCCGCCGACGGTGATGTGCCGGGTGGCGGGGGTGACCGGGACGGTCCAGCCGAGCGGCAGCAGCGCCGCCGTGAGCCGGTGCAGGCTGACGCCCGCCTCGCAGACGACGAGACCGGCGGTGGCGTCGAGGGCCTCGATCCGGTCGAGGCGGGTCGTGTCGAGGACGGCGCCGCCGGCGTTCCGCGCGGCGTCCCCGTACGCGCGGCCGAGGCCCCGGGCGATGGCGCCGCGGGCGCCGCAGCCGCGGACGGCCTCCGCCGCCTCGGCCTCACCGCGGGGCCGGTGCACGCGCGCGAGGGTCGGGGCGGTGCGCCCCCAGCCGCTGAGCTCTTCGCAGTCGTCGTCAAGGACGTAGGTCTCGACAGCCATGGAGGTGACCGTATAGCCGCCTCTGTCGCTTATGCCGGTATTGCATGGCGGTTCGTCGAAATGGGTGATTAAAGGAGAGTCGGGAAAACACCCCCGAGCAGCGCACCGATCGCGGGTAGAGGTACGGAATGGACTGGCTGACCAAGCTCCCCGTCATCGGCCCGTGGATCACGCGCCTCATGCGGACCCACGCCTGGCGCGCGTACGAGACCCTCGACGAGGTCCACTGGAGCCGGCTCGCCGCCGCGATCACCTTCCTCTCCTTCCTGGCCCTCTTCCCGCTGATCACCGTGGCCGCCGCGATCGGCGCCGCGCTCCTCTCCGACGAGCAGCTCAAGCGGATCGAGGAGAAGATCGGCGACCAGGTCCCCGGCATCTCCGAGCAGCTCGACATCGGCGGCCTCGTCGCCAACGCCGGCACCATCGGCATCGTCGCCGGCGCCCTCCTGCTCGTCACCGGCATCAGCTGGATCGGCTCCATGCGCGACTGCCTGCGCGCGGTGTGGAAGCTCGACGACGTGGACGAGGGCAACCCGGTGCTGCTCAAGGGCAAGGACGCGCTGGTCCTGCTCGGCCTCGGGGCCGTCGCGGTCGGCTCGCTCGCCGCGTCCTGGCTCGGCTCCACCGCCGTCGGCTGGAGCGCCGACCGGGTCGGGGTCTCCAGCGAGGGGGCCGGCGGCGTCCTCCTCCAGGGCGCGGCCGTCCTGGTCGGCGTCGCCGCCGACTTCCTCATCCTGCTGTACGTGCTGACGCTGCTGCCCGGCGTGCAGCCGCCCCGCCGCGCGCTCGTGGTGGCGGCGCTCATGGGGGCGGTCGGCTTCGAACTGCTCAAGCTGCTGCTCGGCGGCTACATGCGGGGCGTCGCGGCGAAGTCGATGTACGGGGCGTTCGGCGTCCCCATCGCCCTGATGCTCTGGATCAACTTCACCGCGAAGCTGCTGCTGTACTGCGCCGCCTGGACCGCTACGGATTCACGTCGGGATCCTGCTCCCGCTGCCGACGCAGCCCCGCCGAGGCAACCAGCGGCCAGCGGCGGTTGACCAGGAAGACGGCACCGGCGAGGAGCACCAGCACCACGCCCGCCACGGCGAGCGCGATCCCGACGCCGCCGGACTTCTGCGCGGCCCCCGCCTGGACGGTGTCCCCCGGGGCGGAGGTGTCCTTGCCGGGGGCCGTCTTCGTACCGTCGCCCGGGGCCGACGTCCCCGTACGGGCGGACCGCGGCGGCACCAGTTCGCCGACCGGCGTCACCTTCCCGGCCGCGGCGAAGCCCCAGTCGAGCAGCCGGGCGGTCTCACGGTAGACGGCGTGCTGCTCCTTCGACGACGGGTTCATCACGGTGACGAGCAGCACTCTGCCGCCCCGCTCCGCGACCCCCGTGAAGGTGGCACCCGCGTGCGTGGTGCTGCCGTTCTTGACGCCGGCGATGCCCTGGTACGGGGCGACGCCGAAGTCACCCGTGAGCAGCCGGTTGGTGTTCTGGATCTCGAAGGTCTCGCGCTTCTTGCCCGGCTTCTGCTCGCCGGGGAAGACCGCCCGGGGCGTGGCGGCGTACTCGCGGAAGGCGGGCTTCGTCATGCCGTTGCGGGCGATGAGCGTCAGGTCGTACGCGGAGGAGACCTGGCCCGGGGCGTCGTAACCGTCCGGGGACACCACGTGGGTGTCCAGGGCCTGGAGCTCGGCCGCGTGGTCGTTCATGTCCTTCACGGTCTGGTGGAGGCCGTTGTTCATGCTCGTCAGGACGTGCACGGCGTCGTTGCCGGAGCGGAGGAAGACGCCGAGCCACAGGTCGTGGACGCTGTAGGTCTGCTTCTCCTTGATGCCGACGAGGCTGGAACCGACTCCTATCCCGGCGAGGTCGGCGGTGGTGACCAGGTGGTTCTGCGTCTTGGGGAACTTCTCCAGGAGCGCGTCCGCGAAGAGCATCTTGAGCGTGGACGCCGGCGCCAGCGGCCAGTGCGCGTTGTGCGCGGCGAGGACGGCGCCGCTCTCCGCGTCCGCGACGATCCAGGACCGGCCGGAGAGCTCCTTCGGCAGGACGGGGGCGCCGGGACCGAGCTTCACCTGGGTACCGGGCCGGCCGAGCAGGGGGCCGCCGACCGAGGACATCGCGGCCGGGGGCTTGGGCTGCTCGCTCTTCTTGGGCTCCGGGGCCGCGTGCGAGGGCACGGCGGTGACGAGCGGCAGGAGCACGGCAGCGGCGACCGCCCAGGCGGCCTTCTTCGAAGCAGACACGGTCGTGAACGTACAGGTACGGAACGACGATCCGAACCCCGGCTGGCGCTTCGCCCCCGCTCGTCCACCCGGACGCGGGGCCCCTGAGGCACGCGGTGATACTGGGGTCATGAAGCTCAGCCGCCGCGTCTCCTGGTTCCTGCTCGCGTTCGGGGTCTGGAGCTGGTTCATCTGGATCACCTTCGTCAAGAACCTCTGGAACGACGGGAGCGGCCTCGCGTTCGACGACGCGGGCGACCCGACGGCCTACTTCTGGGTTCATCTGCTGCTTGCCGTCACGTCCTTTGTCCTGGGGACGGTGATCGGGGTGCTCGGGTTGCGTGGCGTGCGTGCCGCGCGCCGCGCGAACGGTTAGAAGAGGGGTTCCGGGGCGTGGTCGTCTTCCTGCTGGTCCTGATCGTGGTTCTCGCGCTGCTCGGCGCGGTCCACTGGTACGTGTGGCGGCGCCTGGTGCGCGATGTCACGAGGCGCGGGAGTCTGCCGCGCCGCCTGGGCACCGTCGCCGTCGTGGTGCTGCCCGTGCTCTCGTTCGCGGCTCTCGGCTCCGCCCGCGCCGGGGCCCCCTTCCGGCTCCAGCAGCTGGTCGCCTGGCCGGGCTACCTGTGGCTCGCGCTGCTCCTGTACGTGACCCTGGCGCTCGTCGTCGGGGAGGCCGTCCGGCCCGTGCTGCGCGCCTGGCTCGCCCGCCGGGACGCGGCCGACGCCGCCGCGGCGACGCCTTCCGTACCGGCTCCGGCTCCGGCCCGCGAGCCCGTACCCGCCGCGGCGCAGCCCGCCGAGCCGACCGGGTCGACCGGACCGACGGGGCCGAGCGACCCGACCGGGCCGGCGGAGGCCGATGTGCCGTCCGGCCCGGCGGCCGGGCCCGGGTCCGTCCCCACCGAGGTCTCCCGGCGTCTGTTCGTCTCCCGGGTGGTCGGCGGCGCCGCCGCCGCGGCCGCCGTCGGAACCGTGGGCTACGGCACGTACGGCGTGCTGCGCGGCCCCCGGATCAAGCGGGTCACCGTCCCGCTCGCCAAGGTGCCGCGCGCCGCGCACGGCTACCGGATCGCCGTCGTCTCCGACATCCACCTGGGGCCGATCCTGGGCCGGGCCCACACCCAGCGCATCGTGGACGCGATCAACTCCACCCAGCCCGACCTGATCGCGGTCGTCGGTGACCTCGTCGACGGCACCGTGGAGAACCTCGGTCCCGCCGCCGAGCCCCTCGCCCGGCTCCGGGCCCGCCACGGCTCGTTCTTCGTGACCGGTAACCACGAGTACTTCTCGGGCGCCGACGCCTGGGTCGACCACGTCCGGGAGCTCGGCCTGCGCCCGCTGCGCAACGAGCGGGTGGAGATCGCGGCCGGCTTCGACCTGGCCGGCGTCGACGACATCGCGGGGGAGAGCGAGGGGCAGGGCCCCGACTTCGCGCGCGCCCTCGGCGACCGCGACCGGGCCCGCGCCGCGGTCCTCCTCGCCCACCAGCCGGTCGTCGTCCACGACGCCGTGCGCCACGGCGTGGACCTCCAGCTCTCCGGTCACACCCACGGCGGTCAGCTCTGGCCCGGCAACTACCTCGCCGAACTGGCCAATCCGACCGTCGCCGGGCTGGAGCGGTACGGGGACACCCAGCTGTACGTCTCCCGGGGCGCGGGCGCCTGGGGTCCGCCGGTGCGGGTCGGCGCGCCGTCCGACATCACCCTGGTCCAGCTCGCCTCGAAGCAGGCGTGACCGGGGCGGTGCTCACGGGGTCTTCGGCGGCTTCGGCGGCTTCGGGTCGGCCTTCTTCCCGGGCCTGCCCGACGCCGCCATCCCGGCCGCCGTCGGCATGAAGTCCGCGAGCAGTTCGTGCGTCTCCTTGACCAGCGGGCGCAGGACGCGGAAGCGGGAGAGCGAGATCGCCCGGGCGGTGACCGGCGCGAGCCGTTCCACCAGGCGGCGGCTGTTGGCGGCGCCCTCCGAGCGGTCGTACACCCAGAACAGCACCAGGCCCATCTGCTGGAGCCAGAGCAACTGCGGGAGGGCCTCGGCCAGTTCCGGGTCGACCTTCACCGCGGCGCCGGAGATGACCCGCCGGTGCACCTCGATGGCCGCCTCGCGGGGGCCCTCCGACTCGGGCGAGAAGGGGCTGAGCGGGCTGTCGGGGTCGGCCGCGTTCTTGAAGAACTGGGCCGCGAACTCGTGGTACGGCCCTGCGATGTCCAGCCAGCCGAGGTAGACCCCGCGGATGCGGGCCGTGAGGTCCTTCTCGCCGCCGGTCAGGATGGGTTCGACGGCCGCCTGGTGCTCCTCGGCGATCCGGTCGTAGAAGCCCTGGACGAGGTGCTCCTTGGACGAGAAGTAGTAGTACGCGTTGCCGACGGAGACCCCGGCCTCCTGGGCGATGGCCCGCATCGTCGTCTTGTCGTAACCGCGCTCCCGGAACAGCCGCAGCGCGGTTTCGAGGATGAGCGTGCGGGTCTGCTCGCTCTTCGGGGCCTTCTTGTCGTCGGCCTTCTTCTCCCCGGTCGACCGGTCGGCGGCCTCGTCGGCCTTCTGCTCTTCCTTCACGTCCTTCACGTCCTTCACGGGCCCGAGCCTAGCCGGGCGGACCGGGCACCTCGCAGCGCCCGTCCCCGCAGGACCCGCCCTCGCCGCCCGGCCCCTTGAGGGCCTCGCGCCACTTCGCCGCCGCGAGGACCGTCATCCGGGCGAAGGGCTGCCCGGCGGGGGTGGCGAGCCAGTGGGCCCTGGCCCGGTGGTCGGCGAGCGCCCAGAGGCAGACGATCCAGGCGGAGGTCTCCCGGTAGACCTGGCCCCGGTCCCCGACCACGGTGATCTCCCGCAGGGTGGCGGTGTGGTCGAGGTCCGGGAAGCGGCGCCTGGCCTCCCGTGATCCGGCCGGTACGAGGTCGAGCGGGACGAGCTGCCGCTGGCGCAGCAGCCAGTGCCTGAGGTGCACGCAGAGCGGGCAGTCGGCGTCGTAGAGGACGGTCAGTCGCCCGACGGGGATCGTCGGCGCGGTCGGGGCCGGCACGGCGGGTCAGCCCTGGGGTGCGGGCGGGGCCCAGGGGCCGGCCTTCGGCGTGGTGGTCCAGCCCTGCGGGCCGACGGGCGGCACCTGTTCGCGCTCCATGACACCGCGGCGACGGATCTTGTTGAGGACGTAGACGTTCCCGAGGTGCATCACGCCGAGGACGAGCAGGACGACGCCGAGTTTGACGGAGAGCGCCTCGAAGAGGGCGCGGGCGTCGAGGACGGCCTCGTCCTGGCTCAGGTAGAGGGCGACGAAGCCGAAGTTGACGAGGTAGAAGCCGACCACCAGGAGGTGGTTGACCGCCTCGGCGAGCTTCTCGTTCCCGTGGAGGACGTCCGCGAGGAAGATCCTTCCGTTGCGGCTGAGCGTGCGGGCGACCCAGACGGTCAGAGCCACGCTGATCAGCAGGTAGACGATGTACGCGATGACAGTGAGGTCCATGCCCCACCCTCCCTTGAACGCGTTCAAAAGCTGGTAGTCATGACTGTAGACCTCCTCTTGAACGTGTTCAAGTCCTGGGTGGAATGAGGTGGCCGTCCCGGTCCGCGCCCCCTAGGGTCACGCGGGTGACGCTCTCTCATGACCTGGCCGGCACCGGCCCCTCGACCGTCGTCCTGCTGCACTCCGGGGTCTGTGACCGCCGGATGTGGGACGTGCCGTTCGCCGCACTCGCCGCGGCGGGACACCGCGTCGTCCGCTGTGACCTCCGCGGCTTCGGCGAGACCCCCGTCGACGCCCCGCACACCCACGCCGACGACGTACGGGACCTGCTCGACCACCTCGGCACCGCGCGGGCCGCCGTCGTCGGCTCCTCCTTCGGCGGCGAGGTCGCCCTGGAGCTCGCCGCGCGGCACCCCGGGCGCGTCTCCGCCCTGGCCCTGCTCGGCTCCGGCATGCCCGGCAGGGAGCCGAGCGAGGAGCTGCGGGCCTGGGGCGGGCGCGAGGACGCCCTGCTCGAAGCGGGCGACCTCGACGCCGCCGTGGAACTCAACGTCGACACCTGGCTCGGCCCCGAGGCCGGAGAGGAGGCCCGCGCCCTCGTCCGGGAGATGCAGCGCCGCGCCTTCGAGGTGCAGCTCCCCGTCCCCGACGAGCACGGCCCGGTCGACCCCGTGGTCACCCCGGAGGACCTCGCCGGCATCCGGGTGCCCGCCCTGGTGGCCGTCGGCCGCCACGACCTGCCCGACTTCCGGGCGGTCGCCGACGACCTCACCCGTCTCCTGCCCGCCGCCCGCCGCGTCGACCTCGACTGGGCCGGACACCTGCCCGCCCTGGAGCGCCCGGACGAGACCGCCCGCCTGCTCGTCGCCTTCCTGGCGGAGGCCGCTGGACGGTAGGAGGCCTTTCGGGTGTTTCGTTCCTCACCGACGTACGATCGCCCCATGGCGCACCCCGAGGAACCCCCCACCCCGAGCGCACCGCACCCCCCGAGCGCGCCGCCCGGCGCGAGCGACTGGACCGACGAGCACATCGCCCACTGGCAGCCCGTCCTGCCCGGCCTCGACCCCGTGGTCGAAGGCGCGGTCACCCGGATGAAGAAGCTCTCCGTCCACCTCCGCCGGGTCAGGGAGCAGTCCCTCCTGGACTACGACCTGGAGCGCCACGAGTTCGACACGCTCCACAAGCTCGCCGGGCGCGGCGGCACCGCCGCCCCCTCCGAGCTCGCCCAGGACCTCGACCTCGCCTCGGCCTCCGTGGCGAGCCGTCTCGACGCCCTGGAGAAGCGGGGCTTCGTCCGCCGCGTCCGGTCCACGGCCGGGCGCAGGCGGGTCGTCGTCGAGCTCACCGCCGCCGGCCGGGAGACCTGGCTCGGCGCGATGGACGTCCTCGGCCACGAGGAGTCCCGGCTCCTGGGCGTCCTCACCCCCGAGGAACGCGCCCTCCTCAACGACCTGCTGCGCCGGGTCATGGTCGAGGCGGAGTCCACGGAGCCCGCCCGCCACTGGCCCGGCTGACCGCAGGTCACATGCTGAGCGACCGCGCGTAGTTGAGCTGCCCCATCACCCAGTGGATGGTGTCCGGGCCCCGCGCCGGGATCATCGTCGCGTGGTGCTTGCCGCCGCTGGTCACCGTGACCTGGATGAAGCCGGTGGTCTGCTTCTCCTTCATCAGCAGGAACAGCAGGCCCAGCAGACAGAAGATGAAGAAGACGACCGCCAGGACGACCGCGACCGTGGGCATCTTCTCCTCGGTCCGCGACATGTCCATCGCGTTCCACACGGCGCCCTTCAGGGGCATCGGCCCGGCCGGGGTGATGATCTGGTCGCCCACGACGGTGATGTCACCCAGGCTCAGCAGCGGCGCGCCCGCGGCCGGCACCGGCGCGTACGACGGCTGCTGCGGCGGCACCGGCACCCCCTCGGGGATCGTCGGCTGGTAGCCGCCCTGCGGATACCCGTAGCCCGGCGTCCCGGCCTGCTGGCCGGGGCCCCACTCGTAGCCCTCCGACGCGTAAGGGTTCGGCTCGCTCATCAGTCCCCGTCCTCCGAAGAAAAAAGCCCGCTCCTGCACGCCGCAGCGTACAGAAGCGGGCCGTGACGACCGAACGGTACGTCAGAAGCGGCGCGTGATCAGCGCGCGCTTGACTTCCTGGATGGCCTTCGTGACCTCGATGCCACGGGGGCACGCGTCGGTGCAGTTGAACGTCGTGCGGCAGCGCCACACGCCGTCCTTGTCGTTCAGGATCTCCAGGCGCTGCTCGCCCGCCTCGTCACGCGAGTCGAAGATGAAGCGGTGCGCGTTGACGATCGCGGCCGGACCGAAGTACTGGCCGTCGTTCCAGAAGACCGGGCAGGACGACGTGCACGCGGCGCACAGGATGCACTTGGTGGTGTCGTCGAAGCGCTCACGGTCCTCGGCGGACTGCAGACGCTCACGCGTCGGCTCGTTGCCCTTGGTGACCAGGAACGGCATGACGTCCCGGTACGCCTGGAAGAACGGCTCCATGTCCACGACGAGGTCCTTGAGGACCGTCAGGCCCTTGATGGCCTCGACCGTGATGGGCTTCTCGGGGTTGATGTCCTTGATCAGCGTCTTGCAGGCGAGCCTGTTCTTGCCGTTGATCCGCATCGCGTCCGAGCCGCAGATGCCGTGCGCGCACGAGCGGCGGAAGGTCAGCGTGCCGTCGACGTCCCACTTGATCTTGTGGAGGGCGTCGAGCACCCGCTCCTTGGGGTCGATCTCGATCTGGAAGTCCTCCCAGACCGACGCGTCCGACACCTCGGGGTTGAAGCGGCGGATCCGCATCGTGACCGTGATGTACGGGGAGGCGGCGGAGTCCTTCTCCACCTTGTCCAGTACGGGGGTAGCCATCAGTACTTACGCTCCATCGGCTGGTAGCGGGTCTGGACGACCGGCTTGTAGTCGAGACGGACGGTCTCGGAGCCGTCCTCGCCGACCTCGCGGTACGCCATGGTGTGGCGCATGAAGTTGACGTCGTCGCGGTTGGGGTAGTCCTCGCGGTAGTGACCGCCGCGGGACTCCTTGCGCGCCAGGGCCGAGACGGCCATGACCTCGGCCAGGTCGAGCAGGTTGCCCAGCTCGACGGCCTCCAGGAGGTCCGTGTTGAACCGCTTGCCCTTGTCCTGGATGGACACGTTCAGGTAGCGCTCGCGCAGCTCGCCGATCTTCTCGACGGCCGTCTTGATGGTCTGCTCCGTGCGGAACACCATCACGTTGGCGTCCATCGTCTCCTGGAGCTCGCGGCGGATGTCGGCCACCCGCTCGCTGCCCGTGGAGTCGCGCAGCCGCTCGATCTGCTCCGCGACGAACGCCGCCGGGTTCTCCGGCAGTTCCACGTAGTCGGACTTCGCGGAGTACTCGGCGGCGGCGATGCCGGCGCGCTTGCCGAAGACGTTGATGTCGAGCAGCGAGTTGGTGCCGAGGCGGTTGGCGCCGTGCACCGACACGCAGGCGACCTCGCCGGCCGCGTACAGGCCCGGGACGACGGTGGTGTTGTCCAGGAGGACCTCACCCTCGACGTTGGTCGGGATGCCGCCCATGGCGTAGTGCGCGGTGGGCTGGATCGGGATCGGGTCCGTGTACGGCTCGATGCCGAGGTACGTACGGGCGAACTCGGTGATGTCCGGGAGCTTGGCGTCCAGCTGCTCCGGCGGGAGGTGCGTCAGGTCCAGGTAGACGTGGTCGCCCTCGGGACCGCAGCCGCGGCCCTCGCGGATCTCCGTGTAGATGGAGCGGGAGACGACGTCACGGGACGCGAGGTCCTTCATGACCGGCGCGTACTTCTCCATGAAGCGCTCGCCGTCCTTGTTGCGGAGGATGCCGCCCTCACCGCGGGCGCCCTCCGTCAGCAGGATGCCCATGCGCCAGATGCCCGTCGGGTGGAACTGGAAGAACTCCATGTCCTCCAGGGGCAGACCGCGGCGGTAGCAGGCGGCCTGGCCGTCACCGGTCAGGGTGTGCGCGTTGGAGGTCACCTTGAAGAACTTGCCGGTGCCGCCGGAGGCGTAGATCACGGCCTTGGCCTGGAAGATGTGGATCTCCCCGGTGGCCAGCTCGTACGCGACGACGCCGGCGGACTTCTTGACGCCGTCGACCTCGGTGATCAGCTGGTCCAGGACGTAGAACTCGTTGAAGAACTCCACGCCCTCCTTGACGCAGTTCTGGTACAGCGTCTGGAGGATCATGTGGCCGGTGCGGTCCGCGGCGTAGCAGGACCGGCGGACCGGGGCCTCGCCGTGGTTGCGGGAGTGACCGCCGAAGCGGCGCTGGTCGATGGTGCCGTCCGGGGTGCGGTTGAACGGCAGGCCCATCTTCTCCAGGTCGAGGACGGCGTCGATGGCCTCCTTCGCCAGGATCTCGGCGGCGTCCTGGTCGACCAGGTAGTCACCGCCCTTGACCGTGTCGAAGGTGTGCCACTCCCAGTTGTCCTCCTCCACGTTCGCCAGCGCGGCGGCCATGCCGCCCTGCGCGGCGCCCGTGTGGGAGCGGGTGGGGTAGAGCTTCGTCAGCACGGCGGTGCGGCTGCGCTTCGTCGCCTCGATGGCGGCGCGCATGCCGGCGCCGCCGGCGCCGACGATGACGGTGTCGTACTTGTGGATCTTCATGACGTGGATTACCTCAGCCCCGTGCCTAGCGGATGTTCGGGTCGAAGGTGAAGATCACCAGCGTGCCCAGAAGGATGGTGAACACCGTGGCGGTGTACAGCAGGCCCTTGAGCCACAGGCGCGTGTTGGCCCGCTCCGCGTAGTCGTTGATGACGGTACGGAGGCCGTTGGCGCCGTGCAGCATGGCGAGCCAGAGCATCAGCAGGTCCCAGACCTGCCAGAACGGGGACGCCCAGCGGCCGGCCACGAAGGCGAAGCCGATCTTGGAGACGCCGCCGTCCAGGAAGAGCTGGATCAGCAGGTGGCCGAGGACCAGCACGACGAGGACGACGCCGGAGAGGCGCATGAAGAGCCATGCGGCCATCTCGAAGTTGCCACGGGTCGCGCGCGGGGTCTTTCCGGTGCGCTTGCGGGGGGCCTCGATGTACGGCGCGGGGTTGTCCACGTCGTAGACGGCGCCGCCCTCGACGGGGCCGATCGCGGCGGAGGTGGTGTCAGAGGACATGTCTGGCGTCAGCTCCCGAACAGTTCACGTGCGGCGTGGCCGAGGATCGGGTACAGCGAGCCCGCCATCAGCACGACCCAGATGCCCACGACGGTCCAGAGCATCTGCTTCTGGTAGCGCGGGCCCTTGGACCAGAAGTCCACGGCGATGACCCGGAGGCCGTTCAGCGCGTGGAAGAGGATGGCTGCGACGAGGCCGTACTCCAGAAGAGCGACGATCGGCGTCTTGTAGGTCGCGACGACCTCGTCGTACGCCTCGGGGGAGACGCGGACGAGAGCGGTGTCCAGCACGTGTACGAACAGGAAGAAGAAGATGAGGACGCCGGTGACTCGATGAGCCACCCAGCTCCACATTCCTTCCCGGCCGCGGTACAGCGTTCCAGCCGGCACGGAAAAACCCTCCGGGAGCGGGGATCAGGGTCGGCCGGCTTCAGTGTCGGTCTGACCCGGCCGGGTACGGTCCACCGGCCCCGGTCATCGTAGCGACGAGTTGTCGGTTCGTTCGCGCGGGGTCCATCGGTGTGATCAAACAGGCACGGACGGGCTATCGTGCGGGCCGGAATCGCCGCATTCCGGACGGAATCACGGCCCGGTGTGTCGGGGTGTGAGCGCCTCGGAGAGCCGGAAGGCCAGTCGGGCCCGGGCGAGCCGGCGCAGTTCGTCGGCCGCGATCACCCGCTCCTCCTCCGGTTCGTTGCCGAGACGTGACCGGATACCGGCCAGTACCTGGTCGAGGCGCTCCCCGGGGCGCACTCCGTCGAGGCTGATCACGAACGCGTGTCCGAAGCTGCTCTCGTACGCGGCGTGGGCGGCCCGCAGCGCGGTCCGGGCGGCCGGCGGGGCGTCCGGGTGCGGCAGCGCGGAGGACTCGGCGGCCAGGGCCTCGTCGAGATCGGCGCGGGACAGGTCGTAACCGGCCTCGTCGGCGGCGGCGAGCAGGGCGTCCACGGTCGGGTACGGGCGATGCGCCGCCACCCGTTCGGCCCAACGGCGACTGTGGCAGCAGGAGAGGAGCAGCGCCTCGGCCTCGGCGGGCCCGGCGGCGTTGAAGCCGGTGAGCCCCCGGAGGGTGCCGTGGGCCGCGGGGCCCTGGTGCTGCGCGGGCACGGCAGTGGCGGCGGGGGAGGCGGGTGTGTCCGTGGAACCCGGTTTCCGGCAGGGGACGTGGGTGTCGCTGGTCAGCGTGGGCTCCGGTACTCCGGGACGGGTGGGGTGGACGTGACTCAACGTTATCGACGGGACGAGGGAAGTGTCCGACGGATGCACGAATTTCACCCGGAAGGGAGAGTTTCGGAACATGTGATGGATGATCGGGTTCCGTTCCCCCGATTGGCCGGACCGTCCGCCGTACGGGAGGATTCCGAATGATGCGGTACTCCATACGAGGGCCCCACAAGGGCCCCGCACTGCTGGCGACCGCGGTGGCACTGGCCACCGTGGCGGCCTGTTCGAACGGCACTCCCACCGGAGCGCCCCCGCCCCCCACCCCGTCCGGCGGCACCTCCGCGAGCGCCGCGCCCACCAGCGCGCCGCCCAGCCCCACGCCTACGCCGACCCGGACCTACCCGCTCTCCACGGCGCCCCGCACCATCCCCGCCGTCCGTGACCACGAGGCCGCCCGCGGCCCCGGCTGGAAACCCACGCCGACGGCCGGGATCGTCATCGCGGCCGGCAGCGAGGGGCTCGCCGACGAGGCGCGGATGCTCGCGGGAGAGCTGAAGATCGCGTACCGCGGAGCCGTCGCCGCCCGCGCGGGCGACGTCGAGCTGGCCCTCGGCGGCAAGGGCTCCCCCGAGTCGTACACCCTCATCACCCGCGACGACCGGGTCAGGATCACCGGGCCCGACCAGGCCGGCGTCTTCTACGGGACCCGCACCCTGAAGCAGTCGGTGAACGGCTCGGGCGCGATGCCCGAGGGCACGGTCGTCGACACCCCCGCGAAGCCGCAGCGAGGCCTGAACCTCGACATCGCCCGCAAGTTCTTCACCGCGGAGTGGATCGAGGCCCGGCTCCGGGAGATGGCCGACCTCAAGCTCAACCAGTTCGGTCTGCACTTCTCCGACGACCAGGGGTTCCGGATCGCCTCGGACACCCACCCCGAGATCGTCTCGGACCAGCACCTCACCAAGGCCGAGGTGCGCCGGATCCTCGCCCTCGCGCAGAGCCTGCACATCACCGTCGTGCCCGAGATCGACTCGCCCGGACACCTCGGAGCGGTCCTGCGGGCGTATCCCGAGCTGCGGCTGCTCAACGTCCAGGGGACGCCGCGCCAGGGTGCGATCGACATCTCCAAGCCCGCCTCCGCGCGGCTCGTGGACGAGCTGCTGCGGGAGTACGCCGCGCTCTTCCCCGGCGGCTGGTTCCACGTCGGTGCCGACGAGTACCAGGCCCTGACCGTCCGTTCCCCGGAGGCCTCCTATCCGCAGCTGGCCTCGGCGGCCCGGCAGAAGTACGGCCCCGACGCGCGCGTCCAGGACCTGGCGGAGGGCTGGCTGAACGACCGGGCGGCGGTGGTGCGCGGCACCGACAAGGTCGCGAAGGCCTGGAACGACGGCTTCTTCCGGGGCGGGGTCGTCAACGCCGACAAGGGCATCGAGGTCGAGTACTGGACCGGCAAGGAGATCGGTGTCCGGCCGCCGGTCGAGTACCTGGCCGAGGGCCGCAAGGTCGTGAACCTCAACGACGAGTACCTCTACTACGTCCTCGGCGAGCCGAACCAGTTCACGTACCCGACGGGCCGCCGTATCTACGAGCAGTGGACCCCGCGGGTGCTGCGGGGCACCACCCCGGTCCCCGCGCGGTACGACCCGCAGATCCTCGGCGCCCGCTTCGCGGTCTGGTGCGACCTGTCCCGCGCGCAGACGCAGGCGCAGGTGGCGGACGGCATCCGGCTCCCCCTGACGGCCCTCGCCCAGAAGGTCTGGGACCCGGCGAGACCGACCCTGACCTGGGACCAGTTCCGGGCGCTGGCGGCGGAGGTGCGCTGACGGCCGTCGTGGACGCGGCCGCTCCGGATCGCGTACGTTCCCCCGGCGGCGGCCGCTCGGCCGCCGCCGGCGCCTCGGGGAGGGGCGCCGCACTTCCCTGGGGGGGAACACACCCGTGCTTCGCAATCCGAACGGCCTTTCGCATGCCGTGGTGGCCCTGCTGGCGGGCAACATCGCCTTCGATCTCTTCCTCGGCCTCATGGACGTCCGCGTGGTGACGGCCGCCGAGCCCGACCCCTACGGCCCGGAGACGTTCGGGCCGATCGACCTGAACCTGGCCTACAGCCTGTCGCTCACCCTGTACCTCGCGACCGCGGTCGTCTTCATCGTCTGGTTCCACCGACTGCGGAAGAACGCCGAGATCTGGGCCGGTGACCTGCAGGGCCGGAAGCCGGGCTGGGCCATCGGCGGCTGGTTCGTCCCGCTCGCCAACCTCTGGATCCCGCGGGCGGTCGCCGTCGACATCTGGCGGGCCAGCCGCTGGCAGCCGTACGCCGCCGACGGCGGTCGGGAGCTGACGCTGCTCAACAGCTGGTGGACGTGCTGGGTCGCCGGCACCTTGGTGAACTGGACCTCCGGCCAGATGTTCAAGAGGGCGGAGACCATCGAGGCCTGGCTCGACGCGACCCGGTGGTCCCTCGCGGGCTACGTCCTCGACATCGCCGCCGCCGTCCTCGCCATCCTCTTCGTCCGGCGTCTGACCTCTATGCAGCACGCCAAGGCCACTGGCATGATTCCGGCCGCGCAGTGACGAAAAAGCGCCCCCCGGCGCAGTAGGGGAAGTACTGCGTCCGCATCGGGTGGCGAGGAGGCGTCCATGACGTCGGGGAACGGCCGGAGCCTGCTGGAACTGATCGACGGGGCCGACGAGCGGGGCCTGGCCGCGGCCGGCCTCGCCTGCCTCGACCGCTGTCTCCCCCTGCTCGCCGCCGACGGGGGCGACGCCCTTCGGCCCGTCTGGGCGGCCGTCGCGCGCGGTGACGGGAACGCCTGGAGCGAGGCCGTCGCCAAGGCCCGCGTCGCACTGGACGCCGACGGCACGGAGGACGCCGGGACCGTACGCGGGATGCTGTCCGCCGCCCCGGCGGGCTGGACCGCCGAAGAGCTCCGTGCCTGGGCCCACGCCTGCTCCGGCACCGCACTCGCCCTGCACGGCCGGTTCGACGCCGCCGAGGTGCCCGACGGCCTCGTCGAGCGCTGCCGGGCCGGGGACGCGGACGGTGCGGGCCCGCTGCTCGCCGGGGAGCTCCGCCGCCAGCAGGCCGTCCTCGCGTCGGTCGCCCAGGGCCCGACCGGTCTGCGGCGGGCGCGTGAACTCTCCGTCGAGGGTGGCCGGGTGCTGCGCGCGGTCGTCTCGCGCCGGGCCCGCACCGCCTGAGGGTCGGATCCGGTCAGGACTCCGGCGCCTCGACCGTCGCCGAGGCGATGGTCTCGGCGATCTGCCGCTCCGCCGTGGCCTTGTCGAGTCCGAGGCCGGTGAGCACGCCCGTGCCGTCCTCGTGCTCCAGGAGGGCGAGCAGGATGTGCTCGGTGCCGACGTAGTTGTGGCCGAGGCGCAGGGCCTCGCGGAACGTCAGCTCCAGGACCTTCTTCGCCGCCGCGTCGTACGGGACGAGGGCGGGCGGCTCCTCGACGCCCGGCGGCAGGGTCGCGGCGGCGGCCTCGCGGACCTGGTCGAGGGTCACGCCCTGGGAGGTGATCCAGTACGCGGCGATCCCCTCGGGCTCGGCGAGCAGGCCGAGCGCCAGGTGGGCGGGGGTGATCTCGGCGTTGCCGACGGCCGTGGCCTCGTTCTGGGAGGCCATGACCACGTTCCTGGCGCGGGGGGTGAAGCGGTTGAACCCGGCGTTCGGGTCCATCTTCTCCGTGTCCGGGTCCTTGGGAACGAACCGCTTCTGTGCCGCCTGGCGGGTCACGCCCATGCTGCGGCCGATGTCGGTCCAGGAGGCGCCGGAGCGCCGGGCCTGGTCCACGAAGTGGCCGATGAGGTGGTCGGCGACATCGCCGAGGTGGTCCGCCGCGATGACGGCGCCGGAGAGCTGCTCCAGGGCGTCGGGGTGGACCTTCTTGATCGCGTCGATGAGTTCGTCGAGACGGACGGGGACATTCATGCCGACTGGATGCGTCATGAGGCAACCCTAGGTTGACACCCCGCCAGTGTCAACCGTCAGTTGACAGTCGAGAGGGAAGGGCGGCAGAAGGGCGGAAAAGGGTGGGGAAAAGGGAGACGACCGGGGTCGCCACCCCCCACAGGAGAGACCCCGGTCGTCGTCCACGGAGCCGCAGCACGGCTCCGTACTCCTTTCAGCGCCGGGGGTGCGTTTTCTGTCACACCGCCGCGCACCCGCATCCGGGCGCGCCCCACACGCTCCCCGCGCGCCGTCGCTCGAAGGTTGCAAGTTGCACAAAGACCCCGGATCGCGTGGACGTGACGCCGCGCCACGACGTAGCGTGCAGATGCGCGAGGCGGCGTGGCGGTGGTGACCAGCCGCGATGGAGCGACGACGCGACGACGCGACCGACGAACAGGGTTTGGGGAGTGCTGGGGGACGACGCGGAGCTGACGGCCGCGGTGCTCGCTGCGCAGGACGGGGACGAGAACGCCTTCCGTACTGTGTATCGCGCCGTGCATCCACGGTTGCTCGGCTACATACGCACACTGGTCGGCGACGCCGACGCCGAGGACGTCACCTCGGAGTCCTGGCTCCAGATCGCCCGCGACCTCGACCGCTTCGACGGCGACGCGGACCGCTTCCGCGGCTGGGCCGCCCGGATCGCCCGCAACCGCGCCCTCGACCACATACGGATGCGGGGCAGGCGCCCCGCCGCCGGCGCCGACGAGGCCGAACTCACCGACAAGCCCGCGGCGTCGGACACGGCGGGCGAAGCCCTGGAGGCCCTCGCCACCGGACACGCCATGCGGCTGATCGCCCAGCTTCCGCAGGACCAGGCCGAGGCCGTCGTCCTGCGCGTCGTCGTCGGACTCGACGCCAAGAGCGCCGCCGACACGCTGGGGAAACGCCCCGGCGCCGTACGCACCGCGGCCCACCGCGGCCTGAAGAAGCTCGCCGAACTCCTCGGCGTCGACGGTGACGCGGACGGGGCCGACGGCGGCGCCGGAGCCGTCGCCGCGCTGGACGGTGTGCCTCCGCAACGCGGGCGCCTGCCGGGGTCCGTGCCGCCCCGCGGTGTGACGCAATCACGTCCCCGTACGCAGAAGGACATGTGATGGCCGACGAGCGGTACCAGTGGCTCGACCAGGAGGCCGCCGAGCGGCTGCTCCGCGGCGAGCCGGTCGACGCCGTCGACGACCACGCGCGCGCCGGGGCCGAGCGCCTCGCCGGCGCCCTCGACGCGGCCCGTACCCCCGCCTTCCCCGCGGCCGGGAGCGGCGAACTGCCCGGCGAGGCCGCCGCACTCGCCGCCTTCCGGAAGGCCACCGCCGAGCGCGCGGCCGCCCGCGCCTCCGTGCCGGCCGGAGCGCCGCACGGCCGTACCCTCCGCGCCGACCTCGGCCGGGTGCGGCTCGTGCCGGTCGCCGCGCCGAGGCGCCGCTGGGGACGCTCCGTGCGGTACGGACTGGCCGCCGCGGTCGCCGCCGTCACCGTCGGAGGGGTCGCCGTCGCCGCTGGAACAGGTGTGCTGCCCCTGGTGGGCCCGGCGCCCGCCAGCTCCGTCACGGCGGGGGAGAGCGCCGACACGCTCGTCTCCAAGGAGCCCGGCATACGCGAGGACCCCGAGGCGCCCCCGACGGCTCCGGGCGCCGACGGTGAACCCACGCCCGGCGTGTCCCCCTCCGCGGGCACCGGCACCACCACCGCACCGCCCACCGGCGGCCCGGACGGCCACACCACGGGCACCGCGGGCCCCGGCACCCCGAAGCCGGGCAGGAGCACGGCGGGTACGGGCAAGGACTCCGGCGGTACGGGAACGGACCCCGGCACCGGCGGCACGACCTCCCTGGCGAAGGCCGTCCAGGCCTGCCGGGAGTACCGGACGGGCCGGCTCGACGTCACCGGCCGGAAGCAGCTCACGAACAGCCTGCGCGGCGGTGAGACGCTGCGCCGCTACTGCGACCGGATCCTCGGCGGCGACGCCGGCACGCCCGAGGGCGGGGCCAAGGACGACGGCAAGGACTCCGACGCCGACACCGGGGACGACAAGGACGACGCCAAGGGCGGCTCGCAGGACACCCGGCAGGGCGGCGGCAGGGCCGACGGCAGGTCCGAGGAACGCCCGGACGGCGGCCGGGACGACACGCGCGACAGCTCGGGGAACACCCGTACCGGCACCGCCCGGCTCTCCGCCGTCCTGCCCCTCGGGATCGCCGTCACCACACGCGTTCCGCTCGCGGTGTAACACTTCTCGACCCGTCGGCGCAGTATGAAGTGCCGACTGGTCATCGGCCGCGCAGAGAGCCGGGGTTCCCCCCGTACCTACGGCTCCGCGCACCCGGCGCGGGTGGGACACGTTCCCCCGGTCCCACCCGCGCCCTCTCTCCACCCCTCCCGGGTCACCAGTGGACGACGACCTTGTCGCCGACCTTCACCTGGTCGAAGAGGGTGGTCAGCTTGGCCCGGTCCCGGACGTTGACACAGCCGTGCGACCCGCCGTTGTAGCCGCGGGCCGCGAAGTCCGACGAGTAGTGCACGGCCTGGCCGCGGCTGAAGTACATCGAGAGCGGCATCGGCGTGTGGTACAGCTTCGACCAGTCCTGGCGGACCTTCCGCTCCACGGCGAACGTGCCCTCCCGGGTCGGGGTGTTCTCCGAGCCGAACCGGACGTCCATCGCCGAGACGACCTTGCCGTCGATCATCCAGGCGAGGGTCCGGCTCTCCTTGCTGATGCACAGCACCCGGCCCGTCATGCACCGCGGGTCGGGGGTGTCCAGCGCGTTCGTGGTCGCCGGCTTCAGTTCGTCGGCGGTCGGCTTCCGGCTCGTCCCGAGCAGCTTCCGCCAGGTCGCCCCGTCGACCGAACCCGTCCGGGGCAGGTCCCACTTCCGCTGGAAGGCCTTGACCGAACCGGCCGTCATCGTCCCGTAGAAACCCGTGGGCGCCCGGTCGAAGTGACCGAGCTGCCGCAGCCGCGCCTGGAGCTCACGCACCTGCTCGCTCTCGTCCCCGTCGCCCATCATGACCTCGGACCCGGGCTCCCCGGTGGCCGTCGTGGCCGAAGGGGACGGCGCCTTCCCGTCGTCCGTCGGAGTCCCGTCCCCGGTCGGCGTGGTGGTCGCGGTCGGTGCGGCGGTCGTCGACGCCTTCGTCGGGGTGGCCGTGCCGGAGCCGCCCCCGGCGCCGGCCGCCTGAGCGGTGCAGCCGGTGGCGAGGGCCACCGAGGCCGCTGCCAGTACCGCTCTGCGTATGACGGAAGAAGACCGCATCATCATTGCCCCCCGGAACGTGTCGTGTGTACGTAGGGATGCGGTTCGCGCGTGTGTGGTTGCGCGCGCCGACCAGGGACCGCGCATGCTGTGAGGAAGGTCCCAGCGTGCTGCCCTCCACCCCCCGGACGCCCGCCGCTACAGTCCGTCGCGGGGGTCGGTACCGCTGAGTAACCAGCCGGCACATCTATCGGGAGGCACCACGCATGGCGCGCGAGTCGGAGTCGGGACTGCCCATCGAACCGGTCTACGGACCGGACGCCCTGGACGGGTGGGACCCCGCCGAGAAGCTGGGCGAGCCCGGCGCGTACCCCTTCACCCGCGGCGTGTACCCGTCGATGTACACCGGCCGGCCCTGGACCATGCGCCAGTACGCGGGCTTCGGCACCGCCGTCGAGTCCAACGCCCGCTACAAGCAGCTCATCGCCAACGGCACGATGGGCCTCTCCGTCGCCTTCGACCTGCCGACGCAGATGGGCCACGACTCGGACGCGCCGATCTCCTCGGGCGAGGTCGGCAAGGTCGGCGTCGCCATCGACTCGATCGACGACATGCGGATCCTGTTCGACGGGATCCCGCTCGACAAGGTCTCCACGTCGATGACCATCAACGCCCCCGGCGCCCTCCTGCTCCTCCTCTACCAGCTCGTCGGCGAGGAGCAGGGCGTGCCGGCCGACCGGCTGACCGGCACCATCCAGAACGACGTGCTCAAGGAGTACATCGCCCGCGGCACGTACATCTTCCCGCCGAAGCCCTCGCTGCGGCTGATCGCCGACATCTTCAAGTACTGCCGGACCGAGATCCCCAGGTGGAACACCATCTCGATCTCCGGCTACCACATGGCCGAGGCGGGAGCCTCGCCCGCGCAGGAGATCGCGTTCACCCTCGCCGACGGCATCGAGTACGTCCGGACCGCCGTCGCCGCCGGCATGGACGTGGACGACTTCGCGCCCCGGCTCTCCTTCTTCTTCGTGGCCCGCACGACGATCCTGGAGGAGGTCGCCAAGTTCCGGGCGGCCCGCAGGATCTGGGCCCGGGTCATGAAGGAGGAGTTCGGCGCGAAGAACCCCAAGTCGCTGATGCTCCGCTTCCACACCCAGACCGCCGGCGTGCAGCTCACCGCCCAGCAGCCCGAGGTCAACCTGGTGCGCGTCGCCGTCCAGGGCCTCGCGGCCGTCCTCGGCGGCACGCAGTCGCTGCACACCAACTCCTTCGACGAGGCCATCGCCCTGCCGACGGACAAGTCCGCCCGCCTCGCGCTGCGCACCCAGCAGGTCCTGGCGTACGAGACGGACGTGACCGCCACCGTCGACCCCTTCGCCGGCAGCTACGTCGTCGAGAAGATGACCGACGACGTGGAGGCGGCGGCCCTGGAGCTGATGGGCCGGGTCGAGGACATGGGCGGCGCCGTCGCCGCGATCGAGCGCGGCTTCCAGAAGAACGAGATCGAGCGCTCCGCCTACCGGATCGCCCAGGAGACCGACAGCGGCGAGCGGGTCGTCGTCGGCGTCAACCGCTACACGATCGACGTCGAGGAGCCCTACGAGCCCCTCCGCGTCGACCCGGCGATCGAGGCCCAGCAGGCCGAGCGCCTCGCCAGGCTGCGCGCCGAGCGCGACACCGCGGCCGTGGACGCGGCGCTCGCCGCCCTGAAGAAGGCGGCCGAGGGCACGGCCAACGTCCTGTACCCGATGAAGGACGCCCTCAGGGCCCGGGCCACGGTCGGCGAGGTCTGCGACGCCCTGCGCGAGGTCTGGGGCACGTACGTCCCGAGCGACGCCTTCTAGGGCCGCCGGCGGCTCCGTCCAGGACCGCTCACGACGCAGGTCACAGCGGAGTGTCGCACCTGTGTGCGACACTCCGCAGCATGCTGGGTGTCACCGATCTGCCGACCTATCTCGCCGGGCTCGTCCTCATCATTCTGTTGCCGGGGCCGAACTCGCTGTACGTGCTGTCCGTCGCCGCCCGCAAGGGCACCCGGACCGGGTACAAGGCCGCCGCCGGCGTCTTCACCGGCGACACGGTCCTCATGACCCTCGCCGCGCTCGGCGCCGCCTCGCTGCTGCAGACCACCCCGCTCCTCTTCATGATCGTGAAGTACGCGGGCGCCGGCTATCTGGCCTGGATGGCGTACGGGATGCTGCGGGCGGCCTGGGCGATGTGGCGCGGCCGGGGCGAAACGGCGGAGCCCGAGACGGCCACGGCCGGCGGGCCGGTGGAGCGCCCGTACCGCCGCGCGCTCGTCATCAGCCTGCTCAACCCGAAGGCGATCCTCTTCCTGATCTCGTTCTTCGTGCAGTTCGTGGACCCCTCCTACGCCTACCCGGCGCTCTCCTTCCTGGTCCTCGGCGGCCTGCTCCAGCTCGGCAGCTTCCTCTACCTGACGACGCTCATCTTCGGCGGGACGCGCCTCGCCGCCACGTTCCGCCGCCGCAGGAAGCTCTCGGCCGGCGCGACCTCCGCCGCGGGAGCACTCTTCCTCGGCTTCGCCGCGAAGCTCTCCCTCAGCAGCGCCGCTTGACCCTCACACCGTGTGAGCCCGTTCCGTAGGGGCGTCATGTTCACCATCGGAGACTTCGCCCGGCACGGGCGGGTGTCGGTCCGGATGCTGCGCCACTACGACGCCATCGGACTGCTGCGCCCGGCCCACGTCGACCCGCACAGCGGCTACCGCTTCTACGAGGCGGACCAGCTCGCCCGGCTCAACCGTGTCATCGCGCTCAAGGACCTCGGCTTCACCCTCGGAGAGGTGGGCGCCATCCTCGACGAGCAGATCGACGCGGACGGGCTGCGGGAGATGCTGCGCCTGCGCCACGCCGAGCTGGAAGCGGCCCTGGTGGAGGCGCGGGCCCGGCTCGTCCAGGTCGGCGCGCGGCTCCGAGCCATCGAGAGCGAGGGACGCATGTCCACCCAGGACGTCGTCGTCAAGAAGATCCCCGCCGTCCGCGTCGCCGAGCTGAGCGCGGTCGCCGCGAGCTTCGGCCCGCACGACATCGGGCCGGTCATCGGCCCGCTGTACGACGAGCTGTGCGGCCGGCTCGAGGCCGCGGGGGTCACCGGGTCCGGCCCGGGGATCGCGTACTACGAGGACGCGGGCAGGGGCGACGGCTCGGTCGTCGTGCACGCCTGCGTGACGGTCCCCGAGGGGACGGCCGTGGAGGGCGTCGAGGTGCACGTCCTGCCCGGCATCGACGAGGCGGCGACCGTCGTCCACCGGGGCTCGATGGACACCGTCCTGCCGACCGCGCAGACCCTGGCCCGCTGGATCGAGGCCAACGGCTACCGGTCGCGGCGCTACGCCCGTGAGCTGTACCTGGAGTGCCCGGAGGACCGCGCGCAGTGGGTCACGGAGCTCCAGGAGGCGATCGTCCGCGCCTGAGCGCGCGTCCGCCGCGGGGCCCGGGACCCGTCCCGGGCCCCGCGGGCGTCCCCCGCTACCGCTTCAGCGCCTTGCGCAGCCGCAGCGCGCGCCGCGCCAGGTGGCGGACCCTCGGGTGCCGGGGGAGCGGGAGCCCGCCGGGCAGGTCGAGGACGGTGAGGCGGCGGCGGGTGAAGTGGTGCCGGGTGCGCTCGGCGAGCGGGCCCGAGAGGTGCCGTACCGCCGGCTCCCGCAGCTCCGGCCGGATCTTCGGCTGCATCGCGAAGCCGACGGCCGCGACCAGGTCGTTCAGCTGCTCCGTGGTCACCGCGTCACCGACCGGCGCACCGCCGTCGCCGGTGCCGTCCTCCAGGGGCGGTACGACGGCGTCCACGACGGTCAGCGGGATGCGGTTGCTGTTCTGGAACGGGGCGAGCCGTTCGAGGAGGGTGTCCGTGCCGACCCGGGCGACCGGCAGCCCGTAGAACGTCCGCGCGGTCAGCAGCGCCGTGGAGAAGCAGCCGACGACGAGCGCGGGCCGCAGCTCGCCGTAGAGGACCTCGGCCAGTACCGGCCGGTGCTCGACGGTCAGTTCGGCGCCGAGTTCCTCCGCCTCGCGCACCAGCGTCCGCGACCAGGCGTCGGGCGCCGTCGGATGCGGCTTGAAGACGAGCCGCCGGTGGCCTCGGGCGACCGCGCCCCTGACCATCCGCAGGTGCAGCTCCTCCTCCTCCGCGGCGGTCAGCAGGTTGAGCGCCGCCAGGTACTGGCCGAGGAGCAGGGCGGGCCCGTCCCCGTGCGACCCGGCCGCCCCGGAGCCCGCGAGTTCCTCGACGACCTGGGTGAACGCCTCCGTCGGTACGGCCTCCGGCACGGCCCCGAACTCGGCGAGCAGCAGCGGCGAGAGGCCGGTGACGAGGTCCAGGTGGAGCAGCCGGCCGACCCGGCCGCCGATCAGCGGATCGATCTTGTTCCGGGTCGGCCCGTAGCTCATCAGCCCGTCCGCGTACACCGTGATCGGCGCGTCGGGCAGCAGCTGGGCGATGGCGAGCGCGGGCGTCACCTGGATCGACTCCAGGGCGAGTTCGACGCGGTCGTCGCCCAGGTCCCAGAGCTTGCGCAGATGGCGCTGGAGCAGCGGCAGATCGCTCGGGCGCGGGATCCAGCCGCCCGGGTGGAGCGGGGAGATCGTCTCGTTCCAGGACAGCACGGAGTCGAAGCGGGCGCGCAGCCGGTCGAAGCCCTCGGCCTCGTCGAGGGCCGGGGTGGTCTCGGGCACGGCCGCGTTGTTGGTGACGAGGAGGATCCGGCGGTCGGCGGTGCCGAAGCAGCCGCTGTCCACGGCGGCGGCGAGCGTCACCGCCCCGTAGAGGGTGGAGGCGCAGAAGATCTGGGTGGTCCGGCGGGCGCTCACGCGGCCACCTCCGCGGAGGCCGCGCCGGCACCGGCACCCGGGCCCGCGCCCGGGGCCGGCGGTGGCGCCGGGCGGCGGCGGCGCAGTCTGCGCAGCATCGTCGCGCGGTCCCCGCCCATCGCCGCGAGGGCCTCGTCGAGGACCGTCTGCGGCATCCGCCGCAACGCGCCCGCGCTCATCGCCTTCAATTGGCGGGCCACCTCCGGTTCGAATTTGTCGATCGAACCGATGTGATGGGAGATCACCGCGCAATAGGTGCGGACGGCCTTGGGAAGAAGAAGGTCCGCGTCCGCGTCCTTCGCCGTTTCCTCGATCACCTGGTCGAATGCGCGGATGAAATCCAATTGCCGTACATCGCCGATCTGGGTGAGCGAAGTGGCGACCCCGCGCCGGTAGAAGACGCCGAGTTCACCGATCGCGGCGAACGATTCCGCCTCGCGGTGCAGTCTCCAGATCCACGGCCGGTCCTCGGCCGTCCGCAGGCCGTGCGTGAAGTGCAGGAGGCCGCGGTCCAGGAGTCGCCGGTGGTAGATCCCCGCCCAGGCGTACGGGTAGTCGACCGAGGTCGTCCGGTGCGCCGGCAGGATCGCGTCCCGCGGGTTCAGCACCTCGCCGCGCCGGGGGACGGGCGCCCGGCGGATGCCGCGGTTCCGCCCGGTGACGGAGACGTGGTCGGTGCGGAGGAAGTCGCAGCCGAGGTCCTCGGCGGCCGCGACCAGGCGGGAGTAGTAGCCGGGGGCGAGCCAGTCGTCCCCGTCGAGGAAGGTGACGTAGGTGCCGCGGGCGGCGTCGAGACCGGTGTTCCGGGCGGTGGCGAGGCCCCCGTTGTGCTCGTGCCTGATCAGGACGGCACCCGGGATCTCGCGCGCGGCCCGTTCGAGGAGTCCGGGAGTCCCGTCCGACGAGCAGTCGTCGACGAGCAGGAACTCGAAGTCCTCGCGGGCGTTGGCCCGCAGGCTCGTGAGGGTGTCGGGGGCGTATGTCTGCACGTTGAAGAACGGCACGACGACGGAGAGCTTGACCACGCGGCCGACGCTAGGCGCCGCCCCGGCATTCCCATGGACCGGTGGGAAGCTGTTCGGTGAACACCAAGCGGCGGGACGATTAACCGCCCTTCCCCGCGGGCCGATCCGGCCTTTTCCCGTCCGGATCCCGACCCACTTCAACAGGCGGAGAGGGTCTGTTCACCGGTTGTTGTGGTCCAGTTGGGCCGGAAAGCGGAATGCCCTTCTAGCGTCCTCGGCGTGCAAGGAAGCAACAGAGAAGCGGTACGGGTCGCCGTACTCGCCGATTCCGACACCCGGTGGAAATGGGGCGCCCTCACCGCGCGCCGCATCACCACGGCGACCGCCGAACCCACCGGATTCGTCCTGCGCGGACGGGCGACGCCCACCGCGCGCCAGCTCGCCGAGACAGGGGTGTCCACGACCGCCCCGCGCGAGGTGACGGGCGCGGAGTTCCTGCGTGCGGTACGGGACGCGGAGGCGCGCGGCGAGGGGTACGACGTCGTCGTCCTCGCCCTCGTCGGCGGCACCGTCCGGGCCGTCCTCCAGGGCCTGGCCGACCTCGGCCCCGAGCGGCGCCCGGTGATCGTCACCGGCTACGTCGGTGTCGTCTACGAGAAGCTCACCGACGGCCTGCTGCTGCGCCACGGCGCCGATGTCGTCCTCGCCAACTCCCGCCACGACGCCGAACGCTTCCGCGCCGTGTACGAGGGGGTGGGCGCCGGGGCCGAGTCGGTCGTGGAGGCCGCGCTGCCGTTCCTGGGCGGTGCGCCGTACGCCCCCGAGGCCGGCCGCGACACCCTGGTCTTCGCCGCCCAGCCGTCCGTGCCCGCCACCCGGGCGGAACGCGCCCACGTGCTGCGGCGGCTCATATCCCACGCCCGCCTCCACCCGGGCCGCGAGGTGCTCCTCAAGCTCCGCTCGAAGCCGGGCGAGCACACCACGCACCTGGAGGAGTTCCCCTTCCAGAAGCTGGTCCGCGAGCTGGACCCGCCCGCCAACTTCCGTCTGGTGTACGGACACATGGGCGAGGTCCTCGACCGCACCGACCTCCTGGTCACCGTCTCCTCCACGGCCGCGCTCGAAGCGCTGCACCGCCGGATCCCCACCGCGATCCTCACCGACCTCGGGGTCCGGGAGGCGCTCGGCAACCACCACTTCGTCGGTTCGGGCCTGCTGGCCTCCTTCGACCGGCTCGACAAGGGGCTCGTCCCGACCCCCGACGAGACCTGGCTCTCACGGCAGGGCGTCGCCTCCGACGGCTCGTACGAGCGCGCCTTCGACGCGGCCCGTGACCGGGTCGCCGAACTCCTGGCGCTTCCGGCGCTGCCCCCGATCGCCCCCTACTACACCGCGGAGACGGCCCCCGGCTACCTGCCCGGGATCCTCGCCCGCCACCGCCTGGACGTCACCGCGTCGGAGCCCCGCGAGAGCGGCCTGCGCCGGATCGTCCGGGAGGCCGCGCGGGGCGCGTACCGCCACGGCGTGCAACGCGTCGCCCCCGTCATCCGCCGCCTGGGAGAACTCTGATGACCGCCACCGCCCGGCCGACCGCGCAGCCGGCCACGGAGCCCGCCGCCACGCGCCCGAGGGCCGCTCAGCCGCCCACGGAACCCGTCACCGTGCTCGCCGTGATCCCCGCGCGGGGCGGCTCCAAGGGGGTCCCCGCCAAGAACCTCGCCCCGGTGGCCGGCGTCCCCCTGGTGTCCCGCGCCGTGCACGCCTGCCTCGGCGCCCGGCCCGTCACCCACGTCGTGGTCTCCACCGACGACGCCGCCATCGCGGCCGCCGCCCGCACCGCGGGCGCCGAGGCCGTGCGCCGGCCCGCCGAGATCGCGGGCGACACCGCCAGCAGCGAGGCGGCCGTCCTGCACGCCATGGACGCCTTCGAGGCCACCCACGGCCGCCCGGCCGACGTGGTCCTCCTGGTCCAGTGCACGAGCCCCTTCCTCACCTCCGCGGAGGTCGCCGAGACCGCCGAGCGCGTCACCTCCGGCGCCGCCGACACGGCCTTCACCGCGGCCCCCACCCACGGCTTCCTCTGGCGCGACACGGTCGAGGACGGCGCCACCGGCGTCAACCACGACAAGGCGCACCGCCCCCGCCGCCAGGACCGGGAGCCGGAGTACCTGGAGACCGGCGCCGTCTACGCCATGGACGCGGCCGGGTTCCGCACCCACGGGCACCGCTTCTTCGGCCGCACCGCGCTCGTCGTCACCGACCCCGCCCGGGTCCTGGAGATCGACGACCCGCACGACCTGGCCCGCGCCCGCGCCCTCGCCCCGCTCCTCGACACCCCGGCCACGCCCGGCTTCGCCGACATCGACGCCGTGGTCCTCGACTTCGACGGCACCCAGACCGACGACCGGGTCCACCTCGACGCCGACGGCCGCGAGTTCGTCTCCGCGCACCGCGGCGACGGCCTCGGCATCGCCGCCCTGCGCCGCGCCGGCCTCCCCGTCCTCATCCTCTCCACCGAGCAGAACGCCGTCGTCGCCGCCCGCGCCCGCAAGCTCAAGATCCCCGTCCTGCACGGCATCGACCGCAAGGACCGGGCGCTCAAGGAGTGGTGCGACGCCGAGGGCATCGACCCGCAGCGCGTGCTCTACGCCGGAAACGACGTCAACGACCTGCCCTGCTTCCACCTCGTCGGCTGGCCCGTCGCGGTGAGCAGCGCCCACGACTCCGTACGGGCCGCGGCCCGCGCGGTCACCGTCACCCCGGGCGGCTCCGGAGCGATCCGCGAGATCGCCGCCTGGCTCCTCGGACCCGAGCTCAACACCCCCGAATCCTAAGGATCAGCACCATGAACAGCCGCCTCCGCACCCTCGGCGACAAGACCGCAGGCCCGGGCCACTCCGTCTACATCACGGGCGAGATCGGCATCAACCACAACGGTGACCTCGACAACGCCTTCGCCCTCATCGACGTGGCCGCCGAAGCCGGCTGCGACGCCGTCAAGTTCCAGAAGCGCACCCCCGAGATCTGCACCCCCCGCGACCAGTGGGACATCGAGCGCGACACCCCCTGGGGCCGGATGACGTACATCGACTACCGCCACCGCGTCGAGTTCGACGAGACCCAGTACCGCGCCATCGACGAGCACTGCAGGAAGCGCGGCATCGACTGGTTCGCCTCCCCGTGGGACACCGAGGCCGTCGCCTTCCTGGAGAAGTTCGACGTCCCCGCCCACAAGGTCGCCTCCGCCTCCCTCACCGACGACGAGCTGCTGCGCGCCCTGCGCGCCACCGGCCGTACGGTCATCCTCTCCACCGGCATGTCGACGCCGAAGCAGATCCGGCACGCCGTCGAGGTCCTCGGCAGCGACAACATCCTGCTCTGCCACGCCACCTCGACCTACCCGGCCAAGGCCGAGGAGCTCAACCTCCGCGTGATCCAGACGCTCCAGGAGGAGTACCCGAACGTCCCGATCGGCTACTCCGGCCACGAGACCGGCCTCCAGACCACCCTCGCGGCCGTCGCCCTCGGCGCCACCTTCGTCGAGCGCCACATCACCCTCGACCGCGCCATGTGGGGCTCCGACCAGGCCGCCTCCGTCGAGCCGCAGGGCCTCCAGCGCCTGGTCCGCGACATCCGCACCATCGAGGCCGCCCTCGGCGACGGCGTCAAGAAGGTCTACGAGTCGGAGCTCGGCCCGATGAAGAAGCTCCGCCGGGTCCAGGGGCTCGTCGCCGCATGACCGGGCAGCTGGCGTTCGTCGAGAGCCCGGTCCAGCTCCTCAACGTCCTGGAATGGGCGCACACCCGGGCAGCCGCCCCGGACGCGCCCCGCACCGCGCCGCCGGGCGCGCCCGGCGCGGCGGATGTCACCCCGCCCGCCGGCGCGCCCGGTGCGGCGGACGCCACCCCGCCCCTCACGGTCGTCGTCCTCTCGCCGACCGACCCCATGTCGCGTGGCCAGCTGCGCCGGATGGCCCAGCTGGCCCGCGACGAGGGCGTCACCGTCCACTGGCAGGAGGCCCGCGGCGGCCGGGGCTCGCTCGTCCGCACCCTGAGGCAGCTCGCCCGGCCGCTGCGCTCGGCGGAGCGGGTGATCATCGGGGACCCGTTCTCCCGGTACGTCCAACTGCTCCTGACCCTGTTCGGCCCCCGGCACCTGACGGTGGTCGACGACGGCACCGCGACCATGGAGTTCGCCGCCCAGATCGGCCGCGGCGAGCGCCTGGTGCGCTGGCACCGCAAGGGCCGCCTCGGGCCGCGCGAGCTGGTCCTCGCCCCGGTGACCTCCCTCGCCCGGCGGCGCCTCGCCCCGGCCCGCGGCCGTACGGTCGAGATCTTCACCTCGCTGCCCGTCGAGGCCCCCGAGGGCATCGAGGTCACCGAGAACTCCTTCGCCTGGACCCGCACCCGGTTCGGCCCGCCGCTGCTCACGGGCGGCGCGGACCTGGTGGGCACCTCGCTCGTCGAGACGGGCGTGGTCGACGCGGGCCACTACGACCGGGTGGTGGGGGAGCTCGCCCGCACCCACGGCGCCACCCGCTACTTCGCGCACCGCAGGGAGAGCGCCGAGAAGCTGCACCGGATCGCGGTCGAGACCGGGCTCCAGGTGGTCCGGCCCGAGCTGCCGCTGGAGCTGATCGCCCGCCGGGGCCCCGTGGGCCGGACGATCGTCAGCTTCCCGTCCACGGTGGTGCACACCCTGCCGCTCGCCCTCGCCGGGACCGGGGTGCGGGTCGCGGTCTGCGAGATCGCGCCGGAGTGGCTGCGGGGGAGCGCCTCACCGCGCGCGCAGGGCTTTCTGTCCGGCGTGGCGGGCACCGCCGCCCTCGAGGTCGACCGGCTCACCGCACGGGCGGCGAGCCCCGCCGACCGGCTCGGATTCGGGTGACCCTACCCACATGGAGCGGCCTTCATGCCTGGTGAACGGAGTTTCTTTCCCCTAACGGGTTGAACTTTTCGTGATCAACGGGCAGTTGACCTGTCTGAAGGCCTACCCTTCAAAAGGTGAACCAGTTGAAGTCCCGCGAGCCAGACTCCGTCACCCTGCCCGGAACGCTGTCCGACCCCCTGCGCGTCGAGCTCATCGCCTTCCGCAGGGACGTGCACATGCACCCGGAGCTCGGTAACCAGGAGTTCCGTACGACCGCCGCGCTGAAGGCCCGCCTCGAGGCGGCCGGCCTCGCGCCGCAGGTCCTGCCGGCAGGCACCGGACTCATCTGTGACATCGGCACCCCTGACCCGCGCCGTCCCATGCTGGCGATCCGTGCCGACCTCGACGCGCTGCCGATCCCCGACGTCAAGACCGTCGCCTACCGCTCGACGGTGGCCAACCGCGCGCACGCCTGCGGACACGACGTCCACACCACCACCGTCCTGGGCGCCGGACTCGTCCTGGCCGAGCTCGACCGGCAGGGCCTGCTGCCCAACGCCGTACGGCTGATCTTCCAGCCCGCCGAGGAGGTCCTCCCCGGTGGCGCCGCCGACGCCGTCGCGGCCGGGGTCCTGGACGGGGTCGGCCGGATCATCGCCCTCCACTGCGACCCGCGGGTCGACGCCGGGAAGATCGGCCTGCGCGCCGGCGCCATCACCTCGGCCTGCGACCGTCTCGAGGTCACCCTCGACGGGCCCGGCGGCCACACCGCCCGCCCGCACCTCACCACCGACCTCGTCACGGCCGCCGCCCGGGTCGCCACCGACGTCCCCGCCGTCCTGGCCCGCCGCGTCGACGCCCGCTCCGGCCTCTCGGTCACCTGGGGCCGCATCGAGTCCGGCCACGCGCCCAACGTCATCCCCCAGCACGCGGAGCTCTCCGGCACCGTCCGCTGCCTCGACCTGCCGACCTGGCGCGAGGCCCCCGACCTGGTGCACGCGGCGATCGACGAGATCGCGACCCTGCACCGGGCGAAGTCGACCGTGAACTACGTCCGTGGCGTCCCGCCGGTCGTCAACGACCCGGGCATCACCGAACTGCTCCACGACGCCATGGTCGCGCGCCGCGGGACGCACGCGATCGAGGACACCGAGCAGAGCCTCGGCGGCGAGGACTTCTCCTGGTACCTGGAGCACGTCCCCGGCGCCATGGCCCGTCTCGGCGTCCGCACCCCCGGCGACACCCGTGTCCGCGATCTGCACGCGGGCGACTTCGACGTGGACGAGCGCTGCATCGAGACCGCGGTGGAGCTCTTCACGGCCGCGGCCCTGCTCGACGCCACACCGGACCGCTGATCCCGGCCCGGACGGGCCTCTCGTCCGTCCGGCCGCCGGACCGCTGATTCCCGGCCGGACGGGCCCTCGTCCGTCCGGCCGACCCCGTTCCTCCCTTCGGCCCATCCCCCGGCGTGGCGCGTCCCCGGGACCCGCCCCGCCGTCCGTTCGCGGCGGTATAACCGGCCGTACCGGGCCGAACGCCCCCGGTCGCCTCGGCTGGCCGGTTCGCGACGATCCGATAACGACTCATGAACGGGTCTTTAACTGACATCTACGCGCGTTACGATCGCCGCGAAACCAGCGCCGGAAGAGGCGCTTTCGGTCAGTCTTGAAGGGACCCTCCTCTTGCGCCGGATCACCAGGATCACGACCGTGGGCATCGCCTCCGCGGCGCTCGCCCTCTCCGCCACCGCGTGTGGCAAGTCTTCGACGGACTCCGGTTCCGACACGGACTCGAAGGCGGCCAAGGCCGCCATCGCGTACGACATCGGCGGCCGTGGCGACCAGTCCTTCAACGACGCCGCCTACGCGGGCCTGAAGAAGGCCGAGGACGAGCTCGGCGTCAAGGGCTCCGAGGCCGAGCCCTCCGAGGGTGAGGGCGACGCCGACAAGGTGCAGCGCCTCACCGCTCTCGCCCGCGCCGGCAACAACCCGGTCATCGGCGTCGGCTTCGCCTACGCGCCGGCGATCGAGAAGGTCGCCAAGGCCTACCCGAAGACCACCTTCGGCCTCATCGACGACACGTCGAAGACCGGCCCGAACATCGCCAACCTCGTCTTCAACGAGGAGCAGGGCTCCTACCTGGCCGGCGTCGCCGCCGCCAAGGCGTCCAAGACCGGCACGGTCGGCTTCATCGGCGGTGTCGAGGTCCCGCTGATCAAGAAGTTCGAGGCGGGCTTCTCGCAGGGCGTCAAGGACACCAACCCCAAGGCGAAGGTGCTCGTCCAGTACCTGACCCAGCCGCCGAACTTCGACGGCTTCTCGAAGCCCGACCTCGGCAAGGCCGCCGCGCAGGGCCAGCTCGACAAGGGCGCCGACGTGATCTACGCCGCCGCCGGTCTGGCCGGTTCCGGCTCGATCGAGGCCGCCGCGACCGCGGGCAAGTGGGCCATCGGCGTCGACTCCGACCAGTACAACCAGGCGGGTCTGGCCTCCTACAAGGAGCACATCCTGACCTCGGTCACCAAGGACGTCTCCGACTCCGTCTTCAACCTGATCAAGTCGGTCAAGGACGGCAAGCCGCAGACCGGTGAGATCCGCTACGGCCTCGCCACGGACGGCGTCGGCCTGGCCGACTCCAACCCGGCGTACAAGAAGATGACCGATGTCACCGCCGCCGTGGAGAAGGCGAAGAAGGACATCGTCGACGGCAAGATCACGGTCAAGACCGCTCCGTAAGGACACGCAGGTCACGACCTGAGCCCGCGGGCCCGGAACGGTGGCACCCCGCCACCGCACCGGGCCCCGGGCCCATTCCCGTACAGGTTTTCATTTTTCGGCAGTGCTACGCGTGTAGATGTCTCCCTGGCACGATAGCTTCGCCCCGCCCTGCCCTCCCCGCTCCCACTCCTTCCGGCCAAGGAGAGTGCGTCATCAACGCGTCCAGCCCCCCTGCCGTAGAACTGCACGGCATCACCAAGCGATTCCCCGGCGTCGTCGCCAACAAGGACATCGCCATCACGGTCCGCAAGGGCACCGTGCACGCCCTCATCGGCGAGAACGGTGCCGGCAAGTCGACCCTCATGAAGATCCTCTACGGCATGCAGAAGCCGGACGAGGGCACCATCGCCGTCGACGGCGAGCAGGTCACCTTCTCCAGCCCCGGTGACGCCATCGCGCGCGGCATCGGCATGGTGCACCAGCACTTCATGCTCGCCGACAACCTCACCGTCCTGGAGAACGTCGTCCTCGGCGGCGAGAAGCTCTACGGCATCGGCGCCAAGGCGCGGAAGAAGATCCGGGAGATCTCCGACGCGTACGGCCTCGGGGTCCGCCCCGACGCCCTCGTCGAGGACCTCGGCGTCGCCGACCGCCAGCGCGTGGAGATCCTCAAGGTCCTCTACCGCGGCGCCAAGATCCTCATCCTCGACGAGCCGACCGCCGTGCTCGTCCCGCAGGAGGTCGACGCGCTCTTCGACAACCTGCGCGAGCTCAAGTCCGAGGGCCTGACCGTCATCTTCATCTCGCACAAGCTGGGCGAGGTCCTGAAGGTCGCCGACGACATCACCGTCATCCGCCGGGGCACCACGGTCGGCACCGCCGACCCGCGGACCGCCACCACCAAGCAGCTCGCCGAGCTGATGGTCGGCAGCGAGCTGCCCTCGCCGGAGACCCGCGAGTCGACGGTCACCGACGTCCCCATGCTCAAGGTCGAGGGCCTGACCCTCGTCGAGTCCGGCATCGCGGCCCCCCTGACGACCGCCGCGCCGCCGGACCCGTCGCGCACCGCCACCCTGCGCGAGGAGCCGGCGGAGGGCCGCAAGCTCCTCGACGACATCTCCCTCACGATCCACAAGGGCGAGATCCTCGGCATCGCGGGCGTCGAGGGCAACGGCCAGACCGAGCTCATCGAGGCCCTCATGGGCATGGCCACCCCCGACGCGGGCGTCATCTCCCTCGACGGCCAGGACATCTCCAAGGTCTCGGTGCGCAAGCGCCGCGAGGGCGGCATCGGCTACATCCCCGAGGACCGCCACCGCCACGGCCTGCTCCTCGAAGCCCCGCTCTGGGAGAACCGCATCCTCGGCCACGTCACCGAGGCGCCCAACTCCAAGCGCGGAGTCCTCGACCCCAAGGCGGCCCGCAAGGACACCGAGCGGATCGTGCGCGAGTACGACGTGCGCACCCCCGGCATCGACGTCACCGCGGCCTCCCTCTCCGGCGGCAACCAGCAGAAGCTGATCGTCGGCCGCGAGATGAGCCACGCCCCCAAGTTCCTGATCGCCGCCCACCCCACCCGTGGTGTGGACGTCGGCGCGCAGGCGCAGATCTGGGACGCGATCCGGGACGCCCGCCGCGACGGCCTCGCCGTGCTCCTGATCTCCGCCGACCTCGACGAGCTCATCGGTCTCTCCGACACCCTCCGGGTCATGTACCGCGGCAAGCTCGTCGCCGACGCCGACCCCGCCACGATCACGCCCGAGGAGCTGGGATCCGCCATGACCGGCGCGGCCGGCGGTCGCCTCGAAGGCAACGAAGAGCAGCCCGGAGACGGTGACGCCCGATGATGAAATTCGACAAGGACAAGCTGATCCTGGGCGCGGCGGGACCGGTGCTCGCGCTGGTCTCCTCGTTCGTGCTCACCGTCCTGGTGCTGCTCGCCACGGGTCTCGACCCGATCGAGCCGATCACGCTGATGATCGACAACGCCGGGTTCGCCGACATCCAGGTCCTGATCGTCAACCAGACGGGGATCTACTACCTGGCAGCCCTGGCCGTGGCCATCGGCTTCCGGATGAACCTGTTCAACATCGGCGTCGACGGCCAGTACCGCCTCGCCGCGATGGTCTCGGCGCTCGTCGGCGCCTCGATCGAACTGCCCGGCCCGCTGCACATCCTGCTGATCGTGCTCGTCGCGATGCTCACCGGCGCCTTCTGGGCCGGCATCGCCGGCATCCTGAAGACCACCCGCGGTGTCTCCGAGGTCGTCTCGACGATCATGCTGAACGCCATCGCGACCTCGCTGGTGGCCTGGCTGATCCTGCCGAAGAACTTCGGCGTCCAGCCCGAGGGCTCGAACAACCTCACCACCGGTGAGATCTCCGAGTCCGGCTGGTTCCCGGGCATCGACATGGGCGAGGGCAACGGAGTCATCTACGGCTTCACCTTCGTCGCGCTCGCCCTCGGCGTCGTCTACTGGTTCGTCCTCAACCGCACCCGCTTCGGCTTCGACCTGCGCGCCACCGGCGCCAGCGAGTCCGCCGCCCAGGCCAGCGGTGTCGACGCCAAGAAGATGATCCTCACCTCGATGCTGCTCTCGGGCGCGCTGGCCGGCCTCGCCGGCATGCCGACGCTGCTCGGCGAGTCCCACACGTACAGCCTCGACTTCCCCGTCGGTGTCGGCTTCACCGCCATCACCATCGCCCTGCTCGGCCGCAACCACCCGGTCGGCATCTTCTTCGCGGCGCTCCTCTTCGCGTTCCTCGACAAGGCCTCCTCGTCGCTGGACACCGAGGGCTATCCGAAGGAGATCACCAAGATCATGCAGGGCATCATCGTGATCGCGGTCGTCGTCTCCTACGAGCTCGTTCGCCGTTACGGCCTCCGCCGCCAGCAGCAGAAGGTCGGCGAGGAACTCGCCGCCGGCGGCGCCATCAAGACCGACAAGGAGGTCTCGGCATGAGCACCGGCACTGTCACCAAGCCGAGCGCCGCGCCCAAGGGCGGCGGACGCCGCAAGCTCACCTGGCCGTGGATCATGCTGATCGTCGCGGCCGGTCTTCTCCTCTTCTCGCTCGTCCGGGCCGTCTCCGGGGCCGACGACCTCACCTCCGTGGGCCAGGTCTCCGGCGCGCTCCAGCTCGCCGTCCCGATCGGCCTCGCCGGACTCGGCGGCCTCTGGGCCGAGCGCGCGGGCGTCGTCAACATCGGCCTCGAAGGCATGATGGTGCTCGGCACCTGGTTCGGCGCCTGGGCCGGATACCAGTGGGGCCCCTGGGTGGGCGTCCTCCTCGGTCTCCTCGGCGGAGCGCTCGGCGGTCTGCTGCACGCGATCATCACCGTCACGTTCAACGTGAACCACATCGTCTCCGGTGTGGCGATCAACATCCTCGCGGTCGGCTTCACCCAGTACCTGTCGAACTTCACGTTCGCCGAGGCCGAGGGCGGCTCCTCCAAGCAGTCCCCGCGCATCGAGCAGATCACCAAGATCACGATCCCAGGGTTGTCCGACTGGTTGCAGGACCTCCAGCAGAAGCACTGGTTCCTGATCTCCGACCTGGCCGGCATCCTCGGCGGACTCGTCACCAACCTGTCGCTGCTCACGGTCGTGGCGCTGCTGCTGATCCCGGCGACCTGGTGGCTGCTGTGGCGCACGGCCTTCGGTCTGCGGCTGCGCTCCTGCGGTGAGAACCCGGTCGCGGCCGAGTCCCTCGGCGTGAACGTCTACAAGTACAAGTACATCGCCGTCACCGTCTCCGGCGGCCTGGCCGGCCTCGGCGGCGCGTTCCTCGCGATCGTCGCCACCGGCATCTACCAGGAGGGCCAGACCGGCGGCCGCGGCTACATCGGTCTCGCCGCGATGATCTTCGGTAACTGGATGCCCGGCGGCATGGCGCTCGGCGCCGGCCTCTTCGGCTTCACCGACAGCCTCAAGCTGCGCGGCGGCGCCGAGAACGTCCACGCGCTGCTGCTGCTCGTCGCCGTGCTCCTGGTACTCGCCGCGGTCTGGCAGCTGTACAAGAAGAAGTACGTGGCCGGTGTGGTCGCGGCCGCCTTCTCCGCGGGCTTCTTCCTCTGGTACGCGCTGACCGACGAGGTCCCGAGCCAGTTCGTCGACGCGGCCCCGTACATCACCACCCTGCTCGTGCTGGCCCTGTCGGCCCAGCGCCTGCGGATGCCGAAGGCGGACGGTCTGCCCTACCGGAAGGGCCAGGGCAAATGACGACCGCCCTCCCCGAGGCCGACTGGGAGGCCCTGCGGGTCACGGCCCGCGAGGCCATGGCCCGCGCGTACGCCCCGTACTCGGGCTACCCGGTCGGCGCGGCGGCCCTCGTCGACGACGGGCGGGTGGTCTCCGGCTGCAACGTGGAGAACGCCTCGTTCGGGCTCGGCCTGTGCGCCGAGTGCGGGCTCGTCTCGCAGCTCCAGGCGACCGGCGGAGGCCGGCTGACCCACTTCGTCTGCGTGGACGGCCAGGGTGAGTCCCTGGTGCCGTGCGGACGGTGCCGCCAGCTGCTGTACGAGTTCGGGGGCCCCGAACTCGTCCTGGAGACGCCCGCCGGGTTCCTGACGCTGGCGGAGATGCTGCCGCAGGCGTTCGGCCCCGGCCACCTGTCGAAGTAACACCTCGGAGCGGCCCTTCCGGCACGATGGAAGGGTCGCTCCCCCCTTCCCCCTCTATGCGCGTAGAAAGAGGCACCACCTCATGGACGTCATCTCCGTCATCCGCACGAAGCGGGACAAGGGCGAGCTGAGCCCCGAGCAGATCGACTGGGTCATCGACGCCTACACCCGCGGTGCGGTCGCCGACGAGCAGATGTCCGCCCTGGCCATGGCCATCCTGCTGAACGGCATGAACCGTGCGGAGATCGCCCGCTGGACCGCGGCGATGATCGCCAGCGGCGAGCGCATGAACTTCGACTCCCTCTCCCGCCCCACCGCCGACAAGCACTCCACCGGCGGCGTCGGCGACAAGATCACCCTCCCGCTCGCCCCGCTCGTCGCCGCCTGCGGCGCGGCCGTCCCGCAGCTCTCCGGCCGCGGTCTCGGCCACACCGGCGGCACGCTCGACAAGCTGGAGTCCATCCCGGGCTGGCGGGCGCTGCTCTCCAACGAGGAGATGCTCCACGTCCTCGACACCACGGGCGCGGTCATCTGCGCGGCGGGCGACGGCCTCGCCCCGGCGGACAAGAAGCTCTACGCGCTCCGTGACGTCACGGGCACGGTCGAGGCCATCCCGCTCATCGCGAGCTCCATCATGTCGAAGAAGATCGCCGAGGGCACCGGCTCGCTGGTCCTCGACGTCAAGGTCGGCACCGGCGCGTTCATGAAGAACATCGAGGACGCCCGTGAGCTGGCCTCCACGATGGTCGGCCTCGGCACCGACAGCGGTGTGAAGACGGTGGCGCTGCTCACCGACATGTCCACCCCGCTCGGCCTCACCGCGGGCAACGCCCTGGAGGTCCGCGAGTCCGTCGAGGTCCTCGCCGGCGGCGGCCCCGCCGACGTCGTCGAGCTGACCATCGCACTGGCCCGCGAGATGCTCTCGGCGGCCGGCATCAAGGACGCGGACCCGGCGAAGGCGCTCGCCGACGGCTCGGCCATGGACCACTGGCGCCGGATGATCGCGGCGCAGGGCGGCGACCCGGACGCGACCCTCCCGGTCGCCCGCGAGCAGCACGTGGTCACCGCCCCCGCCGACGGCGTCCTCACCCGCCTCGACGCGTACGACATCGGCATCGCCGCCTGGCGCCTGGGCGCGGGCCGCGCCCGCAAGGAGGACCCGGTGCAGGCGGGCGCGGGCGTCGAGCTCCACGCCAAGCCGGGCGACACGATCACGGCGGGCCAGCCGCTCCTGACCCTCCACACGGACACGCCGGAGAAGTTCGAGTACGCCCTGAAGTCCCTGGACTCGGCCTGGGACATCGCGGCCCCGGGCACGGCCTTCACCCCGAACCCGATCGTCCTGGACCGCATCGCGTAGCGGCGTCGTCCGTCGAAAACGGGACCGGTGGGCCACCACCGGTCCCGTTCGGCGTTCTCGGCTAGAGCCCCGTCCCCAGCAGGCCCGGCAGCTCCCGCATGTGCTCGAAGACCACCGTCCGGGGCCCCGCGAGGCGCTCCGCCAGGGACAGGCCGCCGCAGTAGCCGAAGGCGCGCATGCCGGCGGCGCGGGCCGCCTGGATGCCGTACGGGCTGTCCTCCACGACCGCGCAGCGTTCCGGGGGGACGCCCATCGTGGCCGCCGCGTGCAGGAAGAGGTCCGGCGCGGGCTTCCCACGGGAGACGTCCCGTGCGCTGAACATCCGGCCCTCGAAGCGGTCCAGCAGGCCCGTGCGCGTGAGGTTCTTGCGGATGCTGGCGTGACTGCCGTTGGAGGCGAGGCAGTACGGGAGCGGCAGGGCGTCCAGGACGTCCGTGACGCCCTCGACCGCCGTCAGCTCCGCGTCCAGGGCGTCCTCGTACCGCTGCCGGAAGGGCGCGCCCCAGCCGGGCTCCAGCGGGCGGCCGATCCTCTCCTCCAGGATCGAGGTGAGGAGTTCATGGGAGGAGCCGACGAAGTGCTCCACCATCTCCGCCTCGGTGAACTCCGCTCCGAGCGTGGCGAACACCTCCCGGTCCACCCGGCAGTAGATCCGCTCGCTGTCCACCAGGACACCGTCACAGTCGAAGATCACCAGCTCGACAGGCTCATGAGTCATGATCCAGAGCCTAGGGGGTGCCCCGTCGATCAGGCCGGGCCCCCGATGAGTTCTCGTCCCGCGTCCGGTCTCCACCGGTGTGGACACCAGTCAACCGCTTGTCGTGACCCTGCCCGCCTGCCCCACCCGGGACGAGGTGGCGCGGCTCTGTGCCGCACTCGGCGCCGCCCCGCCCGGTGACGTGGTCTGCGAGGTCGGCGCCCTCGCGCGGGCCGACCTCGCCGCCGTCGACGCGCTCGCCCGGCTGAGACTCGCGGCCGGCCGCCGAGGCCACCGCATCCGCTTCCGAGGAGCAGGACCCGACCTGCGGGCCCTGCTCCTCCTGACCGGCCTCGACGCGGCCCTGGAGGCCTAGTGCGGCCTAGGCCTCCAGCCGCGCCGGCAGGTCGAAGAGCGGGAACCAGCGCTCGGTGTCCAGGAAGAAGTCCATCCCGGCGACCTTGCCGTCCCGCAGCTCCAGGACGATGAGCGCCCACGGGGCGAAGCCGCCCTCCGGGTCCGGGTGGTACTGCGCGAACGCCGGGGAGCCGTTCGCCACGGTCGGCACCAGCTTCGAGCCGGCGCAGACCTCGCCGACGCCCAGCATCCAGCCCACGATGTCGTCGTGCCCCTGGAGCCAGAGGTCGTACGGCGGCATGGACATGGTCGCGTCCTCGTGGAGGAGCGCGGTCAGCGCCTTCATGTCGTAGCCCTCGAAGGCGGCGACATAGCGCTCCAGGAGCGCCTTCTGCTCCTCGTCGAGCGGGTTCGCCGGGTCGGAGGTGGCCGGCGCCTGCTCGGCCAGGGTCGCGCGGGCCCGCTGGAGCGCGCTGTTGACCGAGGCGACGGTGGTGTCGAGGAGCTCCGCGACCTCGCTCGCCTTCCACGCGAGCACCTCGCGCAGGATGAGCACCGCCCGCTGCTTGGGCGGCAGGTGCTGGAGCGCGGCCACGAACGCGAGCCGCACGGTCTCCCGGGAGACGGCCGTCTCCGCCGGGTCCGCGACCGAGGGCAGCACCCGCCCGTCGGGGACCGGCTCCAGCCAGGTGATCTCGGGCTGCTTGACGAGCTGCGCCTGGGCGACGGGCGTCGGCGAGGTGAGGTCCATCGGCCGAGCCCTCCGGTTGCCCGCGTTCAGCGCGTCCAGGCAGACGTTGGTGGCGATCCGGTACAGCCAGGACCGCAGCGAGGAGCGGCCCTCGAAGGAGTCGATGGCCTTCCAGGCCCGCACCATGGTGTCCTGCACCGCGTCCTCCGCCTCGAAGGACGATCCGAGCATCCGGTAGCAGTAACCGGTCAGCTCTCTGCGGTACTTGTCGAGTTCGTCGGTCGTCGCGGTCGCGGCGTCGCTCATCGGGTCCACACCCCACTCACCCCTCACCGGCGCCCGTTCGGTGCCGGTGAGGGGAAGCTACCGCAGCCGACTGACAGTCGGGGTCACGTTCCCGGCTTGCGTCCGTAGACGAAGACGTCGTCGCCGTTCCTGAGCAGGTTCCAGTACGCCTTGGCGTCGGCCGAGCGCATGTTGACGCAGCCGCCGGAACCCGGCGGGTTCCACATGGACTTCGTGGTCGAGTGGAAGGCCTGCCCGCCGTCGAAGAACTGCGCGTACGGCATGGAGACGTTGTACAGCGTCGACCAGTGGTTGATGTTCCGCCAGTAGATCTTCTTCGAGCCGGTACGCGTCTCGGTGCCGTCCTTGCCCGTACGGACCGGAACGGGCCCGTACTTGAGGCGGGCGCCGTCCTGGATCCAGCTCAGCTGGCGGGTCAGGTCGACGCAGGCGATCCGGCCCCGGTTGGTCGGGCAGGTGCCCGCCCGGTTCGGGTTGGTGCCCGCCGCCTTCTGCTGGAGCATCGTGTTCATCGTGCGCCAGGTGAGCGGCCCCGCGTACCCCATGGTCGGGGTGATGCCGTGCTTGCGCTGGAAGGCCTGGATGGCCTGACAGTCGCCGAGCGACTGGCGGCCGTCGACGGTCCGCCCGAGGAACTTCTCCACCTGCTTCTGGTACGGGCCCGTCGTCACGTTGCAGGACGCCGCCTGCGCCGGAGCCGTACCGAGCGCGATCGTCATCGGCACCACCAGTGAGGTGAGGCCGGCCGCGATTCCCGCTCTCTTCCCTATGCGACCCGCGATGTTCTTCATGATCGTCAACTCCCCCTTGAGTCCTATGCTTCAGGACGTCCGGGGGAGCGACTCAGTTGCACCGGAATCCGGCCGGAATCAGCAGGACGCGACGGGCCGGATCCGCCGCGCCTCCAGACGGGCGCTGTGGCTGCCGTACAGCGTCACCGACACGACGCCGAGGACCGCGACGAGACCGATCAGGACCGTGCCGGCCCACCCGCCCGCGTGGAAGGCGATCGCGCCGAGCGTGCCGCCCGCGCTGCTGCCGAGGTAGTACGCGGACTGGTAGAGCGCCGAGGCCTGCGCGCGGCCCGTCGTCGCCGTGCGGCTCACCGAGGAGGAGGCGACCGCGTGGCCCGCGAAGAAGCCGGCCGTGATCAGGACGAGGCCCGCGAGGACCACCGCCAGCGCGTCGGCGAGCGAGAGCAGCAGGCCGAGGGCGGTGGTGGAGACCGCCAGGTAGAGCGCGCCGCGCCGGCCGAGCCGCCCGACGAGCCTGCCGGCCGCGGCCGAGGAGACCGTACCGACCAGGTAGACCAGGAAGATCGAGCCGATCACGCCCTGCGGCAGCGAGAACGGGGCCTCGACGAGCCGGTAGCCGATCACGGTGTACACCGCGCCGAAGACCGTCATGAACAGGGCGCCGATCACGTACAGCCGCATCAGCAGCGGATCGGCGAGATGCGTCCGCACGGTCCGCGCGAGGGCCCTCGGGTCGAGCGTGCCGGGCGTGAAGTGCCGTGCCTTCGGCAGCAGCGCCCGGAAGGCCAGCGCGCACAGCAGGGAGGTCAGGCCGACGGCGGCCAGACCCGCGCGCCAGCCCCACAGCTGGGCCACCCAGCCGGTCACCAGACGGCCGCTCATGCCGCCGATCGAGTTGCCCGCCACGAACAGGCCGATCGCCGCGATCAGCGCCCGGGGGCGGACCTCCTCCGCGAGGAAGGCCATCGCGGAGGCCGGCAGCCCGGCGAGCGCCACGCCCTGGACCGCGCGCAGGGCGATCAGGGACTCCAGGTTCGGGGCGAGCGGCACCAGGAGCGCCACGGCGACCGCGACCGACAGGGAGGCGGTCATCATCGCGCGCCGGCCGAAGCGCTCCGAGAGGGCGCTGAGCGGGAGGACACACAGGGCCAGGGCGCCGGTCGCGGCCGAGACCGTCCAGGAGGCGGCGGACGCGGAGGCGCCGAACTCGGCCGAGATGGCCGGGAGGAGGGCCTGCGTGGAGTAGAGGAGGGCGAAGGTGGCGAGGCCCGCGGCGAAGAGCGCGAGGCTCATCCGGCGGTAGCCGGGCGTACCGGGGGCGAGGCGGGTGTCGGCGGACGCGGTGGTGGCGGCCGCCTGGGTACTGGCGGAAGGCATGTCACGAACGTAGGACGATCCGTTTCATGCGTCCAATGCACGGAACTGCTGTAATCGTTCCCATGGTGCATGAGTACAGGTCACAGCCTCGCCTGTCACCGAACAGTAACGAAGAAGACATGGGACTGCTCCTCGCCCCGCGGCTCGCGTACTTCGCGGCCGTCGCCCGGCACGAGCACGTGACCCGCGCCGCTGCCGAGATGGGCGTCCCGCAGTCCACACTCTCCCGGGCCATGGTCCGGCTCGAACAGGACCTCGGCGTCACCCTCTTCGCCCGCCGCGGCCGCACGGTCTCCCTCACCCCTGCCGGGCGCCGCTTCCTCACCGCCGCCGAACGGGCCCTCGCCGAGGTGGAGCGGGCCGCCGACACCGTACGGGCCGACGCCGACCCCACCGCCGGCCGTGTCGCCTTCGGCTTCCTCCACACCATGGGCTCCGAGACCGTCCCCGGCCTCATCCGCGCCTTCCGCGTCGACCATCCGAGGATCCGCTTCACCCTCGTCCAGAACTACGGCGAGGCCATGATCGAACGGCTCCGGGCCGGGGACCTCGACCTCTGCCTGACCTCCCCGGTGCCGGACGCCCCCGACCTGGTCGCGCGTCGGCTCGACGAGCAGCGGCTCCGGCTCGTCGTCCCCGACGACCACCGGCTCGCGGGCCGCAAGCGCGTCCGCCTCGCCGAGGCCGCGGACGAGACCTTCGTGACCCTGGAACCGGGGTACGGGCTGCGCCGCATCACCGACGACCTGTGCGCGGAGGCGGGCTTCCGGCCCCGGGTCGCCTTCGAGGGCGAGGAGGCCGAGACGCTGCGCGGCCTGGTCGCCGCCGGCCTCGGTGTCGCCCTGCTGCCCCCGCCGGCCGTCCCGCGTCCCGGCGTCGTCGAGCTCACCGTCACCGCGCCGCGCGCGGTCCGGGAGATCGGCGTCGCCTGGCTCGACGGGCACCCGGACACGGCCCCGGTCGCCGCCTTCAAGAAGTTCCTCCTCAGCCGCAGGGGCCACCTGCTGCCGAAGGAGCCCTCACCGCCGCAGTGAGCCCCCGAAGCCCGCCGCCAGCGGCATCCGCAGGCCCAGCGGCGGGGGAGCGGCCATCGCGTCGGTCACCGGCCGGGCCACCGGCCGGGCGAAGAGGGCGCCGAGGACGAAGTCGGCGGCGAGGGCCCGCACCTCGTCCGCGTACTGGCGCAGCGCGTGGCCGTCCGAGTGCACCTCGAACCGGCAGGTGTCCCGGTTGGCCTTCTTCGCCCGCTCCGAGTACCGGAACGACAGCTCGGGGTCCGTACGGGCGTCGTTCGTGCCGTGCACCAGCAGCACCCGGCGCCCCACCAGCTGCCGTACGGCCTCGGGCTCCGCGGCCACGTCGTCCTCCGGCAGCCAGGGGGCCAGGCCCAGGACCGCGCCGACCGCGCCGTGCCCGGCCGCCCGCAGCGCCGCCCGTGCGCCGAGCCCGTGCCCGACGAGACAGACCGGGACGTCGCCGTAGCGCCGTACCGCCTCCGAGACCGCCCAGGAGGCGTCCTCCGCGAGGTTCGCGTCGGCCCCGTTCCAGCCGCGCCCCCGGTAGCGCACCACATGGGCGACGAGCCCCTCGGACCGGCCCGCGCGGACGAGCGCGCGCCCGAGCGGCAGCATCGCCGCGTGCGCCCACGCCGAGGCGCCCCGCCCCGACACCGGCTCGCCGTCGGGCAGCAGCAGCACCACGCCGCCCGCGGTCGCCGACGTCCGTGAACCTCCAACAGGCCGTCCGAGCCGGGGTCTCCGGGCCTCGGGCGGCCCCACGAGTGCGAAGTGCGCCATGACAGAACAGTCTCAGAAGCGGAGGTGTACGCCAGTCGTACGCGCGGTCTCTGTTACGTATCGCCCGCGGACCGAACGCCCGCACCTCCTAGGACCGTTCGAATCGGGACACGCTGCCGATCGTCTCGAAGCCCTTCCGCGCGTACCAGCGGTGCGGCCAGTCGTCCGGGCGCGCGGTCAGGAAACGGGTGGTGCAGCCGGCGTCGGCGGCCAGGCGTACGGCCGTGTCGAGAACGGAGCCGGCATGCCCCTGCCCGAGGTGCGCCTCGTCCGTGACCAGGTCCTCGATCTGCGCGACCCCGCTCGCCGGGTCCATGTACAGATCGGCCCAGGCGGCCGTCTCGCCCGCCGGGCCGAAGGAGGCCAGGAAGAGGACCACCTCGGCGCCCCGGCGCCGGGCGGCCCGCCGTTCCACCAGATCGTGGACGTGATCGGGGCCTGCCTGGGGTGCGATGCGGTGCCAGGACGCGGTCACAGGCGCGCGCAGCGCGTCGAGGCCCACTTCCCGGGCGCCGCCTCGCGCGGGCACCGGGCCGGTGTGGCGCATGAGGAGCGAGGTGGAGTGGCGATACCCGGCCGTGGACATCGGCCCGAGACAGACCTCGGCGACCGTCTCGTCGAGGACGTAGGCATGACGGTACGGGAGACGCGCCATCAGCTCGTCGACCCGCGCGGGCAGCGCCTCCGCGTCGGTCTCCCCGTCCACCAGGACGTGGTTGTTCCCCCGGGACAGCGCGTACGCGTCGTCGAAGGCGGCGAAGCCGCCGGGGAAGTCGACCGTACGGGCCGCCTGCCTGCGGTCGAAGCCGGACAGGAAGTCCTGGACGCGGCGTAGCTCGGAGCGGGGAGTCGCGGAAGTCATCGGCCCACGCCAGGTGTTCGACGTCCCGGTCCGCACCGGAAAGAGCCTGGAGCGGACACGGCGCAGCGAGGCGCGCTCTACGCGCGTAGGGGCTAGAGTGCGAAAATGACGAGCCAGACTCCCAGCATCCCCACCGCGGACCAGATCCGCCGCGCCCCGAAGGTGTTGCTCCACGACCACCTCGACGGCGGGCTGCGCCCCGGCACGATCATCGAACTCGCCCGCGAGCAGGGCTACTCGCAGCTCCCCGAGACGGAACCCGACAAGCTCGGCGTCTGGTTCCGCGAAGCCGCCGACTCCGGTTCGCTGGAGCGCTACCTGGAGACCTTCGCGCACACCTGCGCCGTCATGCAGACCCGTGACGCCCTCTTCCGTGTCGCCGCCGAGTGCGCCGTCGACCTCGCCGAGGACGGCGTCGTGTACGCGGAGGTCCGCTACGCCCCCGAGCAGCACCTGGAGGGCGGTCTCACCCTCGAAGAGGTCGTGGAGGCCGTCAACGAGGGCTTCCGGGAGGGCGAGCGGCAGGCCAGGGCGAACGGGTACCGCGTCCGGATCGGCGCCCTGCTGACCGCGATGCGGCACGCCGCCCGCGCCCTGGAGATCGCGGAGCTCGCCAACCGCTACCGCGACGCCGGCGTCGTCGGCTTCGACATCGCGGGCGCCGAGGCCGGCTACCCGCCCACCCGCCACCTCGACGCCTTCGAGTACCTCAAGCGGGAGAACAACCACTTCACGATCCACGCCGGCGAGGCCTTCGGGCTGCCCTCCATCTGGCAGGCGCTCCAGTGGTGCGGTGCCGACCGGCTCGGCCACGGCGTCCGGATCATCGACGACATCGAGGTCGCCGACGACGGCTCGGTGACCCTCGGCCGGCTCGCCGCCTACGTCCGTGACAAGCGGGTCCCGCTGGAGATGTGCCCCTCCTCCAACCTGCAGACCGGGGCCGCCGACTCGTTCGCCGAGCACCCCATCGGACTGCTCCGCAGGCTGCACTTCCGGGCCACCGTCAACACCGACAACCGGCTGATGAGCGGGACGAGCATGAGCCGCGAATTCGAGCTGTTGAACGAGGCATTCGCTTACACGCTCGACGACATGCAGTGGTTCACTGTCAATGCGATGAAATCAGCGTTCATTCCTTTCGATGAACGACTCGCCATGATCAACGAGGTCATCAAGCCCGGATATGCCGAGCTGAAGTCCGAATGGCTGTTCCAGCAGACCGCCACGACCAGCGACTCTTCCCGTACGGAGGGCTGAGTCGCCACCGCGTCACGGGGACGGGAGCGGCCGGGCGAGTACGACACCCGGCCGCTTTCCGGTGTTTGCGGAGGCGTCGATCCCTGGTTAGGTTGCAGAGCCGCTCTGCATTCCCAGGATTTCCCCTCCCGGCTTTTTCCTCGAAGCCCCCGGATTCCCCCAAGGAAGATTTTCAGATGAAGCAGTCTGCCGCCAAGAAGCTCGGTGTCGCCGCTCTCGGTGCCGCTTTCGCCGCTGCCGCCGCCGGCACGGCCTCCGCCGCACCGGCCGCGCCCGCCACCCCCGACGCGCTCGGCCTGGTGACCCAGACCGTGCCGCTGGGGGACGGCCTCACCGAGCTCCCCGACGGCGCCGCCGAGTCCCTCGGTGTCGGTCAGGGCGTCCTCGGCCAGGGCCTCGACCAGGGTGTGAAGACCCTTCCGGGCGCCGCCGGCCAGGCCACCCAGAACCTCCCGCTCGACGCCGTCACCGGCGGCCTCGGCGCTACCCCGCTCGGCGGCCTCCTCGGCGGCCTGCCGCTGGGCGCCGGCGGTCTGCCGATCGGCTGACCACCGCCGTACACGCAGGAGGGGCGCGTACCCGGTCGTCCCGGGTACGCGCCCCTTCGGCGTGCGTCCGTGCGTACGGCGGCCTCTACCAGGCCGTGCTCGCGCTCTTCTCCGCCGGCAGGAAGATCCACAGTCCCAGGTAGATCAGGAACTGCGGGCCGGGCAGCAGGCACGAGGCCACGAAGATCACGCGCATCGTCGTCGCGGAGATGCCGAAGCGCCGGGCCAGCCCCGCGCACACTCCGCCGATCATGCGTCCGTCCCGGGGGCGGGCAAGTGCGGCCATGGTGGGCTCCTTCGGAGTCGGTCCGGGAGCCGCTCCTTCGGGCTCCCGATGACTCCATACTGCCGCCGGACGGGTGTCCGGGGCGTCGGTCTACCGGGCGATCGGAACCCTGGTAATCGTCGGGGTCGCACCCTGAGACCCCTCGCCCCGCAGAAGGGCGGAACCCTCGCCCCGGCCCGTCCCCGCGGAGGAGCCCGCCCGGCCCCCGTCCGACCTGCGGCGCAGCCAGGTCCGCCCGGCCGGCACGAGGAGGAGGTGCGCGAGCGCCACCCCCGCCGTGTTCAGGAGGATCGAGTCCACGTCCACGACCTGACCCGGCACGGCGGTCTGCAGCAGCTCCACGCCCAGCGACACCAGCGCCCCGGCGGCGGTCGTCCGGACGAGCGAGGCCCAGTGGGAGACGTTCAACCGCCCGTCGGCCATCGGCAGCAGCACCCCCAGCGGCGCCAGGAGCAGCAGCCCCTCACCGATCAGCCGGGCCGCCTCGGTGGCGCCGAGGGCGAGGTCCGCGCGGAGGCCGTTCAGCGGGACGGTGTTCGGCGCGGTCACCCAGGCCACGTCCCGTGGGCGCAGGCTGACCCAGGCGACGAGCAGCAGATGCGCGACGACGAGGACGAACCCCGTCACGCGGACGACCACGGCGGCACTGCCGCCCGAACCTTGACGCTGCACGCCCCCCAAGACGCCCCGCACAGCGGAATCGGTTCCGCCGGGTACGGCCGGACCCGGGGAGGACCCGCCCCCGAGGGTGCGGAGGCGGCCCGCTCAGCCCGTGGCCGTCGCCGCCGGGGCGGTCGTCGGGGCGGTCGCCGGAGCGCTCGCGGGCGCCGTCGGCGGCGCCGACTCCGGGCGCTCGCGCAGCTCGGTCGTGCACCGGTAGCGCTTCGGCTCGTACGCGCCGGGGCCGCCGAGCAGGACGGTGTGGCCGCCCGCGCCCGCCGAGCTCTCCGCGAACGTGCAGACCAGCTGCGACAGGGCGGTCGGCGCCAGGTCCTCGGGCTGGCGGCTCAGCCGCAGCGTCCCCGCCGGATCGCCCGAGTGGCCGCCGCTCACCACCAGCGGCCCGCGCACCGCGCTGGTGAACCCGGCCTGCCGCTCGCTCTCCGAGGGCTCGGCGAGCAGCTGCGCGAGCAGCCCCCCGGCCGTACGCACCGGATCGCCGCCCGCCTTCTCCTCCGGCAGCGGCGACCGCCGGTCCACCGCCTCCAGCTGCGCCCCGCAGACCAGGAACACCCGGACCGGCACGCCCTGCACCGGAGACCCCGTCGCCCCGCCCGTGGCCGTGCTGCACGGGACCCGTGACGGGGCGGCGCCCGCGTCGACCGGGACCGACGTCGTCCTGATCCCGCAGCCGGTGACGGACACGGCGAGCGCGGCCGCCGCGAGCGCCCCCGCCCCGGCCGTACGCCTGAAGGTGCGGCGCCTCACGCTTCCTCCACCTCGCCCTGGCTGCTGCGGGTCTGCACCTCGCGGGTGATCCCCGACGCGTCCAGGGGCAGCCGCAGCACGAACACCGCGCCGTCCACCGTCCCGTCCTCACCGACCGAGTTGGAGGCGGTGATCGAACCGCCGTGGATCAGCGCGTTCTCCATGGCGATCGACAGTCCGAGGCCGCTGCCCTCGGACCGCGGCCGGGACGCGCTCGCCTTGTAGAAGCGGTCGAAGACGTGCGGGAGCACCTCTTCGGGGATGCCGGGGCCGTGGTCGCGCACCGCGATGACCAGTTCCTCGGCCTCGGTGCGCACCGAGACCCGGACCGGCGATCCGCCGTGCTTCAGCGCGTTCCCGATCAGGTTGGCCAGGATCACGTCGAGCCGGCGCGGATCCAGCGGCGCCACGATCCCGCGCTCGGCGTCCAGGTCGACCGCGTCGAGCCAGGCCCGCGCGTCGATGCACGCCGTGATCTGGTCGGCGATGTCCACCTCGTCGAGGACGAGCCGGGCGGTGCCCGCGTCGAAGCGGGTCACCTCCATCAGGTTCTCCACCAGGTCGTTGAGTCGCCGGGTCTCGCTGACGACGAGGGCGACGGCCGGGGCGATCATCGGGTCGAGGGAGTCCTGCTCGTCCTCCAGGACCTCCGTGACGGCCGTGAGCGCGGTCAGCGGGGTCCGCAGCTCGTGCGACATGTCGGCCACGAACCGGCGGGAGGACTCCTCCCGGGCGCTCATGTCCGCGACCTTCTTCTGCAGCGACTCCGCCGCCCCGTTGAACGTACGGGTGAGATCCGCCAGTTCGTCCGCGCCGGTGACCCGCAGCCGGGTGTCCAGCTTGCCCTCGCCGAGCTGCCGGGCCGCCTCGCCCAGCCGGTGCACCGGGCGCAGCACGGTCGTCGCCGCGACCTGCGCGAGCAGCACCGAGCCGGCCACCGCGAGCGCGGTGGCGATCCCCAGCGACCAGGCCAGCGAGTTCAGATCGGCCTTCTCCGCGGCCAGCGACTTGTACATGTAACCGGCGGGCCCGCCGCCGCTGATCCGCGTCCCGCCGACCAGGTACGGCGTCCCGTTGCGTTCCGTACGCTGCCAGAACAGGTGGTACGCGTACGGGTCGGCCTCCGTGACCTTCCGCTCGGTGTCCACGGCCTCCGTCAGCGACCGCGGCACGTCGGCCAGGGTGAAGTCGTCCGGGTCGGAGGCGCCCACGATCGGCTTGCCCGCGTCCCGCTCACCGAGCAGCAGCACCTGGTAGTCGCGGCTGCCGGTCGCCATCTGCTCGGCGGTCCGCCGCAGCTCGTCCTGGGTGGGCCGCAGCGGCAGCGTCGCCGCCCGGTTCTGCATCTCCTGCCGGAAGTCGTTGAGCGCCCCGTCCTGGGTACGGGTCAGCACCGCCTCGCGGTTCAGCCAGTACGCGATGCCGGAGGCGGCGACGGCCGCGGTGAGGGCGACGAGGGCGAAGACGACGACGAGTCGCAGCCGCAGGCTGGAGAGGCGCAGCCGCGTGAGGATCCCCTTGCTCACGCAGGGACGTCCAGCCGGTAACCGACCCCGCGCACGGTACGGATCAGCGTCGGCGAGGACGGCACGTCCTCCACCTTGGCGCGCAGCCGCTGCACACAGGCGTCGACGAGCCGCGAGTCGCCCAGGTAGTCGTGCTCCCACACGAGCCGCAGCAACTGCTGTCGGGAGAGCGCCTGACCGGGCCGCCGGCTCAGTTCGAGGAGCAGCCGCAGCTCGGTCGGGGTCAGCTGGAGGTCCTCGCCGTTCTTGGTGACCGTCATCGCGGAACGGTCGATCACCAGCGAGCCGTACGTCGCCGAGTCCGTCGACTCCCGCTCGCCGCGCCGCAGTACGGCCCGGATGCGGGCGTCGAGGACGCGGCCCTGCACCGGTTTCACGACGTAGTCGTCGGCGCCGGACTCCAGGCCCACGACCACGTCGATGTCGTCGCTGCGCGCGGTCAGCAGGATGATCGGCAGCTGGTCCGTGCGGCGGATGCGCCGACAGACCTCGAAGCCGTCGATGCCGGGCAGCATGACGTCGAGCACGACCAGGTCGGGCCGCTGCTCGCGCAGCAGCTGGAGACCGTCCTCTCCGGTCGCGGCGGTGGCCACCCGGTGGCCCTGCCGGGACAGGGAGAGTTCGAGGGCCGTGCGGATGGCGTCGTCGTCCTCGATCAGCAGCAGAAAAGGCACGGGCGTCATTCTGTCCCATGCGGCCGTCCGAGTTCGACCGCTGGGAGGCGCGCTTCTGCCGCGGGGCCTGTGACACGCCTGTGACAGTCGGCGGACAACGCCATGAAGTCCCGTGGGCAAGCTTCTTGGCACACGGACCGAAACACACTCCAACCGACGGGGGGCGCGAGATGAACGCACTGCACAGCACCACCTCGAGCGCAGTAGTCACGCGTCTCCACGATGTCGTACGGAGCACGGAGAAGTCCGGTGCTGCAATGAACGGACGGGGGTGCGTTCGCAGCGTCGGGCGTCAGCGCAAGGCGCCGTACATGGTGGCCGTTGCTGACGGGGGAGCGGCGTACGGGGAGGTCACGGGGGAACGCGTCAGCTGTTCGGAAGCCGAGTTCACGGCTTACGTCCAGGAGCGTCGTGCCTCCCTGTACGCCACCGCCTACCACCTCACCGGTGACCGGTTCGAGGCCGAGGACCTGCTGCAGAGCGCGCTGTTCTCCACGTACCGCGCCTGGGAGCGGATCAGCGACAAGGCCGCCGTCGGCGGGTACCTCCGCCGCACCATGACCAATCTGCACATCAGCGCCTGGCGCCGGCGCAAGCTCAACGAGTACCCGACCGAGGAGCTGCCGGAGACGGTCGGCGAGACGGACGCGATGCGCGGCACGGAGCTGCGCACGGTGCTGTGGCAGGCCCTCGCCCGGCTGCCCGAGCTCCAGCGGACGATGCTGGTGCTGCGCTACTACGAGGGCCGGACCGATCCGGAGATCGCGGAGATCCTGGACATCAGTGTCGGCACGGTGAAGTCGAGCATCTGGCGCTCGCTGCGGCGACTGCGCGAGGACGAGGTGCTGAGCTTCGGCCGTGACGAGGAGGAGTCCTTCGGCGAGCTGGTGGCCTGAAGGTCTGGGGGGAAGGACCCGCGGGGGCTACGGGGGAATCGGAGCCGTCGGGGGAGCACGGGGGAACCGTACGGGGGTACGGGGGAAAGGCGACGCGGGTCGTACGAGCTGGGGGGCTCGTACGACCCGCGTCGTGTTTTCCGGCTCTAGTTGGTCGCGGGCGTGCGGTGACGGCCCGCCGCCGCCGCTGCCAGGCGGCCCAGGGCTTCCGGCTTGGCGCAGGGGTGGGCGCCCAGTTCCGACTGGCGGGCGACGATCGCCCGCTCGGCGCGCATCAGCCGCCAGCCGCGACGCAGCAGGAACGGGACCGACTTGCGGCCCTCGCGCAGGTCGCGGGCGAGCCGGCGGCGGAAGGTCGTCGAGGGGCGGCCGCGCAGGCAGAGCGCGTCGGCGAGGACGTCGAGCTCACGGCAGCGGGCCACGATCTCGGCCGCGAAGATCCCCTCCGCCACGAACAGCGGCGTCCGCCCGATGTCGAGCAGCTCGCGGTCCACCCGGGAGCTGGTGGCGAGGTCGTACACGGGGATGTCGGTCCGCCCCGTGCGGCACAGTTCGACGATGGCGGCGACGGCCGCGTCCGCGTCCCAGGACACCGGGGAGTCCCAGTCGATGTCCGAGCTGCCCTGGACGAGGGGGAGGGTCGGGTCGTCGGCCTCCTTGTAGAAGTCGTCGAGGCGCAGGACCGGGAGACCGGTGACGGCGGCGAGGGACGACTTGCCGGAGCCTGAGGGGCCCGCGAGCAGGACGACACGGGTCGGGATCGGTTGGGAACTCACGGGACACCAGTGTGAACCATTCCCCCGTGCAGGGGACCCCCGCGGAAGCCCGTTGGTATCGAGCATCACACCTCAACTACTGTCGGTGTCCGCCCTGTCACCCCTCGGAAGGATCACCATGGCGCGTCACGCAGAGACCCCCAGCCGCCGCAACGCCCTGCTCAGGGCAGGCCTCACCGTCACGGCGGCGGGCGCCGCCGTGCTCGGCGCGGGTGCCGGGGCCCAGGCGGCGGCCCCGGTGCCGCTGCCCGTCGACTCGCTGACCAGGACGGACGCCGGCGCGGCCGGAGCCGGTGCGCTGTCGGGCGTCACCCACGGACTGGGCCCGCTGACCCGGCTGCAGCTCGACCCGCTGGCCAACACCGGCGTCGACCCGCTCGACAACGGCCTCGGCACCCAGGTCGCCGACTTCAAGCCGGTGGGCACCGACCTGGTGACCGACCACGTCACGAAGGGCGGGGCAGTGGCCGATCTGCCGGTGGTGGGTCCGCTGACGCAGGGGCTGCTTCCGTAGCGGAGCCGGTTCCGGGCCGCAGCGGGACGTCCCGTACGAGCCAGGCCACGGCGAAGGCCAGGGCGGCGAGCAGCGCCGTGCCGAGCATCACCCCGTGCACCCCGCTCGTCACCGCGGCCCCCAGGCCCTCCCGTACAGGCTCCGGCAGCCGCAGGGCCTGCGCCGGGGTCAGGTGGGTGTCGGCCCCGTCGAGACGCGCGGTGAACACCGCGCCGAGGACGGCCACGCCGAGCGAGCCGCCGAGCGTCCGCACGAGGGTGACGGTGCCGCTCGCCGCGCCCATGTCGCGCGGCTCGGCGCCGTACATCGTGACGAGCAGCGTGGCCTGCATGAGGAGGCCCATGCCCGCGCCGACGACCACGGTGAGCCCGGAGGCGACCGCGACGGGGGTGTCCGTGTCGAGCAGCAGCAGGAGAAGCGCGCCCGCCGTCATCAGCGCACCGCCGAGGATCGGGTGCGTCCGGTAGCGGCCGGTACGGGCGATGATCCGGCCCGAGGTCAGCTGCGCGGCGACCATGGCGAGCATCAGCGGGAGCAGCAGCAGTCCGCTCGCGGTGGACGACTGCCCACGGGCGAACTGCAGGTACTGCGGCAGGTAGTTCAGGGCGGCGATCATGCCCGCGCCGACCAGGAGGCTCAGGATCTGCGCCGGCGTGAAGTTGCGGGCGTGGAAGAGCCGGGGCGGGATCACGGGTTCCTCGGCCCGCCGCTCGACCCTGGCGAACCAGGCGAGCGCCACGACCGCGATCGCGCCCAGGGTCACGATCCGGGGTGAGGTCCAGGCGTGGGCGGTGCCGGCCCAGCCGGCGAGCAGGGTCAGCGCGAGGACCCCGGTGGTCAGCAGCAGGGCTCCCGCCCAGTCGACGCGGGCCCGGACGCGCGGGGTCCGTACGCGCAGGCCGAGCGAGACGATCAGCAGGGCGGCGAGGCCGACGGGCAGGTTGACGTAGAAGGCCCAGCGCCAGTTCAGGTGGTCGGTGAGGAGGCCGCCGAGGAGCGGGCCGGCGGCGAAGGCCACCGGCAGCATCGCTCCGGTGATCCCCTGGACCCGGCCGCTGTCCTTCGGGGCCACCAGGGTGCCGATGAGCGCGAAGGCGCCGACCATCAGGCCGCCGGCGCCGATGCCCTGGAGGGCGCGGAAGGCGATGAGCTGCCCCATGTTCTGCGCGAGGCCGGAGAGGACCGACCCGGCGAGGAAGACGCCGACGGCGGAGAGGTAGGCGCCCTTGCGGCCGTGGAGGTCGCCGAGCTTGCCCCAGAGCGGGGTGGCGACGGCGGCGGTGAGGAGATAGGCGGTGACGACCCACGACAGCCGGTCGAGGCCGCCGAGTTCGCCGGCGATGGTGGGGAGGGCGGTGCCGACGATCGTGCCGTCGAGGGTGGCGAGGACGATGCCGAGCATCAGCCCGGTGACGCCCAGGTACGGGACGCGGTCTTCCTGCGGCGTCGTCCGAGGGGTCGTCACGGTCAGACCTCGTACGGCGTGTGGGCGCGGGCGGCGCGCAGTGCCTCGCCCCACCAGGTGAGCCGGTCGAGCAACGTCTTGGCGGCGGCGTCGATCGAGGGGTCGACGGCCGCGCCGTTCTCGTCGAACTGGCCCCAGACGCCCTGGAGTCCGACCGAGTCGCGGACGGTGACGGCGTGCAGCTCGGCGAAGACGCCCCGCAGGTGCTCGACGGCGCGCACGCCGGCGGAGAAGCCGCCGTAGGCGACGAAGCCGACGGGCTTGGCGTGCCACTCCTGGTGGTGCCAGTCGATCGCGTTCTTCAGGGAGGCCGGGTAGCTGTGGTTGTACTCGGGGGTCACCACGACGAAGGCGTCGGCGGCGGCCAGGCGCGGGGACACGGCGGCGAGCAGGGCGCGGTCCTCGGCGCGTTCGGGGGCGTGGCCGAGCTGCGGGAACACGGTCGGCAGCGGGGTCTCGGCGAGGTCGACGATGTCGGTGGTCAGTTCCGGGCGGGCGGCGGCGTGGCCGGCCAGCCAGTTCGCGACGGTGGGGCCGAGGCGGCCGTCGCGGGTCGAGCCCTGGATCACGGCGAGGTGGAGCGGAGCGGTCATGGGTTCCCCCTGGAACGTCGATGTGTACGGCGTATACCGACTGGTGTACAACGTACACGTCGATGTGTACGTCGTCCACAACGCATACGCTGTACGCGAGAGAAGGAGGTCCGAGTGGCGAAGAGGGCAGAGACGGACGACGTCACGCTGTGGGAGCGCCTGGAGCGGCCCGCGGCGGCACCGCGGGCGTCCCTCAGCGCGGGCAGGATCGCCGAGGTCGCGATCGGCATCGCGGACCGCGAGGGTTTCGCCGCCGTGACGATGCGGAAGGTCGCCACCGAACTGGGCGTCGCGCCCATGGCCGCCTATCGGCACGTCAACGGCAAGGACGAGCTCTGGGCGCTCATGATCGACCGGGTGTCCGGCGAGCTGGCTCCGGGGGAGGAGATCTCCGGCTGGCGGGAGACGCTCCGCGCCTACGCCCTGCGGACCCGGGAGATGATGCTGCGCCACCCCTGGCTGGCCCACATGCCGGCGCCGCTCTTCGCGCTCACCCCGGCCCGGATGGCGGCGGCCGAGCGCCAGCTGGCCTCGCTCGACGGGCTCGGGCTCGACGTCGACACGATGATGGCCGCGTTCCGGGCGGTCAGCGCCTACGTCCACGGGGCCACGCAGTCCGAGGCCGCGCTGCGTCAGTACATGGAGGAACAGGGCTGGCAGAGCGCCGACGAGACGCGGCGGGGGCTCGCCCCGCAGATGTCGTACCTGATGGAGACCGGGCGTTACCCGACCTACCGGCGGTACACCCGGGGGGCGGCGCGCAAGGACGACGCGGCGTGGCAGTTCGAGACGGGACTCGACTGCGTGCTCGACGGCGTGGCGGGACTCGTGGAACGCGGCCGGGCGTGACGCGACAGGCCCCCGGGATCACCCGGGGGCCTGTCGGACGAACTGGCGAGCCTGTGGACCCGACTAGTACGAGGAGCCGCTCGCGCCGAGCGAGCCCGTCGGGTGCCAGACCGTCTTCGTCTCCATGAAGGCGGTCATGCGGTCCGTGGTCGGGGGCTCCCCGAAGTCCTCGGCGCGCGGGCGCAGGACGCGCTTCAGGTTGTCCGCGGCCGCGATCTCCAGGTCACGGGCCAGCTCGGCGTCCGTGCCCGTGAGGTCGATGCCGTTGACGTCCTGGTGGGCCGCCAGGTGCGGGCCCATCTCCGCGGCCTTGCCGGAGAGGATGTTCACCACGCCGCCCGGCAGGTCGGAGGTGGCGAGCACCTCGCCCAGGGAGAGCGCGGGCAGCGGCGACCTCTCGCTCGCGATCACGACGGCCGTGTTGCCCGTCGCGATCACCGGGGCGATCACCGACACCAGGCCCAGGAAGGACGAGTCCTGCGGGGCCACGACCGTGACGACACCGGTCGGTTCGGGCGTGGAGAGGTTGAAGTACGGGCCCGCGACCGGGTTGGCGCCGCCCACGATCTGGGCGATCTTGTCCGTCCAGCCCGCGTACCAGACCCAGCGGTCGATGGCCGCCTCGACGACCACGGCGGCCTTCGACTTGGACAGGCCCTCCGCGTCGGCCACCTCGTGCACGAACTGGCCCTTGCGGCCCTCCAGCATCTCGGCGACGCGGTAGAGGATCTGGCCGCGGTTGTACGCGGTGGCGCCCGCCCAGCCGCCGAAGGCCTTGCGCGCGGCGACGACCGCGTCACGGGCGTCCTTGCGGGAGGAGAGGGGCGCGTTCGCCAGCCACTTGCCCTTGGAGTCCGTCACCTCGTACACCCGGCCGCTCTCGGAGCGGGGGAACTTGCCCCCGACGTACAGCTTGTAGGTCTTGAAGACGCTCAGACGCTGCTCGGACTTCTCAGACATCGAGGTAGGCCTCCAGACCGTGACGGCCGCCCTCGCGGCCGAAGCCCGACTCCTTGTAGCCGCCGAAGGGCGAGGTCGGGTCGAACTTGTTGAACGTGTTGGCCCAGACGACACCCGCGCGGAGCTTGTTGGCGACCGCGAGGATGCGGGAGCCCTTCTCCGTCCAGATGCCGGCCGACAGGCCGTACTGGCTGTTGTTGGCCTTGGCGACGGCCTCGTCGGGCGTACGGAAGGTCAGCACCGACAGGACCGGGCCGAAGATCTCGTCGCGGGCGACCGTGTGCGCCTGGGTGACGTTCGTGAAGAGCGTCGGGGCGAACCAGTAACCGGCCGCCGGGATCTCGCACTCGGCGCTCCAGCGCTCCGCGCCCTCCGCCTCGCCCTGCTCCACCAGCGTGGTGATACGGGCCAGCTGCTCGGACGAGTTGATGGCACCGATGTCGGTGTTCTTGTCGAGCGGGTCGCCGAGACGGAGGGTCGACAGACGGCGCTTCAGGCTGTCCAGGAGCTCCTCCTGGATCGACTCCTGGACCAGCAGGCGGGAGCCCGCGCAGCAGACCTGGCCCTGGTTGAAGAAGATGCCGGTGACGATGCCCTCGACGGCCTGGTCGATGGGCGCGTCGTCGAAGACGATGTTCGCGCCCTTGCCGCCCAGCTCCAGGGTCACCTTCTTGTGCGTGCCGGCGACGGAGCGGGCGATCGACTTGCCGACCGCGGTCGAGCCGGTGAAGGCGACCTTGTTCACGTCCGGGTGCTCGACGAGCGCGGCGCCCGTGTCCCCGTAACCGGGAAGGATGTTGACGACACCCTTCGGCAGCCCGGCCTGGCGGCAGATGTCCGCGAAGAACAGGGCGGAGAGCGGGGTCGTCTCGGCCGGCTTCAGCACGACCGTGTTGCCGGTCGCGAGCGCCGGGGCGATCTTCCACGCCAGCATGAGCAGCGGGAAGTTCCACGGGATGACCTGGCCGGCCACGCCCAGCGGGCGCGGGTTCGCGCCGTAGCCGGCGTGGTCGAGCTTGTCGGCCCAGCCCGCGTAGTAGAAGAAGTGCGCGGCGACCAGGGGGAGGTCCGCGTCGCGGGTCTCCTTGATCGGCTTGCCGTTGTCCAGGGTCTCCAGGACGGCCAGCTCGCGGCTGCGCTCCTGGATGATCCGGGCGATGCGGAACAGGTACTTGGCGCGCTCGGAGCCGGGCAGCGCCGACCACTTCTCGAACGCCCTGCGGGCCGCCTTCACCGCGCGGTCGACGTCCTCGGCGCCCGCCTGGGCGACCTCGGCGAGGACCTCCTCGGTGGAGGGGGAGACGGTCTTGAAGACCTTGCCGTCGGCCGCCTCGACGAACTCGCCGTCGATGAACAGGCCGTAGGAGGGGGCGATGTCGACGACGGAGCGGGACTCGGGCGCCGGTGCGTACTCGAATGCAGATGCCATGTTGATCAGTCCACCGTCACGTAATCGGGGCCGGAGTAACGGCCGGTCGCCAGCTTCTGGCGCTGCATCAGCAGGTCGTTGAGCAGGCTGGAGGCGCCGAAACGGAACCAGTGGTTGTCCAGCCAGTCCTCGCCCACGGTCTCGTTGACGAGGACCAGGAACTTGATCGCTTCCTTGGTGTTGCGGATGCCGCCCGCGGGCTTCACACCGATCTGGACGCCGGTCTGGGCGCGGAAGTCGCGCACGGCCTCCAGCATCAGAAGGGTGTTGGCCGGGGTGGCGTTGACCGCGACCTTGCCGGTCGAGGTCTTGATGAAGTCCGCGCCGGCCATCATGCCGAGCCAGGAGGCGCGGCGGATGTTGTCGTACGTGGACAGCTCGCCGGTCTCGAAGATCACCTTGAGGCGCGCGCGGTCGCCGCACTCCGCCTTGATCGCGGCGATCTGCTCGAAGACCTCCAGGTAGCGGCCGGAGAGGAAGGCGCCGCGGTCGATGACCATGTCGATCTCGTCGGCGCCCGCGGCGATGGCATCGGCCGTGTCGGCGAGCTTCACGGGGAGCGCGGCGCGGCCGGCCGGGAAGGCGGTGGCGACCGAGGCGACCTTGACGCCGGAGCCCGCGAGGGCCGCCTTGGCGGTGGCGACCATGTCGGGATAGACGCAGACGGCGGCGGTCGTCGGGGTCGTACGGTCGGTCGGATCGGGACGGACGGCCTTGGCGGCGAGCGCCCGGACCTTGCCCGGGGTGTCCGCGCCTTCGAGCGTCGTCAGGTCGATCATGGAGATGGCCAGGTCGATGGCGTACGCCTTGGCCGTGGTCTTGATCGAGCGGGTGCCGAGGGACGCGGCGCGCGCCTCCAGGCCGACGGCGTCGACGCCGGGCAGCCCGTGGAGGAAGCGGCGCAGCGCACTGTCGGACGTGGTCACGTCGGCGAATGCGAGAGCTGCGGGTGCAGTGGTGGGCATGGTCACCAGTCGAGCATATCTACGCGCGTAGCGACCTGTACAGGGGGCGGGCTTCGCAGAGCCCGAGGTCACAGGCGGGCGGACGGCGTGGTGAGCCCCGTCACATGCCCGTGACATGGAGCGGACCCGTCCCGGACGAGTGATCCATAAGTTTCTTCTTGCAGCCAGCCAGACCTCACCGGACACAGTCGGACCGAGAAAAAGCGGCATGCGACTCACCATCCACCTGCCTGAATCACAGGAGTCGTTATGCGCACCGCCCTTCGCACCGCCATCGCCGTCGCCCTCGTCACCGGCGTCGCGATGACCCCGGCCCTCGCCGCCGGAGCCGCGTTCGCCGCCGACGGTCCGGTGGCCGTCCAGCCGGCCGCGGCCGATGCGAAGCCGTCTGTGAAGCCGTCTGCGACGGCGTCCGCCAAGCCGTCCGACAATCTGTCCGACAAGCCGTCTGCGGAAACGGTTGCTCAGCCGGCCGCCGCGACGCCGGCCGCCGCGAAGCCGTCCGCCGCGACGCCGTCCACGGCGCCGGCCGCGAAGCCCACCACCGAGGCGGCCGCGAAGCCCGCCGGGGAGCCGGTCACCGAGCCCGCTTCCCAGGGTCCCAAGGCCGGCCTGCCGGTGATGCTCGGGGACTGCACCACCGAGTGGGTCATCCCCTCCGTGTTCGGCCAGGGCTGGACGGTGACGCTCACCAACGACCTGGAGAAGGGCCCGAAGGCCGTCCTCCGGGACGCCGAGGGCAAGGTCCACGGCACCGCCGACCGCGCCCACCCCTTCGAGGGCCGCGTCGGCCTCAAGATCAAGGGCGCCGACACCCGGAACCCGGCGTTCGGGCAGCGCACCCAGGGCGGGGTGGACACGCCCTTCCGCTGGACCGCTTTCACGCGGCTGCCCGCCGACTGCCACGACACCTACCCCGATGCCCCGGCCCAGCCGCCCGTCACGACGGGTGACTGCAGGGTCGAGCAGGTCATCGACTTGCTGTTCGAGGGCACCGACCTGTCCGTGACGCTGATCAACGACACGAGGAAGGGCCCGAAGGCCGTCCTCAAGGACGACAGGGGCACCGTCCTCGCCACCGTGGACCGGGCGCACCCCGCCGACCTGAAGCACGGCCTCGTCCTCGAGCGCCTCGGCACCCCCACCCCGGTCCTCGGCGAGCGCACCCAGCACGGGGTGGACGTGCCCTTCCGCTGGACCTCCTTCCCGAAGGCACCCGCCTGCGACGCGGGTGACTCGTCCTCCGCCCCCGACCCGTCCGCGAGCGCCGGCACGGGCACCGGCACCCAGCACGCCGGGCAGACCTCCGTCATCCCCAAGGGAGGCGTCGCCGCCGGTGCCGAGCTCGGCACCCGGAGCGACTCCACCGCCCTGGTCGCCGCGGGCGCCGGCGCCGCCTCGCTCGCCGCCGCGGGCCTCGGCTTCGTCGTCCTCCGCCGCCGGGCCGCCGCCCGCGCCTGACTCCTACCGGGCCCCGGGCCGCACCGGGGCTCCCGTACCCGCCGCCTGCCCGCGCGATTCCGGCCCGGACCTCCGACGTCCGGCCGGGCCGCTCGGGGCCACGCACCCGCCGCCTTCCCGCGCGATCCCGGCCCGGACCCCCGGCGTCGGGCCGGGATCGCGCCGGGGCCACGTACCACCCGCTCCCTGACCCTGACCCGAGCAGGAGCGTCCACCCCAGGCCGGCCGCCGCGCCCCACGCGGCGGCCGGCCGCACCCCGTGCCGTCCGGAGCCCGACCGTGAACCGTCGCCGTACCCGCCCGCGTATCCCCGGCCTCACCGCCCCCGTTCTTCTCGCCGGCGTGCTCGTCCTCGCCGCGCTCACCGGCTGCTCGGCCGGGCCCGCGCCCGCCCCCGTCACCCCGACCGCCCGCGTCACCGAGGCCGCCGCTCCGCCGCCCGCCGCCGCCGTCCGGCCGCTGGCCCGGTCCCTGCCCCTCCGGGTCCAGGTGCCCGCCGCGGGCGTGGACGTCGGCGGCGTCCTGGGGCTCGGGCTCACCGCCGACGGCGCCGTCGAGGTGCCCTCGGTCGCCGACGCCGACCGGATCGGCTGGTACGAGAAGGGCGTCACGCCAGGCGAGACCGGCCCCGCCGTGCTCATCGGGCACTTCGACACCGCGCGCGGCCCCGCCGTCCTCAAGGACGTCTCCAAGGTCCGGATCGGTGACGGGATCACCGTGACCCGCGCCGACGGCACGACCGCCGAGTTCCGTGTCCGGGAGCTGGAGCAGGTCGCCAAGGACGCCTTCCCGACGGCCAAGGTGTACGGCGACACCACCCGCCCCGAGCTGCGCCTCGTCACCTGCGGCGGCGATCTGGTGGCCGGCCACCGGCCCGACAACATCATTCTGTACGCGGATCTCGTGGCCACGCGGGCCGCCTGAGCCCGCATCGGGCCATGAGGCAGAATCGGCGGCATGACGACCCCCGAGCCGACCCCCGAGCCCAGCCACGAGCCGAGCCGCGAGTCGACCCCCGAGCAGCCGTCCGCGAAGCAGCCGTCCCCCGACCGTGTCTTCCGGTCGCCGCTGGGGATCGCCAGCGGGGTGTTCCTGCTGCTCCTCGCGTGCGTGTTCGCCGGTGACGTGCTGCTGCGCGGCGAGGGCCGCTCGCCGTGGCTCGCGCTCGCGGGTCTCGTCCTGGCCGTGCCGCTGATCGTCGCCTTCACCATCCGCCCCGCCGTGTGGGCCGACGACGACCGGCTCAAGATCCGCAACCCGTTCCGGTCGATCACGCTGCCCTGGGGGACCGTCGCCGACGTCCGCGCCGGCTACTCCAGCGAGGTCCTCACCCGGGACGGCGTCAAGTACCAGCTGTGGGCCATCCCCGTCTCGCTGCGCCAGCGCAAGAGGGCGGCCCGCCGCGCCGCCCGCGCCTCGCAGGACGACCCGCACGGCCGTACCTCGGTCAACGCCGACGTACGCGACAGCGCCTCGCGCACGGCGCCCGCCGACCAGACCGTCGCGGACCTGCGCGAACTCGCCGAGCACCGCTCCGGGACGCCCGGGGCGCAGGGCGAGGCGCGGGTGCGCTGGGCGTACGAGATCATCGGGCCCGCCGCGGCCGGGCTGCTGCTCCTGGTGATCCTGATGGCGACGGGCTGATCCCGCCGAGGCAGCACCGAGGGCCGGCCCGGAGATCATGTCCGGGCCGGCCCTCGGTGCGGTGCGGTGGTCAGAGACCGGCCGCCGCCGACAGGTCCTGCTTGATCGCGACGAGCAGCTCCGCGGCCTTGGCGCGGGCCGGGGCGAGGTCGTCCGACGAGGCCACCGGCACCACGACCTCCAGGTAGCACTTGAGCTTGGGCTCCGTGCCGCTCGGGCGGACGATCACCCGGGCCTTGTACGCGCCCTCCAGGTGGTAGCGCAGCCCGTCCGTCGGGGGCAGCGACTCCGTGCCCTTCGTCAGGTCCTCCGCCGAGACGACCGTCAGGCCGGCCAGCGAGACCGGCGGCCGCTCGCGCAGCGCCGCCATGGCGTTCGCGATGACGCTCAGGTCCTCGACCCGCACCGACAGCTGGTCGGTGGCGTGCAGACCGTGCTCCACCGCCAGGTCGTCGAGCAGGTCGGTCAGGCCCCGGCCCTGCTCCTTGAGCACCGACGCCAGCTCGGTGACGAGCAGCGCCGCCGTGATGCCGTCCTTGTCGCGGACGCCCTCCGGGTCGACGCAGTAGCCGAGCGCCTCCTCGTAGCCGTAGCGCAGGCCGTCGACGCGGGCGATCCACTTGAAGCCCGTCAGGGTCTCCTCGTAGCCGACGCCCGCGGCCTCGGCGATCCGGCCGAGCAGCGAGGACGACACGATGGACTCGGCGAAGACGCCCGTGGCGCCCTTGTGGACGAGGTGCGCCGCGAGCAGCGCGCCGACCTCGTCGCCGCGGAGCATCCGCCAGCCGCCGGCGACCGCCGGGTCCGGCACGGCCACCGCGCAGCGGTCGGCGTCCGGGTCGTTGGCGATCACCAGGTCGGGTTCCACCGCCCGGGCCGCCTCGAAGGCCAGGTCCATGGCCCCGGGCTCCTCCGGGTTCGGGAAGGCGACCGTCGGGAAGGCCGGGTCCGGCTCGGCCTGCGCGGCGACGAGCGCGGGCGGCGGGAAGCCGGCGCGGCCGAACGCGGCCGTCAGGACGTCCTTGCCGACGCCGTGCATGGCCGTGTAGACGGTCCGGGCGGTGCGGGGGGACCCGGGGGTCAGGACGGCGTCCGTACGCTCCAGGTAGGCGTCCAGGACCTCGTCGCCGAGGGTCTCCCAGCCGCTCTCCGGTCGCGGCACGTCGTGCAGTGAGCGGACCGCGGCGATCTCGGCGGCGATCTCCGCGTCGGCGGGCGGCACGATCTGCGAGCCGTCGCCCAGGTAGACCTTGTAGCCGTTGTCGCGGGGCGGGTTGTGGCTGGCGGTCACCTCGACGCCGGCGACGGCGCCCAGGTGCCTTATGGCGTACGCGAGGACGGGCGTCGGCAGCGGCCGGGGGAGCAGCGCGGCGCGCAGCCCGGCGCCGGTCATCACGGCGGCGGTGTCGCGGGCGAAGTCGGCGGACTTGTAGCGGGCGTCGTAGCCGATGACGACGAGCCCGCCCTCCTCGCCCTTCGCCTTGAGGTACGCGGCGAGGCCGGCGGCCGCGCGGATGACGACCGAGCGGTTCATCCGCATGGGCCCGGCGCCCAGCTCTCCGCGGAGCCCGGCGGTGCCGAACTGGAGGGTGCCGGCGAAGCGGGCGGCGAGTTCGGCGCTCGCGCCGCCGTCGATGAGCCGCGCGAGCTCGTCGCGGGTCTCGCTGTCGGGGTCCTCGGCGAGCCATGCCTGGGCCCGGGTGAGGAGGTCGTCCTGGGTCACGGTGTGCCTTTCGGGATGGGGCGTGCGGGAGGTGCGGGTGCGGGGCCGTGAGCCGCTGCGCGGAACCTTTCCCCACCCCGCCCCTTCCCGAACGGGGGGCGAGCCCCGGGCCCCCGTACGGCCTGCGGCCGTGCCCTCGTCGCCCCGCGCCGTCAGGCGTCAGGGGAGTCCGAGGCGCGGGGGTCCGGGGGCGGGGCCCCCGGTTCCGGGAAGGGGCGGGGTGGTGGAGAAGGCCCGCGCGGCGGCCCCGACGGTGCCGGCCGAGGCCGGGGCCCGGGCGGTCGGAGGCCGCCGCGGTTGCCCCGGGAAGGGCCGGGTCGGGGGAGAAGCCCCGTGCGGAGGCCCGACGGGGGGCCACCGACCGCGGGGGCCCGGCCGTCCGGGGGCCGCTGCGGTTGCCCCGGGAAGGGGCGGGCGGGGGGAGAAGCCCCGCGCGGCGGCCCGAAGCCCGTCCGGCCCCCGGGGCCGGACGGCGCGAGGGGCGCCGGGAGGGCTCAGATCCGGTCGAGGACCCGCGTCAGCAGCTCGCCCATCCGCGCGGCGGAGTCCCGTCCCGCCTGGAGGACCTCCTCGTGGTTCAGCGGCTCGCCCGAGAGCCCCGCCGCCAGGTTGGTGACCAGGGAGATGCCGAGCACCTCCGCGCCGGCCTCGCGGGCGGCGATGGCCTCCAGGACGGTGGACATGCCGACCAGGTCGCCACCGAGGACGCGGACCATGTTGATCTCGGCCGGGGTCTCGTAGTGCGGGCCGGGGAACTGCACGTAGACGCCCTCTTCGAGGGTCTCGTCGACCTCCTTGCACAGCGCGCGCAGCCGCGGCGAGTACAGGTCGGTGAGGTCCACGAAGTTGGCGCCGACGATCGGGGAGGCCGCCGTCAGGTTGAGGTGGTCGCTGATGAGGACCGGCTGGCCGGGGCGCATGCCCTCGCGCAGGCCGCCGCAGCCGTTCGTGAGGATGACGGTCTTGCAGCCGGCGGCGACGGCGGTGCGGACGCCGTGGGCGACGGACGCGACACCGCGGCCCTCGTAGAAGTGGGTGCGGCCGAGGAAGACGAGGGCGCGCTTCGCACCGATCTTGTACGAGCGGACCTTGCCGCCGTGGCCCTCGACGGCGGGCGGCGGGAAGCCGGGCAGGTCGGTCACCGGGAACTCGGCCTCGGGGGCGCCGAGCGCGTCGACGGCGGGCGCCCAGCCCGAGCCCATGACCAGGGCGACGTCGTGGTTCTCGACTCCGGTCAGCTCGCGAAGACGTGCGGCAGCGGCCTCGGCGGCCTCGTACGGGGTGGCAGTTGCGTTCACTGACTCTCTCGCCTCGGGGAGGGGGGTCCGGAGGCGGGCCCCGGACGGATTTCCTACGCGCAGAAGCGTAGCCGCAGATTGCCTACGCGCGTAGATGACGATGCCGACGGACATGCGATCGTTGTCTTGTCGTTTCCGACGAAAGACGCACCCGTCCCCCTGTGCCCGCCCCTGGGGCGTTCGTCCACCCGCGTCCGCGCGGCCCGCCGTCCGTACCCCCGCGCCGGGATCAGCAGGGGCGCTTGCGCAGCTCCATCACGTAGTCGTGCGGCGCGCCCGCGGACTCGGCCGCGTCGGCGACCTCGCCCAGGTACCGCGCCGACGGCAGCCCGCCCTCGTACGCGTTGAGCACGTACACCCACGCGGGCTCCTCGCCGTCCAGGGTGTGCACCCGCACCCGCATCCTGCGGTAGATGTCGAGGCCGACGCCCTCCCAGCGGTCCATGGAGTCCTCGTCCATCGGCGCGATGTCGTACAGCGCCACGAAGACCTGGGAGCGGGGGGCCTCCACGATGGTGGCCAGCGCCCCCTCCCAGCCCATCTGCTCGCCGCCGAAGGTCAGCCGCCAGCCGTTCAGCCAGCCGGTGCCGCGCAGCGGGGAGTGCGGTGCGCGGCGGCTCATCAGCCGCGCGTCGAGGTTGCCGGCGAAAGCGGCGTAGAGCGACATGGGACCGAGGGTACGGGAGGGGGCGGGGTGTCCGCCGAACTCCGAGGTGGCGACCGCGGGCCCGCGCCCGCCGGTGGACGGCGCCCGCCGGGCGCGCCCCTTCGGAGGCCCCGGCGTGAGACCGCGCCCGGCGTGCGGGAGAATGGGGTACGCACTTGAGGCGTGCGGGACAATGGCGTACGCACTGCATCCCAGCGGGGGACCCCCCGGCAGCAGAACGAGAGCGCGAGGCGTAGATCCCAGTGACCCGGATCGTGATCATCGGCGGCGGACCCGGCGGATACGAGGCGGCCCTGGTGGGCGCCCAACTCGGCGCGGAGGTGACCGTCGTCGACTGCGACGGCCTCGGCGGCGCGTCCGTCCTGACCGACTGCGTCCCCTCCAAGACGCTGATCGCCACGGCGGAGGTGATGACCACCTTCGACTCCTCCTACGAGGAACTCGGCATCATCGTCGCGGACGACACCCCGCACGTGGAGCAGGCCGCCCGGGTCGTGGGCGTGGACCTCGGCAAGGTCAACCGACGGGTGAAGCGCCTCGCGCTCGCCCAGTCGCACGACATCACCGCCTCCGTCACCCGGGCGGGCGCCCGGGTGCTGCGCGGCCGCGGCAGGCTCTCCGGCCGGCAGGCGATGGACGGCTCCCGCCAGGTGATCGTCACCGCCGCCGACGGCACCGAGGAGACGCTGACCGCGGACGCCGTGCTCATCGCGACGGGCGGCCACCCGCGCGAGGTCCCGGACGCCAAGCCGGACGGCGAGCGCATCCTGAACTGGACCCAGGTCTACGACCTCAAGGAGCTCCCCGAGGAGCTCATCGTGGTCGGCTCCGGCGTCACCGGCGCCGAGTTCGCCGGCGCCTACCAGGCGCTCGGCTCCCGGGTCACCCTGGTCTCCTCCCGCGACCGGGTGCTGCCCGGCGAGGACCCGGACGCGGCGGCCGTCCTGGAGGATGTCTTCCGGCGTCGCGGCATGAACGTCATGGCCCGCTCCCGCGCCGAGTCCGCCAAGCGCGTCGGCGACCGGGTCGAGGTCACCCTCGCCGACGGCCGGGTCATCTCCGGCTCGCACTGCCTCATGGCGGTCGGCGCGATCCCGAACTCGGCCGGAATGGGTCTGGAGGAGGCGGGGGTCAGGCTGAAGGACTCCGGTCACATCTGGACGGACAAGGTCTCCCGTACGAGCGCCCCCGGCGTGTACGCGGCCGGTGACGTCACCGGTGTCTTCGCGCTGGCCTCGGTGGCCGCCATGCAGGGCCGTATCGCGATGTACCACTTCCTCGGCGACGCGGTGGCCCCGCTCAACCTGAAGACGGTCTCGTCGAACGTCTTCACCGACCCGGAGATCGCCACCGTCGGCTACACCCAGGCCGACGTGGACGCGGGCAAGATCGACGCCAAGGTCGTCAAGCTGCCGCTGCTGCGCAACCCGCGCGCGAAGATGCAGGGCATCCGGGACGGCTTCGTGAAGATCTTCTGCCGTCCGGGCACCGGCATCGTGGTCGGCGGCTGCGTGGTCGCCCCGAAGGCGAGCGAACTGATCCATCCGATCTCGATCGCGGTCGACAACAATCTGACCGTCGAACAGATCGCAAATGCATTCACCGTGTACCCCTCCCTGTCGGGTTCGATCGCGGAAGTGGCACGGCAGTTGCACACCCGGAAGTCCGCGGGCGAGGCGTAACGCTCCGTACCGGCACCGCTCCCGCCTGCGGGAACGGTTCGCCGACCCGGACAACCCCCGGCAAGGCAGGGCATAGACCCGGCCGGAAGCCGATCAACGGCGGGGCCTCCTATATCACTTGGAGGTCCCGTCTGTGGGCATCTTCTGCAATTCGCCGCATAGTGCTGAAAACTATCGCCCGGTCACGTTACTGTCAGTTTCGTGTTCGCTGCAGAACGTCGCCAGTTGATCCTCGAAATGGTGCGAGCCAATGGGGCCGTGTCGCTCCGCGAGCTCGCCCGCGTCGTCCAGACCTCTGAGGTGACCGTACGGAGAGACGTACGGGCCCTCGAGGCAGAAGGACTCCTCGACCGCCGGCACGGCGGTGCGGTGTTGCCGGGCGGATTCACGCGAGAATCCGGCTTCCCGCAGAAATCCCATCTCGCGGCCGCGGAGAAGACGGCCATCGCCGACGTCGCCGCGAGCCTCGTCGAAGAAGGCGAGGCCATCGTCGTCGGCGCCGGGACGACCACGCAGGAGCTGGCCCGCCGGCTCGCCCGCGTGCCCGGTCTGACCGTGGTCACCAACTCCCTGCTCGTCGCCCAGGCCCTCGCCCACGCCAACCGGGTCGAGGTCGTCATGACCGGCGGCACCCTGCGCGGCTCCAACTACGCCCTGGTGGGCAGCGGGGCCGAGCAGTCGCTCCAGGGACTCAGGGTCTCCCGCGCCTTCCTCTCCGGGAGCGGGCTGACCGCCGAGCGCGGCCTGTCCACGTCCAACATGCTCTCCGCGAGCGTGGACCGGGCTCTCGTCCAGGCGGCCGCGGAGGTCGTGGTCCTCGCCGACCACACCAAGCTGGGCGCCGACACCATGTTCCAGACGGTGCCCACGGACGTCATCACCCGCCTGGTGACCGACGAGCCGCCCGCCCACGACGACCGGGCCGCCACCGAGCTCCAGGCCCTCGCCGACCAGGGCGTCCAGATCGCCGTCGCCGGTACGGGCGCAGCCACCGGCGGCGACCAGCTCCCCCCGGGCGCCCGGCCGCGCCGTGACATGCCGCTCCCGGTCCAGCGCGGACGGATGGCGGCCGGTCAGTTCAGGGGACCGGGCGGAGGGATGGCCGCCGAGACCCTGGAGCGCACGGCACGCGTCGCGGACATGCGCCGCCGCTGAGCCGGTCCGAGGGACCTTCCCCCAGGGGTCCCACGCCGCCCGACCCGGACCGGACGCCGTCAGCCCTTCTTGATGCCGCGCAGCGTCAGCGCGAGCAGACGGTCCGCCAACTCGCGGTCTTCCGGGCACTGTTCCGCCGCCAGCGCGATCGCGTTGGTCAGCTGCATCAGATCGCCGATCGACACGTCGGCGCGCACCTGCCCCGCCTCCCGGGCGCGCTCCAGCAGTCGCTCACCCGCCGCGCGCAGCGGTTCGCTGCACCCGGCGAGGGCCGAACTCCGGTCGTACGAGGCGGACATCAGCGCGTGCGCGAGCCCCCGGTACTCGCCCGCGTGCGCGACCAGGGCCCGCAGCCACTCCACGAGGGCCCGGCACGGCTCCTCGGTCTCGGCCAGTTCCCCGGAGCGGCGCAGGAGTTCCGCCAGGGCTTCCTGGAACACGGCGTTCAGCAGCTCGGCCCGGGTGGGGAAGTGGCGGTAGAGGGTGCCGATCCCCACGCCCGCGCGGCGCGCGATCTCCTCCAGGGAGGCGTCGGCGCCCAGTTCGGCGAAGGTGCCACGGGCCTCGATGAGCAGTCGCTCGTGGTTGCGGCGTGCGTCGGCTCGCATGGTGTGGCAGTGCCTCCCCTCGACGAAGGGCCCGCAGGCGGCTGCCTGCGGGCCCTTCGTACCGTACTCGGTGCGACCGTCAGTCCTTGATGTCGCAGATGGCGGCGCCGGAGGTGACCGACGCGCCGACCTCGGCGGTCAGGCCCTTGACGGTGCCGGAGCGGTGCGCGTTCAGCGGCTGCTCCATCTTCATGGCCTCCAGGACGACGATGAGGTCGCCCTCCTTGACCTCCTGGCCCTCCTCGACCGCGATCTTCACGATCGTGCCCTGCATCGGGGAGGCGAGGGTGTCACCGGAGGCGGCGGGGCCGGACTTCTTGGCCGCGCGGCGCTTCGGCTTCGCACCGGCCGCCAGGCCCGTGCGGGCCAGGGTCATGCCGAGCGAGGACGGCAGGGAGACCTCGAGACGCTTGCCGCCGACCTCGACGACGATGGTCTCGCGGCCCGCCTCGTCCTCGTCGGCGTCGGCGCCGGCCGGGGCGAACGGCTTGATCTCGTTGACGAACTCCGTCTCGATCCACCGGGTGTGGACCCGGAACGGGTCGGCGGTGAAGTCGGGGTCGACCACGACGGCCTGGTGGAAGGGGATGGCGGTGGCCATGCCCTCGACCTTGAACTCCTCCAGCGCACGCGCGGCGCGCTGCAGGGCCTGCTCACGGGTGGCGCCGGTGACGATCAGCTTGGCCAGGAGCGAGTCCCAGGCCGGGCCGATGACGCTGCCGGACTCCACGCCCGCGTCCAGGCGGACACCGGGGCCCGACGGCGGGGCGAAGAGGGTGACGGTGCCGGGGGCGGGCAGGAAGCCGCGGCCCGGGTCCTCGCCGTTGATACGGAACTCGAACGAGTGACCCCGGATCTCCGGGTCGCCGTACCCGAGCTCCTCGCCGTCCGCGATGCGGAACATCTCGCGGACCAGGTCCAGGCCCGTGACCTCCTCGGTCACCGGGTGCTCGACCTGGAGGCGGGTGTTGACCTCCAGGAAGGAGATCGTGCCGTCCACGCCGACGAGGAACTCGACCGTGCCGGCGCCGACGTAGCCGGCCTCCTTCAGGATCGCCTTCGACGCCGCGTACAGCTGGGCGTTCTGCTCGGCGGTCAGGAACGGCGCGGGGGCCTCCTCGACCAGCTTCTGGTGCCGGCGCTGCAGCGAGCAGTCACGGGTGGAGACCACGACCACGTTGCCGTGGGAGTCGGCCAGGCACTGCGTCTCGACGTGACGCGGCTTGTCCAGGTACCGCTCGACGAAGCACTCGCCCCGGCCGAAGGCCGCGACGGCCTCACGGACGGCGGAGTCGTACAGCTCCGGGACCTCCTCCAGCGTCCGGGCGACCTTCAGGCCACGGCCGCCGCCACCGAAGGCGGCCTTGATCGCGATCGGCAGACCGTGCTCCTTGGCGAAGGCCACGACCTCGTCCGCACCCGAGACCGGGTCCGGCGTGCCCGCGACCAGCGGGGCGCCGGCGCGCTGCGCGATGTGACGCGCCGCCACCTTGTCACCCAGGTCGCGGATGGCCTGCGGCGGCGGGCCGATCCACGTCAGGCCGGCGTCCAGGACGGCCTGCGCGAACTCGGCGTTCTCCGACAGGAAGCCGTAGCCGGGGTGGACCGCGTCCGCACCCGAGTCCTTGGCCGCCTGGAGGACCTTCGCCATGTCCAGGTAGCTGGTCGCCGGGGTGTCACCGCCCAGAGCGAACGCCTCGTCAGCCGCCCGGACGTGCAGGGCGTCCCGGTCCGGCTCGGCGTACACGGCCACGCTGCCGATACCCGCGTCCCGGCACGCCCGGGCCACACGGACAGCGATTTCGCCACGGTTGGCGATGAGCACCTTGCGCACGATGGCTCCCTCCTTGAAACAAGCTGAGTTTAGGGACTGCCGACACGGCCTTTCGACCCGTCCCCAGTGGTGAACTTGCCCACACGGAGCGTGACCCCGGGCCTGCTCGGGTCGTGAATTCCCTTGTCGCACCACGGTACGCAGGGTTCCTTTACGGCACAGTAGCTCCGAGGTGTGGCGCAGGTCTCTGTTCATGCGGCCAGTCGCCATTCGGGTTTCTTTGTCGGGTCCCTACGAATGGCCCGGTGATTCTTTGCCGAGCCGTCCGCCGCCGCCCGCCGTGTCCGCACTCTTGTCCAGAGGTTTACCGGCCAGTAGCCTTCGCGCAGTCGATCGTACTGTCGGTAACAGGCGAATGCAGGGGGTGGCCGAGGTGGCCCGCAGACCGATAGCTCTCGTGACGGCGGCGGTGCTGCTCCTCGAAGCGCCCGGGATCGTCGTCATCAACGCCGTGATGGCCCGGTTCGTCAAGGCCCAGTCGATGTCGCTCGACGGCATGGACCCCGGCGCCATGTACACCGGCACCTGGGTGCTCGGCATCGTCTCCGGGATCGCCCTCGCCCTCTGCGCCCTGGTCGCCCTCCTCGCGGGCGTCCGCGACCGCCGGCCCGGACGGGCGGGCCGGGGCCTGCTCATCGGCTGCGCGGTCGTGCACGGGGTCCTCGCCGCGGTGGCGGTGGGGCTCCTCGGCTGGCCGTCGTTCGCCTTCCTGGTGGTCGTCCTCGGCCTGATCGTGCTCACCCTGGTGGCGTACGGCGAGGGCCACGACAAGGCCGCCGAGCCCCGCGAAGGGGCCCCGGCGGCCGCGTAGGTCACGGGGCCTCAGGTCCGGAGCGGGGCCTCAGGTCCAGAGGTCGGTGATCCGTACGTCCAGCTTCGCGAGGAGCCTGCGCAGCAGCGGCAGGGACAGGCCGATCACATTGCCCGGGTCGCCGTCGATGCCGTCGATGAACGGCGCCGAGCGCCCATCCAGGGTGAACGCGCCCGCCACGTGCAGCGGTTCACCGCTCGCCACGTACGCGGCGATCTCCTCGTCCGTCGGCTCGCCGAAGCGGACCACGGTGGAGGCCGTCGCCGACTCGAAGCGCTTGGCGGTCGTGTCGTACACGCAGTGACCGGTCTGGAGGATGCCGACCCGGCCCCGCATCGCCTTCCAGCGGGCCGTGGCCTCCTCGGCGTCGGCGGGCTTGCCGAGGGCCTGCTTGTCGAGTTCCAGGACGGAGTCGCAGCCGATGACCAGGGCGCCGAACGCCTCGGGCCGCGCGGCCACATGGGCGGCCTTCGCCTCCGCGAGGGTGAGCGCGAGCTCCGCCGGGGTCGGGGCGTGCACCTTGTCCTCGTCGACCCCGCTCACGATCACCTCGGGGGAGAGGCCGGCCTGACGGAGCAGTCCCAGGCGGGCGGGGGAGGCGGAGGCGAGCACGACACGGCGCGGATCAGCAGTCATGGGGGCAGCGTAGCCAGTGGGCGGCTCCGCGCGGTGTCATCCCGATCGGGCCGGGCATGATCGGCGGCGCGCCCGCTAGCGGGCGCTGACCGCGAACATGCCCACCACCATCGCCAGGGCGAGCAGCACGCCCGCGCGGCGGAGCATCGCCTGCATGTCGCGCATGAACTTCGGCGGCTCGTTCTCCGGGTCGGACCACAACATGCCTCCGATCCTGCGGCCGGGGCCGGTGGGGCGCCTGAGTACGGATACTCAGGCGCCCCCGTGCGGAAGGACTATTCGCGGAGGAACACCCCGTCCCGCGCCGCCGCGAGCGCCGCGGAGACCGCCCGTTCCACCACGGCCGCGGTCAGCTCCTCCCGGGTGACGGTGAAGCGGTAGTAGAGCGGGGCGGAGACGGCGCGGAGCAGCTCGACCGGGTCGGTGCCGGCGGGGATCTCGCCGCGCGCCTCGCCCCGGGCGACGACGGGGGCCCATTCGGCGAGCCGGGTCCGGTAGAAGTCGGCGAGGGCGCGGGCGCACCCCTCGTCGCAGGCGCCCGCGGCGATGACCGCGCGGAAGACGGCGCCCATCCGGGGGTCGGTGAGGGTGTCCCGGACGAGTTCGGCGTTGGCCCGCAGGTCGCCGGTGAGGCAGCCGGTGTCGGAGGCGGGCAGGGACTGCTCGGCCATGTCGTGCAGGAGGTCGGTGACGAGGCCGACGGGGGAGCCCCAGCGGCGGTACACGGTGGTCTTGCCGACGCCGGCGGCCGCCGCGATCCGGTCCATGTTCAGGGCGTGGAAGCCGCTCTCGGCGAGGGCGTCCTGGGTGGCGTCGAGGACGGCTCTGCGGACCTTCGCGGTGCGGCCGCCGGGGCGCAGGGTGCCGGGGGAGGCCGGGGTGCCGGGCGAGGCCGGCTGGCTCTCGGTCAAACGGGTCTCCTGTTCCATTAGCTCCATCGACTCTGCTACGGTACGGGACATCTTAACGGAACCAGTCTCCCATTAAGGGGTCGTACGCATGGTTGCCCTGGATCTCCCCAAGCCCGTGGACCACCTCGACACCCGGATGACCGGCCGGATGCGGCTCGTCCTCGTCGTCCTCCTCCTGGCCCAGTTCATGCTGGCCGTGGACTTCTCGATCCTGAACGTCGCCCTGCCCGTCATCGGCGAGGGCCTGGGCTTCACGCTCGGCGGCCTCCAGTGGATCGCCACCGCCTTCGCCCTCGCCGCCGCCGGCTTCACCCTGCTCTTCGGGCGCGTCGCCGACCTCGTCGGGCGCCGCCGCCTCTTCCTCGGCGGCATGGCCCTCCTCGGCGTCTCCTCCCTCGTCGGCGGCCTCGCCACGGGCCCCGAGACGCTGATGGCCGCCCGTGTCGCGCAGGGCCTCGCCACCGCCGCCGTCACCCCCGCCGGGCTCTCCCTGCTCACCTCCTCCTTCCCCGAAGGCCCCCTGCGCGCCCGCGCGCTCGGCCTCAACGGCGCCCTGATGTCCGCCGGATTCACCACCGGCGCGATCCTCGGCGGCGTCCTCACCGACCTGCTCTCCTGGCGCTGGGCCTTCCTCGTCAACGTGCCGGTGGTCCTCGCCGTCCTCCTCGTCGCCCCCGTCGTCCTGAAGGAGAGCCGCCCGGCCGTCCGCCCCCGCCTCGACGTCCCCGGCGCGATCACCGTCACCGCCGGACTCCTCGCCCTCGTCTACGGACTGACCACCGAGCCCCTGGCCCTGGTCGCCGGGGTAGCCCTGCTCGTCGCCTTCTGGTTCGTGGAGCGGCGGTCCGCCTCGCCCCTCGTGCCGGTGCGGATCCTCACCCGCCGCACCGTCGTCTGGGGCAACGTCGCCGGGCTCGTCGCCTTCGTGACCGAGACCTCGCTGGTCTTCCTGATGACGCTCTACCTCCAGGACGTCCTGGGCTTCTCCCCGCTCGCCGCCGGACTGTCCTTCGGCGTCCTCGGCGCCGGCACGGTCCTCGGCGGGGTGCTCGCGTCCCGCTTCATCGGCCGCCACGGCGCCCGCACCGCGCTCGTCGCCGGCGGGCTCCTCCAGGCCGTCGCGACCCTCGCCCTGTACGGGCTCGGCGACGACCGGGGCAGCCTCTGGCTGCTGCTCGCCGCCACCTTCGCGGGCGGCGTCGGCAACATGCTCGCCATCGTCGGCTTCATGGTCACCGCCACCTCCGGCATCCCGGACCACGAGCAGGGCACGGCGACCGGGCTCGCGACCATGACCCAGCAGATCGGCATCACCATGGGCACCCCGATCATGAGCGCCGTCGTCGTCACCAGCCCCGTGCTGCTCGACGGCATCGGCCTCGCCGTCCTCGTCAACGCCGCGATCGTCGCCGCCGGAGCCGTCCTGTCCGGCCTCTTCCTCCGCCGTACGTGACCGGTGCCGGGGCATGCGAGAGGCCGGACCCCCGTCCAGGGGGCCCGGTCTCTCACCGTGCGAGGACTACACGGGCCAGTACGACCTCGCCCAGGCCCGCGGGCCCGGCCGGTGCCGCACCGCGCGCGCGATGCGGGACGGGTCCGACCAGCCCTCCGGGACCACCGGGCCGCCGCTCCCGGCGGACGCCGCCGCCGTCGCCGCGGCCCGTGCCTGAACCACCGCCAGTGCGGCGGCCAACTCCTCCGGGGTCGGGTTTCCTCGTACGACCTTGATCATGTCGACTCCTTGCAGGTCCGGTCCGGGGAGGCCTAGAGCGGGATGTTGCCGTGCTTCTTCGGAGGCAGGGATTCTCGCTTCGTCCGCAGCTGACGCAGGCCCTTCACGATCTGCGGGCGGGTGTCCGAGGGCAGGATCACGCCGTCGATGTAGCCGCGCTCGGCCGCCGTGTACGGGTTGAGCAGGGTGTCCTCGTACTCGCGGATCAGCCGCGCCCGCTCCGACTCCTGGTCCTCCGCCTCGGCGATGGTGCGGCGGTGCAGGATGTTGACCGCGCCCTGCGCGCCCATGACCGCGATCTGCGCCGTCGGCCACGCCAGGTTCAGGTCCGCGCCCAGGTGCTTGGAGCCCATGACGTCGTACGCGCCGCCGAAGGCCTTCCGCGTGATGACCGTGATCAGCGGGACGGTGGCCTCCGCGTAGGCGTAGATCAGCTTCGCGCCGCGCCGGATGATGCCGCCGTACTCCTGGTCCACGCCCGGCAGGAAGCCCGGCACGTCCACGAAGGTCAGGACCGGGATGTTGAACGCGTCGCAGGTGCGGACGAACCGCGCCGCCTTCTCGGAGGCGTCGATGTCCAGGCAGCCCGCGAACTGCATCGGCTGGTTCGCCACCACGCCGACGGGGAAGCCCTCCACCCGGCCGAAACCGGTCACGATGTTCGGCGCGAACAGCGCCTGCGTCTCCAGGAACTCGCCGTCGTCCAGGACGTGCTCGATGACCCGGTGCATGTCGTACGGCTGGTTCGCCGAGTCCGGGATCAGCGTGTCCAGCTCCCGGTCCTCGTCCGACACCTCGGTGTCCGCGACCTCAGGGAACGCCGGCGCCTCCGAGAGGTTGTTCGACGGAAGGTAGGACAGCAGGGACTTCACGTACTCGATGGCGTCCTTCTCGTCCCCCGCCATGTGGTGCGCCACGCCCGAGGTCGCGTTGTGCGTCCGGGCGCCGCCCAGCTCCTCGAAGCCCACGTCCTCACCGGTCACCGTCTTGATGACGTCGGGACCCGTGATGAACATGTGCGAGGTCTGGTCCACCATCACCGTGAAGTCGGTGATCGCGGGCGAGTACACCGCACCGCCCGCGCACGGGCCCACGACCAGCGAGATCTGCGGGATCACACCGGAGGCGTGGGTGTTGCGGCGGAAGATCTCGCCGTACATGCCGAGCGCGCTCACGCCCTCCTGGATGCGGGCGCCGCCGGAGTCGTTGATGCCGACGACCGGGCAGCCCGTCTTCAGCGCGAAGTCCATCACCTTGATGATCTTCTGGCCGTACGTCTCGCCGAGCGCACCGCCGAAGACCGTGAAGTCCTGCGAGAACACGGCCACCGGACGCCCGTCGACCGTGCCGTAGCCGGTGACGACACCGTCGCCGTACGGGCGGTTCTTCTCCAGGCCGAAGTTCGTCGACCGGTGCCGGGCCAGCTCGTCCAGCTCGACGAAGGAGCCCTCGTCGAGGAGGAGGGCGATCCGTTCGCGCGCGGTCAGCTTGCCCTTCGCGTGCTGCTTCTCCACCGCACGCTCCGAGCCGGCATGGGTGGCCTCGTCGATACGGCGCTTGAGGTCCGCGATCTTGCCTGCGGTCGTGTGAATGTCGATCTCGTACTGCTCTGCCGGCTCGGACATCGGGATGCGGCTCCCTGCCTGGTCACGGGGGGTTCGTTGACTACGAATGGGCTACTGCTCAGCTACTGAGGCGTAGCGTATCGACGCCGATACGGTTCGGCACTGCGGTCTTTGCCACACCTAGTCTGGCTTGCATGACGTCCTCCCAAGGCTCCGGCGGACCCTGGTCCGACCTCGACCGGCCCCCGCTGAACACCGCCGCGCTGCGCCGCGCACTCGTCCTCCCCGACGGCCTGTGGACCTCGCTCGACGTGGTCCCGACCACCGGATCCACCAACAGCGACCTCGCCGCCCGCGCCGACGAGCTGCCCGGGGGCGCCGTGCTCGTCGCCGAGGAGCAGACCTCGGGCCGCGGCCGCCTCGACCGCAGCTGGACCGCGCCCGCCCGCTCCGGCCTCTTCGTCTCCGTCCTCCTCAAGCCGGACGTGCCCGTCCACCGCTGGGGCTGGCTGCCGCTGCTCACCGGCGTGGCCGCCGCGACCGGCCTCGCGAAGTCCGCCGGCGTCGACATGTCGCTCAAGTGGCCCAACGACCTGCTGGTTTCCGTCGGCGGCGAGGAACGCAAGACCGGCGGCATCCTCGCCGAACGCGCCGGCACGGACGCCGTCGTCATCGGCCTCGGCCTCAACGTCACCCTCCGTGAGGACGAGCTGCCCGTCCCCGGCGCCGGCTCCCTCCTCCTCGCCGACGCGGTCTCCACCGACCGCGACACCCTGCTGCGGGCCGTCCTGCGGTCCTTCGAGCAGTGGTACGGCGACTGGGTACGGGCCGACGGCGACCCCGAGGCCTCCGGCCTCCAGGCGGCCTACGCGGCCGGCTGCGCCACCCTCGGCCGCCGGGTCAGGGCCGACCTCCCCGGCGAACGCATGCTGGAGGGCGAGGCGGTGGCCCTGGACGGCGACGGCCGCCTGGTCGTGGCCACGGAGGGCGGCGGCACGGAGGCCGTGGGCGCGGGCGACATCGTCCACCTGCGGAGCTGACCCGGGTGCGGGCCCCCGGGCCGACCACCGGGAGCGCCCGCACCACCACGTCCGAGAACGGACGCCGCAGGCCGTCGGCGCGTGAGCCAGCCCACACCTGCCGTATCGTGGACCGCGATCCAGGCGACAGATCGGCAGGGCAAGTGGGCAGGGAACGGGCAGGAGGCGGCCGGTGACCGTCGACGACGAGAACTCGGGCGGCACGCCCGAGCCTCCCACGTACCCCACCCCCCATCACGAGGTCGACCACACGGTCGAGCCGACCGACGACCCGCTCGCCATCCGCCTCGAACAGCTCATCCTCGGCGCCGACCGCCGCTACACCCCGTTCCAGGCCGCCCGCACCGCCGGCGTCTCCATGGAACTCGCCTCCCGCTTCTGGCGCGCCATGGGCTTCGCCGACATCGGCCAGGCCAAGGCCCTCACCGAGGCCGACGTCCTCGCGCTGCGGCGGCTCGCCGGTCTCGTCGAGGCCGGGCTGCTCAGCGAGCCGATGGCCGTGCAGGTCGCCCGTTCCACCGGGCAGACCACCGCCCGGCTCGCCGAGTGGCAGATCGACTCCTTCCTGGAGGGCCTCACCGAGCCGCCCGAGCCCGGCATGACCCGCACGGAGGTCACGTACCCCCTGGTCGAACTGCTCCTCCCCGAGCTGGAGGAGTTCCTGATCTACGTCTGGCGGCGGCAGCTCGCCGCCGCCACCGGCCGGGTCGTGCAGGCCGCCGACGACGAGGAGATGGTCGACCGGCGGCTCGCCGTCGGCTTCGCGGACCTCGTCGGCTTCACCCGGCTCACCCGGCGCCTGGAGGAGGAGGAGCTCGGCGAACTGGTCGAGGCCTTCGAGACGACCTGCGCCGACCTCGTCGCCGCGCACGGCGGCCGGCTCATCAAGACCCTCGGCGACGAGGTGCTGTACGCCGCCGACGACGCCGGCACGGCCGCCGAGATCGCGCTGCGCCTGATCGAGACCCTCGGCCACGACGAGACGATGCCCGCGCTGCGCGTCGGCATCGCCTTCGGCACCGTGACGACCCGGATGGGCGACGTCTTCGGCACCACCGTGAACCTGGCCAGCCGGCTGACCTCGATAGCCCCGAAGGACGCCGTCCTCGTCGACGGCGCGCTCGCGGAGGAGCTGTCCAGGACCGGCGAGGCGCCCGTCTCGGAGGCGGAGGCCGCGGAGCAGGCGGCCCACGCCGAGAAGGAGGGGCGCAAGCCCGCCACGTACCGTTTCGCGCTCCAGCCGATGTGGCAGCGCCCGGTCCGGGGCCTCGGCGTCATCGAACCCTGGCTCCTGACCCGCCGCCCGACCTAGGATCAGGGCCGACGCCTGTTAACAGCCGTTAACGGGCAGGTCTTGGTCGGGAGGGTGTGCGGTCATGTCCGAGCAGCGCTTCGGTGAGTTCGTGGTGGTCCGGAAGGACGGGGGCGAGGGTCACGTCGCCGAGCTGGTGCTCGACCGGCCCAAGGCGATGAACGCCGTCTCCTCCGAGATGGCCCGCTCCCTCGGGGCCGCCTGTGACGCGCTCGCCGCCGACCCCTCGGTCCGCGTCACCGTCCTCACCTCCTCCAACGACCGCGCCTTCTGCGTCGGCGCCGACCTCAAGGAGCGCAACTCCTTCACCGACGCCGAGCTGGTCCGCCAGCGGCCGACCGCCCGCGCCGCCTACACCGGCGTCCTCGAACTCCCCATGCCGACGATCGCCGCCGTGCACGGCTTCGCCCTCGGCGGCGGCTTCGAGCTGGCGCTCGCCTGCGACGTGATCGTGGCCGACGCCACCGCCGTGGTCGGCCTCCCCGAGGTGTCCGTGGGCGTCATCCCCGGCGGCGGCGGTACGCAGCTGCTCCCGCGCCGGGTGGGCGCGGCGCGCGCCGCCGAGCTGGTCTTCACGGCCCGGCGGGTGGAGGCGGCGGAGGCCCGCGCGCTGGGCCTCGTCGACCTCCTGGAGGACGACGCGCGGACGGCCGCCCTGGAGCTCGCGGGGCGGATCGCGGCGAACTCGCCGGTCGGGCTGCGCGCGGCGAAGAAGGCGATGCGGCTCGGCCAGGGCCTCGACCTGCGGGCTGGCCTGGAGGTCGAGGACGCGGCCTGGCGCTCGGTGGCGTTCTCGGGGGACCGGGCGGAGGGCGTGGCGGCCTTCAACGAGAAGCGGAAGCCGAACTGGCCGGGTGAGTGATCCCACCGGTTCCGTACCCTTCCGCTCCGGACCTTGCCGTTCCGTACCCTTCGGTTCTGTACCAAATGTCACGGACGGTGACGTCTCGAAAGGGAAAACGGTAGAAACGTCCCTAAGCTGGAGAAATGGGTGAGGACGGGCGGTTGCGGGCCGTGGTGGCGCTGGCGCAGGGGATGGCGGCGGCGCACACTCCACGCGAGTTCTGGCGGGCGGCGGCGCTCGGGTCCTGCGACGGGCTCGACGGGAGCTTCGCCGCCCTGTCGGTCTGGCAGCGGGACCACGGCCGCCTCAAGGTCCTGGTGAACGCGGGGGAGCGGGCCGTGGGGGAGGAGGAGTTCCCGGACTCGGAGACGTATCCGGTCCACCAGTTCCCCGAGATCACCGAGTTCCTGCACGCCAGGTGGGCGCGCGGCGGGGAGCCGGACGCCTGGGTGGAGACCGCCCGCGACCCGCTGCCGACGGGCCGGGTGACGGGCCTGCGCAAGCGGGGCCGGGGCTGCTGCGTGGTCGCGCCGATCGTGCTGCACGGCCGGGCGTGGGGCGAGCTGTACGTGGCCCGTCCACCGGAGGTGAAACCTTTCACCCGGGCCGACGCCGACTTCGCGACCGTGCTCTCGGCGGTCGTCGCGGCGGGCATCGCCCAGGCCGAGCGCCTGGAGGAGGTGCGCAAGCTGGCCTTCACCGACCCCCTCACCGGTCTCGCCAACCGCCGGGCCGTCGACACCCGTCTGGACGAGGCCATCGAGCGCTACCGGGCGGACGGTTCCGTCGTCAGCCTGATGGTCTGCGACCTCAACGGCCTCAAGCGCGTCAACGACACCCATGGCCACGCGGTCGGGGACCGGCTCCTGGAACGCTTCGGCTCCGTCCTCTCCCGCTGCGGCGCCAAGCTCCACGGCGCCCTCGCGGCCCGCCTCGGCGGCGACGAGTTCTGCCTGCTCACGGTCGGCCCGACGGCGGACGAGGTGGTCGCGGTCGCCGAGGAGCTCTGCGTAAGGGCGGCGGAACTGGAGCTGGGGGAGGGCGTGGCCTGCGGGGTCGCGTCCACGGGAGACCCCATCGGCCCGCTCAGGTCGGCCCGCCGGCTCTTCCGGCTCGCCGACGCGGCCCAGTACCAGGCCAAGGCCGCCCGCTCGGCGAAGCCGGTGGTGGCGGGCCGCGACGGCACGGTGGTCCGGCTCGCCGACGCCCCTCCCGGCGCCCGGGACCGCCGCCGCTTCCGGGACGCGCCGCCGCTCCCGGAGCCGCCGCCGGAAGCGCTGCCGCCGGCTCCCTGAGACGGCGAGCGGCGCCCGGGGCCCCGCCGGCGACGGGCCGGGACGGCGGGTGCCCGGGTGCCGGGCGTCCGTGGGTGATCATCGGAGGGGTAAGGGTCCGTCGCCCGGCGGGACGGTGACGAAGTCAGCTAGTGACAGGTCGGTCTTCAATCCGTAGGGTGCTGAATATGGATATGCAGACAGTCGTCCTCGGCACGTCCGGCACGACCCCGCAGGACGTCATCGACGTCGCCCGTCACGGCGCCCGCGTCGAGCTGTCGACCGAGGCCGTGCAGGCGCTGGCCGCCGCCCGGGGCGTCATCGACGCGCTCGCCGCCAAGCCCGAGCCCGTCTACGGGGTCTCCACCGGCTTCGGCGCGCTCGCCACCCGGCACATCGGCCACGAGCTCCGCGCCCAGCTCCAGCGGAACATCGTCCGCTCGCACGCCGCCGGCATGGGCCCGCGCGTCGAGCGCGAGGTCGTACGCGCCCTGATGTTCCTGCGCCTGAAGACCCTCGCGTCCGGTCACACCGGCGTCCGCCCCGAGGTCGCGCAGACCATGGCCGACGTCCTCAACGCCGGCATCACCCCGGTCGTGCACGAGTACGGCTCCCTCGGCTGCTCCGGCGACCTCGCCCCGCTCTCCCACTGCGCCCTGGCCCTCATGGGCGAGGGAGACGCCGAAGGCCCCGACGGCGTCGTGAAGCCCGCCGGCGAGCTGCTCGCCGCCCACGGCATCGCGCCCGTCGAGCTCAAGGAGAAGGAGGGCCTCGCCCTCCTCAACGGCACCGACGGCATGCTCGGCATGCTGATCATGGCCCTCGCCGACCTCGACACCCTCTACAAGTCGGCCGACATCACCGCCGCGCTCTCCCTCGAAGCCCTCCTCGGCACCGAGAAGGTCCTCGAACCCGAACTGCACGCCATCCGCCCCCACCCCGGCCAGGCCGCCTCCGCCGCCAACATGCTGGCCGTGCTCAAGGGCTCCGAGCTCACCGGTCACTTCCAGAGCGGCGAGGCCCCCCGCGTCCAGGACGCCTACTCGGTGCGCTGCGCCCCGCAGGTCGCCGGCGCCGGCCGCGACACCATGGCCCACGCCCGGCTCGTCGCCGAGCGGGAACTGGCCGCCGCCGTCGACAACCCCGTCGTCCTGCCCGACGGCCGCGTCGCCTCCAACGGCAACTTCCACGGCGCCCCCGTCGCGTACGTCCTCGACTTCCTCGCCATCGCCGCCGCCGACCTCGGCTCCATCGCCGAGCGCCGCACCGACCGGCTCCTCGACAAGAACCGCTCGCACGGCCTGCCGCCGTTCCTCGCCGAGGACGCCGGCGTCGACTCCGGCCTGATGATCGCCCAGTACACGCAGGCCGCCCTCGTCAGCGAGATGAAGCGGCTCGCCGTCCCGGCCTCCGCCGACTCCATCCCCTCCTCCGCGATGCAGGAGGACCACGTCTCCATGGGTTGGTCCGCCGCCCGCAAGCTGCGCACCGCTGTCGGCAACCTCAACCGGATCATCGCCGTCGAGCTGTACGCCGCGACCCGGGGCATCGAGCTCCGCACGGGCCTCACCCCCGCCCCCGCCTCCCGGGCGGCCATCGACGCCCTGCGCGCGGCCGGCGTCGAGGGTCCCGGCCCCGACCGGTTCCTCGCCCCCGACCTGGCCGCCGCCGACACCTTCGTGCGCGAAGGGCGGCTGCTCGCCGCGGTGGAGCCGGTCACCGGCCCGCTGGCCTGACGCGTGCGCGGGCCCCCACCAGGGGCCCGCGCCCTCTCAGGACGCGCGGCCCTGGCGTCTCATCGCCAGCGCCACGAAACCCGCGCCGACCCCCAGGATGCCCGTGCCGCCCAGCAGGTACGGCACGGTGTCCCGGCCGCCGGTGTCCGCCAGGTGTCCGTCGCCCGATCCGGCCCCGTCCAGGGTCACGCCGACGCGTACCCCGCCCGGCTCGTCGGTGGCGTTCGCGGACGGTACGAACCACAGGGCACACAGCAGCGTCCCCGCGGCGGTCGCGGTCAGCAGTGGGCGTCGGGCGGCGGACACGGAAATTTCGATCCCCCTTGCGGAAACCGCGAATTGGTCGGTGCGCCGATGCTAATGAACACAGCGGGTCGTGGGAAAGCCGAGGGCCCGCGGCCCCTACGCTCCGGATCATGAGCACTTCTGAGACAGCACGCTATGTACGCCTTCGCGTCGATGTGGTTCTGGAGATCGACGGCCCCGCGGAACTGGCCGAGGCCGCCGAGGGCCGGATCGACGCCGACGAGTTCATGCCGGAGGAGGAGCGGGTGCCCGCCCGCGCCGCCGTGCGCGAGGACAGCGCCGAGGCCCTCGCCTACCTCGTCGAGCCCTTCGACCTGATCCGCGACGTCCCCGGCATCGAGATGGTCCAGGCCTCCTGGAGCAGCGAGGAGGTCGAGTACGACCCCGACGCACTGGAGTGGGACCTCGGCGAGGAGGATGGGGCGGAGGAAGAGGACGACGACGACCGGTCGTAGCGCGAGGACCGGTGGGCGGCGTCCGGGCCGAACACCGGGAAGCGCCCTGATCGAAGGCCCCGGGACACCGTCCCGGGGCCTTTCGTCCGGTCCCGGGAACCGGACGCGCCGACGGTGCGTGTCGATCAGTGGCGTTCCCCACATACCGTCCGGTTCCGGAACCGGACGGGGTGTCATGGGTATTCAGGTAAGTGTTGGCAGGGAATCGGCGACGATGGAGATGCGTGTGATGACGGACGGCAAGCGCCGCACGAGCCTGGCGGTCGCGGCCGCGGTGCTCAGCGGTGTAATGGTGCTCTCGGCGTGCGACGACGGCGACAAGGGCGGCAGCGCTTCCGGATCCGCGACACCAACGTCTCAGGCCCAGGTCGACGAGGCGGCGGAGGCGGCCAAGTCCTCGAAGGCGCAGATCACCATCGCGCCCAAGAGCGGTACGCAGAACGCGTCCATCAACAACGACGCCAAGGTCACCGTCACCGACGGCAAGCTCACCGAGGTCACCATGACCTCCGCCGACGGCACCGAGGTCAAGGGCGAGATAGCGGCCGACGGCCTCAGCTGGAAGCCGAGCGAGCAGCTGGAGCGGGCCACGGTCTACAAGATCACGGCCACCGCCGCGGACGCGGAGGGCCTGGAGGCGCACGAGAACTCCTCGTTCACCACCGTCTCCAAGGCGAACAGCTTCATCGGCAACTTCACGCCCGAGGACGGCTCGACCGTCGGCGTCGGCATGCCGGTCTCGATCAACTTCAACAAGGCGATCACCGACAAGAAGGCCGTCCAGGGCGGCATCACCGTCACCTCCAGCTCCGGTCAGGAGGTCGTCGGGCACTGGTTCAACTCCCAGCGCATCGACTTCCGCCCCGAGAAGTACTGGGCCGAGGGCTCGACCGTCACCCTCAAGCTCGACCTCGACGGCGTCGAGGGCGCCGACGGTGTCTTCGGCGTCCAGCAGAAGACCGTCACCTTCAAGATCGGCCGCAACCAGGTCTCGACCGTCGACGTCGCCACCAAGACCATGACGGTCACCCAGGACGGCAAGACGATCAAGACCATCCCGATCTCCGCCGGCTCCCCGGAGAACCCGACCTACAACGGTCAGATGGTGATCTCCGAGAAGTTCAAGGAGACCCGGATGAACGGCGCCACCGTCGGCTTCACGGACGACGACGGCAAGGGCGAGTACGACATCAAGGACGTGCCGCACGCCATGCGCCTGTCCACCTCGGGCACCTTCATCCACGGCAACTACTGGGGCCCGGACTCGATCTTCGGCTCCGCCAACACCAGCCACGGCTGCGTGGGCCTCAACGACGTCAAGGGCGCCGGCGACCCGAACCAGCAGGCCGCCTGGCTCTACGACCACTCGATCGTCGGTGACGTCGTGATCGTCAAGAACTCCAAGGACAAGACGATCGCCCCCGACAACGGCCTCAACGGCTGGAACATGAGCTGGTCGGCCTGGAAGGCCGGCTCGGAGGCCTGATCCGGTCCCGCACACCGCGCACGTGGCGCAGAGGCCCCCTCCCGCACCGGGAGGGGGCCTCTGCCGTTTCGTTTCCTACTCGCGTACGTCCACCGTCTCGTCCACGCCCCACCCCGCGAGGAGCCGCAGCGCGTCCGCCGACGCCGTCCCCGGCTCCGCGTGGTACGTCACGAGCACCAGGTCCGGATCGTCCCCCGCCACCTTCAGCGACTCGTACGACAGCGTCAGCTCGCCCACCAGCGGGTGCCGCAGCCGCTTCGTGCCGTGCCCCTTGTCGGTCACCGTGTGCGCCGCCCACAACGAGCGGAACTCCTCGCTCCGCACGGACAGCTCACCCACCAGCGCGAGCAGCTGCGGATCGTCCGGATAGCAGCCCGCGTACAGCCGCAGCACGCTGACGACCTCGACCGCCTTGTGCTCCCAGTCGACGTACAGATCGCGCGCGTTCGGATCCAGGAAGACCATCCGGGGCATGTTCCGCTCGGCCGGCTCCCAGGCGGCGAAGTCACCCAGCAGGGCCCGGGCCATCCGGTTCCACGCCAGGATGTCCAGCCGGCGCCCCAGGACGAAGGCGGGCACCCCGTCCATCGAGTCGAGGAGCTGCGTCAGCGACGCCCGCACCCGCTGGGGGCGCGCGATCGCCGCCCGCTGCCGCTTCTTCACCGTCGGCTTCGCCAGATGCGTCAGATGGGCCCGCTCGGTGTCGCTCAGCCGCAGGGCGCGCGCGATGGCGTCCAGCACCTCCATGGACACGTTCCGCCCATGACCCTGCTCGAGCCGGGTGTAGTACGCCACCGACACCCCGGCCAGCTGCGCCAGCTCCTCCCGGCGCAGCCCCGGCACCCGGCGGTGCCGCCCGTACTCGGGCAACCCGACGTCCTGCGGCTTCAGCCGGGCCCGCCGGGAGCGCAGGAATTCGCTGAGTTCGGCACTGGGCTCCATACGGCACCATTATCGCCGCCCCGGCCCACCGCCGGACGTACGTGCCTGACCCTGCCAGTGGTAGGCACGCCGGTCGTAGGCAGAACAGGTGGCTGGGTGAAACCCCGCACCTCGGGGAGCGTGGACGGCATGACCACGAACGTGACCACCGTCCCCGCCTACGCCGCCCCCGCCGCCAACGCCCCCCTCGAACGCACCACCGTGCCGCGCCGGCCCGTCGGCGAACACGACGTCCTCATCGACATCAGGTACGCCGGCATCTGCCACTCCGACATCCACCAGGCGCGCGACGGCTGGGGCGAGGGCATCTTCCCCATGGTCCCGGGTCACGAGATCGCCGGAATCGTCGCGGAGGTCGGCCCCGGCGTCACCCGCCACAAGGTCGGCGACCGGGTCGGCGTCGGCTGCTTCGTCGACTCCTGCCGCACCTGCGCGTACTGCCTCCAGGGCCTGGAGCAGTACTGCACGCAGGGCATGACCGGCACGTACAACGCCCTCGACAAGAACGGCGAGCCCACCTACGGCGGCTACTCCCACCAGATCGTCGTCGACGAGAACTACACCCTCCGCATCCCCGAGGGCATCGGGCTCGACGAGGCCGCGCCGCTGCTCTGCGCCGGCATCACCCTCTACTCGCCGCTCGCCCACTGGCAGGCGGGCCCCGGCAAGAAGGTCGCGATCGTCGGCCTCGGCGGCCTCGGCCACATGGGCGTCAAGATCGCCCACGCGCTCGGCGCCGAGGTGACCGTCCTCAGCCAGTCGCTGCGCAAGCAGGAGGACGGCCTGAAGCTCGGCGCCGACCACTTCTACGCCACCAGCGACCCGAAGACCTTCACCGAGCTCGCCGGCACCTTCGACCTGGTGATCTCCACGGTCTCGGCCCCGCTGGACTTCGACGCCTACCTGAGCCTGGTCAGGACGGACGGCGCCCTGGTCAACGTCGGCGCCCCCGAGGAGCCCGTCTCGGTCGGCCTCTTCTCCCTCATCGGCGGCCGCAAGACCCTCGCGGGCTCGATGATCGGCGGCATCGCCGAGACGCAGGAGATGCTCGACTTCTGCGCGGCGCACGGCCTGGGCGCCGAGATCGAGGTCATCTCCGCGGACCGGATCACCGAGGCGTACGAGCGCGTCATCGCGAGCGACGTCCGCTACCGGTTCGTCATCGACACGTCGACGATCTGACGGCCAAGGAGCAGCGGGTCGGCTGACGGCCACGGAGCAGCGGCCGGGGCATGACCTCCGGGGTAATCGACCCCGGACGGCCTGCCCCGGCACGCTGTCCCCATGACCGCATACGCCATCGGAAACCTGCACCCGAAGCCCGCGCTCGACGACGAGATCCTCACCTACATGGAGCGCATCCAGGGCACCCTCGACCCCTTCGGCGGCCGCTTCCTCGTCCACGGCGCCCCCGCCCGCGAGGTCCGCGAGGGCAGCTGGCCCGGCGCCCTCGTGATCATCGGCTTCCCCACGTACGAGGACGCCAGGGCCTGGTACGACTCCGAGCCCTACCGGGCCCTCATCCCCCTCCGCACCCGCCACATGGCCGGAGACATCCTCCTGATCGACGGGGTCCCGGAGGGCTACGACCCGGCGACCACCGCCGCCGCGCTCCGCGCCGCCGCCTCAGACCGTACGGCCTGAGCGCAGTTCGAGCCGGGTGCCGCCGAAGCCCGCGCGGAAGCGCTCGTCGTGGGAGACCGCGACCACCGCGCCCCCGAACGCGGCCAGGGCCGCCTCCACCTCCTCCACCAGGGACAGCGCCACATGGTTGGTCGGCTCGTCCAGGACGAGCAGATCGGCCGGCCGGGTCACCAGCCGGGCCAGCTCCAGACGGCGCCGCTGACCCACCGAGAGCCGGGCCACCGGCACGGCCAGGTCCTCCTCGCGGAACAGCCCGAGGCCGAGCAGCTCCTCCGCGTGCTCCTCGGGCAGGCCGGGGCGGCCCGCCGCGTACGCCGTGAGCAGCGGCTTCGGGGACGGTACGGCGGGCAGCTCCTGGGCCAGATAGCCCACCCGCGCCGACCGGACGACCGTGCCGCTGTCGGGCCGCAGCTCACCGGCCAGCACCCGCAGCAGGGTCGTCTTCCCGGCGCCGTTGGGCCCGGACACGAGCAGCCGGTCACCGGCGGAGACCCGGAGCCCGTCGACCCGCAGCCGCTCACCCACGACGACGTCGACGAGCTCGGCGAGAACGGGGGACGGGGGAGATCCGGCACCGTCGGGAAGGGCGGCGGGGCCGGCCGGGGCGGCACCACCCGGCGAGCCCGCCGGTGCGGGAAGCGCGGCGGCCGTCGTCATCCGGCCCGCGAAGCGCAAGGGCTCCGGCGGGGCCGGAACCGGCGACCTCCGCAGCTGGTCGAGGCGGACGCGCGCCGCCCTGACCTGCCCGGACAGCTTGTTCTCGTGCGAGCGCCGGTGCTTGCCGAAACCCTGCCCCGGGTCCTTTCCGGACCCCGTGAGCCGCTGCCCGGCCCGCGCCACCAACTCCTCCGTACGGGCCAGCTCCTCCCGCCACTCCTCGTGCGCCCGCACCAGACCGCGGCGCGCCGCCGCCTTCGCCGCGCGGTAGCCGGACCAGCCGTCGCCGTACCGGGTCACCGAGCGGGCGTCCCGATCGACCTCCAGGATCGTCGTCGCCATCCCCTCCAGGAACGCCCGGTCGTGGGTGACCGCGACGACCGTGCCCCGATGGGCCCGCAGCCGCTCCGTCAGCCACGCGACGGCCTCCCGGTCGAGGTGGTTCGTCGGTTCGTCGAGGAGCAGCAGCTCGGCGCCGGAGGCGAGGACGAGGGCGAGGGCGAGCCGTGACTGCTCCCCGCCCGACAGGGTGCCGACCCGGCGCTCGTACGGCACCCGACCGAGGCCGAGCCCGTGCAGGGCCGCGTCCACCCGGGCGTCGGCCTGATAGCCGCCGCGCTCCTCGAAACGGGCGGCCAGCTCCCCGTACGCGAGGAGTTCCGCGGGCGTCGCGGAGCCGAGCGACTGCTCGGACGCCCGCAACGCGCTCTCCAAGGCGCGGAGTTCGGCGAGAGCCGCGTCGACGGTGTCCCGCACGGTGTGTTCGGGGCCGACACCGAACGTCTCCGCGAGCGTCTGGGCGAGATGCGCGACACCGCCGGGGAACCGGACGGTCACCTCCCCGCCGTCGGCCGCTTCCACCCCGGCCAGGAGCCGCAGCAGCGTGGACTTGCCGGAGCCGTTCTCACCGATGACGGCGGCCTTCTCGCCGGGGCGGACGGTGAGGGTGAGCTGTTCGAGGACGGAGCGGTCCCCGAAGGACTTCGAGACGTCGTTCAACGTCAACTGGGCGCGGTCGCGCATGGGATCTTTCCCTGAGGTCGGGTGCGTTCGGGCCGGGAGAAGGAACACCGGGACCACCGCCGCCGCACCCCGAGGGCGCCGGATCAGCGGGTCGGACCGTGTTCGCGGCCGGAATCAGAGAAAGAAGTGGAACGCACCCAACATGCCGTCGAGTGTAAGGACGGGGCCCGTCCCGGGCGATCGGTTTTCCGCCCGGGGACGGGCCCCTCACCCTCGGCCCGGCCGTGCGCCGCCGGGCCGTGCTGCCGTTGCGCCAGGGGCCTACTCGGCCTTGGCCACGCCGATCGGGCACGAGACGCCCGTGCCGCCGATGCCGCAGTAGCCCGCCGGGTTCTTGTCCAGGTACTGCTGGTGGTACGGCTCCGCCGGATAGAACGGACGGCTCTCGTCGGCGGGGAGCAGCTCGGTGGTGATCGTGCCGTAGCCCGAGCCGGTCAGGACCTTCTGGTACGCCGCGCGGGACGCCTCGGCCGCGGCCGCCTGGGCGGGGGAGTGGGTGTGGATCGCCGAGCGGTACTGAGTGCCCACGTCATTGCCCTGGCGGAAGCCCTGGGTCGGGTCGTGCGACTCCCAGAACAGCTTCAGGAGGCTCTCGTACGACACCTTCGACGGGTCGAAGACGACCCGGACGGCCTCGGTGTGGCCGGTCAGACCCGAGCAGACCTCCTCGTACGCCGGGTTCCGCGTGTGGCCGCCCTGGTAGCCGGCGAGGGTCGTCCAGACGCCGTCGACCTGCCAGAACTTGCGCTCCGCGCCCCAGAAACAGCCCAGGGCGAAGTCGGCGACCTCCAGGCCCTCCGGGTACGGGCCGAGGAGCGGGTTGCCGAGCACGGTGTGGCGCTCGGGCACGACGAACTCGGGCTCGGCACGGCCGGGCAGAGCCTGCTCGGGGGTGGGGAGGACGGGGGTGCGGGACAGGAACATGCTGCATCTCTCCTCGACGGTCGGCAGTGGGCACAACAAGGAGACGGAGGGAAACCTTCCCCCCGCCTCCTTCCCGTCGGCGACCCGGTCCGCTGCGCCGCGTGCCCCGGTGAGCCGTCGGCTGTTGGAGCCGCCCGCCCCGCTCGGTCCAGGCCGGCACCGGCGCCCGTGAAGGCCCTCGGCCCAGGGCCGCGCCCCGCCGTCAGCGCGGCAGCGTCGCCGGACTGCCGCCGTTCGCCTCGTACCCCGCCACCGCCAGGTTCCGGAAGACCGTGAACTCCGCCGCCGGGTCCCCGCTGAACGTCCACGGCACCGCGCCCACGTGCCCGTCGACCTTCACCAGCTGGTGCATGGCCTCCGCCCAGCGCTCCGCCCGCACCAGGAACCAGACGAGCAGATGCCGGACGTGCGCCAGCATCGGATCGTCGGGGCGCGCCGAGTGGACCGCGTACAGCGCGCCGTCCATCGCCTTCGCCACCACGGCCGTGCGGAAGAAGTCCTGCACCAGCACCACGTCTGGCACGTGCTCGTACACCGCGAACAGCGGCAGCGCCGCGAGCAGCGAGCCCCGCGGCGCGCGCGCAGCGGCCGTGGTCGCGAAGTGGTCGGCCTCCTCCCGCGAACCGTGCCACTTCTCGCACCAGTAGTGCAGGGCCGCCAGATGCGCCCCCATGTGCTGCGGCGCCCGGTCGATGACCTGCGCCCACACCTGGTCGAACTGCTCGTGGCCGTACCCGAGACCGCGCGCCACGGCCAGCTGCGTGATGTACGGGACGGGGTCGCCCGGAGCGAGCAGCGCCGCCTCCTCGGTGACCTTCCGCGCCTCCTCCAGGATGATCCGGAAGTCGTCGGTCCCGGCCGCCGACGAGCGCCACGCCTGCTGCACCAGGAACTCCGCGTGCACGGCCGCGCCGCCCGCGTCCTTCGGGGCCTCCGCCCGCCAGGCCCGCAGCCACGCCCCGCCCACGCCCGGCCGCTCCTGCAGCTCCAGGGACGCGGCCCCCGCGAAGGCCTGGACGCGCTGCCAGCGCACCTCGCCGTCCTTGGCGGTGGCGGCGAGCAGCCGCGAGGCCGCCCCCCAGTCCTGGGTGGCCTGCACGACGTCGAGCACGTGCAGCAGCTCGTCGTCCGCACCCGGCAGCCGCACGTCCTGGTCCTCCTGCCGCACGAACCCGTACGCCTCCGGATCCGCGGCGTCCGGCGAGCCCGGCACGGCCAGCCGGATCCCGCCTCCACCACGGCGGCGCAGCAGGTAGGGACCGAGGACGCCGAACAGCAGCCCCAGCGCGATCAGGAACCAGAGAATCTCCATGTGTCCATTGTCCAGGACGCCGCGTGAGACGATCGCGGCGCCGGGGGGCCCGCGGGACTACGCTCCTTGACCATGAGCGACCAGCACTCTCATCAGAGCTTCGAGACCCGCGCGATCCACGCGGGCAACACGGCCGACCCGCTGACCGGCGCGGTCGTCCCGCCCATCTACCAGGTGTCCACCTACAAGCAGGACGGCGTGGGCGGGCTGCGCGGCGGTTACGAGTACAGCCGCAGCGCCAACCCCACCCGTACCGCCCTGGAGGAGAACCTGGCGGCCCTGGAGGGCGGCCGGCGCGGGCTCGCCTTCGCCTCCGGTCTGGCCGCCGAGGACTGCCTGCTGCGCGCGCTCCTCGCGCCCGGCGACCACGTGGTCATCCCGAACGACGCCTACGGCGGCACCTTCCGGCTCTTCGCCAAGGTCGTGGAGCGCTGGGGCGTGGACTTCTCGGTGGCGAACACCTCCGACGTCGACGCGGTGCGGGACGCCGTCAACGACCGTACGAAGCTGATCTGGGTCGAGACCCCGTCGAACCCGCTCCTCGGCATCACCGACATCGAGGCCGTCGCGGGCGTGGCCCGTCAGGCCGGCGTGAAGCTCGTCGTCGACAACACCTTCGCCTCCCCGTACCTCCAGCAGCCGCTCGCGCTCGGCGCGGACGTCGTCGTGCACTCGCTCACCAAGTACATGGGCGGGCACTCGGACGTCGTCGGCGGCGCGCTGGTGACGGCCGACGAGGCGCTCGGCGAGGAGCTCGCGTACCACCAGAACGCGATGGGCGCGGTCGCCGGCCCCTTCGACTCGTGGATCGTGCTGCGCGGCATCAAGACCCTCGCGGTCCGCATGGACCGGCACAGCGAGAACGCCGAGAAGATCGTCGAGATGCTGACCCAGCACCCGAAGGTCACCCAGGTCCTCTACCCGGGTCTCCCGGAGCACCCGGGGCACGAGGTCGCCGCCAAGCAGATGCGGTCCTTCGGCGGCATGATCTCCTTCCGCGTGCAGGGCGGCGAGGAGGCGGCCGTCGAGGTCTGCAACCGCGCGCAGCTCTTCACCCTCGGTGAGTCGCTCGGCGGAGTCGAGTCCCTCATCGAGCACCCGGGCCGGATGACCCATGCGAGCGTCGCGGGCTCCGCCCTGGAGGTCCCCGCCGACCTCGTCCGTCTCTCGGTGGGCATCGAGAACGTCGACGACCTGCTCGCCGACCTGCGCCTGGCGCTGGGCTGACCGGTACGTCCGATACCGGCGGAGGGCCCGGCACCCGCACCCGCGGGGCCGGGCCCTTGGCCGTGCAGTTCCCGAGCGCGTTCAGGTCCCGGGCAGCGGGTCCTTCAGGGACCCCCGGACCTCCTCGCGGAACTCGGGCGTATCCGTGTGCTCGTGTACGGACACCGCGTGCTCGACGGCCGCGCGGAGGACCTCCTCCTCCTCGCCCGAGATGTACAGCGAGCAGCCGGAGACACTCGGGGTGTCCCGGCAGTCGGATGCTTTCCTGGCCATGGCGACCTCCAGACGGACCCCCTCCCTTCAGGCTAGGCCCGTCCTCACCACCCTTCGAGCGGTGGTGTCGTCTCCGCGGGCGGGACCTCCCACGGCCGGGCCACCGACGCCCACGCCGTGAACGCGAGCACGGCGACCGCGCCCAGGAACCAGAGCGCCCGGCGTATCCTCCGGGCCCGGTGCGCCCGCCGGGCCCCGCGCTCCGCCGCCCGCCGCGCGAGATCGCCGGGGACCGGCGGATGCGGGGTGTCGAGCAGCCGGCGGACCGCCGCCTCCTTGTCCTCGCGGCGGCTCACGCGGCCGGCCCCCGAGGCGCGCCGCCCGCGCGCACGCCCGCGGATCCCTGCCCGCCGTCGCCCCGGCCCGCCGCCCTCAGCGCGGCCACGCAGCGGGCGCAGACCGCGCGGACCCGTGCCTCGGGCAGGCCGAGCAGTGCCGCCACCTGCTCCTCGGCGATCCCCTCGTACAGCCGGAGGACGACGACGAGCCGTTCCTGCGGGTGGAGGGCGCCGAGCACCCCGCCCCGGCCGCCGCGGTGGCGCCAGGCGGTGCGGGCGAAGCGGGCGGCGAGGTCGCGGCGGGTGAACTCGTACGGGTCCTCGTCACGCAGCCGGTCCCACACCGCGTAGGTGTGCGCGAGGGCGGCGGTCAGCAGGGCCTGGGCGTGCGGGTTGCGGGTGCGGGTCTCGGCGGTCAGCAGGGTCGCGGCGTGCAGCAGCCGGCCGGCGGCCCCGGCCACGAACGCGTCGAACTCCCGGGCGCGGGGCGCGCGTTCGGCGCCGGAGCCGCTTCGATGCTCTCGCACGTCCTCATCTGAGGACAGCGCGGGTGCGGGGTCAAGAGGTCGGTGCGGACTCGCTCGGCCCCTCGGCCGCGGAGGCGGTCGCGGACTCGGCGCCCGGATGGCCCGCGTGGGCCGACTGCCGTGCGGACAGTGCGGTGTTGAAGCGGGTGAGCAGGGTGCAGAAGGACTCCCGCTCGGCGGGGGTCCAGCCCTCCGTGACCTCCACCATCAGCTGGCGGCGCGAGGAGCGGACCTCCTCCAGGCGGGCCAGGCCGCGCGGCGAGAGCTGGAGGACGACGGCCCGTCCATCCTCCGGGTGGGAGGTGCGCTTCACGAGGCCGGTGTCGACGAGCGGGGCGACCTGGCGGGTGACGGTCGACGAGTCGATGCCCATGCCCGCGGCGAGCGCCTTGACGCCCATCGGGCCTTCCTGGTCGAGCCGGTTGAGGAGAAGGTACGCGGCCCGGTCCATCGAGTTGCGCAGCTGGCCCGTCCCGCCGAGGCGGGTCTGCTCGGCCCGGCGGGCGAAGACGGCCACCTGGTGCTGGAGGGCATCGAGGAGACCGGGGTCGAGCTCAGTCGTCATGTCCTGAGATGTGGGCATGGCTGTGGGTCTCTCTCGTGCGGGGGTGGTCGGTCGGTGGGGGACAGAGTACGCGGCCCCGGGGAGGTCCGTACCGGGGCTGCGCAAACCTGTCGCGCCCCTGCCCGCCGGGCGGCCACCAGGGCCGTGAGCTGGGAGACTTGCTGTCATGAGCTTCCGTACGCCAGACCCCTTGCACCGGCTGATGCTCGACGACGTGCGGGGGGCGCAGAAGATGCTGTCCGGGGTGGCCCGGATGACGGCGATGGAGGGCAGTCGTCATCTGTCGTCGCTGGTGGGGGCGCCGGTCCAGTTCAAGTGCGAGAACCTCCAGCGGACCGGTTCCTTCAAACTGCGTGGCGCGTACGTGCGGATCGCCGGGCTGCGGCCCGAGGAGCGGGCGGCCGGGGTCGTCGCGGCCTCGGCGGGGAACCACGCGCAGGGTGTCGCGCTCGCCTCGCGGCTGCTCGGGGTCCACGCCACCGTGTTCATGCCGGTCGGCGCCCCGCTGCCGAAGGTCGCGGCGACCCGGGAGTACGGCGCCGACGTCCGGATGCACGGCCATGTCGTGGACGAGACGCTCGCGGCGGCGGAGCGGTACGCGCGGGAGACCGGTGCCGTCTTCATCCACCCCTTCGACCACCCCGACATCATCGTGGGGCAGGGCACGGTGGGCCTGGAGATCCTGGAGCAGTGCCCGGAGGTACGGACGATCCTTGTGGGGGTCGGCGGGGGCGGCCTCGCGGCCGGCATCGGCCTCGCGGTGAAGTCGGTGCGCCGGGACGTGAAGGTGATCGGAGTGCAGGCGGAGGGTGCGGCCGCCTTTCCGCCGTCGCTGGCGGCGGGGCATCCCGTGGTGGTCGACTCGCCGGTGACGATGGCGGACGGGATCAAGGTGGGGCGGCCGGGCGACGTGACGTTCGCGCTGGTCCAGGAGTACGTCGACGATGTCGTCACGGTCTCCGAGGACGCGCTGTCCTCGGCGCTGCTGCTCTGCCTGGAGCGGGCGAAGATGGTCGTCGAACCTGCGGGCGCCAGCCCGGTGGCGGCCCTGCTCAGTGACCCGAAGGCGTTCGAGGGGCCGGTCGTGGCGGTGCTGTCCGGCGGGAACGTCGACCCGCTGCTGCTCCAGCGCATCCTGCGGCACGGCATGGCGGCGGGGGGCCGCTATCTGAGCCTGCGGCTGCGGGTGACGGACCGGCCGGGTGTCCTGGCGACCCTGCTCGCGGTCCTCACGGTGGCCGACGCCAACGTCCTGGACATCGGCCACGTCCGGACCGACCCGCGGCTCGGCCTGACCGAGGCGGAGGTCGAACTGCACCTGGAGACGAAGGGCCCGGAGCACTGCCGTGAGGTCGAGGACGCGCTGAGGGACGCCGGGTACACGGTGCTGGGCTGACACGGCGGGGCTGACACGGCGCCGGCCCGAGGGGGCGCTGCCGGCGTCCCGGCCCCGAGCAAGATCATGTGGCGCAGGTCACAAAATCGGTGGGCAGGCCGCGCCCGCTGCTCCTACGATCGGTGGGAAACGCCTCCTCTCCCCGGGAGAACCCACATGCCAGGCGCGATCCATGCCGAGGGTCTGGTGAAGACCTTCGGCGACGTACGAGCTCTGGACGGCGTGGACCTCGACGTGCCCGAGGGCACCGTCCTGGGTCTGCTCGGCCCCAACGGCGCGGGGAAGACGACCGCCGTCCGCGTGCTGACCACTCTTCTCCAGCCGGACAGCGGGAGGGCCGTCGTCGCCGGCATCGACGTCCTCGGGCACCCCACCGAGGTGCGCCGCCGCATCGGTCTCTCCGGCCAGTTCGCGGCCGTCGACGAGTACCTCACCGGCCGCGAGAACCTCCAGATGGTCGGGCAGCTCTACCAGCTGAAGGCGAAGGCCGCGAAGGAGCGGGCCGGCGAGCTCCTGGAGCGTTTCGGCCTCGCCGACGCCGCCGACCGCACCGCGAAGACGTACTCCGGCGGCATGCGCCGCCGCCTCGACCTCGCGGCCGCCCTGGTCGTCTCCCCGCCGGTCATGTTCATGGACGAGCCGACCACCGGCCTCGACCCCCGCAACCGGCAGGCCCTGTGGGAGGTCATCAAGGAACTGGTCGCGGGCGGTACGACCCTGCTCCTCACCACCCAGTACCTGGAGGAGGCCGACCACCTCGCCCACGACATCTGCGTCGTCGACCAGGGACGGGTCATCGCGCGCGGCACCTCCGACCAGCTCAAGGCCCAGACGGGCGGGGAGCGGGTCGAGGTCGTCGTCCACGAACCGGGCATGATCACCGGCGCCCGTGACGTCCTCGCCCGCTACGGTCTCGCGGGCACCGGCCGCGGCGAGGTCTCCGTCGAGGACCACACCCGTAAGCTCACCGTCCCCGTCACCGGCGGCGCCAAGCTGCTCGCCGAGGTCATCCGCGACCTGGACGCCGTCGGCGTCGAGATCGACGACATCGGGCTGCGCCGCCCCACCCTCGACGACGTCTTCATCTCCCTGACGGGCCACGCGGCCGAGCGGGAGGCCGAGGAGAACGGCGAGTCGGCGCGACCGGGCGGCGGCGACCGCACTCACACGAAGGACGTGGCCAAGTGAGCAGCATGAACGACTCCCTGGTCATCGCCCGCAGGAACCTGATCCGCATGACCAGGATCCCCGAGATGATCTTGTTCGGGCTCGTCCAGCCGGTGATGTTCGTGGTCCTCTTCACGTACGTCTTCGGCGGCTCGATGCAGATCGGCGACAGCACCGACCCGGACGTCTACAAGAACTTCCTGATGGCCGGCATCTTCGCCCAGACCGTCACCTTCGCCACGGCCGGTGCGGGCGCGGGCATCGCCGACGACATGCACAAGGGCCTCATCGACCGGTTCCGCTCGCTGCCGATGGCGCGCGGTGCGGTGCTGACCGGCCGCACCATCGCGGACCTCGTCCAGACCGCGCTGACCCTCTTCGTCCTCGCGATCGTCGCGCTGATCATCGGCTGGCGCCCGGGCTACGCCGAGCCGACCAACATCGGGAGGATCCTGGCGGGCTTCGGGCTGCTGCTGCTCCTGGGCTACGCCTTCACATGGATCGGCGCCCTGATCGGCCTCTCCGTCCGCACGCCGGAGGCGGCGACCTCCGGCGGTCTGATCTGGCTGTTCCCGGTCACGTTCATCTCGAACGCGTTCGTGGACTCCAGCAACCTGCCCGGCTGGCTCCAGCCCATCGCCGAGTGGAACCCGTTCAGCGCCACCGTGCAGGCCTGCCGCAAGCTCTTCGGCGACCCGGGCGTCTCTCCGTCCGACGCCTGGCCGATGCAGTACCCGGTGTGGGCGTCGCTGATCTACTCGGTCCTGATCGTCGTCATCTTCCGTACGCTCTCCGTCCGCAAGTACCGCCGGGCCGACGGCTAGGACGGCTCCTGCGGGGTGCCCGGCAGCCGGACCGTGACGACGAGGCCGCCGGCCGGGCGGGCGGCGAGGCCGAGGGTCCCCTCGTGGGCGCGGACGACGCTGTGCACGATGGCCAGGCCGAGGCCGACGCCCGCGTGCTCGTCGGTGCGCACCCGGTCCGTGCCGCGCCGGAAGGGTTCGATGAGGGTCGGCACCAGGTCCGGCGGGAGCGGATGACCGGTGTTCTCGACCCGTACGACGCTCGCGCCGCCCCGCGCCTCGGTGTGGACCGTCACGGCGCCGCCGGCGGGGAGGTTGTGGACGACGGCGTTCTGGACGAGGTTCGTCACCATCCGCAGCAGGAGTTCCGCGGAGCCGCTGGTCCGGGCCGCCCCGCCGGTGACGTCGAGCGTGATCCCGCGCTCCTCGGCGAGCGGCAGCAGGGTCTCGGCGGCCTCCTCGGCGACGAGGGACAGGTCGACGCTCTCGTGGGTGAAGGTCCCGCGGTCGCTGCGGCTGAGCAGCAGGAGGGCCTCGGTGAGGTCCACCGCGCGCGTGTTGACGGTCTGCAGGCGCGCGAAGAGCTCCTCCGGGTCCCGCGGGGGGTCCCTGCGGGCGACGTCGAGCAGCGCCCGCGAGATGGCCAGCGGGGTGCGCAGCTCGTGGGAGGCGTTCGCTGCGAACCTCCGCTGCTCGGCGACGTGCGACTCCAGCCGGTCGAGCATGGAGTCGAAGGCGTCGGAGAGTTCACGGAACTCGTCCTGGCGGCCTTCCATGCGGATCCGGTGGGACAGCGACCCGTTCCCGGCCGTCCGCGCCGCGGCCGTGATCCGGGTGAGCGGCGCGAGCATCCGGCCGGCGAGGACCCAGCCCCCGAGGAGGCCGAACACGAGCAGGAAGCCCATCGCCACGGCCGCGGCGGGGAAGAAGGTGCGCACGAGGAGGTAGCGGTTGGGCGAGACCCCGAGCAGGCCCTGGGAGTTGTCGGGGACGTAGCGCAGCAGGAACCCCCACACCACGGCGAGCAGGAGGGCGCCGGCGACGGCGAGGAACCCGGCGTAGCTGAGCGTGAGCTTCATCCGGGCGCTGAGCCCTGGCCGTCTACGCATCCGCACGGCCGGGGCCGGTGTCGATGCGGTAGCCGACCCCCGGCACCGTGGCGATGACCCAGGGCTCCCCGAGCCGCTTGCGCAGGGCGGAGACGGTGATGCGTACGGCGTTGGTGAGCGGGTCGGCGTTGCCGTCCCAGGCCCGTTCGAGCAGCTCCTCGGCGCTGACGACCCCGCCCTCGGCGGCGACGAGGACGTCGAGGACGGCGAACTGCTTCCGGGTGAGCGCGACGTAGCGCCCGTCGCGGAAGACCTCCCGGCGGAACGGGTCGAGGCGGAGGCCCGCGATCTCGCGGACCGGGGGCCGGGCGTACGCGCGTCTGCGGTCGAGCGCCCGCAGTCGCAGGACGAGCTCCCGCAGGTCGAACGGCTTGGTGAGGTAGTCGTCGGCGCCGAGCGCGAACCCGGACGCCTTGTCGTCGATCCGGTCGGCGGCGGTGAGCATGAGGATCGGGATGCCGCTGCCGGAGGCGACGATGCGCCGGGCGATCTCGTCGCCGGAGGGGCCGGGGATGTCACGGTCGAGGACCGCGAGGTCGTAGGAGTGGACGCTGAGCAGCTCCAGAGCGGAGTCGCCGTCGCCGGCGATGTCGGCGGCGATCGCCTCCAGCCGCAGACCGTCCCGGACGGCCTCGGCCAGGTAGGGCTCGTCCTCCACGATCAGTACGCGCATGCCCGCAGCCTAGGCCGTGCCTTGTCGATCAGGCCGGGCTCGATCGACGAGATCCTCCCAGACAGCGCGACGACGCCGGACACGCGGCTCAGCCCGTCGGCGCGGGCACGGGGCGCGAGAGGTCCGACGGCGCCTCCGCCGTGGTGCGCCACCAGTGGCGGGACGCCAGCGCGGCCAGCACGGCGCCGGTGGCGTTGACCAGGACGTCGTCCACGGAGGACACCCGGTCGAGCCGCAGGACGTACTGCGCGGTCTCGACCAGGACCGAGCAGCCCGCCCCGAGCGCCAGGATCCGGGGCAGGGAGGCGAGTGCGGCGAACCGCATCGGGGCGAAGAACCCCAGCGCCGCGAGGACCAGCAGGTTGCCGCCGATCCCGAGCGGCCCCATCGTGACCAGGTCCCGCAGCGGGACCGGGCTCACCCGGGCGGGGACGACGCCGGCCCCGCCGCCCGGCATCATGGTCATCCAGACGAACGGCACCGTCCCGTGGACCATGCCCACCTCGGCCAGCGACATCCGCCACGCCCACGCGACGCCCCTGGCCCGCCGCCGCCGCGCCAGCGCCCACGCCACCAGCACCGCGAGCGGCAGCGTGACCAGCGTGACGAGCACCACGCCGTTGAAGGTGTCCAGGCAGCCGTGCCACTGCCCGGCCGCGCACCGCGGAGCGGACATCAGCAGCGGCTTCCGCATGACGAACAGGGCGGCCGCCACGCCGAGGACCACCAGTCCGATCAGGACGGTCCTGCGGGTGCGCCGGGGCGGTGCCGGCGGGGATGCGAACGGGTTCATCCCCCCATGAGAGACCACGGGCGGTTGCCGTGGCGTATGCGCTTTCCGATACGCCCGCGATACACCGGGCCCCAGGCCCCGGGCCTCCGGCGCCGGGCGGGGAGCACGGCGAAGGGCCGGACCCCCGGGGGGGGTCCGGCCCTTCGCGGATGTCTGGTGCCTCAGCCGGTGTACGGCTTCGCGCTGAGGATCTTCACCGCGGCCTTCTTGCCGTTCGGCAGCTCGTACTCGGCGTCGTCACCGGCCTTCTTGCCGTTGACGCCGACGCCGAGCGGCGACTGCGGCGAGTAGGTCTCGATGTCACCGCTCGCGTACTCGCGGGAGGCGAGCAGGAAGGTCATCGTGTCGTTCTCGTCGCCGTCGAAGGCGATCGTGACGACCATGCCCGGCTCGACGACACCGTCGTCCGCCGGCGCCTCGCCGACCTTGGCGTGCTGGAGCAGCTGGGTGAGCTGGCGGACCCGGAGCTCCTGCTTGCCCTGCTCCTCCTTGGCCGCGTGGTACCCGCCGTTCTCGCGCAGGTCGCCCTCTTCGCGCGCGGCGGCGATCTTGGCGGCGATCTCGGTACGCGCGGGACCAGACAGGTACTCAAGCTCGTCCTTGAGCTTGTTGTACGCCTCCTGGGTGAGCCAGGTGACGTTGTCGCTGGTCTGGGTCACAGGTGCTCCTCGTAGGTACTGGGAATACAAAGCATCGCCCTACACGGGAAAGCTGTGCTGTCCCGGGTGGGCGAAACCACGAGCCTAACAATGAGTGGCGAAAAGCGGGAGGACATAACCATCAGGGATGGCGTCACCCCAGGTCACCGCGGTGACTCGCCGGGACTCGACACCCGCTCCCTACCCACCGCTACCGGGCCGTACACCCCATGAGCTCGGCACTCGTCGCGTGGGCGGTCGTACGCAGCGTGAAGACGCTGTCGACCCGGGCGGCGGGGTCGTCGATCGTGACGTCCTTGCGGGCCACCTCGGCGCCGTCCTCGGAGCGCGAGCGCAGGGTGCAGACGCCCACGACGCCCTCGTCCTTGCGGACCTCCAGGTGCACCTGGACCTCGGTGGCGCTCACCACGTCGAACTTGATCATCTCGGCGCTGATCCTGCTGTCGACCACGTGGTACCAGCCGAACCAGCCCAGCATGGCGAGGAAGAGCACACCGAGCACCGCGCCGGTGATCCTGAGCTTGCGGTCCGCGGCCTGGTCCGCGGAGCGTCCGTAGCGCTCCTGGGGCAGCCGCTCTCGCGCCGCGCTCATGATCGATCCTCTCGAAGCCGGGGGTGGCGGAATTTTCCCTCCCCCGATTCCGTCACTATAGAGACCACGCTCCGCGCCCAATCACTGAGGATCGAGTCTTGACTGAGCAGCTGCGACTGATGGCCGTTCACGCCCACCCCGACGACGAGTCGAGCAAGGGTGCGGCGACGATGGCCAAGTACGTGTCCGAGGGGGTGGACGTCATGGTGGTGACGTGCACGGGCGGCGAGCGCGGCTCGGTCCTCAACCCCCAGCTTCAGGGTGACCCCTACATCGAGGCGAACATCCACGAGGTGCGCCGCAAGGAGATGGACGAGGCCCGCGAGATCCTCGGCGTCTCCCAGGAGTGGCTGGGCTTCGTCGACTCCGGCCTCCCCGAGGGCGACCCGCTGCCCCCGCTCCCCGAGGGCTGCTTCGCCCTGGAGGACGTCGACACGGCGGCCGGGGCGCTGGTCCGCAAGATCCGCTCGTTCCGTCCGCAGGTGATCACGACCTACGACGAGAACGGCGGGTACCCGCACCCCGACCACATCATGACCCACAAGATCACGATGGTGGCCTTCGACGGCGCGACCGACACCGAGAAGTACCCGGAGGACGAGTTCGGCCCGGTCTGGCAGCCGCTGAAGCTCTACTACAACCAGGGCTTCAACCGCCCCCGCACCACCGCCCTGCACGAGGCGCTGCTCGCCCGCGGCCTGGAGTCCCCGTACGGCGAGTGGCTGGAGCGCTGGAAGGAGTTCGAGCGCACCGAGCGGACGCTGACCACCTTCGTGCCCTGCGCCGAGTTCTTCGAGACCCGCGACAAGGCCCTGATCGCGCACCGCACCCAGATCGACCCCGACGGCGGCTGGTTCCGGGTCCCGATGGAGATCCAGAAGGAGGTCTGGCCGACGGAGGAGTACGAGCTCAGCAAGGCGCTGGTCCCGACCTCCCTCCCCGAGGAAGATCTCTTCGCGGGCATCCGCGACAATGCCTGACATGAGCGCACACCTGGCACTGACCCAGCTTGTCCCCTTCGCCGCCGAAGAGCTGGACAAGAACAAGGTGACCCCCGGCGTCCTCGGCTTCGTCGTCTTCGCGGTGATGGCCCTCGCGGTCTGGATGCTGATGAAGTCGATGAACCGCCACATGGGCAAGGTCGACTTCGAGGAGGCCCCGGACCCGGCCGCCCAGGCCGCGCCCGCGGCCGCGAAGCCCGCCAAGGCGGCGGCGGGCGAGTAGCCGTAGTCCACCGACTCAGGGCCCCGGGACCCCCGGGGCCCTGAGTCGTACCCGGACTGCGAACAGGTGTCCCGCGCGAGGCCCGTCGCGCGAGGGAGCGCAGCGGTCGCCCGGTGTCCCGCCCGGCCTCCGGGGCGGCTCGCGCGCTCCCGAACGTCTGCCCTTCGAGATCACGTCCGATGGCGTTCATCTGCCGAATAGCGCATCAGGGTGATCAGCCGGAACCAATCCACTTTCCGGCAGTTGATCAGCGTGCTTCGGTCAACGGAGCATCCCAGGGCCCTCCAGCTCAAGAAGGAAATCTCGTGATCAAGAAGGTTCTCGCCACCGCGGCAGTTGCGGCCTCCGTCGTCGGCATGTCGGCCGCCACGGCGACTGCGGCGGCTGATGACGGCAACAGCACCAACGTCATCGGCAACACGTCGAAGCAGGCCATCGGCAGCAACTCCACCGGTGGCTACATGAGCCCGAACTTCGGCCTCGTCAACGGTGGCGTCCTGCACTGCTTCGATGTCCAGGACATCACCGCGCAGGTGCCGGTCATCAACCTCGTGGCCGTCAACGTGGACGACGTTCTGAGCCCGAAGCAGAACATGACCTGCACCCAGAACTCGGTCGAGCAGCAGCAGAACAACCCGCTGTCGGACCTCGTCGACCTCCTGGCCGACAACGGCAACACCGACGTCAGCTGACGTCAGCTTCGTCGCTGAGCGGCCCCGCCCCTTACGCAGCTCCCCTGCGTGGGCGGGGCCGCTCCGCCGTACCGGTGCCCCGGCCGTACGACGTCCCCGTGGCGCCCGGACGGGGCTCGGCCACGTGCGCGAGGATGGGGAGCATGCCGAACAGACTGGCCCATGAGACGTCCCCGTACCTGCTCCAGCACGCCGACAACCCGGTCGACTGGTGGCCGTGGTCGCCCGAGGCGTTCGCCGAGGCGCGCCGTCGCGACGTTCCCGTGCTCCTCAGCGTCGGCTACAGCAGCTGCCACTGGTGCCATGTGATGGCGCACGAGTCCTTCGAGGACGACACCACCGCCACCCAGGTCAACGAGCGCTTCGTCGCCGTCAAGGTCGACCGCGAGGAGCGCCCCGACGTCGACGCCGTCTACATGGAGGCAGTCCAGGCGGCCACCGGCCAGGGCGGCTGGCCGATGACGGTCTTCCTCACCCCGGACGCCGCACCGTTCTACTTCGGCACCTACTTCCCGCCCGAGTCCCGGCACGGCCTGCCCTCCTTCCGTGACGTCCTCGACGGCGTCTCGCGTGCCTGGACCGAGCGCCGCGACGAGGTCGGCGAGGTCGCCGGCAACATCGTCAAGGACCTCTCGTCCCGCTCCCTGGCCTACGGCGGCGACGGCGTCCCCGGCGAGGAGGAGCTGGCGCAGGCCCTCCTCGGCCTCACCCGCGAGTACGACGCCACCCGCGGCGGCTTCGGCGGTGCCCCCAAGTTCCCGCCGTCCATGGCGCTGGAGTTCCTGCTCCGCCACCACGCCCGTACGGGCTCCGAGGGCGCCCTCCAGATGGCCGCCGACACCTGCGAGGCGATGGCCCGCGGCGGCATCTACGACCAGCTCGGCGGCGGCTTCGCCCGCTACTCCGTGGACCGCGACTGGGTCGTGCCCCACTTCGAGAAGATGCTCTACGACAACGCCCTGCTCTGCCGGGTGTACGCGCACCTGTGGCGGACCACCGGCGACGACCTGGCCCGGCGGGTCGCGCTGGAGACCGCCGACTTCATGGTCCGCGAACTGCGCACGGCGGAGGGCGGCTTCGCCTCGGCGCTGGACGCCGACAGCCCCGTCGAGGACGGAGGGGAGACCTCCGGGGACGAACGGCACGCCGAGGGCGCGTACTACGTCTGGACACCGGCGCAGCTGACCGAGGCGCTGGGCGAGGAGGACGCCCGTGACGCCGCCCGGTACTTCGGCGTGACGGACGAAGGGACCTTCGAGGAGGGCGCCTCGGTCCTCCGGCTTCCGCCGGACACGGGCCCGGTCGACGCCGACCGGATCGCCTCGATCAAGGAGAGGCTCCTCGCCGTTCGCGCGCGGCGGCCCCGCCCCGGCCGCGACGACAAGGTGGTCGCCGCCTGGAACGGTCTCGCCATCGCGGCCCTCGCCGAGACCGGGGCCCTCTTCGACCGCCCCGACCTGGTCGAACGCGCCACCGAGGCCGCCGACCTGCTCGTTCGCGTCCACATGGGGGAGGGCGCGAGGCTCTCCCGGACCTCCAAGGACGGCCGGGTCGGGGCCAACGCGGGAGTGCTGGAGGACTACGCGGACACCGCCGAGGGCTTCCTCGCGCTCGCCGGTGTCACCGGCGAAGGCGTGTGGCTGGAGTTCGCCGGCTTCCTCCTGGACATCGTGCTCGACCAGTTCGTCGCGGAGGGCGGGGCGCTGTACGACACGGCCCACGACGCCGAGACCCTGATCCGCCGGCCGCAGGACCCCACCGACAGCGCCGCCCCCTCCGGCTGGACGGCCGCCGCCGGAGCGCTCCTCTCGTACGCCGCCCACACCGGCTCGGAGGCCCACCGGGCGGCCGCCGAGGGCGCCCTCGGCGTGGTCAAGGCCCTGGGGCCGCGCGCTCCCCGCTTCATCGGCTGGGGCCTGGCCACGGCGGAGGCCCTGCTCGACGGGCCGCGCGAGATCGCGGTGGCCGGACCCGCCGACGACGACCTGGCCCGCGCCCTGCACCGCACCGCCCTGCTGGCGCCCGCCCCCGGTGCGGTCGTCGCCTTCGGCACCCCGGACAGCGACGAGTTCCCGCTGCTCAGGGACCGTCCGCTGGTGGACGGGGAAGCGGCCGCCTACGTCTGCCGGCACTTCACCTGCGACGCGCCGACGACGGACCCGGCCGAGTTGGCACGCAAGCTCGGTCGCTGACGGATCCCGGCGCCGGACCCGACGGGCACCGGCCCGGCCGGCTACGCGCAGACGAGCGACGCGCCGCCGGCCGGCCGGTACTCGGCCTGGGGGATCTCGCTGGACGGGGTGGGGCGGGCCGGGGGCAGCGGCTCGTCCGCGCGCAGCCGCGCGAACACCTCCTCGGCGTGCGCCGCGTTCCAGGCGACCGAGGACCCGGCGCCCTGGACGGTCGCGAAGCGGAGTACGGGCACGGTCGCGAACTCCATACGGTCCGGGGTGATGTTCCGCAGACGCATGGCGAGGAACATCAGGTCCAGGGTGGAGAGCCCCCGTCGCTCCGCCGCCGTCGGCCCGCTCAGGACCGAGGCGAACGTCATCAGCTGCACCGGGTCCCCCAGCAGGTCCGAGCGCACCTTCCGCAGGGTGTTGACGACGAACTGCTGCTGCTTACGGATCCGCCCGAAGTCCATCTGCCCGTCGGCGCGCCGCGAGCGCACGTACTGGAGGGCCTCTCCGCCACCGACGTCCCTGGTGCCCGGAGCGAGGTCGATACCGGTGACCACGTCCTTCAGCGGCTTCGCGACGCAGATCGGAACCCCGCCGTCGAACTGGTCCACGGCGTCCATGAACCGGCGGAAGTCGATCTCCAGATAGCGGTGCACGGGAAGCCGTGTCGTCCTTTCGACCATCTCCATCGCGTACGACGGCCCGCCCTCGGCCCAGGCGCCGTTGAGCTTCGCCGCGTGGGTGTCGTGCGTCGCGCCCGACCGGCGGTCCCGGTGGCCGGCGGGGAACTCGGTGAGGGAGTCGCGCGGCAGCCCCAGCACGCTGACCCGCCTGTTGTCGGCGGAGACGTGCACCAGCATCATCACGTCGGTGCAGCCGCACTCCTTGCCGCCGAGCCGGTACGTCTCCTTCTCCCACGCGGTCACGCCCTTCCGGGTGTCGAGACCGACGACGAGGATGTTGAGCCCCCGGCTCGGAGACGGCAGGACGGGGGACGGAAGGGCGGCGGGGGCGGCGGCGAGCGCCCCGGACCCGAGGGCGACGAGTGCCGCGACGGCAAGCACGAGTCGCCGCGGGCGTGTGAATTTCCTGACGGACACGGGCGTCACCACCGAAGGCTCGGGAATGTGGACCCGCACTGTAAATCGATTTCCGTCGCACACAGGTTCGCGACGCGACATCGGCTGATCGGATCACTCTCCTGCGGGGTCTGTGGAATGATGCGGGAACCACACCAAATGGGAGGGGAAGATGGCGCCCGATCCCGGCAAATGGGAGCGGATGGCTTTCATTCCGAAGAGCCGTGATGTGGTGGACCCGCCACGCGTCGACCGAGAGCCGTTCCCCCTGTACTCCTCGCTGGTGCAGCGGTGGGTCCTGGCGGGCCGCACGGTGCCGGGGGTCCCGGATCACGAGTGGGAGCGGCTGATCAGGATGCCGATCTGGCCCCGCTGAGCCGGTCTCGCGGCGTCCGGCGTAATTGCGTGAATGCGATGGGGTGAATGCCGTCGGTCCTACGATCCGCTCGGTCGACTTCCGGGGCAGAGTGCTCAGCGATGTGTGCAGCGGAAGCCGGGTCATGGAGATGTGCCCCGCGTGACCACGAAATCCGTGGATAGTCTTCCGCCGCAGAAAGGATCCAGACGAAATGAAGTGCAAGAGGGCTGCGGCCGTCGTCGCCGGAATCATCATGGCCATGGGTGCGGCGTCGCCCGCCTTCGCGGACGCGGACGCCTACGGCGTGGCCGTCGGCTCGCCGGGCGTCCTTTCCGGGAACGTCGTCCAGGTGCCGATCCACGTGCCGATCAACGTCTGCGGCAACTCCCTCAACATCATCGGTCTGCTGAACCCGACCGCCGGCAACGTCTGCATCAACGACTGACGCCCGCGCCCCGCACCGGGGCGTGACCCGAGGGGCCGGACCCGCAAGGCGCTCATCGCGCCGGCCGGGCCCGGCCTTTCGTCATGCCCCCGCACGGGTCCGGGCCGGGCCCGAGCGCTCCCGGGTCAGCGGGGCGTCGGCTTCGTCGGGCGGCACGCCTCCTGGGAGGGGATACGGGCCGCCGGCGGGGACTGGGGCGGGGGCGGCGGTAGGGCCGGACCGGTCGCGGACCGAAGGTCTTCGGACCGGCGGGGGCGACGGAGTGCCGGGAGCCCCTTGCCCAGGGCGTGGCGGAGCCAGGCCCAGGTCATGGCGAGGCCGGGCGCGGGGTCGTCGGCGGCGAACCAGGCCGTCTCCACACGCCGCGTCGGGGCGCCGGACTCCGCGGCCGGTGGCGCCTGCGTCTCCGTATCGCCTTCGGCGCCGTACCGCGCACCGCCCTCGATGCCGCGTTCGGCGTCGGGGCGGCGGCGCGGGGAGGCGAGCAGGGCCAGCGCCGCGTAGTTCTCCACCACGAACCGGCGGCCGTACGCGGGGGAGTGCGCCGGGACCCGCCGCCCGGTCAGGTCCAGATGCATCGCGCGGACGACGTCGAGTCCGTCGCGGTCCGCGAAGAGCCGGAACTGGGCGCCGGGGCGCGGGTTGAAGTCGATCAGGTGGTAGCTGTCCGTCGACCGGTCGAGCCGGAAGTCGAGATCGACCACGCCCCGGTGGCCGAGTGCGGTGAGCAGGTCGCGGGCGATGCGCTCGACGGCGGGGTTCGGCGTCCATCGGCCGACGGCCGTGAGCCCGGCCCCGTGCGGCCAGGCGTGTTCCTTGCGCCCGGTGGCGGCGGCTGAGCAGCGGCCGGTGGAGTCCGCGTACCCGTGGAAGAACCAGTCCAGGTTCCGCCCCGCCGGCAGCAGCCGCTGGAGCAGCAGTCGACTGCCGGCCTGTGGGGTACGGGCGTACAGCGCGCGCACCTCGGTGAGCGAACGCACGATCGACGTGCTGCGCAACCCGCTCCCCGCCGGGAGCAGCCAGGGGCGGCTCCACTTGGCGACGACCGGCAGCCCCAGCGACCACGCCATGGCGGCCGCCTCGTCGGCGCCGGCGGGGATCTCGGTGCGGGGGTGGGGGAGGCCCAGGGCCCGGCAGGTCTCGGCGAGGGCCGCCTTGTCGGCCACCCGTAAGAGTCGCTGGGGCGTCTGGTCGGGGAGCAGGTACCGGCCCGTGAGCTCGGTGCGGTGCTCGGCCAGCGCGAGGGCGGTGATGTCGTCCATCGGGACCAGGAGCGCGGGCCCGGAATCCGGGAGGCCGTCGGACAGCGTCAGCAGCAGGCGGGCGAGCTCGGCGGGGGAGGGGGCGTCCGGGCTCAGGTGGACCTCGCGGACGTAACGCGAGCGGGCGACGGGGCTGCTGAGCGATTCGATCACCGCGTGGACCGGAATGCCGGCCCGTCCGAGGGACCGGGCGGCGCCGAGCGTGCCGTGATGAAAGGGATTCCGGTCGAGTCGTACGAGGAGCGCGGGGACGCTGGTGTCAAAACTCGGCACGGCATGTCCTCATCTCGAGTGCCCCAAGTGGGCGATGAAAGCCACCAATGGACTACGAATCAGATCGTTGTCGCATTCACGGTCGGCCCATTGAGAATACTTTCTGAACATCGGAATGACGGCTCATCAGGCAGTGCGGGGCGAGAAGGAGTGGCCATGGCCAACGGAAGACGGAAAGTGTCGAGAACTTGGTTGGGGGTGTTCACCGCGGGCCTTCTCGCCTCGGGTTCGGTCGTGTTGTCCTCTCCGGCGCACGCCGCCGAACCCCTAACGACCGGAGCCCCCGAACCGACTCTGTCCACCGCGATGGGCGCGTTCCTGGAATCGGGCCCTACCGGGGTCAGCCGCATCGGGCAGTTGGAGCGATGGCTCGGCGGCCGGGAGCTGCGAGTCGGGCACACGTACCTCCCCGGCGACCTCTGGTCGAACATCGAAGGGCCCCCGGGGTTCCTGGACGCCTGGGCGGACTGGCGCAACGAGCGGGAGGACCGGCTGTTCGTCCTGAACGTGCCGATGCTGGAGCGCAACGAGGCCGGGGTCTCCGACCAGGAGGTCCGCAGGCAGCTCGGGCTCGGCGCCGCGGGCTACTACGACCACCACTTCAAGGCGCTGGCAGAACGTCTGGTCGACCTGGGGGCGACGGACACCGTCATCGTCCTCGGGTGGGAGATGAACGGCACCACGTACACCCACCGGTGCGCACCGGACCCGACGGCGTGGAAGAAGTACTGGAACCGGATCGTCACCGCGATGCGTTCCGTCCCCGGTCAGGAGTTCCGCTTCGACTTCAACCCGAGCCGGGGCAGGGACGCCGTTCCGTGGACGGAATGCTATCCGGGTGACGACGTCGTCGACATCATCGGAATGGACTCGTACGACCAGCCGCGGGGGGCGAGTTTCGACACCCACGTCGATGAGCCGTACGGGTTGCGCAAGCAGGTGGAATTCGCGGCCGAGCACGGAAAGCAGATCTCGTACCCGGAATGGGGGTTGTTCCGGAACGGGGACAATGCCGAGTACATGCGGCGCATGATCGAGTGGTTGAAGCAGCACAAGCCGCTGTACCACACGATCACCGACTACTGCCCGCACGGCGTCTGGCAGTGCGACGACAATCCGAAGTCGTCGCAGGTGTTCCGGCAGATGATGTACGGCGCCGAACCCGAGGTGCCGGAGGTGCCGGAGGTTCCCGAGGTACCGGAGGTCCCGCCGAAGCCCGAGGTTCCGCCGCAGCCGGAGCCGAAGCCGGAGGTTCCGCCGAAGCCGGAGGTTCCGCCGCAGCCGGAGCCCAAGCCCGAGGTCCCGCCGAAGCCTGAGCCGAAGCCGGAGGTTCCGCCGAAGCCGGAGGTCCCGCCGCAGCCTGAGCCGAAGCCGGAGGTTCCGCCGCAGCCTGAGCCGAAGCCCGAAGTCCCGCCGCAGCCTGAGCCGAAGCCCGAGCCCAAGCCGGAACCGAAGCCGGAGCCCAAGCCGGAGCCCAAGCCGGAACCGAAGCCCGAGCCCAAGCCCGAGCCCAAGCCCGAGCCCAAGCCCGAGGTTCCCAAGCCCGAGCCCAAGCCCGAGCCCAAGCCCGAGAAGGACTGCCTGACGATCAACCTCGGTTCCTGGGTGGAGAGCTGGCTCGGCGGGCCGCTCTGCATCGACAAGGGCGACTCGAAGGACGCGATCGACGACATCGTCGACGCCGTCGACATCAACGACATCGACGTCACCGAGCCCTGGGAGGAGCTCATGGACAGCGAGACCTGGCCCTTCTGATCACCCGAGGGCCCCCGCGGCGGCGGAGGAGTTCATCCTCCGCCGCCGCTCGGCCGCCCGCGCAGACGTCCGACCGCCCGCCCCACCCACACCCGCTCGCGCGCCAGCCGCGCCAGCCGGCGCCGCCCGTCCGCCGCGCCCGCCCGCAGCCACAACAACGGAGCCGTGACTCGGCCGGAGAGCATCAGCCGCTGGTTCGGCACGGTCTCCGGCCGCCAGTGCCGCTTGTACGGTTCCGTGCCCCGCAGCATGCTCAGCGTCGCGCGACCGCTCGCGCTGGTCTCCCGCGCCCCGTGGCGCAGCAGCATCGTCGCCACATCGACCTTCCGGGCCCGCAGTACCGGGTCCGCGCCGTACAGGTAACCGCCCGCGAGCCGCGGTGACATCAGGGTGAGGTCGGCCGCGACCACGTCCCCGGCGAGCCGGAACTCGGTCACCCGCGCGTCTCCGCGCTCGACCATCGGCCGGACCGCCCGCGCGAGGTGCTGCGCGAACCGGTCGCTGGTGTGCTCGGCGGTCACCCCCCTGCCCTCCCACTGGAGCTGGTGGAGCCGCAGCAGCCGTTCCAGCGCCGCCGGCACCTCCTCCCCCGTCACGACCCGTTCGTCGATACCGAGGGTGTCGAGCTTGCGCAGCTTGGCTCGGACCCGCTGGGCCTTGGCCGACGGGATCCGCTGGAGCAGGTCGTCCATCGGCACCGCCGGCAGTTCCAGACACAGGGAGTCGGCGAGCCGCCTGCGCGGACCGCGCCAGCGGCCGAAGACCTGCTCGGCCGCCGCCCCCGGCCGCACCTCGCGCAGATCGATCACCGCGCCGCGCGCCGCCCGGGCCAGCGCCCCGGCCAGCGCGGGGGCCGCGTCAGGGCAGGAGTCGTCGAGGAGGACGTCGGTGAAGTCGGTGATCGCGCCGCCGAGCTGGGTGAGGACCGGGAGCGGGCCGCGGGCGCGCATCAGGGGGGCCGCCGCGACCAGTTCGCCGTCCTCCCGTCGTACGAGCACCACGCGCAGCGCGCCGGGCCTGCCGTACGACACCCACCAGGAGTGCAGCCACGCATGGGACTGGAACGGGGTCGCCGTCGAGCAGCGCGCGTACAGCGATCTCCACCGCTCCGCGAGTGCGCCGAACTCCGTGCCGTCCCGGCAGATCTCGGTCCGCAGCCCGCCCGTGCCCGCCGTGCTCACACCGTCTCCGGTTCCGGCTGGTGCTGAGCGCCCGCCGGCCCGGGGACCGCGGCGGGGTGCCCGGAGTGCCGCGCCTCGGCGCGCGTGGCGCGTCCGGGGCGGACCAGGAGCGCCAGACCGCCGAGCAGACCGCCCGCGCAGCCGCCGACGAGCGCCGAGAGCGGCGCGGACGGCGAGACCGGCGCGGAGGGCTTGGTCGCCCGCGAGAACTGCACCACCTTCACGCCCGTGCTCCCCGAGACGTGCGAGCTGTTGAGGATCAGCGCGCGGGCCACGCCGTCGGCCATGGACACCGCCCGGGCCGGCTCGGCCGCCCGCGCCGTGATGGAGATCATCGGCGCGTCCGGGCTGGTGGCCGCCTGCACGCTGGAGCGCAGGGTCGGCGCGGAGACCCCGGCCCACACCTGGGCGTCGCCGGTCACCGCGATGTCGGTGGCGACCCGCCCGTACGCCTGGGCGAAGCCGAGGGCCGCCGCCGGGTCCGACTTCCCGGCCGGGACCACGATGACGTAGCTCGTCGCCGCGTACTCCGGAGCCTTCAGCGCCCCGTAACCGCCGCCGACGGCGACGCCCGCAACGACGCAGGCGGGCAGCGCCCACCAGCGCCGCGGGGTCCGCAGAGCCTTCGTCAGGGGGGAGCGGTGCGACAGCGGCGGGCGGGAGTGCGCGGAGCCCACCGAGCTCGCGGAGCCGGGAGAGCTCGCCGGGCGTGGGGAGCGTGAAGGGTTCATCGGGTGTCTCGCTTCGGGGGGAGAGGGGTGCCGTCAACGGCCTGTTCGTAGAGGGACATCAACTGCCGTGCACTGCGGGCGATGTCGTACCGGGACGCCGCGGTGGGCACCGGGAGCCGGCTGAGCCGGGCGTCCTGGACGCCCTGCAGCGCCGAGGCGACCTCGGCGGCCGACCCGCCGATCCGGCGGGCGCCCGGGGCCGCGTCGGGCGGCAGGTCGTCGATCGCCGGACACGCCGCGTACAGCACCGGCAGTCCGGCGGCCAGCGCCTCGATCACCGCCAGGCCGAACGCCTCGTCGGGGGAGGTGGAGACGAAGACGTCCATCGCGGCGAGCAGCGACGGCAGATCGGGTCCCTCGGCACCCTCCGGCGCCGGGTCCTCACAGGCTCCCGCGAGCAGCACCCGGTCGGCGGCCCCGCACTCACGGGCCAGCGCCGTCAGCCGCTCGCGCTCCTCGCCCTCGCCGACGAGGAGGAGCCGCGCGCGCGGCACCGACGCCACCGCCCGTACGAGACGGTCGAATCGTTTCGCGGGCGCGAGCCGCCCCACCCCGCCGACGACGAACGCGTCCTCGGGAAGACCGAGCAGTTTCCGCGCGAACCGCCGGCGGTCCTCGGTGTAGCCGAAGCGGGCCGTCTCGATGCCGTTGGGCACGACGTGGATGCGGGACGGGGCGACCCCCCACTGCTCCAGGCGGCGCGCGACGCTGGGGGAGACGGCGACGGTGGCGGTGCCCAGGCGCTCGCCGGCGAGGTAGAGGGCACGCGTACCGGCGGACAGCCGCCGGCCCTCGATCTGCGTGTCGCCGAGGGAGTGCTCGGTCGCCAGGACCGTACGGACTCCGGCGAGGCGGGCGGCGAGCCTGCCGTACAGGTTCGCCCGGTACAGATGGGTGTGGACGAGGTCGTACCCTCCCCGGCGGATCAGCCCGGTGAGGCGGGGCAGTGCGCCGAGGTCGCGGTTGCCGGCCATGCCGAGGTGGGTGACGGGGGTGCCGTCGGCCTCGATCCCGCGGGCGACCGCGCCCGCGTTGGTGAGCGTCACGACCTCGGCGCGTACCGGCAGATGCCGCAGCAGCAGCCTCAGCTGCTGCTCCGCGCCGCCGATGCCGAGGCCGGTGATGACGTGCAGGACCTTCATCGGGCGTCCGCTCCGACCAGCCGGTGCGGGGCGGCCACCAGATCGGCGGGGCGACGGCGGCGCAGCGGGTGCAGGACCCGCTTGGCGGTGAGGCGCCAGGCGGCGTCGCGTTCGTCGATGTGGATGCGGGGCAGCGCGTGCGCGCTGGTCAGCGGGCCGGGGTCGATGGCGCAGGCGTGGCGGTATCCGGCGGTCCGTACGGCGCGGATCGCGCGGGCGTCGACATGGCCGTACGGGTAGCAGAACCCGTCCACGGTCGTCCCGGTGAGGTCCTCCAACAGGGCACGGCTGCGGCGGGTCTCGTCGGCGAGGGCCGCGTCGTCGGCGGCGGGCAGCGAGACGTGCCGCAGGCCGTGGGAGCCGATCTCCATGCCGGCCTCGGCGGCGCGCAGGATGCCGTCCTCCGTCAGCAGCGCCTTGCGCGGCCCGTCCCCGTCCCAGGTGTTCGCGCCGCCGAAGCGGCCCGGCAGGACGTAGACCGTCGCCGTGAACCCGTGGTGGCGCAGCAGCGGCACCGCCGATTCGACGAAGTCCGCGTACCCGTCGTCGAAGGTGAGCCCGACCAGCCCCTTCGCGCGCCCCGCGGCCGTGGCGGCGAGCAGTTCCCGCACCGAGACGCCGCGCAGCCCGCGGTCGCTGAGCCAGTGCAGCTGCCTGGCGAAACGCACGGGGGAGACGGTCACCCGGTACGGATCAATCGGTGTGTCGGCGATCGAGTGGTACATCACCACCCAGGGGGGCGGCTTCGGCAGCAGACGACGAATCGCGGGGGTGCGGGGCGCCAAGGCAACGGGCATGGGCGAGCCTTCGTGATGCGACGGGGGTGAGGGGAGGGATGTCGGGCGCGCGGGGCGCGCAGGCGGTGAAGAGCAGGAACACGGACGTGGTGACCGCGGTCGCGACGGCGAGCGAGAGGAGCGCCGGGCTCACGAGGGAGGCGCAGAACCAGCCGGCGCCGGTGGCCCAGGCGGCGGCCGTGGCCAGCCGCAGGAGACCCTCGCCGAGGTAGCGGATGCGGACCGGGATGGACTGGCGACGGGCGCCGAGCAGCAGCATCACGGCGGTGAGCGTGATGCCCAGCGCGTTGGCCGCGGCGATGCCGACCGCGCCCCAGAGCCGGGCGCCGGGGATTCCGGCGAGGGCGGTCACGGCGAGCCCCGTGGCCATGGCGGCGGCCGGATACCAGAGCGGTCGCGCGGCCGAGAAGTAGCAGCGGACGAGGGTGCCGACCAGCGTCTGGCCGAGCAGCCCGAGAGCGTAGACGCGCATGACGGCGGCGGTGGCGTCGGTGTCGGCCCGGTCGAACGCCCCGCGCTGGAAGAGGACCTCGACGATCTGGGGAGCGGCGGCGATCACGATCGAGGCGCCGACGAGCACGACGACCGCGGCCAGCAGCAGGTCGCGCTCGACCCGTCGGCGGGCGCCTTCGGTGTCGCCCGACGCCATGGCACGGGCGACGACGGGGAAGCTGACCGTGCACAGCATGAGGGAGAGGATCATCGGCATCTGCGCGATCTTCTGCGCGTAGTTCAGATGCGAGATGGCGCCCGCCGGAAGGGGTGAGGCGAGGAAGCGTTCGACGAGGATCTGGGACTGGCGGGAGAGCGCGAAGGCGATGACGGGCGCGATGAGCCCGAGGACGAGCAGCCGCCCGTCGCCGGAGAGCGCGGTCGGCGCGGTCGGCGCCGCCCCTGGTGCGCGGCGCAACTCCTTCACCAGGTAGGGGGCTTGGACCAGCACCATCAGCAGACCGCCGACGGCGACCCCGGTCGCCGCCGACCGGACGCCGAAGGGCTCGCGGAGCACCACGACCGTGCCGATGATGCCGATGTTGTACGCCACGTAGATGGCGGCCGGTGGCAGGAAGCTGCCGTGGGCGCGCAGCGCGGCGGAGCAGTAGCCGGCGAGCGCGAAGGTCAGGACACAGGTCGCGGTCAGCCGGGTGCAGTCGACGGCCAGCCGGGGGTCGGCGAGACCGGGGGCGAGGGCGGCGACCAGGAGCGGTGCGGTGAGGACCAGCAACCCGGCGACGGCGCTGACGGCGAGTGCGAGCCGGGGCAGGGTGGAGCGTACGAGGGAGAGGACGGGGTCACGGGAGAGGGCGCCGCTGCGCCGGGCGAGGGCCCGGCTGAACGCGGGCACCAGGATCAGCGCCATCGCGTCCTCGATGAGCAGCGTCGAGGCGAACTCGGGGACCGTCCAGGCCACCAGGAAGGCGTCCGTCTCGGCGCCCGCGCCGAAGAAGTGGGCCAGGATCTGGTCCCGTACGAGCCCGAGCGCCGCACCGGCCGCGGTGAGCCCCGCTGTCACGGCGGCGGCCCGCGCGAGGAACCGGCCTGAGGACGGCTGCGGGCGGAGCCGGTGGCGACCTCGGCGACCGGTGCCGGGGGTCTCGCCGGTGCCGATCCCGCTGGTCTCGGTGGTCCCGGTCTCGGTGGTCCCGCCGGTCCTGGTCCCGCCGGTCCCGGTGGTCCCCTCCGTCCCGGCCTCCGGCGGCCCCGGAGCCGCAGAGGCCGCCGGGGCCGTGGAAGGCGCCGGGACGCGGGACGCCACCGGAGCCGGAGCCGTCACCGCGTCCGTCGCCTCCGGCTCCCCGCCCCGGGGGTCACGCACGCTCCACCTCCGCCAGGGACCACCAGGCCGCGAGACCGAGGACCACCGACATCAGGACCGTGGAGGGACCGCCGATGTCCGCGTAGAAGAAGTCGATGAGCTGCCAGGACAGCAGGCCGACCGCCACCAGCGCGCAGTCCGTCCTCCGGGAGCGCCGCCACAGCGCCCCCGCCAGCAGCGCCGCCCAGCTGCCCGCGAGGGCGAGGAGCCCCACCAGGCCCTGCTCGCTCAGTACCAGCAGGTACATGTTGTGGGGGGAGAGCAGCGGCTGACGCCGGAACTCGGCGCCCGCGCCCGCCGTGTCGCTGCCCGAGGACAGGGCCAGCGAGGCGTGGGAGTCGCGGTACTGCGGGAAGCCCTTCAGCCCGACCCCCGTCACCGGCTCCGAGCGCCACATCGCTCCCGCCGCCGCCCACATGGTGTAACGGTCCGTCACCGACTGGTCCGGCGCGGCCGTCACCTGCGTGATGCTGGCGACCCGCTCCTTCACCATCGACGAGCCGACGCCGAGACCGCCGACGAGGACCACGGCCAGCGCGCCGACCACGAGCGCCACCCGGCCGGCCCGCCGGAGTCCCGACAGCACCAGCTGAAACGCGCACGCCAGCACCGTCGCGATCCACGCACCCCGGCTGAACGACACCACGAGCGGCACGCACAGCAGCCCCGCGCAGACGAGCGCCGCCGTCCGTGTCCGGCCTCCGCCGCCCAGCGCGATCCCGGTGACGACGACGAGTCCGTACGACACGATCGTCGCCATGCCCATCACGTCGGTCGGTCCGAACGTCCCGACCGCCCGGACGTCCTCCCCCATGTACGAGGCGCCCGTACCGGTCAGGTACTGCACCACGCCGAACCCGCCCTGGACCAGCGCCAGAGCGACCAGCGCCCACGCGACGAGCGAGAAGTCCCGCCGGTCACGGATCATCAGCAGCACGGCCGCCGGGACGAGCACGAAGACCTGGAGGTAACGGGCGACGCCCGGGAGGCTCGCGGCCGGGTCGTTCGACGTGATGGCCGCCAGACAGATCCCGAGGACCGGCAGCCCGAGCACGACGGCCGCGCCCCGGGTCAGCGGCCGTGCCCCGCCGCGTACGACCCGGACGAGGCAGATCAGCACGAGCAGCCCCGAAGCCGCGTCGGCGAGCGTGCCCGAACCGCCTGTCCCGCCCTCCGCGCCGCCTGCGGACGGGACGAGCAGCAGGGCGATCACCGCGAGGACCGGGGACAGCGCGCCCGCCCGGCGGAGCACGTCGCGCGTCTGTCGCCGCGCCGCCACCGGCCCGGGCGCGGGTACCGGCACGCGTACCGGTACGGCTGTCGCCATCATCAGCTCCCCGCGGGCCGGACGAGCCCGGCCGCGGTCCGCATCAGGATGCGGACGTCCTGCCAGAACGACCAGTGGTCGATGTAGTGGTTGTCGAACCGGCAGCGGTCCTCGATCGAGGTGTCACCGCGCAGCCCGTGCACCTGCGCCAGGCCGGTCAGCCCCACCGGCATCCGGTGGCGATCGGCGTACCCGGCGTGGATCTTGCTGAACTGAGAGACGAAATAGGGGCGTTCGGGCCTCGGACCGACCAGGCTCATGTCCCCGCGCAGTACGTTCCACAGCTGCGGCAGCTCGTCCAGCGACGTCCGTCGCAGGAAGCCGCCGACCGCGCTCATCCGCCGGTCGTTGGCCACGTTCCACCGCGTCGCCGACTCGGTCTCGTCGGCCGGGCGCAGCGTACGGAACTTGAGCAGCGTGAACAGCCGCCCGTTCTGCCCCACCCGCTCCTGGTGGAACAGCACGCCGGGCCCGTCGGTGAGCCGCACCGCCACCGCGCACAGCAGCAGCACGGGCAGCGCGAACAGCAGTGCCGGACCCGCCAGGACCACGTCCAGGACGCGCTTCGCGGTCAGACCGCGCCGCTCGGCCGGTGGCGCCAGCCGACGGCAGGCGTACCCCCACAGGTGCTCGCTCATCGGCCCGCCGTGCCGCCGCTCGCCCACCCGCCAGGTCGTGCACCCGTAGTGCTGGAAGAGCATCACCAGATCCGGGTCGTCGGTCATGAACACCGCGTCGAGGACGGTGTTCTGGATGACGGCGCGGTGGATCTCCTCGGTGGTGGTCAGGACCGGCAGCCCCATGTCGCCGTTCGGCTGCGCTGAGTCGTCGTTCTGCCGGGCACCGACGATCCCGACCGGCCGCATCCCGTACTCCGGATGCTGCCCGAGCGCCGCCGCGAACCGCCGCGCGGCGGCCGGCCCTCCGACGATCAGCGCGGACCTGGGATGCGCCCGCGCCGTACGCCGCTCGCGGGCGTGCGCTGCGCCGCGGAACAGGCACACGGCGAGGAGCTGCGTGGCGTACGCCGAGCAGAGCGCCGCGGGACCGATCGCGAGAGCCGGGGTGTACGCGGCCACCGCGGCGGCCGCGGCACACCAGACGACGCCGATCCGCGCGGCCAGCGCGGGCAGCTCGTCCAGGACGGAGGTGAAGGGACCGGACCGGTACAGCCCGGCGCGGCCGTTGAGGACGAGGACGCCCCCGACGACCAGCAGGAGCAGCCGGAGTTCGCGGTGCGGCTCGGCGAGCGGTCCGGCCGCGAGCAGCACGGCCAGAGCGTCGGCCGCCACCAGCGGGACGGCGGCGAACCGCGTCCGCGCGGTCCGGCGCGGCGGCAGCGCGAGCCGGTCGGGCGCTCCGCGCCGCGGTGCGAGGGAGGCGAGTCCGTGAGCGTGGCCCCGGCTCGCCGGGGGCCAGGCCCCCGGTGCGGGAGGGACGCTGGTGCTTTCCGTGGTCACGGCGAGATCGGCTCCCTGTGCTCGGTGCACCGCACGCCGGGCAGCTCGCGGTACACGTCCGCGACGGCAGCGCCGGTGCGGCGCACATCGAATCTGCTGAGTACGTGTTCATGGGCCTGGCGGCCCAGCGACCGCCGTTGCTCCGGCCGACCGAGAAGGCGGCCGACGGCGACGGCGAGGGCGGCCGGGTCCCCGGGCGGGACCAGGCACAGGGGTTCGTGGCCCGGTGGCAGGCTCTCGCGCGCACCGTCCACGTCGCTGACCACGACCGGACGGCCGCACGCCATCGCCTCCAGGGGCGCCAGCGCCATGCCCTCCCAACGGGACGGCAGCACGACGAGGTCGGCCGCCCGGTACCACGGGGCGGTGTCGTCGACGGCGCCGGTGAAGCGCACCGACCGCGGGGCCGCGGCCCGCAGCCGCTCGCCGTCCGGGCCGTCACCGACCAGGACGAGGCGGGCCGTGGGGACCTGGGCGAGGACGGCGGGCCAGGCGGCCAGCAGAATGTCCTGCCCCTTCTGCCGGCAGAGCCGGCCCACGCAGACGACGACGGGTCCGTCACCGGACCCGCCGGGCGCGGCGGCGTCGGCGGACGAGTCCGCGAACCTGGCCACGTCCACACCGTTGTGGATGACGGACCAGGAGGCGCGCACGCCGGCCTCCTCACCCGTGCGGCGCTCGGCCTCGCTCACGCAGACGACGCGATGGGTCCAGCGCGCCGCTCGGCGTTCCCAGCGCCGGGCCAGCGCGGCGACCGTGCCCTCGACCGCTTCGAAGGACCAGGCGTGCGGCTGGTACACCGTCGGCAGAGCGCCGCGCAGCGCCAGCCGGGCGCAGAGGCCCGCCTTGGCGCTGTGGGCGTGGACCAGGTCCGGGCGGACGGTACGGATCAGCCGGGCGATGTCGAGCGTCTCGCGGACCAGCCGCGGGCCGGGGTCGCGCCCGGCCCGCCACGCGTACACGTCGGCACCCTCGGACCGGACGGCCGCTGCGAGCGGTGTGCCGGGCGGACAGGCGACGGCGACCCGCATCCCGGCGCGGAGCTGGTCCCGGACCAGGTCCACGACGACACGGGCGACACCACCGTCCCCGGGCTGGACCGCGTGCAGGACCGAGAGAGGGGAGGAGCCCGGTTCTCGTGGAGGCGGCATGTCAGCGTCCGACGTCACCGCTGAATTCCGCATACAGGTTCTCCGCTTTGATGAGAGAAACAAGGAAACACCCGTGAAGATCGGGGAAGAGGAAGCTGTCGGCCGTGCGAAAAAGCATGCCCGCGCGGCTGGACCGTGAGCGACGTCGGGGAACGTTATAACGCTGAAGCCGGGCGATAGTAAGCATTAGATGCTCACAAAGACTAACTTTCGTATCCGGGCGGCCGGTTACTCGTTGGGCGTGTTGCGCCATTCTCGGCTCACTCGCCCGAATACCCCTCCGATGGCCCAAAGATAGGTTGAACGTCACCCATTCGGGAGAGCAACCGAAGTAATGGAGGGGCGTTGTTGAAGGAGCCGGGCTGATCCGGTCACACCGCCGGCCTTCCGGTCCGAGTGGTTCGCAATCGATCGAGGAGCGCTTCCCCATGTCCCGTATCGCAAAGGCTGTCGTCCTCTCCCTGGGCATCGCCGCGTCCGTCGCGGGTGCCTCCGGTGTCGCCGTCGCCGACGCCGGTGCCGAGGGCGCGGCCGTGGCTTCCCCGGGCGTCGCGTCGGGCAACGTCGTGCAGGTGCCGGTCCACGTGCCGATCAACGTCTGCGGCAACACCGTCAACGTCATCGGCGCCCTCAACCCCGCCTTCGGCAACACCTGCGTCAACGCCTGACACCGCACACGGATCGCGGTCCTTCCGAGGCCGGTGCGCCACCCCTCCGGGGTGTGCGCGCCGGCCTTTCGCTCGTTCGGGCGCACTGTCGTGCGCCGCCCGGTGCAACGGCGTACGCCCCTGGGAGTGGCAGGTCGGAGGGGTGGATTCACCCGAACGGATGCGTGGCGTTCAGTAGTTCTGCGATTGCGGAGCGCTATAAGCGCAGGCACGGTGAAGGGGAAGTTGTCCGACGCATACGGAAAAGGAACAAATATGCGTCCCCAGGCACCACTCCGCCTCACCGTCTTGGCTGCATCCGCCGCCCTCACCCTCGGCTGGGCGGGACCCGCCGCCGCCGACGCACACAAGCCGCCCCATGCGTCCACCGTCGCCGCCCAGGCCCCCCTCGGCCGTACTGCCGCCCTTCCGGCCGGGCTCGGCGACCTCGGGAAGGCGGTGAGCGCAGCGGTGGCCGAGCTCATCGCGTCGATCAAGGCCGACGGCCGGCTCACCACCGCCGCCTCCGAGGCGTTCGACGCCAAGATCGCCCAGGCGGTCGAGGCCGCCAAGGCCGATGCCATGGCGCCACTGCCCACCACCGCGGTTCCCGACCTCCCCGTACCGGACACGCCGGCCGTCGCCCCGCCGAAGGCGGAGGCTCCCGCCGCTGCGACGGTCGTGGCGAGACCCGTCGCGGCCGAGGCCGCGCCCGCCGACCTCCTCGGCGACGCGGGCGCCACCGTGCAGAAGGCCGTCGCCGACCTGGTCGACCTCATCGTGTCCACCCTGCTCGGTGGCCTCACCGCGATCGACCTGCCGGCCCTGCCGGCCCTGCCCGACGTGCCTGCCCTGCCGACGCCCCCGGCGCTCCCGACGCTTCCGACGCTTCCGTCCCCGAGTCGTTGACGTCCGTCCGCTAGGCGCGTCAGACGCATCACGCCGTACCGGCCCCGTACCCCTGGGCCGGTACGGCGTTCGCCTTTCCGATCGGTAAATCGGACCGGACCCTTCATTCGGGTGCAGTGTCGCCCTCCCGGAGTTTCCGGGGAGCACGCCTCTCGTTACAGAAGCGGAAGGCCGCGTGGAATAGCTCAACTCAGCCGCGCGGTAAGCGACTTGCTCCCAACGAAGCCGCACTGACGCTCAAGATGCCTAGAGGAAGGACTCACTCCATGAAGCCCACCAAGGTCGCCGCGATGGTCGCCGGTTCCGTCATGGCCCTGGGTGCCGCCGCGCCCGCCATGGCCATGGGGCCGGCGGAGGTCCCCACCAGCCTGGACGGGGGGCTCGACGTGATCTCCAGCGAGGGCCTGCAGACCGACGCGCTGAGCAGCACCACGGACGGCTCCCCGGTCCAGGCCGTGGGCGAGGTCACCGGGAAGCTGAACGAGACCACCAAGAAGGTGCCGCTGCTCGGCGGCCTCCCGCTGGCCGGCTGACGCCCTTTCCCTATCGGGTCGCAGTGATCGGCTGATCGAATGATTTTCTGATCTGTCGCCGTGGAGGTCCGGTTCTTCGCCGTGCACCGCTCCTTACGCTCTGGCCAGTCATCCACGGAAGGTCGGCTCGGGGGTCGCGGCGGTGCATCCGTCCGATGTCCCAGAGTCCCGCGTTCCGTGACCAGTTCGTCAGCGACTGACGCACTGGGTGCGCGGAAAGGCCGGTCGGAGCGAGGGGGCTCCCCGCCGGTCTCTCCCTTTCTCCAGAGGAAGAGCGGTATGCGATCCATCATCACCAGGAAGCTGCTCACTGCCGCAGCCGCGACGGGCGTCCTGTCGCTGACCGGAGGCTTCGCCGTGGCGGCGAACTCCACGGAGGACGCGCCGGGGCCCGGCGCGGGGCACCATCGACAGGTCCCCCTCTCGGTGAGCCTGTGCGGGGACTCCGTGCAGCTCGTCGACATCGCCGCCAGGGCGGTCCGTGACCACTGCGCCCAGGCCGTCGACGACCCCGACGGCTACGGGGACGGCCCGGACGGCGAAACCCCCGACCACCCGAGCGAGAACCCGGCACCTCCCGGGCACCCGACGGGGCCGGGGCATCCCACGCATCCGGGTGAGCCGACGAAGCCGGGTGAGCCGACGGGGCCGGGGCATCCCACGAACCCGGGTGAGCCGACCAAGCCTGGCGAGCCGACGGGGCCGGGGCATCCGACGCATCCGGGTGAGCCGACCAAGCCTGGCGAGCCGACGGGGCCGGGGCATCCGACGCATCCGGGTGAGCCGACGAAGCCGGGTGAGCCCACCGGGCCGGGGTATCCCACGCACCCGGGTGAGCCGACCAAGCCTGGTGAGCCGACCAAGCCGGGTGAGCCGACGAAGCCGGGTGAGCCCACCGGGCCGGGGCATCCCACGCACCCGGGTGAGCCGACGAAGCCGGGTGAGCCCACCGGGCCGGGGCATCCCACGCACCCGGGTGAGCCGACCAAGCCGGGTGAGCCGACGAAGCCGGGTGAGCCCACCGGGCCGGGGCATCCCACGCACCCGGGTGAGCCGACCAAGCCGCCGACCGCTTCGCCGACACCTCCGGGTCAGCACGGCGAGCCGGGTGAGCCCGGTGAGTCGACGAAGCCGCCGACCCACCCGGGGGAGTCGACGAAGCCGCCCACCCACCCCGGTGAGTCGACCAAGCCGCCCGGCGGTCCGAGCCAGTCGGGTTCGGGCGGGCCGGGGGTGCCCCAGCTTCCCGACACCGGACGGGACACCGCCGTGCTGACGGGCGCCGCGGCCGTCAGTGCCGCCCTCATCCTCGGGGGAGCGGTCGTCCGCTTCCGCGTCGGGCGCTCCGGGCGTCGCCACTGACGCGTCGGGCTGACCCCCTGTCAACCAAGGTCCTCACCGTCACCGGTGGGGACCTTGGGTGTTGCTGCACGTAGGCGATTTTCGCGACTTTCCTGCCGGAGGGCTCGTTCACAGGACACAGCTCCATCGCACCGTCGTCACCACCCTCCGAAGGGCACACGCAGTCATGAACCTGCGATCACAAGCCGGCATGGGAATTCTCATGACCGCTCTCGCCTCGGCCGCCATGGCCGCCCCCGCCTCCGCCGCCGAGGCGCCGGTGGTCGTCCCGCTCCAGGGTCTGGAGCCGGTGATCCCCATGGACGCGCCGACCGTGGCCACCGGTGTCCCGCTGCCCGTCCCGGGCACCCCCACCGTCTTCCACGAGGGGCACTCCCAGGCTCTGCCGGACATCGGCCTGCCGCGGGTGCCGGTCTCCAGCACGCTCCCGAACACCGTCCTCGCCGCCCCGCTCCCCGAGGCCGTCGAGGGCAGCCGGCCCGGCACGGCCCTGTTGACCACCCCGAGCTCGCCCGTGGAGGCGGCCGCCCCCGGGGCCACGGTCGGCAACCCGGTCGGCCTGCCGCGCGGCGACAGGTTCGGGCTCCCGGACCTCACGATGCCGGGCGCCGGCGTCCTCACCCCCGCGGTGAACGGGGTGCTGGCCCCCCAGCTGGGCCTGGCGCAGCCGACGGCCTGACAAGGGCCCTTTGTACGACCAATGGCCCGGCGGATGAAGACACGATTCTTCCCCGCAACCCGAAGGGTCGTTGCTCGTTGCAACAGAAGGCTTGTCGCATGGCCGCGGCCCGCAGGTCCGGAGGTCCGGTCCGTCGTATCCGGCGGCGGAAGGGCCCCCGGTCTGCGGGCCTTCCCCTCTCCCGTACGCCCCATCCGGCCCAAAGGCCGTTACCGGTCCGCCTTTTCGGCGTTGAAGGGAACTGTGCGGCCGTGATACTCGCGGTCGACTTTCCACGTCCAAGGAGTTCTTGATGTCTCGCATCGCGAAGGCTGCCGCTGTTCTCGCCGGCACGGGTGCCGTGGCCCTCAGCGGAGCCGGCCTGGCCGTCGCCGACTCGGGCGCCGAGGCCGTCGCCGCCCACTCGCCCGGTGTCGCCTCCGGCAACGTCGTCCAGGTCCCGGTCCACGTGCCGCTGAACCTGTGCGGCAACACCGTCACCGTCATCGGTCTGATCAACCCGGCGTTCGGCAACTCCTGCGCGAACGTCGACGGTCACGACCACGGTGACCGCGACGGCGGCTACGGCGGCTGATCCCCCTCCCCATGGAGCGGCCCCCGGCACATCCGCCGGAGGGCCGCTTTCCTGTGCGGGGGCGCGCGCACCCCGTGCCTCAGGCGTACCGGTAGACCGCGCTGTGGTCGAGCATCTGCGCCGGGGTGACGCCCCACGGGCCCATCCGCTCGTCGCGGGCCGCGATCCGGCCGTGCTGCGCGTCACCCGGTGGCGGGGGCTGCGCCGGCACGTAGCCGGCGCGCGGGTTGCGCTGCTGCCAGCGTGACCAGATCAGGTCGACGAAGGAGTGGTGGAGCCAGAAGACCGGGTCGTTGACCGAGGCGCCGCCCAGCATCAGGCCGCCGACCCAGCGGTGCACGCGGTTGTGGACGCGGAAGCGCTCGTTGCCCCGGCCCGGGGCCCATCCCTCGAGGCGGTTGCGGAAGCCGGAGGTGCTCGTGGAGTTCCAGGGAGCCACGTCGTACACCGTCTCGCGCATCACCACGTCGAGGTCCGCCCCGGTGGGGAGGGTGATCGGGGCGCGGGGGTGGCCGAGGTCCCGGGTGAGGAAGGCGCCTTCGGTCATCCCGTGGGTGATGGTCCAGCGGCCGCCCGAGTGGGCGAAGGGCCCGGTCATCACCTGGAGGTCACCGCGCCGGCCGTTGCCGCCCATGAAGTCGTCGTTCCAGAGGGAGGCGGCGGGGGTGTTGTCGCGGGTCCAGTCCCAGTACGGGACGGTGACCGTGGGGTCGACCCGGCGCAGCGCCCGCTCGAACTCCAGCAGGAACTTGCGGTGCCAGGGAAGGAAGCTGGGCGCCATGTGGGCCAGGCGCAGCCGGCCGTCGCCGTCGGCCGTGTAGTAGTCGATGTGGGTGCGGACGAAGTCGTCGTACGTCCCCGTGCGCTTCAGCTCCAGGACCGCGGCGACGAACTTCCTTCGCTCGGCGCTGGTCAGATCACGCTGGTTCTTCCGTGTGTAGGCCACGCGGACTCCCTCCCGGTGTGGACGCCGTGGGCGGCGGCGAAGCGGGTCAGCGGCGCGGACCCGAGCTCGTCCACGGCCGCGCGCGTGGCCGCCAGCGGCGTCGGATAGGTCTGGTAGTGATCGATGGGGGTGAGGTAGCCGCCGTCCGCGCAGCGCATCAGATGCAGCGGCCGGTCGTCGACGAGGACCTCGATCCCGTCGGCGGGCGCCGGCCGGCCCTGGATGCGGCGGCCCCGGTACATCTCGTCGAAGGTCCCGTCGGGCGGCGCGTCGGCGGCGGACGCTCCGCTCCGGGGCGTCCTGGCGATACGAGCGAGCGCGCCACCGGTGAAGGCGGCGGCGGTCAGGGTGAAGAGGGACCGCAGTGCGAGGCGGCGCGTGACGGTCATGAGTGATCTCCTGGTGGTCCGGCGGCCCGCCGCAGGCGGACGGAAATGCCCTGAGAGAACAACGAGAAAAACACCGATTCGTTGTGGTGAAAACTGCTGCCGGGAGAATGTCGGCCGTTCGGGTGAATGGGATGGGGAATGGCGGGCGTGTGGCCACTAGCATCCGGACCCATGACTTCTTCCAATGTCGTTTCCGAGTCGCGCAGCATCTCCCCGCTGGGTACGCTCTCGGCCGTCTTCTGGACCACCGGACCCACCGACGAAAAGCCGGCCGCTCCGTACCTGATGGTGTATTCGCTCGGCAACGGACGCGACGGCCGCGAGGCCGGTGTGGAAGCGATGCGGGCCGCCATCGAGGGCATGGGCCTCACCGTCGGCGGGCCCGTGGTCGACGCGTCCCAGGAGTCCGGCATCGACGCCCACCTCCTCGTCGAGGCCCAGCAGGCGGTCCTCACCCTGCCGTTCATCAAGGTGCAGTGTTCGGTGCCGGCCGAGTGGGAGGCGGCCGCCAACGAGCTCGGGCACGCCTACCTGGTCTGCTCGGTCCGCCCCTGGCCGCAGGTCGCGCCCGGTGAGCCGGTCTCGGAGGAGCAGCTGCGTTCCTTCTTCGCCGGCGAGGACCCCCTGGCGGGCGGGGCACACGTCGTGCTGCCCGTCCGGCGACTGCAGGGCTGAGCGGATGGCGGGCGGCGGCGACATGGCGACGGTGGATGTCCAGGGCGTGCCGGGGCAGCGGCGGCTCGCGCGGGGCGACGGGACGGACGGGACGATCGGCGCGGGCCGGGCCCTCGCCTGGCTGCTGATGATCACCGGGGCGGCGGGCGTGCTGTCCGGCTGGGTGATCACGATCGACAAGTTCAAGCTCCTCGAGGACCCCGGCTTCCAGCCCGGGTGCAGCCTGAACCCGGTCGTCTCCTGCGGCAACATCATGAAGAGCGAGCAGGCGGGGGTCTTCGGCTTCCCCAACCCGATGCTCGGACTCGTCACGTACGCCGTCGTCGTCGCCCTGGGGGCCGGGCTCCTCGCCGGGGCCCGCTACCGGGGCTGGCTCTGGCTCGGTCTCAACGCCGGCATGCTCTTCGGCGTCGGCTTCTGCACCTGGCTGATGTACCAGTCGCTGTACGAGATCAACTCGCTCTGCCTGTGGTGCTGCCTGGCCTGGGTCGCCACCATCGTCATGTTCTGGTACGTCACCGCGCACAACGTCCACCACGGGGTGATCCCCGCCCCGGCGGGGCTGCGGACGTTCCTCGGCGAGTTCACCTTCGCCCTGCCCGTCCTGCACATCGGGATCATCGGGATGCTGATCCTGACCCGGTGGTGGGAATTCTGGACGAGTTGACGTGAGCCGTTTCCTCCCCCGGCCGCGGGCGGCACTGATCGTGCTGCTCGCGGCCGTTCTCGTGCTTCTGCTCGTGCCCGACCGGATCGCGCCGGGCGAGCGGCACACCACGGCCCGGCCCGTGCCCGAGGCGGCGCACCTGCCCGGGGTGCCGTCGGGGTTCTTCACCGGCTCCGACGAGGCGGGGGTCCGCAGGATCGCCCAGGCGCAGGCCTGGCTGGGCGGCGGGGCGCTGACCGTCGGGCACACGTATCTGCCGGGCGACCGCTGGTCCAACATCGAGGGGCACCCGGCGCTCTTCGGTCCCTGGGCCCGGTGGAAGGAGGCGCGGCCGGGGCGCCTCTTCGTGCTGAACGTGCCGCTGCTCGACCGGAGCGAGGCGGGCCTGCCGGACGCGGAGGTGCGGGCGGGGCTGCGGAGCGGCGCGGCCGGCGCGTACGACCGTCACTTCCGGGTGCTCGGGGAGCGGCTCGTGGAGCACGGCCTCGGGGACGCGGTCCTGGTCCTCGGCTGGGAGATGAACGGCACCACGTACAGCCACCGCTGCGGCCCGGACCCGGCGGCCTGGAAGACGTACTGGCGCAGGGTCGTCGGGGTGTTGCGGGGGGTGCCGGGGCAGCGGTTCCGCTTCGACTTCACCCCGAGCCGGGGTCGGGACGCCGTGGAGTGGCCGCGCTGCTACCCCGGGGACGACGTCGTCGACATCATCGGCATGGACGCCTACGACCAGCCCGAGGGGCTCGCGTTCGAGGACCAGGTCGCCGAGGAGTACGGGCTCGAACACCACGTCCGGTTCGCGGCGGCGCACGGCAAGCCGGTCTCGTACCCGGAGTGGGGGCTCTTCAGGAACGGGGACAACCCGGCGTACGTGCGCGGGATGCTGGACTGGTTCGCGCGGCACCGTCCCGTCTACCAGACGGTCACCGACTACTGCCCGCACGGCGTCTGGGGGTGCGCCGACAACCCCGAGTCGGCGCGGGTCGTCAGGAACGCGCTCGGGGCGCCGGCCGGGCCATGACGGCGGGGCCCGTCAGGAGTGCCGGTAGGCCACCAGCGAGATGCCGATGTAGTGGGCGATGAAGGCGGCCAGGGTCAGCGAGTGGAAGACCTCGTGGAAGCCGAACCAGCGCGGTGACGGGTTGGGGCGCTTGATGCCGTAGATGACGCCGCCCGCGCTGTAGAGCAGTCCGCCGACGACGACGAGGACGAGGACGGCGACGCCGCCGGCCCGCAGGAAGTCGGGCAGGAAGAAGACGGCGGCCCAGCCCATGGCGATGTAGCAGGGCGTGTACAGCCAGCGGGGGGCGCCGACCCAGAAGACCCGGAAGGCGATGCCCGCGAGGGCCGCCGTCCAGATCGCCCACATGAGCGGCTCGGCCGTGGAGTCCGGGAGCAGGAGCAGGCTGAGCGGGGTGTAGGTGCCCGCGATGATCAGGAAGATGTTGGCGTGGTCGAGGCGCCGTAGGACGGCCTCGCCGCGCGGACCCCAGTCGCCGCGGTGGTAGAGCGCGCTGACGCCGAAGAGCATGCAGGCGGTGAGGGCGAAGATCCCGCAGGCGACGCGGGCCCGGGGGGACTCGGCGAGCACGACCAGGACGACCCCCGCCACGATCACCGCGGGGAACATCCCGGCATGCAGCCAGCCCCTGAGCCTGGGCTTCACGAACTGCTCGATCTCGTTCACCGACGGCATGGCGGAAGTCATGTCCGCATGCTACCTACGCCTCCGTAGGCCCCGGATACGAGTGGCGATGCTCACGTGTGCGGCCCCCTGGACATATGGGCAGTTCCATCGGATGATCAAATGAGTGCGGTCGGCACCGGATGAGCAGCTACGAAGCATCCGGGTCGCGGCCCCCACGGGGCACACACCAAAAAACCCCTCTACAAGGAGCAATCGTGGCGCGCGACAACGCGGCTCCCCAGACCCTTCCGACCCAGCACCAGGAGCTCGTCTCCTGGGTGAACGAGATCGCCGAGATCACCCAGCCGGACAGCATCGTCTGGTGCGACGGCTCCGAGGCCGAGTACGAGCGCCTGTGCGAGGAGCTCGTCGCCAAGGGCACCTTCACGAAGCTCGACCCGACCCTGCGCCCGAACTCGTACTACGCCGCCTCCGACCCGACCGACGTCGCGCGCGTCGAGGACCGGACCTTCATCTGCTCCGAGAAGGAGGAGGACGCGGGCCCGACCAACCACTGGAAGGCCCCGGCCGAGATGAAGGAGCTCTTCGCGGGGGAGAAGGGCATCTTCCGCGGCTCCATGCGCGGCCGCACCATGTACGTCGTGCCCTTCTGCATGGGCCCGGTCGGCTCCCCGCTCTCCGCCATCGGCGTCGAGATCACCGACTCCGCGTACGTCGCGGTCTCCATGCGCACCATGACCCGCATGGGCCAGGCCGTCCTCGACGAGCTCGGCACCGACGGCTTCTTCGTCAAGGCCGTCCACACCCTCGGCGCCCCCCTGGAGGAGGGCCAGGAGGACGTTCCGTGGCCGTGCAACTCCACCAAGTACATCTCGCACTTCCCCGAGAGCCGTGAGATCTGGTCGTACGGCTCGGGCTACGGCGGCAACGCCCTGCTCGGCAAGAAGTGCTACGCGCTCCGTATCGCCTCCGTCATGGCGCGTGACGAGGGCTGGCTCGCCGAGCACATGCTCATCCTGAAGCTGACCCCGCCGCAGGGCGAGGCGAAGTACGTCGCCGCCGCGTTCCCGTCCGCCTGCGGCAAGACGAACCTGGCCATGCTGGAGCCCACGATCTCCGGCTGGACCGTCGAGACCATCGGCGACGACATCGCCTGGATGCGCTTCGGCGAGGACGGCCGCCTCTACGCGATCAACCCCGAGGCCGGCTTCTTCGGCGTCGCGCCCGGCACCGGCGAGCACACCAACGCCAACGCCATGAAGACCCTCTGGGGCAACTCCGTCTTCACCAACGTCGCGCTCACCGACGACGGCGACGTCTGGTGGGAGGGCATGACCGAGAAGGCCCCGGCCCACCTCACGGACTGGAAGGGCAACGACTGGACGCCGGAGTCCGAGACCCCGGCCGCCCACCCGAACGCCCGCTTCACCGTCCCGGCCGGCCAGTGCCCGACGATCGCCCCGGAGTGGGAGGACACCAAGGGCGTCCCGATCTCCGCGATCCTCTTCGGCGGCCGCCGCGCCTCCGCCGTGCCGCTGGTCACCGAGTCCTTCGACTGGAACCACGGCGTGTTCCTCGGCGCGAACGTCGCCTCCGAGAAGACCGCCGCCGCCGAGGGCAAGGTCGGCGAGCTGCGCCGCGACCCCTTCGCCATGCTGCCGTTCTGCGGCTACAACATGGGCGACTACATGGCCCACTGGGTCAAGGTCGGGGCGAACGCCGACGCCGCCAAGCTGCCGAAGATCTACTACGTGAACTGGTTCCGCAAGAACGACGCCGGGAAGTTCGTCTGGCCCGGCTTCGGCGAGAACAGCCGCGTCCTGAAGTGGATCGTGGAGCGCCTGGAGGGCAAGGCCGAGGGCGTCGAGACCCCGATCGGCATCCTGCCGACCCCGGAGTCCTTCGACACCGACGGCCTGGACCTGCCGGCCGAGGACCTGGAGTTCCTCCTCAAGGTCGACCGTGACGTGTGGCGCGAGGAGGCCGCCCTCGTCCCCGACCACCTGAACACCTTCGGCGACCACACGCCGAAGGAGCTGTGGGACCAGTACCGCGCGCTCGTCGAGCGCCTGGGCTGATCCCGCACCGCAGACTCGTGGTGGGTTGCCCCGAGATACCGCCCTGACCAGTGGGGTCACGACGGCCCACCACGACGCAACCGGCCCCCGGAGCCCCCTCAGGCCCCGGGGGCCGGCGCATGTCCTCAGCCGCCGCGCCCCTCCACGTACCGCGTGAGGATCTCCTGCCGGATCGCCTCCGCCTCCCGGAGGGCGGTGGCGATCGCCGTCGCCTCCTCGTGGAGCGCGGCGAGCTGCCGTTCGAGGTGGGCCTCCGGCGGCTCGGTGCCCGGTGCGAACCGCGACCACCACCGCGTCCGCACGAAGGTGTCGACGGCCTCCGGGATGTCCTGGCGGACCGCGCGGGCCAGGACGTGCAGGTGCTCCGGGTCGCTCACCGCGCCCGGTTCGAGCAGGGCCTCGACCAGGGCGTCGAGCGCCGTGAGCCGCTCTCGCGCGGCATCCGGCAGCTCCGCCTCGGCCAGGTACCCGCGCAGGGTGGTGAAGTCGGCCCGCAGCGCGTCGAGTCGCTCGCCCGCGTCCGGGAAGTCCGGGGTGCCGGGCCGCTCGGGCGGGGCGATCAGCGCCCCCGCGCCGTAGAGCCCGCCGATCACCAGGGGCCAGAGGGCGCCCGCGGCGCCGGTGAGGGCGAGACCGACCCCGGCGAGCCCGCAGACGCACCCGGCGAGGTTCTTGCGGGACTCCGCGTATCGCAGCAGTCGGTCACTGGTAGCCACGGATCTCCTCGAAGGCGCCGTCCAGCGAGCCCTTGGTGGCGTCGAAGAGCTTGCCGCCGGTCAGGCTCGCGATGTGGTCGAGCTCGTCCCGGTCGGAGTCCCCGAAGAGGATCGGGAAGACGGGGGTGCCCTTCTGCCCGGCCGGCAGGCCGCGGTAGAAGGTGTCGAAGGCGGCGGCCGGGTCGCCGTCGGTGTTCTCCCCGTCCGTCATGAGCACGATCGAGGTGAACGTGTCGCCGGGAGTCCTGCCGAGGAAGCGGTACGCCTCCTGGACGCTGGAGTAGATCGCGGTGCCACCGGAGGCCGAGAGCTTCCGCGCGTCGGACCTGATCGCGTCGAGCGCCGCCCGGGGCGAGGCCGGGTCGACCGTGTGCGTACGGACCTCGTTCTGCTTCACCGCCGAGCCGAAGGGCATCAGGGTGACCTCCTCCCGGTCCCGGAAGTCACCGGTCAGCTCGGTGAGGGCCGCCGTGAGCCGTTCGAGCCGCTCGCCCGCCATGGAGCCCGAGGTGTCGAGGACGTAGACCGTGCGGGAGGGCCTGCGCAGGGTGTTGTCGTACGCGTCGAGCAGCCCGTCCGCGACGGCCCGGCTGCCCGGGAACGGCAGCTCGCGCCGCTGGTCGCGGTCGAGCGCGGAGGCCGGGCTGACACCGGGGACCACCGGGCGGCGCAGGGTGGTCTCCGTGATGCGGCGCTGGACCTCCGGGGTGCGCAGATGGCGGGTGAGCCGCCCCGCCGCCGCCTTCGCCTCCGGCCGGGCGGAGGTCAGCAGGGTGAACGGGTAGTCGGCGGTGACGACGCCGTCGGCCGGCCGGATGACGGTGAGGCCCCCGGACCGGGACGAGGACAGCAGCACCGACTCGTAGTTGACGAGCGCGTCGACGTCGCCGCGACGGCCGTAGGCGTCGGCCAGCCAGCCGGAGGAGCCCGACGTCAGCTTCTGCCCGGTGAAGAACTCCTTCAGCTTCGGCGTGGCCCGGCGTACGTCCGCCTCGGTGAGCGCGGCCTGGGCACCGGAGAGACCCGAGGCGACCGAGACGAGGGCGGAGAAGCCGGAGTTGGAGCGCATCGGGTCCGTCATGCCGTAGCCGAGCTTTCCGTCGGCGACGGCCCGGTGGAGCTGCGACCAGGTGACCTTCGCCGGGTCCCAGCCGAGCCGGGTGACGGCGGCGGGCCGCACCCCGAGGGCCACCGGGGACACCATGATCGGTGTCTCGCCGGTGATCTTCTTCGCCGTGTCGGGGCGGAGCCGCAGGTAGTCGTTGGAGGAGAGCCAGACCGCGTCGTAGGCCTGGTCGGCCCGGCCGGAGGCGATCTGCTCGACGGCGTCGAGGGTGCCGACGTACGTGGGACGGACGGTGACGCCGGTCGCCGTCCGGGCCGCGTCGAGGATCGGCTCCATGTCGGTGAGCTCGGAGGAGGCGAGGACGCGGAGCGTGCCGGGGGCGGACCCCGTGCCGTTCCGGTCGGTCGGGTCGGCGGCGCGGTCGGCGCTGTCGCAGGAGCCGCCGGTCGCCGTCACGAGCAGGGCGAGGGCGAGTCCGGCGCACGTACGCCTCAGGGAGCGGGCACGGGAGGAGGTCGTCATGCGGGACCGCCACCCTCCAGGGCCCCCGCGCGGCGGCTGCGCTCCAGATGGGTCCTCGCCCCCTGGAGTTCGGACGTCAGCGACTCGACCGTCGCCGCCATCGACTCGGTCGCCCGCGCCTTGTACGTGTCGATGGCGTCGAGCGTCCGGTAGATCTGCTGGAACGCGGTACGGAGCGTCTCCGCGCCGACCGCCGGGTCGGCCGCCAGCGCCTGGATCTCACCGGCCTGCTCGGCCAGCATCTCGGCGTTGCCGCGGATCAGGTCCTCGGTCGTCGACCGCAGCACGGTCACCTGCTCGGTGACCTTCTGCTGGTGTTCGAGCGCGGAGGCGAGCATCACCGCGATCCGCAGCGCCGACACGGTCGTCGTCGCCGCCCGCTCCACGCCCTTGATCAGTTCGTCGTTGTTCCGGCGGACCACGTCCATCGCCAGATACCCCTGCGCGCAGACGGCGAGCTGGGTCAGCAGGTCCTGGTGCTTCTGCCGGACCGGGAAGAGGAGGTCGGCGCGGAGCGCGTCCGCCTGCCCCGGGTCGGGCGCGAGGGCGATGCGCTCCTCCACGGCCGCGTCGAGGGCGTCGGTGAGGACCGCGTACTCCTGGAGCCTGCCCATGGTCTCCCACAGCCGGGCCCGCTCGGTCAGCAACGCGGCGTTGTCGCGCCGCAGTTCGTCCTGCACGCTGCGCAGGGCCGCGACGATCCGGGTGAGCGTCGTCTGCGACGAGGCGTACCTGGCGACGTGGTCGCGCAGCCTGTTGCCGCCGGGGAGCCTGGCGAGGAGGCCCTTGAGTCCCTTGCCCGGGGTGTCCCGGGGGTCCAGGTCCTCGACGGTGCGCCGGAGTTCGACGAGGGAGGTGCCGACCCGGGCCCCCGCGTCGCCGCCGGCGTTCCCGGAGCCGAGGGAGCGGACCGTACGGTCGAGCATGCGGTTCGACTGCTGGGCCGCGGAGCGCATCTCGCCCGCGCCGAGCGCCGCGATCTCCCCGACGCGGCCGGCGAACTCGGGGGAGCGCGGGTCGAGCCCTTCGATCGAGCCGATGTACTCGGCGGCCCGGCGGGACATCTCCGTACGGACCGCCTCGTCCATCGGCACCAGGCCGGAGGCCTGCGCGGCGCGGACCGGGGGCACGGGCTCGGGCGGGGTGAGGACGAGCGGCGTGTCGTGCTCGGGCGGTGTCAGGGCCATCGTTCTTCTCGGGTCGGGCGTGGTCATGCGGCGTCCCCCTGGTCGCGGGCCCGCAGGGCCATGTCGTGCAGCACCTTGCTGGTGGGCACGGGCGCCTGGCGGACTCCGGTCAGCGTCTGGTTGAGGTACTCGGTGTGGCTGTCGGTCGCTGCGGTGAACTCGCTCGCCGCGCCCTGCGGCCGGAAGCCGTGGCGCACCGCGAGCCTGCGCAGTTCGGGGTCGGTGGAGAGGAGCGTGCCGAGGGCGCGGCCGTTCGCGGTGATGGGTACGAGGGTGTGGTCGCTGTTGACCGTGGTGTCCGGGTAGAGGACGACCAGGTCTCCCATCGGGCGGCCGGCGAGGAGCTGCGCGGCGACCTGGGACTCGTACACGAGGACCAGCGGGTTGCCGACGCCGCTGATGAAGTCGCGGAAGGGGGCGTCCGAGCCGGACTGCTGGGCGCCCTGGACCTGGACGAGCTTGCGGAGCAGCGGGGCCGTGCGGGTGACGGCGGCCTTGTCGCCCGCGACCCGTCCTCCGTCGGCGACGTAGCTCGCGGCGGCGAGGTACAGGGCGCCGGAGTTGGAGGCGACCGGGTCGGTGGAGGTGATGAAGACGGTGCCGCTGAGCTCGGCGTGGCCCGCGGAGCCCCTGAGCTGCTGCCAGGTCCGGTCGGCGCGGGCGGCCGCGAGGTAGGCGTCCATCTTCAGGGTGCCGCTCGTGCCGCGCGGGCCGAGGGTGGCCAGGCCGTTCCCGGCGAGGACACGGGCGGCGGAGCTGTGCGCGACGACGACGAGCGGCGAGTAGAACGGGCGCAGCGGGGCGGTCGTCGCCGTGTCCGGGGCCCTTTTGCGGGCCTTCGCGCGGAGCTCGTCGGCCGGGCCCTTGGAGGAGGGGAAGGCGAAGTCGTAGCCGTCGAGGGGCAGTTCCTCCATGTCCCAGGACCCGGAGGTCTCGGACTCCACGGTGAAGCCCTTCGCGGCCAGGGCCTTCACCACCTGCGGGTCGGCGAAGAACTCCGCCTTCTCCGACCCGATGACTCCTCGCACGGTCTTCGTCGCCGTGCCCTTGTCCTTGTCGCCGCCCGTCACGAGGACGGCGGCCACGCCGCCGAGGAGCAGGACGGCGAGGACGATTCCCAGGATGCGTCTCACGCGGGCAGCGTGCTCGCGGAAACCCACATTCCAGGGCGAGTTGTGTGGACGGCGGGTGAAGTGCCGATCCCGGTACCGAACCGGAGCGGGGCCTACCGTGACCGCCGTGGGTGGCGCCCGGTCCGCGCGGTTCGTGCCGCGCGGACCGGGGCCGTCAGGGGGCGGCCGTGGCCAGGGTGGGCTCCCCGGCCAGCGCCTCGGTGTGCGCGTCCATGCGCTCGGCGGCCAGGATCGCCGCGGTGGTGTCGGCCCGGGAGGCGGCGACGACCAGGGCCCGACCCGCGAGGGCGTGGGCCTTGCGGTGCAGGTCCGGTGCGGACGAGCCGCTCAGGCCCGCGTGCCGCGCGGGCGGCGCGCCGCGCAGCCGCGCCACCTGCCGGGCGATCCGCTCTCCTGCCTCCGCGTCGCCGAGCTCGTCGGTGACGGCGAGCAGGGCGGCGAGGTGTCCGGCGAGCTGGATGTCCAGCTCCTCCTCGCGGGAGCGGTGCGGATACGCGTCGGGGGCGTCGTCGGCCATCCGGTGGACCGACTTCGTGCGGATCGGTTCGTACATGGGACGGCCTCCTCGTGCTCTGGAGCCATCCTAGCTTAGATCCTGTCTAAAGTTGATTCCGGTCCGAGGGGTGGGCGCGCCGGGTCCCACGGGTGGCCCCGCCGAGTCCCGGACCTGGCCCCGCCGAGTCCCGGACGTGCCCCGCCGGGTCGCGGCCCTTACCCCGCCGGGCCTCAGGGCTGGCTGTAGCCGTCCAGGAAGCGGCCGATCCGGGTCACCGCGTCCGCCAGGTCCGCCGCCGCCGGCAGCGTGACGATCCGGAAGTGGTCCGGCTCGTGCCAGTTGAAGCCCGTCCCGTGCACGACCATGATCTTCTCGGCCCGCAGCAGGTCCAGGACCATCTGCCGGTCGTCCTTGATCTTGTAGACGTTCGGGTCCAGACGAGGGAAGAGGTACAGCGCGCCCTTCGGCTTCACGCACGTCACCCCCGGGATCTGCGTCAGCAGCTCGTACGCCGTGTCCCGCTGCTCCAGGAGCCGCCCGCCCGGCAGCACCAGGTCCTCGATCGACTGCCGGCCCTGGAGCGCGGCGGCCACCGCGTGCTGCGCCGGCATGTTCGCGCAGAGGCGCATGTTGGCGAGGATCGTGAGGCCCTCGATGTACGAGGACGCGTGGTGCTTCGGGCCGCAGACCGCGAGCCAGCCGGAGCGGAAACCGGCCACCCGGTAGTTCTTGCTCATCCCGTTGAAGGTGAGGACGAGGAGGTCCGGGGCGATCGCGGCGGTCGGGGTGTGCGTGGTGCCGTCGTACAGGATCTTGTCGTAGATCTCGTCCGAGCAGACGACCAGGTTGTGCCGACGCGCGATCTCCGTCAGGGAGCGGAGCATCTCGTCGTCGTAGACCGCACCCGTCGGATTGTTCGGGTTGATGATCACGATCGCCTTGGTGCGGTCGGTGATCTTCCGCTCGATGTCCGCCAGATCCGGCATCCAGTCCGCCTGCTCGTCACAGCGGTAGTGCACGGCCGTACCGCCCGCGAGCGAGACCGACGCGGTCCACAGCGGGTAGTCCGGAGCCGGGACGAGGACCTCGTCGCCGTCGTCGAGCAGCGCCTGCATCGACATCTGGATCAGCTCCGAGACGCCGTTGCCGAGGTAGATGTCCTCGACGGAGAGCGGGATGCCCTTCGTCTCGTAGTGGCTCATCACCGCGCGCCGGGCCGAGAGCAGCCCCTTCGCGTCGCCGTAGCCGTGCGCGTCGGAGAGGTTGCGCAGCACGTCCTCGAGGATGGCGGGCGGGCACTCGAAGCCGAAGGCGGCCGGGTTCCCCGTGTTGAGCTTGAGGATGCGATGACCCGCAGCCTCAAGCCGCATCGCCTCTTCGAGCACCGGACCCCGGATTTCGTAACAGACGTTGGCGAGCTTCGTGGACTGGATCACCTGCATGACGAGAGCTTACGGCCGGGTCGGCCGGGGCGCCTCGTGTTTTGGGACACGTCGGACACCGGAACACCCATCGGACGGCCGCGATGTGACCCGTGTCGCACGGACGGTGTCGTGCTCCCTACAATCCGGCCACATGAGCCACCACGCCCCCGGAGTCGCCGCACCCCGACCCGGCCGACGCCGTCACGCCCCCGCACGCCGGGGCCGGGGGACGGTCTGGCTGCTCGCCGCCGGCGTCGCGGTCCTCGGGGTCGGAGCCGTGCTGTTCGCCGGAGGCGGGGGCGGCGGGACGGGCTCGCAGGACGGCGGAGCACCCGAGGGACCGCCCGCGCTGATCCAGGCGGACCCGACGGACGGCTCCGACGGCGCGGACGGGGAGCCGGACTCCCCGGGGGCCTCCGGCTCCCCGGACCCCACGGCCGCCGACGGGCGGAAGACGGACGGGGGCGAGGACGGCGGCACCGGCCCCTCCTCCTCTCCGACGGCCCGGGAACCGGACCGGACGACTGCTCCGTCCGGGGCAGGAGCGGCCACCGCCGGCCCCGCGGCCGGACCGAAGGCCGACCCCTCCACCGACGGCGACGGACACACGGACAAGCCGGGACGGGGCCGGGGGCAGACCAAACGACCCAGGTAGCCGGACGAGGGCCACCCGGCGGCGGGATAGGTTGGCACGTCATGTGGGCTATCAGCGCCTCCGGATGCCGGTGGCTGGGTGCGGTCGGGTCCGTCGGCGTCGCCGTGGGCGGGTGGGCCGCCGGGACGCTGCCCGTGCGCGGCGGCTGGGGGCTCTGGGAGCCGCGCGGCTCCTCGCTCGCCCTGGCCGGCGGCCTCCTCGCCTACCTCGGCCTGACCCTGCTCGTCGCCGCCTGGTGGCGCTACGGCGTCCTGCTCGCCCGGGGCCGGCGGGACGGCGTGCCCGCCACCCTCGCCTGCTGGACCGCCCCGCTGCTCCTCGCCCCGCCCCTGCACAGCGCCGACGTCTACAGCTACATCGCCCAGGGCGCGATGGTCCTCGAAGGGCACGACGTGTACGGAGGCGGGCCCTCCGTCCTCGGCCCCGGCGAGCTCGGCGCGGACGCGGCGGCGAGCGTCGGCGGGAACTGGACGGACACCCCCGCCCCGTACGGACCCGTGTTCCTGCTCCTCGCGGCGGCGGTGGTGAAACTGACCGGCGGGGCGGTCGTGCCCGCCGTCCTCGGGCTGCGGCTCGTCGCCCTGGCCGCGCTCGCCCTGATCGTCTGGGCCGTACGAGGGCTCGGCGGCGGGCCCGGCGGCCGCGCGGGCGCGCTTTGGCTGGCCGCGCTCAACCCGCTGCTCCTGATCCATGTCGTCGGCGGCATGCACAACGACGGCCTGATGATCGGGCTCCTGCTCGGCGGCGTGCTGCTCGCCACGCGCGGGCGGTGGGTGCTCGGCTCCGTCCTCGTCGGTCTCGCGGTGATGATCAAGTCGCCGGCGGCCGTCGCGCTGCTGTTCATCGGTGTGATGGTCGCCCGCAGGGACGGTGGCGTACGCGGCCTGGTCAAGGGCCTCGTCCTGCCGGGGGCCGTCGCGGGCGCGGTCGCCGCCGGGGCGACGGTGCTGGCCGGGACCGGGTTCGGGTGGCTGCGCACCCAGAGCGTCGCCGGGTCGATCCACACCGCGCTGTCGGTGACCAGCGACCTCGGGCTCGGCCTCGGGCTGCTCGTCGGGGACGACCCCGCGCCCGTGAAGGGCGCCGTGCAGACTGCGGGGCTGGCCGTGGCCGCCGTCGTGATCCTGGTGCTCGCGTGGCGGGCGTGGCGGGGGGCCCTGGACCCGGTCCTCGGGCTCGGCCTCTCGCTGGTGGCGCTCGTCGCCCTGTCGCCGATGGTGCAGCCCTGGTACGTGCTGTGGGGGACGGCCGTCGTCGCGGCGGTCGCCTGGCACAGCCGGGCGGGGCAGGTGCTCGCCGTCGTCTCGGCGGCCCTCGTGTACGAGACGGCGCCGTCCGGGCACACGCCCTGGTTCGGCTTCGTGGTGGCGGGGGCCGTGCTGGTGGCGGGCCTGGTATGGGTGCGGCGGAATCCGTGGCCGCCGGCGGCGGACGGGGTGGCGGCGGACGCCGCGCCGGTGGCCGTCGGGCGGTAGGGGTACGGGACAACGCTGGCCCCGCGCGGGCGCGCCCGCCGTCACGCCGGCGCGTGCGTTCGTCATGGTGTCCGGCGGGCGCTCGCCCCGCGCGCACCCGCCCGCTGCCGTCACGCGGACGCCGCCCGCCGTCACGCGTGCGCGTGCGTCCGTTCAGCGTGTCCGGCGGATCGAGCGGCCCGCCAGGACGTCCGTACGGCGGCCGTCCTCGACCACGAACCTGCCGTCGATCAGGACGTGCGGGATGCCCACGGGCAGGGTGCGGGGCGCGGAGTACGTCGCGCCCGCTGCCACCGACTCCGGGTCGAAGAGGACCAGGTCCGCCACGTACCCCTCCCGGACCAGACCCCGGTCCGGGAGCCGGAGGCGGGCCGCGGGGCGGGCGGTGAGGTGGGCGACGCACTCCTCCAGGGAGAGCACGCCGAACTCGCGCACGTACCTGCCGAGGTACCGGGGAAACGTCCCGTACGCGCGCGGGTGCGGCTTCAGGCCCTGGAGGATGCCGTCCGAGCCGCCCGTGTGGACCCGGTGCCGCATGATCGCCCGGACGTTCTCCTCGTGGCCCACGTGCTGGAGGATCGTCGTGCCCAGACGGTCCCCGATCAGCAGCCGGCGTGCCGTCGGCCAGCCGTCCAGACGACGGCCCGTGAACTCCGAGAGCGCCGGATCCGACACCCCCGACACCTCGATCGTGTCCCACTCGACCGGCACCCCGTGGCAGCCGTCCGAGCCGACGACCTCCAGGTGGTGCCGGATGCGCTCGGCCGTCTCGTCGTCCCGCAGCCGCGCCAGCACCGCCTCCGGGCCGCCCTCGCCCGCCCAGCTCGGCAGCACGGCGACGAGGCTCGTACAGCCGGGCGTGTACGGGTACGTGTCGAGGGTGATGTCGGCGCCCGCGTCGAGGGCCTCGTCGAGCAGGGCGAGCAGCTCGGGCGCCCTGCCCCTGTTCACGCCGAAGTTCATGGTGGCGTGCGCCAGGTGCAGCGCGCAGCCCGCGTCCCGGGCGAGCGTGATCATCTCCTGGTACGCGCGCAGGGCCCCCGCCCCGTACGAACGGTGGTGCGGGCAGTAGTAGCCGTCGTACTCCGCCACCACCCGGCACAGTTCGGTGAGCTCGGCGTCCGGCGCGTACATCCCGGGCGTGTACGTCAGGCCGGAGGACATGCCGACCGCGCCCTGCTCCAGGCCCTCGGCGACGAGCCGCCGCATCCGGTTCAGCTCGGCCTCGGTGGCGGGGCGGTCCTCCCAGCCGACCGCGTGCATCCTGACCGTGCCCTGGGGGACCAGGTAGGCGGCGTTCACGGCGATGCCCCGGCCGCCGTGGGCGCCATCGAGGCGGTCCAGGTACCCGCCGACCGTCCGCCAGTCGAAGTCGATGTCGTCGCCGTACCCGTTCCAGCCGGTGATCGCCCCGCGCACCTCCGCGAGCGTGCGGTCGTCGACCGGCGCGTACGAGAGACCGTCCTGGCCCAGGACTTCGAGGGTCACGCCCTGCGCGGCCTTCGCGCCGTGGTCCGGGTCGCGGAGCAGCGCGAGGTCGCTGTGGGCGTGCATGTCGATGAAACCGGGCGAGAGGGCGAGGCCCTCGGCGTCCACGACGCGCCGGGCGGTGGGGCGCTGGCAGCCGGCCGCCGCGCCCTCCTTGACGATCGCGGCGATCCGGCCGCCGTCGATCGCCACGTCGGCGCGGTAGGAGGGGCCGCCGGTGCCGTCGACGACCTCCGCGTCACGGAAGACCAGGTCCATGCCTGCTCCTAGAAGAAGGTGCGGATGTGGTCGACCACCGTGCCGTCCGCCTCGACCAGCGGGATCAGCTGCCACTTGTCGAAGGACGTGCAGGGGTGCGAGAGCCCCATGCCGACCCAGTCGCCTACCTCCAGGTCGGCCCCGGGACCGGTGGCGAGCCAGGCGTGCTGGTCGGAGAGGCCCGTGACGGTGATGCCCTCGGCGGCGCGGATCTCACCCGTACGGGCGTCGCGGACCACCTGCGCCTCCGGCAGGTGCAGGTCGTGGGCGGCGTCCCGCTTGCCCGCGTTGGTGAAGGCCTGCTCGTCGGTGGGGCGGGAGACGACCTGCGACCAGAGCCGGAACGCGGGCTGGAGCGCGCCCTCCTCGGGGACCCGGTTGAAGGGGGTCAGGTTGCGGTACTGGCCGTCGTCGTGGGAGACGTACGCCCCCGAGCGCAGCAGCTTCAGCACCGGCAGCGAGAGCTCGGGCAGCTCCGCGAAGACCTCCGCGACCGTGTCGAACCAGGCGCTGCCGCCCGCGCTGACGACGATCTCCCCGATGCCGGCGTCGAAGCGGCCCTCCTTGTCGAAGGCGGCGGCGAGCGCGGTCAGCCGGAGCAGCCAGGCACGGACCCGCTCCGGGTCCGGCTTCGGCACCTCGCCCTCGTACCCGGCGACGCCGACGAGCCGCAGGGTGGTGACGGCGGCGACCGCGTCCGCGACGGCGGCGCACTCGGCCTCCGTACGGACGCCGGTACGGGCCCCGTCGCCGGCGCCGAGCTCGACGACGACGTGCACCGCGCGGCGGGCGCCCGCCGCGCGCAGGGCCTCGTCCATCAGCTCGACGCCCCGCACCGAGTCGACGTAACAGATGACGTGGAAGTCCGGGTCGGCGTCGAGTTCGGCGGCGAGCCAGCGCAGGGCGGCGGCGTCCACGACCTCGTTGGCGAGGAAGATCCGGGCGATCCCGTGCGCGCGGTAGACCCGGGCCTGGTGGGGCACGGCGGCGGTGATGCCCCAGGCGCCGTGCTCCAGCTGCCGGTCGAAGAGCTGGGGGGCCATGGAGGTCTTGCCGTGCGGGGCGAACGCGAGGCCGTGGCGCTCGGCGTAGGTCTCCAGGAGGCGCAGGTTGTGCTCGACGGACTCGGCGGAGAGGGCGAGCACCGGGGTGGTGAAGCCGCCGGTGAAGAGGTTGCGCCGCTGGGCCGAGAGCTCGCCGACGGTCAGGCCCTCGGCGTCCGGGGGCAGGGCCTTGAAGCGGTGGTCGACGCGCTCGTTCGCCAGGTCGGGCATGTGGCCTCCTCGTCGGATGTGTTGCATTCCGTGCAACACTCATTGCGCATATTGCTCAAGGCTGTCTAACATCCGGGCCGAGGCCGGGTCAATGGACCCGTAGGAGTCACAGGGAGCCCGAGAGTGAGCGGACACGCGCCCCCGGACGCGACCACGGACCCGTCCGCGCCCTCGCCCCCGGAACTCGTCTGCCTCGGTGAGTCCATGGTCACCTTCCTTCCCGCCCGCCCGGGACGCCTCGCCGACGTCCCCGCCTTCACCCGCGCGATCGGCGGCGCCGAGTCCAACGTCGCCTGCGCCCTCGCCGCCGCCGGGCACCGCGCGCGCTGGGTCGGCCGGGTCGGACGGGACGGGTTCGGCGACCACCTCGTCGAGACCATCGCCGGCTACGGCGTCGACGTCGGCGCCGTCCGCCGCGACCCGCACCGGCCGACCGGTGTCTACTTCCGCACCGCCACCGACCGGGCCGCCGACGCGCACGAGGTCGTCTACTACCGGGCGGGCTCGGCCGCGTCCGCGATGTCGCCGGCCACCGTCCCGTACTCCTCCGTCGCCGACGCGCGGATCCTCCATCTGACCGGCATCACGGCCGCGCTGTCCGCCGACTGCCTGGCGCTGATGCGGGAACTCACCGCGCCCCGGCCCGGCCGCCCGCTCGTCTCCTTCGACGTCAACCACCGGCCCGGCCTGTGGCGCCGGGGCGACGCCGCCGACGTGCTGCTCGGCCTCGCACGCCGGGCCGACCTCGTGTTCGTCGGGGCGGACGAGGCCGAGACGCTGTGGGGCGTCGCCGATCCGGCCGCGGTCCGGGCGGTACTGCCGGAGCCGGCGGGGCTCGTGGTGAAGGCGGGCGGCGAGGGCGCGGTCCTCTTCGAGCGCCCCGCCCCTCGCGCAGACACCGTCACCCGCGTCCCCGCCCCCGGCGCAGACACCCCGACCCGCGCCCACGTCCCCGCCCCCGGCGCCGACACCGTCACCCACGTCCCCGCCCCCCGCGTCGACGTCGTCGCCCCCGTCGGCGCCGGGGACGCCTTCGCCGCCGGATTCCTCTCCGGCACTCTGCGCGGGCTCGACGCGCGGGCCCGGCTCCGCCACGGGCACCTCATGGCCGCCGCCGCCCTCACCGTCCCTGGCGACCTGGCCTTCCCGCCCGCCCGTCACCCGGCCCCCACCCCTTACGGAGCCGCTGCGCGGCGCCCCTCCTGGTTCGACCACGCCGACCGGCTGGCCGCGCTCGACGAGGCCGACTGGGGCACACTTCACCTCGGCCCCGGCTGGACGGTGTACCCGGGCCCCGACCAGGAGGTACGTACGCCATGAGCCAGACCGTCGACCGGGCGCTCAGCATCCTTCCGCTGCTCGCCCAGGGCCCCGCCGACCTCGGGCAGGTCGCCGAGCGCCTCGGCGTCCACAAGTCCACGGCCCTGCGCCTGCTGCGCACCCTCCACGAGCACGGCCTCGTCCACCGGCAGCAGGACCAGCGCTACCGCCTCGGGGCGCGGCTCTTCGCCCTCGCGCAGGAGGCCGTCGAGAACCTCGACGTCCGGGAGATCGCCCACCCCTACCTCCTGGCCCTCAACGAACGGATCGGGCACACCGTCCACCTCGCCGTGTACGAGGAGGGGGAGGTCCTCTACATCGACAAGGTCGAGAGCCGCTATCCGGTCCGTATGTACTCGCGCATCGGCAAGCCCGTCGCGATCACCGTCGCCGCCGTCGCCAAACTGCTCCTCGCCGACCTGCCCGAGCCCGAGCGCCGTGCCGTCGCCGCGAAGCTCGACTACCCCCCGTACACCCCCCGTTCGACCCCGAACGCCGCCGCCTTCCTCAAGGAGCTGGCGACCGTACGCGAACAGGGCTGGGCCACCGACCTCGGCGGCCACGAGGAGTCCATCAACTGCGTCGGCGCGCCCATCCGCGGCGCCGACGGGCGCGTCGTCGCCGCCATGTCGGTCTCGGCGCCCAACGTGGTCGTCACGGCCGAGGAACTCCTCACCCTCCTCCCGCAGGTGCGTGGCACCGCGGACGCCATCAGCCGCGAGTACTCCGGCACCGCCCCGACGAAGGACAGCGCATGAGCACCGAGAAGACCGCCCTCACCCCCGCCACCCACACCGCCCCGCCCGCGAAGTTCTCGCACGGCGTGAAGAAGGGCAACATCCTCCAGGTCGCCGGCCAGGTCGGCTTCCTGCCCGCCGTCGAGGGCCAGGCCCCGACGGTCGCGGGCCCGACCCTGCGCGAGCAGACCCTGCAGACCTTCGCCAACGTCAAGGCGATCCTGGAGGAGGGCGGCGCGACCTGGGACGACGTGATGATGATGCGCGTCTACCTCACGGACGTGGACCACTTCGCGGAGATGAACGCGATCTACAACGAGTACTTCCAGGAGCAGGGCCTCACGGCCCCCGCCTCCGCCCGCACCACCGTCTACGTCGGTCTTCCCCCCGGCCTCCTCATCGAGATCGACGCACTCGCGGTCCTCGGCTGAGCCGCCCCGGCCCGGCCACGGCGGGGCGCCCCGGCGGATCACCGCCGGGGCGCCCTCGTTGCGTACGGGCCGTCAGGCCGTGCAGTACTGCGCCTGCTTGCCGATCGAGCGGTACATGCAGTCCGCGTTCTCCAGGAGCTGGAGCACCGCGTCTCGGTTGCGGCTCGTCTCGCGTTCGATGACCTCGTCGGGCGGGTAGAAGCCGCCGCTCCAGGACGAGGCCGGGTACATCTCGAACGTGTAGCCGAAGATCCTGTGCGCGCCCCACAGGTAGTCGTCGATCGAGCCGTCCGTGATGTACAGGTCGCTGGACTGCTCGGCCGTGTAGCCGTTGCTCGCGGCCATCTTGCCGCCGACGGTCGCGAAGGCGTCCCGGTCGTCCTGGGTCATGCCGGGCGCGGTGTCGGCGTTGGTCCAGCCGAAGGGCCAGAGCACCAGTTCGCTGTAGGTGTGGAAGTCGATGGCCGCGGTGATCTGCTGCTTGCCGCCGACCACCCGGGAGCGGACGAAGTCGGCGACGACCTTGACCTCGGGGGCGGACTCGGGGGCCGTGCCGCGGTACGTCTCGGAGCTCTTGGAGCTGGAGGAGCCGCCGCAGCAGCCCCACTTGTAGTTCCAGTTCCGGTTCATGTCCGTGCCGATGTACGAGGAGCCGGAGTTGGGCTGCCGGTTCTTGCGCCAGCTGCGGTAGGAGCCGCTGGCGATGTCGTACTCGCCGCCGTCCGGGTTGAGGTCCGGGACGATCCAGATCTCGCGGCCGTTCACGGCGTTGGTGACCCGCGAGTCGCTGCCGTAGCCCGCGCCGAGTTCGCGCAGCAGGTAGAGCGCCATCTCGACGGTGAGGTGCTCGCGGGCGTGCTGGTGGTGGGTGAAGAGGACCTCGGGCTCGTTCTCGTCGGTGGCGACGTTGTCGCTGATCTTGATGGCGACGATGTCGCGGCCCTGGTACGACTTCCCGATGACCTGCTTGCGCATGATGGACGGGTAGGCGGCGAGCCGCTGGTCGATCTCCGCGTTCATCTCGGCGAAGTTGTGGTACTTCGCGTCGGCGGACGGGAAGTCGAGCGCGCCGACGGAGTGGTCGTGCTCGGTCGAGCGGTTCGGCGGGCCGGGCAGCGCGACCGGCCTGTAGCCGAGCGCCTTGAGGTTCCTGAGCTGTTCGGTGTTGGCGCTGACGACCACCGAGCGGGCGTCGACCTCGTCGATCGAGACGCCGGTGGCCAGCAGCGCGGTGCGGGCGGCCGGGGTGGAGGGCCCGGCGATCGCGTACTGCCGGATCACCTCTTCGGCCCCGACGGCGATGCGGGCGGAGGTCGGTGCCGGGTCGGCGCCGGCGGGTGAGGAGAGCCCGGAGAGGGGTGCCGCGAGGGCGAGCGCCACGAGGGCCGCCAGGGTGGCGGACCTCCTGCCGCTGATGAGACGTCGCATGGTGTCTCCTGGGTGGGGGGTGTGGGGTGTGGGGTGTGCGACAAGCTGGTGCGGACCTGCGGCACATGGTGAAGCGATGTCATGGACCGGTCAAGATGGCGAGTTCGGCCATACTGTCCCGCGTGGGGACCCTCATCGGCAGATATGTCATCGAGCACAAACTAGGTGAAGGCGGCATGGGCACCGTCTATCTCGCGCGTTCGCGCGGCGGGCGTGCCGTCGCCGTCAAAGTCGCCCGGCCGGAACTCGCCGCCGACCCCTCCTTCCGCGCGCGCTTCCGCGCCGAGGTCGCCGCCGCCCGGCGGGTCGGCGGCTTCCACACCGCGCAGGTCGTCGACGCCGACCCCGACGCCGAGGCGCCCTGGCTCGCCACCGCCTACATCCCCGGCCCCACCCTCTCGGCCCTCGTCACCGCCGAGGGCCCCATGGACGAGGCCCGCCTCCGCTCGCTCGGCGCCGCGCTCGCCGAGGCCCTGGAGGCCATCCACGCCTGCGGGCTCGTCCACCGCGACCTCAAGCCCGGCAACATCGTGATGGCCCCCGACGGGCCGCGCGTCCTCGACTTCGGCATCGCCCGCGCGGTGGAGTCGACCCGTCTCACCGCCACCGGCTCGGCCTTCGGCACCCCCGGCTACCTCGCCCCCGAACAGGCCCTCGGCGAGGAGGTGACGGGCGCCGCCGACGTGTTCGCCCTGGGCGCCGTGCTCGTCGCGGCGGCGGGCGGGCGGCCCTTCGGGGACGGCACGCCGATGGGTCTCATGTACCGGGCGGTCCACGAGGCCCCGGACCTCGCCTCCGTACCGGAGTCCCTGCGCGGACTCGTCGGCCGCTGTCTCGCGAAGCAGCCGGCCGACCGACCGACACCGGAGCAGATCCTGGACGCGCTGGGTGCGGAAGCGGAGACGGGAGCCGCCGCCGACGCGACCCCGGCGGCGCCCGCCGACGCGGTTCCGGCGTCGCCAGCCGACGCGGCTCCGGCGTCACCTGCCGAGGCGGCCCCGACGCCCGCCGACGCGGCCCCGACGCCCGCCGACGCCGTTCCCGTCTCCTTCGACGCGATGCCGACGCGGACGGCCGGTGTCCAGGACGCCGTCCCCGACTCCGTACCGCATCCCGCCACCCTCGTCGTACCGCCGCAGCCCTCCCTGCCGCCGCTGCCCGCGCCGGACTTCGCCGCCGCCGACCGGAACTCCGGGATCGCCGTCGACGCGGGCGGGCTGTCCCTGCACCTCTTCGGCGAGGAGGCCGAGTTCGTCTGGGCCGAGATCGGGGCCGTGCGGTACGAGCGCATACGGCGCGGCCGGGCGCTGCGCGTCAGCGTCCACCTCTACGACGGCTCGGTCTACGACTGCGAGGTCGACGGCCGCCGTGCCGCCCGGGTCGACGAGTGGATCCTGCGGCTCGATCCGGTGCTCGCCCGGTACCTGCCCGCCTGAGGGAACGGCGCAGCGCCGCCGGGTGAGCGGCGGCGCTGCGGGTCTCCGTACGGCGGAAGCGCTACGGCAGGTTGTGGACGTGCGGGCCCACCGCGTTCGACCAGGCGTTGCCGGCCGTCGCGTCCCAGTTGGTCGACCAGGTCATCGCGCCGCGCAGCGACGGCCAGGTCTGGGCCGGCTTGAAGGTGCCGCAGCCGGTGCCCCGGGTGAGGCAGTCCAGCGCGTTCTTCACGATCTGCGGGTCGACGTAGCCGCTGCCCGCGCCCCGCGTGGAGGCGGGGACGCCCAGGCCGACCTGGGACGGGGCGAGGCCGCCCTGGAGCTGGATGCAGGCGAGCGCGGTGAGGAAGTCCACCGAGCCCTGGCTGTACACCTTGCCGTCGCAGCCCAGCATCGAACCGCTGTTGTAGTACTGCATGTTGACGACGGTGAGGATGTCCTTCACCGCGAGCGCGGTCTTGAAGTACTCCGTACCCGTGTTCTGCATGTCGATGGTCTGCGGGGCCATCGTCAGGACCATGGACGAGCCCGCCTTGGCGGACAGCTGGCGGAGCGCCTTGGTCAGGTAGGTGGAGTTGATGCCGTGCTCGAGGTCGATGTCGACGCCGTTGAAGCCGTACTCCTGCATCAGGGCGTACGCGCTGTTCGCGAAGGCGGTCGCGGAGGCGTCACTGTTGATCGTGACGTTCCCCTTCTCGCCGCCGACCGAGATGATCACGGACTTGCCGGCCGCCTTCTTGGCGGCGATGTCGGCCTTGAAGTCGGCGACCGAGGCGTAGCCGACGGCCGGGTCCAGGTTGAAGACGATCTGGCCGGGCGTGGCCGTCGAGTCGGCGAAGGAGACCGCGATGATGTCGTACTGCGCCTGCACGTCCCGCAGCTTCTGGACCGTGGCGCCGTTGTTGAAGTTCTGCCAGTAGCCGGTCAGGGCGTGCTTGGGCACGGCCGGGCCGGGGCCCGGGTCGGTGGCCTTCGCGGTCCGCGCCGTCACGGCGGCGGACTTCGCGGACTCGCCCGCGGAGTTCGTCGCGGCGACCTGGAACTGGTACGCGGTGTCGGCGCTGAGCCCGGTGACGGTGGTCGACGTGCCGCTCACGGTCTGCGGCGCGGCGCCGTCCCGGTACACCTTGTAGCCGGTGGCGCCGGAGACCGCGCCCCAGCTGAGGGCCACGGAGTTCGTGGTGACCGCGCCCGCCGCGAGGCCGGCCGGGGTGGCGGGGACGACCGGGTCGGGGTCCTGGCCGCCGCCCCCGTCGGGCCCGAACACGCTGACGTCGTCCACGAGGTAGGGGGAGGTCCCGTACCAGCCGTGGGTGTAGATCTCGACCGAGGTGGTGCTCGCGCCGGTGGTGAAGCTGGTGGTGAGCTGCTTCCAGGAGGGGCTGTCGGGCGTCCAGGTGGAGACGCTGCCGGTGCCGGTCCCGGTGCCGCTCGCGCCGAGGTAGGCGTAACCGCCCTGGACCCAGGCGCTCAGCGTGTACGTCGAGTTGGGCTTCACGGCCACGGTCTGCACGCACTTGGCGTTGTCGAGCCCGGCCGGCGTGGCCCTGAGGGCGCCGGCGCCGGTGCGGACCGGGGAGGAGACGGCGGCGCCGCTCCCGGCGGAACAGGCCCAGTTGGTGAGGCCGCTCTCGAATCCGGCGTTCTTGGCCACGTTGACGTCCGCCGCCTGCGCGGTGCCGGCTCCGCCGACGAGGACGAGCCCGGAGCCGACGGCGAGCGCGAGGGCTCCGCCGAGCCAGCGGCGTCCGTGCGGGCGGGTGGTGGTGCGGTCCACGTGCATCCTCCGGTGGGGGAGTTGGGGATGTGGAGGTGAGGTGCCGTACGTCGTCGTACGGAGGGCTCGTAGGGGGTACGAGGCTGTGCGGGGGTGCGGGGTGCGGACGGTGGCCACCGTTGTCGGAACAAGCTGGTCCAGACCAATCGCGTTGTCAAGACCTTTGGCGGCAGGCGCTGTTCGGGCGGGGTGCGACCGGCCGGGACGGGCCGGGCTCCGGGGCCAAAGAAATGGGCGCAGCTTGGCGGATTGTGTGTTCACCACCCCGGGGGACGTGGATAAGGTGCAGAGCGGCAACACCCTGCGGTGATGCCGTGAACGCGGTAAGTGATCCACGGCCCCCGTGAGCCCGGAGGCCGGAGGGACGGGGGGTCCGACGTGGCGACAGCGATCGCCGTCACCAGCGCCGACCTGGTGCTGCCGCCGACCGACCCCGGCACCCCGCACGCGGCCGTCCTGCCGGCCCCCGGGACGCAGTCGCTCGACGCGTCCGTCGCCGACATGCAGCAGCTCCTCGCCCGGTACGGCCACGTGGTCGTCGTCTGTCCCACCTCTGCCCCCGCGGCCGTCGAGCGCCGGGTGCACGCCGTCCGCTCCCTGCTCGAAAGCGACCGGATCGCCCTGGTCCGCACGGACCTGCCGCCCCTCGGCGCGGCCGTACTCGTCCGCCAGCTGCGGCAGTTGGCGGGCTGTGAGTTCAGCGCCGGCGTCCTCGCCTCCGCCGCCCGGCTGCTCGCCCACTACATCTACGCGGGAGCCGTCCTCGGCTCCGTCTCCCGGCTCGACCGCGTCCCCGTCAGCCTCGGCTCCCACCTCAAGAGCTGGCTGCCCGGCGCCCACTTCGCCGTACTCGCCGGACCGACCCCGCAGATCACGCGCGTCGGCAACGGCGAGACGCCCCTCGCGGGACCCGAGTTCACCACCGAACTCCTCCTCGCCCGCGGCCAGCTCCAGACCGACTGGCCCACCACCACCCTCGTGCCGCGCTGGCGGATCCAGGGCGCGGCCCTGGAGACCCCGCTGCCCGAGTCCTCGCCCGGCTGGTGGGGCACCGGCAAGCTCGTCGAGTTCGCCGCGTACCTGCCCGACCTGTCCGTCCTCTACCAGCTCGTCTCCTCCGTCCGGCGCGAGACCTGCCACTGGTGCGCGATGGACCTGATCGGCGACCGCTGCGGCTTCTGCGGGTCACCCCTCACCCTGGGGGCGCAGCCGGCGGATTCGGCGGGCCGCGCGCAGGGGGCGGAACGGGCCGCGGCGGCGGGGGAGCACGCGGTGACGGCGGGCGGGCACCAGACCCGAGCCCTGGGAGCGGGCACGCAGCCGCCCGGCGTCCTGGGGGCCGGCGCGGAGGCGGGCGTTCTGGGACCTGGTGGGCAGGCACCCGGCGCCCTCGGTCCCGGCGCGCAAGCCCCCGGCGCGCAGCCCCCCGGAGCCCTGGAGCCCGGCGCGCAGCCCACCGACGCACTCGGTCCCGGCGCCCTGCGGCCCGCCTCGCACGCCCCCCGCGGCCCGCGCACCCTGCCATGAACCGTCCCCGGCGCCGCGTCCCCGTACGACCGCCCGCCCACCAGCCCCGTCCGCCCGGACCCACGTCTCCGACCGTCGAGGAAGTACGGCCATGAACTCCCGTCAGCGCCGCGGCGTCATCCTGCTGCTGCTGTCCGTCCTGTGCGCCCTCGGGGCCTTCGCCGGCGTCCTCGCCGTCATCAGCGACGTGAACTCCAAGGTCGGCCCGGAGACCACCGCCTACCGGGTCAGGAGCGGCGTGGCCCCCTACACCCCGCTGAAGGCGGACCAGTTCGAGAAGATCTCCATGCCGAAGCGCTGGCTCTCCGACACCGCCGTCACCGACCTCCGCCAGATCGAGGGCAGGATCGCCGTCACCAAGCTCAAGGCCGGCTCGCTCCTCCAGACCGACATGATCGTCGAGCAGCCCGAACTCCAGCCGGGCCAGCAGGAGATCGCGATCATGGTCGACGCGGCGACCGGCGTCGCCGGAAAGATCACCGCGGGCGCCACCGTCAACATCTACGCCACCTTCGCCGGCGAGAAGAAGGACGCCCCCTCCCAGTCCCGGATGATCGTCGCCGGCGCCCGCGTCCTCTCCGTCGGCAAGCTCACCCCGATCAGTGACAGCAACGACCGCTCCGGCCGCACCGCCCAGGCCGTCCCGATCAGCTTCGCGCTCTCCACCCTCGACACCCAGCGCGTCGCGTACGCCGAGTCCTTCGCCGAGCACGTACGCCTCGCGCTCGTCGCCCCCAGCACCGGCGGCGCACCGGCCGACCAGCGCGACCGCACCTACACGCTCGACAAGGACAAGTGAGGCCGGTATGACCACCAGGATCCTGCCGGCCGTCGGAGACCCCGACGCGGCCCGGTCCGTCACCACCCTGATCGGCCAGCTCCCCGACGCCGAACCCGCGCCGCCGGTCACCGACTCCACCCAGCTCGTCGACACCCTCGCCCGCCTCGCCGCCGCCTCCCTCGACGAACTCCCCGAGGTCGTCCTCGTCCACGAGCGGATCGGCCCCGTCCCCGCGCTCGAACTCGTCCGCGAGGTCGCCCTCCGCTTCCCCGCCGTCGGCGTCGTCCTCATCACCGCCGACGCCAGCCCCGTCCTCTTCTCCGCCGCCATGGACTCCGGCGCCCGGGGACTCGTCACCCTCCCCCTCGGATACGAGGAGCTCGCCAGCCGCGTCCAGGCCGCCGCCCAGTGGTCCGCCGGCGTCCGCCGCCACCTCGGCGCCGGCGCCGAACAGGTCACCGGCCCCGGCGGCACCGTCGTCACCGTCAGCGGCGCCAAGGGCGGCGTCGGCACCACCGTCACCGCCGTCCACCTCGCCCTCGCGGCCCGCGCCTCCGGCCGCACCGTCGCCCTCGTCGACATGGACCTCCAGGGCGGCGACATCGCCTCCTACCTCGACGTCCAGTTCCGGCGCTCCGTCGCCGACCTCGCCTCCATCACCGACATCTCGCCGCGGGTCCTCCAGGACGCCGTCTACGTCCACGAGACCGGCCTCTCGCTGCTCCTCGCCCCGGCGGAGGGCGAACGCGGCGAAGAGGTCACCGACCGCGCCGCCCGCCAGGTCGTCAGCGCCCTGCGCGGCCGGCACGAGGTCGTCGTCGTCGACTGCGGCTCCCAGCTCACCGGCGCGAGCGCCGCCGTCATCGAGATGGCCGACACCGCCCTGCTGGTCGCCACCCCCGACGTCGTCGCCGTACGGGCGGCCAAACGGACCGTACGCATGTGGGAACGGCTCCAGGTCCGCAAGGCCGAGGAGACGGTGACCGTGGTCAACCGCCACCACCGTTCCACCGAGATCCAGCCGCCCCTCGTCCAGAAGATCACCGGCACCCGGGTCGCGGGCGTCGCCGTCCCCGCCCAGTTCAAGGAACTCCAGGCCGTCGTCGACGCCGGCCGGCTCCACGAGCTCGACGCCAAGTCCACCGTCAAGCAGGCCCTGTGGACCCTCGCCGGCGAACTGGGCCTCGTCGGAGCCCCGGCCGCCGCGACCCACGGCAAGCCCGGCAAGCAGCTCGCCCGCGCCGGCGACCGCGGCTCCCTCGGCCTGCGCCGCCGCACCGGAGGACGCTGAGGCATGCGGACGCACCGGGACGACGACAGGGGACAGGTGGCCATCGAGTTCCTCGGCATGGTGCCGGTCATCCTGCTCACCCTCGTCCTGCTCTGGCAGGTCGTCCTGGTCGGCTACACGTACACCCTGGCGGGCAACGCGGCGGACGAGGCGGCCCGTGCCCACGCCGTCGGCGACGACTGCGGCGAGGCCGCCCTGCGGCACCTGGACGGCCCGTGGAGGAGCGGCGCCGACCCGCGATGCTCCGAAGGGGGCGGCGTCGTGACCGCGGTGGTGACGATCCGGGTCCCCGTCCTCGTCCCGGGCGTCGGCGGCCTCTTCGACGTCAAGGGCAGGGCGGCCGCGATCTCGGAGGAGCCCACACCATGAGCCGACCACCGCGCACCAGGACCCGGGACCGGGGCCAGGCCGCCATCGAGTACCTCGGGTTCCTCCCGATCCTGCTCCTCGTGGGACTCGCCGGCCTCCAGCTCGGCGTCGCCGCGTACGCCGCCCAGCAGGCGGGCTCCGCGGCCCGCGCGGCGGCGAGGGCCGCCAGCATGGCCGACGAGGAGGACGCACCCGACGCCGAGGCGGCCGGCCGCGCGGCCGCCGACTGGGCCACCGGCGTCAGCGTCGTTCGCGGCGGGGACGCGGCCGTCGCCACCGTCACGGTCGAGATTCCCTCCGTCGTCCCCTTCTGGGACGGCTTCGGCTCCATCACGAAGACCGCCACCATGCCGATGCCCGACGAGGAGGCCTCGCCGTGAGCCTGCGCTCCCGCATCAACGCCCCCGAGGAGCACGGCGGCGGCGCGGCCGCCCGCGAGGACGGACACCTCGTCGCCTCCTTCCGCGCCAAGCTCCTGGAGGAGATCGACCTCACCGAGATGTCCGCGCTCGCCGCCGCCGAGCGCCGGGCCCGCCTCGAACGCGTCCTCGGGCACATCATCAGCCGCGAAGGACCCGTCCTCTCCACCGCCGAACGCGCCCAGCTGATCCGCCGCGTCGTCGACGAGGCCCTCGGCCTCGGCGTACTCGAACCGCTCCTCGAAGACGCCTCCATCACCGAGATCATGGTCAACGGGCCCGACCAGATCTTCATCGAGCGCAACGGCCGCGTCGAACTGCTCCCGCTCCGCTTCGCCTCCCACGACCAGCTGATGCAGACCATCGAGCGGATCGTCTCCACGGTCAACCGGCGCGTCGACGAGTCGAACCCGATGGTCGACGCCCGGCTCCCGTCCGGCGAGCGCGTCAACGTCATCATCCCGCCGCTGTCCCTCACCGGGGCGACGCTCACCATCCGCCGCTTCCCCCGCGCGTACACGCTCCACGAGATGATCGGCCTCGGCTCCCTCGACGAGCAGATGCTGCTCCTGCTGTCCGGGCTCGTGCAGGCCAAGTTCAACCTGATCGTCTCCGGCGCCACCGGCACCGGGAAGACCACCCTGCTCAACGCCCTCTCCGGACTCGTCCCGGAAGGCGAGCGGATCATCACCATCGAGGACTCCGCGGAGCTCCAGCTCCAGCAGTCCCACGTGATCCGCCTGGAGGCCCGCCCGCCGAACATCGAGGGCCGGGGCGCCATCTCCATCCGCGACCTCGTCCGCAACTCGCTGCGCATGCGCCCCGACCGGATCATCGTCGGAGAGGTCCGCGGCGGCGAGACCCTCGACATGCTCCAGGCCATGTCCACCGGCCACGACGGCTCCCTCGCCACCGTCCACGCCAACTCCGCCGAGGACGCCCTCATGCGCCTCCAGACCCTCGCCTCGATGTCCGAGGTGAAGGTGCCGTTCGAGGCGCTGCGCGACCAGATCAACAGCGCCGTCGACGTCCTCGTCCAGCTCACCCGGCACCCCGACGGAACCCGCCGGATCACCGAGATCTCCGTCCTCGCCTCCCACGGGCGCGAACGCTTCCTGCTCGCCACGGTCTGCCGCTTCCACGCCCAGCCGCTCGCCGCCGACGGAAGGGTGTACGGGCAGTTCACGTACCACCCGCTGCCCCGACGGGTCGCCGAACGCCTCTACCTCGCCGGCCAGCCCATCCCGCAGGCCTTCGGCGTGGCGGCGACCGACGCCCACCTGGCCACCCGAGAGGCGGAATGATGACCGACCCCTTCTGGCTGACGACGGGCGTGACGCTGCTCGCCTGCGTCCTGGGCATCATCGGCGTCCAGGTGTACGCGAGCGGTGCCCGCCGGCACGCGGCCCTCGTCGCCCGCCTCGACGAGTCCGGAGCGCCCGAGGCCGCGGGCCGCCGCAGGCGCCGCTTCCGGGGCATCGACCGGCGGGTCCGGCGGACGGCGCTCGGCCGGAGACTGGAACTGCGGATCGCGGCCACCGGTCTCGACGTCACCCCCGGCGAGTTCACCGTCGGCCTCGCGGCGACCGTGGCCGTCCTGTGGGTCGTGGGACAGTCCGCCCTGTCACCGTTCTTCGGCCCGATCTGCGGACTCCTCGGGGTGTGGGTCGCGATGGGCTTCCTGAGCTGGCAGCGCCAGAAGCGGATCGAGAAGTTCATCAACCAGCTCCCCGAGCTCTCCCGCATCCTGGCCAACGCCACGCAGGCCGGGCTCGCCCTCCGGATGGCCCTCAGCCTGGCCGCCGACGAGCTGGAGGCCCCCGCGGGCGTCGAGCTGGAGAAGGTCGCCCAGCAGCTGGCCGTCGGCACCTCCCTCGACGACGCGCTCGGCGAACTCGCCGAACGCCTGCCCTCCCGCGAACTCGTCGTCCTCGTCACCACCCTCGTCCTCGCCAACCGGGCCGGCGGCACCGTCGTCTCCTCCCTCCGGAACCTCACCGAGACCCTGGAGGAGCGCAAGGAGACCCGGCGCGAGGTCCGCACCCAGCTCTCCCAGGTGAGCATGACCGCGTACTCCGTGCCCGTCATCGGCGTCGGCTCGCTGCTGCTCATCGACAACATGCAGCCCGGCGCCCTCGACCGCATGACGGCATCGGCCGTCGGACAGTTCGCCGTCGTCGCCGCCTTCGCCCTGTACGTGGTCGGCTTCGTCGCCATCCGCCGCTTCTCCAAGATCGACGTGTAGGGACCGCCGCCGTGGACCTCCTCCTCGCCCTCCTCGCCGGCCTCGCCGTCGCCGGTGTCAGCTACGGCCTGCGCCTCTACCGCGCCGACGCCCGGCTCCCCGACGACCTCAAACTCGCCCTGGAGGTCGGGGCGACCCGTACCGGAGCGGTCGACTCCGCCGTGGACCGCCTCGGGATGCGCTGGTCACCCGCCGTGCTCCGGCTGATGGGCCCCAAGCGGGTCAACACCGTCCGCCGCCGTATCGACCTCGCCGGAAACCCCGGCGGCCTCACCATCGACCGGTACGGGGCGCGGCGCGCGGTCTACGGCTTCCTGGGCGTCCTCGGCGGCCTCCTGATGCTGTCGCGAGGGTCGTTCCTGGTGGCGCTGCTGCTGTTCGCCTTCGGCGCGTTCTGGACGGAGGTCGGCATCTGGTCGGCGGTCCGCATCCGCAAGGACCAGATCGAACGCACCCTGCCGGACTTCCTGGACGTGCTCGCGGTCGTCGTCTCGGCCGGCCTCGGCTTCCGCCAGGCCCTCGAACGCGTCGCAGAGAAGTACGAGGGCCCCTGGGCCGACGAACTCCGCATCACCCTGCGCCAGATGGACATGGGCGTCAGCCGCCGCCAGGCCTTCGACGAGCTGCGGCGCCGCAACGACTCCGAGCAGGTCGCCCAGTTCGTCACCGCCCTCCAGCAGGGCGAGGAGCTCGGGGCGCCGATCGTCGACACGCTGATCCAGATCGCCAACGACATGCGGCGCACCGACGCCCAGAACGCCCGCCGCAAGGCCGCGAAGGCCGTCCCGAAGGCCACGATGGTGATCACGACGCTGATGGTCCCGGCGACGATGATCCTGCTCGGCGCGGGCCTCTTCCTGGGCACGGGCACGGACTTCGGGTCGGTGACGGGCGAGTGAGCGGGGCGACGGTGACATATTCGGGGGAAAGGCCTTCGCGCGCGCAACAGGATGTGCCACAGTGCGGACTGAGTGTGAGGGAGGTGGACTGATGGCCGCGAGCGACAACCGTCGAACCGCCACCCCCACACGCGCCGAGGCCATAGCCTCCTGGCAGGGCACCAGGCCCACCCGATGACCCAGGCGCAGGCGTCCGAACGCGGAGGGGACCACGATGAACGACGCGATGCTGAAGGCCGTGACCAAGGCCAAGATCGAACTGGCCACGTGGACACGGTCGAGGGACCGTGGACAGACGGCGGTGGAGTATCTGGGGATCATTGTGGTGGTGGTGGCGATCGTGGTGGCGATCACTGGCACGGACATCGGCAACTCGATCAAGAACGCCATCACCCAGAAGATCGCCGACTTGACGAAGTAGTCCGATACGCGTGGCGAGGCGATGAGGGGCAGGCCTTTCCCGTCTATGTCGCCGTTGTGGCTGGGTTGTTGTTTCTCGCCTTCGCCTACTTCGCTGTCGGACAAGCCGCCTTTACACGGAACAGCGCCCAGACTGCCGCTGATGCGGCGGCTTTGGCGGCTGCCCAGGACGCCAGAGAGCAGCTGCGGGAGGGTTGGCTCGAGGTGATCCTCGAACCCGACCAGTGGGACGAGTTTATCGAGGGCGAGGCGTACGACCCCATTTCTGCATGCGCGAGCGCGGCGGACTTCGCTTCGCGCAACGAGGCTACGCTGACGAATCCTGGGTGTGAGCCGTTCACCGCGGAGGTCAGCGGTTTCAGGGTGGCTGTGCTCACGACGGGCGGCGAGAATCCCGCTAGGGCGTTCGCTGAGGCGGTGATCGAACCGCGTTGCAGGTTCATGGCGCAGGAACCCACCACGGAGCCACCACCTGCTCCCTCGTCTCCTCAACCGTCGGGCGAGCCCGAAGAAGAGCCACCTGGTCCCATCCGTGGGTTGTCCTGTGACGGTAGGTCCTGGGACATCGACCCTGAGGATCCCAGGCTCCCCGACATTGACGACCTGTTCACCGTCCGGCTGTCCGAATGAACTGCGACGAGCAAAGGAAGAGCGGTACATGAGCGTGCGGTACGCATGGAATCGCCGGGGGGCGGTGGCCGTCGTCGCGGTCGCGTCGGTGGCACTCTTCGTCGCCGGTTGCGGTGCTGACGAGAAGCCTTCTACGAACAAGCCGGCCGCGACGACGACTGCTCCCCCGAAGAGCAGTTCGACCGCGCAGGGGTCGCAGACGGCTGTTGAGCCCACAGAGATCCTGGCCGTCCTCAAGGGAAAGGACGGGGTCGATCTCACCATCACGTCGGCCGAGCGGGATGCGGGTGGTTTTCTCACCGTCAAAGGGGCGTTGAAGAACACCTCGGAGCGGTCCCGTGCACTCCCCGGCCAGATCCGTGGTGACGAGACAGAGGTCATGAAGCACGGCAACTCGCTGGGAGGAGCGACCCTCATCGACTCGGTAGGGAAGAAGCGCTACTACGTGTTGCGTGACACAGACGGCCGCCCACTGACCACCACTGGTCTCGACATCCTCCCCGCAGGCGAGACTGCCGCCGTCTTCATGCAATTCCCCGCACCCCCCGCCACCACCACCGAGGTCTCCTTCCAGCTCCCCACCTTCGAACCCGCCACCCTCAAGCTCTCCTGAGGCGACGCCATGACGACGACATACCGCCGCCTCGCAGCCCTCGCCATCGCGTCCATCGCCCTGGGGCCCCTCGCCGTGCCCACCGCTCACGCCGACGATCCGCCCGGATCCGCCGCCAGCGCCTCGCCGCCGCCCGTCATCGACCCCACCGCCCCGGGGCTCATGCTTCCCGACGGTGCCACCCTCGCGCCCGCCAAGGTGCTCGACATCAAGCAGATCGTCGAGGAGGAGGGCGGGCAGCAGCGGCGGCAGGACACCAACGTGGACGTGACGTTCGCGCTGCAGGCCGAGGTGCTCTTCCCGAAGAACAGCGCCAAGCTCGGCCCCGCCGCCCACGCGCGGCTCGCCGCCATCGCCGCGGAGATCAACAAGCTGGGGTCCGGACGCGTCCGGGTCTTCGGGTTCACCGACAACCTCGGGACGTACGAGCACGGGCTCAAGCTGTCGAAGCAGCGGGCCGTCGCCGTGCAGCAGGTCCTCGCGCGGAGCCTCGAACCGGGGACCAGCTTCGACATCCGCGGGTACAGCGAGGACTACCCGATCGCCGACAACGGCACCGAGGAGGGCCGGAAGAAGAACCGGCGCGTCGAGATCTCCTTCCCCCGTACTTCCTCCGTCGCTCCTTAAAGCGACAGCGCCGCCAGCGTCGTCCGGACCGTGGCCGTCATGCGGTCCGGGCGGTGGAAGACCTCCCCCGCCGTGAACCGCAGCACCCGCCGCACCTCCGGGCAGGACTGCAGCGCGTTGAAGCGGGCGACGTCCCGTGGCCCTCGACCTCGACCGCCAGGCCCTGCGCCCGGAAGAGGAAGTCGGGGCGGAGGAGCAGCCGCCCGTCCGCCGTGCGCAGCCCCGTATGAGGTCCCCGACCGTCCTCACGGGGGTCGTCGTCCGCAGGCCGTGCCGTGTCGTGCGGTCACGGTCCGTCAGATGGACCGTGGCGCGCACCCGTATCCGGTCGCCGCGGGTCGAGCGGGTCGGCCGCAGCGCGGTGAACTCGAGCAGGTCGACCCACTCCGCCGCGCCGAGCCGTTCGATGCGGTGCAGTCCGGCCGCCGTGCCATGGCTGCACACCAACTCCGGGCGCAGCAGCTGGAGCGCCGTCGCCCGCACCCTCCAGTCCACCTCCTTCCCCGGCACCGCCCACGCGCCCCGGCAGATCCGATGCCAGCCCTCGCGGCGCAGCCGGCCGGCGAGCCGCCCCGGGGGCCAGCCCGCCGCGACCGCCCAGACCGTCAGGAGGACCCCGCCCCTGGCGAGGGTCGCCAACTCGTACATACGCCCAACGATCCACGGAAGAGGGACACTTCGCACCCCCTGTGGAAAACCTGCCGAAAGCCGTCGCCAGGAATGCGCAAAGGGGGAGGACAGGTGCGGCGGGCGCGAGCATTCTGGACAGATGACGACGACTCCGAGCGACGCGCCGAGCCAGATGCCGGGCCAGACGCCGGGCCACGCGGCGAGCCAGCCGACCCGGTCACCGAGACAGGCCCCCGCGGGCGCCCCTCCGGGCCCGGCGCCGGGGGTGCAGTTGGTCAGTGACCTCGTCAGCCGGATTCCCGAGTTCCGGGAGGTGTACGAGAGGCACGTCCTCCATCAGGGCGATGTGCTGCCGCACGTGTTCTTCTGGGACGTCGTCCAGAACACCGTCCGTTCCTTCCTCGGCGACGCCCCGGACGCCGCCGACTGGCGTCGCACCCTCGCCTTCCTGGAGGAGCAGAGCTGTCGCGGCGTCATCGGCATCGACGAGGTCATCGTGACGTCCTTCCTCGGCGACCTGCCCTCCCCGCAGGAACCCGGCCACGCCATCGTCCACCAGCTCGGTCCCGTCATGGCCGCGAAGTTCGTCCGTATAAGGCCCCTCGGCTGACCCCTGCCACCCCCTCGGGATAATCGGACGCATGTCCGCCCCCCGTCCCAGCCGACTCAGACGTCCCGGCCGACTCAGACGTTCCAGCCGACTCAGACGCCCCAGCCGCCCCACCGTCCTCGCCGTCGGCGGGTACGCCGCCACTCGTCTGACCGGCCTCCTCGTCCTCGCGATCGCCGCCGCCGCGACCGGCGAGGACGGGCTGCACCGGCTCAAGGGGCGCTGGGACTCCGTCTGGTACGTACGGATCGCCGAGTACGGCTACGGGTACGAGACCACGCTGCCGAACGGCGCCGTCCACTCGGACCTGGCCTTCTTCCCGCTCCTCCCGGCCCTGGAGCGCGGCCTGTCCGCCGTCCTCCCCTTGGACGCCGCCTCCGCCGGACTGCTGGTGTCCTGGACCGCCGGGCTCGCCGCCGCCTGGGGCATCCACCGGTGCGGCGCGCTCGCGTTCGGGGCCCGCGCCGGTGTCGTGCTCGCCGTCCTCTGGGGCGTGTACCCGACCGCGTTCGTCCAGTCGATGGCGTACACGGAGACCCTGTTCACCGCGCTCGCCGCCTGGTCGCTGTACGCGGTCCTGCGCGGGCGCTGGATCCTGGCCGGCGTCCTGTGCGCGGCCGCCGGGCTCACCCGGCCGACGGCCGTCGCGTTGATCGCCGCCCTCGGGGTCACCGCCCTCGTCACGCTCGTCCGGGACCGGCGGCTTCCCGCGCGCACGGTGACCGGGGTCCTGATCGCCCCGCTCGGCTGGCTCGGGTACATCGTGTACGTCGGTGTCCGTGAGGGCGCCCCGACCGCCTACTTCGACGTCCAGGCCGCCTGGGGCAACTCCATCGACGGCGGTGTCGCCCTCGCCCGGTTCATCGTCGGACTGCCGTGGCCCGCCGCCCTCGGTCTGTGCGCGGCGCTCGCGCTGCTCGGCCGGCTCGTCGCGCTGTGCGTACGCCAGCGGCAGCCGCTGCCCCTGCTCCTCTACACGGTCGGGGTGGTGGGCGTCTCGCTCGTCGGCGCCGCGTACTTCGGCTCCCGGCCGCGCCTGATGATGCCGGCGTTCGGGCTGCTGCTCCCGCCCGCCGTGGCCCTGGCCCGCGCACGGACGCGTACCGCCGTGCCGGTCCTCGCCGGACTCGCGCTGGCCTCCGCCGCCTACGGGGCCTTCACCCTCCTCGGCCCGGGCCCGCCCTGAGGTCCACGCGCCCGCGTACCCCCGCCTACGCCTGATCCAGATCCACGCCCACGCGTACCCCCCGGCGCAGCCCCCACGCCGCCATCGCTCCCGCCTCCGCCTCCAGGACGTGCCGGCCGCGCGGGCGGACCATGCCGAGGCGACCCGGCCGCATCGTGACCACGGAGAGAACCCTGAGGGAGCGGTCCAGGTAGGCCACGTCGATCGCGAACCGCATGCCGAAGGTGTGCACGCTGTTCGTCCGGACGATCAGCAGCGCCCCCGCGATCCCGTCCCGCCCGAGCAGCCCCCGTCGCCGCGCCCGATACGAGGCCGCGACCTCCAGCGGCACCATAGTGGACGCGGCCGGCACCGCCAGGGCCCCCGTCCCGTCCTTCCATTTCCCCATGCGCCAGACCGTAGCGGCCGCCCGACCCTAAGGTCTGCTCCGTGTACGTCACGCTGATCGCCCTCGCCGCCCTCTGGGGCGCCGCCGTCGGCCTGCTCGTGCCGCGCGCCGCGTACCGGCTCGCCGTGGCGTCCGAGGAGCCGTGGCGGGACCGCTGTCCCGCCGGGCACGCCCTCGTGGGGCCCGCCCGCGGCTGGCTCGGCGGGCCCGGCCGACGGGACTGCGCGACGACGGCCGCCCCGCTCACCGCGCCGCTGCTCACCGCCCTGGCCTGCGCCGCGCTCGCCGCGGCGACCGGCGGGCCCCGGCCGGAGCTGGTGGTGTGGCTGCTCGGCGCGCCCTTCGCCGTGCTCCTCGCCAGTGTCGACGCGCGCGTGCACAGGCTCCCGGACGGGGTGACCCTGCCGCTCGCCGCCGCCGTACCGGTCCTCCTCGGTGCCGCCGAGCTCCTGCCGTACGACGCCGGTTCCTGGCTCCACGCGCTGCTCGGGGCGCTCGCGCTCGGCGGTGCCTACCTGGTGCTGTTCCTCATCAACCCGAGCGGTCTCGGCTTCGGTGACGTCAAGCTGGCGCTGCCGCTGGGCGCAGCCCTCGGCTGGTACGGCTGGGGCGTCCTCTTCGCCGGTGCCTTCGCGGGCTTCCTGCTCGGCGCGGTCTACGGCCTCGGTCTCGTCCTGCTGCGCCGGGCCGGCCGCTCCTCGGCGATCCCCTTCGGCCCCTTCATGCTCGCGGGCGGGCTCCTGGGTCTGCTCCTCGGCGCCTTCACCGCGCTCCCCTAGAGGGGGTCTCGGGCGTCTCCCCAGGGCCTCCCGCGTCAACGTCGCGCCCGGCCCGCCCGGTCCCCCTTGGGAGGGACGGAAGTACGCCGCCACGCCGGGGCGCAAACCCGCCACGGGGGTCCGCAGCCCTTGTGCCGACTGGGATCCGGCGAATTCGGCGTGGTTCGTACGGCGTACGTGGCGCGCAACACGACTATCGAAGGGTTATGGTGGAAACCCCCCCTCGGGCCGGTCCGTATCCCCCCCACGGACCGGCCCGTTTTTCTTCACCGCCCCGCCGGGTGAGTCAGCCCCGGCCGGCCCAGATGTTCGTGCCCCGGGTGTCCACGGCGAACGAGTCGATCTCCACGAGCTCCTCGGAGGTCAGCGGCGCACCCGCCAGAGCCGCCACGTTCTCCTCCAGCTGGGCGACGCTGGACGCGCCGATCAGCGCCGAGGTCATCCGCTCGTCCCGCAGGACCCACGTCAGCGCGAGCTGCGCCAGGGTCTGCCCGCGCCGCGCGGCGATGTCCGCGAGGCCGTGGAGGCGTCGCAGCACCTCGTCGGAGAGCAGGTTCGGGTCGAGGGACTTGCCCTGGGTGGCCCGCGAGCCCTCCGGGATGCCCTTCAGGTACTTGCCGGTGAGGAGCCCCTGCGCCAGCGGCACGAAGGAGATGCAGCCCATGCCGGCTTCCTCGAGCGTGTCGAGGAGGCCGTCCTCCTCGGTCCAGCGGTTGATCATCGAGTACGAGGGCTGGTGGATGAGCGCGGGGACGCCCATCTCGCGCAGGATCCGGGCGGCCTCGGCGGTCTGCTCGCTGTTGTACGAGGAGACACCGACGTACAGCGCCTTGCCCTGCCGCACGGCGGAGGCCAGGGCCCCCATCGTCTCCTCCAGCGGGGTGTGCGGGTCGAAGCGGTGCGAGTAGAAGATGTCGACGTAGTCGAGGCCCATCCGGTTCAGGGAGGCGTCGAGCGAGGACAGCAGGTACTTGCGGGAGCCCCACTCGCCGTACGGGCCGGGGTGCATCTCGTAGCCGGCCTTCGTGGAGATGATCAGCTCGTCCCGGTACGGGGCGAAGTCCTGGGCGAAGAGCTTGCCGAAGTTCAGCTCGGCGGAGCCGGGCGGCGGTCCGTAGTTGTTCGCCAGGTCGAGGTGGGTCACGCCGAGGTCGAAGGCGCGGCGCAGGATCGCCCGCTGGGTGTCGAGCGCGCGGTCGTCGCCGAAGTTGTGCCAGAGGCCGAGGGAGATCGCGGGGAGCTTGAGGCCGCTGCGGCCCGAGCGGCGGTACTCCATGGCGTCATAGCGGTCGGCGGAGGCGCGGTACAGGGGGGAATCAGTCACGTATCTCTGCTTATCACGGACTTGTGACAGTCCCGGGCTGGGAGCCTGTCGCCGGTGCGCAGTAGTGTGGCGGCTTGCGGACCGCCGTTGCAGGGCGGACCGCCGCTGCACGGAGGGGTAAAGAACGGTGAACCTGCGCGACCTGGTGTACGGGCTCTACGCACGCCGGGTGGAAGGCCGCCTCGACCATGACCAGGTGCCCAAGCACATCGGGGTCATCCTCGACGGGAACCGCCGCTGGGCCAAGGCGTCCGGCGGGACCCCCGAGCAGGGGCACAAGGCCGGCGCGGACAAGATCCAGGAGCTGCTCGGCTGGTGCGCCGAGACCGACGTCGAGGTCGTCACGCTCTGGATGCTCTCCACGGACAACCTGAACCGGCCCGAGGAGCAGCTCGTCCCGCTGCTCGGCATCATCGAGAACGCCGTGCGGGCGCTGGCCGCCGACGGCCGCTGGCGGGTCAACCACGTCGGCACGATGGACCTGCTGCCCTCCCGTACGCAGTCCGTCCTGAAGGAGGCCGAGCAGGCCACCCGGGGCAACACGGGGATACTCGTCAACGTGGCCGTGGGCTACGGCGGCCGGCAGGAGATCGCGGACGCGGTCCGTTCGCTGCTCCTGGAGCACGCGCAGCGGGGGACGAGCTTCGAGGAGCTCGCCGAGATCGTCGACGTCGAGCACATCTCGGAGCACCTGTACACGCGCGGCCAGCCCGACCCGGACCTGGTGATCCGCACCAGCGGTGAGCAGCGTCTGTCCGGATTCATGCTGTGGCAGAGCGCCCACTCGGAGTACTACTTCTGCGAGGTGCACTGGCCGGCCTTCCGCAAGGTCGACTTCCTGCGGGCGCTGCGTGACTACGCCGCCCGGCACCGGCGTTACGGGACCTGAGGCGGCCCGCCCGATCCCCGTCGGAACCGATCACCTCGTGTTCATGAACACGTCGTCATATGCCGTGGCATGGCGCGGCCTGATCGAGGGCATATCCCTGGTGAAGTGAGCGGCACGGAGACCGCCACCCGGGAGGCCCCTTGCACCAGGACGACCGTGCGGGACACGTACGGGAGAAGCGGAGGGCCGTGGTTCGGCCCGCGCATGGCGGCCTGAGCCCGGTCCCATTCCGCAGCGACACCGGTTCCGTCGCACCCCGACCTCACAGGGGTCTTCCGAGGGGGTCTGTCCTTCCGTGGTGACCAGCACGAAGCGCCGCCTTTCCGACCGGCGCACCTATGTTCTCGACACCAGCGTCCTGCTGGCCGACCCCAACGCCGTGTCCCGCTTCGAGGAGCACGAGGTGGTGCTCCCGATCGTCGTGGTGACGGAGCTGGAGGCCAAGAGGCACCACCCCGAACTCGGGTACTTCGCCCGGCAGGCCCTGCGCCTCCTGGACGACTTCCGGGTCCGGTACGGGCGTCTGGACGCCCCGCTCCCCATCGGGGACCTGGGCGGCAGCCTGCGTGTCGAACTCAACCATTCCGACCCCGGCGTCCTGCCCGCCGGCTACAGGTTGGGGGACAACGACTCACGGATCCTCGCGGTCGCGCGGAACCTCCAGGCGGAGGGGTACGACGTCACGGTCGTCTCCAAGGACCTGCCGCTGCGCATCAAGGCCTCCTCGGTCGGGCTCCTCGCCGAGGAGTACCGCGCCGAGCTCGCCATCACGGACGCCAACGGCTGGACCGGGATGTCCGAGCTCGCGCTCTCCGGGGAGCAGGTGGACCTGCTCTACGACCAGGAGTCGCTGTACGTGCCGGAGGCCGCCGAGCTTCCCGTCCACACGGGCCTGGTGCTCCAGTCCGAGCGCGGCAAGGCGCTCGGCCGGATCACCGCCGAGGGGAACGTACGGCTCGTCCGCGGCGACCGGGAGGCCTTCGGGCTCCGCGGCCGCAGCGCCGAGCAGCGGATCGCGCTCGATCTGCTCCTCGACCCGGACGTCGGCATCATCTCGATGGGCGGCCGGGCCGGCACCGGAAAGTCCGCGCTCGCGCTCTGCGCGGGCCTGGAGGCGGTCCTGGAGCGCCGTCAGCACCAGAAGGTGATGGTCTTCCGTCCGCTGTACGCGGTCGGCGGCCAGGAGCTCGGGTACCTGCCGGGCAGCGAGTCCGAGAAGATGAGCCCGTGGGCCCAGGCGGTCTTCGACACGCTGTCCTCGGTCGCGAGCCGTGAGGTGATCGAGGAGGTGCTCGGCCGCGGGATGCTGGAGGTCCTGCCGCTGACCCACATCCGGGGGCGTTCGCTCCACGACGCGTTCGTCATCGTGGACGAGGCCCAGTCCCTGGAGCGGAACGTCCTGTTGACCGTTCTGTCCCGTATCGGGGCGAATTCGCGGGTCGTACTGACCCATGACGTCGCCCAGCGGGACAACCTGCGGGTCGGCCGGTACGACGGAGTCGTCGCCGTGGTCGAGAAACTGAAGGGGCATCCGCTCTTCGCGCACGTCACGCTCACCCGTTCGGAGCGCTCCCCGATCGCCGCGCTCGTCACGGAGATGCTGGAGGACGTTCAGATCTGATCCGATTCGTACCCTTCCGTACACGTACGGAAGTTGGCGCCGCCCGGCCGAGCGAAGGAGCTTAGCCGGGCGGCGCCGTGCTGTCCGCCGTATCTCCCAAAACAACTGCCCCTGCAGGGGTGTGAGCTTTCACACGCAACACAGAATTGCCTTGCGGTGTCGCCGTCCGGCAAAGTCTTGCTTCCGTCAGGCCCCGCATACGGCACCCGTGCACCCTCTGGGCGCACACCCCCCGCACAACTCCACAGTCGTCCGCCGTATGCCGCCCACAGCACCACGGGCCCGTGTCTCCTGTGACCCCGTACGTCGGAGACCAGCGCCAGGGGCACGATTTCGCCCGTGTGGTCACGGATGCGGGCGATGCTGGAAGGAAACCGTGTGAGCCGGATCTCGGTCCGGGGATTCGCGGTGGCTTCGGCCACTGCGGTCACCACCGTCGGCGCCGTCATGGGCGTTGCGTCGGGTAACGCCGCTCAGTCCTCGGACGACAACTTCGAGGCCGCCGCGGCCGACACCACGCTGCTCGCGGACATCCCCGTGGGCGAACAGGCCCAGGTACAGGTCTCGTCCCTCTCGGAGCAGGCCGACGTCCAGGCCGCCGCTGCCGACACGGCCGCGAAGAAGTCCGCGGAGGAAGCGGCTCGTCTCCGCGCCGCCAAGGACGCCGAGGCGAAGAAGGAGGCGGCCGACAAGGCCGCGGCCGAGGAGAAGGCCGAGAAGGAGCGCAAGGAGGCGGAGGCCGAACGCGCCAGCCGCTCCGCTGTGCGCGACGCCTCGTCGTTCTCCACCCAGGGCTCGTACTCCATCTCCGAGGTCAAGGCGATGGCCCGCCAGATGATTCCGGCCTCGCAGTTCCAGTGCTTCAGCAACATCGTGGACCACGAGTCCGGCTGGAACTACCGGGCGACCAACCCGTCTTCGGGCGCCTACGGCCTCATGCAGGCCCTGCCCGGCTACAAGATGCAGTCGGCCGGCGCCGACTGGCAGAGCAACCCCGCCACCCAGATCAAGTGGGGCCTCAGCTACATGGACGGCCGATACGGCAGCCCCTGCGGCGCCTGGTCGTTCTGGCAGGCCAACCGCTGGTACTAGTACGGCGTGCTCAACCTTCGGGAGCCCCTCACCGTCCTACGGTGAGGGGCTCCTTGCGTGTAGGTTCGAAGGCCCGTGGGCCGTCGGGGGAGCGCATGGGAAGACCAGCGGGGGGAAGAGGGAAGAGATGCCGAGAGTGCCAGCGTGGCTGGGGAGGCTGGGCGAGAGCCTGAGCCGCATGGGAGAACGCCTGGACGAGCGCAGGGCCGAGGCCGAGCGGGAGGACCAGCTCCACCCGTCGTACGACGACCCGCGTCCGCGTCCCGCCGACCGTGTCCACGGGACCGCGACCGCCCCCGCGCGCCCGGAGGGGGACCCGGACCCCGCGGCCCCCGGCCAGGAGACGACCGCCGAGGCGAACCTCTCCGTGCCCCCGCCGCCCTCGTACGCGCCGGCCGTCGCGGCACGGCCCGACCCCGCCGCCGCGATCCCCTGGGGCATGCGCGTCGCGGCGGAGGCGAGTTGGCGCCTCCTCGTCTTCGCCGGCACGGTCTGGGTGCTGATGAAGGTGATCAGCTCCGTCCAGCTCGTCGTCCTCGCCTTCGTCGCCGCCCTGCTCGTCACCGCGCTCCTCCAGCCCACCGTGGCCATGCTCCGCAGGAGGGGCCTGCCCCGCGGCCTCGCCACCGCCGTCACCGCCGTCTCCGGCTTCGTCGTGATGGGCCTGGTCGGCTGGTTCGTGGTCTGGCAGGTCATGGACAACGTCGACAACCTGTCCGACCAGGTCAAGAACGGCATCGAGGAGCTCAAGCTCGCGCTCCTCAACAGCCCGTTCCACGTGACCGAGCAGCAGATCAACGGCATCGCGAAGAATCTCAGCGACTCCGTCGGCACCAACGCCGAACAGATCACCCAGGTCGGACTCCAGGGCGTCACCGTCGTCGTCGAGACGATGACCGGCATCCTGCTCGCGATGTTCTCGACCCTCTTCCTGCTCTACGACGGGAAGAAGGTGTGGGAGTGGACGCTGAAGCTCGTCCCCGCCCAGGCCCGGCCGGGCGTCGCCGGCGCCGGCCCGCGCGCCTGGCGCACCCTCACCGCCTATGTGCGGGGCACCGTCATCGTCGCCCTGATCGACGCGGTCTTCATCGGCCTCGGCCTCTACTTCCTCGATGTGCCGATGGCCGTGCCGCTCGCCGTCTTCATCTTCCTGTTCGCCTTCATCCCGCTGGTCGGCGCGGTGATCTCCGGCGCGCTCGCGGTCGTCGTCGCCCTCGTCACCAACGGTCTCTTCACCTCCCTGATGGTGCTCGTCGTCGTCCTCGCCGTGCAGCAGATCGAGGGCCATGTGCTCCAGCCGTTCATCCTCGGACGCGCGGTACGGGTCCACCCGCTGGCCGTCGTCCTCGCGGTCGCGGCCGGCGGCCTGACCGCCGGCATCGGCGGCGCCGTCGTCGCGGTCCCGCTGGTCGCCGTCTCCAACACCGTGGTCGGCTACCTACGCGCGTACAGCACGGAACAGGCGCTCCGCAGCGCCCCGGAGCCGCGCGGGGCGACCGCGTTCGAGGTGGCCCCGACCCCGGCACCGGGCTCGGTGGCGGTCAAGGGGGAGAGCGCGTGATATCGGAGCCGGAACTGGTCGGCGGGGTCGCGTTCGAGAGCCCCGAGGTCCTCACCGAGACCCCGCCGCCCCGCCCGCCCCGGGCCCGCCGCCCGTGGCTGTGGGCGCTCGGCGGCGCGGTGGTGGCTTCGGCGGTGTGGGGTGGGGGGCTCTACGCGTACGGACAGAAGAAGGAGCCGGGGCCGGACCTCGGCGGGTACAAGCCGGTGGTGGACCTGTGCGAGCTGGCCGAGCTGAAGGCGCTGGAAGCGATCCTCGGCAAGCGGGGCACGGACGGTGTCGGTCCTGTCATGGACGAACCGGCGGTCAGTGAGTCCATGTGCTCGGCCAGCTTCGGCGCGGAGGACATCGGGCAGGATCTGAGCATCACGTACACCCTGCACAAGGTGATCGACCCCGAGCCTGAGTTCGCGGCGATGGCCCAGCGGCACGGCAAGCTCCAGCGGATCGACGGAGTGGGCGAGCAGGCCTACTTCGACGACCAGGGCGAGCACGGCGGGATCCTCCGGGTCCTCGACGGCCAGGCCGAGATCGAGATCGAGCTCTACCGGCAGGGCGACTTCGAGGTGAACGGGAAGCTGGTCTCCGCCCCGCCGATCGACCTCACCGGGGTCGACGTCCCGATGACCCAGGACATGCTCGCCCTCATGGCCGCGCTGAAGAAGTAGCCGGACCGGCATGACGAAAGGGCCCCGGGGCGCGATGCCCCGGGGCCCTTCTCGTTCTCCTGCAACGCCCTACTCGGCGAGGACCGCTTCCGCGTCGAGGGTGACGCCGACCGCCTGGATCACCGCGGCGATCTTGACGGCCTCCTGGATCGTGGCGCGGTCGACACCGGCCTGGCGCAGGACCTGCTCGTGCGAGTCCAGGCACTGGCCGCAGCCGTTGATCGCGGAGACGGCCAGCGACCACAGCTCGAAGTCGACCTTCTCGACGCCCGGGTTGCCGATGACGTTCATCCGCAGACCGGCGCGCAGCGTCCCGTACTCGGGGTCCGACAGCAGGTGCCGGGTCCGGTAGAAGACGTTGTTCATCGCCATGATCGCGGCGGCGGACTTGGCCGCCTGGTACGCCTCGGGCTTCAGGTTGGCCTGGGCCTCGGGCTCCAGCTCCTTGAGGACCTTCGGCGAGCGCGAGGCGATCGCGCAGGCGAGGACGGTGCCCCAGAGCTGCTGCTGCGGCAGCTCGCTGTTGCCGATGACCGAACCGAGGTTCAGCTTCAGGTCCTTGGCGAAGTCCGGTATGGCGGACTTCAGTTCGTCGAGAGCCATGTCAGATCACTCGCCCGACAGGAGCGCGGCGGCGTCGAGGGTGCCCTCGCCCTTGTTCCAGTTGCAGGGGCACAGCTCGTCGGTCTGCAGGGCGTCGAGGACCCGCAGGACCTCCTTGGGGTTACGGCCGACGGAGCCGGCGGTCACCATGGTGAACTGGATCTCGTTGTTCGGGTCCACGATGAAGACGGCACGCTGGGCGAAGCCGTCCTCGCCGCGCACGCCGCAGTCGCTCATGAGCTCGTGCTTCGAGTCGGCCAGCATCGGGAAGGGCAGGTCACGCAGGTCGGCGTGGTCCTTGCGCCAGGCGTGGTGCACGAACTCGGAGTCGCCGGAGACGCCGAGGATCTGGGCGTCGCGGTCCGCGAACTCGTCGTTCAGCTTGCCGAACGCGGCGATCTCGGTGGGGCAGACGAAGGTGAAGTCCTTCGGCCAGAAGAACACCACACGCCACTTGCCCTCGTAGGCCTTGTGGTCGATCTGCTCGAACTCCTTGCCGCTCTCCAGCGACACGCAGGCGGTCAGGTCGTAGGCGGGGAACTTGTCACCGACAGTGAGCACGCGCTCTCCTTGCGAACAGGAAGGGTCCCTTTTGAGGTCTTCCGTGGGGGTTGGACGAGATCACAGCATGGCACGGAGTGCATTGATCAGTGAAATAGCTAGAGTGGGTCGTGTTGATCGAAGGTGGTTATCAGTGGCATCCCCGTACAGCCCCCCACACGGCCCGACCCGAGGCAAACAGCCGAGCCTCTCGCAGCTCAGGGCCTTCTCGGCGGTCGCCGAGCATCTGCACTTCCGCGATGCGGCGGCCGCCATCGGCATGAGCCAGCCCGCGCTCTCGGGCGCGGTTTCGGCTCTCGAAGAGGCACTCGGTGTCCAGCTCCTCGAGCGTACGACGAGAAAGGTGCTCCTCTCGCCCGCGGGGGAGCGGCTCGCGGCCCGCGCCCGAGCGGTCCTCGACGCGGTCGCGGAGCTGATGGAGGAGGCGGAGGCGGCCCAGGCCCCCTTCACCGGGGTGCTGCGACTCGGGGTGATCCCCACGGTCGCCCCCTACCTGCTGCCGACGGTCCTGCGTCTGGTCCACCGGCGCTATCCGGACCTCGACCTCCAGGTCCACGAGGAGCAGACCTCCTCGCTCCTGGAGGGGCTCGCCGCCGGCCGGCTCGACCTGCTGCTGCTCGCCGTGCCGCTCGGGGTGCCCGGCGTGACCGAACTCCCTCTCTTCGACGAGGACTTCGTCCTGGTCACCCCGGAGGGGCATCCACTGGCAGGACGGGACGACATCCCGCGCGAGGCCCTCAAGGAGCTGCGGCTGCTGCTCCTCGACGAGGGCCACTGCCTGCGCGACCAGGCCCTCGACATCTGCCGGGAGGCCGGGCGCACGGGGGGCGCCGAGGTCACCACCACGGCGGCGGGGCTCGCCACGCTCGTCCAGCTGGTGGCCGGCGGCCTCGGGGTGACCCTGCTGCCCCGCACCGCCGTCACGGTCGAGACCGCCCGTAACCACGCCCTGTGGACCGGGCTCTTCGCCGAACCGGCCCCCGCCCGGCGGATCGCCCTCGCGATGCGGACGGGCGCGGCCCGGCACGCCGAGTTCGAGGAACTGGCCGAGGCCCTGCGCGGCGCGATGAACGGCCTTCCGGTACGGGTCCTCGGCGCCGGTTCCTGAGGCCTTCCGGTACGAGCCGTCGGCGCCGGTTCCTGAGGCCCCCCGGCCCCAGGAACCGGCGCCCGGCTCTCGTACCTGCGTCCGGAGGGTCACTCCGTGCGCAGGCCGTCCGCCCGCATCAGCCGCCACAGGACGGGCAGGCTCAGCAGCGTCACGGTCGCGATCAGCGCCAGCCCGATCCCGGTGACCGGCAGGAAGACCCACCAGTCCCGGACCTGCTGCCCGCCCAGCGCCAGGAGGACGACCCCGAGGCCGAGCCCGCCCGCCACGGCGAGGACGAGCCCGAGGGCGATCGGCACCGCCGTCTGCCACAGCACCGACCAGCTGAGGGTGGAGCGCCGGGTGCCGAAGGCGACGAGTGAGGACAGCAGGCGCTTGCGGTCCCTGAGCTGTTCCAGGGTCGCGACCAGGAGCGAGGCCGCCACCAGGAGCATCGTCAGGGTGGAGCCGACCAGGATGCCGGTGCGGACGCTGGAGAACGCCGCGTCCCGCTGGGTGTCCTTCAGGGTGCGGACCCAGGACGTCGGATCGATGGCCGCCGCCGTGTTCCGTACGTGCTCGGCGGCGTCCGGCACGGCCGGGTCCAGCCGGACCATGGCCTGCGCGTCGGGCTCGTGGAGCAGCGCCGCGTCGATCGCGGACGGGGTGGCGAGGACCCCGAACTCGTACATGCCCGTCGGGGCGGGGCGGGAGTCCACGACCCTGGCGTCGGCGGGGATGCGCCACTGCGGCAGCACCGTCCCCGCGGGGCGCTTCGGCTCGCTCGGGTGCGGATGCGGGTCGCGGAGGACGACCGTGACGCCGGGGCGCGCGGTCCTGGTGACCCAGCTGTCGTCCGGGTTGCCCTGGGCGCCGTGGGCGAGGAAGACGAAGACGTCACCGTCCGCGCACGAGGGCAGCGCCGCGTACTCCCGGAGGGAGGCGCAGTCGCCCACCCTGATCGAGGCCATGGGCGCGAACTCCTCGCCCCCCTTGAGGGGGCCGGGCCGCCACACGTGCGACTCGACGGTGCCGATCACGGCGCTCACGCCCTCGGTCCGCTGGAACCGGGCGATCACCCCGCGGGCCTCGTCGGCGGTCCTGGCGTCGGTGCCGATCGCCAGCTGCGCCCGTGAGGAGTCCTCGCCCGTGGGTCCCGTGAAGTCGTGCTCCATCGCCTGGAACAGCATCTGGAGGGCGATCGCCCCGGTCGCGGCGACGACGATGCCGCTGACGGCCCGGGCGGCCGTGCCGCTGCTCAGCTGGAGCCTGCGGACGGCGAGCTGCCAGGCCACCGGGCCCCCGCGGAGCCGCTTCACACAGGCTTCGACGAGCCACGGCAACAGCGTGGTGAGGCCGATCAGGGCGAGGGTGGTGCCGGTCGCGACGCCCACGGTGTCGATGCTGGTCCCGGTCACCTGGACGTCGCCCACGAGGGGGACGAGCAGGGCCGCGCCCGCCGCCAGGAGCAGCAGCCGCCACCACAGCCGGCGGCGGCGCGGGGTGGAGGTCCGGACGACGCCGAGCGGTTCGATCGCCACTCCGCGCAGCGCGACGAGGGTGACCACGACGGCGGAGACCGGGACGGTGACGAGGACGAGCACGGCGAGCGTGGGCATCGGCACGACGTCGGACGGGAAGGCGTTGACGTCCCAGATGGTGAAGGCGCCCGCGAACTGCCGGGCCACCGCGAAGAGTCCGATGCCCATGACGAGGCCGAACAGCGCGCCCGCGAGGGACTCCCCGGCCGCGATCCGCCGGGTCGTGGCGGTGTCCGCGCCGACGAGCCGCAGCGCCGCGAGCCGCCGGTCGCGCTGCTCGCCGCCGAAGCGGACGGCGGTCGCGATGAAGACGAGCACCGGCAGAAGCAGGACGACGCTGGCGACGACGACGAGGAGGATGAGGAACGCGTTCAGGGGTTCCTCGGGCACGGACCAGCCGTAACGGGTGCCGCGCCCGTCGAAGTTCTCGGTGTCGAGGAAGTCGACGTGGGCGACGTACCGCAGTTCGGCCGGTCCGATCAGTCCGGCCTCGCCGATCGTGCCGACGGTCTCGTAGGGGATGCGCTTCTTGAGCAGCGCGCCCTCGGGGGAGTCGAGCAGCTCGCGGAGCGCGGGGGAGACCAGCATCTGGCCGGCCCGGGGGAACGCCGTGGCGCCCGGCGGGAGCGGGGGCGCGTCGCCCTCGGGGCGCAGCAGCAGTCCGCTGACGACGTCGTCCCGGTAGACGGTGGTCTGCCCGAGGTGGAGAAAGCTGTCCGGCCGGGGCGAGGTGACCTGCTCGCTGCCGTCGACGGCGCGGACGGATTCCCGTACCTCCCGCTGGAAGAGCATGTTCGGCAGGGCGGCGGCGAGGAGCAGCAGGGCCACGCCGGAGCCGACGCCGGCCGCGGTGAGCAGGGTGCGCAGGAGGCCGGAGCGGCCGCCGGTGACGGCGAACCGGGCGCCGAGCGCCAGGTCGCGGGCCCAGGTGCGGAGGATCATGCCGCCCACTCCGCGTCCCGCACGGCCCCGTCGCGTACGACGATCTCGCGGTCGGAGTAGGCGGCGACGCGGGCCTCGTGGGTGACGAGGACGACGGCGGCGCCGGTGTCCCGTGAGGCGTCGGTGAGCAGGCGCATGACCCGCTCGCCGTTGAGGGAGTCGAGGGCGCCGGTCGGCTCGTCGGCGAAGATCACACGCGGGGCGGTGACGAGGGCGCGGGCGACGGCGACGCGCTGGCCCTGGCCGCCGGATATCTCGCCGGGGCGCTTGCCCGCCGTGTCGTCGACCTCCAGGCGGGCAAGCCAGTCGGCGGCCCTGGCCTCGGCCGTCCTCCGCCTCTCGCCGTTGAGGCGCAGCGGGAGGGCCACGTTCTCGACGCAGGTCAGCTCCGGGACGAGCTGGCCGAACTGGAAGACGAAGCCGAAGTCGGTGCGGCGCAGGGAGCTGCGGGCGGAGTCGGAGAGCGCGGTGAGTTCGCGTCCGTCGTAGGTGATGGTGCCGGCGTCGGGGCGCACGATTCCGGCCAGGCAGTGCAGCAGGGTCGACTTGCCGGAGCCGGAGGGGCCCATGACGGCGACGACCTCGCCGGCCCGGAGCGAGAAGGAGGCGCCCGCGAGGGCCGGGGTCGGGCCGTACGTCTTGTCGAGACCGGTGGCCCGGAGGAGCGGTACGGAGGTCATCGGCGGATCTCCTCGGCGAGCCGGTCGAGCCGGGCCGCGGTCAGTTCCAGCCAGCGGAGGTCGGCCTCCAGGTGGAAGAGGGCGTGGTCGCAGATGAGCTGGTCGGCGAGGTCGCCGTCCTTCTTGCGCCGGGTGAGCTCGCGCATGAGGCGCAGGTGCTCGGCGCGCTGGCTGTCCAGGAGCTCGGCGGCGCCGCGGCCGGTGAGCAGGGCCAGGACGACCTTGGTGTAGAGGGTGGACTGGAGGTACGGCTCAGGTTTCTCGGGCGTGGTGAGCCACTGGGCGACATCGGTGACGCCGGCCTCGGTGATGGCGTACCGCTTCCGCTCCGGGCCGCCGCCCGCCTCGATGCCGTCGACGACGACGAGGCCGTTCTTCAGGAGCCTGGACATGGTCGAGTAGACCTGGCCGTAGTGCAGCGGCCGGTCGTGGCCGAACTTCTCGTCGAAGGCGCGCTTGAGGTCGTAGCCGTGGCGCGGGCCGGACTCCAGGAGTCCCAGAAGGGTGTGACCGATGGACATGCGCGTCACTGTACACCGTGTGTATACGCATGGTGTATAGCGGCGCCCGACAAGTGGAAGATCCCCTTCACGCAACCATCCGGCCCGCCGGAGCGTCGGTTCCTCTGGGCATGGGTGCTGATTCTCACGTCCGTAAAAGGCGTGATCGGTTCTCCTATGTCCGCATCGTCGGTGTTAGCTGGCTAGCTGAGCCGACCTGGCGCGGGCGCGACACGGACCGGGCGCGCCGGACCACACGACGAGCGGAGCGACACGACACATGGGCCGACCGGACAAGAGCAAGGCGAGGAAACGCGGTCTGCGCCGCTTCTTCTCCTGGAAGAAGCTCCTGGGCACCTTCTTCGTGTTCTGCCTGCTCGCCATGGGCGCCCTGTACGTCGTCTACCTGATGGTCCCGGTGCCGAGCGCCAACGCCGAGGCGACGATGCAGAGCAACATCTACAAGTACGCCAACGGCAAGATCCTCGGCCGAACCGGCAAGATCAACCGTGAGATCGTCGGCCTGGAGAAGATCCCGCAGCAGGTCCAGAAGGCGTTCGTCGCCGCGGAGAACAAGACCTTCTACGAGGACAACGGCGTCGACATCAAGGGCACCACCCGCGCCGCCTGGTCCACCATCACCGGCAAGGGCAAGCAGGGTGGCTCGACCATCACCCAGCAGTACGTCAAGAACTTCTACCTGAGCCAGGACCAGACCGCGACGCGCAAGCTCAAGGAAATGGTCATCGCCATCAAGGTCGACCAGCAGACCGAGAAGAGCGACATCCTCGCCGGGTACATGAACACCAGCTACTACGGCCGCAGCGCCTACGGCATCCAGGCCGCCGCCCGCTCGTACTACGGCGTCGACGCCACCCGGCTCACCACCGCCCAGGGCGCCTACCTCGCCTCGCTGCTCCAGGCGCCCAACCAGTACGACTGGACCTCCGCGAGCACCACCGGCCGCAAGCTCGTCGAGGAGCGCTGGAACTACGTCCTCGACAACATGGTCGGCGAGGGCTGGCTCGCCGCGGACGAGCGCGCCGCGATGAAGTTCCCCGTCCCGCAGAAGCCGAAGCCCGCCCCCGGCATGGAGGGCCAGACCGGCTACATCATCGAGGCCGCCAACCAGGAGCTGATGCGCCAGGGCATCAGCGAGGAGGACATCAAGGCCGGCGGCTGGACGATCACCCTCAACATCGACGAGAAGCGCCAGAAGGCCCTCGTCAAGGCCGTCGACCGGCAGCTGGAGGCCAAGCTCGACCGCAAGGGCGACGCGAAGGACGCCACCGTCCAGGCCGGCGCCACCTCCGTCGACCCGAAGACGGGCGCGGTCGTCGCGATGTACGGCGGCGTCGGCGCCACCGAGCACTGGATGTCCAACGCGACCCGCCGCGACTACCAGCCCGCCTCCACCTTCAAGCCGATCGTCCTCGCCGCCGCCCTCGACAGCGGCGCGGAGACCCAGGACGGGCGCGAGATAGGCCTCGGCACGGTCTACGACGGCACCAGCAAGCGCAAGGTCGTCGGCAGCGACATCCCCTTCGCGCCGGAGAACGAGGACGACCGCGACCACGGCCCCGTCACCGTCCAGAAGGCCACCGACAAGTCCATCAACTCCGTCTACGCCCAGATGATCGTCGACGTCGGCCCGGGCACCACCAAGAAGACCGCCCTCGCCCTCGGCATGAAGGACGGCGCGGACTTCGGCGAGACCCCCGCCATGTCCCTCGGCACCATGGGCGCCTCGACCCTCGACATGGCCGGCGTGTACGCCACGCTCGACAACCACGGCAGGAAGGTCACCCCGACCCTCGTGAAGGCCGCCGCGCACAAGGACCGCACGGTCGACCCCGTGAAGTCGATCGGCGAGCAGGTCATCAGCCGCGAGGCCGCCGACACCGTCACCAAGGCCATGCAGGGCGTCGTGCAGAACGGCTCCGGCTTCCGTGCCGCCGGCGACTACGAGGCCGCCGGCAAGACCGGCACCTCGGAGAACAACCGTTCCGCCTGGTTCGTGGGCTACACCCCCGAACTCGTCACCGCCGTCGGACTCTTCGGCGAGGACACCAAGGGCAACCAGGTCACCCTCACCGACACCATCAACCCGGGCCGCGCCAACGGTGGCCGTACGCCCGCCCAGATCTGGGGCGACTACACGACCGGCGCCCTCGGCGGCGGCTCCGACGCCTCCTTCGACCTGGAGACGGACAGCTGGGCCCCCACCGAGCCGGACCCGGATCCCACCCGGACGACCGAGGCGCCCGAGGAGCCCACCGAGGAGCCGACCACCGCGTCCCCGGACCCGACGCAGCCGCCGACCTCGTCGGCCACCACCCCGCCGGAGCCGACACGGGACCCGGTCACCACGCCGCCCGAGCCCACCCGGGAGCCGACCGAGACCGAGGAGCCCTCCCCGCCGACGTCGATCGAGCCGCCGGACCCCGGCGGCACCGAGCCCGACGACGGGCCCACCACCCGCCCGGCGCGGTAGGACCGCGGCAGCGACACGGCGAAGGCCGGACCCCTCAGGGGTCCGGCCTTCCTCATGTGTCCGGCTGTCCGGGGCGTGGCTGCCCTGGTGCGCGCCGGCCGGGATCAGCCGCGGGTGGCCAGCTCGAACCAGACCACCTTGCCGCCCGACAGCCGGGTCGCGCCCCACCGCCGCGCGAGCCGGTTCACCAGGAACAGGCCACGGCCGCCCTCGTCGGTGTCGCGCGCCCGCCGCTGCCGCGGCAGCTGGGGCGAGTCGTCGCCGACCTCGCAGCGCAGCACGTCCGTCCGGAGCAGCCGCAGGGTCACCGGCCGCTCCGCGTACCGCACGGCGTTCGTCACGACCTCGCTGATCAGCAGCTCCACCGAGTCCGTCAGCTCCTCCAGGTCCCAGCGGGCGAGCGCCCGCCGGGCGAGCCGCCGGGCCCGCCCCGGTGCCGCGTCCTCCGGCTCCAGGAACCAGTACGCCACGTCGCTCGGCGCGATCCCGTCGAAACGGGCCGCGAGCAGCGCGATGTCGTCGTCCCGGTCGCCCGGACCCAGCATGTCGAGGACGTCGTCGCAGAGCGCCTCCAGGGGCGGCGAGTGGTCCGGTCCCGTCAGCTGGGCCGTCGCCGCGAGTCGCTCCCGCAACTGCTCGATGCCGGTCCACACGTCCCGCAGCCGGGACTCCACCAGGCCGTCCGTGTAGAGCAGCAGCGTGGCGCCGGCGGGCGCGTCCAGCTCGACCGCCTCGAAGTCCACCCCGCCCACGCCGATCGGGGCGCCGGGCGGCACCCTGAGCACCTCGGCGCGGCCGCCGAGGTGGAGCAGTATCGGCGGCGGATGGCCCGCGTTGGCGACGGTGATCCGGTGCGAGACCGGGTCGTACACCACGTACATACAGGTCGCCATGCGGTTCTCGCCGAGCCGCTGCGCCTGTTCGTCCAGGTGGTGCAGGACCTCCTGCGGGGGCAGGTCGAGCCCCGCCAGGGTCTGCGCGGTCGTCCGCAGCTGGCCCATGATCGCCGCCGAGGTCATGGAGTGCCCCATGACGTCGCCGACGACCAGGGCGACCCGGCTGCCGGGCAGCGGGATCGCGTCGTACCAGTCGCCGCCCACCCGGGCCGTCTCGGCGGCCGGCAGATACCGCGAGGCCAGCTTGACCCCCGTCGGCTGCGGCAGCGAGTCCGGCAGCATCGTCCGCTGCAGCTCGTCCGCGATGTACGCCTCCCGCCCGTAGAGCACGGCCTTGTCGATGCCGAGCGCGGTGTGCGTCGCCAGCTGCGCCGCGACCAGCAGGTCGTTCGGCTCGAAACCGGCGCGCTCGGGGCGGCGCAGGAACACGGCCGCGCCGATCACCCGGCGCCGCCCGCGCAGCGGGGCGAGGACCGCCCGCAGCCCGTTGGGCAGCGGATGCTCGGGACCCAGCAGCTCGCTCAGCGCGGTCCTGGCGGCGGCGGAGTCGCCGAACACCGGCCGCACCCCGCGCAGTACCTCGGCGAGCGCACCGCCCGACCGCACCTCGCAGAGTTCGGCCGCGGGGGTCGGATCGGGATCGGGTACGAGGACGAGCTCCTCGCCCTCCAGATCGCTTAACCGGAGCCGGTCCGTGCGGCGCAGCCGCAACATGAACGGCGCCACCGGACGCTCGTCGCCCACCGGCAGCGGGTCGCGGAGGTAGACCAGGATCTCGTCGGAGAAGGTCGGCACGGTGGCCCGGCACAGACCGAGCACGATCTCGTCCAGGTCGATGCCGCGCGCGATGCGCCGGGTCGCCGCCCCGACGAACCGCAGCCGATCGCCCTCGCGCCGCGCGGCGGTGTCGCCGCCTCGGAGCCCGCCCTGGGGCTGCGGGGAGACCGCGACGGCGACGGCACCGGGGCCGCCGGGGGTGCCGACGGCCGGGGGCGCCGCGGGGGCCGACGGACCGCCGGCACCCGGTGCCTCCGGCCCGGGCGTCGTCGGCCCGCCCGCCTGCGCGGGCACGTCGGAGGGCAGGGCCGCCGCCTCCTGGCGAGGGCGCGCGCGTTCCTGCGGCCGGGCAGCCAGGGGCTGCCGGCCTTCGTGGGAGGTGGGATGCTCCGTCACGCGTGGGATTCCGTCCGTCCGGGCCGGTGGTGCGATGCACTCGCTCTTCTCGCCGATGCCGCGCCTTCGGCGGGGATAAACCCCTTGTATGCGGCGGATGTGGAGGCTCCGCGAGCCGCGGCTACGGCAGGGGGCGCGACACCCGGGCAGACGTCCGGCACTGCTCTCCCCCTCGTGGATGATTTCGGATCAGTTCCTGTGCTGTGCTCGGCCCCTGACGGGCCCTCCGGTAGGTCTGACAGGACGTCGGGTCGGCCTGACGTGCCGTTCGTTCCGCTTCTGCCGTGCGGAGGACGATCCTACGTTTGAACCCCAGGGGTGCATCAAGGGTCTCACGGTGCCGTGTGCGCGGGAGTCCGGTCCCAGTCGGCCGGCAGCTCCGGCACCCGCCAGCCCGGATCGGGCCGCCAGTCCTCCCAGCCGTCGGCGAACGGCGCCCCCCACGCCGTGATCCGCTCCACCGCCCGCTGCCCCGCCTCGCGGACCCGCGCGGCCTGTTCGGGGCTCATCAGGCCGGACCGCTGGGCCTGCGCGAACTCGTCCTCGTCCCGCCACAGCCAGCTGCGGTCGGGGTAGACGGAGATGTCGAGGAAGTGGTCCTCGGAGTCGAAACCGCCGGACCACCGGACCCGCGGCTCCTCCAGGTTCACGTACCAGCTGCGGAAGCGCCAGCCGCGGTCCCAGAACAGCCACACCGACCAGGGATCGCCGGGCCGCGCCAGCTTCAGGACCCCGCTGCCGAACCACCGCGCGCGCTCCGTGGTGCGCGCGGCGGTGTAGCGGGTGGCGAGCGGCTCCTCGTGCACGGGCGTGCCGTCGAGCAGCACGGGACGGACGCACTCGGTGCCGGGCGCCATCCAGACGGCGAGCAGCTCGGACGTGTCCTGCACGACCGTCACGGGCCGGCAGATGTGCACCTCTCCGGTGCCGTTGCCGCGGTAGCGCCAGAGGATGTGATCCCCCGGCGCCCAGTGCTGGGAGCCATCCGATCCTGTCATGCGCAGATCTTAGGGGGTGCCCCCCGGAGCACCGCTGCGGCACCGGTCACGGTCGAGTCAGCCACGTGACCGGTTTCCGGCCAGGTACGCACCGCGTGGCGAGCACACGCCAGGGGCCGGTCCGCACCCACTGGCGAGCACCCGCCAGGGGCCGGTCCGCACCGCGTGGCGAGCACACGCCAGGGGCCGGTCCGCACCCACTGGCGAGCACCCGCCAGGACCGGTCCGCACCGCGTGGCGAGCACACGCCAGGGGCCGGTCCGCACCCACTGGCGAGCACTCGCCACCGACCGGTCACGGGCGGTGCCACCGACCGGTCACGGGCGGGTCATCCGCAGTACGTCCAGGGCCTCGTCCAGCTGCTCGACCGTGAGGTCGCCGCGCTCCACGTACCCGGACTCGATCACCACCTCGCGGATGGTCTTCCGCTCGGCGAGGGACCTCTTGGCGACCTTGGCGGCCTCCTCGTACCCGATGTACTTGTTCAGCGGGGTGACGACGGACGGCGAGGACTCGGCGTACTCGCGCGCCCGCTCGACGTTGGCGGTGATCCCGTCCACCGTGCGGTCGGCGAGCAGCCGGGACGCGTTGGCGAGCAGCCGCACCGACTCCAGGAGGTTCTTGGCCATCACCGGCAGCATGACGTTGAGCTCGAAGTTCCCGGCCGCGCCCGCCACGGCCACGGTGGTGTCGTTTCCGGTCACCTGCGCGGCGACCATGAGGACCGCCTCGGGGATCACCGGGTTGACCTTGCCCGGCATGATCGACGAGCCCGGCTGGAGGTCGGGGAGGTTGATCTCGGCGAGGCCCGTGCGGGGCCCGCTGGCCATCCAGCGCAGGTCGTTGGCGATCTTCGTGAGGGAGACGGCGACCGTACGGAGCTGCCCGGACGTCTCGACCAGGGCGTCACGGGCGCCCTGCGCCTCGAAGTGGTCACGGGCCTCGGTCAGCGGCAGGCCGGTCGCGCGGGCGACCTCCGCGATGACGGCCGCGGAGAACCCGGCCGGCGTGTTGATGCCGGTGCCCACCGCCGTACCGCCGAGGGGGAGTTCGGCGAGCCGGGGGAGGGCGGCGCGCAGCCGCTCGACGCCGTGACGGACCTGGGCCGCGTAGCCGCCGAACTCCTGGCCGAGGGTGACCGGGGTGGCGTCCATCAGATGCGTACGGCCCGACTTCACCACCGTCGCGAATTCGGCCGATTTTCGCTCCAGGGCGGTGGCCAGATGATCGAGGGCGGGGATCAGGTCGCGGGTGACGGCGCCGGTGGCCGCGATGTGGATGGAGGACGGGAACACGTCGTTGGAGGACTGCGAGGCGTTCACATGGTCGTTGGGGTGGACCTCGCGGCCCTCGGGGAGCCGCTCGGTGGCGAGGGTCGCGATCACCTCGTTGGTGTTCATGTTGGACGAGGTGCCCGAGCCGGTCTGGAAGACGTCCACCGGGAAGTGCTCGTCCCAGCGCCCCTCGGCGACCTCCGCCGCCGCCGAGGCGATGGCCTCCGCGCGGTCCCCGTCGATCACGCCCAGCTCCGCGTTGACCTGGGCGGCGGCTGCCTTGATCCGGGCCAGGGCCTCGATGTGGGCGCGCTCGATGCGCTGGCCCGAGACCGGGAAGTTCTCCACCGCCCGCTGGGTCTGGGCGCGCCACTTGGCGTGCGCGGGGACCCGCACCTCGCCCATGGAGTCGTGCTCGATCCGGTAGTCCTCGGCGTCGTTCATGTCCTCAACCTCCCGTGCTGTGCCCGTCGGGGCGAGCCCCGAACCCCCCGAAAAAGATGAGCACTTGTCTTGTTCGATGTATTCCCAACTCACGTACCGGCCAGTAAAAACCGTGGGTAACCCCACTTCCAGGAGGCGCAATGAGGCGCACCAGGTACAGACTCCGCTGGCCCATCGCCGTCGTCGCCGCGGCCGCCGCCACGCTCGGCACGACGACCGCCGCCACCCCGGCCGGCGCGACCGGCACCGACGCGGCCGCGGCGGTCGCGTCCGTACCGCTCCCGCCCGAGCTGGAGGCGATCCGCGCCGCCGAGGCCACCCGGATCTACGGCAGCCCCGAGGAGCGCCCGCTCGCCCAGCGCAAGACCGGCCTGATCTCCCTCGGCGACAGCGAGATCTCCGGCGAGGGCGTCGGCACCTACGACCCCCCCACCAACGGTCCCACCAACTGGTGCCACCGCTCGCCCGACGCCGCCATCCACCGCACCGGGATCCCCGCGGACCTCACCTTCAACGTGTCCTGCTCCGGCGCGTACAGCGGGAACATCAGGATCGGCGGCTCCAAGCAGTACGCCGACGAGCTCGTCCAGAGCGACAACCTCGCCGTCAAGGCGCGCAACACCCGCATCAAGATGGTCCTCCTCGTCGCCGGAGCCAACGACGACCTGCAGTTCGGCCCCGTGATGACGGACTGCGTCACGCGCTACCTCACCCTGCAGGGCCCCTGCGAGCCGAAGTACGCCCCGGGCTGGCAGGCCCGTGTCGACGGACTCGTGCCCAAGGTCGAGCAGACCGTACGCGACCTCAAGAACGTCATGCGCGACGCCGGTTACGCCGACGGCGACTACAAGCTCGTCCTCATGGGCTACCCCAGCCCCATCGGCCCCGACTTCCACGACAACCCCAACTTCCCCGGCAAGCTCGTCTGCGGCGGACTCGGCTACGACTCCGACACCGTCTGGGGCCGCAACACCGCCGTCCCCGCCTTCGAACGCGGCATGCGCGCGGCCGCCGCCTCCACCGGGGCCGTCTACCTCGACAACTCGCGCCTCTTCCACGGCCACGAGGTCTGCATGGAGGACCCGTGGGCCCGGGGCCTCTACATCGACCTCTCCAAGCCCGGGACCCCGGACGAGAACTCGGTGCGGCAGTCCTTCCACCCCAACGCGCGCGGCCACGCCGCCTTCGCGTCCTGTCTCACCCAGATCTACGACGCCGGTGTCCGTGAGGCCAGTTGCGCCGACGTGAACTCCACCGGGAAGCCGACCCTGTTCCCCGTCGCCTGGGACGACGCGTACCGACCGCTGAGGAACGCGGCCACCGGCGACTGCCTCGACGTCGACGGCGCCCGGAGCGCCAACGGCACCCGGGTCCTCGGCTGGGACTGCCACGGCGGTCGCAACCAGCTCTGGTGGTACGACTCCGCGCGCGGGACCGTCCACACCGGACTCACACAGGACCGCTGCCTGGACGTGCCCAGCACCTCGTACCCGGCGGGCACGGCGCTCATCGTCTGGAACTGCCACGGCGCCGCCAACCAGAAGTTCGTCCGTGACGGCGCGACGATCCGGCCCGCCGCCGCGACCGGCCTCTGCCTCACGCTGAGCGCGGCGCGGCAGCAGGTCCGGCTGCAGAACTGCGACGGCTCGGCCGGCCAGAAGTTCGCCTAGCCCCCACCCGGCAGGGGAAGGCCGTGGCCCCCGTCCGACCCGGACGGGGGCCACGGCCCTGCGCGAGACGCTCCACGCGCGCGTGGAGCGTCTCCGTACGCTCAGAGGACCTTGAGCGTCGTACGGGCCAGCTCGAACGCCGGGAGCATCGCCCGGTGCTCCTCGGTGTCGAAACCGCCGAGGTGCACGATCACCGTCCCCTTCGGCGTCCCCACGGCGAAGGCCCGCTCCTCCTTCGACTCCTCCGTCAGCTTGCTGTACACCGTGTACGTCACCTCGGCGGCGGGCACCGCGCCGGCCGCGGTCTCCTTGTAGACGACCTTCGAGGCGTTCTCCTCGCCCTTCACGAAGCCCTCGAGGGCGGTCCGCGCGGAACCCTTCCCCGCCGTCCACACCCGCAGGAACCCGAGGTGCCCGGCCGCCTTGGCGCTCACCTCGCAGCGCATGACGGCAGGCCCCTGCCGCGTGAGCGCCGCGAACTCCGGGTTCTCCGGGTCGTCGATCGCGGTCGGCTCCCACTTCTCCGCCAGCGCGAAGGAGACGGGCAGCGCGCACGCCGTCCCCGGACCGCCGACGTCCCCCCGCGCAGCCGCCGGCGCCTGCGTGGCCGGTGCCGCCTTCGTCGCCGACGTCGACGGCCGTGCGCCCGGCGTCACCTCGGGCAGCGGCTCGGGAGCGCCGCAGCCGGTCAGCAGCGGCCCCGCCGCCAGCACGGCGGCGAGCGGGGCCAGGGTCCGTATCGGGTGTCTCATGCGCGTCAGCGTAGCCGCGGGCCTCCACGCTGATCTCCGGGCGGCCCGGGGGTCGAGTCGCCCGCCGCGGTCAGGACAGCTTGCCGCCGTAGTCCGGCAGCTTGAAGGTGCGCTCGGCGTGGCCGCCGACCAGGTCGGTGGTGTTGTTGCCGATGTTCGCGATGATCGTGTAGCCCTTGGCCTCGATCTCCGCGCGCTTCGCCGTCTTGTACGCGCCGACCTCGCCGAACAGGTCCGGCAGCGAGCGCACGTACAGCCCGTCGACCGGGTAGCCGGCCTGCTTCAGGTTCCAGTCGGTGAGCGAGTGGAGGATGCCGGGGCGCGCGGTGACGAAGAAGACGTCCACCCCGCGCGCGTGGGCGCCGTCGACGAGGTCGCGTACGTCGGCGATGGCCGGGGTCGGCAGCTCCCAGAACGGGTGGAAGTCCGTCTCCAGGGAGCTGTTGTCGATGTCGAGGACGATCGCCTGCTTCTCCCGGCCGGCGTCCTCGGAGCGCTTCTCGATGTACGGGCGGGCCTCGGCGACGACGGCCGCCACGTCCCGCCGCCAGGTCGCGTAGTCGACGTCCTTGACGGCGGCGACCGACGTGATGTGGGTGTCGGGGTCGGCGGCGGACGCGGTGGGCGCGGGCCCGACGACGAGGACCGCGGTCAGGGCGAGCGCGCCGGTGGTCCCGGCGGCGGCGCGGCGGCGGAGGGGGGTGGAGGGCATGGGGGGCTCCCGAGTGGTCGACCGGCTCAGTGGTTGACATGCTCGCGACCCATACTGACCAGTAGACGACGAGAGGGCTACCGGTCGGTAGCGACTTTCTGAGCGAACGACGACGGCGGGGAACGACGAAGCCCCGCTCCATGGGAACGGGGCTTCGCGCAGGCGTCACGGCATCAGCCGAGGCCGGGGCCTCGCACCGGGATGTGGGTGAACGTCGGCTCGGGGGCCGGGTTCTGGAAGAAGTCGTTGCCCTTGTCGTCCACGACGATGAACGCCGGGAAGTCCTCGACCTCGATCTTCCAGACCGCCTCCATGCCGAGCTCCTCGTACTCGACGACCTCGACCTTCTTGATGCAGTCCTGCGCGAGCCGCGCCGCCGGGCCGCCGATCGAGCCGAGGTAGAACCCGCCGTGGCTGCCGCACGCGTTCGTCACCTGCTGCGAGCGGTTGCCCTTGGCCAGCATGACCTTCGAGCCGCCCGCCGCCTGGAACTGCTCCACGTACGAGTCCATCCGGCCGGCCGTGGTCGGACCGAAGGAACCGGAGGCGTACCCCTCGGGGGTCTTCGCCGGGCCGGCGTAGTAGACCGGGTGGTCCTTCAGGTACCGCGGCATCTCCTCGCCCGCGTCCAGGCGCTCCTTGATCTTGGCGTGCGCGATGTCGCGCGCCACGACCAGCGGGCCGTTGAGGGAGAGGCGGGTCTTGACCGGGTACTTGGTCAGCTCGGCGAGGATGTCGTCCATCGGCTGGTTCAGGTCGATGGTGACGACGTCGCTCTCCTCGGCGAGGTGCTCGTCGGTCGTGTCCGGCAGGAAGCGCGCCGGGTCCGTCTCCAGCTGCTCCAGGAAGACGCCCTCGGCGGTGATCTTCGCGACGGCCTGGCGGTCGGCCGAGCAGGACACGGCGATGGCGACGGGCAGCGAGGCGCCGTGGCGGGGGAGGCGGACGACGCGGACGTCGTGGCAGAAGTACTTGCCGCCGAACTGCGCGCCGATGCCGATCTTCTGCGTCAGCTCGAAGACCTTCTCCTCCAGCTCCTTGTCGCGGAAGCCGTGGCCGGTCTCGGCCGAGCCCTCGGTCGGCAGCTCGTCCAGGTAGTGCGCGGAGGCGTACTTCGCGGTCTTCAGCGCGAACTCGGCGCTCGTGCCGCCGACGACGATCGCCAGGTGGTACGGAGGGCAGGCCGCCGTGCCGAGCGAGCGGATCTTCTCCTCCAGGAACTTCATCATGCTCGCCTCGTTGAGGACGGCCTTCGTCTCCTGGTAGAGGAAGGACTTGTTGGCGGAGCCGCCGCCCTTGGCCATGAAGAGGAACTTGTACGCGCCGCCGTCGGTCGCGTACAGCTCGATCTGCGCGGGCAGGTTCGAGCCGGTGTTCTTCTCCTCCCACATGGTGACCGGGGCCATCTGCGAGTAGCGCAGGTTGAGCTTGGTGTACGCGTCGTAGACGCCCTTGGACAGGGCCTCCTCGTCGCGGCCGGAGGTCAGCACGTTCTGGCCGCGCTTGCCCATGACGATCGCGGTGCCCGTGTCCTGGCACATGGGCAGGACGCCGGCGGCGGCGATGTTGGCGTTCTTGAGGAGGTCGAGCGCCACGAACTTGTCGTTGCCCGACGCCTCCGGGTCGTCGATGATCCGGCGCAGCTGGGCCAGGTGGGCCGGACGCAGGAAGTGCTGGATGTCGTGGATCGCCTCGGCGGCCAGCAGCCGCAGGGCCTCCGGCTCGACCTTGAGGAACGTACGGCCGTCGGCCTCGAAGGTGGAGACACCTTCGGAGGTCACCAGGCGGTAGGGCGTGGTGTCCTCTCCCAGGGGGAGCAGATCGGAGTACGCAAACTCTGGCATGGGGGCCATTCCTCACTCGGCAAGACGGCGCACCGCCTCCGTTGGCAGTGCGCCCTCCAGCGTAGAACGCGGGCCGGGCGCCGGTTCTGTGAGGTAAGGCTCACTTGGGACCGGGACCGCGCCGGAATGGTGTGGTGGCGGCGGGAGGGGCGGTGCGGGTGTCGTGATCCCCGGGCCGTGGGGCCGGCCGGGGGTGAACCGCCCTCGCCGCCGGGTCCGTTCGGGGTGTTGTCCACAGGTCGCGGCCCCGCCCCCTGGTCGCGATCTATCGCGTTTCGCTAGGCTGGTCGCGTGGACCTCGAAAAGCAGCCGGAACCCGCGTCCGAAGCCGTGCCCGAAAAGCAGCCGCAGCGGCCGGCCGCTCCCGCCGAGACCGGCTTCGCCGATCCGCGGGGCTCGTTGCGAGCCTCGGACGCGGACCGGGACCGGATCGCGGACATCCTGAGGGACGCCCTCGCCGAGGGGCGGCTCGACCCGGAGGAGCACTCGGACCGGATCGACGCGGTCTACCGGGCGAAGACGGTGGGCGAGCTGGAGCCGATCGTCCGCGACCTGCCCTCGACCGGGACCCGCCAGGAGCCCGAGCCGGCCTACGCGTACGGGCCGGACGAGCAGGACGGCCAGGCCGACAGCCTCGTCGCGATCTTCTCCAGCACCACCCGCAAGGGCCGCTGGCGCGTGGGCCGCAGGACGAACGCCTTCGCGCTCTTCGGGAACATCGAGATCGACCTCACCGAGGCGATCTTCGCCCAGCGGCTCACCACCATCAACGCCACCTCGATCTTCGGCAACGTCGAGGTGCGGGTCCCGGAGAACATCAGCCTCCGTGGCAACGGCAGCGGGGTCTTCGGCAACTTCGAGGTCGTGACCCTGGAGGGCGCCGACCCGCAGGCCCCGGTCGTCGTCATCAACGGCTACTCGGTCTTCGGGAACGTGGAGGCCAGACCCAAGCGCGGCAAGTGGATCACTGACCTCCAGGGCAAGCTCCGCAAGCACCTCGGCCACTGACCCCGCGACGGCTCCGGCGGGAGTGACCGGAATTCGCCCTCGGGTATCCGCAGAGCGGAACGCCACGGTACGCAGTGCATAGGCGCGCGCACAGCGGGTAGGGCTGGTGCATCGCCGCTCGCTCGCGAAGTCGTCGTCAGGAGTAGACCGTGCTGCAACCGCCGCATCAGCCCCTCCAGGTCGCCGCCGTCCCCCCTCAGCGCGCCCCTGCCCGGGAGGACGAGGCCGGTCCATGGCACGCGGAGGCGGTGTGCCGCCGGGACGAGGCCGGACTCTTCTTCGCCCCCTCCAAGGAGCCGACCGCCGCGCGGCTCGCGCGTGAGGCGGCGGCGAAGCGGGTCTGCGGTCGCTGTCCGGTGATGGTCGAGTGCCGGGAGCACGCGCTGCTGCAGCCCGAGCCGTACGGGGTGTGGGGCGGGCTCACGGCGGCGGAGCGCCGCGTCGCCCTGGCCCGGCGCCGGCGGCGCGAGGTGGAGCTGAGGAAGGCGGCCGCGACCGAGCGGATCGCCAAGGCGGGCTGACAGGGATCGGCCGGGCCGGGACGGCCCGGGAACGGACGGACCGAAGCGGATCCGCTCCCTCGTCCCGTACGGGAAGGGGCGCCCCCACCGCACATGGGGGCGCCCCTTTTCGTGCCCGTCGGCCCGGTTCGACGGCGGGCCGTGTCGGCCCGCCCCGGTGGCGGCCCGCCTCGGGTCCGCCCCGGCTGCGGCCCGTGTCGGCCCGCCCCGGCCCGCCGGATGGTTCAGTTGGCGCGATCGAAGTCGATCTTGCTGTACGCGCGCAGCTTCGAGAGCCGGTGCGTGGAGTCGATCTGGCGGATCGTGCCCGACTTCGAGCGCATGACGAGCGACTGCGTCGTCGCCGTCTCGGCGCGGTAGCGGACCCCGCGCAGCAGTTCGCCGTCGGTGATGCCGGTCGCGACGAAGAACACGTTGTCGCCGCCGACCAGGTCGTTCGTGGAGAGGACCCGGTCCAGGTCGTGGCCCGCGTCGAGCGCCTTCTGCCGCTCGGCGTCGTCCTTCGGCCACAGCTTGCCCTGGATCACGCCGCCGAGGCACTTGATGGCGCAGGCGGAGATGATGCCCTCGGGGGTGCCGCCGATGCCCATCAGCATGTCGACGCCGGTGCCCTCGCGGACGGCCATGATCGAACCGGCGACGTCGCCGTCCGAGATGAACTTGATCCGGGCGCCGGTCTCGCGGATCTCCTTGACGATGCCCTCGTGGCGGGGGCGGTCCAGGATGACGACCGTGATGTCCTCGGGCGAGGAGTTCTTCGCCTTGGCGACCCGGCGGATGTTGACCGAGACGGGGGCGTTGATGTCGACGAAGTCGGCGGCCTCGGGGCCGGTGACCAGCTTGTCCATGTAGAACACCGCGGACGGGTCGAACATGGAGCCGCGGTCGGCGGCGGCCAGGACGGCGATCGCGTTCGGCATGCCCTTGGCGTTGAGCGTGGTGCCGTCGATCGGGTCGACGGCGATGTCGACCTCGGCGCCGGTGCCGTCGCCGACCCGCTCGCCGTTGAAGAGCATGGGGGCTTCGTCCTTCTCGCCCTCGCCGATGACGACGACGCCGTTCATCGAGACGGTGGAGATCAGGGTGCGCATGGCGTTGACCGCCGCGCCGTCCGCGCCGATCTTGTCGCCGCGGCCGACCCAGCGGCCCGCGGCCATGGCGGCTGCCTCGGTGACGCGGACCAGCTCAAGGGCGAGGTTGCGGTCGGGAGCCTCGGGGGAGACCACGAGCTCGGGCGGCAGATTCTGCTGCTCGGTCATCGGAACGCACCTTTCTGTACGGCGACGGCCGGTTAAGGGAGGGTGCTGCGACTCTATCGGTACGTCGACAAAATGAGCAGAGGGGCCCACGTATGAGCACGGACCCTTGATGCGACCATGGTGCGGTGGCAGGTATGCGAGGCAGGCAGACGGTACGCGGGATGATCCAGTCCCTCGGGGTGATCTTGATCGCCGCGGGAGTGATGTATCTCTTCATCCCACACGACGAGAGCGCCGATCCGGTCAAGGCGAAGGACTACCGGGTCGAGCTCCTGACGGCTCAGCGGGCGGCGCCGTATCCGGTGCTGGCCCCCGAGGGCCTCGGTGAGGGATGGAAGGCGACGGTCGTCTCGTACAAGCGGGACAACGCCGACGCCTGGCAGCTGGGCTTCCTCTCCCCGGACACGCAGTACGTGGCGATCCACCAGTCGACGGCGGCGGCGGGCACCTTCGTGCCGGACGTGACCCACCGGGCGAAGAACACCGGCAGGACCCAGACGGTGGCGGGCCAGGTCTGGCAGCGCTGGGAGGGCCCGAAGTACGACGCGCTCGTCCGGGTCGACGGCGGGGCCACGACGGTGGTGACCGGCACGGCGTCCTTCGAGCAGCTGGCCGAGATGGCGGGCTCGCTCCGGTCGAAGAAGGTCTGAGCCGGCGGTCCGGCACGTGGACGAGGAAGGCCCCGCACTCCACGAGTGCGGGGCCTTCCTCGTGCGCCGTCGGGCGCGGACGCCGGGGGCGTCGGGCTCAGACGGTGGTGACGACGTCCTCGTAGGACAGGCGCGGGGAGCGCGGGAACCAGGCGTCCTCGCCCGGCTTGCCGATGTTGACGACCATCAGCGGGGTGTGGTCGGCGTCCAGGAACTCCTTCTGGAGGCCGGAGAGGTCGACGCCGGTCATCGGGCCCGCGGCCAGGCCGGCGGCGCGGACGCCCACGATGAAGTACGCGGCCTGGAGGGCGGCGTTCAGGACGGCGGACTGCTCGCGGACCGGACGCTCGGCGAAGAACATGTCCTTGGCCTGCGGGAAGTGGGGGAGCAGCGCCGGGAGCTCCTCGTGGAACTCGTTGTCGGCGGAGAGGATCGCGACCAGCGGGGCCGAGGCGGTCTTCGGGCGGTTGCCCTCGGCCATGTGCTTGACCAGGCGCTCGCGGGCCTCGGGGGAGCGGACCAGGGTGATGCGCAGCGGGGTCTGGTTGAACGCGGTCGGGCCGTACTTCACCAGGTCGTAGATCGCCTGGACCTGCTCGTCGGTCACCGGCTCGTCGGCGAACGTGTTGGCGGTGCGGGCCTCGCGGAAGAGGAGGTCCTGGGCGGCGGGGTCAAGAGCGAGAGACATGCTGCGTACCTTCCGGACTGCAAAGGGGGTCGCTCGTACGGGTTCAAGCGATGTCCTCGACAGTACGCCGAGAATTGGTGAAAGTTCAACTAACCCATCCGGATAGTGATCCGGTTCACCCTGAGTCTACGCCGGATTCCCGTCGCCGCCAGGCCCCTCCGCCCGCCCCTGCGCCTCCGCCTCGGCCGCGCGCTCCGCCGCGAGGGAGGCGTCCAGCCGGGCCCGCGCCCCTTCGAGCCGGCGCCGGCAGACCTTCGCCAGCTCCTCGCCGCGCTCCCACAGCGCGAGCGAGTCCTCGAGGGACGTCCCGCCCGCCTCCAGGCGCCGCACGACCTCGATCAGCTCGTCCCGCGCCTCCTCGTACCCGAGCGCCGCCTCGTCCGCGCCCGCACCCGCACTCGTTCCCGCTGCCATGTGCCGCTCCACCCTCCGTGTCCGGTTCTCTCTCGATGCTCTCTGGATGCTCTGGATCTTCGCTCAGGCCGGGCCGGGGACGCGGCGCACCGCGAACTCGCCCTCCGCGACCCGCGCCCGCAGCTCCTCGCCCTCCGCGACCTCCTCCGGCGAGCGGACCACCGCGCCGTCCGCCCGCTGGAGCACCGCGTACCCCCGCTCCAGCGTCGCGGCGGGCGACAGCGCCCGGACCCGCGCCCGGGTGTGCGACAGCTCGGAGTCCGCCCGGTCCAGCAGGTGCCCGAGGACACGCCGGCTCCGGGCGAGCAGCGCCGCCACCTCGTCCTCGCGGACCTCGACCATCCGCTGCGGATGCTCCATGACGGGCCGCGCGAGCGCGTGCGCGAGGCCGCGCTCCTCCCGGTCGAGGAGCCCCCGCACCGTCCGCAGCGCCCTGTCCCGCAGCCCGCGCACCCGCTCCAGCTCCTCCCCGACGTCCGGCACGACCTTCTTGGCCGCGTCCGTCGGCGTCGAGGCGCGCAGGTCGGCCACCAGGTCGAGGAGCGGCGAGTCCGGCTCGTGCCCGATCGCCGACACCACCGGCGTACGGCACTCGGCCACCGCCCGGACCAGCTGCTCGTCCGAGAACGGCAGCAGGTCCTCGACGCTGCCGCCGCCGCGGGCGACGATGATCACGTCCACGTCCTCGTGCGCGTCGAGCTCCTTGACCGCCTGGACGACCTGAGGAACCGCCTTCACGCCCTGCACCGCCACGTTCCGCACCTCGAAGGCGACGGCGGGCCAGCGACGGCGCGCGTTCTCCAGGACGTCCCGCTCCGCCGCCGATGCGCGGCCGCAGACGAGCCCGATCCGGTGCGGCAGGAACGGCAGCGGCTTCTTCCGGTCGAGCGCGAACAGCCCCTCGCCCGCCAGGCTCCGCTTCAGCTGCTCCAGGCGGGCGAGCAGCTCGCCGATCCCGACCGGCTTGATCTCCACCGCCCGCAGCGACAGCTGCCCCCGTGGCGCGTACCACTCGGGCTTGGCGTGCACCACGACCCGGGCGCCCTCCGACACGATGTCCGCGACGGCGTCGAAGACCTGGCGGTAGCAGGTGACGCCGATCGAGATGTCGTACGAGGGATCCCGCAGCGTCAGGAAGACGACCCCGGCGCCGGGCCGCCGCGACAGCTGCGTGATCTGCCCCTCGACCCAGATCGCTCCGAGCCGGTCGATCCACCCCCCGATCAGCCGGGAGACCTCACCGACGGGAAGCGGTGCTTCGGCGGACGTAGTCAGAGCCATGGACCGAGCGTAACGGCGCGGTACGACAACGTCAGGACCGCGCGGGCGGCCGTGCCGACGGCACGGGGGCCTCGCCGGCCTCCCGGGCCTCCCGGGCCTCCCGGGCCTCCCGGGCCTCCCGGGCCTCCCGGGCCTCCCCGGCCTCCCCGGCCTCCCCGGCCTCCCTGGCCTTCCCGGCCTCCCGGGCCCGAGGGTGGGCGTCCCGAAGGCCTCAGCGCCCCGCCGGGGTCCGCGACGCGCCCTGCACGGCGAGGACGACCAGGCCCACCCCCAGCCACACCACGCCCACCACCTGCGCGGCCGCCGAGGCCTCGACGATGACCGCGATCAGGATCGCCGCCCCGAGCACCGGAGCGACCACGTGCTTCAGCACGTGCGGCGGTCCCTCCGCCCGGCGGACCGCGAACCAACCCACCACGCTCGCGTGCAGCAGGACGAAGGCTGTCAGGGCGCCGACGTCGACGACCGACACCAGGTGGTCGAGGCCGTCGTCCCGGCGGGCCGCCCACACCGCCGCGATCATCGTCACCGTCGCGGCCACGAGCAGCGCCACCCGCGGCACGCCCCCGTCCGTCCGGGCGAGCACGTGCGGCAGCCGCCGGTCACGGCCCATCGCGAACAGCAGCCGCCCGCCGGCCGCCTGCCCCGCGAGCGCCGCGAACGCCGCCCCGATCGCCTTGGACAGGGCCACGAGGTCGTGCAGCCAGCCGCCGACCGAGGTCTCCACGGCGTCGTAGAAGGCCGAACCCTGCTTCCCCGGATCCGCCGCGAGGTCGGCGGACGAGACCGGTTCGAGGAGCGCGACCAGCCAGGACTGCGCCACGAAGAGGACGCCCGCGAGGGCCAGGCAGAACAGCACCGCCCGCGCCACCTTCGCCGAACCGCCCGTGACCTCCTCCGCGAAGGAGGCGATCGCGTCGAAGCCCAGATAGGAGAGGACGGCCACCGACACCGCGCCCACCACCGCGGCCAACGAGAACGCTCCGTCACCGGTGAGCGGCGACCACCAGTCGCGCCGAGCCCCGTCCCGTACGAGCACCACCACGGCCGAGACGACGAAGACCAGCAGGACGACGATCTCCATCGCGAGCACCGCGAAGCCGACCCGGGCCGCCGCCCGTACGCCCCACAGGTTGAGCAGGGTGGTGACGACCACGGCGATCCCGGTCCACACCCACCGGTCCACCTCCGGGACCAGCGCCTCCATCGCGATGCCCGCGAAGAGGTAGGCGACGGCCGGGATGAGCAGGTAGTCGAGCATCGCCATCCAGCCGGCGACGAATCCCGGTCCCTCCCCGAGACCCTTGCGGGCGTACGTGAAGACGGAGCCGGCCTGCGGGGCGACCCGTACCATCTGCGCGTAGCTGAACGCCGTGAACGCCATGGCGATCGTGGCCACGACGTACACCAGTGCGACCGCGCCGCCGGACTTGGCGTCGAGCGTGCCGAAGACGCCGACGGGCGCCATGGGGGCGATGAAGAGCAGCCCGTAGACGACCAGGTCGCGGAACCCGAGGTTCCTACGAAGCTCCGTATGTTCCCCGCGCGCCGCCACCTGCGATTCCTCGGCCATGGCGACAGTTTCGGCCACGCCGCCGATCAAACCGCTCACCGACGCGGCCTTACGATGGGACGCATGACTGCAACGCCCGCGCCGACGCCCGAGTCCGCCCCCGCGACGAACCGTCCGAAGCGTGTCCTGCTCGCCGCCCCCCGCGGCTACTGCGCGGGCGTGGACCGTGCCGTGATCGCCGTGGAGAAGGCCCTGGAGCAGTACGGGGCGCCGATCTACGTCCGGCACGAGATCGTCCACAACAAGTACGTCGTCCAGACCCTGGAGCGGAAGGGCGCGATCTTCGTCGACCAGGCGACCGAGGTGCCGCCGGGCAACATCGTGATGTTCTCCGCGCACGGCGTCGCCCCCACCGTCCACGAGGAGGCCCGCCAGGGCCGCCTCAAGACCATCGACGCGACCTGCCCCCTGGTCACCAAGGTCCACAAGGAAGCCGTCCGCTTCGCCAACGAGGACTTCGACATCCTCCTCATCGGCCACGAGGGCCACGAGGAGGTCATCGGCACCTCCGGCGAGGCCCCCGACCACATCCAGCTGGTCGACGGCCCCGACGACGTGGCGAAGATCGAGGTCCGCGACCCGTCCCGGGTCGTCTGGCTCTCGCAGACCACGCTCTCCGTCGACGAGACGATGGAGACGGTCGACGCGCTGAAGGAGAAGTTCCCGCAGCTCATCTCCCCGCCGTCCGACGACATCTGCTACGCCACGCAGAACCGTCAGATCGCCATCAAGGAGCTCGCCGGGCAGGCCGAACTGGTCATCGTCGTCGGCTCCAAGAACTCCTCGAACTCGATCCGCATGGTCGAGGTCGCCAAGCAGGCCGGCGTCCCCGCCGCGTACCTCGTCGACTTCGCGAGCGAGATCGACGAGGCCTGGCTGGAGGGCGTGACCAGCGTCGGCCTCTCCTCCGGCGCCTCCGTCCCGGACGTCCTGGTGCAGGAGGTCCTGGAGTGGCTCGCCGAGCGCGGCTACGCGGACGTCGAGATCGTCAAGACGGCCGACGAGTCCCTCACCTTCTCGCTGCCCAAGGAGCTCCGCAACAAGGACCTGCGGGCCGAGGCGGCGAAGCTCCTGGCGGCCGCGCCCGCCACGGAGTAAAGGCGTAACTCGGCGCCACAGCCCTTACCGTGGGGTCCATGAACGTCTTCGGAGTGGACATCGGCGGCTCGGGCATCAAGGGTGCCCCCGTGGACCTGGAGCGCGGAGCGCTCACCGAGGAGCGCCACAAGGTACTGACCCCGCAGCCCGCCACACCCGACGGTGTGGCGGGCTGCGTCGCGGAGGTCGTGGAGCACTTCGGGTGGACCGGACCGGTGGGGGTGACCTTCCCCGGCGTGGTCACGGGCTCCACGATCCGTACGGCGGCGAACGTCGACCCGTCATGGATCGACGTCGACGCGGGCGCCCTCCTCGGCGAGCGCCTCGGCGGCCGCCCGGTCACGGTCCTCAACGACGCCGACGCGGCCGGGCTCGCGGAGATGACCTACGGCGCGGGCCGGGGCCGCAAGGGCACCGTGATCATGCTGACCCTCGGCACGGGCATCGGCTCGGCCCTGTTCGTCGACGGCCGCCTCGTCCCCAACACGGAACTGGGCCACCTGGAGCTCAAGGGCCACGACGCGGAGACCAGGGCGTCGACGAGGGCCAAGGAGGACGAGGACCTCACCTGGGAGCACTGGGCGACCCGCCGCGTACGGAAGTACCTCGCGCACGTGGAGATGCTGTTCTCGCCGGAACTGTTCATCATCGGCGGCGGCGTGAGCCGCAAGGCGGACAAGTTCCTGCCCCTGATCGAGGGCATCCGCGCGGAGATCGTCCCGGCGGAACTCCAGAACAACGCGGGGATCGTGGGGGCGGGAATGGCGGCGAGGTCGGCGGCCTCGTAGGGCCGGGGCCAAGGTCGGGGGGCGGCGGACTGCGGGAGTGGTGCGGACGGCGCGAGCGCTGCGGGAGCGGTGCGGACGCTCTTGAGGCCCCGTACCGCAGTGGGCCGGGGGCGCGGCGGAGGCGGACGGATCAGGCGACCGGACGGCGCCGGGGGGTCCTGCCCCGCCCGCCGTTCCCGGCACCGGCACCGGCCCCCGGTGCCTCACCGGCCACCGGGGCCATCGCCCGGGCGTGCTGCCGCCGCCCCATCTCCCGCACCTTCCGTACGCTCGCGATGAGCCCGGCGACGAGCGTGCCGCCGTACAGCCAGCCGGCGTGCACGGCGAGGGCGGTCACGACGGCCATGGCCTGGCCGCCGAGGCCGCCCGAGCCGCCCGCGATGGGGACGACACCGACGGCGAAGGCGATGGGGACGCCGATCGGCGCGGTGACGAGGTCGGCGGCACGGACCCACAGCGCGGTCAGCGCGCTGACCGGCAGGAACAGCAGGCCGTACACGACGGGGGAGCCGTCGAACAGGAGCCGGTCGAGGAAGCCGAGCGTCAGCATGACGGCGGAGGCGAAGAGCCCGGCGCCGAGCCCGGTGAGGCGCGGCTGGGGGAGCCGCCGGAGGGCGAGGACCACCGGCGGCACGGGCCGGCCGCCGGGCGCCCGCCCGGACGGGTTCCCCGCCGGCCCCGCGGCCCCCGCGCGCTCGACGCGGGCGCCGCCGGGAACCCGCCGGGCCCGGCCGGTCACGCGGTACACGGCCGCACCCTCCACGAGCACGCCGGGCGGCGTCACGGGCGGCGCGACGGGGGTTTGCGGCCGTCGGCGGCCTTGCGGCTGACTTGTCCTGTGCTGCTCCACTCCACCAACGTAGGTCGGGTAAGGGCGGGAAGCGGGTCCGGGACACGCCCTTTGGGTGACCTTGCCCCCGAGAACGACCGAAGGTCGGCGTCACTGGCCGGTTCGGCCCGCCCGTAAACTGGGGGATCGGCCCCCCGTCCACACTTCAGGAAGTCGCCACCGTGTCGCTCACGATCGGAATCGTCGGTCTGCCGAATGTCGGCAAGTCGACCCTGTTCAACGCCCTGACCAAGAACGACGTGCTGGCGGCCAACTACCCGTTCGCCACGATCGAGCCCAACGTCGGCGTCGTCGGTGTCCCCGACGCCCGCCTGACCAAGCTCGCGGAGATCTTCAACTCCCAGCGCGTCCTCCCGGCGACGGTCGACTTCGTCGACATCGCGGGCATCGTGCGCGGCGCGAGCGAGGGCGAGGGCCTCGGCAACAAGTTCCTGGCGAACATCCGCGAGTCGGACGCCATCTGCCAGGTCATCCGCGCCTTCAAGGACGAGAACGTCGTACACGTCGACGGCAAGGTCTCGCCGAAGGACGACATCGAGACGATCAACACGGAGCTGATCCTCGCGGACCTCCAGACGATCGAGAAGGTCCTCCCGCGCCTCCAGAAGGAGATGCGGATCAAGAAGGACACGGCGCCCAAGGTCGCGGCGGTCGAGGCCGCGCAGGCGATCCTGGAGAAGGGCGACACCCTCTTCTCGCAGGGCATCGTGCAGGGCTCGGAGAAGGCGGAGCTCCTCCACGACCTGCACCTCCTCACCACCAAGCCGTTCCTCTACGTCTTCAACGTGGACGAGGACGAGCTGACGGACGACGCGTTCAAGGCCGAGCAGAGCGCCCTGGTCGCCCCGGCGGAGGCGATCTTCCTCAACGCCAAGCTGGAGCAGGACCTCGCCGAGCTGGACGAGGAGGACGCCATGGAGCTCCTCCAGTCCGTCGGCGCCGACGAGCCCGGCCTGGCCACCCTCGCCCGCGTGGGCTTCGCCACCCTCGGCCTCCAGACCTACCTGACGGCCGGCCCGAAGGAATCCCGCGCCTGGACGATCAAGCAGGGCGCGACGGCCCCCGAGGCGGCCGGTGTCATCCACACCGACTTCCAGAAGGGCTTCATCAAGGCCGAGGTCATCTCCTTCGCCGACCTCGTCGAAACGGGCTCGGTGGCCGACGCCCGCGCCGCCGGCAAGGCCCGCATGGAGGGCAAGGAATACGTCATGCAGGACGGCGACGTGGTGGAGTTCCGCTTCAACGTGTAGTCGCTCCACAGCTGCATGTTGGTTTCAGTAGATGTGCAGGTCAGAAGGGGTCGGGCTCTGACGAGTCCGACCCCTTCTGTATTCCTGCGCCGACGTGGTGCTGACTTCTCAGCCGCTCCGGGGCGGCGTGAGCCTGTCGAGGTCCAGGCTGATCTCGAAGGGCACCGGGCGCTTGAGGGTGCCCCGTCCTCGTCCTCTATGCCCCAGTAGTGCGGGATGCCGGCGTCCGCGTACTTGCGGAGTTTCACAGGCGGCCGTGCCGGGACCTCTGCGGCGACAGCATGAAGACGAGGGCTCCGTCGATCAGCTCGGTGTGGCGGGGTGCCTCGGGGAGGCGGTCGAGGTCCTCCGCGAACCAGCCTTCCGCGCGCGGCGGGCGCATCCAGTCGGGCAGTGCGGTCGTGAGCCGACCCTAGCGAGTGCGGGTCGTGCGAGGGAGTCGGTGCGCCGTTGTTCCGGCCTTCGGGGGAAACCGTCCCGCTCACCGTTGACCGGACGCGAGGCGAGTGGAAATCGTAAAGTGAATTCTTTTCGGGTGGCCTCCCTGTGTCGGTCGTTCCCAGAGAATTTCCGGGTGCGGTGATGGTCCATGCACGCGTGCCGGACGAATGACGTCCTCGGGGGAAGGGGGGCGGCGTGTCGGGATTCAGTGCGGGTGATCATTCGGCTTGCGGGCTTGGGTGTTCGCTCAGTCGTGTCGGGTCGCGGACCCGTCGATTTCCGGTCTCCCTTTCGGTCGGGTGAACGGAGTCCGCGTAAGTCCGAATAGCGCGGAAACACGTCCTCGCAAAAGCCGGTAGTCCGGGCGCGGGTTGTTTTCGTCAGCGGGTCTTTCTGGCCATGTGGGCGGGGCGGCGCCTCCGCTCCGCGTATCCTCTACTGCTGGGTAATGGGGGAAGAGGGACCGGAGGTACACAGGTGGAGTTCCGGCTGCTCGGCTCCGTCGCGCTGGTGACGGAGGACGGGGACGTAGCCCTGGGGCCCGCCAAGCGGTCCAGTCTGCTCGCCATGCTCCTGCTGCGGCCCAACAGCGCCGTGAACGTCAGCCGGCTGATCGACGCCCTCTGGGAGGAGGAGCCCCCCACCCACGCCAAGACCGTGCTCCAGGGGCACGTCTCGCGGCTGCGGGTGCTGCTCGCCGAGCACGGCGCGGAGGCGTACGGGGTCGAGCTGGCCACCCAGGGCTCGGCGTACGTGCTGAGGATGCCCGAGTCCCTGGTCGACGCGCACCGGTTCGAGGAACTCGTGGGCCTTGCCGGGGTCCAGCGGCAGCCCGCCGACGCGGTACGGATGCTCCGCGAGGCGCTGTCGTACTGGCAGGGCCCCGCGCTCACCGGAACCGTGCACAGCCGCCCCCTGGAAGCGGCGGCCGGCGGGCTCGAAGAGATGAGGCTCGCGTCGGTGGAGGCGCTGGCGGAGGCGTACGGGAAACTCGGCGAGCACGGCCGGGCCGCCGCCGTCCTCCGTACCGAGGCCGTCGCGCATCCCCTGCGGGAGTCCCTGGCGGCCGCGCTGATGCTGGCCCTCGGCCGTTCGGGGCGCCAGTCGGACGCGATCGACTGGTACCACCGCACCCGGCGGCTCCTCGCCGAGGAACTGGGCGTCGACCCCGGCGAGACCCTCAGCGAGGCGTACGCGACGCTGCTCCGCTCCGCCGGGCCCGTCTCCGCTCCGCGCCCCGTCGTCCCGGCCGCGGCCCCGGTGCCGGAGGGACTGCCGCGGGCACCGCGCGGGTTCACCGGGCGCGGCGACGAACTGGCCGCGCTCGACCGGGTGGCACTGCGCGGCGAAGGACCCGTCTGTCTCGTCACCGGCCCGGCCGGCGTCGGCAAGACGGCCTTCGCCGTGCACTGGGCGTACGAGCGGCGCGCCGACTTCCCCGACGGGCGGCTCTTCGCCGACCTGCGCGGCTTCAGCGAGACCCCGGCGCCCGAGACCGCCGCCGTCCTGCGCGAGTTCCTGCTGGCGCTCGGCGTCCCCCCGCAGCGGATCCCGGAGGCCGTCGAGGCGCGCGGCGCGCTGTTCCGCGCCCTGACCGCGGGCCGCAGGCTGCTCGTCGTCCTCGACAACGCCCGCTCCTCCGAACAGGTCCGGCCCCTGCTGCCCGGCGGCGACCACTGCACGACGCTCGTCACCAGCCGCGACCGGCTCGGCGGGCTCATCGCCTCCGACGCGGCCCTGCCCGTGCCGCTCGGGCACCTCCCCCCGGCCGACGCGGCGGCCCTGCTGACCACCGTCCTCGGCGAGACGCGGGTCGCCGCCGAACCGGCCGCCGCCGCACGGCTCGCGGGACTCTGCGACGGCCTGCCGCTCGCGCTGCGCGTCACAGCGGCCCGGCTGGCCGAGCGTCCGCAGTGGACGCTCGACGCGATGGTCGGCGAACTCGCCGACGAGCAGGGCCGGCTGATGCTGCTCGACGTGGAGGACCGGGGCGTCTCCGCCGCGCTGCGCCTCACCGTGCAGCAGCTGCCCGAGTCCGCCACCCGGCTGTTCCGCGCGATCGGGCTGCACACCGGCTCCGACGTCGACCGGTTCGCGGCGGCCGCGCTCGCCGGGACGACTCCCGCCCATGCCTCCGCCGACCTGGACCGCCTCGCCGCCGCCCATCTGCTCAACGAGTCCGTCCCCGGCCGCTGGACCCCGCACGACCTGGTGCGCCTCTACGCCCGTCATCTCGCGCCGCAGGCCGACCCCGAGGGCCTGCCCCGCCTCCTCGACCACTACCTGTTCACGGGCCTCGCCGCCGACGCGGCCGCCGAGCCGGGCTCCCAGCCCTGCTACTCCCTGCCCGCCGACGCACGGCGCCCCGCCGCGACCCGTGAGTTCGAGGACCGTACGGCGGCCCTCGACTGGTACGTGGCGGAACGCCCCGCCCTGGAGGGCGCGGTCGCCGCCGCGGCCGCCCTCGGCCTGCACGACCGGGCGTGGCGGCTCGCCCTGGTGCAGTGGCCGCTGATGCTCATGCGGATCGGGGACGGCTGGACGCCACTCCTGGAGGCCGGGCTCGCCTCGGCGGAGTACGTGGACGATCTCGACGCCCAGTCGCGGACGCGGGCGCTCCTCGGCTGGATCCTCCACGAGGAGGGCCGGGACGCGGAGGCGCTCGTCCACCTGGAGAAGGCTCCCGGTCTCGCCGCCCGCGCCGGCGACCTGATCAGCGAGGCCATCGCCTACGTCAACTACGCCTCCGTCCTGGACTCCACCGGCGAGCACGACCGCGCCGGACTGCTCATGGTCCACGCGGTCTCGCTCGCCGATCTCACCGGCCATCCCTCCACCCAGGCGCTGACGCTCCAGCACCTGGCGGGGCACTGTCTGAACGCGGAGGACTACGAGGCGGCGCTCGCCCACACCCTTCGCGCCGGGGAACTCGTCGCACCCGACGCGGTCGTCGTCCAGGCGCAGTTGCAGATCGTCCGGGGCGAGGCACTGGCCGGCATCGGGCGCCTCGAGGAGGCCGCCGACCAGCTGGAACGCGCCATCGCCGCCGCCGACGCGGCCGGCTTCCCCGAGGGCTCGGCCCGCGCGGCCGCGGGGCTCTCGCGTCTGTCAGCGGGTCGTTAGCGGTACGCAAGCGGGACGACAGCGCGGGGCGGGAGTCTGGTTGCAGCACGGAGAACGTGCTGCGACCGACCGCACTTCAACGGGGAGAACCACCATGCGCATCAACACGTCCGCCGTCCTGGCCGCCACCGCCGTCGCCGCCCTCTCGCTGGGTCTGACCGCCTGCGGGGGTGACAGCGACACCGGAGCCAAGGAGACGGGCGGCCAGACCTCCTCGCAGTCCGCCGGCACCGCCGGTAACGCCGGTAACGGCACCGCGGACCAGACCGCGGCGAAGGGCGGCTCGGGCTCCACCGGCGCGACCACCGCGGGCTCCACGGGCTCCACCACCGGCGGCACCGGCACGTCCGCGTCCACCTCCGGGAAGGCGACCGGCGGCGACTCGGGCAAGACCTCCGCCGAGGCGCTCGCCTGCTCCCGCGGCGACATCAAGGTCACCGCGGCGAAGGCGGACGAGGTCCCGACCGAGCACATCGTCCTCACCGCCACCAACGTCTCCGGCCGCTCCTGCACCCTCCTGGAGTACCCGCTCCTCGCCTTCGGCCCGGTCCAGACCGCCAAGGACATCCCGGCCGTCGCGAAGAGCAAGCCCGCCGCCCCGGTCGTCCTGAAGCCCGGCGCGCCCGCGTACGCGAACGTGCGTGTCGCGCTCGGCGGCGTCGACGAGGACAACAAGGTCGTCAAGGAGTTCAACGTGAACCTCTTCGCCGCCGACGGCCCCGCCGAGGGCAGCATCGTCGTGAAGGCCCCGGCCGGCGGCCTGGCGGTCAACGAGGCCGCGGCGAAGACGGGCTACTGGACGCACGAGCTCCGTAACGGGGCCGACGAGTTCTGAGATCTGTCGGCTCTGACGCCGACGAGTTCTGGCACCGGCCAGTTCTGACGCCGGCCAGTTCTGACGCCGACGGCCTCGGACGCCGACGAGTTCTGGCACCGGCCAGTTCTGACGCCGACGAGTCGCGACACCGGCGAGTTTCGACACCGACGGGCCTTCAGGCCGCCATCCCGGTCTTCGCCCCCGCCCCGCACAGCGGCACCACCGTGTGGCCGGGGAGGGGCGGGGCCGCCTGGACCGCCGCCCAGCAGGCCACGCCGGTGGACTCGACGAAGAGGCCGCGGCGGGCCAGGTCGCGCTGGGCGGTCCGGATCTGGTCCTCGGTCACCGTCAGGAACGTGCCGCCGGTCGCCCGTACCGCCCGGAGGATCTGGCGGGCGCGCGGCGGCGCCGGGATCGCGATGCCCTCGGCGAGGGTGGGGCGGACGGGGGTCGGCGCGCCGAGTTCCTCCGCACCCGCGTGGAAGGCCGCGGCCAGCGGGGACACGGCCTCCGCCTGGACCGCGACCAGCGCGGGACGGGTGTCGACGAGTCCATGGCGGTGCAGCTCGTCCAGGGCGAGGGCGGCGCCGAGGAGCAGGGTGCCGTTGCCGACGGGGACGACGACGGTGTCGGGAAGCCGGCCGCCGAGATCCTCCCAGAGCTCGTACACGTAGGTCTTGGTGCCGTGCAGGAAGTAGGGGTTGTACACGTGCGAGGCGTAGAAGGTGCCGGGTCGGTCGGTGGCCTCCCGCGCCGCGCGGGCCGTCGCCTCGCGGTCGCCGGGCACCTCGACGACCCGGGCCCCGTGCGCCCGGATCTGCTCCAGCTTCGTAGGGGACGTGCCCTCGGGTACGAAGACGAGACAGTCGAGGCCGGCCCGCGCGCCGTACGCGGCGACGGCCGTCCCCGCGTTCCCGCTGCTGTCGGCGACGACCCGGTCGACGCCGCCGGCGCGCGCGAGGCGGAGGGCGTGCGCGGCGAGCATCACCGCGCCCCGGTCCTTGAAGGACAGCGTCGGCATGAGGAAGTCGAGCTTGGCCGAGACCGACGAGGGCGCTCCCGTGTCGGAGGCCGTCAGCGGGACGAGCGGGGTGCGCCCCTCCCCGAGGCTCACCTCCGCCGCGTACGGCATCGGCGGCAACACCTCCTCGTAACGCCACAATGAATTTCGCCGTGACGCGAGTGACGGAAGGGAAACCGGCTCACTCGCGAATTCCAGGTCCCAGGGGCCACGGCACTTCGGACAACGCCAGGTGAGAGCGTCCGTGGGCGAGTTGACCAGGCATCGTGGGCACACGTAGGCGGTCATGACGATCAATATGTCAGCCGTGTGGCCTGGTTGTTGCGACGGCTGCGTGACTCTTGTGGGATTCCTATGGATCCGCCAATCTTTCGCTCGGCAGCCGGATGTTCGAGGCGACGCAGAGCCGCGTTGTCTTGTCATGCACCTGCCGTTCCCCACGCAGTGCTCCGCCAACGAGGAGGACCCCCCACATGTCAGCCATGCGTGACTCACGTCGCCGCGTCGCCACCGCAGCGGCCATAGCCGTCGCCGCCCTCGCCCTCGGCTCCCTCTCCACCCTCCCGGCCGTCGCCACTCCGGCCGCCGCCGAGGGCGTCATCGAGAACGCCGGGGCCGAAGGCACCATCGCGGGCAGCTACATCGTCACCCTCCACGAGTCGGCGCAGGCCGAGACCGCCAAGGGCCGCGCCGTGGCGGCCAAGTTCGGCGCGAAGATCGAGCGGACGTACACCTCGGCGCTCAACGGCTACCACGTCGAGCTCTCCGAGGCGCAGGCGAAGAAGCTCGCCGCCGACCCCGCGGTGAAGTCCGTCGTGCAGAACCGTGTCTTCAAGGTCAACGGCACCCAGCCCTCGCCGCCGTCCTGGGGCCTGGACCGGATCGACCAGCGGGCCCTCCCGCTGAACCAGAGCTACACGTACCCGGACACCGCCGGTCAGGGCGTCACCGCGTACATCATCGACACCGGCGTACGGATCTCCCACAGCGACTTCGGCGGCCGCGCCTTCAACGGCTTCGACGCCGTCGACAACGACAACGTCGCGCAGGACGGCAACGGCCACGGCACCCACGTCGCCGGCACGGTCGCGGGCACCGCCCACGGCGTCGCCAAGAAGGCCAAGATCGTCGGCGTCCGCGTGCTCGACAACAACGGCTCCGGCACCACCGCCGGTGTCGTCGCCGGCATCGACTGGGTGACCCGGAACGCCGTCAAGCCGGCCGTCGCCAACATGAGCCTCGGCGGAGGCGTCGACTCCACCCTCGACACGGCCGTCCGCAACTCGATCGCGTCCGGCGTCACGTACGCCGTCGCCGCCGGCAACAGCAACGCCAACGCGTCGAACTACTCCCCGGCCCGCGTGACCGAGGCGATCACGGTCGGCTCCACGACCAACACCGACGCCCGCTCCAGCTTCTCCAACTACGGCAGCGTCCTCGACATCTTCGCCCCGGGTTCGTCCATCACCTCGGCGTGGAACACCGGCGACACCGCCACCAACACGATCTCCGGCACGTCGATGGCGGCCCCGCACGTCGCCGGCGCCGCCGCGCTGTACCTGGGGAACAACCCGACGGCCACCCCGGCCCAGGTGGGCACCGCGCTGGTGAACGCCGCCACGCCGAACGTGGTGACCAACCCCGGCACCGGCTCCCCGAACCGCCTGCTCTACGTCGGTGACGGCGGCACCACCCCGCCGCCCGGCAAGAAGTTCGAGAACACCGCCGACTACGCCATCGCCGACAACGCGACCGTCGAGTCCCCGGTCACCGTCACCGGCGTCACCGGCAACGCCCCCGCCGCCCTCCAGGTGCCGGTGAACATCGTCCACACCTACATCGGTGACCTCCAGGTCCAGCTGATCGCCCCCGACGGCTCGGCGTACACCCTGAAGGCCTTCGGCACCGGCGGCAGCGCGGACAACATCAACACCACGTACACGGTGAACGCCTCCTCCGAGGTCGCCAACGGCACGTGGAAGCTCCGCGTCACGGACAACGCGTCCGCCGACATCGGCAAGATCGACAGCTGGGCCCTGCAGTTCTGACGGTTCTGACCCACACGGAACTCCGAAACCGGCTGAACCCCGCTGAACGCGGGTGAGGGGCGGTCGCCTGCGGGCGGCCGCCCCTTCCGTCCGTCGACCCCCGTGTGTCCTCCCCGTCTCCTTCTCCACGTACGATGCGCGCCCGATCGTTTGTTCGTGTCGCCCGCCTCAACAGGAGCCCGTACCCGTGGAGCCGACCCCGCCGACCCCACCGCCCCCGTCCCCTCAGGAGGGCCCGCAGCAGGGCGGATGGCCCGCCCCGGGGCCCTACACCTCGCCGGGAATGCCGTACACGGCCGGTCCTTACGCCGGTACGCGCCTCGGGGGTGCGGGCCCGGCCGGTGCGCCCTACGCGGGTGCGCCCGGATCCGCTCCGTACGGTCTGCCCCGGCGTACGACCAACGGACTCGCCGTCGCCTCCCTCGTCGCCGGCATCGTCTGCTGCCTGCCGCCCCTCGGTCTGGTCCTCGGCCTCGTCGCCCTCCCGCAGATCAGGAAGCGGGACCAGGCGGGCAAGGGTCTCGCGGTCACCGGCATCGTGCTCTCCGCCGTCAGCTGCCTGCTGCTGGTGATCGGCCTGGCCACCGGGGGCTTCAGCTCGGCCTGGAGCGACTTCAAGGAGGGCGTGGAGGAGGCCTCCCGCTCGAAGTCGCCGTTCTCGCTGCGGACCGGACAGTGCTTCATCGACGACGGCAAGCTGGAGGAGTACACGACGGACGTCACGATCGTCGACTGCGACCGCCCGCACGACGGCGAGGTCACCGGCGGGTTCAAGGTCACCGGTCACGAAAAGTGGCCCGGCGAGGACGCCATCGAGACGATCGCGGACGAGCGCTGCGAGACGGTCAACGCCGCGTACGCCCTGGACACCTGGGCCGTGCCGCGGGACGTCTGGCTCTACTACTACCTGCCGAGCAGCCAGAGCTGGCGCCTCGGCGACCGGACGGTGACCTGCGCGTTCGCCACCGAGAAGAAGCCCTTCAGCGGCTCGGTGCGCTCCGACGCGACCACCCTCACCGCCGACCAGGAGCACTTCCTCAAGGCCGTCAACCCCATCGAGACGGTCACCTACCGGGAGCCGGAGGGCGACCCCGACGAGGACTTCACCGGCAACAAGGCGTGGTCGGGGGAGATGCTCGCGGCGATCGACAAGGCACGCGCCGACCTCGGGCAGCACTACTGGCCCGGCGCCTCCACCACCCCGGTCGCGGAACTCCGCCAGGAACTCGGCGCGGCCTCGAAGAAGTGGCGCGAGCTGGCGACCGCGAGCGACGCGGACGCCTACTGGGACGCCTACGACGCGGCCTGGGACGCCCTGCCCGACAGCGCGGACGCCCGCACCGCCCTCGGCCTGACCGGCACACCGCCGGAGGGCGAGGGCACCTCGGCCTGAACTCCGGGCACTGCGTGGCGGGTGCGGGAGCGGGAGTACGCGCGCGTGCGTGGCTCGCGTCGGCCACGCGCGCGGGTGGGTGTCTGTCGCGTTCCCCACGCGCGCGGGCGGGTGTCTGTCGGGTCGGCCACGCGGGCGCGGGTACGGGAACGGGGCCGGAGCTCCCTCGGGGGCTCCGGCCCCGTCGTGTGCGGACCGGGAGCGGTGGGCCGGGGGAGCGGCGGCCCGTGACCGACCGCCGCTCCCGGCGACGCACCGCGAGCGGCGTGACCGGTCCGCGGTTCGGGGGCCCCGGCCGCCGAGCGGGCGGCCGGGGTGATGCGTCAGCGCCGGGTCAGGCCCCGGTCGATCGCGGTGATCAGCTCACCGTTCGGGGTGTCCCCGTCGAGCGACCAGACCATCGCGCCGCCGAGTCCGCGCTGCCGGACGTAGGACGCCTTGGTGCGCAGGACGGTCGGGTCGTCGTAGGTCCAGAGGGTGGTGCCGTCGAAGAGCCAGGCGTGGCCGTTCCGGTGGCCCCGGTACAGCTTGTACGTCCCCGATTCCGCCAGCTTCTTCAGATGCTTGTAGTCCTCGGAGCCGGCCGCCCAGGTCGCGGGTGCGGGGCCGGTCGCCGGCTGCCCGAGGCCGTCGCCGCCGCCGGTGACGCCGGTCCAGCCCTGGCCGTAGAACGGCATGCCCACCACGAGCTTGTGCGCGGACGCCCCCCGTCGCAGCCAGGCCTTGACGGTCTGGTCGACGCTGAAGTCGTCCTTGGCGAAGAGCGCGGACTGCTGCGCGGTCGTCGACTCGCCGGACACGTGGAAGTCGTAGCCCTGGAGGTTCACGAAGTCGAAGTCCCGCATGATCTTGGCGACTTCGAAGCCCGCGTCGATCTTGGCGGGCGCGGTGGGTACGTACGCGCTGAGCTCGTAGTGCTTGCGCTGCGGCAGGGAGCGGCCGTAGGCGTCGAGCTGGGTGCGGAACTCCCGGACCAGCTTGGTGAAGTTGGGCTTGTCCTCGGGGCGGATGACGTTCCCGGGGGCGCCCTCCGAACCCGGCCACTCCCAGTCCAGGTCGACGCCGTCGAAGACTCCGGCGGCGGCTCCGGCACCGCCGCGGGCGCCGTCCACGGGCAGGTCGCCCTTGATGTACGTGTCGACGCAGGAGGCGACGAGCGCCTTGCGCCCCGCGTCGGTGCGCACCGCGTCGGAGAAGTGCGCGGAGCCGCTCCAGCCGCCCAGCGAGATCATGACCTTGAGACCGGGGTGCTTCGCCTTGAGCTCGCGCAGTTCGTTGAAGTTGCCGGCCAGTCGCTGGTCGGCGGTGTCGCCGACCCCGTCGACGGAGGTCGCGGCGTCGACGGGGCGCACGTAGTCGGCCCAGGGGTCGGAGCCGGGGGCGTTGCCCATCAGGCACTTGCCGTCCGGACCGATCACGCCGAACGCGTAGTTGATGTGGCTCAGCTTGGCGGCGGTACCGCTCGTCTCCAGGTCCTTGACCTGGAAGTTCCTTCCGTAGATGCCCCATTGGGTGAAGTAGCCGACGCGCTTCAGGTCGGACGTGTGGCCGGACGGCCGGTGGCCGGAGGGCTGGTGGGCGTCGGCGGTGGGGGCCAGGGTGGCGAGGAGGCCGAGGGTGGCCGCGGCGGCCGCACCGAAGGTCAGCTTGGTCATGGCTCTGGGACGCATGGGCTCGTTCCTGTGCGAGGCGGGATGGCGCGTGCGAGGGGGAGCGTGCGGGGCGTTCAGGCAGGAACGTATTGGTCTGGACCAATGCGGGTCAAGAGGTTCGACGTGTGTACTTGGGGTGACCGTGGGTAGCAAGAGCGCCGACGTTCTGTCATCACTTCGAGTGAAACTTTGGCCCACGCTTGCGGATGGCCACGGTCGGTCGTCAGGCTGTAGCTGACAGTCAACCTGAGGGGAGTGTCCAGTGACGTTCGGTGAGCAGCCCGCCTACCTGCGCGTGGCGAGCGATCTGCGGGAGAAGATCGCCAACGGCTCGCTTCCGCCGCATACCCGCCTCCCCTCGCAGGCACGCATCCGCGAGGAGTACGGGGTGTCGGACACCGTCGCGCTGGAAGCCCGCAAGGTGCTCATGGCCGAGGGGCTCGTCGAGGGACGCTCGGGCTCGGGCACCTATGTGCGGGAGCGCCCGGTGCCGCGCCGGATCGCCCGCTCCGGCTACCGTCCGGCGGCCGGGGCCAGCCCCTTCCGCCAGGAGCAGGCGGCCGAGGGCGCCCGGGGCACCTGGGAGTCGGGGAGCGAGCAGGAACCGGCGAGCGCCGAGGTGGCCGAGCGGCTCGGGATCGAGCCGGGGGAGCGCGTGATGCGCACGCGGTACGTGTACCGCGACGGGGGCGAGCCCATGATGGTCGCCACCTCCTGGGAGCCGCTCGCCGTCACCGGCCGGACCCCGGTCATGCTGCCCGAGGAGGGCCCGTTGGGCGGCTGCGGTGTCGTCGAGCGGATGGCGGCCATCGACGTGGTCGTGGACAACGTGGTGGAGGAGGTCGGTGCCCGGCCGGGCCTCGCCGAAGAACTCCTGGCGCTCGGCGGGGTGCCGGGCCATGTGGTCATGGTCGTCGAGCGGACCTACTACGCCTCGGGCCGAGCCGTCGAGACGGCGGACGTCGTCGTCCCCGCCGACCGCTACCGCCTCTCGTACCACCTCCCCGTCCGCTGACCCGCCCGCCGGGCCTTGACGGGCGGGCCGTGCCGGCTGCGCCGTCACTGGCGGGACCCATGTCCGTCGGGTCGTGCGCAGGCCGGCCCTGTCCGCCGAGCCGTGACCGGCTCGGCCCTGGCCGCGGGGTCGGCATCCCTCCTTCCCTTCCTCTCCCGGCCCGGGGCGGCCCGGCCCGCGTCCGCCGACGCGGCGCCCGGCCGCTCACGGGCTCCGCCGCCGTCAGGGAGCCCCGTGCCGCGAGTTGACGCGGTGTCACCGCGCCCTCGAACACTCCTGGGTCCCCGGCGCCCCACGCGCAGGCCAGAGACCTCCTCCTCCTCCCTCCCCTCCCGTCATGGCCCGTCCCGGCGCGGCTCCGGCGTAGGTGCCGGTGGCGCCCGGGGGCTGTCGGGGCGTCACCTTCGGCCTCTGGCCGTCGGTTCCCGGCCGATCCGTATCTCTTTGTGCAATTCCGTATCCGCTGTGTGAAGGTCAGGCGTAAGCTCGGGCATATGCGGATTGCGGTTTCCCGGAGATCGATCGCGACGTCCGGACCGGTGGAGGGAGAAGCCTGATGACCGACAGCGGCCCCGTCCTCGCCTGGCTCGTCATTCGGCAGGACGACAACGGCAACCGCTACCGCGTGGGGCGGTACGCGACCAAGGACGAAGCGCAGAAGATCGCGGACAGCCTCGAAGACCGAGGCCACAAGCAGCTCTACTGGATCGAGCACATCGGCAGCCCCGCCCTCTGACCCCGACGGGCTCCGACCTCGCCCGGCTACGCTCACGCCCATGACGGAACGCACCACCGACCCCGCCGCGCGGCCCCCCGTGGTCGTCGTCGCCGGCGCCCTGTACGACCAAGGGCGGCTGCTCGCGGCGCGCCGCAGCGCCCCCGCCGAACTCGCCGGCCGCTGGGAACTCCCCGGCGGCAAGCTCGAACCGGGCGAGAGCCCCGAAGAGGCCCTGATCCGCGAACTCCGTGAGGAACTCGGCGTCGAGGTCGAACCGGGCGAGCGCCTCCCCGGCGAGTGGCCGCTCAAACCCGGCTACGTCCTCCAGGTGTGGACCGCCCGACTGCTCGCCGGCGAACCGCGCCCGCTGGAGGACCACGACGCACTGCGCTGGCTCTCCCGGCCGGAGCTGGACTCCGTCGACTGGCTCGACCAGGACCGCCCCGCCGTCGCCGAGGCCGCACTCCGCCTCCCGGACGCACCCGGCGTGGGAGCGCGCGACTGAGTCCCTACGCCGTTCGTGCCACCGTGCGCCCGCTGCTGCGCCCAGCGCGATAGCCCGCCCCATATTTCGGGTATGTCCTGATTGACTCCTTGAAAGAGGACGTGGGCCTTCCTGCTGACGCACGGCTGGGGAAGTGATCGGGTGTGATCGACACCGACGGCGACCGCGCCGAGTGGAACTTCCCGGCGGAGGCCGACGCCGTACGCACGGCCCGCCATGCCGTGCGCGAGACCCTGCGGGCCTGGGAGCTCGACACGGCCCTCGGGGATGTGACCGTCCTGCTGGTCAGCGAGCTGGTGACCAACTCCCTGCGCTACGCCTCCGGCCCCATCGGGGTCCGTCTGGTCCGCACCCGCCCGGAGGGCGCCGACCCCGCCCACCCGCCCGCGCTGCTGGTGGAAGTTTCCGATCCGCTTCCGGATCCGCCGACCGAGCGGGCCCCCGGACCCGAGGACGAAGGGGGCCGCGGCCTCAATCTGGTGGCCTGCTCCGCCCGCCGCTGGGGCACCCGTAAAGGAAGGGCCGGCAAAACCGTATGGTTCGAGCTGGCTCTCCCTGGTGAGTAAACAGGGTGGGACAACGATCACCGGTACTCGGCGCGAGGCGAACGAGACCACCCTGTGATCGTGAACGTCGTGCCGTCGGGGCCTGCCGTATTGAATACTGCGGGCATGGCCGGTCCGGTGCGGTGAGCTGGAGGGGACGGTCGCGTGAGCGAGATACCTGAGCAGGCGAGCGGCGGCGTCGTGTGGCAGAGCAGCCCGCCCGGCTCCATCTATGACTACATCCGGGTGGCCTCCTTCTCCATCGGGCCCGACGGCCTCGTCGAGCAGTGGAGCCGACGGGCCGTGGACCTCTTCGGGGTCACCGCGGAAGAGGCCATGGGCAAGGACCCCGTCGAGGCCTTCATGCCCGCCGACCTGCGCGAGCGCGGCCACCGGAGGGTCAGGGAGATCCTCGACGGCAAGGAGTGGACAGGACTCGTCCCCTTCCGGATCCCGGGCGACGACCGGCCCCACGGCATCGCCGAGATGTACGTCATGCCGAGCGAGACCCAGTCCGGTGAGCGGGCCGCGCTGTGCATCGTCGTCGACGTCCGCGCCCTGCGCCGCATAGAGACCGACCTCGCCGCGTCCCAGGCGATATTCGGCCAGTCCCCCTTCGGCTTTCTCCTCTTCGGCACGGACCTCACCGTGAAGCGGGCCAACCGGCGTTTCGCCACCGTCTTCGGCGGCTCCGCCGACGACCACCGCGGCCGGACCGTCCACGACTACCTCAACCGGCCCGAGGCCGACCGGATGACCACCGCCCTCCGCGGCGTCCTGGAGACCGGCGAGTCCGTCACCGACTTCGAGATCGTCGGCGCCGCACCCGGTGCGAGGGACCGCCGTCACTGGTCCATCAACCTCTACCGGGTGCACAGCGGATCCGGCCGCCCCATCGGCGTCGCGGGCCTCGGCATCGACGTCACACGCCGTCACAACGCGGCCAGGGAAGCGGCCAGCGCCCGCCGCAACCTGGCACTCCTCAACGAGGCCGGCGCCCGCATAGGCAACTCCCTCGATCTGGAGGCCACCGCACGCGAACTGCTCGACGTCGCCGTCCCCGGCTTCTGCGACCTGGCCTCCGTCGACCTCTACCAGGGACTCCTGAGCGGCGACGAGGCGCCGCCCGGCCGCTGGGGCAGCTCCCACGACGTCGGCTACGGCGGCAGCGCCGAACTCCGCAGGGTCGCCGTCGCCAGCGCCGTCTCCGACACCCCCCTCAGAACCGGAGAGGGAGACGGGTCCGGCGGCGGCTGTCACGGCTCCGAACCGATCGAGCTCGGCGCCGTCCACCGCTACCCCTTCAACTCGCCCTGCGCGGGAGCCCTGCGCACCGGCCGGCTCCGGACCGTGCCGGGCGTCGACGGCGACCTCGTCCAGTCCACTCTGGTCGTCCCGATGGTCGCCCACGACACCGTCGTCGGCCTCGTCCAGTTCTCCCGCGCCAAGGGCAGCGAGTCCTTCGGGGAACGCGACCGGGCCCTCGCCGTCGAACTCGCCGCCCGCGCCGCCGTCTGCATCGACAACGCGCGCCTCTACCGCCGCGAGCACGAACGGGCCCTGATCCTCCAGCGCAGCCTGCTCCCGCCCGGCGACCCGGAGGCGGCGGGGCTCGACATCGCCTGCCGCTACCTCCCCGGCACCGCCGCCACCGAGGTAGGCGGCGACTGGTTCGACGTCATCGAACTGCCCGGCCACCGCACCGCACTCGTCATCGGGGACGTCATGGGCCGGGGCCTGCGTGCCGCCGTCGCCATGGGCGAACTGCGCACCGCCGTGCGCACCCTCGCCCAGCTCGACCTCGAACCGGCCGAGGTCCTCTCCCACCTCGACGAGATCGCCCGCGGCCTCGGCGCCCCCATCGGCGCGCAGCAGTCCCGCGGCCACAAGTCCCGCGGGCCCGAGCTGTCCGAGGTCTACCTCGCCACCTGCGTCTACGCCGTCTACGACCCGGTCACCCGCCGCTGCACCTTCGCCAACGCCGGGCACCTCCCGCCGGTGCTCGTCGAACCGGGCGAAGAGGCACTCCTGCTCGACGTACCCCCCGGGATGCCGCTCGGAGTCGGCGGCGAACCCTTCGAGGAGGTCGAGGTCGAACTCCCGGAGGGCGCCCTCCTCGCCCTCTACACCGACGGGCTCGTCGAGTCCCGCGACCATCCCCTCGACGAGGGACTGAGCGCCTTCCGGCGCGCCCTCACCGACCCGGCCCGCCCCCTTGAGGACGTCTGCGACCGGGTCCTGACCAGCCTGGAGACCGGACACGGCGAGGACGACATCGCCCTGCTCATGGCCAGGATCCAAGGGCTGCCCGCCGAGGCGGTCGGCGACTGGCGGCTGCCCAGGGAACCCCGCTCGGTCGGCCGGGCCCGGGAACTCGCCCGCACCCAGCTGGCGGCCTGGGGCCTCGAACCGCTCGTCGACACCGTCGAACTCCTCGTCAGCGAACTCGTCACCAACGCCCTGCGCTACGGCGAGGGGGAGATCCGGCTGCGGCTGCTCCGCGACCGCACCCTCGTCTGCGAGGTCTGGGACGCCGGTCTGGTGCAGCCGCGGCGCCGCCGGGCCAAGGACACCGACGAAGGCGGCCGCGGCCTCCAGCTGGTCGGACTGCTCAGCTCCTCCTGGGGCTCGCGACGCACTCCGCGCGGCAAGACCGTCTGGTTCGAACTGGCCCTGCCGGACGGCGAGGGGTCGGCGGAACCGACGGTGGAACAGCTCCTCAGCATGTTCTGAGCCGATCAGCCCTTGAGCGCGGCCAGCCGGGCCTCGACCTCGGCGCTGTCGCCCAGCGCGTCCAACTGCTCGAACTGGGCGTCCAGGGAGGAGGCGGCGAGCTCCTGCTTGCCCATCGCCCGCGCCTCCTCCCGGCGCACCTTGTCCTCGAAGCGGCTCAGCTCGCTGGTCGGGTCGAGCACGTCGATGCTCTTCACCGCATCCATCATCCGGTTCTGCGCGCGGGCCGACGTGGCACGCGCCACCAGCTCGTCCCGCTTCGCCTGCAACTCGCCGAGCTTGCCCTTCATCTGGTCCAGGCCCGTCCTGAGCCGGGACACGACCTCGGTCTGCGCGGCGATCGTCGGCTCCGCCGTCGTCGCCTCCTTCTCCGACTGCAGCTGGCGGCCGAGCGCCACCTTCGCCAGGTTGTCGAAGCGGTCCGCCTCCGCCGTCTGCCCGCCGCTCCGCAGCTCGTCGGCCTTCCGGCTGGCGGCCAGCGCCTTCCCGCCCCACTCCTTCGCCGCCGCCACGTCCTCCTGATGGTCCTGCTCCATCAGCCGGAGGTTGCCGATGGTCGCGGCCACCGCCTCCTCCGCCTCCGTGATGTTGGCCGAGTAGTCGCGGATCAGCTGGTCGAGCATCTTCTGCGGATCCTCCGCCTGGTCCAGCAGGGCGTTGATGTTGGCCTTCGCCAGCTGGGTGACCCGGCCGAGAACGGTCTGCTTGCTCATCGCGGTGCTCCTTGAGAGTGACGTGAAGGAAGAGGAGACGGCTCGCGCCGCCCTCAGAAACGGCCACCGCCGCCCAGCCGGCCACGTGTGCCGCTGCCGCCGAAGCTGCCCGGCCCGCCGCCGAAGCCTCCGCCCCCGAACCCCCCGCCCGAACCTTCACCGAACCCCCCATGTCCGCCTCCCCTTCCCCCGCCGAACAGTCCGCCGAGGATGATGCCGCCGAGCACCGCGCCGCCGAGCCCGCCGCCGGCGTTTCCTCCCACTCCTGTTACACCGCCCAAGCCGTTCGGGTTCCCATAGGTCCGCACGTCCTGCTCGGCGAGGTCCTGGGCCCGCCGGGCCAGGGCGTCCGCCTGTTGCGCCTCCGCGAGGGCCGTCTGCGGGTCGTCGGCCTCGGCGAGGGCCTGCGCCTTCTCCCAGCGGCGCTGGGCCTCGGCCAGCCGCGTGCGGGCCTCGCTGCCCACCGCGCCCCGATGGGTGGCGACGTAGTCCGAGGCCGCTCCGATCGCCGAACGGGCCGTCAGCATCGCCTGATCGAGGAGCGCGCGGGCGCGTCGGCTGCCCGATTCGCGCTCCCGTGCGCCCTCCAGTGCCTCGTCGAGCGCCGCGTCGGCCTCCTCGATCCGGCGCAGGGCGCCGATCGGGTCGTACCGCCCGGCCTCCATGACGCGCCGCACCTCCGCGACCACCGATGCGGCGCGGGCGATCCGGCCCTGGAGATCGGCCGTGGACACCCCTTCGGCGGTCCCTTGCAGCAGGCCACGGGCGTCCGCCAGGTCCGCGTCCGTCTCCGACAGCACGCCCGGCAGCCTGCCGACGGCCTCGGCCAGCTCCTGCGCCCGCCGGTCCACGGCCTCGATCAGCCGGGCCGCCTGGTCCACCGCGCCCTCGGCGGCCCGGATGTGCACGGCGGCCCCGCCGTTGTCCCCGGCGTCGATCTGCCGGCGGGCCTCGTCGACATGGGTCGTCGCGAAAGCCAGCCGGTCCCTGGCCTGCTCGACGTCGCCCGCGACGGGCGCGGCGGCCGCCTCCGCGTACCGCTCGCGCATCGCCGTCAGGGCGGCCTCGGCCGTGCCCATCCGTCCGGTCTGCTCCCGGACGGCGGCCTCGACCGAGTCCAGCGCCTGGGGCGCGGTCCGTTCCAGGGCCCGGAGCCGGTCGAAGTCCTCGCTCTCGGCGTCGAGGCGTGTGTTCGCCTCGGCGCAGCGCCGCAGGATCTCGTCCAGCATGGTCCGGCGGGTCGAGTCGTCCTCCGGGAACGCGTCGTCGAGCTTCTGCCGCAGCCGGAACGAGGCCGTCAGCTGCTCCTTGGCGAAGGCGAGGGCCTCGGTGAAGGGCCGGGCGGCCTCGTCGCCGAACTGGGCGGTCGCGAAACCGAGTTCCTCCTGGCTGGTGCGGACGGCGTCGTCCGTGTCGACGAGCGTCCGGCGGGCCTGCCTGTCGAGCGCGGCGAGCGACGGCTGCGCGGGCTCCTTCGGGGGTCCCCAGCCCTGGCCGCCCTGCGGCGTGGTGCGGGTCTCGGTCCGCCGGCGCCGCTTGAGGTAGGCGTACGCCCCCACCGCTCCGGCACCGCCGACGAGGACCACCGGCAGCAGCAGATCGCTGCCCGAGACGCCGTCGTCGACGGCACCGCCCGGGTCGGCGGGCCCGGGGGTGAGCGTCGGCACCGGGACGGGCTGCCCGGCGAGGACGGCCGTGTATCCGTCGGCGGCGCCGATGGCGGCGCCCGCCCAGTCGTTCTGCCGCAGCGCCGGTTCGATCGCCGTCCGGGCCACCTCGTCGAGCTGGGCCTGGGTGAAACGGGAACCGGGGTAGGCCGAGTAGCCGTACCGGCGGTCGTGGGTGGCGACGGCGAGCAGGACGTCGTCGACCCCGAGGCCGTTGCGTTCCGCCGTGGCGTCGGCCCAGGCCTGGCCCGTGCGGCCGGAGAAGTCCCTGACGTAGACGACGAAGAGCTGGATCCGCCGCTGGTCGTAGAGGCGGTCGAGCGCCTGGTTCACGGCGGTGCGCCGGTCGCCGAGGGCGTCCACCCGATCGGTGATCTGCCCGTCCCGGGAGAGGACGACGGGGTCGTCGGCGTGGGCGCCGTGTACGGCGGGCACGAGGAGCCACCACGCCGCCACCAGCACCGCGAGAAGGGCTCGGGTGGCTATTCGCGTCACAAAAGGGAGGCTATGTCCGCGTATGTCGCTCCGCGAGCGGGCCGGGGCCGTACGGAAACCATTCTGCACAGGCCTGCGTCACTGTCGGTAGTCACCGCTACGGTGTGAAGCGGTGTACGGACTGCACGACGGTTCTAGGGGGGGCTCAAGTGAGTGGACGGCTGAGGAGTCTGTGGCGACGGGGGCGCTGGTTCGTGTTCGGCCTGGTCCTCGTGCTCGTGGTGCCCCCGCTGTTCGGTGCGCTCGCCCTGCGCGTCAGCTACGCGGGGGATCTGAGGGAAGACGCGCGGACCCGGGGCAAGGACGCCATCTGGCTGGGCCACGCCTGGGTGGACGGGCGGAGGAAGGACGCGGACCTCGCCGCCTTCGCCGAGCGGATCAAGGGCACGGGCATACGCGACCTGTACGTCCACGCCGGGCCCCTGGAGCACGACGGCACCCTGCCCGCCGCCCGGTACCCCCGCGCGAAGTGGCTCATCGACGCCGTGCACCGCACCATGCCCGGGATACGGGTGCAGGCCTGGCTCGGCGACGTCCTGGCCACCCACGGGCCGAACGGACTGCACCTGGAGAAGGCCGAGTCCCGGGCGGCCGTGGTCACCTCGGCCCGGCAGATCCTGGACACCGGCTTCGACGGCGTCCACTTCGACCTGGAGCCGCTGCTCTCCGACGACGCCCACTACCTCTCCCTTCTCGACGACCTGGGGGAGCTGACCCGGGCGCGGAAGGCCCCGCTGTCCATCGCCGCCCACCAGATCGACCCGCTGCCCGGCCTGCACTCGGTGAACGGCGCGGTCACCGGCCGGGAGAAGTGGTGGTCCCAGGAGTTCTTCGGAGAGGTCGCCAAGCGGGTCGACCAGATCGCCGTGATGTCGTACGACACGTGGATGCCGCTGGAGAGCCTCTACGGCGGGTACGTCGCCCAGCAGACCAGCCTCGCCCTCGAAGTGACCCCCGAGTCGACCGACCTGCTCATGGGACTCCCCTTCTTCCACGAGGACGACCTCGGCCACCACGAGAACGCGGAGACCGTGGAGGCGGCCGTTCGCGGCACCAGACTCGGCCTCGGGCGCACCGACCCCGACCGCGAACGGTTCGGCGTCGCGCTGTACGTCGACTTCGCGGCCGAGGAGGGCGACTGGGCGGCCTACCGCGACGGCTGGCACTGACGGGCGAGCGGCCGGACCCCGCGCGGACCGCGGAGGCCGTGCGGGGGAGGATGACGCCGCCGGCGTGATCCCCTCGCCGCGCGGAGGGGGAGTGCGCCCGTGACCAGCCGTCTCTTGATGCCGTACCGGACCGCCCGGCGGGGGCACGCCCCCTCGGCCGAACCCGCCGGGTCGACCGGGCCCACGCCGATCCTGGACCTGGCGCACCCCCGGGTCACCGCGCTCGTGACACGGGTGCGGCGCGCGGCGGAGGAACGCGGCGCGGTGACGGACCGGGCCCTGCTCCGGACCGCCCACGGCATCGTGGCCACCACCGTGCGGCCCGTGTACTCCGTGGAGGACCTGCGCCGGGTGTCGAAGACGCTCGGGCTCGGCCGCGGCTCGTGCAGCCAGCGCATGGCGGTCCTGGAGGCGGTGGCCCGCTCGCTGGGCGTGTCGACCCGGGTGCGGGGCCTGCTGGTCGACGGCGCCTTCTGGTACCCGCGCTTCCCGAAGCTGCGCCCCTTCGTCCCCGTGGAGGTGCTGCTCGCCTGGCCGGAGTTCCTGCTCGACGACGTCTGGGTACCGGTCGCGGACCTCTTCGCGGGTGACACCGCCCTGACTGACGCCGCCGCTGCGGACGCCTCCGCCGTCACCGGCACCGCCCCGACGGACACCGTCACCACCGACACCGCCTCTGCGGACGCCTCCGCCGTCACCGGCACCGCCCCGACAGCGGGCGGCTTCACCAACGCCGGTCCGGAGACCCTCTTCGAGGCCGTGGCGCGGACCACCGTCGACTGGGACGCCCCGGCGGCCTGCGCCGGGTCCGCCCCCTGCGACCTGTCCGCCCACCTCCGGACGGACCTCGGCCGTTTCGGCTCGCGCGACGAGCTGTTCGCCCGGCACGGCCGGACCCTCTGCCTCCCCGCGCGCACCCTGGCCGAGCCGGTCCCCGGCCGCTGGGGCGCGGGCGCGGCACGGGTCAGGAGCAGGCCCGCCTCCTGACAGGCACGGCGGGTTGCGCCGCACGAGTGGCGTTTTCCGGACGTGCCGCCGTGTCGCCATGGCCGGATCCATTCCATCCCGTTCAGTAGATGAGCAATAGGTGTGATCATCTCCAAATGGAATGAATCTGGACGAAGGGGTACAAGTCATGTCCCAGATCGGCGCCCCTCGCGGGAGGACATGCTCCAGGAGCCCCCGCTCCCGCACGCTCCGCTCCGTCGCCACCCTGACCAGCGCCGTCCTCGCCGTCACGGTCCTCGCCGGATGCAGCTCCGACGACGAGACCGACTCGGCCCCCGCCGCGGCCCAGGACAACGCGCCCGCGGCGCGCGACAAGGTCGCCGACGGAGGGACCCTGCGCTGGGCCGTCGACGCGCTGCCCACCACCTTCAACAGCTTCCAGGCCGACGCCGACGGCACCACCTCCCGGATCGCCGGGGCCGTGCTCCCCTCCCTCTACACGCTCGACGAGCGGGGCAGACCGCAGCGGAACGCCGACTTCCTGGAGTCCGCGCAGGTCGTCGAGACCGAGCCCAAGCAGGTCGTCCTCTACAAACTCAACCAGCAGGCGGTGTGGAGCGACGGCCGCGAGATCGGGGCGCCCGACTTCGTGGCGCAGTGGCGGGCGCTGAGCGGCCGCGACACCGCGTACTGGACCGCGCGCAACGCGGGATACGAGCGGATCGAGAAGATCGAGCGGGGCAAGAACGACCTGGAGGTGCGGGTCACCTACGCCAAGCCCTACGCCGACTGGCAGTCCCTCTTCACCCCGCTCTACCCGAAGCAGGTGATGGGCTCCCCGAACGCCTTCAACGACGGAGCCCGCACCACTCTCAAGGCCACCGCAGGACCGTTCCTGCTGAAGGCGATCGACCGCAAGAGCGGTGACGTGACCCTCGCCCGCAACCCCCGCTGGTGGGGCCAGCCCGCCAAGCTCGACACCATCGTCCTCAAGGCCGTCCCCCGCGCGGACCGGGCGAAGGCCCTCGCCGCCGGCACCCTCGACCTGGCCGAGATCGATCGGTCCACCGCCGAGCGGATCGCCCTCGCCCTCCGGGACGCCCGCGCCGGCCGCAACGGCGCCCAGGCGGCCCTCGTCCACGGCCCCGGCTCCTCGATCACGCCCGCCAAGGCCCTGAAGTCCTGGGCGCTCGCGAACGGCTCCGACGACGACAAGGCGAAGGAGGTCCGGACCGCCCGCGAGCAGAACCAGCAGGCCATCGACCGGTACGCGAGCGCGCAGGACGCCCTGGCGCGGTACGTGGTCCGCAAGTCCCTGGAGCCCGCCTACACCCAGCTCTCCCTGAACGGCGAGTCCGGACCGCTCGCCGACGAGCGGGTACGGCGTGCGGTGGCCCGGGCCATCAACCGCCAGGAACTGGCCGACTCCGTACTCAAGCCGCTCGGCCTCCCGGCGCACCCTCCCGGCAGCCACCTCGCCCTCGCCGGGCAGGCGGCCTACGCGGACAGCAGCGACGCGCTCGGCGACCAGGACACCGCGGAGGCCCGGGCACTCCTCGCCGACGCGGGCTGGGTGCCGGGCGGGGCGGCACGGAAGCCGGCGGAGGCGGGCACCAAGGCCGGCAGCGAGGCGGAGCAGAAGGCAGCGGAGCAGAAGGCCGGAGGGAAGAAGGACGGGGAGAAGAAGGAAGGCGAGAAGAAGGAAGGGGAGAAGGCCGACGAGAAGGCCACCCCGAAGGAGGCAGCGGACCAGAAGGCAGGCGGCACCGCCTCCCGCACCGCCGCCGACACCGCCTCGAACGAAGGCCTCTACATCGTCGGTGACGACAAGCCGGGCGAGGCCCCCGCCGCCCCCGCCCCCGCCGCCCCCGCCCCCGCCGGGCCCGAGAACGGCACCCAGGTGCTCGCCCCGGCCCCCGCCGCCGCGCGCGCCGCCCACCCGGGCGACAAGGGCGTCGCCGGGGCCTACGCCCCTCGCGGCACCGCGGCCCCCGCGGCCGTGCCCGAGGGCAGCAAGGCCCTCGGCAAGGACGGCAAGGCGCTCAGCCTCCGCTTCGTCCTGCCGTCCGGCCCCGGCTCGGAGTCGCTGCGCGCGGTCGGTGACCGGATCGTCCGGATGCTCGACGCGGTCGGCATCCGTACGGAGGTCACCAAGGTCTCCGACGACAGCTTCTTCAAGGACCACGTGGCCTCGGGCGACTACGACCTGGCCCTGTACTCCTGGCCGGCCTCCGCCTTCCCCGCCACCGACGCCCGGCCGATCTTCGCCAAGCCGGAGCCGGCCTCGGACGGTTCCCTGCTGGTCGAGCAGAACTACTCACGGGTCGGCACCGACCGGATCGACCAGCTGTTCGATCAGGCGGCGGCGACGCTCGACGAGGAGGAGGCCCGCGAGCTCGTCCGCCAGGCGGACGCCCGGATCTGGGCCGCGGCCGGCTCCATCCCCCTCTACCAGCGGCCGCAGCTCGTCGCCGCGAAGGCCGATCTGGTGAACGCCGGAGCCTGGGGGTTCGCCGTTCCCCGCTACCAGGACATCGGCTACAAGAAGGCCGAGACCTCCAACGGTGCGGAACGAAACCGCTGAAAGCTCTGAAACCGCAGGTCACAACCTCAGAAGCAGCTCAAGTTCCTTGCCCGCCGGTGATCCCGGCGGGCAGGATCGCGTCGGCCGCTTGACCCGGCCCGTCCACTGTCACTCCGCAGTCGCCCCGCACGTGCACCGCCGTCGTACCTCTGTCGTACCTCCGTCGCGCCGCACCCCGGGCGCGACGGGAAACCCCCCAGTAGACCCTCTCAAATCCGGGCGGGGAAGCCCCTTGCGTGGCAGCCCCGTACCATGGGACATAGCCGTGGCGCGTCCGCCCGGCGGGCGTACGAGGAACTGACGCCGCATCCCACGATCCGAGAGAAGCGCAAGCACCCATGCCCACGCGCCACGACATCCGTAACGTCGCCATCGTCGCCCACGTCGACCACGGCAAGACGACCATCGTCGACGCCATGCTCAAGCAGGCCGGTGCCTTCGCCGCCCACCAGCAGCTCGACGACCGCATGATGGACTCGAACGACCTGGAGCGTGAGAAGGGCATCACGATCCTCGCCAAGAACACGGCGGTGAAGTATCACCCCAAGGACGGCGGGGCCCCGATCACGATCAACATCATCGACACCCCGGGCCACGCCGACTTCGGTGGCGAGGTCGAGCGCGGTCTCTCGATGGTGGACGCGGTCGTCCTGCTCGTGGACGCCTCCGAGGGTCCGCTCCCGCAGACCCGCTTCGTGCTGCGCAAGGCTCTCCAGCAGCGCCTGCCCGTCATCCTCTGCATCAACAAGACGGACCGCCCGGACTCCCGGATCGACGAGGTCGTCAACGAGACCTACGACCTCTTCCTCGACCTGGACGCCGACGAGGACCAGATCGAGTTCCCGATCGTCTACGCCTGCGGCCGTGACGGCATCGCCTCGCTGACCAAGCCGGAGAACGGCACGGTCCCCGCCGACAGCGACAGCCTGGAGCCGTTCTTCTCCACCATCCTGGAGCACGTCCCGGCCCCCTCGTACGACGAGGACGCGCCCCTCCAGGCCCACGTCACCAACCTGGACGCCGACAACTTCCTCGGCCGCATCGCGCTGCTCCGCGTCGAGCAGGGCGAGCTGCGCAAGGGCCAGACGGTCGCGTGGATCAAGCGGGACGGCACGATCTCCAACGTCCGCATCACCGAGCTGATGATGACCGAGGCGCTCACCCGCAAGCCCGCCGAGGTCGCCGGCCCCGGTGACATCTGCGCCGTCGCCGGTATCCCCGACATCATGATCGGCGAGACCCTGGCCGACCCGGAGAACCCGATCGCGCTGCCGCTGATCACGGTCGACCAGCCGGCCATCTCCATGACCATCGGTACGAACACCTCGCCGCTCGTCGGCCGCGGTGGCACCGGCAAGGGCGCGGACGCCAAGTCCGCGGTCAAGAACCGCAAGGTCACCGCCCGCCAGGTGAAGGACCGCCTGGACCGCGAGCTCATCGGTAACGTCTCGCTCCGCGTCCTCGACACCGAGCGCCCGGACGCCTGGGAGGTCCAGGGCCGTGGTGAGCTCGCGCTCGCCATCCTGGTCGAGCAGATGCGCCGCGAGGGCTTCGAGCTCACCATCGGCAAGCCGCAGGTCGTCACGAAGATGGTCGACGGCAAGGTGCACGAGCCGGTCGAGCGCCTCACGGTCGACGTGCCCGAGGAGCACATGGGCGCCGTCACGCAGCTCATGGGTGTCCGCAAGGGTCGCATGGACAACATGTCGAACCACGGCTCCGGCTGGGTCCGCATGGAGTTCGTCGTTCCGTCCCGTGGCCTCATCGGCTTCCGTACGGAGTTCCTCACCAACACCCGCGGTACGGGCATCGCCCACTCGATCCACGAGGGCCACGAGCCGTGGTTCGGCACGCTGACGACCCGTAACAACGGTTCGCTGGTCGCCGACCGCGCCGGTGCCGTCACCGCCTTCGCGATGACCAACCTCCAGGAGCGCGGCGTCCTGTTCACCGACCCCGGCACCGAGGTGTACGAGGGCATGATCGTCGGCGAGAACTCGCGCTCCGACGACATGGACGTGAACATCACCAAGGAGAAGAAGCTCACCAACATGCGCTCCGCCTCCGCCGACTCCTTCGAGGCGATCGTCCCGCCGCGGAAGCTGTCGCTCGAGCAGTCGCTGGAGTTCTGCCGCGACGACGAGTGCGTCGAGGTCACCCCGGAGGCCGTGCGTATCCGCAAGGTCATCCTGGACCAGAACGCGCGTGGCCGTGCGACCTCCCGCGCCAAGAACGCCTGAGCGTCGAGCACGCCGAGCGTCAGGAACGCCTGAGCTTCGGGCACGCCCAGTGTCAGGAAGCGCGGCTCAGCGCCGGGAACGCCTGGTGCTGAGCACGTCTGAGTACCCACAACGCCTGAGCCACGAGAACGGCTGAACAGGCACGCATACGGTCGAGAGCGGCGGGGTAGGTCACGGGCCTGTGATCTTCGCCGCTCTCTGCTGACATGACGTCAGCATCGAGCCCGGACCCCCACGGACAGCTGTGGGGATCCGGGCTTTTCGTCAAGTTCAGTCAACTTCATTTCGAGGGCCAGGTGTCCGCATATCGGCCATCGCTCTCCGGTACGTGTGTTAACGGTCCGTTTCGGGGGTGTCTGTCTGTGCTCACTTTGTCCGGATTTCGGTATCTGAGGGCAAGGTGATGTTGTCAAAACGAGACCACTTAAGTGTGGTTTACGGCCCGGACGTACTTAATAGTTGGCTCCATTGAGCTCGGGTCAATGGGTCACGCACTGTGGGGAGTGCCGACTCACGAGCACACTCGGGGCACTTGAGTCCAAAGCCGTCAGGGGTGTCGGCGAAACTCGGAGTGCCCCTCTTGTAGTGACAAAGTGGACTCATGAGGAGGAACCCATGCGCGGTGCCAAGAGCGCCAAGTGGGTAACGGGCGCGATCATCGTTGCCCTTGCTGCGACCGCCTGTGGCGGGGGTAAGAGCGGGACCGGCGACGACGCCAAGGGCGCTGTTGACCCGAACGGAATCTTCTCCGTCGAGCTGGGAGAGCCTGAGAAGCCCCTGCTCACCGGTGACACGATGGAGTCCAACGGCTCCGCCGTGATGGCCGGCCTGTTCTCGACCCTGGTCGACTACAAGGCTGACGGCTCGCTGGAGATGATCAACGCCGAGTCGGTCACCACGACGGACTCGAAGACCTGGACCGTCAAGCTCAAGCCGGGCTGGACCTTCCACGACGGCACCCCGGTGACGTCCAAGTCCTACGTGGACGCGTGGAACTGGAACGCCAACATCAAGAACGCCCAGGGCCTCTCGTCCTGGTTCGCGGACATCAAGGGCTTCGAGAAGGTCCACCCCGAGGCTGAGGGCGCCAAGCCCACCGCCGACAAGCTCGAGGGTCTGACCGTCGTCGACGAGACCACCTTCAAGATCGAGCTCGCGAAGGCCGTCCCGTACTTCGGCCACAAGCTCGCCTACATCGTCTTCGCCCCGCTCCCCGAGTCCTTCTACAAGGACCCGGCCGCGGGCGGCCAGAAGCCGGTCGGCAACGGTCCCTACAAGTTCAAGAGCTGGGACCACAAGAAGAAGATCGAGATCACTCGATTCGACGGCTACAAGGGCCCGAACAAGGCGAAGAACGGCGGTGTGGTCTTCAAGAACTACACCACCCTCGAGGCCGCGTACGAGGACCTGAAGTCCGGCAACGTCGACGTCCTGCGTCAGATCGCGCCGAAGGACCTCCCGGTCTACCGCCAGGACCTCGGCGACCGCGCCGTGGACCAGCCGTACTCCGCGATCCAGACCATGGCCGTCGCCTTCTACGCCGACCAGTGGAAGAAGCCGAAGCAGATCGACCCGCGCGTCATCCAGGGTCTTTCGATGGCGATCGACCGCGCCACCATCACCAAGACGGTGCTGCAGGGTACGCGTGAGCCCGCGACCGGCTGGGTCGCCAAGGGTGTCCTGGGCTACCAGGAGGACGGTGGCGCCGGCGTCACCAAGTTCGACCCGGCCAAGGCCAAGGAGCTCATCAAGGCCGGCGGCGGTGTCCCGAACAACGCCATCTCCATCCAGTTCAACGCCGACGGTGGCCACAAGGAGTGGGTGGACGCTGTCTGCAACTCCATCACCCAGGCCACCGGCGTCAAGTGTGTCGGCGACGGCAAGCCGGACTTCCAGGCCGACCTGACCGCTCGTAAGACGAAGCAGGTCAAGTCGCTCTACCGCTCCGGCTGGGTGCTCGACTACCCGGTGAACGCCAACTTCATCTCGGACCTGTTCCGCACGGGTGCGGCGGGCAACCAGGGCGACTTCTCCAACAAGGCGCTGGACGCCAAGATCGCCAAGGCTGACTCCGCGGCGACGCTGGACGACTCGGTCAAGCAGTTCCAGGCCATCGAGAAGGACCTGGTCAACTACATGCCGTCCATCCCGCTCTGGTACTACAAGGTCAACGCGGGCTACTCCGAGAAGGTTTCGGGCGTGGCTTACGGTCAGGACGGCGACCCGATCCTGACCGGCGTCGAGGTCAAGAAGTAATCACCCAAGCGTAGTCCGCACGCCGTCACGGGACTGACGGAACGTCAGTCCCGTCTCGGTGCCTTACGCAGTGGCTGGGGGGCCCTTCCACGACATCGCCGTGCCCGGAAACGGGCCGGGCTGTCGTGGGAGGGCCCTCGGCTGCGGCCGTCACATCTCAACGGAGGCATGATGGGGCGCTATGTCGCACGACGACTGCTCCAGATGATCCCGGTCTTTTTCGGGACAACCCTGCTGATCTTCCTCATGGTCTACAGCCTGCCCGGCGACCCCGTGGCCGGACTGTTCGGTGACAAGGGCGCGTCGCCCGCCACCATCGCGGAGATCAGACACAAGCTCGGTCTCGACCAGCACATCCTGAAGCAGTACTGGGACTACATCACCGGGATCCTCTTCCACTTCGACTTCGGGACGCAGATCCGCAACGACCGTCCCGTCACCGAGGTGCTGGGGGACGCGTTCCCCGTCACGCTGCAGCTCGCAGCGCTCGCCTTCGCCGTCGAGCTGATCTTCGGCATCGGCCTCGGCGTCATCGCCGGTCTCCGCGCCGGCCGTCTGGCCGACAACGCGATCCTGATCTTCACGCTGCTGATCATCTCGATCCCGGTCTTCGTGCTCGGCTTCATCATCAAGATGGTGTTCGCCTTCCAGCTCGACTGGATCGCGCCGAACGTCAGCAACGACCAGTTGCTGTCCGAGATGATCGCTCCGGCCATCGTCCTCGGCGGTCTCTCCCTTGCCTATGTGGCGCGGCTCACCCGCACCTCCATGGCGGAGAACCTCCGCGCGGACTACATGCGCACGGCGGTCGCCAAGGGCCTGCCGAAGCGCCGTGTCATCGGCGTCCACCTGATGCGCAACTCGCTGATCCCGGTCGTCACCTTCCTCGGCACCGACATCGGCGCCCTGATGGGCGGCGCGGTCGTCACCGAAGGCATCTTCAACGTCAAGGGCGTCGGCGGTCTGATCTACGAGTCGATCACCCGGCGCGAGGGCACGACCCTGGTCGGCCTCGTCACCATCCTGGTGGTCGTCTACCTCATCACCAGCCTGCTCATCGACCTGCTGTACGCGGTCCTGGACCCGAGGATCCGGTATGCCTGACGTGACCAAGACCGCGACCGCGGCCGCCACCGAGGACGCCGTCGCCACCCCCTCGGTGGACGTGTCCGACGTCAAGGCCGAGAAGGCGCGCAGCCTCTGGGGCGACGCCTGGAGCGACCTGCGCCGCAACCCGTACTTCCTCGTGTCGTCGGTGCTGATCTTCTTCCTGCTGCTGATCGCCGCCTTCCCGAGCCTGTTCACCAGCGCCTCTCCCACGACCGGTGACCTCGTCCGTCACTACGTGGGCAAGCCGGAGCTCGGCAACATCGGCTCCGAGGGCTGGCTCGGCTACGACATCCAGGGCCGTTCCGTCTACGCCCGACTGATCTACGGCACCCGTGCCTCGATCATCGTCGGCATCTGCGTCACCGCGATCGTCACCGTCGTCGGCGGCATCACGGGCATGATCGCCGGCTACTTCGGCGGCTGGATCGACGCGCTCATGTCCCGGATCACCGACATCTTCTTCGGTATCCCGTTCCTCCTCGGCGCCATGGTCGTCCTGCAGGCGTTCGTCGACCGCACCGTCTGGGTCGTCGTCTTCGCCCTGGCCTTCCTCGGCTGGACGCAGATGGCCCGCGTCATGCGCGGTGCCGTGATCACGGTCAAGCACGCCGACTACGTCCACGCGGCGAAGGCCCTCGGCGCCGGCACCTCCCGGATCCTCTTCCGGCACATCCTGCCGAACGCCATGGCCCCCGTGATCGTCGTCGCGACCATCGCGCTCGGCGGCTACATCTCGGCCGAGGCCACCCTGTCCTACCTGGGACTGGGCCTTGCCTCCCCGACCGTCTCGTGGGGTGTCGACATCTCCGCGGGTGTTCAGGCGATCCGTACGTCGCAGCACATCCTGCTGTACCCGTCGATCATGCTGAGCCTCACCGTTCTGGCGTTCATCATGCTCGGCGAAGCCGTCCGCAACGCCCTCGACCCCAAGCTGCGCTGAGGAGGGCGTAAAAGATGAGCATCATCGACAAGACCGCGGCCGTCCCCGCGCCGCGCGACGGCTCCGACCACAACGGTCCGCTGCTCGAAGTCCGCGACCTGCACGTCGAGTTCCACACCCGTGACGGTGTGGCCAAGGCGGTCAACGGCGTCAACTACTCGGTGAACGCCGGCGAGACCCTCGCCGTCCTCGGCGAGTCCGGCTCCGGCAAGTCCGTGACCGCGCAGGCCATCATGGGCATCCTCGACATGCCGCCCGGGAAGATCCCGCAGGGCGAGATCCTGTTCCGCGGCCAGGACATGCTGAAGATGTCCGAGGAGGAGCGCCGGCAGATCCGCGGCCGGAAGATCGCGATGATCTTCCAGGACGCGCTGTCCTCCCTCAACCCGGTCCTCAGCGTCGGCTACCAGCTCGGCGAGATGTTCCGGGTGCACCAGGGCCTGTCCAAGAAGGACGCCAAGGTCAAGGCCATCGAGCTGATGGACAAGGTCAAGATCCCCGCCGCCGCGGCGCGGGTCTCCGACTACCCCCACCAGTTCTCCGGCGGTATGCGCCAGCGCATCATGATCGCCATGGCCCTCGCCCTGGAGCCGGACCTGATCATCGCCGACGAGCCCACCACGGCTCTCGACGTGACCGTCCAGGCCCAGGTCATGGACCTCCTCGCGGAGCTCCAGCGGGAATACAACATGGGCCTGATCCTGATCACCCACGACCTCGGCGTCGTCGCCGACGTCGCGGACAAGATCGCCGTGATGTACGCCGGCCGGATCGTCGAGCAGGCGCCGGTCCACGAGCTGTACGGCCGCCCGGCCCACCCGTACACCCGCGGCCTCCTCGACTCGATCCCGCGCCTGGACCAGAAGGGCCAGGAGCTCTACGCGATCAAGGGCCTCCCGCCCAACCTGCTCAAGGTGCCCTCCGGCTGCGCCTTCAACCCGCGCTGCCCGAAGGCCCAGGACATCTGCCGTACGGAGATCCCGGCCCTGGCGCCGGTCACCGAGCAGGACGGCGCGGATCTCCCGGGCCGTAAGAGCGCCTGCCACTTCTGGAAGGAGACGATCCATGGCTGACCTCAGCAAGAACGACGAGGCCGTGGCCGCATCCGAGGCGGCGGCCGTAGCCGCCATCGAGGCCCCCGTGGGCCGCGGCGAGCCGATCCTCCAGGTGCGTGGCCTGAAGAAGCACTTCCCGCTGACGCAGGGCATCCTGTTCAAGAAGCAGGTCGGCGCGGTCAAGGCCGTGGACGGGGTCTCCTTCGACCTCTTCCAGGGCGAGACCCTCGGCATCGTGGGCGAGTCCGGCTGTGGCAAGTCCACGGTCGCCAAGCTCCTGATGAACCTGGAGCGGGCCACCGCCGGCGAGGTCTTCTACAAGGGCCAGGACATCACCAAGCTGTCCGGGCGCGCCCTGAAGGCCGTCCGCCGCAACATCCAGATGGTGTTCCAGGACCCGTACACCTCGCTGAACCCGCGCATGACGGTCGGCGACATCATCGGCGAGCCCTTCGACATCCACCCCGAGGTGGCCCCGAAGGGCGACCGGCGCCGCAAGGTGCAGGAGCTGCTCGACGTCGTCGGTCTGAACCCGGAATACATCAACCGGTACCCGCACCAGTTCTCCGGCGGTCAGCGCCAGCGCATCGGCATCGCCCGCGGCCTCGCGCTGAACCCGGAGATCATCATCTGCGACGAGCCGGTCTCGGCCCTGGACGTCTCCGTCCAGGCGCAGGTCATCAACCTGATGGAGAAGCTCCAGGACGAGTTCAACCTCTCCTACCTCTTCATCGCGCACGACCTGTCGATCGTCCGGCACATCTCGGACCGCGTCGGCGTCATGTACCTCGGCAAGATGGCCGAGATCGGTACGGACGAGCAGATCTACGAGCACCCGACGCACCCGTACACCCAGGCGCTGCTCTCCGCGGTGCCCGTGCCGGACCCGGAGGCCCGCGCGCACCGCGAGCGGATCATCCTCACCGGTGACGTCCCCTCGCCGGCGAACCCGCCGTCGGGCTGCAGCTTCCGCACCCGGTGCTGGAAGGCGCAGGAGAAGTGCGCGCAGGAGACGCCGCTGCTCGCGGTCCCGCAGCGCTTCCAGGGCGAGGACACCCCGGCCGCCCACTTCTCGGCGTGCCACTTCGCCGAGGAGAAGCAGGTCGTACCGGTGCACTGACGCGCCGAGCGCAGGACCCGTGAGGGGCGCCCGTTCCGTACCTACGGAACGGGCGCCCCTTCCGTCTTCCCCGAGCGCGTCTCCCCGGGGGCCGGCGGGCCCGTCCGTCCGGCCGCAGTAAAAGTGCAGCCCCGTCAATATCAGGTGATATTGGGGCCTAAGTCATACTTAGGACATTCGGGAGGCACTCCATGCGCGGAGCCACGCACGCCAAGTGGGCCGCACTGGCCACCGCCGTCGCCCTCGCGGCGACCGCCTGCGGTGGCGGCGACGACAGCGGCGGCGGAGGGGCCGACGGCATCGTGAGTTCCTCGTGGGGCGACCCGCAGAACCCGCTGGAGCCCGCCAACACCAACGAGGTCCAGGGAGGCAAGGTCCTCTCCATGATCTTCCGCGGGCTCAAGCAGTACGACCCGAAGACCGGCGAGGCCAAGGACATGCTCGCCGAGAAGATCGACACCACCGACTCGACCAACTTCACCATCACGGTCAAGGACGGCTGGACCTTCTCCAACGGCGAGAAGGTCACCGCCAAGTCCTTCGTCGACGCCTGGAACTACGGCGCCCATCTGAAGAACAACCAGAAGAACGCCTACTTCTTCGGCCAGATCCAGGGCTACGACCAGGTCCACCCCGAGAAGGGCGAGCCGACCGCCGAGACCATGTCCGGCCTCAAGGTCACCGGCCCCCAGACCTTCACGGTGAAGCTCACCCAGAAGTTCTCCACCTGGCCCGTCACCCTCGGCTACCCCGCCTTCGCGCCGCTTCCCCAGTCCTTCTTCAGCGACCACGCCGCCTGGCTCTCGAAGCCCGTCGGCAACGGCCCGTACACCGTCGACTCGTACTCCAAGGGCTCCCAGATGGCCCTCAAGCGCTGGGACGGCTACCCGGGCACCGACAAGGCGCAGAACGGCGGCGTGACCCTCAAGGTCTACACCGACAACAACACCGCCTACACCGACCTGACGGCCGGCAACCTCGACCTCGTCGACGACGTCCCCGCCTCCCAGCTCAAGAACGTCGAGGCCGACCTCGGCGACCGGTACATCAACGTCCCCGCCGGCATCATCCAGACCCTGTCCTTCCCCTTCTACGACCCGGCATGGAACAAGCCGGGACAGGAGAAGCTCCGCCAGGGCCTCTCCATGGCCATCGACCGCGACCAGATCACCGAGACGATCTTCCAGAAGACCCGGACCCCCGCCGTCGACTGGACCTCCCCGGTCCTCGGCGAGGACGGCGGCTTCAAGGACGTCTGCGGCGACTTCTGCAAGTACGACGCGGCCGAGGCGAAGAAGCTCGTCGCCGAGGGCGGCGGCATCCCCGGCGGCACCATGCGGATCTCGTACAACGCCGACACCGGCTCCCACAAGGAATGGGTCGACGCGGTCTGCAACTCCATCAACCGTGCCCTCGGCAACGACCGCGCCTGCGTCGGCAACCCGATCGGCACCTTCGCCGACTACCGCAACCAGGTCACCACGCAGAAGCTCACCGGCCCCTTCCGTGCCGGCTGGCAGATGGACTACCCGCTCATCCAGAACTTCCTCCAGCCGCTGTACTACACCAACGCCTCGTCCAACGACGGCAAGTACACCGACCCCGAGTTCGACAAGCTGGTCGACCAGGCCAACGCCGAACCGGACACCGCGAAGGCGGTCGGGCTCTTCCAGCAGGCCGAGGGCGTCCTGCGTGACGACATGGGCGCCATCCCGCTCTGGTACCAGAACGGCAGCGCCGGCTACTCGGAGCGCGTCAGCAACGTGTCCCTGAACCCCTTCAGCGTCCCGGTCTACGACCAGATCAAGGTCAACTGACGTCGTAGCAGGTCGGAGGCGTACGGCCCGGCCCGCGGAGCCCCGCGCCGGGCCGTACGCCTTCCCGCACCTCCGACGGGGCGGGCCCGCCCCCCTGAGCCGGCCCGCCCCCGGAGCCAACCCTTCCCCCCGGAGCCCCCCATGGGTCGATATGTGATCCGGCGACTGCTGCAGATGATCCCGGTCTTCTTCGGCGCCACGCTGCTGATCTTCCTGATGGTGAACGTGATGGGCGATCCCATCGCCGGACTGTGCGGCGACCGCCAGTGCGACCCGGCGACCGCCGCCCAGCTCGAGAAGGAGTTCGGCCTCGACAAGCCCGTCTGGCAGCAATACCTGACCTACATGGGCAACGTCTTCACCGGCGACTTCGGCACGGCCTTCAACGGCCAGGAGGTCACCGAGCTGATGGCGAACGCGTTCCCGGTCACCATCCGCCTCACCATCGTCGCGATCCTCTTCGAGATCGTCATCGGCATCACCCTCGGCGTCATCACCGGCCTCAAGCGCGGCCGCCCCGTCGACACCACCGTGCTGCTGCTGACCCTGGTCGTCATCTCCGTCCCGACCTTCGTCACCGGTCTGCTGCTCCAGCTCCTCCTCGGCGTCGAGTGGGGCTGGATCAAACCAGCCGTCTCCACCGACGCCACCTTCGGCGAGCTCATCGTGCCCGGACTCGTCCTCGCCTCGGTCTCCCTCGCCTACGTCACCCGGCTCACCCGGACCTCCATCGCCGAGAACAAGCGCGCCGACTACGTCCGCACCGCCGTCGCCAAGGGCCTGCCCCGCCGCCGTGTCATCTCCCGCCACCTGCTGCGCAACAGCCTCATCCCCGTGGTGACCTTCATCGGCACCGACATCGGCGCGCTCATGGGCGGCGCCATCGTCACCGAACGGATCTTCAACATCCACGGCGTCGGCTACCAGCTCTACCAGGGCATCCTGCGCCAGAACACGCAGACCGTGGTCGGTTTCGTGACCGTCCTCGTCCTCGTCTTCCTGGTGGCGAACCTGCTCGTCGACCTCCTGTACGCCGTCCTTGACCCGAGGATCCGCTATGCCTGAGCAGCCTCAGCCGTTCGACGACGGCCGCGCGATCAACCACACCGGTGCCGGCGGCGGAACCGACCTCGCGATGGACGAGGGCGAGACGCTGGAGAAGACACCGGGCGGCCCCCAGGGCACCGGCGCCGACAAAAAGCCCCGCTCCCTCTGGTCCGACGCCTGGCACGACCTGCGCCGCAACCCGGTCTTCATCATCTCCGGCCTGATCATCCTCTTCCTGGTGGTCATCGCCATCTGGCCGCAGCTCATCGCCAGCGGCAACCCCCTCGACTGCGACCTCTCCAAGGCCCAGGAAGGCTCCCAGCCCGGCCACCCCTTCGGCTTCAACGGCCAGGGCTGCGACGTCTACACCCGCACCGTCTACGGAGCCAGGGCCTCCGTCCAGGTCGGCCTCTTCGCCACCCTCGGCGTCACCCTCCTCGGCTCCGTCCTCGGCGGCCTCGCCGGCTTCTACGGCGGAGCCTGGGACGGCTTCCTCTCCCGCATCACCGACGTCTTCTTCGCGATCCCCGTCATCCTCGGCGGCCTCGTCCTGCTGTCCGTCGTCAGCAGCAACAGCGTCTGGCCCGTCATCGGCTTCATGGTGCTCCTCGGCTGGCCGCAGATCTCCCGCATCGCCCGCGGCTCCGTCATCACCGTCAAACAGAACGACTACGTCCAGGCCGCCCGCGCGCTCGGCGCCTCCAACTCGCGGATGCTGCTCCGCCACATCTCGCCCAACGCCCTCGCGCCCGTCATCGTCGTCGCGACCATCGCCCTCGGCACGTACATCTCGCTCGAAGCCACGCTGTCCTTCCTCGGCGTCGGCCTCAAGCCCCCCACCGTCTCCTGGGGCATCGACATCTCCTCGGCCGCCGCCTACGTGCGCAACGCGCCGCACATGCTGCTCTGGCCCTCCGGCGCGCTCGCCATCACCGTGCTCGCCTTCATCATGCTCGGCGACGCCGTCCGCGACGCCCTCGACCCGAAGCTGAGGTAGGGACCCATGCTGCTCGAAGTGCGCGACCTGCACGTGGAGTTCCACACCCGCGACGGCGTCGCCAAGGCGGTCAACGGCGTCGACTACTCCGTCGACGCCGGCGAGACCCTCGCCGTCCTCGGCGAGTCCGGCTCCGGCAAGTCCGTCACCGCCCAGGCCGTCATGGGCATCCTCGACATCCCGCCGGGGAAGATCACCCACGGCGAGATCCTCTTCCAGGGCCAGGACCTCCTGAAGCTCAAGGAGGAGGAGCGGCGCAAGATCCGCGGCGCCAAGATGGCGATGGTCTTCCAGGACGCCCTCTCCTCCCTCAACCCCGTCCTCAGCGTCGGCGACCAGCTCGGCGAGATGTTCCAGGTCCACCAGGGCATGTCGCGCAAGGACTCCAAGGCCAAGGCCGTCGAGCTCATGGACCGGGTCCGCATCCCCGCCGCCAAGGAACGCGTCGGCCAGTACCCGCACCAGTTCTCCGGCGGCATGCGCCAGCGCATCATGATCGCCATGGCGCTCGCCCTCGAACCCGAACTGATCATCGCCGACGAGCCCACCACCGCCCTCGACGTCACCGTCCAGGCCCAGGTCATGGACCTCCTCGCCGAGCTCCGGCGCGAACTCAACATGGGCCTCATCCTCATCACCCACGACCTCGGCGTCGTCGCCGACGTCGCGGACAAGATCGCCGTCATGTACGCAGGACGGATCGTCGAACACGCCCCCGTCCACGAGATCTACAAGGCCCCCGCCCACCCCTACACCAAGGGCCTCCTCGAATCGATCCCGCGCCTGGACCAGAAGGGCCAGGAGCTGTACGCCATCAAGGGCCTGCCGCCCAACCTGCTGAACATCCCGCCCGGCTGCGCCTTCAACCCCCGCTGCCCCCTCGCCAGGGACCGCTGCCGGACCGACGTACCCCCGCTGTACGAGGTGACCGAGTCCCCGGTGCCGCGCGCCAGCGCCTGCCACTTCTGGAAGGAGTGCCTCCATGGCTGAGGCGATTCTCGAAGTCCGGGGCCTCCACAAGCACTACCCGCTCACCCGGGGCATCCTCTTCAAGAAGCACATCGGCGCCGTCCGGGCGGTCGACGGGGTCGACTTCGACCTCGCCGCGGGGGAGACCCTCGGCATCGTCGGCGAATCCGGCTGCGGCAAGTCCACCGTCGCGAAGATGCTGGTCAACCTCGAACGCCCGACGGCAGGGACGATCCGCTACAAGGGCGACGACATCACCACCCTCTCCCCGCGCGCCCTGAAGGCCGTCCGGCGCAACATCCAGATGGTGTTCCAGGACCCCTACACCTCGCTCAACCCCCGCATGACGGTCGGCGACATCATCGGCGAGCCGTACGAGATCCACCCCGAGGTCGCCCCCAAGGGCAACCGGCGGCAGAAGGTCCAGGACCTCCTCGACGTCGTCGGCCTCAACCCCGAGTACATCAACCGGTACCCGCACCAGTTCTCCGGCGGCCAGCGCCAGCGCATCGGCATCGCCCGCGGCCTCGCCCTCCAGCCCGAGATCATCGTCGCCGACGAACCGGTCTCCGCCCTCGACGTCTCCGTCCAGGCCCAGGTCGTCAACCTGCTGGAGAACCTCCAGACCGAGTTCTCCCTGGCGTACGTCTTCATCGCCCACGACCTGTCGATCGTCCGGCACATCTCCGACCGCGTCGGCGTCATGTACCTCGGCCGGATCGTCGAGATCGGCACCGACGCCCAGATCTACGACCACCCCACCCACCCCTACACCCAGGCGCTGCTCTCCGCGGTCCCCGTCCCCGACCCCGAGGCGCGCGCCCACCGCGAGCGCATCATCCTCACCGGCGACGTCCCCTCCCCGGCGAACATCCCCTCCGGCTGCCGCTTCCGCACCCGCTGCTGGAAGGCCCAGGAACGCTGCGCCCTCGAGGTCCCGGAACTGGCGGTCCCCGCGGTCTTCCGCCTCACGGACAGCCCGGCGAAGCACGACTCGGCCTGCCACTTCGCCGAGGAGAAGCAGGTGGTCCCTCCGGAGCACGGCACGCACGGGCCCGACGCCCCTCCGCAGGACCCCCTGCGGAAACCCGAAGCGCCTTAACGCCCAGGCAACTCGACGGTAGCGGCACCGATATACGGACACGGCAGACTCGACAGCGTACGGCCGTGCGGGTGCCGTGACGGCCAGGGGCGCGGAAGCGTCCCTGGCCCCACCCGCGGGTTCCCCCGAACCACTTGTCCCGGCGGATGGCGACCGAGAGTATCGGGACCGTGACTGTGACACGACCGGCACGTCTCACGGGCGCCGCGCTCTGCGCCGCGCTCGCCCTCATCGCCGCCGTGTGGATCCTCAAGGACCTGGCCGCGCTCGGCTCGCCCGCCGACCTCGCCTGGTACTGGGCGGGGGACCACCACTTCCTCATCCGGGGGCGGTCCGCCACCTCCCTCGTCGACCCGGTGCTCCTCGCCGCGTCCGCCGCCACCGCCGTCGCCGCCCTCCGCTCCCGCCACGCGGCCTCCGCGCTCGCCGCGACCGGCGCCGCCACCCTCGCGCTGCGGCTGCCCGGCCTCTGGGCACCCGGAAGCGGCGCCCTCGTCACCGCACTCCTCGAACTGGCCCTCGCCGCCGGACTCGTCGTGACCGCCGCAGCGGGCCGCCGCCGCGTGACCGCCCCGCACGAGCAGCCGCCCACCCGCCCCCGCACCGGCCCCGCCGTCGCCGCCGGGGTCCTCCTCGCCGTCTCCGCGCTCGTCGCGGTCCTGTGGGAGGCGTACTGGGCCACCGAACTGCCCCTGGAGATCACCATCGACCGGTTCACCGGCGGCCGGTCCGTCATCAAGGCGGCCCTCGCGCCCCCGCCCGGCTGGCTCTCCCTCGTCCTCGTCACCCTGTACGGGACGGCCGCCGTCTCCGCCTTCGCACGGGCCCGCCACAGTCGGGCCTTCGGGCTGCTCGCCGGAGTGTTCCTCGCGGCCGGCGGCCTCGCCGAGGTCGCCCGGACCGCCCGCTACGAACTCGTCGGCGACTTCGGGGACATCCCGGCCGCCGCCCGGCTGGACATCCTCAGCGCCTACACCGGGCTGCTCGCCGGAGTCGCCGTCCTCGCCCTCCTGGCCGGGCGCGGCGCCCCCGCCACCGCACCCGGCCCCTACCCGCCGGCGAGGATGCCGCCCCCGGCCCCGCCCTACCCGCCGCCGCCCGGCTGGTGACTCAGCTCCCCTCCGACAGCCCCAGGGAGCGCCGCAGGAAGTCCACCTGAAGCAGGAGCAGGTTCTCCGCCACCTGCTCCTGCGGCGTCATGTGGGTGACCCCGGACAGCGGCAGCACCTCGTGCGGCCGGCCCGCCGCGAGCAGCGCCGAGGAGAGCCGCAGCGCGTGCGCGACCACCACGTTGTCGTCCGCCAGACCATGGACGATCATCATCGGCCGCACCGGGACCTCCGGGGCCGACAGACCGTCGTCGGTCAGCAGCGACTGCGCCGCGTACACCTCAGGATCGTCCTGCGGGGTGCCCAGGTACCGCTCCGTGTAGTGGGTGTCGTACAGCCGCCAGTCCGTCACCGGCGCGCCGACGACCGCCGCGTGGAACACGTCCGGCCGCCGGAGCACCGCCCGCGCCGCCAGATACCCGCCGAACGACCAGCCCCGGACCGCCACCCGCCCCAGATCGAGCGGGAAGCGCCCGGCGAGCCCCTGGAGCGCGTCCACCTGGTCGTCAAGGGTCGGCGAGAAGTCCCGCGCGATCGCCTTCTCCCAGGCGGGGGAGCGGCCCGGGGTGCCCCGCCCGTCCGCCACGACCACCGCGAAACCCTGGTCGGCGAACCACTGGGAGGTCAGATGCGGGTTGTGGGCGGCGACCACCCGGGGGCCGTGCGGACCGCCGTACGGATCCATCAGGACCGGCAGCGGCCCGTCGCCCTCCTCGTACCCGGCGGGCAGCAGCACCGCGCAGGGGATCCGCCGGGCCCCCGCCTCCGTCAGCCGCACCCGGACGCCGATCCCCGGCTCCTGCGCGTACGAGGCCACCACCGCGACCCGCTCGCCGTCCCGCAGCACCCGCGCCACGCTCCCCGGCGCGTCGGGCCGCGCCGACACGAGCACGGTCACCGCCCCGCAGCGCACCGCCCCGTGCGTCCCGACCCCCTCGGACAGCCGCTCGGCGCCCGCGCCGGACACCCGGTACACATGCACCTCACCGGTCTCCGGGGCGGCCGCCCCCGCACCCGCCGACGCCGACACCAGGACGTCGTCGGCCCCGATGTCGAGCACCGCGCGGACGTGCAGCCCCCCGTCGGTGAGCGTCTCGTCCCCGACGGCCAGGGCGCGGGCCCCGCTCTCGTCCGTGACGCGCACCAGACGCCCGTCCGGGGTCCACGCCGGCACCCCCGGCAGCAGCTCCAGCCACACCGGGTCCCGCTCCTCACGCACCGTCGTCGTCTCCCCGGACTCCGGGTCCACCGCGAGGAACAGCTGCGCGCGCTGGTCCCGGGCCTGGACGAGGAGCAGCGGAGCCCCGGCGGCCGACCAGTGCACCCGCGCCAGGTACGGGTACCGCTCGCGGTCCCACCGGACCTCCGTACGCGCCCCGTCGAGGCCCATGACGAACAGCCGGACCTCCGCGTTGGCCGTGCCCGCCGCCGGGTACGCCACCGGCTGCGGCTCCCGGTCCGGGTGCGCGGGGTCGGCGATCCACCAGCGCCGTACCGCCCGGTCGTCCACCCGCGCGACGAGCAGCCGGTCCGAGCCGGGCGCCCACCAGAAACCCCGCTCCCGGGACATCTCCTCCGAGGCGATGAATTCGGCCATTCCGTAGGTGACGTGCGCGTCCTCGGGAACGGCCAGTTCCCGGTCGCCCGCGCCGTCCGCGCCCACCACCCGCAGCGCGCCTTCCGCCACGTACGCCACGAGCCGCCCGTCCGGGGAGGGTCGCGGGTCGATCACCGGTCCCGGCACGGGCAGCTCCCGCGCCGTCCCCGCCCGCAACTCCGCCGTGAACAGCCGCCCCGACAGGGCGAACGCCGCCAACTCCACCGCCCCGTCCACCGCGTAGGCCACCACCCCCGCCGAGCCCTCACGGCTCCGCTCCCGGCGCGCCCGCTCCTGCGGCGACAGCTCCTCCTCCGCCCCCGCGAGCAGCACCTCCGGGTCGGCCGCCACCCGCTCCGCGGGCGCCCCGCCGTCCCGGGGGACGTCCAGGACCCAGAGCCGGTGCGAACGATCCGTGCCCGAGGCGGATCTGACGAACACGACGCGTTCCCCGTCCGGGGAGACCGAGAAGCCGCGCGGGACCCCCAGGGTGAACCGCTGGGTCCGGGCGTACCGGCGGGGGAAGGAGAGCCCGGCCGAGGGTGTGGCCGACTGCTGTCGAGACAAGGTCATGCGGCTGAAACTAGCGCCGTGCGCCCCCCTCGTGCCTCCGTCCGCCGATCGATGCGATGGCACGGATAGTTATGATCCGTAGCGCTAGGTGGGTATGTACCTCGCGTACGTACCCGTCCGGCACATGCTCGCTGCCCGAACCGCTCGAATATCCGACCGAAGTGTGGAGGTGAACCGCCGTGGCACTCTCGATCTCCGTGGTGGTGCTGCTGGCGATCGTCGTCTTCCTTTTGATCCGGAAATCCGGGCTGAAGGCGGGACATGCGGCGATCTGCGCGCTCCTGGGCTTCTACCTGGCGAGCTCGTCCATCGCTCCGTCCATCAGCACCCTCACCACGAACGTGGCGAACATGGTCGGCGGCATCAAGTTCTGAGCGCCGGCTTCCGCGCGCCGGTCTCCGGGCGGTCCCGGGTCACGGCATCCCTCCGGGCCGGACCTCGTAGGGTGGGGGCATGTCCGATCTCCCCGCCCGCCGTCTGCTGCTCGTGCACGCGCACCCGGACGACGAGTCGATCAACAACGGCGCCACCATGGCCAGGTACGCGGCCGAGGGCGCCCTCGTCACCCTCGTCACCTGCACGCTCGGCGAGGAGGGCGAGGTCATCCCGCCCGAGCTCGCCCACCTGGCCCCCGACCGGGAGGACCGGCTCGGCCCCCACCGCGTCGGCGAACTCGCCGCCGCCATGGCCGAGCTGGGCGTCACCGACCACCGCTTCCTCGGCGGGCCCGGGCGGTTCCGCGACTCCGGGATGATGGGCGTCGAGCAGAACAAGCGTGAGAACGCGTTCTGGAACACCGACGTCGACACCGCCGCCCCGTACCTCGTCGAGGTGATCCGGGAGACCCGCCCGCAGGTCCTGATCACCTACGACCCCGACGGCGGCTACGGCCACCCCGACCACATCCAGGCCCACCGGGTCGCCATGCGCGCCGCCGGACTGGCCGCCGACCCGGCGTACCGCCCCGACCTCGGACCCGCCCACACGATCGCCAAGATCTACTGGAACCGCGTCCCCCGCCCCGTCGTCGAGGCCGGCTTCGCCCGGCTGCGCGCCGAGGGCTCCGCCTTCCCCGCCGTCGCCGCGGTCGACGACGTCCCCGGCGTCGTCGACGAGGACCGGATCACCGCCGAGATCGACGCGGGGCCGGAGCACGCCGCCCGCAAGAGCGCCGCGATGGCCGCGCACGCCACCCAAGTCGCCGTCGACGGCCCCTTCTTCGCCCTCTCCAACGACCTGGGGCAGCCGATCCTCACCACCGAGTACTACGAGCTGGTACAGGGCTTCCCCGGCGCCCCCGCGGGCGTGCGCGAGACGGACCTCTTCGCGGGGGTGACCGCGTGAGCGGCTCCCCGGCCGGCACGGTCGCACTGTCCCGTAACGCCCGGTTCGCCTGGTACGCCTGGTACGCCGGACTGTTCATCCTCGGCGCCCTGATCGGCGTCGCCGGCTCCCTGGTCCAAGCCGCCTGGCTGCCCGGCGGCTTGTTCCTCGCGCTCCTCGCGACCGCCGCCCTCTTCTACGGAGGACTGCGCGCGACCGGCACCCAGACCGGCGTCGTCGTCGGCGGAGGCGGCTGGCTCCTCGCCGTCATCCTGCTCAGCCTCGGACGCCCCGAGGGCGACGGGGTGTTCGCCGGAGGCGTCGGTGAGCTGCTCTTCCTCTTCGGAGGGATGGCGCTCGCTGTGATGTGCACCACCCTGTCCCGGCTGCCGCGACCGGCCCCGTGAACAGGACCACTTGAGACCGCGGACGCCCTGACTTCGGCCGGATTGCCCGTCGTACGCCACCCGAGGGTCGGGTATATGACGGCGGCGGCCAGTATGGTGGTGCGCGCCGCCGAACCGCCCGGGTAATACGAGCATCTGCAAGAGCGGGCGGTGGAGCCAACCGGGAGATCCTGCTTTGAGTCGTGAAACTGGTCGAGAGACTGACAGTTCGTCCTCCGGCGCCCAGGGGCGCGGTGGAGCCGCGTACCCCTCGGGTACACCGCCGTACGGATCCCGTCAGTATCCGTCGCTCCACCCCTCGCAGGACGCGCCGGAGGAGACCGCCGCCGCGTCCGTTCCGCCGGAGGAGCCCAAGACGGAGACGACGCTGACGACCCGGATCCGGATCAACATCCCGGGTTCGCGGCCGATCCCGCCGGTCGTCGTCCGTCAGACGGTCAACGAGACGCCCACGCCCGACCCGGCGCCCGAGCCCACCCCCGTGGTGGAGCGGCCGGCGCCCGAGCCGGTGGCGCCCGCCGAGCCGCAGGCCGCCGAGCAGGCGCCGAAGGCGAAGGAGACGAGCGACTGGTTCGCCCCCCGCAAGGCGGCGCCCCAGAGCCCGGCCCCCGCGCCCGCGCTGCCGCCGGCGCCCGCCCCGGCCGCGAAGCCCGGCCCGGCCGCCGCCGGGCCGGACACCCAGGGCACGGGCTTCGCGGGCTCCGCGACCTCCGGTGTCCCGACGGTCGGCAACACCCCGTCGAGCCGCCCGGTCACGGCGTCCCAGCCGACCCCGGGCAACCCGCTGTACGACAGCGGCACCCCGGCGGGCGGCACCCCGAGGTACGACGGGACCCCCGCCGGGGGCACCCCGAGGTACGACGGCACCCCTGCCGGCGGGACACCGACGTACCCGGGTACGCCCGCGGGCGGGACCCCTCTGTACGACGGGACGCCCGCCGGGGGGACGCCCGGCTACGACGGGACCCCGGGTGCCGGGACCCCGGGCTACGGCGGCGGCGCACCGGGCGCCGGGGCGCCTGGTTACGGCGGCACCCCGGGCGCCGGGAACCAGCCCTTCGACGGGACCCAGGGCTACGACGGCACTCCCGCCGGCGGCACCCCGCTGCACACCGGGACGCCGGCCGCCGGTACGCCCGCGTACCGGGGCCCCGGCGCGGCCGCGCCGACCGGCCCCACCACCGGCCCGGTCACCGGCACCGCCTCGCTCGGCGGTGCGGCGCAGGGCCGGCGGCCCGGCCAGGGCCCCGGTCAGCAGCCGGGCTCGCCGTTCCCCGGCGGCCCGCGCATGTCCGACGACACCGCGGTCCTCACTCCGCAGCCCCCGGCGCCGGCCCCCGGTCCGGACGGCGGCGGGCACATCTCCGGGGACACGCTCACCAGCGGCATCCCGGTCGTCCCGCCGAAGGCGGTGCGCCCGGACCTCACCCCCCGCGTCGAGGAGCGGACGGCCCCGGCCCCGGCTCCCGCGCCCGCACCGCGCCCGGCGCCGGCGGGCCGCGCCCCGGCGAAGAAGGGCCGCTCCAAGCTGGCCCTCGTCGCCGCCGGGGTCATCGGCCTCGCCGGTGTCGCCTACGGCGCCGGACTGCTCCTCAACCACTCCGACGTCCCCAAGGGCACCACGGTGCTCGGTGTGGACATCGGCGGCGGTACGAAGGAGGAGGCCGTCAACAAGCTGGACGCGGCCCTCGGCAAGCGCACCACGACCCCGCTCCAGCTCGCCCTGGGCGGCAAGAAGGTCCAGCTGCCGCCGGAGAAGGCGGGCCTGACGCTCGACAGCCAGGAGACCGTCCGCGCCGCCGCCGGCAGCGACTACAACCCCGTCTCGGTCATCGGCTCCCTCTTCGGCGGCGAGCGGGTGGCCAAGCCGGTCTTCCCGGTCGACGAGGAGAAGCTCGCCGTCGCCCTGCGCGACCTGGCCGGCACCTCCGCCTCGGCGACCGAGGGCACGATCCTGTTCGCCCCGAACAAGGTGACGCCCGTCGAGGGCAAGCCGGGCAAGGGCCTCGACCTCCAGCGGTCCATGATCTCCGTCCGGGACGCCTTCCGTGCCCAGGTGGAGACGGGCCAGACGCGGCTCGTGGAACTGCCCGTCACCACCCGGCAGCCCAGCATCACGAAGGCCGAGCTGGACCGGGCGATGAAGGACTTCGCCACCCCGGCCATGTCCGGCCTGATCAGGATCTACGCGGGTGGCAAGTACATCGACTTCGGCCCGGCGCGGTCCCTGCCGCAGATCCTGTCCATGAAGGCCGTCGACGGCCGTCTGGTCGAGGTCTACGACAAGAAGGCGATCGACCGTCTCCTCGACGGCGCCTTCGACGGGGTCATGATCACCAAGGGGGACGGCACCAAGCACGAGGTCTCCGCCGACGATGTCGCCTTCGTGATGCGCGACGCGCTGCGCGGCAAGACCCAGGCGGAGCGCACGAAGACCATCGACCTCAGCGGCGAGGGCTGACGGCACCCGCCCCGGCCTCCGAGCCCCTGTCCCCCCTGCGGGACGGGGGCTCGCGCGCGCCCGCCGCCCGGTGGGCCGTCGGGTCTCAGTGCGAGACGAGGACGGCCGAGAGGGCGAGCGCGCCGGGCAGGGCCTGGGCGAAGAGGATGCGGCGGTTGGCGGTGGCGGCGCCGTAGATCCCGGCGATGACGACGCAGGACAGGAAGAAGACGCGGACGCGGAAGCCGGTGGGGTCGTCGGCGACGAGGCCCCAGACCAGGCCGGCGGCGAGGAAGCCGTTGTAGAGGCCCTGGTTGGCGGCCATGACGGCGGTGTCTCGGGCCAGCCGGGCGTCGAAGCCGGAGAAACGACGACCGATCGGCTTCTGCCACAGGAACATCTCCATCACCATCGTGTAGAGGTGCAGCAGGGCGACGAGGGCGACGAGGATGTCGGCGGTCAGCGGCATGAGCGCATTCTGCCGCCGGACGGTACCGGAAGTGGCGCGACGCGTGGGCGCGGAGGGCGACTCCACCGCCGACGGCGGTCTGCGGGGCCCGGGGAGGGCGGAAAAGGGGTCGCCGCCCTCGGAGACGGTCACGTAGAGTCCCCCGCAAGGGCGGGGTCGTAGCACAGAGGTAATGCGCCGCGATGGCATCTCGGAGGACGCCGGTTCGAATCCGGTCGCCCCGCCCCCTCCCTCGTTCCGAGGCGCTCGGGCGCCGTCAGTTCAGCCGCGCCCGGGCCGCGAGCGCGCGGCGGCGGATCGTCGTCGCCGACTCCGGGTCCACCGCCTCCATCACCCGCGCGTACGACTCCATCTCGGCCGCTCCGGTGAGGAACTCACCGCGCTGGACCAGCAGCTCGGCGCGCTCGTAGCGGAGCCTGGCCGGGTGGGACGGGAGCAGCAGGGACAGCTCCACGGCCCACAGGGCGACGTCGGAGCGCTCGGGGCGGGGGGCCGCCCAGGCGCGGATGTTGTTGAGGACGCGCAGCACGATCGCGCCGGGCTCGGCGGGGCGGAGCATCGAGCGGTCGAGGGCCTCGCCCGTCGCGCTCGTCACCAGGAGTTCGGCGTCCGCGCCGGTCATGGCCCGCCCGCCCGCGAAGGGGTCGGCGAGGTTCAGGTCGGCGGGGTCCCCGAAGCCGACGACGAAGTGGCCGGGCAGCCCGAGGCCGTACACGGGGGCGCCGGCGCGGCGCGCGACCTCCATCCAGACGACGGAGAGCAGGATGGGCAGGCCCCGGCGGCGCCGGAGCACCTCGTGCAGGAGCGAGGACTCCAGGCGCTGGTAGTCGGCGGGGACGCCCTCGAAGCCCTCGCGGTGGCCGAGGAGCGCGGCGAGTTCGCCGGCCCAGTCGCCGGTGATCCGGGTCGCGTACGGGACGAGTCCGGCGAGGCGGTCGAGTTCGATCTCGGCCTCGTCGAGGTCGTGCCGGGTGACGGCGGGGTCGGCCACGGCCCCGATGAGCAGGCACAGGCGGGCGAGGTCGGGCCGTTCCGACCTCGCCTCCTCCGCGAACTCCCGCCGCCAGTCGACCGGTGGTTCCTCGTCCGTCACGCCTCCGCCCATCGGTAGTGGTGGTAGTGGTGGTGGGGCGCGAAGCCCATGCCGTCGTACAGCGCCCGCGCGCCGTCGTTGTCGGCCTCCACCTGGAGCCAGGCGGCCGACGCGCCCTCGTCGAGGGCCTGTCGGGCGAGCGCCGTCATGACGGACGTCGCCAGGCCGAGGCGCCGTCGCGCCGGGTCGACCTCGACGGCCATGAAGCCGGCCCAGCGTCCGTCGACGACGCACCGTCCGATCGCCGCGGGTACCTCTTCCGTGCCCGCGACGGTCGCGAACCACACACTCGGTCCCGAGGCGAGGACCTGCCGGACGTCCGGGCCCGGCGCGCCGACGCGCTGGTAGCGGCGCAGCCACGCCTCGTCGGCGGTGCGGGAGAGGCGTACGGCGGAGACGTCGGCGTCCAGGTCGCCGAGGGGGGCGAGCGCCGCGATCCGGACCTCGGCGGAGACCTCGCGCCGCCAGCCGTGCCGGTCGAGTTCGGCGCAGAGCAGCTCCTGGGTGCCTTCGGCGCCGGTGGCGGTCTGCACGTACGCGGGGAGCCCCCGCGCCGCGTACCACGCGCGCACGTGGGCCAGGGCGTCGGCGACCGGCACGCCCGGATCGCCGAGCGGGAGGGCGGAGTTGGCGCGCCGGGTGAAGCCCACCCGACGCCCGGCCCGCGCGCCTTCGGACGGCGTCTCGTGGAACGCGGCGCGCAGGGTCCACTCGCCGAGGGCCTCGCTCTCGACCGGCTGCCACGCGCGCGCGGTGGCCCGGGCCAGCTCGGGGAAGGTGGCCGAGGGGCCGCGACGGCGGGCGGGAGCGGCCGGGACGGTCTTGCCGGCGACCAGGGCGGATTCCGCGATCCGGACGCTCTCGCCGCTCTTTCGTGTGATCAGCAGCACAGCGTCATCCCATGATGTGAGAACTCCGACCGTGTCGGTGAATCTCGCACCCGGTGCCTCCCCGTCCGTCACGTACCGAACGGAGACACGTTTTCCCACGTCAGCGCTGGTGATGCGGACCTCAAGCCGTCCTCCGCCGATGAATTCCACAGGTTCTCCGCCCCTCCTGTTCGGATCGCCCCCAAGAACGGAGATACTAGGTGCGGGCATCGACGACGCCGCGCTCCCGCGCAGACCAGCCCTATCGAGGAGGAACGACAGCGTGACCTACGTCATCGCGCAGCCTTGTGTCGACGTCAAGGACAAGGCGTGCATCGAGGAGTGCCCCGTCGACTGCATCTACGAGGGCAAGCGGTCCTTGTACATCCACCCGGACGAATGCGTCGACTGCGGGGCCTGTGAGCCGGTCTGCCCGGTCGAGGCGATCTTCTACGAGGACGACACCCCGGAGGAGTGGAAGGACTACTACAAGGCGAACGTCGAGTTCTTCGACGAGCTCGGTTCGCCCGGTGGTGCCTCCAAGCTCGGCGAGATCGAGCGTGACCACCCCTTCATCGCCGCCCTGCCGCCGCAGAACGGCTGATCGACCGCATCCGGTCCCGTACGGCGTCGGCCGCCGTACGGGGCCGAGGCGTTTCCCGACGCCTCGCCCCGCGTACGTACGAGGAAGTGAGAGCCACCCGTGAGCGCAGTCTCTTCGCGCCTGCCCGTCTTCCCCTGGGACAAGCTGGAGCCGTACAAGAAGACGGCCCTGGCGCACCCGGACGGAATCGTGGACCTCTCGGTCGGCACGCCCGTCGACCCGGTTCCCGCGCTGATCCAGGAGGCCCTGGTGGCGGCGGCGGACTCGCCGGGCTATCCCACGGTGTGGGGGACGAAGGAGCTGCGGGACGCGCTCACCGGCTGGTGCGAGCGGCGTCTGGGCGCGGTGGGCTTCGCGCACGAGAACGTGCTGCCGGTGGTGGGTTCCAAGGAGCTGGTGGCCTGGCTGCCGACGCAGCTGGGGCTCGGCGCGGGTGACGTGGTGGCCTACCCGCGGCTCGCGTACCCGACGTACGAGGTCGGGGCGCGGCTCTGCGGCGCGACCCCCGTCGTCTACGACGACCCGACGAGCCTCGACCCGACCGGTCTGAAGCTGCTGTGGCTCAACTCCCCGTCGAACCCGACCGGCAAGGTCCTCGGCAAGGACGAGCTGACCCGGATCGTGGCCTGGGCGCGCGAGCACGGCGTCCTCGTCTTCTCCGACGAGTGCTACCTGGAACTGGGCTGGGAGGCCGACCCCGTCTCCGTGCTGCACCCGGACGTCTGCGGCGGTTCGTACGAGGGGATCGTCGCCGTCCACTCGCTGTCGAAGCGCTCCAACCTGGCCGGCTACCGGGCCGCCTTCGTCGCCGGTGACGCGGCGGTGCTCGGTGAGCTGCTCCAGATCCGCAAGCACGGCGGCATGATGACGGCGGCGCCGGTCCAGGCGGCGACGGTGGCGGCGCTCGGCGACGACGCGCACGTGGCCGAGCAGCGGGAGCGGTACGCGGCCCGGCGGGCGGCGCTGCGGGCGGCCCTGGAGGCGCACGGCTTCCGGATCGAGCACAGCGAGGCGAGCCTGTACCTGTGGGCGACCCGTGACGAGCCGTGCTGGGAGACCGTGGCCTATCTGGCGGAGAAGGGCGTCCTGGTGGCGCCCGGAGACTTCTACGGCGAGGCGGGGGAGCGGTTCGTGCGGGTGGCGTTCACGGCCACCGACGAGCGCGTCGAGGCGGCGGTCAAGCGGCTCGGCTGACCGCGCCGCCTCAGGCACGGGCGAGGGCCCGGGGAGCAGCTGCTCCCCGGGCCCTCCGTCGTGCGCGGTGCGGTGCGGGCGGGTCAGCCGACCGGCAGGCCGCCCAGGGCCTTGCCGGTGGGCAGGCTGCCGAGGGCGCCGCCGGTCGGGGCCTCGGTGCTCTCGGTCGCCTCGCCGACGACCTTGCCGGCGCTGTCGGCGGTGTCGCCGGCGACCTCCTGGGCGACCGGGGTGGCGGCCTTGCTCGCGGTGCCGACGGTCTTGCCGGCGGTGGGGACGGCCGAGCCGACGGCCTTGCTGCCGGTCTCGCCGACGACGCCGGTGGCGGTCTGCGAGGCGCCGTCGACGGCGGTGCTCGCACCGGCGGCGTCCAGGGCGGTGACGCTGCCGAGGGTGCCGGTCGGCGCGAGGCCGTGGTCGAGGGCGCTCGCGGAACCGGCCGCACCGACCACGGGTGCCGCTCCGGCCGCGATGAGGAGGGCGGCGCGGGCGATCCGACGGGTCAGGGGGAGGGACATGGTGCTCCTTCGACGAGGTGCGTGGGGTTCGTTCGGACGCAGTGACAACCGGCCCTGGGGCGGGAGAGGTTGCGGAGACCGAAGGTAAAGAATTGGTAATGCGTCGTATTGTCAGGTGGGGAGGAAAGCGGACGAAGACGTCATTGCGCGAGCGTCTGCCGAACCGTCACTTCCCTTGTCCCGCAAGGGGTCTGCCGTGCCCCGGGAGGGGGTGGGCACGTACGTCCGGAGCGCGGCGGAAACCCTCGGGACCCGGGCCGGGTCCGTGCCCCCACCGAGTGAACGACCGAACCTCTGCCCCACTCGGTTCGAGCGACTGAGGGGCTCTGCGCGTCGCGGTGGAACGCGCTCGTCCCCCAGCTGAGGGCGGCGGGCCGGCCCAGGTGACACGTCGGGTCGGCGTACCAGCGCCTACTGCGCGAGCCGGATGCGGACGGTCTTCGTGCCGGAGGCGCCGCCGGACGTCGCCCAGCCACCCGACGAGTCGCTCGCGCGCCAGACCCTGCCCCCGTACGAGACCTCGGTGACGCGCATCTCGTCCGCGCGCGCCACCGCCCACTGCGCCAGCTCCCAGCCGCGCCGCTCGTCCTCGCCGGCCACGCGCGCCGTTCCCGCCGCCGGCCGCACCGGCACCACGAGCACCGGCGGCTCCGCCGCCGACCGGCCCGCGCTCGGGCCGCCCGCGACCGCCTCCGGCGCCGCCCGCTCGCCGAAGGCCCGCACCAGCTCCGTACGCACGAACTCCGGATCGCCCGGCCGGCCCTCCGTCTCGTTCGCCGTACAGGTCAGCGCCGCGGGCGCCCGGCCCGTCAGCGCCGCCGCCAGCAGCGTGGCGTCCGGCTCGTGCTTCGCGTACGCCTGCGGGAAGCCGCTCTTCTGCACCTTCTGCGCCGCCACCGTCAGCGGCAGCCGCGAGTATCCCGGGACCTTCTCCAGGCCCGCGTAGAACTTCCCGGCCGAGTACACCGGGTCCATGATCTGCGCCGGCGTCCCCCATCCCATCGACGGCCGCTGCTGGAACAGACCCAGCGAGTCCCGGTCGCCGTGCCCGATGTTCCGCAGCGCCGACTCCTGGAGGGCCGTCGCGAGCGCGATGGTCACCGCCCGCTCCGGCAGCCCCCGGGTGGTGCCGACCGCCGAGATCGTCGCCGCGTTCGACGCCTGCTCCGGGGTGAACTCGTACCGGTTCTCGCCACTGCCCACACTGCACCGGGGCGTGCCTTTGCTTCCTGTCATCTGGTGCACGGCCACGTAGGAGGCGAGACCGATGAGCACGGCGAAGGCGGCCGCGGAGCGGGCGAGGCGGCCGCGACGGGCGGGGCGGGTGGACTCGGACACGCGCCCACCGTACTGGAGGCCGCGTTAGGGTCGGCACATGGCTGACATCACCCCGCTCGACACGCCCCTCGACCTGTCCCAGGACGGGGCCGCGCTCACCGCCGCCCTCGTCGACTTCCCGTCCGTCAGCGGGACCGAGAAGCCGCTCGCGGACGCCATCGAGCAGGCACTGCGCCGCCTGCCGCACCTCACCGTCGACCGGTACGGGAACAACGTCGTCGCCCGCACCCGCCTCGGCCGCGGCGAGCGCGTCGTCCTCGCCGGTCACATCGACACCGTGCCGATCGCCGACAACGTGCCCTCCCGGCTCGACGAGAACGGCGTCCTGTGGGGCTGCGGCACCTCCGACATGAAGTCCGGGGTCGCCGTCCAGCTGCGGATCGCCGCCACCGTCCCCGAGCCCAACCGCGACCTCACCTTCGTCTTCTACGACAACGAGGAGGTCGCCGCCGACCTCAACGGCCTCGGGAAGATCGCCGCCGCGCACCCCGACTGGCTGGAGGGCGACTTCGCCGTCCTCCTGGAGCCCTCCGACGCCCAGGTCGAGGGCGGCTGCCAGGGCACCCTGCGCGTCATCCTGCACACCGCCGGCGAGCGCGCCCACTCCGCGCGCTCCTGGATGGGCTCCAACGCCATCCACACCGCCGCTCCGATCCTCGCCCGCCTCGCCTCGTACGAGCCGCGCAAGCCGGTCATCGACGGCCTGGAGTACCACGAGGGCCTCAACGCCGTGGCGATCCAGGGCGGCGTCGCCACCAACGTCATCCCCGACGCCTGCACGGTCACCGTGAACTACCGGTACGCGCCCGACCGCTCGCCCGCCGAGGCCCTGGCCCACGTCCGCGAGGTCTTCGCGGACTGCGACATCGCCGACCTCGTCGTCGACGACGAGAGCCCCGGCGCCCTGCCCGGCCTCTCCCACCCGGCCGCCGAGGCGTTCATGAAGGCCGTCGGCGGCAGCGCCCAGCCCAAGTTCGGCTGGACCGACGTCTCCCGCTTCAGCGCCCTCGGCGTGCCCGCCGTCAACTACGGGCCGGGCGACCCGATCTACGCCCACAAGCGGGACGAGCACGTTCCCGTCGACCGGATCCACCACTGCGAGGCACGGCTCCGCGACTGGCTGACTGCCTGACTTCCGTAATTTCGCGTTTCGTCACCTCTGTGGTCCTACGCTGACCGGACCAGAAGATCAGTCGGCGGTCGAAAGGGGCCGCCGATCGGCGGAGGGAGCAGGCCATGGGCATTCCCGAGGGAATGGCGAAGCCCGAGGAACAGCGACTCGGTCCGGTGCTCAGGCGGCGGGACCAGATCCAGCCGGGCACCACGGACCAGCGGCTGCTCGACACCGAGGGCGACTCGGAGTGGGTGCACACCGACCCCTGGCGGGTCATGCGCATCCAGTCCGAGTTCGTCGAGGGCTTCGGCGCGCTCGCCGAACTGCCGAGCGCCATCAGCGTCTTCGGCTCGGCCCGCACGAAGCCGGACTCGCCCGAGTACGAGGCGGGCGTACGGATCGGCAGGGCGCTCGTCGAGGCCGGTTTCGCGGTCATCACCGGCGGCGGCCCCGGCGCCATGGAGGCGGCCAACAAGGGGGCCAGGGAGGCCAAGGGCGTCTCGGTCGGCCTCGGCATCGAGCTGCCCTTCGAGCAGGGGCTCAACCCGCACGTCGACATCGGCGTGAACTTCCGCTACTTCTTCGTCCGCAAGACGATGTTCGTGAAGTACGCGCAGGGGTTCGTCGTCCTGCCCGGTGGCCTGGGCACCCTCGACGAGCTCTTCGAGGCGCTGACCCTGGTCCAGACCCGCAAGGTCACCCGCTTCCCGATCGTCCTCTTCGGCACGGAGTACTGGAAGGGCCTCGTCGACTGGCTCCGTGACTCGGTCGTCGCGGGCGGCAAGGCCTCGGAGCGCGACCTGCTGCTCTTCCACGTCACGGACGACGTGGAGGAGGCGGTCACGCTGGTGACGAAGGAGACCGGCAAGTAGGTCCCCGGGGGCGCCGTCCAGCGGCGCCCCCTCACGTCGCCCTACGCCAGCCCGCGCCGGGCCACCGCCGGCGGCCGGTGCCCGGCGATGGACGCCACCATGTCCAGGACCTGCTTCGTCTCGGCCACCTCGTGCACCCGGTACACCCGGGCGCCCAGCCACGCGGAGACGGCGGTCGTCGCCAGGGTCCCCAGGACCCGCTCCTTCACCGGCCGGTCCAGGGTCTCCCCGACGAAGTCCTTGTTCGACAGGGACACCAGCACCGGCCACCCCGTCTCCGCCATCTCCCCGAGCCGCCGGGTCGCCTCCAGGCTGTGCCGGGTGTTCTTCCCGAAGTCGTGCCCCGGGTCGATCATGATCGCGTCCCGCCGCACTCCGAGCGCCGCCGCCCGCTCCGCGAGGCCCACCGTCACCCGCAGGATGTCGGCCATCACGTCCTCGTACGCGACCCGGTGCGGCCGGGTCCGCGGCTCGGCGCCCCCCGCGTGCGTGCACACGAGCCCCGCACCGTACTTGGCCGCCACCACCGCGAGCCCGGGGTCGACCCCGCCCCAGGCGTCGTTCAGGACGTCCGCCCCGGCCTCGCAGACCGCCGCGCCGACGTCCGCCCGCCAGGTGTCCACGCTGATGACCACGTCGGGATGGCGCCTGCGGACCTCCGCGACGAAACCGACCGTGCGCCGCGCCTCCTCCTCGGCCGTCACCTCCTCGCCGGGGCCCGCCTTCACCCCGCCGATGTCGATGATCGCCGCCCCCTCGGCCACGGCCTGCTCGACCCGGGCGAGCGCCGGCTCGTCCCGGAAGGTCGCGCCCTGGTCGTAGAAGGAGTCCGGGGTCCGGTTCACGATCGCCATGATCACCGGCTCGTGCGGCCCGAATTCACGCCGTCCCAAGCGCAGCATCCCTTTTGTCCTCCCTCGTGTCCGTTCGCCTGCGACCCTAGCTGTCGGTGGCGCATGGCACGATCGGCACGGGACGGTTTCCACTCCGGGGAGAGGCACGCAGGTGTTCTGGTTTCTGCTCATCACGATGGTCGTGGTCGTGGCCGCGGTGACCCTCGCCGTGGTCGGCGGCGGCGACAGCGAGGTGCTGCCCGAGGTGGCGCCCGAGCAGCTCGTCGACCCCCTCCCGGCCTCCCGCCCGGTCGACCGCGCCGACGTCGAGGCGGTCCGCCTCCCCGTCGCGGTCCGCGGCTACCGGATGGCGGACGTCGACGACGTCCTCGTCCGCCTCGGCGCCGAACTGGCCGAGCGGGACGCCCGGATCGCCGAGCTGGAGGACGCGCTCGCGGGAGCGGCCGCCGCCGGTCACGACGAGGACGAGCGGGCGTGACGGCCGGCGGGGCGATCCCGGGGCCGGACGGGCGGCTGCGCTGCCCCTGGGGTCTGTCGACCGAGGACTACGTGGCGTACCACGACGAGGAGTGGGGCCGCCCGGTCCACGGCGACGACGCGCTCTTCGAGCGGCTCTGCCTGGAGGCCTTCCAGTCGGGCCTGTCCTGGATCACGATCCTGCGTCGCCGCGAGGGCTTCCGGCGGGCGTTCGCCGGCTTCGACATCGCCTCGGTCGCCGCCTTCGGCGAGCAGGACCGGGAGCGGCTCCTCGTCGACGAGGGCATCATCCGCAACCGCGCCAAGATCGACGCGACCCTGGCCAACGCCCGGCTGCTCGCCGGCTGGTCCCCGGGCGAACTCGACACGCTGATCTGGTCGTACGCCCCTGATCCGGCGGGCCGCCCGGCCCCGCGTACGGTCTCCGAGGTCCCGGCCGTCACGGACGAGTCCACGGCACTCTCGAAGGCGCTCAAGAAGCGCGGCCTCCGCTTCATCGGCCCCACCACGGCCTACGCCCTGATGCAGGCGTGCGGCCTCGTCGACGACCACGTGACGGGGTGCGTGGCCCGGGGCGGCCGGTAGGACGTGTCCCGGCCGCCCGCCCCGCGACCGCTCAGCGGCCGAGGTACCTCGGCTTCTCCTTGGCGATGAAGGCGCGGACCGCGATCGTGTGGTCCTCCGACGAGCCCGCCAGGGCCTGGAGTTCCTCCTCCTTCTCCAGGGCCTCGGCCAGCGAGTGGTCGGCGCCGTAGGCGAGGGACTCCTTCAGGGCCGCGTACGCCACCGTCGGGCCCTCCGCCAGCGCGCGGGCGACCTTATCGGCCTCGGCGGCCAGGTCGGCGGCCGGGACCAGCCGGTTCACGATGCCGAGCTCGTACGCCTCCTGGGCGCCGATCGAGCGCGGGAAGAGCAGCAGGTCGGCCGCCCGGCTCGCGCCGATCAGCCGGGGCAGGGTCCAGGACACGCCCGAGTCGGCGGTGAGCGCCACGCCCGCGAAGGAGGTGTTGAAGGAGGCCGTGTCGGCGACCACCCGGTAGTCCGCCGCGAGCGCGAAACCGAAGCCGGCCCCCGCCGCGACGCCGTTGACGCCCGCCACCACCGGCTTGCGCATCCCCGCGAGCGCCTTGGTGATCGGGTTGTAGTGGTCGCGGACCGTGTTCATGGTCGCGCGCGTGCCGTTCTCCTGGTCCGCCATGAGCAGACCCACGTGCTCCTTCAGGTCCTGGCCCACACAGAACGCCCGGTCCCCGGCCGCGGTGAGCAGCACGGCCCGTACGGCGGGGTCGGCCGCGGCCGTCTCCGCCGCGTCCCGGAGGGCGACCTTCGCCGCCACGTTCATGGCGTTCATGGCCTCGGGCCGGTTGAGCGTGATGGTGGCGAGTCCGTCGCTCACCTCGTACAGGACCGTGTCGGCCATCGGGTTCCCTTCGCCTCTTCGCGTGGTTGACCAGCCCAGCATGGCGGAGATCACCCCCACCGCACATGTGAGCTGCATCAAAGAAAAGAAGGCGCCGCCGGGACGCCGAGCGGCGAAGTATCGCAGGCCGATCGCCGAAATGTGGGGTTTTGAGAGAGCGCGTTGCGCAAGCGATGCCATTCGATGTTGGTCATCGGGTCCTGCCATGCGGGATAATGACCTGGAAGCAATGTGTTCGAAGCCGGTGACGCGTGCTCCACACCATGGAGCTGCCCGGCTGACAAAGAGCTGGTTTCAGGAAGGGGAACAAGCATGGCGGCCATGAAGCCGCGGACGGGTGACGGCCCGCTCGAGGTGACCAAGGAGGGGCGGGGCATCGTCATGCGCGTTCCGCTCGAAGGCGGCGGTCGGCTTGTCGTCGAGCTGACCCCGGACGAGGCCCAGGCACTGGGCGACGCTCTGAAGCAGGTCGTCGGCTGACCCTCTCTCCACGATTCCCCACCGCTGCCCCGGTACGGCCCGCCCGTACCGGGGCAGCGGTGTGTCGGGGGCAGCACGGCGGGGGCGGGCCGGTCAGCCCCGGCGTACCGCGCAGAGCAGGCCGTCGCCCACCGGCAGCAGGGACGGGACGAGCTCCTGGCTCTCCCGCACGGCGCGCAGCAGCTCACGGATCCGCTGGACCTCCGCCGGCTGGGCCCCCGAGTCGACCGTGCGGCCGTCCGCGAAGACTCCCTCGAAGCAGACGAGACCGCCCGGTCGCAGCAGGCGCAACGATTCAGCGAGGTAGTCGAGGTACTCGAGCCGGTCGCCGTCGCAGAACACGAGGTCGTATCCGCCGTCCGCGAGGCGCGGCAGGACGTCCAGGGCGCGGCCGGGGATGAACCGGGCCCGGTTGCCCGCGAAGCCGGCCGCACGGAACGCCGTCTTGGCGTGCTGCTGGCGCTCCGGCTGGAGGTCCACGGTCGTGAGGACCCCGTCGGGCCGCATCCCGAGCAGCAGATAGATGCCCGACACGCCCGTGCCGGTGCCGATCTCCGCCACCGCCTTGGCGTCCGCCGTCGCGGCGAGCAGGCGCAGCGCACCGCCGGTGCCCGGCGACACCGAGGGCAGCCCTGCCTCCCGGGCCCGCTCCCGGGCCCAGCGCAGAGCATCGTCCTCGGCGACAAAGGCGTCGGCGAACGACCAGCTCGTCTGCCGGTTGGCGGTAATGGCCCTCTCCTGTCCCCGTAGTTGACGCAACGGTGACTGTATCCGCTGTCAGCGGGAACCCGCAGATGGGACCGTGCGTTCACCAGGGGTAGGACGCGGAGGGGACAGCCGGGCGACCGGGTCCCAAATTCGCGTAAAGATTCTTATCCGGAGCTAACGGGCGAGGTGGCTATGGTAGGGGCTCCACTGGACACCACCAGAGCCGACAGGGGAGGTGCGGCTGCGCCTGGGGATCGGGGAGGAGTGCTTCGGCGTCTTCTCAGGTCGGCGGGTGAGCCGAAATCCGTGACCGACACCGCTGACCGCTTCCGCACCACCGACTCCGCTCCCACCACCGCGACCTTCGCATCGGATGCGGAATCGCAGGCGTGGACTCCGCCCACCTGGGAGGAGATCGTCAGCACGCACAGTGGCCGGGTCTACCGCCTCGCCTACCGCCTCACGGGCAACCAGCACGATGCCGAGGACCTCACCCAGGAGGTCTTCGTCCGCGTCTTCCGCTCGCTGTCGACGTACACGCCGGGCACCTTCGAGGGCTGGCTCCACCGCATCACCACCAACCTCTTCCTCGACATGGTCCGCCGCAAGCAGCGCATCCGCTTCGACGCGCTCGCCGACGACGCCGCCGAGCGACTGCCCAGCCGCGAGCCCTCGCCGCAGCAGGTCTTCAACGACACGCACTTCGACGCCGACGTGCAGCAGGCCCTGGACACCCTCGCGCCCGAGTTCCGCGCCGCCGTCGTCCTCTGCGACATCGAAGGACTGTCGTACGAGGAGATCGCCGCGACCCTCGGGGTGAAGCTCGGCACCGTCCGCAGCCGGATCCACCGCGGGCGCTCCCACCTGCGCAAGGCCCTCAAGCACCGCTCGCCCGAGGCACGGGCGGAGCGTGCCCTGGCCTCCGTCGGATGGGAGGCCGGGACAGCGTGAGCGGCACACGACCCACGTCGCCGACCCCGGCGGAACACCACCTCGGGGACCGGCTGGCCGCGCTCGTCGACGGCGAGCTCGGCCACGACTCCCGCGAGCGGGTCCTCGCGCACCTCGCGACCTGCGCCCGCTGCAAGGCCGAGGCCGACGCGCAGCGCACCCTCAAGAGCGTCTTCGCCTCCGCCGCGCCCCCGCCGCCCTCGGAGGGTTTCCTCGCCCGCCTCCAGGGCCTCCCCGGAGGTCCCGGCGACCCGGGAGCCCCCGGCGGCCCGAGAGGCCCCCTCGAACAGCTCCTCGGCACGGGCGGACTGAAGTCCGACGGCTTCGCCACCGCGGCGGTCGTCACCCCACACCCCCCGCGGACCGGCTTCCGCATCCACGAGGTCGGCGACCGGGCCTCGGGGACGTCCGGGCGCGGACGGCGCTTCGCCTGGGCCGCGGCCAGCGCGGTCTCCTTCGCGGCGATCGCCCTCGGCGGCACCCTGCCCCTCGAATCCTCGGTGAACGCGAGCGGGCGCGGCGGCCCGGCCTCGGGCAGCGCGGTCACCCCGCTGCGCGCGTCCACCTCGGGCCCCGGCGGCGGGACGACCGCCGCCCGCGGCACCCGCTCCGGCGAGCGGTCCGGTGCCCAGTCCGTCGACGCGGGACAGGCGGCTCCGCTGTCTCCCGGCGTTCCGGCGGCGTTGCCGCACGGGCCGGTGGCCCCGCGCGGGCCGATCGCGGCGGTGAACCAGGGCACGGTCCCGGCGGGCGCGGTGCCCCCGGACGCCGTGCGCTCCGCCGCGGCGCCGCTGTCGGCGGTGCGGCTCCAGAGGCCGGCCCCGCAGTCCCTGCTGCCGCTCTCGCCGTTCATACGCCCCACCGGCCCGGCCCTCCAGCTGGCCTTCGCCCCCGGACCCGGCACGGTGTCGAGCCCGACGACCGCACCGCTCGGCTCCCACCGCTGACCCGCGACCTGGTTGAATCCAGGGACGGGCGCCCGACCCAGGGGCGCGGACGGGTCAGCGGGTTGCGGGGAGAGCATGGACAACGGGAAGCCGAACTGGTGGAGCCGGCCTTCGAGCACACCGGAGGCGGCGCGGATACCCTCGCCGCCTCCGACCGGCGACGTCACCGACCGCCCCGGCGCCGGTGGCGCCGACGACGGTGACTTTCCGCTGCCCGCGCCGCAGCCGCCGACCACCACGGCCGGGGCGGAGGCCGAGGGAGCCGGTGTGACCGACCTGACGGAAGCGACCGGCGTGTCGGGTGCGGCCGAGGTGGCCGACGCCGGGCCCGCCGCGGAGTCCGAGGCCGCGCCCGCCGTCCTCCTCACCAAGAGCGAGCCTCCCGCCCCCGCAATCGCCACGCCCGCCACCGCGCCCGCCGCCTCCGCCGAGCCGGCCCCGGCCGCGCAGCCCGTCTCGGAGCCCCTGCACGCGCCCGACGAGTACCGGACGCCGCCGTACGGGGAGCCGGGACCCTGGGCGCCCGCACCGCCCGTACAGCACCCGTCCGCCCCCGTACCGCCGCAGCAGGCCCACGTGCCCCCCGTACCGCCCCAGGCTCACTCCCACCCGCAGCCCCCGCTGCACCAGCAGCCCCACAGTGGGGCCCCCGGCGCGCCGTGGGTGCAGTACGACCCCTGGGGGACCGGCGGGGCCGGGCTGCCGCCCGCGCCCGCGAAGAAGTCCCGCAAGGGGCTCGCGATCGTGGGAGCCCTCGTCTTCGCCCTCGTCACCGGTGTCATCGGCGGCGGGATCGGCGCGTACGTCGAGCGGAACGGCGGGCTCACCACCGTCGAACTGCCGCAGGCGGACGCCGAGGACACCGACCGCGCCCCCGAGAGCGTGGCCGGGATCGCGGCCAGCGCCCTGCCCGGCGTGGTCACCCTCCACGTCAAGGGCGGCGGGTCGTCCGGCACCGGCACCGGCTTCGTCCTCGACACCAAGGGCCACATCCTCACCAACAACCACGTCGTCGACTCGGCCAGGTCCTCCGAGGACATCTCGGTGACCTTCTCCAGCGGCGAGACCGCCCGCGCCAAGCTCGTCGGCAAGGACACCGGCTACGACCTGGCCGTCGTCCAGGTCACGGGCGTCTCCGGCCTCAAGCCGCTGCCGCTGGGCAACTCCGACAACGTCCGCGTCGGCGACCCCGTCGTCGCCATCGGCGCCCCCTTCGACCTCTCCAACACGGTCACCTCCGGGATCATCAGCGCCAAGGAGCGCCCGATCACCGCGGGCGGGGAGAAGGGCGACGGCAGCGACATCAGCTACGTCGACGCGCTCCAGACCGACGCCCCCATCAACCCGGGCAACTCCGGCGGCCCGCTCCTCGACTCCAAGGCCCGGGTCATCGGCATCAACAGCGCGATCCGCGCCGCCGGCGGCGGCTCCGGCGAGGGCGACAGCGCCTCCCAGCCCGGCTCCATCGGACTCGGCTTCGCCATACCGATCAACCAGGGCAAGCGCGTCGCCGAGGAGCTCATCAACACCGGCAAGGCCACCCACCCCGTCATCGGTGTGAGCCTCGACATGCAGTTCAACGGCGACGGCGCCCGCGTCGGCGAGAAGGGCAAGGACAGCTCCGCCTCCGTCACCCCCGGTGGTCCGGCGAGCAAGGCCGGGCTCCTGCCCGGCGACGTCATCACCAAGGTCGACGGCCAGCGCGTGCACAACGGCGAGGAGCTGATCGTGAAGATCCGCGCCCACCGCCCCGGCGACCGGCTGGAGCTCACCCTGACGCGCGACGGCAAAGAGCTGACAAAGACGCTGACGCTCGGTTCCTCGCAGGGCGCCTGAGTGCCATGCGGTGGACACCGGGAGGTACCCGGCGGGCGGTTTCGCCGGGTACCGTGGACCGGGCCCCGGGCCCTTGACCGGCATGAAGGAGCTACTACGTGTTCAGCGACATAGGCGCACTCGAGCTGGTGGCGCTCGTGGTCCTCGCCGTGCTCGTCTTCGGGCCGGACAAGCTCCCGAAGGTCATCCAGGACGTCTCGCGCTTCGTACGGAAGGTCCGTGACTTCTCCGACAGCGCGAAGGAGGACATCCGCAGCGAGCTGGGACCGGACTTCAAGGACTTCGAGTTCGAGGACCTCAACCCGAAGACGTTCCTGCGCAAGCAGATGGAGCAGAACGACGACCTTCGCGAGCTGAAGGAGCTGCGCGGCAGCTTCGACCTCAAGAAGGAGATGAACGACGTCGCGGACGCCGTCCACGGCCGGAGCGCCGCCGCCACAGCCGCGCCCGCCGCGGTCAACGGCTCCGCGCCCGACCTGCTGAAGAAGCAGGACAAGCCGGACACCGGCGAGCGTCCGCCGTACGACTCCGACGCGACCTGACGACGGGCTGTCACCGTCCCGACGCGTCTTGGTGGCTATCCTCCCTCTGTTGACGGAACGAGGAGGCGGCCGAGATGGAGACCACCAGTCGGGTGGAGGGCGTGCCCACGGCCCGGCGCACCGCCGAGGGCTATCTGCGCGCGGCGTTCGCCTGGTACGGCCTCGACGAGGCGTTCACCGGGCCCCGCTGGCTGATGCAGGTCGGTACGGCGGCGGACGGGAGCGTGCAGCACGGGTCGACCGGGCACGGCGACACGCCGACCATAAAGTCGGACGCGAGCGCCGCGGAGAAGGAGCGGTTCGCGGTCGTCGTGACGGTCGCGGCGAGCCCGGTGCGGCGGACCGGTGACGGGACGGGCGTCCTCGACGCCACCACCGTCTCCTCGGCCGCCTGGCTGGCCGGCTCGGGGCTGCTCGTCCACACCTGGCCCGCCTCGCTCGACCACGCCACGCGGGACAACTGGCTGGACCAGCAGACCGAGACGGCGTTCGAGCTGGCGGACGACCTCGACGGGCCGGCCTGGTCGACGCTGTCGCTGCCGGTGGACGGGGTGCCGATGCCGTTCCACTACCGCGAGTCGGAGTTCGGCTGGATCCTCGCCGGTTCCGCCGCGGGGGTCCACATCGGGGCGTACGGGCGAGGGATGAGCGCGTACGGACTCGGGTTCTCGCAGATCAAGGACCTCGACGCGTACGCGTAGGCACGAAGACGCGCAGGCGCAGGCACGAAGGGCGCCCCGTCGGGGGCGCCCTTCCTCATGTCCTCAGAACTTGTTGCGCGGTGTGATGCCGAGGCTCATGCCGGAGAGGCCGCGCTGGCGGCCGCCGAGCTTGCCGGCGATCGCGCGGAGCGCCGCGCCCGCCGGGGAGTCGGGGTCGGAGAGGACGACCGGCTTGCCGTCGTCGCCGCCCTCGCGGAGCCGTACGTCGATCGGGATCGAGCCGAGCACCGGGACCGCCGCGCCCGTGGTCTGCGTCAGGCCGTCCGCGACCTTCTGGCCGCCGCCCGTGCCGAACACGTCGACCATCTCGTCGCAGTGCGGGCACGGCAGGCCCGCCATGTTCTCGACGACGCCGACGATCTTCTGGTGCGTCTGGACGGCGATCGAGCCGGCCCGCTCCGCGACCTCGGCCGCCGCCTGCTGCGGGGTGGTGACGACCAGGATCTCCGCGTTCGGCACGAGCTGCGCGACCGAGATCGCGATGTCGCCGGTGCCCGGGGGCAGGTCGAGCAGGAGGACGTCCAGGTCGCCCCAGTACACGTCCGCGAGGAACTGCTGGAGCGCGCGGTGCAGCATCGGGCCGCGCCACACGACCGGGGCGTTGCCCGGGGTGAACATGCCGATGGAGATGACCTTCACGCCGTGCGCCGACGGCGGCATGATCATGTTCTCGACCTGGGTCGGACGCCCGTCCGCTCCCAGCATCCGCGGCACGCTGTGACCGTAGATGTCGGCGTCGACGACGCCGACCTTCAGCCCGTCGGCGGCCATCGCCGCGGCCAGGTTCACGGTGACGGACGACTTGCCGACACCGCCCTTGCCCGAGGCCACCGCGTAGACCCGGGTCAGCGAACCGGGCTTCGCGAACGGCACCTCGCGCTCGGCACTCGTGCCGCGCAGCGCCGCCGCGAGCTCCTTGCGCTGCTCGTCGCTCATCACGTCCAGCGAGACGTCGACGCCGGTGACGCCCTCGACCCGGGAGACGGCCTCGGTCACGCGCTGCGTGATGGTGTCGCGCATCGGGCAGCCGGAGACGGTCAGGTAGACCGTGACGGCGACCCTGCCGTCCGGTTCGATCTCCACCGACTTGACCATGCCGAGCTCAGTGATCGGTTTGTTGATCTCGGGGTCGTTCACCGTCGCCAGTGCTTCGAGCACCGCGTCTTCCATAGCCATACCGACGATGGTACGGCGCCGACCACCGGCCCATGAAAGGTCTGTCAACGGTCGGGTACGTCACTTCCCCGGGAGTCGCCCGACGGGAATAGATCCCGGCGCTCCTCCAGCTCCTTGATCAGGTCCTGGAGCTCCGACCGGATCCAGTCGCGCGTGGCCACCTCGCCCAGGCCCATCCGCAGCGCCGCGATCTCCCGGGTCAGGTACTCGGTGTCGGCGATCGACCGCTCGTTCTGCTTCCGGTCCTGTTCGAGGTTGACCCGGTCCCGGTCGTCCTGCCGGTTCTGCGCGAGCAGGATCAGCGGCGCCGCGTACGAGGCCTGGAGGGACAGCGCGAGCGTCAGGAAGATGAACGGGTACTCGTCGAACTTCAGCGACGCCGGCGCGAAGATGTTCCACGCGACCCAGAGGATGATCGTCAGGGTCATCCAGACGAGGAAGCGTCCCGTGCCCAGGAACCGGGCGATCCGCTCCGAGAGCCGCCCGAAGGCCTCGGGGTCGTACTCCGGCAGCAGCCTGGCCCGGCGCTCGCGCGGCAGGTCGAGCCGGATGCGGGGACCCGGCCGGTCCCGGTCCCGCTCGCGCTCCCGGTCCTGCGTGCGTTCAGCCGCCATGCCCGGCCCCCTCCTCGTGGAACTCGGTCTCCCGCCAGTCCTCCGGCAGCAGGTGGTCGAGGACGTCGTCGACGGTGACCGCCCCGAGCAGCGAACCGCCCTCGTCCACCACGGGCGCCGCGACCATGTTGTACGCGGCGAGATAGCTGGTGACGGCGGGCAGCGGGGTGTCCGGGCCGAGCGGCGGCAGATCGCTGTCCACGAGCGAACTGACCAGCGTGAACGGCGGATCGCGCAGCAGCCGCTGGAAGTGCACCGTGCCCAGGTACTTGCCCGTCGGCGTCTCGTCCGGCGGCCGGCACACGTACACCTGCGCGGCGAGCGCCGGGGACAGGTCCTGCTGCCGGACCCGGGCGAGCGCGTCCGCGACCGTGGCGTCCGGCCGCAGCACGATCGGCTCGGTCGTCATCAGACCGCCGGCCGTGCGCTCCTCGTAGGCCAGGAGGCGGCGCACGTCGGCCGCGTCGTCGGGCCGCATCAGCGTCAGCAGCCGCTCCTGGTCCTCCTCGGGCAGCTCGGACAGCAGGTCGGCCGCGTCGTCGGGGTCCATCGCCTCCAGGACGTCGGCCGCGCGCTCCTCCTTCAGCTTGCCGAGGATCTCGATCTGGTCGTCCTCCGGCAGCTCTTCGAGGACGTCGGCGAGCCGGTCGTCGTCGAGCGCCGCCGCCACCTCGGCGCGCCGCTTGGGGGAGAGGTGGTGCAGCGCGTTGGCGAGGTCGGCGGGGCGGAGCTTCTCGAAGGTGGCGACCAGGTTCTCGGCGCCCTGCCCGTGCTCCTCCAGGGAGAAGCCGGTGACGCCGGACCACTCGACGGTCAGCGTCTCGCCCTTGCGGCGCAGCGCCCCGCCCTTGCCGCGCCGGACGAAGACCTTGTCGATCTCCCAGTCGCGGCGCGCGGGCAGCTGCTGGATGGCGACGTCGAGGACGGTGACCTCCTCGCCCTCCTCCCCGCCGGGGCCCACGAGCCGGACCCGCCGGTCGAGCAGCTCGCCGAGGACGAGCCGCTCGGTGGGGCGCTGTTCGAAGCGGCGCATGTTGACGACGCCGGTGGTGATGACCTGGCCGGACTGGACGCCCGTGATCCGGGTCATGGGGACGAACACCCGGCGGCGGCTGAGGACCTCCACCACCATCCCGAGCAGCCGTGGCGGCCTGCGCCCGACCCGCAGCATGGCGACGAGGTCGCTGACCCGGCCGACCTGGTCGCCGACGGGGTCGAAGACGGGTACCCCCGCGAGGTGGGAGACGAAGATCCGGGGGGCGCCTGCCGCCATACCACGCGCCTCCTCGGTGCCGCACGATTCGAGTTCGAGCCAGAGTCCTGCAGGGTTCAGGCTAGCCCGAGCGGTTCCGCCCCGCCCCGGCAGTGCCTCCGTACGGCTGCCGCCGGGCGCTTCCCCCGGTCCGGGTACGCTGCGATCTGCCGTTCCCCCCGTCGGCACCGGCACCGGACCCGGTCGTTCCGCCGGTCCTGGAACACGGTAGTCTCCCCGGCCCGGCAGTCCCCACGGGCCACGGCCCGCCGCCCCCCCCCCACGATTCGAGAGGCAGCGCAGATGACCGTCCGCACCCCGTCATCGCGTATCCGCAGGGCTGTCACGCCCCTGGCGCTCTGCGCCGGACTGACGGTGGGACTCACGGCCTGCGCCGCCGACCCGGACGAGGGGACCAACGGGGTCGGGAAGCTCTCCGCGCCCGAGATCGAGGGCAAGGCGCGCACGGCGGCGGACACGGCGAAGGCGGTGCGACTCGCCGGGACCCTGGTCAGCAAGGGCGACACGTTCAAGCTGAACATGCGCCTCAAGCAGGACGGCGCCAGCGGTTCGGTGACGACGAAGAACAGCACCTTCGAGCTGCTCCGGGTCGGCGACGCGCTCTACCTGAAGGCCGACGCGGGATTCTGGGCGCACGACGACGCCCAGGGCGGCGAGCCGACGGAGGCTGACGCCGAGGCCGCCGACAAGCTCGACGACATGTACGTGAAGGTGCCGCAGGGCGACCCCTCGTACAAGCAGCTGCGCGGCTTCACGGACATGGGTCTGCTCCTGGACGGGCTCATCGGCCTGCACGGCGAGAAGGTCAAGGGCGACCGGGACCAGATCGGCGGGGTCCGCACGGTCAAGGTCAAGGGCGGCGAGGGCGGTGAGGGCGGCACCCTCGACGTGGCCCTGGAGGGCTCCCCGTATCCGCTGCAGTTCGCCCGGGGCGGCGGAGGGGGCGTCGTGGTGCTCTCCGAGTGGAACAAGGACTTCCCGCTCGCCGCGCCGTCGAAGGAGGAGACCCTCGACTACGGCAAGCAGCTGCCCCGGACCTGAGACCGGCGGTCAGCGCCGCTTGCGGCGCTTGAGCAGCAGCTTCGGGAGGTGGGCCGGCACCGTGTCGCGGGTCGTGGCCCCCGAGGGCAGCGGTACGGCGGCCAGGGAGCCGTCCGGCAGCTCCGTGGTCGCCTCGCGCGGGTCGAGCCGCAGGACCCGGCACTCGCGCCCCCAGCGGCCCGTCATGGCCTCGCCGTCGGGCGCGTTGAGCCGCTTGCCCTTGAGCTCGGCGACCGCCGCGTCCCACTCCTCGGTGCCGTGCGCCAGCTCGCGCACGGCGGCCGTCCAGGCGACCAGCCGGCCGCCCTTGTCCTTGCTGCGGACCGTCACCTCGGCCGTACCGCCGTCGAGCAGGCCGGGCAGCGGCTGCTCGCCGGGGCCGTCGCCGACGACGAACGCGGCGCCGTCGTGCCAGACGTGCCAGAGCGCGCGGGCGGGGCCGGTGCCCCGCACCCAGACGAGGCCGGACTTCTTGGTGGCCTCCTCGACGAGGGCGCCGGTGAGCAGCGTGTCGGTCATGGCCGAAGCCTATCGGCAGCCGTTCACAGCCAGCCGTTGCGCTTGAGGGTGCGGTGGATGGTGAAGCAGACCGCGATGATGCCGGTGAGCACCATCGGGTAGCCGTACTTCCAGTGCAGCTCGGGCATGTGGTCGAAGTTCATGCCGTAGACGCCGCAGACCGCCGTGGGGACGGCGACGATCGCCGCCCACGAGGTGATCTTGCGCATGTCCTCGTTCTGGGCGACGGTCGCCTGGGCCAGGTTGGCCTGGAGGATCGAGTTGAGGAGTTCGTCGAAGCCGACGACCTGCTCCTGGACGCGGGCGAGGTGGTCGGCGACGTCCCGGAAGTACTTCTGGATGTCGGGGTCGACGAGCCGCATGGGCCGCTCGCTGAGCAGCTGCATCGGGCGGAGCAGCGGGGTGACGGCCCGCTTGAACTCCAGTACCTCGCGCTTGAGCTGGTAGATCCGGCCGGTGTCCGTACCGCGCGTGGCGCCCTTCGCGGCCGGCGAGAAGACGTCGATCTCCAGCTGGTCGATGTCGAGTTCGACGGCGTCGGCGACCGCGATGTAGCCGTCGACGACATGGTCGGCGATGGCGTGCAGCACGGCCGAGGGGCCCTTGGCGAGCAGTTCGGGTTCGCCCTGGAGGCGGTGCCGGAGGTTGCGCAGGGAGCCCTGGCCGCCGTGCCGGACGGTGATGACGAAGTCGGGGCCGGTGAAGCACATGACCTCGCCGGTCTCCACGACCTCGCTGGTCGCGGTGAGTTCGGTGTGCTCCACGTAGTGGATGGTCTTGAAGACGGTGAAGAGGGTGTCGTCGTACCGCTCCAGCTTGGGCCGCTGGTGGGCGTGGACGGCGTCCTCGACGGCGAGCGGGTGCAACCCGAACTCGGCGGCGATACCGGCGAATTCGGCCTCGGTCGGCTCGTGCAGGCCGATCCAGGTGAAGCCGCCGCTCTCCCGCACCTGGCGCATCGCGCCCCGCGGGGTGAGGCACTCGCTGTCCTCGATGCGCCGCCCGTCGCGGTAGACGGCGCAGTCGACCACGGCGGTGGAGGCCGTGTGGTCGCGGGTGGGGTCGTACGAGGTGTACGTGGTGGGGGTCTTGCGCAGGGGGTGCCGCAGGCTCGGGCGGACGGCCGCGCGCAGGTCACGGATCATCGACATGGGCATGCTCCTTCACGGAGAGCCGTCGGCGAGCGTGGCACAGCCCGGAATGGGGACGTGGAGTGACGTCGTCCACAAAGCGGGCGGCACCGAGGGATCGCGGTGACGGCGTTCGCTACAGACAGGCAAAGGCGAGATGCTCTTCCGTCGTGCGAGATGCCGGGGAGCGGAGTCCGTACGGTTCGGTACGGGCCGGAATCACCGGAGAGTCGTACGCACCGGGCTCGGGTGCGGGGCGGAAGAGCGGCTGGTACTGCCCGACCGACTTCGGTCCATCGCAGCCCCACCTCCTCCGGCCGGTCCCTCGTGAGGGATGACGTGTGACGAGTAGTCGGGAGTTCGGGACTCCCGACCAGCGGCCAAGACTATCAGCCGACTGAGGGTCAATCCCTTATTTTGCCCGTTCCATACGCGCTTTATGCTCAACCCATGGGAGAAGTTCTTGCTCTGGTCGAGGCGCGGTTGCGGACGGCGCTCGGAGAACCGGACGCGCGGGCCGCGGTGACGTTCCTCGGCACGGACCGGATCGAGGTGCTCCGCTTCGTCGACGGCGATCTCGTGCGGTACGCGACCCTCGGGATGTCCGCCCAGCCGATGGCCGACCCGACGGCCGCGCTCGCCGACCCGGTGAAGGGACCGCGGGCGGAACTCGTCCTGACCGTACGGGGCGGCCTCGCCGACACCGACAAGGTGCTGCGCCCGCTCGCCGTCCTCGCCGCCACCCCGCAGGTCGAAGGCGTGATCGTGGCCCCGGGCGCCTCGCTCGACGTCGGCGAGCCGCTCTGGCCGGCCGCCCCCTTCAGCTCGGTCCTGGTCGCCGAGTCGGGCGGGCTCGTCGAGGACCTGGAGCTCGACGCCCCGATGGACCCGGTGCGTTTCCTGCCGCTGCTCCCGATGACCTCGAACGAGGCCGCGTGGAAGCGCGTGCACGGAGCGCAGGCCCTGGAGGAGCGCTGGCTGGCGCGGGGCACTGACCTGCGCGATCCCCTGCGCCGGTCCGTGCAACTGGACTGAGGGTCCCCGGGGTCGACCCGGGGTGAACGGCACGGGCCGGACGGGTGATCGTCTGTGGCCGTCCTTGACGCCGGGCCCGAGGGGTAGGACCGTTGAGCCCTATGAGGGGCGAACCCAGTTGTCCGAAGTGTGGTGGCCGGGTCAGGGCGCCCGGGCTGTTCGCCGACTCCTGGCAGTGCGACGTGCACGGCTCGGTGCACCCGCTCCAGCCCGTGATCCCGCCGAGTGTCGAGGCCCTCGGGGTCGTGGTGCACCGGTCCCAGGTGCCGGTGTGGATGCCGTGGCCCCTGCCCGTCGGCTGGCTCTTCACCGGAGTCGCGTACGCCGGTGACGACCGCAGCGGAGGACGTGCGACCGCCGTCGCCTGCTCGGGTCCGGGACCGCTCGGCGGCCTCGGCGAGCTGCTGCTCGTCGCGGAGGAGCTCGGCGTGGGACTCGGCGCCCGGTACGCCGGCATCGACGGTCCCGACCCCGGCCCCGGCATGGCCATCGACAGACCCCCGCAGACGAAGGTGCTCGCCGCCGGACGGCCCACCCCGCTCTGGCATGTCAAGGGCACCCCCCACGACCGCGCGGTCTTCGCGGGAGAGGCGCGCGGCCTCTGGCTCTGGGCGATCGTCTGGCCCGAGCAGTCCGGTCTCCTGATGTACGACGAACTGGTCCTGACGGACCTGCGCGACGCGGGCGCCGAGGTCGAGCTGCTGCCGTGCGGGGCGCTGACACCGAGACTGCTGGCGTGACGGCGTGACGGCGTGACGGTGGGCGGCCGGGCCGGCGGACGTCGGCGGTGGCCGCGCGGCGGGAGTGACCGGTGGCGGCGGTCGCGCGCGCCCGGCGGCGGTGCGGGCGCGACGGGCGCCGGGGCTGGTGCGACCGGTCACGGTAACGGGCGACCGGGTCACTGGCTCCGTACATCGCCGTGTGCATCGCCCGTTATGCTGGAGCGTCCCTCGTCCGTGCCGAGCCTCCGGAGTACCGCGTCGTGCGCATCGATCTGCACACCCACTCCACGGCGTCCGACGGTACGGACTCCCCGGCCGACCTCGTACGGAAGGCGGCCGCGGCCGGACTCGACGTCGTCGCGCTGACGGACCACGACACGACCCGCGGGCACGCCGAGGCGATCGAGGCGCTGCCCGAGGGGCTGACCCTCGTCACCGGCGCCGAGCTCTCCTGCCGGGTCGACGGCGTCGGCCTGCACATGCTCGCCTACCTCTTCGACCCCGAGGAGCCCGAGCTCCTCGCCGAGCGCGAGCTGGTCCGGGACGACCGGGTGCCGCGCGCGCGGGCCATGGTCGGCAAGCTCCGGGAACTGGGCGTGCCCGTCACCTGGGAGCAGGTCGCCCGGATCGCCGGCGACGGCTCCGTGGGCCGCCCTCACGTCGCCGAGGCCCTCGTCGAGCTCGGCGTCGTACCGGACGTGTCGGGGGCGTTCACGCCCGAGTGGCTCGCCGACGGCGGCCGGGCCTACGTCGGCAAGCACGAGCTGGACCCGGTCGAGGCCATCCGGCTGGTCAAGGCCGCCGGAGGCGTCACCGTCTTCGCGCACCCGCTCGCCGTCAAGCGCGGCCAGGTGCTCCCCGAGGCCTCGATAGCGCGGCTCGCCGAAGCCGGGCTCGACGGCATCGAGGTCGACCACATGGACCACGACGAGGCGACGCGCGCACGGCTGCGCGGGCTGGCGAAGGAGCTCGGTCTGCTGACCACGGGCTCCAGCGACTACCACGGCAGCCGCAAGACCTGCCGTCTCGGCGAGTACACGACCGACCCCGAGATCTACGGCGAGATCACCCGCCGTGCCGCGGGGGCCTTCCCGGTCCCCGGCGCGGGGGGAACCTCCGCCTAGTACCGGGCCCGGGCTCTCCGCCCCCTCCCGCCGTCCCACCGCTCCGGCGGCAGGCCACCGTGCCCGCCGCCGTCCGTGCGACGCGCGCCCGCCCACTCCGCGCACCCTCACGCGGCCGCGCACGGCTTCCTGCCGTGCCGCGGCGGCGCTCACCTGCCCGGTCGCCGGAATCCCACATTCCGGGGGCAGGGACACACCCCACCGTTCCACCTCTCCCGCAAGGCACCCCACCGTGTTCGACGTCGCCGTCTTCGGCTCGCTGTTCCTGACCCTCTTCGTGATCATGGATCCCCCCGGGATCACGCCGATCTTCCTCGCCCTCACCTCCGGCCGCGCCGCCAAGGTGCAGCGCCGGATGGCCTGGCAGGCCGTCGCCGTGGCCTTCGGCGTCATCACCGTCTTCGGCCTCCTGGGCCAGCAGATCCTCGACTACCTGCACGTCTCCGTCCCCGCGCTGATGATCGCGGGCGGCCTCCTGCTGCTGCTCATCGCGCTCGACCTGCTCACCGGCAAGACCGACGAGCCCCAGCAGACCAAGGACGTCAACGTCGCCCTCGTCCCGCTGGGCATGCCCCTGCTCGCCGGCCCCGGCGCGATCGTCTCGGTCATCCTCGCCGTGCAGAACGCCGACGGCGCCGCCGCGCAGGTCTCCGTCTGGGCCGCGATCGTCGCCATGCACGTCGTGCTCTGGCTGACCATGCGGTACTCGCTGCTGATCATCCGGGTCATCAAGGACGGCGGCGTGGTCCTGGTGACCCGGCTCGCCGGCATGATGCTCTCCGCCATCGCGGTGCAGCAGATCATCAACGGCGTCACGCAGGTGATCCAGAACGCCTGAGCCGCCGCCCGGGGCGCCCCCGGACACCACTGCGCCCCCGTACGGATTCCGCTCTGGCGAAGTCCGTGCGGGGGCGCGGTGCGTGGGGTGGACCTGGCCTGTTACGAGGCCGAGGTCTCGGCGGGGCGGATCCAGATGCGCTGGCCGATCGAGGCGGCCTGCTGCACGATCCGATTGACGGAGGCGGCGTCCACGACGGTCCGGTCGACGGGCGTGCCGTCGATGTCGTCGAGTCGCAGGATTTCGAAGCGCATGGGCTTCTCCCTTCGTCTGAGTTGATCCTCCTGGTGGAGAACTGCGTTACGTATGGGTCCAACGACATGCATCCTGCAAACATTCCTTACGCTAAGGAAAATTTTCGGATGTCTAACTACTAACGAGTAGGAGGATGTGGCGGCCAGGCCTCCGGCGGCGGACAATGAGCCCCGTATGAACGACGCAGACACCCCACAGGTGACCGAGACCGACGCCCGTCTCCGCGCCCTCGACACGCGGATCGAGCACACCAATGAACTCCTCCAGCGGATGCTGGCCGAGGTCGCCAAGACTCCCTCTACCCACGCCATCTTCGTCGACGCAGGTTACGTCCATGCTGCGGCGGGGTTGCTGGTCGTGGGAACCGAGGACCGGCGCTCCTTCGACCTCGACGCGGAGGGGCTCATCGAGGCTTTCATCGACAAGGCCCGCACGATCTTCGCCGACAGCAGACTCCTCCGCGTCTACTGGTACGACGGGGCCAGGCGCCGCATCCACACCCCCGAGCAGCAGGCCATCGCCGAACTGCCCGACGTCAAGGTCCGCCTCGGCAACCTCAACGCCAACAACCAGCAGAAGGGCGTCGACTCCCTGATCCGCTCGGACCTGGAGTCCCTCGCCCGGCACCGCGCCATCAGCGACGCCGCGCTCGTCGGCGGCGACGAGGACCTCGTCTCGGCCGTCGAGGCGGCCCAGGGCTACGGGGCCCGCGTCCACCTCTGGGGCATCGAGGCCGCCGAGGGCCGCAACCAGGCCGAGGCGCTCCTCTGGGAGGTCGACAGCCAGCGCACCTTCGAGCTGGACTTCTGCCGCCCCTACGTCACCCGCCGCCCCGTCACCACGTACGAGAACGAGGGCGAGCCGCCACCCTCCCGCGAGGAGGTGCGTTTCGTCGGCGCCCAGATCGCGGCGACCTGGCTCGGCGAGCGCGGCCGGGACCGGCTCGCCGAACTCCTGCCCGGCGCGCCCTACCTCCCCGGACCCGTCGACCAGGACCTGCTCGTCGAGGCGGAACGGCTGCTCAGCCGCTCCCTGCGCGGCCACGCCGGACTCCGGCGCGCCCTGCGGGACGGCTTCTGGCAGCACCTCAAGTCGCAGTTCTGACCCCCGCGCCGGCGGCCTCACGCTCCCAGAAGCCGGTCAGCCGGTCCGTCAGCTCGCGCGGGTGCGACACGTTGGGGGAGTGGCCGGCGCCCGCCACCACGGTGTGGTGCGCGCCGGTGCGGGCGGCCGCCGTCGCGAGGTCCTCGACGGGCCAGACCATCTCGTCCGCCCCGTAGACGATGTGCAGCGGCATCCGCAGCGCGGTCAGTTCCGCCGTACCGTCGTGACGGTCGAGCAACAGCCGCCCCCCGTGGGCGAGTTGGGCGATCCTGGTCCGCATCCAGCGCCGCCGCAGAAAACCCGCGAGCTGCGGCGCGTCGTCCGTGTCCGGTTCCTCGCCCCGGCTGTCCAGCCAGCACATCGCCCGCCACACCCGCTCCTTCGGCAGCAGCGCGAGCGCGACGCGCAGCGCCCGGATCCTGATCCGCTGCGGCCTGGAGACCCGGCCGGGGCCCGAGGAGAGCAGGGTGAGGGAACGGAAGGCGGCCGGGGCGAGCGAAGCGGCTCCCCGGGCGACCAGTCCGCCGAACGAGTGACCGACCAGATGCACGGGACCGTCCCCGAGGGCCGCGGCCTGCGCGACCGCGTCGAGCGCGAGGGCCCGACGACGGTAGGCGGTCCCGCCCCGGGGGCCCGCCGACTCGTACTGGCCGCGCCCGTCCACCGCCACGGCCCGGTAGCCGGCCTCGCTCAGCGGCTCCAGGACGGCCAGGAAGTCCTCCTTGCTGCCGGTGTACCCGGGCAGCAGCAGCACCGTCCCGCGCCGGTCGCCCAGCGGCTCCGTGTCGAGCACGGCGAAGTCGCCGCGCGCCGTCACCAGCGAGCGGGCGCGGGTGCGGGGCGGCAGCACGAGGGACCGGGGCTTGCTCATGTCTGGACTGTAACCGGAGGGGCCCGCACCGGGGCGGCCGGCGGACGCCGCCGCGGCCCGGCCCCTGGGGAGGGGCCGGGCCGCGGCGGTCGGGACGGGCGGGATCAGCTCTCGGGCTGAGCCGCCGCCTTCTTCGTGGTGCGACGGCGCGGGGCCTTGGGGGCCTCGGCCTCGGCGGTCTCGGCGACCGGCTCGGCGGCGGCCTTCTTCGTCGTACGGCGGCGCGTCGGCGTCTTCGGCTCGGAGGCGTCGGGAGCCTCGGCGGCGACCGCCTTCTTGGTCGCGCGGCGACGGGGAGCCTTCGGGGCCTCCTCGGCGGCCGGCGCCTCGGCGGTCTCGGCGACCGGCTCCGCGACGGCCTTCTTGGCCGTACGCCGGCGGGGGGCCTTCTTCGGCTCCTCGACCGGGGCCTCGGCAGCGGGGGCCTCGGCGGCGGGGGCCGGAGCGGCCTCCACGACCGGAGCGGCCTCCACGACCGGGGCGGCCTCCACGACGGGGGTGACGGCGGCGGGGGCCTCGATGATCACCGTGCCGACTGCGGTGGAGACGGCCGGCGAACCGGCGGCCTTGCGGACCACCCGGCGACGGGTCGTCTTCTTCGGCTCCTCCTCGACGACGGGCGCGGGCGCGGCCTCGACGACCACCGGCTCGACGGGGGTGCCGACCGTCGGCGAACCGGCGGCCTTCCGCACCACCCGGCGACGACGCGGCGCGGGGACCTCGGCCGTGACCTCGGCGACGGGCGTGACGACGGGCGCGACGGGCTCGGCCACCACCGGGGCGGCGGTGACGGCCTCGACTGCCGGCTCCGTGACGGCCTTCTTGGCCGTACGGCGGCGGGGGGCCTTCTTCGGCTGCTCCACCGGGGCCTCGGCGACGGGGGCCGGAGCGGCCTCCGCCACCGGAGCGGCCGACGCGGACGCCGACGCGGCGCGCAGGGCGGCCGCGGCCGTCTCGACCGTCTGGAACGACACGGTGTCCTCGGTGCGGACCACGCGCGGCCGGCGGCGGCGCGGAGCCGGGGCCGGCTCCTGGGCCACGGGGGCCGGGGAGACGGGCGCGGCCTTCACGGCCTCCGGACGGGCGGCGGTACGGCCGCGACGGCGCGGGGCCTTCGGCTCGGTCACCTCGGCGGCGGGCGCCGGGGCGGCCTCCACGGCCGGAGCGGTGGGAGCGACGAAGGCGACCGGAGCCACCTGCGCCGCGGGATCCGCCTGGGCCACCGGAGCGGTCCGGGCCGCGGGGGCCGCCTGGGCCACCGAAGCCGTCTGCGCCACCGGGACGCCCTGCGCCACCGGAGCGGAGCCCGGGGCGCCGACGCGGGTGCGACGGCGGCGGCGCGGGGTACGGGGGCCGGACTCGGCCTTCGCCTCGTCCGTCACCGTCTCGACGGCCGGGGCCGCCGACGCCGGGGCGTCGTCGAGCTCGCCGCCGCCGCGGGTGCGCCGACGCTGCCGCGGGGTCCGCGTCCGCTCGGGGCGCTCCTCGGTCCGCTCGGCCTTGTCGGCCTTCGGGCCGCGCGCACGGCGTCCGCCGGGCTCGCCCAGGTCCTCGAGCTCCTCCGCGCCCAGACCCGCGCGGGTCCGCTCGGCGCGGGGCAGGATGCCCTTGGTGCCGGCCGGGATGTCCAGCTCCTCGAACAGGTGCGGGGAGCTGGAGTACGTCTCGACCGGGTCGTGGAAGTCGAGGCCGAGGGCCTTGTTGATGAGCTGCCAGCGCGGGATGTCGTCCCAGTCGACCAGCGTCACCGCCGTGCCCTTCGCGCCCGCGCGGCCGGTGCGGCCCACGCGGTGGAGGAAGGTCTTCTCGTCCTCGGGCGACTGGTAGTTGATGACGTGCGTGACGCCCTCGACGTCGATGCCTCGCGCGGCGACGTCGGTGCAGACGAGCACGTCGACCTTGCCGTTGCGGAAGGCGCGCAGCGCCTGCTCGCGGGCGCCCTGGCCGAGGTCGCCGTGGACGGCGCCGGAGGCGAAGCCGCGACGCTCCAGCTGCTCGGCGATGTCGGCCGCCGTGCGCTTCGTACGGCAGAAGATCATCGCGAGCCCGCGGCCGTTGGCCTGCAGGATGCGGGAGACCATCTCCGGCTTGTCCATGTTGTGCGCGCGGTAGACGTGCTGCTTGATGTTGGCGACGGTCACGCCCTCGCCGTCGGGCGAGGTGGCGCGGATGTGCGTCGGCTGCGACATGTAGCGGCGGGCCAGACCGATGACCGCGCCCGGCATGGTGGCCGAGAACAGCATCGTCTGACGCTTCGCCGGAAGCATGTTCATGATCTTCTCGACGTCGGGCAGGAAGCCCAGGTCGAGCATCTCGTCGGCCTCGTCCAGGACGAGGACCTTGACGTGGGAGAGGTCGAGCTTGCGCTGGCCGGCCAGGTCGAGCAGGCGGCCGGGGGTGCCGACGACGACGTCGACGCCCTTCTTCAGCGCCTCGACCTGGGGCTCGTACGCCCGGCCGCCGTAGATGGCGAGCACGCGGACGTTACGCACCTTGCCGGCGGTCAGCAGGTCGTTGGTGACCTGCTGGCACAGCTCACGGGTGGGGACGACGACGAGCGCCTGCGGGGCGTCGGTCAGCTGCTCGGGCTTCGCCCGGCCGGCCTCGACGTCGCTGGGGACCGTCACGCGCTCCAGGATGGGCAGACCGAAACCGAGGGTCTTGCCCGTGCCGGTCTTGGCCTGGCCGATGACGTCGGTGCCGGTGAGGGCGACCGGAAGGGTCATCTCCTGGATGGGGAAGGGGTTGACGATCCCGACGGCCTCAAGGGCCTCGGCCGTCTCGGGAAGGATTCCGAGGTCTCGGAAAGTCGTAGTCAGGGTGCTGCCTCTTCTGTGAGACGCGGCGCGAGGCGAACGAAGGGGGTCGTACCGTGCCGGGACACTTCCGGTGGGATCGGGAAGATCACTGCCGGGTGGCACGGGACCACTGCCGTCGCTCGAGCGTCGAACCGCTGAGGGTGACCCTTCCGCGGGTCCGCCGGAAGGGCTGTCGGGCCGGAGCCGATCGGGCCACCGACCGGGCATCCTCATTCATGAGTCGGCCCACCGGATACGTCCGAACGTGCGAAAGCATGTCCGCATACTCAGCAGGCGCTTTATCACTGTACCCCGGAATCGCGCATGTGTGTCGGGAGAAATGGCGATGAGGGCACGGTCACACTGACTGACCAGCGCCTTCCCCGCGCGCGCGAGCGGGCTATTGTGCGCTCCATGGAGACGCCTGACAACGCCACACCCACCGGGATCGCCGCCAAGGACTGGGCGACGGCATCCACCGAGCCGCAGTACCGCGCCGCCGTGATCGACCTCCTCGGCGCCCTCGCCTACGGGGAGCTCGCGGCCTTCGAGCGGCTCGCCGAGGACGCCAAGCTGGCGCCGACCCTCGCGGACAAGGCGGAGCTGGCGAAGATGGCCTCGGCCGAGTTCCACCACTTCGAGCAGCTGCGGGACCGGCTCGCCGCCGTGGACGCCGAGCCGACCAGCGCCATGGAGCCCTTCGCCAAGGCGCTCGACGACTTCCACCGCCAGACCGCGCCGTCGGACTGGCTCGAGGGCCTGGTCAAGGCCTACGTCGGCGACTCGATCGCCAGTGACTTCTACCGGGAGGTCGCGGCCCGCCTCGACTCGGACACGCGGGGACTCGTCCTCTCCGTGCTCGACGACACGGGCCACGGCAACTTCGCCGTCGAGAAGGTCCGCGCCGCGATCGACGCGGACCCGAGGGTCGGTGGACGGCTCGCGCTCTGGGCGCGCCGGCTGATGGGCGAGGCGCTGTCGCAGGCCCAGCGCGTGGTCGCCGAGCGCGACGCGCTGTCGACGATGCTGGTCGGCGGCGTGGCGGACGGCTTCGACCTCGCGGAGGTCGGCCGGATGTTCTCCCGGATCACCGAGGCGCACACCAAGCGCATGGCCGCGCTGGGTCTGGCCGCCTGAGGTCTGGCCGCACGCGGGCCCTTCCCGTACGGATCTCCTACGGATTCGTCGGATCTCGTACGGACGAGGGCGGGCGGTGCCGGTCAGACCGTGGCTGATCGGCGCAGCCGCCGACGGGACGCCGGCCGGATCAGCAGCGAGAGCAGCACCGCCGCCACCGCCACCGCGCCGATGAGGGTGGCGAGGAAGTGACCGGGGCCGAGCGCTCCGTGGGTGACGAGCGCGCCGAAGGCGCCGCCCAGCGTTCCGGTGGCGAGGACGATCACCCGGACGGGGAGGCGGTCGGGCAGCCGGTGCACGGCGGCCCAGGCCAGGGCGAAACCGAGCAGGGCGGAGCCGAGGGCTTCCAGGAACAAGACGATTCACCTCGCGAAAGGGTGCGGGGCGGTTGATGCGGTCGCCCCCTACCTACCCGTGGCGACCGGAACGCAATCCTCCCGTACGCCCCCGCGTGGCCCCGTGGGCAGCGGAGATGCCGATCGGCACGGTGGCACACGAAAGGCCCGGTGGACCGAGACGGTCCACCGGGCCTCTCCCGTAGATCCTGGGCTCAGAGAGCGCCGAAACCCACCCGGCGCACGGTGGGCTCACCGAGCTCCACGTACGCGATCTTCTCGGCCGGGACGAGGACCTTGCGGCCCTTCTCGTCCGAGAGGCTGAGCAGCTGCGCCTTGCCGGCCAGAGCGTCGGCCACGGCGCGCTCCACCTCCTCGGCGGACTGCCCGCTCTCCAGAACGATCTCCCGGGGTGCGTGCTGCACGCCGATCTTGACCTCCACGGCTATGTCCCTCCGAACGGTCAGCGTTGCGCGATAACCCGCGCCGTACGCTGCACACATTAGCCCGGTGAGGGGACCCGTACGGTTCAGCGGGCGCACGCCAGGAGCGAACAGCCGACGGGAATGCTCAGTGGCCCTCGGCGCTCAGCTGGCCGTCGACGGGGTGGAGCGGGAAGCCGGCGATGCCGCGCCAGGCGAGCGAGGTCAGCAGTCCGACCGCCTTGTCGCGGGGGATGGCGGACTCGCTCGACAGCCAGTAGCGGGCGACGACCTGGGAGACGCCGCCGAGGCCCACGGCGAGCAGCATCGATTCGTCCTTGGACAGACCGGTGTCCTCGGCGATCACGTCGGAGATCGCCTCGGCGCACTGCAGGCTCACCCGGTCCACGCGCTCGCGTACGGCCGGCTCGTTCGTCAGATCGGACTCGAAGACCAGCCGGAAGGCGCCGCCCTCGTCCTCGACGTACGCGAAGTAGGCGTCCATCGTGGCCGCGACCCGCAGCTTGTTGTCGGTGGTGGAGGCGAGGGCCGTGCGCACCGCCAGGAGGAGGGACTCGCAGTGCTGGTCCAGGAGGGCCAGGTAGAGCTCGAGCTTCCCGGGGAAGTGCTGGTAGAGCACCGGCTTGCTGACGCCCGCCCGCTCGGCGATGTCGTCCATAGCGGCCGAGTGGTACCCCTGGGCGACGAAGACCTCCTGGGCCGCGCCGAGGAGCTGGTTCCGTCGGGCACGTCGCGGCAGGCGCGTGCCCCGAGGGCGTGCTGCCTCTGTCTGCTCGATGGCGCTCACGCGGCCTCCCGAATATCGATCCATGCGCGCTGTCGCACGCGCGGCCATCGTACTTTTGGGTAACCCGGCTGTGCGCGGTGCGAACGCAGAATTTCACGGACCGGACGCTCAGGTCGACAGTCGATTCAAGGTTAAACCGAACAAATCAGCGGTAGTCGTCCTCGTCCAGGGCGACCACGCGGGCCTGTTCGGACGAATCGGCCTCGTTCGCCGAGTCCCGCTCGACATGGGTGACCGGTTCGTCCTCGCGCGGCCGCAGTTCGGTGTGCTGCTCCGCGGCGTCGGCCTCCGGGATCTCCTCGTCCAGCACCTCGACCTCTTCCTCGGTGAACGTGTCCGGCTCGGTCGGATCGACAGTCATGCGGGTTCCTTCCGGCATGCGGGTCGCGGTCCTCTCGAAAGCCCTCTCCCCCGAGCCTAGGAGTACATGCGTCCCGCCGCACACGGACTTGTGACCGCACCCACACACCTCGGCGCGTGATCGTCTCGTAATATTGCGGCCATGTCGTCGACCGAGCTGCCGGAAACCCGGACCGCCGCCGAACCGTCCGAGCCGCGCATCACGCGCGCCGTGCGGGTCGCCGACGGCGAGGAGCTCCGTTCCGTGTCGCTGCCCGGACTCACACTGAACGTGCGCGCCCGGCCGGGCACCGCGGAGGGCCTGCCGCCCGCGCTGTACGTCCACGGCCTCGGCGGCTCCTCGCTGAACTGGTCGGACCTGATGCCGCTGCTCGCGGACCTCGTCGACGGCGAGGCGGTCGACCTGCCCGGCTTCGGCGCCTCCCCACCGCCCGACGACGGCAACTACTCGGTCACCGGGCACGCCCGCGCCGTCATCCGGCTCCTCGACTCCGCGGGGCGCGGCCCGGTCCACCTCTTCGGCAACTCGCTCGGCGGCGCCGTCGCCACCCGCGTCGCCGCCGTCCGCCCCGACCTGGTCCGCACCCTCACGCTGATCTCCCCGGCCCTGCCGGATCTGCGGGCCCAGCGCACGGCCTGGCCCACGGCGCTGCTCGCGGTGCCCGGCGTCGCCTCGTTCTTCGCGAGGCTCACCAAGGACTGGACGGCGGAACAGCGGGTCCGCGGTGTCCTCGCGCTCTGTTACGGAGACCCCGGCCGGGTCACCGACGAAGGCCTGCGGCACGCCGTCGAGGAGATGGAGCGGCGCCTGGAGCTCCCGTACTTCTGGGACGCCATGGCCCGCTCCTCGCGCGGCATCGTCGACGCGTACACGCTCGGAGGCCAGCACGGGCTGTGGCGGCAGGCCGAGCGGGTGCTCGCGCCCACGCTGCTGGTCTACGGCGCCCGCGACCAGCTCGTCTCGTTCCGTACGGCCCGGAGGGCGGCCGCCGCCTTCCGCGGCTCACGCCTCCTGACCCTTCCCGAGGCGGGGCACGTGGCGATGATGGAGTACCCCGAGACGGTCGCCCAGGCCGCCCGGGACCTGATCGTCGATCACGGCGGGAGCTGATCCGGGGCGTGGGACGACATAGTCGCAAGGGCTCCGCGCCCCCGGTGGCGGACACCGGTCAGCAGACACGGACCGGACGGACGGCGGGAACGCCGGCACCGGCGGCACCGGCGGCCGGGCACGCGCCCGGCACCGGGCGCCGCCGCAGGACGGCCGACGGCGGCCCGGACACGACCGGGACCCCGTCGTACGGGACGCCCGCGCACGGCATCCCGGCGTACGGCACTCCCGCGCACGGGACGCCGGTGTACGGGAGCCAGGCGCAGGGCTCTGCCGCGCACCGGGCACCCTCGTACGGCGGCGGGGTCCGTGACACCTCCGCCCACGGGACCCCGGGCACCCCGGCGCACGGTGTGCCCGTCTTCGGGTCCCCCGTACGGGGCGGGCATCCGCAGCACGACGAAGGCTCCGTGCCGGCGCCCGAGCGGTACGGCCCCCGGCGCGGCGCGCGCGGACGCGCCGCCGAGCCCGAACAGGACGCTCCCGAGGCCCCGTTCATCCCCGGACCCCGTGGCGAGGACGTCTCCGAGGCGGACCAGCCGAGCGGCCTCGGAGGTCTGGGCCGCACCTTCACAGGGATCGCGGCCGCCGCCGTCGCCACCGTCCTCGCCGTCATCGTCGCCGGGCAGGTCACCGGCCGGGGGCAGGCTCCGGCCACCGCCCAGGCCGCCGAACAGCCCGCCGACCGGACGGTGGACGACAGCTCCGCGTCCCGTTCCGAGGAGCGGTCCGCCCCGACGCGCCCGGCGCCCGTGAAGATCCCGGCGCCGACGTACGAGCAGCTGATCACCCGCCAGTTCCCGATCGACCCGAAGCTGAAGGGCTCCGGCGTGTTCAAGGCCGTGCCGGGCCTCCAGAAGGCGCCGGGCAAGGGCCGTCTGGTCCGCTACCGGATCGACGTCGAGGAAGGGCTCGGCCTCGACCAGGAGTTGTTCACCGCGACCGTGTTCAAGACCCTCAACGACCCGCGCAGCTGGGCCGGCCGGGGCGAGATGACCTTCGAGCGCGTCTCCACCGGGGAGCCCGACTTCGTCCTCACCCTCGCCAGCCCCGGCACCACCGGTGTCTGGTGCGCGAAGTCCGGTCTCGACACCACGATCGACAACGTCTCCTGCGACTCGGCCTCCACGGACCGCGTGATGATCAACGCCTTCCGCTGGGCGCGGGGAGCCGAGACCTTCGGCCCCAAGGCGATGCTCGCCTATCGCCAGATGCTCATCAACCACGAGGTCGGACACCGGCTCGGCCATGGTCACGTGAACTGCAGCACCCCCGGCGCGCTCGCCCCCGTGATGCAGCAGCAGACGAAGTCCCTGGACATCGACGACATCACGTGCCGGCCCAACCCGTGGGTCTACCCGGGTCGTTAGCCCCACCGGTCGGCGTGGCCGACGGGACGCCGGTCCACCGGGCCGGCGTCGGCCGATGCCTGACCCTCCGTGACCGTTCCGCGGCTTAGCGCGACAGAACGCGACCGGGGTGGGAAAGTTACGTGCATTCACCCCTTCCGGTGGTGCGACGGACAACCGTCCGTCGCACCACCGGTGTCTCCGCTTACGTTCGTCCCGCTGCGAGTCGCCGGACCAACGGTGGCCGCCGTCAAGGGAGATCGGGGGTGCACTCGTGCGGATCGGACTGCTCACGGAGGGTGGCTACCCGTTCGCCGTCGGTGAGTCCGGAGCCTGGTGCGACCGCCTCGTGCGCGGGATCGACCAGCACCGGTTCGACCTGTACGCCGTCGGCGGCTCCGGCGCACCCCGCCCGCTCCCGCCGAACGCCCGCGTCGTGCGCGCCGCCGACCCCGGGAGCGGCGCCCCGGCCCCCACGGGCAGGAACCTCCTCGAACGGACCGCCCTCGGCGACCGCGCCGCCCGCCGCGCCTACGGCCGACGCGAGCGCCGCCGCTTCACCGAGGCCTTCCACCAGCTCGCGGTCGGCCTCTGCGCGGAGGACGGCGCCCCGAGCGGCTCAGGGGAGACGGAGGAGGTCGGCGGTTCCCTCGGCCGGAGCGCCTTCGCCACCGGGCTCTACGCCCTCGCCGAACTCGCCCGCGAGCGCGGCGGACTGCCCGGCGCGCTGCGCTCCGACGACGCCGTCCGCGCCCTCGAATCCGCCTGCCGCGCGCCCGGCGCACGCCGGGGCGCGGCAGCCGCCGGGCTCCCCGACCACCTCGCCTTCGCCGAGCACCTGGCCCGCGCCCTGCACCCCCTGTCCCTCGACTGGTACACGGACGACGCCCTCGGTGCGGCCGACCTCTGCCATGCCGCCGCGGGAGGCACCACCGCCCTCCCCGGACTCCTGGCCAAACGCTTCTTCGGGACCCCGCTGCTCGTCACCGAGTACGGCGTCCAGCTCCGCTCCCACTACCTCTCGGCCGCCGCCACCGGGCGCTCCGCCGCGCTGCGCACCCTGCTCGCCGCCCTCCACGGCCGGCTCGCCGCCGAGGTCTACGGACAGGCCGCGCTCCTCACCCCCGGCAACGCCCACGCCCGCCGCTGGCAGGAGAGGTGCGGAGCCGACCGCGACCGGATCCGCACCGTCCACCCCGGCATGGCGGCCGACTGCTTCGCCGAGGTGGGCGAGGACGAGGAGAGCGGCGACCCCACCACCCTGGTCTGGGTCGGCCGGGTGGAACCCGCCAAGGACCTCATCGCCCTGCTGCACGCCTTCGCGGAGGTCCGCGCCCAGCAGCCCGACGCCCGGCTGAGGATCGTCGCCGTGCCCGTACGGGATCCGGGAGCCGGCGCGTACCTCGCGCAGTGCAAGGGGCTCGCGGCGCAGCTCTTCCCCGACGAGGCCGCCGGGGCGCACGCCGTCGGCGAGAACCCGGTCACCTTCGAGGAGCTCGGCGGCCCCGAGGCCCCCACCCTGGAGGACGTCCACGCCTCCGGCGCGGTCGTGGTCCTCTCCAGCGTGGTCGAGGGCTTTCCCACGAGCCTCGTCGAAGCGATGTTCTGCGCGCGGGCCACCGTCTCGACCGACGTCGGCGCGGTCGTCGAGATCATCGGCGGCACCGGCCTCGTCGTCCCCCCGCGCAACCCCCGGGCGCTCGCCGACGCCTGCCTCGCGCTGCTCCGCGACCCCGAGCGCCGGCACCGCCTGGGCGCCGCCGCCCGCGCCCGCGCGCTCGAACTCTTCACCGTCGAACAGAACCTCGCCGCGTTCCGCGGCATCTACCTGGAACTCCTCTCCCACGCGCCGGTGCGGCACCGCCCCGGGGACGGCGTGCCCTTCGCCCACCCCGCCGAGGCGCACGTACCGGGCAGCTGGGCGCACAAGGCCGTGCCCGCCGGGACAGGAGCCCCCGATGCCTGAAGGAGGCACCCCCATGCGCGGCTCCGCCGCCCCGACGAGCCCCGGAGCCTGGGACGCCCGTTCCGAAGCCCTCCTGGGCGCCCCCGCCCTGACCCCCCTCACCCCCGAGACCCCCGACCCGCGCACCCCGGAGGACCCCCCTCCCCCCGGGATAGCCCCGACGCAGCCGTCGCCTGCCGCCGCGGCCCCGGCACCTGCCCCGGTCGCCCCCGCGGCCCCGGCTCCCGCCCCCGCCCCGCCGGCTTCCGCCCCCGCGGCCCGGGTCCGGCGGGGGAACGCCGATCCCGTGAAGGTGCTCATGCACCGGCACCAGGAACTCTGCGCGCGGGCCGTCGACCCGCTGGAGATCGCCGCCGGGCTCGAAGCCGAGGGGTTCACCGACCGGACCGCCGCGCGGTTCCGGCACCGGGACGTCTTCGCTCTCGCCGAGGAGCTGTACGCGCGCGTGCCCCGCGGCGCCGAGCCCGGCCCGCCCCCGGCGCCGACGGCACCCCGCACGGACGCGTGGGTCCTCGCCGCCCTCACCCCCGGGGCCGCCGCCGCGCTCACCGGCATCGGACTCGCCGTCACCCACGGGCCCGCACGCCTCGCGGTCGGCGCCACCGGCGCGCTGCTCCTCGTGGGCGCCGTCCTGTTCGCCGTCCGGCGCGGCCCGTTCCGCGCCCCCGACGGCGGCACCGTGCCCGCCGCCGCCCTCTGGACCCTCTGGCTCCTGGCGTACGCGGTCGGCGGCGACGGACTCCTGACGCAGGTGCTCAGCGGCGGACCCGACGGCCCCTGGGACCTGACCCCCGGCCCGCTCCTCGGCCTCGCCCTCGCCGTCGCCCCCACCGCCTGGTGCGCCCGGCTCTTCGCGGACCGGGCCCGCCGCAGGATCGCCGACAGCCGGGGACTCGCCGACTTCGCGGCCGCCACCCGGCCGCTGCTCCTCGGCACGGTGGCCCTCCAGCTGATCGCCCTCACCGGACTGCTCGGACTCACCGGGTTCAGCTCCGGGGCCCTGGCCCTCGGCGCGCTCCTGCTGTTCGCCCGGCTCCTCACCGTCCACGGCTTCCCCGAGACGGCCACGGCCGCCCTCGCCGCCGCCGGCGCGGCGGAGGCCCTCGCCCTCGCGAGCGTCCTCGCCGCCCGCGTCCCCGCCCCCGGCTTCGACGTGCTCGCCACCCCCGTGCGCGCCCTCGTCGACGCCTACGGCCCCGGGGCCGTACCCACCCTCGTCTGCGGCGCCGCCGCGCTCGGCCTGCTGGCCCACGCGACCGGCGCCCTCGTCCGGGCCTCGGCCCACACCACCCCGTGAACCCCCCGCGCACCCGCGGAGCCGACGCCGCGGGCGCGCCCCGCCACCTCTCTCACCACCCCGCAAGGAGACCGAAGATCATGACCCCGCAACCCCAAGCACCGGCCGGTCGGCACGAAGGGGCCGCACGATGAGGGTGCTACTGCTCGGAGCCAACGGCTTCATCGGACGTTTCGTCGCGGACCGGCTGCTCGCCGACCCGGCCGTCCACCTCACCGCGCTCGGCCGGGGCGACGACGCCGACGTGCGTTTCGACCTCGCCTCCGGCAGCCCCGGCGCGCTGACCCGCTTCCTCGACGCCGTCCACCCCGGGGTCGTCGTCAACTGCGCGGGTGCCACCCGCGGCGGCGCCCGCGACCTGACCCGGCACAACACCGTCGCCGTCGCCACGGTCTGCGAGGCCCTGCGCCGCAGCGGCTGCGGCGCCCGGCTCGTCCAGGTCGGATGCGCCTCGGAGTACGGGCCGAGCCAGCCCGGCGCCTCCACCGCCGAGGACGCCGTGCCGCGCCCGGGCGGCCCGTACGGCGTGTCGAAGCTGGCGGCGACCGAACTCGTCCTGGGGTCGGGGCTCGACGCAGTGGTGCTCCGGGTGTTCTCGCCCGTCGGCCCCGGCACCCCCGCCGGCTCGCCCCTCGGCCGCCTCGCCGAGGCGATGCGCCGGGCCATGCAGGCCGGGGACGGCGAGCTGAAGCTCAGCGGCCTCGGGGTGCAGCGGGACTTCGTCGACGTACGGGACGTGGCGCGGGCCGTCCACGCCGCCTCGCTCTCCGCCGCCCAGGGCGTCGTCAACATCGGTACCGGCCGCGCGGTCCGGCTCCGCGACGCCGCCGCCGTCCTCGCCAGGGTCGCGGGCTACGCCGGCAACCTGCACGAGCTGGACGCCCCGCACGGCCTGCCGCAGCGCCCGATGATCGGCGCGCCCCGCACCGAGGGGACCATCGCCGACCAGCTGGCCTCCGCCCCCTACCCGTACCCCGACGGCTGCGGCCCCTGGCAGCAGGCCGACGTCCGGACCGCCCGCGACCGGCTCGGCTGGCGGCCCCGGATCAACCTGGAGGAGTCCCTCGCCGACATCTGGATGGAGGCGGCGTGTCGCATCTGACGGCCACCGGGGCGATCCAGGCCCTCGGCGTGGGCGTCCCCGGCTACGCCCACCCGCTGCTCGCCCCGGTCGAGTGGGGCGAGCTGGCCCGTCCGGGCACCCCGCTGCACTGGGCGGTGCTCAACGTGGCGGAGGGGCCGGGCAGCCGCCCCGACCCGCACTGCCTGGAGGCCGCGGGGAGGCTCCGCAACGCCGGGGTCAGGGTCCTCGGGCACTTGGACGCGGCCTACGGCTCCCGGCCCTTCGGGGAGCTCGTCTCCGACGCCCACCGCTTCCTCGACTGGTACAAGGTGGACGGCTACTACCTGGACCGCTGCCCCGCTGACCGGGCCGACCTGGCCGGGGTGCGCCGGGTCACCGCGACCCTGGAGGCGGTCCTCGGCGGCGAGGCCCATCTCGTCCTCGGCCACGGCACCCACCCCCACCCGGGGTACGCCGAGACCGCCGACCAGCTGGTGACCTTCTCCGGCGCCTGGGTCGACTACCGCTGGTCGCAGGTGGCCGAGTGGACCGCCGAGTACACGGAGACGAAGTTCGTCCACCTCGTGCACGGGGTCCCGCGCACCCACCTCGACGAGGCGCTGCGGATCGCCCGCTGGCAGGGGGCCGGGACGATCTTCTTCACCGACCGCACGGGGCCCCCGGGACAAACCGCGCCATTCCACTCGCTGCCCGGCTACTGGGACGAAATCGTCTCGCGGATCGGACCGGGTGTCTCGGAATGAGAAGGGGCGTGGCAGTGTTACGGGGAGAACAACCGTACTGACATACCGACCACCGGAGCCCCCGTGTCGCTGCCACCCCTGGTCGAGCCGGCTGCCGAGCTCACCGTAGACGAGGTCCGCAGGTACTCCCGCCACCTGATCATCCCGGACGTCGGGATGGACGGGCAGAAGCGGCTGAAGAACGCCAAGGTGCTGTGTGTCGGCGCCGGTGGCCTCGGCTCGCCGGCGCTGATGTACCTGGCCGCCGCCGGCGTGGGCACGCTCGGCATCGTGGAGTTCGACGAGGTCGACGAGTCGAACCTCCAGCGCCAGATCATCCACAGCCAGGCCGACATCGGCCGCTCCAAGGCCGCCTCGGCGCGCGACAGCGTGCTCGGCATCAACCCGTACGTGAACGTGATCCTTCACGAGGAGCGGCTCGAGGCCGACAACGTGATGGAGATCTTCGGCCAGTACGACCTGATCGTCGATGGCACGGACAACTTCGCCACGCGCTACCTGGTGAACGACGCCTGCGTGCTGCTGAACAAGCCGTACGTCTGGGGTTCGATCTACCGCTTCGACGGCCAGGCCTCCGTCTTCTGGTCCGAGTACGGCCCCTGCTACCGCTGCCTCTACCCGGAGCCCCCGCCGCCGGGCATGGTCCCCTCCTGCGCCGAGGGCGGCGTCCTGGGCGTGCTGTGCGCGTCCATCGGCTCCATCCAGGTCACCGAGGCCATCAAGGTGCTCGCCGGCGTCGGCGATCCGCTGGTCGGCCGTCTGATGATCTACGACGCCCTGGAGATGCAGTACCGCCAGGTCAAGGTCCGCAAGGACCCGAACTGCGCGGTCTGCGGCGAGAACCCGACCGTCACCGAGCTCATCGACTACGAGGCCTTCTGCGGCGTCGTGTCCGAGGAGGCGCAGGAGGCGGCCCTCGGCTCCACGATCACTCCCAAGCAGCTCAAGGAGTGGATCGACGAGGGCGAGAGCATCGACATCATCGACGTCCGCGAGCCGAACGAGTACGAGATCGTCTCGATCCCGGGCGCGCGGCTGGTCCCGAAGAACGAGTTCCTGATGGGCACGGCCCTCCAGGACCTCCCGCAGGACAAGCGGATCGTCCTGCACTGCAAGACGGGTGTCCGCAGTGCGGAGGTCCTCGCGGTGCTCAAGTCCGCGGGCTTCGCGGACGCGGTGCACGTCGGCGGCGGCGTGATCGGCTGGGTCCACCAGGTCGAGCCCGAGAAGCCGGTCTACTAGACGACACACGGAAGGGCCCGGACCTCGCCACGAGGTCCGGGCCCTTCCGCGTCCACGATCAGCAGGTCGTGCCGTACGCCGGGACCGTGCCCTTCAGGAGGTACGCGTCGACCGTCCGCGTCACGCACGGCGAGGTGCCGTAGGCGCCGTGCCCCTCGCCCCTGTTGGTGACCAGGACACCGACCCCGGCCCCGAGCTCCTTCGCCATCCGCTCCGCGCCCTCGTACGGGGTGGCCGGGTCGCCGGTCGTCCCGACGACCAGGACGGGCGCCGCCCCCGGGGCGCTCACCTCGGGGTGGGCCCGCTCGCCCTTCACCGGCCAGTCCGCGCACCAGGCGGCCGTGTCCCAGGCGAGGAACGGGCCGAACACGGGGGAGAGCCCGCGCAACTCGGACTCCAACGCCTTCGCCTGCGGGGCCGACGGCCGTTCGCTGGAGTCGGCGCAGGAGATGGCCCGCTGGGAGTGCGACCGCGTCGAGTAACGGCCCCTCTCGTCGCGGTCGTTGTACCAGTCGGCGAGCTGGAGCAGAGCGGCGCCACGTCCCCGCTCTGCCTCGTCGAGGGCCTCGGTGAGCAGGGGCCAGTTGGCCTGCCCGTACAGCGTGACCGCGATGCCCGTGAGCGCCAGGCTCTCGGTGAGCCGCCGCTCGCCGACCGTCAGCGGTGCGCGGTCCAGCTTCCGCAGCAGCCGCGTGATCCGCTCCGTCCCGGCCTTCGGGTCCTGACCGGTGCTCTTCAGGTAGTTGTCCAGGGCCCGTTGGAAGCCGATCGTCTGGTGGCGGGCGTGCCCGACGGCGTCGGCGGTCGGGTCGACGACCGCGTCGAGGACGAGCCGGCCCACGTTCTCCGGGAAGAGGTGGGCGTACGTGCCGCCGAGCTGGGTCCCGTACGAGATGCCGAAGTAGTGGAGCCGGTCGTCCCCGAGGACCCGGCGGACCAGGTCCAGGTCGCGGGCGGTGGCGGTGGTCGTGGTGTGGGGCAGGAGCGCCCCGGAGCGGCGGGCGCAGCCGGCGCCGAAGCGGGCGCTGTCCTCCAGGTACGCGGCTTCCTCGGCGACCGAGTCCGGGGTGAGGTCGACCCCGGCCTCGGCGGCGGCCGTCTCGGCGTCGCTCCGGCAGACCACGCCGGCGCTGCGGCCCACGCCCCGCGGATCGAAGCCCACCAGGTCGTAGCGCTCGCCCAGCTTCCGGTACTCCGGCTCCAGCCGCGGCAGCATCGCGACCCCGGAGGCGCCGGGGCCGCCGAAGTTGAAGAGGAGCGAGCCGATGCGGTTCCGCTCGTCGGCGGCCTCCTTGCGGATCAGCGCCACCCGGAGGGTGGCGCCGTCCGGCTTCGCGTAGTCCACCGGCACCGTCACCGTGGCGCACCGCCACGCCGCACCGGGCCGCTGCCCGCCCTCCGGGGCCGGGCAGCGCCTCCAGTCGGGGCGCTGGCCGGTGAGCGAGGCGGGGAGCGCGGGGAGCGGCTTCGCGGGGGCGCCGGCGGACGGGTCGGCGGTGACGCCCGAGGACGGCCCGGCGCCGCCGGTCGAGGGCGGCGCCGAGGTGGCGTCCGAGGCCCCGCCCTCCGCGCCGGCGCAACCCGCCATCAGCACCCCGGCCGCGGCCAGCGCCGTCATGCGTACCCGTATGGACATGTGTTCCCCCAGGATCCCGGCGAGGCGGCAGGGCGGCCATCCTAGGCGGGACGCGTGTCCTACTTGCAGACCGTCCCCGAGGCCGGGACCTTGCCGTCGAGGAGGTACGCGTCGACGGCCTTCTTCACGCAGGCGCTGCCGCTGTTGTAGGCGCCGTGGCCCTCGCCCTCGTACGTCAGCTCCACGCCGACGCCCTGGCCCAGCGCCTTCACCATCGACCGGGCGCCCGCGTACGGGGTCGCCGGGTCGCCGGTGTTGCCGACGACCAGGATCGGAGCCGCGCCGGGCGCGGAGACGTCGGGGTGCTCCCAGGTCCCGGCCACCGGCCACTGCGAGCAGCCGGCGAGGGCCCAGCCCATGAAGTCCCCGAAGACGGGGGACGCCTCGCGGAACTCGCCGAGCCGCTCCTTCGCCTGGCCGAGGGTGTAGCGCTCCTTGAAGTCCACGCAGTTGATGGCGGCGTTCGCGGCCTGGATGTTGCTGTACGTGCCGTTCTGGCTGCGCCCGTTCATCGAGTCGGAGAGCGACAGGAGCAGCGCCCCGTCGCCGCCGTCGGCCGCTTCGAGCCCCTGCTCCAGATAGGTCCAGAACTCCTTCGAGTACAGGGCCTGCGCGATGCCGTTGGTGGCCTGCGTCTGGGTGAGCTCGCGGTCGCCGATGCCCGGGATCGGGTCCTTGTCGAGCGCCGCGAGGAGGTCCGTGACGAAGGACTCGATCTGGGCGACGCTCGTGCCGGGCAGGGTGCACTCGTCGCCCCGTTCCACACAGTCCCGGGCGAAGTTGTCCAGGGCGAGCTGGAAGCCCTTCGCCTGGCCGAGCGCGCCCTCCTCGACACCGGCGTCCGGGTCGACGACGGCGTCGAAGACGGCCCGGCCGACGTTGTCCGGGAACAGATGGGCGTACACCCCGCCGAGCTCCGTGCCGTACGAGATGCCGAAGTAGTGGAGCTTGTCGTCCCCGAGGACCTGGCGCATCAGGTCCATGTCCCGGGCGGCGTTCTCGGTGCCGACGTGCGGCAGGGCCGGCCCGGCGTCCTTCTCGCAGCCGGCCGCGTACTTCTTCTGCGCGTCGGAGAGCGTCCGCTCCTCGGCCTGGTCGTCGGGCGTGAAGTCCAGGGCGTAGTAGGCGTCGAGCTCCTTGTCGGTCGCGCATTCGACGGGGTCGCTGCGGCCCACCCCGCGCGGGTCGAAGGAGACCAGGTCGTAGCGGCTGCGCAGGCTCTCGTAGTCCTGGGCGAAGCCGGGAAGGCCGGTGACGCCGGAGCCGCCGGGCCCGCCGAAGTTGAAGACGAGCGAACCGATCCGCCGGTCCTTGTCGCGGGCGCGGGCCCGGATGAGCGCCAGCTCGATGGTCTCGCCCTCCGGCACCGACCAGTCCAGCGGCGTCTGGAGGAAGGAGCACTCCCAGGCGGTGCCGCCGGGGAGCGGAGAGGGCGCCTCCCCGCCGCCCTCGGCGACGGAAGGCGCCGGGCAGGGCGCCCAGGCCAGGTTCTGCGTCGTCAGCGCCGTGAGCCCGGCCGAGCCGCTCGGCCTCGTCCGATCCCCCTCCGAGCCGCCCCCGTCCGTGCACCCGGCGGCGAGCAGCACGGTGGTGGCGGTCAGCAGAGCGGCACGCTGTGCGGCGGAGATCGGCATGGAACCATCGTGGGCCGCCGCCCGGGCCGCCGCGCGGGACGGGGGGCCATGCGGGTGGCACGGCCCGGCGCCCTCGGGCCCGGGGCTCAGCCGGTCACAGCGCTTCCTGTTTCGTCAGCCAGTTGAAGCAGAGCCAGCCCGGCAGCACGGGGAGCCACAGCGTCAGCAGGCGGTACAGCAGGACCGCGGGGGTCGCGACCTCGATCGGCAGGCCCACCGCCACCAGACCGAGGGTCAGCGCGCCCTCGACCGCGCCGACACCGCCCGGTGTCGGCGCCGCCGAGCCGAGGGCGTTGCCCGCCAGGAAGACGACCGCCACGCTCGCGTAGCTGATCGACTGGTGACCGTGGCCGAAGGCCCGGATCGAGGCGTCGAGGCAGAGCACGAACGCACCGGTGAGCAGCAGCATGCCGCCGATGCCGGTGACCAGCTTCATCGGCCGCTGGAGCACGTCGAGCATGCGCGGCACGACCCCGGCGAAGAGCGACCGCAGCCGGGTCGACACGAACTTCCGCATGAAGGGGATCGCCGTCACCACGAGCACGAGGACCGCGACGGTCAGCAGACCGGCGATGACCGTCCTCGACGGGGTGAAGGACTGCGACTTCTCCGTGCCCGTCAGATAGCCGAAGGAGAGCAGCAGCAGGATGTGCGCCCCGAGCCCGAAGAGCTGCGAGGCGCCGACGCTCGCCACCGCGAGTCCGGGCCGCACGCCCGAGCGCTGGAGGAAGCGGGTGTTCAGGGCGACACCGCCGACCGCGGCGGGGGCGACGATCTTCACGAACGAGCCGGCGACCTGCGCCACCACCGTCCGCCAGAACCCGACCCGCTCCGGGACGAAGCCCAGCAGGCTCATCGCCGCCGCCACGTAGCTGACCGCGGAGCACAGCACCGCGACCGCCACCCAGCGCCAGTCCGCCTGGCTGACCGTCGACAGCGGGGTGCTGGCGATCTGCGAGAGCAGGAAGTACGCGGCGACCGCTCCGGCGATCAGGCTGATCAGGGTCCGCGGCTTGATCCGCTCCAGGCGGACCGGCTCCACCGGCGCCTGCGGGCGGATGAGCAGCACCTGCCGGCGGATCTGGGCCAGCAGGTCCTCCTCGCGGGCCTCGTCGAGCGCCGTGTCGAGGGCCCGCTTGTCGGCCTTCTTGTCGGCCTTCTTCTCGGCCTTGGTCTCGGCGCGTACGACCGTGGGGCTCGCGGTGGCATCCGCGGCGTGGGCCTTCGCCAGTTCCCGCTCGCGCTTGGCGGCCTCGGAGGCGGCGAGCACGGCCTCGCGCTCCCGGGCCGACCGCTCCCTGGCGAGTCTCCGCAGCGTCGCGCGCGTGGAGCGGCTCAGGGCGATGGGCTGGAGCAGCGGCAGACAGTCGGCGACGGCGTCGGGGCCGAGCACCTCCACCGCGGCGGCGACGGCCCGCTCGGCTCCGACCCTCAGCCCGAGGGTGGTGAGCAGCTGGGCGATGTCCATCCGCAGGATCAGATCACCGGCCGCGATCTCGCCGCCGCGCAGATCGGTCAGGATCACCCTGCCGGAACGATCCACCAGGATCGCGTCGCCGGTGAGCCGGCGGTGCGCGATCCGGCGCGACTGGAGCGCCCGCACCTGCCGGAAGGCACTGAGGACCAGCTCGTCGGTGATCTCGTGGTCGTCGAGGGAGTCCAGGCTGCGGCCGCCGAGGTGCTCGTACACGAGCATCACGGCGTCCGGGCCGAGTTCCGAGGTGGCGATGAGCTTCGGCGCGTTCGCCCCGGCGGCGATCGCCGCGTACGCGAGGAGCGCCTCCTGCTCCAGGGCCTGGCGCAGCGACACGATCGAGCGGCGGGTGGTGATCGTCCGCAGGGTGATCCGCCGCCACGCGCGGTAGAAGAAGCCGTGTGCCTGCTGCTCCCGGTCGACGACGGTGACGTCGAGCGGCGGCCCGGCCTCCAGGGTCACGATGTACCGGCGGCCCCGGTCCGCGCTGTCCGCCGAGTCGGGCACGCCCTCGGCGCGCAGGGCAGTGACCGGCCGGAAGCCGACCCGGCGCAGGCCGGCGAGGAGGGTCTGCCCGGTGGGCCGGACGTTGGGGGAGCCGACGGCGTACAGCGTGCCGTAGGCCACCGTCCAGCCGATCAGGACGGTCAGAACGATCGAGAGGGCGGTGGTGTAGCCGGCCACCAGCATCGTGAACGCGTCGAGCAGCAGCACCACCCAGAGCGACACCCGCCAGCGGGGTCTGCGGGCCATGCCGACGGCGGTCATGTACGCGATCACCGGGGCGAGGTAGTTGTGCACGGGGTCGGTGAGCCCGCCGCCGGACGCCGGCTGGGTCAGCGCGTCCTGGATGGTGCCGGGCGCGGCCTGGGCGACCCAGAGGTCGGTGGCGAGGGTCACGCCGTGCGCGAGGACGGCCGCGAGGACACCGTCCGCGATGCGCAGCCCGTCGCGTTTGATCAGCCGCTCGATGGCGAAGGCGACGGGGACGAGCAGGACGGCGATGGAGGAGACGAGACCGGCGATCTTGACGAAGACGTCGGGGGCGCCCCCGGCCCCCTCGTTGATGTCCTTCTCGAGACCCGAGGTCGTCGCGTGGGCGAACGCGGCGACGGCGATGACGAGCGCGATGGCGAGGAGGCCGCCGAGCAGCCGCATCAGGTCCGAGGGACGGTGGACGCGGGCGGCGAGCAGCGGCTCGTCGCCGGAGACCCGCTCGGGCAGCTCGGGCTGAGCCTCCTCCGGAGGCTGCGTGTCCTGCCCCATCACCATGTCCGTCTCTGCATGCGTCTCGTGTCGTTCTCGTTCTGGTTCGTACGAATTCTCGTACTTACTGCCTTTTTCTTGTACTTGTCGCTCTTGATCTCGTATCACCAGTCACCGCCCGCACGATGGTGGCATGAAGAGTCGCCGCGCGGAGGCATCAGGGCCATGTCGGTGGGGTGAGGCACGATGGGGCGGATGAGCATGGAGGTGCCTGTGGGGGAGACCGGAGAACTGCCCGAGTACGCGGAGCGGGTGCTCGACGTCGCCGACGGGATCCCGCCCGGCCGGGTCATGACCTACGGGGACGTCGCCGAATGGCTGGGCGAGGGCGGGCCGCGCCAGGTCGGCCGGGTGATGGCCCTGTACGGCGGGAGCGCGCCCTGGTGGCGGGTCGTCCGCGCCGACGGGACGCTGCTGCCCGGGCACGAACTGAGGGCCCTCGGCCACTACCGCGAGGAGGGCACCCCGCTGCGCGGGGCGGGCCCGGCGGCCGAGGGGCACGTACCGAGGATCGACATGCGGCGGGCCCGCTGGGACGGAACTCACACCGGAGCCGGGGACGGAGCCCGCCCCTGAGCCGGCCGGGCGGGGGAGCGCGGGTCGGGCGGGGTACGCGCGGCGCCCGGTGGGGAACGCGCGGCGCCCGGTCGGGGTCTCGCGGTACGGATCGGGGCACGGAGTACGGCTCGGCGACGGTCCGTTTCGCGTAACGTCGACGTTCGCGTCTCCCGAGGCGCCGGGCTGACGCACGCGGAGGCCGGCCGCGGCGGACGGCCGTCTCACCCGCACCACCACTCCCACCAGGACCGGCGACCCACGTGAGTACCTCCTCGACCACCCGGCGTACGCCGTCGCACCAGGGACAGCCGTACCCGGGCCCGGGACGGCAGCGGACCCCGGGCGCGTACCGGCTGGTGCGTACCACGCCGGCCCCGATGGATCCCCCTCAGCTGGACGCAGCCCAACAGGAAGTGGTTGACCACACCGCCGGACCGCTTCTCGTCCTCGCCGGACCCGGCACCGGCAAGACCACGACCCTCGTCGAGGCCGTCGCCGCCCGGATGGAGAAGGGCGCCGACCCCGAACGCCTCCTCGTCCTCACCTTCAGCCGCAAGGCCGCCGTCGAACTCCGCGACCGCATGGCCGCCCGGCTCGGCGGCCGACGCCCGCCGCAGGCCACCACCTTCCACTCGTACTGCTACGCCCTGATCCGCGCCCACCAGGACGCCGAACTCTTCGCCGAACCGCTGCGGCTGCTCTCCGGACCCGAGCAGGACCTCGCCGTACGAGAACTGCTCGCCGGCCACGTCGACCTGGAGAAGAGCGGCCTCGGAAGCATCCGCTGGCCCGACGAGCTGCGCGCCTGCCTCACCACCCGGGGCTTCGCCGACGAGGTACGGGCCGTCCTCGCGCGCTCCCGCGAGCTGGGCCTCGGACCGGACGCGCTCGCCCGCTTCGCCGACCGCGTCGGCCGCCCGGACTGGAAGGCGGCGGCCGGCTTCCTCGCCGAGTACCTCGACGTCCTCGACCTCCAGGGCGTCCTCGACTACACCGAGCTCGTCCACCGGGCCGTACTGCTCGCCGGGACCGTCAGCCTGCCCGCCTACGACGCGGTCTTCGTCGACGAGTACCAGGACACCGACCCGGCACAGGTCCGGCTCCTGCACGCGCTCGCGGGCGGCGGCCGCCGCACGGTGGTCGCCTTCGGCGACCCGGACCAGTCCATCTACGCCTTCCGGGGCGCCGACGTGAACGGCATCCTCGACTTCCCCGCCGCCTTCGGCGGCGCGGACGTCCGCGTCCTGCGCACCGCCCGCCGCTCCGGAGCAGGCCTCCTCGGCGCGACCAGGCTGCTCGCCCAGCGCATGCCGATGCACCGGCTCCCGGCCGACAAGGTCCGCGCCCACCGCGACCTCACGCCCGTACGGGAAGGGGGCGTGGCGGAGGCGTACACCTACCCGACGGCGTCGGCGGAAGCCGAGAACATCGCCGACCTGCTGCGCCGCGCCCACCTGGAGGACGGCGTCCCCTGGCAGGACATGGCCGTCCTCACCCGCGCCGCGGCCGCCCTCCCGTCCCTCCGCCGCGCCCTCACCTCGGCGGGGGTCCCGGTGGAGACGGACGCGGCGGACACCCCGCTGAGGCACGAACCCGCGGTGGCGCCGCTGCTGCTCGCGCTGCGGGCCGTCGCCCACGCGGCCCCGGCCGCGGGCCCCCGATCCGCCGGGGCGGAACCGGTGGGCACGACCCACGCCGACGCCGCACCGCAGGCACCCTCCCCGGACCCCGCACCGTCCCCGGACCTCGGGCCGTCCTCGGCCCCCGCACCGTCCCCGGACGCCGCACCCTCCCCGGACGCCGCACCCTCCCCGGACGCCGCGCCGTCCTCGGACCTCGGGCCGTCCTCGGACGCCGCACCGTCCTCGGACGCCGCACCCTCCCCGGACCCTGCGCCCCCGTCGGACCTCGCGCCGTCCCCGGACGCCGCACCCTCCCCGGCCTCCGCACCCGTCGAGCCCGCCGCCTGGCTCGGCACCGAGACCGCCCTCGAACTGCTCGCCTCGCCGCTCGCGGGCGTGGACCCGGCAGACCTCCGCCGCCTCGGCCGCGCCCTGCGCGACGAGGAACGTGCCGCGGGCAACAAGGTCCCGCCGCCCTCCGACGTCCTGCTCGCCCGCGCCCTCGCGGAGCCCGAGCGTCTGGTCGCGCACGACCCGGCGTACGCGCGGGGCGCGAAGCGGCTCGGCGACCTGCTCGGGGAGACCCGCGCCCTGCTCGAAGCGGGCGGCACCGCCGAGGAGGCCCTCTGGGTGCTCTGGAGCGGCACCCCCTGGCCCGGCCGGCTGGAGCGCGCCGCGCTCCGCGGCGGCCCCGCCGGCCGCAACGCCGACCGCGACCTCGACGCCGTCTGCGCCCTCTTCGAGACCGCCGCCCGCGCCGAGGAACGCGTCGGCGGCCGCGGTGTCCTCAACTTCCTCGAAGAACTCGACGCCCAGGACATCGCCGCCGACACCCTCACCCGACGTCACACCCGCCCCGACGCCGTCCGTCTGATGACCGCCCACCGGTCCAAGGGCCTCGAATGGAGCCTCGTCGTCGTCGCCGGCGTCCAGGAGCGCCTCTGGCCCGACCTGCGCCGTCGCGGCTCCCTCCTCGAGGCCGACCGCATCGGCCGCGACGGTCTCGCCGAGCCCCTCACCCCCGGCGCCCTCCTCGCCGAGGAGCGCCGGCTCTTCTACGTGGCCGCCACGCGCGCGCGTGACCGGCTCGTCGTCACCGCCGTGAAGGCCGCCGCCGAGGACGGCGACCAGCCCTCCCGTTTCCTCACCGAGCTCGGCGCCGAGCCGAAGGACGTGCCCGGCCGCCCCCGCCGGCCCCTCGCCGTCTCCGCCCTGGTCGCCGAACTGCGCGCCACCACCGTCGACCCGGACGCCTCGCCCGCGCTCCGCGACGCGGCCGCCCACCGCCTGGCCCGGCTCGCCGCGCTGACCGACGAGGACGGGCAGCCGCTGGTACCGGCCGCGCACCCGGACCGCTGGTGGGGCCTGTTCGAGCCGACGCGGAGCACGGTCCCGCTGCGCGACCGCGACCTGCCGGTGGCCCTGTCGCCGAGCTCCCTGGAGAACCTGGTCACCACCTGCTCCCTCCAGTGGTTCCTGGGCCGCGAGGTCAAGGCCGCCGCCCCCGCCACGGCGGCCCAGGGCTTCGGCAACGTCGTCCACGTCCTCGCCGACGAGGTCGCCTCCGGCCGCACCCCCGCCGACCTCGACGTCCTCATGGCCCGCCTCGACACCGTCTGGGACGCCCTCGCCTTCGACGCGCCCTGGAAGTCGGCCCAGGAGAAGCAGCACGCGCGCGTGGCCCTGGAACGCTTCCTCAGCTGGCACGTCATGGACCGGGGCGGCCGCACCCCCGCCGCGTCCGAGCACGCCTTCGACGTGACCCTGGAGGCGGGGGAGTACCAGGTCCGCATCCGCGGGTCCATGGACCGCGTCGAGACCGACGAACACGGCCGCGCGTACGTCGTCGACTTCAAGACCGGCAAGTCGGCCCCCACCCGCGACGAGGTCGCCCACCACCCGCAGCTCGCCGTCTACCAGCTCGCCGTCCGGGAGGGCGCGCTCGACGAGGTCTTCGACGGCCGCCGGCCCGAGCCGGGCGGCGCCGAACTCGTACAGCTGCGGCAGAGCGCCCCGCAGAAGGAGGGCGGGGACGCCCTCCCGAAGGTCCAGGCACAGGAGCCGCTCGCCGGGGAGTGGGTCGGTGAGCTGCTCGCCAACGCGGCGGGCCGGGTCCTCGACGAACGCTTCACCCCCACCACCGGCCAGCACTGCACGACCTGCTCCTTCCGCGCCTCGTGCAGCGCCCGGCCGGAGGGCCGCCAGGTCGTCGACTGAGAGACCGGCCGCCCCTGTGGGGAGCGTCACGTCCTCTTTCGTACTTCCTTCGCGTGCCCTCTCCGGTCGGGGGAGAAGGGCGAGACCACCACCTTCTACGTGGCCAAGGACTCCGCCAAGCCGTACGTCCTGCGCGTCGTGGAGACCGGCGGCAAGGAGCCCGGCACCCTCACCCTCAGCGACTTCGACAAGCCGGTCACCGCCGCGGCCCCGCCCGCCGACCAGGTCGTCGACATGGAGCAGCTGACGAAGGGCGCCTCGTGACGCCCGACCCCCGGGAGAAGTAGCGGTCACGCGCGCGCGGAGCGACCCTGGTGTGAGCGTCGGGAATCCGCGAGGAGGCTCGCATGAGATCCCACCCCCGCCGAAAGGCACGCGCCGCGGCCGTCGTCTGCGCGGCCGTCGTGCTCGTGGGTCCCGCGACGGCGGCGGCCACGGCGGCGGCCGCCGGCCCTCCGGCCGGCATCGCGGCCCCGGTGGCCCCGTCGCCCGACCCGTTCGCCGACCTCACCGCCGACGAGATCGCGGACCGGGCCGTCACCGCGACCCGTTCCGCGACCTCCCTCCGGATGGAGGGCCGGATCGTCACCGACGGGCAGCCGCTCGACATCGACTTCACCGTCGACGACCAGGACGAGTGCACCGGCCGGATGAAGATCGACGGCGGCACCGCCGAACTCCGCAAGGCCGACCGCGTCACGTACCTGAAGGGCGACGAGGCGTTCTGGCGCGTCTCCATGACCTCCCAGGGCATGGCCGAGGCGCAGATCGACACCACGATCGAACTGGTCGAGGGCCGCTGGCTGAAGATCGCCCCGGGGCAGCCCGGCAGCAGCGACCTCGGCGGTGTCTGCGACCTGGACGAGCTCCTCTCCGACCTCGGCAAGGACGAGGAGAAGCGCACCGGACTGACCAGGGGCCCCGACACCGAGGTCGACGGCACCCCCGTCGCGACCCTGGTGAAGAAGGACGGCGAGGAGACCTCGACCGTCTCCGTCTCCCAGGAGGGCAAGCCGTACATCCTGAAGATGGTCAGGACGGGCGGCGACGAACCCGGCTCGATCACGTTCTCCGACCACGACAAGCCCGTCGAGGTGGTCGTCCCGCCCGCCGACGAGACCGTGGACCTCTCGAAGCTGGCCCCGGGCGGCCCCGCGTGAGGCGAGCCCCGTCCGGGAGCCGGCACCCCGCGTGAGGTGAGCCACCGCGTGAGCCGTGCCGGGCCGCACTGTCCGTGGTCCGCGTTAGCCTCTTTGAGGTGACCGCACGCATCACCGACCCCGAGCAGCTCAAGGAGCTCCTCGGCATCCCGTTCACCCCGGAGCAGACGGCCTGCATCACCGCGCCGCTCGCCCCGCAGGTCGTCGTGGCCGGAGCCGGCTCCGGCAAGACCACGGTGATGGCCGCCCGCGTGGTCTGGCTGGTCGGCACCGGTCAGGTGGCCCCCGAGCAGGTCCTCGGCCTCACCTTCACCAACAAGGCAGCCGGCGAACTCGCCGAGCGCGTCCGCACCGCCCTGGTCCGCGCCGGCGTCACCGACCCCGACGTCATCGACCCCGACGACCCGCCGGGCGAGCCCCGCATCTCCACCTACCACGCGTTCGCCGGACAGCTCCTCACCGACCACGGCCTGCGCATCGGGCTCGAACCCACCTCGCGACTCCTCGCCGACGCCACCCGCTACCAGCTCGCCGCGCGCGTCCTGCGCGAGGCCCCGGGCCCGTACCCCGCGCTCACCCGGTCCTTCCCGACCCTCATCACCGACCTGCTCGCCCTCGACGCCGAACTCGCCGAACACCTCGTACGGCCCGAGCGGCTCCTCGCGTACGACTCCGAGCTGCTCACCGCCCTCGCCGGCGCCAGGCTCAGCAACGCCGAGCTCCGCAAGATCCCCGAGGCCGCCGCCGCCCGGCGTGAACTCCTCGACCTCGTCGTCCGCTACCGCGCCGCCAAACGCTCCCGCGACCTGCTCGACTTCGGCGACCAGATCGCCCGCTCCGCCGAGCTGGCCACCACCAGGCCCGAGGTCGGCGAGATCCTCCGCCAGGAGTTCCGCGTCGTCCTCCTCGACGAGTACCAGGACACGTCCGTCGCCCAGCGGCTCCTGCTCTCCGGCCTCTTCGGACAGGGCCCCGAAGGCCCGCCCACCGGACACGCGGTGACCGCCGTCGGCGACCCCTGCCAGGCCATCTACGGCTGGCGCGGCGCGTCCGTCGCCAACCTGGACGACTTCCCCGAGCACTTCCCGCACCGCGACGGCAGCCCCGCGAGCCGCTACGCGCTCTCCGAGAACCGGCGCAGCGGCGGCCGGCTCCTCGACCTCGCCAACGGGCTCGCCGCACCCCTCCGCGCCATGCACGCGGGCGTGGAGGCGCTGCGCCCCGCGCCGGGCGCCGAGCAGGACGGCAGCGTCCGCATCGCCCTCCTCCCCACCCACGCCGAGGAGATCGACTGGCTCGCCGACTCCCTCGCCCACCTCGTCCGCACCGGCCGCGAGCCCGGCGAGATCGCCGTCCTGTGCCGCACCGCCACCGACTTCCCCGCCCTCCACGCCGCCCTCGTCGCCCGGGACGTGCCCGTCGAGGTCGTCGGTCTCTCCGGGCTCCTCCACCTGCCCGAGATCGCCGACCTCGTCGCCGTCTGCGAGGTCCTCCAGGACCCCGGGGCCAACGCCTCCCTCGTCCGGCTCCTCACCGGCCCGCGCTGGCGCATCGGCCCCCGCGACCTCGCCCTCCTCGGCCGCCGCGCCCGCCTCCTCGTCCACCGGGGCGGCGAGGACCCCGACCCCGAGCAGCGGCTCGCCGCCGCCGTCGAGGGCGTCGACCCGGCCGAGGTCGTCTCCCTCGCCGACGCCCTCGACACCTTCCTCGACTCCGGCGGCGCCGCCGACGACGGCCTGGCGTTCTCCGCCGAGGCCCGGGTCCGCTTCGCCCGCCTCGCCGCCGAACTGCGCGCCCTGCGCACCTCGCTCGCCGACCCCCTCATGGACGTCCTGCACCGGGTGCTCGCAGCCACCGGCCTCGAGGTCGAACTGTCGGCCTCTCCGCACGCGCTCGCCGCCCGCCGCCGCGAGACCCTCGGCCACTTCCTCGACATCGCCGCCGGCTTCGCCTCCCTCGACGGCGAGGCGAGCCTCCTCGCCTTCCTCGGCTTCCTGCGCACGGCCGTCCAGTACGAGAAGGGCCTCGACAACGCCCTGCCCGGCGGCGAGAACACCGTCAAGGTCCTCACCGCCCACAAGTCCAAGGGCCTGGAGTGGGACGTCGTCGCCGTCCCCGGCCTGGTCGCCGGCCAGTTCCCCAGCGCCCGCGCCCGCGAGTCATGGACCTCCCAGCCCCAGGTGCTCCCGCACGACCTGCGCGGCGACGCGGCGACACTGCCGGCCATCGACACCTGGGACGCCAAGTCCCTCACCGCGTTCAAGAACGAGATGCGGGACCACCAGCACACCGAGGAACTCCGCCTCGGCTACGTCACCTTCACCCGCCCCCGCTCCCTCCTGCTCGGCTCCGCCCACTGGTGGGGCCCCTCCCAGAAGAAGCCCCGGGGCCCCTCGGACTTCCTCCGGTCCCTGTACGACCACTGCGCCGCCGGCCACGGCGACATCGAGGCCTGGGCGGAGGAACCGGAGAAGGACGCGGAGAACCCGTCCCTGACGGCCCACGAGACGGACCAGGCCTGGCCGCTCCCCCTGGACCCCGACTCGTACCGGCGCCGCAAGGAAGCGGCGGAACTCGTCCGCGACCGGTTGTGGGCCATCGCCCCGCAGGGACCGGGGGAGGCCGGGCACGACCCCGCCGAGACGGCGCCCGCCACCCGGGACCCTCACCCCCAGGACCTCTGGCCCGACGAGGACGAACCCGTCTGGGACGAGGACGAGGAAGCCCTCCCCGAGGACACCCACGCGGACGCGATCCCCGCGCCCAGGGAGCCGGAGGCCCCGCCCTCGGAGCCGTACGACGCACTCGGCGAACTCACCACCGAGGACGCCAGGACCCTCGCCTCCTGGGACCGCGACCTCACCGCCCTCACCGGCGAGCTCCGCCGCGCCCGCGCCACCACCCGCGACGTCCTGCTCCCCGCGTACCTCTCCGCCTCCCAGGTCCTCCGCCTCGCCGCCGACCCCGACGGCTTCGCCCAGGAGCTGGCCCGGCCCATGCCCAAGGCGCCGCAGCCGGCCGCCCGCAGGGGCACCCGGTTCCACGCGTGGGTGGAGTCCCGGTTCGAGGAACTGCCGCTGCCCTTCCTCGGCCCGGAGGAGCTGCCCGGCGGTGAGGACTTCGCCGGCGAGCCCGAGATCGTCGACGAGCGGGACCTCGACGAGCTCAAGGAGGCCTTCGCCCGCACCCCGTACGCCCACCGCACCCCCTACCGCGTCGAGGTCCCCGTGCACCTCTCGCTCGCGGGCCGCGTCGTCCGGGGCCGGATCGACGCCGTCTACCGCGACCCCGGGACCGGCGCGTACGAGATCGTCGACTGGAAGACCAGCCGCGTGCGCACCGCCGACCCCCTCCAGCTCGCGATCTACCGGCTCGCCTGGGCCGAGCAGCACGGCCTCGCGCCCGAGGACGTCGCCGCGGCCTTCGTCTACGTCCGTACGGGTGAGGTCGCCCGCCCCGCCCGCCTGCCCGGCCGTGCCGAGCTGGAGACCCTCCTGCTGGGAGAGGCACCTCCGGGCGCCGGATAGGCTCGGGGACATGAGCGAGACCCCGGACAGCGCCGTCCACGCCGTACGCGCGTACATCGAGCAGCACCGTGCCGCCTTCCTCGGTGACCTCGCCGAGTGGCTGCGCATCCCCTCCGTGTCGGCGCAGCCCGAGCGGGCCGGGGACGTACGGCGCAGCGCCGAGTGGCTCGCCGCGCAGCTCACCGCGACCGGCTTCACCACCGTCGAGGTCTGGGAGACCGACGGCGCCCCCGCCGTCTTCGCCGAGTGGCCCTCCGACGACCCGGACGCCCCGACCGTCCTGGTCTACGGCCACCACGACGTGCAGCCCGCGGCCCGCGAGGACGGCTGGCACACGGACCCCTTCGAGCCGACCGTCGTCGACGGCCGGATGTACGCGCGCGGGGCCGCCGACGACAAGGGCCAGGTGTTCTTCCACACCCTCGGCGTCCGGGCCCACCTCGCCGCCACCGGCCGCACCGCGCCCGCCGTCCACCTCAAGCTGCTCGTCGAGGGGGAGGAGGAGTCCGGCTCCCCGCACTTCCGCGCCCTCGTCGAGACCCACGCCGAGCGGCTCGCCGCCGACGCCGTGATCGTCTCCGACACCGGCATGTGGTCCGAGACCACCCCCACCGTGTGCACGGGCATGCGCGGGGTCGCCGACTGCGAGATCGAGCTGTACGGCCCCGACCAGGACATCCACTCCGGTTCCTTCGGCGGCGCCGTCCCGAACCCGGCGACCGTCGCCGGCCGGATCGTCGCCGCCCTCCACGACGAGCGGGAGCGCGTCGCGATCCCCGGCTTCTACGACGGCGTGACCGAGCTCACCGAGGCGGAACGCGCCCTCGTCGCCGAGCTGCCCTTCGACGAGGCCGCCTGGCTGCGGACCGCGAAGTCGCACGGCACGGCCGGCGAGGCGGGCTTCACCACCCTGGAGCGGGTCTGGGCCCGCCCCACCGCCGAGGTCAACGGCATCGGCGGCGGCTACCAGGGCCCCGGCGGCAAGACGATCGTCCCCGCCTCCGCCCGCCTCAAGCTGTCGTTCCGGCTGGTCGCCGGCCAGGACCCGGACAAGATCGAGCTCGCGGTCCGGGACTGGCTCACCGGGCTCGTCCCCGCCGGCATCCGCCACGACATCGTCTTCGGTGCCCCGACCCGCCCCTGTCTCACCCCGCTCGACCACCCCGCCCTCACGGCGGTCGCCGGGGCCATGAGCCGGGCCTTCGACGGCGCCAAGATCCGCTACACCCGCGAAGGCGGCTCGGGACCGGCCGCCGACCTTCAGGACGTCCTGGGCGCACCCGTCCTGTTCCTCGGCATCTCCGTCCCCTCCGACGGCTGGCACGCCCCGAACGAGAAGATCGAACTCGATCTCCTCATGAAGGGCGTCGAGACGACCGCTCATCTGTGGGGCGACCTGCCCGCCGCCCTCCACGCCGCCGCCGAGCGCTGAACCCACACACCGATCCGGGGGAGTTGGAAGCACCTGTGAGCACCTTGAACAACGCGTCAGCGGACCGCCCGATCTCGCTCACCGCTCCGAGCGGCATCGACCGCGCCGCGCACCACCGCCTCGACGAGGCGTGGCTGGCGGCGGCCTGGAGCCACCCCACCACGCGCGTCTTCGTGGTCTCGGGGGGCCAGGTGCTGATCGACGACCTGCCCGACGGCACCACCGAGCTCGTGATGACCCCGGCGTTCGAGGCCCCGGTCACCGAGACCCACCGCTACTTCCTCGGCACCGACGCCGAGGGCGTCTCGTACTTCGCGCTCCAGAAGGACTCCCTGCCGGGCCGCATGGACCAGTCCGCCCGCCCCGCGGGCCTCCGCGAGGCCGGGCTGCTGCTCTCCGACCGGGACGCGGGCCTCATGGTGCACGCCGTCGCCCTGGAGAACTGGCAGCGGCTCCACCGCTTCTGCTCCCGCTGCGGCGACCGCACGGTCATCGCGGCGGCCGGCCACATCCGCCGCTGCCAGGCCTGTGGCGCCGAGCACTACCCGCGCACCGACCCGGCGGTGATCATGCTGGTCACGGACGAGGAGGACCGGGCGCTCCTGGGCCGCCAGGTCCACTGGCCCGAGGGCCGCTTCTCGACCCTCGCGGGCTTCGTCGAGCCCGGCGAGTCCATCGAGCAGTCGGTCGTCCGTGAGGTCTTCGAGGAGGCCGGCGTCACGGTCGGCGAGGTCGAGTACATCGCCAGCCAGCCCTGGCCGTTCCCCTCCAGCCTCATGCTGGGCTTCTTCGCCCGCGCGACCTCCTCGGAGATCACCGTGGACGGCGAGGAGATCCACGAGGCCCGCTGGTTCTCCCGCGACGACCTGGCCGCCGCCTTCGAGTCCGGCGAGGTGCTGCCCCCGTACGGCATCTCGATCGCCTCCCGTCTGATCGAGCGCTGGTACGGCAAGCCGCTGCCGAAGCCGGGCGACGTGGTCTGACCCCGCACACGCCGGAGCCCCCGACCGTCCGGTCGGGGGCTCCGTCATGAGCGGGGGGCGCCCTCAGACGCCGACCTTCTGCTTGACCTGCGCCAGGCTCGGGTTCGTCAGGGTCGAACCGTCCGGGAAGAGGACGGTCGGCACCGTCTGGTTCCCGCCATTGGCCTTCTCGACGAACGCCGCCGAATCGGGGTCCTGCTCGATGTTGATCTCGGTGTACGCGATGCCCTCGCGGTCCATCTGGCTCTTCAGCCGACGGCAGTAGCCGCACCACGTGGTGCTGTACATCGTCACAGTGCCCTGCATGGCGAGGCGCTCCTCTTGTTCGCTGACGGGTGCCGAGAAGGAGAACGTACGCCCTTGACCGGCCATTCCCGGAATTCGTATGACCGGCCCCCCGCCCCTGTGGACAAGCCTCGGCACCTTCCGCGCGCGACCTGGCAGCATTGGGGGGTGACAGCAGCAACGCACTCCACTCTTTTCCCACAGGTCCCGGAGACGGCCGACGCGGTGCTCGACGGGCTCGACCCGGAGCAGCGCGAGGTCGCCCTGGCCCTGAGCGGCCCGGTGTGTGTGCTGGCGGGAGCCGGCACGGGCAAGACGCGGGCCCTCACCCACCGGATCGCGTACGGGGTGCGGGCGGGCATACTCCAGCCCGCCAGTGTGCTGGCCGTCACGTTCACCAACCGCGCCGCGGGCGAGATGCGCGGCCGCCTCCGCCAGCTCGGCGCGGGCGGCGTCCAGGCTCGTACGTTCCACTCCGCAGCCCTCCGCCAGCTCCAGTTCTTCTGGCCGAAAGCAGTCGGTGGCGATCTGCCCCGGCTCCTGGAGCGGAAGGTCCAGCTGGTCGCCGAGGCGGCGGCCCGCTGCCGGGTCCGGCTCGACCGCAACGAGCTCAGGGACGTGACCGGCGAGATCGAATGGGCCAAGGTCACCCAGACCGTCCCCGCCGACTACCCGGCCGCCGTCGCCAAGTCGGCCAGGGACGCCCCCCGGGACCCGGCCGAGATCGGCCAGATCTATGCCATGTACGAGCAGCTGAAGCGCGACCGCTCGGTGATCGACTTCGAGGACGTGCTGCTCCTCACCGTCGGCATCCTCCAGGACCGCCACGACATCGCCGACCAGATCCGCCGCCAGTACCAGCACTTCGTGGTGGACGAGTACCAGGACGTCTCCCCGCTCCAGCAGCGGCTGCTCGACCTGTGGCTCGGCGACCGCGACAACCTCTGCGTCGTCGGGGACGCCAGCCAGACCATCTACTCCTTCACCGGCGCCACCCCCGACCACCTGCTGAACTTCCGCACCCGGCACCCGGACGCCACCGTCGTCAAGCTCGTCCGCGACTACCGCTCCACCCCGCAGGTCGTCCACCTCGCCAACGGACTGCTCAGCCAGGCACGCGGCCGGGCCGCCGAGCACCGCCTTGAGCTGATCTCCCAGCGCGGCCCCGGCCCCGAGCCCGTCTACACGGAGTACACCGACGAGCCGACCGAGGCCGAGGGCACCGCCCGCCGCATCCGCGACCTCATCGCCGCCGGCGTCCCGGCCGGAGAGATCGCCGTCCTCTACCGGATCAACGCCCAGTCCGAGGTGTACGAGCAGGCCCTCGCCGACGCCGGAGTGCCCTACCAGCTCCGCGGCGCCGAGCGCTTCTTCGAGCGCCAGGAGGTACGGGAGGCGCTGGCGGCCCTGCGCGGCGCCGCCCGCTTCGGCGCCAACGACTCGCTGCTCGACGGCGCCGAGGACCTGCCCGCGCAGACCCGGGCGGTCCTGTCCGGACGCGGATGGACGGGTGAGCCGCCCGCCGGCTCCGGTGCCGTCCGCGACCGCTGGGAATCCCTCGCCGCCCTCGTCCGGCTCGCCGAGGACTTCGCCCGCGCCAAGCCCGGAGCCACGCTCTCCGACCTGGTCGGCGAACTCGACGAGAGGGCCGCCGCCCAGCACGCCCCCACCGTCCAGGGCGTCACCCTCGCCTCGCTGCACGCCGCCAAGGGCCTCGAATGGGACGCCGTCTTCCTGGTCGGCCTCACCGAGGGCATGATGCCCATCACCTACGCCAAGACCGACGAGCAGGTCGAGGAGGAGCGGCGTCTGCTGTACGTCGGCGTCACCCGGGCCCGGCTCCACCTCACGCTCTCCTGGGCGCTCTCGCGCTCCCCGGGCGGCCGGGCCTCCCGGCGTCCCAGCCGCTTCCTCACGGGGCTGCGGCCCGGCTCCGGGGCCCTCGGCTCCGCCGCCGCCGGCGGTTCCGGCTCGATCGAGCGGGGCGGCGGCGCGGCCGGCCGGCGCAGGCAGCGGGGCCCCGTCCGGTGCCGGGTCTGCGGGACCACCCTCACCGAGGCCGGCGCGATGAAGCTCATGCGCTGCGAGGACTGCCCGTCCGACATGGACGAGGGCCTCTACGAGCGCCTCCGCGACTGGCGCTCGGAACAGGCCAGGGAGCTCGGCCAGCCCGCGTATTGCGTCTTCACCGACAAGACGCTCATGGCCATCGCCGAGCGCGTCCCCGCCACCGGCGGCGAGCTCTCCTCGATCGCCGGCGTCGGCGCCCGCAAGCTGGACCGTTTCGGGGCCGACGTCCTGGCCATCTGCGCAGGTGGGGAGGGTGGGGCGGGAGACGACGAGAGCTGAGGAAAACTCGTCGGAAAAATAGTTTGCGCCTGCCCCGTCAAGCCCCATAGGTTCTTAACCACGGAAACAGCGGCTTCTTCGAAGCCCTGTCTTCGTGTTGTACTTGTCCAAATAAACATGAGGGACCGGGCTCGCGCCCCAACCCTCCGAGACGCCGAGAGGAGGCGATTCCAGTGATCAGCACCACGATTCAGGCCAGCACCAGCGCCGGCTTCGTCAGCAACCCCAGCTTCGTCAGCACCGCCAAAATGACCGATCGCTCGGTCGTCTCCGCCTGCACGCTCGGCCTCTCCGCCTCGGCGTTCATTGGCACCGGTCTGCCCGTCTCCGGTCTTGCCGGTCTCGGCATGCCCGCCGTGGAGCGGCGCAATGAGCGACCGACCAAGGCACTGGAAGCAGGAGCAGCAGGCAAGGCCAAGGCCTATGACTTTGCGGCGACCGGTGCCGGCACCCAGCAGCAGACGACGCACCACCACACGATGTGGGCCTTCCGTGGGCTCGAACCCTGGAGTGATCCAGTCTGATCCATGATCAGACCGGCGCCTTCAGGGCCGCGGAACCCCACCCGGGATCCGCGGCCCTTCTGTTTGTCCCCGAACGGGGACGACGGCCCTGAAGGCGCCTCGGGACAGACACACCCGGTACCAGCCGAAACCCCGGTCAACAGGCCGGAACGACCAGACGAGGAAAGACCACCGTGCAACTCGAAGCGCACGCCCCGTCCGTACCGCCTTCCGATTCGATCCCCCTGCCCGGCCTCACGGAGGACCCCGCTTTGACCCCCCTCACCGCGCTCACCGCGCTCGACGACGCCATCGAGAACCTCGGCGTCCCCGTCCCGTGTCGCGCCTACGACCCCGAGGTCTTCTTCGCGGAGTCCCCGGCCGACGTCGAGTACGCGAAGTCCCTCTGCCGGACCTGCCCGCTCATGGCGGCCTGCCTGGCCGGTGCCAAGGAGCGCCGCGAGCCCTGGGGTGTCTGGGGTGGCGAGCTCTTCGTCCAGGGCGTGGTCGTCGCCCGCAAGCGGCCCCGCGGCCGCCCGCGCAAGAACCCGGTCGCGGCATGAGCGCCACCGGAACCATCGACCGCCCCCTCACGCACGATCCCCAGAAGCAGGCCCCGATGACCTCTTCCACCAGCGAGCCCGCCGGCTCCGCGACCCCAGCCTTCTCCCCCGCCGCCGCGCCCACCGCGCGTCAGAACAGGACCCGTGAAATGCAACTCATCCCAGAAGCCCTGGCCCGTGCCCATATGCACGAGCGACAGCGTGAGGCCGACGCGGAACGCCACGCCCTGCGCCTGGTCGCCGCCCGCCGCATGCAGCGCCGCGCCGAGCGCGTCTCCCTGCGCGCCCGCCGCGCGCTGGCCATGGCCGTCATGCACTAGGTGACATCGCGCCCCCTCAGGGGCGCCGTCGCGGGGGCCGGTCCTGACGGACCGGCCCCCGCGGTGCGTTGCCGGGGCCGCGGCCCCGCGGCGGGTTATCGTCACGAAGATGAACGACGCCCGCACCCCCGAGGGACCCGTCGCCTGCGCGCGCTGCGGCAAGACCGCCGACACCCTGCCGCTGACCTGGACCTGTTCGGTGGAGAACGGCCGGCGCACCTACTTCTGCGAGGACTGCGCCCGCGCCAACATCCGCGCCATCGAGGGGCGTCTCGACTCCTCCTGGTGGTGACGCCCCCTCGGGGTCACCGTCCTAGGGGGCGGGGGCCACGAAGCCCGGCAGCCACTCCTCCAGTTCGGCCCGCAGCCGCACCGTCGCGTTGAGCTGGCACAGCACCCCGATGGTGCTCAGCGTCACCCGGTGTATCAGCAGGTACGAGGGAGGCAGATTGAGCTGCTTGCCCAACTGGTGGGCGGGGGAGCGGATATCGGCGAGCCGGGCCGCCTGGGTGCGCATCCAGGCGCGGGTGAAGACGAAGGAGTCCGCCTCGGCCGGTTCGATGATCGGCAGCAGGTACTCCAGGACCGCGTCCGGGTCGAGTGCCACGGACTCCTTGACGAACCCCTCGGCGCGCAGCAGCTCGTAGACCGTCTCGGCCTCGCCCTCCAGCGTCATCCGCAGACAGGTGCCGATCGTCTCCGGCAGCCCGCCCGGCAGCCGGTCCACGGTGCCGAAGTCGAGCACCCCGAGACGCCAGCCCTCCGGCCCCTCGTCCTCGTCGGCGCCCGGCAGCAGGCGGAAGTTCCCCGGGTGCGGATCGGCGTGCAGCAGACCGGTGCGCGCGGGGCCCGAGAAGAGGAAGCGGGCCAGCAACTGGCCCGCGCGGTCACGCTGCTCCTCCGTGCCGTCCGCGATCACCTCGGCGAGCGGGACCCCGTCCATCCACTCGGTCACCAGGATCTGCTCCGACTGGTGCACCACCGCCGGCACCACCACATCGGGATCGTCCGCGAACTCCTCCGCGTGCTTCCGCTGGGCCGCCGCCTCCAGGGCGTAGTCCAGCTCCTCGGAGACCCGGTCCCGCATCTCGGTGATCAGCGGCTTGATGTCCATGCCCGGGATGAGCGGTCCGAGCAGCCGGGCGAAGCGGCTCAACTGCGCCAGATCGGACAGCAGTGCCTCCCCGGCGCCCGGGTACTGCACCTTCACGGCGACCTCGCGCCCGTCGTGCCACACGGCCCGGTGCACCTGCCCGATCGAGGCCGCCGCCGAGGGCTTGTCCTCGAACTCCAGGAACAACTCCCGCCACTCCTGGCCGAGCCGCTCGGCCAGGACGGCGTGCACCGTCCGCGTCGGCATCGGCGGCGCCGCGTCCTGAAGCTTCGTCAGCGCCGCCCGGTACGGCCCCGCCACCTCCTCCGGGAGCGCGGACTCGAAGACGGACAGTGCCTGCCCGAACTTCATGGCCCCGCCCTTGAGCTCACCGAGCACCTTGAACAACTGCTCGGCCGTGCGCTGCTGGAGCTCGCTCGCGACGATCTCCGCGGATCTCCCGCCGATCCGTTTGCCCAGGCCCCAGGTGGCCCGGCCCGCGAAGCCCAGTGGCAACGCGGCCAACTTGACGGTCCGGGTGACCGCCTTCCGGGGAAGATCAGACATACGCCCCTCCAAATCCCAGACTGCCGAGCCGCGCAGGGCCGTTACCCCGCCATTGTGTCCTGCGCCCCTCCGGCTGCCGAGACGCGCTCCCCCTCTCGTCCGCGTGCGGCCCCGCACGGGCAGTCCGGATGTGGTCCCAGTCGCTCCGCCCGCCACTCGAGCATCGGCAGCGACACCTCCCAGCGTGTGCCCGTGCTCGCCGGGAGATCCCCGTCGAGAAAGGCCAGCGCGTGGGCGGCGGCGAGGCCGGCCACCGCCGTGGCGAGACCCAGGTCGCAGGCGGGCAGCGGATGCGGGGCGCCCGAGCGCCACTGGGCGAGCAGCCGGGGCCAGACCGGCTCCCGGTCGGTGCGCGCCTCCTGGAGGCACCGCGCGCAGGCGGTGGCGCCCGGTAGCACGAGCGGCCCGACCGTGCCCGTCGCCTCCAGGACACCGGCGTACAGATGGGGGGTGCCGGTGGCGATCCAGTGCTCGGCGGGGACCGGATCGGGGACGTACGCGCCGAGACCGTCCCGAGGCGTCACCACGACGAGTGACAGCCCGCCGCCGCCTGACGAGGCGACCGGCGACGCGGGTCCGCCGCGGTGGGAACGCCAGCGGCCGACCAGGCGGCGGGCCGCCGTCGCCCTGCGCTCGCCGACGGACTCGACCGGCAGTCCGCCCGGGGCCGTCTCCCAGGGCTCGACCCGGCCCGAGTCGACCACCTCGACCTCGCCGACCCCCGCCGCCGAGAGGAGCGCCGCCACCGTCGCGCCCACCCGCCCGGCGCCCCGGACCTGGACGCGCAGGGCCCGCCGGGCCGCCAGGGTCCGTACCGCCCGCCGCGGCCCGGGATGGACCACGGAGAGGGAGGCCAGGTCGGCGCGGAGCGGATCGAGGGCGGGGTCGACCTGGCCGGCCGCCGGACCGGCCCTCCCTGGCCGTCCGGCCAGGGCGTCGGTGAGCAGCCCGGCCGACTCCAGCCGGTGGACGAGCGCCTCCAGGCGTCCGTCGGGCAGGCCGCGGGCCCGCGCCTCGGCCCGCAGGAGATCGGTCCCGCGGGTGCCGTCGAGCAGTCCGAGCAGGGCCTCCGTGTCCTGGTCGACGGGGTCGAGCACCACCGCGTGCGCGGGGGTGACCCCGAACTGGACCCGGCACAGGCTCCGCCAGGCCCGCCGCAGCGCCGGTTTCACCATCGGATGCATTTCCCCACCCCCAAGATCGACAACGGCCCATTCGCCGTCCCGAGGTGAGAATGCCCCGCCGTCGTGACGGCCGCCGAAAGTTGTCCACAGGCGACGGGATTAGTCATTCGAATGGTGCGGAGCGCGGTCGGATCGTTTCCGAAACCACCCCGCGGAGGGGACTTCCCCCGCCGTCGGCGGGTAACGTCGGGGCCGTGCCCGCCGATCCACAGCGCAGCGTGACCGACTCCCCGCACCGAGGTGCGGGGACGAGTGCGGTCGAGGTCCGCAGAAGCCCGCGCCGGAGGAGAACCGTCTCGGCCTACCGCGAGGGCGACCGGACCGTGGTGCTCATCCCGGCCCGGATGTCCGAGGCGGAGGAGCGCCGCTGGGTCGGCGTCATGCTGGACAAGCTCGCCGCCCAGGAGAGCCGCAGCGTCCTCGGCGACCAGGAGCTGACCGAGCGGGCGACGCGCCTGTCCGAGCAGTACTTCGGCGGCCGGGCCCGCCCCCGCTCCGTGCGCTGGGTCACCAACCAGAACACCCGCTGGGGCTCCTGCACCCCCTCCGAGGGCAGCATCCGCCTCTCCCACCGCCTCCAGGGCATGCCCGAGTACGTCGTCGACTACGTCCTCCTGCACGAGCTGGCCCATCTCCTCGTCCCCGGCCACGGACCCCGGTTCTGGCGGCTCCTGGAGGCGTACCCGCGCACCGAGCGGGCGCGCGGCTACCTCGAGGGCGTGGTCGCCGCCGCGCGACTGCCGCACCTCCCCGTCGCTCGCGAGGAGTGACGGCGGCGGCACGCGCGTGTGAGCGGGTTTCCCGATTCCGTACCGAAAACGACCTGCCCTGTCTCAATGTCGTACTCAGCGGCTAGCCTGTCGCGAGCAATCGCCATTCGGGATGGGGGACGGTCGTTACGCATGGCCAGGGAATTCCAACGCGGCCACAAGGCCAAGATCAGTGATCTCACCGCGGGAACCGATCTGTACGTAGGCGTGCAGATCGCGGCGCCCGGGTTGACCTTCGACATCAGCTGTTTCGGGCTCGACGCGGATGAGCGGCTCTCCGACGACCGCTACTTCGTCTTCTTCAACCAGCCGAAGACACCCGAGGAGTCCGTCCAGCTCCTCGGCGCGCAGTCCGGCGACACCGAGTCGTTCCGCGTCACGCTCGACCGCATCCCCGCCTCCATCCACAAGCTGTCGTTCACCGCGACGATCGACGGCGCCGGCCAGATGTCCCAGATCGGCCCCGGCCACCTGAGGATCGTGGCGGGCGGCGAGGAGGTCGCCCGGTACTCCTTCACGGGCGCGGAGTTCAGCACCGAGCGCGCCGTGATGCTCGGTGACTTCTACCTCAAGGACGTGTGGCGGTTCGCCGCCGTCGGCCAGGGCTTCGACGGCGGCCTGGACGCGCTCCTGCGGAACTTCGGCGGCGAGGTCGCCGAGGAGGAGCCGGCCGCCCAGCAGCAGGCCGCGGCCCCGGCCTTCGCCCCGCCGCCGCAGGGGGCGACGCCCCCGGCCTTCGGCGCACCGGCGGCCCCGGCCCCCGCGCCCGCCTTCGGCGCACCCGCCGCTCCCGCCCCCGCGTTCGGCGCGCCGCAGGCGCCCACGCCGCCGCCGGCTCCCGCGCAGCCGGTGCACACGGCGCCCACGATGGTGGCCCCGATGGCGCCCTCGCCGGTTCCGCCGCCCGCCCCGGCCCCCGGCCCGTACGGCCAGCCGCCGCAGCCGCCGCAGTACGGCCAGGTCCCGGGCCAGCCGCCCGGCCCGTACCCGGGGCAGGTCCCGGGCCAGGCCCCCGGCGGCTACCCCGGCCAGCCGCCGCAGGCGCCGTACGGGCAGGCCGCCCCCGCCCCGTACGGTCAGCAGGCGCCGTACGGGCAGCAGCCCGGCGGCCCGCAGGGCGTGCCGGCGACCGGCGCGGGACTCGCGGCCGCGCTCGCGCCGTACAAGGAGACCGCCACCGGCGCCCGCTGGACCCCGCAGAACCAGCAGCTCATGCGGGTCGACCTCGCCATGGGCGGGACCCCCGTCCTCGCCCGGCAGGGCTCCATGGTCATGTACCAGGGCAAGGTCGACTTCTCCCACAAGGGCGCGGGCTTCGCGGGCCGGATCGTCGGCAACGCCACCGGTCAGGAGATGCAGCTCATGCGCTGCACCGGGCGCGGTCAGCTCTTCCTCGCCGAGGAAGGCGCGCACCTGCACCCGATCGAGCTCCAGGGCGACGGCATCTGCGTCTCCGCCGAGAACGTCCTCGCGTTCGACGAGTCCCTCCAGTACGAGGTGCGGCGCATCGAGGGCCACGGCATCCCCGGCGGCGCCCTGTTCACCATGCAGTTCCAGGGCACCGGCACCGTCGTCGTGAAGACCCAGGGCATCCCCGTGGTGCTCCCCGTCACGCCGACGACCTTCGCCGACTGCAACGCCGTCGTCGCCTGGTCCTCCGCGTCCCAGGTCATCCTCTCCAGCCAGGTCCGGCTCCGGCGCAACGCCTACCCCGGCCACAGCGGGGAGACCGTCAACCTCCAGTTCCGGGGCGCCCCCGGGAACTTCATCGTCGTCCAGCCCTACGAGGTCTGAGGGAGCCCGAAGTCATGAACCAGCAACTCGCGGGCTACGCCCCGACCCCCGTCGCGGCCCGGATGGAGAACCACGGCCGCGCCATGCTCAAGGTGGCCATGGCCTCCGGCCAGGACCTCTACGCCCGGACCGGCTCGATGGTCTCCTACGAGGGATACATCACCTACGAGCCCAACCCGCCCGCCGTCCGCCAGGTCGCCCAGCAGTGGGCCACCGGCGAGGGCGCGCCGATCATGAAGTGCTCCGGCGACGGACTGCTCTACCTCGCCGACTACGGTGCCGACGTCGTCGTGATCAACCTCCAGAACGACTCGATCTCGGTCAACGGCACCAACCTGCTCGCCTTCGACGCCCACCTCCAGTGGGGCGTCGAGCGGGTCAAGGGCCTCGCCAAGTTCGCCGGCCAGGGGCTGTTCAACGTGGAGATCGCGGGCACCGGCTGGGTCGCGCTGACCTCGCGCGGCACGCCGATCGTCGTCGACTGCGGCCGCGGCGACGACGAGACCTACGTCGACCCCGACGCCCTCGTCGCCTGGTCGCCCGCGCTCAAGGTCAAGGGCAAGCGCAGCTTCAAGGCGTCCTCCCTCATCGGGCGGGGCAGCGGCGAGGCCTACCAGATGGCCTTCTCCGGACAGGGCATCGTCGTCGTACAGCCGAGCGAGGACAGCACCGACCGCCTGCGGGTCCGGGGCTGAGGGGAAGCGAGAACACACCATGCAGAGCCCGCTTTTCAACCACGCCGAGCAGCAGAGCCAGGAGCGGTACGTCCTCCAGAACCCGCAGCTGCTGCGGGTCAGCCTCACCGGGCAGGACGACATCCTCGCCCGTAAGGGCGCCATGGTCGCGTACCAGGGGCTCGTCGACTTCGACGGCGAGTACAAGACCCCGAGCCAGCGGCGGGCCCAGGCCCGCACCGGCGAGGGCCTCGACCTGATGCGCTGCTCCGGCCAGGGCACGGTCTACTTCGCCAACCTCGCCCAGTACGTCCACGTCGTGGAGGTCGAGCACGAGGGCCTGACCGTGGACAGCGCCTACGTCCTGGCGCTCGACTCGACCCTCCACACCGAGGTCATCGCCGTCGACAGCCAGTACGGCATCTCCGGCTCCGGCAAGTACCAGCTCAACATCTCCGGCCGTGGCAAGGTCGCCCTGATGACCTCGGGGCAGCCGCTGATGATGCAGGTCACGCCCGACAAGTACGTCAGTGTCGACGCGGACGCGATCGTCGCCTGGTCCACCGGGCTGCGCGTCCAGATGCAGGCGCAGACGCACAACTCCAGCGTCCGCAGCCGTCGCGGCAGCACGGGCGAGGGCTGGGAGCTCAGCTTCCTCGGCCAGGGCTTCGCGCTGGTCCAGCCCAGCGAGGTCATGCCCCCGCAGCACGCGGCCATCGGCCAGGGCATCGCCGCCCAGTTCGGCGCGGGACAGCACGGCTCCCACGCCCAGAACCAGAACAACGCCTGGAACTGAGCACCCGGACACGGATGAGGGGCGGTCGCCACGGCGGCCGCCCCTTCCTCATGTCCGGCCTAGCGCTCCAGGCGGGCGAGCGTGGCCTCCAGGAGACGGACCACCGACGTGTCCGCCACGCCCGCCACCTCCTCGTACGCGAACCAGCGCAGGTCCAGCGACTCCTCGCTGATCGCCGCCACCGCGTCGGCGGGCGCGAGCGCCGCGTACTGCACGTCCAGGTGCCAGTGGCAGGGCGCCGGGATCGGATGCCGGTCGAGCCGCACCGGACCGCCCGGCAGCAGGCGCAGGCCCCCGATGCCCGACTCCTCCGTCGCCTCGCGCAGCGCAGCCGCCTCCACCGTCGTGTCGCCCGGCTCGCAGTGGCCGCCCATCTGCAGCCACATGCCCAGCTTCCGGTGCAGGGTCAGCAGCACCCGGCCCCGCTCCGGGTCGATCACCAGCGCGCTGCTCGTGAGATGACCGGCCCCGCACGGCTTGTACATGCCGTCGGGATGGGCGTCCAGATGGTCCAGGTAGAGCTGCCGCAGCTCCTCCTGGTCCCCGTACTCCTTCAGCACGAGGACCGCGTCGTCGTGCAGGCTCACTCCTTGCCGTCCCCGTCCTCCGGGCCGTCGCCCTTGGCCGCCTCGCCGAGCATCTTGTCCAGCTCGGAGAAGTCGAGGTGCTCGCGGTGCACGAAACCGTCGGGGTCGTCCAGGTCGGTCGCCGTCGGCAGCATGTCCGGGTGCTCCCACAGACCGTCCCGGCCGTCGACCCCACGGGCGTCCGTGAGCGAGGCCCACAGGCGCGCCGCGTCCCGCAGCCGCCGCGGACGCAGCTCAAGGCCGATCAGGGTCGCGAAGGTCTGCTCGGCGGGACCGCCCGACGCCCGGCGCCGGCGCAGCGTCTCACGCAGCGCGTCCGCCGAGGTCAGCCGCGACTTGGCGGCCTCGTGGACCACCGCGTCCACCCAGCCCTCGACCAGCGCGAGCGCCGTCTCCAGCCGGGCCAGCGCCGCCTTCTGCTGCGGGGTGTCCTCCGGCTGGAACATGCCCTGCTGGAGTGCCTCCTGAAGCTGCTCCGGGTGAGTCGGGTCGAGCTGGCCCACCGCCTCCTCCAGCTTCGAGGTGTCGACCGTGATCCCGCGCGCGTACCCCTCGACCGCGCCGAAGAGGTGCGCCCGCAGCCACGGCACGTGCGCGAAGAGCCGCTGGTGGGCGGCCTCACGCAGGGCGAGGTAGAGCCGCACCTCGTCCGAGGGCACGCCCAGGTCCTTGCCGAAGGCCGCGATGTTCAGCGGCAGCAGCGCGGCGCGGTTGGCCGGGCCGAGCGGCAGACCGACATCGGTCGAGCCGACGACCTCACCCGCGAGGGCGCCCACGGCCTGCCCGATCTGCTGGCCGAACATGGCGCCGCCCATGGAGCGCATCATGCCGATCAGCGGGCCGGCCATGGCCTGCATCTCCTCCGGCAGGACATCGCCCATCGCCGCGCCGACCCGCTCCGCGACCGGGTCCACCAGCTGCTGCCACGCGGGCAGCGTCGCCTCGACCCACTCGGCGCGGCTCCACGCCACCGCCGTGTTCGCCCCGGAGGGCAGCGAGGTGACCTGGTCGAGCCACAGGTCGGCGAGACGCACGGCCTCCTCGACCGCGGACTTCTCCGCCGGTCCCACACTGGCGTCCTTGGTGCCGTCGGCGGTGCCCTGGGCCACCACCTGGCGCGCGATCTGCTTCGCCATGTCCCAGTTCACGGGGCCGCCCTCGTAGCTCAGCATCTGGCCGAGCTGCTGGAAGGCCGCACCCAGGTCGTTGGGGTTCAGCGAGCCGAACATCGCCGCGAACGGATTGTCCGCGCCGCCCGGCCCGCCCATACCCATGCCGGGCAGCCCGCCGAAACCGAACGGGTTCGCCCCGAACGGGTTGCCGCTCTGGCCACCGGACCCCTGGCCACCTCCGGCGGGGTCCTTCTTCTTGCCCTCGTCGCCGTTCTCCGGCTCCTCCGGCGGAAGGCCGAATCCGAATGGGGTGTCGCTCACAGGTTTCCTCGGCTCGTAGGGCCGTCGGCCTCTGCCGACGGCGACTGCCCGTTACACACCACCAGCGTAGGTGGTGTCCCCCCGATCGGACCGGGCTCCGTCGGTGGGACACCGCCCGACATCCGGGCCGGAAACGGGCTCGGTGCTCCGTCGGGCCGTGCCCTGCGGCAGGATGGACGCCACCTGGTCCGTACGCGTCATGCGTGTACGTACTGAAGACAACCGCTGGAGACGCCCGGTGAGTTCCCCAGATCCTCAGGTTCGCGGAGCGCGAAACCACTCAACCCGGTCCGCCGCGCGCGGACCCGTCGTCGCGGTCACCGGCGCCGCGTCCGGCGTCGGTGACCTGCTGACCAGACGCCTCGCCGACTCCGGCGAGATCAAGAAGGTCGTCGCCATCGACGAGCGCCGGGGCGAGGTCGCCGAGGCGCACTGGCACATCCTCGACGTACGCGATCCGGCCATCGCCGAGAAGCTGCGCGGCGCGGACGTGGTCGTGCACCTCGCCGTCGATCTCGACCTGGAGAGCGACCCCGCCGCCCGGACGGCCTACAACGTGCGCGGAACGCAGACCGTGCTGACCGCCGCGGCGGCGGCCGGAGTGCACCGGGTCGTGCTGTGCACCTCCTCGATGGTCTACGGCGCCCTGCCCGACAACGACATCCCGCTCTCCGAGGACGCCGAGCTCAGGGCCACGGCGGAGGCCACCGGCGTGGGCGACATGCTGGAGATCGAGCGCCTCGGCCGCCGGGCGCCCCGCGCGCACCCCGGCCTCCACGTGACCGTCGTCCGCCCGGCCGTCCTCGTCGGCGGTACGGACACGGCGCTCACCCGCTACTTCGAGTCGCCCCGGCTGCTCGTCGTCGCCGGGTCCCGGCCGACCTGGCAGTTCTGCCACGTCGAGGACCTGGTCAGCGCCCTGGAGTACGCGGCCCTGGAGAAGGTCGACGGGGAGTTCGCGGTCGGCTGCGAGGGCTGGCTGGAGCAGGAGGAGGTCGAGGAGCTCTCCGGGATCCGGCGCATGGAGCTGCCCTCCGCCGTCGCCCTCGGCGCGGCGGCCCGGCTCCACCGCATCGGGCTCACCCCGTCCCCGGCGGGCGACCTCGCGTACACGATGCACCCCTGGGTGGTGAGCGTGGGACGGCTGCACGACGCCGGCTGGCGGCCGAAGTGGACGAACGAGGAGGTCCTCGCGGCGCTCCTGGAGGAGGTCCAGGGCCGTCACACGGTCGCCGGCCGCCGCCTGGGCCGCAAGGACGCCACGGCGGCCGGCGCGGCGGGCGCGACGGTGGCGCTGCTCGGCACGGCCGCGCTCGTCCGCCAGATGCGGAAGCGGCGCGGGATCTGAGGGGGGCCTACAGGCGGCCGTCCCCGCGGCCGTCTGTAGGACCCTCCTACGGCGGGCGCCGACCGCCGGTCGAAACCGCTATTCCGGGATCTCGCGCGCGTACGGCACGATGGGCCCATGGCACCGACGTCTGACCACCCCGGCGAGCAGGCCGCCGCCGACCCGATCAAGCTCCTCGCGATCCGGGAGACCCCGCTCTCCGTCGACGAGGTCTTCCGCGCGGTCGGGGACGACGCCTCCGGCGGCACGACGCTCTTCGTCGGCACCGTCCGCAACCACGACGGCGGCGCCGACGTCGACGCGCTGGGCTACTCCTGCCACCCCACGGCCGAGGCGGAGATGCGCCGGGTCGCGGAGAGGGTCGTCGCCGACTACCCGGTGCGCGCGCTGGCCGCCGTCCACCGGGTGGGTGACCTCCATGTGGGTGACCTCGCGGTCGTCGTCGCCGTCTCCTGCCCGCACCGCGGCGAGGCCTTCGAGGCCTGCCGCAAGCTCATCGACGACCTCAAGCACGAGGTCCCCATCTGGAAGCACCAGACCTTCTCCGACGGCACCGAGGAATGGGTGGGCGCCTGCTGACGCGGGCAAGGCGACCCGCCGACACCGTGTAGCCGAACGCCCGATTTGCGTAACCGCCCCCCACGCGCGAGCGTTGATCCCACAGATGAGACAGTCTGCTGATCAACTCACTGGGGACGGGAGGTCGAGATGGCAGCACTGGCCTGGTTGCTGATTCCGCTTTTCGCAGTCGTCGGCGCGGCGATATGGGGAAGCTGGGCTTCGAGGAACAAGACGATAGGTGACGTGGCCGAACTCGCCGGCTACGCACGTTTCCGGGACGCCATGGAGCGCGCCCACAGCACGACCTCCGATTCCGCTCGGCACGAGCGTGAGCCGGCCGCCGCCGCCGGAGGGGTCACCACCTCGCCGTCGAGCTGACTCCGGCGCGCCCCGTACGGACCCGCCCCACGGGTGCACTCACAGGCGAGTCCCGTACTGTCGTTCCATGCCACGCCGCACCGCGACGATGCTCGCCTCCACCCTGGTCCTGATCTGCCTGCTCATCGCGGGCGTTCTGATCCCGGTGCCGTACGCGGAGATGAGCCCGGGGCCCACGGTCAACACCCTCGGCGAGGCCAGGGGCGAACCCGTCCTGCACATCTCGGGACGCAAGACCTACCCGACCGACGGCCACCTCAACATGACGACGGTCCGGGTCACCAGCGCGGACTACAAGATGAACGCCGTCGAGGCCGTCTACGGCTGGCTGGCCCACGACAACGTGGTGGTGCCGCACGACACGCTCTACCCGGACGGCAAGACCGAGGAGCAGTCGAGCCAGGAGAACGCCGAGGAGTTCAGCCAGTCCCAGGAGAGCGCCAAGGTGGCCGCCCTCAAGGAGCTGGGGATCCCGGTGGTCTCCCGGGTCGTCGTCGGCACGGTGATCAAGGGGTCGCCCTCGGAGGGCAAGCTGCACGCCGGCGACGTGATCAAGGCCGTCGACGGTGTGCCGATCGCCGCGCAGGCCGATGTCGCCAAGCAGGTCGTCAAGCGGAAGCCCGGCCAGGACGTCGTGTTCACGATCGTCCCCGCCAAGGAGGCGGCCGCCGCCGAGAAGGCCCGCAAGGAGCCGACCGTCACCCGGAAGGTGGTCCTCACGACCACCACGTCCGAGGAGGGCGACCGGGCCGTCGTCGGCATCCAGGCCGGCACCGACCACGTCTTCCCGTTCACGATCGACATCAACCTGGCCGACGTCGGTGGCCCCAGCGCCGGACTGATGTTCGCCCTCGGCATCGTCGACAAGCTGACCCCGGACAGCCTCACCGGCGGCCGGTTCGTCGCCGGCACCGGCACCATCGACGACGCGGGCGCGGTCGGCCCGATCGGCGGCATCGAGATGAAGCTGGTCGGCGCGCGGAACGCCGGCGCGGAGTACTTCCTCACCCCGGCCGACAACTGCGAGACCGCCGCCTCCGACATCCCCGAGGGCCTGACCCTGATCAAGGTGGACACCATCGACGACGCCACGAAGTCGCTGGAGAAGCTCCGCAAGGGCGACACGAAGTCCCTCCCGAGCTGCTCGAAGAGCTGAGAGCCCGGCAAGGACGGACACGCCGAAGGGGCGCCCGGTCGACCGACCGCGCGCCCCTTTCCCGTACGACGGCGGGGGTCAGGACTCGAACGTCGCCGCCAGCGCCTCGGCGAGGCCCGGCACCAGGTCCGGGCCCGTCAGGACCTCGGTCGCCGTGTCCTTCTCGCGCAGCCGGATCGCGGCCTCGCGGCCGCCGCCCCGCAGCACCGCCACGGTCATCCGCACCTCCTGCCGGTCCGGGTGGGCGGCCACCCACTTGGCGAGCTGCTTCTCGCTGAGGCCCTGCGGGACCTGGGCCTCGGCGGACGGGGGCAGCATGAGCCGTTCCACCGTCATGGCGCAGCCCGCCACGGCGTCGGGCCAGGCGATCGTGCCGAGGAAATCGTCGAGGGGCTTTCCGCGCGGCAGCTTGTCCTGCTCGATCGGGGTGTAGGCGGTGGCGTCGTCACCCAGGCCCAGCTGGGAGGCGAGCGCGGGTTCCTTGGCGCGCAGGCGGGCGGTGTCGACCAGGGCGAAGAGGCGGGCCGGCTGGTCCCAGCCGAGGCCCGCCGCGTACTCGTCGATCTCGAGCACCGCGCGGGTGAGGGGGCTCGCGGCCATCGCCGGGCCGGAGGGGGAAACGTTGGACATGACCAACATCCTGCCTCCTCCACCCCGGAACACGGGAACTAGGTAAAGCCTCAGTAAGTTGCATCAGTGGGCTCTACGATCGCGGGGCCTGCTTACAGACGCATCAACATCGAGGGGCGCACGTTGGCTTTCCAGATGCCGGACCGCGGCGGAGGCCCGTCCGGGCCAAGGATGAGAGTCGGCCGGCCGTCCCGGCGGGCCCGTACTTTGCTCATGACACTCGGCGTGCTGGCCGTCCTCGCCATGGCGTTCGTGATGTTCGCCGGGTTCTGGACGGACTGGCTCTGGTACCGCTCGGTCAAGTACTCGTCCGTGTTCACGACCACGCTGTGGACCAAGATCGGTCTGTTCGCCGTCTTCGGTCTGCTGATGGGGCTCGCCGTCGGCCTGAACATCTGGCTGGCGTACCGGCTGCGGCCGCCGCTCAGCGCGATGTCGCTGGAGCAGCAGAGCCTCGACCGGTACAGGATGGGCCTCGCCCCGTTCAAGAAGTGGGTGCTGCTCGCGGTCACGGCCCTGGTGGCGCTGATCGCCGGCGCCTCCGCGTCCGGCCAGTGGCGCACCTGGCTGATGTGGGTCAACGGCGTGAAGTTCGGCCAGAAGGACCCGCAGTTCGGGCTCGACGTGTCGTTCTACGCCTTCGACCTGCCCTGGTACCGCTTCCTGCTCGCCTTCGGCTTCGCCGCCGCCGTCCTGTCGCTGATCGCCGCCGCGCTCACGCACTACCTGTACGGCGGGCTGCGGGTCACCAGTCCGGGCGCGCGGGCCACCGCCGCCGCCACGGGGCACCTCTCGGTGCTGCTCGGCGTCTTCGTGTCGCTGAAGGCCGTGGCGTACTGGCTCGACCGGTACGGCCTGGCCGTGAAGTCCAGCGACTTCAAGGCCACCGGCAACTGGACGGGGCTGCGGTACGTCGACGCCAACGCGTACCTGCCGGCGAAGACGATCCTGTTCTGCATCGCCGCGATCTGCGCCGTGCTGTTCTTCGCGACGCTCTGGCGCCGCACCTGGCAGCTGCCGGTGATCGGCTTCGGCCTGATGGTGCTCTCGGCGGTCCTGATCGGCGGCCTCTACCCGGCCATCGTGCAGAAGTTCCAGGTCCAGCCGAACGAGCAGGCCAAGGAAGCGCCGTACATCCAGAAGAACATCGACGCGACCCGCAAGGCGTACGCGATCGACGGGACGAAGCTCGAGAACTACTCGGGCAAGTCGACGGTGAAGGCCAAGGACCAGCTGCGCAGCAACGCCGACTCGGCGGCCAGCTACCGCGTCCTCGACCCGAACATCGTGTCGCCGACGTTCCAGCAGCTGGAGCAGAAGCGGAAGTACTACCAGTTCCCGACGACCCTGGACGTGGACCGGTACGCGGGCAAGGACACCGTCGTCGGTCTGCGTGAGCTCAACATCCGGGGCATCCCGAAGCGCAACTGGATCAACGACCACTTCACGTACACCCACGGCTACGGCGCGATCATGGCCTCGGGCACGCAGACGGACGCCAACGGCTCCCCGGTCTTCACCGAGGCCGGACTGCCGACCACGGGGATGCTCGGCACGTACCAGCAGAAGATCTACTACGGCGAGAAGACCGATCAGTACTCGATCGTCGGCGGACCGCAGAAGGAGCTGGACTACGAGGAGAACGGCGAGAAGACCACCAGCTACGAGGGCAAGAGCGGGGTCAACCTCTCCAGCACCTTCAACCGCGCCGCCTACGCGGTCGCGTTCAGCGAGCCGCAGATCCTCTACTCGGGGGCCATCGGCGAGGGCTCGCGGATCCTCTACAACCGCACGCCCAAGGAGCGCGTCGAGGCCGTCGCGCCCTGGCTGACCATCGACGGCGACGCCTACCCGGCGGTCGTGAACGGCAAGATCCAGTGGATCATCGACGCCTACACGACGACGAACGGCTACCCGTACGCCTCGCGCACCACGCTCGGCGACACCACGGCCGACTCGCTGACCGTCGGCAACCAGCAGCGCGCGGTCGTCGCCCAGCAGAACCAGGTCAACTACATCCGCAACTCGGTGAAGGCCACCGTCGACGCGTACGACGGCTCGGTCACCCTCTACCAGTGGGACACCGAGGACCCGGTCCTCAAGACCTGGATGAAGGCGTTCCCGGACACGGTCAAGCCGAAGTCCGAGATCAAGGGCGAGCTGCTGGACCACCTGCGCTACCCGCAGGACATGTTCAAGGTCCAGCGCGAGCTGCTGACCCGCTACCACGTCACCGACCCCGCGCAGTTCTACTCCGGCTCGGACGCCTGGCAGGTGCCGGACGACCCGACCAACAAGGAGGGCAACGCGGTCCCGCCGTACTACCTGAGCATGAAGATGCCCGGGGACACGGCGCAGCGCTTCTCGCTGACGACGACGTTCACCCCCAACGGGCGGCCCAACCTGGGCGGCTTCATGGCGGTCGACGCCGACGCCACCAGCAAGGAGTACGGCCGGCTGAGACTGCTGCGGGTCACCGAGGACGTGCCGGGCCCGGCCCAGGTGCAGAGCAAGCTCAACGGCCTGCCCTCGGTCGCCACGTTCGTCCGGGACATGAAGGGCGCCGACTCGGACATCCAGTACGGCAACCTGCTGACCGTCCCGCTCGACGGCGGCTTCCTGTACGTGGAGCCGGTGTACGCCCAGGGACGCAACGCGCTCTACCCGCTCCTGAAGAAGGTCGCGGTGTCGTACGTGGACGCGGACCAGCCGGACGGTGACACGACCAAGGACACCACGGTGTTCGAGGACAGCCTCACCGAGGCGCTCAACGCGGTCTTCGGGGTGGACGCGCCCACCACGCCGCCGACCTCGCCCACCGACCCGCCGGGCACCACTCCTCCGCCGGCCACGAACGACGCCGCGCTCAAGCAGGCGATCGCGGACGCGCAGAAGGCGTACGACGCGGGTCAGGCGGCGCTGCAGAAGGGCGACTGGACCGCGTACGGCAAGGCCCAGGACGACCTCCAGGCGGCCCTGCAGAAGGCCGCGGAGGCGGGAGCGAAGCTGAAGCCGACGGGATCAAGCGGCTGACCTGAGGTTTTCCACCCCGCGCCCGTGGTACTGTTGGTTCACCGACGCGGGGTGGAGCAGCTCGGTAGCTCGCTGGGCTCATAACCCAGAGGTCGCAGGTTCAAATCCTGTCCCCGCTACTCAGAGGACGAGGGCCCGGATCCATAAGGATCCGGGCCCTCGTTGTGTGTCGGCGTGCATGGGGGGCTCGAAGAGCGGTAGGGAAGGGGCGAGTTGGCGTGAGTCGTGTTTGACTTGTCTCTCTGTGGGCATGTCGACAAAACGCTGAGTGACCTCACTGGCTGCGGTATACCAGGTGTGCTCGGGTTGCGGGTGGTGCGACGATGGTATTTATGGGGGACAGGGCAACTCTGTTGGAGACAGGGCGGTTTGTGCAGCGGCACGCCAGGAACGCCGCGGACGAGATCATCGAGGCAGCAGGGGCCGTCGATGCGGCCGTCGACACCACCGCCGAGACCGATGCCGACTCCGAGAACGAGACCGAGGTCGAGGCCCGCCACCGGCGCGCCGCCGAGCGCGGAGACCTCGCCTCGATGAGCGCCCTCGGCGCGCTGCTGCTGCGCCGCGGCGACCTCGACGGCGCCGAGCCCTATCTGCGGGGCGCCACCGCCGAGGGCGACCGGGCCGCCGCGAACAACCTCGGGGTCCTGCTGCACCAGCGCGGCTACGCCGAGGAGGCGGCCGGCTGGTGGCGGGTCGCCGCCGTCGCCGGCTCCGCGCCCGCCGCCCACGCCCTCGGCCGCCACCACCGCGAGCGCGGCGACGAACCGGCCGCCGAGTACTGGCTGCGCCAGGCCGCCGAGCAGGGCCACGCCCTCGGCGCGTACGCCCTCGCCGACCTCCTGGAGCACCGCAGCGACGTCGGCGCCGAGCGCTGGCTGCGCGCCGCCGCCGAACAGGGCCACCGTGAGGCCGCGTACCGGCTCGCCCTCGCCCTGGAGCGCCGCGCCACCGAGACCACCCGCGGCCCGCACGACACCGGCACCCGGCTCCGGGTCCCCGGCACGGGCGCCCTCGTGCCCACCGGCGCCGGTGCCACGGCCCAGGGGGCCGCCACCGCGCGCCCCGTCGGCGAGCCCGGCGGCGAGCCGACCGAGGCCGAGCAGTGGTTCCGGCAGGCCGCCGCGCGCGGCCACCGACGGGCCGCGCTGCACCTCGGCGCGATCCTGGAGCAGCGGGGCGAGCTCAAGGAGGCCGGCCGCTGGTACCTCAGCTCCGCCAAGGAGGGCGAGGCCAAGGCCGCCTGCGCGCTCGGCTTCCTCCTCCGCGACGCGGGCGACGAGGAGAGCGCCGCCGTGTGGTGGCTGCGCGCCGCCCAGGACGGCGACGGCAACGCCGCCAACGCGCTGGGCGCGCTGCACGCGGCCCGGGGCGAGCAGCAGACCGCCGAGCGCTGGTACCGGGCCGCCATGGACGCGGGCGACGTGAACGGCGCCTACAACCTCGGGCTGCTCTGCGCCGCCCAGGACCGCATCCCGCAGGCCGAGCAGTGGTACCGGCGCGCCGCCTACGCGGGGCACCGCGAGGCCGCCAACGCGCTCGCCGTGCTGCTCCTCCAGGCCGGCGACGCCAACGGGGCGGAGCCGTGGTTCTCCAAGGCCGCCGAGGCGGGCAGCGTGGACGCCGCCTTCAACCTGGGCATCCTCCACGCGGGCCGTGACGACGACCGTACGGCCCTCGTCTGGTACGAGCGGGCCGCGGCCGCCGGGCACACCGAGGCGGCCCTCCAGGTGGGCATCGCGGCCCTCAGGGACGGCGACGAGCGGACCGCCGAGCGGCACCTGCGCTGCGCGGCGGGCGGCGGCAGCGCCGAGGCCGCCTTCCGGCTCGCCTCGGTGCTCGACGCGCGTCGCCCCGACCCGGGCCCCGCCGTCCTCGGCGCGCCCCGGGAGGAGAAGAGCGAGTGCGAGGAGTGGTACGAGCGGGCCGCCCAGCAGGGCCACCGGCGCGCCCAGGTGCGGGTCGGCATGCTCGCCGCCGGACGCGGTGACCTGGCGGAGGCCGACCGCTGGTACCGCGAGGCGGCGGAGGCGGGCAGCCGCAACGGCGCCTTCAACCTCGGGCTGCTCCTCGCCCGCGAGGGCAGCGAGCGCGAGGCCGCCCTCTGGTGGACCCGGGCCGCCCGGGCCGGCCACGGCCGCGCCGCGCTCCGGCTCGCGCTGCTCGCGGCGCGGCGCGGAGAGCTCACCGAGGGGCGCCGCTGGTGCGCCCGGGCGGTGGAGCTGGGGCCGGCCGAGGTCGCCGAGCGGGCCGCCCGGCTGAGCGAGGCGCTGCACCAGGAGCTCACCGCTTAACTGCACCAGACGCCTGCCGCTCAATGGATTTGCGCTGGTCGCGGGCCGTCCCGTAGAGTCGGGTCTACCGACGCGGGGTGGAGCAGCTCGGTAGCTCGCTGGGCTCATAACCCAGAGGTCGCAGGTTCAAATCCTGTCCCCGCTACTCAGTGGCAGCGAAGGCCCGGATCCGATTCCGATCGGATCCGGGCCTTCGTCGTGTGTCCGGCATGCGTATCGCCGCGCGGGCGCAGAGAGAAGCCCCCTCCTCGGAGGGGGCTTCTCCCGTACAGACGTGTCAGGCGGTGGTGGCGCAGCTCGGGCAGATGCCCCGGTATGTGACCTCGACGTTCGAGATAGTGAAGCCGAAGCGCTCGGTGTCCGGCAGGTCCGCCAGCGGGTCGCCGCCCGGGTGGACGTCGCGGATCGCGCCGCAGCGCCCGCACACCAGGTGCTGGTGCGGCCGGTGGGCGTTGGGGTCGTAGCGCTTGGCGCGGCCGTCGGTCGCCACCTCGATGACCTCACCGAGGGTGACCATCTCGCCCAGCGTGTTGTAGACGGTGGCGCGCGAGATCTCGGGCAGTCGCGTCACCGCGCGCGCGTGGACCTCGTCGGCGGTCAGGTGCACATGATCCCCGTCGAGGACCTCGGCCACGACGCGTCGCTGCGCGGTCATCCGCCAGCCGCGTCCGCGCAGTCGTTCCAACAGGTCACTCATGGGAGCCAGCCTAACAGTCGCGGGACGTGATCCCGAATGGGTGTGACTTTGGAAGTTCACTTGACTTAGACATTGTCTATCGTAGGATCTGAACCGGCATCGGCCAAGGGCTCTCACCGGGCGCGGCCGAAGGACAGGACTCGCAGTAATGACGCAGGAGGCGCACGTGACGCAGGGACCGCTCACCACGGAGGCCGGCGCGCCGGTCGCCGACAACCAGAACAGCGAGACGGCGGGCGTCGGCGGTCCGGTCCTCGTACAGGACCAGCTCCTCCTGGAGAAGCTCGCCCACTTCAACCGTGAGCGCATCCCGGAGCGCGTCGTCCACGCGCGCGGTGCGGGCGCCTACGGCACCTTCACGGTCACCCGTGACGTCTCGCAGTGGACGCGCGCCGCGTTCCTCTCCGAGGTCGGCAAGGAGACCGAGACCTTCCTGCGCTTCTCCACCGTCGCGGGCAACCTCGGCGCGGCCGACGCGGTCCGCGACCCCCGCGGCTGGGCGCTGAAGTTCTACACCGAGGAGGGCAACTACGACCTCGTCGGCAACAACACCCCGGTGTTCTTCATCAAGGACGCCATCAAGTTCCCCGACTTCATCCACACCCAGAAGCGCGACCCGTACACGGGCTCGCAGGAGGCGGACAACGTCTGGGACTTCTGGGGTCTCTCCCCGGAGTCGACCCACCAGGTGACCTGGCTCTTCGGCGACCGCGGCATCCCCGCCTCGTACCGCCACATGAACGGCTACGGCTCGCACACGTTCCAGTGGAACAACGAGGCCGGCGAGGTCTTCTGGGTCAAGTACCACTTCAAGACCGACCAGGGGATCAAGAACCTCACCACCGAGGAGGCCGTCCGCCTCTCGGGTGTGGACCCCGACTCGCACCAGCGCGACCTGCGCGAGGCCATCGAGCGCGGTGACTTCCCGACCTGGACCGTGCAGGTCCAGATCATGCCCGCGGCCGAGGCGGAGAACTACCGCTTCAACCCGTTCGACCTCACCAAGGTGTGGCCGCACGAGGACTACCCGCCGATCGAGATCGGCAAGCTGGAGCTCAACCGCAACCCGGAGAACATCTTCGCCGAGGTCGAGCAGTCCATCTTCAGCCCGGCGCACTTCGTGCCCGGCATCGGCCCGTCCCCGGACAAGATGCTCCAGGGCCGGCTCTTCGCCTACGGCGACGCCCACCGCTACCGCGTCGGCATCAACGCCGACCACCTGCCGGTGAACCGCCCGCACGCCACCGAGGCGCGCACCAACTCCCGAGACGGCTTCCTCTACGACGGCCGCCACAAGGGCACGAAGAACTACGAGCCGAACTCCTTCGGCGGCCCGCACCAGATCGACCGCCCGCTGTGGCAGCCGGTCCCGGTGACGGGTGTGACCGGCGACCACGCGGCCCCGGTCCACTCCGAGGACAACGACTTCGTGCAGGCGGGCAACCTCTACCGCCTCATGTCGGAGGACGAGAAGAGCCGCCTGATCGAGAACCTGTCGGGCTTCATCGCCAAGGTCTCGCGCGACGACATCGCCGAGCGGGCCATCAGCAACTTCCGCCAGGCGGATGGTGACTTCGGCAAGCGGCTGGAGGCCGCGGTCCAGGCCCTGCGCGGCTGAGGACGCTTGTCGTAGGGAGAGCGGGCCGGATTTCCGTACGGGATCCGGCCCGCTTTCGCGTGCCCGGGAAGGGGTTCAGCCCGCGACGCTGTGCACGGGGATCCAGCAGCGGATGATGTCGCGGACGGAGACGACGCCGACGGGACCCAGGTCGTCGAGGACGATGAGATGGCGGAAGCCGCCGCGGGTCATGGCCTCGGCCGCCTTCGCCAGGGTCCATGTGGGGGCGGCGAAGACGACGTCGCGGGTGGTGTGGGAACCCGCGGTCTCGAGATCGGGATCCTGGTCGAGGGCGAGGGAGTTGAGGATGTCGCGCTCGGTGAGGATCCCGAGCCCGCCGGCGTCGGTGTCGAGGACGACGGCCGCGCCGACGCGGCGCGCCGACATCAGCCGGGCCGCCTGGCGGAGGGTGTGGGCCGGACCGATGGTGAGGACCACCGAACTCATGGCGTCGCGAACGAGCATGGACGGAGCCACCTCCTGGGGGAATCGTTCCCGCTCTGCACGAGAAGCCCCGGCGCCGGAGGCGCTGGAGAAATGCTTCACAAGTTCACAAGCGGGGGGATTCTCAGAGTGGCACCGGGACGGAGGTCCGACAAGGGGGCGCGCGAGGCGCCCCCGGGGAGCGCGGCGGGCGCTCAGCCCTTCGCGTCCTCCTGGTTGAGGTAGCTCAGCAGCTCGCCGTGAAGCAGGCCGTTCGACGCCGCCGCGTTGCCGCTGTGCGGACCGTGCCGCCCGTCCAGGCCCGTGTACGTGCCGCCCGCCTCCTGCACCACGACCGCCACCGCCGCCATGTCCCACAGCGACAGCTCCGGCTCCGCGCAGATGTCCACGGACCCCTCGGCGACCATCATGTACGGCCAGAAGTCGCCGTACGCCCGGGTCCGCCAGCACGCGCGCGTGAGGTCCATGAAACCGTCGAGACGGCCCTGCTCCTCCCAGCCGCTCAGCGAGGAGTACGCGAACGAGGCGTCCTCCAGGGAGGCCACCTTCGAGACCCCGATCCGGGTCGCCGAGGCCAGGCTGCGCCCGGTGTACGCGCCCAGGCCCTTCGCCGCCCACCAGCGCCGGCCGAGCGCGGGCGCCGACACCACGCCCACCACCGGCTGGAACCCGGTCTCCCCGGCCTCCATCAGCGCGATCAGGGTCGCCCACACCGGCACCCCGCGCACGTAGTTCTTCGTTCCGTCGATCGGGTCGATCACCCAGCGGCGGGGGCCCGAGCCCTCCACGCCGAACTCCTCGCCCAGGATCGCGTCGCGCGGCCTGGCCCGCTGGAGCTGACCCCGGATCAGCTCCTCGGCCGCCTTGTCGGCCTCGCTGACCGGAGTCATGTCCGGCTTCGTCTCGACCTTCAGGTCGAGCGCCTGGAAACGGTCCATGGTGGCCGCGTCGGCGGCATCCGCGAGGACATGGGCGAGACGCAGATCATCGTGGTAATCGGCCATGGTCGGCACTCTATCGCCGTGTGATCGCCACGCGGAGAACCGTCCACCGGCACTCTTGACAGGGCGTGACCGGCTGCCGACGCTGTGCGGAGAACCGTTCCCTCCCGGAGGTGCCGATGGCGACCGCCCGCGAGGCCCTGCTCGACGCCGCGCTCGCCGCGCTCGCGCACCGGCCCTGGTCCGTCGTGCGGATGGCGGACCTCGCCGCGGCCGCCCGGGTCTCCCGGCAGACCCTCTACAACGAGTTCGGCAGCAAGGACGGGCTCGCCCGCGCCCTGGTGCGACGGGAGGCCGACGCCTACCTCGACGGCGTACGGCGGCTGCTCACCGCCCCGGCCCCGCCCGAGCGGAACCTGGTCGCCGCCGTCGAGTGGATCGTGGCCAGGGCGGCCGCCCGCCCCGTCCTCCGCGCCCTGCTCACCGGCGCCTGGGACGGGAGACTGCCCGCGCCCCGGCCCGCCAGGACCGGCGCCCGCCCCGCCGCCGTCCCCGCCCAGCGCCGCGCCGACGAGGGGCCGCCGGCGCCCGGCGAGCTGGTCGAGGCGACCGTCGCCTGCGTGGACGAACGGTGGGCCGCCGGCTGCGAGCTCGCCGTCCGGCTGGCCCTCAGCCATGTCGTGGCGCCCGCCTTCCCCGCCGCGTGGGGCGCGGGGGGTCAGTGCGAGGAGCCGGAGAGCTGGAGTCCGATGACCCCGAGGATCACCAGGGTGATCGAGACGATCTTGAGCGTGGAGACCAGGTCGCCGAGGAAGAGCATGCCGTAGATCGCCGTCCCGGCCGCGCCGATCCCCGTCCACACCGCGTACGCCGGACCCACGTCGAGCTTCCGCAGGGCGAGCGTGAGAAGGCCGAAGCTGCCCAGGGCGAAGGTCGCGAAGGCGATCGTCGGCCAGAGCCGGGTGAATCCGTGCGAGAGCTTCAGACAGACCGCGAAGCCGGTCTCCAGGAGCCCCGCGAGTACCACCAGCAGCCACGCCATCGAAAGTGCCTCCCACGCCGTCGGTGACTGCTTCGTCGCACTTGGTGCGATTATGCCCACATCGGTCACGGTCAGCCCTCAAGGCGGACGGCTCAGTCGCCCTCGCGTCGCTCCCGGGTCGACAGCAGCCGGCGCAGCGACTCCAGGCGCGCCGGATCGGCGTGCCCGTCGGCCACCCAGGAGTCGAGCGCGCAGTCCGGCTCGTCGTGGCTGCACGCGCGCGGGCAGTTCTCCGTACCCGGCACGAGGTCGGGGAAGGCGAGGATCACCCGGGACGGGTCGACGTGGTGCAGACCGAAGGAGCGCACGCCCGGCGTGTCGATCACCCAGCCGCCCTCCTTGTCGTCCAGCGGCAGGGCGAGCGCCGAGGTCGTGGTGTGCCGGCCGCGGCCGGTGACCGCGTTGACGACGCCCGTGGTCCGGCGCCTGTCCGCCGGGACCAGGGCGTTGACCAGGGTCGTCTTGCCGACGCCGGAGTGCCCCACGAACGCGGTGGTGCGCCCCTTGAGGTGCTCGTGCACCCGGTCGGCGGCGACGCCGTCCACGAACTCGTCGCGCGTGGTCACCACGTGCGGCACGCCCAGCGCGCCGTACATGTCGAGGAGCGCGTCCGGCGACGCCAGGTCCGACTTGGTGAGGACGAGCAGCGGGGTGAGACCGCCGTCGTACGCGGCGACCAGACAGCGGTCGATCAGCCGCGGGCGCGGCTCGGGGTCGGCCAGCGCGGTGACGATCGCCAGCTGATCGGCGTTGGCGACGACCACCCGCTCGTACGGGTCGTCGTCGTCGGCCGTTCGGCGGAGCACCGAGCTGCGCTCGCCGATCCGCACGATCCGGGCCAGCGTGTCCCGCTCGCCGGACAGGTCGCCGACGATCGAGACCCGGTCGCCGACCACGGCGGCCTTGCGGCCCAGCTCGCGCGCCTTCATCGCCGTCACGACCCGGTCGTCGACCAGACAGGTCAGCCGGCCCCGGTCGACGGTGAGGACCATGCCCTCGACGGCGTCCTCGTGCTTCGGGCGGATGGTCGTCCGGGGACGGGTGCCCTTGCGGTTGGGCCGCTGGCGGATGTCGTCCTCGTCGGTGTTCTTGCCGTAACGCCGCATGGTTCAGACCCCGAGCATTTCGGTCCACATCCTCGGGAAGTCAGGCAAGGTCTTCGCCGTCGTCGCCACGTCCTCGATCTCCACGCCCTCGACCGCGAGGCCGATGATCGCGCCCGCCGTCGCCATGCGGTGGTCGTGGTACGTGTGGAAGACACCGCCGTGCAGCGGGCGCGGGCGGATGTGCAGACCGTCCTCGGTCTCGGTGACGTCGCCGCCCAGCTCGTTGATCTCCTTGGTGAGCGCCGCGAGCCGGTCCGTCTCGTGCAGCCGCAGATGGGCGACCCCGCGCAGGGTGGACGGGGAGTCGGCGAGGGCCGCGACCGCCGCGATGCCCGGCGTCAGCTCGCCGACCTCACCGAGGTCCACGTCGATGCCGTGGATCCGGCCCGTGCCGGTGAACGTCAGACCCGCGTCGGTCAGCTCGCAGGAACCACCCATCTCGGTGAAGATCTCCCGCAGCGCGTCACCGGGCTGGGTGGTCCGCGCGGGCCAGTCGCGGACCGTCACCCGGCCACCGGTCACCAGCGCGGCCGCCAGGAACGGCTGCGCGTTCGACAGGTCGGGCTCGACCACCAGGTCCCGGCCGCGCAGCGCGGACGGCGACACCCGCCACACGTCCGGGGCGCCGCCGTGCTCCGGCTCGTCGACCTGGGCGCCGACCGCCCGCAGCATGTCGACCGTCATCCGGATGTGCGGCAGCGAGGGAAGCCGCGTGCCCACGTGCCGTACCTCGACGCCCTGGTTGAAGCGGGCCCCGGACAGCAGCAGGGCGCTCACGAACTGGGACGACGAGGAGGCGTCGATCTCGACCGTGCCGCCCTCCAGACCGCCCCCGCCGTGCACGGTCAGCGGCAGCGCGCCCCGGCCGTCGTCGTCGATGCGGGCACCCAGCGCGCGCAGCGCGTCGATCACGCCGTGCAGCGGGCGCTCGTGGGAGCGGGGGTCGCCGTCGAAGCGGACCGGGCCGTCGGCGAGCGCCGTGACCGGGGGCAGGAAGCGCATGACCGTGCCGGCGTTGCCGACGTCGACGGTCGCCGGTCCGCGCAGCGGCGCCGGGATGATCCGCCAGACCTCGCCGGAGCCGTCGGGGCCCACGCCCTCCTCGATGCGCACGCCGAGGGTGCGGAGCGCCTCGGCCATCAGGAGGGTGTCCCGGGAGCGCAGCGGACGCCGCAGCCACCCGGGCTCGGAGGCCAGGGCGGCCAGGACCAGGGCACGGTTGGTGACCGACTTCGAGCCGGGCACGGTGACGGTCGCGTCGACGGCGCCCCGCGCGTACGGGGCGGGCCAGAGGTCGGTGGACGGGTCGGTGTGCGCGGAAGCAGCTGCGGTCATGGAACTCACTGTACGGGGGAGTCAGTAGCCCAGGAGCCAGCGCCCGCCGCCGATCAGGGCGCAGATCGAGACGGCGTGGAAGAAGAACAGCCACACCCCGGCGGGCACATGGGTGAGCCGCGCCAGCTGGTCCGCGTCCGAGTCGCCGGCGCCGCCGTGGCGCCGCTTCGCCTGGAGCTCGAAAGCGGGACGCACGCCACCGAGGAGGAGGAACCAGACCACCGCGTAGGCGAAGGCCGACTGGACCTCGGGTCCGGTCAGCCAGGAGACGAGGAGGAAGGCCGCGCCCGTCAGCAGGACGGTGAGGATCCCGTACGCGTTGCGGACCATCACCAGCATCGCGAGGAGCAGGGCCGTCGCCACCCACAGCAGCAGGGTGACCCGGCCGGTGCCCAGCAGGGCGGCGCCGCCCAGGCCGAGCAGCGGGGCCGCGGGATAGCCGGCGGCCAGGGTGAGCACCACGCCGAGGCCGGTCGGACGGCCTCGGCTCACGGTCAGGCCGCTGGTGTCCGAGTGCAGCCGTATCGCCTCCAGGCGCCGGCCGGTGGCGAGGGCGAGGAGCCCGTGGCCGCCCTCGTGGGCGATGGTGATCGCGTTGCGGGCGAGCAGCCAGAGGCGGCGGGGCACGGTGACGGCGAGGGCGGCGACGCCGGTGGCGATCACCAGCCACTCGGCCGGGGCTGCCTGCGGGGTGAAGAGGTCCATGTCTCGGGCCGCTCCTCGGGGGGTCGTGGGTCGTGGCAGTCTGGCACGTATGTGCGGACGGTATGCAGCGAGTCGGCGGCCCGAGGACCTCGTCGACGCCTTCGGAATAGAGAAGTGGGAGCCGGAGGAGACTCTGGCCCCGGACTGGAACGTGGCCCCCACCAAGGAGGTCTGGGCCGTCCTGGAGCGTCCGCTGAAAGACGCAGGATCGCGGAGTCCGGTTCGCCAGCTGCGCGCACTGAAATGGGGCCTCGTGCCGTCCTGGGCCAAGAACCCCGAGGGCGCCGCCCGGATGATCAACGCGCGCGCGGAGACCGTGGCCGAGAAGCCCTCCTTCAAGCGGGCCTTCACGGCCCGCCGCTGCATCCTGCCCGCCGACGGCTACTACGAGTGGGTCACCGGGGCGGGGGAGCGCGATCTGGAGGTCGAGGGCAAGAAGAAGCGGCCCCGGAAGCAGCCGTACTTCGTGACCCCGGCGGACGGCTCGGTCTTCGCCATGGCGGGGCTCTACGAGTTCTGGCGCGACCGCACCCTCCCCGACGACCACCCCTCCGCGTGGTGGGTGACCTGCTCGGTGATCACCACCGAGGCGGAGACCGGCCCCCTCGGCGTCGCTCCGGCCGAGGGCCCGCACTCGCTCGCCGACATCCACCCCCGGATGCCCCTGATGCTCACGGAGGACCGCTGGGACGCCTGGCTCGACCCGGCGCGCACCGATCCCGAGGAGCTGAGCCGACTGCTCGCCCCACCGCCCGGCGGACGGATGCGGGCCTACCCCGTGGCCACCGCCGTCAGCAACGTCCGCAACAACGGACCCGAGCTCCTGGAGGAGCTGGAGGGCCCGGAGATGGCCACGCTGTTCTGACCCTCCGGGGCGCGCGGACGGCACTATGGCCCTGTGACCGATGTGACACAGTCCGAGACCGTTCCCACCGACGCCGGTGAAGCCCGCGTCACCTGGCACGAGGGGACGGAGCCGTGGGCCGTCCTGGCCCTCGGCCACGGCGCCGGCGGCGGCGTCGAGGCCCGCGACCTCCAGGCCCTGGCCGCCGCGCTCCCCGCCCGCGGCGTGACCGTCGCCCTCGTCGAGCAGCCCTGGCGGGTCGCCGGCAAGAAGGTCGCGCCCGCCCCGAAGACCCTCGACATCGGGTGGCGCGGCCTCTGGCCCGCCCTCGCCCGCCCCGGCCTCCCGGTGATCGCCGGCGGCCGCAGCGCCGGCGCCCGTGTCGCCTGCCGCACCGGCCGGGACCTCGGCGCGCGCGCCGTCCTCGCGCTGAGCTTCCCGCTGCACCCCCCGGGCAGGCCGGAGCGGTCCCGCGCCGACGAACTCCTCGGCACCGGCCTGCCGACACTCGTCGTCCAGGGCGGCAACGACCCCTTCGGACGCCCCGAGGAGTACCCGGAAGGCCCGTACGACCTCGTCGTGATCCCGCACGGCGACCACGGCCTCGCCGTGCCCAAACGCGCGCCCCTCGGCCAGGACGAGGCCATGGACCGGCTCGCGGACGGGGTCGCCGAGTGGATCACCGGACTGCGCCGAACACCCCGCCGCTAGCGGGAATGTGGAACGGGGCGGCGCTGTTGTCGAGAGCGTCTGTGTGAGAGCAAAGGAAGAGGTGTCCGTCGTATGGGTTCGACCATCTGCCCGGAGCGTGCGCAGGTCGCTGACCTCGACTGGACAGTGCTGCCCGCCCCCCAGGGCGCCCACATTCGGGCGGCGGGCGGAGCGGTTCCTCGTCTATCCTCCGAAACGAGCGGGTCCGCCCTCGGGCTCGCCGCCGCGCTGGAGGAGGTGGGTCCGGTCACTGGGACCGACACAGGGACCGACGACGGCCCCGAGGAGACGACCGAGGAGCGCAACGCGCGCTTCGAGCGGGACGCCCTCGGCTTCCTCGACCAGATGTACTCGGCCGCGCTGCGCATGACGCGCAACCCCGCGGACGCGGAGGACCTGGTGCAGGAGACCTACGCCAAGGCGTACGGATCCTTCCACCAGTTCCGCGAGGGTACGAACCTCAAGGCGTGGCTGTACCGCATCCTCACGAACACCTTCATCAACTCGTACCGCAAGAAGCAGCGCGAGCCCCAGCGCAGCGCCGCCGAGGAGATCGAGGACTGGCAGCTCGCCCGCGCCGAGTCGCACATGTCGACCGGGCTGCGCTCCGCCGAGTCGCAGGCTCTCGACCACCTCCCGGACTCCGACGTGAAGGAAGCCCTCCAGGCGATTCCCGAGGAGTTCCGCATCGCCGTCTATCTCGCGGATGTCGAGGGCTTTGCGTACAAGGAGATCGCGGACATCATGGGGACACCCATCGGTACGGTGATGTCCCGACTGCACCGGGGCCGCCGCCAGCTGCGCGGCATGCTCGAGGACTACGCCCGCGACCGCGGGCTCGTTCCCGCGGGCGCCGGAGAGTCGTCGAACGATCTGAAAGGCTCGGGCTCATGAGCTGCGGAGAGCCGCACGAGACGGATTGCTCAGAGGTCCTGGATCATCTCTACGAGTTCCTCGACCACGAGATGCCCGACAGTGACTGCACCAAGTTCGAGGTGCACTTCGAGGAGTGCTCCCCGTGCCTGGAGAAGTACGGTCTCGAGCAGGCGGTGAAGAAGCTCGTCAAGCGCTGCTGCGGCAGCGACGACGTCCCCACCGACCTGCGGGCCAAGGTCATGGGCCGGATCGACCTGATCCGCTCCGGGCACATGGTGCCCGAGCAGGAGATCACCGAGATCCTCCCCACGACGCCGGCTCCGCAGGAGTAGTACCCCTCCGGCAGAGGGAAAGGAGGCCGCCGCGGCACGAACGCGGCGGCCTTCCCCGTAAGTCAGCTTGTATCACCCGATGGTGCGAATCAGCGCCACACCGCCGCCCCCGGCAGCCCCGCTCGCTAGCGTGACACGCGTGATGGGCGTGAAGGTCATTCCACGGGCGGCCCGCGTGTACATCGGCTGCGCCCTGCTCGGCGCCGGGGCCTGCGCCCTGCCCGCGCTGCACCCCGGCGCGTCCACCCCCTGGAGCACCCTCGCGCTCCTCGCCGCCCTGTACGCGCTCTGCGAGCTGCCCGCCCGCTGCCCGCTCCTCGGCCGCGCCCTCGGCGGCTCCGTCCCCATGGGCACCGGCTCCTTCCTCCCCGTCCTCCTCGCCGCCGCCCTCCTCCTGCCGCCCGCCGCCGCCGCGCTCGCCTCCCTCCCCGGCAGCCTCCTCACCCGCGTCGACGAACCCCCCGCCGCACCCCGCCGCGCCTGGCGCACCGCCGCCACCGCCCTCGCCGTCTGGGCCGCCGCCCGGGCCGCCGAGGCCCTCGACGCCTCCGACGCCCTCGGACGCGGCCCCGACACCCCCGACCTCCCGTACGTCCTGCTCCCCGCAGGCGCCGCCGCGCTCACCTTCTGCCTCGTCCTCACCGCCCTCGACGGCGGCATCCGCGCCACCGCGGACGGGGTGCACCCACGGGCCGCCTGGCGCGGCCTGCTGGGCCGGGCCCTCGCCCCGCACATCGTCCACGGCCTCGCCGGACTGATGATGGCCGTCCTCTGGCGCAGCACCTACGGGCCCGTCTCGGCCCTCTACGTGCTCCTCCCGATGTACATCTCCTGCTGGGTCTTCGCCCAGTACCACCGCGAACGCGCCGCCCACCAGGCCACCATCCGCGCCCTCGTCCAGGCCGTCGACATCAAGGACCGCTACACCCGCGGCCACAGCGAACGCGTCGGCCACGCCTCCGTCCTGATCGCCCGTGAGCTCGGCATGCCCGACGACCGGCTCGACGTCGTACGGTTCGCCGGCATCCTCCACGACGTCGGCAAACTGGGCGTCCCCACCCGCGTCCTGCGCAAGGACGGCCCCCTCACCCCCGAGGAACGCCGGGTCATCGAACTGCACCCCGAGTACGGACACGAGATGGTCCGGGGCATCGGCTTCCTCGGCGAGGCACGGGACGCGATCCTCCACCACCACGAACGCATGGACGGCACCGGCTACCCCTACGGGCTCCGCGGCGAGGAGATCCCCGAATTCGCCCGGGTCGTGGCCGTCGCCGACGCCTTCGACGCCATGACCTCCACCCGCTCCTACAGCCGCGCCCGCCCCGTCCCCACCGCCGTCGCCGAACTGGAGCGGTGCGCCGGCAGCCACTTCGACCCCCGGATGGTCACCGCGCTCGTCCAGGCCCTGGACCGGCACGGCTGGCAGCCCGCCGTCACCGCCGACGAGACGCCCCCGCCACCCGACCAGGTACCCCCACCGCGCGGACCCGGCACCTCCCGCCCCACCGGGCCGAGGGAGCGCGCGTGAGGCCCGGCGCCGTCACCGTCGGCGCCGTCCACGGCGCCGCACTCCTCCTCGGCCTCACCGCCTTCGGCTCCACCCTCTGGTACGGAGTCGTCGAACCCGGCAACGCCCTCGCCTTCGGCACCCTCGTCGTCCTCGGCGAACTCGCCCGCTGGGGCGCCGCCCCCGACATGGGGGTACCCCCCGCGGCCGAGGACCTACGAGGGAGCGAACCCGCCCCCCTCGCCGCCGCCGGAGCCCTCGCCTACGCCCTCCTCGGAGCGAGCGCCGGCACCGCCACCACCCACGGCGTCCTCCAGACCGTCGCCGTCGTCGTCGCCGCGGGCCTCGCCGGGATCGTCCCCCACCTCGCCCGGGGCCGCGGCCCCACACCCGACCACCTCGCCCGCCGCGTCCTCACCGTCGCCTTCGCCGCCCTCTGCTTCCAGCCGCTCTACAACTCCGGCGCCCTCATCGAGCACCTCGGCCACGGCCCGCCCTACGCCCTCTTCCTGCTGCTCCTGCTCGCCCTGACCGCCCTCTGCGACGCCGTGCTCGCCGCCCTCCTGCTCCGCGCCCGCACCGGATTCCCGTACGGCCCCCTGCTCCGCGACGAACTGCGGGCACTCCTCGGCATCGGCTCCGCCGTCTGCGCCACCGGCACCGTCATGGCCCTCGGCGTCGCCGCCGCCGGGCTCTGGGCGCTGCCCGTGCTCGCCGTGCCGCTGCTCCTCACCCAGTTCTCCTTCCGGCGGTACGCGGCCGTGCGCACCGTCAACCGCCAGACCATCGCGTCCCTCGCCCGCGCCACCGAGATCGCCGGCTGCACCCCGCCCGGCCACGCCCGCCGGGTCGCCCTCCTCAGCACCGCCGTCGGCCGCGAGCTGGGCCTCTCCGGGGCCGAGCTGACCGTCCTGGAGCACGCGGCGCTCATGCACGACATCGGCCAGCTCTCCCTCGTCGACCCGGTCGAGGGCGGCGCCACCGCGACCCTCCCGGCCGACGAGCAGCGCAGGATCGCCCTCCTGGGCGGCGAGGTCGTCCGCAGGACCGGCGTCCCCACGGCCGTCGCCGTGATCGTGGAGCGGCAGGCCGACCCGTACCGCGAGCAGCCGCTGCCCGCCCGGATCGTCCGGGCCGTGAACGCCTACGACGACCTCGCGGGCGTCGAAGGACCGGGCGCCGCCCTCGACGCCCTGGAGCGGCTCCGCCTCGGCACCGCCCGCGACTATCACCCGGATGTCGTCGAATGCCTGGCCAGGGTCCTGGCACGGGGCGGAGCCCCGGGGGTGACCTCCGCGGTCACGGGGTAACCCATGGGTAATGAGCGCGCGTCCGACCGGGCATGGTTGGATGCGAACAAGAGGGTGAAGCGACCGGCAGGCGGGAATCGTGAAGATCTTCGGGAAGGTACGGCATCGGCCCTCCGCCTCGTGGCGGCAGGCCACCGACCGCGCGTTCACGCTGATCGGCGACGGACGGTACGAGGACGCGGGCGCGCTCCTCACACGCGCGGCGGACATGGAGCCCTGGCTCTCGGAGTCCTGGTTCAACCTGGCGCTGCTGCACAAGTTCCGGCACGACTGGGAGCAGGCGCGGGCCGCCGGGCTCCGCGCGGTCGCGCTCCTCGACAAGGAGAGCGGCGCCCCCGACTGGTGGAACGTCGGGATCGCCGCCACCGCGCTCCAGGACTGGCCGCTCGCCCGCCGCGCCTGGCAGGCCTACGGCCTCAAGGTGCCCGGCGCCGCCTCCGGCACCGGCGAGCCCGCCGGGATGGAACTGGGCAGCGCCGCCGTCCGCCTCTCGCCCGAGGGCGAGGCCGAGGTCGTCTGGGGCCGCCGGCTCGACCCGGCCCGGATCGAGGTCCTCTCCATCCCGCTGCCGTCCTCCGGGCGCCGCTGGGGTGAGGTCGTCCTCCACGACGGCGTGCCGAACGGCGAGCGGACCACCACCGCCGGACCCTCCTACCCGGTCTTCGACGAGATCGAGCTGTGGGCGCCGTCACCCGTCCCCACCTGGGTGGTCCTCCTCGAAGCGGCCACCGAGGCCGACCGGGACGCGCTGGAACAGCTCGCCGCCGAGGCGGGATTCGCCGCCGAGGACTGGTCGTCCTCCGTGCGGCTGCTCTGCCGCGCCTGCTCCGAGTCGACGATGCCGAGCGCCGAGGGCGAGGGCGAGCACTCCGACCCCCACGACCACAGCGAACCGGGACACCCCGGGCCGCTCGGCCACCGCTCGCCCGGCGAGCTGTGGGTGCCGGAGCGGGAGTGCGGCCTCGCGGCCCCCGCGGGCCTGGTGCGCGGCCTCCTCGACGGCTGGGTGGCCGACAGCCCCGACAGCCGCGAGTGGCGGGATCTCGAAGAGGTCTGCTGAGGCTTCTGTCCCGGGCCCGTAGGCTGTCCTCCGACGGAATCGGGTTTTCAGAAGGGCGCGGCCGGACATGGCGCAGCAGGAGACGGACGAGCAGACGCAGATCAACGACGGCTTCGTCGTGGACACGGAGGACTGCGAGGCGCGCGAGCTCGCCCACCGCGAGCGCGGCACCGCCCGCCCGATCACGGTGGTCGGCAACCCGGTGCTCCACAAGGAGTGCAAGGACGTCACCGCGTTCGACGACGAGCTCGCGGCGCTCATCGACGACATGTTCGCCAGCCAGAAGGCCGCCGAGGGCGTGGGCCTGGCCGCGAACCAGATCGGTGTGGACCTGAAGGTCTTCGTCTACGACTGCCCCGACGACGAGGGCGTCCGGCACACCGGCGTCGTCGTCAACCCGGTGCTCCAGGAGCTCCCGGCCGAGCGGCGCGTCCTCGACGAGTCCAACGAGGGCTGCCTGTCCGTGCCGACCGCCTACGCCGAGCTGGCCCGCCCCGACTACGCGGAGGTCCACGGCCAGGACGCCCAGGGCAACCCGATCAAGGTGCGCGGCACCGGCTACTTCGCCCGCTGCCTCCAGCACGAGACGGACCACCTGTACGGCTACCTGTACATCGACCGCCTCTCCAAGCGCGACCGCAAGGACGCCCTGCGCCAGATGGAAGAGGGCACCCCGCGCTACGAGACGGTGCCGAACGCCTGATCGTCGTACGGCGAAGGGCCCTGCACTCGGTGAGTGCGGGGCCCTTTCCCGTATCCGTGCCCTGTCCGTGGGGCCTAGAAGTCCTCGTCCAGGTCCACCGAGCCCTCGACCGCCACCTGGTAGGCGGACGGGCGGCGCTCGAAGAAGTTGGTCAGCTCCTGGACGCCCTGGAGCTCCATGAACGAGAAGGGGTTGTCGGAGCCGTAGACGGGCGCGAGGCCGAGGCGTACGAGGCGCTGGTCGGCGACGCACTGGAGGTACTCGCGCATCGACTCGGTGTTCATGCCCGGCAGGCCATCGCCGCACAGGTCGCGGCCGAACTGCAGTTCCGCTTCGACCGCTTCCTTGATCATGGCCGTGATCTGCCGGCCGAGCTCGTCGTCGAAAAGCTCCGGTTCTTCCTCGCGTACGGTGTCGACGAACGCGAAAGCGGCATCCATGTGGCAGCTTTCATCCCGGAACACCCAGTTGGTCCCCGTCGCCAGGCCGTGCAGCAGGCCACGCGAGCGGAACCAGTACACGTACGCGAAGGCGCCGTAGAAGAACAGGCCCTCGATGCACGCGGCGAAGCAGATCAGGTTCAGCAGGAAGCGGCGCCGGTCGGCGGCCGTCTCCAGCTTCTCGATCTTCTCGACGGAGTCCATCCACTTGAAGCAGAACTGCGCCTTCTCGCGGATGGACGGGATCTCCTCGACGGCGTCGAACGCGGCGGCGCGGTCGTCCGGGTCGGGCAGGTAGGTGTCCAGCAGCGTCAGATAGAACTGGACGTGCACGGCCTCCTCGAACAGCTGGCGCGACAGGTACAGGCGCGCCTCCGGGGAGTTGATGTGCTTGTAGAGCGTCAGGACCAGGTTGTTCGACACGATCGAGTCGCCGGTCGCGAAGAACGCGACGAGCCGGCCGATCATGTGCTGCTCGCCGGGGGTGAGCTTGGCGAGGTCGGCGACGTCCGAGTGGAGGTCGACCTCCTCCACGGTCCAGGTGTTCTTGATGGCGTCCCGGTAGCGCTCGTAGAAGTCCGGGTAGCGCATCGGACGGAGGGTCAGCTCGAAGCCCGGGTCGAGGAGGTTCTTCTGTTCGGTGGAGCTCATCACTGGCAGGCCTCGCAGGACTCGGGGTTTTCGAGGGAGCAGGCGAGGGCGTCCGCGTCGGGAGTCGCCTGCTGGACGGGGATGGTGGCGGCGGCGGGCGTCGACGCCTGGGCGGCGCGGGCGATGCGGGTCGCCGGGCGGGAGCGCAGGTAGTACGTCGTCTTCAGGCCCTGCTTCCAGGCGTACGCGTACATCGACGACAGCTTGCCGATGGTCGGCGTCTCCAGGAACAGGTTCAGCGACTGCGACTGGTCCAGGAACGGGGTGCGGGCGGCGGCCATGTCGATCAGGCCGCGCTGGGGGATCTCCCACGCCGTGCGGTACAGCTCGCGGACCTCGGCCGGGACCCAGGTGAAGCCGGCCACCGAGCCGTTGGCGTCGCGGAGTGCCTCGCGGGTCTGCGCGTCCCAGACGCCGAGCCGCTTCAGCTCGTCGACCAGGTAGGAGTTGACCTGGAGGAACTCGCCGGAGAGCGTCTCGCGCTTGAAGAGGTTGGAGACCTGCGGCTCGATGCACTCGTATACGCCGGCGATCGAGGCGATGGTCGCCGTCGGCGCGATCGCCAGGAGCAGGCTGTTGCGCATGCCGACCGTGGCGATCCGCTCGCGCAGCGCGGCCCAGCGCTCCGGCCAGTTCAGCTCCACGTCGTAGTGGTCCGGGTGCAGGACACCGCGGGCGGCGCGGGTCTTGTCCCAGGCGGGGACCGGGCCGTTGCGCTCGGCGAGGTCGGTGGAGGCCTCGTACGCGGCGAGCATGATCCGCTCGGCGATACGGGTGGAGAGCGCGCGTGCCTCGGGGGAGTCGAACGGCAGCTTCAGCTGGAAGAAGACGTCCTGGAGGCCCATCGCGCCCAGGCCCACCGGCCGCCAGCGGGCGTTGGAACGGCCCGCCTGCTCGGTCGGGTAGAAGTTGATGTCGACGACCCGGTCGAGGAAGGTGACGGCCGTGCGGACGGTCGCGTCGAGGCGCTCCCAGTCGATGTCGGAACCGACGACGAACGCGCCGAGGTTGACCGAGCCCAGGTTGCAGACGGCGGTCTCGCCGTCGTCGGTGACCTCCAGGATCTCCGTGCAGAGGTTGGAGGAGTGGACGGTGTGGCCGGGCTCGGCGGTCTGGTTGGCCGTACGGTTCGAGGCGTCCTTGAAGGTCATCCAGCCGTTGCCGGTCTGGGCCAGGGTCCGCATCATCCGGCCGTACAGGTCGCGGGCCGGCATGGTCTTGCGGGCCAGGCCCGCCGCCTCGGCCTTGTGGTAGGCGGCGTCGAACTCCTCGCCCCACAGGTCGACCAGCTCGGGCACGTCCGCCGGGGAGAACAGCGACCAGTCGGCGTCCGCGTTGACCCGGCGCATGAACTCGTCGGGGATCCAGTGCGCCAGGTTCAGGTTGTGCGTGCGGCGCTGGTCCTCGCCCGTGTTGTCGCGGAGCTCCAGGAACTCCTCGATGTCGGCGTGCCAGGTCTCCAGGTAGACGGCGGCGGCGCCCTTGCGGCGGCCGCCCTGGTTCACGGCGGCGACGGAGGCGTCGAGGGTCTTGAGGAACGGCACGATGCCGTTGGAGTGCCCGTTGGTGCCGCGGATCAGCGAACCGCGGGCCCGGATGCGGGAGTAGGAGAGGCCGATGCCGCCCGCGTGCTTGGAGAGGCGCGCGACCTGGTGGTAGCGGTCGTAGATGGAGTCCAGCTCGTCCAGCGGGGAGTCGAGGAGGTAGCAGGAGGACATCTGCGGGTGGCGGGTGCCGGAGTTGAACAGCGTGGGGGAGGACGGCAGGTAGTCCAGGCGGCTCATCAGGCCGTACAGCGCGGCGACCTCGTCCAGGGCCCGCGTGCTGTCGTTCTCGGCGAGACCGCAGGCCACGCGGAGCATGAAGTGCTGGGGGGTCTCGACGACCTTGCGGGTGATCGGGTGGCGCAGCAGGTAGCGCGAGTAGAGGGTGCGCAGACCGAAGTAGCCGAAGCGGTCGTCGGCGTCGCGGTCGATCGTCGCGTCCAGGCGGGCCGCGTGGAGGGCGACGAACTCGGCGGTGCGGTCGGCGATCAGGCCCTCGCGGTGGCCGACGGCGACGGAGGCGGAGAAGGAGGCCGAGCCCTGGCCGGCCGCCTCGTCGGCGATGGTGATCGTGAGGAGCCGGGCGGCGAGCCGGGAGTACGCCGGGTCCTCCGCGATCAGGCCCGCGGCCGCCTCGGTGGCCAGCTCGCGCAGCTCCGCCTCGTCCGACGTGGCGCTGCGGCCGCGGAGCGCGGCGGCGGCGACCTTGCCGGGGTCGGTGTCGGGGAGATCGGCGGTGAGGTCGGTCAGGGTCCGCAGCAGCACGGTCCCGGGGCCGTCGCTCTCGACCGCGGAAGCCTCGGCGGTAGCCGGATCGGCGGGCGCGATGGTCACGTGGGGGCTCTCCCTCGCTCGGCTCGGGGCCGCGGCGGGGGAAGGCGGGCACGCGGGCGTCCGTAACGCCGGACGCGACGCTTCCACCGGCCCACTCCGCGAGGCCCGGACGTCAGTGGCACCCGGAACGGACGGACCGGGTGCGCTGCGGCAGGTTGTCGGACTCACCTCGTACGAATGGGTCGTATCCGTAGGAGGCACACCGTTGCGGGACAGTTCCGGATTCGCGCCGGATTCCCCTGCGTCGACAGCGAGCACGAGCATACATGTGGGGGGCGCCGCTCATGGCACCCCCCACATGTTGTGTCGTCGTCCGGCTTCAGAACTCCAGGGCGTAGGTGCGCAGCAGCAGGCCGGGGGTCGGCTCCCAGTCCCGGTGCGGGGTGCGGACGAAGCCGAGGCGCTCGTAGATCCGGTGCGCCGAGACCATCTTCGCGTCCGTGGAGAGCACCAGCCGCGCGCACCCCGGCAGGGCCCTCGCGCGCTCGATGCAGGCCCGTACGAGGGCTTCTCCGACGCCCCGGCCGCGGGCCTCCCGGGAGACGGCGAGCATGCGGAACTCGGCCTCGCCCTCGACCGCGATGTCCGCCCAGGGGGTGCCGCCGGTGGCGAAGGTCACCCCGCCGAGGAGCCGTCCCTCGGCGTCGTCGGCGACCAGCACCTCGCTCTCGCGGGCCCGCCGCGCGGTGTCGCGCAGCACGTCCAGGTAGAAGTCCTCGGCCCCGAACTGCAGCAGCCCGTCGTTCAGATAGGTGCTCGCGGTCAGTTCTCCGAGCGCCTCGTACTCCTCGGGCCGTACCGCCCTGATCGTGAAGTCCATGAGGGAAGTGTGCCTGCCGGGGGGACGCGGGAGGGCCCGGGATCCCTCGCGGAGATCCCGGGCCCTCGTGCGCGGTCGTGCGTCGGGTCAGTGCGTGTCGGCGCCGAGCTTCGGGAGCTCGGTCTGCACGCCGGGGTCACCGGCGTCCGCCGTGTAGTCGGACGGGGAGGTTTCGTCGATGCCCTCGGGGGCCTTGACGGCCTTGAGGACGAAGGTGAGGACGACGGTGACGAGGAGGTTGAGGACGAAGGCGGTGAGGCCGATGTAGCCGATCTCGCCGATGCCCGGGATCTCGGCGGAGGAGCCGCCGAAGTGCTTCTGGGTGGGGCTGGCGACGCCGTACGCGGCGACCGTGCCGTAGAGCATGCCGACGGCCCAGCCGGCGAGCAGTGCCCAGCGGTGGAACCAGCGGGTGAAGAGGCCGCCGACGAGGGCGGGGAAGGTCTGCAGGATCCAGATGCCGCCGAGCAGCTGGAAGTTGATCGCGACGGTCTTGTCCATGGTGAGGACGAAGGCGAGCGCACCGACCTTCACCAGGAGCGAGACGATCTTGGAGACCTTGGTCTCCTGCGCCGGGGTCGCGTCCTTCTTGATGAAGTCCTTGTAGATGTTCCTCGTGAAGAGGTTGGCCGCGGCGATCGACATGATCGCCGCCGGGACGAGCGCGCCGATGCCGATCGCGGCGAACGCGACGCCCGCGAACCAGTCCGGGAACATCGTCTCGAACAGCTGCGGGATGGCCAGCTGCCCGTTCTTCACCTGGATCCCGGCGGCGATCGCCATGAAGCCGAGCAGCGCGAGCAGGCCCAGCATCAGCGAGTACAGCGGCAGGATCGTGGTGTTGCGGCGGATGACCTCACGGCTCCGGGACGACAGGGTCGCCGTGATGGAGTGCGGGTACATGAACAGCGCGAGCGCCGAGCCGAGCGCGAGCGTCGCGTACGTCCACTGGCCGGCCTCACCGGGGACGAGCGCACCGCGCGGCTTGTCCGTCGCCGGGTTGGTCTGCGCGTACGCCTCGCCGGCCTTGGCGAAGATCTCGTCGAAGCCGCCCAGCTTGATCGGGATGTAGATGATCGCCACCGCGATGACGATGTAGATCAGGGTGTCCTTGACGAAGGCGATGAGCGCGGGGGCGCGCAGACCCGAGGAGTACGTGTACGCCGCGAGGACACCGAAGGCGATGAGCAGCGGCAGGTCCTTGATGAACCAGTGGGTGTTCTCGCCGCCGCCGACGCCCATCACGTCCAGGACGGCCTGGATGCCGACGAGCTGGAGCGCGATGTACGGCATCGTGGCGAGGATGCCGGTGACCGCGACCGCGAGGGAGAGGCCCTTGGAGCCGAAGCGGCCGCGCACGAAGTCCGAGGTGGTGACGTAGCCGTGCTTGTGCGAGACGGACCAGAGGCGCGGCAGGAAGGTGAAGATCAGCGGGTACACCAGGATCGTGTACGGCACGGCGAAGAAGCCGGCCGCGCCCGCCGCGTAGATGGCCGCCGGGACGGCGACGAAGGTGTAGGCGGTGTAGAGGTCGCCGCCGAGGAGGAACCAGGTCACCCAGGTGCCGAACGACCGGCCGCCCAGGCCCCACTCGTCGAGGCTGTTCTCGTTCTCGGCCTTGCGCCAGCGCGAGGCGAGGAAGCCCATGACCGTGACGGCCAGGAAGAAGAAGATGAAGACGGCGAGTGCGACGCCGTTCACGCCGTCCTTCATCGCGCGTCACCACCCTTGCGGGAGCGCTGGTCGATCTGCCACAGCTTGTAGGCGACCATGGTGAGCGCGGTGGAGATCAGCACCCAGAGCATCTGGTACCAGTAGAAGAACGGGATGCCGGCGAAGAGCGGTTCGGTCTTCGCGTAGGAGCTCACCCAGAGCATCGCCACGAACGGGGCGAACAGGCAGAGGCCGATCACCACCCGCATGGGTGTGATGGTGGGTTGTTTCCCTTGTGTCGCATCTGGCGCGTCTGACATGGCGATTCCCGTCCCCTCGCTGATCACCTCGGTAATGGTGGGGAAATCTAGGGGACGTCTCAGCTCCATGGAACCCCTGTCCGCATAACGGAAGTGATTCGTCATGACCCGAGTGATGTGTCGTGCGGTCCCCGGACGCGCTGTCAGAGCCAGCCCTCCTTGGCGGCCCGCACTCCCGCCTCGAAACGGCTGCGGGCGCCGAGACGGCTCATCAGCTCCGAGCTCATCCGGCGCACGGTCCGCAGGGAGATCCCGAGCCGCCGGGCCGCGATGTCGTCCGTGCAGCCGATGCCGAGCAGCATGAGCAACTCGCGCTCCTGCGGGGTGAGGTCGTGCTCGTCCCGGCGGGGGGTCTCGCCGAAGGGGGTGCCGGTGTCCCACAGGCGGTCGAAGAGCACCACGAGCGCGTGGACGAGTCCGGGGCTGCGGACCTCCAGGGCGCCCGCGCGCCCGTCCTCCGGGTCGACCGGGACGAGCGCGGCCTCGCGGTCGACGATCACCATGAGCATCGGGACCACGGGTACGGTCCGCGCCTCGCCGCCGAGGTCGCAGTACCAGCGGACGTACTCGACGGTCGGCGGGTCGTTGCGGAAGCTCTCCTGGTAGATCGACCGGATCTTCACCCCGCGTTCCAGGGCGAGTTGGTCGAGCGGCTGGCTCGCGTCCATGGTGTCGGGGAGCTGTGCCCCGCCCGGGAGGAGCGAGAGGCACTCGGTGCGGGCGTTCGCGGCCAGGTCCTCGAGTCGTTCGCGGACGTCGTCGAGGCCGGTGATGCGGTCCACGAGGTCGTGCCGGACGCCCGGCTCGGGGTGGTCGGCGTACGAGGCGAGGATGCCCGCCACGGCCCGGCCGGCCTGCTCGACCTGGCGCTTGCGCTTGCTCAGTTCGGCCTCGGCGCGGGACAGCAGGAAGGAGAAGCCGACGTCCGGGTTGAAGGGCTCGACCTCGCCCGAGGAGTCGTCCATCAGGACGAGCTTGAGGTCCGCGAGGCAGGCGAGCGCCTCGCGGACCTCTGGTTCGGGGCGGCCGAGGTGGGCCGCCATCTCCGTCACGTCGTACTCGGGTCGCTCCAGGAGCAGGCGGTAGACGGCCTCCGTCGACTCCTTTATGCCGAGCGCCTCCAACATGCGTTATCTCCCCCGTCGTCCCCGTCGTCACGTTCCGTCGCGCGATCGATCGCGTTGGTGATCGCGGTCGTCGATGCTAAGCGGGAGGGGCTCTCTAGGTCTAGACCAATCGGGGTGAACTCCGGAGTACGGCGACCGGTCCGGACGGCGGTACGGCCAGCCGCCGGCCGGCCAGCGCGTCCAGCGTCGCCGCCATCGCGAACCCCGAGACCAGCAAAGCCAGTTCGACCTGCGGGCCGAGCCCGACGGCGAGGACCGCGAGCGCGCCGGCACCCGCCGCCACCGGACCCGCCCACGACGGACCACCAGACGCCGAGGCGACCGCGCGCTCCAGCGAGACGCAGAAGGCGAACACGCCCACCACCAGCGGGACCCAGCCCGTCACCGCGCCGGTGCCGGCCGGACCCCACTGCCACAGGACGGTCAGCGCGCCCGCGGACGCGGCGGCGGCGAGCAGGCCGCCCGCCACGGCGCGGGCGGCGGCGCCCGCCGCCGTGAAGGCCGCGAGCACGCCGAACCCGGCCAGGGCCGCCGCCGGGACCGCGTACGGGAGGAGCCCGTACACCCCGTCCACGAGGTCACGGTCCACCACCCCCGAACCGCCCACGAGCACGGGGGCGTCGGTGCCGTCGTGACCCGCGCCGTCGTGCCCCGCGCGTGCCCGAGTGCTGTCGTGTTTCGCGCCGTCGAGGCCCGCGCCGTCGTGCCCCGCGTCCGACCCGGTGTCGTCCGGCCCCACGAGGGCCGAGCGCAGGGCCGTCACCGTCGCGGCGCCCGCCGCCGTCATCGGTTCCTCCTCCGGTACGACCACGACCAGGGCCGACCCGGCGCGCCGCCAGTCGGGGGCCGTCGGCGCCGCCGCCAGCAGTACTCCCGGCACCCGGGCCGCCCGCGCGGCCACGGCCCGCGCGTCCACGCCCCCGGGTACCAGGACCTCCAGGGGGTTCAGCGCCCCCGTCGGCACCCCGGCCGCCGTGAGCCGGTCCAGACCGTCCCGGGCGGGGCCGCTCGCCACCAGGGCACGGGCCTCCGGATTGCCCACCCGCAGCTGGGTGGCCGCCCCGGCGAGCACGACGAGGAGCGCCAGACCGAGCGCCGCCGGGACGCCCCTCGGCCGCCACCCGACCCGTACCGCCGCCGGGACGCCCCTAGGCCGCCACCCGACCCGTACCGCCGCCGGTCGCGTCGTCCCGCTCCGGCGCAGGGCCGACCGCAGCACCGGCGTCAGGGTCAGGGACGCCGCCGTGCCCACCGCGCACACCGCGAGCCCCGCGATCCCGACCGAGCGCAGGAACGCCGCCGGGAAGAGCGCGAGGGCCGCACAGGCCGCCGCGCCCGCCGCGCCGCCCGCCACCCCGGACCGGGCGGCCGGACCCGGCGGCTGCGCCCAGCGGTGCACCGCGAGCACCAGCGCCGTGACCGGCACCAGGTAGACCACGATGAAGCTGATCTCGGTGAACCCGGCCACCGCCTCCACCAGGACCAGCGCCCCCACCGACGTCACCCCGGCGAGCAGCAGCGGGGCCAGGGCGCCCACCGGCGAGCGGAACGCCAGGACCAGCAGCACGAGCAGCCCGAGCGCGCAGGCCGCCTTCGCCGCCAGGGCGAGGGGCCCCGGCCCCGCCACCGCGCTGTCGTGCGTGAGCGGAAGGACACCCGTCACGTCGACCCGGGCCTCGGGGAGGGCCGACCGCAGCCCGGCCCGCAGGGTGCCCGCCGCCTCCTCGACGGCCGTCAGCCCCGCCAGGTCCGGCCTCCCGGCCCCCGGGTACACCAGCGCGTACACGGTCCGGCCGTCCGCGCCGAGGAAGCCCTCGTCGCCCGTGCCCGCGTACGAGACCGTCCGCGCGCCCGGGCCCGCCACCCGCCCGACGGCGGACGCGAACCGCCCGGCCGTGCCCGGGTCCCGTACGTCCGCCGCCGCCGGCCAGGTCGCGACGGCGACCAGCGGGGCGACGGCCGCCCCGTTCCCGTACCGCTCCTGGACCGCCTGGTTCGCGCGGTGCCCCGGCCCGCCGGACGCGGTGAACGACTGGTCGAGCCTGCCGAGGCCCGCCACCGCCGCCGCACCGCCGAGCAGCAGCACCAGCGACCACACCACCACCATGGCCACCCGGTGCCGCAGCGCGAACTCCTCGACCGCGCGGAACCGTTCAGTCGACATCGTCGAGCCGCTTCCTCAAGTCCGCGTCGAGCCGCAGCCCCACCGCGCCGAGCGCCTCGTCCAGCTGCGCCGGCGAACTCGCCCCGATCACCGGCAGGACCGGCAGCGCACCGCCCAGGGCCCAGGCCAGGACCACCTGGTTCGCGGTCACCCCGAGCTCCGCCGCGACCTCCGCGAGCACCTTCAGCCGCCGCTCCGACCCCGCGTGCCGGTACTGCTCCGGCACCTCCTTGCCCGGATCGGTGTAGGCGCCCGTCAGCTGGGTCGTGTACGCCGTGAACGTCAGCTCCGGCCGCGTCCCCAGATAGTCGAGCAGCTCCTCGGAGGCGTGCGGGTTCACCCCGAAGTCCGCGCCGGGACGCGGCCGCAGATAGGTGTACCGCTGCTGCACGGCCGCGTAGTCCGGCACCCCGGCGGCGACCGCCGCGCCCCGGGACTCCTCGATCCGCCAGGCGGCGAAGTTGGAGCAGCCGGCCCGGCCTATCTTCCCCGCGTCCTCCAGCTCGCCGAAGGCCCCCATCGTCTCCGCGACCGGGGTCGCCCGGTCGTCGATGTGCGCGTAGTAGAGATCGATCCGGTCCGTGCCCAGGTTCCGCAGGCTCTCCTCCACCTGACGCCGCAGCACCGGGGCCGAGAGGCCCTCCGCGCACTCCGGCCAGGCCGAGCCCGGCGGGTCCGGCAGCGCCCCGACCTTGGTGGCGATCACCATCTCGTCCCGGACGCCCCGGCTGCGCAGCCAGCGGCCGATGAGCAGCTCGCTCTCGGCGCCGGTCGCGCCCGGCTCCCAGAAGGCGTACGTGTTGGCGGTGTCGATGAACGTGCCGCCGGCCTCGTGGAAGCGGTCGAGGACGGCGAAGGCGGCGGCCTCGTCGATCCGGGTGCCGAACGGCAGGGTGCCCAGGCACAGGGTGCTCACGCGGGGGCCCTCGGGGCCGCCCAGGTGGGTGTACTCCATCGGTTCTTCCCTCTCTCTCATAGGTGGGGGGTGGTGACGGTCAGCTCCTGGACCAGGTGGTCCGAGAGGCCCTCCGCGTCCCGGAAGCGGTAGGTGCCGACCCGGGCGCCGCCGCCGGTGAACGCCCAGTCGATCCGCCACAGCCGCAGCCGTGCGCGGGCGTTCCAGCTGGCGGGGAGGACCGAGCGGCAGGCGCCGATCGCGTCGCGCAGCGACCCGGGCATCCGGCGGATGTCCCCGATGGCCGCGCTGGTGTTGAAGTCGCCGGTCACCAGGACCGGGTGCGGGTTGCCCCGCAGGTCGGCGACGAGCGCCGCGTACTCCCGGTCGCGGGCGGCGGCCCGGCGCCGCATGTCCCGCAGGAAGGCGGGACGCAGCGGGTTCATCACGGTCAGCTGGACCGGGATGTGCACGTTGTACGTGGACAGGACCCCGTCGCCGATCCGCAGGTCCACCCGGAGCGAGCAGGCGCCGACGGGTACCGGCGGGGCGGCGGGCGGGAACCGGGACAGCGTCACGGAGTTGTTGCCGACGGCCAGGTGGTGGCCGGGGAACGCGGCCCGCAGCCGCTCCTCGTCGTCGATGTCCCAGACCTCGCCGCCCTCGAAGCCGTTCAGGTACTCCTGGAGCACGTAGACGTCGGCCGCGAGCGCGCGCAGGAAGCCGTAGAAGCGGTCCGGGTCGCCGCCCTGGTTCCAGTGCTGGGTGTTCCAGGAGACGAGCCGCAGCCCCGCCGCGGTCTCCGAACGGCGGCTCAGCGCCCGCAGGTTGACGCCGTTCTGCGACCAGCCCGCGAGGAGACAGCCCAGGGCGAGAGCCGCGGCCCACCCGCCGCCGGTGACTGCGGCGGCGGCGAGCAGGACCAGCGGGACGGCGGCGAAGGTCACCGGCGGCAGCAGGGAGACCGCGAGCCAGGGCCACCACCGCCCGTTGAGCGCGAGGTGCAGGGCGAGGAACACCGCCCAGACCAGGGCGCAGTACAACACCACGCCGTCACCCGTTCCCCGGCAGGGACACCCACAGGTCCTGCACCGCGTGGTCGGAGAGTCTCTCCGGCTCACCGAACGCGTACCGCTCGGCCCTCGCCCCGTTCCCGGTGAACGCCCAGTCGGTCCGCCAGAAGGGCTTCCAGCCGCCCTCCTCCCAGCTCGTGGGGTACGGGTCGGTGCTCACGTCCGCCGCGTCGTCGAGGCGCTCCCGCAGCGGGTCGAGGTCGGACATCGCGGCCGTCGCGTTGAAGTCCCCGGCCACCACCACCGGGTTGCGGTTGGCCGCCAGGTCGGCCTCCAGCCCCGCGTACTGGGCCCGGCGCGGGGCGAACCGCTCCCGCATGTGGCGGTAGAAGGCGGCGGAGAGGAGCCCGTCCGGCATGCTGTTCCACACCGGCATGTGCACGTTGTAGAACGAGACCGTCCGGCCTCTGACCAGCACGTCCGTCCGCAGCACCTTGTTCTCCCGGTACTCCGCCGCCCAGTCGGCGCCGGGCGGAAGGTCCCCGGCCGGGCCGACGGCCGGCTGCCGCAGGATCGGGAACCGGGAGAGCGTCACCAGCTCGCCCCTGACCGCCACCTGGTGACCGGGGAACTCCCGGCGCAGCCGCGCCAGGTCGTCGATGGGCAGCCGGCCCTTCCGGTCGGCGGTCACGTGCTGGTACTCGTGCAGCAGGTACACGTCCGCGTCCTTCGATCTCAGGAAGGCGTAGAAGTGGTCCTGCGTGCCGAGGAGCTGGTTCCACGAGTTCGTGTTCCAGGCGAAGACCCGCACGGAGTCAGGACCTGGCCTCGGCTCCGCCCGCCACAGCGCCGCCGGGTCGACGCCCGACTGGCCGAAGCCCACGGCCAGCGCGAGCACGGCGGCCGCCAGGCTCCGCCACCGGGCGGCGCCCCGGGCGAGCGGGGCGAGGGCCGCGAGCAGCAGCGGGACGATGACGAAGGCGGCCGGCGGGACGATGCCCACCAGGTGCCCCGGCCAGATCCGGCCGTCCGCCGCCCACTCCACGAGGAGCACGACGAGCCAGGCGAGGGCCGCGCCGAGGACGAGGCGGTCGCGCCGCCGCCGGGGAGGGGCGGGAGCGGTCGGCGCGGTCTCGCGTACGGGCTCCCGGGCGAGCGTGTCAGCCACGGGAGGCCCCCGCGGCCACCCCGGCCGTCGCCGCCGGAAGGTCCGGCCGGGGCTGCGGGTCGTACAGGTGCCGGAACCGCTTCGAGCACAGCCACTGCACGCCCGCGACCCCGATCGCCGCGCACACCGTCAGGTTCACCAGGAAGTTGACGGCCACGAAGTACCCGAGGAACACCCGCCCCCGGTGCCGCCGCACCACCCGGTACATGTCCAGATCGCCCCACACGCCGAGGCCGAACAGGGCGAGCGGCAGCAGCGCCCACCAGGCCCCCCAGAGCAGCGGCGCGGCGAGCGCGGCCACCGTCAGCGGCGCGGCGAGGCTCGCCCCCGCGCGCGGGCCGGTGACGAAGCCGCCCTGGAGCGCCCGGCGGCTCAGGATGAGCGGCACGGCGAGCCGGGCACGGGCGAAGACCTTGTCGAGGACGATCCGTACGGTGTCGTCGTGGTCGTGCCGGCCGAGGACCTCCAGGGAGCTGAGGACCGTGTAGCGCTCCGAGATGCGGCGGCCGTAGTCCTGGTCCTCGGTGTGCCGCAGGATCGGGTTGAACGGGCCGACCTCGTCGAAGACCTGCCGGGGGATCGCCAGGATCGCCGTGTGGACGGTGTCGATGACTCCCTCGGACCTCAGCAGCAGGTAGTACTGCTGGAGCGAGCGGTACTCCTCGATCAGGCTGTCCCGGATCAGCGGCTCCGGCTCGTAGGTGCCGCAGATCGCCCCGTACCCCTGTCCGGAGCCGAGCAGTTCGACCGACTTCGCGACGGCGTCCGGGTGCATGGCCACGTCGGAGTCGAGGAAGACCAGGATCTCGCCCGAGGAGAGGGCGGCGCCGAGGTTGCGGGCGACCGCGACCCCGCTGTTGACGCCGGTGGACACCACCCGGGCGCCGGCCGCCGCGGCGATCGCGGCGGAGTCGTCGGTGGAGCAGTCGTCGACGACGAGGACCTCGATGTTCGGGTACGTCTGGGCGAGGGCGGCCTCGACGCACAGGCCGATGGAGCGGCCGTAGTTGTAGTTGGGGACGATGACGGAGACCAGGGGGTGGTCGCCGGCGGTGGTGGGGGACATGGTGGGTGGCTCCTAGAAGAGGACCTTGGCGAGGGAGAGGGCTCCCTGCCGCCACGGTTCGACACTGGTGACGCCCTCGCTCTTCTTCGCGGGGCGGGCGCCGGCGGGGAGCGCGGCGGCGGCCCGCCGCTGCTCGCGCCACCAGGCGAAGGTGCGCAGGATCGCGTCCTGGTTGGAGTGCTTCGGCCGGAAGCCGAGGACGTCCCGGGCCTTGTCGGTGGAGACGAAGCTGTCGTCGAGCAGCTTGTGGAGCAGCCGTCCGTACACCGGGGAGAGCCCGCTGCGCTGGAGCAGGCTGAGGGCGGCGAGGGCCGGTCTGGCGGGCAGCGAGCGGACGCGCTTGCCGTGCCCGGCGGCGTCCAGGACGGCCTGGAAGTCCTCGCGGATCGTGCCGAACGAGGTGGCCCCGAGGTTGAACGTGTCGTCGGCGCGCTCGGCCGGCGCGTCCATCGCGGTCACCACCGCGTCCACCAGGTCGTCCACGTCGAACATCTGGATGCGGACGTCGCCGCGGCCCAGGACGGGGAAGTTCCGTCCCTCCTCGGCCCATTCGAAGAGCATCGCGAACAGGCCCATCCGGCCCGGCCCGAGGAAGGTCTTGGGCCGCAGGATCGGCACGCACGTCCCCCGGCCCCGGAAGCGCTCGGCGACCTCCTCGGCCTCCGCCTTCGCGGCGCTGTACGTGTCGACGGGCTCCCTGGGGTACTCCTCCGGGGTGGGCACCGTCTTCGGCAGGCCGTAGACGGCGGTCGAGGAGATGTGGACGACCCGGGGCACGGCGTTCGCCTCGGCGGCCGTCAGGACCGCCTCCGTACCGCCGACGATCACCGAACGGATGGTGTCGGCGGGGTAGCTGGGCAGGGCCGCCGCGCAGTGCACCACCACGTCCGTGTCCGCCGTGACCCGCTTCATCGCGACGGCGTCCCGGATGTCCGAGACGGTGTGGGTCAGGTTCTCGTGCTCCGTGCGCGGGGCCCGCAGGTCCACGCAGTGCACCTGCCGGCCGTCGCCGAGGAGCCGGTCGATCAGCGTCGAACCGAGCATGCCGGCGCCGCCGGTCACCACGATGCGCTCTACCACAGCGACGACACCTTCTCCTTGACGAAACGGGTGAGCAGCCGGGGCAGGCCCTGGGCCAGGGTCTTGTCGAGGGCGTCCAGGAAGAACTCGACCTCGTGCGGCTCGGCGACCAGCGAGGGGGCGACCATCAGCGGGTTGTCGCCGTTGAGCGTGTAGTACGCGTAGATCCCGTGGTCGCGGTAGAGGGCGTTGACCACCGACGAGGTGATGAGCTTGGTGCGGAACCGCGGGTCCTTCGTCATCGCGCCCGGCACCAGCTTCGTCACCAGCTCCAGGACCTTCGGGCCCTTGTGCAGGAAGACCCCGTGCAGCGCGCCGTGGCCACGGACCTCGGCCACCACGTCCGGGTACTCCTTGGCGATCCGCGCGAGGCCGGGCGCGAGGATCCGCTCGATGTCCCGGGCGCGGGCCGGATAGTCGTCCTCGACGGCCACGTTGACCGCCTCGATGGCGGTGACCGCCTCCTCGCCGAAGCCGTAGTAGGTGGTCGACGTCGACTGGAGCAGGGCGTCCGTGAGGTTGTCGTACGCCTTGCGGAACACGGGCTCACGGGCGACGAACGCGGAGATGGAGGACTTGCCGCCGCCGAAGGACTTCGAGGTGGTGAGGATGTCGGGGACCAGGCCCTCGTACCGCATGAAGTGGAAGAGGGTGCCGGTCTTGCCCCAGCCGGTGTAGATCTCGTCGAAGAGCAGCACGATGTCCTCGGCCGTGCACAGCTCCCGCAGCCCGCGCAGGAACTCCTCCGAGCACTCGTTCATCGTGGACGCCGACAGCGGTTCGATGAGGATCGCGTACACGTCCGACCCGCCCGAGGCGGTGCGGTGCGCGGCGACCAGCTTCCGGACCGAGTCCAGGTCCCCGTACCGGAAGATCTCCACCCCCGGGATGCCGGGGAACTGGAAGGTGGACTGGTTCTGGCCGGTGAGGCTGCCCGAGCCGAGGAGCTTGCCGTGGAAGGAGATGTCGGCCCGCAGCACCCGGGAGCGCCGGCCGCCGTGGTACTTGTACGCCAGCTTGACCGCGCCCTCGACCGCCTCCGCACCGGAGTTGGGGAAGAACGACATGCTCAGGTCGCCGGGCAGCAGCTCCGCGAGGTTGTGGCCGAGGGCCGCGATGTACGGCGAGAAGTAGGTCTTGTGGACCTCCATGCTCCTGCGCTCCTGGAAGCGCTGCCGGGCGGCCAGGATCCGGGGGTGGTTGTGGCCGTGGTTGAGGACCCCGACACCGCCGGTGAAGTCGAGCACGCGCCGGCCGTCGCGCTGGGTGATCCAGACGCCCTCGGCGCTCGCGACGAGCTCCTGGCCGAAGCCGAACGAGGTCATCAGGGAGACCTGGCTCCTGTTGACGTGGTCCTTGTACAGGCCGTGGACATGCTTGGTCGTCAGCGACTCGCAGTCGTCGACGGAGTACAGCGGGGGCATGGGGGCGGTCCTAACGTGTGGGAGGGGATGTCGGTTCGGTGGCGGAGGTGCGGGAGGGGAGGGTCAGGAGCAGGGCGGCGCCCCCGACGAGGACCTCGCTGAGCGTGCAGACCACCCGGCTGGCGACGGCGACGGCGGTCGCCTCCTGCCAGGGCAGGACGGCGGTCAGGGCCAGGAGCAGCAGCGCCTCGCGGGCGCCCCAGCCGTCCGGCAGCACCACCACGAGGCTCGCGGCGGCCGTGGCGAGGGCGAAGCCGCCGACGCAGACCGGCAGCGCGGTCAGCGGCGGGGCGCCCAGCATCACGGCGAGCGCCCACAGGTGGAGGCCGCCGACGGCCCAGGAGGCGGTCGCGGAGGCGAGGGCCCGCCGCATGCCCCGGTCGCTCGCCCGGGTGGACGGCGCGGGCCGCCGGGCGAGGCGGGCGGCGAACGCGGCCAGGTGGTGCAGCAGTCCGGGCCGGACGGCCCAGGCGAGGGTGACGGCGCCCGGCAGCACCAGCCACCAGGCCTCCGCGCCGAGGGTCCAGGGCGCGGCGAGGGGGCCGACGGCGAGACCGGTGAGGACGGCCACGATCAGGTTGAGCAGGAAGACGGCGAGCACGACCGGTGCCGGGACCCCCGCGGCGCCGCCCATCCGCAGCTGCGCGAGGACGCCCCAGACGGCGCCCGGCACGTACTTGCCGAGGTAGGAGGTGAAGTAGATCCGGGTCGCCGTCCTGCCCGGTACGCCGGGCCCCAGATCGGCGAGGAGGGTGCGCCAGGTGGTCATGGAGAGCAGGACGGCCAGGGCGTTGGCCGCGAGCGCGGTGAGCAGGTACGGGACGGAGTCGGGCCGCAGGACGAGGGCGGCGAGCTCGCCGGCCCGGCCGTACAGGGCGAAGCCGATGCCGGTGACGACGGCGACGGGGAACAGGACGGGGAGGGCGCGCCGGAGCGGGCCGCGGCGGGGTGCGGTGGCGGGTCCGGCGGCGGCCGGCGGGGAGGTCGCGGTGGCGCCGGTCGGGTCGGGGGCCCGGTCCGTGGCCGGGGCGGTGGTCGTCATGACCGCCTCACGCGCCGAGGTGGCTGAGCGGCCACGCGCCGGCGAGCAGCGCCGACCAGAGCAGGGCGTTGGAGACGGTCATCCGGTCGCTGAACAGGGCCCGGGAGGGGTTGCCGCCGCCCGCGTCGACCACCAGCAGCTGGAGGTAGCGGGCGAGCCCGAAGAGCGCGAACGGGGCGGTGAGCACCGCGACCAGCGGACCGTGCGGGCCGAAGACCGGGCTGTCCTGCACGTGCAGGACGTAACTGACCGCCGTGAGGACCGCGGTGAACGCGAGCAGCTGGTCGAGGAAGCCGAGGGTGTAGCCGCGCAGCGCGGGCCGGTGCAGGACGCCGCCGACCGCCATCTCGTGGCGCCGCTTGCCCAGGATGAGGAGCAGGCAGAGGGAGAGGACGCAGAGCGTGAGCCAGCTCGGCACCGGGTTCCCCGAAGCCAGGCAGCCCTGGGTGAGCCGCAGGACGAAACCGAGGGCGACGATGAAGACGTCGAGCAGCGGGACGTGCTTGAGACCTTTGCTGTACGCGGCGTTGAGCGCGATGTACGCGGCGACCGGCCACCAGTCGACCGGCGAGGCCGTGCCGGTCGACACCGTCAGCGCGACCGTCGCCGCGAGGAGGACGGCGAGGGCGGTGGCGAAGGCGACGGCGGTGGCGACCCCGATCCGCCCCGCGGCGATCGGCCGGTGCCGCTTCTCCGGGTGGCGGCGGTCGCGGTCACGGTCGCCGATGTCGTTGACCAGGTAGATCAGCGCGGACGCGAGGGTGAAGACGCCGATCGCGGACGCGGCCCCGGCGAGCGCTCCGGCGTCGAGCCGGGGGGCGCCGAGCAGCCCGAGGGGGACGACGACCAGGTTCTTCGTCCACTGTCCGGGGCGGACGAGGGCGGTGAGGTCGGCGAGGCGACTGGGAGGACGGGAGGCCGGCGGGCGGGCCGTCGGCGCCTGGGGGCCGGTGAGCGTGGGCGTGGCCATGAACGGGCTCCTGGGGGGAGGGGCGTACGGAGGAGGACGGCGGAGGTCATCCGGTGGTCGTGGGGGCGGCGGCTCCGGGGCGGTCTCCCGGGACGTCCGCGTCTCGGCGGTGCGCGCCGGGCCCGAAGTCCGGATCGGTGAGCCGGCGGACGGCGCCGCGCGCCGCGCCCAGCACGATCGCCTGGTGCAGCACGAAGTGGACGGCGGTGAAGTACAGGAGGAATCCGGGCCCCCGCGTCCGGAGCGCGAACCGGCTCAGGCCCGGGTCGGCGCAGACGAAGAGGAGCGCGCACAGGGCCGGGACGAGCAGCAGCCAGGGCGTGAGCGCGCCGAGCGCCAGGGTGGGGAGGGTGAGCGCGGCCGCCAGGACGCCGAGCGGCCGGTTGGCGGTGAGGCCGCCGTCCCGTATCTGCCCGAGCGCCGCGATGAGCAGTTGGGAACGCCGGTACTGCTCGCTGAGCATGTCCCCGAGCCGGTCGACGTCGTCGTGCCGGCCGCGGATCGCCTCGGTCATCAGGATGCGGTGGGTCCGGACGAGGCGGCCGCTGTACTCGACGTCCTCCGAGTCCCTGAGGTTCTCGTCGAAGGGGCCGGTCGCCTCGAAGACGTCCTTGCGGATCGCGCCGAGGGCGAAGAAGGCGGTCCTGACCTCGCCGACGGCACGGCGGCGCCAGAAGTGGGCGTGGAGGGCGTGGTAGCGCTCCACGGGGCCGTCGTCGAAGAGCGGTTCGGGGTCGAGCACGCCGTGGACGCAGCCCAGACCGGGGTCGTCCCGGAGCAGGTCGGCGGCGTTCGCGAGGGCCTCGGGGTGGAGCGCCGTGTCGGAGTCCAGGAAGAACAGGATCTCGCCGCGGGCGGCGGCGGCCCCCAGGTTCCGGGCGGCGGACACGCCGCTGTTGTGGGGATTGGCGATCAGGACGACGTCGAACTCCCGGGCGATGTCCCGGGACCCGTCGGTGCTGGCGTCGTCGACCACGATGACGTCGAGCGGGGCGTGGCTCTGGGCGAAGACCGAGGTCAGGCAGGCGCGGAGGGTCTTCTCGTAGTTGTAGTTGGGGATGATGACGGACACACTGGGACGGGCCCTGGGCATGGGGGTTCCTCGGGGTGGTGGCGCGGGGATCTCGCGGGGAGGCTTCAGAGGAGCCGGAAGTCCGCGATGCGGTGGCGGGAGAGCTCGGGGGAGTGGCCGAGGAGACGCCGGCAGAGCAGCAGCGCGTGGCCGACGGCCTCGATCTCGTCAGGGCCCCGGATGTACAGGGCGAGCCGGACCGACCGGTCGACGACCAGCGCCCGTGCGGACTCGAAACGGTCCTGCGGACGGGCGACGCGGTGCAGCGTCTCGACGAGTGCGGCGGCGGACGGGGCCGGTGGGTCGGTGTCCGGGGCGGGTTCGTCGTCCGGTGCCCTCATCGAGATGCCGACGAGGTAGATGACGATCAGCCCCAGGAGAACCCGTTGTCGCTGTTGGTGGGCCGCGCGGTCGGGGCGGTCGTGTCCTCGGCGGTGACGACGGCTGCCCCGGCGGGCGCCGGCTGGGCGGTGAGGACGAGGGTCAGAGCGGCGGCGGCCGGGACGAGCAGGGCGAGGGCGGGGCGGACCTGAACGCGGACGAAAGCGACGAAACGGGCGCTGCTGGGCATGGCGGTACTGCCTTTCCTGCGAGGCGGGCGTGACGGGTGACGGGCGTGACGGGCGTGGCGGGTGGCGGGCGTGACGGGCGTGGCGGTGCCGAGCGGGTCGGCCGGGGCTTCCCCCGGTGCCGCTCCGGGGCTCTGCCGGGCGGCTTCGACGGGTCCAAGACTGGCCCGGCCGCGGGGGCCCTGTCACCGGAGAACGGCTGGCGCCAACCGCGTGGCCGTTAGGAGCCACGCCGCGGGCCCGGCCGCCGCGCACCGCTCACCAGGCGGTTTCCCGAGGCCGTCACGTTGCTGCCAGGCGGAAGGTGCCGGGGTGCCGTCAGCTCCCCGCGGGGGCCTGTCGGCTCCCCGTACGGCCTCCGGAGAACGCCCGGGAAAGCGGAACGGCCGCACCCGGTGGGGTGCGGCCGCTCGTGGCGTACGGAAGGGGCGGGATCAGCCGTTGGGGCGCTTGAGGCGCGCCACGAACTTGTACCGGTCGCCGCGGTAGACGGACCGTACCCACTCCACCGGCTCGCCGTCGGCGTCCACGGAGTGGCGCGAGAGCATCAGCATCGGCAGGCCCACGTCCGTGCCGAGCAGTCCGGCCTCCCGGGGGGTGGCGAGGGAGGTCTCGATGGTCTCCTCGGCCTCGGCGAGGTGCACGTCGTAGACCTCCGCGAGCGCGGTGTACAGCGAGGTGTACTTCACGAGCGACCGGCGCAGGGCGGGGAAGCGCTTCGCCGACAGGTGCGTGGTCTCGATGGCCATCGGCTCGCCGCTCGCGAGCCGCAGGCGCTCGATGCGGAGCACCCGGCCGCCGGCCGAGATGTCGAGCAGCCCGGCGAGGGTGTCGTCGGCGGTGACGTACCCGATGTCGAGCAGCTGCGACGTGGGCTCCAGGCCCTGGGCGCGCATGTCCTCCGTGTAGGAGGTGAGCTGCAGGGCCTGCGAGACCTTGGGCTTGGCCACGAACGTGCCCTTGCCCTGGATCCGCTCCAGGCGGCCCTCGACGACCAGCTCCTGGAGGGCCTGCCGCACGGTGGTCCGTGACGTGTCGAACTCGGCGGCGAGTGTCCGCTCCGGCGGGACCGGAGTGCCGGGCGGCAGGGTCTCCGTCATGTCGAGCAAATGCCGCTTGAGTCGGTAGTACTTGGGCACGCGCGCGGTGCGGGTGGGTGCCCCGCCCTCCGTCTCCGTGCTGCCCGCGTCCGTGGCCATGGCCTGCCTTCCCGACTCCTGTGCTGCTGCCGTCACCGGCTCCTCCGTCTGTAGCGGCTCACATGGTGGCACGGACCGGTCACGGGTCGTCGCCCTCCCTCAGGTGTCGGTCCGATAACGGACGCGACTGCCCTTCTTATACACCCTTGACACCCCTAAAGGTCTAGGCCAAGCTCCGGGTACTGGTCTAAACCATTAAAGACCAGGTCCCAGCCCCACGAGCACTACCTGACGTATGTCTTCGCGCGGTGGGCAGGGGTTGCAGGCATCCCTGAGGAGGGTGGCGTGAAGCGCAAGCTCATCGCGGCGATCGGCGTCGCGGGCATGATGGTCTCTATCGCTGCGTGTGGTTCCGACAGCGACAGCGGCAAGGGCAAGGACGGCGCCAAGGCGTCGGCCGGGGGTGACAAGACCCTGACCGTCTGGGTCATGGACGGTTCCGCTCCGGACGCCTGGATGGCCGAGGTGAACAAGGCCTTCGAGGCCAAGCACCCGGGCGTCAAGGTCAAGGTCGAGAAGCAGATCTGGAACGGCATCCAGGAGAAGGTCACCACCGCCCTCTCCGAGGACACCCCGCCGGACGTCCTGGAGCTCGGCAACACGCAGACCGCGGGCTACGCCGTCACCGGCGGCCTCGCCGACCTGACCGGCGACAAGGCCACGCTGGGCTACGACGCCTGGAACAAGGGCATGGTCGCCTCCAACGAACTGGACGGCAAGCTCTACTCCGCCCCGTGGTACGCCGCCAACCGCGTCGTCGTCTACGACAAGGCCGCCTTCAAGAAGGCCGGTGTCACCCCGCCGAAGACCCGCGCCGAGTGGATCGACGGACTGAAGAAGCTCAAGGCCTCCGACCCGAAGTCGCAGGCGATCTACCTGCCGGGTCAGTCCTGGTACGTCCTCGCCGGCCTCATCTGGGACGAGGGCAGCGACCTCGCGGTCAAGGACGGCGACAAGTGGAAGGGCAACCTGTCCTCCCCCGAGGCCGCCAGCGCCATGAACTTCTACAAGGAGCTGGCGTCCTACTCCACCGCTCCGAAGGACAAGGACGAGGCGACCCCGCAGCAGTCCACCGACGTCGTCCCCAAGGGCGGCGTGGCGTCCTGGATCGGTCTCGGCTGGGAGGCCGGCGGCGCGATCGACGCCATGAAGAAGGCCGGCAAGACCGCCGACTTCGGCTACTTCCCGATCCCGGGCAAGACCGCCGACAAGCCGGGCTCCGTCTTCCTCGGCGGCTCCAACCTCGCCATCGCCGAGCGCTCCAAGAACAAGGACCTCGCGAAGGAGTGGCTGGCCCTCGCCGCCGGCAAGGAGTTCATGACGAAGTACGCCGCCGCCACCGAGGGCGCGCTGCTTCCGAACAGCGACGCCGCGCAGTTCAAGCCGGCCGCGGGCTCCTTCGCCGAGGCCATGGCCCTCTCCTCCGCCTCCGGCAAGGTCACCCCGGTCACCCCGGGCTGGGCGAACGTCGAGACCGCCCCGAACCCGATCAAGGACTACATGACCAAGGTCCTGAAGGGTGAGGACGCCAAGGCGGCCGGCGAGGCGGCCGACAAGGTCATCAACGAGCGCATCAACCAGCAGTAACCCGTAGCCCGGTGGTGCGGCCGGTGGCGCACCGGCCGCACCACCGGCGCTTTGCAGCGATGCAGTGATCAGCGGCCCGCTCCCCCGGGCCGCGCCCCGGTGGGCGCGGGAGCCCCAGAACCGCGAGGAATAAGACCATGACCGTGGACTCCCAGGGGACGGCGACCGCCGGTCCCCAGGACGCGCCCGGGAGGGCGGCAGAGAAGTCCCAGACTCCGCCACCCCCTTCCGGCCCGAAGGAAGTCCTTCAGCCTTCGCGTGGCAGACGCTCCCTGCCCGGCGGGCTGCTGCCGTACCTGCTCGTCGCGCCTGCCCTGCTGTCCATGGCGGTGCTGCTGCTCTACCCGCTGGTCCGCAATGTGCTCCTCTCCTTCCAGCAGCTCAACCGGAGGGAGTTCATCACCCGCGAGACGGTCTGGATCGGCTTCCAGAACTACACCGAGCTCCTCGGAGACTCGCACTTCTGGTCCGTCGCCGTCCGCAGCGTCGTCTTCACGGCCGTCAACGTCGCCCTCATCATGGCGATCGGCACGGGCATCGGCCTCCTGCTCAACCGCCTCGGCAAGAAGATGCGGCTGGTCCTCTCGCTGTCCCTGATGTTCGCCTGGGCCATGCCGATCGTCGCCTCCGTCACCGTCTTCCGCTGGCTCTTCGACGAGCAGTTCGGCGTCGCGAACTGGGTGATGCGCACCCTCGGCTTCTCCGGCTACGACCAGCACAACTGGTTCGAGACCGGCTTCTCCTCCCTGGTCATCATCCTGCTCCTGCTCGTCTGGGGCTCCGTCCCCTTCGTCGCCCTCAACATGTACGCCGGCCTGACCACCATCGGGTCCGAGCTGTACGAGGCCGCCAAGATGGACGGCGCAAGCGGCTGGCGGACCTTCTGGGCCGTGGTCTTCCCCAACCTGAAGTCCTTCTTCATGATCACCACGTTCCTGGAGATCATCTGGATCTTCAAGGCGTTCGCCCAGGTCTACGCCATGAACCAGGGCGGTCCCGACCGCGGCTCCGAGACCCTCCCGGTCTACGCCTACATCGAGGGCGTCGGCCAGTTCCACTACGGTGTCGCCGCCGCCATCTCCATCCTGACGATCGTGATGCTCATCGCGGTCATGTCCTTCTACTTCCGCCTGATCCTGAAGCAGGAGGAGGAGCTGTGAGCGCCACCACCCAGACTCCGCAGAAGCTGCGCACCAGGAAGCCGCTCACGGTCGGCGCGGTCGCCAAGAACGCCGGCGCCCTCGTCCTCGCGGTGGTGTTCGTCTTCCCCGTCTACTGGATGTTCTCGTCCTCGCTGAAGCCGCAGCACGAGATCATGACGAAGGACCCGGTCTTCGTCTTCACGCCGACCCTGGACAACTACACGACGGCGACCGGCGTCGACCTCTTCTGGACGTACGTCGGCAACAGCCTCATGGTCACCGTCGGCGCGGTGCTCCTCGCCCTCGTCGTGGCCCTGGCCGCGAGCTTCGCGATCGCCCGACTGAAGTTCAAGGGACGCAAGGGCATCGTCCTCGTCGTGATGATGGCGCAGATGGCCCCCTGGGAGGTCATGGTCATCGCGATGTACATGATCTCCCGTGAGAACGACATGCTGAACAGCATCCCGATGCTCACGCTCATCTACTTCGTCATGGTCCTCCCCTTCACGATCTGGACCCTGCGCGGCTTCATCGCCGCCGTCCCGGTCGAGCTGGAGGAGGCGGCGCAGATCGACGGCTGCACCCGCGGCCAGGCGTTCCGCAAGGTGATCTTCCCGCTGCTCGCCCCCGGCCTGATGTCCACCTCGCTCTTCGGCTTCATCACCGCCTGGAACGAGTTCGCCATGATCCTCATGCTGAACAAGGACAAGGAGTCGCAGACCCTGACGCTCTGGCTGACCCAGTTCCAGACCGCGTTCGGCAGCGACTGGGGCGCCACCATGGCCGCCTCCACGCTCTTCGCACTCCCCGTGCTCGTCGTCTTCCTCTTCCTCCAGCGCAAGGCCGTCGGCGGCATGACCGCCGGCGCGGTGAAGGGATAAGGGCTTCCCCATGACCACACTCACCCACGGCACGGACACCCTGACCCGGGACGCGCTCACCGTGCTCCAGCCCGGCTTCGTCGGCACCACCGCGCCCGACTGGCTGCTCCGCCGCATCGGCGAGGGCCTGTCGTCGGTCGGCCTGTTCGGCCGGAACATCGTCGGCCCCGAGCAGCTCACCGCGCTCACCGCGCAGCTGAGGGCCGAGCGGGACGACGTCCTCGTCGCCATCGACGAGGAGGGCGGTGACGTCACCCGCCTGGAGGTCAAGCAGGGCTCGTCCTTCCCCGGCAACTACGCCCTGGGCAGCGTCGACGACGTCGAACTCACCCGGGCCGTGGCCCGCGAGCTCGGCCGCCGGCTCGCCCAGTGCGGCGTCGACCTCAACTGGGCGCCCTCGGCGGACGTCAACTCCAACGCCGAGAACCCGGTCATCGGCGTCCGGTCCTTCGGGCCGGACCCCGACCTGGTCGCCCGGCACACCGTGGCGTACGTCGACGGCCTCCAGGGCGTCGGGGTCGCGGCCTGCACGAAGCACTTCCCCGGACACGGCGACACGAACGTGGATTCCCACGACGCGCTGCCCCGGATCGATGTGGACCTCGCCACACTGCACGCCCGTGAGCTGGTACCTTTCCGCGCCGCCGTCGCCGCGGGTACCAAAGCGGTCATGAGCGCGCATATTCTGCTCTCCGCGCTCGACCCCCACCGCCCGGCCACCCTGAGCCCGCAGATCCTCACCGGTCTGCTCCGGCAGGAACTGGGCTTCGAGGGGCTGATCGTCACCGACGGCATGGAGATGCAGGCCGTCTCGGCGACGTACGGCATCGAGCGCGGTTCCGTCCTCGCCATCGCAGCGGGCGCCGACGCCATCTGCGTCGGCGGCGGGCTGTGCGACGAGGACACCGTGCTGCGGCTGCGCGACGCGCTCGTCAGCGCGGTACGGACCGGTGAACTGCCCGAGGAGCGGCTGGCCGACGCCGCGGCGCGCGTGCGCGCCCTGGCGGCCTGGACCCAGGCGCACCGGGCCAGGGGGGCTGGTTCGGCGTCGGGCGCGGCAGTGCAGGAGGGGACCGCGCCCGGCGCCGACATCGGACTCGTGGCGGCCCGCAGGGCCCTGAAGGTGACCCGGGGGGAGTGGCCGCACACGCCGATGACCAGTGCTCCCTTCGTGGCCTCCTTCACCCCGGTCGCGAACTTCGCGGTCGGCGACGAGACGCCCTGGGGCATCGCGGCGGAGCTGGAGCGCCTGCTCCCCGGGACGGAGACCGGCTCGTACGACGAGTCCTCGTCCGTGGACGCCGTCCTGTCCGCCGCGGGGGAGCGGCGGATCGTGGCGGTCGTACGTGACCTCCACCGGCACCCGTGGATGACCGAGGCCCTGGACGGCCTGGTCGCGGCCCGGCCCGACACCGTCGTGGTCGAGATGGGCCTCAACGAGGCGGAGCCCCGCGGGGCCCTGCACATCGCCACGCACGGCGCCGCCCGGGTCTGTGGCCGCGCGGCCGCGGAGGCCGTCGTCGGAACCGGCGCCTGACCGCCGCCTCCGGCATCCGTCGTACGCGAAGGGGCCCGGCACCTGAACAGGTGCCGGGCCCCTTCGCCGTCCGCGGCGAGGTCCAGGCGGTTCAGATGCCCTGCCAGTCGGGCTTGGCGGCGTAGGTCTGGCGGAAGTAGTCGGCGAGCTTCAGCTTGGAGGCGGCGGCCTCGTCCACGACGACGGTGGCGTGGGGGTGGAGCTGGAGCGCGGAGGCGGGCACGAGCGCGGCGACGGGGCCCTCCACGGTCTGTGCGACGGCTTCGGCCTTGCCCTCGCCGGTGGCGAGCAGCACCAGGTGGCGGGCTTCGAGGATGGTGCCGATGCCCTGGGTGATGACGTGGTGGGGGACCTGCTCGATGTCGTCGTCGAAGAAGCGGGCGTTGTCGACGCGCGTCTGCTCGGTGAGCGTCTTGATCCGGGTGCGGGAGGCGAGCGAGGAGCACGGCTCGTTGAAGCCGATGTGTCCGTCGGTGCCGATGCCGAGGATCTGCAGGTCCACACCGCCGGCCTCGGCGAGGGCCTTGTCGTAGGCCTCGCAGGCGGCCTGGACGTCCTCGGCGGAGCCGTCGGGGCCCATGAAGGCCTCGGGGGAGAGCCCGAGCGGCTCGACGACCTGACGGAGCACGGTGGAGCGGTAGGACTCGGGGTGGCCGGCGGGCAGCCCGACGTACTCGTCCAGCTGGGCGATCCTGGCCCGGGAGGCGTCCACGGCTCCGGCCGTGACCTGGGCGACGAGGGCGTCGTAGATCGGGATCGGGGTCGAACCCGTGGCCACGCCGAGCAGCGCGTCGGGCTTGCGGCGCAGGAGGTCGGCGATGCCGTCCGCGATGAGCTCGCCGCCCGCCTTGGCGTCCTTGACGATGACAACTTCCACGCTGTGCCTGCCGATCTGGTGAGGGGCTGCTGAAGGACGGTGGTATAGACCAATCTCGGGTCAAATCTAGCAGAGGAGGGGCCTTCCCCTCATGCCGTTCCGCCCCCCGGACGCCCCCGTCGCCTCCATGGTCGGCCGCCCCCGTCACCCCAGCCACTCGAACCCCTCAGCCCCCGGGAGACACCCCCGACTCCCCTTCCGCAGCCGCCTGTCCCCGTCCCCGTCTGCTCTCCCGCCCCCGCCTGTGCGCCCCGCCTTCGGCGGCGTGCCCAGTCCCCGCCCGCCCAGCCCCCGCCTGCCCGCCCCGCCCGCGCTCAGACCATCGAGCCGCCCGTGGCGTCGATCCAGTGGCCCGTCACCCAGCGCGCGTCGTCGGAGGCGAGGAAGGCCACCACGTCCGCTATCTCCGCCGGGGATCCGACCCCGCCGAGCGCCGACAGGGCCGCCGCCCCCGCCCAGGCCTTGTCGTCGCCCCGCAGCCAGTCCGCGTTGATGTCGGTGTCCACGATCCCCGGCGCCACCGCGTTGACCGTGATCCGGCGCGGCCCGAGGACCTTCGACAGGTCTCGGGTGAAGAGGTCGAGCGCGGCCTTCGACATCGAGTACGCGATCAGCTCCGGCATGAGCGCCGCCTTGCTCAGCCCCGTGGAGACGTTGATGATCCGGCCGCCGTCGCGCAGCCGCTCCGCGCCCAGCTGGGCCAGGAAGAACGGCGCCTTGGTGTTGATCGCGAAGACCCGGTCGTACTCCTCCTCGGCGAGGGTCCCGAAGGGCTTCGGGGAGGTGATCCCCGCGTTGTTCACCAGGATGTCCAGGCCACCGTCACCGCCGGCGGCCGTGTCGAACGCCTTCCACAGGGCCGCCGCGTCCCCCGGCACCCCCAGCTCCTGGCCGATCGCGAAGGCCTCGCCGCCCGCCGCCTCGATCGCCGCGACCGTCTCCTCGGCCGCCGACCCGTTGCTCCCGTAGTGCACCGCGACCCGCGCTCCCTCGCGGCCGAGCCGCTCGGCGATCCCGCGCCCGATGCCCCGGCTGCCGCCCGTCACCAGGGCCGTCTTCCCGACCAGCCTCCCGGCCCCCTTCTCGGCCGTCCGTCCCGTCGTCGGTTCCGCGAGCACGCCCATGGCGACGCCCCCCTCATTTCTGTAGCGGTCGTTACGTAAAGACCGTACCCCAGTTCCGTAGCGTGCGCTATAGAATTCGCTCCATGGTGACGACACAGCGCGGCCGCCCCCGCTCCTTCGACCGGCTCACGGCCCTGGAGCAGGCCACGATGGCCTTCTGGGAGCACGGCTACGAGACGACCTCCGTCTCCGACCTCACCCGCGTCATGGGCATCAGCGCACCCAGCCTCTACGCGGCCTTCGGCGACAAGAAGACGCTGTTCGAGGAGGTCGTCGAGGCCTACGCCGCCTCGTACGGGGCCTACGGCGGCCGGGCCTTCGCGGAGGAGTCCACCGCCCGCGCCGCCATCGGCCGGCTCCTCGCCGAGGCGGCCGGGCTCTTCACGGAGTCCGGCCACCCCCGCGGCTGCCTGATGATCTCCGCCGCGATCAACTGCTCGACCCCGGAGGTCGAGGAGTCGCTGAGGGCCCGCAGGAACGCCAACCTGGCGTCCTTCGAGGCCCGTATCCGCCGTGACGTCGAGGCCGGGGAGCTGCCCTCCGACACGGACGCCCGCGCGCTCGCCCGCTTCAGCGGCGCCGTGCTCCAGGGCATGTCCCAGCAGGCCCGCGACGGGGCGACGGCGGAGGAGCTGGCGGCCGTGGCCGAGACGGCGATGCGGGCCTGGCCGCCGCGGACGGAGGCGACGACCCTGGAAGCGGCGGCGGCAGCGGCCCTGGAGGCGGCGCCGGAAGCGGCGGCGGCACCGGAAACGACACCGGGAACGGCCCCGGAGACACCCGCGGGCCGCGGCGCCTGACGGGACCCTCAGCCCGCCCGGCACCGCAGCCCGGAGTTGCTCCGGCCGGGGGTGTGCGGTCCCTCGGCCGTTGTGGGAGGTCTCGACGCAGTCAGGGCAGAGAGCGTCGGGTACCTCGTTCCACCCTCCTGTGCGGGGAGGATGGAGGCTCTTTGCATACATTGTGGACTAGACCATTCTTGTCTGTCCATCCACACGTACGCGGTCGTTCATGGCCCATCCTCCAGCACGAACGCCCGGAGATCCAGGTTCACCGCCTCTTTATTCCGCGGGTACGCTCGCACAGTGCCCTCCATGAACGACCTCGTGCGCCAGCACACCGCCCTGAGCGACTCGGACCTCGAGTGGCTCCACCTGCTGGTGTCGGAGTGGCAGCTGCTCTCCGACCTCTCCTTCGCCGACCTCGTGCTGTGGGTCCCGACCCTCGACGGCACGCGGTACGTCTCCGTCGCCCAGATGCGGCCGAACACCGGCCCCACCTCCTACCAGGACGACATGGTCGGCCATCTCGTGCCCCGCGGCCGCCGCCCGCTGCTCGACGCCGCGCTCGACGAGGGCAGGATCGTCCGCGAGGGCGACCCGGAGTGGCGCGAGGAGGTGCCGGTACGGGTCGAGTCCATCCCCGTCCGCCGCGAGGGCCGGGTCCTCGGCGTCATCGCCCGCAACACCAACCTGCTGACCGTCCGCACCCCCTCCCGGCTCGAGCTCACCTACCTCCAGTCGGCCTCCGACCTCGCCCAGATGATCGCGGCCGGCACCTTCCCGTTCCCCGGCGAGCAGGTCGACATGGACTCCTCGCCCCGGGCCGGCGACGGGCTCGTCCGCCTGGACGCCGAGGGCATCGTCCAGTACGCCTCGCCCAACGCCCTCTCCGCGTACCACCGGCTCGGCCTCGCCGCCGACCTCGTCGGCCAGCACCTCGGCCAGATCACGACCGAACTCGCCCCCTCCCGCGGGCCCGTGGACGAGGCCCTGGTCACGCTCGCCTCCGGCTACGCGCCGCGCGAGTTCGAGGTCGAGGGCAACGGTGGTGTGATCCAGCTGCGTGCGATCCCGCTCAAGCCCAAGGGCACCCGCATCGGCTCGCTCGTCCTGCTCCGGGACGTCACCGAACTGCGTCGCCGCGAGCGTGAGTTGATCACCAAGGACGCCACCATCCGGGAGATCCACCACCGGGTGAAGAACAACCTGCAGACGGTGGCCGCCCTGTTGCGCCTCCAGGCCCGCCGGATGGATTCCGACCGGGGCCGCGAGGCCCTCAACGAGGCCGTGCGGCGCGTCGGTTCGATCGCCATCGTCCATGAGACGTTGTCCCAGAACCTGGACGAGCGGGTGGAGTTCGACGAGATCGCCGACCGGGTGATCGCGATGGTGGCCGAGATCTCCCCGGGCCGGGTCACCTGCCGGCGCAACGGCCGCTTCGGCATCCTGGACGCCGAGGTCGCGACCCCGCTCTCCATGGTCCTCACCGAGGTCCTGCAGAACGCCCTGGAGCACGCGTTCGCCCAGGGTGACGAGGGCACCGTGGAGGTCACCGCCGTGCGCGGCGAGCCCAGGCCCGAGGCCCGGCTCCTGATCACGGTGCAGGACGACGGCCGGGGCCTGCCCGAGGGCTTCGACCCGCAGCGCGCCGGCAACCTCGGCCTCCAGATCGTACGGACCCTGGTGGAAGGGGAGTTGGGCGGATCCTTCGACATGCTGCCGGGCGCCGAGCGCGGCACGAAGGTGGTCCTCGACATTCCCGTGCGGTCGCAGAAGTAGGACACGGCGGCGGACAGCAGCGAGCCCCGGACCGAAGGAGATCGGTCCGGGGCTCGAATGCTGTGGGTTACTGCTGCGCGCTGCGACTCAAGGGCGGTGAATGCATACGCGATGTATGCGCCGCTGGCCTCAGGCTGTCGGTGGGGCGTCAGGCGCTGGCGTTACGCGCCCGGTTGCGAGCGGCACGGCGCTTCATCGCGCGGCGCTCGTCCTCGCTGAGGCCACCCCAGACGCCGGAGTCCTGGCCGGACTCGAGCGCCCACTGCAGGCACTGCTCCATGACGGGGCAGCGGCGGCAGACGGCCTTGGCTTCCTCGATCTGCAGCAGCGCAGGACCGGTGTTGCCGATGGGGAAGAACAGCTCGGGGTCTTCCTCACGACAAACGGCGTTGTGACGCCAGTCCATGGCTGCTACCTCTCTAGGGTGTTACAAGCTGGTTGCTTGTGAATGTGAACGCTTTCACGAATCCCCCCGCAAGGGAAGGGCCGACTGCCAGATCAACTGGTGTGGTCCTAAGACTGAGGAGGGGTTCTGGCTCTCAGTGGAGGCCGGTGTTGCGGGCCGTCCCGATCGCCAAGAAGAGACTCCCAAACCCCGGCAACGGATACAACCCCTTCCGGAAAGTTTTTTTTGATTCCTCGGTGTCGGCTAGGTCACAGCCGTACTTCTAAGGGGTGGATGCGCGCCTAAACGTTCGAGTGAAAGGACTTTGGGCCCTTCCACTCACACAATCACACGCAGTGCACGGCGAACGCCTGTGAACGTCACGCTCGTACGCAGTCCCAGGTGGTCTCCGTCCATCTGCAGGGGGAGGGGGACCTTCGAATGCAAGGTGAAGTCGGTCAGGTCGTGCAGGGACACGGCGTGCCTGCCGCGCGGGCCCCGCTCCGGGGTCGAGGTGAGCAGCTGGGTGGCGTAACGGGCCACCGCGGGGGTGGAGAGACGGCGCAGTCCGAGCACGTCGAGCGCGGTCTCGAAGGAGGCCTCCGGAGACGCGTACACCGGACGATTGCCCAGGTAGGTCCAGGGGGAGGTGTTGCAGATTATGGAGAGGACCAGGTTCTCGACCGGCTCGGCGCCGGGGCGCTCCAGGGTGATCGTGCCGTGCCGGCGGTTGGGTTCCTCGAGGAACTGGCGCACCACCTGGCGCAGATAGAGGGCGTGCGTGGATCTTCTCCCGCGCTCCCGCTGCTGTTCGACCCGGCCGATGACACTGGCGTCGAATCCGAGACCGGCGCAGAAGGTGAACCATCGGGACGGCACCGACTCGTCCTCCGTGCCCGGCGTCCCCGAGGCGAGCCCGAGGCTCACTGTGCGTGTCCGCCGCTCACGCAACGCGTCGAGCAGGGCGCCGGTCGCCTCCACGGCGTCGTTCGGCAGGCCGAGGGCGCGGGCGAAGACATTGGTCGAACCGCCGGGGACCACCGCGAGCCCCGGCAGCCGGTCGGGGTCGGGTCCGCCGTGCAGCAGGCCGTTGACGACCTCGTTCACCGTGCCGTCGCCGCCGAGGGCCACGACGAGATCGATGTTGCCGGCCTCGGCGGCCCGCCGGCCCAGGTCCCGCGCGTGGCCGCGGTACTCGGTGGTGACGGCCTCCAGCTTCATCTCGCTGGCGAGCGCGTGGATGAGCACGTCACGGGTGCGGGCACTGGTGGTGGTGGCTGCCGGGTTGACCACGAGAAGTGCGCGCATGAGCTTCAGCGTACCTACCCGGTGGTACCGGGCCCAGCCCCGCCCGCCCCGCCGAGGCCGGCGGCCGGGCGCCGCGAGCCCCCGCTACCCTGCCCTGTATGAGCAGTACGGAGCAGACCCCCCGCCCCGCCCGTCTCGCCGCCGCGGCGGCCGTGGCCGGGATCGAGGCCCTCGGACTCGTCGCCGGGGGCGTCTACATGCTGGTGGACGCCCTGACGCGGACGTCCGGCGACGTCACCGGCGCCCTCACCGGCGCCGTGACGCTTGTCGCACTCGGGCTGATCCCGCTCGCCGCCGCCCGCGGTCTGTGGCTGCGCCGCTCCTGGAGCCGCGGCCCGGCCGTGATCACCCAGATCCTGGCGCTGCCGGTCGCCTGGCAGATGCTCCAGGCGGACAGCGCGATGATCCCGGCCGGTGTCGTCCTCGGCGTCCTGGCCGTCGCCGGTCTCGTCCTCCTGGTGAACCCGGCCACGACCGAGGCGCTCGGCATCCGGCGCCCCGGTCAGGAAGCCTGACGCGGCCTACTCCTCGACCAGGAGCTTCTCCCGCAGCTGGGCGAGGGTCCTGGCGAGCAGCCGGGAGACGTGCATCTGCGAGATGCCCACCTCCTGCGCGATCTGCGACTGGGTCATGTTCCCGAAGAAGCGCAGCAGCAGGATGCGCTTCTCCCGGGGAGGCAGGTCCTCAAGCAGCGGCTTGAGCGACTCCCGGTACTCGACCCCTTCCAGGGCCTCGTCCTCCGCGCCCAGCGTGTCCGCGACCGCCGGGGACTCGTCGTCCGTGTCGGGGACGTCCAGGGAGAGCGTCGAGTAGGCGTTCGCCGACTCCAGGCCCTCCAGGACCTCCTCCTCCGAGATCCCGAGCCGCTCGGCCAGCTCGTGCACGGTCGGTGAGCGGCCGTGCTGCTGGGAGAGCTCCGCCGTCGCCGTGGTCAGCGAGAGCCGCAGCTCCTGGAGCCGGCGCGGCACCCGGACCGCCCAGCCCTTGTCGCGGAAGTGCCGCTTGATCTCTCCGACGACCGTGGGGGTCGCGTACGTCGAGAACTCGACCCCGCGCTCCGGGTCGAACCGGTCCACCGACTTGATCAGGCCGATCGTCGCCACCTGGGTCAGGTCGTCCAGCGGCTCGCCGCGGTTGCGGAAGCGCCGGGCCAGGTGCTCCACCAGCGGCAGGTGCATCCGTACCAGCCGGTTGCGCAGCTCCGCCTTCTCGGGGGAGCCCTCCGGCAGCTCGCGCAGCGTGACGAAGAGGGCGCGGGCGCCGCTCCGGTCGTGGGGGTCGGGGACCGCCGGGACGTCGTCCGGGGCGGCCTCGCCGTCCTCGTCCTCGTCGTCCGAGACCTTCGCCTCGACCGGCCTCCCGGCCCCCTCCGACGTCTCGGACGCCGGCCCCTGGGCAGCCCCTGCGGCCCCGGGGGACGCGGAGGCCTCGGGGGAGCCGTTCACACTCGCGGGGCCCCGGGGGGCCTCGGAGACGCCCGGCGCCTCGGGAACCTCGTGGTGCTGCTCGTGCTCGCTCATCTGGTCCGCCTGCTCCGTAGCGACCTCATGCGGCCGCGCCTGCTGCTCAGGGATGCCGGCCGTCGCGTCCCCGCTCCTCACGCCGGGCCTGGCCCCGCGCCGCGCTGTTTGTACAGGCTGATCGAGACCGTACGGTCCTCGGCCACCGACGATTCCACCTTCCCGGCCAGTGCCGACAGCACCGTCCAGGCGAAGGTGTCCCGCTCGGGCGCCCGCCCGTCGGTCGTCGGGGCCGAGACGGTCACGTCGAGGGAGTCGTCGACCAGCCGGAAGACACAGCTGAGGACGGACCCCGGCACGGCCTGCTGGAGCAGGATGGCGCAGGCCTCGTCGACCGCGATCCGCAAGTCCTCGATCTCGTCGAGGGTGAAGTCCAAGCGCGCCGCGAGGCCGGCCGTGGCCGTACGCAGCACGGACAGATAGGCACCCGCAGCGGGCAGCCGGACTTCCACGAAGTCCTGGGTCCCGGGCTCGCCTGCGATCTGGGACACCCTCACCTCCAAGGTGGCACAAGCTCATTTGGGGCTCGGGGGGAGAGCCCCCGAACCGGGCGGTACGCAGGGGGCTGCGCGGTCCGCCGTGACGCTATCGCGATCCGTCCCGCCGTGTCGCCGCGCACTCCCGACCCCCGACGCCCCCCGATCGCCGGTCGTCACCCATGGTAGGCCCATGGATGCGGACGGTGGACGGGGGTCTGCGGGGGCCGGAAACGAGCGACCGGCGGAGGGGTGACGTACCCACCCGTGGAGCGGGCGAATCCCGGACGGCCGAATCGCCGCACGGTCGTACGGCCCAAGGGCCGGACCGCACGGACGAACCGGGAGGAACCGGTCCGTCCCGGCCGCTCAGACGATCGCGCCGTCGACGAAGCACCAGCGCCAGGCCTCACCCGGTTCGAACGTCCGCATCAGCGGATGCCCGGTCGAGGAGTAGTGCCCCGTCGCGTGCCGCCCCGCAGAGGAGTCGCAGCAGCCCACGTGCCCGCAGCTCAGACAGAGCCGCAGCTGGACCGGGTGCGTGCCGTCCGCCAGGCACTCGGGGCAGGTGTCGGCCAGCGGCGCCGGCTCGGGGCGCGGCATTTCTGCAACGTGGGGGCACTCGCTCATGATGGCCAGGTTACGTTGCGGCTCACGACGGGGACGGGCATGGACGCACTGCAGCTGGTGGCACTGGTGGCGGCGAGCGCCGCGATCGCGGGGCTCGCCCGGCGGACCCCGGTGCCCGCTCCGCTGCTCCTGGTCGCCGCCGGTCTGGCCGCCGCGTACGTCCCCGGGGTGCCCGACTACACCCTCGACCCGCACATCGTGCTGCCGCTGATCCTGCCCCCGCTCCTCTACACGGCCGCCGTCGACTCCTCGTACCTCGACCTGAGGGCCAACATCCGGCCGGTCGCCCTGCTCTCCGTCGGGTACGTCCTCTTCGCCACCGTGGCCGTGGGCTGGCTCGCTTACGTCCTCGTCCCCGACCTGCCGCTCACCGCGGCCCTCGTCCTCGGCGCGGTGGTCGCCCCGCCGGACGCCGTCGCGGCCACGGCCATCGCCCGCAAGCTCGGCCTGCCCCACCGGATCACCACGATCCTCCAGGGCGAGTCCCTCGTGAACGACGCCACCGCCATCACCGCCTTCAAGGTCGCCCTCGCGGCGGCCGTCGGCGAGGGCGTGAGCTGGGCCGGCGGCCTCGGCGAGTTCGCGCTCGCAGCCGTCGGCGGGATCGGCGTCGGCCTGATCCTCATGGCTCCCATCCACTGGCTGCGCCTGCGCCTCGGCGACTCCCTGCTCCAGAACACCCTCTCCCTCCTGATCCCCTTCATCGCCTACGCGGCGGCCGAGGAGGTCCACGCCTCCGGCGTCCTCGCCGTCGTCGTGGTCGGTCTCTTCCTCGGCCACCGCGCCTGGCAGGTGGACTTCGCGACCCGGCTCCAGGAGGAGGCCGTCTGGAAGATGGTCGCGTTCGTCCTGGAGTCCGCCGTCTTCGCCCTGATCGGCCTCCAGCTGCCGTACGTCGTCCAGGGCCTCGGGCAGTACGGCATCGGCGAGGCGGCCTGGTACGCGGTCGGGGTCTTCGTCGCCGTGGTCGTCGTGCGGTTCGTCTGGGTCTATCCCGCGACCTTCCTGCCCCGCCGGCTCTCCGCCCGGGTCAGGGAACGGGAACCCGGCGTGGACTGGCGGGCGCCGCTCGTCGTCGGCTGGGCCGGCATGCGGGGCGTGGTCTCCCTCGCCATCGCCTTCTCCATCCCCGTGGTCGCGGACGGCGAGGAGTTCCCCGCCCGCAACCTCGTCCTCTTCCTCACCTTCACCACCGTCATCGGCACCCTCGTGGTGCAGGGCCTCACCCTGCCGCCCCTCATCCGGCTCCTGAAGCTCCCGGGGCGGGACAGGTACGCCGAGACCCTGGCCGAGGCACAGGCCCAGAGCGAGGCCTCACGGGCCGCGGAGGAGCGCCTGGAGGCCCTCCTCGCCGACGAGCGCAACGCCCTGCCGGCGCCGCTCGCCGACCGGCTCCGCACCGTCCTGGAGCGGCGTCGCAACGCGGTCTGGGAGCGGCTCGGCGCCGTCAACGAGGCCACCGGCGAGACCGCGGACGACACGTACCGGCGCATCTCGCGCGAGATGATCGACGCCGAGCGCGAGGTCTTCGTGCGCCTGCGGGACGCACGGCGGATCGACGACGAGATGATGCGGACCCTGCTGCGCCGCCTCGACCTGGAGGAGGCCGCCGCCTACCGCGAGGAGGAGGACTGAGCCCCGTCGCCGGATGAGGGGTCGGGCGGCGGAGGCGCGTCCGGGGTGCCCGTCACCACCGCCGCGAGCCGGGTGCCCGCCGGGAACGCGCCCTCCTCGGCCAGGACCGTGAGACCGTGCAGCATTTTGGCCACATACAGCCGCTCGATGGCGAGTTCATGCCGCGCCTCGAAGTCACGTGCGAACGCCTCCAGAACGGGGGACACGCGCGCGTACCCACCGCCGTGGAAGCGCTCGTCCAGCGCCCACGCGCCGCGCGGCCCACCGAACGCCGCCTCCTGGAGGGCGCGGACCTCCCCGCCCAGGAAACCGCCCTTGAGGACCGGGAAACCCAGCGCCCGCTGCCCCGGGGCGAGACCGGCCGCGAGGCCCGCGAGGGTGCCGCCCGTGCCGCAGGCGACGGCGACCGTGTCCGCCGCACCGGCGAGCTCACGGCCCAGCTCCACGCACCCCTGGACGGCGAGCGCGTTGCTGCCGCCCTCCGGGACCACGTACGCGCCCGCGGGGGCCCGCTCCAGGAGCGCCGCGAGGACCGCCGGGTCGTTCTTCGCGCGGTACGTGGCCCGGTCCACGAACTCCAGTCGCATCCCGTCCGCCGCACACCGGGCGAGGGACGGGTTGAGCGGCCGCCCGGCCAGCTCGTCGCCGCGCACGATCCCGACCGTGGGGAAGCCGAGCAGCCGGCCGGCGGCGGCCGTCGCCCGCAGGTGGTTGGAGTACGCGCCGCCGAAGGTGAGCACCGGACGCCCGTCCGCCGCGCCCAGGTTGAGGGCGAGCTTGCGCCACTTGTTGCCCGGCAGGTCCGGGTGGATGAGGTCCTCGCGCTTGAGCAGCAGGGTGAGTCCGCGCCGGGCGAAGCGCTCGTCCTCCACCGGCTCCAGGGGTGAGGGGAGCCGGGGCCGCAGGCGGGAGAGGTCGAACGCGTTCACCCGGTCATTGTCCGGGCCGGCCGGCACGGTCAGCGCAGGAGGTCGGCGATCCGCGTCCGCATGGAGCCCATCGTGAAGCCCCGCGGGTCGACCTTCCCCGGCTGCCACTCCAGGTGCCCGATGACCGACCGGTGCGTCCAGCCGTGCACCCGGCACAGGGCGGCCGCCGCCTTCGCGATGGCCTCCAGCTGGACCTTCGGCCACGGGTCCTCGCCGTCCCCGAGGTTCTCGCACTCGAAGCCGTAGAAGTGGCGGTTGCCGTCGGTGGTGGCCTCGTCGTCCCGCGGCAGCCGCCGCTCGGCGATGACCGCGCGGAGGACCTCGTCGTCGCCGAGCCCGGCGTGGTTCGCGCGCCCGTAGCCGACGAGGTGGACCGTGCCGTCCTTGGCGATCACGCCGTGACAGAGCGGCCCCGGCAGGCCCGCGTGGCCGTCGCGGCACAACCGGACGGTGTTCGCGGTGCCGCGGGTCACGGTGTGGTGGATCATCACGCCGTGCACCGGGCCCCAGGGGCCCTTGTGGTTGCGGTTGTGGGTGGACCAGTCGCCGACCTGGACGACCGCGAGGCCCTCGTCGCGCAGCGCGTCGAGGAACCTTTTCGCGGACATGGGGGTGGACATGACCGACTCCCTTCGGAGGACGGGATGAGCTTCCGGAGTACCGGAGCCTCCGGAGTACCGGAGTCCGCCACTCCGCTGCCATCCGTTCGGGCCGTGTGCGAGCCGATCCGGACACCGCTCGCCGTGACGCGTGGGACTCCTCTGTTCGGATGGAAATCGCGTGACATGCCCCGAAGATCGTCGAACAGTCCCACTCGAATGTGTAATGGCGCCGACACGCTCCGTGCTGAAAGGCTTCGTCTCGCAACTCAGTCATACGAGAGGGAGTTCCATGTCCGTTGGTTCGGTTGGCGACGAGGTCCGCGCGGAGCAGCAGGCCCCGCAGCAGAGTCTCGGTACCGCCGCCGCGCGGAACCTCGCCACGACCACCAAGTCGGCGCCGCAGATGCAGGAGATCACCTCACGGTGGCTGCTGCGGGCGCTGCCGTGGGTCCAGGTGCAGGGCGGTACCTACCGGGTGAACCGGAGGCTCAGCTACTCCGTGGGTGACGGCCGCGTCACCTTCGTCCAGACCGGAGAGCGTGTCGCGGTCATCCCCGCCGAGCTCGGCGAACTCCCCGTCCTGCGCGGCTACGAGGACGAGGAGGCCCTGTCCGAGCTCGCGTCCCGCTGCCGCCAGCGGGAGTACGCCGCCGGCGACGTCATCGCCGTCGCGGGCGAGCCGACCGACCGCGTCCACCTCCTCGCGCACGGCAGGATCGAGCAGATCGGCGAGGGGCCCTACGGCGACGAGGCCGTCCTCGGGGTCCTCGCCGACGGCTCCTACTTCGGCGACGCCGCGCTCGTCGACCCGGACGCCACCTGGGAGTGGAGCGCCCGCGCCGCCACCGCCTGCACGGTCCTGGAGCTCACCCGGGACGACGTGCGGAACCTCGCGGAGCGGGCCGGTTCGCTCGCCGCCCACCTCGCGAGCGTCGCCGCGCTGCCGCACCAGCGGACCAACAGGTACGGCGAGGCCGAGATCGACCTCTCCGCCGGTCACGTCGGCGAGGCCGTCGTCCCGCACACCTACGTCGACTACGACGCCTCGCCCCGCGAGTACGAGCTGAGCGTCGCCCAGACCGTGCTGAAGGTCCACAGCCGCGTCGCCGACCTCTACAACCAGCCGATGAACCAGACCGAGCAGCAGTTGCGGCTCACGGTCGAGGCGCTCCGCGAGCGCCAGGAGTACGAGCTCGTCAACAACAAGGAGTTCGGCCTCCTCGCCAACTGCGACTACGGGCAGCGGCTCCAGCCGCACGACGGCGCCCCCAGCCCCGACGACATGGACGAGCTGCTCTCCCGCCGCCGGGGCTCCAAGCTCTTCCTCGCCCACCCGCGCGCCATCGCCGCCTTCGGCCGCGAGCTCAACAAGCGCGGTCTCGTGCCCGAGACGATCGACATCAACGGCAACCGCATCCCGACCTGGCGCGGTGTGCCGATCTACCCGTGCAACAAGATCCCGGTCTCGGACGCCCGGACCACCTCGATCATCTGCATGCGCACCGGCGAGGCCGACCAGGGCGTGATCGGTCTGCACCAGACCGGCATCCCCGACGAGATCGAGCCCAGCCTCTCCGTCCGCTTCATGGGCATCGACGAGCAGGCGATCATCTCCTACCTCGTCACGGCCTACTACTCGGCGGCGGTCCTCGTCCCGGACGCGCTGGGCGTCCTGGAGAACGTCGAGGTCAGCCGCTGGCGCTGAGCCGACGACGCCCGGGGGCGGGGACCGAACCCTCCCGCCCCCGGCGTTCCGGCCCATCGCCCACATCGCAACGACACGGAGGACACGAAGGAGGTGACCGTCATCATGACCGGCGCGAACGCCGTCACCGACGGGCAGGGGGCCGTGATGCTCCTTGACCGGACGCGGACGGCCGTCGATCCCCACCTGCGCTCGACCGTCGAGACCCTGCCCGGCTCCATGCGCCGGGTCGCCATGTACCACTTCGGCTGGGAGCAGGCCGACGGCACCCCGGCCACGGAGCAGGCGGGCAAGGCGATACGGCCGGCCCTGGTCCTCGCGGCGGCCCGTGCGCTCGGCGCCGACGAGGCCCGGGCCGTGAAGGCCGCGGCCGCGGTGGAGCTCGCGCACAACTTCACCCTGCTCCACGACGACATCGTCGACGAGGACGTGACCCGCAGACACCGGCCCACCGCCTGGACCGTCTTCGGCATCCCGGACGCGCTGATCGCCGGTGACGCGATGAGCGCGCTCGCCCTGCGGCTGCTCGCCGAGGACCCGCACCCCGCGTCGGCGGCGGCCTCCGCGCGCCTCGCCGCCTGCATCATCGAACTGTGCGCGGGGCAGCAGGCGGACTGCGCCTTCGAGCGGCGCGGCCCGCGCGAGGTGTCCCTCGACGAGTGCCTGGCCATGGCGACCGCCAAGACCGGAGCGCTGCTCGGCTGTTCCTGTGCCCTTGGCGCGCTCTACGCGGGCGCGGGGGAGGAGGAGGTCGCGGCCATGGACGCCTTCGGCCGGGAGGCGGGCCTCGCCTTCCAGCTGATCGACGACCTCATCGGGATCTGGGGCGACCCCGACCGCACGGGCAAGCCGGCCGGGGCCGATCTCGTCGCCCACAAGAAGTCGCTGCCGGTGGTGGCGGCACTCGCCTCGGGCACTCCGGCGGGCGAGGAGCTGGCCGAGCTGTACTCGCGTCCGGTCCTCGACGCGGCGGCGGTCCGGGCTGCGGCGGACGCGGTCGAGCGGGCCGGCGGGCGCGACTGGGCCCAGGCCCAGGCGGCCGAGCGCATGGGCCGCGCCGTCGAGTACCTGGCGCAGGCGGTCCCGGACCTGGAGGCGGCGGGGGACCTGCTGGCCCTGGCGGAGTTCGTCACCCGGCGTACGCGCTGACGGCCGGGGCTCACGGGCCGGGGACGATCCGGGTGACCACGGTCTCGATCAGGTCGTCGAGTTCTCGGTCGCCGTGCAGGCCCGGCACCGTGAAGTGGTCGAACAGCAGCCCGGTGAGCGCGAAGTAGAGCAGCCGGACGGTGTCGGCGTCCCCGGGCATCCCCGCGGCGAGATGGATCCGGACGTTCTCGTCGAGGTCGGCGCGGAGCACCTTGGTGAGCTGGGTCCGCAGCTCGGGACGGCGTACGGCTTCGAGGCGGAGCTCGAAGAGCCCGAGATAGCAGGTGCGTTCGGCCGCGAGCCGCTGGGCGACCTCGCGCATCAGCTGCACGACCAGGTCACGGCTCGGTGGCGGGAGCAGCGCGGTGTCGATGACTCCGGGCTCGGGGGTCAGCCGTTCGAAGATGCGGTCGGCGACCTGGGAGAGCACCTGGTCCCGGTCGCGGAAGTAGTTGGACGAGGTGCCCGTGGGGACCCCCGCCCGGGCGTCGACCGCCCGGAAGGTGAGCCCACGGGCGCCTTCGTCCGCCAGTACCTGGATCGCGGCGTCGAGCAGGGCCGTGCGGCGTTCCGGGTTCTTCGCCATGTCGGGCTCCCTTCCGGAAAATAGGTCTTGCGTAACCACTACAGGTGAAGCACTATAGCCGTCGTGGTTGCGCCAGTAGCCACGTTCCGAAGCGGAAGAGGACCGGCTTGCGCCAGCTCACGTACTACATCGCCTGCACCATCGACGGCTTCATCGGCGACCCCGAGGGCGACGCCTCGTCGATGTACGCGTACACGACCGGCTCGTACATGCAGGAGATGAACGCCGAGTACCCCGAGACCGTCCCGACGCACGCGCGGGAGATGTTCGGGATCGACGCGGAGAACAAGCACTTCGACACCCTCGTCCAGGGGATGAAGTCGTACCAGCTCGCCCTGGACATCGGCGTCACCAGCCCTTACAACCACCTGCGGGAGTTCGTCGCCACCCGCTCGCTGGCCGAGTCGCCCCACCCGAACGTGGAGCTGATCGCCGACGACCTCGTCGGGCGCGTCCGCGAGCTCAAGGCGGAGGACAGCCCCCTCGGCATCTACCTCTGCGGCGGCTCCACCATCGCCGGCGAGCTGATCGAGGAGATCGACGAGCTGATCATCAAGACCTACCCGGAGGTCTACGGCTCCGGCATGCCCATGTTCGGCGCCGGCTTCGAGCCCCGCGCCTTCGAACTGGGCTCGGTGCGCGCGTTCGACAACGGCGTGCTCGTCCGCACGTACACCAGGAAGCGGTAGCGGCGGGGAGCGGTTCCGTGCGGGGCGTCCTACCCTGGATCCATGGGTGAACAGGCGTCCCGCACGACGCGTGACCCCCGGGGTGAGCACCGATGCCCGTCCTGCGGTGGCCCGCGTTCCACCGTCGCCACCCGGCACAAGGTCCTCGGGGCCTGGGTGCCGGAGTGGGAAGTGCAGCCGTGCCGGAACCCGGAGTGCACGCTCCACCAGGGTGAAGACGTCACGAGCACGCACGGGACCGGCAAGAACGACGAGATCGGGAGAAGTCCGGCCTCCGGGTGACCGGCCGCGCGCCGGAGCCGGTCATACCGCTACAGTCCGCGCATGTCATCGGAGTCGACAGAAGTCTGGACCGGCTGGTACCGGGACCGCAGCGGCGCGGAAGCGATCGTCATCACGGCCGACGGGCGGCACGTCGCCACCCGGATCAGGGGGGTCGAGTACACGGGTGACGGCTTCGCCGCGCTCAGCGCGCCCGACGAGGGCGGGCAGCCCCTCACCAACTGCGTCCTGGAGTGGGACCTTCCGCTCCCCGTCGTCGTGGACGGCGCCACCCAGCAGGCCACGCTCAGCTGTCTGCTGACGCTCGGTGAGCGCGCGGACCTCAGTCTGACGCTGCACTGCGGCGGCGCCGCCTTCGAATCGTGCGTCGCCGGAGGTGACTTCGACGGAGCGCTGGAGCGGGTGCGCCGGCAGCTTCCGCCCGGCGCGGACTTCGCCCGCCGTCTGCTCCAGACGGCCTGAGACCAGGACGGCGGCCGCCCCGGGGAGGGGGCGGCCGCCGTCGTGCGCAGGCGCCGTGCTCGTCAGCTCTTGAAGGCCGAGGCGAGGCCGTAGCGCCACAGCTGGTCGACGCGGGACCGCTCCTGGGCGTTCGGCTGGGCGTTCTGGCAGGACGTGCCGGGGCCGCCGCCCGACATCAGCTCGCTGCACGGACCGCTGTAGTGGTCCGGGAGCCCCAGGACGTGCCCGGTCTCATGGGCGGTGACCCGGGTCGAGTTGTACTGCTGGTTCTGCCGGTAGTCGAGGAAGATGTAGCCGCTTCCGTGGCCGTCGGTGCTCGCGTACGAGCCACGGGAGTCGTTGCCCTCGTAGTAGCGGAAGTCCGGGTTGCTGCCCTCGACGAGCCGGACGTTCACCACCGAGCTGTTCCATATCTGGGTGGAGCGGGCGATCTGGGTGCGGAAGCTGGGCGCGTTGGCGGCGCTGTAGACGACGGTGACGGCGACCGCGCCGGGGTTCGCGGCGCGCTTCTTCGCCACCGACTTCACGACGGCTTCGAAGAAGGCCTTGTTGGCCTTGGCCTCCTCCGCGGAACCGGCGTACGCCACGGCGGCGCCGACGGTACGGCCGGAGCTGTCGGCCGCCGCCGGGGCCACGCCGAGGGAGGCGGCGAGACCGAGACCGAGGGTGGCGGTCAGGACGGAGGTGAGGACCTTGGGGTGACGCATGGGGGGCTCCTCCTCTAGGGGACTGGAGAGAGTCTCGGGGGAGCCGGGGCCCGCGGGGATGATGTCAACCGTCGATAGCACCACCACATCACCATGCCTCCGATGCGCCCAACCGCCTTGCAAACGAAGGTGATCGAGGGACTCCGGGTATCTGGTGCGACTCAGGGCGCCGCCCTACCCTCGGGGCATGGAGCTGGAGGTGAGACACCTGCGCGCGCTCTGCGCCATCGCCGACACGGGCAGCCTGCACAAGGCGGCCCGTCAACTCGGCATGAGCCAGCCCTCGTTGACCACGCAGCTGCGCCGCATAGAGAACTCCCTGGGCGCCGAGCTCTTCTCCCGCGGCCGCACCGGCTGCCGCCCCACCCCGCTGGGGCGCTCCTTACTCAGCCGGGCCCGCCCCCTCGTCGCCGACATGGCCGCCCTCGTCACCGAGACCCGGGCCGCGGCGGCCCGCACCGACGGCCCCGGACTCGGCGTCGGCTCCACCGCCAGCCGGGCGCTCCCCGGCTGGCTGCGTCGGCTCCGCCAGCGCCTGCCCGGCACCGACATCGGCCTCCGGATGGACGTCTCGGCGAACGCGCTGCTGCGCACGGTCGCCGCCGGCGGGCTCGACGTGGCCTTCGTCCACGAGGTGGAAGGCTGCCCGCTGCGCGTGCCCGAGGGGCTGGAGCGGCGCGTCCTGGTCGCCCGCGAACCGCAGTTCGTCTCCATGGCCTGCGACCACCCGGCCGCCGCCCGCAGCGTCGTGGACCTCGCCGACCTGGCCACCGACCACTGGATGGTCGACCCGTCCGTGGACGGCGAATGGGACGGCCTCCGCCGGGTCCTGGACGCCGCCGGCATCGACCCGCCCCTGCTGCACGGCGACTACCACACGGCCGCCTCCCTCATCGTCCTCGGCGAGGCCGTGGCCCCCTGCCAGCCGACCTCGATCCCCCGCGAGGACATGGCCGTCCGCCCCCTGCGGGGCGACCCGCTGGCGGTCCGGCTCCTGCTGTACGCGCGCCCCGGAGCGCCCCTGGACACGCTGTACGCGGAACTCGCGGCGGCCTACCGGGAGGTGGCCCTGCGCGCCGCCCCGTACCGCGAGTGGCTCCGCCGCCAGGGAACGGAGGCGGGGCTGTCGGTGGGGCCGTGCATGATGGCGGTATGAACGAGCGCGAGGGCGGCCGGACCGGGCCGACGGACGGACCGGGCGGGGTGAGGGTCCGACGGGCGCGGCCCGAGGATCTGGCGCGGGTCGTGGAACTGATCGCCGAGCACGCGGCGTACGAGAAGGCTGCGCCCCCGGCCCCCGGCCTGGCGGACCGCCTGGCCCGCCTCCTCTTCGTCCCGGCGGAGCCCCGGCTCCGCTGCCTGGTCGCCGTCCTCCCCGACGGCACCCTCGCGGGCTACGCCACCTGCGCCCCGGAGCTGTCCACCTGGGACGGCACCGAGTACCTGCACATGGACTGCCTCTACCTCACCGAGTCCAGCAGGGGCCACGGTCTTGGCCCGCTCCTGCTGGCGGCGGTCCGCGACGAGGCCCGCGCCCTGGGCCTGGACGAGATCCAGTGGCAGACCCCCGCCTGGAACGAGAACGCGATCCGCTTCTACGACCGCCTGGGCGCCACCTCCCGGGAGAAGCGCCGCTACACCCTCCGTACGGAGGGGTGACCCGGGAGACGGCGACGGCCCGCCCGGGGTCACCGGGCGGGCCGTCGTGTGCCTCGGGAAGAGAAGGTCAGGCCTTCTTCGTCTCCCAGAAGATGCGGTCGATCTCGGCGATGAGTTCCAGCGCCTTCTCGCCCGTCTTCGGGTCCGTCGACGCCTTGGCGGCCGAGAGGGCCTTCAGGGTGTCGTTGACCAGCTGGTTGAGCTCGGGGTACTTCTCGAAGTGCGGGGCCTTGAAGTAGTCGCTCCAGAGCACCGAGACGTGGTGCTTGGCGAGCTCCGCGCGCTGCTCCTTGATGACCGTGGCGCGGGCGCGGAAGTGCGCGTCCTCGTTCGCCAGGTACTTCTCCTGGACAGCCTTGACCGACTCGGCCTCGATGCGGGCCTGGGCCGGGTCGTACACGCCGCACGGGAGGTCGCAGTGGGCGCTGACCTTCACCTTGGGGGCAAACAGGCGGGAGAGCATTGAGCCGTCCTTCCTCGTGATCGTCTTCTCAGGTGGGACATTACTCGGTGAGAAGGGCGTTTTCGCGGGCGCCCCCTGGGGCTTAGGTCAAAAGTCCAGGGTCACCATGGGACGAGTGGACGAGTGGACGAGCGGACGCGCGGGCCGATCGGGAGGTGCCGGATGAGGGAATCGGGGCGGGAGCGGGGGGCGGAGGCCGGGGCTCCGTTCGGGGTCGCCGAGGTCACGGGCGTGTCGATGGTGCCCACGCTGCTGCACGGCGACCAGCTGTTGGTGCACTACGGGGCGCGGTTGCGGCCCGGGAACGTGGCGGTGCTGCGGCATCCGCTCCAGCAGGATCTGCTCATCGTGAAGCGGCTGATCGAGCGACGCGACGGCGGCTGGTGGGTGCTGGGGGACAACCCGGACGCCGAGGGTGACAGCCGGGTCTTCGGCGCCGTACCGCCCGAGTTGGTGCTCGGGCGGGTGTGGGCGCGGTACCGGCCGGTGACCCCGGGGCGTCAGCGGTCGGCCGGGGTGGTGCTCTCCTGGCTGGTCTCCTCGGTGAGGCCCGTCCGGTCGGCCTCCAGGCGCTTGCGGGCCCGGTAGGCGGCCACGTTGGCGCGGGTCGCGCACCGGTCCGAGCAGTAGCGGCGGGAGCGGTTGGTGGAGGTGTCCAGGTAGGCGTTGCGGCAGGGCGGCGCCTGGCAGAGGCCGAGCCGGTCGGCGCCGAACTCGGTGAGGTGGAAGGCGAGCCCCATCGCCGCGATGGCCGCGTATCCCGCGGTCGCGTTCGACGGGTGGTCGGCGAGGTGCATGTGCCACCGCGGCCGGCCGTCCTCGTCGAGGGTGTCGTGGCCGGAGATCTGCGGGCTGACCGGGAACTCCAGCAGCAGCGAGTTCAGCAGGTCCACGGCGCCCGTGTGGTCGCCCTCGTCGGCCGCGGTGAAGACCGCCCGCAGCCGGGCGCGGACCGCGCGGAAGCGGGTCACGTCGGAGTCGGTCGCCCTGCGGGCCATCTGGGTGGCGGGGCCGAAGAGCTCCCGGATCACCTCGACGGAGGTGAGGGCGTCCTTGTTGCGGGCCGGCTCCTCGGTGTTGACCAGACGCACGGCGTAATCCGAGTAATAGGCCAGTTCCACTTGTAGTCCTTACTCCGGCGGGCTAGTGTCTCGGTCGGTAGGGGTAACGGCTGTTTCCCCTATGAGGGTATTACGACGGCGGGGAGGAACGGCGATGACCGGAACCGACTGGGCGGCCTGGCAGCGGAGCTGGGACCGTCAGCAGGAGTGGTACATGCCGGACCGTGAGGAGCGGTTCCGGGTGATGCTCGACATGGTCGAGGCCTTGGTGGGACCGAAGCCCCGCGTCCTCGACCTCGCGTGCGGTACGGGAAGTATCACGGACCGGCTCCTCCAGCGGTTCCCGGAGGCGACCAGTACCGGTGTCGACCTCGACCCCGCCCTCCTCGCCATCGCCGAGGGGTACTTCGCCGGCGACGAGCGCGTCACCTTCGTGACCGCCGACCTCAAGGACCCCGCGTGGGCCCGCCGGCTGCCCCACGACACGTACGACGCCGTCCTCACCGCCACCGCGCTCCACTGGCTCCACAGCGAGCCCCTGACCGTCCTCTACGGGCAGGTCGCCGGCCTCGTCCGCGACGGCGGCGTCTTCATGAACGCCGACCACATGATCGACGGGGCCACCCCGCGCATCAACGCCGCCGAGCGCGCCCGGCGCCACGCCCGTATGGACCGCGAGAAGGCCGCCGGCGTCCTCGACTGGGCCGACTGGTGGGCCCTCGCCGGCGAGGACCCCGTCCTCGCCGAGCCCACCGCCCGCCGCTTCGAGATCTACGGCGAGCACGCCGACGGCGACATGCCCTCCCCGCGATGGCACGCCGACACCCTCCGCGCCGCCGGATTCGGCGAGGCCAGGGCCGTCTGGGCCTCGCCCTCCGACACCCTGCTGCTCGCGGTGAAGTAGTCACGGGACGGAGGAAGGGGCGGTACGGGAATCCCGTACCGCCCCTTCCTCCGTTGTGTCGCCTACAGCACCTTCGACAGGAACGCCTTCGTCCGGTCGTGCTGCGGGTTGCCGAGGACGTCCCGCGGGTTGCCCGACTCGACCACCACGCCGCCGTCCATGAAGACCAGCGAGTCGCCGACCTCCCGGGCGAAGCCCATCTCGTGCGTGACGACGATCATCGTCATGCCCGACTCGGCGAGGTCCCGCATGACGTCGAGGACGTCACCGACCAGCTCCGGGTCGAGCGCCGAGGTCGGCTCGTCGAAGAGCATCAGCTTCGGTTCCATCGCCAGCGCGCGGGCGATGGCGACGCGCTGCTGCTGGCCGCCCGAGAGCTGCGACGGGTAGTTCCCCATCTTGTCGCCCAGGCCGACCCGGTCGAGCAGCCGCTCGGCCCGCTCACGCGCGACGGCCTTGGTCTCGCCCTTCACCTGGAGGGGCGCCTCCATGACGTTCCCGAGGGCCGTCATGTGCGGGAAGAGGTTGAAGCGCTGGAAGACCATGCCGATGTCACGGCGCTGGACCGCGACCTCGCTGTCCTTCAGCTCGTAGAGCTTGTCGCCCTTCTGCCGGTAGCCGACCAGCTGGCCGTCGACCGACAGCCGGCCGCCGTCCACGCGCTCCAGGTGGTTGATGCACCGGAGGAAGGTCGACTTGCCCGAGCCGGACGGGCCGACGAGGCAGAAGACCTCGCCGTTCTGCACTTCGAGGTCGATGCCGCGGAGGATGTGGGCGGCGCCGTACGACTTGTGGACGCCCTCCGCCTTGACCATGGGCTGGCCGGTCATGCCGATCCCTCCGGGGAGCGCTTGAACGTGGTGAGGTTCGCCTTGACCCGCTGCCACGGGGTGGGCGGCAGGCTGCGGAGGGAACCCCGGGCGAAACGGCGCTCCAGGTAGTACTGGCCGACGCTGAACACGCTGGTCAGTGCCAGGTACCAGATGGAGGCGACGAACAGCATCTCCATCACGGCACCGGCCGTGTTGCCGATGTTCGAGGAGGCCCGCAGCAGCTCGGTGTACTGCACGGCCGAGACCAGCGACGAGGTCTTCAGCATGTTGATGAACTCGTTGCCCGTCGGCGGCACGATCACCCGCATGGCCTGCGGGAGGACGACGCGCCTCATGGTCTTCGTCTGGGACATGCCGAGCGCGTGCGCCGCCTCGGTCTGGCCCTCGTCGACCGACTGGATGCCCGCGCGGACGATCTCCGCCATGTAGGCGCCCTCGTTGAGGCCGAGACCGAGCAGCGCCACCATGAACGGCGTCATGACGTCCACGGTCTCGTTCTTGTAGATCGGGCCCAGGTCGATGTACTGGAAGATCAGCGACAGGTTGAACCACACCAGCAGCTGGACGTACACCGGGGTGCCGCGGAAGAACCAGATGTAGAGCCAGGCGACCGCGCCGGTCACCGGGTTCCGGGAGAGCCGCATCACGGCGAAGACGACGCCGAGGACCAGGCCCAGGGCCATGGAGGCGACGCTGATGAGGATCGTGTTCCACAGGCCGCTGATGACCGAGGGGTCGAACACCTTGTCCCACACCGTGTCCCAGAGGATGTTGCCCTGGGAGAAGGCGTAGACGAGCCAGCCGAGCAGTGCGACGACCACGACGGCGCTGACCCAGCGCCCGTAGTGCCGCACGGGGATGGCCTTGATCGCCTCGTACGGGGTACCCGAGGCGCCGGGCCCGGCCGGAGCGGCGGCCGGGTCCTTGCTGATCTTGTCAGTCACGACGACTGCCCTTCAGTGGAGCGGGGAGGTCACTTGCCGGCGTTGACGGTGGCCGACTTGACGGCGCTGTCCTCGACGTCCCACTTCTTCAGGGCCTCGGCGTAGGTGCCGTCCTTGATGATGGCGTCGAGCGCCTCCTTGACGGCGTCGCGGAGCTGGGTGTTCTCCTTCGACACGCCGATGCCGAAGAGGCCGACGTCGCTCTGGCTGCCGACGACCTCGAAGTCGTTGCCGCCGCCCGAGGTCTTCGCGATGTACGCGGCCACCGGGTAGTCGTTCAGGTCGGCCACGGCGCCGCCGGCCTTGACGCGGGTCTGGGCCTCGGCGTCGGTGTCGAAGGCCTGGATCGTCAGCTTGTTCGCCCCGCACTTCGTGGCCTGCGCCTTGAAGGTGTCCTCGTAGATCGTGCCGCGCTGGACGGCCACGGTCTTGCCGCAGAGGTCGTCGAGGGAGTTGATGTTCTGCGGGTTGCCCTTCTTGACCAGCAGGGAGACGCCGGAGCTGAAGTAGTCGACGAAGTCGATGCCCTTGCCGATCTTCTTCCCGTTGTCGTCCAGGCCCTCCTGGCGCTTCTTGTTGTCCGTCATCGAGGACATGATCAGGTCCTGGCGGCCGGTGTAGATCGAGGTGATCAGACCGTCGAAGGTGCCGGAGGTGAACTTGAACTCGACGCCGAGCTGCTTGCCCAGGGCCTGGGCGATGTCGGGGTCGACGCCGACGATCTTGCCGTTCTCGGTGAACTCCATCGGAGCGTACGAGGCATCGGTGCCGACCTTGATGACACCGGCCTTCTGGATGTCGGCGGGCAGCTTCGAGAAGAGCGGGGCCGCGTTGGTCGACGCGGTGCCGGCGCCCTTCGTCGGGGTCGAGCCGCCCTCGGTCTGGTCACCGCAGGCGGTGAGCAGCACGGAGCCGGCGACCGCGATGGCGGCGACCGCGGCAAGACGGGACGTGCGGGTCTTGGCGGTCGTACAGCGCGTGGAGCGTGCGGTCATGATCGGGTTCCTCCGGCGGGTGAGGGAGTTGCCAGTGGGCACGTACATCTCTTCGAGTGTCGTGACCTCGTGTGATTACGGCATCTTGCCATTCGGACCGCCCCAAACCGACGGCCACGGATGTCAAAATCGGGTAACGGGTGACGGCCGAATGCCGACAGGCCGGTACATCAAGGCCGGATCTTCTGCGGGATCCCTTCCCCGCCACCGAAGAATCTCCTGATTATCTCGCCATTCGGACGAGCCGAAGGCGGCCAATCGGGTGGGCTTCGCATCTATCGGGACATCGGGTGACGTGTCGTTCTCCGTACCCGTACGGATGCGCTCGGTATGAGTCGCGTCACCGAGCGGTTATGGACTCGTCTGCGGTGCCGTCCGTCCGGTAAGAAGGATCCTTACACCCCTCATCCGGGGCTCAGGGCGCGTTGTGCGGCGCGCCCGCGCGGCTGCCAGACACGGCGGCCGCGGTGCCTCCCCACCCCTCCTCAACCGGGAGTGGCCACCCTCAAATGAAACAGACTTAAGGGGTCAACCCAATGGCAGCGGAGATCGTCAATCCTCGCAATGACAGTGGTACGGAAGGAGCTCCGGAGGAGCCCTTCGATCCTGTCTTCGCCCTCCACCGGGGCGGCAAGATGGCCGTGCAGGCCACCGTTCCCCTGCGGGACAGGGACGACCTGTCCCTCGCGTACACGCCCGGCGTCGCCAAGGTGTGCACCGCGATCGCCGAGCAGCCCGAGCTGGTCAACGACTACACCTGGAAGTCCCAGGTCGTCGCGGTCGTGACCGACGGTACGGCAGTGCTCGGCCTCGGCGACATCGGCCCGGAGGCCTCCCTCCCGGTCATGGAGGGGAAGGCCATCCTCTTCAAGCAGTTCGGCGGCGTGGACGCGGTCCCGATCGCCCTCGCCACCACCGACACCGACGAGATCGTCGAGACCGTCGTCCGGCTCGCCCCGTCCTTCGGCGGCGTCAACCTGGAGGACATCTCGGCACCGCGGTGCTTCGAGATCGAGCGCAAGCTCCAGGAGCGCCTCGACATCCCGGTCTTCCACGACGACCAGCACGGCACCGCGATCGTCACCCTCGCCGCCCTCCGGAACGCGGCGAAGCTGACCGGCCGGACCCTCGGCGACCTGCGCGCGGTCATCTCCGGCGCGGGTGCGGCCGGCGTCGCCATCGCCAAGTTCCTCCTGGAGGCGGGCCTCGGGGACGTCGCCGTCGCCGACCGTAAGGGCATCGTCAGCCGCGACCGCGAGGACCTCACGGACGTCAAGCGCGAGCTCGCCGAGCTCACCAACAAGGCCGGGCTCACCGGCTCCCTGGAGAGCGCCCTCGCGGGCGCGGACGTCTTCATCGGCGTCTCCGGCGGTACGGTCCCCGAGGCGGCCGTCGCCGCCATGGCCCCGAACGCCTTCGTGTTCGCCATGGCCAACCCGAACCCCGAGGTCCACCCCGACGTCGCGCACAAGTACGCGGCCGTCGTGGCGACCGGCCGTTCGGACTACCCGAACCAGATCAACAACGTCCTCGCGTTCCCCGGCATCTTCGCCGGCGCGCTCCAGGTCCGGGCCTCCCGGATCACCGAGGGCATGAAGATCGCCGCCGCCAACGCCATCGCGGACGTCGTCACCGACCAGCTCTCCGCCGACTGCGTCATCCCGTCGCCGTTCGACGAGCGGGTCGCCCCGGCCGTCGCGGCCGCGGTCGCCGCCGCCGCCCGCGCCGAGGGCGTCGCCCGCCGCTGACGCGCGCCCGCCGGAGCGCCTGGTGCGGGCGCGTCGGCAGGTTCGGTCCACCGGTACGCCGAAGGGCCCCGTTCCGTACGCCGGGACGGGGCCCTTCGGCGTCCGTCCGGGCGGCGGGGGGCGGACTGCCGGGCGACACGGGTCACACCGGGGCGTGGTTCCCCTCGCCGTCCGCGGCGCCCTAGGGTCAGGGCCATGTTCGCTGCCTACGCTGCCCGAATCGACCGCGACCAGCCGCTGAACGGCCTCGAATTGGGCGAACGCCCCGAACCCGAGGTGCGGCCGGGCTGGACCACCGTCACCGTCAAGGCCGCCTCGCTCAACCACCACGACCTGTGGTCGCTGCGCGGGGTCGGGCTGCCCGAGGAGAAGCTGCCGATGATCCTCGGCTGCGACGCCGCCGGCATCGACGAGGACGGCAACGAGGTCGTCCTGCACTCCGTGATCGGCCAGACGGGCCACGGTGTCGGACCCGACGAGCCGCGGTCCATCCTCACCGAGCGCTACCAGGGCACCTTCGCCGAGCGGGTGACCGTGCCCCGCTGGAACGTGCTGCCCAAGCCGAAGGAGCTGTCCTTCGAGGAGGCCGCCTGCCTGCCCACCGCCTGGCTGACCGCCTACCGCATGCTCTTCACCAACGCCGGGGTACGCCCCGGGGACTCGGTGCTCGTCCAGGGAGCGGGCGGAGGAGTCGCCACCGCCGCGATCGCCCTCGGCAAGGCCGCCGGACTGCGGGTCTTCGCCACCAGCCGCGACGAGGCCAAGCGCAAGCGGGCCGTCGAACTCGGCGCCGTCGAGGCGTACGAGCCCGGCGCGCGTCTCCCGCAGCGGGTGGACGCGGTCATCGAGACCGTCGGTGCCGCCACGTGGTCCCACTCGGTCAAGTCGCTGCGGCCGGGCGGCACCCTCGTCATCTCGGGCGCCACGAGCGGCGACCGGCCCGCGCACGCCGAGCTGACCCGGATCTTCTTCCTGGAGCTCAAGGTGGTGGGCTCGACCATGGGCTCCAAGGACGAGCTGGAGGACCTGCTGTCCTTCTGCGCGGCGACGGGCGTCCGACCGGTCCTCGACGAGATCCTGCCGCTCGACCGGGCGCGGGAGGGCTTCGAGAAGCTGGCCTCCGGCGACCTCTTCGGGAAGATCGTCCTGACGGCCTCCTGAGGCCCCTCAGGAGCCTTGCGAGGCCCTCGGCGACCTCGTGGTGGCCCGCCCCCCTGACGAGCCCCGGGCAGCCACGCCTCACGCGGCGCCCGTGCGCTGCCCAGGGGACGTCCGGAGCGCTCTCCACCCGACGGCCGGGAGCCCGCCCGGGTGGCGGTTCCGGCCCGGGCGGCGGTCCCGGCCGGGGTGGCGGTCCCGGCCGGGGTGGCGGTCCCGGCCCGGGTGGCGGTCCTGGCCACCCGGGCCTCGGGCGCACGCCCCTTCGGTCACGCGGAGGGGCGGGAACCCAGCAGACCGGTGATTCTGAGGGCCGCCGTCGACAGCTGGGCGCGGGCCTCGGCCAGCTGGTCCCGGCTCACCCCGTGGTCACGGGCCGCGTCGCGGATGTCGTCGCGGAAGCGGTCGAGGAGCCGGTCGAGGTCGCGGGCCGGATCGCCCGAGCCCTCCGTGTCCCGCGCCCACTCCGGCGCCTCACCGGCCGGGGCCGTCGTGAACGGCGGCTCCTGACCGGCGGCCTTCGGGTGGGTCGTGCCCGTCACGAGGTCGCCGAGCTGCGCCGTGATGCCGGAGAGCCCCTCCCAGACCCCCTTGGGCCAGTCGCCCCGCGAGAAGCGGTCCTGGACCTCCTCCTGCACCTGCTGGGCGATCCGCTGGAACTCCTTCGCCTGGTGGCGGGCGGACTTGGCCTCGGCGCGGGCCTGGCGGGCCTGCTCCTTCCACTCCTGCCCCACCCGGCGCAGCTCCTCCTTGGCCTCGGCGAACGAGGACGACTCCGCCGCCCGGGTCCGGCCCGCCGCCGCGCGCATCTCGCTGCGCACCCGGCCGGCCGCGCCGCGCACGTCGTCACGGATCTCCGCCGCCAGCTCCGACACCGACTCGCGGATCTCCCGCTCCAGGTCGTCCAGTTCGGCGTCGCGTCCGGCCAGCTCGGCGCGGCCCGCGTCGGTGATCGAGTAGACCTTCCGGCCGCCCTCGCTGGCGTGGGTGACGAGGCCCTCGGCCTCCAGCTTGGCGAGCCGCGGATAGACCGTGCCCGCCGAGGGCGCGTAGAGCCCCTGGAAGCGCTCCTCCAGGAGGCGGATCACCTCGTAGCCGTGGCGCGGGGCCTCGTCGAGCAGCTTGAGCAGATAGAGGCGGAGGCGGCCGTGCGCGAAGACGGGCGGCATGTCAGAGCACCTTTCCGGACGCGGAGGAGGCGGACGAGGGGGTGGGGCCGGCGTCACCGTCCGGCTCGGGACGGCGGAGCAGGGCGATGGAGCCGGAGACGGTCGTCGCCTTGAGCGTGCCGCGGCCCGCGCCCAGGGTGCCGGTGAGGGACTTGGCACCCCACTGGCCCCCGACCCGCAGGTCGTCGAAGGCGTTCGACACGGAGCCGCTCGTGGTGCTCGCCTCCACCCGGGCGTCGGCCGGGTGGGGGAGCCGGATGGCGACCTCGCCGGACACACTGGCGAGGCGGATGTCGGCGGGCGGCCCGTCGAGGTCGGCGGGGTCGAGGTCGATCACCATGTCGCCGCTGACCGTCTCGGCCCGGACGGAGGAACCCGCGCCCTCGATCACCGTCACGTCCCCGGTCACCGAGTTGACCCGGAGGGCACCCGTGACCGACTGGGCCTCCAGATTGCCCGAGACGCTCTCGGCGCGGACCGGGCCGGAGAGCCGGAGGAGGGTGGTGTCACCACTGACGCCGCGCACCTCCGTACGTCCCCGGATGCCCGTGACGACGGCCTCGGCCCCGACCACTCCGACCTCCACGTCGACCCCCGCGGGGACGGCCACGGAGACGACCGCCCGGCGCCGGTACTCCTTGCGGTCGAGCCACTTCAGGATGTTCTTCCACTGCAGGTCGTCGTACCCCACGGTCAGCGCGGAGCCGTCCTGGGTCACGGTCAGCGGCGGGCCCTCGATCTCGCTGATCTCCACGCGGGCGGAACTCTCGTCCGTCCCCACCACGTTCACCGTGCCGCTGACGATGCGGATCTGCAGGCGGGTCACGGGATCGGCCGGCGCCAGCTTCGTCGGCTCGGTGACGGACCACTCTGTCATGGTGCTGACCTCCCGCTTCGGCAATGCAACATATCGCGTCTCTCGAAAGACACGATATATCGCGGCCGGGGCGAGTCAACCCTGACTCTTCCCTGACAGGGTGCGCAAACCCCGCCTTGACCGGACAAATTGGCCTAGCGTGGGCCCATGAACGCGACATCCGGACCGAGCCCCGCCGGGGCGCTGCTGCTCTGCCGCGCCGATGCCGCGGCGGTCCGTCCGCCCGCGCAGCTGATCGGGGAACAGCTGCTCCTCGCCCCGGCCGGCGACGCCTGGAGCGTGATCGTCCCCGAGGGGAAGCCCTGGCTCCACGGCGGGGAACCCGTCGAACAGGTCGTCACCGGCTGGGCCACCGCCCTCGCCGTCTCGGCCGTGACCTGGCCCGTCGTCGCGCTCTGGTGGGACCGGGACAGGGCCGGGCTCACGCTCGCCGCCGGCTTCCGCCGTACGGTCGGCTACACCTGGCTCGCGGACGGCACTCCCGTGGGCGAGGACGAGGCCATCCGCACCTTCGCCGCCCGGCTCGACCTCGACCCCGTGCTCGACGTACAGGCCCTCGAACCGCTCACCGCGCCCGACCCGGACGCCGACGCCCCCGGCCGGCTCCTCGGGGTCGTCGCCGTCCTCGGCCGCACCGGGCTCGCCCTGCCGACCGGACTCCACCCCGGCGAGAGCGCCGACCGGCTCCGTACCCTCGCCCTGGCCCACGGAGCCGAGCAGGTCGAACGGCCGGGCCACACGGGCGCGTGGGGGAGAGGCGTCGTACGCGCCGAACTCGAGGTGATGGAGAGCGGCCCCCTCGGGCCGTACCTCCGCGGCCCCAGGGCGCGCGCACTCGGCGCGGCGCAGCTCGCGGCGGGCCTGCCGCTGCTGCTCTGGGGCCTCGGCCGACGCAGCGGTGGCTGGGTGACCGCCGGGGCGCTGCTCGTCGCGCACGGGTCGCTCGGACTCGCCTACGACCGGCTACGGGAAGCGTGACCACACGCGCGCGTACGCGAGAAAGCGCGACCACGCACGCGACCACGCGCGCGTACGTGGAGTCGGCCGACCTCGCACGCGGACGCGGGGGCGGGCCGACCCGCGTTCGCCGCCCGGCCCGCCGGCCCGCCGGCCCGTCGGCCCGTGCGTTCGCCGACCCCGCGTACCCGTCGCCCTGCCTACTCCTCGTCGTCCTCGTCGTCGTCCAGACGGGCCAGCCAGGTCGCCAGGCGCTCGACCGGCACCTCGAAGTCGGGGTTGAGGTCGACGAACGTCCGCAGCTGCTCGGCGAGCCACTCGAAGGTGACCTCCTCCTCGCCTCGCCGCTTCTCCAGTTCCTCGATGCCACGGTCCGTGAAGTACATGCGATCAGGATAGGCCGTGCCCCCGGCGCCCCTCACGGCCCCCGGCGCCCCTCACGGCCCCCGGACACGCCGGAGGCCCGGCACCCACGCGGGGTGCCGGGCCTCCGTACGTCGTCGTACGAGGATCAGGCGTCGAAGACCTCGTTGACCAGCTGCTGCTGCTCCGCCTGGTGGCGCTTGGCCGAGCCGACCGCCGGGGAGGAGGAGTGCGGACGCGAGATCCGGCGCAGGCGCTCGCCCGCCGGGATGTCCGCGCCGACCGCCAGGTCCAGGTGGTCGATCAGGTTGAGCGCGATGAACGGCCAGGCACCCTGGTTCGCCGGCTCCTCCTGGGCCCACAGGTACTTCTCGGCGTTCGGGTACTTGGCGATCTCGGCCTGGACCTCGGCACCCGGCAGCGGGTACAGGCGCTCCAGACGGATGATCGCCGTGTCCGTGGCGCCGCGCTTCTGACGCTCGGCCTCCAGGTCGTAGTAGACCTTGCCGGCGCAGAAGACGACCTTGCGGACGTCGGCCGCGTTCACCGTCGCGTCACCGATCACCGGGCGGAAGCCGCCGGTGGTGAACTCCTCCACCTTCGACGCCGCGGCCTTCAGACGCAGCATCGACTTCGGGGTGAAGACGATGAGCGGCTTGTGGTGCGGGTTGTGCACCTGCCAGCGCAGGAGGTGGAAGTAGTTCGACGGCAGCGTCGGCATGGCGACCGTCATGTTGTCCTGGGCGCACATCTGGAGGAAGCGCTCGGGGCGCGCGGACGAGTGGTCCGGGCCCTGGCCCTCGTAGCCGTGCGGCAGGAGCAGCGTGACGCCGGAGGTCTGGCCCCACTTCTGCTCGGCCGAGGAGATGAACTCGTCGACGACGGTCTGCGCGCCGTTGACGAAGTCACCGAACTGGGCCTCCCAGATGACCAGGGAGTCCGGACGGGCCAGCGAGTAGCCGTACTCGAAGCCCATCGCCGCGTACTCGCTGAGCAGCGAGTCGTAGACGTTGTAGTGGGCCTGGTCGTCGGTCAGGTAGAGCAGCGGGGTGTAGTCCTCGCCGGTCTCCTGGTCCACCAGGACGGCGTGACGCTGACCGAAGGTGCCGCGGCGGGAGTCCTGGCCGGAGAGCCGGACCGGGGTGCCCTCCATCAGCAGGGAGCCGATGGCGAGGGTCTCGCCGAAGCCCCAGTCGATGGTGCCGTCGTCGATGGAGGCGGCGCGGCGCTGCATCTGCGGCAGTAGACGCGGGTGGACCGTGATCCGCTCCGGGACGGTGACCTGCGACTCGGCGATCCGCTTCACGACCTCGGCGGAGACCGCGGTGGTGACGCCGACCGGGAACTCGGCGCGGGCGTCCGGGACGTGCGCCGGGGCCGGGGCGGCCGTGGCCTCGCGGACCTCCGCGAACACCTTCTCCAGCTGGCCCTGGAAGTCCTGGAGCGCCTGCTCCGCCTCTTCGAGGGTGATGTCGCCGCGACCGATGAGCGACTCGGTGTACAGCTTGCGCACCGAACGCTTCTTGTCGATCAGGTTGTACATCTGCGGGTTGGTGAACTGCGGGTTGTCGCCCTCGTTGTGACCGCGGCGGCGGTAGCAGATGAGGTCGATCACGACGTCCTTGTTGAACGTCTGGCGGAACTCGAAGGCGAGCCGCGCGACGCGGACCACGGCCTCCGGGTCGTCGCCGTTCACGTGGAAGATCGGCGCCTCGATCATGCGGGCCACGTCGGTCGCGTACATCGAGGAACGCGAGGACTCCGGGGCGGCGGTGAAGCCGACCTGGTTGTTGATGACGATGTGGACCGTGCCGCCGGTGCGGTAGCCGCGCAGCTGCGACATGTTCAGCGTCTCGGCGACGACACCCTGGCCGGCGAAGGCCGCGTCACCGTGCAGGGCGACGGGCAGGACGGTGAAGTCCGTGCCGCCCTTGTTGATGACGTCCTGCTTGGCGCGGACGATGCCTTCCAGGACCGGGTCGACCGCCTCCAGGTGCGAGGGGTTCGCGGCCAGGGAGACCTTGATCTCCTCGCCGTCCAGGCCGGTGAAGATGCCCTCGGCGCCCAGGTGGTACTTGACGTCGCCGGAGCCGTGCATCGACTTCGGGTCGAGGTTGCCCTCGAACTCGCGGAAGATCTGCGCGTACGACTTGCCGACGATGTTCGCCAGGACGTTCAGCCGGCCGCGGTGGGCCATGCCGATGACGACCTCGTCGAGGCGCGACTCGGCGGCCGAGTCGATGACCGCGTCGAGCAGCGGGATGACGGACTCGCCGCCCTCCAGGGAGAAGCGCTTCTGGCCGACGTACTTCGTCTGCAGGAAGGTCTCGAAGGCCTCCGCCGCGTTCAGCCGGCGCAGGATCCGCAACTGCTCCTCGCGCTCCACGCGGGAGTGCGGGCGCTCGACGCGGTCCTGGATCCACTTGCGCTGCTTCGGGTCCTGGATGTGCATGAACTCGACGCCGGTGGTGCGGCAGTACGAGTCGCGGAGCACGCCGAGGATGTCGCGGAGCTTCATCATCGACTTGCCGGCGAAGCCGCCGACCGCGAACTCCCGCTCCAGGTCCCACAGGGTGAGGCCGTGCTCGGTGATGTCCAGGTCGGGGTGCTTGCGCTGCTTGTACTCCAGCGGGTCGGTGTCGGCCATGACGTGGCCGCGGACCCGGTAGGAGTGGATGAGCTCGAAGACGCGCGCGGCCTTGGTGACGTCGTCGTCGTGCGAGGCGTCGATGTCCTTGAGCCAGCGGACCGGCTCGTAGGGGATGCGCAGGGCCTTGAAGATGTCGTCGTAGAAGCCCTGCTCGCCGAGGAGGAAGTTGGCGACGACGCGCAGGAACTCGCCGGAGGCGGCGCCCTGGATGACCCGGTGGTCGTACGTCGAGGTCAGGGTCATGACCTTCGAGATGCCCAGCTTGTTCAGGGTGTCCTGGGAGGTGCCCTGGAACTCGGCCGGGTAGTCCATCGAGCCGACGCCCATGATGACCGACTGTCCGGGCATCAGACGCGGCACGGAGTGGACGGTGCCGAGGCCGCCGGGGTTGGTCAGGGAGACCGTGACGCCGGTGAAGTCCTCCATCGTCAGCTTGCCCACGCGGGCGCGCTTGACGATGTCCTCGTACGCCTGCCAGAACTCGAAGAAGTTGAGCGTCTCGGCCTTCTTGATGCCCGCGACGACGAGTTGGCGGTCGCCGTTGGGCTTCACCAGGTCGATCGCGAGACCGAAGTTCACGTGCTCCGGCTTGACCAGGGTCGGCTTGCCGTCCTTCTCCGCGAAGGAGTAGTTCATCGACGGCATGGCCTTGATCGCCTGCACCATCGCGTAGCCGATGAGGTGCGTGAAGGAGATCTTCCCGCCCCGGGCGCGCTTCAGGTGGTTGTTGATCACGATCCGGTTGTCGAAGAGCAGCTTCACCGGGACGGCGCGGACGGACGTGGCCGTCGGCACCTCCAGGGAGGCGTTCATGTTCTTCGCGACCGCGGCGGCGGGGCCGCGCAGCGTGATCAGCTCCGGGCCGGCGGGGGCCTCGGTGGCCTCCTGGGCCTTGGCCGGGGCCGGAGCGGCCTTCGCCGGAGCGGCGGCGGGCTTCGCTGCGGCCGGGGCGGCCGGAGCCGCGGCGGGCTTGGCGGCGGCCGGGGCCGGGGCGGAGGCCGGGGCGGGCACGGGGGCCGGAGCGGCTACCGGAGCGGCAGGCGCGGCCTGTGCGGGGCCCGTCTGCGGCGCGGCGGGCACGCCCTGAGTGGTGGGCGCCGGGGCGGTCGGGGTCTCCGACGCTCCGGGCTTGTAGTCGGCGAAGAAGTCCCACCAGGCACGATCGACCGAATTCGGGTCCTGGAGGTACTGCTGGTAGATCTCGTCGACGAGCCACTCATTGGCACCGAAGGCGGTAGCAGGGTTCTGGCCCTGCCCGTCTTGGTCGGTCGGGGAGCTCGGGGTACTGGGGGACTGAGACGACACGGCGGCAACCGCCCTCTTCCGCTTCACAAGGTGATGGACAGCGGAAATAAAGGCTACGCCTGTCCGGCCGGGAGGTGCAGGCCGGGCGCTCCAACGTCGCGCAAGTCACACTTGACGGGGTGTTTCGGGGTCGTGAATGGCGGGAAACAACCGGGGTTCCCCTGGTGTGAGGGTACGGAAAAGCGCAGGCACGGCCCTCTTCGGCCGCACCCCTGACACGTCCTGCTCACGTACACGCAGAACGCGCTCTTCCGGTTCGAACCCTACGTCAATCCCTCGGAGGAAGGCTGCCCGGAAGAGTGACTCTGATGCGGCACCCACGTGAGGATTCGGCCACACCGATCCCGCCGCCGTGCAGATCGACCGCCCAGCGGGCGATCGCGAGACCGAGCCCCGTGCCGCCGTCGCTCCCCGGACCTTGCCGGTGCCGGGTGGAACCCCGGTTGAAGCGCTCGAAGACCTTGTGCCGCTCCGACTCCGGGATGCCGGGACCCTCGTCCTCGACCTCCAGCTCCAGCGAGTCCGGGTACGGCCCGCGGCGGGCCCGCACCGTGACCCGGCCGTGCGGCGGCGAGTGCTTCACCGCGTTGTCGATGAGGTTCGCCATCACCTGGTGCAGCCGCTCGGCGTCCGCGTGCGCCACCAGCTCGGGCGGCGACACGTCCAGGTGCAGGTGCACGTCCGTACGGTTGTGGAGCCCCGAGGTCGACGAGAGGCCGCGCTGCGACGCGGCCAGGTTCGCCTCCCGCAGCACCCCCGACAGATAGGGCCAGACCTCGAAGCGACTCGCCCGCAGCGCGACGACACCGTTGTCAAGGCGTGAGAGGTCGAGCAGCGTCTCCACCAGCCGCCCCAGTCGCTCGGTCTGCTTCAGCGCCGACCGCATGGTCTCCGGATCCGCCTCGGACACCCCGTCGACGACGTTCTCCAGTACGGCCCTGAGCGCGGCGATCGGCGTCCGCAGCTCGTGCGAGACGTTGGCCACCAGCTCCTTGCGGTGCCGGTCGACGGCCTCCAGGTCGTCCGCCATGCGGTTGATCGTCGAGGCCAGGTCGCCCAGCTCGTCCCGCCGGTCCGCGCCCCGCACCCGGCGGGTGAAGTCGCCGCGCGAGATCGTCCCGGCCACTGTGGTCATCTCGTCGAGCGGCGCCGTCAGGGACTGGGCCACGAACTGCGTGATCAGCAGGGTCGCGATCATCGCGAAGATCGTGATGTACCGGAACTCCGTCGACGTGCGGATCGCCACCAGGGCCAGGCCGGAGGTCAGCAGCACCGCGCCGACGACCAGCGCGCCCAGCTTGGTCTTGATCGAGATCACGATCCGGCGCGGCCTGCGGGCCCCGCCGTCCGGGCCGCGCGCCCCCGGCCCCCCGGGCCCCCGCCGGCTCACAGCGCCGGGGTCTCCAGCGCGTAACCGACGCCGTGGACCGTGCGGATGCGCTCGGCCCCGATCTTCCGGCGCAGCGCCTTGATGTGGCTGTCCACGGTCCGGGTGCCCGAGGCGTCCGCCCAGTCCCACACCTCGGCGAGGAGCTGCTCACGGGAGAGGACCGCCCGGGGCGTGCTCGCCAGGCAGACCAGCAGGTCGAACTCGGTCGGCGTCAGGTGCACGTCCTCGGAGCGCACCCGGACCCGGCGCTGCGCGTGGTCGATCTCCAGTTCGCCCAGGCGAAGGATGCCACTGCGCGGAGTGACCGCCGCGAGCGCGGCCCGCTCGACCCGGCGCAGCAGCACGTGCACCCGGGCCGCCAGCTCACGCATCGAGAACGGCTTGGTCATGTAGTCGTCCGCGCCGACGCCGAGCCCGACCAGCATGTCCGTCTCGTCGTCGCGGGCGGTCAGCATGAGGACCGGGACGGGGCGCTGGGCCTGGACCCGGCGGCACACCTCCAGGCCGTCGAAACCGGGCAGCATCACGTCCAGGACCATGAGGTCCGGCTGCCAGGCCTCCGCCGCCTCCACGGCCGCCGGACCGTCGGTCGCGGTCTGGACGAGAAAGCCCTCGGCGCGCAGCCGCGCGGAGATCGCCTCGACGATCGTCGCGTCGTCCTCGACCACCAGGACACGTCGCTGAGCCCCCGGAGTGGCCGCCGCACCGTGGTGAGTGGTGTGTGTCTGCTCCATTGCCCCGCCTCGCGTCGCCGATGTCGGTGCAGCAGCCTAGAGGTACCGGCGGCGTCCCGGCTATCCAGGAGCTATCCGGGGCGGACGGCGAGGTGGACCACGTCGGGGACGCCCCGGGCAACGGGGATCTCTTCCGTCCGTACCCCGCTGAATCCGGCATTCCGCAACGACTCCTCGAATTCCGCCGAGGGCTGGGCGGACCACACGGCGAGCACTCCGCCCGGGTTCAGGCGGTCCGCGCAGGCCGCCAATCCCCGGGCCCCGTACAGGGATTCGTTGTCCTCGGTGACCGTCCAGTCGGGGCCGTTGTCGATGTCCAGACACAAGGCGTCGTAGGTGTCCGTGGAGGTACGCAGGTACTCCACGAGGTCCGTGTGCAGGATCACCGTCCTCGGATCGGCGAGCGCCCGCCCGGAGATCGCCGCGAGCGGCCCCTGCCGGTGCCAGTCGATGATCGCGTCCTCCCGCTCGGCGACGGTGATCCGGCCCCAGCCGGGGTCGGCGGCGGCATGGGCGAGGGAGAAACCGACCCCGAGACCACCGATGAGGACGGTCGCGCCGACCCGGGAACCGTCGGGCAGGGCGTCCCGCGCCGCGTCGATCAGACGCCGCTCGGAGCGCCCGTCGGAGGTGTCCATCAAAAAGGTCCCGTTGGCGATGATCTCGTAGCGCTCGTCGTGGCGGCGCAGGACGACCTCTCCGTACGGCCCTTCACGGCGGTCGAGGGTCACGGGTCCCGACATCGTTCGTCTCTCCGTTCTCGTCGGCTCGGCAGACGGTCCCCGCCATCCTCGCGGGGCGGAGGCGGAGTGGACAAACACATAACGCGGTCGTGCGCTCACGGGTACGCCGAGCCGCCGCCCGAGCCCCTCAGGACTCGCCGGTCATGTGCCGCGCACCCCGCCACGCGTACCCGCTCGTACCCGTCACGAACGCGGCGACCGCCACCGTCCACGCCCCGGCCTGCGGACCCGGTTGCATCACCCAGGCCCACCACTGCGCCGCACCCCCCGCGTCGGACGGCGCCGCCAGATAGACCGCACCCACGAAGAACGCCGGCGGCAGCCAGCTCAGCCGGGCGCCGACGACAGCGGCGCCGCCCGCCGCCACCCCCACGAGCCCGAGCGTGTTCCGTACGGCGGCGGGCGCCCCGAACGCCTCCGGGTGCCCCGGCAGCGCCAGGGCGAACAGGGCGGCGGCGAGCACGGTCGGCGCGATCACCTGGGCGAGCCGGCGGGGCCACCAGGGGCGGACCGCCGTACGGTCCAGCTCGTCGCTCGGGGTGTAGAGGCAGGCGCCGACCGCGGCCGCCGCGAGCAGCGGCCCGAGGACGACGACCGGCAGCCGGGCCGTGTGGTCGAAGCCGGGCAGCGAGACCAGCCACCGGGCCGCCCCGGCCGCGGCCGCCGCCGTGCCGACGAGGACGGCGAGCGCGGCGGGCAGGGCACGGGAGCGCAGACAGAGCCTCACGGGACGGGCACCTCGTCCGGACGGCAGCTGTTCGCCGCCAGGTAGCGGGCGAGATAGTCGCGCTGGGCGGCGGGGGACCTGGCCTGGAGCCGGTCGATGTACGGCCGGGCGGCGGTGGGGTCGGGGCCGTAGTCGTCCGGGGTCGGCGCGAGCCACTCCGCGACGGCGAGATGGACGACGCTCGCCCGCTCGGCGCTCGGACCCGTGCCGTCGCCCGGCCGGCAGCTGTCCGAGATCAGCCAGTTCACCGCCGAGTTCAGATACAGGTCGGGACGCGTGAGCCGGCCCCGCACCGAGTCCTGTCGGGCGTCGGGGAGCCCGATGTCACCGGTGCGGGCACCGTCCGCGCCGCTCACCCAGCGGACCGGGGCGCCGGGCAGCCCCTTGAGGCGGGCGTTCAGCGGGGCCAGTGCCGCCGACACGTCCGGCAGCAGTCCTTCGTCCACGGCCGTCAGACACACCTGCGGGGTGCCGTCGTCGCAGACCTGCCGGGCGAGCGCCGGGTCCGGGCGCCACGGCCCCTCGTCCGCCGGCAGGCGCAGGATCAGGCCGGCGGCGGCGACCGCGACCGCCAGCGGGACCAGGGCGAGCGGACGCAGCCGGGCGGGACGCAGCCCGTGCGCCAGGAGCGCGGTGAGCGCGAGGCCCGCCGCCCACGCCATCGACACCGGGCCGAACCACCACACCGGCCGGTCCCAGAAGAACTGGTGCTCGGCGGCGGGCCCGAGCCAGCGCGCCGGGCCCTGCGTGTAGGCGCCGAAGCCCAGCACCACGTACCCGACGATCCCCAGCAGCGGTGCGGTGAGACGCCAGGGGACCGCCCGGCCGGCGACGTGTCCCAGCACGCCGAGGGCGGCGACGGCGACCACGTCGGCGGCGAGGAGTTCCAGGTAGGGGCGGCCCCCGGAGACGTACGGCCAGGTCGCGAGCAGACAGACGACGTCGGCGGCGAGCACCCCCGCGGCGGGCCAGAGCGCGGACGGGGCGACGGCGACCAGCAGGCGGCGCAGGGGGGAGCGCGGGACGGACTCCCACAGGTCCGTCGTCCCGCGCCGCCGGTCCCGCCCGCCCTGCCAGCAGCCGGCGGCGAGCGTGAGCGGCCCGGCGAGCAGCCCGGCGACCACGTGCAGCATGTTCGTGGCGTCGGCCCAGCGGCCCTGCCAGCCGGGAGCCTTGCCGTACATCGTCACCAGGACGGTGAGGGCGACGGCGGCGCCGGCCCAGGGCCCGAGGCCGCGCCGCAGCTCGGTGCGGAGCGGGGAGACGGCACGCGCGCGCGTGACGGTGCCTCCGGTACGGGCCGGGGTGAGCGTGCCGGTCATCGGAGCGCCTCCTTCGCGGAGGTCCCGGCCTCGGCCCCGGTCCCGGGTGCCCGGTGGGCGCGCAGGGCCGCCGTGTAGCCGCGTTCGACGGCGTGGGTCGTGGAGTCGTCCGGGCCGCCGGGCCCCCCGCCGAGCGCGGTGAGCGCGGCCGTGGTGCCCTGGAACGCCAGCCGCCCCGCCTCGATGAGCGCGACCTCCCCGCACGCGGCGGCCACGTCCTCCACCAGGTGCGTGGAGACCACCACCGTCGTCTCCGCTCCCAACTCGCGCAGCAGCGCGCGGAAGTCGACCCGCTGCTCCGGGTCGAGCCCGGCGGTCGGCTCGTCGAGCAGGAGCAGGTCCGGCTCGTTCACGATGGCCTGGGCGATCCCGGCACGCCGCACCATGCCGCCCGACAGCGTCTTCATCCTCGCGTCGATCCGGTCGCCGAGCCCGACCCGCCGCACCGCGCGCTCCACCGCCGCCGGGACCCGGTCGGCCGGCATCTCCTTGAGCCAGGCCACGTACGCGACGAACTCCCGCACCGTGAAGGCGGGGTAGTAGCCGAACTCCTGCGGCAGATAGCCGAGCCGGCGCCGGATGCCGGCGCGGTCCCGGTGGTCCGTGGCGTCCCCGCCGAGCAGCTCGACCCGGCCCGCGGTGGGCGCGGCGACGGTCGCCAGGACCCGGATGAGGGAGGTCTTCCCGGCGCCGTTCGGGCCGAGGAGGCCGTGCACCCCGGGCCCCAGGGACAGGTCGAGCCGGTCGAGGGCGACGGTGCGGCGGTGGCGGACGGTCAGTCCGGTCACGGCGACGGCGGTCGAGAATTTCACCGGGGCTCCAGGTGGTCGAAGGAACGGCGTCGCAGCGCGAGGAGGGCCGCGCAGGCGAGTGCCGCGGCGGCCCACCCCCCTTGCGCGGCGGAGCCGGAGAAGTACGGGGCGAGCGCGGCGGCTCCCGCACCGGAGCCCGCACCCTCCGGCCCTTCGAGGAGAGGGCCGGTGACGGCGAGCAGCCATCCGCCGCCGAGCGTCGCGGCCGCCGTCCGGCAGCCGACGAACGAGCCGAGCGCGAGGGCGGCCAGGGTCAGCGCCAGGCCGGGGAGCAGCCAGGCGGCGGCCCCCGGGGCCCCGGCCGCCCGGGGCAGCAGCGCCGCGCCCGCGGTGAGCAGCGGGACGCACACGGCGAGCACGGCGGCGGTACGGGTCAGCAGCAGCCGCAGCCCGCCGGACGGGGTGGCCGCCGTGATCTCGTGCAGGGGGTCGGCGTGCCGCCCGTAGGAGACGGCGACACCGGCGAGCGGGAGGACGGGGGAGACGGCGAGCAGCAGACCGCCCGCGCCCCGGAACCCGCCGCCGTGGGCGAGACCGAAGGCCCCGCCGACGACGAGGAGCACGGCCACCACCCAGGAGCCGCGCAGGGCGGGCCCGACGGCCCACCAGAGCCGCGCCCACCGCCCCAGGGGGCTCCCGGCGGTGGCCGCCGGCACGGCGGCGGGCCGGTGGCCCAGCGAGGTCAGGAGGTCGGCGCGGACGGCGGCGAGGACGGGGCCGGCGGCTCCGGCGCGGACGGCGGCCGACACCCGCGCCGCGCAGGCGCCGCACGACTCGACGTGCTTCTCCAGGGACCAGGCGTCCGTCTCGGGGGCGGTGCCCTCCGCGTACCGGAGCGCCAGGTCGTCCGTGACGTGCCACGGGGGCCCGGGGGAGCGGGGCGCGGATCGGGGTGCTGTCATGCGGTGCCTCCCAGGGCGTGCGGGCCCCCGGGGTTCCCGGACGCGAGGGCGGCGCGCAGCTCGCGGCGGGCGCGCAGGGCGCGGGTCTTGACGGTGCCCTCGGGGATGCCGAGGAGCCGGGCCGTCTCACGGGTCGTCAGGCCGTCGACGACGGTCGCCCGCAGGACCTCCGCGAGCTCGGGCGAGATGCGGTCGAGGGCGGCGCCCACCTCCCCGTACTCCAGGCCGGAGAGCACCCGTTCCTCGGCGGACGGCGCGGCGGCCGCCGGCTCGGAGGGCGCGGCGGCGTGGGCGGCGGCCCGGTCGGCGCGTGCCCCTGCCCGCTGGGCGTCCACCAGGCGCCGGGCGGCGATCACCCAGATCCAGCCCCCCGCCGCACCGCGGCCCCGGTGCCCGCCGGCCGACCGCCAGACGGTGACGAAGGTGTCCTGGAGGACCTCCCGTACGGTCTCCTCGTCGGGGCAGCGCCGGGCGAGGCGGGCGTGCAGCCAGCCGGCGTGCCGGTCGTAGAGGACGGCGAGCGCCTCGGTGTCCCCCCGGGCGACCGCGCGCAGCAGCGCGGAGTCGTCCTCATCGCCCCCCGAGGGGCCTCCCCCTGTGGGGCGCGACAGTCTCACGCCCTCTCTATCGCCGGCAGGGCCCCGGACGGTTCACGCGCTCACGGCCGGGTCGGCGGGCCGCCGTCGGGGAGGGCGGCGAAGACGCGCTGGAGGGCGGGCGGGCGCTCACCGTCGCCCGCGACGACGAGGCGGTGGCGGTAGGTGATGAGGTACTGGAAGCCGTCGGGGACGGGGTCGCCGGTCGGACGCGCCGGTACGCGCGCGTAGGCGGGGTCTTCGAGCGCCGCCCGCAGCTCGGCGGTCTCGGCGGGGGTCATCCGGCCGGTGCGGGGCGGCTTCGTGCCGGAGCGGCTGGTCCAGGAGCCGTCGTGGTGGACGACCAGCTGGTTGCGGACCCCGGCGAGGCCGCCGTTGACGACCACCTCGACGAGAACCTCCTGTGCCTGCGGCTCCCGGGTCGGCGAGCCCGTGCCGGGCGGGGAGGTGGACGGGGCGGGGGTGCCGGGGGCGGAGGGCGCGCCGGTCGACGGCGCCGGGGTGCCGGGGGCGGAGGGTGTGCCGCCGGGCGTGGAGGGTGCTCCGGTCGACGACGCCGGGCCTCCGGGTGCCGGCGGGGTCTCCGGGCCGCAGCCGGTCGCGCCGACGCCGCCGACGGCCAGGGCGGCCGCGAGGAGCAGCGCCCCCCGCCGCGTCCTCCCCGCGCCTCGCGCCGCGGTCCGTACGCCGTGCCGGGTCTTCCCCGCGCCTCGCGCGGCGGTCCGTACGCCGTGCCGGGTCTTCCGTACGCCTCGCACCATGGATCGAGCATGCCCCGTCGGGGCCGCTCCGCGCAGCCGGACGTCCGGGATTCCGCGTCCCGGCGGGTCAGCTCTCCGTCCGGACGACGCCGGTGAGCGGGCCCCGGTAGCGCCAGTCGAGCGCGTCGTACAGGGCGAGGCCGTCCGTGGTCGCGGCGAGCACCCCGGTCTCCGCGCCGGCCTGGGCGGCGGCGGCCTCCAGGGTGCGCATGACGTTGGCGCCGAGGCCGCGCCGTCGGTGCGCGGGGTCGGTCTCGATCTGGTCGGCGACGGCGGTGGAGCCGGTCGGGGCGATCTGGCCGCGCGCGGCGAGCGTGCCGTCGGTGGCGAGGACGCGGACCCGGATGACGCCGTCCCGGACCTCGGTGGTCCTGGCGTACCCCTCCGGCGGCGCGGGGCGGGCGCCGGGGTCGAGCGGCTTGACCATCATGAAGCCCGGGTCGTCGGGGACCGTCCACCCCTCGGTGATCCACGGCTCCACGTCCTCGGGCCCCGCCATGACCTTGAGCCAGCTGTACGGCGCGGTGAGCCGACCGCACAGGGCCCCGACGGTGGCTGCGTCGGGCGCGGGCAGGACGTGCCGTACGACGTGCCGGGGCTGTCCCACGTCGATGCGGTAGCCCCATGGCTCGGCGACTGCGGCGGGGGTCCCCCGGGACACGGTCCAGCCCGCCACCCACGCCGATGTAATAGACGCTATATCCATAGAGGCATTACATCTGGCGACGGCGGCAGACGGGAGAGGTGATCGCTCAGAGCGAACGGCCGTCCGGGAACATCGGCGGGCGCACGTGCATTGAGTCCACATAGCTCAACTTGACTGCCGAAGGGGAGATCATGGCTTCTGAGTCCAAGGCGTCCGTGCCGCTCACTCTGCCCGTCCTGCCGCTCGACGACGAGGTCGTGCTGCCCGGCATGGTGGTCCCGCTGGACCTCTCCGACACGGACGTACGGGCCGCCGTCGAGGCCGCGCAGGCCGCCGCACGCTCCGGGGCGGGCAAGCCCCGGGTCCTGCTCGTGCCGCGCGTCGACGGGACCTACGCCGCGACCGGCGTCCTGGGCACCGTCGAGCAGGTGGGCCGGCTGTCCGACGGCGACCCCGGCGCGCTGATCCGCGCCCTCGGCCGCGTCCGCATCGGCGCCGGGACGACCGGTCCCGGCGCGGCCCTGTGGGTCGAGGGCAGCACCGTCGAGGAGACCCTGCCCGACCCGCTGCCCGGCCAGGTCGCCGACCTGGTCAAGGAGTACAAGGCGCTCGCCACCAGCTGGCTCAAGAAGCGCGGCGCCTGGCAGGTCGTCGACCGCGTCCAGCAGATCGACGGCGTCGGCGCCCTCGCCGACAACGCCGGCTACTCGCCCTTCCTCACCGTCGAGCAGAAGGTCGCGCTCCTGGAGACCGCCGACCCGGTCGCCCGCCTCAGGCTCGCCACCGCCCAGCTCCGCGAGCACCTCGCCGAGCAGGACGTCGCCGAGACCATCGCCAAGGACGTGCAGGAGGGCGTCGACAAGCAGCAGCGCGAGTTCCTCCTCCGCCGCCAGCTCGAAGCCGTCCGCAAGGAGCTCCGCGACCTCAACGGCGAGGCCGAGGGCGACGAGACCGACGACTACCGCGCCCGCGTGGAGGCGGCCGACCTGCCCGAGAAGGTCCGCGAGGCCGCCCTCAAGGAGGTCGAGAAGCTGGAGCGGTCCAGCGACCAGTCCCCCGAGGGCTCCTGGATCCGCACCTGGCTGGACACCGTCCTCGAACTCCCGTGGAACGAGCGGACCGAGGACCGGTACGACATCCGCGGCGCCCGCGCCGTCCTCGACGCCGAGCACGCGGGCCTGGACGACGTGAAGGAGCGGATCACCGAGTACCTGGCCGTGCGCAAGCGACGCGCCGACCGCGGCCTCGGCGTCGTCGGCGGCCGCCGCGGCGGAGCCGTGCTCGCCCTCGTCGGCCCGCCCGGCGTCGGCAAGACCTCCCTCGGCGAGTCCGTCGCACACGCGATGGGACGCGAGTTCGTCCGCGTCGCCCTCGGCGGCGTACGGGACGAGGCGGAGATCCGCGGCCACCGCAGGACCTACGTCGGCGCCCTCCCCGGCCGGATCGTCCGCGCCATCAAGGAGGCCGGGTCCATGAACCCGGTGGTCCTGCTCGACGAGATCGACAAGGTCGGCTCCGACTTCCGCGGCGACCCCGCGGCGGCGCTCCTCGAAGTCCTCGACCCGGCGCAGAACCACACCTTCCGCGACCACTACCTGGAGGTCGAACTCGACCTCTCCGACGTCGTCTTCCTCGCCACCGCCAACGTCCTCGAAGCCATCCCCGAAGCCCTCCTCGACCGCATGGAGCTGGTCAGGCTCGACGGCTACACCGAGGACGAGAAGGTCGTCATCGCCCGCGACCACCTGCTGCCCAGGCAGCTGGAGCGGGCTGGTCTCGAGCCCGGCGAGGTCGTCCTGGAGGACGCGAGCCTGCGCAGGCTGGCCGGCGAGTACACCCGCGAAGCGGGCGTCCGCACCCTGGAGCGAGCCGTCTCCCGGCTGCTCCGCAAGGTCGCGGCCCAGGCGGAACTGGGCGACCGGCAGCTGCCGTTCACCGTCACCCCGGACGACCTGCGCGACCTCATCGGACGGCCGCACCACGTGCCGGAGTCGGCCCAGGACCCGGCGGAGCGCCGCACGGCCGTGCCCGGCGTCGCCACCGGGCTCGCCGTGACCGGCGCGGGCGGTGACGTCCTCTTCGTCGAGGCGTCCCTCGCCGACCCGGAGACCGGCGCCGCCGGGCTGACCCTCACCGGCCAGCTGGGCGACGTGATGAAGGAGTCGGCGCAGATCGCGCTCTCCTTCCTGCGCTCCCACGGCGCCGAACTGGAGCTGCCCGTCACCGGCCTGAAGGACCGGGGCGTGCACATCCACTTCCCGGCGGGCGCCGTCCCCAAGGACGGCCCCAGCGCGGGTGTCACCATGACGACCGCGCTCGCCTCCCTGCTGAGCGGCCGTCAGGTGCGTACGGACGTGGCCATGACCGGCGAGGTCTCCCTCACCGGCCGGGTGCTGCCGATCGGAGGCGTGAAGCAGAAGCTCCTCGCCGCGCACCGGGCGGGCATCACGACGGTCGTGATCCCCAAGCGGAACGAGGCGGACCTGGACGACGTCCCCGCCGAGATCCTGGAGAAGCTGGAGGTCCACCCGGTGACCGACGTCCGCCAGGTCCTGGAGATCGCGCTGACGCCGGCGGCGGTGCCGGTGGGTGCCGCGGCCTGACGCCGTCACCTCCCGTACGACGGAGCGGGGTGCCCTTCGGGGCCACCCCGCTCCGTCGTGCCGTGACGGGACACCTACCCGCGGGTAATGAGGTGTCCGGATGTCAGTCGGGGCTGTCATGCTCGTACGCATGAACGACGACGCCTTCTGGGCTCTCATCGACGAGTTGAGCCGCCGCCCCGGTGACCGGGACGAGCGGCTGGAGTGGCTGCGGACGGAGCTGCTCGGACGACCGGCGGCCGAGAGCGTGGACTTCCAGGTGCGGCTGGAGGACGCGTGCGAAGCCGCCGGCACGCGCGCGCTGTGGCGGGCGGCCGACCGGGTCGAGGGCGGCGCCTGCACCGACGACGGATTCCACTACTTCACCCTCTGGCTGGTGGGCCAGGGCCGGAAGGTGTACGAGTCGGTGGCCGCCGATCCCGACGCCCTGGCCGACGTGCCCGGGATCCGGGCCCTGGCGGGCCGCCACCGCGACGAGTGGGACGACGACGAGTGGCCGGAGTGGGAGGAGCTCGACTACGTCGCCCAGGACGCGTTCGACGAGCTGACCGGCCAGGAGGACGACGACGGCGAGGAGTTCCTCGACGCGGTCGAGGAGGCGGCCGAGGAACTCGCCGACGAACTCGGTGACGCGTTCTCGGACGAGCCGTCCGGCCGGTTCCCGGGCGACGTCTCCGGCCAGTTCTCCGGCGGGTTCTCAGAAGAGTGGGAAGAGGGCGGGGCATCCCGGGGGACTCGTCCGGAGGGGGTGGCGATCCCCCGGCTCACCGCCCTCTTCCCGGTCGGGACGGCCGGCTCCTAGGAGGCGGACGGGTTCCGGCGCCGGCCGAGCAGCAGGCTGCCCGCCGCGAAGACGGCGAGCCCGCCCGCGCCCGCGAGGGCGAGCGGGAGCGGCGAGGTCGGGCCGGCGGTGGTCTCGGCGGAGAGGGCCGGGGCCTGCTCGTCGCCGCCGTGGCCCGCGTGGCTCACGGTGGACAGCTCCGCGCCCGCCGCGATCCTCGCCTCGGTCGGGGCCTTGGCCGGTGCCGCGGCCTGCTGCGCCGCCGCGCCGCCGAAGGTGACGTCCGAGCAGCTGTAGAAGGCCTCGGGACTGTCGCTGCGCTGCCACACCTTGTAGACGATGTGGCGGCCGGTGCGGGCGGGCAGGGTGCCGGTGAAGGAGTAGTAGCCGTCGGTGGCGGTGCGGGTGGTGTTGTACACGGCGACGGGGGTCGCGTCGAGGTCCGACCACTTCAGCGGCTGCGTGGGGTCGAAGCCCGGCTTGGTGATGTAGACCGTCATCGTCCCCGAGTGGGCGGCCGTCGCCCGGACCTTGAAGCCGAAGGAGCCCGCGGAGACCGCCGTGGCCGGCCAGTCGGTGCGCGCCCAGTCCAGGGCCCGGTACTTCTCGCGGTTCGCGGAGCAGAGCTTGCCGTCGGGGATGAGGGCCTGGTGCTGTCCGGCGGCGTTCGCGATGTTGACCTCGTTCCAGTCGTACAGCGGCTGGGTGCCGGAGTCGGCGACGAGGTCCTTGCACACCTGTGACCTGGGCGTCTCGGGGCCCTCGGCGTAGCAGGCGGCCACCCGGCTGACGGGGTTGAAGACGGCTCCGTGGGCGCTCGCGGTGGTGGGGGTGAGGCTGACGAGTGCGGCTGCGGCGGACAGCGCGGCGACGCCGGCGGCGGTGCGGCGGGAGGGCGGCATGCGGGGGCTCTCTCTCGTGCGTGGGGGAGGACGGGACGAGCAACGCGCGCGGGACGCACGGAAGTTGAATTCCGTGCGAACGCCGTAGAGCGTCGCATTGGTCCATACCAATGGGCAAGGGGGTGGGCCGAAAAAGCCGCGGCGGCCCCCGGGGCGCCGCGCACCCGGGGACCGCCGTGGAGTGAAGGGGCCGTCAGCCGTTCGCGAGGGCCTGCACGCGCGAGAGGTCGCCGTTGAAGTGGTTGTGGTCGCCGACCGTCGGGCCGGTCGAGGTGTACTGCCACATCGTGTAGTACAGCCAGCCGGCCGGGAGTTCGCCCACGGTGGAGGCGTACCGCGCGACCCACAGCGGGTTGGTCGACCCGAAGCCCGCGTAGTTGCCGGTGCACTGGGTCCACCAGCTCGTCGCCGTGTAGATCACGGCGTCGCGGCCCGTGCGGTATTTGTACCGGTTCACGAAATCGCGGATCCAGGCCACCATCCCGGCCTGGGTCTTGCCGTAGCAGGTCGCCCCGTACGGGTTCCACTCGATGTCGAGCACGCCCGGCAGCGTCCTGCCGTCCTTCGACCAGCCGCCGCCGTTGTTGACGAAGTAGTCGGCCTGGGCCGCGCCGGTCGTCGTGTCCGGGGTCGCGAAGTGGTACGTGCCGCGGATCATGCCGACGGCGTACGAGCCGTTGTACTGCTGCGTGAAGTAGGTGTTCTTGTAGTAGGTGCCCTCCGTCGCCTTGACGTAGGCCCACCTGACGCCGCTGTTCCACAGCGTGGACCAGGCGACGTTCCCCTGGTGGCTGGAGACGTCCACGCCCTCCGTCTGGACGGCCTGGGCCGAGATCCCACCGGGCGCCCCGTCGCGCCCGTCGTGTGCGAGCACGCCCATGCCCATGCTGGCGGAACCCCGCGCGGGGACCTGGCGGGCGCCCGGGTCCTGGGCGGCGCCGGCGGGTCCGGCGAGGGGGAGGAGGAGGGCCAGGGCCGCGAGGGCGGCGCCGGCGAGGGTCGTTCCGGATCTGTGCACACGCATTCCGTGCCTCCGAGAGGATCGGTGGGGGAGCGAGGTCGGCAGGCCCCTGGTGTGGACATGTCAGGTTGTTGCCGGGAGTGACGCTACGCACGTAGACCCGGTGGGCGGAAGAGGGGCCGGGTACCGCCGTTGGTCTACTCCTGCGAAATACTGGGGGAGCTGCGGCGATCGCCTCGGCCGGAGGAAACTTTCAGCGGCCGGAAAGCTGCCGCGGGTCACCGGGAGAACGCGTGGGTGATGCTGACGTGCACGGCAGCGGTACGGCCGGCGAAGGCCGGGTCCCGCCGCCCGGCGACGCCCCGACGGGCGCCCGGCCCGCCGAGGACCCGGCGGGCGGGGAGCACGGCCAGGGCACCCCGGCCACCGCCGGTGTCGACCGGGTCTTCCTCGCGCTCGAACGCGAGCTCGCGGTCTTCCTGCGCCGTGCCCGCGCCCAGTCCGGCGAGATGGCCCGTGAGGTCCACCCCGAACTGGAGCCCGCCGCCTACGGGCTGTTCGTACGGCTCGACGACGCAGGCCCCCAGCGGGCCACCGAGCTCGCCGGGTACTTCGGCGTCGGCAAGGCGACCATGAGCCGGCAGCTCCGGGCCCTCGAGGACCTCGGGCTCGTCGCCCGCGACCCCGACCCCGCCGACGGCCGGGCCTCCCTGGTCCGGCTCACGGACGAGGGCCGGAACCGCTTCCGGCGCGTACGGGACGCCCGGCGCGAGCGGTACGTCCGCAAGCTCGCCGACTGGGACCGCACCGAGGTCGCCGAACTCGCCCGGCTCCTGAACCACTTCAACGTCCGGTTCGAGGGCTGACCGCTCAGGACCGGGACAGCTCCACGTACGCCGCCGTCGCGTCGTCGTGCCGCTTCCAGCGCCGCAGCCCGCCCGCCGGCTCGTCCGCCACCTCCAGGGCCCGCACCCGGTGGAGCAGGCCGAGCGACCCCTCCTTGCGCAGGACGGCGTGGCAGTCCGTCCAGTCGCCCCCGGCGAACAGCTCCACCCAGCGGCTCGCCCCGTCCGTGAGGGCGGCCAGGGACCGCACCTCCCCGCGCGGGGTCGTCCCGGTCACCGCCCGCTCCGCGACCGCCGGGTCGGCCGCCGCGGTGAAGAAGCCGCCCTCCTGGTTCCGGAGCCGGTCCGTCGCCGCCCGGGAGCGCAGGATCTCGTCCGGCACCCGGTCGAGCCGGTCGTCGAGCACCGCCCGTACCGCCCCGTCCGGGGCCTCCAGGAGGAGGACGGAGTCGGAGAGGACGAGGTGGTCGACCGAGGTGTCGTCCCACCGCGCGAGCACCACCGTCGCCTGAGGCGTACGCACGTGAGAAAGGTCACAGGTGTCGCGGTGGGCGTCCGCGGTGCGCCGGATCGCCAGCGCCAGGATCCCGGAGAGGGGCATGTCCGGCCGGGAAGCGGACAGTTCGGTCAAAGCTCCGCCCAGTCGCGCCGTGAACCACGGCACGGTGTGCACACAACCGTCATCACCGGCGGGGGGTGTGACGCCGTCGAGGAGGACCACGGTTCCCCCGCTGCCCGAGGCGGGCAGCACGGCGGCCACCCAGTCCTCGTTGGGGCGTTCGGGGCTGCCGGGGAGGGAGGCGACATCGCTGCGCATGGCCACCAGTGTGCCCGGCCCGGCGCGCCGCCCGGCGTACTCCTTCACCGGACCTGCAAATCACCGGAAATGGCCTGTACCAACCCGGCGGCGAGAACACGAGAGACGGAACGAGCACTTCCGCGAAGCTGCGGGCGGGCATCCTGCCAAAGCCCGCGCGGAAGATCCAACCGGGGGCCCCGCCGGGCCCTTCGGCCCCGCCCGGAGAACTTGTTCGCCAACTCAGGAGTGTTGTTCACTCGTTCGGGTGGCGGAGCGGCCGATGCGCGCCCCCTTCCCAGAAGCGCTGGAATGGTCGGAAGCCGTACCAGGGGTGGGGGCGCTCCATATGACCGGCCGTCATCTCTGCTTTGTGGGCGGACGAGTCAAGAATGCGAGCACCGGTGCAGATGAAGCGGCCTCGGAGCAAGAACGGCGCGCGGAGCCAGACCCCCGGTGTGACTCCGACCCCGGACGACGGCGCCGCCACGGCGACCGCCGACGGCGCCGCCACGGCCGGCAGCACCCCGGGCAGCGCCCCCGCCGGCCGCCCCAAGCGCGTCCGCAACCGCCTCGTCGCCGGCGTCGCCCTCGTCGGCATCACGGTCCTCGTCGCCGGAGCACCCGCGGTCCTCACCGCCTCCACCGAGCTCACCGACTCCCAGAGCCTGGTCACCCTCGCCGAACTCGACCGGCAGGCCGTCACCCTGGCCCACTCGCTCGCCGACGAGCGCGACGAGGTCGTCGCGTACATCGCCGCCGGCCGCGACGCCCAGAGCGGCGACCCCGAGGACGAGCGCCGCGTCACCAGCACCCGGTCCACCCGGGTCGACCGGCAGATCGACGAGATCCGCCCCGCCGCCCCCGCCGAACTCCGCCGCGACCTCGCCGGCGTCCCCTCCGTCCGCCGCGCCGCCCTCACCGGCAAGGGCACGGCCCTGGAGGCCCACCGGGCGTACACCGAGGTCATCACCAAGCTCCAGGCCCTCGCCGACGAACTGGCCGACAAGACCCCGGCCCGCGCCGCCGACACCGCGCTCACCGAGGCCACCCGCGCCCCCGCCGCCCTCGGCCGCGCCGTCGAACAGGCCTCCGCCACCCGCGGCCTGCTCCTCGCCGCGCTCTCCGTACCGCAGCCCGAGCCCACCGGGGACGTCCACTACGACCCGGAGACCGACTCCTACGTCCCCGACGTGCCCGAGGGCGCTGCCGAGGCCGAGCGGGCCCGTGACCTCCTCACCGCCGCCGCCCAGCAGGCCCGGGTCCGTGAACTCGCCGCCCTCGGCGACTTCGACCAGGCCGCCGGAGCCGCCGCCCGCGACTCCCTCGCCGGCACCGTCGCCGGACCCGACGTCAAGGCCGCCGAGCGGTCCCTCGCCTCCCTCACCGACCAGCCCCGGCTGACCGAGGCCGAGCGCGAGACCGACCGGGCCGCCCTGGAGGCCGCGCTCTCCGCCCGCATCGAGCAGATGCGGGGCGTCGAGTCCGCCCTCGCCGCCGAGCGGGTCGAACAGCTCGGCGCGCTCCGCGACGACGACGTCACCGCCCTGGAACTGCGCATCGCCTTCCTCGGCGGCTGTCTCCTCGTCGCGGTCGGCATCTCCACCTACGTCGCCCGCACCCTCACCCGGCCGCTCGCCGTGCTCCGCATCGGCGCCGCCCGGCTCGCCGGAGCCCCCGCGCCGCACACCGAGGAGCCGGTCCGCTTCACCGGCCGCAACGACGAGTTCGCCCAGGTCGTCCGCTCCCTCAACACCCTGCACGGGAAGCTCTCCGGCCTCGCCGCGCACACCGAGCGGCTCACCGACGGCCAGGCCGACCTCGCCGCCGCCAAGGAGGCACTCGGCGCCGAACTCGCCACCCAGCGCGCCGAACTCCAGGGCCAGGTCGCCCTCCTCACCGCCGACCTCGAACGGCTCAGGAGCACCGTCCACCACACCTTCGTCAACCTCTCGCTGCGCAGCCTCGGGCTCGTCGAGCGCCAGCTCGGCGTCATCGAGAAGCTGGAGGAGCGCGAGCAGGACCCGGACCGCCTCGCGACGCTCTTCAAGCTCGACCACATGGCGACCGTCATGCGCCGCCACAGCGAGAACCTCCTCGTCCTCGCCGGCCACGAGCACGTCCACGGCCACGCCGGGCCCGTCCCGCTCGTCGACGTGCTCCGCGCCGCCGTCAGCGAGATCGAGCGGTACGAGCGGGTCACCATCCAGTCCCTCCCGCCGCACGCCCAGATCGCCGGCTTCGCCGCGGACGACCTGAGCCACCTGATCGCGGAACTCCTGGAGAACGCGACGTCCTTCTCGCCGCCCGACGCCGAGGTCCAGCTCTCCGGCTGGCTCCTGGAGTCCGGCGAGGTGATGCTCTCCGTGCAGGACGCGGGCATCGGCATGACGGCCTCTCGCCTCGCTGAGATCAACGCGCGCCTGGCCGAGGCCGACCCGTCCGCCTTCGAAGGCGAGGGCCTGGGCATGCGGGTCATCGCCCTGCTCGCCGCCCGCCACGGCGTCCGCGTCGAACTGCGGGAGCAGAAGCCGGGCGGCACGGCGGCGGTCGTGGTCCTGCCGGAGCCCCTGCTGCCCACCGCCCCGCCGAGCGCGGTGACGGAGCCCGTACGGGCCGGTGGCGCGGCGCCCGCGCTCCAGCTGCCCGGCTCGGTAGCCGAGGCCAACTCCAACACGCTGCCGTCCCGGAACCGCGACCCGCTCGTCGAGGCGGCGGAGCGGGCGTTCCTGGCGGCGCAGGTGAACGCGGCGAAGGAGGAGCGGGAGCCCGCCCCGGAGCCGCCCCTGGAGGCTCCGCACGCGCCCGAGCCGGCGTACGAGGAGCCCGCCCCCGCGTACGAGGAGCCCACCCCCCTCCGGGAGTCGGTCGCCGAGACCACGCTCCAGGTCCGGCTGCCCGACCCGCCGCCGGAGCCGGACGCCCACGAGCGCGCCGCCGACCCGGCCCCGCACGAGGAGCCCGCCTACGGCGAGCCCGCCCACCCGGAGCCCGTACAGCCCGAGCCCGCCTACGGCGAGCCCGCCCACCCGGAGCCGGCCACCGACCAGCCGGCCACCGAGGCGCCGGTCCCCGGACCGCGCGCCGCCCAGTGGGAGCGGGTCACGGACAAGGGCCTGCCGAAGCGCACCCCGCAGGTGGTCCGCCCGGCCGGCCCCGCCACCACGCCCCGCCAGGGCGGCGTGGACGCGGAGGCCCTGCGCCGCCGGCTCGGCGGCTTCCACAAGGGCGCCGAGGCCGGACGCCGTGACGTCGAGGCGGAGCTGGACTCGGGGCGGATAGAAGACGTAAGGCCTGCACGTACAGAGGAGATGACGGGGGACACAGTCGAGGAGGCACGCAGTTGACTGCGACGGGAACGTTCGGACTGAGCACGGAAGCCCGCAACCTGCAATGGCTGCTGGGAAACCTGGTGGAGGAGGTGCCCGGGGTCCGGTCGGTCGCCGTCGTGTCCTCGGACGGCCTGCTGCTGCTCTCGTCCGACCCGGCCATCCAGCAGAGCACGACGGCCGCCGCCGAAGCCGGCCGTCCCGACGGGCCGCGCGGCTCCAGCGCCGACCTGGCCACCATCGTCTCCGGCATCGGCAGCCTGACCATCGGCGCCGCCCGGCTCATGGACGGCGGCGGGGTCAAGCAGACCATGGTGGCGATGGAGGAGGGCAGTGTCTTCGTCATGTCGATCAGCGACGGCTCGCTGCTCGGCGTGCACGCCACGCCCGACTGCGACATGAGCGTCGTGGCGTACCACATGGCGCTCTTCGTGGGGCGCGCCGGTCACGTACTCACCCCCGAAGTCCGCAGCGAGCTGCGCAAATCGATGGAGAGCACCCAGTGACGTCACTTTCCTCGGGGTATCCCGCCCATCGTCTGCCGGTACGGGGAGACGGGCGGCGCCCCGCGCGCGTACGCCCGTACTCGCTGACCGGCGGTCGCACCCGCTTCGGCCACGTCCTGCTCGTCGAGACCTTCGTGGCGGCGCTCGAAGCGCCCGCCGTGCGCAAGGTCCTGACGGACGGCGGGCCCGGCGCCCGCGGACTGATGCCGGAGATGCGGGCCATCGTCGAGATCTGCCGCCGCATGCGGACGGTCGCGGAGATCTCCGCTCTGTTGAAGATGCCGTTGGGGGTCGTCAGGGTGCTGCTCAGCGACCTGGCCGACCAGGGAAAGATCCGTGTGTACGGGACCGGTCACGGCACCGGCCAGCCCGACCGCGCGCTCCTCGAAAGGGTGCTGAGTGGACTCCGTCGTCTCTGACGCCTCCGCCGTCTCCGAATCGCCGTCGGTGGCGGGCGTACCCGCGCAGCCCCAGGCTCCCGAGACCGATCTGTTCCGGAGGGATACCGCCGGCCCGGACGCGGAGGACGGCGCACAGGACTGGCAGCTCGACCACACCCGAGCCCCGATCGCGACGAAGATCGTCGTCGCGGGCGGCTTCGGCGTCGGCAAGACCACCTTCGTCCGCGCGGTCTCGGAGATCACCCCGCTCCAGACCGAGGCGCTGATGACGCGGGCGAGCGAGGACACCGACGACCTCACCGCCACCCCGGACAAGCTCACCACCACCGTGGCGATGGACTTCGGCCGGATCACGCTCGACAACGACCTGGTGCTGTACGTCTTCGGTACGCCGGGACAGCAGCGTTTCTGGTTCATGTGGGACGACCTGGTGCGCGGCGCGATCGGCGCGATCGTGCTCGCGGACACCCGGCGGCTCACCGACTGCTTCCCGGCCCTCGACTACTTCGAGAGCTGCGGACTTCCGTACATCGTGGCCGTCAACCACTTCGAGGGCACCGAGGCGTTCGAGGCGGAGGACGTCAGGGAGGCTCTGACCGTGCCGCCGCACGTACCCGTGGTGATCATGGACGCGCGCAAGCGGTACAGCGTCGTCGAGAGCCTGCTCGCCATGGTCGCGCACGCGCTCGAAGCCACCCCCGAATAGTTCTCCCCGTCACGCCAGGAGCACCACCCATGCGGAAGATTCTCATAGTCGGCGCCGGCCAGTCCGGTCTGCAGCTCGCCCTCGGCCTCCAGTCGGGGGGGTACGAGGTCACCCTCATGTCGAACCGGACGGCGGACGAGATCCGGTCCGGCCGGGTCATGTCCACGCAGTGCATGTTCGACACGGCGCTCCAGCACGAGCGGGACCTCGGCCTCAACTTCTGGGAGTCCCAGGCCCCCCGCATCGAGGGCCTCGGCGTCTCCGTCGCCGGCCCCGACTCCAGCCGGGTGATCGACTGGGTCGGCAGGCTCGACGGGTACGCCCAGTCCGTCGACCAGCGGGTCAAGATGGCCGGCTGGATGGAGACCTTCGCCCAGCGCGGCGGCCAGCTGGTGATACACGGCGCGGCCGTCGGCGACCTGGACTACTTCTCCCGCAGCTACGACCTGGTGCTGGTGGCGGCGGGCAAGGGCGAGCTGGTCTCGATGTTCGGCCGGGACGCCTCCCGCTCGCCGTACAGCGAACCGCAGCGCGCGCTGGCCGTCGCGTACGTCCACGGCCTCGGCCCCCGTCCCGAGCACCCGGACTTCGACGCGGTCCGCTGCAACATCGTCCCGGGCGTCGGCGAACTCTTCGTCATGCCGACCCTCACGACGGGCGGCCGTGCCGACATCCTCTTCTGGGAGGGCGTCCCCGGCGGTCCGCTCGACGCCTTCCAGGGCGTCAAGGACCCGGCTGAGCACCTGTCCCTGACCCTGGAGCTGATGGAGCGCTTCACGCCCTGGGAGTACGCGCGCGCCACGAAGGTCGAGCTGACCGACGCGGGCGGCACCCTCGCCGGGCGGTACGCCCCGACCGTCCGCAACCCGATCGGCCGGCTCCCCGGCGGCGGCCTCGTCCTCGGTGTCGCCGACGTCGTCGTCGCCAACGACCCGATCACGGGCCAGGGCTCCAACTCGGCGTCGAAGTGCGCCGCCGCGTACCTCGCCGCCATCGTCGAGCGCGGCGAGCAGCCCTTCGACGAGGAGTGGATGCGGGGCGCCTTCGACCGCTACTGGAAGACGGCCCAGCACGTCACCAAGTGGACGAACGCGATGCTGGCCCCGCCGCCGGAGCACGTCCTGAACCTCCTCGGCGCGGCCGGCCAGCTCCAGCCCGCCGCCGACCGCTTCGCGAACGGCTTCAACGACCCGTCGGACTTCGAGAACTTCTTCTACGAGCCGGAGAAGACCTCGGCCTACCTGGCCTCGCTCTCCGCGAACTGACGACCGCGTCCCGGCCCCGACGGGCGGCCGGAGACACGGAGAAGGCGGCGTACCCCGACGTGTGTCGGGGTACGCCGCCTTCTCGTGTTCCCGCTACTTCGGGTCGCGGTTGTAGACGGACTTGGACCAGAAGTAGCCGAGGGCGGTGAGGGCGAGGCACCAGGCGAGGGCGAGCCAGCCGTTGTGGCCGATCTCGGTGCCGAGGAGGAGGCCCCGGAGGGTCTCGATGGCGGGGGTGAAGGGCTGGTACTCGGCGATCGGCTGGAACCAGCCCGGCATCGCGTCGATGGGCACGAAGGTGCTGGAGATCAGCGGGAGGAAGATCAGGGGCATCGCGTTGTTGCCGGCGGCCTCGGCGTTGGGGCTGACCATGCCCATGCCGACGGCGATCCAGGTGAGCGCCAGGGCGAACAGTGCGAGGAGCCCGAGGGCCGCCAGCCACTCCAGGGCGGTGGCGTCGGTGGAGCGGAAGCCGATGGCGGCGCCGACGGCGCCGACGAGGACGACGCTGACCACGGACTGCAGGACGCTGCCGATGACGTGGCCGGTGATGACCGATCCGCGGTGGATGGCCATGGTGCGGAAGCGGGCGATGATGCCTTCGGTCATGTCGTTGGAGACGGAGACGGCGGTGCCGATGGTGGTGGAACCGATCGTCATCAGGAGCAGGCCGGGGACGAGGTAGGCGATGTAGTCGGAGCGGTCGGCTCCGCCCATGCCCGCGCTCATGACGTCTCCGAAGATGTAGACGAAGAGGAGCAGCAGCATGATCGGGGTGAGGAGCAGGTTGAGGGTCATGGACGGGTAGCGGCGGGCGTGGAGGAGGTTGCGCCGGAGCATGGTGGTGGTGTCGCGGACGGCGAGGGTGAGGGTGCTCATCGGACGGTCTCCTTGGTGGGGTCCTGCTGGGTGGGGACGGTGGTGCCGGTGAGGGCGAAGAAGACGTCGTCGAGGTCGGGGGTGTGGACGGTGAGTTCGTCGGCCTCGATGTGGGCGGTGTCGAGGCGGTCGAGGATGGTGCGCAGGTCGCGCTGGCTGCCGTCGCTGGGGAGTTGGAGGGTGAGGGCGGTGTCGTCGCGGGCGGCGTCGTGGAGGGTGGTGGCGGCGGTGCGGTAGGTGGCGGGGTCGGCGAAGCGGAGGCGGACGTGGCCGCCGGGGATGAGTCGTTTGAGTTCTTCGGCGGTGCCTTCGGCGGCGATGGTGCCGTTGTGGAGGACGGCGATGCGGTCGGCGAGCTGGTCGGCTTCTTCGAGGTACTGGGTGGTGAGGAAGACGGTGACGCCGTCGGTGACGAGTTCGCGGATGATCTGCCACATGGTGTGGCGGGAGCGGGGGTCGAGGCCGGTGGTGGGTTCGTCGAGGAAGATGACGCGGGGGTCGCCGACGAGGGTCATGGCGATGTCGAGGCGGCGTTTCATGCCGCCGGAGTAGGTGGAGGCGGGCTTCTTGGCGGCGTCGGTGAGGTCGAAGCGGGCGAGGAGTTCGGTGGCGACGCGGCGGCCTTCGGTCTTGGGCAGGTGGTGGAGGTCGGCCATGAGGAGCATGTTCTCCTCGCCGGTGATGAGGCCGTCGACGGCGGAGAACTGGCCGGTGACGCCGATCGCGGCGCGGACGGCCTGCGGGTCGGCGGCCAGGTCGTGGCCGGCGACCCGGGCCTGGCCGCCGTCGGCGGTGACGAGGGTGGAGAGGATCTTCACGGCGGTGGTCTTGCCGGCCCCGTTCGGACCCAGCAGGGCGAAGACCGTTCCCTCGCGGACGGCCAGGTCGACGCCGTCGAGCACGGTCTTGTCACCGTAGGACTTGCGCAGCCCGTTCGCCGCGATGGCCGTACCGGTCATGGTGCGTACTCCTCAACTACGGGTCGGTGGGTGCGGGTCAGAGGCTGCGGGCGGTGATGTCGCCGTAGGCGGTGGTCGCGTGGATGTCGAGCTGTGCGCCGGCGCCCTGGGAGTTCTGGAGCGCGTTGTCGATGCGGCCGTAGGCGGTGCCGGCGTTCAGGGTGGCGGAGACCCCGCGGGCGGCGCCGACCGAGATCGTGCCGTGGTCGGTGCGCAGGGTGACCGTGCCGCGCACGGCCTCGGCGACGGTGAGGTCGCCCTTCTGGCTGCTGATCTCCGCCGGGCCGCCGAGGCGGCCGACCGAGATGTCACCGGCGGCGAGGGTGATGCGGGCGCCTTCGGTCTCGTCGAGCTTGACCGTGCCGTGCGCGCCCTCGAAGGTGACGTCGCCGAGCCGTCCGACGCCCCGCAGTTCGGCGCTGGCCGCCTTCGCCTCGACGCGGGAGCCGGCCGGCAGCTGCACGGTCACCTCGACGGCGCCCGAGTTCCCCAGGGCGCGGTTCTTCGCGTCCGGGGCCTCGATCCGCAGGACACCGTCGGCGTAGTCGACCGTGATCCGCTCGGCCGCCTTCACGTCGCGGCCCTTGGAGGCGTCGGCGGGGAGGATCTCGACGGTGGTGTCGGCCCGGTCGGCGGCGATGAAGCGGATGTGACCGGCGGGGATGTCGAGGACGGTGGAGATCGGGGCGGAGGTGAGGAACTTCTGCATGGTCTTTTCCTTTGGTTCGTCGCTGTTTCCGATGAGTGAAACGCTACGTTGCATTCACGTCTCTGGCAACGAACTCGTTGCACTCAAAGTGCATCAACGCAGGTAGCACGCCCTATTTCGTTGCAATCATTCTGCGAGGTAATGCAACGTCAGCTGCCCGCGCGTTGCAATGAAATGAAGGTGAACGCTATGGTGGAGCCGTACGACGCACTGAAGAGGCACTAAGGAGACCGCGGATGCCGGGAGGCAGGCTCACCCAGCAGGAACGCCAGCAGATCGCGCTGGGACTGGCCGACGGCCTCGCCTACGCCGAGATCGCCCGGCGGCTCGACCGTCCGACCTCGACCATCACGCGCGAGGTGATGCGGAACGGCGGCCCCACCGCGTACCGCGCCGACCTCGCCCACCGCGCCACCGAGCGCCGCACCCACCGGCGCAAGCCGGCCGCGCCCAGGACGGCGGAGGCACTTCCGCAGGCCCACGGTCGCGACGCCGACGCGGTGCGCGAGTTCGAGGAGACGTTCACGACCGTCCTCATGGCGTCGGGCATGCCCACGATGATGTCCCGGGTGATGGCCTGCCTGACCCTCACCGACGCCGGCAGCCTCACCGCGGCCGAACTCGTCCAGCGCCTCCAGGTCAGCCCGGCCTCCATCTCCAAGGCGGTCGCGTTCCTGGAGACCCAGGGCTTCGTCCGCCGGGAGCGCGACGAACGGCGCCGCGAGCGCTATGTCGTCGACGACGACATCTGGTACCAGTCGATGATCTCCAGCGCGCGGTCCACGGCCCAGATCGTCACGACCGCACGGCAGGGCGTCGGCGTCCTCGGCCGCGACACCCCGGCCGCCCACCGCCTGGAGAACGTCGCCCGCTTCCTCGACTTCGTCAGCGAGAGCATCCAGCGCGCCGCCGAGCAGGCCCGCGACATCCTCCACCCCAAGACCGGAGCACCCGCGGGAGCCGGGGCGCCGGACGGTGATGACGAGTGAAGCGTGACGGGTGACGGGTGGAGGGCGCCGGGTGATCGGTGACGGGTGAGCTCGGCCTCCGCCGGGCGGGGCCTTGCCGACAAGGCCGAACCCCAGGCCTGTTCAGGCGCGGTCGTACCCCTGGTCGTCGCCGTCCCGGGCCCCCGCGGGGAGCACGGGCGGGGTGTACGAGCCCAGGGCCTTTGCGTCCGGGTCGGGGCGTACGGCCCCGAGCAGCGGGTTCGCCGCGATCGGGGAGACCTTCACCTTCCCGCCCGGACGCGGGGCGTGCACCACGAGGCCCTCGCCGAGATAGACCGCCACATGGGTGGCGCCGGGGAAGTACATCACCAGGTCCCCGGGCCGCAGCTCCGTGAGCCGCACACGGGGCAGGGTCGCCCACTGCTCCTGGCTGGTGCGCGGCAGCTCCTGCCCCGCCGCCGCCCACGCCTTCTGGGTGAGCCCCGAGCAGTCGTACGTCTCCGGGCCCTCCGCCCCCCACTCGTACGGCTTGCCGATCTGCCCCACCACGAACCGCAGCGCCTCCGCGCCCGCCCGGGACGGGGTACGGCGGCCGTCCAGGACACCCGAGTCGAGGAGGTCGCGCTGCGCGCCCGCCGTCTGGACGCGTTCGAGCTCGGTGAGCCGGGCCAGCTGCCCGGGGGAGAGCGCGGCGAGCAGCTTCTCGACCTCCCCGAGCCGGGCCCGCGCCTCGTCGCGCCGGGTGCGCTGCGCCACGGCGAGGCTCTGCTGCCGGTCGAGGGCCTTGCGGGAGGCGCTCGCGAGCGAACCCGCCTGCCGCTCGGCCCGTTCGAGCCGCGACACGGCGGCGGCGCGCTCGCGGGTGGCCCGGGCGATCAGATGCCCCTGGTCCAGGGCCGCCCGGGGGTCCGGCGCGAGCAGCACCCGCAGGTACGAGGAGAGTTCGGACCTGCCCTGGTACTGGTCCCGCGCGATCCGCCCGGCCACGGCACGCCCCTGCGCCAGCGCGTTCCGGACGGCGGTGAGCCGGGCCGTGACCTTCTTGGTGTCGGCGGTCTGCCGCTTCAGCGCCTCGTCGGCGGCGTTGTACCGCTCGGCGGCCTCCTCGGCCCGCTGGTAGAGCGTCCGCATGCGGGTGAGCAGCTCGGCGACGGAGTCACCCCCGGGAGGGGGGAGGGCGGCGCCGTCGTCGAGGGGGGCGGGGGGAGTGGAGTCGGGGACGTCGGGGGTGTCGGGGGTGCCGGGTTCCTCGGGGTCGCCGGGGACGCTGGGGGCGTCGGGGACGTCCGGGGCCTCGGGGGTATCGGAGGTCTCGGGGTCTACGGGGGCGTCCGGGGCCTCGGAGGCGTCCGGGGCTTCGGGGGCGTCCAGTGCGTCGGAGGTCTCGGGGGTGTCGGAGTCCTCGGAGCCGTCAGAGGGCTCGGGGGCGTCCGAGTCTTCGGAGTCCCCGGAGCCGTCAGAGGCCCCGGGGGTGTCGGGAGTGTCGGGGATATCGGGGACGTCAGGGGCCCCGGAGTCGCCAGGGTCCGGGGTACCCGTGGCCTCGGCGGCGTCCGGGTCGACGGGGGCCACCGCCTTCGCCGCCGGATCGGCCCGCCCGATCGGGGCCGCCATCGGGGGGTCGGCCGGCGGGTCCGGTGCGGTGACACCGGCCTGGAGGGCCACCCCGGTGAACGCCGTCGCCGCGGCCAGCGCCCCCGCGCAGACCGTGCGCAGCAGCCTTCGCGACACGTCACCACCTCCACGGGAATGATGACGTGTCACATCAGCGGATTACCGTACGAATGGGGGCGCGTCCGACGGCCTCACCCGTTCGGCGGACCGGCCTCCCGGGCGGAGGCGCACCGCTGCCCCGGCTGGTTACCGTGCCCGACTGCTCACCACGACCGACCGCTCACCACGACCGACCGCTCACCGCTGCCCGGCTGAGCACCGCGCGCGACCGCTCACCGCGCCCGCCTGCTCTCCGCTGCCCGAACGCTCACCACGACCGACCGCTCACCCCGCCCCGCCCCCTTACCGCCCCCGCTCACATACCGCCCCCGCCCCCTTACCGCCCCCGCTCACATATCGCCCCCGCCCACTTACCGGCCCTGCCCCCTCATCGCCCCCGACCGCCTACCGCTCCCCGCCCCCCGGCTTCGACCACGGCCACTTCAGTTCCCGCCGCTCGCGGCCCGTGGGCACGTACACGTAGACCCAGCCGCGCTGGAGGCCGAGCCGCTTCGTGTGGCCCGCGGGCTCGCGCCGGTACGCGTACACGGTCGGCGGGCGCCCGTCGTGGGCCGGTACCGGAACCTCGTACCACTTCGGCGGGTGGCCGGTCGGGCCGAGCAGGATCGGCAGGACCCGGCCGTCGAGGGGGCCGCCACGGAAGGGGGTGTTCTCGCTTCTCACCCCTCCAGTCTCCCCCGCCCCCGGCTCACAGGAGGCGGGCGGCCTCGCCCACCACCGGGATCACCCGCCGGGCGAGCCGTGCCACCGGCCCCTCGGGCGTCTCCTGCGCGAGGAGCAGCCCGACGACCCGGGCTGTCTCCTCGTCGCTCGCCGTGGTCGCGGCGAGCAGCGCGACGAGATGGTCGACGAGCCAGTCCCGCAGCTCCCGGGCCGGCGGCTGCTTGTCCTCGTCGAGCCAGATGAGCGAGGCGGCCTCCACGGCGGCGATCCACGTCCGCACCAGCATGCCGAGCCGGGGCCCCGGCCGCTCCACCCCCAGGTGGACGAGGATCTGCTCGGCGGCGGCCCGCCGCACCTCGTCGACGATCGCGGTGGTCCGCGAGGTCTCGGCGACGCTGCCGCCCCGCAGCAGGGCGCTGAACCCGGCGTCGTGCTCGTCGACGAAGGTCAGGTACCGGTCGAGCACCCGCCCGAGCCGCTCCGTGGGCGGGCCCTCCGGCGGTTCGGTGAAGCAGCGGTTCAGGGCGTCGGCGGAGGAGCGCAGGGCGGCCTCGTACAGCTGCTGCTTGCCGCCGGGGAAGTAGCGGTAGACGAGGGGCCGCGAGACGCCGGCGGCCTCGGCGACGTCGTCGAGGGACACGTCCTCGGGCGTCCGGTGGGCGAAGAGTTCCTGGGCGGCGTCGAGAAGCTGCCCGCGCCGCTCCTCGACGCTGAGTCTGCGGTACGCGGGAGTGGCGGGGCTCGTCATGCTCCGCAGCGTAGCCCCGGAGCGGGCGGGCGGGGTGCCGTGATCCGGACGCCCGCCCGCCGGCTTCCACGCGCCCCCGCACCGGCCGGGGGCGGGAGCGGCTGGGGTCATGTCCTCAGGCCAGAAGTCCCGAGGACTTCCAGAGCCGTCGCCCCGGCCCGCGCAGGACGCCGATGTCGTCGAGGAAGTCGGTGAGCCGCTTGGCGCCGGACTGCATGACCTCGCGGCGGTGTCCGCTCGCCCGCACCTGGGCCACGGCCTCGCGCCGGTCCAGGCCGACGGCCTCGTACACCCCCGGGTTGACGAAGCAGGTGGAGAAGACGCGGGCGGCCTCGCCGCAGCTGAGCCGGGTGAACTCCTGCTCCCAGCGCGGGGCGGTCACCATCTGGCGCCGCAGTTCCTCGCGGGCGTACCGCACATGGCGGGCCTCCTCCACCACGTGGATGCGGGTGACTCCGCGGACGAGGCTCTGCACGCGCTCGTCCGGGAAGGTCAGGCGCTGCATCCAGTCGAGGATCTCCTCGCCGAGCAGGGTGGCGGCGAAGGAGCCGGGGGTGGTGGAGACGGTCTTCAGGAGGCGCGCGAGGTTGTGGTACAGCCTCGGCACCGGGTACGCGGGGGTGCCGCCCCGCCGGATCAGCCGGGCGAACATCATCGAGTGCCGGCACTCGTCGGCGATCTCGGTGAGGGCGTACCGCACATGATCACTGGTCAGCGACTTGTCGTAGATGTGCCGGACCAGCAGCTGCATGAGGATGATCTCGAACCAGACGCCGAGCGAGGCGAGCGAGGCCGCCTCGTGGCGCGACAGGACGATCCGCTGCTCCTCGGACATCCGGTGCCAGAGCGGGGTGTCGTAGAGCGAGACGAGCTCCGGCGGCCAGAACCACTTGCCGTCCTCGAACGGCGCGTCCCAGTCGAGCTCGGTGTCCGGATCGTAGGAGTGCCTGCGGGAGGACTCCAGGAGGCGTTCGGCGACCTGCTCACGGTCGCGCAGGGGCCCCAGAGCGTCCCGCAGGAGGCTGAAGTCGGGCTCGGTGAAGGGGGTCATGGCGGAGACACCTCGCTGCGCTGGCCGACACGTTACCGGGGGTCGCCTCCTATCAGACTGCCCGTCAGTAGCGCGGTCAATCCCCCGCGCGCGACTTGTTGACGATCCGTCTACCACCGTGTGAGCCTGACGAGTGGACTCGCACCACGGGAACGGCCCGACCCCCCAAGGAGGCGTCAGTGTCGACGCGCGACCTCTACACCACGGCCCCGCCCACCCTCACCTGGCAGGTGCCCGCCACCGGCGCCGCCCGCTTCTCGTGGGAGTACGACGACGGCCGCGAGCGACTCCTCGCCCTCTACCAGAAGGGCAAGGACAAGCAGTGGGACGGTGCCACCCGGATCGACTGGGACCTGGAGGTCGACCCGTACGACCCGCTCGGCACCCCCGACGAGGTCCTCACCCTCCACGGCACCCGCCACTGGGCGAAGATGACCGAGAAGGACAAGGGCGACCTGCGACGGCACTACGCCTCCTGGCAGTTCAGCCAGTTCCTCCACGGCGAGCAGGGCGCCATGGTCTGCGCCGCCCGGATCGTCGAGTCCGTCCCCGACCTCGACGCCAAGTTCTACTCGGCCACGCAGACCATGGACGAGGCCCGGCACGCCGAGATCTACGGCCGCTTCCTCCACGACAAGATCGGCATGCTCTACCCGATCAACGACAACCTCCGGGGCCTGCTCGACGACACCCTGCGGGACTCCCGCTGGGACATGCCCTACCTCGGCATGCAGGTCCTCATCGAAGGGCTCGCCCTCGCCGCCTTCGGCATGATCCGGGACACCACCGACAAACCGCTGCCGAAGCAGATCCTGGCGTACGTGATGCAGGACGAGGCCCGGCACGTGGCCTTCGGCCGGATGGCCCTGCGCGACTACTACCGACAGCTCTCGGACGCCGAACTCCGCGAGCGCGAGGAGTTCGTCATCGAGGGCTGCCACCTGATGCGGGACCGGCTGCGGGGCGTCGAGGTCCTGGAGAACTTCGGCATCCCGAAGAAGGAGGCGGAGGAGCTGAGCGAGCAGAGCGAGTTCCTGCACCTCTTCCGCAAGCTCCTTTTCAGCCGGATCGTCCCCTGCGTCAAGGACATCGGCCTGTGGGGCGAGCGCCTCCAGAAGGCCTACCTGGACATGGGCGTCTTCGACCTCGGCGACTCGAACCTGGACCTGCTGATGGCCCAGGACGAGGAGATCGCGGAACGGCTCGACGCGGAGCGCTTCGCGACGGAGGAACGGGCCAGGGTGACGGAGGTGACGGACACGATCGCCCAGGGCGCGACGACGGACTGACCCGCCCAGCCGCCCCATGGCCCAACCGCCCCAGGGCCCACCGACCCACCGGCCCGCAGTCCATCGACGCACCGGCCCTCCCCGGGTCACCGCCCCTCCTACCCTCCCCGCCCCTCCCTCCCCGCCCCTCCTACCCTCCCCGGGCCTCCGCCTCCAGCCGCAGCGCCTCCGTCATCACCGCCTTCGCGATCGGCGCCGCGCTGCCGCCCCCGCTGATGTCCGTGCGGGACGCCTCCGCGTCCTCCACGACCACCGCCACGGCGACGGCCGGCTGGGCCGAGTCCGCGGCCTGCGCCCAGGCGATGAACCAGGCGTACGGGGTCCCCGTGTTGCCGAAGCCGTGCTGGGCGGTGCCCGTCTTGCCGCCGACCAGGGCCCCGGGGATCGCCGCGTTCGCCCCCGTACCCTCCTCGACCGCCCGCACCATCAGCCGCTGGAGCTGCATCGCCGTGGAGGGGTTCATGGCCTGCCGATAGCTGCGGCGCCCGGTGCGGTCGACGGTCGTGCCGCCCGAGGTGGTCGTGCGGTCGACGAGGTACGGGTGGGCGATCTCCCCGTTGTTGGAGACCGCCGCCGCCACCATCGCCATCTGCAACGGCGTCGCCGTCGTGTCGAACTGCCCGATCGACGACAGGGCCAGCTGGTCCGGGCTCATCGCCCGGTCGAAGTTGGACTTCGCCACCCAGGACGGGACCCGGAGCCCCGTGTCGTTGAAGCCGAACCGCTCCACCGCGTCGACCATCCCGGTCAGGCCCACCTTCACCCCGAGCCCGGCCATCACCGTGTTGCAGGACCACTGGAGGGCGTACGCGAGTGAGGCGTCCTCGCACCCCTTCGCCTCGTTGGGCAGCACCTGCCGGGTGCCGGGCAGCACGAAGGGATCAGGAGTGTCCGTCGGCGCGTCCACGTCCCGTACGGCCCCGGCGTCCAGGGCCGCGGCAGCCGTCACGATCTTGAACGTGGAGCCCGGAGGGTACGTCTGGCGCAGCGCCCGGTTCAGCATCGGCTGGTTCGGCGAGGTGGTGAGCCGCTTCCAGGCGTCCTTGACCCCCGGACCGGTCCCGGAGAGGACGCCAGGGTCGTACGAGGGCGAGCTGACGAGCGCCAGGATCCGGCCGCTGTACGGCTCCACCGCCACCACCGCGCCGCGCTTCCCGCCGAGCCCGCGGAAGGCGGCCTGCTGCATCGACGACCGGATCGTCGTCACGACGTCACCGCCGGGCTGCCGGCCCCGGGTCAGGTCGTTCCAGAGGGGGAGGGGCGCCAGCATCGGTTCGGTGCCGGCCAGGACGGCGTCCTCGGCGTGCTCGACGAGGGTCGTGCCGTAGGTCTGTGAGGAGTAACCGGTCAGCGGCGCGTACAACGGCCCCTGACGGTAGGTGCGTTCCCAGCGCAGCTGCTGCCCGCTGTCCCGCGAGCCCGTGACCGGCTTCCCGTCGACGACGATCTCGCCCCGCGGCTGCGCGTACCGGCCGATCGCGATGCGCCGGTTGGCCGGGTTGCCGTCGAGGGACTCGGCCTCGAAGACCATCACGCGCGCGGAGTTGACGAGGAGCGCCACGAGCAGGACGAGACAGAGCGCGGCGGCCCGCCGGGCGTACCGGATCACGAGGCGCCCTCCCTCGCCGCGGAATACGGCCGGATCACAAGGCGCCCTCCTTCGCCGCGGAATACGGCCGGATCACGAGGCCCCCTCCTTGACGGGCGCGAGCGTCCCGGTGTCGGCGGTGTCGGGCTGCGGGGCACGCGCCGAGTCGCTGACGCGGATGAGCAGCGCCACGATCACCCAGTTGGTGACGACCGACGAACCGCCCTGGGCCAGGAACGGCATCGCCATGCCCGTCAGCGGGATGAGCCCCATCACCCCGCCCGCGATGACGAAGACCTGGAGGGCCACGATCGACGCGAGCCCGATGGCGAGGAGCCGCCCGAAGGGGTCGCGCAGCGAGAGGCCCGCCCGGTACCCCCGGGCGACGAGCAGCCCGTACAGCAGGAAGAGCGCGGTCAGTCCGACGAGCCCGAGCTCCTCGCCCGCCGTGGCGAGGATGAAGTCGGACTTCGCGGCGAAGCCGATGAGGACGGAGTGGCCGAGCCCGAGACCGCTGCCGAGCATGCCCCCGGCGGCGAACGAGAACAGCGACTGGGCGAGCTGCCCGGGGCCGTCGCCCGCCCGGATCGAGGCGAAGGGGTCGAGCCAGTCCTCCACCCGGCTGTGCACATGGGGTTCGAGGGAGCCGACGAGGAAGGCTCCGGCGGAGGCGAGCACCAGACCGACCGCGATCCAGCCGATCCGGCCGGTCGCCACGTACAGCATGATCACGAAGAGCCCGAAGAACAGCAGTGACGTCCCCAGGTCCCGTTCCAGGACCAGCACGCCGACGCTCAGCAGCCAGATCGCCACGATGGGACCGAGGACCCGCCCGGACGGGAACTGGAACTTCCAGAGCCGGCGGCCGGTGTACGCGAGCGCGTGGCGGTTGGCGGCGAGATAGGCGGCGAAGAAGACCGCGAGCAGGATCTTGGCGAACTCGCCCGGCTGGAACGAGAGGCCGCCGATCCGGATCCAGATCTTGGCGCCGTTCACGGCCGGGAAGAAGATCGGCAGGATCATCAGGGCGAGCGCGGCGGCCACCGACACGTACGCGTACCCCTGGAGCGCGCGGTGGTCACGGAGCAGCAGGACGACCACGATGAAGAGCGCCACCCCCAGCGTCGACCACACCAGCTGCGGCGCCGCCGCCTGGTCCCTCGGCGTCTCCAGGTCGAGCCGGTAGATCAGGACGAGCCCGAGCCCGTTGAGCAGCACGGCGATCGGCAGCAGGAGCGGATCGGCGTACGGGGCACGGAAGCGGACCGCGAGATGGGCGACGAGCGCGAGCAGACCGAGCCCCGCCCCGTACCGGACGGCGTCCGGCGGCACGGCGCCGCTGCGGGCGAGGCCGACCTCGGCGTAGCCGTAGACGGAGATGAGGACGGCGCAGACGAGGAGGGAGAGTTCCACGCCGCGGCGCTTCGCGATGCGTACCCCGGGTGGGGGCGCGTCCGTTCGCGGTGCGGTCATGGCCGCAACGTAGCAAGCTGTATGCGCTATGTCCCTTTTGTGTGACGGTGTGCCGTCCGGTCAGTCCTGCGGCGCGTCGTCCGAGAGGTCCACGTACTCGGGCAGCCGCAGCAGGGCCTCCGCGCCGCCCCCGGGCGCCACGGCGAACACGAGGGCCGCGCCGATCACCTCCGCCTGCCCCACCGCGATCGTCAGCCCGAGCCCGTGCCCCTTGCCGCCGCTCTCGGTCCGGAAGCGCTGCGGCCCCGAAGCGATCAGGTACGCGGGATAGCCGGGCCCGTGGTCCCGTACGGACACCACGGGCCCGTCCACGGTCACCACCACCGGAGGGGCCCCGTGCTTGTGCGCGTTGGCGACCAGATTGCCGAGGACCCGCTCCAGGCGCCGCCGGTCCGTCTCCACCGTCGCATCCCGCACCACCCGCACCTCCGTCTCCGTGCCCGAGGCGCGCACCACCCGCTCGGCGAGCGGACCGAGCTCGTGCACGGCCAGGTCCACGGTCTCGTTGCGGGCGTCGAGCCGCGAGATCTCCAGGAGGTCCTCGGTCAGCCCCCGCATCGCCCGCACCCGGTCCCGTACGAGCTCCGACGGCCGCCCCTCCGGCAGCAGCTCGGCGGCGGCCGACAACCCGGTCAGGGGCGTGCGCAGCTCGTGCGCCACGTCGGCGGTGAACCGCTGCTCGCTCTGCAGCTTGCGCTGGAGCGAGGAGGCCATCGTGTCGAGCGCCCCCGAGACCGTCGCCACCTCGTCCTGCGGGCGCGAGGGGTCCTTCGTACGGGGATCGTCCACGCGCGCGTCGAGGTCCCCGGCACTGATCCGCCGGGCCACCTGGGCGGTCAGGTGCAGCCGGCGCGTGACCCGGGTGACGGCGAAGGCGCCCACGAGCAGGGTCGCCCCGATCGCCAGCACGGAGGAGCCGAGGATGGAGCGGTCGAGCGCGTCGATCGTCTCGGCGCTCTGCGTGTAGTCGACGCGTACGGCGAGGGCGCGGCCGTCCGCGGGGCCCGCCGCCCACATCGCCGGATGGCCCCGGTCGTCCCCGACCATCGTGCCGCGTTCGCCCCGGACGGCGAGGGCGCGCAGGGACGCCGGGAGTCCGACGGGATCGATCCCGGCGAACCGGGGGAGCGGCTCGCCCGCCTCGTACAGCCGGGTGACGTCGGTGAGCCGCGCGAGTGCCTTCTCCCGGGAGTCGTCGGCGGTCTGCGCGGTCACCGACGCGTGGACGAGGACGCCGAGCAGCGCGGCGAGGGCACAGCACATCACCGCGATGAAGAGGGCGGCCTTCCACGTGAGGGTCGCGGTCCAGGCGGGCAGCCGCGGCCTCCTCACGGGGTCTCCGCGGGCAGCGGGGGCGAGACGGTGGCCGTCGGACTGACGAGACGGGGCACCGGCACGCCGGAGGGCTTGACCCGCACGATCTCGTCGCGGGTGGGCAGCATGCTGTGCTGCTGCTCGTCCCAGGACCAGGCGGTGCGGTACTCGTATCCGGGGATCCCCGCCGAGGCGACCCGCATGACCAGGTCCCGGCCGGCCAGCTCCACGCTGATGACCTGGTCGACGGTCGACATGATCCGGGTGAGCCCGCCGTTCTCGGCGAGGTAGACCCGGACCCCGACCTGCTGCTCGGGCATCCGGATCCCGACGATCAGCTCGTCCCGGCCGTTGCCGGTGAGATCGCGGTAGTACGGCCGCATGACGGGGCAGGCGGCGGGAGCGGTGTCGCAGGCGGTGATCGCCCGGGCGGTCTCCTCGTACATCCCGTCGGGGCCGCTGTACGTACCGGGACGGGCCCGCACCTCGGCGCGGACGACGGCCACGGCGTCGACGGAGCGGACGTCGTTGTCGGCGACTGCGATCCCGGGGACGCGCTCGGTGTCGGACTCGCCGTAGTCGATGGGTGGATCGGTGGCGGGCGGCAGATCGGGCCAGAGCCGGACGGGCCCGACGGCGGGAGACGTGGGCCCGGCGCTCTTGAGCCCGCCTTCGCCCCCGCACCCGACGAGCAGGAGAACACCCAGAGCACCGCAGGCGGCAACGGACACAGCGCGCGGTCCCATGAATCTCCTCCTAGCCCCGAGGAGACCATATTCGGACAGGGAGGGCTTCTGCTCACCGGCGGACGGCCGACCGACGACAGGAGTGGGGGCCGTGGAGGGGGTCGTGTTCGGGACGTAGAGCGTGATTTGTGGCGCATACGAAACGCCCAGGACTGATGGCCCCGCAGGCGCCGTAAATCATGCAGTCCCGAACACGACCCCCGGAACGGCCCCCACGCGGGCCCACCGAGCAGGCGCACCACGGAACACAACCGGGCAAGGGCCACCGGGCAAGGCGCCACTGGGCAAGGGCCACCGGGCAAGGCGCCACTGGGCAAGGCGCCACGCTCCGGGCCGGCGCCCTAGAAGACCCCGCGCTCCATCCGGGCCAACGCGGCCCGGCACAAGGTCAGCAGCTTCTCGTCGAGATGGACGTCATGACTGCCGGAGGCCCCCTCGCGGGCGTTGTGGCGCCGCCGCCGGGTCAGCTCGGTGAGGATCACCAACTGCGCCTCGGATGCCGCGGGACCCATCTCCGCCAGACACTCGGCGACGTCCACGCGCGCGTGCCGGTTCTCCTCCCAGGCCGCGAGCAGCACCGGCAGGGCCGTCTCCGCGTCCCCGGACACCCGCCACAGGGCGGCGGCGCTGCGGACCCGCACCCACAGGTCCCGCGACGCCAGACCGGGCAGGAGAGCGGGGGCGACCGCTGCGGCGGCAGGGCCTATCTCACCGAGCGCCTGCGCGGCGGCGCACCGCTCCGCGCCCGAGGCGCCCGGCCCGAGCCACCGCTCCAGGGCCGCCAGGACCTCACGCACATCACCCTCGGCCGCCCACAGCGCCCGCGCCGCCGTCGTGGCGACGGAGGCCGACTCGGCGGCCAGGAGTCTTCGCATGTCCGGTACGGCGTCCCGGGCGGCGGGCCCGAAGGCCGCCAGGGTCCGCAGTGCGGCCTCCCGCACCCAGTCGCGACGGTTGGCCGGCGCTCCGCGCAGGACCCGCAGGACCTCCGGTACGGCCTGGCCGCCCCGGACGGCCGCCAGGGCGTACAGCAGGGGCGCGGCCCGGTCGTAGAGCCGCTCGTCGAGCTCGACGTCCGCGAGCCGGCGCCGCAGCAGCGGGGCGAGCATGGCGGCCGAGGGCCCGAGGCCGTCCATGGCGTACAGCAGCTCGCGCCGCACCTCGCCCTCCTCCAGGGCGCGGGCGAGCAGCGGGACGGCCCGGGTGTCCCCGGCGCGGGCCAGCGCGAGAAGCGCCCCGTCCCGCCCGGACCGCCCGACGAAGGCGTGCTGCCCCCGCCCGCCGGACCAGGCCCCAGCTCCAGCCCCAGCCCCAGCCCCAGCCCCGGAACCGGCCCCTGACCCCGACGTCGACCCCGACCGCGAACCCGGCGTCGACCCCGGCCAGGGCCCCGCGCCCTGCCCCGCACCCGTGGCCAGCCGGGCGGCCAGCGCGTCGGCGGCGGGGGCGCCCAGCTCGAAGAGGCGCTCGAGGAACGAGGTGGCGGCCTCGCGGAGCCGGGGCTCGGGGTCGTGGAGCTGGTCGCCGACGAGCCGGACGACCTCCTCGTACCGCCCGCGCCAGATCCGCATCAGCCCGCCGCACAGCCAGATCGCGTCCGACCGCTGCCCCCAGTCGGGGCTGCGCAGCTGCGCGAGGATCAGCGCGATGCGGTCGTCGACGCGGTCGTCGAGGGCGGCGTGGAGGGTCCGGAGCAGTTCCTCGGTCCAGGGGGCGGGCCGCCCGGCGCCGTGCTCCTCCAGGAGTTCGCGGACCTGCCCGATGAGGGTGGGCGCGGCCTGCCGGGACCCTTCGGCGCCGGGGGCGGCGGACGCGTGGGCGGTGGTCCTGATCTCCTCGAGGAGTCCGGTCACCCAGGGCACGACGTCGTCCGGGATGTCGCCGGGCGCGCAGCGCGCCCGCTGGGCGAGGGCCGCGAGACGAAGGCCGGGGTCGTGGGCGGCGCGGGCGAGCCAGCCGAGCCAGTCGACGATCTCGCCGCGCAGCGAGGCGTGGCGCAGGGCGATACGGCCGAGGGCGGCCACGAGGGCGAGCCGGACCTCGGTGTCCCGTTCGACGGTGAGCCGCTCCCGCAGGAGGGTCAGGACCCGTCGGGGCTCGGGGTGCAGGGAGGCGAGGGCGCAGGGGGCGGCGAGTCGCACCTCGGGGTCGGGGTCGGAGGCGAGCCCGAGGAAGACGTCGGCGCCGGCGGCGATGGCGGCCGCGGCCATGGCGTAGTTGGCGGCGGGGATGAACTCCTCGTCGCCGAGGTCGAGTTCGTCGTCGTCGTCGAGTTCGATGCCGCCGATGCTGGTGAGCAGTTCGACGAGGGAGCCGCGGTCCTGGACGACGGGGTCGGCGACGAGTTCGAGGAGGAAGGGGATGCAGGCGAGGGTGGAGTCGTAGACGTCGCCCTGGTGGTGCACGGCGCCGTACATGCCGTCGAGGGCGGTCTCCCGCTCCGCGGGGTCGGCGGAGGCGAGTCCGCGGAGGAGCTCCGGCACGTCGTCCGCGGGGCCGTACGCATGCCCCAGTGAGGCCCAGTCGACCTCCTCGATCCCCGTCAGCATGTGCCAGGCCGCCTTCCCCGTGAGCCCTGTACCAGGCAGCAAGTGTGCACCACGGAGGGGAAAGCAAGGCCTTACCGGCGATACGGGACGTACGGGGGGCCTGAGTTGCGACCTCTTTCCGCCATGTGCGGTGCGCAGCAGGGCAGTTGCACTGAGTATCGACAAGGAACGCCACTCCCACCCCACCCAACCCCCCACCCCACCCAACCCCCACCGCAACCAACCCT
>NZ_LIVX01000002.1:0-135336 GCF_001905665.1 Streptomyces sp. CB02261 | reverse complement strand
TCCACCCCCACCCAACCCAACACCCCACCCCCCCCAACCTCCTCAGCCCTCGGACCGAACCCGGACGAAGGTCGGGTTCTCCTGCCGCTGCCGTCCGGCGAGCTGCCGCAGTTCGACCGGCACGGGGGGTTCGACCCACCGGACCGGCCCGTGCTCGGCGTCCGGGGTGAGGGGCCCGGCGCGGTCGCCCACCAGGGCCCCGACCTCGCGCGACTGCGCGGGGGTGAGCTGGGGCGAGGTGGTCGCGGTGCGGCCGTCGACGAGGCGTACGACGAGGGCTCGGGGCCGCTCGGCGGGGCCGAGGACGCCGAGGAGCAGGCCGTCGCTGGTGTCCATGTGCCGTACCTTCCGCCAGGCCCAGGTGGGCCCGGCCCGGTAGGTGGAGCCGAGCGTCTTGGCGACGATGCCTTCGACTCCGGCGTCCTGGAGGTCGCGGAACCAGTCGCGCGCGGTCGATTCGTCCAGGGTGGCGAGGACGCGCTGGAGTGGCGGTTCGGCGTCCCGCAGGGCCATGCCGAGCAGCTCCCACCGGTCGCGGAGCGGGAGGCTCCGTACGTCCTGGCCGGGTACGGCGAGGAGGTCGAAGGCGATGTACGAGACGGGTACGCCGGTCCGGGCGCGGTCGGCGGGGGACCGGAGCAGGTCGGTGAAGGAGAGGCGTCCTTCCCGGTAGGCGCACAGTTCGCCGTCGAGGACGATGCCGGGAGGAAGCTGTTCGCGCAGGTGCGCGGCGGTCTCGGGGAACTCGGGCGCGAGGTCGCGGCGGGAGCGGGACTGGAGGACGACCTTGCCGTCGTCGAGGACGAAGGCGAGGGCGCGGAACCCGTCCAGCTTGAGCGAGTACTGGAGCTCGCGTGGCGGCTCGCCCTGTGCGGGGATCTCGTCGGCGGCCCGTGGCCGCATGACGTCGACGGGCGGAACCAGCACCACGGCCCCGGACTCCCCGCCCTCCGACCGCCCCGGGCCGCGACCGACCGACCGTCCCGGCCCCCCTCCCACCGACCGCCCAGACCTCCCACCCACCGAACGCTCCGGCCCCCCGCCCACCCACCGGCCCCCGCCCCTCACGGCAGCTCTCCCGCCCGCTCGGGCGCGAAAAGGGGCGCGAGAAGCTCCCCGTACCGCTCCAGACGTGGCGTGATGTCGTCCATGAGGAGAACGAGGGCTTCCGGGTCGGAGGCGGGCAGGGCGGCGCACTCCTCCACCTCCTGCCAGGTGACGGGTGCGGACACGGTGGGCAGGGTCCGGGCCCGCAGGGTGTAGGGGGTGGCGGTGGTCTTGGCGGCGGCGTTCTGACTGTGGTCGACGAAGACCTTCCCGGGCCGCAGGGCCTTGGCCATGCGGTGGACGACCAGCTTCGGCAGGGCCGCCTCCGCTTCGACGGCGAGCTGTCTGGCGTACGCGGAGACGCGGGAGGACGGCGTCGGCACCACGGGCACGAGCAGGTGGAGCCCCTTGGAGCCGGAGGTCTTGGCGTAGGCGTGGAGGCCGTCCGCCGCGAGCCGCTCACGCAGGTGGAGGGCGACCCGGCAGCATTCGACGACGGTCGCGGGCGGGCCGGGGTCGAGGTCGAACACGAGCCGGTCGGCGACGGCGGGGGAGGAGGCCCGCCACTGCGGGGTGTGGAACTCCACGACGAGGTTCGCCGCCCACATCAGGGAGGGGAGGTCGTCGATGACGACCTGGCGGGCGCGGGGGTCCTCGGAGCGGGGGACGGGGGTGGTCCTCACCCAGGAGGGTGTGCCGGGCGGAGGATTCTTGGTGAAGAAGAGCTGTCCGTCCGGGCCGTCCGGATAGCGCAGGAAGGACACCGGGCGGTCCCGCAGATGCGGCAGGATCGCGGCTCCGACGGTCGCGTAGTAGTGGAGCACCTCGCCCTTGGCGGTGCCGGTGGCCGGGTGGAGCACCTTCTCCAGGTTGCTGAGCGCCAGGCGCCGCCCCTCCACCTCCGTGACAGGCGTCATACGATGACAATCCCCACGAACCATCGCTTTTAGGCTCGAAAGGTAAGAAACGTGCGATCCATCTGGAACGGCGCCATCTCCTTCGGCCTGGTCAGCATCCCGATCAAGCTGGTGAACGCCACCGAGAGCCACTCGGTCTCCTTCCGTCAGATCCACACCGAGGACGGCGGCCGCGTCCGCTACAAGAAGGTGTGCGAGCTGGACGGGGAGGAGCTGTCAGGGCCGGAGATCGGCAAGGCGTACGAGGACGCGGACGGGACCATGATCCCGATCACCGACGAGGACCTGGCCGCGCTGCCGCTCCCGACGGCGAAGACGATCGAGATCGTGGCGTTCGTACCGGCCGGTGAGATCGATCCGCTGCAGATGGACGTCGCGTACTACCTGTCGGCGAACGGCGTGCCGGCGGCCAAGCCGTACACGCTGCTCCGGGAGGCGCTCAAGCGCAGCGACAAGGTGGCTGTGGCGAAGTACGCCCTGCGGGGGCGGGAGCGGCTCGGCATGCTGCGCGTGGTGGACGACGTGATCGCGATGCACGGCCTGCTCTGGCCGGACGAGATCCGCGCCCCGGAGGGCGTGGCTCCGGAGACCCCGGTGGCGGTACGGGACGCCGAACTCGACCTGGCGGACGCCTTGATGGCCACGCTCGGCGAGGTCGACATCAATTCTCTCCACGACGACTACCGGACCGCGGTCGAGGAGATGATCGCGGCGAAGGCGGAGGGCGGCGAGGCCGTCGCACCCCCGAGCCCGGGGGAGGCGCAGGGCGGCCGGGTGATCGACCTGATGGCTGCCCTGGAGAACAGCGTCAGGGCGGCGAAGGAGGCCCGTGGCGAGGATGCCGTGGTGACGGAGCTCAAGCCGCGCGGGACGCCGAAGGAGACGGGGGGCAAGAAGTCCACGTCCCGGACGCCCGCGAAGAAGACGGCGGCGGCCCGCAAGTCGACGTCGAAGGCCGAAGGGGAGGCGAAGGAGCCGACGGCGAGGAAGAGCACGGCGAAGAAGGCGACGGCGAAGAAGACCACGGCCAAGAAGCCGGCTGCGAAGAAGACGACGACGAAGAAGACGACCCCGCGCAAGCGCACGGCCTGAGGGACCGGCCTCGGCCGCCCGCCGCCCGGCGGACCGTCCCACCGCGCGGCGGCCCTGGGAAGCCCGTCGCGCGGAGGACCGTCCCACCGCGCGGAGGACCGGCCCGTCACCGCAGCAGGGCCTATCGCCGCAGCACGCCCCCCGACTGCGACAACTCCACCGAGCCCGTCAGCGGTAGTCGTCAGGATGCCCCTGCATCCACGTGTTGATCTCATCGCGGGTACCGACCAACAGGCTCTGATGCTTCTTCAGATTCTCGAACGAGCGGTCGCCGTCGAGCTCTCGGTTCAGCTTCGCGATCAGCGCGATGGGCTCGGGGAAGTGCCCGGGCCCCTTGGGGTCCGCCTTCATGGCCCGGTCCATCCGCTGGAGTTCGTCGTGGACCCGTCCGAGGAAGTAGGCGCAGTTGCCGGGCGTGCACGAGTCGTCGAGGGTCGCCTGCAGCCCGGCGAAGGCGTCACGAACCCGCTCGGCCGACGGTGTGGCGGGCCCCGACGCCGAACTCTCCACGCTCGGGGGCGTACTGCTCGGCGCGGTCGTACCGCCCGGCACCGCGGCACTGCTCGACGCACTGGCACTGACGGAGCCCCCTGATCCAGGCGCACCCCCCGTACCACTGGCATCACCGGTACCACCGGCACCGCAGGAAACGCTGAGCGCGGCGAGAGCGACGGCGATGACCACCGCGCCCGGCAGCGAGGACCTGATCATGGAACTCCCCCTGGGTCGACGAATCACCGACCCTATAGAACACCGGTGCCACCCCCGGCCCGCGCGCGACGCCAAGCGCGGCGCCAAGCGTGGCGCTCCCGGGTGACGGGGCTGAGAATGAGTGAGAAGGCCGGGCAGTGACCCCTCGCGTGACACGGCAGGGACCCAGGTGATGACGTATGTGCCGATGGCTTGCTTACTCGGGATCGCCCATCCTGCTGGACACGCTCCTGTACAAACCGGCGCACTCCTTGATCGACCAGAGTCTGCATTCAAAACTCGGTGTCGAGACCACCAACGGTGACGGATTCGGCGTCGGCTGGTACACGGAGGGCAACGACAACCCGGCCCTCTTCAAGGACATCGGCCCCGCCTGGAACAACCGCAACCTGCGGGAACTGGCGGACCACGTCCATTCGCCCCTCTTCTTCGCTCACATCCGGGCGTCGACGGGCACGGCGGTGCAGCAGACGAACTGCCACCCGTTCCGGCACGGCCGCTGGATGTTCATGCATAACGGCGCCATCGCGGGATTCCACCTCATGCGACGGGAACTCATGCTGCTCGTCGACCCGGAGCTGTACGCGGACATCGGGGGGTCGACGGACTCCGAGGTGATGTTCTACCTGGCGCTCACCTACGGCCTGGACGAGGACCCGCCCGCCGCCGTCGCCCGGATGGCGGAAGTGGTGGAGCGGACCGGCCACGAGCACGGCGTGGAGTACCCGCTCCAGATGACGCTCGCCATCACCGACGGTGTACGCCTCTGGGCCTTCCGCTACTCCAGCGGGCGCACGTCCCGGTCCCTGTTCTACAGCAGCAAGGTGGAGGCACTGCGCCGGCTCCACCCGGACGTCAGGTTCCTGCGGGACATCTCCGACGAGACCCGCCTCATCGTCTCGGAGCCCCTGGGCGACCTGCCCGGCGCCTGGCACGAAGTCCCGGAGAGCAGCTACGGCGTCATCCAGCCGGGCGGCGACGAGATGTACTCCTTCATCCCGTCAGCGGCGTGACACGCCTTGGTCTCGCCCACCGACCGGACGGCAGGAGCCGTCGAAGGGATGTCGAACAGCTGGCCCGTCTCGGCGGGAGTCCGCACCGTGCGCCACGCACGGCCGCCGTGACGCACGATCACCGGACGCCGCCATAGAGTCTGGTCCCTGATGTGACCGACGGTAACCTCGTCGAGCGCCCCGAGACGCTCTCGGCGTGAGCAGCAGCCTCAGCCGATCCCCGCAGAAACCGGGAGGATCTTCAGGCACTCGTGTGCCGACGTATGTGCAGGTGGCCGTCGCGGGGGAAGGAGGGCGGTGCCGCGGGCAGGATGGTGTCGAAGTCGTAGCGGCTCTTCTGCGCAACGCGGCACGATGCCAGGTTGTCCACCTGGTGCAGGAGTTCGAGACGCTCCAGCCCGTCGGCTTCGAAGGTGTCGAATGCCCAGCTGGTGAGTGCCTCCAGAGCGTGGGAGGCCACTCCCCGCCCGCGCGCGTGCGCCGCGGTCCAGTAGCCGACTTCGGCCGCCGGTTGGCCGTAGGCGACTTCCTTGAGGGCCACGTTGCCCAGCAACTGTCCGCGAACCGGACAAGGTTGTGCCTCAGGAACGGCGAAGCCGAACCGGTTGCCCGCTGCCCAGCCCTGCTGCTGGGCCTGCACCCAGCGTGCCGCGTCGGCATCGTCGTCCACGACGGAGTTCACCCACTGGCGCAGTGTGGGATCCCGGCTCACCTCGACCAATGCGGCAACGTCCTCCATGCGCCAGGGGCGAAGGACGAGAGCGGGAGAGGCCGGCGAGGCGGCCACCTGAAGTTCGACCGGGGCACCCACCAGCCGGTCGTATCTGGCGGCGTTTTCGCCCGATGCCAGCCATGTCCGCCCCATGCCGCCCTGCGACCGCCCCGTCATTCCTGTGTCCGGACGTGCAGAGCCTGGACGGACCAGTCGAACACCGGCGCCAGACTCTCCGGGGCAGGCCAGCCGTTGACCACCGCGAGCAGCTGGAGGTATCGCTCCCATCGGGGGTCGTTCACGCTCTCCAGCCGAGTCGCCAGCCGGCGGCGAAGCTCGACGTCGTCGGGGCGGCCGAGGAGGTGCGCGTAGTGCGCCGTGAACGCCGCGACGATCCGATCGGCCTGGGGCGAGGCCGGGTCGAGGCCGATGGTCAGGGCCGGACCAACCTGGTCACGGACGGTTGCGGCAATGTCGCGGCGCGGGCCCGTCGTCTCGCTTCGGGCGTGTTCGGCTGCCAGGTCCTCGGCCATCCGCCGCACGACGGCGCGGAAATCCGGGTCCAGGGACATCTCGGCCAACTCCACCCACGCCTGGACCTGCTCTGCCTCCGGGTTGTCGGGCAGCTCGGGGGTGATCGAGCGCATGACCCCCGCGAATGCGGGGGCGGCGTCAAGATCGCCGAAGACGGCGTTGAGGAAATCGCCGATCAGACGTCGGCGTTCGTCCTCGGAAAGCTGGGCCAGCCGGTGCATGAGTTCCGTCTCCTCAGGTGTCGACCCGCGCTCGGCGACCGCCGTCAGCACCGCGCGCCGCAGGCGCAGGACTCCGATCTGCGCTGCCAGTGCTTCGGCGTGCGCCGCGGCGACCTCGGGAAGCGAGAGCTCGCGGTCCACGACCTTGCGGATCGTGGGAAGGTCCAGCCCCAGCTCGCGCAGGGTCCGCACGAGATCCAGGCGTGCGACGGCGTCGATGTTGTAGAGGCGGTAGCCGGCCGGGCTGCGGTCCGTCGGCGCCACGATTCCGCGATCGGAATAGAACCGAATGGTCTTGACCGTGAGACCGGTCCGCCGAGCCAGTTCGCCGATCGAGTAGAGCGTGTCGCCGTTCATGCCCCCACCTTCGTGCCTCCCCCTACTGGAGACTCAAGCCCCGGCGCTTGCCGGCAGGCAACCACTCCTGATCCACGAGTCCGGCCATCGGCCGCCTGCGCGTCTGCACCCCTACAGTCGGACAGAGGTCCTGAAAACCGTCGCGGCGAGAGTCACCGTGGGTCCGGTCTGATCGGGCATGAGACGGGCACGTCGGAAACCCAGCGCTTGTCGCCCGTGATCGTCCTCCGACGCCTGGGACGTCCCAGTAAACAGCCTTTCTGGGATCATGCCGCATGGTCATCATCGACGTCAGCGGCATCCGCGATCACCGCCAGCTTCACTCTGTCCTGCGCGATGCGCTCGACTTCCCCTCGTTCTACGGGATGAACTGGGCTGCCTTCTGGGACGCGGTCACCGGCTTGGTCGAGATGCCGGATCACCTGCGCTTCACGGGATGGAGCGACCTGACGATGAGTCTCCCCAACGAGGCTGATCTCCTGCGGCAGTCGCTCGATGACTTTCGACGTCAGTACCGCCCCAACTTCGTCGCTGAGTACACGTGAGGCCCTGGGGCCTTGTCCCGGGCCCTTCGTCGTCTCCGTGTTCCCACCTGCGCCGATGCCGCGAGGAACTGTCCACGAAGAGGCCACGGGCCCCGACGCACGGCCGCTCAGCGCTGCTCCCGCCCGCACATACAACAAGACCCCGCGTTCAGCGTTTCCGCTGATCACGGGGTCTGTCTGGCACTTCCTGCGAAGTGCCCCCGGCAGGATTCGAACCTGCGCACACGGCTCCGGAGGCCGTTGCTCTATCCCCTGAGCTACGGGGGCGTTGCCGCGTTCGGCGGCGACGGGTAGAACCCTACCAGCTCTCTGGGAGTGGCTGTGAACAGGTATTTCCGGGGTGTCACCAGGGCTCCGGTCCCCCGCACGGGTCAGAAGTGGGTAAAACCCGGACGCAGCCGTGCGGGGCGTCCTACTCTCGTTCGTGTGTCAGGCGTGTCCGGTCGGGTGCTCGTTGTCGACGACAACAAGGTGATCCGGCAGTTGATCAGGGTCAATCTCGAACTCGAGGGGTTCGAGGTCGTGACCGCGGCCGATGGTGCCGAGTGTCTGGATGTCGTGCATCGGGTTCGTCCTGATGTCGTCACCCTGGACGTCGTCATGCCCCGACTGGACGGGATCAAGACGGCCGAGCGGCTGCGCGCCGATCCGCGGACCAGCCATCTGCCGGTCGCGATCATCAGCGCGTGTGGTGAGCACGAGGCCGCCGGCGGGGCCGTGCCCCGGATCGACGCCTTCCTCGCCAAGCCCTTCGAGCCCACCGAGCTCGTCCGTGTCGTCCGCCAGCTCATGCACCGCGAGCGGCGTGAGCGGCCCGAGGCCGCCGGGCCCGACTCCGGAGAGGAACCGGCCGCAGTCGACGGAGCAGAGGAGCAGGAACCCCGGCGCGCGAGGAGCACGCGCGGGATGCGCTAAGCCCGTTGTAGCGGTTGTAGTAGCGGTGGCCCCGGTCCACTGGGCCATGCCCCCAACAGCCACCCCCACCCAGGTGCCCGCATACCGAAACCGGTTCGCGTTCTGACCCCCCTCCTCCCCTAGGCTTGACCCGTGACCCCCGCGGACCTCTCCCTCACCGTGCTGCACGCCGTGCGCCGCGCGGTCGGCGACGGTGCGCTGCGGGTCGACGTGCCGCCGGTCGTCAAGGTCGAGCGGGCCCGGCCCGGTGGTAGCGGGGAGTACGCCAGCAACATCGCGCTCACCCTCGCCCGGGCCGCCGGCCGTAGCGCCCTCGATGTCGCCGGGATCCTGGAGGAGCGGCTCCGTGACGCTCCCGGTCTGCGGGGCGTCGAGATCACCGGACCCGGCTTCCTGAACTTCAGCCTCCGCCGTGACGCCGGTGCCGAGCTCGTGCGGGCGGTCCGCGAGGCCGGCGCCGGGTACGGAAGCGGCACCGCCCTCGCCGGGACCGTCGTCCGCTTCGCCGAACCGGCCGAGCCGCGGGCCTCCCTCGTCACCCGCACCGTGGTCCGGCTCCTCCGGGCGCAGGGCGCCGACGCCGGCTTCGGCGGCACCGAGCGGATCCACGTACGGGCGGGGGAGTACCGCGAGGACACCCTCGGTGCCGACGCCGCCCGCTGGGCGCTGCTCCGGCCCGCCCCCCAGGACCGGCCCCTCGACGGGCCGCCGCTCCTCGTCCAGCACGAGCGCAATCCCCTCTTCCGGGTGCGGTACGCCCACTCGCGGGTGCGTAGGCTGCTCGCCAACGGAGAACAGCTCCGGGTCACACCCGCGTACGAGACCGACATCGACGCGCCCGCACTGCTCGGTGCCCTCGGCGACCACCCCGTCGTCCTGCTCGCCGCCGCCCGCCACCGCGCCCCCGACCGGGTCGCCCGGCACCTGGAAGCCACCGCCGACGCGCTGCTCGCGTTCCAGCACACCGTTCTGCCGCTCGGCGACGAGAAACCCTCGGCCGCCCACCGTTCCCGGCTCGCGCTCGCCGAAGCCGCCGGGACGGTGCTCGCCGGTGGCCTCTCCGTGCTCGGCATCAGCGCACCCGATCGGATCTGAAAGAGCAGAGCCAGACAATGAGCCGTTCCGCCCACCCCGCAGGCCCCCGCCACGCCGACGTCCTCCCCGAGGGCCACTACCAGGCGCCCGCCGCCGACCTCAACGTCCTCGACCCGAAGGTGTGGTCCCGGACCGTCACCCGGGACGGGCGCGGGGTCGCCACCGTCGGCGGGATCGGGGTCGACGCGCTCGCCGAGGAGTTCGGCACGCCCGCCTACTTCCTCGACGAGACCGACTTCCGCGCCCGCTGCCGCGCCTGGGCCGAGGCCTTCGGCGCCGACGCCGACGTCTTCTACGCGGGCAAGGCGTTCCTCTCGCGGGCCGTCGTGCGCTGGCTCACGGAGGAGGGCCTGAACCTCGACGTGTGCTCCGGCGGCGAGCTCGTCACCGCCCTGTCCGCCGGGATGCCCGCCGAGCGCATCGCCTTCCACGGCAACAACAAGAGCGAGGAGGAGATCCACCGGGCCGTCGAGGCCGGCGTGGGGCGCATCGTCCTCGACTCCTTCCAGGAGATCGTCCGCGTCGCCCACATCGCCACCTCCCTCGGCAAGCGGCAGCGCGTCCAGATCCGGGTGACCGTCGGTGTCGAGGCGCACACCCACGAGTTCATCGCCACCGCGCACGAGGACCAGAAGTTCGGCATCGCGCTCGCCGGCGGGCAGGCCGCCGAGGCCGTCCGGCGGGCGCTGAGGCTGGACGGTCTGGAGCTCATCGGCATCCACTCGCACATCGGGTCGCAGATCTTCGACATGGCCGGCTTCGAGGTGTCCGCGCGGCGCGTCGTCCAGCTGCTCGCCGAGGTGCGGGACGAGCACGGCGTGGAGCTGCCCGAGATCGACCTCGGCGGCGGCCTCGGCATCGCGTACACCTCCGAGGACGACCCGCGCGAGCCGCACGAGATCGCCAAGGCGCTGAGCGAGATCGTCAACCGGGAGTGCGAGGCGGCGGGGCTCCGTACGCCCCGGATCTCCGTGGAGCCCGGCCGCGCCATCGTCGGCCCGACCGCCTTCACCCTCTACCGGGTGGGCACGGTCAAGCCGCTCGAAGGGCTGCGGACGTACGTGAGCGTCGACGGCGGCATGTCGGACAACATCCGCACCGCCCTGTACGACGCCGAGTACAGCGTCAGCCTCGTCTCGCGGACCAGTGACGCGGCGCCGATGCTCTCCCGGGTCGTCGGCAAGCACTGCGAGAGCGGCGACATCGTCGTACGGGACGCCTTCCTGCCCGCCGACCTGGCGCCCGGCGACCTTCTCGCGGTGCCCGCCACCGGCGCGTACTGCCGCTCCATGGCCAGCAACTACAACCACGCGCTCCGGCCGCCCGTCGTGGCCGTCCGGGACGGTGAGGCACGGGTGATCGTCCGCCGCGAGACGGAAGAAGATCTCCTGCGTCTCGACGTCGGGTGATGAAATAGTCCAGTGATAACCGAGTGATGAAATAGATGTCTCAGGATCCGGACGGAGGGCGGAAACCCCCGTCCGGTGAGTGAGACTGGTTCCACCGTAGAGAACCGCAGAGACACGAACGTAGAGATACGAAGTAGGACGAGAAAGAGGTCGGATGATGCGTACGCGTCCGCTGAAGGTGGCGCTGCTGGGCTGTGGAGTGGTCGGCTCAGAGGTGGCGCGCATCATGACGACGCACGCCGACGACCTCGCCGCGCGCATCGGCGCCCCGGTCGAGCTCGCCGGCGTGGCGGTGCGCCGCCCGGACAAGGTCCGCGAGGGCATCCCCGCGGAGCTGATCACCACCGACGCCACCGCCCTGGTCAAACGTGGCGACATCGACGTCATCGTCGAGGTCATCGGCGGGGTCGAGCCGGCCCGCACCCTCATCACCACCGCCTTCGAGCACGGCGCCTCCGTCGTCTCGGCGAACAAGGCGCTGCTCGCCCAGGACGGCGCGAGCCTCTACGCCGCCGCCGAGAAGCACGGCCAGGACCTCTACTACGAGGCCGCCGTCGCCGGCGCGATCCCGCTGATCCGGCCGCTGCGCGAGTCCCTCGCCGGCGACAAGATCAACCGCGTGATGGGCATCGTCAACGGCACCACGAACTTCATCCTCGACAAGATGGACACGTCCGGCGCCGGCTACTCCGAGGCGCTCGACGAGGCCACCGCCCTCGGGTACGCCGAGGCCGACCCGACCGCCGACGTCGAGGGCTTCGACGCCGCCGCCAAGGCCGCCATCCTCTCCGGGATCGCCTTCCACACCCGCGTACGCCTCGACGACGTGTACCGCGAGGGCATGACCGAGGTCACCGCCGCCGACTTCGCCTCCGCCAAGCAGATGGGCTGCACCATCAAGCTGCTCGCCATCTGCGAGCGGGCCGCCGACGGCGGCTCCGTCACCGCGCGCGTGCACCCCGCGATGATCCCGCTGAGCCACCCGCTCGCCTCCGTCCGCGGCGCGTACAACGCGGTCTTCGTCGAGGCCGACGCCGCCGGGCAGCTCATGTTCTACGGCCCCGGCGCCGGCGGCGCTCCGACCGCCTCCGCCGTCCTCGGTGACCTCGTCGCCGTGTGCCGCAACAAGCTCAACGAGGCCAACGGCCCCGGTGAGTCCGCGTACACCCAGCTGCCCGTGAGCTCCATGGGCGAGGTCGTGACGCGGTACCACATCAGTCTCGACGTGGCCGACAAGCCGGGCGTCCTCGCCCAGGTCGCGACGGTCTTCGCCGAGCACGGCGTATCCATCGACACGGTGCGTCAGCACGGTCGACAGGACGGAGACGGCGAGGCCTCTCTCGTCGTCGTCACCCACCGCGCGCCCGACGCCGCCCTCTCCGGGACCGTCGAAGCGCTGCGCAAGCTCGACACCGTGCGCGGTGTCGCCAGCATCATGCGTGTTGAAGGGGAGTAAAGGACCCATGACCAGCAAGGGCACCCACCAGTGGCGCGGCATCATCGAGGAGTACCGGGACCGCCTTCCGGTCACGGACAAGACGCTGGTCGTCACGCTCCGTGAGGGCGGTACGCCGCTCGTTCCCGCTCAGGTCCTCTCCGAGCGCACGGGCTGCGAGGTGCACCTCAAGGTCGAGGGCGCCAACCCCACCGGCTCCTTCAAGGACCGGGGCATGACCATGGCCATCACCAGGGCCAAGGAGGAGGGTGCGCAGGCCGTCATCTGCGCCTCCACCGGCAACACCTCCGCCTCGGCGGCGGCCTACGCGGTGCGCGCCGGGATGGTCTGCGCCGTCCTCGTGCCGCAGGGCAAGATCGCGCTCGGCAAGATGGGCCAGGCCCTCGTGCACGGCGCGAAGATCCTCCAGGTCGACGGAAACTTCGACGACTGCCTGACCCTGGCCCGCGGCCTCTCCGAGAACTACCCGGTGGCGCTGGTCAATTCGGTCAACCCGGTCCGTATCGAGGGCCAGAAGACCGCCGCGTTCGAGATCGTGGACATGCTCGGTGACGCGCCCGACATCCACGTCCTGCCGGTCGGCAACGCCGGCAACATCACGGCGTACTGGAAGGGGTACTCCGAGTACGCCGCCGACGCCGTCTCCACGCACCGACCGCGCATGTGGGGCTTCCAGGCCTCCGGTTCGGCCCCGCTGGTGCGCGGCGAGGTCGTCAAGGACCCGTCGACGATCGCCACCGCGATCCGCATCGGCAACCCGGCCTCGTGGGACTACGCGATCGCCGCGCGGGACGAGTCGGGCGGCTTCATCGACGAGGTGACGGACCGTGAGATCCTGCGTGCCTACCGCCTGTTGGCCGCGCAGGAGGGCGTCTTCGTGGAGCCCGCGTCGGCCGCGTCGGTCGCCGGTCTGCTGAAGGCCGCCGAGCAGGGCAAGGTCGACCCGGGCCAGAGGATCGTCTGCACGGTCACCGGCAACGGCCTCAAGGACCCCGACTGGGCCGTCGCCGGCGCGCCTCAGCCGGTCACCGTCCCGGTCGACGCGGCCGCCGCCGCCGAGCGCCTCGGTCTGGCCTGATCCCACCCCTCCCGCAGAGGGAGAAGCCCTGATCGAAACCCGATCAGGAACGTACATAGGCGCACAGGTTGGCTCGCGACACGCATCGTGCGCCTCCTGTGCGCCCTATGTCGCCACAGAACCTTCCTTCGATAGGCTGTACCGAACCCGCTCCCACGCATATGCGCGGTGTCGTTGCCGTTGTCGCCTCCAAGGCCGAAACGGTCCCCCGGGTTCCCGTGTACTTCTCCGAAGTACCGGCCTGAAATACCCGTTGTCGCAATCAAGGAGAGTCATCGAGCGATGGCCGGTCCAGCGTTCCGCGCCGCCGCCGTACGGGTGCGCGTCCCCGCCACCAGCGCCAATCTCGGCCCGGGCTTCGACGCCTTCGGCCTGTCGCTGGGCCTCTACGACGACGTCGTCGTCCGTGTCGCCGACTCCGGGCTGCACGTCGACATCGCCGGCGAGGGTGCCGAGACGCTCCCGCGCGACGAGAGCCACCTGCTCGTACGCTCCCTGCGCACGGCCTTCGACCTGCTCGGCGGGCAGCCGCGCGGCCTCGAGGTCGTCTGCGCCAACCGCATCCCGCACGGCCGCGGCCTCGGGTCCTCCTCCGCCGCCATCTGCGCCGGCATCGTCGCCGCCCGCGCCGTGACGATAGGCGGGGACGCCAGGCTCGACGAGGCCGCCCTGCTCGAACTCGCCACCGAGATCGAGGGCCACCCCGACAACGTCGCCGCCTGTCTCCTCGGCGGATTCACGCTCGCCTGGACCGAGTCCGGTGCCGCGCGGGCGATCAGGATGGATCCTTCGGATTCCATCGTTCCAGTGGTTTTCGTCCCCGGGAAGCCGGTGCTCACCGAGACCGCCCGCGGGCTCCTCCCGCGCACCGTCCCGCATGTGGACGCCGCGGCCAACGCCGGGCGTGCCGCCCTCCTCGTCGAGGCCCTGACCCGCCGCCCCGAGCTGCTGCTCGCGGCCACCGAGGACCGGCTGCACCAGGAGTACCGGGCCCCCGCGATGCCCGAGAGCATCGCCCTCGTGAACCGGCTGCGCGCGGACGGTGTCCCCGCGGTCATCTCCGGTGCGGGCCCCACGGTGCTCGCACTGGCCGAACACGGGACGGCCGACAAGGTCTCCCGACTTGCGGGCGAGGGCTGGGCCGCGAACCGGCTCGACCTCGACGTGCCCGGAGCGAGCGTCCTGCCGCTCGCGCCCTAGGCGCGACGGGGCCGGACGCCGGGCAGCGTCCGGGACAGGAGATTGCCGGTGAGGGAGAGGGGGAATGTTTGTCGGAGCCGGTAGTGTTAACCTCAAGTCTGCACCTGACCTCTTTGTGGAGCGGTGCGGAGTGTCCCCATCAGGGACCACACATTCTTCCGGGAGCCTCCCCAACTGCCTGAGCAGCCTGCCTGAGCAGTTTCGAGCACGCTCCGGAACCGGCACGACACCCCTCGCTCTTCAGCAGTTGAGGGCCGAGCAGGGGGCGCTCGGGCCGGACCCACAGCACGTTCCTCTCTCCGCCGTACCCGGCGGGACCACCGCCCCGGACACGGTCCACCCACACGGGACCGCTGCCGGACAGCACAACCGGTCGCCGAGCCAGATGGCCGACGTCCGCTCCAGGGAAGGACCCTTCGTGAGCGACACCACCGATCTGATGGGCGTGACTGCCGACAGCAGTGTCGACGCCGCCGCGCCCGCCGCAGGTGCTGCCACCGGCGGCACCGCACGGCGCCGCCGCTCCGGCACCGGCCTCGACGGCATGGTCCTGGCCGAGCTGCAGCAGGTCGCGTCCGGCCTCGGCATCAGGGGCACCGCGCGGATGCGCAAGAGCCAGCTGATCGAGGTCATCAAGGAGGCGCAGGCCGGTGGCGGCACCGCCGCCCCCGCCAAGGCCGCCGACGCCGCCGAGACCAAGCCGAAGCGCCGCGCCACCGCCAAGGCCCGTACGGGCGAGACCGCTGCCGAGGCCACCGAGCCCAAGGTGGAGAAGGCCGAGAAGGCCGTCACCCAGCAGCAGATCGACATCCCGGGCCAGCCCGCCTCCGACGACCAGCCGGCCGGTGAGCGCCGTCGTCGTCGGGCCACCGCCCCCGCCGGTTCGCCGGAGGGCGAGGCCAAGGCCGAGGCCGCGCAGGCCGTGAAGACCGAGGCCCGCGCCGAGGCCCGTACCGAGGCCAGGGCCGACGCACAGCCTGACGCCAAGGCCGAGACCGCCGTCGACGGCGCCGAGGGCCGTGGCCGCCGTGACCGCGGCGAGCGGGGCGACCGCGGGGAGCGCGGCGAGCGCCGTGACCGCCGCGACCGTCAGCGCGACCGCGGCAAGGGCGACGAGCAGCAGGGCGGTGGCCAGGGCGGCCAGCGCCAGCGCCAGGGCGGCCAGGGCCAGCAGGTCCAGGGTCAGGGTCAGCAGGGCGGCGGCCAGCAGGCCGGCCCGCAGGACGACTACGACGACGAGGCGGGCGGCCGTCGCGGCCGTCGGGGCCGTTACCGCGACCGCCGCGGGCGTCGTGGGCGTGACGACTTCCAGGCCGGCGAGCCGCAGGTCGCGGACGACGACGTCCTGATCCCCGTCGCGGGCATCCTGGACATCCTCGACAACTACGCGTTCATCCGGACCTCCGGCTACCTGCCCGGTCCGAACGACGTGTACGTCTCCCTGGCCCAGGTCCGCAAGAACGGCCTGCGCAAGGGTGACCACGTCACCGGCGCCGTGCGGCAGCCGAAGGAGGGCGAGCGCCGCGAGAAGTTCAACGCGCTGGTCCGCCTGGACTCCGCGAACGGCATGGCCGCCGACTCCGGCCGCGGCCGCCCCGAGTTCAACAAGCTGACCCCGCTGTACCCGCAGGACCGGCTCCGTCTGGAGACCGACCCGGGCGTGCTGACCACGCGGATCATCGACCTCGTGTCGCCGATCGGCAAGGGCCAGCGCGGTCTGATCGTGGCCCCGCCGAAGACCGGTAAGACCATGATCATGCAGGCGATCGCCAACGCGATCACGCACAACAACCCCGAGTGCCACCTGATGGTCGTCCTGGTCGACGAGCGTCCGGAAGAGGTCACCGACATGCAGAGGTCGGTCAAGGGCGAGGTCATCTCCTCGACCTTCGACCGTCCGGCCGAGGACCACACCACCGTCGCCGAGCTGGCCATCGAGCGCGCCAAGCGTCTCGTGGAGCTGGGTCACGACGTGGTCGTCCTGCTCGACTCGATCACCCGCCTGGGCCGCGCGTACAACCTCGCGGCGCCGGCCTCCGGCCGCATCCTGTCCGGTGGTGTCGACTCGACCGCGCTCTACCCGCCGAAGCGCTTCTTCGGTGCCGCGCGCAACATCGAGGACGGCGGCTCGCTGACCATCCTCGCGACGGCGCTGGTGGACACCGGTTCGCGCATGGACGAGGTGATCTTCGAGGAGTTCAAGGGCACCGGCAACATGGAGCTCAAGCTCGACCGGAAGCTCGCCGACAAGCGCATCTTCCCGGCGGTGGACGTCGACGCGTCCGGTACCCGCAAGGAAGAGATCCTGCTCGGCAGCGACGAGCTCGCCGTCACCTGGAAGCTGCGTCGTGTGCTGCACGCGCTCGACCAGCAGCAGGCGATCGAGCTGCTGCTCGACAAGATGAAGCAGACGAAGTCGAACGGCGAGTTCCTGCTGCAGATCCAGAAGACCACGCCCGGTGCCGCCAACAACGACTGACGCGAGATCCGCGTCACACGACGAGATCCGGGCCCCGCGCCCGTGACCCCGTCGTGACCTGCGTGAACCACTGCGCCCACCGTGCCCCGCACGGTGGGCGCAGTGCTGTCCCGGCCGCCGCTCACCCAAACCTCACAGGTCCGTATGCAACCCTTTCGGGTGCTTCGCCGTCACACATGGTGAACCCGAGGGTCGAAGGATGAGGATGACCGAGCAGAGCAAGAGCGGGCGAATACGCGGGGCCGGAGGCGGCCGCCGCCGCAAGCCGCACGCCAGGCGCAGCCGGCGACTGGCGATCCTCGGCTCCGGCGCCGCCGCCGTCCTCGTCCTCGGCGGCGCGGGACTCGGCTACGTCTACGTCAAGCTCGACGGCAACATCGAGGCCGTCGACATCAACGCCCAGCTGGGCAAGGACCGCCCCGAGGACGTCGACGACGGCTCCATGGACATCCTCGTCCTCGGCTCCGACTCGCGCTCCGGCGACAACGACGCCTACGGCAAGGACGAGGGCGGCGCCCGCTCCGACACCGCGATGGTCGTCCACGTCCACGAGGGCCACAAGAAGGCGAGCGTCGTCTCCATACCCCGGGACACCCTGATCGACCGGCCCTCGTGCACCGGCGACCAGGGCGCCGGCGTCGCCGCCGAGCGGCGGGCCATGTTCAACACGGCGTACGAGGTCGGCGGCCCCGCCTGCGCCGTCAAGACCGTCGAGGCGATGTCCGGCATCCGCATGGACCACTACATCGAGGTCGACTTCACCGGCTTCAAGAAGCTCATCGACGAACTCGGCGGGGTGGAGATCACCACCACCGCCCCCATCAAGGACGACAAGAGCCACCTCGACCTCGCGCCGGGCACCCACACCCTCGACGGCGAGCAGTCCCTCGGTCTCGTCCGCACCCGCAAGAGCGTCGGCGACGGCAGCGACCTCGGCCGCATCCAGCTGCAGCAGGCCTTCATGAAGGCCTTCATCGCCCAGGTCAAGGGCGTCGGCGTCCTCACCGACCCGAAGAAGCTCCTCGACCTCGCCGACGCCGCCACCAAGGCCATCACCCCCGACTCCGAACTCGACTCGGTGCAGGAACTGATGGGCTTCGCGAAGGGGCTCTCCGGCATCGGCGCCCAGAACGTCCACATGGTCACCCTGCCCGTCGAGTACGACCCCCGGGACCCCAACCGCGTCCTCCCCCTGGAAGCCCAGTCCCGGCAGGTGTGGACGGCCCTGAAGAACGACCGGCCGATCCCCGCGACGGCGACGAAGGACGCCGCCACCGGCAAGGCCGACGGTGTCGTGAAGTAGCCGGCGGACACGTCGGGAGCACCCCCGGAATACTTCCGGCCCCACCCCGGTTTTGGGAGATACGGCCGGTCCTGGCAGACTGGTACGTCGGCCCCGGTTCACGTTTGCCGCAACCCGCGGAAGCGACCCGGAGCCCTCCCGAAACTAGGAGACACCTTGAAGCGCGAGATTCACCCCGAGTACGTCGAGACCCAGGTCAGCTGCACCTGCGGCGCGTCGTTCACCACCCGGAGCACCCTGACCGACGGCACCATCCGTGCCGAGGTCTGCTCCGAGTGCCACCCGTTCTACACGGGCAAGCAGAAGATCCTCGACACCGGCGGCCGCGTGGCCCGCTTCGAGGCCCGCTTCGGCAAGGCCGGCTCCGCCGCGAAGTAGCGAGCCCCTGCGCCGGTCCACGGTCGCCCCGCGCGGGTGGCCGGGACCGGCGCTTTGCCGTCCCCGTAGCAACTGACGAAAAGACCAGGAGCCCCCCGATGTTCGAGGCGGTCGAGGAACTGGTCGGCGAGCACGCCGGCCTGGAGACGAAGCTCGCGGACCCCTCGGTCCACGCCGACCAGGCGAACGCGCGCAAGCTCAACAAGCGCTACGCCGAGCTGACCCCGATCGTCGCCACCTACCGGGCCTGGAAGCGGACCGGTGACGACATCGAGACCGCCCGCGAGTTCGCGCACGACGACCCCGACTTCGCCGCCGAGGTCAAGCAGCTGGAGAAGGACCGGGAGGAGCTCACCGACAAGCTCCGCCTGCTCCTCGTCCCGCGCGACCCGAGCGACGACAAGGACGTCATCCTGGAGATCAAGGCGGGCGCAGGCGGCGACGAGTCCGCGCTCTTCGCCGGCGACCTGCTCCGCATGTACCTGCGGTACGCCGAGCGCGTCGGCTGGAAGACCGAGATCATCGACGCCACCGAGTCCGAGCTCGGCGGCTACAAGGACGTCCAGGTCGCCGTGAAGACCAAGGGCGGCAACGGCGCCACCGAGCCCGGCCAGGGCGTCTGGGCGCGCCTCAAGTACGAGGGCGGGGTGCACCGCGTGCAGCGCGTGCCCGCGACCGAGTCGGCCGGCCGCATCCACACCTCCGCCGCCGGTGTCCTCGTCACGCCCGAGGCCGAGGAGGTCGAGGTCGAGGTGCACGCCAACGACCTGCGCATCGACGTCTACCGCTCGTCGGGCCCCGGCGGCCAGTCGGTCAACACCACCGACTCCGCCGTCCGCATCACGCACCTGCCGACCGGCATCGTCGCCTCCTGCCAGAACGAGAAGAGCCAGCTCCAGAACAAGGAGCAGGCCATGCGCATCCTGCGGTCCCGGCTGCTCGCCGCCGCGCAGGAGGAGGCCGAGTCCAAGGCCGCCGACGCCCGCCGCAGCCAGGTCCGCACCGTCGACCGGTCCGAGAAGATCCGCACGTACAACTTCCCGGAGAACCGGATCTCCGACCACCGCGTCGGCTTCAAGGCGTACAACCTGGACCAGGTGCTCGACGGCGACCTGGACTCCATGATCCAGGCGTGTGTCGACGCCGACTCCGCCGCCAAGCTCGCCGCGGCGTAAGTTCCGTAAGCCCCACCCCGCACCACGGAGGACCAGCGTGCAGTCACTTTCTGGGGGGCGACCCCCAGGCCCCCGAAGTCTGCTGCTCGCCGAGGTGGCCCAGGCCACCCAGCGGCTGGCCGACGCCGGCGTCCCCTCACCGCGTTTCGACGCCGAGGAACTCGCCGCGTTCGTGCACGGCGTCAAGCGGGGGGAGCTGCACAACGTCAAGGACGCGGACTTCGACGCCCGCTACTGGGAGACGGTCGCCCGCCGCGAGGCCCGTGAACCGCTCCAGCACATCACCGGGCGCGCGTTCTTCCGCTACCTGGAGCTCCAGGTCGGGCCCGGCGTCTTCGTGCCCCGCCCGGAGACCGAGTCGGTCGTCGGCTGGGCGATAGACGCCGTGCGCGCGATGGACGTCGTCGAGCCGCTCATCGTCGACCTCTGCACCGGCTCCGGCGCCATCGCGCTCGCCATGGCGCAGGAGGTGCCCCGCTCGCGCGTCCACGCCGTGGAGCTCTCCGACGACGCCCTCGTCTGGACCCGGAAGAACGCCGAGGGCTCGCGCGTCAGCGTCCACCAGGGCAACGCGCTGACCGCGCTCCCCGAGCTGGACGGCCAGGTCGACCTGGTCATCTCCAACCCGCCGTACATCCCGCTCACCGAGTGGGAGTACGTGGCGCCCGAGGCCCGCGACCACGACCCGGAGATGGCCCTCTTCTCCGGCGAGGACGGCCTCGACACCATCCGCGGCATCGAGCGCACCGCCCACCGGCTCCTCCGGCCCGGTGGCCTGGTCGTCATCGAGCACGCGGACACCCAGGGCGGGCAGGTGCCGTGGATCTTCAACGAAGAGGCCGGCTGGGTCGACGCGGCCGACCACCCCGACCTGAACAACCGGCCGCGCTTCGCGACCGCCCGCAAGGCAACGCCATGACTGGCATGACGAACCACGTGTACGAGGAGGCCGGGAACTGATGGCACGGCGATACGACTGCAACGAGGCGACCGACCGAGTGACCGGTCTGCGCGAAGCCGCGTCCGCCGTCCGTCGGGGCGAGCTGGTCGTGCTGCCCACCGACACCGTGTACGGGATCGGGGCGGACGCCTTCAGCGGCGAGGCCGTGGCCGACCTGCTCGCCGCCAAGGGCCGTGGCCGCAACATGCCCACGCCCGTGCTCATCGGCTCCCCGAACACCCTCCACGGCCTGGTCACGGACTTCTCCGAGCAGGCCTGGGAGCTCGTCGACGCGTTCTGGCCCGGCGCCCTCACCCTCGTCGCCCGGCACCAGCCGTCCCTCCAGTGGGACCTGGGCGACACCCGGGGCACCGTCGCCATCCGCATGCCGCTGCACCCGGTCGCGATCGAGCTGCTCACCGAGGTCGGCCCGATGGCCGTCTCCTCGGCCAACCTCACGGGCCACCCGTCCCCCGAGGACTGCGACGCGGCCCAGCAGATGCTCGGCGACTCCGTCTCCGTCTACCTCGACGGCGGGCCGACCCCCGGCATCGTCCCCTCGTCCATCGTCGACGTCACCGGCGAGATCCCGGTGCTGCTGCGCCAGGGCGCGCTGTCGCCCGAGGAGCTCCGGAAGGTCGTACCCGACCTCGAGGTGGCCAGTTGACCGCCCTTGAGGGGCGTGGCATAGCGGGGTTCGACGACAGCAACACCTTCCGCATCCTCCACGTCAGCACCGGCAACGTCTGCCGCTCGCCGATCACCGAGCGGCTGACCCGCCATGCCCTGAGCGACCGCCTGGGCGACCCTCTCGGCGGCGGCCTGATCGTGGAGAGCGCGGGCACCTGGGGCCACGAGGGCGCCCCGATGGAGGCCAACGCGGAACTGGTCCTCGCCGACTTCGGCGCGGACTACAGCGGCTTCGTGGGGCGCGAGCTCCTCGACGAGCACGTCATCCGTGCGGACCTGGTCCTGACGGCGACCCGTGACCACCGGGCGCAGGTCATCTCGATGGGCCACTCGGCGGGCCTGCGCACCTTCACCCTGAAGGAGTTCACCCGCCTGGTCCGCGCGATCGACCCGGCCACGCTCCCGGACCCCCGCGACGAGGGCATGGTCGAACGCGCCCGCGCCCTGGTCCGCGCGGCGGCCGCCCTCCGCGGCTGGCTGCTGGCCCCCTCGGTGGACGCGGACGAGGTCAACGACCCGTACGGCGCCCCCATCACCTTCTTCCGCTCGATCGGCGACGAGATCAACCAGGCGCTGGACCCGGTGGTCACGGCGCTCACGGGGGTACGGGCGCGGGACTGACGTCCCGGTCACGTCCGGGGAGTCCGGCCCCCGGGCGCGGCACTGACGTCCCCGGCCACGTCCGGCGGACGGAGTCCGACGCAGCGTCGCGATGCCCGGGAGGCCCCTGGGGGCCGAGCGGTGCGAGGGGCGCATCGGGGGTGGGGCTCAACCAGGCGCTGGACCCGGTGGTCACGGCGCTGACGGGGGTACGGGCGCGGGACTGACGGCTCGGCCACGTCCGGCGAGTCCGGCCCGCGGGTGCGGCACTGACGTCCCCGGCCACGTCCGGCGAGGCGGCCTGCGGCTTCGGCGGGCGGGGTGGGGGGTGTGTGCCTACATTGGTGACATGTCGGTCACCGCTCCACCCGCCGAGGAACTCGACGTCCTGCGCCGGCAGGACCCGGAGGTCGCCGACGTGCTGCTCGGCGAGGTGCGACGGCAGGCCGACAGCCTGCAGTTGATCGCCGCGGAGAACTTCACCTCGCCCGCCGTCCTCGCCGCCCTCGGCTCCCCGCTCGCCAACAAGTACGCCGAGGGCTACCCCGGCGCCCGTCACCACGGAGGCTGCGCGTACGCCGACGCCGCCGAGCGGATCGCCGTGGAGCGGGCCACCGCGCTCTTCGGCGCCGACCACGCGAACGTCCAGGCCCACTCGGGCTCCTCGGCCGTCCTGGCGGCGTACGCGGCCCTTCTCAGGCCCGGTGACACGGTGCTCGCCATGGGCCTGAACCACGGCGGCCACCTCACGCACGGGTCGCCCGCGAACTTCTCCGGCCGCTGGTTCGACTTCGTCCCGTACGGCGTGGACGCCGAGACCGGTCTCGTCGACCACGAGCAGGTCGCCGCGCTCGCCCGCCACCACCGCCCCAAGGCGATCGTCTGCGGTTCGATCTCCTACCCGCGCCACCTCGACTACGCGATCTTCCGCGAGATCGCCGACGAGGTCGGCGCGTATCTCATCGCCGACGCCGCCCACCCCATCGGTCTGGTCGCCGGGGGAGCGGCCCCCAGCCCCGTGCCGTACGCCGACGTGGTCTGCGCGACCACCCACAAGGTGCTGCGGGGTCCGCGCGGCGGGATGATCCTCTGCGGCGACGACCTGGCGGGGCGGGTCGACCGGGCGGTGTTCCCGTTCACCCAGGGCGGCGCCCAGATGCACACGATCGCGGCCAAGGCGGTGGCCTTCGGTGAGGCGTCCACCCCGGCGTTCACCGCGTACGCCCATCAGGTGGTCGAGAACGCCAGGGTCCTGGCGGCCGCGCTCGCCGCCGAGGGTTTCGCGCCGACCACCGGCGGCACCGACACCCACCTGATCACCGCCGACCCCGCGCCCCTCGGCATCGACGGCCGCACCGCGCGCGCCCGGCTCGCCGCCGCCGGCATCGTGCTCGACACCTGCGCCCTGCCCCACGGGGATGCCCGCGGCATCCGGCTCGGCACGGCGGCCGTCACCACGCAGGGGATGGGCCCCCAGGAGATGGCCCGGATCGCCTCGCTGTTCACCGCCGCGCTGCGGGACGACGCCGGGGAGACCGCCCGGGTGCGGGCGGAGGTACGGGCGCTGACCGGGCGATTTCCCCCGTATGGACGCTGAGGAAAGATCGCGGAAAGCCCGAACGCAACCGTTCGGACCCCCCGCGTGTCTCCAAGCACATGGACGGCACGGCTAGGGTGTGGGGCTGAGATGGCCAGCGATTCCTGTGGGGCAGCCCGTGCGTGATTACCTGCTGACGCTCTGTGTCACGGCCGCGGTGACCTATCTGCTCACCGGTCCGGTGCGGAAGTTCGCCATCGCGACCGGGGCGATGCCGGAGATCCGCGCCCGCGACGTACACCGAGAACCGACTCCGCGGCTCGGTGGCATCGCCATGTTCTTCGGGCTGTGCGCGGGGCTCCTCGTCGCCGACCACCTGCAGAACCTGAACAGCGTCTTCGAGCTCTCCAACGAGCCGCGCGCCCTGCTCTCGGGTGCCGCCCTGATCTGGCTGATCGGTGTCCTGGACGACAAGTTCGAGCTGGACGCGCTGATCAAGCTCGGCGCGCAGATGATCTCGGCGGGCGTGATGGTCGCGCAGGGTCTGACGATCCTGTGGCTGCCGATCCCGGGTGTGGGCGTGGTCTCGCTGACCCCCTGGCAGGGCACGCTCCTGACCGTCGCCCTGGTCGTCCTCACCATCAACGCGGTCAACTTCGTCGACGGTCTCGACGGCCTCGCCGCCGGCATGGTCTGCATCGCCGCCGCCGCCTTCTTCCTGTACGCGTACCGCCTCTGGTACGGCTACACGATCGAGGCCGCCGCCCCCGCGACGCTCTTCACCGTCATCCTCATGGGCATGTGCCTGGGCTTCCTGCCGCACAACATGCACCCGGCGCGGATCTTCATGGGCGACTCCGGCTCGATGCTGATCGGCCTGATCCTGGCGGCCTCCGCCATCTCGATCACCGGCCAGGTCGACCCGGACGCGCTGAAGATCTTCGAGGGTTCGACCCGTGAGGCCACGCACGCCGCCCTGCCGGTCTTCATCCCGCTGCTGCTGCCGCTGACCATCATCGCGATCCCGATGGCGGACCTGGTCCTCGCGATCGTGCGCCGTACGTGGAAGGGCCAGTCGCCGTTCGCGGCCGACCGCGGGCACCTGCACCACCGGCTCCTGGAGATCGGCCACTCGCACAGCCGCGCGGTGCTGATCATGTACTTCTGGTCGGCGCTGATCGCCTTCGGCACGCTGGCGTACTCGGTCCACTCGGCGTCGATGTGGATCGTCCTCTGTGTCGTCGGGCTGAGCGCGATCGGTCTGGTCCTGCTCCTGCTGCCGCGCTTCACGCCGCGGGCCCCCCGCTGGGCGCAGTCCGTGGTGCCGCCCCGCTACCGCCGCCGCAAGCCGGCGCCCGTGGTGGAGCCGCTCCCGGAGGCGGTCGCGGTCGGGGAGGAGCGCGTTCCGGTGCCGGCGGGGCTCCACGGCGCCACGGCCATCGGCAACCGCGCGCGCTTCACCGACCGGCGTAAGGCCGGAACGCCAAGTTGACGAATGCCGCAACGGCGGCCATTACCAGACAGAGTGCTCGCCTGTCGCGCACACACGCGCGGTGTAACTCTCATGTGTGACAGTTGGCACACCTTCTGGGTAAAGACCTATTCAAATAGTTTGTGATACGGTTCACGAGACCCGGCGCCAGAGCCGAAAGACCGTAGTGCGACGGTCCGTTGGCCCCGAGACCCACCTCGGACCGGGCTTACGCTCGTCCCTGACGACACCATCGCCCCCTTCAGCAAGCGGAGACACCGCCATGCCGTCCAACGACGCACGCATCCTGTTGCCCACCGCCATCCCCACTGTTGCCGTCGGCGTCATCGCCACGGTCGTCAGCGGGGTGGTCGCGGGTGGCAAGGGTGCGATCGGCGCGGTCGTCGGCACCCTGGTCGTCGTCCTCTTCATGGGTATCGGGCTGGTGGTTCTGCAGCGGACGGCGAAGAAGCTCCCGCAGCTGTTCCAGGCCATGGGGCTCATGCTCTACACGGCCCAGCTGCTGCTGCTCTTCATCTTCCTGGCCTTGCTCAAGGACACGACGCTGTTCGACTTCAAGGCCTTCGCGTTCACGCTTCTCGCGACGACCGTGGTGTGGGTCGCCGCACAGGCCAGGGCCTACATGAAGGCCAAGATCATGTACGTCGAGCCCGAGAAGTCGGGGTCGAAGTCGTGAAGGGTAGGGCCGGGATAAAGCCGCTTTCGGCTTCCTGCTATCGTCCGGTGCCAACTGCGGCACTGCGGGCGCGGGCATCCGAGACGCCTGTCCCAGCGCGAGGCTCGATGCCAAACCGCCGCCCTCTTATCCGTAAGACCAGTCCAGTGCCGACCCGCGGCTGCGTGCCGCGCCGACACATCGAGGTTGCCGTACCTATGCGCCACGCTGAAGGAGCCCGCGGTGAGTGCTGACCAGACGCTTGCCTTCGACCCGGATTGCCACATCTTCACCGGATGCGGCTTCCCGGCGCCGGGCCTGCACACGTTCATGTACGAGCCGATCGCCACGTGGGGAAGCTTCGAGTTCACGAAGCCCATGCTGCTCGCGATCCTGGGCTCGCTCGTGGTCGTCGGGTTCTTCTGGGCCGCCTTCAACAAGCCCAAGCTGATCCCCGGCAAGATGCAGATGGTCGGCGAGGCCGGTTACGACTTCGTGCGCCGCGGCATCGTCTACGAGATCATCGGCAAGAAGGACGGCGAGAAGTACGTCCCGCTGATGGTGTCGCTGTTCTTCTTCGTATGGATCATGAACCTCTGGTCCATCATCCCGCTCGCCCAGTTCCCGGTCACCTCGCTGATCGCCTTCCCGGCGGCCCTCGCGCTGATCGTCTACGTGCTGTGGATCTCGCTGACCTTCAAGAAGCACGGCTTCGTCGGCGGCTGGAAGAACATCGTCGGCTACGACAAGTCGCTCGGCCCGATCCTTCCCCTGGTCGTCGTCCTGGAGTTCTTCTCCAACCTGCTCATCCGGCCCTTCACGCACGCGGTCCGACTGTTCGCGAACATGTTCGCCGGTCACCTGCTCATCGTGATGTTCTCGCTGGCCACCTGGTACCTCATGAACGGCCTCGGCTTCGTCTACGCCGGCGCCTCGTTCGTCATGGTCCTCATCATGACGGCCTTCGAGCTCTTCATCCAGGCCGTCCAGGCGTACGTCTTCGTGCTCCTGGCCTGCAGCTACGTCCAGGGCGCGCTCTCCGAGCACCACTGAGTCCTGCCCGGCAGCAGCACCACTCACCCAACCCACAGTCGTCCGGTGGCCAACCCCCACCGGGTCCTTGAAAGAGAAGGAAGAACCGGCATGTCCGCTCTCGAGACTCTCGCCGCCGTCAACGGAAACGTCGCCTCGATCGGCTACGGCCTCGCGGCCATCGGCCCCGGCGTCGGCGTCGGCATCATCTTCGGTAACGGCACCCAGGCCCTCGCCCGTCAGCCCGAGGCTGCCGGCCTGATCCGTACCAACCAGATCATGGGTTTCGCCTTCTGTGAGGCGCTCGCCCTCATCGGCATCGTCATGGGCTTCGTCTACAAGTAAGCCGGACCGACTGCCCGATTCTTTTTACGGAAGGCACTGATGTGAACGCTCTGCTTCTTGCGGCAGCGGAGGAGCCCCAGCCTCCTCTGATCCCGCATCTCGACGAGCTCGTCATCGGCCTGATCGCCTTCGTCATCGTCTTCGGCTTCCTCGCCAAGAAGCTCCTCCCGAACATCAACAAGGTTCTGGAGCAGCGTCGCGAGGCCATCGAGGGTGGCATCGAGAAGGCCGAGTCGGCCCAGATCGAGGCTCAGAGTGTGCTGGAGCAGTACAAGGCCCAGCTCGCCGAGGCCCGCCACGAGGCCGCGCGTCTTCGCCAGGAGGCGACGGAGCAGGGCACCGCGATCATCCAGGAGATGAAGGCGGAGGGCCAGCGCCAGCGCGAGGAGATCATCGCGGCCGGCCACACGCAGATCGAGGCCGACCGCAAGGCCGCCTCTGCGTCGCTGCGTCAGGACGTGGGCAAGCTCGCCACCGACCTGGCCGGCAAGCTGGTCGGCGAGTCCCTCGAGGACACCGCCCGCCAGAGCCGCACGATCGACCGCTTCCTCGACGAGCTCGAGGAGAAGGCCGAGGCTGTCCGATGAACGGAGCGAGCCGCGAGGCACTGTCCGCCGCCCGTGAGTCCCTCGACGCGCTGACCGACAACACCACGGTCGACGCGACGAAGCTCGCGGACGAGCTGGCCGCCGTCACCGTGCTGCTCGACCGCGAGGTGTCGCTGCGCCGGGTCCTGACCGACCCCGCGCAGTCGGGTGAGGCCAAGGCCGAGCTCGCGCAGCGACTCCTGAGCGGTCAGGTGGGCGGCGTGACCGTCGACCTGGTGTCCGGCATGGTGCGTTCCCGCTGGTCGCGCTCGCGTGACCTGGTCGACGCGGCCGAGGAACTGGCGAACACCGCCGACCTCACCGCGGCGCAGAAGGCGGGCGCCCTCGACGGCGTCGAGGACGAGCTGTTCCGGTTCGGCCGGATCGTGTCCTCCAGCCCCGAGCTCCGCTCGGCGCTGACGGACAAGGCCGCCACGGCCACCGCCAAGGGCGAGCTGCTCCGCAGCCTGCTCGGCGGCAAGGCCCACGCGACCACCGAGCGCCTGGTCGTCCGTCTGGTGACCCAGCCCCGGGGACGTAGCCTGGAAGCGGGACTCGAGTCCCTGTCCAAGCTCGCCGCGGCGCGCCGGAACCGGATGGTCGCCGTCGTCACCTCGGCGGTGCCGCTGTCGGACCAGCAGAAGCAGCGCCTCGGTGCCGTCCTGGCCAAGCTGTACGGCCGCGAGATGCACCTGAACCTGGACGTGGACCCGGCGGTCCTCGGCGGGATCACCGTGCAGGTCGGCGACGAGGTCATCAACGGGTCCATCGCGGAGCGCCTCGACGAGGCGACCCGTCGACTGGCCGGCTGACGCAGCCGCACAGCACAAGGCATCACAGCAACACAGCATCACCAGCGGCCCGGTTGGGCCGTGCAGAGATTGCAGAAGATTCCTGGGGGTCGGCCCCCAGACCCCTTAAGAAACTTCGGGCCCAACAAGGAGAGCAGGGAACCCAGATGGCGGAGCTCACGATCCGGCCGGAGGAGATCCGGGACGCACTGGAGAACTTCGTCCAGTCGTACCAGCCGGACGCGGCCTCGCGCGAGGAGGTCGGCACGGTCAGCCTGGCCGGTGACGGTATCGCGAAGGTCGAGGGTCTTCCCTCGGCCATGGCGAACGAGCTGCTGAAGTTCGAGGACGGGACCCTCGGTCTCGCCCTGAACCTCGAAGAGCGCGAGATCGGTGCGATCGTCCTCGGCGAGTTCAGCGGCATCGAGGAGGGACAGTCGGTGCAGCGCACCGGCGAGGTCCTCTCCGTCGGTGTCGGTGAGGGATACCTGGGTCGCGTCGTCGACCCGCTCGGCAACCCGATCGACGGTCTCGGCGAGATCGCGACCGAGGGCCGCCGCGCCCTCGAGCTGCAGGCCCCGGGCGTCATGGCCCGTAAGTCGGTGCACGAGCCGATGGAGACCGGTTACAAGGCCGTCGACGCCATGACCCCCGTGGGTCGTGGACAGCGCCAGCTGATCATCGGCGACCGTCAGACCGGCAAGACCGCGCTGTGCGTCGACACGATCATCAACCAGCGCGACAACTGGCGCTCGGGCGACGTGAACAAGCAGGTCCGCTGCATCTACGTCGCCATCGGCCAGAAGGGCTCGACCATCGCGTCCGTTCGCGGCGCCCTGGAAGAGGCCGGCGCGCTCGAGTACACGACGATCGTCGCCGCCCCGGCGTCCGACCCGGCCGGCTTCAAGTACCTGGCGCCGTACACCGGTTCCGCCATCGGTCAGCACTGGATGTACCAGGGCAAGCACGTCCTGATCGTCTTCGACGACCTGTCGAAGCAGGCCGACGCCTACCGCGCCGTGTCCCTGCTGCTGCGCCGCCCGCCGGGCCGTGAGGCCTACCCGGGTGACGTCTTCTACCTGCACTCGCGTCTCCTCGAGCGCTGCGCGAAGCTCTCGGACGAGCTCGGTGCCGGTTCGATGACGGGTCTGCCGATCGTCGAGACCAAGGCGAACGACGTGTCGGCGTTCATCCCGACCAACGTCATCTCCATCACCGACGGCCAGTGCTTCCTGGAGTCCGACCTGTTCAACGCCGGCCAGCGTCCGGCTCTGAACGTCGGTATCTCGGTCTCGCGTGTCGGTGGCTCCGCCCAGCACAAGGCGATGAAGCAGATCTCCGGTCGCCTCCGTGTGGACCTCGCCCAGTTCCGTGAGCTGGAGGCCTTCGCCGCCTTCGGTTCGGACCTGGACGCGGCCTCCAAGGCGCAGCTGGAGCGTGGACAGCGCATGGTCGAGCTGCTCAAGCAGGCTCAGTACCAGCCGATGCCCACCGAGAACCAGGTCGTCTCCGTCTGGGCCGGCACCACCGGCAAGATGGACGACGTCCCGGTCGCCGACATCCGCCGCTTCGAGGCCGAGCTCCTGGCGTACCTCCGCCAGAACCACTCGGGCCTCATGACCTCCATCCGTGAGGGCGGCAAGATGTCGGACGACACGCTGCAGTCCGTCGCCGACGCGATCGCGGAGTTCAAGAAGCAGTTCGAGACCTCTGACGGCAAGCTGCTGGGCGAGGACGCTCCTGCCGCCGTCAACGTCTCGAAGTGACGACGGAAGGGACCTGACTCATGGGAGCGCAGCTCCGGGTCTACAAGCGTCGCATCAAATCCGTCACCGCGACGAAGAAGATCACCAAGGCGATGGAGATGATCGCCGCCTCGCGTGTCGTCAAGGCGCAGCGCAAGGTGCAGGCGTCGACTCCGTACGCGACCGAGCTGACGCGCGCGGTCACGGCGGTGGCCACGGGTGCGAACGACAAGCACCCGCTGACCACCGAGGCGGAGAACCCCGTCCGCGCCGCGGTCCTGCTCCTCTCGAGCGACCGCGGTCTGGCCGGCGCGTTCAACTCCAACGCCATCAAGGCGGCGGAAAAGCTGACGGCGAAGCTGGAAGGCGAGGGCCGTGAGGTCGCCGTCTACGTCGTCGGCCGTCGTGGTATCGCGCACTACAACTTCCGTGAGCGGAAGCTGGCCGGTACGTGGACCGGGTTCACGGACCAGCCGTCGTACGGCGACGCCAAGACGATCGCGGCTCCGCTGATCGAGGCGATCGAGAAGGACACGGCGGAGGGTGGTGTGGACGAGCTCCACATCGTCTACACCGAGTTCGTCTCGATGATGACGCAGACGGCGGTCGAGGCCCGGCTGCTGCCCCTCAGCCTCGACGAGGTGGCGAAGGAGGCCGGCGGAACGGACACGCTCCGCCCGCTGTACGACTTCGAGCCGTCGGCGGAGGACGTCCTCGACGCCCTGCTGCCCCGGTACGTCGAGAGCCGGATCTACAACGCGCTGCTCCAGTCGGCTGCCTCCAAGCACGCTGCCACGCGCCGCGCGATGAAGTCGGCGACCGACAACGCGGGAGACTTGATCAACAACCTCTCCCGACTTGCCAACGCGGCCCGCCAGGCCGAAATCACCCAGGAAATCAGCGAGATCGTCGGTGGCACCGCAGCCCTGGCCGACGCGACCGCGGGGAGTGACAAGTAATGACGACCACTGTTGAGACGGCCGCCGCCACGGGCCGCGTCGCCCGGGTCATCGGCCCGGTCGTCGACGTGGAGTTCCCCGTCGACGCGATGCCGGAGATCTACAACGCGCTGAACGTCCAGGTTCCGGACCCGGCCGAGGAGGGCGCGACCAAGACGCTGACCCTCGAGGTCGCCCAGCACCTCGGTGACGGCGTGGTCCGCACCATCTCCATGCAGCCCACCGACGGTCTGGTCCGCCAGGCCCCGGTGACGAACACGGGCACGGGCATCACCGTCCCCGTCGGCGACGTCACCAAGGGCCGCGTGTTCAACACGCTGGGTCAGGTGCTGAACGCGGACGAGTCCACCGTGGCCGACGCGCCGCGCTGGACGATCCACCGCAAGGCCCCGGCCTTCGACCAGCTCGAGTCCAAGACCGAGATGTTCGAGACCGGCCTGAAGGTCGTCGACCTTCTCACCCCGTACGTCAAGGGTGGAAAGATCGGTCTGTTCGGTGGTGCCGGTGTCGGCAAGACCGTTCTGATCCAGGAAATGATCGTCCGTGTGGCCAAGCTGCACGACGGTGTCTCCGTCTTCGCGGGCGTCGGCGAGCGCACCCGTGAGGGCAACGACCTCATGGTCGAGATGGAGGAGGCCGGCGTTCTCGACAAGACCGCGCTGGTCTTCGGCCAGATGGACGAGCCCCCGGGCACCCGTCTGCGCGTGGCCCTCGCCGGTCTGACCATGGCGGAGTACTTCCGCGATGTGCAGAAGCAGGACGTGCTGTTCTTCATCGACAACATCTTCCGCTTCACCCAGGCCGGTTCCGAGGTGTCGACCCTGCTCGGCCGTATGCCCTCCGCGGTGGGTTACCAGCCGAACCTGGCCGACGAGATGGGTCTCCTCCAGGAGCGCATCACCTCGACCCGTGGTCACTCGATCACCTCGATGCAGGCGATCTACGTCCCCGCGGACGACCTGACCGACCCGGCTCCGGCCACCACCTTCGCCCACCTCGACGCGACGACGGTTCTGTCCCGTCCGATCTCCGAGAAGGGCATCTACCCGGCCGTGGACCCGCTGGACTCCACGTCCCGGATCCTGGACCCGCGCTACATCGCGCAGGACCACTACGACGCCGCCACGCGCGTCAAGGGAATCCTGCAGAAGTACAAGGACCTCCAGGACATCATCGCGATTCTCGGTATCGACGAGCTGAGCGAGGAGGACAAGCTCGTTGTCCACCGCGCCCGCCGTGTCGAGCGATTCCTGTCCCAGAACACCCACGCGGCGAAGCAGTTCACCGGTGTGGACGGTTCGGACGTTCCGCTCGACGAGTCGATCGCCGCGTTCAACGCGATCTGCGACGGTGAGTACGACCACTTCCCCGAGCAGGCGTTCTTCATGTGCGGTGGCATCGAGGACCTCAAGAACAACGCCAAGGAACTCGGCGTCTCCTGAGCCTCGTGCCCCCCGGGAGGGGCGGGACCTGTCCCGCCCCTCCCACCACGCCCACTAGAATTGACCCCAACACCCGGCACGACCGCCGGGTGGTGACCCGAGGAGCCACCCTTGGCTGCTGAGCTGCACGTCGAGCTGGTCGCCGCGGACCGGAGTGTCTGGTCCGGCGAGGCCACCCTGGTCATCGCGCGTACCACCTCCGGCGACATCGGCGTCATGCCCGGCCACCAGCCGCTGCTCGGTGTGCTGGAGTCGGGCCCGGTGACCATCCGTACGAGCGATGGCGGCACTGTCGTCGCCGCCGTCCACGGTGGATTCATCTCGTTCGCCGACGACAAGCTGTCTCTGCTCGCGGAGATCTGCGAGCTGGCGGACGAGATCGACGCCCAGCGCGCCGAGCGCGCGCTGGAGCGTGCGAAGTCGGATTCCGACGCCGCCGCCGAGCGGCGCGCCGATGTCCGGCTGCGCGCGGTAGCGGTCCGCTGACGGTCCGCGCCGAGTAGTGCCCTCAGCCGCGGCACGTTCCGGAATTTTCCGGAGCGTGCCGCGGCTGAGGCGATGCAGATGCAGGTCGTATTCGGTTGTGCCGGCGGTGCCGGTCACGGGACGCAGCGAGGAGGTCGGTGAAGATGTTCCTCGCTCTGCTCGTGTGCGGCCTGGTCGTCGCACTGGTGGTGATCGGGCTCTTCGTCTTCGGCTTGCGCCGCAGACTGATCCAGCGGGCCGGCGGCACCTTCGACTGTTCCCTGCACTGGAACGTCCCGGACGACCCGGACCCGAGCGGCAAGGGCTGGGTGTACGGCGTCGCCCGCTACAGCGGTGACGAGATCGCCTGGTTCCGTGTCTTCTCGTACGCGCCCCGCCCGCGCCGGGTCCTGGAGCGCGCGTCGATCGTGGCCCTGGAGCGCCGGATGCCGGAGGGCGAGGAGGAGCTCGCGCTGCTCTCCGACGCGGTGATCCAGCCCTGTATGTACGAGGGCGTGCGCCTGGAGCTCGCGATGAGCGAGGACGCGCGGACCGGTTTCATGGCCTGGCTGGAGGCGGCGCCTCCCGGGCAGAGGGTGAACGTCGCGTAGAAGTGGAGAAGCGGGGGACGGCGTGCTGCGCCGTCCCCCGCTTCCCGTTTTCCGGTAGGGGCTAGTTCAGGCCGGTGTTGATGGCGCCGACGAGCTCGCCGTTGCCGGTGTCACCGCTGAACTCCCAGAAGAAAGCGCCGCCCAGGCCCTGGTTCTTCGCCCAGCTCATCTTGGACGTGACCGTGGCCGGGGTGTCGTAGCTCCACCAGTTGGTGCCGCAGTGGGCGTACGCCGTGCCCGCGACGGTGCCGGTGGCCGGGCAGGAGGCCTTGAGGACCTTGTAGTCCTCGATGCCCTGCTCGTAGGTGCCGGCCGCCGGGCCGGTCGCCGTGCCGCCGGGGGCGGACTGGGTGACGCCGGTCCAGCCGCGTCCGTAGAAGCCGATGCCGAGCAGCAGCTTGTTGGCGGGGACGCCCTGCGCCTTGAACTTGGCGATCGCCTCGGCGGAGTTGAAGCCGGCCTGCGGGATGCCGGCGTACGAGGTGAGCGGGGAGTGCGGGGCCGTCGGGCCCTTCGCCGCCCAGGCGCCGAAGAAGTCGTACGTCATGACGTTGAACCAGTTCATGTACGGCGCGGCGCCCGCGTAGTCGGTGGCGTCGATCTTGCCGCCGGCGGAGGCGTCGGCCGTGACGGCCGCGGTGACCAGGTTGTTGGCGCCGAACTTGGCGCGCATGGCCTGCATCATGTTCTTGAAGGCGGCCGGGCCGCTGGTGTCGCAGGAGAGACCGCAGGCGTTGGGGTACTCCCAGTCCAGGTCGATGCCGTCGAAGACGTCGGCCCAGCGCGGGTCCTCGACCAGGTCGTAGCAGGACTGGGCGAAGGCGGTCGGGTTCTGCACGGCCTGGCCGAAGCCGCCGGACCAGGTCCAGCCGCCGAAGGACCAGAGGACCTTGATGTTGGGGTAGGCCTTCTTCAGCTTGCGCAGCTGGTTGAAGTTGCCGCGCAGCGGCTGGTCCCAGGTGTCGGCGACGCCGTCGACGGACTGGTCGGCGGTGTAGGCCTTGTCGTAGTCGGCGTAGGCGTCACCGATGGTGCACTTGCCGCCCGTGACGTTGCCGAAGGCGTAGTTGATGTGGGTGATCTTGGACGCGGAGCCCGAGGTCACGATGTTCTTCACGTGGTAGTTGCGGCCGTAGACGCCCCAGTTGGTGAAGTAGCCCATCTTCACGGCGTTGGGGTTCGGCTGGCCGCCACCGCCGCCGGTGGTGCGGACGGAGGTCGCGCCGGAGGCCGGGCCGGTCTGGTCGATGGTGTCGCGGGCGACGACCGTGTAGCTGTAGTCGGTGCCGGCGGTCAGGCCCGTGTTGGTGTACGTGAGGCCGGTGACGGTGGCGACGGTGGTGCCGTCGCGCTTGACGTCGTAGTTCTTGATGCCCTTGTCGTCGGTGGCCGCGGTCCAGGTGAGCTTCACCGAGGTGTCGGTGATGTTGGAGGCGGCGGGGGTACCGGGGGCCGAGGGGGCGTTGTCTCCGGGCTGGCTGGTGCCGTCGCAGGGGGCGCCGTTGATCTTACAGCCGGTGGGTGCTCCGGAGCCGGTGCCGTTGTAGCCGAAGGAGACGGAGGCGCCGGGAGCGAGGGTCCCGTTCCAGCCGACGTTCTTGGCGGTCCAGTGGGTGCCGGAGCTGGTGACGGACGCGTCCCAGGCGGAGGTGACGGAGGTGCCGGTGGGGTAGTCCCACTCGACGGTCCAGGCGCTGATGGTGGTGGTGCCGGTGTTCTTGATGGTCCAGTTGGCACCGAATCCGGTGCCCCAGTCCTGGGTCTTGGTGTACGTGGCCGTGGCCGAGGTGGCGGCTTCGGCGGGGGTGGCGAGGCCGACCATGGCGGCCAGGGGCAGGATCAGGGCGGTCAGACCGGCGGCGGCCCGGTGTCTGAACCCTGTTCTGCGCGTCGGTGCTTGAGTGCTCAACGGTGCTCCTCAAGTTGCGGACGGACATGGGGTGGGGGTGGTCCGTGAAGATGCGCGCGCCCCGCGAGCGTAGGAAGGTCTGGACCAATCGTCAAGAGGTCCAGACCAACGTCGGCGCCGTGTCCTCAGACACCCAACTCCCGCGCCAGCACCGCCGCTTGCACCCTGCTCCGCAGCTCCAGCTTCCCCAGCACCTTGCTGACGTGCGTCTTTACCGTCGCCTCCGCCATGTCGAGCCCTACCGCGATCTCCGCGTTCGACAACCCCCGGCCGAGCGCCGACAGCACCTCACGCTCCCGGGGTGTCAGCGCGGCCAGCACCGCGGGATCCGACGTCGGCGCGGGCCGGCTCGGCGCCGCGAACTCCGCGATCAGCCGCCGGGTCACCGCCGGGGCGATCAGCCCCTCCCCGCGCGCCACCGTCCGTACCGCCTCGATCAGCTCCCCGGCGTCCGCGTTCTTCAGCAGGAACCCGGCCGCGCCCGCCCGCAGCGCCCCGAAGACGTACTCGTCCAGATCGAACGTGGTCAGGACGAGCACGTCCGCGAGCCCCTCCTCGACCACGATCCCCGTCGCCGTCACCCCGTCCATCCGGGGCATCTGCACATCCATCAGGACCAGGTCCGGCCTCAGCTCGCGCGCCAGCTCCACCGCCCGCTCACCGTCCGCGGCCTCCCCGACCACCTCGATGTCCGGCGCGCTGCCCAGGATGAGGACGAGCCCCGCCCGTACCGCGCTCTGGTCCTCGGCGACCACCACCCGCACCGTCATGCCCGCTCCCCGTCGTTCCCGTCCATGGGCAGTTCCGCCCGTACCCGCCATCGCTTCCCACCCTCGCCGTCCGGCACCGGACCCGCCTCGAAGACCCCGTCGAGCAGGGCCACCCGCTCCCGCATCCCCACCAGGCCGGCCCCCGAACCCGGCGCTGTCGGCCCCGGGCGCTCCCCGAACGGACTCGACACCGCCACGGAGAGCGACTCCGGCCCGCGCGCGAGCGTGATCCGGACCTCGCCGGGGGCCGCGTGCTTGAGCGCGTTCGTCAGCGACTCCTGCACGATCCGGTAGGCGGCCAGCTCGACCGGCGCCGGCAGCCCGCCAGGCGTCTCCCGGGTGTCGTCCAGGGCGAAGGTCAGTCCGGCGGGGCCGCCGTTCGTCCCCGCCTGCGCGATCAGCGCGTCGAGGCCGGCCAGGGTGGGTGCGGCGGCGGGCTCGGTCTCGGCGCCGCTGTCCCGGAGCAGCCCGATGAGCCGTCGCATCTCCGTCAGGCCCGCCACGCTGTTCTCCCGGATCACGGTGAGCGCCTGCCGGGTGGTGGCCGGCTCGTCGAGCGAGAGCGCCGCCGTCGAGTGGATCGCGATCGCCGAGAGGTGGTTCGCCACCATGTCGTGCAGCTCGCGCGCCATCCGGGCCCGCTCCGCCACCACCGCCTGTGCCCGGTCCATCTCGGCGAGCAGCGCCGTCTGCTCCGCGCGCAGCCGGGCCGCCTCCGCGGCGTTCCGGTGATTGCGCACGATCGCGCCGGTCACGGCGGGCAGGAAGGAGATCATGCCGGTGAGCGCGCCCACGAGCAGCGCGACCGCGTTCTGCCACCACGCAAGGAAGACGCCCGTGGACGCGACGGTGATGAACCCCATGGTGTACGGGAGGCGCCGGGCCAGGGCGGGCGAGCCGTACACGACCGCCGCGTAGACCACGTCCGTGAACATCAGGACGGTGGCGAGATTGCCGTTGGTGAACTGGTCGCCGACGATCGCCAGGGTGGCCACGATCAGGGCGAAGCGGGGAGCGGTACGGCGCAGGGCCTCCATCGCGGACATCACGGTCAGCGGGATCAGCGTCGCCCAGCGCTGCCCGAAGACGTGGTCACCCGTCACGTACAGCCCGAACCACCACAGGAGCAGACCACCGGCCAGTCCGCAGGCGGCGATGAACAGGTCGTCGCGGTGCGGGCGGGGGAGGGTCGCGCGGGGGAGCGAGGGGCGGGGGAGTCTCACGTACTCATCCAACACGGCCGCCGGTGCTCCGACCTCCTCGTCCGGGCCGATCCACCCCTCCGTCGAAGGATGTAGGCGCACTTCGTCACCGACGACGACGAATGCCGCCGGAACCCACGGGACGCTGAAGGGGTACCGAAAGGGGAACCGTCGTGATCGTCACGCTGATCGTCATCTGCGAAATCGGTTTCTGGGTCCTGCTGGCCGCCGGACTCGCCGCCCGCTACCTCCTCAAAATGCCCCGGCTGGGCCTCGCGCTCCTGCTCTGCGAGCCCCTCCTGGAGGTCCTGCTCCTCGTCGTCACGGCGATCGACCTGAAGAACGGTGCCGAACCCAGCTGGAGGCACGGCATCGCCGCTCTCTACATCGGCTACACCGTCGGCCACGGCCACCGCACCGTGAAGTGGCTCGACGGCCACGCGGCGCACCGCTTCGGCGGCGCTCCGCCGCCTCCGAAGCCGCCGCAGTTCGGCATGGCGCGGGCCCGTCACGAGGGGGCGGTCTGGCTCGGCTCGGTGATCGCCGCGGCCGTCGCCTCGGGTCTGCTGCTCCTGGCGATCTGGTACGTCGGCGACGACGGGAACACCGACGGGCTGCGCAGCTGGATCTTCGTCGCCTGGCGTGCGGCGGGCATCCACGGCCTGATCGCGCTCAGCTACGCGATCTGGCCGAAGAAGGCCCCCCACGGCTTCTCACACGGTTTCTCGCACGGGACGTCAGCGGTCCCCGCCCGGGACCCAGAGGACGTCCCCGACCGCCTTGTTCGCAGTGCGCGCAAGGATGAAGAGCAGGTCTGACAGGCGGTTGAGGTACGTGGCGGTCAGGGCGTTCATCGTCTCGCCGTGCACCTCGAGCGCCGCCCAGGTGGAACGCTCCGCCCGCCTGACCACCGTGCACGCCTGGTGCAGCAGGGCCGCGCCGGGCGTGCCGCCCGGCAGGATGAAGGAGCGGAGCTTCTCCAGGTCCTCCAGGAAGCGGTCGCAGTCGGCCTCCAGCTTGTCGACGTACCCCTGCTCGACGCGGAGCGGCGGGTACTTCGGGTCCTCCACCACCGGGGTGCAGAGGTCGGCGCCCACGTCGAAGAGGTCGTTCTGCACCCGGACGAGGACCTTCACGACCTCCTCGTCGAGCTGCCCGAGGGCGATCGCCGTGCCGATGGCGGCGTTCGCCTCGTTGGCGTCGGCGTAGGCCGAGATCCGCAGATCCGTCTTGGCGGTCCGGCTCATGTCGCCGAGCGCCGTGGTGCCCTGGTCGCCGGTACGGGTGTAGATGCGCGTCAGATTGACCATGGGTCCAGCCTAGTTAGGCACCGGCGCTCCGGAACGTCCGTGTGCCCACCGTCACGGCGAGCGCCGCCACTCCGAGGGCGACGAGCACCCCGTACAGCAGGGTCGGTGTCGTGTAGTGGCCGACGTACGCCTCCCGGACCGCGTCCACCAGGTAGCGGAACGGGACGAGGTGCGAGAGCACGTCGAGCCAGCCCGGGGCGAGGGTCATCGGCAGCATCAGGCCCGAGAGGAGCATCGCCGGCATCGCGAGCGTGTTGATCGCGGGACCGAACTCCTGCGGGGTGCGCAGCTTCAGCGCCAGCGCGTACGAGAGCGAGGCGAGCGCCACCGACAGCAGGGCGACGAAGCCGAAGCCGATGAGGATTCCGGCGAGCGGCGCCCGCAGGCCCATCGGCAGGGCCACCAGGACGAGCAGGACCGCCTGGAAGACGAAGAGCGCGGCGTCCCGCAGGACCCGGCCGAGCAGCAGGGCGAGCCGGCTCACGGGGGTGACCCGCATCCGGTCGAACACGCCCCAGTTCTTCTCCATGATGATCGAGAACCCGGCGAACGAGGCTCCGAAGAGTCCGAGTTGGAGGAGCAGGCCGGGCACCAGGATCTGCCAGGAGTCGCCCTCCCGGCCCAGCGGGAGGCCGGTGAGCAGCGGCCCGAAGAAGAACAGGTAGAGCAGCGGCATCAGGGTGCCGAAGAAGATCTGGAACGGGGAGCGCAGGGTCTGGCGGGTGTAGCGCCCGAAGAGGAGCGCGGTGTCGCGGAGAAGCATCGGTCGTCCTGGAGGGGTCTAGACGGCTACGGGGGCGGTGTCGACGGGCGCGGGGCCGCGGCCGGTCACGGCGAGGAAGGCGTCCTGGAGGGTGGCCGCGCCGTGGGCGGCCTTGAGGGCGGCGGGGGTGTCCTCGGCCACGACGGTTCCCTCGTCCACGATCACGAGCCGGTCGGCGAGGGCGTCGGCCTCGTCCAGGTAGTGGGTGGTGAGGACCACGGTGGTGCCGTACTCGTCGCGCAGCCGCCGCACCAGGTCCCACAGGTCGGCGCGGCTGCCCGGGTCGAGTCCGGTCGTCGGCTCGTCGAGGAAGAGGACCTCGGGCCGGTGGGTGAGCCCCATCGCGAGGTCGAGCCGGCGGCGCTGGCCGCCGGAGAGCGCCGGGGTGGCGCGGTCGAGGAGTTCGGTGAGCCCGAGGTCGGCCGCGAGCTCCTCGGCGCGGGCCTCCGCGCGGGCCCGGTCCATGCCGTAGAGCCGCCCCTGGGTGACGAGCTCGGAGCGGACGGTCTCCTGCGGGTCGAGGCCGCCGGACTGGGCGACGTACCCGATGCGGCGGCGCACGGCGGCGGGGTCCCGTACGAGGTCGTGGCCGGCGACGGTGGCGGCGCCGGCGGTGGGTGGGAGGAGGGTGGTGAGCATCCGGAGCGTGGTGGTCTTTCCGGCGCCGTTGGGGCCGAGGAGGCCGAGGATCTCGCCGGGCCGGACGGTCAGGTCGATCCCGCGGACGGCCTCCACGGGGCCGCTCTTGGTCGAGAAGGTCCGGGCGAGCCCGGCCGTGCTGATGATGGGCATGGCGACTACAGAAACAGAGTCACTGAAATTTTGCAACGTCCCCAAAATTTCAGATCAACCAAAAATGGGAACTCACCGAAGTTTCAGGGAGCCTAGGATGAGGGCATGGCCGAGGGACTCAGGGAACGCAAGAAGCGCGAGACGAAGCAGCGGATCTCCGACATCGCGACCGGGCTCTTCCTGGAACGGGGCTTCGCCCAGGTGACCGTCGCGGACGTGGCCGAGGCGGCGGACGTCTCCGTCAACACCGTCTACAACTACTTCCCCGCCAAGGAGGACCTCTTCCTCGACCGGATGGACGGCGTCACCCAGCGCCTCGCCCGGATGATCCGCGGCCGCGACCGGGGAGAGTCCGCCGCCCAGGCCGTCCTGCGCGCCCTCCGCCAGGACATCGGAGCCGTGTCACCCGCGTACGGACTCATGGACGGCTTCGACGCCTTCATGAACGTCATCGAGCACGCCCCCACCCTCAAGGCCCGGCTCTTCCACGTCCAGCAGCAGGTCCAGGACGCCGTCGTCGCCACCCTCCGCGAGGAGACCGGCGCCCCCGCCGACGACCCGCTGCCACTGCTCGTCGGCGGACAGCTCACCTGGATCGAGAACACCGTCGTCGGCTACATCACCCGTGAGATGACCGCCGGGGGCAAGGCGACGGCCGTCTCCCGCGAGGCGCTCGTGCTCCTCGACGAGATCGAGGAGCTGCTGAGCGAGAAGGTGCTCACCTACGGAGTGCGCGGCGGCTGAGGGCACGCGCGGTACGCGGCGCGGAGAGCCGTGCCGGTCCGTGTCGTACGCGCGGCACACGCCAGGGGCGCCCGAACGGGGTGCTGTGAGTGTGACGTCCGTCAAACAAGGCGTGACGCGCATTACTTCGCGGTCACATCACGCTCCCCGACCGCTAATCTCCGCCGGAGAGCCAGTAGTGAACAGGCGTTAAGGGGTGGAACATCGTGGCCAGGAAGCTCGCCGTCATCGGGGCCGGACTCATGGGGTCCGGCATCGCGCAGGTCTCGGCACAGGCGGGCTGGGACGTCGTCCTGCGTGACGTCACCGACGCCGCCCTCACCCGCGGCACCGACGGCATCAAGGCGTCGTACGAGCGGTTCGTCGCCAAGGGCAAGCTGGACGCCGCCGACGCCGAGGCCGCGCTCGGCCGCATCACCGCCACCACCGAGCTCGAAGCCGTCGCCGACGCGGACGTCGTCGTCGAGGCCGTCTTCGAGAACCTCGACGTCAAGCACGAGATCTTCCGCTCGCTCGACAAGGTCGCCAAGGACGGCGCCGTCCTCGCCTCCAACACCTCCGCGATCCCGATCACCAAGATCGCCGCGGTGACCGAGCGCCCCGAGGCCGTCGTCGGCACCCACTTCTTCTCCCCGGTCCCGATGATGCAGCTCTGCGAGCTCGTCCGCGGCTACAAGACCAGCGACGAGACCCTGGCCACCGCCCGCGAGTTCGCCGAGTCCGTCGGCAAGACCTGCATCGTCGTCAACCGCGACGTCGCCGGCTTCGTCACCACCCGGCTCATCGCCGCCCTCGTCGTCGAGGCCGCCAAGCTCCAGGAGTCGGGCGTCGCCACCGCCGAGGACATCGACATCGCCTGCAAGCTCGGCTTCGGCCACGCCATGGGCCCCCTCGCCACGGCCGACCTCACCGGCATCGACATCCTGGTGAACGCCGCGAACAACATCTACACCGAGTCCCAGGACGAGAAGTTCGCGCCGCCGGAGCTGATGCGCCGGATGGTGGACGCGGGTGACATCGGCCGCAAGAGCGGGCAGGGCTACTACAAGTACTGAGCCGGGTCCGCCATCCCGCCCTCACCCCATGGGGTGAAATTCGGTACCGGTTCGCTGACAAGGCGCAACGCTTCTGCCCGTGCGGCAGTCAGTTGTTGCAAGACGGAGCACTCTCGGGGAGCGCATATGCACATCAGGGGCGACCACGTCGAGCTGGTCGTCGGGGGCCGCCTCGACGTACGCAGCGCGGCGGACGCCCGTACGGTCCTGCACTCGGCCGTCGACGACGGAGTCGGCGACCTGGTGCTCGACCTGACCGGCCTGGACTCCTGGGACGCGACCGGCCTGGGCGTCATCATGGGCGTCCACCGCCGGGCCGGCCGCTGCGGCCGGCGCCTCGTCCTGCGCGGGGTGCCGCCCCAGATGCAGCGCCTGCTCGTCGCCACCCGGCTGCACCGCATCCTCGCCATCGAGGGTGGCCTCGCCCTGGAGTCCCTGCCCCGGGTGTGAAGCAGCTGTGTGAACCAGGCGTCACGCTCAATCCTCACAAGACCGTGACGTCTTGGTCTCGGGGGCACCCCACCTGTTCCCGGCCGCCTGACCACGGTCTAGGGTTCGGTCGCCTGCACAATGACGGACCCACCCCGCGGGCACCGGACACCGCTTCTTGGGGGCTTGGACCATGGACCCGATCAACCGGGGGCCGGAGGAGTACGGACACGAGTCCGAGGGCGACGACGCCCGCCAGGGACGCGGCGCGCCCACACCCGCGCCCACGCGCGCCCGCGTCGTCCGGATCGTCTCCGGCGACCTGCTCGTCACGGTCAACCCCGTCGACGGCAGCGAGGTCGAACCCTGCCCGCCCGGACAGGAACCCGCCGCCCCCCGCCCCCGGACCCCCGAGGAACGCGCCGAGGCCGCCCGCGCCGCCGCCCCGTCCGTCCCGCCGGGACCCACCGCCCCCGAGCTGCCCCTCCTCGAACGCCAGGAGGAGCGCGAGCGTCTCGTCGGCATCCTCGGCCGCGGGCGCTCCGCCCGCGTGACCGGCCCCGCCGGCTCCGGCCGCACCGCCCTCCTCGACGCGGTCGCCGCCGACTGCGCCGAGCTCGCCCCCGACGGCGTCGTCCGGCTCTCCGGCCACCACCGCACCCCGGCCGAACTCCTCCACGAGCTGTTCTCCGCCGTCCGGTACGCCCCCGACCACCGGCCGGGCCGCGAGAGCCTCCTCGCCCGGACCCGCGAGATCGGCGCCGTCGTCGTCGTCGACGACCTGGAGTTCGGCGGCGCCGCCCTCGACGAACTCCTCGCTGCCGCCCCCGAGTGCGCCTTCCTCCTCGCCGCCGGCCCCGAGGTCCCCGCCCCCTCGCCCGACGCCCACGTCGAGGAACTCCACCTCGCCGGCCTCGGCCGCGGCGCCGCCCTGAAGCTCCTGGAGAGCGCCGTCGGCCGCACCCTCACCGACGACGAGGCCAACTGGGCCGGCGACCTGTGGTTCGAGTCCGAGGGGCTGCCGCTGCGCTTCGTCCAGGCCGGGGCCCTGCTCCGCCAGCGCGACCGGCTGCGCGTCACCCCGGCCGAGTTCGACGCCTTCGGCGCTCTCGAGGAGGCCTTCGGGCCGACCGACCCCGACGCGGCCGCGGCCGTCGCGGCCGCCGCGTTCGACGGCATCGACGACCCCGACGTCGAACTGCGCGACATACCTCTGCCCAGCCTCGGCGAGGGCGCCGCCCCCGCCGTCCTGCTCGCCTCCCGGCTCAGCCGCTCCGCCCAGACCACGCTCCGCTTCGCCGTCGCCCTCGGCGGCGAGGTCCCGCACCAGGCCCACCTGCCGGCCCTCGTCGGCGACACCCACGCGGACGCCGCCCTCGGCGAACTCATGGCCTGCGGCCTGCTCTCGCCGGTCGGCCCCCGCTACCGGCTGGCCGCCGGCGTCCTCACCCAGCTCCTCGCCCAGGGGTACGAGACCGAGGCCGCCGCCCGCGCCCACACCGTCGCCCAGCACTACGCCTGGTGGACCGCCCACCCCTCCGTCACCCCGGAGCGGGCCGCCGCCGAGTCCGACGCGCTCCTCGCCGCCCTGACGGTCCTGGTCGCGGGAAGCGGATCGGCGACCGGAACGGGATCCCCCGGAGCCGGAGCCGGAACGGCCACCGGAGCCGCCACCGCCGCCGGACCCGACGCCGACGTCACCGCCGAGCACCGTGCCACCGCCGTCCTGCTCGCCCGCGCGGCCGCGCCCGCCTTCGCCGCCGGACTGCACTGGGGCGCCTGGGAGCGGGCCCTGCGCGCCGGCCAGGAGGCCGCCCGGCTCACCGGCGAGGTCGCCGAGGAGGCCTACTTCCACCACGAGCTCGGCGTCCTCGCCCTCTGCTCCGGCAACCTGGAGCGGGCCCGCGCCGAGCTTGAGGCCTCCATCGCCCTGCGCGGTGTGCTCGCCGACAAGCGCGGCACGGTCGCCGGCCGCCGGGCACTCGCCCTCGTCTCCGACCTCTCCGGGGAGCGCGGCGCCCCGGCCCGCGCCGAGGAGCCCGTCTCCCCGCCCCGCGGCACCCCCGCCCTGCGCGGCCCGGCCGCCCTCCCCGTACGGCAGGCGCCGGACCCCGGGACGGCACCGCTGCCGGGCGGGCCCCTGCGGAAGGCCCCGCTGCCGGGCAGCGCGGGGCGCGCCCCCGCAGCCGCCCCGGCCGGGGCGTTCCCCGGCTTCGCCGACGAGGGCCCGACGCTCGTCACCCGCCCCGAACCCGTCGACGGCGGCAGCCGGCCCGGCCTGCGCAGCGGCATCCTCGCCGGCGCCCGGCGCAACCTCTCCGCCGTCGGCGCGGGCGCGCTCCTCATCGCCGTCCTCGGCACCGTCGTGACCCTCGGCGCCACCTCCGGCAACGGCGAGGACCCGGCCACCAACCACGTCACCTCCGACAGCACGGCCACCGAGGGCTCCACCGACGACGGCTCCACCGACGACGAGCCGCCGGCCGAGGGCGAGGCGGGCGAGCCGAGCGAGAGCGGCGACCCCACCTCCTCGGACTCCCCGAGCCCGTCCGGCTCCGACAGCGGCTCGACGTCGGACCCGTCGGACTCGGCCACCTCCCCCACCTCCGGCAGCCCGTCGCCCTCCGACAGCCCCTCGACCACCGCGCCCCCGACGGAGACGACGCCCCCGCCGAGCACTCCCACGACCACGGGCCGGCCGCGCCCGACGCTCACGAGTCCGGCGCCCTCGACGACGACGCCCAAGCCGCCGGCCTCGTCGTCGGGCACCCCGTCGCCCTCGACGAGCAGCCCGACGACCTCGGCCCCGACCCCGAGCGGCTCCTCGTCGACGACGGCGGAAAACCCGAGCAACTCCGCCTCCGCCACCCTCGGCGGCCCGCCCGCCGCCGACGCCTCCACCGGCACCGGTACGCCGGCCTGACCGGCGTACGGGAACGACGACGGCCCCGGGTGCGTCCACCGCACCCGGGGCCGTCCCCGTACCGCCGTCCTCGTCGCCGTCAGAACAGCCGCAGCTTGTCGTCCTCGATGCCCCGCATCGCGTTGTAGTCCAGGACCACGCAGCCGATCCCGCGGTCCGTCGCCAGCACCCGCGCCTGCGGCTTGATCTCCTGCGCCGCGAAGACACCCCTCACCGGCGCCAGGTGCGGATCGCGGTTGAGGAGCTCCAGATAGCGGGTCAGCTGCTCGACGCCGTCGATCTCGCCGCGCCGCTTGATCTCCACCGCGACCGTCGCGCCGTCCGAGTCGCGGCACAGGATGTCCACCGGGCCGATCGCGGTCGGGTACTCGCGGCGGATCAGGGTGTATCCCTCGCCGAGAATCTCGATGCGGTCGGCGAGGAGCTCCTGGAGGTGCGCCTCGACCCCGTCCTTGATGAGACCGGGGTCCACACCCAGTTCGTGCGAGGAGTCGTGGAGGATCTCCTCCATCGTGATGATCAGTTTCTCGCCCGCTTTGTTGATCACCGTCCAGACGCCTGCCTCATCGTCGGCGCCCTCCTTCAGGGTGCACGGCGGGGACATCCAGTTGAGCGGTTTGTACGCCCGGTCGTCCGCGTGGATGGAGACGCTGCCGTCTGCCTTGACCAGGATCAGACGGGGTGCGGAGGGCAGGTGGGCCGTGAGCCGGCCCGCGTAGTCCACGGAGCAACGGGCAATGACGAGACGCATGGTCGGCAACGCTACAAGACGGGCGCTCTTCCGCGCGATTCGGGCACCGGCGGCGCGCCCCGGGGCATGATCCTGAGCCGAACACCCGTCGGTTATCAGCCGGTTGTGCTCCCCATCTTCTGGTGCGGCCCGGACTGCGCGCTTACCGTGGAAGCTGGAGGTCGTCGTCCGTGCACGCTGCGTGGCGATACGACGCCCTTCGCCCTGCCCGCAAGACCCCGTCCGCGGGGTCGCGAGAGGAGAACCCATGTCGCTCGACGTCTCACCGGCACTGTTGGAACAGGCCGAGCGAGGCGAGGTCGACGAAGCCGACTTCGTCGACTGCGTCCGGACCTCCCTGCCCTTCGCATGGGAGATGATCAGTTCTCTGGTGGCTCAGCTGAAGGTGGACGGCGGAGAGTTCGCCGACAACCAGACGCCGCCGCCGAATGAGCAGGCTCGTGGTCAGCTGCTGCGCGCGCTCGCCAGCGACGCCATTCGTGGTGCGCTGCAGCGGCATTTCGGGGTGCGTCTCGCCTTCCAGAACTGCCACCGCGTGGCGGTCTTCCCGCTGGACCCGTCGGTGGACGAGCGGCTCGCCCGCTTCACGTCCGTACGGGGACAGCTGCTGAACCAGTCGCCGGAACTGCGCGACTGCTGAGACATGGTGCCGCCGCTCCGCTTCGCGGGAGACGGGGCCGACGCGTGCCGACGCGCGTCGACCACCGGAGAAAGGCCGGAGCGGCGGCACGGTCCCGGCCACGAGGGGACTCACACCAGGAGCGGCAGGACCTCGGCGCCGAGCCGCCGTACGTTCTCCTCGGTCGCCGCGAGATCGCCCGAGCCCTCGGCGAGCAGGGCGAAGCGCGTGATGCCCGTACGCTCCGCCGTCGCCGCGAGCCGGTCCGCCGCGTGCCGGGGCGTGCCCACGGGATGCAGCCCGCACAGCAGCTCCGTGTACGCGACGGGGTCCCGCATCGACCGCTGCCGGCCGTCGACCGTCACATGCGCGTCGAGGCCCTGCTTCAGCCACCCTGGCATCGCCTTCACCAGCGCCTCCGCCGCGTCCGCCCCCCGGTCCGCGAGCTGGGCGACGCCGGCCGAGACATGGCAGGCCCCGATCCGGGCGATCTCGTCCGGATCCCGCCCGGCCTCCCGTGCGAACCGCGCCCAGGCGCCGACCATCTCCGCCTTGTCCGCGTCGCCGCAGTGCATCCCCAGCAGCATCGGCAGACCCCGCTCGGCGGCGAGCCGCACGCTCCGCGGCGAGGTGCAGGCCACCACCACCTCGGGGGACGCGGCCCCGCCGATCAGCTCGTCGGGGCGGGGCACCACCGGAACCTCACGGAAGGCGAACCGCTCTCCCCGGGCGTCGACACGCGGCTCGGTGAGCCAGCGCAGCAGCAGGTCGAGCGCTTCCGGGAAGCCGTTCTCGTACGCGTCGAGTCCCGCGCCGAACACCTCCAGGTCCACCCAGGGACCGCCCCGGCCCACCCCGAGGGTGAACCTGCCGCCCGAGGTGAGGTGCAGCAGCGCCGCCTGCTCGCCCAGCGCGACCGGGTGGACGGTCGGCAGCACGCTCACCGCCGTGCCCACCCGCAGTCGCCGGGTCCGGCCCAGGATCAGGGCGGCCAGCGTCACGGCCGACGGGCAGACCCCGTACGGGACGAAATGGTGCTCGGCGAGCCAGACCGAGTCGAGGCCCGCCTCCTCGGCGACCTCCGCGGTCCGCACCGCCCGGTGCAGTGCCTCACCCTGTCCCTGGCCCGGGAACTGGGCGGCCAGAACGAACGTACCCACGCGCATCGCCTTCTGCCTCCTTGCGGCCGACGCGTATCACCTCTCGCACTGGCACCAACGTCTGACACGTGCCAAAGGCAACGGCCGTTCATGAAGTTCTTGCGATTTTCGGCTAAGCCGTCCCGGACGGGGCCGGGGGCACCGTGTCGCGGCCCGTAGGCTGGAGAGAACGGTCCGTGTTCCCAGACCCCCGTGAGGTGTGCCCGTGTCCCCGCGCCACAACCGCTCCCGAGGCGGCGAGAAGCCCACACAGCAGGGTGACCCCGGCGACCGGTACGGCGGCGTGCAGCGCACCGAGACCTGGCAGGGCGAGGAGTGGTACGTCCGCCTCGTCGCCGGCGCGAGCGCGCCCGGCAAGCGCTACCGCTGCCCCGGCTGCGACCAGGAGATCCCCGGCGGCGCCCCGCACGTGGTCGCCTGGCCGGAGTACGGGGGAGTGGACGACCGACGCCACTGGCACAAGGCCTGCTGGAGCGCGAAGGACCGCCGCACCAGCAGGGTGCAGCGGTCCCGTAACGCGCCGAAGTACTGAGCCCTCCCGGGTCTACACGTCCCGGTTGTTCAGCAGCGCGAACGCTCCGGCGAGGGCGACCCCCGCGATGCCCGTCATGATCAGCAGCGGCTGCCAGCCCGCGGGGCCGTCACCGCCGAAGGGCGCATCCGTGGCGTACAGCGCGATCATCTGCGAGGGGATGGCGTAGGTGAGCAGCCACTCCTGCACGGACCTCAGCGCCTGGGAGAACATGAACAGGGCCGCCACCAGCGGCATCAGGAGCAGACCGATCATCACCGTGATCGCGCCCGCCGAGTGCCGGATCACGGTCCCGAGCGCCAGCGACAGCAGCCCGAGCATCGCCAGGTAGCCGCCCGCGCCGACCGTCGCCCGCAGCCACTCGGTCGTCGTCGGCTCCGTCGCGTCCACGATCGCGACCTGCGCCGCCGCCACGATCGCGGCGACCACGGTGGTCACCGTGAAGACGAGCAGGAAGAAGACGATCGCCTTCGCCGTGAGCACCCGGGCCCGGCTGGGGCAGGCCGTCAGGGTCGTACGGACCATGCCCGTGCCGTACTCGGAGGCGATCGTCAGCACCCCGAGCGTGATCACGCAGATCGAGGCCGGCAGCATCCCGAAGAAGCCGAAGCCGAGCGCCGACTCGTCGCCCAGCGGGGCCTCGGAGGCCGCGGCGATCGCCGCCACCCCCAGGCCGATGCCCAGCATCAGCAGGACCATCACCCCGAGCGTCCACAGCGTCGAACGCACCGAGCGGATCTTCGTCCACTCGGAGGCGAGGGCGTCACCGAGGTGCGCCCGGCGGACCGGGATGGGGGAGACGTAGGAGTGCGGCGCCGGGGCGTGGTGGTGCGGGGCGGGGGCGGTCATCGGGCGTCCTTGGTGGTGTCGCTCGGCTGAGGGGTGCCCGGCTGCGAGGCCGGAGGGGCGAAGGGGCCCGGCACGGGAGCCTGGCCGGGGGCCGCCCCGGCGTACGGGTTCTGTCCGGGCGGCGGCGGGGCGTACCAGCCCTGCTGCGGCACGTCCTGGACCACCGGCTGCGGCGGCAGCCCGTACCCCGGGTGGCCGGGCTGCAGCGGCGGCTGGAGGTGCGCGAGCCGGTCGTCGGTGGAGCGGTAGTCCACGGCGCCCTGCGTCAGCCGCATGTACGCCTCCTCCAGGGAGGCCTGGTGCGGGGACAGCTCCCAGAGCCGTACGTCCGCCTCGTGCGCCAGGTCGCTGATCCTCGGCAGGGGCAGGCCCGTCACGCGCAGCGCGCCGTCCGGCTCGGACAGCACCTGGCCGCCGGCCTCCATCAGCGCCGCCGTCAGCTTCTCCCGCTGCCCCGGCTCGGTCTGCGGGGTCCGCACCCGCGCGAAGTCGGCCGAGTTCGCCGAGATGAAGTCCGTGACGCTCATGTCCGCGAGCAGCTGACCCCGGCCGATCACGATCAGGTGGTCCGCCGTCAGGGCCATCTCGCTCATGAGGTGGCTGGAGACGAAGACCGTCCGGCCCTCGGTGGCCAGCTTCTTCATCAGGTTGCGGACCCAGAGGATGCCCTCGGGGTCCAGGCCGTTGACCGGCTCGTCGAAGAGCAGCACCTGCGGGTCGCCCAGGAGCGCCGCCGCGATGCCGAGCCGCTGGCCCATGCCGAGCGAGAAACCCTTGGAGCGCCGCTTGGCCACGTCCTGGAGGCCGACCACGCCCAGGACCTCGTCGACGCGCTGGGCCGGGATGCCGGCGAGCTGCGCGAGCGAGAGGAGATGGCTGCGCGCGCTCCGCCCGCCGTGCACGGCTTTGGCGTCGAGCAGGGCGCCGACCTGCCGGGGCGCGTTCGGCAGCTGCCGGAAGGGGTGGCCGCCGATCGTGACGTGTCCCGCCGTGGGCCGGTCGAGCCCGAGGATCATGCGCATCGTGGTCGACTTGCCGGACCCGTTGGGTCCCAGGAAGCCGGTGACGACACCGGGCCTCACCTGGAAGGAAAGGTTGTACACGGCCGTCTTGGCGCCATAGCGCTTCGTCAGGCCGACTGCCTCGATCATGGTCCAGCCCCATCGACAGGTCGGTCGCGTCCATCTCGGGGCGTGGCGGCCGTCGGCCGGAGCCCCCCGTATGAGCTAGGAGCTTATCGAGCCATTGACGGTTCCGGCGAAAGCCGAGAAGGCCCACGGGCGGTCTCCGGGGGAACCTCAGGGTTCTCCCCCAGGGGACCGGGGGAGAACCTCCGGGTCACGGGGACCCGGAGGGACCGACGGCTCAGGCGTCCCGCTTCTTCAGCACCAGATAGCCGCCGAGCAGCGCGGCCACCACCCAGAGCGCCATGATGCCGAGCCCGCCCCACGGGCCGTACGGAGCCTCCTCCGTGTTCATGGCGTCCGGCACCACCTGCATGATCGTCGCGCCGGCCTGGTCCGGGAAGTAGCGGGCCACCTCCTTGGCCTTGGGCACCGCCGCCAGGATCTGCGAGACCAGGAAGAAGAACGGCATCAGGATGCCGAGGGACAGCATCGACGAGCGCAGCATCGCCGCCACACCCATCGAGAAGAGCGCGATCAGACCCATGTAGAGCCCGCCGCCGATCACCGCCCGCAGCACGTTGTCGTCGCCGATGGACGCCCGGTGCTCACCCAGCAGCGCCTGCCCCAGGAAGAAGGAGAGGAAGCTCGTCGCGATCCCCACGAGGAACGCGAGTACGCCCGCCACCGTGATCTTCGAGAAGAGGAAGGTCGCGCGCTGCGGCACCGCCGCCAGCGAGGTGCGGATCATGCCGGAGGAGTACTCGGTCCCCACCACGAGGACACCGAAGACCACCATCGCCAGCTGGCCCAGGATCATCCCGGAGAAGCTGATCAGGGTCGGGTCGAAGGTGGCGCGCTCGGCCTCGCTCAGCTGGTCGAAGGTGGAGCTCATCAGCGCGGACAGCGCCGCGCTCATCGCGACCGTGACGAGGAGGGCACTCGCCAGCGTCCAGACGGTCGACGACACCGTCCGGATCTTGGTCCACTCGGACTGCAGGACCGCGGATGCCGCTGCCATCGTTCAGGCTCCCTTGGAGGTCGTGCCCCACTGGGGGCCGGGCGCCGGAGCGCCACCGTGTACATCGGTGCCGTGCGCGTGGTACTCCACCGCACCGGCCGTCATCTGCATGAAGGCCTCTTCGAGCGAGGCGCGCTGGGAGCTCAGCTCGTGCAGGACGAGACCGCTCTCCGCCGCCAGCTCGCCCAGCTTCTCGGTCGTCGCCCCGTCCACCTCGAGGGTGCCGTTGCCCGCCTCGACCGCCACGAACCCATTGGCGTGCAGCACGTCCCGAAGCCGCTCCTGCTGCGGCGAACGCAGCCGGACATAACTCCGGGAATTCTGCTGGATGAAATCCGCCATCGACGTGTCGGCCAGCAGCTTTCCCTGCCCGATCACGATCAGATGATCAGCCGTCAGCGCCATTTCACTCATGAGATGGCTGGAAACGAAGATCGTCCGGCCCTCGGCCGCCAACGCCTTCATCAGATTGCGGATCCAGTGAATTCCCTCGGGATCCAGACCGTTGACGGGCTCGTCGAACATCAGGATCTCGGGGTCACCGAGCAGCGCGGACGCGATGCCGAGCCGCTGCCCCATGCCGAGGGAGAAACCCTTCGACTTCTTCTTCGCTACCGGCGTCAGACCCACCAGGTCCAGCACCTCGCCCACCCGGCGCTCCGGGATGCGGTTCGACTGCGCGAGACACAGCAGGTTGTTGTACGCCGAACGGCCCCCGTGCATCGCCTTGGCGTCGAGCAGCGCCCCGATGTACTTCAGCGGCTCCGCCAGGTCCCGGTAGTGCTTGCCGTCGATCCGGACCGTCCCGCTGGTCGGGTTGTCCAGGTCCAGCATCATCCGCATCGTCGTCGACTTGCCCGCCCCGTTCGGCCCGAGGAAGCCGGTGACCACGCCAGGACGCACCTGGAAGGACAGCTGGTCGACCGCGGTCTTCGCCCCGTAACGCTTGGTCAGGCCTTCAAGCTCGATCATGCGTACCAACCTACGGGCGCGCCAAACCCCCCGCCACCGGAATGACGGGGGGTCCGGGCAACGCTACGCAGTTGTTACCGGCTACACATCAGCGGGTCTGCTGGGCCGGGACGCCGGCCGCGCGCTCGTCGTCGATCGGGGAGCCGGCCGCCGCCACCGCGGCACCGGTCAGCGTCGCCAGCATCTCGCGGACGTTGGTCAGCTGCGCGTTGATCGAGTCCCGGCGGTTCGTCAGGGCCGCCAGCTCGCGCTCCGATTCGCTGCGGATCCGGTCGGCCTTCGCGTTCGCGTCGGCCACGATGTCCTCGGCCTGGCGCTGCGCGGTCTCGACCGTCTGACGGGCCCGGCGCTCGGCGTCCGTACGGAGCTTCTCGGCCTCCAGGCGGAGCTGCTCGGCGCGGTGCTCGATCTCCGCCAGGCGCTTCTCGGCCTTCGCCTGACGCGACGCCAGGTCCCGCTCCGACTGCTCGCGGCGCTTCGCCAGGTTCGTCTCGAAGTCCGCGGCGGCCTGGGCGGCCTTGGCGCGGGTCTCCTCGAAGAGGGCGTCCGCCTCCTCGCGCTTCGACTGCGCGTCCTTCTGCGCCTCGGCACGCAGCGAGTTGGCCTCGCCCTGCGCCTTCTCGACGATCCGGACGCCCTCGTCCTCGGCCTTCGACTTGCGCTCGGCCGCGAACGACTCCGCGTCGTTGCGCACCTGCTGGGCGGCCGACTCGGCCAGCTCACGGTGCTGCTCGGCGGCGCGACGGGCCTCCTCACGCAGGTCCTTCGCCTCCTCCTCGGCCAGCCGGAGGATCTTCTCGACCCGGGCGCCGAGCCCCGCGTACGACGGCTCGGCGTCGGTGACCTGCGCCTGGGCGTTCTGCGTCTCGAGGTGGAGCTCCTCGATCCGCTTCTCCAGGGAGGTGATGCGGGACAGGGCACTGTCACGGTCGGACACGAGCTTGGTAATGCGGTCGTCCACCTGACCGCGGTCGTAACCGCGCCGCACGAGCTCGAAGCCGAAGGGGGAGGATGTGTCGCTCATGGGTTTCCTGTCGAATGAGACCGGTGAGGTGTTAGAAGGAATCCTAGGGGCCGAAGCGGCGTGTCATCGAGCGTATGCCCGTTTGATCTGGAGAATGTCCAGCCTTTTGAGTGGCTAGCCGTCCTGGGACTTGCCACTCGAACGAGTGGACCCTGCTGACGCGCCCGCCGCCGCGGTGGACTTCGACCCCGCAGACGGAGTCTCGAAAGACTCCAACGCCTCCAGGACGTCCTGGACACGGGAGATCTCGGCATTGATGTCCTTGCGGCGACGCACCAGCGTCTCCAGTTCCCGCTGGCCCTCCTCGATCGTCTGCTCGGCCTCCGCCTGCGCCTCGGCCCTGATCCGCTCGGCCTCCGCCTTGATGCCCTCGGCCTCGGCGACGAGCGAGGCCTTCTTCTGCTCGGCCTCCTTCAGGAGCGCCTCCGCCTTGCGGACCGCGGCGATCCGGACCTTGCTCGCCTCCGAACTGGCCTCGGAGACCAGCTCCTTCGCCTTCTCCTCGGCCTCGGCGCGCTGCTCCGTCGCGGCCTTCACCAGGTTGTCGACGCGCTCGCCCGCCGTCTTCATCTGCTCGGCGCTCTCGCGGCGGGCCCGCTCGTGAAGCTCCTCGATCTCGCCCTCGATCCGGCTCCGCAGCTCCTCGGCCCGGTCCCTTATGGCCGTCGCGTCACCGCGCGCCCCGACGAGGAGCTCGTCCGCGTCCGTACGGGCCTTCTCCACCAGCGAGTTGCCCTCGACGGTCGCCTCGGCGACGATCCGCTCGGCCTCCTTGCGGGCCGCGCCGACCATCGTGTCCGCCTGCGTCTCGGCCTCGGTGGTGGCGCGCAGCGCCTCCTCCTGTGCCTTGGCGATGAGCTGGTCCGCCTGCTCGGCCGCGTCCGAACGCTTCCGGGCCCCGGCCTCCCGCGCCTCGTCGAGCGTGCGGTCCGCCTCCTCGCGGGCCTCCGACCGCATCTGCTCGGCCGCCGCCTCGGCGTCCGTCCGCAGCCGCTCCGACTCCGCCCGGATCCGCTCGGCGTCCCGCTGCGCGGAACCCACGGTCGACTCCGCCTCGGCGCGCGCGTCCGCCGTGACCGCGTCGGCGAGTTCGCCCGCCTCACGGGTGACCCGCTCGGCCTCCGCGTTCGCCTCACGGGTGACCCGCTCCGCCTCCGCGTTCGCCTCACGCGTGAGCCGTTCGGCCTCGCTCGTGGCCTCGGCGATGAGGGCGTCGGCCTGTTCGGCGGCGTCGCTGCGCCGCTTGTCGGCCGCCTTGCGGGCCTCGTCGAGGACCTGCTCGCCGTCCGCGAGGGCAGCCGCCCGCAGCGCCTGGGCGTGCGCCTCCCCGTCGATCTTGACCTGTTCGGCCTCGGCGCGCAGGCGCTGGGCGTCCTGCTCGGTGGTCTCCATGAGCTCGACCGCCTCGGCGGTGAGCCGCTCGGCCTCGCTCGTGGCCTCGGCGATGAGCGCGTCGGCCTGCTCGGCGGCGTCGCTGCGCCGCTTGTCGGCGGCCTTGCGGGCCTCGTCGAGGACCTGCTCGCCGTCCGCCAGGGCAGCCGCCCGCAGCGCCTCCGCGTGCGCCTCGCCCTCGGCCTTGACCTGTTCGGCCTCGGCGCGCAGGCGCTGGGCGTCCTGCTCGGTGGTCTCCATGAGCTCGACCGCCTCGGCGGTGAGTCGCTCGGCCTCGCTCGTGGCCTCCGCGAGCAGCGCGTCGGCCTGCTCGGCGGCGTCGCTGCGCCGCTTGTCGGCGGCCTTGCGGGCCTCGTCGAGGACCTGCTCCGCCTCGGCGGCGATCCGCTCCGCCTCCGCACGCGCCTCGCCGACCACGGCCTCGGCACGCTCGGCGGCCTCCGAACGGATCCGGTTCGCGTCCTCCCGGGCGTCCGCCCGGGTACGGGCCGCGTCCTGCTCGGCCGCGGCGAGCGAATCCGTCACCTCGGTCCGTACCCGCTGCGCGTACTCGGCGGTGTCCGCCCGCAGCTTCTCCGACTCCGCGATCGCGTCCGTGACCGTCCGCTCGGCCAGAGCCTTCGCGGCCTCGGTCTCCTCCTGGGCGCGGGCCCGGACCCGGCCGGCGTCCTCGGTCGCCCGCTCCCGCTCCTCGTGCGCGTCGGCGCGGACCCGGTCCGCCTCCTCCTGCGCCTCGGTGCGCGTCCGCTCCGCCGCGTGCTCGGCGGCGCTGCGGAGCCCGGCGATCTCCTCCTCGGCCTGCTCGCGCAGACCCGCCACCGAGTCCCGTACCTCCTGCGCGGCTCGCGAGGCCGCGGAGACCATCTCGGTCGCCCGCGCGTCCGCCTCCTCGACCAGGCGCTGCGCCTCGACCTGCGCGTCCTCGACCCGCTTGCGGGCGGCGGCGAGCAGCTCCTCCGACTGCTCCCGGGCGTGCTCGCGCTCCCGGCCCGCCTCGGAACGGGCCGACTCCAGCGTCTCCTCGGCCTCCCGGCGGCGCCGTACGGCCTCCTCCTGCGCGGCGGCGAGGGCCTCGGCGGCCTCGGCCGCGACCCGCTCGGCCGCCGCGGCGGCCTCGGCCCGCACCCGGTCGGCGCTCTCCTGGGCCTCCGAGCGCAGCCGCTCCGCCTCCTCGGCGGCCTCCGTGCGGAGCCGTACCGCGGCGCTCTCCGCCTCCGTACGCGTGGTGGAGGCGTCCGACGCGGCCTCGGCGCGCAGCCGCTCGGCCTCCTGCTCGGCCTGCTCCTGGAAGGTGCGGATGCGCTCGGCGGCCTCGGTGCGCAGCCGCTCGGTCTCCTCGGCGGCCTCGCGGCGGATCCGCTCGCTCTCGGCCCGCGCGTCGGTGAGCTCCTCCCCGGCGGCCGCCACCTTCGCCTCGGCGTCGGTGTGCAGCCGGGTCAGCTCCTCGGCGGCCTCCGCGCGGCGCGCCTCCGCGGCCCGCTCGGCGTCCGCGCGCAGCCCGGCGGCGGCCTTCTCGGCCGCCTCCCTGACCGCCTCGGCCTGCTCCTCGGCTTCGGCGCGCAGCCGCTCGGCCTCCGCGCGGGTGCGCTCCAGGGTCTCCTCGGCCTGCGCCCGGAGCGTCTGGGCGCGCTCCATGGCCTCCGACTTGACCCGCTCGCTCTCGGCGCCGGCCTTGGTGCGCAGCCCGTCGGCGTCCGTACGGGCCTTGGTCAGCAGCTCCTCGGCGGTCCGCGCCGCCTCCTCGATCTGCTGGACGGCCTCCCGCCGGGCCTCGCCGCGGATCCGCTCGCCCTCGTCGATGGCCTCGGAACGCAGCTGCTCGGCCTCGCCGCGCAGCCGCCGCGCCTCCTCCTGGAGCTCGACCGTCTTGGCGCGGTACTCCTTGGTGTCGTCCTTCGCCGAACCGAGCAGCTCGTCGGCCTGCTCCTCGGCCTGGGCGCGCAGCCGGTCGGCCTCGGTCTCGGCCTCGCGGCGGACCCGCTCGGCCTCCTCGGAGGCCTTGCGGGTGGTCTCCCGGGCGTCCTCGGACGCCTTGGTGAGGATCTCCTCGGCGTTGCGCGCGGCCTTGGCGAGGGCGGCGGCGGAGTCCTCGGCGGCGGCCGTACGGGCCTTCTCCGAGGCCTCCTCGACGAGCTTCTCCGCCTCGGCGGTCGCCTCGCGCAGCTTCTCCTCGGCCTCCGCCTTGAGGGCCTCGGCGTCCTTGGTGGCCTCGCCGACGAGCCGGGCGATCTCCGTCTTCGCGGTGCGGGTGCGCTGCTCGTTGACCGACTCCGCGGAGGCGAGCTGCCTGGCCGCGCTCTCCTTGGCCTCGGCGAGGGTCTTCTCGGCCTCGGCACGGGCCAGCCGGAGCTTCTCCTCGGCCTCCTGCATGCGCTGCTCGGCGGCGCGGGAGAGCTCGGTGGCCTGCCGGCGGGCCTGGTCGGTCTCGGCGGTGGTGGTCGAGCGGAGCTGCTCGGCGTGGCTGGTGGCCTCCTGCGCCTGGCTGGAGGCGGCGCTCAGGAGCCGCTCGGCGTCCTTGCGGGCGCGCAGCAGAATCGCTTCGGCCTCGGCACGGGCGGACTCGGCCTCCGCGCCGACCCGGCGGCTGGTCTCCTCGGCGAGCCGGGTGGCCTCGGCGCGGGCGGCGGCGAGCGACTGCTCGGCCTCCGCGCGGGACTCCTCCATCAGCCGGCGGGCCTGGGACTCCGTACGGGCGCGGAGCTGCTCGGCCCAGGCGACGTTCTCGTTGACGTGCGCCTCGACGGTCTGCCGGCGCTCGTTGAGCTCCTGGTCCAGCTGCTGGCGCCGCTGGACGGCCTCGTTGTGCAGCTCGGCCTGGAGCCTGGCCTGGTGCTCGGCGTGCTCCTGGAGGATGCGCTGCGTCTGCGCCCGGGCCTCGCGCAGCTCGCGCTCGGCGTCCTGGCGCAGCTGCTCGGCCTGCGCCTGCGCGTTCCGCAGCAGCTGCTCGGCCTGGTAGCCGATGTCGGCGCTGTCGTAAGCGGGCCGGGACGCGATGGTGCGGCGCGCCTCGTGGAGCTTGGCGCGCAAGACCTCGACCTGGTATCCGAGGTCCTCGGCGTGCTGGACGGCCTTCTCGCGCTCGGTCTTCAGCCGGTCCATCTCGGCTTCGAACCGGGCGAGATGGTCGTCTTCAGCTCGGTGGCTCTCCTGGCGTTCGTAGCCCCGCACTGCGCGGTCCATCCGTCCCCTGGTCGCAACACTCCTACGAGCACGCCCTCACGGCCGAGGACGGACCCCCGGGGGATCGTGACAGATCGGACGACCCCGACATCCCGACTTCGGTGCCGCACGGAGCGGCCCCGACCGGCCCCGGCCCGGAGTCGCCCACTCTACCGGGCCAGGAATCCGGAGGTCAGTGCTCCGCTGAGGAGTGGTCAGCGGACGGCTCGGCCGAGGTGACCAGTTCCGTGAGCACGCCGTGACAGTCCTTGGGGTGCAGGAAGGTGATCCGGGAGCCCATGGAGCCGATCCGCGGCTCGTCGTAGAGCACCCGCACGCCCTTGGAACGGATGGCCTCGGCGTCCCCGTCCACGTCCGCCGTGCCGAAGGCGATGTGGTGCACGCCCTCACCGTTCTTGGCGAGCCACTTGCCCACCGCCGAGTCCTCCCGGGTCGGCTCCAGGAGCTGGAGGTACGAGGCTCCGCCGTCCGAGGTGTCGTTGATCTTCAGCATGGCCTCGCGGACGCCCTGCTCCTCGTTGACCTCGGAGTGGAAGACCTCGAAACCGTACGTCGCACGGTAGAACTCGACAGTCTTGTCCAGGTCGAAACAGGCGATCCCGATGTGGTCGATTCGCGTCAGCATGCCTCCAGTGCAACGCCGGGAGAGTGGTTACGCAACGTGCGCGCCGTCACACCGGCTGCCCGGTGACCGGGCGCGGCGCCCCTCAGTACATTGGCGGTAAACCCTCGTTCACTCCTCATCCCTAGGGGCCGTGCCTCATGTCTGGAACGACCGGTACCACCTCAGTGATCGTCGCGGGCGCCCGCACGCCCATGGGTCGCCTGCTCGGCTCGCTCAAGTCCTTCTCGGGCGCCGAGCTCGGCGGCTTCGCCATCAAGGCCGCCCTCGACCGGGCCGGCATCGGCGGCGACCAGGTCCAGTACGTGATCATGGGCCAGGTGCTCCAGGCGGGCGCCGGTCAGATCCCCGCCCGTCAGGCCGCCGTCAAGGCCGGCATCCCGATGAGCGTCCCCGCCCTCACCATCAACAAGGTGTGTCTCTCCGGCCTCGACGCCATCGCCCTCGCCGACCAGCTCATCCGCGCGGGCGAGTTCGACGTGGTCGTCGCCGGCGGCCAGGAGTCGATGACCAACGCCCCGCACCTGCTGCCGAAGTCCCGCGAGGGCTTCAAGTACGGCGCCATCGAGATGATCGACTCCATGGCGTACGACGGCCTCACCGACTCCTCCGAGGGCATCGCCATGGGCGAGTCCACCGAGAAGCACAACACCCGCCTGGGCATCAAGCGCCCCGAGCAGGACGAGATCGCCGCGCTCTCGCACCAGCGCGCCGCCGCCGCCCAGAAGAACGGCATCTTCGAGGCCGAGATCACCCCGATCGAGATCCCGCAGCGCAAGGGCGACCCGGTCGTCTTCGCCAAGGACGAGGGCATCCGCGCCGAGACCACCGCCGAGTCCCTCGGCAAGCTCCGCCCGGCCTTCGCCAAGGACGGCACCATCACCGCCGGCACCTCCTCGCAGATCTCCGACGGCGCCGCCGCCGTCGTCGTGATGAGCAAGGCCAAGGCCCAGGAGCTGGGTCTGGAGTGGATCGCCGAGATCGGCGCCCACGGCAACGTGGCCGGCCCCGACAACTCGCTCCAGTCGCAGCCGTCCAACGCGATCCGCCACGCCCTGAAGAAGGAGGGCCTGGGCGTCGAGGACCTCGACCTCATCGAGATCAACGAGGCCTTCGCCGCGGTCGCCGTGCAGTCAATGAAGGACCTCGGCGTCACCCCCGAGAAGGTGAACGTCAACGGCGGCGCCATCGCGCTGGGTCACCCGATCGGCATGTCCGGCGCCCGTGTGGTGCTGCACCTCGCCCTGGAGCTCAAGCGGCGCGGCGGCGGCATCGGCGCGGCGGCCCTGTGCGGCGGTGGCGGCCAGGGCGACGCGCTGATCGTGCGCGTCCCCGGCAACGGCAAGTAAGCACCCGGCTCAGGCAAGGAGCAGCGCAGATGGTGGACGTCCCCGAACTCGTCGCCCGGGCACGGGAGGGCCGGCCGCGGGCCGTGGCCCGGCTCATCTCCCTCGTCGAGGGGGCGTCCCCCCAGCTGCGCGAGGTGATGGCGGCCCTCGCGCCGCTCACCGGCAACGCGTACGTGGTGGGACTGACCGGCTCGCCCGGCGTCGGCAAGTCCACGTCGACCTCCGCGCTCGTCTCCGCCTACCGGCGGGCCGGCAAGCGGGTCGGCGTCCTGGCCGTCGACCCGTCCTCGCCGTTCAGCGGGGGAGCGCTCCTCGGCGACCGGGTCCGGATGTCGGAGCACGCCTCCGACCCGGGCGTCTACATCCGCTCCATGGCGACCCGCGGCCATCTGGGCGGGCTCGCCTGGTCCGCCCCGCAGGCCATCCGCGTCCTGGACGCGGCCGGCTGCGAGGTGATCCTCGTGGAGACCGTCGGCGTCGGGCAGTCCGAGGTCGAGATCGCCTCCCAGGCCGACACCTCGGTGGTGCTCCTCGCCCCGGGCATGGGCGACGGGATCCAGGCCGCGAAGGCGGGCATCCTGGAGATCGGCGACGTGTACGTGGTCAACAAGGCCGACCGGGACGGCGCGGACGCCACCGCCCGTGAGCTCAACCACATGCTGGGCCTCGGCGAGGCGCGGGGCCCGGGCGACTGGCGGCCGCCGATCGTCAAGACGGTCGCGGCCCGCGGGGAGGGCGTCGACGAGGTCGTGGAGGCCCTGGAGAAGCACCGCGCCTGGATGGAGGAGCACGGGGTCCTCGCGGAGCGCCGCCGCTCCCGGGCGGCGCGCGAGGTCGAGACCATCGCGGTCACGGCCCTGCGCGAGAAGATCGGCGACCTGCACGGGGACCGGCGCCTGGACGCGCTGGCGGAACGGATCGTGGCGGGCGGCCTCGACCCGTACGCGGCCTCCGACGAGCTGGTCGCGAGCCTCACCGGCAACTGACCGCGGCCACGCGAGAGGGCCTCCCCGGTGCGCCCGGGGAGGCCCTCTCACGTACGACTGCGGCTACGGCTTGCCGCGCCGTCCGCGCAGCTGCTCGGCGACCGGCTTGAGGGACTGGTGGAGGTCGCCGAGGGCCTCGCCGCCGATCTGGTCGATGAAGTGCCTGCGCACCGACTCGACGTGGTGCGGGGCGACCTTGCGCATGGTCTCCATGCCGCAGTCGGTGAGGACGGCGTACAGCCCGCGCCGGTCGGACTCGCAGTTCTCGCGGCGGACGAGCCCGGCGTTCTCCATCCGGGTGATCTGGTGCGAGAGCCGGCTCTTGGACTGGAGGGTGGCCGCGGCGAGATCGCTCATGCGCAGCCGCCGCTCCGCCGACTCCGAGAGGTTCACCAGGATCTCGTAGTCGTTCATCGTCAGACCGAAGGGCTGGAGATCCTTCTCCAGCTGGTACGTCAGCATCCTCTGGACGTCAAGGAAGGTGCGCCAGGCGCACTGCTCGCCATCGGTGAGCCACGGGGTGGCGGTCTCGGTCTCCATGTATGGATTCTACCTAAGAAGTTGAATGCTTGACGAAATCTGGGAGCGCGCGTTCGAGGGCGTCACACTCCGCAGACTACCGCTCACAGCCCGAAACGACGCTGGAGGTCCCCCAGCTGGCCGGGAAGGCGCGGGGCCGAGCCCTGGGCCGCTTGGCCGGAACCATGTCCTCCGTGGCCGCCCGGGACGCCCGCCTGTGCCGGCGGTCCGCCGATCGCGCGTTCCGCCATCAGCAGCTCCGTCGACTGGAGCAGCACCGTGCCCGCGCCCACGAACTCGAACTGGTGCTCCTCGCCCGAGGTGCCGCCGATGCCCGTCAGGGCCCGGACGCCGCCCATCACGCCCGTCATGTAGCCGTGGTCGTAGTGGTGGCACGGGGACGGGCAGTCCGCCCAGCCCACCAGCGCCTGCGGGTCCACCCGCATCGGCGGCTCCATGAAGACCACGGGGCCGTTCGACGCGGCCACGAACTTGCCCGTGCCGATCAGCGTCACGAAGCCCGGCACGATCGACTGCTTCAGGGCCAGCGTCGGCTGGTAGGCCAGCAGATTGCCCGAACGGATCGTCAGGTTGCCCTCGTCCAGGTCGAACGAGTTCACGTCGAAGGCCCGGTCCGCGAGCAGCATCTTCCCGCTGCCCTCCGCGACCACCCAGTCGCTCGCGTGCAGCGGCGAGTGGAAGGACGTCCGGACCAGCCGGTCGAGCCGCCCGTGCCCGATGCCGTTGAACTCGATCCGCCCGTAGTAGGCGATCATCTTGCCCTTCTGCAGGAACCACTGGGAGCCCTTGAGCTCCACGCAGAAGGTGTACGGGTTCACGTTGTCGTCCGACGGAAGCGTCGCCGGGTCGTGGATCACCGGGGTGCTCACAGCTTCTCCTCCGAGGCCTGGACGTACACCGCGCCGCTGCCGCTCAGCTCCAGCTGGAACGCCTCGCCCGAGCCGCGCCCCACCATGTCGCGCCAGCCGAGCGCGGTCGACAGCTTGTTCCGCACGTCGCCGTGATGGGCCACGTACGCCTGCGGGTCCACGTGCACCGGGCGGCCCGGCGTGATCGGCAGCTCGATGACCCCGCCGTGCGCCATGACGGCCACCGCGCCGTGCCCCTTCAGGGTGGTGGTGAAGAGGCCCTGGCCGGTGACCTGGCCGCGGACCATGCCCATGACCCCGCCCTGCGAGCCCATGAACATCGTGCCCTGCTCCAGGGTGCCGTCGAAGGCCAGCAGCCGGTCGGCCTCCACGTACAGGGTGTCGCCCGTCAGGCCGATCACCTGGATGTGGTGGCCGCCGTGCCCGAACATCACCGTGCCGTTGCCCTCGACGGTCATCAGCGGAGTCGCCTCGCCGGCCACCCGGCGGCCGATCATCGACATCAGGCCGCCCTGACCGCCCGCCATGTTCGGCGTGAAAGTGACGTCCCCGCGGTACGCGAGCATCGCGCCGCGCTGGCTGAACATCCGCTGCCCCGGGATGACGGTCGCCTCGACCATCTTCGAGTTGATCTCACGGAACGGCATCAGACGTCACCCCCGACGGTGTTCCGCTCACTCGGCTGGACGTACACGAGGCCGTCGCCCTCGAAGCGGATCTGGAAGGCCTCGCCGCCGCCCTCGCCCATGAAGGTGCGGAAGGTCACACCCGACTGGAAGTGCTGCTGGAGGTTCCCCTGGTGCGCGATGTACGCCCCGGGGTCGACCTGGAGCGGGTACTGCGGGGTCACCCGCAGCACGACCGCCGGGCCGTCGGACATGATCGCCGCCTGGCCCGTGCCCTCGACCGTGGTCGTGAACATGCCGTTGCCGGTGGCGCCGCCGCGCAGGCCGGTGAAGGTCGTGCCGGTGCGCAGCCCCGCGTCGGTGCAGAGCAGGTTGCTCGCCTCGACCCAGAGCTTGTCGCCGTGCAGGGACACGAGGTTGATCTCGGAGGCCCGGTCGGCGAACCAGCAGGTCCCCTGGCCGCGTACCTCCATCACCTCCATCTGCTCGCCGGTGAGCCGGCGGGTCACCATGCCGCGCAGGCCCTCACCGCCGCCACTCATCTTCTTGAACGCCATCTGGCCGTCATAGGCGACCATCGAGCCGTTCTTCGCCTTGACGGCGTCGCCGGTCATCGAGACGGCGAGCACCTTGCTGCCTTGGAGTCGGAACGTTGCCACGCGACGAAGGTACTGGGGACCCGGATAAAGAGACAGCAAAGTCGGCGTGCACAATGGACGGGCCCTTGTGCATCCGTTCACAAGATCGAACGAAGGTGACCCCCTCCGTGGACATCAAGACCGCTTCCTCGCTCCACCGGCTCCGGCTCGTCTCCGCGCCGGAGGCCGTCTCGTTCCTGCTCCTGCTGGTCTGCTCGGTACTCAAGCGGACGACGGACTTCAACGCGGTTCCGGTGATGGGCGCGGTCCACGGCGTGCTGTTCGTCCTCTACGTCCTGTTCTGGCTGGACGCCTGGAACCGCACCAGGTGGAGCCTCGGCACCGCCGCCCTGTACTTCGTCCTCTCGGTGCTGCCGTTCGGCGGCTTCTACGCCGAGCGGAAGCTGAAGCGCGAGGCCGAGGACGCGGTCATCGCCTCCCGCGCCCGCGCGGCGAGCGCCGAGGGTGCGGTGAAGGCGTGATCGTCGCGTTCTCGGTGACCCCGCTGGGCGTGGGGGAGGAGGTCGGCGAGTACGTCGCCGACGCCGTCCGGGTCGTCCGCGAGTCCGGCCTGCCGAACCGTACCGACGCCATGTTCACCTCCGTGGAAGGTGAGTGGGACGAGGTGATGGACGTGGTGAAGCGCGCCGTCGCCGCCGTGGAGGCCCGTGCGCCGCGCGTCTCGGTGGTCATGAAGGCCGACATCCGCCCCGGTGTGACGGACGGTCTGACCTCGAAGGTCGAGACGGTGGAGCGCCACCTCGGCGCCTGACCCCGCCCCCTGACGCCGCATCGTCGGCGAAGCCCCCGGTCCTGGTCACAGGCCGGGGGCTTCTTCGTGCCCGATGGTTGAGCGACGGAAACCAGGCGCCGGTCTTCTACCACCTCGGCTCCGTGGACGAACTGCTCGCCGCCGCCTGCCGGCGCGGCGCCGAGCAGCAGCTCGGGGCGCTGACGGCGGCCGTCGAGGAGCTGAACCCGGTGGCCCGGAAGGCCGTCACGTACGCGCTTCGGCGGCAGGGCAGGCGTACCCGGTAGAAACCCTCACTCGGACGACTCCGGTCGACACGCCGAACGATGTCCCTTTTCGTGGGGGTATCGACATGTTCGACGACAGCTGGAGGCACCGTGCGGCCGGAAGGCTACGACTACGCCACCTACAGCAGACTCGCCGGCCCGCTCACCGAACCGGACCCGGTGGCCTACACCGTGCGGTACCGGAGCCTCCTCTCCAAGGAGCCGCACCGCATACGGGCGGTCCTCCTCATGAGCCTCGCGCCGCTCCTCTCGGCGCTGCTCCTCGCGTACCTCGTCTGGCCCAGCCACTGGACCGTCCGCGAGGGAGGCGACCCCTGGCTCGTCCGCCTCGACACCGTGATGCTCGGGTCGATCGGGCTCATCTGCTTCTTCATGCTGGTGAACGTCACGTCGATCGCCCACGCCACCATGGTCGCCCGCGACCCCATACCCGTGTACGCCGAGCCGGGCACCCACGTCGCCTTCCTCACCACGTACGTCCCGGGCAAGGAACCGCTCTCCATGGTCCGCGCCACCCTCGAAGGCGCCACCAGGCTGCGGCACGAGGGAACGCTCGACGTCTGGCTCCTCGACGAGGGCGACTCGGACGAGGCCAAGGCGCTCTGCGCCGAACTGGGCGTACGTCACTTCACCCGCGCCGGCGTCCCCGAGTGGAACCGGACGAAGGGCGCGCACAAGGCGAGGACCAAGCACGGCAACTACAACGCCTGGCTCGCCATGCACGGTGACGACTACGACTTCTTCGCCTCCGTCGACACCGACCACGTCCCGCTCCCCGACTTCCTGGAGCGGATGCTCGGCTACCTCCGCGACCCCGACGTCGCCTTCGTCGTCGGACCGCAGGTCTACGGCAACTACACCGGCCTCGTCACCAAGGCAGCCGAGTCGCAGCAGTTCCTCTTCCACGCCCTCATCCAGCGCGCCGGCAACCGCTACCACGCGCCCATGTTCGTCGGCACGAACAACGTCGTCCGGATCTCCGCCCTCAAGCGGATCGGCGGCCTGTGCGACTCCGTCACCGAGGACATGGCCACCGGCTTCGAGCTGCACCGCAGGAGGAACCCGCAGACCGGCCGCTACTGGCGCTCCGTCTACACCCCCGACGTCCTGGCGGTCGGTGAGGGCCCCGCCTCCTGGACCGACTTCTTCACCCAGCAGCTGCGCTGGTCCCGGGGCACGTACGAGACGATCGTCACGCAGTACTGGAAGGCGCCCTTCCGCATGCCTCCGGGCCGCCTCCTCAACTACACCCTGATGCTCGTCTACTACCCGATGACGGCCGTCAACTGGCTCCTGGGCATCCTCAGCTGCGCCCTCTACCTGTGGTTCGGCGCCTCCGGCACCCAGGTCTCCACCTCGGTGTGGCTGATGATCTACAGCGACGCCGTCGCCCTCCAGATCGGCCTCTACCTCTGGAACCGGCGGCACAACGTCTCCCCCCACGAGCCCGAGGGCTCCGGCGGTCTCGCCGGCATGGCGATGTCCGCGCTCTCCGCCCCCATCTACCTCGCCTCCCTCGGCTCGGCGGTGCTCCGCACCAGCGGCCGCTTCGTCGTCACCCCCAAGGGCGGCGCCGCCAGCCCCGACCGCGTCCTCACCTTCCGGATCCACCTCGCCTGGGCCGTGGTCCTCGTCGCCTCGCTCGCCGCCTCCGTGCACCAGGGACACACCCACGCGGCGATGCGCACCTGGGCGGTCCTCGCCCTCCTCATCGCCCTCGCCCCTGTCTCCGTCTGGGCCTTCACCACCGTCAGGGAGCGGCGCGCCCTGCGCGTCCGTGAGCACGCCCTCGCCCGGGTCCGCGCCCGTGGTCTCGCCGACGCCCGGGAAGGAGTCGAACTCCGCGCCGCCGCCCTGCCGTCCACCCCCAGCGCGCCGGCCCCCACGACGACCGGAGGGAACTGAGCCATGGCCTACCGGCCGTCCCAGAAGTTCAGGAAGACGCTCCTCGGCAGCGGCGCGGTCCTCGTCCTCGCGGCGCTCAACGCCCCCGCCGCCGTCTCCTTCGCCGAGGCGAAGTACCACGCGTACAAGATCGCCCAGCCCGGCTACAAGCGGGCCTTCGGCTCCTGGGCACCGGTGGACGTCCCCGCCCCGTACAGCGTCAACGCCATCCACGCGGCCCTGCTGCACACCGGCAAGGTGCTGCTGATCGCGGGCTCGGGCAACAGCCAGAAGAACTTCGACGCCGGCACCTTCCAGACCGTCCTGTGGGACCCGGTGAAGAACACCTTCAAGAACATCCCCACCCCCGAGGACTTCTTCTGCGCCGGCCACACCCAGCTCCCCGACGGGCGGCTGCTCGTCGCCGGCGGCACCGCCCGGTACGAGGTCCTCAACGGCGAGGTCAAGAAGGCCGGCGGCGGCATGCGGGTCAAGAACGAGAGCCCCGACAAGGCGGTCACCCTGAAGAAGGGCACCGTCTTCCGCTCGCCGTCGGGGGTCGAGTACGTCTCCAAGGTCGACGTGACCGTCCCCAGGGCCAAGCGCGAGTTCGAGATCTCGTACTTCAAGAGCGGCCAGATGAAGCCGTGGCGGACGAAGGTCACCGCCGCCGAGGCCAGGGTCTTCGTCGAGGCGCGGAAGGAGGGACCGGAGGCCCTCACCACCGAGGCCGCGCAGTACGAGATCGTCGGCCTCAAGGGCGAGGAGGCCGACAACGTCTACGGCCTCGCGCAGAAGCTCACCACCGAGAAGCAGGACTTCCAGGGCATCAGGAGCGCCTACGAGTTCGACCCGAAGGCCGAGAAGTACATCCCGGTCGCCCCCATGAAGGACGCCCGCTGGTACCCGACCCTCGTCACCCTGGCGGACGGCAAGGTCCTCGCCGTCTCCGGTCTCAACGACGTCGGCGACGTCGTCCCCGGTGACAACGAGATCTACGACCCGGCCACCAGGACGTGGTCCAAGGGGCCCTTCCGCTACTTCCCCACCTACCCCTCCCTCTTCCTCGTGCAGGGCGGCAAGCTCCTCTACAGCGGCTCCAACGCCGGCTACGGCCCGGCGGAGAAGGGCCGCGAACCGGGCCTGTGGGACCTGAGGAAGAACTCCTTCACCAAGCTCGGCGGTCTCACCGACCCCGACCAGCTGGAGACGTCCGCCTCCCTGATGCTGCCCCCGGTCCAGCACCAGAAGGTGATGGTCCTCGGCGGCGGCGGGGTGGGCGAGTCGTCGAAGTCGACCGCCCGCACCGCCATCGTCGACCTCTCCGCGGAGAACCCCGTCTTCACCGACGGGCCCGCGCTCCCGCAGGGCACCCGCTACCTCAGCAGCGTCCTGCTGCCCGACGACACGGTCTTCACCACCGGCGGCTCCGAGGACTACCGCGGCCGCAGCGGCAGCGACATCCTCAAGGCGCAGTTCTACGACCCGAGGACCAACGCCTTCGTCGAGGCGGCCGAACCCACGGTGGGGCGCAACTACCACTCCGAGGCGCTGCTGCTCCCCGACGGCCGGGTCGCCACCTTCGGCTCCGACCCGCTCTTCGACGACAAGGACAACACCAGGCTCGGCACCTTCGAACAGCGCATCGAGGTCTTCACCCCGCCCTACCTCCACCGGGCGGGCGCCGACCGGCCCGTCCTCGGCGAGGGCTCGGCGGAACTCGACCAGAACGGGCGGGCCACCTTCAAGACCAAGGACGCCGGCCGGATCGCCAAGGCCCGGCTGATGCGGCCCAGCGCCGTCACCCACACCACCGACGTGGAGCAGCGTTCCGTCGCGCTCGGCCTGACGAAGAGCACGGACGGGATGACGGTCACCGTCGACGTCCCGCAGGACCGCACCCTCGTCCCGCCCGGCTGGTACATGCTCTTCGTCACCGACACGAACGGCATCCCGTCCGAGGCCCACTGGATCCGGGTGGAGTGACGCGCCGGCTCGGGGAGGGGGCTGGGGGGGCGTCTAGGACGTCGCCCTGCGCGCCAGGCCCAGGGCGTACTCCGGCCACCAGGTCCCCGCCTCCGGGCCGCCCCTGCACGTGCCGTCCGAGTCGCCGGGGCGCTTGATCCACAGATACGCGTCGACCAGCTCGTCCCCGGTCCTGTCCGTCGGCGGAACACCGAGGGACCGGCCCGGCGGATTGCACCAGGCCTCCTCCCGGTCACCCGGCAGCGGACCGGCGCCGTTGCGGCTGGTGTCCACGGTGAAGTGGGTGCCGCCCAGCAGCCCGGACAGCTGGGTGCCGAAGGCCCGCACGGTCTCGTTCCGCTGGAAGTTCGAGACGTTGAGCGCGAAGCCGTCGGCCCGGGCGACACCCGCCCGGCGCAGCGGCTCCACCAGCTTGCCCGGGTCGTCGATCCAGGCCGGGTTGCCCGCGTCCAGATAGACCCGGGTGCGCGGCTGCCGCTTGAGCCGCTCGATCGCGCCGGCGAGCAGCCCGTACCGCTCGTCGTGGTACTGGGCCGGGGTGCAGCCGTCCACGACGTGCGGCACCGCGTCGGGCTCCAGGACGACGATCGCGGAGGCCTCCCCGATCGCGGCGGCGAAGGAGTCGATCCAGTTCCGGTAGGCCTGAGCGTCGTGCGAGCCGCCGGCCGAGTACATCCCGCAGTCGCGGTGGGGGATGTTGTACGCGACGAAGACGGCCGTACGGTTGGCGGCTGCCGCGCCCCGGACCGCCCGCGTGATGTCCGGTACGGGATCCTCGCCGGCCGGCCATTCCGCGACCGGCCGGTCCGCGATCCGCTTCAGGACCCGGGCGTCCTCGGTCCTGCCCTGCGCCTCGTACCGGCGGACCTGACGGGCCGCGTCGCTCTCCGGGTCGACCCAGAACGGGGAGCCGCTCGCGGGGGCCGCGGACCCGCGCGTGGACGGCGGACCGACGGGGCCCGTCCGGGGCTCGTCCTGGCCGCAACCCGCAAGGAGCAGCGCGGAGACGAGGGTCAGGGCGACGGCGGTGACGGTGCGGCGGGACATCCGGCCCCCAGGCTCGGGTACGGAACAGGATTTTCCACAGGAATCCGGGCTATCGTGACATGACGGTCAGCGGCTTCCGGTCCGCGACACCGGGCCGCGGGCGACCGAAAGGCGAGACGGGGCTGACCGGCATATGACCAGTCGGTAAGGTCGTCGCGTGCCGAAGCCGCTCAGTCTCCCCTTCGACCCCATCGCCCGAGCCGACGAGCTCTGGCAGAAGCGCTGGGGCCCGGTCCCCTCCATGGCCGCGATCACCTCGATCATGCGCGCCCACCAGATCCTGCTGGCGGAGGTCGACGCCGTCGTCAAGCCGTACGGGCTGACGTTCGCGCGGTACGAGGCCCTGGTGCTGCTCACCTTCTCGAAGGCGGGCGAGCTGCCGATGTCGAAGATCGGCGAGCGGCTCATGGTCCACCCCACCTCGGTGACGAACACGGTGGACCGCCTCGTGAGGTCGGGTCTCGTCGCCAAGCGCCCCAACCCGAACGACGGCCGCGGCACCCTCGCGACCATCACGGAGAAGGGCCGCGAGGTCGTCGAGGCCGCGACCCGGGACCTGATGGAGATGGACTTCGGGCTGGGGGCGTACGACGCCGAAGAGTGCGGTGAGATCTTCGCGATGCTGCGCCCGCTCCGCGTGAGCGCGCGGGATTTCGACGAGAGCTGACCCGCGCGAAGATCGCCCGGAACGTGCCGTTACGCTCGACGGCATGAAATCCAGTGTGCTGACCCGTTACCGCGTCATGGCGTACGTGACCGCCGTCATGCTGCTCGTGCTGTGCACCTGCATGGTCTTCAAGTACGGGTTCGACATGGGCGAGGACGTGACCTTCGCGGTCTCCCAGGCCCACGGTGTCCTCTACATCATCTACCTCGTCTTCGCCTTCGACCTGGGCTCCAAGGCGAAGTGGCCGTTCGGGAAGCTCCTGTGGGTCCTGGTGAGCGGCACGATCCCGCTCGCCGCGTTCTTCGTCGAGCGCAAGATCGTCGCGGAGACCCTTCCGCTGGTCAGCGGCGCGCGGCCGGCTCCGGCCCAGGCGTAACCCCCACCCCCGCACACATGTGCGGGGGTTTGCCATCGACATTTACTAGGACGTCCTAGTAAATTTGAAGCATGGACGCTGACGCCATCGAGGAAGGCCGCCGTCGCTGGCAGGCCCGTTACGACAAGGCCCGCAAGCGGGACGCCGACTTCACCACGCTCTCCGGCGACGCCGTCGAGCCCGTCTACGGGCCCCGCCCCGGCGACACCTACGAGGGGTTCGAGCGCATCGGCTGGCCCGGCGAGTACCCCTTCACCCGGGGACTCCACGCCACCGGCTACCGGGGCCGGACCTGGACCATCCGCCAGTTCGCGGGCTTCGGCAACGCCGAGCAGACCAACGAGCGGTACAAGATGATCCTGGCCGCCGGCGGCGGCGGCCTCTCCGTCGCCTTCGACATGCCCACCCTCATGGGCCGCGACTCCGACGACCCCCGCTCCCTGGGCGAGGTCGGCCACTGCGGTGTCGCCATCGACTCCGCCGCCGACATGGAGGTCCTCTTCCAGGGCATCCCGCTCGGCGACGTCACCACCTCGATGACGATCTCCGGCCCCGCCGTCCCCGTCTTCTGCATGTACCTGGTCGCCGCCGAGCGCCAGGGCGTCGACCCGGCCGTGCTCAACGGCACCCTGCAGACCGACATCTTCAAGGAGTACATCGCCCAGAAGGAGTGGCTCTTCGAGCCCGAGCCGCACCTGCGTCTCATCGGCGACCTGATGGAGCACTGCGCGCAGGGCATCCCCGCGTACAAGCCGCTCTCCGTCTCCGGCTACCACATCCGCGAGGCCGGGGCGACGGCCGCGCAGGAACTCGCGTACACCCTCGCGGACGGCTTCGGCTACGTCGAGCTGGGCCTCAGTCGCGGCCTCGACGTCGACGTCTTCGCCCCCGGCCTCTCCTTCTTCTTCGACGCGCACCTCGACTTCTTCGAGGAGATCGCCAAGTTCCGCGCCGCCCGCCGCATCTGGGCCCGCTGGATGAAGGAGGTGTACGGCGCCACGACCGACAAGGCGCAGTGGCTCCGCTTCCACACCCAGACCGCCGGCGTCTCCCTCACCGCCCAGCAGCCGTACAACAACGTCGTGCGCACCGCGGTCGAGGCCCTCTCCGCCGTCCTCGGCGGCACGAACAGCCTCCACACCAACGCCCTCGACGAGACCCTCGCGCTCCCCAGCGAGCAGGCCGCCGAGATCGCCCTGCGCACCCAGCAGGTCCTGATGGAGGAGACCGGCGTCGCCAACGTCGCCGACCCGCTGGGCGGCTCCTGGTACGTCGAGCAGCTCACCGACCGCATCGAGGCCGACGCCGAGAAGATCTTCGACCAGATCAAGGAGCGCGGCCGCCGCGCCCACCCGGACGGGCAGCACCCGATCGGACCGATCACCTCCGGCATCCTGCGCGGCATCGAGGACGGCTGGTTCACCGGCGAGATCGCGGAGTCCGCCTTCCAGTACCAGCGCTCCCTGGAGAAGGGGGACAAGCGGGTCGTCGGCGTCAACGTCCACCACGGCTCCGTCACCGGCGACCTGGAGATCCTGCGGGTCAGCCACGAGGTCGAGCGGGACCAGGTCCGGATCCTCGGCGAGCGCAGGGCCCGCCGCGACGACGCCAAGGTCCGCGCCGCGCTCGACGCGATGCTCGCGGCCGCGAAGGACGGCTCGAACATGATCGCCCCGATGCTCGACGCCGTACGCGCCGAGGCCACGCTCGGCGAGATCTGCGACGCCCTCAGGGACGAGTGGGGCGTCTACACGGAGCCGCCGGGCTTCTGACCCACACCCCGGACAGCTCAGGGGCGGTACGGGACTCCCGTACCGCCCCTCATGCGTACTCCGCGGCCCGGGTCAGCCGGCCACCGCGCCCAGACCGCCCACCAGGAGTGCGGACAGGCGCGCCACCCACGGCTCGTCCACCGGCTCCGCGCTCACCAGCGCCCGGTGCACGACCGCCCCCGCGATCACGTCGAAGATCAGGTCGTCGGTGGCGTCCACCACGACCGGGTCGCGGTCCGCCGGAAGCTCACCGCGCCGCTGCGCCCGCATTCGGCCCTCCAGCACCAGCCGCTTCTGCCGGTCGACGATCGAGGCGCGTATCCGCTCGCGCAGCGGCTCGTCGCGGGTCGACTCCGCCACCACCGCCATCAGGGCCGTCTTCGTCTCGGGGCGTTCGAGGAGGGTGGCGAACTGCAGCACGACATGCTCGATGTCGGCCTGGAGGGAACCCAGGTCCGGCAGTTCGAGTTCGTCGAAGAGGACGGCGACGGCGTCCACCACCAGCTCGTTCTTGTTGGCCCAGCGGCGGTAGAGGGTCGTCTTCGCAACCCCGGCGCGTCCCGCGACGTCCCCCATCGTGAGCTTGGACCAGCCCAGCTCGACCAGGGCCGCGCGGGTCGCCTCCAGGATGGCCGTGTCGGCCTCGGGGGAGCGGGGACGCCCTGGACGGCTGCGGCGGTCGGTGCGGCTACACATGAACGTCGACCATACCCGCCGGTAGGTACGGCGCCAGAGGCCCGGCGTGTGAGGCAGTTCACCGAACGGATCCCGCCCGCGGTCTCCCCCCGGATCACCCCGGAGAGTTACGCTACGACCTGTAGCGAAAGGCATTGAGCGGCCTGAGCGACAACCATGCGCCGGGTGGGGACCCGGCGCGAACCGAAGACGAAGGACCGTGTCGCCCCACGTCTCGCACACCGGCGGGAGACGTGCGGACGGCACGGTTCAGCCATGGCTTACCGGTTACGCGCGCGGAAGGGGGAGGATGTACGCATGCAGCCCCGAAACATGTCCATGAGCGGCGTCGTCGATCTCGCCGCGGTGAAGGCGGCCGGAGAGGCCAAGGCGAAGGCGGAGCAGGTGCGCGCCGAAGCCGCCCGACAGGGTGGCTCCGCGGCGGTGGCGCCGTCCGCCCTGGTGATCGACGTCGACGAGGCGGGCTTCGAGCGCGATGTGCTCCAGCGCTCCGCCGAGGTCCCGGTCGTCCTCGACTTCTGGGCCGAGTGGTGCGAGCCCTGCAAGCAGCTCGGCCCGCTCCTGGAGCGGCTCGCCGTCGAGTACAACGGCCGCTTCCTGCTCGCGAAGATCGATGTCGACGCCAACCAGATGCTGATGCAGCAGTTCGGTATCCAGGGAATTCCGGCCGTTTTCGCGGTGGTCGCCGGTCAGGCGCTGCCGCTCTTCCAGGGCGCGGTGCCCGAGGCCCAGATCCGCGAGACGCTCGACCAGCTGATCCAGATCGGCGAGGAGCGCTTCGGCCTCACCGGCATCGTCGTCGACGCGGACGCCTCCGAGGGTGCCGCGGCCGACCGGCAGCCGCTGGCCGGCCCGTACGACGCCCTCCTCGAAGCGGCCCTGTCCGCACTCGACGCCGGTGACCTGGCCGGTGCGGTCCAGGCGTACAAGAACGTGCTCGCCGACGACCCGGCCCACCCGGAGGCCAAGCTCGGTCTGGCCCAGGCCGAACTGCTCGCCCGCGTGCAGGACCTGGACCCCGCCGCCGTCCGCAGGAACGCCGCGGAGAACCCGGCCGACGTGACCTCGCAGATCGCCGCCGCCGACCTCGATCTGGTGGGCGGTCATGTGCAGGACGCCTTCGGCCGCCTCGTGGAGACCGTGCGCCGCACGGCGGGCGAGGACCGGGACGCGGCGCGGCTGCGGCTCCTGGAGCTGTTCGAGGTGATCGGTGCCGACGACCCGAGGGTCACGGCGGCGCGCCAGGCGCTCGCCCGGGTGCTGTTCTGAGGCGTTTTCAGCCCTGCCCGGGGCGCCGGATCGCCTGACGATTTGGCAACACAGTGACAAAAGGCGGCCGCGCTTTACCAAATCTTGGTAATCGCGGCCGCTGTTACTTGCAGTAAATCGAACCTGGTCTTCTGTCCGCATTCATGCGGCGATCTCCGGACATTCCGGCGCAGTCGAACGTACCCTCTGTGCCCGTTCGGCCCCGTCCCGCCATGGCCCGGTTATCCACCCGTTACTAGCCAGTAACGAACCCCCTTGTGTCACGGCGCGGAATGGACCACGATCGGCGACGCTCGGTCCGAACCGCACCACCCCGGCAACCAACCGGGATCGCGGCGAGGGTCCCCACCGGGCGGACCGGTGTTCCGGCACCGGTCGTGGACAGGGGGGTTCCCGCTCTCACCGAGTGGGGCCTGTCCAATCAGGCCGCGTTCAAAGGCGCGGCCCATGGTTGTCGCTCGGGGGTGATCGCCGGTGATTCGGACGCGCATCGCGCCGCCTGATGCCTCGGCGCTCTCCTTCCCGAGGACGTAGCTCTTCTCCCATCCCAGGACGGGCCCAGGGCCCTTCCGGAGATGTACGTCCGAGAAGGAGGAATTCTCATGAAGTCCCAGGTGCGTGGCGGAACCAGATGGAAGCGGTTCGCCGTCGTCATGGTCCCGAGTGTGGCCGCGACGGCCGCGATCGGCGTCGGACTGGCCCAGGGCGCGCTCGCCGCGTCCTTCAGCATCTCCGGCCAGGAGTTCAAGGTTAAGGCGAAGAGCCTCGTCGGCGAGGACTTCGTCCAGTACGGCAGCGTCAACGGCGGTAAGGACCTCGAAGGCAACGCCTTCGCGGCTCCCGTCGCCGTCTCGGGCTTCTCGAAGGCCTGGATCACCAACATGTGCCAGTCGGTCGTGACGCCGAAGGTGCCGTTCGTCGGCGACGTCACGCTCCGGCTCACCGCCGGTACCGGCAAGGACAAGGTCTACGCCGAGGACATCTACCTCGATGTCTCCGACCTCAAGACCAACGCCGAGTTCAGGAACATCGACATCGGCGTCGCGGCCGGCGCGCTCAACACGGGCCCCGACGGCAAGCCGATCCCCGGCAAGCCGGGCATCCAGCCCAACACCAAGGCGAACCCGTACGGCTTCGGCCAGCGCGCCGAGAACGCCGTGCTGAACGACGTCGAGCAGAAGGCGTGGGCGACCACCGCCGCGACCTTCAAGCTCCCGAACCTGAGCCTGTCCCTTCACCGGGGCACGTCCCAGGAGTGCTTCAAGGACTGACCGGGTCCGGAGGGCGTGGGCCGTCCCGTACGGCCCCGCCCGCTCCGGTCGTCAGCACCACTTCTCCACCTTTCACAGCAACACCGCTTCCAGGGAGCTGTTTCCATGAGCGCCGAGACCCCCGCCTCCCGCGAAGTCCCCAAGGAGAACCGGTTCAAGGCCTGGCGGCAGACCCGGCCCTTCTGGGCGGGACTGTTCACCATCATCGGAGGCGTACCGATCGCCTACCTCCCGTACGGGGATTTTCGGCTCGGCAATGCCACGCTCGCCATGCAGACGACCGCCGGAGCCGGTGCGCTGATCATCGGCGTCCTGCTCATCACGCTCGGTCTCACGATGTGGTTCCAGCCCATCGTCCGCGTGTTCGCGGGCGTCGCGTCGATCATCCTGGCGCTCGTCTCCATCCCGGTGTCGAACTTCGGCGGTCTGGTCATCGGGTTCCTGTTCTCCCTCATCGGCGGTGCCATGTCCGCCTCGTGGGCCCCCGCGCCCCCGGTCGAGGAGACCGCCGACGCCGAGCACGACGGTGAGCCGGAGGGCTCCGACGAGACCGAGACCCTCGTGGCGACCGGTGTCCCGGAGCAGCGCGAGGGCGAACAGCACATGACCGCGACGACGATCGACGCCAAGGGCGGGAGGAACAGTGCGGGGTGACGAGACTCAGCCGGCGCTCGCGAAAGGTGGCCCGCGGCACGCGGCCCCGCGCAAGTCGCTGCTGAACAGGATCCAGGGCCCCGCGGGCAAGGCGATGGCGCTGGCCGCCATGCCGACCGCGGTGTTCGTGGGCATGGGCCTCACGCCCAAGATCGCCCTCGCCGACGACAAGGACCTCCCCTTCGCGCCCGGCCCCTGCGTGACCCGCTCGGACGAGCCGACGCCGGAGGCCACGGAGACGGCGAAGCCGACGGAGAGCGCGAAGCCCACCCCCTCGGCGACCGCGACGGCCACCCCGACCGCGACGGCCACCCCGACCTCGACCGCCACCCCGACCTCGACCGCCACCCCGAGCGCCACCGCGACACCGACGCCGACCGCGACGGAGACCGGGCAGGCGACGACCCAGCAGACGCAGGAGCGGGCGAAGGCCACCGCCGCGCCGACCGCGACGCCGACGGCCACGCCCACCCCCACGAAGTCGGTCGACCCGCTGGACCCGCTGGGCCTGGGCGACGCGCTCAAGGACCTGTTCGACGGCCCGGACCCGAAGCCGACGGCCACGCCCACGACGGCGGCCCCGACGACGCAGGCCCCGGCCCGGCCGGCGACGGCCGACGACCCGCCGGTCGCGACCACCGGGCCGAAGCCGACGGCCACCGCTCCGAAGGCGACCGCCGACCCGGCCGCCGAGAAGACGAAGGCCGCGATCGAGAAGGCCGCCGAGAAGGCGGGCGTCGAGGTCAAGGAGCTGCCGGAGAGCGCCAAGGGCCTCGACGCGAAGAAGGACGAGGACATACCCGACGGGGCCAAGCCCCGCTTCCCGTGCCCCGAACGCGACGCCGAGGCGCTCGCCGCGGCCGACCTGGAGCCCGGCATCCCGCTGCTCCCGGACGAGCCGTGGCGCCTGGAGAGCACCAAGCTCACGCTGAGCGGCCTGAAGTACCACGGCATCGTCGAGGTGAAGACCTACAGCGGCAAGATCAAGAAGGTCCTGAAGTTCACCGCGACCTCGATCGGCATCAGGGACCTGCACCAGCTGACGGTCCACTCCGAGGGCCGCACGGGCCACGTCCGCTCCGACAAGGGCACGACGTCGACCATCACCGAGGGCACGGTGACCATGTACACCGAGGAGCTGAAGGGCAACCTCATCGGGATCATCCCGATCACCTTCAGCCCGGAGGCCCCGCCCCCGCTGGACCTGCCCGAGGTCTTCTTCACCAACGTGAAGCTCAAGCAGGCCGGCCAGTTCGGCGGCACCCTCAGGGTCTCGGGCCTCCGCAACACGATCGAGCGCAGCTGACCCCCGTACCCTTCCGGGAGCCGCACGCGACGAAGCCCCCGTCCGCACCGGACGGGGGCTTCGTCATGCGTCGGGCGCCTGTGCGTGCGCCCCTCGCGTGTCAGACGCGCTCGCCGCCGCCGAGGTGGTGGACGCGGACCATGTTCGTGGTGCCGGGGACGCCGGGGGGCGAGCCGGCCGTGATGATCATGGTGTCGCCCTCGCCGTAGCGCTGGAGCTTCAGGAGTTCGGCGTCCACGATGTCGACCATCGCGTCCGTGGTCTCGACGAACGGGACGAGGTAGGACTCGACGCCCCAGCTCAGCGTGAGCTGGTTGCGGGTGTTCTCGTCGGTCGTGAAGGCGAGGATCGGCTGCTGCGTCCGGTAGCGGGACAGGCGGCGGGCCGTGTCGCCGGACTGGGTGAAGGCGACCAGCGCCTTGCCGCCGAGGAAGTCGGCGATCTCGCAGGCCGCGCGGGCGACGGAGCCGCCCTGGGTGCGCGGCTTCTTGCCCGGGACCAGGGGCTGGAGGCCCTTGGAGAGCAGCTCCTCCTCGGCCGCGGCGACGATCTTCGACATCGTCTTCACGGTCTCGATCGGGTAGGCGCCGACCGAGGACTCGGCGGACAGCATGACCGCGTCCGCGCCGTCCAGGATCGCGTTGGCGACGTCACTCGCCTCGGCGCGGGTCGGACGCGAGTTGGTGATCATCGACTCCATCATCTGGGTGGCGACGATGACGGGCTTGGCGTTGCGGCGACACATCTCGACGAGACGCTTCTGCACCATCGGGACCCGCTCGAGCGGGTACTCGACGGCGAGGTCGCCACGGGCCACCATGACCGCGTCGAAGGCCGCGACGACGGCCTCCATGTTCTCGACGGCCTGCGGCTTCTCGACCTTGGCGATGACGGGGACCCGGCGGCCCTCCTCGTCCATCACCTTGTGGACGTCCTTGACGTCGTCCGCGTCGCGCACGAAGGAGAGGGCGACCATGTCGCAGCCCATCCGCAGGGCGAAGCGGAGGTCGTCGACGTCCTTCTCCGACAGGGCGGGGACGTTCACCGCCGCGCCGGGCAGGTTGATGCCCTTGTGGTCGGAGATGACACCGCCCTCGACGACGATGGTCTTGACCCGGGGGCCCTCGACCTCGACGACCCGCAGCTCGACGTTGCCGTCGTTGATGAGGACCTGGTCGCCCTTGGAGACGTCGCCGGGCAGACCCTTGTAGGTGGTGCCGCAGATCGACTTGTCGCCGGGGACGTCCTCGGTGGTGATGGTGAACTCGTCACCGCGCACCAGCTCGACGGGGCCCTCGGCGAAGGTCTCGAGGCGGATCTTGGGACCCTGGAGGTCGGCGAGGACGCCGACGGCGCGCCCGGTGTCCGCCGAGACCTGCCGGACGCGGTCGTACCGCTCCTGGTGCTCGGCCTGGGATCCGTGGCTGAAGTTGAATCGGGCCACGTTCATGCCGGCCTCGATGAGAGCCTTCAGCTGCTCATACGAGTCGACGGCGGGGCCCAGCGTGCAGACGATTTTGGAACGGCGCATGAGGCGGATCCTATCGGTTTGTTTCACTGCGGAATATTCCGTCTGGCGGAAAGTACAAATGGGCGCGGGGCCGCTCAGGCGTTCACTCGTTCGAGCTCGCCGCGCTCTGAACGAGCGCGTAACTCTGGCGTGCGATCTCCAGCTCCTCGTCCGTCGGTACCACGGCCACCGCCACCCGCGCGTACTCCGGCGAGATCAGCCGTGCCTCGTCGGATCGTACGGAGTTGAGGCCCGTGTCCACGGCGAGACCCAGCTCCTCCAGACCCGCGATCGCAGCCTCCCGCACCGGGGCCGCGTTCTCGCCGACCCCCGCCGTGAACGCCACCGCGTCCACCCGGCCGAGCACCGCGTAGTACGCGCCGATGTACTTCTTCAGCCGGTGGACGTAGATGTCGAAGGCGAGCGCCGCCCGCGGGTCGCCCTCGTCGATCCGGCGCCGGATCTCCCGCATGTCGTTGTCGCCGCAGAGCCCGACCAGACCGGACCTCTTGTTCAGCAGGACGTCGATCTCGTCCTCCGACATCCCCGCCACCCGCTTCAGGTGGAAGGTGACCGCCGGGTCGATGTCGCCCGAACGGGTGCCCATGACCAGGCCCTCCAGGGGCGTCAGGCCCATCGAGGTGTCCACGCATCGGCCGCCGCGCACCGCCGAGGCGGAGGCGCCGTTCCCCAGGTGCAGCACGATCACGTTCACCTCCTCCGGCTCCCGGCCGAGCAGCCGCGCCGTCTCGCGCGAGACGTACGCGTGCGAGGTGCCGTGGAAGCCGTACCGCCGGATCCGGTACGCGTCGGCGGTCTCCACGTCGATCGCGTACCGCGCCGCCGACTCCGGCATCGTGGTGTGGAACGCCGTGTCGAAGACCGCGACCTGCGGCAGGTCGGGCCGGAGCGCCGTCGCCGTCCTGATGCCCGTGAGGTTCGCCGGGTTGTGCAGCGGCGCCACCGGCACGAGCCGCTCGATCTCCGCGAGCACCTCGTCGTCGATCACCGTCGGCTCGGTGAACCGCAGCCCGCCGTGCACCACCCGGTGGCCGATCGCCGCCAGCTCGGGGGAGTCCAGGCCGAGTCCGTCCGCCGCCAGCTCCGCGGCGACCGCCTTCAGGGCGGCCGCGTGGTCGGGGATCGGTCCGCTCGTCTCGCGCCGCACGCCCCCACCGCCCTGGAGCGGGGTGTGCACGAGCCGCGAGGTCTCCTCGCCGATGCGCTCCACGAGACCCTGCGCGAGACGGCTGTCGTCGCGCATGTCGAGCAGCTGGTACTTCACCGACGACGAACCGGAGTTCAACACCAGGACCCGCGAGGGAGCGGACGCCGGAGAGACGGCGGGAACGGGGGTGGGGGCGGTCATGCGGGGAACTCCTGACCCTCGGCGGGGACCTGGGACTGGATCGCCGTGATGGCGACCGTGTTGACGATGTCGCTGACGAGCGCGCCGCGCGAGAGGTCGTTCACCGGCTTGCGCAGACCCTGCAGCACCGGGCCGACGGCCACGGCGCCGGCCGAACGCTGCACCGCCTTGTAGGTGTTGTTGCCGGTGTTGAGGTCCGGGAAGATCAGCACCGTCGCCTGCCCCGCCACCTCCGACTCCGGCAGCTTCGTCGCCGCCACGGAGGGCTCCACGGCCGCGTCGTACTGGATCGGACCCTCGATCCGCAGCTCCGGGTGCGCGTCCCGGACCAGCTTCGTCGCCTCCCGCACCTTGTCGACGTCCGCGCCGGAGCCCGAGGTGCCGGTGGAGTACGACAGCATCGCGATCCGCGGCTCGACGCCGAAGCGGGCGGCGGTGGCCGCCGACTGGACCGCGATGTCCGCGAGCTGCTCCGCGTCGGGGTCCGGGTTGACCGCGCAGTCGCCGTACACGAGGACCTTGTCGGCGAGGCACATGAAGAAGACCGAGGAGACGATCGAGGCGTCCGGCTTCGTCTTGATGATCTCGAAGGCGGGACGGATCGTCGCGGCCGTCGAGTGCACGGAACCCGACACCATGCCGTCGGCCAGACCCTCCTGCACCATCAGGGTGCCGAAGTAGTTGACGTCCGAGACGACGTCGTACGCGAGCTCCACGGACACGCCCTTGTGGGCACGGAGCGCCGCGTACTTCTCCGCGAACGAGTCCCGCAGCTCCGAGGTCTGCGGGTCGATCAGCTGGGTGCCGGCCAGGTCCACGCTCAGGTCGGCGGCCTTCTTGCGGATGGTCTCGACGTCACCGAGCAGCGTCAGGTCGCAGACGTCACGGCGCAGCAGGACGTCGGCGGCGCGCAGCACCCGCTCCTCGGTGCCCTCCGGGAGCACCACCCGGCGCCGGTCGGCGCGCGCCTGCTCGATGAGCTCGTGCTCGAACATCATCGGGGTCACCCGGCCGCTGCGGGCGACCGAGACCCGCTTGAGGAGGTCGGCCGTGTCCACGTGCCGCTCGAACAGGCCGAGGGCCGTCTCCGCCTTGCGGGGGGTGGCGGCGTTCAGCTTGCCTTCGAGGGCGAAGAGTTCGGCGGCGGTCGGGAAGCTGTTGCCCGGCACGGAGAGGACGGGGGTGCCCGGCGCGAGGCGGGCCGCCAGGGTCAGGACCTCCTCGCCGGGCCGCTCGTCGAGGGTGAGCAGCACACCGGCGATCGGCGGCGTGCCGGCCGAGTGCGCGGCGAGCGCGCCGACGACCAGGTCGGCCCGGTCGCCGGGGGTGACGACCAGACAGCCGGGGGTCAGCGCGTGGAGGAAGTTCGGCAGCATCGCGCCGCCGAAGACGAAGTCGAGGGCGTCCCGCGCGAGGCCCGCGTCGTCACCGAGGACGACGGAGGCGCCGAGCGCGTGGCAGATCTGGGAGACGGTGGGCGCGGCCAGCGCCGGCTCGTCCGGCAGGACGTAACAGGGCACGGGCACCCGGGCGGTGAGCCGCTCGGCGATGGCCTCGCGGTCCTCGCTCGCCACCCGGTTGACGATCATGGCGAGGACGTCGCAGCCGAGTCCGTCGTACGCCCGGAAGGCGTTGCGGGCCTCGGCCCGTACGGACTCCGCCGGCTGGCCCTTGCCGCCGACGACCGGGATGACGGAGGCGCCGAACTCGTTGGCGAGCCGGGCGTTGAGCGAGAGCTCGTCGGGGAGCTGGGTGGCGGCGAAGTCGGTGCCGAGGACGAGGACGACCTCGTACTCACGGGCGACGGCGTGGAAGCGGTCGACGAGCCGCGAGACCAGCTCGTCGGTGCCCCGCTCGGCCTGGAGCGCGGCGGCCTCGTGGTAGTCCATGCCGTAGACCGTCGAGGCGTCCTGCGAGAGCCGGTAGCGGGCGCGCAGCAGGTCGAAGAGCCGGTCGGGACCGTCGTGCACCAGCGGCCGGAACACCCCCACGCGGTCCACCTGGCGGGTGAGGAGCTCCATGACTCCCAGCTCGACGACCTGGCGGCCGTCTCCGCGGTCGATCCCGGTCACGTACACGCTGCGCGTCACGCCGTGGTCTCCTGTCCAGTCCTGCGGAACTCGGGGCCCTGCCGCCGGCGGGTCCCCTGCCTGTCAATCCACTGCCCTCAGAAAGCCCCGATAGGGCGGCATCACCCCCTTGACAATACCCCCGCCAATGGTTACGTCGCCCGCCGGACGAAGGGCCCGGAACCCCGGGACGAAAGGCCTCCACGGGGCCCGGCGACGGGACGCGCGGAACGGCGGCGAGCACCCCCCTCATGCCCGGCGTGTGAGAATTGCGGTGGCTCATACGGACCGCGACCGAGCAGGAGACACAGCACGATGCGCATCGGAGTTCTCACCGCAGGCGGCGACTGCCCCGGCCTGAACGCAGTGATCCGGTCGGTCGTGCACCGGGCGCTCACCGGCCACGGCGACGAAGTCATCGGCTTCGAGGACGGGTTCAAGGGCCTCCTCGACGGCCACTACCGCCCCCTCGACCTCAACGCCGTCAGCGGCATCCTGGCCCGCGGCGGCACCATCCTCGGCTCGGCCCGCCTGGAGCGGAACCGGCTGGCGGAGGCCGCCGCGTCCGCCCCCGACCTGGCCCGCGAGTACGGCATCGACGTCCTCATCCCGATCGGCGGCGAAGGCACCCTCACCGCCGCCCGGATGCTCTCCGACGCCGGCATGCCCGTCGTCGGCGTCCCGAAGACGATCGACAACGACATCTCCTCCACGGACCGCACCTTCGGCTTCGACACCGCCGTCGGCGTCGCCACCGAGGCCATGGACCGGCTCAAGACCACCGCCGAGTCCCACCAGCGCGTGATGGTCGTCGAGGTGATGGGCCGCCACGCCGGCTGGATCGCCCTGGAGTCCGGCATGGCCGGCGGCGCGCACGGCATCTGCCTCCCCGAGCGGCCCTTCCAGGTCGACGACCTCGTCAAGATGGTCGAGGAGCGCTTCGCCCGCGGCAAGAAGTTCGCCGTCATCTGCGTCGCCGAGGGCGCCCACCCGGCCGAGGGCTCGATGGAGTACCAGAAGGGCGAGATCGACCAGTTCGGTCACGAGCGCTTCCAGGGCATCGGCAACCAGCTCGCCGTCGAGCTGGAGCGGCGCCTCGGCAAGGAGGCCCGCCCGGTCATCCTCGGCCACGTCCAGCGCGGCGGCACGCCGACCGCGTACGACCGGGTGCTCGCCACCCGCTTCGGCTGGCACGCGGTGGAGGCCGCGCACCGCGGAGACTTCGGGCGGATGACGGCGCTGCGCGGCACAAGCGTCGAGATGGTGCCGCTGGCCGAGGCCGTGACCCGGCTGAAGACGGTCCCGGCGGACCGCATCCGCGAGGCCGAGTCGGTCTTCTGACCCGCCCGCGACGGACCGCGTCGCCGGGCACCCCGCCCCGTGGGCCCGCGCCCGCCGGGACCCCCGTCCCCGCCGGGCGCACGTCCCCTGCCGGGGCCCCCGTCCCCGCTGGGACCCCGTCCCCGCAGGGGCCCCCGTCCCCGCTGGGACCCCGTCCCCGCCGGGACCCCCGTCCGGACCTCCGTCCCCGCCGGGCGCACGCTCCCGTCAGGACTCTGGCGCGACCGAGTGGCCCCGACCGTCCCCCCGTGGACGGTCGGGGCCACTCGGCCGTGCCCGGCATCACCCCCGGAAATGCCGGGTTCCACTCTTGAGCCGCGGCGCGAGATCAACAAGGCTTGGGGCCTGTCCCGGACATGTCCCATCCCTGTCCGGCGGAAGGGAGCGGCGCGCATGACACCGGGGGAGCACGCCCCAGAACCGCGGGGGGCGGGGACCCCCGCCGAGTTCCTCGCGCGTCTCCAGGCACTCAAGGACTGGTCCGGCCTGACCTACCGCGAGCTCACGGCACGCGCCGAGGAACACGGGGACGTCCTGCCCCGGTCCACCGTGGCCAACATGCTGGCCCGCCCCACCCTGCCCCGCGAGGAGCTGCTGCTCAGCTTCGTCCGCGCCTGCGGGGTCGCGCCGGCGGCGCTGGAGGACTGGCGGACGGTACGGAGGGACCTCGCTCGCCGGGGTCCGCACGCCCCGGCGATCGCCCCGGCGGCCCCGTCCGCGAGCCCGCAGGGCAGCCTCCCGGACGGGGCCGGGGGGCCGCTGGAGGATCCGGCCCCGTCGCGCCACATCCCGTCCGTGGATCCTGGGCCGTCGCGCCACATCCCGGATCCTGGGCCGTCGCGCCACACCACGGACGCGTCCGTGGATCCGGTGCCTTCGCGCCACACCCCGGAGGCGTCCGGGGATCCGGTGGAGGACTCCGCCCCGCGGCCCCGCCCTCGGGACCCGTCCGGGGATCCCCCGGAGGATGGGGCCCCGCCGCGCCATCTCCCGGGCCCGTCCGCCGGTCCGTCCGAGGATCCCGTCCCGCCGCCCTCCTGGCCGGGAGACCCCGGGCCCCCGGGCGGGCGGCCCGGGATGTCGTCGCGGATACGGCGGGCCCTCGTCGCGGCGGTGGCGGTCGCCGGGCTCGTCCTGGCCGGGGTCAGCGTCGTCGCCGTCCTCCGCGACGGCGGTACCGGGCCCGCCGGTCAGCCGCCCCGTACCCCCGCCGCACCGACCACACCCAGCGCCCCCGGTGCCGGGGACGTACGGATCCGGGTGGCCGGCACGGAGTTCTGCCTCGGGGAGCGGCGGGGCGTCCGCAGCGGCCAGGTCCACCAGCTGCCGTGCGCCGAGGCGGGCTTCCCGCGCTACTCCCTCGCGGCGGTGGCCGCCGGCCGGTGGAGGATCGTCTCGCACCACCCCGACTTCGGACCCGGCTGCTCCGGCATACCCTCCGGCGGCCGCGTACCGGACGCCGCGTACGAGGACTCCGAGTGCGGGGACCCGAGCCGGGTCGAGGTCTTCGCCCTGGAGCCGTACGGCTCTCCCGTGCGTGGCCACCGGATCGTCCCGGTGGGCTCCGCGACGCCCGGCAGCTGCGTCACCGTCGTCGGCGACCGCACGGCCGCCTGGGCACGGCTCGCCCAGGCGCCCTGCGCTCCGGACGCCACGGGCCAGCTGTTCACCTTCGAGCGCGCCCCCTAGGGGCGTCCCGCCGATAGGGGCCCGGGTCGCGGCGCGATCGACAAGACACCCCTGGGGGGCGTCCCACGGATCAGGTCGGGGTCGCGGTCTCCACCAGCCGGGCCCTGAGCGCCGTCACGGCGGCCGGGTCCAGGCCGACGTGGCCGGTGACGTACGCGTCCACCGACCCGTACCGCGCGCGCAGGTCCGCGAGGAACAGCCGGATGACGTCGGCGGGCGCCCGGCCGTAGCCGGGCCAGCGCAGTTCGCGGCCCGGGTGCGACGCCCGCCAGTCGGCGATCAGCCGCTCGGTGGCGAGTTCGGTGAGCGCGAAGTCCGCGTGGATCTCCTCGTCGGGGACGCCGACGAGCGCGAGCACGAGGGCCGCGAGCAGTCCCGTACGGTCCTTCCCCGACGCGCAGTGGAAGACGAGCGGTCCGTCGGCGGCGGCGATGAGTTCCAGGGCCGTACGGAGTTCCACCGCGCCGTCCTCGGCGACCTCGGCGAACCGGTCGGCGAGGTAGCGCCACGGGTCGAGGTCCGGGTCGATCTCCGCCTGGTCGTACGGGCGGTGCTCGATGGAGAGGTTGTGCCAGGCGACGCCCTCGGTCTCCGGCAGGCGGCCCTTGGCGGCGATCTCCCACGGGTAGCGCAGGTCGATCACCGTCGCCACGCGCAGCGCGCGGAAGCGGTCCAGATCGGCGGGGCCGGCGTCCGCCAGCTTGGCGAGGGAGTCGGAGCGGTAGAGGGTCTCCCACCGCACGGTCCCGCCGTCGGCGGTCCGATAGCCGCCCAGGTCACGGAAGTTGTGGAGTCGTTCGAACGGAATGTGTCGTCTCACGGGCGCCAATCTACGGCCCGGCGCCTCACTGTCCCACGGCCGCCCAGAAGTGGCCGGTGATCCCGTCCAGATACGCGCGCCCCTCGTCGCCGGTCGCGCCCGAGGCGCCCCAGCTGCTCGTCGCCACCATCCGGGCGTGGTACTCCGTGTGCAGCCGCTGCAGCGCGAACTCCACGGACCGCTTCGGCAGCGGCAGCATCTTCACCGCCGGCTTCACGTACGCCTGCCAGCGGGTCGTGGCGGCGTCGCGCAGCAGCTCGGCGAGGGCTTCGTCGCCGCCGGTCGCGGTGATCAGGGCGCGCGGGCCGAGCCCGAGGACCTCCGCGAGGGCGGCCGTCTGGCGTTCGGTCCCGCGCCAGCGGCCCCCGTCCTCCATCCGCTGGTACGCGTGGGCGGCGACGCCCACGAGCCGGGCCAGCTCCTCGACGGAGAGGCCGCGCGCCATCCGGTGTTCGCGCAGGGTCGTGGCGGCGGCGATCAGCTCGGAGGGGGAGCACCACAGGACGCCGGCGAGGGCGGTGAGCTCCTGGTCGTCGGGGGCGGCCCGGCCGCGTTCCCAGGCGACGACGGTGTCGGGGTCGACGAAGAGGCCGTACTGCGCGCGCAGGCCGTACGCGACATGGCCGGGGGCCATGCCGAGGGCCTCGCGCAGTCGGCGGGCCGCGAGGGCGTTGAAGGGTGGGGAGGGTTGGTGCACCCGGCACACGGTAGGTGCGGAGGGTGACGGCTGGCTACGGTTCGTTCGCCCAACGTGCGACGTCGTAGGAACGTGGGAACCAGCCGGTAACCCAGTGCGATGATCAAGGGAACGGTCAGTGACCGCGGGCCGGGCCGTCGAGCCAGCGGTACTGGAGCTCCGGCCGCCCGATCTGTCCGTACTGCGGGGCGCGTACGGCCCTGCCCTCGGTCACCAGGTGTTCGAGGTAGCGGCGGGCGGTGATCCGGGAGATCCCGACCGCCGTGCCCGCCTCGGCGGCGGTGAGCCCGGCCGGGGTGGACCGGAGGGTACGGGTGACCGCCTCCAGGGTGGGTGCGCTCAGGCCCTTCGGGAGGGTGGCGGGGTGCGGCGCCCGGAGCGTGGCCAGGGCCCGGTCCACCTCGTCCTGCCCCGAGGCCTCGCCGGCGGACGCCCGGAACTCGGCGTACCGGGCGAGGCGGTCCCGGAGGGTCGCGAAGGCGAAGGGCTTCAGGACGTACTGGACGACCCCCAGCGACACGCCCTCGCGGACGATCGCGAGGTCGCGGGCGGAGGTCACGGCGATCACGTCGGCGGAGTGCCCCGCGGCACGCAGCGCGCGCAGCAGCTGGAGGCCGTGGCCGTCGGGCAGGTACAGGTCGAGCAGGATCAGGTCGACCGGCGTCCGGTCGAGGACCCGCACGGCGGCGGCCCGGGAGTGGGCGACCCCGACGACGGTGAAGCCCTCGACCCGCGCCGCGTACAGGGCGTGGGCGTCGGCGGCGACGGGATCGTCCTCGACGACGAGCACCCGCAACGGCGTCGCGTTCACCCGGCCACCCCCGCCCCGGCCACGGCCCCGGAGGCCCCACCGCCCGGGGCCGTGGCCTCGTCTCCGGCGTCCGCGTCCACCGCGCCGGCGTTCGGCCCGGTGTCCGGGGTCGCGTCCGCGCCCGTACCCGCCCCCGGCTCCTGTGATCGTGTCGGCAGGGGGAGACGGACCGTGAACTGTGCGCCGCCCGCCTCCGCGTCCGTGACGGTGAGGGTGCCCGAGGCGCGGGTGACCGCCTGGCCGACCAGGGCCAGGCCGATGCCGCGGCCGGGGCCGCGGGTGGACCAGCCGCGGCCCAGGACCGCGTCCCGGTCGGCCGGGCGGACCCCGGGGCCGCTGTCGTCGACGCGGAGCAGCAGCTCGCCGTCGCCCGCGCGGGCCGCGACCGTGACGGTCACGCGCGCCTGCGGGCTGCCGCCGGCCGCCTCCACCGCGTTGTCGATGAGGTTGCCCAGGATCGTCACCAGGTCCCGGGCCGGCAGCGCGGCCGGCACGAGGCCGTCGTCGATGCGGCTGTCCTCGGTGAGGACCAGTTCCACGCCCCGCTCGTTGGCCTGCGCCGCCTTGCCGAGCAGCAGCGCCGCGAGGACCGGCTCACCGACCGCGTCCACGACCCGGTCGGTGAGCGCCTGGGCGAGCTCCAGTTCCGCCGTCGCGAACTCCACCGCCTCGGCCACCCGCCCCAGTTCGACGAGCGACACGACCGTGTGCAGGCGGTTCGCCGCCTCGTGGGCCTGCGAGCGGAGCGCCTCCGTGAAGCCCCGCTCGGAGTCCAACTCGCCCGAGAGCGACTGGAGTTCCGTACGGTCCCGCAGCGTGACGACCGTGCCGCGCCGCTCCCCGCCCACCACCGGACGGGTGTTGACCACGAGGACCCGGTCCGCCGTCAGATGCGTCTCGTCCACGCGCGGCTCCGAGGACAGCAGCGCGCCCGTCAGCGGCGCGGGCAGCCCGAGCTCGGCCGCCGGCCGGCCGACGACCCCCTCGTCGAGGCCCAGCAGCTCCCGCGCCCCGTCGTTGATGAGGGCGATCCTCCGCTGCCCGTCCAGCATCACGAGCCCCTCGCGGACCGCGTGCAGCGCGGCCTCGTGGTAGTCGTGCATCCGGCTCAGCTCGGTCGCGTTCATGCCGTGCGTGTGGCGGCGGAGGCGCGCGTTGACCACGTACGTCCCGGCCCCGCCGAGCGCGAGCGCCGCGCCCGCCATGCCGAGCAGCGCGGTGACCTGCTCCCGTACCTGCTCGCTGATCTTGTCGATCGTGATGCCCGCGCTGACCAGGGCGACGACCCTGCCGTCGTCGAAGACGGGCGCGACCGTCCGTACGGAGGGGCCGAGCACCCCCAGGTGGGTCTCGGAGTACGTGCGGCCCGCCGCGGCCTCCTCGATGTGACCGAGGTACGTCCGGCCGATCTGCACGGGCTCGGGGTGGGTCCAGCGGGTCCCGTCGGGGGCCATGATCACCACGAACGCGACGCCCGCGTGGCGGCGCAGGGACTCGGCGTACGGCTGGAGCACCGCCGTCGGGTCGGCGGAGCGGGCCGCCGCGACCACGGACGGGGAGCCGGCGACGGCCGCGGCGGTCGCGGTGGCCTGGCGCCGCGCGGTCTCCTCGGCCTGCGCCCGGTCCGTCACGTACGCGAAGACCGCGCACCCCGCCACGACGACGGCCACGAGCACGACCTGCATCGCGAAGAGCTGGCCGGCCAGGCTGCGGGGGTGGGGGAGGGGGAGACGCATGCGGGTAAGTGTGCACGGCGGAGTGTGCGCGGGCGCGTCGCGTTCCCGAATCGTTCCTTTCCGGCGCAAGGCCCCGCCGGGCCGTCACCGGGCGCCCGGCGGGCTTGCGGCCGGCGCCCGCCGGACGCGCGCCACGGCCCCGCCGGCCCCCGTCGTCATTTCGGTCGTGAACGAAACGTACGTAACCGTGACCCGGGTCACAGGCTGATGGATAGTCGCGGAGGTCCACCGGGACGTGGACATCCACCAGCACGAGGAGGACCCCGTGGCCGCACGTCGGGACCGCACCCACTATCTGTATCTGGCCGTCATCGGCGCCGTACTGCTCGGCATCGCGGTCGGCTTCCTGGCGCCCGGCGTCGCCGTCGAGCTCAAGCCGCTGGGCACCGGCTTCGTCAACCTGATCAAGATGATGATCTCGCCGATCATCTTCTGCACGATCGTGCTCGGCGTCGGCTCGGTCCGGAAGGCCGCGAAGGTCGGTGCCGTCGGCGGTCTGGCCCTCGGCTACTTCCTCGTCATGTCGACCGTGGCGCTCGCGATCGGCCTGGTCGTCGGCAACCTCCTGGAGCCCGGCTCCGGCCTCCACCTCACCAAGGAGCTGGCCGAGGCGGGCGCCAAGCAGGCCGAGGGCGCGAGCGAGTCCACGCCGGACTTCCTGCTCGGGATCATCCCGACGACCCTGGTCTCCGCCTTCACCGAGGGCGAGGTCCTCCAGACCCTCCTCGTCGCGCTGCTCGCCGGCTTCGCACTCCAGGCGATGGGCGCCGCCGGTGAGCCGGTGCTGCGCGGGATCGGCCACATCCAGCGGCTCGTCTTCCGCATCCTCGCGATGATCATGTGGGTCGCCCCGATCGGCGCGTTCGGCGCGATCGCGGCCGTCGTCGGCGCGACCGGAGTCGACGCCCTCAAGTCCCTCGCCGTCATCATGATCGGCTTCTACCTGACCTGCGCGATCTTCGTCTTCGTCGTGCTCGGCGCGATCCTGCGGCTGGTCGCCGGCATCAACATCTGGACTCTCCTCCGGTACCTGGGCCGCGAGTTCCTGCTGATCCTCTCGACGTCGTCCTCGGAGTCCGCGCTCCCCCGGCTGATCGCGAAGATGGAGCACCTGGGTGTCAGCAAGCCGGTCGTCGGCATCACCGTGCCGACCGGCTACTCCTTCAACCTCGACGGCACCGCGATCTACCTGACGATGGCCTCGCTGTTCGTCGCCGAGGCGATGGGCGACCCGCTCTCGGTCGGCGAGCAGATCTCGCTCCTCGTCTTCATGATCATCGCCTCGAAGGGGGCCGCCGGTGTCACCGGCGCCGGTCTCGCGACCCTCGCGGGCGGCCTCCAGTCGCACCGGCCCGAGCTGGTCGACGGGGTGGGTCTGATCGTCGGCATCGACCGTTTCATGAGCGAGGCCCGCGCCCTCACCAACTTCGCGGGCAACGCCGTCGCGACGGTGCTGGTCGGCACCTGGACGAAGGAGATCGACAAGGCGCGGGTCGCCGAGGTTCTCGCCGGCCGGGTCCCGTTCGACGAGAAGACCCTCGTCGACGACCACGCCCCGTCGTCCCCCGTCCCGGACCAGCGGGCCGAGGACGGCGAGGAGAAGGCCCGCGCGGGCGTCTGAGGAAGCTCGGACCCCGCACCACGAACCCCGAGTCCCGGGCCTTGAGCCGGATCCGGGCCTCGGGAGAAGGGCGGCCCCCCAGCGGGGCCGCCCTTCTCGCACGTACGGCCACGCCAGGCCACGCCTTCCGGCAGCCGGATGGCACCCCGCCGATCCGCCTCCCGGCAGCCGGATGGCAGCCCTAGCCGCACCGCCTCCCGGCAGCCCTAGCCGCACCGCCTCCCCACCGGATGGCACCACCAGCCGACCCGGCCGGGTCGCAACCCCGCCGATCCGCCCACCACCCTCACCCGGCGTCCACCCTCACGCGGCATCCAGCCCCGTCCCCGCCGCCCCCGCAAGCTCCACCAACTCCCGCTCCGTCAGCACGAGGTCGGCCGCCGCCGCCGAGTCGCGGGCGGACTCCGGGCGGCTCGCGCCCGGGATCGGCAGGACCGTCTCCGCGCGGGCGAGCAGCCAGGCGAGGGCCACCCGCTGGGGGCTGACCCCCCGGGCCCGCGCCACCCTGTGGAAGGCGCCGAGGCCGGGGTCCTCATCCTGGGCCGACCTCCCGTCCAGGGAGCTGCGCGAGATCCCGCCCAGCGGGCTCCACGGCAGGAAGGCGAGGCCCAGTTCGGCGCAGAGCCGCAGCTCGGGCTCGCTGTCCCGTACCGCGGGCGAGTAGCGGTTCTGTACGGAGACCAGCCGGTCGCCCAGGATCTCGCGGGCCAACAGGATCTGCGCGGTGTCCACGTTCGAGACCCCGGCGAGCCGGACCGTCCCCGCGTCCAGCAACTCCCGGATGGCGCCCAGCGATTCCGCGTAGGGGACGGCCGGGTCCGGCTTGTGCAGCTGGTACAGGCCGATCGGCCCGCCGCCGAGCCGGCGCGCCGAGGCCTCCGCGGCGCGCCGCAGGTGCTCGGGCCGGCCGTCGACCGTCCAGCCGCCGTCGTCCGTGCGGCCCCGGCCGCCCTTGGTCGCGACCAGGACGTCGTCGGTGCGGCCCCCGTACGCGGCCAGGGCCCTGCCGAGGAGCAGCTCGCCCTCGCCGGGTTCGCCGCCCGGCGGGTGGTAGGAGTCGGCGGTGTCGAGCAGGGTGACGCCCGCGTCGAGCGCCGCGTGCACGGTGGCGAGGGCCCGCGTCTCGTCCGGCCGGCCCTCGATCGAGAGCGGCATCGCGCCCAGGCCGACCGCCCCGACCCGTACGTCCCCCAGCCTCCGGTACCGCGTCACGGCGTGGTCTCCGGCGTCTCGGAGACGGCCCGCGAGAGCCACGTGGAGGAATGGGAGAAGGCGTAACCGAGTTCGGTGGCACGGGAATTGTCCATCGCGTACGCCCGGGAGAAGGAGAACGGCGAGACCTCGCCGTCCGCCACCTCCCGGAAGACGGCCCGGCCGCCCACCTGCCTCTCGATCTCCGCGCAGAGGTCGGCGGTGTGGAGCGGCCCGTGGGAATGCGCGTTCACCGGACCGGTGAACTCCGCCTCGACCGCCCACGCGAGGAACGCGGCTATCTCCTCCACGTACACATAGGTCGCCGGATGGTTCACCACCGGCACGGCGATCGGCTCGCCCGCCCGGATCCGCCGCACGTAGTGGGCGAGCCGGCCGGTGAAGTCGTCGTCGCCCCCGAGCACGTGGGCCACCCGCACCGAGGTCCACGCGAAGGGCGGCGCCGCCGCGAAGACGGCCTCCGCCTGCCGCTTCCCCTCCCCGTAGTGGGCGTCGCGGAACTCCGGGTCCTCCCAGGCGAGGCCCGTGTCGACGGTGACCGCGCGCAGGTCGAGGGCGTCCTCGGCGACGGGTACGGCCCGGTCCTCGTCGCCGTACACCTCGACCGTCGACGTCATCACGTACCGTCCGGTGCGCGGGCCGAAGACGCGCCGGGCGATCTCGGCCTGGCGCGGGGTGTAGCAGACCTGGTCCACCACGACGTCGAAGGAACGGCCGGCGAGAACCGTCTCCAGGGCGGCTTCGTCGTCCCGGTCGGCGACGAGGTGCTCGAATCCGGCGGGGGTGTCCGAAGAGCCCCGGTTGAGGATCGTGATCCGATGGCCGGATTCCCGAAGAATGGCGATCAGCCGCTTTCCGAAATAGCGGTTCCCGCCGATGACAAGTACGTCCATCAATTCCAACTCCCTTGTGTCACCGGTCAAGTGTTACGTTGATCCGTCGCCGCCTGAAGGGGAGAACATGGGAGTCCCGGCCGCCGTACCGAAGGAACCACGGCCTTCGCGTCCCGCCACCGTCGAAACCTCGGCGGCCGCCTTCGACGCCGTCGACCGGCGGATCCTGGACCTCCTGCAGAGCGACGGCCGGATCAAGCTCAGCGAGCTGGGCCGCCGCGTCCGGCTCAGCCCGGCGGCCGTCACCGAGCGGGTCCGCCGCCTGGAGGCGAGCGGCGCGGTGACCGGCTACGGCGCCCATGTCTCCCCGGCCCGGCTCGGCTACGGCATCCAGGCCTTCATCCGGGTGAACCCGCACGGCGGCTACACCCTGAAGCACCCCAGGACCCTGGAGCTCATCGCGCGACCCGAGGTCGTGGAGGTCCACCACGTGGTGGGGGAGGACTGTTGGATCCTCAAGGTCGCCGTCACCGACACCGTCCACCTCGAAGAGATCCTGGAACAGACCACGGCCCTCGGCCGGACCACGACCTCGATCGTCCTGTCGTCCCCGGTGACCCGGAAGCCCCTGCTGCCGCCGGCACCCTGACCCCTTGCCCTGACGTCGGCGTCAAGGCCTACGGTCGGGGACATGCGCATCGGAGAGCTGGCCGAGCGGGCCGGGACCACCACGCGGACTCTGCGGTACTACGAGTCCCGGGGTCTCCTGACCGCCCGGCGCACGGAGCAGGGGCACCGCACGTACGACGAGGGCGACCTGCGGCTCCTCCAGCAGATCAGGACCCTGCAGGACTTCGGGTTCGAGCTGGAGGAGACGCGGCCGTTCGTCGACTGCCTCCGCGCCGGGCACCCGGCGGGGGACTCCTGTCCCGCGTCGATCGCCGTCTACCGGCGGAAGGTGGCCGAGCTGGACGGGCTGATCGCCCAGCTCCAGGCGGTACGCGCCGAGGTCGGGGCCCAGCTGCTGCGGGCCGAGGCGGAACTCCCGCACGGCCCGGAGCCCCGGTGCGCACTCGACGGACGGACGGAGACGGAGGGGTGACGGAGATGACGACGTACACGGCAGGCGTCGGCGAGGTGACGGACGCGGACTTCGCGGCGGAGGTGCTGGGATCGGAGCTGCCGGTCCTGGTGCAGTTCACCGCGGAGTGGTGCGGACCGTGCCGGCAGCTGAAGCCGGTGCTGGCGGCCATCGCGGCGGAGGAGGCGGGGCGGCTGCGGATCGTCGAGATCGACGTGGACCGCAACCCGGAGACCACCCTGCGGTACGGGGTGCTCGCGACCCCGACGACGCTGGTGTTCCGGGCGGGGGAGCCGGTGAGGTCCCTCGTCGGCGCCCGCCCGAAGCGCCGCCTCCTGGCGGAGCTGGAGGACGTCCTCGCCTGACGTATGTCCCGCGTGGCATACGGAAATACCCCGACTAGAATTGACAGTCGGGGTATTTCATCGCGTATATTGATGGATTCCGTGTCTGGAAAAAGCACAGGCACAGAGAAGTTCAATAAACGCACTGTATCGCGCCGGGAGTCGAATTGTCAACCGAGGAATTTCGGAACGAGCAGCAATTCATCACCGATCTCTACACACGACTCGACGACCTGAGGGACCAGGCCGAGGCCGCCGTCGCGCGCGCCCTGCGCACCCCCGGGGTCGGCAGCAACCAGGGCCGGCTCGAACGGGACGTCCTGGTCGCCGAGCAGTCGGGGCTGCTCGCCGCGTTCGACGCCGGGGAGAGCGGGCTCTGTTTCGGGCGCCTCGTCTTCCAGGACGGGCGCGACCACCACATCGGCCGGCTCGGCATCCGCGAGGACGACCCGAACCGCACCCCCCTCGTCGTCGACTGGCGCGCCGAGGTCGCCCGCCCGTTCTACCTCGCCACCGGGTACGAGCCGATGGGCCTCTCCCGCCGCCGTCACATCAGCACCCGCGGCCGCACCGTGACCGCCCTCCACGACGAGGTGCTCGACCTCGCCGACACCACCCGCACCGGCCACGAGAGCCGCGACGCCGACGAGGTGCTGCTCGCCGCGCTCGACGCCGCCCGCACCGGGCGGATGCACGACATCGTGCAGACCATCCAGGCCGAGCAGGACGCCATCATCCGCTCCCCGCACCGCGGGGTCCTCGTCGTCGAGGGTGGCCCCGGCACCGGCAAGACGGCCGTCGCCCTGCACCGCGCCGCGTACCTCCTCTACGCGCACCGCGAGCAACTGGCCAAACGGGCCGTCCTCATCGTCGGTCCCAACCCGGCCTTCCTCGGCTACATCGGCAACGTCCTGCCCTCCCTCGGCGAGACCGGCGTCCTCCTCGCCACCCCCGCAGAACTCTTCCCCGGCGTCCGCGCCACCGGCACCGACACCCCCCGCGCCGCCGCCGTCAAGGGCTCCGCCGCCATGGCGGAGGCGCTCGCCGCGGCCGTACGGGACCGCCAGCAGGTCCCCGAGCGCGGCGAACCGCTGATCGTCCCGCACGAGGACGGCGACCTGGTCATCGACTGGGACATGGCCCTGGAGGCCCGCCACAAGGCCCGCGAGACCGCCCTCCCGCACAACCTGGCCCGCCCCTACTTCGTCTTCCGGATCCTGGACGCGCTCGCGGAGCAGCTCGCCGACCGGATCGGCGCCGACCCCTACGGCGGCCCCAACTTCCTCGGCCCCGACGACATCGCGCTGCTCGCCAAGGGCATCGCCGCCAACCCCGACGTCCACGCGGCGATCGACACCCTCTGGCCCGCGCTGAGCCCGCAGGACTTCCTCACCGGCTACCTGACCGAGCCCACCCACCTGCCCGACGCGGACGCCGCCGCGATCCGGCGCGAGCACGGCCCCTGGACCCCGGCCGACGTGCCGCTGCTCGACGAGGCCGCCGAACTCCTCGGCGAGGACGACTCGGCCGCCCGCGCCGCCGAGGAGGCAGAGCGGCAGAAGCAGATCCAGTACGCGCAGGGCGTCCTCGACGTCTCCTACGCCTCGCGCACCTACGAGTTCGAGGACAAGGAGGAACAGGACAAGGACGCCTCCGAGGTCCTCTCGGCGCACGACATCATCGACGCCGAACGCTTCGCCGAGCGCCACGAGGAGGCCGACCACCGTACCGCCGCCGAACGCGCCGCCGCCGACCGCACGTGGGCCTTCGGCCACATCATCGTCGACGAGGCCCAGGAACTCTCCGCGATGGCCTGGCGGCTCCTCATGCGCCGCAGCCCGAACCGCTCGATGACCCTGGTCGGCGACCCCGCCCAGACCGGCGACCCGGCGGGCGTCGGCGCCTGGGAGCGGATCCTCGCCCCGTACGTGGACGACCGCTGGGAACTGGTGCGACTTGGCGTCAACTACCGTACGCCCGCCGAGATCATGGCGGTCGCGGCCGAGGTGCGGCGGGCCGACGACCCCGGCTTCGAGCCGCCGAGCTCCGTGCGCTCCACCGGCGTGGAGCCCTGGGACAGGACGGTCGACGACCCGGTGAAGGAGGCCGCCGACGCCGTGGCGGCCGAGCTGCGCGCCGAGGGCAGGATCGCCGTGATCGCCCCGCCGGAGCTGCACCCCGGCCTGGTCGCGGCCCTCCCGGACGCCGCGTACGGCCCGGCGCCCGACCTCACCCGGCCGGTGGTCCTGCTCGACCCCCGGCAGGCGAAGGGCCTGGAGTTCGACACGGTCCTCGTCGTCGACCCGGAGGCCATCGTGGCCGGGGCCGCGCACGGCACCAACGACCTGTACGTGGCGCTGACCCGGGCGACCCAGCGGCTCGGGATCATCCGCACGGAGGCGCGCCCACGCCCGTGATCCCGGACGCCCCCGGCCCGGTACGGAGCGGGCGGGGGCGTCAGGGGCCGGACGGCGTGGGCGGGCCGCCCCGGCCTCACCCGGGCGGCCGTCCCGTCACGCCGGCCGCAGCCAGACCGTCGCCAGCGGCGGGAGCGTCATGCGGATGCTCGCCGTACGGCCGTGGTGCGGCACCGACTCCGTCTTCACCGGGTCGCGCCCCACCACGTCCCCGCCGCCGTACCGCGCCTCGTCCGTGTTCAGGACCTCCGTCCAGGCGACCACCGCCTCCGGCACCCCGAGCCGGTAGTCGTGCCGCACCACCGGGGAGAAGTTCGAGACGGCGAGCAGCGGCGAGCCGATCGCGTCGAAGCGCAGGAAGGCGAAGACGTTGTCCTCGGCGGCGTCCCCGACCACCCACTGGAAGCCCTCGGGGGCGGTGTCCCGCTCCCAGAGCGAGGGCGTCGCCGTGTACACCGTGTTCAGGTCGCGGACGAGGTCCCGCACCCCCCGGTGGTCCGGCTCCGCCCCGTACGCCGGGTCGAGCAGCCACCAGTCGGGCCCGTGGTCCGCCGACCACTCCGCGCCCTGGGCGAACTCCTGCCCCATGTACAGCAGTTGCTTGCCGGGGTGGGCCCACATGAAGCCGAGGTAGGCGCGGTGGTTGGCGCGCTGCTGCCACCAGTCGCCCGGCATCTTCGACACCAGGGCCCGCTTGCCGTGGACCACCTCGTCGTGCGAGATCGGCAGGATGTAGTTCTCGCTGTACGCGTACACCATCGAGAAGGTCATCTCGTGGTGGTGGTACTTGCGGTGCACCGGCTCCTTCTGCATGTACTCCAGGGAGTCGTGCATCCAGCCCATGTTCCACTTCATGCCGAAGCCGAGGCCGCCGAAGCCGCCCGGACCCACCTGGTCCGTCGCCCGCGTCACCCCGTCCCAGGCCGTGGACTCCTCGGCGAACGTGACGATCCCCGGGCAGCGCCGGTACACGGTCGCGTTCATCTCCTGGAGGAAGGCCACCGCGTCCGGGTTCTCCCGGCCCCCGTACTCGTTCGGCAGCCACTCGCCGTGCTCCCGCGAGTAGTCCAGGTAGAGCATGGAGGCCACCGCGTCGACCCGCAGGCCGTCGATGTGGAACTCCTGGCACCAGTACACGGCGTTCGCCACCAGGAAGTTCCGCACCTCCTTGCGGCCGTAGTCGAACTCCAGGGTCCCCCAGTCGGGGTGATGCGACCGGCGCGGGTCCTCGTGCTCGTACAGCGGACGCCCGTCGAACTCCGCGAGCGCCCAGTCGTCCTTCGGGAAGTGCGCCGGGACCCAGTCCATCAGGACCCCGATCCCCGCCCGGTGCAGCGAATCGACCAGGAACCTGAAGTCGTCCGGGGTGCCCATGCGGGCCGTCGGCGCGTAGAACCCGGTCACCTGGTAGCCCCAGGAGCCGCCGAAGGGATGCTCGGTGACCGGCATCAGCTCCACATGCGTGAAACCGAGGTCGCGGACGTACGCGGGCAGCTGCTCCGCCAGCTGGCGGTACGTCAGCCCCGGACGCCAGGAGGGCAGGTGCACCTCGTACACCGACAGCGGCGACTCGTGGTGCGGGCGGGCCCCACGCCGCTCCATCCACTCCTCGTCGCCCCACGTGTGGTGCGAGGCGGTGACGATCGACGCGGTGTTCGGCGGGCACTCGGTCCGGCGGGCCATCGGGTCCGCGCGGAGGGTGTGCGTCCCGTCCGGGCGGGTGATGTCGTACTTGTAGACCGCGCCCTCCCCGATCCCCGGCACGAACAGCTCCCACACGCCCGTCGAACCCAGCGAGCGCATCGGAAGCCCGGTGCCGTCCCAGTGCGTGAAGTCACCGGTGACCCGCACGCCCCGCGCGTTCGGCGCCCAGACCGCGAAACGGGTGCCGGCCACCCCCTCGTGGGTCATGGGGTGCGAGCCGAGCGCCGTCCACAGCTCCTCGTGGCGGCCCTCGCCGATCAGGTGCAGGTCCAGCTCGCCGAGGGACGGCAGGAAGCGGTACGGGTCGTGCACGGCGAGCTCGTCGCCGTCGTAGCGGACCCGCAGCTCGTACGCGGGTACCTTGCGGAGCAGCGGCAGGAGCCCCGAGAAGAGGCCGTCGCCGTCGTCGTGCAGCGGCACGCGCTTGCCCTTGGCGAGGACGGTGACCTCCTTCGCCCACGGGCGCAGCACCCGCACCACCACCCCGCCGCGCACCGGATGCGCGCCGAGCACGCCGTGCGGGTCGTGGTGCTCCCCGGCGAGCAGCCGGGCCCGGTCACCCGGATCGAGCGGTGGCGCCTTCCGGGGCGCGGGGGACGTGGTCCTGGGGGTGGTGGTCGTGCTGCGGGCCGTCTTGCCTGCGGGGCGGGCGGTCACCGGGGTGCCTCCTAGGGGGTACGGGGTACGGATGCGCAACGGCGGGGTACGGGGGCGGGACACTCGGCCGAACGGGGGCGGGTGGGGTCCACGCAGGCGGGGGCGCCGTGCGGCGCCCCCGGACTGCTCCGAACGGGTCATCCCGCCCCACCCGCCGCAGGGCGGAGGGGGACGGGTCCCGTGGCGGGGCGGGGGTGGTCACGGGGTCGTCGACAGGCGTTCGATGGCGGACATCGGGACCGGGAGCCAGTCCGGACGGTGCCGGGCCTCGTACACGACCTCGTACACCGCCTTGTCCGTCTCGTAGGCCCGGAGCAGCGCCGGATCCGCCCGCGGATCCGCCCCCGCCACCTCCGCGTACCCCGTGCAGTACGCCTCGCGGCACCGCGCCGCCCACTCCGCGTTCCACGGCCGGTGGGTGCGGGCCGCGTAGTCGAAGGAGCGGAGCATCCCCGCCACGTCGCGGACCGTGGGCTGGGGGCTGCGCCGCTCGTCCAGCGGCTTCGCCGGCTCGCCCTCGAAGTCGATGACGGCCCAGCCGCCGTCGGCCCCCCGCAGGGTCTGCCCGAGGTGCAGGTCGCCGTGGATGCGCTGCACCACGTCACCGCCGACCGCGCCGCTCGCCGCCGCGAAGACGGCCCGCAGGCCCGGCACGTGCGGCAGCAGCGCGGGCACGGCCTGCGCCGCCGCGTGGAGCCGCCGGTCCATCGCGGCCGCCACCTGCTCGGTCTCGGCCCGGTCGAGGCGCCGGGTCGGCAGGGCCTTGGCGAGGGAGAGGTGGACCTCGGCCGTGGCCCGGCCCAGGTCCCGCGCCTCGCCGGTGAACTCCCGCCCTTCGGCGAGGGCGTCGAGCGCGAGCCGCCAGCCGTCCCGTGAGTCCCGCAGATAGGGCTGGAGGACGCCGAGGGTCGCGGCCCCCGACTCGAACCAGGCGACCGGGGCGGGGACCCGGGCGCAGCCGGCCCCGGCGAGCGCGAGCGGCAGTTCGAGGTCGGGGTTGGCGCCGGGACTGACCCGGCGGAAGATCTTCAGGATGTACGAATCACCGTAGACAAGCGACGAGTTGGACTGCTCGGTGTCGAGCACGCGGGGTGCGAGCGCGGCCGGCAGCTCGGTCGTGGCATGGAAGCGCAGGGGGCCGGTCCGGCCCGGGGTGCGCAGCCGCTCGTAGAGGAGGCCGGCGAGCCGCGGGTCGCGCAGCCCTTCGTACACGGCACGTCCGGCGAGCGGTCCCTGCCGGATCCGCCCGAGCAGGGCGGGCGCGAGGCGGGGCGGGAGCTGGTTCCTCACGCCCAGGAGCAGTTGGTAGCAGTCGGTGGGTGTGCCGGGCGGGCGGCTCGGCTGTTCGACCCGTACGAGCAGATGGAGGAGGCCGGGGCCCGTGCCGTCCAGAGGCAGCAGCTCGGTGGCCGCTTCCAGCGTGAATCCGGTGACCCGGCGGCCCTTGCCCGCGAACCAGCGCTGTCTGGGCAGCCAGTCGTGGAGCAGGGGGGCGAGGGACGGAAGGAGGGCGTCCGGGGCCCGGGTGGTGGATGCGGTCTCCGGCATGGCATCGCGTCCTTTCCCCGGGGCGCACAGTTGGCTGTTGTATGCGTTCAAATGCGCAGAGTGTCCCGGATGGCGGCTAGGGCTGTCCGGATGTGCGGGACGTGTCGGAAGGGGAAGATCCGTATGGGCCCGGCAAGAAGGCCCGGATGGACCTGAATCGTGTGTGGGTCACAGTGCCCAGGGTGGGACGGGGGAAACCGCCCCACGCCGGACGGAAAACCGAACTGACCGTCGGTCAGCCCTTCTTGAGACGGAACCAGTAGAAGCCGTGTCCCGCAAGGGTCAGGAGGTACGGCAGCTGGCCGATGGCCGGGAACTGCACGCCGCCGATCAGCTCGACCGGGTGGCTGCCGGCGAAGCGCCGCAGGTCCAGTTCGGTCGGCTGCGCGAACCGCGAGAAGTTGTTCACGCAGAGGACGAGGTCGTCGCCGTCCTCCCGGAGAAAGGCCAGCACCGCCGGGTTGGACGCCGGGAGTTCGGTGTACGTGCCCGTCCCGAACGCCCGGTTCTGCTTACGGATCTCGATCATCCGCTTCGTCCAGTGCAGCAGTGAGGACGGCGAGGCCATCCCCGCCTCGACGTTGGTCACCTGGTAGCCGTGGACCGGGTCCATGATGGCCGGAAGGTAGAGGCGTCCCGGGTCGCAGGAGGAGAAGCCCGCGTTCCGGTCGGGCGTCCACTGCATCGGGGTGCGGACCCCGTCCCGGTCACCGAGCCAGATGTTGTCGCCCATGCCGATCTCGTCGCCGTAGTACAGCACCGGCGAACCGGGCAGCGAGAAGAGCAGCGCGGTGAACAGCTCCATCTGGTTGCGGTCGTTGTCGAGGAGCGGGGCGAGCCGGCGCCGGATGCCGATGTTGGCCCGCATCCGTGGGTCCTTGGCGTACTCGGCGTACATGTAGTCGCGTTCCTCGTCCGTGACCATCTCGAGCGTGAGCTCGTCGTGGTTGCGGAGGAAGATGCCCCACTGGCAGCCGGAGGGGATCGCCGGGGTCTTCGCCAGGATCTCCGAGACCGGGTACCGCGACTCCCGCCGCACCGCCATGAAGATGCGCGGCATGACCGGGAAGTGGAACGCCATGTGGCACTCGTCGCCGCCCGAGGAGAAGTCCCCGAAGTAGTCGACCACGTCCTCGGGCCACTGGTTGGCCTCGGCGAGCAGCACGGTGTCCGGGTAGTGGTCGTCGATCTCCTTGCGGACCCGCTTGAGGAAGGCGTGGGTCGCGGGGAGGTTCTCGCAGTTGGTGCCCTCCTGCTGGTACAGGTACGGCACCGCGTCGAGCCGGAAGCCGTCGATCCCCAGGTCCAGCCAGAACTTCAGCGCGGAGAGGATCTCCTCCTGCACGGCCGGGTTCTCGTAGTTGAGGTCGGGCTGGTGCGAGAAGAACCGGTGCCAGAAGTACTGCTTGCGGACCGGGTCGAAGGTCCAGTTGGAGGACTCGGTGTCGACGAAGATGATCCGGGCGTCGGCGTACTGCTTGTCGTCGTCGGCCCAGACGTAGTAGTCGCCGTACGGGCCGTCCGGGTCGCGCCGGGACTCCTGGAACCACGGGTGCTGGTCGCTCGTGTGGTTCATGACGAAGTCGATGACCACGCGCATCCCGCGCTGGTGGGCCGAGTCGACGAACTCGACGAAGTCCGCCAGGTCGCCGAACTCGGGGAGCACCGACGTGTAGTCGGCGACGTCGTAGCCGCCGTCCCGCAGAGGGGACTTGAAGAACGGCGGCAGCCAGAGGCAGTCCACGCCCAGCCACTGGAGGTAGTCCAGCTTGGCCGTGATGCCCTGCAGGTCTCCGACGCCGTCCCCGTTGCTGTCCTGGAAGGACCGGACGAGAACCTCGTAGAAGACGGCCCGCTTGAACCAGTCGGGATCACGGTCCTTGGCTGGGGTGTCCTCGAAGGTGTCGGGGACGGGCTCGTTGACAGTCATGATGTGGGTGACCCTCCGGTCTGCGGGGACGGTCGCAGGACGAGGACGTGCGCGGGCGTGACACCCGGCTCTAGACGCACGTAACTGGCCCTGCCCCAGTGATAGGTGTCGCCGGTGAGCTCGTCGCGCACCGGCACGGTCTCGTGCCAGTCGAGGCCGAGTTCCGGCATGTTCAACGAGACCGTCGCCTCCTGGGTGTGGTGCGGGTCGAGGTTGACGACCACCAGAACGGTGTTCGAACCGGAGCGCTTGCTGTACGCGATCACCTGCGGGTTGTCCGTGTCGTGGAAGCGCAGGTTCCGCAGTCGGCGCAGGGCCGGGTGACGGCGCCTGATCCGGTTGAGCGCGGTGATCAGCGGCGCGATGGTCGCCCCGGAGCGCTCCGCCGACTCCCAGTCACGCGGCCGCAGTTGGTACTTCTCCGAGTCGAGGTACTCCTCGCTGCCGTCCCGCAGCGGAGTGTTCTCGCACAGCTCGTACCCGGCGTACACGCCCCAGGTCGGCGAGAGCGTCGCCGCGAGCACCGCCCGCACCTCGAACGCCGGACGCCCGCCCTTCTGGAGGTAGGCGTGCAGGATGTCGGGCGTGTTCACGAAGAAGTTCGGCCGCATCTGCGCCGCCGTCTCGCCGGACAGCTCCGTCAGGTACTCCGTGAGCTCCTCCTTGGTGTTCCGCCAGGTGAAGTACGTGTACGACTGCTGGAAACCGATCGCGCCGAGCGTCCGCATCATCGCCGGCCGCGTGAAGGCCTCCGCCAGGAAGATCACGTCCGGATCGGCCCGGTTGATCTCGCCGATCACCCGCTCCCAGAACACCACCGGCTTGGTGTGCGGGTTGTCGACGCGGAAGATCCGGATCCCGTGGTCCATCCAGTGCCGCAGCACCCGCACGGTCTCCGCGACGATCCCGTCCATGTCCTTGTCGAACGCGATCGGGTAGATGTCCTGGTACTTCTTCGGCGGGTTCTCCGCGTACGCGATCGAACCGTCCGGACGGTGGTGGAACCACTCCGGGTGCTTCTCCACCCACGGGTGGTCCGGGGAGCACTGGAGCGCGAAGTCCAGGGCGATCTCCAGCCGCAGCTCCCGGGCCCGCGCGACGAAGGCGTCGAAGTCCTCGAAGGTGCCCAGGTCCGGGTGGAGCGCGTCGTGCCCGCCCTCCGGGGAGCCGATCGCCCACGGCACGCCCACGTCGCTCGGCGAGGCCGACAGCGAGTTGTTGGGGCCCTTGCGGTGGGTCTCGCCGATCGGGTGCACCGGCGGCAGGTACACCACGTCGAAGCCCATCGCCGCGATCGCCGGAAGCCGCTCGGCGGCGGTGCGGAAGGTGCCCGGCACGGTACGGCCCTTCACCTTCCGCACGCCCTCCGAGCGCGGGAAGAACTCGTACCAGGAGCCGAACAGGGCGCGCTCGCGCTCGACCTGGAGCGGCAACGCGGGCGACGAGGAAAGGAGTTCGCGCAGCGGGTGGCGGTCCAGGGCCTCGACGACGCGGGGCGTGAGGGCCGCCGCGAGCCGGGCTGCGGCCGGCCGGGACGTGTCGCGCAGCGCGTCGGCGGCGGCGAGCACGGACTCCCGGCCGCCGCCCTTCTTCGGGACGCCCTTGGCGGCCCGTTCGTGCAGCTCGGCGCCCTCGGCGAGGACCAGTTCGGAGTCGATCCCGGCCGGGATCTTGATCCTCGCGGTGTGGCGCCAGGTGGCCACCGGGTCGCTCCACGCCTCGACGGTGTACGTCCAGAGGCCCTCGGCGTCCGGGGTGACCTCGGCGCCCCACCGGTCGGTGCCCGGCGCCAGCTCGCGCATCGGGGTCCAGGGGCCGGGGCGCCCCGAGGGGCGGCGCAGCACGACATTGGCGGCGACCGCGTCGTGGCCCTCGCGGAAGACGGTCGCCGTCACCTCGAAGGTCTCTCCGGCCACCGCCTTCGCGGGGCGCCGACCGCAGTCGACCAGCGGGCGGACGTCCAGTACGGGAATGCGTCCCATGAGCGGATTCACAGCATCACCTGACGGGTTACGGGGGTGCGGGTGGTGGTGCGCTCTTTCTAGCTCCGACGACGGCCGGCGGGTTGCGGGCATGGCCGCTCCTGTCCGCGTTCACTCGGATGGCGGGTCCAGACGGATGAAGAGGGGTCATGAGGAGACGGGTTCACGGCCGTACCGCAGGAGCCTTCCCCCGGTCCCCGGTTGGGCAATCCAGACGCTTTGTTAACTACTAGGGCGTAGCCGTACGGGCAAGGAGCAGAACGGCCCCACCCCCGGGGGGTGAGGCCGGAATCCGACGGTCACGAAGGGGGTGTCGCGTCCGGTTCGTCCGCGTCCTTCGCCCACACCTGCCACGGCTGGCGGGCCACCCACTCCTCCACCGGGGCCGGTTCGAGGCCCAGCACCTCCGTCGACACCCCGTCGTCGTCCGCCATCAGGAGTGGATCGGCGCCGCTCGCCATGTAGTGGTAGATCCCCGCCACCCCCGCCGCCGTCTCCGGGCCGAGGAGCCGGACGAGCCCGCGCTCGAAAGCGGCCGGATCCAGCTCCTCGTACCGCACCGCCCTGCCCAGCCCCCGGCCGAAGGCGGCCGCCAGACCCCCGCCCGTCAGCGAGCGGTCGCCGCCGATGTCGAAGGTCCGCCCCTCCAGGCCCTCCCGGGTCAGCGCCGCGAGCGCCGCCTCCGCCAGGCCCCGGTGCGACAGCCACGCCGTCCGCGCCGACTCCGGCAGCGGATAGGCCAGCACACCCTCCTCGACCAGGGCCGGCCCGTTCCACGGCGAGAACAGGTTGTCCAGGTACACCGGCGGCCGGATCACCACCAGCGGCACCCCGCTCTCCCGCAGCACCCGCTCCGCGAGCCGCCGCGTCTCGAACGCGGGCACCTCCGTCGGACCCAGCGGTAAGCGGGTGTTGGCGTTGAAGACCAGGCGCACCGTCCCCGCCGCGACGGCCGCCTCCGCCACGTTCCGCGCGTACGCCTCCACCCGCTCGGCCCCGTACACCAGCGGCATCGTGACGAACCCGTGCGTCGTCCCCTCGAAGAGCCGCCGCACGTCCTCCGGCCGCCCCAGATCGCCGGAGACGCAGAAGGCCCCCGGCAGCGGCGGGCGGTCGTCCGCGGCCCGCCGGGTCAGGGTCCGCACCCGGTGGCGCCGCTCCGCGAGGAGGCGGGCCACCGCACCGCCCTGGAACCCCGTCCCGCCCACGACCGCCACCCGCATCGGAATCTCACTGGACATGTCTGTCTGAGCCCCTTCGATAGACTTCGGCCGCTGCCGTACCGGCGTCCTCCAGGCTCGCCGGGGCGGTTCGGGCCGTTCAATTAACAAACCGGGGCGGAAGTTGAAGGATCGTCCATGGACACCGTGGGAACCGACCGTCACGCACAGCACGACGCCCGGCACGACGAACAGGAAGACCTGCTGAGCGAACTGCTCAAACCCCTCCGGCTCACCAAGGTCTTCGACAGCCGCTGGCACGTCCGCGCACCCTGGGCCATCGAGGGCGACGCCGAACACGGCTGCGCCGTCCTCCACTACGTCGTCGAGGGCGACTGCTGGATCACCGCAGACGACGAGACACCCCTCGAAGTGCACACCGGAGACCTCGTCGTCTTCCCCACCGGCGCCGCACACCGCCTCTCCGACCGGCCCGAACGCCAGGGCGTCCCGCTCCACGCCGTCCTGCCCGAGCGGCAGCCCGGCACCACCGGCGAGATCGTCATCGACGGCAGCGGACCCGAGAGCCGGCTCCTCTGCGCCGGACTCCACTACGACGCCGGCGCCGCCACCGGCCTCTACACCTCCCTGCCCTGGGCGCTCGTCCTCGACGGCGCCCAGGTCGACCGCGAACCGCTGCTCCGCGACACCCTCCGGCTGCTCGCCGCCCCCGACCGGCCCGTCGGCCCCTGCGACCGGCTCGTCACCCTGCGGGCCTTCGAGATGGCCCTCGTCCTCGCGCTCCGCCCGCTGCTCCGCCAACTCGCCGTGAAACCCGCCTCCCTGCCCCTGCTCCGGCACCCCGGGATCAGCAGGGCGGTCGTCATGATGGCCACCCGGTTCGCCGAACCGTGGACGATCGACTGCCTCGCCCGCGAGGTCGGCATGTCCCGGTCCGCGTTCACCGCCGCCTTCCGCGAGCTGGTCGGCGAGTCACCGGCCCGCTACCTCGCCGCCCGCCGGATGCAGGAGGCCGTCCGGCTGCTCACCGAGACCTCCCTCCCGCAGTCGGCGGTGCCCGCGCGCGTCGGCTACCAGAGCGCCGTCGGCTTCCACCTCGCCTTCCGGAAGTGGTTCGGGGTGACCCCCGGGGAGTACCGCGCGGGCGGCGTCCGAGCGGCCTGAGCGGCTTCCAGGTCGACCGACCTGACATCTTCGGGGCCGCCTGGACGGTTCTTAAGGACCCCTGGACGGAAGCTCATTGTCCGCACCGGGTGCGCCGGACAGGCTCGGGACGGGCAGAGCCGTGACACCCGGGGAAGGGCCCCGTCGCCACCCTGGGGTCTCTCTCCGCACGATGCCCGAGCCCCCAGGCGAACGAGCCCCGAAAGAGAGGAGCGCCGTCGTGTTCGGCGATGTGCTTCACACGACCGAGGACATACGCGCCGCCGACCCCCTCGGCGCCGACGCGCTGCTCGCCGCGGTGCCCGCGATGAACGCCGAGGGCGACGCGGCCGCGCTGACCGTCGCCCTGCGCGCCCTGGTGCCCGACCCGGACCGGGCGGCCGAGTGGAGCGTCGGCGGGGCGCTCGCGGCGACGCGGGACCTCGGCATCCTCCTCGGCTCGCTGAAGCGGCACGGCGTGCAGCCGCTCGCAGCCGTACCGGAGGCGTATCCCGTCCTCGAACTCCTCGGCCGCCGCACCGACATGGTGCCCCGGGACACCGTCCACCACTACACCATCTGGAACCCCGTGGGCCCCCGCCGCCGCTCCTACACCGGCGACCCGCGGGAGGCCCTGCTCCAGGACGCCGTCCGGACGCTCCACCCCGGCCTGGTCGCGGCGCTCGACGACTGCGGGCGGATCGCCCGCCTCGAACCGTACGACCCGGGCTTCCCCGCGGCCCTCGACCGCGTCGCCCGCCGCATCCGGGCGATGGCCGACGCGATCGACCTCACTGTGGCCCGGGTGTCTCCGGAGTACGTCGCCGTGACCCTGCGCCCGTACTTCGACGAGGTCGAGGTCGGGGGCCGCGCCTACCTCGGCCCGGACGCCGCGCGGCTGCCGCTCTGGCCGGTCGACCTGACGGTCTGGCAGTGCGACCGCCCCCACCCCGCCCACGACGCCTCCCTCGACGAGGCGGTGCCGTACGCCCCGCCGGCCTGGCGCGCGTTCCACGCCCGGCACCGGGGCGGGGTGTCCGCGGTCAGCAAGCTGTCGGCGGCGGTGAGCTGGGAGGGCGCGGACCGGCTGCCGCCCTCGCTCACCGCGTCGGCGGAGGCGCTGGGCCGGGTGCTGCGCCTCCTGAAGACCCTCCGCGCCCGCCCCCTCGGCACCGCCCCCACGGCGTACGGCGACGAGGCGCGCCGCCACGAGGAGGGCGGCGGCGGGGCCCCGGTCGCGCTGCTGCGCTCCGTCCTGGACCTGACCAGGGAGAACGAGACCATGGTGCGCCGCGCGACCCCGCGGCGCCGTCCCGCCGGGGCCCCCGTCGGGCCGTCGGCCGCGTAGCGGCCCCGAAGGAGCGATCGAGATGTCCCTTCCCACCCACGGCCCGTACCGGCAGGGCTTCACGTCCGGCTACGGGGCGAGCCCGCACGTGGTGATCGCCGGCGGCGGCGTCGCTGGCCTCACCGCCGCCCTCGCCCTGCACGCCGCCGGCTTCGAACGGGTGACGGTCGTCGAGGCGGCACCCGCGATCCGTCCCGCCGGCGCTGGGCTCGACCTGATGCCGGACGCCGTCCGCGAACTGGACGCCCTCGGTCTGCTCGACGCCCTGGAGGCGGGCGCCCTGCGCACCCGTGAGCTGCGCCGCTACCACCGCTCCGGCGGCCTCGTCTCCAGGGAGCCGCGCGGGCTCGCCGCCGGCTACCGCTGGCCACAGCTCTCGGTCCACCGCGGGCACCTCCAGCAGGTCCTCGCGGGGGCGGTCCGGGCCAGGCTCGGCCCCGCCGCGCTGATCACCGGGGTCCGGGTGAGCGGCGTGGAACCGCTGCCGGACGGGCGGCCGCGGCTGCGCCTGGAACACCGGGACGGCGCCGTCCGGGGCCGGGCCTCGCTCGAACCGGACGTCCTCGTGGGCGCCGACGGCATCCGCTCGACGGTGCGGGCGTCGCTGCACCCGGGCGAGGGCGGGCCCCGGTGGAACGGGACGATGGTGTGGCGAGGGGTGTCACGGATGCCGGCGCGAGCCGTCGGCGCGTTCACGCTCCTCGCCGGCGACGACCGGCAGCAGGCCCTCGTGTACCCGATGAGCCGGCCCAGCGGCCAGACCAGGGAAGTCCTGGTGAACTGGGCCCTCGCGAAGCACGTGGAACCCATGTGCGACTCACCGGAGGAGCGGCTCCTGGCGGACTGGGGCCGGCCCGTGCCCGTGGAGACGCTCCTCCCGCACTACGCGGGCTGGGAGTTCGACGGCGTCAGCGTCCCCGTCGTCCTGCGCGCCGCCGACACCGCCCACGCGTACCCGATGCTCGACCGCCCGCCGCTGGACCACTGGACCCACGGCCGGACCACCCTCGTCGGCGACGCCGCCCACGCCCCGCACCCCTTCGGCGCCGACGGGGCGACCCGGTCGATCGTCGACGCGCGCGCCCTCGCCCACGCCCTCGCCCGGCACCCCGACCCCGCGGAGGGCCTCGCCGCGTACGAGCGGGAGCGCGGGCCCGCCGCCACCGCGCTCCGGCGCACGGACCGCGACCTCGGCCCCGAGGCCGTCGTCGACCCGGCGATCGTGAACCAGGGCTCCCCCTACGAGGTGCCGATCCCGGCCATCGGCTGACGGCCGCCACGCCGCCGGAGCGCCACGCCGCCCCCCGTGCGCCGTGGCCTCGTGGAGCCCCGTGACCTAACGTCGGAGCGGAACGACGGACGCACAGCGTGGTGCGTCCACTCCGCTCCGTACTCGCCTGCGAAGGTGGAACACGTGAAGGCAATCCGTCGATTCACCGTGCGTCCCGTCCTCCCCGACACCCTTCGACCCCTCGCCGACCTCGCGCACAACCTGCGCTGGTCCTGGCACGAGCCCACCCGCGCCCTCTTCGCCTCCCTCGAACGCCCCGGCCCCGCGGCGGCCTCCGGCACCGACCCCGTGCGGATCCTCGGCGCCCTCGAAGCCTCCCGGCTCACCGCGCTCGCCGCCGACCAGGACTTCCTGGCCCGGCTGCGGGCCGCCGCCGAGGACCTCGACACCTATCTGCACGCCCCCCGCTGGTACCAGCAGCAGTCCGGCGACCTCCCGGCCGCCGTCGCCTACTTCTCGCCCGAGTTCGGCGTCACCGCCGCCCTGCCCCAGTACTCCGGCGGCCTCGGCATCCTCGCCGGCGACCACCTCAAGTCCGCCAGCGACCTCGGCGTCCCCCTGATCGGCGTCGGCCTGCTCTACCGGCACGGATACTTCCGGCAGTCCCTCGGCCGCGACGGCTGGCAGCAGGAGCAGTACCCCGTCCTCGACCCCGGCGAGCTGCCGGTCACCCTGCTCCGCGAGGCCGACGGCACCCCCGCCCGGATCACCCTCGCCCTGCCCGGCGGACGCAGCCTCCACGCCCAGCTGTGGATCGCCCGCGTCGGCCGCGTCCCGCTCCTCATGCTCGACTCCGACGTCGAGGACAACGCCCCCGGGGAACGGAGCGTCACCGACCGGCTCTACGGCGGAGGCAGCGAGCACCGGCTGCTCCAGGAGATGCTGCTCGGCATCGGCGGCGTCCGCGCCGTCCGTACGTACACCCGGCTCACCGGCACCCCCGACCCCGAGGTCTTCCACACCAACGAGGGCCACGCCGGCTTCCTCGGCCTCGAACGCATCCGCGAACTCCAGGGCGAGGGACTCGACTTCACCGCAGCCCTGGAGACCGTCAGGGCCGGCACCGTCTTCACCACCCACACCCCCGTCCCGGCCGGCATCGACCGCTTCGACCGCGGCCTGGTCGCACGCCACCTCGGCGAGGACGGCGAACTCCCCGGCGTCGACACCGCCCGCATCCTCGCCCTCGGCGACGAGACCCCTCTCGGCGGCGAACCCGGCGTCTTCAACATGGCCGCCATGGGCCTGCGCCTCGCCCAGCGCGCCAACGGCGTGTCCACCCTCCACGGCGCCGTCAGCCGGGCCATGTTCGCCGGGCTCTGGCCGGGCTTCGACGCCGACGAGGTGCCCATCACCTCCATCACCAACGGCGTCCACGCCCCCACCTGGGTCGCCCCCGAGGTCGGCAGGCTCGCCCCCGACGCCCCCGACCGGGAGCTGTGGGAGCTGCGCCGCACCCTGCGCGAACGGCTCGTCACCGACGTCCGGGAGAGGCTGCGGGCCTCCTGGCGCCAGCGCGGGGCCGCCGACGCGGAACTCGGCTGGACCGACTCCGTCCTCGACCCTGACGTCCTCACCATCGGCTTCGCCCGCCGGGTGCCCTCGTACAAGCGGCTCACCCTGATGCTGCGGGACAAGGACCGGCTGCGGGCGCTGCTCCTGCACCCCGAGCGGCCCGTGCAGCTCGTCGTCGCCGGCAAGGCCCACCCCGCCGACGACGGTGGGAAGCGGCTCGTGCGGGAACTCGTCCGGTTCGCCGACGACCCCCGGGTCCGGCACCGGATCGTCTTCCTGCCCGACTACGGCATGGCGATGGCCCGCGGCCTCTACCCCGGCTGCGACGTCTGGCTGAACAACCCGCTCCGCCCCCTGGAGGCCTGCGGCACCAGCGGCATGAAGGCCGCCCTCAACGGCTGCCTCAACCTCTCCGTCCTCGACGGCTGGTGGGACGAGTGGTTCGAGCCCGACTTCGGCTGGGCCATCCCCACCGCCGACGGCGCGGCCGCCGCCGACGAGGACCGCCGCGACGACCTGGAGGCCGCCGCCCTCTACGAGCTGATCGAACGCCGGGTCGCCCCCCGCTTCTACGACCGGGGCTCCGACGGGGTGCCCACCGACTGGACGGCGATGGTCCGCCGCACCCTCACCGACCTCGGCCCGAAGGTGCTCGCCGACCGGATGGTCCGCGAGTACGTCGAGCGGCTGTACGGGCCCGCCGCCACCGCCCGCCGGGCGCTCACCCCGGCCCGCGCCCGGGACCTCGCCGACTGGAAGGCCCGGGTCCGGGAGGCCTGGCCGACGGTGACCGTCGACCACGTCGAGGTCGGTGACGGCCTGGTGGACGACCTCGCGGACGCGGAGCTCGGCGCGACCCCGGTGGTCCGGGTCCGGGTGGCGCTCGGCGCGCTCGGCCCCGACGACGTCGAGGTGCAGGCCGTCACCGGCCGGGTCGACGCCGACGACACCCTCACCGACCCCCGGACCGTCCCGCTGAAGCCGGCGGGCGGCCCCGACCTGGAGGGCGGGCTGACCTACGCGGGCACCCTGGAACTCGACCGCACCGGCTCCTTCGGCTGCACGGTCCGCGTCCGCCCCACCCACCCGCTGCTCGCCCACCCCTCCGAACTGGGCCTGGTGGCCGTGCCGGAGGAGACGACGGGGGAGGGGGCGGGGGTGCTGCTGAGGTAGGGGCGGCGGAGGCCGTCACGGCACCGGCGGCGGGGGCGGTCACGGCACCTGCGGCGGGGGCGGTCACGGCACCTCGGCCTTGTCGGCGAGGTGCCCCGCGACGAAGCACAGCCGGTACACCGGGAGCGCGGCGAGCATCGTCGCCCGGTAGTACCGGCACTCGTCCATGCCGGGCGGCTCGGCCGGTACGCCGTGCGGCGGGCCGTCCAGCGGGTGGTCGGGCCAGTCCTCTGCGTCCTCGTCGAGCCGGGTGAGCGTCTGCCCGACCTGGAGCCGGGCGTAGTCCGCGGGCTCCAGGTACGACCTGGCCTGGGTCCACAGGGCGACCCCTGCCATCAGCAGGCCGAGGGCGGCGAGGAGCGCGAGCGGGATCCAGATCGCCCGCGCCAGGCCCTTGCGCACCTCACGGCGGGCCCGGTCCAGCTCCCGGGCCGACGTGGGCGCGGCGGGCAGCGGCGCGGGAGGCCGCCGGGGCAGGACGGCCGTCAGGGCGAACCCGCCGTCGGCGGTGGCCCGGTGGCCGAGGGTGCCGCCCGCGAGCCGCACCCGCTCGCCGAGCCCCACCAGACCGGTGCCGCCGGAGCCGGAGGCGGACGCGGGGGTCCGGTCCGGTGCCGACGGGGCCTGCGCACCGGCCCCGGCGCTCCCCGCCGCGGTGGTGCCGGGGCCGCTGACCACCCTGACCCGGACGTGCGTCGTGTCCTGGGTGACGGTCACCGCGACCGCCGCGCCCGGCGCGTGCTTGGCCGCGTTGGTGAGACCCTCCTGCACGACCCGGTGCAGCGCCAGCCCCGACATCCCCGGCAGCGTGGGCACGGGGTCCGGGGCGAGCGTGACCGCGAGGCCCGACGCGCGGGCGCGGGCCGCGAGCTCCTCGACCGTCTCACCGGGCGGGCTCGTGGGAGCGGCGGCCCCGTCCTCGCGCAGCACGCCGATGATGTCCCGCAGCCGCGCCGTCGCGTCCGCCGCCGCACGGCGCAGTTCGCCCGCCGCCCGCTGCTGCTCGGGTCCCAGGTCGGGGGAGACCTCCAGGGCACCCGCGCGGATCGCGATCAGGGCCAGGTCGTGGCCGAGGGAGTCGTGCATGTCGCCCGCGATCCGGGATCGCTCCCGCAGCCGCTCCCGGTCCGCGACGGCCGCCTGTTCGCGCTCCATCCGGTCGGCCAGCTCCCACCCGCTGCGCACGAGCCGGTCGTACTGGCGTACGTAACGGCCGATCAGCCAGGGCGCGACGACCGCGAGCGCGAGCGCGAGCAGCAGCGTGAACCACTGCCCGAGGGAGGTGCGGGTCACCGAGGTGAGCAGGAGGCCCGTCGCCGCGACCGCGCCGAACAGCCAGAGCGCCGCCCGGGTGTGCTCCTGGCGCCGTCCCGCGAGATACCCGAACGCGACCAGGGCCAGGCTGTACGAGGGGGTGAACAGCTCCAGGGTGGCGGGCAGGCTCAGCGCGACCGTGGCACCGAGCGCGACGAGGGGCCATCGCCGGCTGACCGCGACACAGCCGCCGAGGACCACCACGCCGACGGCGACCTGGAGCCAGCTGCCGCCGTCGTGTGGGTCCGACCTGAGCAGGACGGGCACGCAGAGCAGCAGCCAGAGGCCCAGGTCGAAGAGCCGCTCACGCACCGGGGACCAGGCCCGCCTCGTACGCCAGGACCGCGAGCTGGACCCGGTTGCGCAGACCCAGCCGGCCGAGGACGGCGCTCACGTGCGCCTTGACGGTGCCCTCGACGACGTACATGCGGTCCGCGATCTCCTGGTTGGAAAGCCCGGCGCCGAGGAGCGCGACGACCTCCCGCTCGCGGCCGGTGAGCGGTTCGAGGCGGGCCCGCGCCTCCGCGGCGCGGGTGAACCGCTCGCCGCCGAGGGTGTCGATGACCCGGCGGGCGACGGTCGGGGAGAGCGCGGCGCCGCCTCCGGCGACGGCCCTGACACCGGCGATGAGCTCACGCGGGTCACCGGACTTGAGCAGGAAGCCGCTGACACCGCTGCCGAGGGCACGGGCGATGTACGTGTCCTCGGAGAAGGTCGTGAGCATGACGACGGCCGCGTCCGGAACGGTGCCGCGCAGTTCTTCGGCCGCGCCGAGTCCGTCGAGCCGGGGCATCCGGATGTCCAGGAGGACGACGTCCGGCCGGTGCTCGCGGGCGAGCTCGACGGCCTCGTGGCCGTCGCCGGCCTCGGCGACCACCTCGATCCCGGGGTCGGTGGTCAGGATGGCCCGCACCCCGGCCCTGATCATCGTCTCGTCGTCGGCCAGCAGCACCCTGATCATGCGGTCCAGGGTATGCAGCCGCCGTACACACGTGCGGGCGCCCGGAGGGAAACGTTCCCTCCGGGCGCCCGCCCCCGCTTTCCTCCCGGTTACGGGAAGGTCAGCTTGAAGGCGTTGATGTAACCGGTGTCGACCGAGGCCTTGTCCTGGACGCGGAGCTTCCAGGCGCCGTTGGCGACCTCCGAGGAGGCGTTCACGGTGAAGGTCTGGACGATGTTGTCGGCGCTGCCGCCGGAGCGGTTGCTCAGGCTGTAGACCGAGCCGTCGGGGGCGACGAGGTCGACGACGAGGTCACCGCGGTAGGTGTGGACGATGTCCACGTCCACCTTGAGCGTGGAGGGCGCGTTGCCCGCGACGCCGGTGACGTTGACCGTCGAGGTCACCGCGGCGCCGTTGTCCGGGATGGACACGTCGGCGGTGTTCTCGAAGACCTTGCCCGTGGGCGGCTCGGTGCCGCCGGGGCGGGTACCGACGTTGACGCCGGCCCAGGCGTGCTGGACGGCGAGGACCTCGGGGCTGCCGGCGCCGTACAGCTCGGTGGCCACCGCGACGGTGCCCGTGCGGGCGCCGGCGTAGTTGGTGGACGAGTTGAACTTGGTGGTGAGCGCCTTGAACCAGATCAGCGAGGCCTTGTCCCGGCCGATGCCGGTGACGGGCAGGCCGTCGGAGGTCGGCGAGTCGTAGTTCACGCCGTTGACGGTCTTGGTACCGCTGCCCTCGGAGAGCAGGTAGTACCAGTGGTTGGCCGGGCCCGAGGAGTAGTGGACGTCGACGCTGCCGATACCGGAGTACCAGTAGTCCTTCGACGAGCCGTCCTTGCTCGGCTTGTCCATGTAGCGCAGCGGGGTGCCGTTGCCGCGGATGTCGATCTTCTCGCCGACGAGGTAGTCGCCCTGGTCCTGGGCGTTGTTGGCGTAGAACTCGACGGCCGCCGCGAAGATGTCCGAGGTGGCCTCGTTGAGGCCGCCGGACTCGCCGCTGTAGACCAGACCGGCGGTGACGGAGGTCAGGCCGTGCGTCATCTCGTGCGCGGCCACGTCGATGGAGGTGAGCGGCTTGGTGTTGTTCGCGCCGTCGCCGTACGTCATGCAGAAGCAGGAGTCCTGCCAGAAGGCGTTGACGTACGCGTTGCCGTAGTGGACCCGGGAGTACGCGCCGACGCCGTCGCCGCGGATGCCGGAGCGGCCGTGCACGTTCTTGTAGTAGTCCCAGGTGAGGGCGGCGCCGTAGTGCGCGTCGGCGCCCGCGGTCTCCAGGTTCTGCGGGGTGCCGTTGCCCCAGACGTCGTCGGAGCCGGAGAAGAGCGTCCCGGTGCCCGACGTACCCCGGTTGAGGTTGTACGTCTTGTGGTTGCCGCGGGTGGTGTCGGTCAGCGTGTACGACGGCGCGGTGCCGAGGGTGACCGTGCCGCTGTACTGCGTGTTGCCGGTGCCGTTGTGCACGGCCTGCCACTCGTACAGCTTCGCGCCGGTCTTCGCGTCCGTCACGACGTGCAGCTCGTTCGGGGTGCCGTCGTGCTGGAGGCCGCCGACGACGGTCTCGTACGCGAGGACGGGGGAGCCCGAGGCCAGCCAGACGACCTTGCGCGGGGCGCGCTCGGCGGCGGCCTTCTTCGAGCCCTCTGCCTGGGCGAGGCCGAGGGCCTGCTTCTCGGCGGCCGCCGGGGCGACGGAGGCGGCGAGGTCGACGTTCTTCAGCTCGGCGCGGGAGGACTTCGTGACGCTCGTGGTGGCGCCGGCCTTGGTCTCGGCGACGATCAGGTCGCCGCCCAGGACGGGCAGTCCGGCGTAGGTGCGCTCGTAGCGCGTGTGGGTCGTGCCGTCGCGGTCCTGCACGACGTCACGGACGACCAGCTTCTCCTGGGCGCCGAGGCCGAGGGACTTGGCCGTGGCGGCCTTGTCGGCGTCGGCCGCCTTGATGAGCGCGGTGCGCTCGGCGGGGGTGAGGTCGGCCGGGAGCTTGCCGGGGTTCGCCGAGGTGCCCTGCTGGGCCTTGGGGGCGATGCTCCAGGGTTCGTCGGCCGCGGTGGCGGAACCGGTCTGGACGCTCACGGCGAGCATGGCGGCGGCGGCGATCAGAGCGCCGGTCGCGGTGGCGCGGCGGCTGGGCGTGGATCTCACGCAGACTCCTTCTTGCGAGGGGGGTACCGGCGGACTGGGTGGGCCCGTCCGGGCGGAGCAAGCAGAGCTGTGGAGCACGAGAGCTGTGGAGCACGTTCGAGTGACGCGAACTCGTTCGGGTGAAGCGGCGAACGGTGATGCGAAGAGCCGGGGAGAGAGTGACAGGAATGACGGGGACCTGTCAGGAGTGCGGCGGGAAGTTGGCCGGAATTCGTCCGCTGCCCGGAAGTCCGTGTTCGTTAACCGGACGTTTCATTGATCATGGACGCGATGCCGTCCGGCGTTCGCCCCAGCCCGTCATCGCGGCGCGGGCCCCGGTCCGGGGTGGTCTCGCGGTCCTCGGTCGGCGCGGGGTCCGCGGGGGGTCGGATGGTGGTGCCGGTCGGGTTTCGCCGTGGCTCGATCTCGTGCCTGTGTTCGGCGTCTTGTGGGGCGTGGGTGGGGGGACACCCGTGGGTGGGAGTGGGGGACGACGTTCCGGGGGCCGTGTTCGGGACCGCATGATTTTTGGCGCCCTTCGGGTTCCTGATGGGTGAACCTTCTGTCGCGCCACACATCACGCTTCACGTCCCGAACACGACCCCCTCCACGTCCCCCACTCCTGTCCGTTCTCAGCCCACCAGGCTCTCCCGCCACGCCTTGTGCAGGTTCGCGTAGCGGCCCTCGCCCGTGACCAGGTCCGACGGTGTGCCGTCCTCGACGATCCGGCCCGACTCCATCACCAGGACCCGGTCCGCCACCTCCACCGTGGAGAGGCGGTGGGCGATCACCACCGCCGTACGGCCCGCCAGGACCGTGTCCATCGCCTGTTGCACCGCCCGTTCACCCGGGACGTCCAGCGAACTGGTCGCCTCGTCGAGGATCAGGACCGCCGGGTCCGCCAGGAGCGCGCGGGCGAAGGCGACCAGTTGGCGCTGGCCCGCCGAGATCCGGCCACCGCGCTTGCGCACGTCCGTGTCGTAGCCGTCCGGGAGGGCCGTGATGAACTCGTGCGCCCCGATCGCCCTGGCCGCGTCCTCGATCTCCTCGCGGGTCGCGTCCGGGCGGCCGATCGCGATGTTCTCCGCGATCGTCCCCGAGAAGAGGAACGCCTCCTGCGTCACCATCACGATGCCGCGGCGGAGTTCCGGGGTGGCCAGGTCGCGGAGGTCCACCCCGTCGAGCCGTACCGACCCGTCCGTGGGGTCGTAGAAGCGGGCCAGCAGCTTCGCCAGGGTCGACTTGCCCGCGCCCGTCGCCCCCACCACCGCCACCGTCTGGCCGGGCGGGATCGTCAGGTCGAAGGCCGGCAGCACCTCGCCGCCCGTCCGGTAGGCGAAGCGGACCCCGTCGAAGACCACCTCGCGGCCCGGCGCGCCCGTGCGGCTGGGGAGCGTCTTCGGGGTCGTCGTCTCCGGGACGCCCGGTTCCTGGGCCAGCAGACCCGCGATCTTGGTGAGGGACGCCGCCGCCGACTCGTACGAGTTGAGGAACATGCCCAGGCGGTCGATCGGGTCGTACAGCCGGCGCATGTACAGGACCGCCGCCGCCAGCACGCCCAGCTCCAGGGAGCCCGACGCCACCCGGTAGGCGCCCCACAGGCACATGCCCGCCACGGCCGTGTTCGCCACCAGGCGTGAGCCGACCACGTAGCGGGCCATCTCCAGGAGGGCGTCGCCGTTGCTGCGCTCGTGGCGGTGGTTGAGCGCCGCGAACTCGGCGTCGTTGAGCCGCTCCCGGCGGAACGCCCGGACCGGGCGGATGCCGTTCATCGTCTCCGCGAACTTCACGATCACGCCCGCGATCGCTGTGGAGCGCTCGGCGTAGACCGCCCCCGCGCGCCTCCGGTAGAGGCGGATGAGGAGGTGGAGCGGGAGGAAGGACGCGACCGCCACCGCTCCGATGCCCAGGTCCAGCCAGAGGAGGATCAGGGAGATCGACACGAAGGAGAGGACCACGCCGATCAGTTCCTGGAGGCCCTCGGAGAGCAGTTCGCGCAGCGACTCCACGTCCGTCGTCGAGCGGGAGATCAGCCGGCCCGAGGTGTAGCGCTCGTGGAAGTCGACGCTGAGGACCTGGGCATGGCGGAAGATCCGGCCGCGCAGGTCCAGGAGGACGTCCTGGTTGACGCGGGCCGCACCGCGGACGAAGGCGTACTGCAGGACGCCCGAGAGGGTCGCGCAGACGAGGTAGCCGAGCGCCACCGCGACGACCGGGCCGTGGTCACCGGCGCGGAAGGCGGGGACGCCGCGGTCGATGGCGTACGCCACGAGCAGCGGGCCCGCCTGGACCGCCCCCTCCTTGACGAGGAGGACGAGCGCGGCGACCGCGACCCGGGCCCGGTGCGTGGCGAGGAGGGAGCGGAGCAGCGCGCCCGTCGCCCCCGGCGGCGTCGGCAGGTCGTCGCGGTCGAAGGGGTCCCCGGCCGGGGCCTTCGGGGCCTCCTGCTCGGGCGCTGTGAGTGTGGTGTCCGTCATCGGTCCCCGTCCTTGCCTTCGCCGGACATCAGCCAGGCGTACTCCTCGCTGGTCCGCAGCAGTTCCTGGTGCGTGCCCACGGCCGCGATCCGGCCCCGGGACAGCAGCGCCACCCGGTCGGCCAGCATCACCGTCGACGGGCGGTGCGCCACGACCAGGGCCGTCGTCTCCCGCAGCACCTCCCGCAGGGCCGCCTCGACCCGCGCCTCCGTGTGCACGTCCAGCGCCGACAGCGGGTCGTCCAGGACCAGGAAGCGGGGGCGGCCGACGACCGCCCGTGCCAGGGCGAGCCGCTGCCGCTGACCGCCGGACAGGCTCAGTCCCTGCTCGCCGACCTGGGTCGCGGCGCCCTCCGGCAGCCGGTCCACGAAGCCGTCCGCCTGCGCCACGCCGAGCGCGCGCCGCAGTTCCGGCTCCCCGGCCCCGTCGTCGGCGCCCATCAGGACGTTCTCGCCGACGCTCGCCGAGAACAGCGTCGGCTCCTCGAACGCCATCGACACCAGGGCCCGCAGCCGCTCCCGTTCCATCAGGGCGATGTCCTGGCCGTCGAGCAGGATGCGGCCGCCGGACGCCTCGTGCAGCCTCGGTACGAGCGCGGTGAGCGTGGTCTTGCCGGAACCGGTGCCGCCGACCAGGGCCAGGGTCTCACCGGGGCGGATGTGCAGGTCGATGCCGTCCAGGACGGGCGGGGAGCCCTCCGGGGCGTCCGGGTAGCGGAACGTCACGCCCTCGAAGCGCACCCCGCCGGGGCCGTCCGCCGTCGTGTCCCGCCCTGAGGGGGTGTCCGGCTCCTCGTCGGCGTCCATCACCTCGAAGTACCGTTCCGTCGCGGTCGCCGCCTCCTGGCTCATCGCGATCAGGAAGCCGATGGACTCGACGGGCCAGCGCAGTGCCAGGGCCGTCGACAGGAACGCGACGAGCGTGCCCGCCGACAGGTCCCCGTCCGCGACCTGCACCGTGCCGAGGACGAGCGCCGCCCCGATGGCCAGTTCCGGTACGACGGTGATGACCGCCCAGATCATCGCGAGCAGCCGGGCCTTGGCCAGTTCGGTGCCGCGGAGCCGGCCGGCGAGCTCGCGGAAGGCCCTCGCCTGGCTGCGGTGCCGGCCGAAGCCCTTGACGATCCGGATGCCGAGGACGCTCTCCTCGACGACCGTCGTCAGATCGCCCACCTGGTCCTGGGCGCGGCGCGCCACCACCCCGTACCGGCTCTCGAAGGCCGAGCAGACGAGCACCAGGGGAAGGACCGGGGTCAGCAGGACCAGGCCGAGGGGCCAGTCCTGGGCGAGCAGCAGGACATAACCCGCGAGGATCGTCACGCCGTTGACCAGCAGGAACGTCAGCGGGAAGGCCAGGAACATCCGGACCAGCATCAGATCGGTCGTACCGCGCGAGAGCAGCTGCCCCGACGCCCACCGGTCGTGGAAGGCGATCGGCAGCCGCTGGAGCCTGGCGTACAGGTCGGCCCGCATCCGTGCCTCGACCCCGGACAGCGGCCGCGCCACCAGCCACCGCCGGTACCCGAAGAGCACGGCCTCGGCGATCCCGAGCAGCAGCAGGTACAGGGCTCCCAGCCACACCCCGCCCGGGTCCCGGTCCGCCACGGGACCGTCCACCATCCACTTCAGGACGAGGGGGATGACGAGCGACAGACAGGACGCGACGATCGCGACGAACGCGGCGGTGAACAACCGCCCGCGCACGGGCCGCACATACGGCCAGAGACGGAGGAGCACCCGCACCGCGGAGCGGTCGGGGGCGTCGGGGACCGGGGGCGCTGGGGCGACAGGTTTCTCGGGCATCAGGCCCGACCCTACGGTTCACCCCTGACACACCTCATCCGGTTTTCCGGCCGTCCGGCTCCCGGAGTCGTACCGGCCGTCAACCGATCGGTTGACGGCCGGTACGAGCGGGATGGCCGATACCGGCCGCCGCGGCCGGCCGACAGGGTGGGGCCATGACAGCGATCGAGGTGCGGGGACTGCACAAGGCGTACGGCGGCCGGAAGGTCGTCGACGGGATCTCCTTCGACGTCGGCGAGGGGGAGATCTTCGGGATCCTCGGCCCCAACGGCGCCGGCAAGACCACCACCGTGGAGTGCGTCGCGGGACTCCGGACGCCCGACGAGGGGCGGGTACGCGTCTGCGGACACGACCCCGTCGCGCGGCACGCCGAGGTCGCCCGGCTCCTCGGGGTCCAGCTCCAGGAGAGCGAGCTCCAGGCCAGACTGACCGTCGGCGAGGCCCTCGACCTGTACGCCTCCTTCTACGAGCGGCCCGCGGACCGGCGGGAACTCGCCGAGCGGCTCGGACTCCTGCCGCACCTGAGGACCCGGTTCGCCAGGCTGTCCGGCGGCCAGAAGCAGCGGCTCCTCATCGCGCTCGCCCTGATCGGCGGCCCCCGGGTCGTCGTCCTCGACGAGCTGACCACCGGACTCGACCCGCGGGCCCGCCGCGAGGTCTGGTCGCTCGTCGAGGACATCCGGGCCGGCGGTGTCACCGTGCTCCTCGTCACCCACTTCATGGAGGAGGCCCAGCGCCTCTGCGACCGGATCGCCGTCATCGACGGGGGCCGGCTCGCCGCGCTCGACACCCCCGGCGGGCTGATCGGGCGGGCGTCCGCCGCGAAGGAGATCTCCTTCGCCGCCGACACCCCGCTCGAACCGGCCGAACTCCGGGCGCTGCCGGGAGCGGTGGGGGTGGAGACGCGGGACGGCCGGACCGTCGTCCACGGCACCGACGAGACCGTCGACGCCTTCGTCCCGCTCCTCGCCCGCCGGGGCGTCACCGCGCGCCAGCTGCGTGTCACCGACGCCACCCTCGACGACGCCTTCCTCGACCTGACGGGAACCGACCGATGACCACAGCCACCACCATGGTCCTGAGGACCGAGGCCCGCCTCTTCCTGCGCGAACCGGGCTCCCTGTTCTGGGTGATGGTCTCGCCGACCGTCCTGCTCGTGATCCTCGGCCTGATCCCGTCCTTCCGGGAGGCGTCGGAGGACCTCGGCGGACGCCGGGTCATCGACCTCTACGTGCCCGTCTCCGTCCTCTTCGCCCTGATCATGGCCGGACTCCAGGCCATGCCGCCGGTCCTCGCCGGTTACCGCGAGCGGGGCATCCTGCGCCGGATGTCCACCACCCCCGTACGCCCCGGGACGCTGCTGACCGCGCAGGTGGCGCTGCACGCCGTCGCCGCGCTCGTCTCCTCGCTGCTGGTGGTCACCGTCGGCCGGCTCGCCTTCGGGGTCGCCCTGCCGGGGAACCTCCCGGGCTACGCCCTGGCCCTGCTCCTCGCCGTGGCGGCCGGGCTCGCCCTCGGCGCCGCCGTGTGCGCGGTCTCCCGCTCACAGAAGATCGCCACCGCCGTCGGCTCCGCCGTCTTCTTCCCCACGATGTTCACCGCGGGAGTGTGGGTCCCGGTCCAGGCCATGCCGGATACCCTGCAGCGGATCGTCCAGCTCACCCCGTTCGGCGCCGCGTCGCAGGCCCTCGACGCGGCCGCGTCGGGCGGCTGGCCCGGCTGGGCCGCGCTCGGTACGACGGTCCTCTGGACGGCCGTGCTCACCGCGGCGTCGGTGCGCTGGTTCCGCTGGGAGTGAGGCGACGGGGACGGGCCGAGAGGGGGGTGGGCTGATGATGGCGGTCACCGTCGAGGAACGCTGGAGCCGGTTCTTCCGGTGGGGGCCCTACGGGCTGCTGGCCGTCGGCACCGTGATCGCGGCCGCGGCCGACGTGTCCGGCGGGCTGATGGACGGCACGGAGAGGGTCGCTGCCTGCGTCCTGGTGCCCGTCGCGCTCGCCCTCCAGGTGTGGTGGGACCGCCGCTGCCGCCGGGCCGCGGCCGGGGCGGCGGCCGAGGACGGACGCGCCGTACCCACCGCCGCGTCCGCGCCGGGCGGGCCCGGGTCGGCCGCCGTCGCCTACTACGCCCTCCGTACCGCCCTCGGCTTCGCGCTCACCTGGTTCAACCCCTTCTTCGCGATCTACGCCTGCATCGGCTACTTCGACGCCGAGCACCTCCTGCCCCGGCGGCTCAGCCGCATCGGACTCCTCGTCACCGCCGTCACCATGGCGGGCTCCCAGTCCGGTGGCCTGCCGCCCGCGGGGCCCGTCAACTGGCTCGCCCTCGCCGGTCTGTTCGCCCTCAACGCCGGCCTTTCCTTCGTCTTCTCCCACCTCGGCGCCAAGGAGGCCGAGCGGGCCGCCGAGCGCGCCGCCACGATCACCGAGCTCGCCCGCGCCAACGCCCGCCTCGAACAGGCACTCGCCGAGAACGCGACCCTCCAGGCCCAACTCCTCCTCCAGGCACGGGAGGCCGGGGTCGCCGACGAGCGCCGCCGGCTCGCCGCCGAGATCCACGACACCCTCGCGCAGGGCCTCACCGGGATCATCACCCAGCTCCAGGCCGCGACCGCGGGACCCGACCCGGAGGCGGGCCGCGTCCATCTGCTGCGGGCCGCCGACCTCGCCCGGCACAGCCTGGGCGAGGCCCGCCGCTCGGTGCGGAACCTCAGCCCGGTCGCCCTGGAGCACGACAGCCTCCCCGAGGCCCTCCGCAAGACCGTCGGCACCTGGGCCGAACGCACCGGCGTCGACACCCGGTTCACCGTCACCGGCACCGAGCAGCCCCTCCACGACGAGGTCGCCGCCACCCTGCTGCGGATCGCCCAGGAGGCCCTCGCCAACGCCGAACGCCACGCCGGCGCCTCCCGGGCCGGCGTCACCCTCTCCTACATGGGCGACGAGATCACCCTGGACGTACGGGACGACGGCCGTGGCTTCGACCCCGTCGCCCCCGGCGCGAGCCCCGGCGGGGGCTTCGGCCTCGTCGGCATGCGCGCCCGGGCCGAACGGCTCGCCGGGACCGTGACCGTGGAGGCCGCACCGGGCGAGGGGACGGCCGTCTCCGCTCGCGTACCGTGGGCGGGCCATGACTGACATCACCCTGCTGATCGTCGACGACCACCCCGTCGTACGGGACGGTCTGCGCGGCATGTTCGCCGCCCCCGGCTCCGGCTTCCGCGTCCTCGGCGAGGCCTCCGGCGGCGTCGAGGCCGTCGCGCTCGTCCTCCGCCTCGACCCCGACGTCGTCCTCATGGACCTGCGCATGCCGGAGGGCGGCGGCGTCGACGCCATCGCCGAACTCACCCGCCTCGGCGCCCGCTCCCGGATCCTGGTCCTCACCACGTACGACACGGACACCGACACCCTGCCGGCGATCGAGGCCGGCGCCACCGGCTACCTCCTCAAGGACGCGCCCCGCGACGAGCTGTTCGCCGCCGTCCGGGCCGCGGCCGGGGGCCGTACCGTCCTCTCCCCGGCCGTCGCCTCCCGTCTCGTCACCGCCGTCCGCGCCCCCGCCGCCCCGCCCGCCGACACGACCCTGTCGGCGCGCGAGACCGAGATCCTCGTCCTCGTCGCCCGGGGCACCGCCAACCGGGCGATCGCCGCCGAGCTGTTCATCAGCGAGGCCACCGTCAAGACCCATCTGACCCACATCTACGGGAAGCTGGGCGTCAAGGACCGGGCGGCGGCGGTCGCCGTCGGCTACGACCGGGGCATCCTGGGCCGGGCCTGACCCCTCACCCCCGCCTCACCCGTCGACCCGGAGCAGCACCACCGACCGGGCCCCCATCGTGAGCGTCCCGCCGCCCCGGTGGATCGTCCCCGGCGGCCCCGACTGGTCCTCCCGGGAGGTGTCGACGACCAGTTCGTACGACTCCGCCCACGGCGGCCCCGGGAGGCGCAGGTCGAGCGGGTGCGGGCCCGCGTGGAGGACGGCGAGGAAGCTGTCGTCGGCGATCTGCTCACCGCGCTCGTCACGGCCCGGGATGTCCCGGCCCGACAGGTAGAGGCCCAGGGTGGCCGTGGGCGCGTACCAGTCGGGTTCCGTCATCTCGGTGCCGTCCGCGGTGAACCAGGCCAGGTCCCGCAGCCCGTCCGCGCCCTGCGGCCGGCCCGAGAAGAACGCCCGGCGCCGCAGCACCGGATGGCGGTTGCGCAGGGTGAGCAGCCGGCGGGTCAGGGCCAGGAGATGGGCGCGGCCCGCGTCCTCGGGCAGCGTCCAGTCGACCCAGCCCGTCTCGTTGTCCTGGCAGTACGCGTTGTTGTTGCCGCCCTGGGTGCGGCCCATCTCGTCGCCGGCGACGAGCATCGGGACGCCGGTGGAGAGGAGGAGGGTGGTGAGGAGGTTGCGCTGCTGGCGCAGCCGGAGGGCGTTGATCCCGGGGTCGTCGGTCTCGCCCTCCGTCCCGCAGTTCCAGGACCGGTTGTCGTGGGTGCCGTCCCGGTTGCCCTCGCCGTTGGCCTCGTTGTGCTTGCGCTCGTACGTGACGAGGTCCCGCAGGGTGAAGCCGTCGTGGGCGGTGACGAAGTTGACGGAGGCGTAGGGCCTGCGCCCGCCCCAGGCGTACAGGTCGCTGGAGCCGGAGAGCCGGTACCCGAGGTCCCGTACGTCGGGCAGGGCGCCGCGCCAGAAGTCCCGTACGGCGTCCCGGTAGCGGTCGTTCCACTCGGTCCACAGCGGCGGGAAGGCGCCGACCTGGTAGCCGCCGTTGCCCACGTCCCAGGGTTCGGCGATGAGTTTCACCCGGCGGAGCACCGGGTCCTGGGCGATCACCGCGAGGAACGGGGACAGCATGTCGACGTCGTGGAAGGAGCGGGCGAGGGCCGCCGCCAGGTCGAAGCGGAAGCCGTCGACGCCCATCTCGGTCACCCAGTACCGCAGGGAGTCGGTGATGAGCCGGAGCACCTGCGGCTGTACGACGTGCAGGGTGTTGCCGCAGCCCGTGTAGTCGGCGTACCGGCGGGCGTCGGACTGGAGGCGGTAGTAGCCGCGGTTGTCGATGCCCTTCAGGGACAGGGTGGGGCCGAGCTCGCCGGCCTCCGCCGTGTGGTTGTAGACGACGTCGAGGATGACCTCGATCCCGGCCGCGTGCAGGGCCCGCACCATCCGCTTGAACTCGCCGACCTGCTGCCCGGTCGTCCCCGACGACGAGTAGCCGGCGTGCGGGGCGAAGTAGCCGATGGAGTTGTAGCCCCAGTGGTTGCGCAGCCCGCGCCGCAGGAGGTGGTCCTCGTGGGCGAACTGGTGCACGGGGAGCAGCTCCACCGCGGTCACCCCGAGTCCGACGAGGTGCTCGATCGCGGCGGGATGGGCCAGACCGGCGTACGTGCCCCGCAGCCGTTCCGGGATGCCGGGGTGCAGCCGGGTGAAGCCCTTGACGTGCAGCTCGTAGATGACGGAGTCCTGCCAGGGCGTCTTGGGTCTGCGGTCGTCGGCCCAGTCGTCGTCGTCCTGGACGACGACCCCCTTCGGGACGTGCGGGGCGGAGTCCCGCTCGTCGCGCACGGTGTCGGCGATGTGCTGCTGCGGCCAGTCCCGCACGTGCCCGTAGACCTCGGGCGGCAGCGTGAAGTCGCCGTCGACGGCCCGCGCGTACGGGTCGAGGAGCAGCTTCGCGGGGTTCCACCGGGCGCCCGTCCACGGGTCCCAGCGGCCGTGCACCCGGTAGCCGTACCGCTGCCCGGCCCCGATCCCCGGCACGAAACCGTGCCAGATCTCATGGGTCAGCTCCGTGAGCGGAAGCCGCCGCTCCGTCCCGTCGGGGCCGAAGAGGCACAGCTCCACGGCCTCCGCCCCGCCCGCCCACAGGGCGAAGTTCGTGCCCGCCACCCCGTCGGGGCCGACCCGGCAGCGTGCGCCCAGGGGCGTCGGCGCACCCGGCCACACCGGGGGTCCGGCCCGCTCCGGGGCATGCTCCGGTACCGCCTCCTGCTCGGCTGCGCTCGCCACCGTCCCGGCCTCCCGCGGCTCGTCGGGCCCGCGCCCGGGCAGCGACGGCGTCCCGGCCGCCGCTCCCGCGCGTGTCCTTCTCCTGTTCTGCCCGCGTCACCCCGCTCCCAACATGACCCGCACGCACGTTTCCCCTGGAGGGTGGCCGTCGTTGGGCCGCACGTGAGACATGTATGGAAGCGGGCGAGGTACGCCCTCGCGGTGGCGGGACTGGTCGCGGGCCTGGTGGGCTGCACGGAGAGCGGCGGCGGACGGGGCATCGACATCTCCCTGCCGGGCAAGGCGCGGGCTCCCGGTGACGTCATCCGAATCAGCCCGGAGGACGGCAGCCGGGGGGTGAAGGCCGACGGACCGGTCGAGGTGAAGGTGGACAGCGGGCGCCTCGAACGGGTGACCGTCGTCCAGGTGGAGGACGCCCAGCGGACCGAGGTCGCGGGGGAGATCTCCGCGGACGGGCTGCGCTGGCGGCCCCGGCCGGACGCCCGGCTCGCGCTGGCCGCGAAGTACAGCGTGGACGCGGTCGCGCTCGACGCGCACGGGCGGCGCTCCGCGCGGCACACGACGTTCACGACGGTGGTGCCGGAGAGCCGTTTCATCGGGTACTTCAAACCGGAGAATCGTTCCACGGTCGGCACCGGCATGATCGTTTCCTTCAGCTTCAACCGGCCGATCGAGAACCGCGCCGCGGTCGAGCGGGCGATCCGCGTCACCTCGGTGCCGCCGGTGGAGGTCGTCGGCCACTGGTTCGGCAAGGAGCGGCTCGACTTCCGCCCCGCCGCGTACTGGCGGCCGGGCACCCGCGTCACCGTCCGGCTCGGCCTGCGGGACGTCGAGGGGGCGCCCGGGGTGTACGGCATCCAGCGCAAGACGGTCGGCTTCACGGTCGGGCGCTCCCAGGTCTCCGTGGTGGACGCCGCCGCCCACACGATGGAGGTCAGGAGGGACGGTGCGGTCCTGGCGACCGTGCCGATCACCGCGGGGGCGCCGAAGACCACCACGTACAACGGGAAGATGGTCGTGACCGAGCTGTACGACGTGACGAGGATGGACGGGCGCACGGTCGGCTTCGGCGGGGAGTACGACATCAAGGACGTGCCGCACGCGATGCGGCTCACCGAGTCCGGGACGTTCCTGCACGGGAACTACTGGGCCTCGCCGGACACGTTCGGCACCGCCAACGTCAGCCACGGCTGTGTGGGGCTGCGGGACGAGAAGGGGGGCAGCGCCGAGTCGCCCGCGGGCTGGTTCTTCGACCGGACGCTCATCGGCGACGTGGTCGACGTGGTCAACTCCCGTGACCGGAAGGTCGCTCCCGACAACGGTCTCGGAGGCTGGAACATGGAGTGGGACCGGTGGAAGGCCGGGTCCGCTCTGCGGTGAACCCCCGTCGCCCTCGCACCGCCCGGCACTTCCGTCGTCTTACCAGGTCGATCGGGACGGAACGGTGACATTCACGAGGATCTTTCGTGTCCTGCGGTGTGATTATCTAGCGCCGTGTGCGCGATTGCATGCGCACGGGGGTGGGGCCGTGGCAGTGCCAGGCCGTGCGAGGGGAGACGACCACAGTGAACGGGCAGCCGATATCGGGGACATCGGTAGGGGCCATGGGGCGGCGCGGCCGACGGCGCGGGGGCGTCCGGCTGCAGGCCCTGGCGGCGGGGGCGATGCTCCTGGTGCTCACCGCCTGCGGCGGCGGCGAGTCCGCCGGCGGCGGTACGGGGGGACAGGGGCCGGCGGCCCAGGGGGGCGGCTCGCAGGGGAACGCGGCCTCGCAGGCGGTCGTGACGATCCTTCCGAAGGACGGCGCCGAGTCGGTCGCCACCAGCGGGGCCCTCAAGGTCACCGCCGCGCAGGGCAAGCTGACCACGGTCACGGTCGCCGACTCCAAGGGCACGGAGGTCGAGGGCAGGATCGCGGCGGACGGCGCCAGCTGGTCGCCCACCGCGCACCTGGCCGCGGGCACGCAGTACAAGGTGCACGCGATCGCGAAGGACGCCGAGGGCCGTGAGTCGGCGAAGGACACCACCTTCACCACCCTGGTCCCGAAGAACACCTTCATCGGCCACTACACACCGGAGCACGGTTCGACCGTCGGCGTGGGCATGCCGGTGTCCATCAACTTCACCCGGGGCATCACCGACCCCGAGGCCGTCGAGAAGGCCATCAAGGTGACGGCCGTGCCGGCCGTGCGGATCGAGGGCCACTGGTTCGGCAACGACCGCCTCGACTTCCGCCCGGAGAACTACTGGGCCGCGGGCACCAAGGTGACCGTCGAGCTCAACCTGGACGGCGTCGAGGGCCGCCCCGGCGTCTACGGCAAGCAGAAGAAGACGGTGTCCTTCACCATCGGCCGCCGTCAGGTCTCCACCGTCGACGCCAGCGCCAAGACGATGAAGATCGAGCGCGACGGCAAGATCATCAAGACCCTCCCGATCACCGCGGGCGCCCCGTCGACGACCACGTACAACGGTCAGATGGTCATCAGCGAGAAGTACAAGGTGACCCGCATGAACGGGGCCACGGTCGGCTTCGGTGGAGAGTACGACATCAAGGACGTGCCGCACGCGATGCGCCTGTCCACCTCGGGCACCTTCGTGCACGGCAACTACTGGGCCTCGGCGGGCACCTTCGGCTCCGCCAACGTCAGCCACGGCTGCGTCGGCCTCCAGGACGCGCGGGGCGCGGGCGACAGCTCCATGCCGGCGGCCTGGTTCTACGACAGCTCGATCATCGGTGACGTGGTCGTCGTGAAGAACTCGAAGGACAAGCAGATCAAGCCGGACAACGGCCTCAACGGCTGGAACATGGACTGGTCGGAGTGGATCGCCTAGCCGCAAGCGGCTGACGAGGGGCCCGGTGCTGTGAGCAACAGCACCGGGCCCCTTCCCGTTAACGGCCACTAACCTGCCTCCATGACTGTGAACCTCGAAGTCGCCGACGGCGTCGGCACGATCCGCCTCGACCGCCCCCCGATGAACGCCCTGGACGTCGCCACCCAGGACCGGCTCCGCGAGCTGGCCCAGGAGGCGACCGACCGCGACGACGTGCGGGCCGTGGTCCTCTACGGCGGCGAGAAGGTGTTCGCGGCCGGCGCGGACATCAAGGAGATGCAGGTCATGGACCATGTGGCCATGGTCAAGCGCTCCCGTGCGCTCCAGGACTCCTTCACCGCCGTCGCCCGCATCCCCAAGCCCGTCGTCGCCGCGATCACCGGGTACGCCCTCGGGGGCGGCTGCGAGCTGGCGCTCTGCGCCGACTACCGGATCGCCGCCGACAACGCGAAGCTGGGCCAGCCGGAGATCCTCCTCGGTCTGATCCCGGGCGCGGGCGGCACGCAGCGCCTGTCCCGGCTCGTCGGCCCCTCCAAGGCCAAGGACCTCATCTTCACCGGCCGGATGGTCAAGGCCGACGAGGCCCTGACGCTGGGTCTGGTCGACCGGGTCGTCCCGGCCGCCGAGGTGTACGAGCAGGCGCACGCCTGGGCCGCCAGGCTCGCGCAGGGCCCCGCGGTCGCCCTGCGGGCCGCGAAGGAGGCGATCGACCAGGGTCTGGAGGCCGACATCGACACCGGTCTCGCCATCGAGCGCACCTGGTTCGCGGGTCTGTTCGCGACCGCCGACCGCGAGAACGGGATGCGCAGCTTCGTGGAGGAGGGCCCCGGGAAGGCGAAGTTCGCCTGACGGGTCGTTCCCGGGGGTCGATTCCGTCGGAACGGCCCCCGCGGACGCCTTCGTGCGGCCATGATGGGGGGCATGGCGGGCCTGGAGGGTAGGGAACAGCCGTGGCAGCGCGCAAGCGCCGCCGCAGCGCGGTGGTCACCGGGCGCGGACGACGAACAGGCCATCTGCGCAATGGAGTTGTACGGCAATCCGGCGGACGAGGACGTCCGGCTGCCGTCCCTCCCCGAGTCCGCGTGGGTGGCCCGCAGGCTCACCGAGCACGTCGTGCTGCGGCAGTGGGGCCTCGGCCCGCAGATCGCCGAGCACGCGGTCCTGCTCGTCTCGGAACTCGTCGGGAACGCGGTCCGGCACACCGGGGCCCGGGTCTTCGCGCTGCGGTTACAGCGGCGGCGCGGCTGGATCCGCGTCGAGGTGAGGGATCCCTCGCGCGGGCTGCCGTGTCTGATGCCGGTGCACGAGCTCGACACGAGCGGCCGGGGGCTCTTCCTCGTCGACAAGCTCTCGGACCGCTGGGGCGTGGACCTGGCGCCGCGCGGCAAGACGACCTGGTTCGAGATGCGGGTCTCCGACCGCTGAGCCGCCGCTCCTCTGCCGCCCGTTTCTCTCCCCCCGTTTCCTCTCCCGCTCCGGACGCACGGAAGCCCCCGTGCGCCGTGGTGGGGTGCGTGGGGGCTTCCGTGTGATGCGCCGTGGACGGGGGGGGGTGTATCCACGGCCGCTCTGTCGACCTGGCCCGGGTCAATGGGGGTCGTGTCTCCGACTATGGCAGAGAGGTGGCCTTGCCGCCAAAAGTCCCTAGCGGGGCAATGCAGGGCAAACCATGACAGTTGCATGATGAATCGTTGGTGACGTGCAGCACTCGCCTTGCAAACAGTGAATGACTATGCGGTTCATCGCTTGTTTCCCGGGATCGTCCGCATGGTGGACGCCCGTCCGGCGCCTGTAAACGTCCTGAATTGGCCCAATCGTAATAAATCGGGCAGCGCCGCCTTTAAATGGTCGCGTGAAGTCGACCGACCGTCGCGGCGCCCTCCGAGCGGGCACGGCCGCCGCCCTCGCGGGAGCCCTCGCCACCGCCTGCGGCACGGCCCCCCGCCCCGCCGCTCCCGCAGCACGGCGCCCCGCCCCCGCGCCCCACGCGGCCCCCGTCCCGCGGCGCCTCCCCGGACAGCCCGCCGAGATCGCCCACGGCCCCCGCGACCGGCCCCGGGTCGCCCTCACCTTCCACGGCGCCGGCGACCCCGCCCTCGCCCGGACCCTCCTCACCCAGGCCGAGAAGGCCGGCGCCCGCGTCACCGTCCTCGCCGTCGGCAGCTGGCTCGACGCCCACCCCGACATGGCCCGGCGCATCCTCGACGGCGGCCACGACCTCGGCAACCACACCCAGCACCACACCGACGTCAACGCCCTGACCGAAGCCGGGGCCCACGCCGAGATCGAGGCCTGCGCCACCCGGCTGCGCCGGCTCACCGGCTCCATCGGCACCTGGTTCCGGCCCTCCCGCACCCGGCACGCCACCCCCGCGGTCCTGCGCGCCGCCCACCGCGCCGGATACCCGCACGTCCTCTCGTACGACGTCGACTCCCTCGACTTCAGCACGCCCGACGCGGCGGCCGTCGTCCACAACGTCACCGGCGCGGCCCGCGCCGGCTCCGTCGTCAGCCTGCACTTCGGCTACCCGGTCACCGCCGTCGCCCTGCCCCTCCTCCTCGCCGACCTCGACCGCCGCGGGCTGCGCGCGGTCACCACCACGGAGCTGCTGACCCGATGACACACCGCACGAAGCGCACCAGAACCCTGCTCGCCGCCGCCCTCGTCGCCGCCCTCGCGGGCTGCGGCACGGGCGACCCGGGGGACGGGGGCGCCCCCGCGAAGAAGGCCGCCCCCGTCAAGAAGGCCGCCGCCGCGCCCCCCGGCCTCCCCGGCATGCCGCCGCTGCTCGACCCGAACGACGTCTACGCCGCCGACCGGCCGAACAAGCTGTCCCCGGTGGTCAAGGACTTCCCCTCCCGGATCTACGTCCCCAACACCAACTCCAACACCGTCTCCGTCATCGACCCGGCCACCTACCAGGTCGTCGAGACCATCCCCGTCGGCATCCAGCCCCAGCACGTCGTGCCCTCCTGGGACCTGAAGACGCTCTGGGTCAACAACAACCGGGGGCACACGCTCACCCCCATCGACCCCGCCACCGGCGTCGCCGGCAAACCCGTCGAGGTCCACGACCCGTACAACCTGTACTTCACGCCCAACGGCAAGTACGCCGTCGTCATGGCCTCCCTCGACCGCGAACTCGTCTTCCGCGACCCCCACACCATGGAGCGGAAGAAGACCGTCCCCGTCAGCTGCTATGGCGTCAACCACGCCGACTTCAGCGCCGACGGCCGGTACTTCGTCGTCTCCTGCGAGTTCTCCGGCGAGCTGCTCAAGGTCGACACCGAGAAGATGGAGGTGATCGGCCAGCAGCGGCTGCCCTTCGAGGGCGCCATGCCCCAGGACGTGAAGATCTCCCCCGACGGCAAGACGTTCTACATCGCCGACATGATGGCGCACGGCATGTGGGTCCTCGACGGAGAGAAGTTCACCACTCCCACCCTGCTGCCCACCGGCAAGGGCGCCCACGGCCTCTACGTCAGCCGGGACTCGCGCGAGATGTACGTCCCCAACCGCGGCGAGGGCTCCGTCTCCGTCTTCGACTTCGCCAAGAACAAGCTCACCAAGAAGTGGTGGCTGCCGGACGGCGGTTCCCCCGACATGGGAGGCGTCTCCGCCGACGGCAAGGTCCTGTGGCTCTCCGGCCGCTACGACGCCGAGGTCTACGCGATCGACACCACGAGCGGCAAGCAGCTGGCCCGCATCCCCGTCGGCGGCGGCCCCCACGGCCTCGCCGTCTACCCCCAGCCGGGCCGCTACTCCCTCGGGCACACGGGCGTCTTCCGGTAGCCCGCCCCCGAGACCCCGCGCGGCCGGTCCGGCCGGGCCAGCTAATCTGACCCCCGTCAGATAGGCACCGAGAAGGGGCGGAAGCAGTGGCGGACATCGAGTCGGCACGTACGGCATTCAACCGGTACGACGTGGACGGGGACGGCTTCATCACGGCCGCCGAGTACAAGAGCGTCATGGCGCAGCTGGGCGACTTCAACGTCACCGAGACGGTCGCCGAGGTGCTCATCAAGCAGCGCGACGCCAACGGCGACGGCCGGCTGTCCTGGGACGAGTTCTGGGCCCACCTCAGCAAGGCCTGATCAGCCGGACCGGACGGGCGGAGCAACCCCGGGTTGCCGCCCGTCCAGGCCCGGTACCGACGGTCCGGTGACACTTCCCGGACCGTGCGGGCCCGCCCGGCGTCAGCCCGCCGGGCCCGTCTCCCGGCCCCCGCTCCCGGCGGTCAGACCGCCGGCGGAGTGCCGAGCATCGCGGAGGCGTGCTGGAGCGGGTTCAGGGTGCGGGCCGGCGCGGCGGTCTGGGCCAGGCCGCGGCAGGTGAAGCCCAGCTTGGCCATGGCCCGGAGGACCTCACCGGGGCTGAAGTCGCGGCGGTCCTGACGGGTGATGACCTGGCCGACCTGCATGACGGGGTACGTACGGCGGCCGATGATCACGGAGTCGCCGACGACCTCCTCGGGCTTGACGCCCTGCATGGTCTGCAGGACACCGCTCTTGGTGAGGTCGAACGGGAAGCGGGCGATGACACAGCGCATGGATGCCTCACAGGGAGAGGTGGGAGGGGTTTCTGCCGCCGTGAGGCGGTTCAGTGCGCGAGGACGAGGACGCCCAGGGCACTGCCCTGCTCGTCGACGACGGGCAGCGCGTGGAGCCGGCGGAAGCGCATGAGGTGCTGGGCCTCGGTCATCGCCGTCGCCGGCGAGGCGAACGGGCCGCGGTCGCCGAGGACGTCGCGGAGCCGGAGCCGGTCCGTGTAGGCGGAGCCGTCCCGGACGGCGGTCAGCCGGGCCGAGGTGACGAGACCGGTGAACAGCCCGTCGTTGTCGCAGACGAGGAGATGGCCCGTGCGGGCCCCGGCCATGACGGACAGGGCCACCTCGACGGTCATGTCGTCGCAGACCCGCGGTCCCGCCGTGTCCATGGCGTCGGCCACCGTCCTCTGCGCGGGGGCGGCGGTGTGCGCCGTGCGGTGCTGCGTCCGGACCGGCGTCAAATGGATCCTCCTGCGGAGATGGGTCGGCTTCCTCTGATCACGGGTGGTTCAGGCCGCCGTGTCGACGGCGGAGCGCCGTGCGCCGGCACGCCTTGCCGCAGCGGCGGGGCCACGCCGGCCGCGGGTGGTCGTGCCGCGCTTGCGCGGCTCGGGTGCCGGTGCGGTGATCGTCACGGGGATGGCG
>NZ_LIVX01000018.1 GCF_001905665.1 Streptomyces sp. CB02261 | reverse complement strand
TATTGAAAAAGGAAGAGTATGAGTATTCAACATTTCCGTGTCGCCCTTATTCCCTTTTTTGCGGCATTTTGCCTTCCTGTTTTTGCTCACCCAGAAACGCTGGTGAAAGTAAAAGATGCTGAAGATCAGTTGGGTGCACGAGTGGGTTACATCGAACTGGATCTCAACAGCGGTAAGATCCTTGAGAGTTTTCGCCCCGAAGAACGTTTTCCAATGATGAGCACTTTTAAAGTTCTGCTATGTGGCGCGGTATTATCCCGTATTGACGCCGGGCAAGAGCAACTCGGTCGCCGCATACACTATTCTCAGAATGACTTGGTTGAGTACTCACCAGTCACAGAAAAGCATCTTACGGATGGCATGACAGTAAGAGAATTATGCAGTGCTGCCATAACCATGAGTGATAACACTGCGGCCAACTTACTTCTGACAACGATCGGAGGACCGAAGGAGCTAACCGCTTTTTTGCACAACATGGGGGATCATGTAACTCGCCTTGATCGTTGGGAACCGGAGCTGAATGAAGCCATACCAAACGACGAGCGTGACACCACGATGCCTGTAGCAATGGCAACAACGTTGCGCAAACTATTAACTGGCGAACTACTTACTCTAGCTTCCCGGCAACAATTAATAGACTGGATGGAGGCGGATAAAGTTGCAGGACCACTTCTGCGCTCGGCCCTTCCGGCTGGCTGGTTTATTGCTGATAAATCTGGAGCCGGTGAGCGTGGGTCTCGCGGTATCATTGCAGCACTGGGGCCAGATGGTAAGCCCTCCCGTATCGTAGTTATCTACACGACGGGGAGTCAGGCAACTATGGATGAACGAAATAGACAGATCGCTGAGATAGGTGCCTCACTGATTAAGCATTGGTAACTGTCAGACCAAGTTTACTCATATATACTTTAGATTGATTTAAAACTTCATTTTTAATTTAAAAGGATCTAGGTGAAGATCCTTTTTGATAATCTCATGACCAAAATCCCTTAACGTGAGTTTTCGTTCCACTGAGCGTCAGACCCCGTAGAAAAGATCAAAGGATCTTCTTGAGATCCTTTTTTTCTGCGCGTAATCTGCTGCTTGCAAACAAAAAAACCACCGCTACCAGCGGTGGTTTGTTTGCCGGATCAAGAGCTACCAACTCTTTTTCCGAAGGTAACTGGCTTCAGCAGAGCGCAGATACCAAATACTGTTCTTCTAGTGTAGCCGTAGTTAGGCCACCACTTCAAGAACTCTGTAGCACCGCCTACATACCTCGCTCTGCTAATCCTGTTACCAGTGGCTGCTGCCAGTGGCGATAAGTCGTGTCTTACCGGGTTGGACTCAAGACGATAGTTACCGGATAAGGCGCAGCGGTCGGGCTGAACGGGGGGTTCGTGCACACAGCCCAGCTTGGAGCGAACGACCTACACCGAACTGAGATACCTACAGCGTGAGCTATGAGAAAGCGCCACGCTTCCCGAAGGGAGAAAGGCGGACAGGTATCCGGTAAGCGGCAGGGTCGGAACAGGAGAGCGCACGAGGGAGCTTCCAGGGGGAAACGCCTGGTATCTTTATAGTCCTGTCGGGTTTCGCCACCTCTGACTTGAGCGTCGATTTTTGTGATGCTCGTCAGGGGGGCGGAGCCTATGGAAAAACGCCAGCAACGCGGCCTTTTTACGGTTCCTGGCCTTTTGCTGGCCTTTTGCTCACATGTTCTTTCCTGCGTTATCCCCTGATTCTGTGGATAACCGTATTACCGCCTTTGAGTGAGCTGATACCGCTCGCCGCAGCCGAACGACCGAGCGCAGCGAGTCAGTGAGCGAGGAAGCGGAAGAGCGCCCAATACGCAAACCGCCTCTCCCCGCGCGTTGGCCGATTCATTAATGCAGCTGGCACGACAGGTTTCCCGACTGGAAAGCGGGCAGTGAGCGCAACGCAATTAATGTGAGTTAGCTCACTCATTAGGCACCCCAGGCTTTACACTTTATGCTTCCGGCTCGTATGTTGTGTGGAATTGTGAGCGGATAACAATTTCACACAGGAAACAGCTATGACCATGATTACGCCAAGCTTGCATGCCTGCAGAGGA
>NZ_LIVX01000017.1 GCF_001905665.1 Streptomyces sp. CB02261 | reverse complement strand
AACGCCAGATTAGTTGATACCCCGTCCATCTTCGGATGGCGAGGTTCCTTTGAAAGTCCTGCCGGCCCCTTGTGGACTGGTAGGCAACATACACAGCGAGGACGCTGTGGACAGTCGGCCTTATTCCGGCCTGACTGTCCCGCTCAACGCGAGTGTCACCCGATTACGGGTAAACATTCACGGAGAGTTTGATCCTGGCTCAGGACGAACGCTGGCGGCGTGCTTAACACATGCAAGTCGAACGATGAAGCCCTTCGGGGTGGATTAGTGGCGAACGGGTGAGTAACACGTGGGCAATCTGCCCTTCACTCTGGGACAAGCCCTGGAAACGGGGTCTAATACCGGATAACACCGGCTTCCGCATGGAAGCTGGTTGAAAGCTCCGGCGGTGAAGGATGAGCCCGCGGCCTATCAGCTTGTTGGTGGGGTAATGGCCTACCAAGGCGACGACGGGTAGCCGGCCTGAGAGGGCGACCGGCCACACTGGGACTGAGACACGGCCCAGACTCCTACGGGAGGCAGCAGTGGGGAATATTGCACAATGGGCGAAAGCCTGATGCAGCGACGCCGCGTGAGGGATGACGGCCTTCGGGTTGTAAACCTCTTTCAGCAGGGAAGAAGCGAAAGTGACGGTACCTGCAGAAGAAGCGCCGGCTAACTACGTGCCAGCAGCCGCGGTAATACGTAGGGCGCAAGCGTTGTCCGGAATTATTGGGCGTAAAGAGCTCGTAGGCGGCTTGTCACGTCGGGTGTGAAAGCCCGGGGCTTAACCCCGGGTCTGCATCCGATACGGGCAGGCTAGAGTGTGGTAGGGGAGATCGGAATTCCTGGTGTAGCGGTGAAATGCGCAGATATCAGGAGGAACACCGGTGGCGAAGGCGGATCTCTGGGCCATTACTGACGCTGAGGAGCGAAAGCGTGGGGAGCGAACAGGATTAGATACCCTGGTAGTCCACGCCGTAAACGTTGGGAACTAGGTGTTGGCGACATTCCACGTCGTCGGTGCCGCAGCTAACGCATTAAGTTCCCCGCCTGGGGAGTACGGCCGCAAGGCTAAAACTCAAAGGAATTGACGGGGGCCCGCACAAGCAGCGGAGCATGTGGCTTAATTCGACGCAACGCGAAGAACCTTACCAAGGCTTGACATATACCGGAAAGCATTAGAGATAGTGCCCCCCTTGTGGTCGGTATACAGGTGGTGCATGGCTGTCGTCAGCTCGTGTCGTGAGATGTTGGGTTAAGTCCCGCAACGAGCGCAACCCTTGTCCTGTGTTGCCAGCATGCCCTTCGGGGTGATGGGGACTCACAGGAGACCGCCGGGGTCAACTCGGAGGAAGGTGGGGACGACGTCAAGTCATCATGCCCCTTATGTCTTGGGCTGCACACGTGCTACAATGGCCGGTACAAAGAGCTGCGATGCCGTGAGGCGGAGCGAATCTCAAAAAGCCGGTCTCAGTTCGGATTGGGGTCTGCAACTCGACCCCATGAAGTCGGAGTTGCTAGTAATCGCAGATCAGCATTGCTGCGGTGAATACGTTCCCGGGCCTTGTACACACCGCCCGTCACGTCACGAAAGTCGGTAACACCCGAAGCCGGTGGCCCAACCCCTTGTGGGAGGGAGCTGTCGAAGGTGGGACTGGCGATTGGGACGAAGTCGTAACAAGGTAGCCGTACCGGAAGGTGCGGCTGGATCACCTCCTTTCTAAGGAGCACAGTACCGATTGCAGGCAAACGTTCTGCACGGTCAGCTCATGGGTGGAACGTTGATTAGTTGGCACGATCTCGAGGATCACTTCACCAGTACTGCTTCGGCGTGGAACGTGAAGGAGAACCGACAGGTCGTGCTTGGCACGTTGTTGGGTGTCTGAGGGTACGGCCGTAAGGTTTGTATCTTCGCGATGCCGGCCCCAGTGAACTCATCTGCTTGTCGGGTGGGGTGATGGGTGGCTGGTCGTTGCTTGAGAACTACACAGTGGACGCGAGCATCTGTGGCCAAGTTTTTAAGGGCGCACGGTGGATGCCTTGGCACCAGGAACCGATGAAGGACGTGGGAGGCCACGATAGTCCCCGGGGAGCCGTCAACCAGGCTTTGATCCGGGGGTTTCCGAATGGGGAAACCCGGCAGTCGTCATGGGCTGTCACCCATGCCTGAACACATAGGGCATGTGGAGGGAACGAGGGGAAGTGAAACATCTCAGTACCCTCAGGAAGAGAAAACAACCGTGATTCCGGGAGTAGTGGCGAGCGAAACCGGATGAGGCCAAACCGTATGCGTGTGATACCCGGCAGGGGTTGCGCATGCGGGGTTGTGGGATCTCTCTTCTGTCGTCTGCCGGCGACAGGACGAGTCAGAAACCGTTGATGTAGGCGAAGGACATGCGAAAGGTCCGGCGTAGAGGGTAAGACCCCCGTAGCTGAAACATTGACGGCTCGTTTGAGAGACACCCAAGTAGCACGGGGCCCGAGAAATCCCGTGTGAATCTGGCGGGACCACCCGCTAAGCCTAAATATTCCCTGGTGACCGATAGCGGATAGTACCGTGAGGGAATGGTGAAAAGTACCGCGGGAGCGGAGTGAAATAGTACCTGAAACCGTGTGCCTACAAGCCGTGGGAGCGTCGCTCATTGAGTTTACTCAATGGGTCGTGACTGCGTGCCTTTTGAAGAATGAGCCTGCGAGTTTGCGGTGCGTTGCGAGGTTAACCCGTGTGGGGAAGCCGTAGCGAAAGCGAGTCCGAACAGGGCGATTCAGTAGCGCGCTCAAGACCCGAAGCGGAGTGATCTAGCCATGGGCAGGTTGAAGCGGAGGTAAGACTTCGTGGAGGACCGAACCCACCAGGGTTGAAAACCTGGGGGATGACCTGTGGTTAGGGGTGAAAGGCCAATCAAACTCCGTGATAGCTGGTTCTCCCCGAAATGCATTTAGGTGCAGCGTCGTGTGTTTCTTGCCGGAGGTAGAGCACTGGATAGGCGATGGGCCCTACCGGGTTACTGACCTTAGCCAAACTCCGAATGCCGGTAAGTGAGAGCACGGCAGTGAGACTGTGGGGGATAAGCTCCATGGTCGAGAGGGAAACAGCCCAGAGCATCGACTAAGGCCCCTAAGCGTACGCTAAGTGGGAAAGGATGTGGAGTCGCAGAGACAACCAGGAGGTTGGCTTAGAAGCAGCCACCCTTGAAAGAGTGCGTAATAGCTCACTGGTCAAGTGATTCCGCGCCGACAATGTAGCGGGGCTCAAGCGTACCGCCGAAGTCGTGTCATTGCAGCATGAGGGCCAACGCCCGCTGTGATGGGTAGGGGAGCGTCGTGTGCCGGGTGAAGCAGCCGCGGAAGCGAGTTGTGGACGGTTCACGAGTGAGAATGCAGGCATGAGTAGCGATACACACGTGAGAAACGTGTGCGCCGATTGACTAAGGGTTCCTGGGTCAAGCTGATCTGCCCAGGGTAAGTCGGGACCTAAGGCGAGGCCGACAGGCGTAGTCGATGGACAACCGGTTGATATTCCGGTACCCGCTTTGAAACGCCCAATATCGAGCCCATTAATGCTAAGGCCGTGAAGCCGTTCCGGACCCTTCGGGGAAAGGAAAGTGGTGGAGCCGTCGACCCAAGGTGGTAGTAGGTAAGCGATGGGGTGACGCAGGAAGGTAGTCCAGCCCGGGCGGTGGTAGTCCCGGGGTAAGGGTGTAGGGCGTTGTCCAGGTAAATCCGGACAGCACATAGCCTGAGACCTGATGCCGAGCCGATTGTGGTGAAGTGGATGATCCTATGCTGTCGAGAAAAGCCTCTAGCGAGTTTCATGGCGGCCCGTACCCTAAACCGACTCAGGTGGTCAGGTAGAGAATACCGAGGCGTTCGGGTGAACTATGGTTAAGGAACTCGGCAAAATGCCCCCGTAACTTCGGGAGAAGGGGGGCCACGTCTGGTGATGAGTCTTGCACTCTGAGCTGGGGGTGGCCGCAGAGACCAGCGAGAAGCGACTGTTTACTAAAAACACAGGTCCGTGCGAAGCCGTAAGGCGATGTATACGGACTGACGCCTGCCCGGTGCTGGAACGTTAAGGGGACCGGTTAGTGACCTTTCGGGGTTGCGAAGCTGAGAACTTAAGCGCCAGTAAACGGCGGTGGTAACTATAACCATCCTAAGGTAGCGAAATTCCTTGTCGGGTAAGTTCCGACCTGCACGAATGGCGTAACGACTTCTCGACTGTCTCAACCATAGGCCCGGTGAAATTGCACTACGAGTAAAGATGCTCGTTTCGCGCAGCAGGACGGAAAGACCCCGGGACCTTTACTACAGTTTGATATTGGTGTTCGGTTCGGCTTGTGTAGGATAGGTGGGAGACTTTGAAGCCGTGACGCCAGTCATGGTGGAGTCGCCGTTGAAATACCACTCTGGTCGTGCTGGATGTCTAACCTCGGTCCGTGATCCGGATCAGGGACAGTGTCTGATGGGTAGTTTAACTGGGGCGGTTGCCTCCCAAAGGGTAACGGAGGCGCCCAAAGGTTCCCTCAGCCTGGTTGGCAATCAGGTGTTGAGTGTAAGTGCACAAGGGAGCTTGACTGTGAGACCGACGGGTCGAGCAGGGACGAAAGTCGGGACTAGTGATCCGGCGGTGGCTTGTGGAAGCGCCGTCGCTCAACGGATAAAAGGTACCCCGGGGATAACAGGCTGATCTTCCCCAAGAGTCCATATCGACGGGATGGTTTGGCACCTCGATGTCGGCTCGTCGCATCCTGGGGCTGGAGTCGGTCCCAAGGGTTGGGCTGTTCGCCCATTAAAGCGGTACGCGAGCTGGGTTTAGAACGTCGTGAGACAGTTCGGTCCCTATCCGCTGCGCGCGTAGGAATATTGAGAAGGGCTGTCCCTAGTACGAGAGGACCGGGACGGACGAACCTCTGGTGTGCCAGTTGTCCTGCCAAGGGCATGGCTGGTTGGCTACGTTCGGGAGGGATAACCGCTGAAAGCATCTAAGCGGGAAGCCTGCTTCGAGATGAGTATTCCCACCTCCTTGAGAGGGTAAGGCTCCCAGTAGACGACTGGGTTGATAGGCCGGATGTGGAAGCCCAGTAATGGGTGGAGCTGACCGGTACTAATAGGCCGAGGGCTTGTCCTCAGTTGCTCGCGTCCACTGTGTTAGTTCTGAAGTAACGACTGTGTCGATCTCCGGTTGTTAACTTCATAGAGTTTCGGTGGTCATAGCGTTAGGGAAACGCCCGGTTACATTCCGAACCCGGAAGCTAAGCCTTTCAGCGCCGATGGTACTGCAG
>NZ_LIVX01000016.1 GCF_001905665.1 Streptomyces sp. CB02261 | reverse complement strand
GGCGGTTCCGACTTTATCAGAATCATTTGGGCCGACCTAATCGGTGGCTTTCGTGATTCGAATGAGAATCGGGGTGACTCCGTGGAATCGAATTCCCGACCGGAGTGAGTGAGACTTTAACTTGGCTGCTGCCGAACTGTCCAGTTCCAGGCAACCGTTTAAATCTACCTCCCCACGTCCGCCGTGTCAACAGCTTTTGTGGGCACCGGAGGACACTAGCAGGTCGGCGGGGCCGTACGCACATCAGGCCGCGGTGGGCAGCGCGGCGCTGCGGTCGGGCTCGTCCAGGTCGCCCGCCTCACCTGCGCGGGAGGCGCGGCCGCCCAGGACGTACACGTAGGTGAGGAAGGCCAGCTCGGCCGTGACGCCGATGGTGATGCGGGCCCAGGTGGGCAGCCCGGACGGGGTGACGAAGCCTTCGATCAGGCCCGAGACGAAGAGGACCAGGGCCAGGCCGATCGCCATCCCGACGGCGGCGCGGCCGCGTTCCGCGAGGGCGGCGCGGCGGGTCATGGGGCCGGGGTCGATGACGGTCCAGCCGAGGCGGAGGCCCGTACCGGCGGCCACGAAGACGGCGGTCAGTTCGAGCAGGCCGTGGGGAAGGATCAGGCCCAGGAAGACGTCGAGGCGTCCGGCCGACGACATCAGACCGATGGCGACACCGACGTTCAGCATGTTCAGGAAGAGGATCCACAGCACCGGGATGCCCAGGAAGGCGCCGAGGACGAGGCACATGGCGGCGGCCCGGGCGTTGTTCGTCCAGACCTGGGCGGCGAAGGAGGTCGCCGGGTGGCTGGAGTAGTACGTCTCGTACTGGCCGCCGGGGCGGGTCATCTCGCGGAGTTCGGTGGGGGCGCCGATCGCGGCCTGGACCTCCGGGTGGGCGCCGATCCACCAGCCGATCAGTACGGCGAGCAGGGTGGAGAGGACGGCGGTGGGGATCCACCAGTGCCGGGAGCGGTAGACGGCCGCCGGGAAGCCTGCCGTCAGGAAGCGGGCCGCGTCGCGCCAGGAGGAGCTGCGGGTGCCGGTGACGGTGGCGCGGGCGCGGGCCACGAGTTGGGTGAGCCGGGCCGTGAGCATCGGGTCCGGGGCGGTGGACTGGACGATCGACAGGTGCGTGGACGTGCGCTGGTACAGGGCGACGAGTTCGTCGGCCTCGGCGCCGGTGAGCTTGCCGCCCCGGCGCAGGAGGTGGTCGAGGCGCTCCCACTCGGCGCGGTGGGCGGTGACGTAGACGTCGAGGTCCATGATCGGCTGCTGCTCCAGGCATCGGCTGGGGACGGGTCCGTACTGCTGCGGCGCGCTGCGGGTCAGCTTGGCAGACTGGCGTTCGGAGGGGTCGCGAAGGGCGGAGAAGGGTGGGTGCCGTGAGTGGGTTGGTGACGGGAGATGCCGTCGTCCTGGGGTTGCAGCCGGCGCGGCTGCCGAGCCGGGCGCTGGCCGTGCTCATCGATCTCGCGGTGGTGTGGGCCGCGTATCTGCTGATCATGCTCGCGCTCGCGGTCGCCACGGCTTCGCTGGACGACGCGGCGGTGATGGCGGTGTCCATCGCCTCCTTCGTGCTGGTCCTCGTCGGGGCGCCGATCGCGGTGGAGACGCTGTCGCACGGGCGGTCGCTGGGGAAGATGGCGTGCGGGCTGCGCGTGGTGCGGGACGACGGCGGGCCGATCCGGTTCCGGCACGCGCTGGTGCGGGGGGCGATGGGGGTCGTGGAGATCCTGATGACCTTCGGGGTCGTCGCCTGTGTCGCGTCGCTGGTGTCGGAGCGGGGGCGGCGGCTCGGGGACGTCTTCGCGGGGACGCTGGTCGTGCGCGAGCGGATACCCGCGGCGCGGGTTCAGACCGTGCCTCCGCCGCCGCCGTGGTTGGTGGGGCGGTTCTCGGGGCTCGACCTCTCGGGGGTGCCCGAGGCTCTGTGGCTGGAGATACGGCAGTACCTCACGCGGGCGCGTGAACTGGATCCGGCCGTGGGGCGGCGGCTCGCGGAGCGGCTGGCCGACGAGCTGGTGTCGCGGACCGGCACGCCGCCGCCGGCGGGGGTTCCGGCCGAGGCGTTTCTGGCGGGGGTGGTGGCCGAGCGGCAGGCCAGGGACGTCCGGCGGGCGGCGGCCTCTGCCTCGGCGGTGGCGGAGCCGGCCGCTGCGGCAGGGGCGGGGCCGGGGACGCCAGGTCGGGGCGCGGCGGTCGTCGTTCCGACCGTCACCGCTTCTCCGCGCACTGATCCGCCGGGCGGTGGGGGCGGGGAGACCGCCGCGCCCGCCACGGGGTTCGCTCCGCCGGCCTGATCGTCAGGGGAAGACGGACGGCGGGGTCTCCAGGGCTTCGAGTTCGATGCCGGGGGCCGCGAGGACCACGTCGCCGGCGATGTGGACGGTGTGCCTCTCGCCCGTGTCCAGGGCGCTGACCTGGTACTCGTCCACCATCAGGGGGCCGTTGTCAGTGGCGTGCGCTTCACTTCTCAGCAGGGCCCAGGACTGGTCGACCGTGAGGGGGGCGAGCACCGGGTCCGTGAAGGCGACGAGCCTGACACGGGTCTCGGGGGAAGCGGGGGTGAGACGCAGGAGTCGCGTGAGTGCGACGAGGAACGCCGGGGACGTGCCGGTGAAGGCGTGGGCGCGCACATTGCCTTCGGTGGCGTGGGTTCCGGTGGGGTCCGTGCGGACCCAGGTGACGCCGTCGAGGGCCGCGCCGCGGACCTGCCAGCCGGCGGCGTGGAGTTCGAGGCGGATGGGGCGGCCGAGTTCGTCGACGGCCAGGTCGACGGAGCCCTGGTGGTCGCCCGAGGGGGTGGTGATCTGAGAGACGTAACGCCAGCCGGAGGGGCCGGGCGCGCAGTGGAAGTGTTCTTCACCGAGGGGGGTGTGGTCGTGCGGATCGTGGAGCGAATATCGGCCGCGGGGCATGGGTCAGTCCTCGGGAGGGGGCGCTTCCAGGGGCGGTAGCGGGGGCGGGACGGGGCAGGCCCCCCGGCACGGGGGTGCGGGGGGCCTGCCTGAGTCCTCTACGGGTGTCCGGGACGGCGTCGCGTCGGTGCGCGGGCGCCGCCGGCCGGGGCATCAGTAGCGGTAGTGGTCCGGCTTGAAGGGGCCCTCGACCTCGACGCCGATGTACGCGGCCTGCTCGGGGCGCAGGGTCGTCAGCTTGACGCCGAGGGCGTCCAGGTGGAGGCGGGCGACCTTCTCGTCCAGGTGCTTGGGCAGGACGTAGACGTCGGTCGGGTACTCCTCCGGCTTCGTGAAGAGCTCGATCTGCGCCAGCGTCTGGTCCGCGAAGGAGTTCGACATGACGAACGAGGGGTGACCCGTCGCGTTCCCCAGGTTCAGGAGGCGGCCCTCGGACAGGACGATGAGGACCTTGCCGTCGGGGTAGGTCCAGGTGTGGACCTGCGGCTTGACCTCGTCCTTCACGATGCCCGGGGTCCTGGCGAGGCCGGCCATGTCGATCTCGTTGTCGAAGTGGCCGATGTTCCCGACGATCGCCTGGTGCTTCATCCTGGCCATGTCCCCGGCCATGATGATGTCCTTGTTGCCGGTCGTGGTGATGAAGATGTCGGCCGTCTCGACGACCTCGTCGAGGGTCGTGACCTGGTAGCCGTCCATCGCCGCCTGGAGCGCGCAGATCGGGTCGATCTCCGTGACGATGACCCGGGCACCCTGGCCGCGGAGGGACTCCGCACAGCCCTTGCCCACATCGCCGTAGCCACAGACCACGGCCGTCTTACCGCCGATGAGGACATCGGTGGCGCGGTTGATGCCGTCGATGAGGGAGTGACGGCAGCCGTACTTGTTGTCGAACTTCGACTTCGTCACGGCGTCGTTCACGTTGATCGCCGGGAAGAGGAGGGTGCCGGCCTGGTGCATCTCGTACAGGCGGTGGACGCCGGTGGTGGTCTCCTCGGTCACGCCGCGGATCTCGGACGCGAGCTGGGTCCACTTCTGCGGGTCCTCGCCGAGGGTGCGGTTGAGGAGACGGAGGATGTGGCCGTACTCCTCGCTGTCCGCGGTGGCCGGGTCCGGGGCCGAGCCGGCCTTCTCGAACTCGACGCCCTTGTGGACGAGGAGGGTGGCGTCACCACCGTCGTCGAGGATCATGTTCGGGCCGCCGGTGGGCGTGTTCGGCCAGGTCAGGGCCTGCTCCGTGCACCACCAGTACTCCTCCAGGGTCTCGCCCTTCCAGGCGAAGACCGGGACGCCCTGCGGGTTCTCCGGGGTGCCGTTCGGGCCGACGGCGATGGCCGCGGCGGCGTGGTCCTGGGTGGAGAAGATGTTGCAGGAGGCCCAGCGGACCTCGGCGCCGAGGGCGACCAGGGTCTCGATGAGGACGGCGGTCTGCACGGTCATGTGCAGGGAGCCGGTGACGCGGGCGCCGGCGAGCGGCTGCTGCTCGGCGTACTCGCGACGGATGGACATCAGGCCGGGCATCTCGTGCTCGGCGAGGGTGATCTCCTTGCGGCCGAAGGCGGCCAGGGAGAGGTCGGCGACCTTGAAGTCCTGGTGGGCGACAGTCGTCATGGCGGAGCTGCTCCTCGTGTGATCGAGTGCGAGGGTCTGTTGGGGGGCGCCCGGGCGCCACGGAGGCTCCCAGGGCACAGGAATGCCCGGGGTTCTCCACGGTGCCGTCGTCGGAGGCCCTCTCTCCCTCGGCCGGTCCGTGCGGACCGCCCGACCGCCATCAGCAGCGACGTCTGGCTGCTCTCGAATCTACACCGGACGGGGCGGTGGCCACAGTCCGCATCGGGATCTTGGGGCGGTCCGGGAACGGGTTCGGGGCGGTGCCGGGGCGGTCGCCCAGGTGGCTCGGGACCGTGGCCGGGAGGGCGTGGGGACGGGTGAGGCCCCCGGGACCGGGGGGTCTCGGGGGCCTCTGGTGACGGTGGGGGTCAGTGACCCGTGCCGCCCGGGTTCTTGGCGGGGTTCACGCCGTTCGAGGCGGCCGTCTCGCTGTAGATGTCGGGCTCCAGGTAGATGACCCGGGCGATCGGGACGGCGGCGCGGATGCGCTCCTCGGCGGCGTTGATGGCGTTCGCGACCTCGGTCGCCGACTCGTCGTGCCGGACGGCGATCTTCGCGGCGACGAGAAGCTCCTCGGGGCCGAGGTGGAGCGTGCGCATGTGGATGAGGCGGGTGACGGTGTCGCCGTCGACGACCGCGTCCTCGATCTTCTTGACGTCCTCGACGCCCGCGGACTCACCGAGCAGCAGCGACTTGGTCTCGGCCGCCAGGACGATCGCGATGACGATCAGGAGGACGCCGATGCAGAGGGTGCCGATGCCGTCCCAGACGCCGTCGCCCGTGGCGAGCGCCAGGCTCACGCCGCCGAGGGCCAGGATCAGACCGACGAGGGCGCCGAGGTCCTCGAGCAGGACGACCGGAAGCTCGGGGGCCTTCGCCCGGCGGACGAACTGCGTCCAGGACAGGCCGCCTCGGATCGCGTTGGACTCCTTGATCGCCGTACGGAAGGAGAAGGTCTCGGCGATGATCGCGAAGACGAGGACGCCGACCGGCCAGTACCAGGCCTCGATCGCGTGCGGGTGCTTGATCTTCTCGTAGCCCTCGTAGATGGCGAACATGCCACCGACGGAGAAGAGGACGATGGAGACGAGGAAGGCGTAGATGTACCGCTCGCGGCCGTAGCCGAAGGGGTGCTGCGGAGTCGCCTCGCGCTTGGCCTTCTTTCCGCCGAGGAGCAGCAGCCCCTGGTTGCCGGAGTCGGCCAGCGAGTGGACGCTCTCCGCGAGCATCGAGGACGAACCACTGAAGAGGAACGCCACGAACTTGGCTACGGCGATCGCCAGATTCGCGGCGAGTGCCGCCACGATCGCCTTGGTTCCGCCTGACGCGCTCATGGGTGTACGTGGTCCCTTCGTCGATGCACCGGCTCTGTCGCCGCGGTTCGGCCGGTCATTGTTGCATCAGGCCACGACGGTGGCGCGGAAGACCGTCCCCGTACCGGACAGTTCGGCCCGCTCCCCCGCCGGCACGAAGACGGACTCGCCGGGGGCGAGGGCGACTTCGCCCGCCGTCGGGCGGCCCGCGACGGCGAGCAGGATCTGCGGGGTGGGGCTGGTCAGGTCGGTCGGGGCGGCGCCCTCGGCCCGTACGAACCGGGACAGGCGGAACTCGTCGATCGGGGTGTCGTAGACCTCCTCGCCCGCCGGGGAGGCCTCGGGGCGCAGGACGGTCGGGTCGACCGGCTCGAAGCGGACCACACGGAGGAGTTCGGGGACGTCGATGTGCTTCGGGGTGAGTCCGCAGCGCAGCACGTTGTCGGAGTTGGCCATGATCTCGACGCCGAGGCCGTCCAGGTAGGCGTGCGGCACACCGGCGCCGAGGTAGAGCGCTTCGCCGGGCTGGAGCCGGACCCGGTTGAGGAGCATCGCGGCGATGACGCCGGGGTCGCTCGGGTAGTGGTGGGCGAGGCTCGCGTACGGGGCGTGGGCGCCGCCGAGGCGGTCGGCGGCGGCGGTCGCCTCGGCGACGGTGTGCGCCATCTCGTCCGGGTCGGCGGTCAGCAGGGCCGTCAGGACCTCGCGGAGGGCGGCCTCTTCGGGGTGGGCGTGGAGCAGGTCGACGTACGGCTTGAGCGAGTCGACGCCCAGTGCGGCGATCAGGTCGGCGGCCTCGGCGGGTGCGCGGAAGCCGCACAGGCCGTCGAAGGGCGTGAGGGCGCAGATCAGTTCGGGCTTGTGGTTGGCGTCCTTGTACGTGCGGTGGGGGGCGTCGACCGGGACACCGGCGGCCTCCTCGGCCGCGTGACCGGCCCGGGCCTGCGCCAGGTCGGGATGGACCTGGAGGGAGAGCGGGGCGCCGGCGGCGAGCACCTTCAGGAGGAACGGGAGGCGGGGGCCGAACTTGTCGACGGAACGCTGCCCCAGTTCACGTACCGGATCGGCGTCGATCAGCTCGTTCAGCGAGCCGCGCTCGGTGCGGGAGGGCGCGCCGGGGTGGGCGCCCATCCACATCTCCGCCTGGGGCTCGCCGGACGGGGCGATCCCGAGCAGTTCCGGAATGGCCGTCGTGGAACCCCAGGCGTAGGGGCGAACGGTGTTGACGAGGCGGTCCATGGTGCCTGCCAGCTCCTCGTGGCGGTGACGGATGGTGAGGGGGGTCGGGAGACAAGTGACAGGTGACAGGTGACAGGGGTCGGATGACGGGTGGATATCGGGGTGGTGGACGGGGGGATTACGGGGTGGGGGCGTTTGGCTGGTGGGGTGGCTGGGGCTGGTGGGGCCAGTTGTTTCTGGTGGGGCCGGTTGTTCCTGGTGGGTGGTTTCTTCTAGTGGGGCGTGCGGTTTCGGCTTGCCAGGGAGAGGTAGACGGCCGCGAAGTCGGTCACGGCCAGCAGCTCGGCCAGGGTCTCCAGGTCGCCGCCCTCCTCCGGTTCCAGCTCGCTGATGGCGGTCTCGTGGCTGAGAGCCAGTTCGCGGGCCGCGTGCGCCGCGGTGAGGCCCTCGGACGGACGGTCCCTGAGCAACAGGACCCTGGCGCGCAGCGCCTGCGGCTCGTCGACCCGGTCACGGAAGAAGTCCTCGGGGTCGGCGCCCGCCGCGTAGTCACCGGCGAGCAGGACCCCGTGCGCGGGCAGGGCCTCCGGGAGGTCGGCGGCCAGGGCCGGCCGGCCGGCGAGTTCCGCGAGGACCGCGGCGAAACGGCGTCCCGCCGGGCCCGCCGCCTCGCCCTCGGTCCAGATCAGCGGCAGCGAGTCGGCGAGTTCGGCGGCGAGCGTCTTCGCCGGGTTGCTGTACGTGGCGATGGCCGGGCCACAGCGCTCGGCCGTCCGGTCCAGCCGGTCGGCCACCTTCTCCAGTGCCTCCGGCGGCGCCTCCAGGAGCCCGACCCGGTCCAGGAGCACGAGCAGCGGGGTGAACAGGGCCCACAGGGCGCCGGGACCTGCCGCGAGGGATTCCGCGGACTCGTCGGCCGACTCGTTCGGGGCGGTGGCCATCGGGACGAACAGTCCGTGGGAGCCGCTGACGGCCTCGGCGACCGGGGAGCCCTTCGGGGCGACGGCGACGACCGTCACGCCACGGCGGTACGCCTGCTCGGCGAGGAGCGCCAGGCCCGGCTCGGACCCGTCCGTCGTCGGCAGCAGGAGCAGGTCCACCGAGCCGGCCCAGCCGGGCAGCGCCCAGCGCAGGGCGCCCGCGGCGGGAGCCACACCGGTCGGCTGAAGGCGTACGACGGGGGCCGAGGCGCCGGCCAGGGCTCCGATCAGGTCGGCCACGCAGGCCGATACGGTGCCGGGGCCCGCGACCAGGACGGCACGGGGGCGGCCCTCGGGATGCAGGTCCGCGATACCGGCCTCGGCGGCATGCCGGGCCGCCGTCCGTACGCGGGCGCCGGCCTCGGCCGCGGCGCGGAGGAGACCGCGGTGGTCGGCCAGGGCCAGGTCGTCCGGGGCGTCGAGGAGGGTCTCGTCGAGCATGGGGCGGGTGCCTCCGGTCGCGTCGTCGTCATCGGGGTCTGCGGGGCGGTTCTGTGGCGCGGGGCCTTGCGGTGCGGGGCCCTGTGGTCTTGTGCGGTTTGCCTTCGGCCGGGCGTGTCAGTACCCATCCGTACAGCGGGGAGGGCAGAGGTGCGGGTCTTTCCGTGGGGGTGCTCGCCGTCGGCGGCGGCCCCTCCGGGGGGCCTCTCGCGGGCCGAGTGCTCGTGAGCCGAGCCCGGCGCCCGGTCGACGGACTTCGGCGGACGGCTCCGTGCGGGTTTTCCGGAGAGACCTCGGCCCCGTGTCCGGCGTGCCCGCCGGGCTCGTAGCCGCCCTCGTCAGGTGGTCGGGCCTGCAGGTGGGAGACCGGTGGCGGCGTCAGGTGGCCGGGCCTGCCTGTCGGGGACCGGAGCCGCCTGCGGGTGGCTCGGTCTGCCTCGGATGGCTCGTTCTGCCGTCGGATGGCTTGCGCCCTCCCTCCGGTCGCCCGGCCTGCCCAGGCCGACCGCCTCGGGGGGCGCGGCCGGGCCTTCGGGTGGCATGTGCCTTCGGTCGGCGGCTCGGACCGTCCTGGGGGCTCGTGCCGCCGTCGGAGGGCTTATGCCCTTCTTCCGCCGGCATAGCCCGCCTCGGGCGACCCGGCCGGGCTTCGGGCAGATCTGCCGCGCCTCGGGTGGCGTGTGCCGACCTGCGCCGCCACCGTCCCAGGCCGATTCCGGTGGCTCGGCCTGCCTCCGGCGGCTCGGTCCGTCCCTCGGGTCCCAACCCGCCTCCGGTCTCCTCGCTCGGCCTTGGGCCGGTCAAGCTCCCTCAGGGGCCGCGGCTTCCTCGGGTGGGCCAGGGCGTTCTCCCCGACCCGTAGTCTCGCCGGGTCCCACGGTGGCCTCGACCGCCTGACGGTCGTGATCCGCCGACAGGTGGCTCGGGCCATCGGCTGCCCTCAGTGGCTCAGGCCGCCCTCGGGCTTGCGCTGCCCACGCTCGGACGTCTCCCGGCCTCGGCCGCCTCAGGCCGTCTCCCGGCCCCGCTGCCCTCGGGCCGGCTCGCGGCTTCGGAGCCCTCGGTGGCTCAGAGCGTCCGTCGGAACTCGGTGCGGGCTCGGGGGCTCCGGGTCAGGACGGGCGGCGGGCTTCGTCGGTCAGGAGGACCGGGATGTTGTCGCGGACGGGGTACGCGAGGCCGCAGTCCGGGCTCGTGCAGAGGAGTTCGGGGGTTTCGTCCGCCGTGCGGTCGTTCAGCGGAGCGTGGCACGCGGGGCAGGCCAGGATCTCCAGGAGGCCGGCTTCGAGCGGCATGGGATGTCCCTTCGAACAAACGGGGGTGGTGCTGCCCTTCGGGCCAGGTCAGCCTACCGCCGGGGAACGGGGGACGCCCCGATCCCCGGCGGCGCGGCCGGGTCAGTCGGTCGCTCGGACCAGGGCGAGGACCTCGTCGCGGACCTTGGCCATGGTGACCTCGTCGCGGGCCTCGACGTTGAGGCGGAGCAGCGGCTCCGTGTTGGAGGCGCGCAGGTTGAACCACCAGTCGGCGGCCGTCACCGTGAGGCCGTCGAGTTCGTCGAGGGTGACGCCCTCGCCCTCGTACGCCGCCCTGACCTTCGCCGCGCTGGCGGCCTGGTCGGCGACGGTCGAGTTGATCTCGCCCGAGGAGGCGTAGCGGTCGTACGCCGACACCAGGTCGGACAGGGTGCCCTCCTGGCCGCCGAGGGCCGCGAGGACGTGGAGCGCGGCGAGCATGCCCGTGTCCGCGTTCCAGAAGTCCGCGAAGTAGTAGTGCGCGGAGTGCTCGCCGCCGAAGATCGCGCCGGTCTTCGCCATCTCCTCCTTGATGAAGGAGTGGCCGACGCGGGTGCGGACGGGTTCGCCGCCGTTCTCGCGGACGACCTCGGGCACCGACCAGGAGGTGATCAGGTTGTGGATGATCGTTCCGCCGGGGTGCTTGGCGAGCTCGCGGGCGGCCACGAGGGCCGTGATCGCGGACGGCGAGACGCCCTCGCCTCGCTCGTCGACGACGAAGCAGCGGTCGGCGTCGCCGTCGAAGGCGAGGCCGAGGTCGGCGCCCTCGGCGCGGACGCGGGCCTGGAGGTCGACGATGTTCTTCGGGTCGAGCGGGTTCGCCTCGTGGTTCGGGAACGTCCCGTCCAGCTCGAAGTACATCGGGACGAGGTCCAGCGGCAGGCCCTCGAAGACGGTGGGGACCGTGTGGCCGCCCATGCCGTTGCCCGCGTCGACGACCACCTTGAGCGGGCGGATCGCCGTGAGGTCGACCAGGGCCTTGAGGTGGGCGGCGTAGTCCGCCAGCGTGTCCTGTTCCGTGATCGTGCCCGGCGTCGCCGCGGCTTCGGGCGCGCCGGTCTCCGACCAGCGTTCGGCCAGCTCGCGGATCTCCGCCAGGCCGGTGTCCTGGCCGACGGGGGCGGCGCCCGCGCGGCACATCTTGATGCCGTTGTACTGGGCCGGGTTGTGCGAGGCGGTGAACATGGCGCCGGGCAGGCCAAGGCTGCCGGAGGCGAAGTAGAGCTGATCGGTGGAGCAGAGTCCGATCAGGGTGACGTCGGCGCCGAGGCGGGCCGCGCCGCGCGCGAAGGCGTCGGCCAGGCCGGGCGACGAGGGGCGCATGTCGTGGCCGATGACGATCGCGTCCGCGTCCGTCACCCGTACGAACGCGGCGCCGAAGAGTTCGGCGAGGTCCTCGTCCCACTGGTCGGGTACCACTCCGCGGACGTCGTACGCCTTCACGATCTGCGACAGATCGGCAGTCACGGATCCACCCTCCTGAGTCTCGGCACGCGTGTGCGGCGCGTGTACGGAACGCCAAAACTACCCGGAGCGGGGAGGTGTACGCGGACGGTGTCCTGTCGGTGGACGGATATCGGCCCGGACGGCGGCGTGATCGCGGCGCGGCGGGTCAGTTGTCCGGGGAGCGGAGCACCCTGAGGTGCCCTCGACGGCCGACCTCCATGGGGTCGCCGCCCCGGCCTCCGCCGCCCTTGCCGCCTGCGCCGGCCGCGCGTTCCTGGGGGCGGGCCGCCTCCCGTACCGCGTTGGCCAGGGCTTCGAGGTCGTCGCCGCTGGGACGGGGCGGGGCGGAACCGTCGGTGAGCCGCACGACCTCCCACCCGCGTGGCGCGGTGAGGCGCTCGCTGTGCTCGGCGCACAGGTCGTAGCAGTGGGGCTCGGCGTAGGTGGCGAGCGGGCCGAGGACCGCAGTCGAGTCGGCATAGACGTACGTCAGTGTCGCGACGGCAGGGCGGCCGCACGCAGTGCGCGAACAGCGACGTACAGGGCTCACGACGTTGGACGGTACCGCACTCTTGAGCGGGCCGCGACGACTCTCCCTCAGGTCACTCCCCCGTGTCGCGTTGTGACCTCCGCCACCCGGTAGGCCGGGGTGCTCGCTCTGACCTGCGCGGGAGAGCGCGCAAGGGAGCGGGGCCGGGAGTCGATCCGGACAGTCCGGGGTACAGATCCGGTCATCCACGGCCAGATGGCCGATCGCGAGGGGCTGTCGGATCGAGCGGACGATTGGCCGGAATGTTCAGGTTTCGACATCAGGTGGTGGCGGGGCGGCAGCCCTGGGGGACGGTGGCGAGGATGCGCCACGGCACGCGGGGACCGATGAGGGTTACGCTGCGTCAGTGATGGACAGTCCTGTGCCACCGAGCCCGCCGCACCGTTCCACGGAGCCTCCGGAGGAGCCTCGGGTGCGCCGCCGCGACCGGCACGGCCGCGGGATGCGCGGACCGGTCGCCCCGCCGCAGGTGCCGCTCTCCGCGAGCCGGGCCGACACCTTCCGCGATCTGGTGCTCGACTCGGTCGAGCGTCTGGAGCGGCGCTGGCCGCAGCTCGCGGACGTCGACTTCATGGTGATGGAGGTGCCGCCTTCGGTGACGGGCGAGACGGTGCCGCTGGGGGGTTCGGCGCCCGCCGAGAAGGACGAGCCCGCCCGGGTCGTCGTCTACCGGCGCCCGATCGAGATCCGGTCGAAGAACCGGGACGAACGGGCGCTCCTGATCCACGAGGTGGTCGTCGAGCAGGTCGCGGAGCTCCTCGGGCTCTCCCCCGAGTCGGTCGATCCGCGGTACGGGCAGGACTGAGCCGCCCGGAGCCGTGACCCGGGGCGGCCCGCCTGACCGACGAGCCCTCCCCTGGGCCGTGGCACGGCCTAGTCCAGGACCCCGAGGTTCTGGTGTGCCGTCGGGACCTCCACCGTGCCTCGGTCGTCGACGAACGTCTGGATCGTGAACATCGGCGTGCCGTCCTGGGGCAGTGCCAGGGTCCGCGCCGCGTACACCTTGCCGCCGGAGACCGGCTCGACGGTGATCGCGTACGACCCCTTGAGGCCCTCGGGGACCAGGTCCGTGAGGGTCGTCGTCGTCCCCTCCTTGACGGTGAGCGTCCTCGACACCGGCGTGCCCGCCCCGGAACCGGCCGAGGCCGTGACCTTGACCTGGGCGGCGGCGTCGGGCGCGGTGAGGGACAGGGTCGTGGCCTTGGCCCGGTTGTCGGCGACCGTCGCCCGGCCGGAGACCGCCGCGGCCGCCGGTACGAAGGCGATCTCGGTGTTCTCGCCCTTGCCGCGCACCACCCGGAGGGCGGCCACGAACGGCGTGGGCTTCTTCGGGTCGCTCGGGGTGAGCAGCAGGGAGCCGCCCTCGCCGCGGGTGAGGTCCGGCAGGTCGACGGAGGCCGTCATCCCGGACTTCAGGTGCAGGGAGCCGGCTCCCGCGGGGACGATCGTGCCGGTCGCGGTGACGAGCTGGACCTTCACGTCGGCGTCCTCGTTGCCGGGGGCGAAGGCCACGAGCCGTACGGAGGTCGCGTCGGCGGGGATGCCGGGGAGCACGGCGCGGCTCGCCGGGTCGGCCGCGGGCGCGATCCAGTCGCTGCCGAGCTTGTCGTCGGCGGCGCCGATGGCCGCGCCGATCCGTCCGCTGCGGGTGGTGACGTGGACGGTGACGGCCTGCTGGGCGGCCTCGCCCGTGAGGGTGGAGAGGAGCACCGGGACCGTGGAGCGGGCGGGGACCGGGATGCCGTCGGTGAACTGGGACTTGAGCGGACCCTCGGGGCCGTACAGCTCGATGTCGGCGACGGCGGCCGCGTCGTCCGGGTTGGTGAGGTGGACGTAGTCCTGGCGCTCCTTGGCGGTGGAGGCGGCGGGGAACCAGAAGTCGGTGTCGGGGGCCCCGCAGCTCAGACCGAGGAGGCCGCGGGCGCCGCCCGCCGGGACGACGGTGGTCTGCTGGACGGTCCAGCCGGGGGCGAGGGTGCCGGTCGCCGAGCCGGCGAGGGCGGGTACGGCGGGGCCGTCCGCCTCGGCGGTCACGGGCTTGCCGGGGGCGGTGACGGTGGCCGGGGCCTTGGGGGCCTTCGGCTTCTTGCCGGTGCCGGAGGTCGTCGTGCTCGCGGCGGGCAGCAGCCGGGCGGTGGGCTGCTCGGTCCTGCCCCCGCTCGGGGCGCTCGGCGCCGCGCCGGTGCCCGGAGGGGTGTACGAGGTGTAGAGGGTCTCGGCCACCTCGGAGGTGCTGGGCGCCGGGCAGACCATGCCGGCGCGCTCGACCGGCAGGCGGGTGGGGGCCTTGGCCTGGGGCGCGGCGGGGCCGTCCGGGGCGGTGAGGGACGCGAGGCCGGTGACGGCGGCGAGCGCCGTGGCGACCGCGATCAGGGAGAGGGTCGTGCGCTTCACTGGTTGCTGCTCCCGTCGGGACGCTGCTCGGTCTCGTGGCCCTGGGGGTGCCCGTAGCCGTAGGTGTACGGGTCGTACTGCTGCTGCTCGTACTGCTGCTGCTGGTCGTACTGCTGGTGCGGCTGCTCGTACTGCTGCTGGTCGTACTGCTGCTGCTCGTACCCCTGGTCGTAGCCCTGCTGGGGGTACGCGTACGGCTGCTGCTGGTACGGGTCGGCGGCGTATTCCTGGTAGTAGCCCTGGTCGGCGTACTCCTGCGGCTGGGGCTGCTCCTGGTGCGGGCTCTCGGCCCGCGGCTGTTCCTGGGCGTAGGCCGGGTCGTGGCCGCCGTCCCATTCCTGGGGCTCGTACGCCTGCTGCGCGGGGACCGCGGCGGGTTCCGTCCCGGGCGCCGGGCCGGTGGTCTCCGCCTCCGCCTCGGCGGCGGCGCGCAGACGCCGGGCCCTGCGGCCGTCGCCCTCGGTCGCCTGGGCGGGGATCGCGAGCTCCTCCTCGGGCAGGTCGTCGTCGATCTCGCGGCGCCGGCCGGGCAGGGCGAGGACCAGCAGGACGACGGCGAGGCCGACCTGGGTCCAGATCCACGCGGAGCGGGTGAGGGGCTGGTCGTACGTGACGTCGAGGCGGCCGGCCCCGGCGGGCAGTTCGAAGCCCTGGGCCCAGCCGTCGACGGTGGTGCGCGTCAGCTCCTTGCCGTCGAGGGTGGCGGTCCAGCCCTCGTCGGCGCGGTCGGCGAGGCGCAGGACGCGGCCGGCGGGGCCGGCCGGGACGTCGGTGTGGACCTCGACCGGGCCCGCGGCGACGGCGACCGGGGCCGTCGCCTTGGCGGAGTCCGCCGGCTTCTCCGCCGACGCGGCCGACGGGACGATCATGACGCGGGCGATCTCGCGGTCCACGCGCCAGAGGGCGCTGCCGTCGAGCTGGCTGAGGCGGCTGAGGCCCGGGGTCGAGTCGAGGACGCGGCTCATCTGGCGCGGTGCCCCGTCCCGTACGAGGACGTAGCGGATCGCGTAGCCGCTGAGTTCCCGGGTCTGGTCGGCGCCGGAGCCGGCCACGAGGTGGGCGACGACGGCGTCGAGGCGGGGGTCTTCCTCGGCGCCCGCGGTGAGTTCGGCGTCGCCGAGGCGGGCGCCGGAGCCGCGGACCAGGGTGTAGTCGACCTGGCCGGGCGAACTGCCGCCGAGGACGAGGGTGCGGGGCTGGTCGCGCGTCCCGCTCTCCTCGGCGACGAAGGCCGGGACCTGCACGGGGTCGCGGCGGGTCAGCGGGCCGTCGGCGCCGCCGATCATCCAGCCGGCGGCGGCGACGACGGGGCCGACGGCGCAGGCGAGGGCGATCAGGGCGGCGACGGGCTGGCGCCAGCCGAAGCCGTGGGCGGCGACGCGGGTGCGGCCGCCTTCCGCGCCGATCATTCCGGCGGCGATGAGGGCTGCGCCGTAGACGAGGGTGGCGGGTCCGGCCCAGCCGGTGCCGCCCGCGCCGTTGGTGAGGACGGCGAGGAGGAGTCCGGCGAGGGCGGCGGTCCAGGCGGCGAGGACGGCGAGCCGGCGCTCCTCGCGGAGCAGTCCGGCGAGGGCGGCGAGGACGAGGCCGACGAGGAGGACGCCGCCGGTCGTGCCGGGGCCGCCCGGGCTGGTGCCGAGCAGGTCGAGCGCGGTGGCCGTGCCCGTGCGGATGTCGCGGCCGGCCTCGCGCAGGAGGGCGGCGGGGTCGGTGAGGAGGGTCAGCGACCAGGGGGCGAGGACGAGGAGGGGGGTGCCGACGGCGGCCAGGAAGCGCAGGCCGTACGCGGTGATGTCCGAGCGGCGTACGGCGAGGACGCCGAGGCCGAGGACGACGGCGAGCGCCCACACGACCGGGGTGAACGCGATCGTGAAGGTGAGCAGGAAGGTGTACGCCCAGGTGGCGCGCCAGCTGCCCCGGTCCGGCCGGTTGAAGCCGTGGGCGGCGACGGCGGCGCGGGCCATGAGCGGGAGCAGGATCGCGAGGACGGCGGTGCCGAGCCGGCCGGTGGCGAGGGCTCCGGTGACGGCGGGCAGGAAGGCGTACGCGATGGCGCCCCAGGCGCGCAGGAGCCGGGACTCGACGATGCCGCGGGCGGCGAAGTAGGCGGTGAACCCTGCGAGCGGGACCGAGCAGACGAGGAGCAGGGTCAGCGCGGTGGAGGTCGAGCCGAGGAAGAGCGCGGAGAGCGCGGCCAGGACGGCGAGGTAGGGCGGGGCGGTCTGGGTGCCGCCGGTGCCGAGGGCGTGCCAGGTGTCGGCGTACCGCGACCAGAGGCCGGAGACGGTGTCGGGCGCGGGCAGCAGGGCGCCGCCGGCCAGGGAGCCGCCGGCGAGGAGGTTGCGGCAGGCGACGAGGGAGACGAGGAGCAGCAGGGCGAAGAGGACCGGGCCGGGTCTGGCGGCGATCTTCTTGAGCCGGGCGAACTGCTCGATCTCCAGGTAGTCGGCGTCGTCGCCGCCGGGTCCCGACTCGACGACGCCGTGGCGGGAGCCGCCGGAGTCGGCCTCGTCGCCGCCGAAGTTGGCGGTGAGCTGTTCGACGGCGGCGCGGACGGTGGCGCCTGGCGGCGGGAACAGCGGGCGGAGTTCGCTCGCGGCGACGGCAGGGTTCTTGCGGCGTTTGCGGGCGGCGAGGATCTTCTCGGGGCGCAGGAGGGTGGCGAGGAGGCCCATGACCTCGTCGACGGCCTGTCCGGGGACCTTGCCGACGAGGTAGGCGAGGGTGCGGAGCAGGGTGCTGAGGACGAGCCGCAGGAGCACGTAGGGGAGGGCGGCGCCGCGGGTGTTGGCGAGGAGCGTGTAGACGGCGCCGGCCTTGTCGACGCGGTGCGGGTTGGCGGCGGTGCGCCCGGCGCAGTCGACGGTGCGGCGCTCGCGGGCGGAGGCCTCGGCGTGCCGGAGGACGGCGTCGGGCGCGATGAGGACGCGGTGGCCGGCGGAGTGGGCGCGCCAGCACAGGTCGACGTCGTCGCGCATGAGGGGCAGGCGCCGGTCGAAGCCGCCGAGTTCCTCGAAGACGTCGCGCCGGATCAGCATGCCGGCGGTGGAGACGGAGAGGACGGAGCGGACCTGGTCGTGCTGGCCCTGGTCCTGTTCGCGGCGGTCGAGCCCGGTCCAGCGGCGGCCGCTGCGGGCGATGGAGACACCGGTCTCCAGGAGCTGCTTCCTGTCGTACCAGCCGCGCAGCTTCGGTCCGACGACGGCGGCGTACGCGTCGGAGTCGGCGACGCGCAGGAGTTCGGCGAGGGCGCCGGGCTCGGGGGCGCAGTCGTCGTGGAGGAGCCAGAGCCACTGGACCGGTTCGCCGTGCGGCAGTTCGGGGAGGTCGTAGGCGTCGTCGTTCCAGGTCCGGCTGACGGGGTCCCAGCCGCTGGGGCGCTTCAGATAGGGCAGGTCCTCGGGTCCGAGCACGGGCGCGGTGCGGGCGGCCTCCTCGACCGCGGTGCCGAAGCCGGTGCGGCGCGCGAGGTGCAGGACGCGGTCGGTGCCGATGGCGTCGGCGAGGAGCTGCGCCGAGTCGTCGGCGCTGCCGGTGTCGGCGGCGACCACGTTCTGCACGGGGCGTTCCTGGGCGAGCAGCCCGGCGAGGGCGTCCGGCAGCCAGCGGGCGCCGTCGTGGGTGACGAGCACGGCGGTGACGACGTGTCGCGGGAACTCAGGAGTTGAGGACATCGAGCTACGGGCCCTCCGGCCGGGGTCGCCCGTGAAGGGCGTGGGGGAGCGTCTCGGACGGAGGCCCACACTAACGGCTGTGCGCGGAGCGGTCCGCCGCCCTGTGGACGGAGGGTGCGGGACGGTCTCGTACAGAACACACAGAACGGTCCGCCGCCTGTGGACGGAGCACAGGGGGCGGACCGTTCGTCGTGTCCTGGTGGGCGCGGCCCGGTGCGCGGGCCCCGGAAGGCTGCGCGCCGTTCAGACGGCGGCCTTCTTCAGGCGGCGTCGCTCGCGCTCGGAGAGGCCGCCCCAGATGCCGAACCGTTCGTCGTTCTGCAAGGCGTATTCGAGGCATTCGGAGCGGACCTCGCAGGCGAGGCAGACTTTCTTGGCCTCGCGGGTCGAGCCGCCCTTCTCGGGAAAGAAGGACTCGGGATCGGTCTGGGCGCACAGCGCGCGCTCCTGCCAGCCGAGTTCTTCGTCCGCGTCCTCGACCAGCAGTTCCTGGAACAACTCGGTCATGTGCGCCCCTCGTCTGTTCTGTGCGTCCCCGTGATGTTGCCGTGGTGAACCCGGCCGAACGACACGAGTGAAATTACAAGTTCGTGCTCTGCGCGAGTCAAGCCGAGATCTGCTATTGGGCCCCGTATTCACTCTGCGGAACCAAGCGTAAGCGGAAAGTGTTCAAATCACCAAAAAACGAGACACATGCCACCGGCCTGGCCGCACCGTGCGGCCCTCACAGGGGAGGACGTCCGAGACTCGGATCATGTTGCGATCCAGCCATGGAAGCGATCCGGATCACAGTCCGATCACGACTGCCATGTTTACGGGCACGGCTGAAGCGCCATCTCTCCTGGTCGGGGCCTGAGCAAACCTTTCTCCGGACGGAGTAACCGGATGAGGTGAAACATTACCCCCAAATCGGGCATTGAGTTGACAGTCGGGTACCCCTCCGGCCACCTTTGGTGGCATGCCAGCGACCGCAGCGCCCTCCGCGACCCACAGCCGTGGGTTCCGCCGCGCTGTCCAGGCGCGCTGTTGCTGTTGCTGTTCCAGCTGTTGATGCCGTAGAGCTCCAGCTTCCTCTCCCAGCGTCACCCCGCGTCACTCGCGTCACCTCCCCTCGTGACCCCCACCGCTTCTGTTTCTGCTGAGGAACCACCCCACCCATGAACATGGACAGCGACCTTCAGATCGCCGGCGACATCCTCGAGGTCCCCCACCTCCTCCAGCCCGAGCGCCCCCACCCGGTCACCGTGGCCGAGTTCGCCGGCCTGGCCCGCTCGATCGCCGACGACCGCGCCCAGTGGGCCCCGTACGTCGAGTACGACGCCACCACCCGCTGGTACCACCGGCTGCGCACGGGCCCCGGCTACGAGGTGTGGCTGCTCTCCTGGGTGCCCGGCCAGGGCAGCGGACTCCACGACCACGGCGGCTCCTCCGGCGTACTCACCGTCCTGGAGGGCGAACTGACGGAGCGTACGGACCGGGGCGTGCGGACGCTCGCGCCGGGCGTGCACCGCGTCTTCGCGCCCGGGTACGTCCACGAGGTCGCCAACGACTCCCTCGAACCGGCCGTCAGCCTCCACGTCTACTTCCCCGGCCTCACCGAGATGCCGATGCACGAGTCGCTCCAGGGGCAGTGCGCCCCGGCCACCCCCGGTGTCGTCCTCGCCTGAGAGACTGCGCGCATGCGCATTGTGGTTCTGGCCGGCGGCATCGGTGGTGCCCGTTTCCTTCGCGGCCTCAAGCAGGCCGCGCCGGACGCGGAGATCACGGTCATCGGCAACACCGGTGACGACATCCATCTCTTCGGGCTGAAGGTCTGCCCCGACCTGGACACGGTGATGTACACCCTCGGCGGTGGCATCGACGAGGGGCAGGGCTGGGGCCGCGACGACGAGTCCTTCACCGTGAAGGAGGAGCTCGCGGCGTACGGGGTCGGGCCCGAGTGGTTCGGCCTCGGCGACCGGGACTTCGCGACCCACATCGTCCGGACGCAGATGCTCGGCGCGGGCTACCCGCTGAGCGCCGTCACGGAGGCGCTGTGCGCCCGCTGGCAGCCCGGCGTACGCCTCCTGCCCATGTCCGACGACCGCGTCGAGACCCATGTGGCGATCGAGGTCGACGGCGAGCAGCGCGCGGTGCACTTCCAGGAGTACTGGGTGAAGCTGCGCGCCTCCGTCGACGCGAAGGCGGTCGTGCCGGTGGGCGCGGAGGCCGCGAAGCCCGCGCCGGGCGTCCTGGAGGCCGTCGCCGAGGCGGACGTGATCCTCTTCCCGCCGTCGAACCCGGTGGTGAGCGTCGGGACGATCCTGGCCGTGCCCGGCATCCGTGAGGCGATCGTCGCCGCCGACGCGCCCGTCGTGGGCCTCTCCCCCATCGTCGGGGACGCGCCTGTGCGCGGCATGGCCGACAAGGTGCTGGCGGCCGTGGGGGTGGAGGCGACGGCGGCCGCCGTCGCCCGGAACTACGGCTCCGAACTCGTCGACGGCTGGCTCGTCGACACCGTCGACGCGGGCGCCGTCGCGGAGGTGGAGGCGGCGGGCATCCGCTGCCGGGCGGTCCCGCTGATGATGACCGACGTCGAGGCGACGGCCGCGATGGCGCGGGAGGCACTGGCGCTCGCCGAGGAGGTCCGCGGGTGACGCCCGCACCGCCCTCGTACCGGGTCTGGGCGCTGCCCGGGCTGCCGGAGGTGGAGGCCGGGGACGATCTCGCCAAGCTGATCGCCTCCGTCTCGCCGGACCTCGTCGACGGGGACGTCCTCCTCGTCACCTCCAAGATCGTGAGCAAGGCCGAGGGGCGGGTGGTCGCGGCCGACGACCGCGAGGAGGCCATCGACGCGGAGACCGTACGGGTCGTGGCGCGGCGCGGCGCCCTGCGGATCGTCGAGAACCGGCAGGGGCTCGTCATGGCCGCCGCCGGGGTCGACGCGTCCAACACCCGGCCCGGGACGGTGCTGTTGCTGCCCGAGGACCCCGACGCCTCGGCCCGGCGGATCCGTTCGGGGCTGCGCGAGGCCCTCGGCGTCGACGTGGGCGTCGTCGTCACGGACACCTTCGGGCGGCCCTGGCGCAGCGGGCTCACCGACGTGGCCATCGGGGCGGCCGGCGTGCGGGTCCTCGACGACCTGCGCGGCGGGACCGACGCGCACGGCAATCCGCTGAACGCGACCGTGGTCGCCACCGCCGACGAACTCGCCGCCGCGGGCGACCTGGTGAAGGGCAAGGCGGCCGGTCTTCCGGTCGCCGTCGTCCGTGGCCTGCCGCACGTGGTCGCCGGGGACGAGGAGCCGGGCGCCCGGGCGCTGGTGCGCGGCGCGGCCGACGACATGTTCCGGCTCGGTACGTCGGAGGCCGTGCGCGAGGCGGTGACGCTGCGGCGGACCGTACGGGAGTTCACCGCCGACCCGGTCGACCCGGGGGCCGTACGGCGTGCGGTCGCCGCGGCCGTGACGGCTCCGGCCCCGCACCACACCACGCCGTGGCGGTTCGTGCTCCTGGAGTCGGCGGCGTCCCGGGTGCGGTTGCTCGACGCGATGCGGGACGCGTGGATCGCGGACCTGCGGCGGGACGGCAGGTCCGAGGAGTCGATCGCCAAGCGGGTGCGGCGCGGGGACGTCCTGCGGAACGCGCCGTACCTGGCGGTGCCCTGCCTCGTCATGGACGGCTCCCACCACTACGGCGACCCGCGCCGGGACACGGCCGAGCGCGAGATGTTCGTGGTGGCGGCGGGCGCGGGCGTACAGAACTTCCTGGTGGCGCTCGCGGGTGAGCGGCTTGGCTCGGCGTGGGTGTCCTCGACGATGTTCTGCCGGGACGTCGTACGGGAGGTCCTCGACCTGCCGGCCGCGTGGGACCCGCTCGGCGCGGTGGCGATCGGCCACCCGGCGGGCGCCTCGAGGGAACGGGCGGCGCGGGGGGCGGCGGAGTTCATCGAGGTGCGGTGAGGGGCGGGGGCGCTCCGGCGTGGCCGGGGGCCTCGTCGGGTCCGGGGTCGGGCTGATCCGTCGGACCGGGCCGGGTCACCCTCTAGATCGCCGTGATGTCACCCGGGGTCATCCTGGGTGCCCTGCGGGGTGGGACGCGGCCGCTGAGGAGGATCAGGCGGGCCGCGCGGTGGCGCTGGCCCGCGTAGGGGGCCAGGAGGTCCAGCATCGCCGCGTCGTCGGTGGTGCGGTCGCCCACGAGCGCCCAGCCGATGATGCCGGGGAGGTGGAGGTCGCCGGTGGTGACCTCGTCCGGGGCGCCGTTGCTGCGCTGGATCGTCTCGGCGCTCGTCCAGGGGCCGATGCCGGGGATCAGTTCCAGGCGGTGCCGGGCCGCCGGCGGGGCCATGTGCGCGGCCTCCTCCAGGCGCGCCGCCACCCGGGCGGCGCGGACGATCGTGGCCGAGCGCTTGCCGTCGACGTTGGCGCGGTGCCACTCCCAGGACGGGATCATCGCCCACGTACGCGCGTCCGGCATCACGTGCATGCCCTCGGGGGCGGGGCCCGGCGCGGGCTCGCCGAACTTCCGCACGAGCACCCGCCAGGAGCGGTACGCCTCGTCCGCCGTGACCTTCTGCTCCAGGACCGAGGGGATCAGCGACTCCAGGACCAGGCCGGTGCGGGTGAGGCGGAGGCCCGGGCGGCGGCGGTGCGTCGCCAGGACCAGCTTGTGGCGGGGGACGAAGGCGGCCGGGTCGTCGTCGGCGCCGAGCAGCGCGGGGAGGCGGTCCAGGAGCCAGGCCGCTCCCGGGCCCCAGGCCTCGGCCGCGGCCGAGCCCCCGTGCACACGGACGCGGAGGGTGCCGGGGCCGTCGGGGGTGCGGCTGGCCCGCCAGACGGAGCCGTCGGGGGTGGTGCGGAAGGTCGGGTCGGCGGCGCCGCGGCGGAGCGGGCCGAGGGTGAGGCCGAGGTCGAGCGGGGCGCCCTCCGTGACGGGGACCGGCGCGTGGCCGCCGCGCACCGTGGTGCGGGTGGGGTTCGTGGGGGGTGTGAAGCGGCCGGCCATGGATACGAGCGTAGCCGGGTGCCGTGCGGGGGCGGTCCGTGGTGCGCGCGGGGGCGGCCCGGCGTGGGCGCGGGGGCGGCCCGGCGTGGGCGGCGCCTGGTGCGGCGCCGTCACAGGCTGTCGGGGCGGCGAGTCCGGGGCCGGACGCGCGCGGGTGTCGTGGGCACCCGCTCCCACCTGGGAACGGGTGCCACGACGAGTCGACCGTGTCGGCTACTGGTCCGAGGAGAAGCGGACCGTCGCCGCGGGGAGGGTGGCGTCGCACCAGACGCGCACACCGTCGCGGAGTTCGTTGTCGGGGCCCACGTGGGCCCCGTCGCCGATGACCGCGCCCGTGAGGACCGTACGCGCGCCGATGCGGGCGCCCGCGCCTATGAGGGAGTCGGTGATCACCGCGCCCGGTTCGACGACAGCGCCCGCCAGGAGCGTGGAGCCCGAGATGCGCGCGCCCTCGCCGACCACCGCGTCCGCGCCGACGACCGTGCCGCCGGTCAGCTTGGCGTCCGGGGCGACGCGTGCCGTCGGCAGGACCAGGCGGTCGCCGCAGCGGCCCGGGACGGCCGGGGAGGGGGCGCGGCCGAGGACCAGGTCGGCGGAGCCGCGGACGAAGGCCTGCGGGGTGCCGAGGTCCAGCCAGTACGTGGAGTCGACCATGCCCTGGAGGTGGGCGCCGGAGGAGAGGAGCTCCGGGAAGGTCTCCCGCTCGACCGAGACCGGGCGGCCCGCGGGGATGGTGTCGATGACCGAGCGCCGGAACACGTACGCGCCCGCGTTGATCTGGTCGGTGACGATCTCCTCGGGCGTCTGCGGCTTCTCCAGGAAGGCCGTGACGCGGCCGGTGGCGTCCGTGGGGACCAGGCCGAAGGCGCGCGGGTCCTCGACCCGGGTGAGGTGGAGGGAGACGTCCGCGCCGGACGAGGAGTGGGTGTCGACGAGGGCCCCGATGTCGAGGCCCGTGAGGATGTCCCCGTTGAAGATCAGGACCGGGTCGTCGGGGCCCGAGTGCAGCCGCGAGGCGACGTTGCGTATCGCGCCGCCGGTGCCGAGCGGCTCCTCCTCGGTGACGTACTCCAGGCTCAGGCCGAGCGCGGAGCCGTCCCCGAAGTGCGGCTCGAAGACCTCGGCCAGGTAGGAGGTGGCGAGCACGATGTGCTCGACGCCGGCGGCGCGGGCGCGGGCCAGCTGGTGCGTCAGGAAGGGGACGCCCGCCGCCGGGACCATGGGCTTCGGCGTGTTGACCGTGAGGGGTCGCAGCCTTGTTCCCTTGCCACCGACCAGGAGGATCGCTTCTGTCACCTTGTCGTCTCTGCTTCCTGTTCGGGGTCGGTCAGCACGCCCGCCTCGGTCGTCCGTGCGATATGACCGGTCAGTTTAGGCAGATGGTTGCCCCGATGACCCCATCAGCTTCTCCCCTGGTACTTCGCGGAGCTCACACGGGCCGTCCCGAGCTTGCCGTACAGCCGCGCCCCGGGACACTCCGTGGCGAATCCGTCACGGTGTCCCGCGATGGCGTTGAACCGTACCGTCTTGCCCTTCGCGTACAGGTTCCCGCCCCCGGAGACGAGGTACGAGGTCCCCTTCGGGTTCACCCCGTGCAGCCCGAGCTTCCAGGCCGTCAGGCGGGCGACGGCGGTCACGGCGGCGGCCGGCGGGGTGGTCTTGCTGAAGGTGCCGAGGACGGCGATGCCCATGCTGTTGGTGTTGAACCCGAGGGTGTGCGCGCCGAGGACGGGCTTGGCCACGCCCCCCGCTCGACCTTCGTAGATGTTCCCGCACTTGTCGACGGCGAAGTTGTAGCCGAAGTCCCGCCATCCGCTGCTCAGGACGTGGTAGCGGTAGATACTGCGCAGGACGGAGGGCGCCTGGGCGCAGGTGTAGTTGTTGCCGGTCGCGCTGTGGTGCACGAAGGCCGCCTTGATGCTCTTCGTGTAGACGAAGCCCTTCTCGCGGATCCGCTCGTCGGCGCCCCAGCCCTTGCGCGTGATGATCTTGGGACGGGGGCCGATGTACGGCTTCGCGGCGGCCGGTGCCGGGGCGGCCTCGGCCGGCAGCACGGCCAGTTCCTCGGCCGGCTCCTTGAGCTCCGCCGCCGGCTGCGCGTAGGGCGTGTAGGGGGCGTACGGGACCGTGAACTCGGTGGCTTCCTTCGACAGGGCCGGGATCCAGGCCGCGCCGTACGGGGCGAGCTGGGCGTTGACCGCGCTGACCGCGGCCTCCGCCGCGCCGAGACCGGCCTGGACCAGGGCGGCCACGGCGGTCCGTGACACGGGAGAGATCGCGGGAGCGACCACCGGCGTGCCCTCCGGCTCGGGTTCGGGAGCGGCTTCCGCCGGGTCCTCGCCCGGGTCGACCAGCTCCAGGCGCAGGCCCTCGGGGAGGGGTTCCTCGCCCTGTACGCGGATCTCGACGCCGTCCGAGTCGCCCACCCACAGCGGGGCCGTGGAGCCCTTGAGCGCCCGGCCGGCGCCCTCCGCGGTGTCGGGGTCGGCGCCGTGGTCGTCGTTGTGGGTCTCGACGTCCTGCCACGGCGACCACGCACCGTCCGCGGCGGAGCGGGTGCGGACCTGGACGGTGCCGTGCAGGGCGGCCGCCGGGTCGTCCCACACGACACCGACGAGCGAGAAGGGCTGGACGTCGAGCCGGGTGAGCCCCTGCGCCTCCGTCCCGTCCGCCCCACCGCCCAGGGACCGGTCGGAGTCACCGGTCAGCGGTTCCAGCGGCAGGGACTGGGTGGCGCCGGAGAGGTCGGGCGCGGGTGGCAGCGCGGAGAGCGACGGTGGCGGCTGGAGCGTCTGGGGGACCTCGGCCGCCGCGGGCGCGGCGAGGGAGACCGGCAGGGCGAGGACCGCCGCGCATCCGGCGGCGATCGAGGACGCGAGTGAGTGACGCATGGGCCGATCGTGCGGAGCCGGGAGCCGTTCCGCGCGCCGGAAGAAGGCCCGGAAACCGTCGGCGTGTCGGGCCGACCGGTGGACGGTGTCACCGGTACGGCGGACCTCCGCGCGGCCGCGCGGATACGCTGTCCGGCGTGAACGCCAGCGACCGCACCCCCGCCGACCTGCTGCGATCCGCGCTCGCCGCGGACCCCGCCCGCCCCTTGGTCACCTTCTACGACGACGCCACCGGTGAGCGGGTGGAATTGTCCGTCGCCACCTTCGCCAATTGGGTGGCCAAGACGGCGAACCTGCTCCAGGGCGAACTGTCCGCCGCTCCGGGCGACCGGCTCGCGCTGCTGCTGCCCGCGCACTGGCAGACCGCCGTCTGGCTGCTCGCCTGCTCCTCCGTGGGCGTCGCCGCGGAGATCGGCGGTGACCCGGCGGACGCGGACCTCGTGGTCGCGGGGCCCGACGCGCTCGACGCGGGCCTCGCGTGCTCCGGGGAGCGGATCGCGCTCTCGCTCGCCCCGATGGGCCGGCGCTTCCCGGCCGTGCCCGTCGGATACGCGGACTACGCGGTCGAGGTGCCGAGCCAGGGTGACCGCTTCGCCCCCTTCGTACCGGTCGATCCGGATGCCGCCGCGCTCGTCGTCGACGGTACGGAGCGCAGTGGCGCGCAGCTCGTCGAGCAGGCCCGCGCGGACGCGGAGGCCCTCGGCCTCGCCCCTGGCGCCCGACTGCTCTCCGGGCTCGGGTACGGCGACTGGAAGGGGCTGTCGACCGGTCTGTACGCGCCCCTCGCGGCCGGCGGCTCCGTGGTCCTCTGCCGGAACGCGGATCTGCTCGCGCCCGAGTCCCTCGCCAAGCGGGTGGAGAGCGAGCGGGTGACGGTCACGGCCGTCTGACGCACCCGTTCGGCTCAGGACGCGCCGGGTCCCCGGGCCCGGGCGCGCCGTCCGGTACATGATCGGCGCAGGGGGAGACGACTCCTTCCGTACAACCATGTGTCGGGTTCGGCCGTCTCCCTCTACGACCGGCGGCCGCCCGGCGTGCCGCCGACGCCATGAAGGACGGACTGAGACGTGACGGACCGCGCGGGCACGCCCGCCGAACCGGATCCCCCTCCGCCGGACGGGGATCCCCCTTCCGCGGAGGGCACGGCGCCCGCCGCGTCCTCCGCGGCGGAGCGCCCGGCGCCCGCCGCCCCGGAGGAGCCGCGCCGCCGGCGCCACTGGCTGCGGTGGACCGCCCTCGGCGTCTCGGTCGTGCTGCTCGTCGCGGCCGGGGTCGGCTGGTGGTTCTACCGGAAGCTCGACGGCAACATCACCACGGACACCACCGCCGCCGCCGAGCTGCGGAGGTACGAGAAGGAGCGCCCGGCCGCCGTCGTGTCGGCCGCGCGGAACATCCTGCTCATCGGCTCGGACACCCGGGCCGGCGAGGGCAACCGCAAGTACGGCAGGGACAAGGGCACCCAGCACTCCGACACGATGATCCTGCTGCACCTCTCGGCGGGGAAGTCGAGCGCGACCGCCGTCTCCCTCCCCCGCGACCTGATGGTGACGATCCCGAGCTGCCTCAAGGCCGACGGGACCCGGACCGGCGAGCAGTTCGCGCAGTTCAACTGGGCCTTCGAGTTCGGCGGTACGGCGTGCACGATCCGTACCGTCGAGAAGCTGACCGGGATCCGGGTGGACCACCACATGGTGATCGACTTCCGCGGCTTCAAGAAGATGGTGGACGCGGTCGACGGCGTGGAGGTCTGCCTCAAGGAGCCCGTGGACGACCACGACGCCAAGCTGAAGCTGCCGGCGGGCCGGCAGACGCTCCGCGGGGAGCAGGCCCTCGGCTTCGTCCGCGCCCGGAAGTCGATCGGCGACGGCAGCGACACGGAACGCATGGACCGCCAGCAGCAGTTCCTCGGCGCGCTGGTCAACAAGGTGCAGAGCGACGGGGTCCTGCTGAACCCGACCAAGCTCTATCCGGTCCTGGACGCGGCCACCAAGGCGATCACCACCGACGCGGGCCTGGACTCGCTGCGCGACCTGTACAACCTGGCGCGGTCGATGCGGTCGGTCCCGACCGAGAAGGTGCAGTTCCTCACGGTTCCCCGCCGCCCCTACCGATACGACGCGAATCGGGACGAACTGGTACAGCCGGCGGCGAGTCAACTCTTCAAGGAGCTGAGGGAGGACAGGCCCGTCGTGGTCGAGCCCGGCGACAAGGACGACGACGGGCGGGGCACCGGCTCGGACGGGAAACCCGATGACGCGGACACCCCGGCACCGTCCGTGACCCCGACGTTCACGGGTCGGAACGCCGCGGAAGGGGTGTGCTCCTAGACGGCCGGCGGGGCCGGGCCGGCGGGACGGCCCGGGGGAGGAGACCGCTCCCAGGGGGCTGTGGGGACGGTGGGTAAAGGGCGCACCAAGGGGAGGGCGGGGAGGGATGAGGTTTGAGCAAATTGCCCGGTTGTAAGGGGCGTGGAATTTGTCACGCGCGTCGCCCCACGCTGAACTGGGCGGATAGTGTGACGCGATCCGGTGCATCCCGACCACGTGGTCGCACTCACCAAGGATCGAACGAACGAGAGAGCGGCGCCCCGTGGGGAAGGCGCCTCGCGTGGCACCGACGGAGGACTCGAGTAACCGTGGACGCGCACAGCCGTGGACGGGCGGACGAGATCGACCCCGCCGACCAGTGGGTGCTCAACCCGCAGACCGGCAACTACGAACTGCGACTGGACCACTCCGCAGGGCAGCCGACGACCCCGCAGACGCCGACCAGGCCCCGTAGAGCCACCGTCCCCTCGCCCACGCCGGCCGAGGCCCCCGTCGAGGCGCCCGTCCCCGGACAGCGCCGGCGCCGGGTCACCGAGCCGGGCGGCGGAGCCCAGCAGCCGCCCGCGAGCCGCCGCAAGCGCAAGCAGGGCGCGTCCCGCAAGAAGAAGGTCCTCCTGTGGACCGGCGGGACGATGGCGCTCGTGCTGGTGGGGGGCGCGACCGGGGCGTATCTGCTCTACAACAAGCTGGACGGCAACATCGACGTCGTCGACCCCGTCGGTCTCGAGAGCAAGGGCTTCCGCAAGGGCGAGGCCTTCAACATCCTGATCATCGGCACCGACAAGCGGACCGGCCAGGGCAACGGCGGCTACGGCGACAAGAACAGCCCCGGCCACGCGGACACCACGATCCTCTTCCACGTCGCCAAGGACCGCACCAACGCCACCGCCCTCTCCATCCCGCGCGACCTGATGACGACGATCCCCGAGTGCCAGTCGCGGCGGGAGGACGGGTCGATCCTGACGATCCCCGCCCAGCAGCAGGCCCGCTTCAACGTCAGCCTCGGGCAGGACGGCCGCGACCCCGGCTGCACCATGCGTACGGTCAAGGAGCTGACCGGCCTGACCGTCGACCACTTCATGATGGTCGACTTCAACGCGGTGAAGGAGCTGACCACGGCCGTCGGCGGCGTGAAGGTCTGCGTCGAGAAGGCCGTGGACGACCCCAAGTCGCACCTGAAGCTGCCGGCCGGCGAGTCGGTCATCGAGGGCGAGGACGCCCTCGCCTTCGTCCGGACCCGCTCCAGCTTCGGCAACAAGAGCGACCTCGACCGGATCAAGATCCAGCAGCAGTTCCTGGGCTCCATGATCCGCCAGATGAAGTCGGACGAGACGCTCACCAGCCCGACCAAGCTGCTCGACCTCGCGGAGGCGGCGACGAACGCGCTCACCGTCGACAAGGGCATAGGGTCCCTGTCCAAGCTCCAGGACCTGGCCAAGGAGCTCTCCGGGATCGACACGAAGAACATCTCCTTCGCGACGCTCCCGGTGATCGACAACCCGGACGAGCCCAAGCCGATCACCGTGGTGCCGCATCCGACGCAGGCACCCCAGCTCTTCGCCGCGCTGCAGGCCGACATCTCGCTGACCGAGGTGAAGAAGAAGACGCAGGACGCCAAGAACGCCCAGGCGCTGGCCCAGGCCAAGCTCCTCCAGGGCGTGCGCGCCCAGCCCGCCGACGTGCGGGTCGACGTCTACAACGGCAGCGGCATCCGGGGCGCGGCCCAGTCGACCATCAACTGGCTGCAGAACGAGCAGGGCGTGAACCGCTCCACCAACAAGAGCAACGCCCCCGAGAAGGCGGCGAAGACCACGCTCACCTACGCACCGAACCAGGCCGATCAGGCCCGCGCGCTCGCGGACATGATGGGTCTGGCCGCCACGGCGCTCAAGCCGGGCACACAGGCGGCCGGGGAACGCGAGCCCATGACGCTCGTCCTCGGCGCCGACTTCAAGGGCGCGGGGGTGCCCATCAACGGTCCGACGAAGGCGCCGGACGTCGAGAAGGTACAAGCAGACAAGCAGGTGTGCGCCAAGTGACCCGGAAACACCGGGACTCGGCGCACTCCTGACTCACGAGGGGACCTGGGGTGGGACAGAACAGCGTGCGCGGGGAGGGAACGCGGGGACGCGTTCCGCGCGCCCGAGAACTGGGCTGGGACGACGAGCTGCACGGCGCCGCGGAGGCCACCGGCGCCGGCGGTGACGAGCCCGGGGAGAAGGCGGCGGCAGCGGACGCGCCCGCGTCGACCCGCGCCGAGCGCCGACGCGGCACCGCCGCGGGTGCCGGCCGTGGTGCGGCCGGAGGTGCGGGCGCGGGCGGCCGGGCCGCGGCCCGCCGGCGCGCCAAGAAGTCCGGCAAGCGCAAGGTGCTGCGCTGGGTCGCGATCACCATGTCGGTGCTGATACTCGGCACGGCCGGCGCCGGATACCTGTACTACGAGCACCTGAACGGCAACATCCGCGGCGGCTCGCGCGCGGGCGGTGACAGCGGTGTGCAGAAGGCCCCGCCGAACGCGCTCGGCGACACCCCGCTGAACATCCTCCTGATCGGCTCCGACAGCCGGGCGGACGCCAAGAACGTGGCGCTCGGCGGCGGCAAGAACCTCCGCGAGGCGAAGCCGCTCGCGGACGTCCAGATGCTGCTGCACGTCTCCGCCGACCGGCAGAACGCCTCCATCGTCACCATCCCGCGCGACACGATCGTGCCCATCCCGGAGTGCAAGGGCGAGGACGGCTCGACCTTCCAGGCGACGAACACCGCCCCGATCAACGAGACGCTGGGGCGCGGCGGTCCGGGCTGCACCCTCACCACCTGGGAGAGCATCACCGGGGTCTACATCGACCACTGGATGATGATCGACTTCGCGGGTGTGGTGGCGATGGCCGACGAGGTCGGGGGCGTCCCCGTCTGCGTGAAGACCGGGGTCTGGGACAGGCCCACCCGCCGGGTCAAGGGCGGTTCGGGTCTCAAGCTCAAGGCGGGCACCACGGAGATCCAGGGCAAGCAGGCCCTGCAGTGGCTCCGTACCCGCCACGCCTTCGGCAACGACCAGGGCCGCGCCAAGGCACAGCACATGTACCTCAACGGCATGGTCGAGAAGCTCCAGAAGCAGAACGCCTGGAGCGACACCGGTCAGCTGACGGGGCTCGCCGAAACCGCCACCAAGGCGCTCCAGGTCTCCGACGAACTGAAGTCGGTGAAGAAGCTCTTCGACCTGTCGATGCAGCTCAAGAACGTGAAGATGAACCGTCTGACGACGGCGACGGTCCCCACGGTCGAGTGGTCCCAGGACCGGAACAAGCTCCAGATGGTCAAGTCGTCCGCCGACAAGATGTGGGCGATGCTCCGTGACGACATCGCCTTCGACAAGAACGGCAAGCCGGCCACGGCCAAGCCGAAGCCGAGCACGCCGGCGAAGCCGAAGGCCACCGCCGAGGCCCCCGGCTCCTTCGCCGTCACGGTCGCCAACGGCACCGCCGGTACGGACGAGGCGCCCGTCGAGGGACGCGCCAAGGCCGTCACCGAGACCCTGACCGGCAAGGGCTTCACGCAGGCGGAGGCCTCCAAGGAGGCGCAGCCGCGCGAGGACTCGGTCGTCATGTACCCGAAGGCGGACGGCGACCAGGGCCGGGCGAACGCGGTGTCCGTGGCGAAGGCCCTCGGCCTCCCGGAGGCCAAGGTCCGGCCCGACGCCAAGGTGGAGGGCATCACGCTCGTCGTCGGCGCGGACTGGCGCGAGGGGGCCGTCTTCAAGGCTCCGGCGGTGGAGGCCGGCGACCTGCCCGCGGGCGCCGACGACAAGTCGACCTGCATGGACATCTACTCGGTCTACAAGTGGGACGGGAAGAGCTGACCGTCCCCCGGGTACGACACGGCGGCCGGGCCCCGCGAGGGACCCGGCCGCCGTTCTCGTACGGGAGGTGTCAGACCGTCTCGGACTCGCCCGTCCGCACGGCGGGGCGACGGCTCGCGATGACCTTCTTCGCGAGGGAGCGGGGGCTCGTCAGGAAGCCGTAGCCCCAGGACATGTGCATCGTCGCGAGCGCCACCGGGATCTGGAGGCGGGCCTTCAGCGGGAGGCCCTTGCCCGCCGGGACCGAGCCGGCCGTGATCGCGGCGAGGTAGCCGGCCGGGATCACGAAGCCGAGCGGGGTGAGGACGGCGCCCACGACCAGGCCGGCGGCGATGGCGCAGACGGCGGTCGGCGGGGCCAGGTAGCGGAGGTTGATGGAGCCCTGGTGGTAGCGGGCCACCACGTGGCGCCAACGGCCGTAGTCCTTGTACTGCTTGGCGAGCGCCTTCACGGAGGGACGCGGGCGGTACTGGACGCGGAGCTCCGGCGAGAACCAGATCAGGCCGCCGGCCTCGCGGATGCGAAAGTTCAGCTCCCAGTCCTGGGCGCGGATGAACTCCACGTTGTAGCCGTCCTGCTGTTCGAGCGCCTCGCGCCGGAAGACACCCAGGTACACGGTCTCCGCGGGGCCCGCTTCGCCGCCCGTGTGGAAGGCCGCGTTGCCGACGCCGATCTTCGAGGTCATCGCGGCGGCGACCGCGTCCTCCCAGGCGTTCTCACCCTCGGCGTGCATGACACCGCCGACGTTCTGCGCGCCGGTCTCCTCCAGGAGCCGGACGGCGGTGGCGATGTAGTTCGGGGAGAGCATGCCGTGGCCGTCGACGCGCACCACGATCGGGTGACGTGAGGCCTTGATCGCCGCGTTGAGAGCGGCGGGCGTACGGCCCGTGGGATTCGGCACGGTCGTGACGCGGGAGTCCTCGCGGACGAGCTCGGCGGCGATCTCGTCGGTACGGTCCGTGGACGGGCCGAGCGCGATCACCACCTCCATCTCGCCGTCGTACTCCTGCTCCAGGATGTGACGAACCGAGGTGCGCAGATGCCGCTCCTCGTTGAGGACCGGCATGATCACGGAGACGGGGGGCATGGCGTTCATCGTCCGCCACGTTACCGCGAATGGGGGACACCGGTGCGCGCCGCACGGGTGGTGGGCCCTTGCGCTGATCGTATGGGCCTACCGTGCTCACGGTTCCCCTTGTCACACCCGCGGAGGTGTCCGTCCGTGCCCACACCGCCCCGCACGCCCCGTACCCGGCCCGCCGCCCGTCGCGTGCCGGTCCGTCGGCGGCGGAGGCGGCCCCGGTGGGGGATGCGGATGGCGACGGCGCTCTCCGTGACGGTCCTCGCGGCCGGCGGGATCGGGCACGCGGTGGTGACCGGCCTGAACACCGGGATCACCCGGGTCGACCCCTTCAAGGACATGAAGAACCGGCCGCAGGCCGGGCACGGGATGAACGTCCTCGTCGTCGGCACCGACGGGCGGGACCGGATCACCGCGGAGGAGAAGGAGAAGTACCGGCTCGGCGGCGCGCCCTGCCACTGCACCGACACGGTGATGCTCGTGCACATCTCGGAGGACCGGGACCGGGCGAGCGTGGTGAGCCTGCCCCGTGACTCGTACGCCGAGATGCCCGAGCACACCGATCTCACCAGCGGCGAGAAGCACCAGGCGCATCCGGTGAAGCTGAACGCGGCGTACGCCGAGGGCGGGCCCGGGCTGACCGTGCGGACCGTCGAGTCGATGACCGGCGTCAAGATCGACCACTATCTGGAGGTCGACTTCACCAGCTTCATGCGGACCGTGGACGCGGTCGGCGGGGTGCAGATCTGTACGGCCCGGCCGGTGAAGGACCCGTACACGGGGCTCGACCTGAAGGCCGGCACCCATGAGCTCGACGGCGGGCAGGCCCTGCAGTACGTGCGCTCCCGGCACATCGACGGAGCCGCCGACATCGGGCGGATGCAGCGGCAGCAGCGGTTCCTCGCGGCGCTCGTCGAGCGGATCAGCAGCGGCGGGGTGCTGTTCAACCCGGTGCGGTTCCGGGAGGTCGCCACGGCCCTGCTCAGCTCGGTCCGGGCCGACGAGGACTTCGGTACGGATCAGCTGTTCGCCCTCGCCAAGGCGATGCGCGGCTTCACCCCGGCGTCGTCGGAGTTCGTGTCCGTGCCGATCGGGGACATGAGCTTCCCCGTGAAGGGGATCGGCTCGACGGTGAAGTGGGACGCGGCGAAGGCGCAGAAGCTGTTCCAGGCGCTGCGGGAGGACCGGCCGCTCACCCCCGCGAAGCCCGCCTCGTCGGACAAGGCGCCCAGGGACGTCGTCGTGGACGTGGCGCCGCGCACGGTCCGGGTGCAGGTCTACAACGGGACCCGGACGGACGGGCTCGGCCGGAAGGTCGACGACGCGCTGCGCGGCACCGGCTTCGACACCACGCGGACGCCGATGACCGCGCCGGGGACGGACCGGGCGCGGACGGTCGTCGAGTACGACCCGCGCTGGGACCGCTCGGCGAAGACCCTCGCGGCGGCGCTGCCGGGGGCGGAGCTGAAGCCGGTGGCGGGGAGGGGCGGGACGCTGCGGGTGACGGTGGGCGCGGACTACAAGGGGGTGCGGGCGGTCCGGGCGGAGGAGCCGGGCCGGGCGGGACCGTTCGAGGCGGTGACGGGGGACGAGGTGGTGTGCCCATAGGGCGGCCCGTCCGAGCGGACCTGCGACGAGGTGGTGTGCCCGTAGGGCGGCCCGTCCGAGCGGACCTGCGACGAGGTGGTGTGCCCGTAGGGCGGCCCGTCCGAGCGGACCTGCGACGAGGTGGTGTGCCCGTAGGGCGGCCCGTCCAGCCGGACCGGGGGCCGGTTCGCCCGTAGGCGGCGCGCTCCGAGGCGGACCCGCGGGCCGTGGGTCCCCGGGGCCGCGCTTCGAGGCGGACCCGGGGCCGTGGGTCCGTAGGGCGGCGCTCCGAGGCGGACCCGGAGCCGTGGGCCCGTCGGCCGTGGGCCCCGGTCCGGCTAGTCCTCGTAGCCCTCGGCCGCCCGGCGTTCCCGTAGGTCCTTGATGGCCTCGCGGCGGGCCAGGCGGTGGGTGCGGCGGATCTGGGCCTCCTGGTTGCGGCGCTTGTCCTGCTCCGTCTCCGGGATGACCTGCGGGACGCGGCGCGGCTTGCCGTCCGCGTCGACGGCGGCGAAGACCAGATAGGCGGAGCCGACCTGGGTGGCGGGCGTGGACTCGTTCCAGCGCTCGGCCATGACCCGGACGCCGACCTCCATGGAGGACCGGCCGGTCCAGTTGACCTGGGCCTTCACATGGAGCAGGTCCCCGACCCGCACCGGCTCCAGGAAGGCCATCTCGTCCATCGAGGCGGTGACCGCCGGTCCGCCCGAGTGCCGGCCCGCGACGGCGCCCGCCGCGTCGTCCACCAGCTTCATGATCACGCCGCCGTGCACGGTACCCAGGAGGTTGGTGTCGTGGCTGGTCATGATGTGGCTGAGGGTGGTGCGGGAGGCCGAGGTGGGCTTGCCCGGAATATCGCCCTGATCTGTCATGCCCTCCACCATATGCCGGGTCCCTCGGCCGTCGCCGTTCGGTCCGCTTTGCATCAGCTTGGCAACAGCCCGGGCCCGAAGTTCCACCCGGCCTGTCGCCCGCGAAGCCCTGCCCGGCACACTGGTCCGCATGAATGACTGGCCCGATGACGGCGGATACGGCCGCGGCAGCTCGAACCCCCACCCGGAGGGTCCTCGCCGCATGAGCCATGTGCGGCGTCCGCAGGTTCCGCAGCAGCCGCCTCGTTACGACCAGGCCAACCCGAACTTCACGCAGGCCCAGGGCACGGGGTACGACTCCGGGTACAACACGGGCCAGGTCTACGGCGCCCCGCAGGGCGGCGGCCACGGCACCGTGCCGCCGCAGTACGCGCCGAGCACCGGCGCCGGCGGCCCCGGGCGCCCCGCGCCGGACTGGCGCAAGCGCATCAAGGTCGGCTCGATCGTCCTGGTCGTCGGCGTCCTCGCCTGGGGCATCGGTACCTACGCCTGGGCCAGCTCCCAGATGCGCAACGAGGTCGACCTGTCCAAGGTCATCGAGCGGCCGGCCGAGGGCGACTGCACGACGTATCTGATCGTCGGCTCCGACAGCCGTGAGGGCATGTCCGCCGAGGAGAAGAAGAAACTGCACACCGGCTCCGCCGAGGGTAAGCGGACCGACTCGATGATGATCCTCGCGGCCTGCTCCAGCGGGAACACGATGGTCTCGCTCCCCCGTGACTCCTGGGTGACGATCCCGAACTTCGTCGGCTCCGAGTCCGGCAAGTCCTTCCCGGCCCGCGGCGGCTCCAAGCTGAACGCGGCGTACGCCATGGACGGCCCCGAGCTGCTCGTGCGGACCGTCGAGTTCAACACCGGCCTCCGCATCGACCACTACGCGGAGATCGGCTTCGCCGGCTTCGCGAACATCGTGGACGCGCTCGGCGGTGTCGAGCTGAACATCGACAAGGGCTTCAAGGACAAGAAGTCCGGCGCCGACTTCCAGGCGGGCACGCAGACCCTCAACGGCGAGCAGGCCCTGGCCTTCGTCCGGACCCGGTACGCCTTCGCCCAGTCGGACCTGCAGCGGACGAAGAACCAGCAGAAGTTCCTCTCCGCCCTGGCCAACCAGGCGGCGACGCCGGGCACGATCCTCAACCCGTTCGCGCTGTACCCGACGCTGGGCGCCGGTCTCGACACGCTGATCGTGGACAAGGACATGTCGCTGTACGACCTCGGAAAGATGTTCTTCGCCATGAAGGGCATCAGCGGCGGCGACGGCAAGTCCATGAACATCCCGATCTCGGGCAGCGCGCCGCAGGGCTCCCTCAAGTGGGACATGCCGAAGGTGAAGCAGCTGGTGCAGCAGATCCAGAACGACGAGAAGGTCACCGTCGAGGCGGACCGCTGACCGGTCGCGCACACGACGAAGGGCGCCCCTCCCCCCGCCGGGAGGGGCGCCCTTCTCGTGTCCCCCCTACGGGAGGTTGCGGGCCATG
>NZ_LIVX01000015.1 GCF_001905665.1 Streptomyces sp. CB02261 | reverse complement strand
GATCGGGAGGGTGGAGGCGGTGGCGAAACGGCCGGCCAGCTCCTCCATGTCGGCGACGCCGTCGCGGCCCACGTAGTCCACGCACAGGTCGAGCATGTGCGCGCCCTCGCGGATCTGGTCGCGGGCCATCTCGACGCAGTCGTCCCAGCGCGCTTCGAGCATCGCCTCGCGGAACTTCTTCGAGCCGTTGGCGTTGGTGCGCTCGCCGATCGCCAGGTACGCGGTGTCCTGCCGGAACGGCACATGGCTGTACAGGGACGAGGCGCCCGGCTCGGGCGTCGGCCGCCGGTCGAGGACTGCGGCGCCCCGGACCCGGTCCACGATCTGCCGCAGGTGCTCCGGGGTCGTCCCGCAGCAGCCGCCGACCAGGGCGGGCCCGTAGTCCCGTACGAACGCCTCCTGCGCGTCGGCCAGTTCGGCCGGGGACAGCGGGTAGTGGGCGCCGTCGGAGGTGAGGACGGGCAGGCCGGCGTTCGGCATGACGGAGAGCGGGATGCGCGAGTGGCGTGCCAGGTGCCGCAGGTGCTCGGCCATCTCCGCCGGGCCCGTGGCGCAGTTCAGGCCGATCATGTCGATGCCCAGCGGCTCCAGCGCGGTGAGCGCCGCCCCGATCTCGGAGCCGAGGAGCATCGTGCCCGTCGTCTCCACGGTGACCTGCACGATGACCGGGAGGTCCAGGCCGGCCCGGACCAGGGCGCGGCGGGCGCCGACGACGGCCGCCTTCGTCTGGAGCAGGTCCTGCGAGGTCTCGACGAGGAGGGCGTCGGCGCCGCCCCTGATCAGGCCCTCCGCGTTCTGCTGGAAGGCCTCGCGGAGCGGCTCGTACGTCACGTGGCCGAGGGTGGGCAGCTTCGTACCGGGGCCCATGGAGCCGAGGACCCAGCGGGGGCGGCCGTCGGCGGCCGTGTGCGCGTCCGCGGTGGTGCGGGCGATCCGGGCGCCGGCCTCGGACAGCTCGTACACCTGGTGCTCGATGCCGTACTCGGCGAGCGCCGCGAGGTTCGCTCCGAAGGTGTTGGTCTCGACGCAGTCCACGCCCACGGAGAAGTAGGCGTCGTGGACGGAGGCGACGATGTCGGGGCGCGTGAGGTTGAGGATCTCGTTGCAGCCCTCCAGGTTGCGGAAGTCGTCCAGGCTCGGGTCGGCGGTCTGGAGCATGGTGCCCATCGCCCCGTCGGCGACGACGACCCGCTTGGCGAACTCGTCCCGGAGCGGGGGCCGGGCAGTGCTCATGACAGCCCCCGCAAGGGGGTGACCAGCGTCGCCGTGCAGCCCACCCCGTACGTGGTCCTGATCCGGTCCAGGAGCGGTTCCCGGTGCAGCCGGTACTCCTGCGTCCCCACGTAGTCGAGGACGGTCGCGGCGACGGCGCAGCCCAGCTGCGCCGCGCACCGCTCCGGCACGCCCCACAGCGTCCCGGCGAGGAACCCGGCCCTGAAGGCGTCGCCGACGCCGGTAGGGTCGACGACGGCGGGGACCTCGACCGCCGGCACGGCCAGCGGTTCGCGGCCCTCGCCGCGGATGCGGACGCCGGCCTCGCCGTGGGTGGTGATCCAGGTGCCGACGCGGCGCAGCACCTCCGGCTCCGCCCAGCCGGACTTCTCCAGGAGCAGGGCCGTCTCGTACTCGTTGGTGAACAGGTACCGGGCTCCGTCCACCAGCTCCCGCACCTGGTCCCCGTCGAGCCGCGCCAGCTGCTGCGACGGGTCGGCGGCGAAGGGGATGCCGAGGTCCCGGCAGGTGCGGGTGTGCCGGAGCATCGCCTCGGGGTCGTCCGGGGAGACCAGGACGAGTTCCAGGCGGCCGGTGCGGGCGACGACGTCCCTCAGGTCGATCTCGCGCGCCTCGGCCATCGCCCCCGCGTAGAAGGTGGCGATCTGGTTCTGGGCCCGGTCGGTGGTACAGACGAACCGGGCGGTGTGGAGCGACTCGCTGACGCGCACCGAGTCGGTGTCCACACCGTGGTCCTTCAGCCAGACGCGGTACGGGTCGAAGTCGGCGCCGACCGCGCCCACGAGGACGGGCCGGAGGCCGAGGACGCCGAGTCCGAAGGCGATGTTCGCTGCCACTCCGCCGCGCCTGACCTCCAGGTTGTCGGCGAGGAACGACAGGGAGACCCGGTCGAGCCGGTCGGCGAGCAGCTGCTCGCTGAACCAGCCGGGGAAGGTCATCAGATGGTCGGTCGCGATGGATCCCGTGACAGCGATGCGCATCTCAGGCCCCCGCTGCCTTCTTCAGGGCCTCCACGCGGTCCGTGCGCTCCCAGGTGAACTCGGGCAGCTCGCGGCCGAAGTGGCCGTACGCCGCCGTCCTGGCGTAGATCGGCCGCTTGAGGTCCAGGTCGCGGATGATCGCCGCGGGCCGCAGGTCGAAGACGGCGCCGACCGCCTCCTGGATCCGCTCGTCCGGCAGGGTGCCGGTGCCGAAGGTCTCCACGAAGAGGCCGACCGGTTCGGCCTTGCCGATCGCGTACGCCACCTGTACCTCGCAGCGGCGGGCGAGGCCGGCCGCGACGACGTTCTTCGCGACCCAGCGCATGGCGTACGCGGCCGAGCGGTCCACCTTCGACGGGTCCTTGCCGGAGAACGCGCCGCCGCCGTGCCGGGCCATCCCGCCGTAGGTGTCGATGATGATCTTCCGGCCGGTGAGTCCGGCGTCGCCCATGGGGCCGCCGATCTCGAAGCGCCCGGTCGGGTTGACCAGGAGGCGGTAGCCGTCGGACTCCAGGACGACGCCCTCCTCGACGAGCTCCTTGAGGACGTGCTCGACGACGTACTCGCGCACGTCCGGGGCGAGCAGGCCCTCGACGGAGATGTCGGCGGCGTGCTGCGAGGACACGACGACCGTGTCGAGGCGGACCGGGCGGTCCCCGTCGTACTCGATGGTGACCTGGGTCTTGCCGTCGGGCCGCAGGTACGGCACGGTGCCGTTCTTGCGGACCTCGGTCAGCCGGCGCGACAGCCGGTGCGCCAGGGCGATCGGCAGCGGCATCAGTTCGGCCGTGTCGTCGCAGGCGTAGCCGAACATGAGGCCCTGGTCTCCGGCGCCCTGGGCGGCGAGCTCGTCGCCCGCGCCCTCGACCCGGGACTCGTACGCCGAGTCGACGCCCTGCGCGATGTCCGGCGACTGTGCGCCGATGGACACCGACACCCCGCAGGAGGCGCCGTCGAAGCCCTTCGCGGAGGAGTCGTAGCCGATGTCGAGGACGGCCTCGCGGACCAGCTTCGCTATCGGCGCGTACGCGGTGGTGGTGACCTCGCCGGCGATGTGCACCAGACCCGTGGTGATCAGGGTCTCCACCGCCACCCGCGAGGACGGGTCCTCGGTGAGGAGCGCATCGAGGATGGTGTCGCTGATCCGGTCGGCGATCTTGTCGGGGTGGCCCTCGGTCACCGACTCGGAGGTGAAGAGGCGGCGGCTCATGCCTGGACCTCCACCGCGGCCGTGAAGAAGTGCCGCTCGATGGCGGCGAGGGTACGGATGGACTCGACCTCCAGGGTCTCCATCTGGATGGCGGTGCCGCTCTCCTGCTCCAGCAGGAAGACGAACTCGACGAAGGACAGCGAGTCGATGAGCCGGTTCTCGATCAGGTCGAGGTCGGGCGCGATGTCCTGGCGCTCGGGGTGACGCGCGAGGATCCAGCTCTTCACCGTCTGCAGGCCGTCGGCCATGGTTGAACTCCTTTAGCTGCTACTGGATGGGTGTGGCGGGGGCGATGATCGGGGCGGCCACCGCCACCGCGTAGTCCACGTCGTGGCTGATGGACACGGTGATCTCGGTGATGCCGGACGCGGCGGCCATCTCGGCGGCCGACCGGTGCAGCTCCACGAGCGGCCAGCCGCCCTCGGAGCGCCGCACCACGATGTCCGGCCAGGGCAGGAACCTGCCCCTGACCCGTAGGGTCTTGAAGGCCGCCTCCTTGGCCGCGATCCGCCCGCACAGGCTCAGCACGTCGAGCCCGGAGGAGGTGCGGCAGTCGGCGAGCTCGCCGGGGGTGAGCATCCGCTCGAAGAACCGCTCCCCGTACTGGTTGAGGAGCGTGCGGACACGGTTGACGGACACGATGTCCATGCCGAGGTTCGCCCACCCCAGGCCGCCCGCCGGCGGGGCGGCGGGACGGGCCGGCACGTCAGATCACCGGCCCGGCCGCGCCACTCGCACCGGTCCGCGCGCGGGCGTTCGCGTCGAGCACCGCCCGTGTGGCGGCGTCCCAGCCGCCGTGGCGGCGGGTCAGTGCGGACAGCCAGCGTTCGAGGCCGAAGGCGACGCAGCTGGTGAAGGCCGGTCCGCCGGACGACCCGAGCGTGATGTCGCACCGGTCGCCGAAGAAGTTCCGGTGGGTGTTGACCGAGGCGATGGCCAGGTCCTCGTACAGGAACTCGTACTTCACCGGGGTGAGCCGCTGGAGCAGCGCCTTCGAGCCGCCCTTGTCGAAGAACGGGTCGCAGGCGGCCTCCTTGCGCAGCGGCAGGTCGAGCGCGGCGGCGAAGCCCTGGATCTTCTCGGTGAAGTCGGCGAGGTGGGTCTCGGCGTGTTCGCGGGTGCCGATGGCGACGATCTCCCGCATGCGGAAGCCGAGCTGGCGCCGCATCCCCTCGTAGTGGGTCTCCTTGCGGAAGCACCAGGAGCAGATGGTGACGAGGGTGTCGTCGGCGACCCGGGTGCCCTGGTGGTCGAGGTAGACGGCGTAGCAGGACGCCGAGGGCAGTCCGAGCGCGGCGGGTTCGAGGGCGTCGCTCGGGAAGCGGCCGGTGTCGGCGGAGAAGGGCGCGGTCTCCCGGCGTTCCAGGTCGAGCGGGGTGGCGACGACGGCCTGGTGCGGGAAGTTGTCGTAGTAGTCGAGCTTCGCGAGGTCGGCGGCCGGCAGGAGCGGGGGCATGGTCATCGGGCGGGCGCCCGCGGTCACGCCCCAGCTCTCGAAGGTGTCGTCGAGGAGCCGCAGCAGGCGGGTCCCCTCCGGGCCGAGCGAGGGCAGGCCCCTCGCCTGCCCCGGGGCTGCCCCGGCGGTCGCGGGGGTCGTCACGGTCATGGTCACTTCACCTCTCGGGTGGGAGGTCCGGGGGCATCCCCTAGGGGCGCGCTCAGACGACGGGCAGGGTGTCGTCGGAGAAGATCCCGGTCCTCAGGAAGAAGGAGAGCGGCTTGCGGATGGCCTTGCGCTCGTGGGGGCGGCGGCTCGGGTCGGCGACCAGCGCGTTGCGCAGGGCGAGCGGGTCGGGGATGCCGGCGTCGCGGTACACGTGGGGGTTGTAGAGGGAGTTGACGCTGTAGACGACGTACCGCTTGAGGTACGCCTCCACCTCGCGGACCCGGTCGGCGCTCACGGCCTGGCACATGCGGCTGTACAGGAGGGAGACCAGCTCGCGCCCGAAGGCGATGTGGCGGGACTCGTCCTGGTGGTGGATGCGGTTGACCTCGCGGATGGTGTGGCAGAGGGACTCGTCCTTCGCCATCCGGGAGTTGTAGTGGTCGACGAGCTCCTCGAAGAAGAGGATGCGGGTGAAGACGAGGAAGTTCTCCACCTCCGGCTCCCAGGCCGCGTCGGCGCGCATGGCGGTGGAGCCGTAGATCTTGTTGCCGTAGCGGCGGCAGAACTCGGAGAAGAACCACATGTGTTCGTTCTCCTCGCCGATGAAGTGGTGGAAGAAGTCCGAGGGCACCTCGAAGCCGGGCATGTGGATGCGGCCGACGACCTCGATGAGCAGCTCGCGGATGCCGTGCACGTTGAGGCTGTAGAAGTTGACGGACTCCCACTTCGACAGGCGCTGCAGCGTGTCCTCGCCGAGGGTGTCGTAGTGCTCGGTGCCGTAGACGGTGAGCAGCTCCGGCGTCATCCAGAAACGGTTCTCCTCCAGCGTTTCGGGCCACTGGAAGGTCTGGTACGGGTTGTAGTAGTCCTCGACCGAGCGCTCGCTGAGCCGCTCCAGGACCTCCAGGAACCGGTCGGTGACGGGCAGGGGGGCGGTCACGCCCATGGCGGTAACTCCTCTTGGTCGGATTACGGGCGGACTTCGTAGACCGCGTTGACCGGGGTCTCCGTGGCGCGGCGCCAGCGGGTGAAGCCGGCCTCCTCCGCGATGGCCCGGAAGGCCTTCTCGCCCGAGTGGTTGCCGAGCGCGTGCGGGCCGCGCTGGGCGACCGCGACGGGCAGGCACATCACGGCCGACAGGGCCATGAACATGCGGGCGGCGGGCGTCTGGACGTCGACGTCCTGCGGGGACACGTTCGACTCGACGAGCATCCAGGTGCCGTCGGCGTCCAGCGACTTGTGGACGTGCCGGGCGGCGGCGACCGGGTCGCCCATGTCGTGCAGGGCGTTGAAGAAGCACACCAGGTCGTAGCCGGAGCCGGGGTAGTCGTCGGCCGACGCGACCTCGAAGACGACCCGGTCGGAGAGTCCGGCCTCCTCGGCCAGCTCCCGCGCGATCGAGATGGCCTCCTCCGAGTAGTCGAAACCGTGGACGGTGGCGTTCGGGAAGGCGCGGGCGATGAGGAGGGTGGTGTGGCCGACGCCGCAGCCGACGTCCGCGACCGTGCCGCCGTCCGCCAGCTTGTCGGTGACCTGGTGGAGGGCGGGCAGCCACTCCGGGACCAGCTTGTGCTCGTACGTCGGCTGGAAGAAGGAGCCCATGCCGGTGTCGAGGGCCGCGTCGTGCTCGGCCCAGCCGACGCCGTCGCCGGTGCGGTACGCCTCGACCAGCAGGTCCTCGGTGGCGTACAGCGCCTTCAGGGCGGTGAAGAACCCGGCGGCGTACGTGACGGCCTTCGGGTCGGCGAGCACCTCGACGTGGTCGGCGGGGAGCGTGTACGTGCGGGAGCTCGGGTGCCGCTCGACGTACCCGGCGGAGAGCTGGGCGTGCAGCCACTCCTCGACGTACCGCTCGTTCGTGCCGGTCGCCTCCGCGAGCTGCCCGGCGGTCAGGGGACCGCCGGCGGCCAGCGCCTTGTACAGGCCGAGGCGCTCGCCGAGGGCGACGGTCAGACCGCGGACGGCCGCGCCGGCGTCGGTGATGACCCGCTGGTGGAAGTCGTGGGCGGTCATGCGGCGGCCTCCGAGTCGTGTGCGGTGGTGCCCGGCAGGTCGCAGGTGCTGTGCCGAACCGGGGGACGACCCCCGGACCCCCGACGGGCGGTCATGCGGCCACCTCCGAGTCGCGTCCGGTCGCGCCCGGCAGGTCGCAGGTGAACAGGAAGGAGCGGGGCACGCGCGGGACGGACCGGGCCGGGACCGGGTAGGGCCAGCGGTCGAAGTCGGCGCCCGGTTCGCCGGGCTGCTTGACCTCCCGTACGGACCAGCCGCAGTCGTCGAGCAGCGCCTCGGGCTCCTCGGTGCCGAACAGCCACGGGTTGCCGTCCTCGTCCAGGGCCTTCATGAAGCCGCGGGCGAGCGGGTTCTCCAGGGCGGCCCTGGAGATGACGTCGCCGAGCAGCACGGAGCCGGGGGCGGCGTGCGCGGAGAGCGTCGAGATCAGGGTCCGTACGGCCGGCTCGGGCAGGAAGAAGAGCAGGCCCTCGACGACCCACAGGACGGGCTCGTCGCTCTTCCAGCCCGCCTCCTTGAGGGGTCCCGTCCAGTCCTGGGTCAGGTCGACGGGGACGGTGACCCGGGTGCGGCCGGCCGGCCGGGGCTCGCCCGCCAGCATCTCGGCCTTGGCCTCCAGGAGGGCGGGGCGGTCGAGCTCGTAGACGGTGACGCCGTCGGGCCAGGGCAGCCGGAAGAAGCGGGTGTCCATGCCGGCGGCGAGGAAGACGACCTGGCGGATGCCCCGCTCCTCCACGGCCCGGACGATGGCGCGGTCGAGGTAGGTGGTGCGGATGGCGAGGAACGGCACGGTGCCGCCCCCGGCGTAGCGCTCCAGCAGTTCGAAGCCGATGCGGTCGGCGACGGTGCGCGCGTAAGGATCGGCGAACAGCCGGTCCTCGCGCTCGGTCTCCAGGGCGCGCGCGGCGGCGGTCCACTGGGCGGTGCGGGATACGGCCTCCACAGGAGGTCCCCCTTCAGTTGGTTTCCGGTGATACGGACGGCCGTGTTCAGGGGCAGGGCCCGACGAAAAACGGTCTCGTCAGGCGCTCATGACGGGGGCACAGGTCGTGGCCGGTCGCGCACAGGCGACGGGGTCCTCGGCCGCGGGCATCGACGACAGATGGCCGGCCTCGGCGTCGGCGGGGCGCCGGCGGAAGATGCTGTGCAGGATCATGCTGAACACGGCCGTCCCGTCGGGGGCCACCAGGGTGCACCGCGGTTTGACGGTGCCGGTGGCGGGGTTGAACGGCGACGGGGTGGATCCGAGGATCTCGACGCGCGCGGCGAGGACGTCGCCCGGGCGGACGGGCCGCAGGTAGCGGACCTCGTCGATGCCGGGCGAGCCCATACAGGCGCTGTAGGCGAGCAGCCCGTCGACGTAGCGGCGCATGAACATCGCCTGGGTGTGGAACCCGCTCGCGATCAGGCCGCGGAACTGCGAGTGCTCCGCGAGCGCGGGGTCCGTGTGGAAGGGCTGCGGGTCGAAGCGCCTGCCGAACTCCAGCACCTCCTCCGTCGAGACGGTGACGGTGCCCAGCTCGTGGACGTCGCCGGGCCGGAAGTCCTCGAAGTAGCGCATCGCGCGCCCCCCTTGACCTAGGAGTGGTCTTTCCCTGGCGACATCCAATCTACGAATTGACCATTTATTTTGTCAACCCAAAAAAAGGCTCATGAGGATCCGGCTCCGCGTCCGACTCCCTTCAGCCGAGGGCCTGTTCGATGTCGGCCCAGAGGTCCTCCACGTGCTCGATGCCGACGGACATCCGCACCAGACCCGGGGCTATCCCGGCGGCGGCCAGCGCGGCCCCGTCCAGCTCGCGGTGCGAGGTCGACGCGGGATGCGTCACGAGGGTCTCCACCCCGCCGAGGGAGAGTGCGAGCCGGGCCAGTCGCACGCGCTCGACGAAGGCCCGGCCCGCCTCCCGGCCGCCCGCCGGCTCGAACGAGAGCAGCCCCCCGCCGCCCGCGAGCACCTCGCGCGCGACGGCGTACGAGGGGTGGCCGGGGAGCAGGGGGTGGTGGACGGCCGTGACGGCGGGGTGGGCGGTGAGCCGCTCGGCGAGGACGGTGGCGTTGGCGCAGTGCTCCCGCATCCGCAGCGGCAGCGTCGGGATCCCGCGCAGGGTCAGCCAGGCGGCGAACGGGTCCGCGCACGCGCCGAGTTCGACCGTTCGGGGCCACACCCGGCGCCGCAGGGCGTCGTCGGCGAACACGGCGGCGCCGCCGAGGACGTCGGAGTGCCCGGAGAGGTACTTGGTGGTGGAGTGGACGACGATGTCGGCGCCGCGCTCCAGCGGGCGGCACAGCACCGGCGAGGCGAGCGAGTTGTCGACGACGCTCGTCACCCCGAGCGTGCGGGCGGCGGCGAGCAGGCCCGGCAGGTCGGGGACCTGGCCGGTGGGGTTGGCGATGGTCTCCAGGATCAGCAGCCGGGTCGCGGGGTGCACGGCGGCGGCTTCGAGCTCGGCGGGATCGTCGCCCGAGATCCGTACGACCTCGATCCCGTACCGCCCGGCCAGGTCCCCGAGGACGGCGTGCGTCCCGCCGTACAGGCAGCGCTGGGCCACCACGCGGTCACCGGGCCGCAGGAGCGCGAGCAGCACCCCGCTGATCGCGCCCATCCCGGAGGCGAAGGCGATGGCCCCGGCGCCCTGTTCGAGCCCCGCGAGGGTCTGCTCCAGGGCCCGGACGGTCGGGTTGCCGCGGCGGCCGTAGACGTACGCCCCGTCCGGCCCGGCCATGGCGTCCGCGAGCTCGTCGGCGGAGTCGAAGGCGAAGGCGGAGGACAGCACGAGGGGCACGGAGAGCGGCCGGCTGCCGGTGGGCAGGGGTTCGTTGGCGACGTGCACGGCACGGGTGTTCAGTTCCACGGCTTTCCTTTCCGGATACGGGAAAGGGGCCGCCCGACGTCCGGCGACGGACATCGGGCGGCCCCTTCGGGGCGGTTCAGGCCGAGACCTTCTCGCTCTGCGGGGCGGGAGCGGCCGCGGCCTCGGCGGCGACCGTCTTGTCGCTCTTCATGACGAGCAGGGTGATCACACCGCCGGCGGCGGCGACGATCGCGGCGCCGATGAAGGCGGACGAGAAGCCGTCCGTCAGCCTGGGCAGGTTGCCGAGCTGGTCGGCGCCCTGCGACATGGCGACGGCGGTGAGGGCGGCGAGACCCAGCGCGGAGCCCACGTTGTAGGTGGTGTTGACGATGCCGGAGGCGAGACCGGCCTGCTCCTGCGGGGCGCCGGACATGGCGGCGATCATCGCCGGGATGTAGGCGAGGGACATGCCGAGCGCGGCGACCAGGGAGGCCGGCAGGACGTCGACGAGGAAGGTGCCGGTGGGCGGGACGGCCGCCAGCCAGACCAGACCGGCCGCGAGGACGAGGAGGCCGCCCGCGATGAGCGGCTTGGCACCGACCTTCATCATGAGCCGGGCCGTGATGGCCGTCATGAAGATCATGAGGAGCACGGTCATCGGGAGCAGCGCGGCACCGGACTCGAAGGCGCCGAAGCCGAGGACCTGCTGGAGGTACAGGTTGAGGAAGTACCACATCGGGATCCACGCGGCGCCGAGCAGCGTCATGGCCAGGTTGGCCGAGCCGAGGCGCGGGACGCGCCAGACGCTGAGGGGCATGAGCGGCTCGCCGATGCTCTTCTGGATCACGAAGAAGAGCGCGAGGAGGGCGGCGGCGCCGATCAGCTGGAGGATCGTGCCGGTGGATCCCCAGCCGACCTCGGGGGCGCGGACCACGGCGAAGACGGCGAGCGCGAGGCCGGCGGTGACGGCGACGGCGCCGAGGACGTCGACCGAGCCGCGGCGGGACTCGACGTTCGGGAGCACCTTGGTGGCGGCGAGGGTGGCGAGGCCGATGGGGATGTAGATGATGAAGACCCACTGCCAGCTCATCCACTCGGTGAAGACACCACCGAGGAAGACGCCCGCGGTGCCGCCTGCGGGGGCGGCGGCGCCGTAGAGCGCCATCGCCTTGCCGAGTTCCTTCGGGTCGTGCATGAAGAGCATCATCAGCAGGGTCATGGCGGAGGGCGCGATGAGCGCCCCGCCGACGCCCTGGACGGCGCGGCCCGCGATCTCGACCCAGGCGGTCTGCGCGGCGGCCGCGACGACGGATCCGGCGATCATGACGGCCCAGCCGGTGACGAAGATCCTGCGGGCCCCGACGAGGTCGGAGAGGCGTCCGCCGAGGAGCAGCAGACCGCCGAAGACGATGACGTAGGCGTTGAAGATCCACTGGAGCTCGCTCTGCGAGAAGCCCAGGTCCTTCTGCATCTCGGGGAGTGCGACCCCGATGATCGAGGTGTCCATGATGACCATGAACTGTGCGGCGGCGAGCACGACAAGTGCCCACCAGCGCCGGGGATTGACGGTTGACATTGCCCTGACCCTTCGCTCGCGTCGGGCCCCGAGCAGGCTCGGGGCATACCCCTAGGGGGTACCTGTGCGGAGCACCGTAGCATACCCATGGGGGGTATGTAAGAGTGAGCGGGGAGCGGTGGCGAGGGCGCGTGGGAAGCACCCGTTCCGCACCCCCGGGCGGGCAGAATGCCCCCATGACCGCCGAGGAACACCCCGAGCTGCTCCAGCGCTGGAACGCCACCCTGCTCGCCGCCCGCGCCGGACGCGTGGGCCCCGACCCCGCCCCGTACGGCCGGAACCTGCTGTCCCGCTGGGCCGAGCCGCAGCGCCGCTACCACACGGTCGACCACCTCCAGGCGGTCCTCGACCGCATCGACGAGCTGACCGACCAGGGCGGCGAGGGCGGCGAGCTGGAGCTCGTACGGCTCGCCGCCTGGTTCCACGACGCGGTCTACCGCCCCGACCGCTCGGAGAACGAGGAGCGCTCGGCCGCCCTGGCCGAGAAGGCCCTCACCGAGGCCGGGCTCACCGCGCACGAGGTGACGGAGGTGGCCCGCCTGGTCCGCCTCACGACCACCCACGACCCGGACCAGGGCGACCTGAACGGCGAGACCCTCTGCGACGCCGACCTGGCGATCCTCGCGACGGACCCCGATACCTACCGGGGGTACACACAGGCGGTCCGCGAGGAGTACGGCTTCGTCCCCGAGGAGGCCTTCCGCGCGGGCCGCGCCGCCGTCCTCCGCCAGCTCCTCGGCCTGCCCCGGCTCTTCCGCACCCCGTACGGGGCGGCGGTGTGGGAGGAAAAGGCACGGGAGAACCTGGAGAAGGAACTCGCGGAGCTCACGGCGCGCTGAGGCCGGGACGGCATCCGGCGCCCGTCTCGCATCCCGAGAAATCCACCGCACCCGGAATGACAGGTACGAACATCGGGTTGGCACATGTCATGCCGTCTCCCTCCGCCGAGCACGCCGAGCCCACCGAGCACCCCGAACCCGCCGACCCCACGACACCGACCGCCGCGTCGCCGGCCGCGTCGCCCGCCCCCGGCACCCGCATGCCGCTGGCCGTCTACATCCTGGGTCTCTCCGTCTTCGCGCTCGGCACGAGCGAGTTCATGCTGTCGGGGCTGCTGCCGCCCATCGCGGAGGACATGAACGTCTCCATCCCCCGCGCCGGACTGCTCATCTCGGCCTTCGCCATCGGCATGGTCGTCGGCGCCCCGCTCCTCGCGGTGGCGACCCTGAGACTTCCCCGGAAGACGACCCTGATCGCCCTGATCACCGTCTTCGGCCTGGGCCAGATAGCCGGCGCGCTCGCCCCGAACTACGCGATCCTCTTCGCCTCGCGCGTGATCAGCGCCCTCGCCTGCGCGGGCTTCTGGGCGGTCGGCGCGGCGGTCGCCATCGCGATGGTCCCGGTGGGCTCCCGTGCCCGGGCCATGGCGGTCATGATCGGCGGCCTCTCCATCGCGAACGTCCTCGGCGTCCCGGCGGGCGCCTTCCTCGGCGAGCACCTCGGCTGGCGCTCCGCGTTCTGGGCGGTCGGCGCGGCCTCCGCCATCGCCCTCGTCGGCGTGGTGACCCGTATCCCGCACATCCCGCTCCCCGAGACCAAGCCCCGCCTCAAGCGGGAGCTCGCCATCTACCGCGACCGCCAGGTCCTCCTCTCCGTCGCCGTGACGGCGCTCGCGGCCGGCGGCGTCTTCTGCGCCTTCTCGTACCTCGCCCCGCTCCTCACCGACGTCTCCGGCCTCGACAAGGGCTGGGTCTCGGGCGTGCTCGCGCTCTTCGGCATCGGCGCCGTCGTCGGTACGGCGATCGGCGGCCGCGTCGCCGACGCCCACCTCTTCGGCGTGATGCTCACCGGCATCGCCGCCTCCACCGCCTTCCTGGTGGCCCTGGCCCTCTTCGCGACGAGCCCGGCCGCGACCGTCGTCCTCGCCTTCCTCCTCGGCGTCTCCGCCTTCTACACGGCGCCGGCCCTCAACGCCCGCATGTTCAACGTCGCCGGCGCCGCCCCCACCCTCGCCGGCGCCACCACCACCGCCGCCTTCAACCTCGGCAACACCGGCGGCCCCTGGCTCGGCGGCACGGTCATCGACGCGGGCCTCGGCTTCGCCTCCACGGCCTGGGCGGGCGCGGCGATGACGGCCCTCGGCCTCGGCACGGCGGCGGTGGCCCTGAAGCTGCACCGGTCACCGTCCCGCGTGGTGACGTCCGGCGTCCCGCAGCCCGAGAAGGCCGCGGCCCGCTGCTGAAATCGGGTGCGCAGGCCGCCGCCACCCTCCTACGGTGGGCAGGGTGACCCCACAGATGATCATCCTCAACGGCGGTTCCAGCGCGGGCAAGTCCGGGATCGTACGGTGCCTCCAGGCCGTCCTGCCCGAGCCCTGGCTCGCGTTCGGCGTCGACTCGCTCATCGACGCCATGCCCCTGAAGATGCAGGGCTCCGACACCGGGATCGCGTTCGCCCCCGACGGCGGGGTGGACGTCGGGCCGGAGTTCCGCGCCCTCGAAGCGGCCTGGGCCACCGGCCTCGCGGCGATGGCCCGCGCGGGCGCCCGGATCATCGTCGACGACGTCTTCCTCGGCGGAGCGACCGCCCAGGAACGCTGGCGGACGTACGTCGGCGACCTGGACGTCCTCTGGGTCGGCGTCCACTGCGCCGGCACCGTCGCCGAGGCCCGGGAGGTTGCCCGCGGCGACCGCGTCACGGGCATGGCCGCGAAGCAGGCGACGACGGTGCACGAGGGAGTGGCCTACGACCTGGAGGTCGACACCACCCGCACGGAGTCCCTGGAGTGCGCGCGCACGATCGCGGCGCACCTCGCCTGAGGCGCGCGCCCCGCCCGCCCGGAGATGAACGGGCGGCGCTCAGGCCCCCGGCGGACCGGACGGCTCTCAGGCCACCGGGCGGCTCTTCGGCCGCCGCAGGCCCGCGTCCGTCAGGCGGCGCAGCAGTTCCTTGGAGCCGACCTCGATCGCGCCGCGCGCCACCGCGTCCGCGTAGCGGTCCGAGGGGATGTCGTAGTGGTCGCGCTCGAACGCGCGGGGCGGGGCGCCCATCGCGGCGGCGAAGGTGTGCAGTTCCTCGAACGAGACGTCGCTGACCAGGTGCGACCACATGCGGCCGTGGCCCGGCCAGGTCGGCGGGTCGATGTAGAGGGTCATGCCCCGCCCCCCTTCACCTCGTGCCGCGCCCGCCCTCTCACGTCAGCCCGCCCACCGGCGCGACCACCACGCCCTGCTTGCCGCAGACCCAGTGCGGGTCCGGGCCCAGCTCCGGTTCCACGTCCAGGGCGTGCGGGCCGCCCGTGGAGCAGACCGGGCAGAGCGGCCAGCGCCCGTACCGTTCGAGGAGGGCGTCCTGAACGTCCTGGGCAACGAGGCCGGCGACGTACGTCACGCCCTCGGGCCACTGCTCGACCCACCAGCGGCGGTGGGTCACCGAGTCCTCCACCATCGACACGACCTCGGCGGCAGCGACCTTCCGGGCCGCGAGGTCGGCCAGTACCAGTGCGCGAGCGGCGTGCAGCGCCTGCTCCACGGGGTCGATGTCGTCCATGCAGTCATTGTCACCCGTTCGGCGCGGCCGGTGCGAAGCCTCCGGCGGATCCGTCGGACCGGCGGACGGCACCTGCCGAAAGTCCCGCCCGGATACGGGCCCACGGGGCTTGTCCCCCCACCTCTCCGAAAGTATCTTTCAGCCTGTGACCAATGATGTGAAGGAAAGTTTCATGAGCGACGCGCCGCCCGCACCCGCCGCCCTCGCGGCCAAGGTGCGGACCCTCGCGCCGTCCATGACCCGCTCCATGCAGCGGGTCGCCGAGGCCGTCGCCGGAGACCCGGCCGGCTGCGCCGCGCTCACGGTCACCGGCCTCGCCGAGCTCACCGGCACCAGCGAGGCGACCGTCGTCCGCACCGCCCGCCTCCTCGGCTACCCCGGCTACCGCGACCTGCGCCTCGCGCTCGCCGGCCTCGCCGCCCAGCAGCAGTCCGGCCGCGCGCCCGCCGTCACCGCCGACATCGCCGTCGACGACCCGGTGGCCGACGTCGTCGCCAAGCTGGCCTACGACGAGCAGCAGACCCTCGCCGACACCGCCGCCGGACTCGACACCGTGCAGCTCGGCGCCGCCGTCACCGCCCTCGCCACCGCCCGCCGCGTCGACATCTACGGCGTCGGCGCCTCCGGCCTCGTCGCCCAGGACCTCGGCCAGAAGCTCCTCCGCATCGGCCTCATCGCGCACGCCCACAGCGACCCGCACCTCGCCGTCACCAACGCCGTACAGCTCCGCTCCGGCGACGTGGCCATCGCCATCACCCACTCCGGCTCCACCGGCGACGTCATAGAGCCGCTGCGGGCCGCCTTCGACCACGGCGCCACCACCGTCGCGATCACCGGCCGCCCGGACGGTCCCGTCACCCAGTACGCCGACCACGTCCTCACCACCTCCACCGCCCGCGAGAGCGAACTGCGCCCCGCGGCCATGTCGTCCCGGACCAGTCAACTCCTTGTCGTGGACTGCCTGTTCACCTGCGTCACACAGCGCACGTACGAGACGGCGGCCCCTGCCCTCGCCGCCTCGTACGAGGCCCTCGCCCACCGCCACTCCCCCCGCACCCGCTGACGCCCACGCGCCGCCGCGGCGACAGCCACGGCCACGACGCCAGCGCCCGACCTCAGCGCCGAACCACAGCACCGAAAGAGCCGCACGTGTCTGCTACGTACTCCGAACTCCGCGCCCAGCTCGCCACCCTGACCACCGAGGCCTTCCGCCCCGAGCTCGCCGAGATCGACCAGCTGCCGACCGCCGAGATCGCCGCGCTCATGAACGCCGAGGACCAGACCGTCCCCGCCGCCGTCGCCCGCCGGCTCCCCGCCATCGCCGCCGCCATCGACGCCACCGCCGAGCGCATGGCCCGCGGCGGACGGCTCGTCTACATGGGCGCCGGCACCGCCGGCCGCCTCGGCGTCCTCGACGCCAGCGAGTGCCCGCCCACCTTCAACACCGACCCCTCCCAGGTCGTCGGCCTCATCGCGGGCGGCCCGTCCGCCATGGTCAAGGCCGTCGAGGGCGCCGAGGACTCGAAGGAGCTCGCGGTACGGGACCTCACCGCGCTCGGCGTCACCGCCGACGACACCGTCGTCGGCATCTCCGCCTCCGGCCGCACCCCGTACGCCATCGGCGCCGTCGAGCACGCCCGCGCCCTCGGCGCGCTCACCATCGGCCTGTCCTGCAACACCGACAGCGCGCTCGCCGCCGCCGCCGAGCACGGCATCGAGGTCGTCCCCGGCCCCGAACTGCTCACCGGCTCGACCCGGCTCAAGGCGGGCACGGCCCAGAAGCTCGTCCTCAACATGATCTCGACGATCACGATGATCCGGCTCGGCAAGACCTACGGGAACCTGATGGTCGACGTCCGCGCCTCCAACGACAAGCTCCAGGCCCGCTCCCGGCGGATCGTCGCCCTCGCCACCGGCGCCCCGGACGAGCAGATCGAGGCCGCCCTCGCCGCCGCCGACGGGGAGGTGAAGAACGCGATCCTCATGATCCTCGCCGACATCGACGCCCCGACGGCCGCGCACCGGCTCCAGGACTCCCAGGGCCACCTGCGTGCGGCGCTGCACGCGACCGAGCCCCCCGCGTAACGCCCCCACCACCACGCCGGACGGAGGCTCAGCGGCAGAGCACGTCCCCGGACGATCGCACGCCCTCCGTGAGGAAACGGGTCACCGCCCGGTCCCCGCAGGCGTTCCCGTTGCCCAGGTAGACCCCGTGCCCGCCGTGGTCGACGGTGACGAGCCGCGCCCGGTCGCCGAGCGCCGCCCGCATCCGCAGCCCCTTGGTGTACGGCGTCGCCGGGTCGCGCAGGTTCTGGATCATCAGGATGTTCGACGGACCGCGGTCGGTGACGCGGACGGGCTTCTCGACGGCGCCGCCCTTCCAGAAGGAGCAGGGCGTGATGTTCGCCGGCATGCCCGCCGTCAGCGGGTGCCGCGCCCGGTCCGCCGCGACGGCCCGCCCGTACGCCGGAACGGACCCGGGCCAGTCCACGTCGTTGCAGATCACACCCACGGTGATGGCCGCGGCCTCGTCCGGCATCGCCCCCGCGAGCTCACGCGGCAGCACCGGCTCCCCCGCCGGGTCGAGCGCCTCCGTCACGAGCCGCGCGAAGGACGGGAAGGCCGCGTCGGAGTACAGCGCGGCCTGGAACGCCTGCAGCAGCACGGACCCCGTCAGCGGCACCCCCGGCGTCGTCGTGGGGCGCGGTTCCCGGTCGAGCCGGGCCGCAAGACCGAGGACGGCCCGCCGTACGTCCCCGGGCCGCTCCGCGAGCCGCAGCCCCTCGTCCGTCCGGTCCGGGTGCGCCGCCCAGGCCGCGAAGTCCGGCAGCCGGTCCTCGGCCCCCCGCGCCATGCCCTCAAGCCAGCTCCGGGCGACCCGCGCCGGATCGGGATCGCTGCTGCTGTCGAGGACCCAGCGGTCGGTGCGCCCCGGGTACTTCTCCGCGTACACGGCCGCCACATACGTCCCGTACGACACGCTCCACGCCGACAGCTTCCGCTCGCCGAGCGCCTGCCGCAGCCGCTCCAGGTCCCGCACCTGGTTCGCCGTCGACAGACCGCGCAGCATCGCCCCGCCGTTGCGGGCGCAGGCCTCGGCGATCCGCTTCGCGCGGGCCACGTTGGCGTCGATCCCGCCGTCCGCGTCCGGCCAGGACCGCAGGGTCACCATCCACCGGTCGTCCTCGGCGAGCCCGCACCGCGCCTTCGCGGAACCGCCGACCCCGCGCGGATCGAAGGCCACCAGGTCGTACGCCCCGTCCATCTCCTCCGCCAGCGCGGCCCCCTTCTGCGCGAGCCGCTGCACCCCGGAACTACCGGGCCCGCCGGGGATCACCATCAGCGTCCCGCGCCGCGCGTCCGGCCGTCCGGCGGGCAGCCGGGAGACGGCGAGGCCGATCCGCGCACCGCCGGGATCGGCGTAGTCGAGGGGGACGGAGAGCGTGGCGCACCGCTGCCCGGGCAGCGGCTTCACGGCGGGGTCGCAGTCACCCCACTCAAGACCGGCCGCGACGGCGGGGGCGGCCCCTCCCCCGCCGAGGGCGACACCGGCGACGGCGGCGGCGGAGAGGGCGAGCATCAGGGCCTTGCGTCCACGGTTCGTTGTCATGCGCACAGCCTCGCGAATCCCGCACCCCCACCCCATCCGGCAGGCACGCCGACCGAAGGTGGGGCCAACCCCCGCCCGACCGGCCCTGATTGACTGGACCCGTGAACGCACGCGAGACATACGGGACCCGCCCGGAGTACATCGGGGAGATCCTGGGGCTCCTCGGCGAGGACGCCGTGCGCCTCTCGTACGACGAGCACCGGGAGTTCGCGGCGACGAGCCTGAACCGCTTCCCGGCCATCGGCTCCGTCCGCCTCGACCGGAGCGTCGCCGACGTCGTCGACCGCCGCGACACCTTCGACGGGGCTACCCTCGCCTCCCTCCTCGACGCCCACGCCGGACCCGACGAACTCGTCGTCGTCTTCTGGGACAACCTCCTGCCCCCGTCGATCGCCCTGCCGGCCCCCCTGGCGGCCCGGCACGCGGCCGCGATCCTCGACGAGGGCCCCACCTGCTGGCTCCTCCTGACGGACAGCGGAACCCTGATCGAGTTCCAGGACGGCGAGGGCTTCACGACGGGCAGGCCCCCGGCGGCGACGGCCCGTACGACCTGATCCACGGCCCCGGCCGCTTCCCCCGCCCCCCTCACATCGTCCTCAGGTACTCCGCGAGCCGGTCGTACTGTTCCCGGACCCCCGCCTCCATGCCCGCCGCCAGGGCCTGGTCCCTGGTCTCGTTCGACGGCCAGAAGGACGTGCTGGTCAGGGCCGTACCGCCGTCCGGGGTCGCGTCGAAGGTGAGGGTCACCCGGACCGGGTCCCCGTCCGGCATCTGCTCGAACACCTCCGTGTAGTCGAGCCGTTCGGCCGGGACGATCTCCTCGTACGTGCCCGAGAAGACGATCTCCTGGCCGTCCGGGGCGGTCTGGCCCCAGCGCCACGCGCCGCCCGCCCGGAGGTCGATGTCCACGACCGTCGTCGACAGCCCGGACACCCCGTACCACTCCCGTACGTGCCCGGGGTCCGTCCACGCCTCCCAGACCCGGCCCGGCGGGGCGTCGAAGGTACGGGTGATGACCAGCTCCCGGTCGGCCGGTGTCGTCAGCAGGGTGACCATCGTGGTCTCCCTTCACGAAGGGGGCCATTCCAGGATCACCCCGGCACCGCGGTAAAGCGAGTGAACATGTTCAACAGACGGGCGCTACAGTGCTGCCACGCGGCCGCCTCGATCACGGCGACGCCGCCATCACAGACCTGTGGGGGGTCCCCTTTGCCGCGCTCAACGCGCAGGCTTCCGCACGCCTTCGTACGTGCCGCAGCCGTCTTCGCCCTCTCGGCGGGTGTCACCGTACCCGTCGTCATCCACGCCCCGGCCGCACACGCGGACTGGACGTCCATCACCGGCACCACCGAGGACGACGGGCGCTACACCGTCACCCTGCCCAGCTCCGCGCTGTGGGTGAAGGTCAGCGTCATGTCCTCGGCCGCCGCCGACGCCACGGTCCTCGCCTCGACCGAGGAGCTGACCCCGAGCGGCAGCTGGCTCTCGACGAAGAGCCCCGTCGTCCTGCCCGAGGGCACCGCCCTCGGCGACTACCCGGTCCGGGTCGACTACCGCCTCCCCGGCGAGACCACCAAGCGGTGGACCGCCGGCACCTACGGCCACAAGCCGCACATCGGCGTCGGGAAGCTCTCCTACGACCGCGCCGCCACGACCTGGGACGACCGCCGGGCCGTGCTCACCGGCACGACCACCCTGTGGAACCCGGCCACCGGCGAGCGCACCACCGCGCCCGAGGGCACGAAGGTGCAGGTCGACCTGCCCATCGAGAACAACTCCTCGTGGCGGACCGTCACCGCGGTCGCCACCGTCGGCGCCGACGGAACGTTCAGCCTGCCGGTCACGCCCAACGGCAGCATCCAGCACGGCTCGGCCAAGGTCGTGGAGACGGCACCCGGTCTCGACCCGGACAACCCCGTCACCACTCCGCACCTGCCCGCCTCGGCGACCCTCAGGTACCGGATCAGCTCCAACGTGAGCAAGTACCGCGTCCTCGCGAGCACCGACGTGCGCGTGACCGGCCGGGTGGAGCGCCTCACCCCGGACGGCTGGAAGCCCTTCGCCGGCGTCCCCGTCGTCGCCACCGGCCTCGAGCCCGGCCACGGCGAGTCCACCGCGGTGAACGTCCTCGGCGGCATCACCAGCGCGGCGGACGGCACCTTCTCCTTCAACGCCCGCCCGTACTACGTCACGGACGCCGTCTACACCTCGCTGCGGCCCTCGCCGTACTTCGCGACCAACCCGCGCCCGTACGACAAGAACGACATCGTCGTCCCGCAGCCGCTCTCGTACAACCCGTACCGCATCACGCTGGACGCGTACGGGAAGGTCACCGCCACCGGCAAGGTGTCCGCCGGCTACTGCGACAAGGCCCAGCCGGTCGTCCTCCAGTACTCGCGCGACGGCGGGCGCACCTGGGGCACCCTGCGCTCCGGGAGCACCGACTACTACTGCCAGTACAACCTCTCCGCCTGGGGCTACACCGACGCCCGCTACCGGGTGCACCACCCGGAGACGGACGAGTTCGTCGCGAAGAGCGGGGCGGTCATCCGCCTGGCCCGCTACGAGACGCGTTTCTCCGCCTTCACCATCACGCCCACCCGGCCCGTGGTGAACGGCAAGATGACCGTCTCCGGCACCGTCCAGCGCAAGGTCAACGGCGTCTGGAAGCCCTTCCCCGGCGCCAAGCTGGCCCTGTACCTGAAGCCCAAGGGTGACACCCAGTGGTACTGGGTCACCAAGAGCATCACCACCAACACCTACGGCAACTTCAGTTACCGCGCCACCGCCTACGAGGACGCGTCCTGGATCGTCGTCCTGCAGCCCCCGGCCGGATACTTCTTCAGCGAAAGTGCGGTGAAGTACGTCGATGCGCGCTGACCTCCGTCTCTCCGTCACCGCGGTGTTCACCGCGGCCGTCCTGGCCACCACGGCCCTGCCGTCGACCGCCTTCGCCGACGAGGCACCGGCCGCGCCCAGCCCGATCGGCGTCGGCCGCGCCGTCACCGACGACACCCAGCGCGGCACCTTCTCGGTGACCGCGTGGACCGACGCCCCCCAGGCCAAGGTCACCAAGGTCGCGGCCACCGTCCGGCAGGGCGACACCGTCTACGCCACGTTCCCCTCGCTGCCCGAGCGTCCCCTCTGGCAGACCGGGTACGGGGGCACCTACCTGCTGCCGGCGGAGAGCACCCTCAAGCTCGTCGAGGACGGCGGCACGCTCCCCTCGCTCGGCACCTACGCCATCGACGTCACGGTCACCGACTCGCTCGGCAACACGCACACCCGGGCCGACGCCGGCACGCTCGACTTCCGGCTGCGCCCGCAGCTCACCTTCGGCGTCGGCAAGCCCACCTGGACCGACAAGAACGTCCGCCCCCAGGGCACCCTGATCGGCATCGAGCCCGGCTCCGGCGACACCGTCCCGCTGCCCGGCCGTACCCTCACCGTCGCACCGGTCGAGCCGACCCCGGGGTCCCCCGTCACGGCCGTGACGGACGGGACCGGAGCCTTCACCGGCGGCCCGATCCCGGTGACCGACACGGACGGCCGGTTCGTCGCCACGTACGCCGAGGACAGCGACGCGGTGCACGGCAGCGTGTCGGAGTACCGCACGGTGTGGGAGTGGGTGTCCCACCGGGTCGCCGTCACCGCCGCCGCCGACAAGCGGCGGGCGCTCAACGGCGAGGCCGTCACCATCAGCGGCCGGATGACCGACCCGAACGCGGGGAACGCCCCGCTCGCCAACCAGCCGGTCCGGGTCTCCCTCGGCTACTACGCCTACGGGACCCCGTACGGCAAGACCGTCTACACCGACGCCGACGGCCGCTACACGGCCCGTCTCATCGCGGCCTCGAACCTGGAGTCCGGTGAGGCGTGGCAGGTCACGTCCCCCGACCCGTTCCTGAGCTTCCCCGAGCGCACGGGCGCGATCGCCATCCCGTGGGAGTCCCGCATCGACCTCGTCGGCGGCGGACTGACCCCCGACGCCCGGGTGTGGGTCACCGGCCTCTTCCGGTCCCGGTACACGACGGGCTCGCGCAACGTCGGGCTCGCCCAGTACGTGCAGCTGGAGCAGTCCGCCGACGGGAAGACCGGCTGGCGGAAGCTGGCCTCCGCCCAGGCGTACGACACCTACGGGCCCAACTTCTCCCTGTCCGCGAACAGCAGCGGCGGCTACTTCCGCGTCCGCCACCTGATCAGCGATGCGTACGCCGAGTCCAGCAGCCGCGTCTTCCGGCTCGTCCGCACCCCCACCCGCATCGCCGCCATGAACGCCGGCCCCGAGCCGGTCCGCAAGGGCGCGTACGTGACCGCCACCGGCACGCTCCAGCACCACACGCGCGGCGCCTGGCGGGTCTTCGGGAACGTCCCCGTGGCCCTGCAGTTCCAGGCGAAGGGGACGACGACCTGGCGACAGGTCGCCACCGGCCGCTCGGCCGCCAACGGCACGATCAGGCTGTCGGCGAAGGCCTGGTCCGACGGCAGCTGGCGCATCCGGTACTGGGGCGACTCCACGCACTTCCACTCGCCGGCCCCGTGGGCCGACTACATCGACGTGCGCTGACCTCCTTCGTACGGGCTCCCGCACGGGGAGCCCGTACAACGCCCGAGGGCGGCACCCCCACCAGGGGGTGCCGCCCTCGTTCGCGTTCAGCGATGAACCACCGATCCCGGAGGATCAGAAGTCCATGTCACCGCCCGGCATGCCGCCGCCGGCCGGCGCGGACGCCTTCTCCGGCTTGTCGGCGATGACGGCCTCGGTGGTGAGGAACAGCGCGGCGATCGACGCGGCGTTCTGCAGCGCGGAGCGCGTGACCTTCGCCGGGTCGATGATGCCCTCGGCGATGAGGTCGACGTACTCGTTGGTCGCGGCGTTCAGGCCGTGGCCGACGGGCAGGTTGCGGACCTTCTCCGCCACGACGCCGCCTTCGAGGCCGGCGTTGACCGCGATCTGCTTCAGCGGGGCCTCGAGGGCCAGCTTCACGATGTTCGCGCCCGTGGCCTCGTCACCCGTGAGGTCGGCCTCGAGCTTCTCGAAGACCGAGGAGGCCTGGAGCAGGGCCACGCCACCGCCGGCGACGATGCCCTCCTCGACGGCCGCCTTCGCGTTGCGAACGGCGTCCTCGATGCGGTGCTTGCGCTCCTTGAGCTCGACCTCGGTCGCGGCACCGGCCTTGATGACCGCGACGCCGCCGGCGAGCTTCGCCAGGCGCTCCTGCAGCTTCTCGCGGTCGTAGTCCGAGTCGCTGTTCTCGATCTCGGCGCGGATCTGGTTCACGCGACCGGCGACCTGCTCGCTGTCACCGGCACCGTCGACGATGGTGGTCTCGTCCTTGGTGATGACGACCTTGCGGGCGCGGCCCAGCAGGTCGAGGCCCGCGTTCTCCAGCTTCAGGCCGACCTCCTCGGAGATGACCGTGCCGCCGGTGAGGATGGCGATGTCGTTCAGCATGGCCTTGCGACGGTCGCCGAAGCCCGGGGCCTTGACCGCGACGGACTTGAAGGTGCCGCGGATCTTGTTGACGACCAGGGTCGACAGGGCCTCGCCCTCGACGTCCTCGGCGATGATCAGCAGCGGCTTGCCCGACTGCATGACCTTCTCCAGGAGCGGGAGCAGGTCCTTCACGGAGGAGATCTTGGAGTTGACGATCAGGAGGTAGGGGTCGTCGAGCGACGCCTCCATGCGCTCCATGTCGGTGGCGAAGTACGCCGAGATGTAGCCCTTGTCGAAGCGCATGCCCTCGGTGAGCTCGAGCTCGAGCCCGAAGGTCTGCGACTCCTCGACGGTGATGACGCCTTCCTTGCCGACCTTGTCCATCGCCTCGGCGATGAGCTCGCCGATCTGGGTGTCGGCGGCGGAGATGGAGGCCGTGGAAGCGATCTGCTCCTTGGTCTCGACATCCTTCGCCTGCTCGAGGAGGGCGCCGGAGACGGCCTCGACGGCCTTCTCGATGCCGCGCTTGAGGGCCATGGGGTTGGCACCGGCGGCGACGTTGCGGAGGCCCTCGCGGACGAGCGCCTGGGCGAGAACGGTGGCGGTGGTCGTACCGTCGCCGGCGACGTCGTCCGTCTTCTTGGCGACTTCCTTGACCAGCTCGGCGCCGATCTTCTCGTACGGGTCCTCGAGCTCGATCTCCTTGGCGATGGAGACACCATCGTTGGTGATCGTGGGGGCGCCCCACTTCTTCTCGAGGACGACGTTGCGACCCTTGGGGCCGAGGGTGACCTTGACGGCGTCAGCGAGCTGGTTCATGCCGCGCTCGAGACCGCGCCGGGCCTCCTCGTCGAACGCGATGATCTTGGCCATGTGAAGTGGTCCTCCCGGACATGGGGTGGATAACGCTCCAGGACCGCGCCGACGCCCGCGACGGACGGCCTCCGCGACTCCGTGTGGTTCCTTGCCCCACCCGGCCGGCGACCTCGTCGTGCTCGATCCTCGTAGCACTCTCACCTGCCGAGTGCTAACGCCAATGATTAGCACTCGACCTATGAGAGTGCAAGCGACTCTCGACGATCGGGACGTCAGGGGAGTGGTACGGGGAGGCCGGGGAGAGTCCGGGAAACGCACGAGGGGTCCGCATCCCCTCAGGGATGCGGACCCCTCGACGGCGTTGCGTCGGTGGCCGATCGCGCCGCGCTCAGACGGCGAGCTTGACCATGTCCGCCTGCGGACCCTTCTGGCCCTGCGAGATCTCGAACTCGACTCGCTGTCCCTCTTCGAGGCTGCGGTAGCCATCCATCTGGATCGCGCTGTAGTGGACGAAAACATCCGCACCACCGTCGACCGCGATGAAGCCGTAGCCCTTCTCCGCGTTGAACCACTTGACGGTGCCCTGAGCCATGCCTAACTCCCCTATTACTGGCCCTTGCGCGGGACCGCACTTCGCGGACCCGGGTCAGACCCTGCGCCGGAACGCGTCGACCGCGGCTGAATGTATCTGCCCAACTGCCCTCTGCAACAGGTCAATCGAGCGAGAATTCTGGGCGCCGCGGAATGGTGAATAGGGGGGAATCCCTTGAATTACGGGGCAAGTCGGGCCCGGCAAAGTACGCAGAAGGTACACAAGGCACACACACTTTGGCTGCTTCTTGTCGCGCGGGGACGCATTCTCATATGCGCCCGGCATGAGCAGCGGAGGGGACTTCCCCAACTCTACCGCGCTCAACCATGCAGAATTGCCCCCTCCGCTTTATGGCGCGGAAGGGGCAATTCGAGATCTTCGAGAAAGATGGGGCCGAGCAGCCGGCGTCAGCCCCGGGCACCGTGCCCGACGGTCAGCCTCCGGCACTGTGCCCGACGGTCAGCCTCCGGCACTGTGCCCGACGGTCAGCCTCCGGCGACGGCCGGGATGATCGAGACGCCCGCGCCCGCCGGGGTGGCCGTCTCCAGGCCCTGCTCGAAGCGCACGTCGTCGTCGTTCACGTAGACGTTGACGAAGCGGCGCAGCTTGCCCTGGTCGTCCAGGACGCGGGCGGCGATGCCCGTGTGGTTCTTCTCCAGGTCCGCGATGACCTCGGCGAGGGTCGCGCCCTCGGCCTGGACCTCGGACTGCCCGCCCGTGTAGGTGCGGAGGATGGTGGGGATGCGGACGTTCACGGCCATGTCTTCGTAACCTTTCAGAGCGCCAGGCCGGCGTCGCGGAACGCGTCCAGGCTCGGGCGGATGGTGACGGTCGCCTGAGAGGTGTCGGCCACCGCGTCCAGGGTCTTGAGTCCGTCGCCGGTGTTGAGGACGACGGTGGTCAGGTTCGGGTCGATCAGACCGTTCTCGACGAGCTTGCGCGCGACGCCTACGGTCACACCGCCCGCGGTCTCGGCGAAGATGCCCTCGGTCTGCGCGAGCAGCTTGATCGCGTCGACGACCTGCTCGTCGTTCACGTCCTCCACGGCGCCGCCGGTGCGGCGGGCGATGTCGAGGACGTACGGGCCGTCGGCCGGGTTGCCGATGGCGAGCGACTTGGCGATCGTGTTCGGCTTCTGCGGGCGGACGACGTCGTGGCCGGCCTTGAAGGCGACGGAGACCGGGGAGCAGCCCTCGGCCTGGGCGCCGAAGATCTTGTACGGCTTGTCCTCGACGAGGCCGAGCTTGATGAGCTCCTGCAGACCCTTGTCGATCTTGGTGAGCTGGGAGCCGGAGGCGATCGGGATGACGAGCTGGTCGGGGATGACCCAGCCGAGCTGCTCGCAGATCTCGTACGCCAGCGTCTTGGAGCCCTCGCCGTAGTACGGGCGGAGGTTGACGTTCACGAAGCCCCAGCCCTCGCCGAGCGGGTCGCCGATGAGCTCCGAGCAGAAGCGGTTGACGTCGTCGTAGTTGCCCTCGATGGCGACGAGGTCACCGCCGTAGACACCGGCCATGACGACCTTGCCCTGCTCCAGGTCGTGCGGGATGAACACGCAGGAACGGAAGCCGGCGCGGGCGGCCGCGGCGCCGACGGCGCCGGCCAGGTTGCCGGTGGAGGAGCAGGAGAGGGTGGTGAAGCCGAAGGCGCGGGCGGCCTCGATGGCCTGGGCGACGACCCGGTCCTTGAAGGAGTGGGTCGGGTTGCCGGAGTCGTCCTTGACGAAGAGCTTGCCGGGGGCGACGCCGATCTCGCGGGCCAGGTTGTCGGCCTGGACGAGCTTGGTCCAGCCCGGGTTCAGGTTCGGCTTGTCGGCGACGTCGGCGGGGACGGGCAGCAGGGGGGCGTAGCGCCAGATGTTGGCGGGGCCGGCCTCGATCTGCTTGCGCAGCGCCTCGGGGTCACCGGTGGGGAGGTCGTACGCGACTTCGAGAGGTCCGAAACAGAGCTCACAGGCGAAGATCGGGCCGAGGGCGAAGACTTCACCGCATTCGCGACAGGAGAGCCCGGACGCGGGACCGAGGTCGACGGTGGTGGCGGGGGTGACGGTCTGTACAGCCATGGAGGCGAGGCCCTTTCTCCTCATCTTTCCCATGACGAATTTTTCGCCATGAGACGGATTTGGCACCTTCCCTAGCCGGGAGCCTCGCGGGCGCAGCGCGACGACTGCGGACGAGACCGGCTGGAGGGTTGCCGGGGCTTCAACGGGCCGTTTCCCTCTGCCCCTCTGGATGAGCGGTATTCGGTTGTGTGACGCGGGCGGCACCCCGACATGCATCGGGCGTCCGCGTTGTTCAAGACTGTAACCGAAGGCATGGACGGTTGAGATGGTCGTCCGAACCGCGAGATGGAGATCACGTGCTGGAAGAGGTGGAGCGCTGGCTGGACCGGCGGTCCTGGTCGGTGGCCGATCGACCCCTGGAGCGGGTGCTCGCCGCCAAGCGCGGGACGACGGTCAGCGTGGTGCTGCCCGCGCTGAACGAGGAAGCGACGGTCGGGGACATCGTGTCCGTCATCCGGCGCGAGCTGATGAGCGAGTCGGTGCCGCTCGTGGACGAACTGGTGGTGATCGATTCGGGCTCCACGGACCGTACGGCGGAGGTGGCGGCCGCGGCCGGGGCGCGGGTGGTCGCGCGGGACGCGATCCTCCCCCGGATACCGGCGGTGCCGGGCAAGGGCGAGGTCCTGTGGCGGTCACTGATGGTGACCGGCGGGGACATCGTCTGTTTCGTGGACGCGGATCTGCGGGACTTCTCCGCGGACTTCGTGACGGGGATCGTGGGCCCGCTGCTCACCGATCCGGACGTGGACTTCGTGAAGGCGATGTACGACCGGCCTCTCGGCGACGCCCCTGGTCAGGGCGGCCGGGTGACCGAGCTGGTGGCGCGCCCGCTGCTCAATCTGCACTGGCCGCAGCTGGCCGGCTTCGTGCAGCCGCTCGGCGGCGAGTACGCGGCCCGCCGCTCGCTGCTCGAACGGCTGCCCTTCCCGGTCGGTTACGGAGTGGAGCTGGGGCTGCTCGTCGACGCCCTGCACACCGTGGGCCTGGACGCGCTCGCGCAGGTGGACGTGGGGGTGCGCAAGCACCGCCACCAGGACGGGCGGGCGCTCGGCCGGATGGCGGCGGCGATCTACCGGACGGCGCAGCTGCGGCTGTCGCGGGGGCATCTGGTGCGGCCGTGGCTGACCCAGTTCGAGCGGGACGAGACGGGGTTCACCCCGCGGACGTACGCGGTGGACACGGAGGAGCGGCCGCCGATGGCCGAGATCGTGGAGTACGCACGCCGCCGCGTGGCGTAACGCTCCATGATGATGTGTTTTGCCTACATTGCCCTTTTATGCGCTTCAGACAACATCACCTGGGCAGGGTGCTCGCGGCGGTAGGACTGATGGCGGGCCCGCTCGCGCTCGCCGCGGCCGGGCCGGCCGCGGCGGACGTGGTCGAGCCCTTCGGCGAGCGGTACGAGGAGTCGCTGTACGGCGACTTCACCACGATCGGCGGCGCGGTCCGCGCCGACAGAGCCGGCGGCCATGCCTCCGGCACCGGGCGGGTCACGATCCCGCCCGGCGCCGAGGTCGCGTACGCCCGGCTGTTCTGGGGTGGCAGCGACGGCACCCACACCGGCCCCGGCGGCGAACGGCTGCGGCGCTGCGCCCTCTCGGGCGGGGGCGTGACGGCCTCGCCCGGCGACCCCGCCACGACCGCCCCGGTGCTCCGGGTGGGCCCGGCTCCCGCGGCCCCCGTCTCGATCGACAGCATGGTCACCGAGCCGGCCGACACCGCCGGGCCGCACTCCTACACGGGCGAGTCCGATGTGACCGCCGCCTTCGAGGGCGTCACGGGGACGGACGCGCCGATCGCGGTCACCGGCCTCTGGGCCGCGCACGGCAGGGGCTGCACGGCCGGCTGGTCCCTGACGGTCGTCCACAGGTTCCCGCGCCCCGACCCGGCCCACGCCCCCCAGCGGCGGAGCGTCCACGTCTACGGCGGGCACGTCCTCCAGCGCGCGGACTCCCCCGCGACCAGGGTCACCGTCGACGGCCTCCACCGGGTCGCGGGCCCGGTGCGGGTGAGCGCGATGGCGCACGGGGGCGGGTGGAAGACCCGGCCGGGCACCTTCCTCGTCGACGGCGGGAGCGTCGTCGAGCGCCCCGCCGGCACCCACGGCAACCTCCTCGTCGGCGAGGCCGCCGGTGCCGTCCCGCCGGGCGCGACCTCGGCCGTCCTCACCTTCGCCCCGAGCGGCGCCACGTACGTGCCCTCGGCCCTCGCCCTCTCCGTACCGGTGGCGGTCCCGGTCCCGCCGGACCACCCGGCGAAGACCGGGAGCCCGGCGGCCGGGAAGGGGAAGCCGACCCAGGCGGGGCCGACCCCGTCCCGGGCGCCGGTGGACTCGGGCCCCACCCCCACGCCGACAGCGGCGGTCCCGACACCGACGCCGACGGGCGGGACCCCGGCGCCCGTGGACCGCACTCCGGCCCCGGTGGACCCCACGCCCCCGGTGACGCGGGAGCCCGCCGCCCCCGCCGACCCGCCCCCGCCGGCCCCCGGGCCCGCCGTGGACAGCGGGGACAGCGGGGACAGCGGCTCCATGGCCGAGACCGGCGGCAACGGCGAGCGGCTCTGGCTGCTCGGCGCGCTCGCCCTCGCGCTCGCGGCGACGGGCCTGGTCGCGAAGGCGGCGATGCGCGGCCGAGGCGACTGACCCGCCGCGCCCCCCTGACCCCACCCGCGCAGGCCCCTCCGCGCCCCGGCCGCCCGCGACCACCCTCCGTGGCCGGAACCACCCGTCTCGTATACGTACGTTTGAGCGTTTACGGGACGGGCTAGGTTCGCCACATGGCTACTGTGCTCGTCGCATCCAACCGGGGGCCCGTCTCGTACGTGCTCGGTGAAGACGGTTCGCTCGACGCCCGAAGGGGCGGCGGCGGCCTGGTCTCGGGACTGAGCGCCGTGTCCTCCCAGGACAGCCTGTGGGTGTGCGCGGCGCTCGGCGCGGGTGACCGCGAGGCCGTCCGGCGCGGTGTCGGCGAGCCCGGCGTACGGATGCTGGACATCGACCAGGACACGTACGCCGACGCGTACAACGGCATCGCTAACTCGGTGCTCTGGTTCCTCCACCACCATCTGTACGACGTCCCGCGCGAACCCGTCTTCGACGCGGAGTTCCGGCGCCGCTGGGACGCGTACCGGAGCTACAACCGCGCCTTCGCGGAGGCGCTGGCCGCCGAGGCGGACGACGGCGCCGCGGTCCTGGTGCAGGACTACCACCTGGCCCTCGTCCCCGGCCAGCTCCGCGAGCTCCGCCCCGACCTGCGGATCGCCCACTTCACCCACACCCCGTGGGCCTCACCGGAGTACCTGCGGATGCTCCCGGACGACATCCGCGAGGAGCTGCTGCGCGGCATGCTCGGCGCGGACCAGCTGGGCTTCCACACGAAGGAGTGGGCGGCGGCGTTCCGGGGCTGCGCGGGCGACCGCGCCGCGGACACCCGGGTCGAGGTGTACCCGCTGGGCGTCGACGGCGAGGAGCTGCGGGCGCTCGCGTACCGGCCAGGGGTCGACGAGCGGCTGGCCGGGCTCCGCGAGGAGGTCGGCGACCGGAAGACCATCGTCCGCGTGGACCGCACCGAACTGTCGAAGAACATCCTGCGCGGTCTGCTCGCCTACCGCGAGCTGCTGACCGCCCACCCCGAATGGCGCGACCGGGTGGTCCACCTCGCCTCCGCGTACCCCTCGCGGCAGGACCTGGAGTCGTATCGGGCGTACACGGCCTCGGTGGCCACCCTCGCGGACGAGATCAACGCCGAGTTCGGCACGCCGGACTGGCAGCCGGTCCTGGTCTCCGTCAAGGACGACTTCCCCCGCTCCCTCGCCGCCTACCGGCTCGCCGACGTGGCCCTGGTGAACCCGGTCCGCGACGGCATGAACCTGGTCGCGAAGGAGATACCGGTCGTCTCGGAGGGCGGCTGCGCCCTGGTCCTGTCGACGGGCGCGGGCGCCTACGACGAGCTGAAGGAGGACGCCCTCACGGTGAACCCCTTCGACGTCTCGGAGACCGCCGAGGCCCTCCACACGGCCCTGTCGATGCCGGCGGCCGAGCGCGCCGACCGCTCCAAGCGACTCGCGGCGACGGCCACGGCCCTCCCCCCGCAGCGCTGGTTCCTCGACCAGCTGGAGGCCCTCAGGGCGTAGCGTCCGCCCGGTCGCGCCCCCACGCGGCCAGCGGTTCGAGGGCCTCGTTGAGGCGGATGCCGTCCTTCGTCAGGGCGTACTCCACGCGGGGCGGCACCTCGTCGTAGGCGACGCGGTCCACGACGCCGTCCGCCTCCATCTCGCGCAGATGGGACGCGAGGACCTTCTCCGTGATGCCCGGGACGAGCCGGCGCAGCTCCCCGAAACGGCGGTGCGGCTGCTGGTGGAGCGCCCAGAGGATGAGCACCTTCCACTTGCCGCCGATCACCTCCATCGCGGTGTCGATCCCGCAGACGTGCCCACCGCCGGCCTCCGGCCGGTTCGACGTCGCCATACTCCCCACCCCTCCGACCTGCTCGCTCACCCCAGGGTAACCACCCACTTGCAAGTGGGTACTTGAGCAGGTCAGAGGTCGGCAGCAGCCTTGTCGACATGACACGGAACCCCGCTGAGAACTCCCCCGTCACCCTCCTCGGCCTCGGTGCGATGGGCACCGCCCTCGCCCGTACCTGGCTCGACGCCGGCCACCCGCTCACCGTCTGGAACCGCACCCCGGCCCGTGCCGAGGCGCTCGTCCCCGAGGGCGCCAAGGCCGCGGACAGCGCGGCCTCCGCCGTCGCGGCGAGCCCTCTCGTGATCGTCTGCCTCCTCGACGACGCCTCCGTCGGCGCGGCCCTGGACGGCGTCGACCTGACCGGCAAGGACCTGGTCAACCTGACCACCACGACCCCCGCCCAGGCCCGGGCCCGCTCGGCCTGGGCCGAGGAGCGGGGGGCCCGCTACCTGGACGGCGGCATCATGGCCGTCCCGCCGATGGTCGGTGTCCCGGAGGCCGGCGGGTACGTCTTCTACAGCGGCTCGCGGGAGCTGTTCGAGGAGCACCGCGAGACCCTCGCCGTCCCCGTCGGCACGAACTACGTCGGTGAGGACGCCGGGTTCGCGGCGCTGCACGACGTGGCCCTGCTGAGCGCCATGTACGGCATGTTCGGGGGCGTCGCGCACGCCTTCGCCCTGATCCGCAGGGAGGACATCGACCCGACCGCGTTCGCTCCGCTGCTCTCCGGCTGGATCGCGGCGATGGCGGGCCCCGCCGTGCTGCAGACCGCCGCCCAGCTCAAGAGCGGCGACCTCACCGCGGACGTCGTCTCCAGCCTGGAGATGCAGGTGGCGGGCACGGCGACCCTCCTGGCCACGGCCGAGCAGCAGGGCGTCAGCCCGGAGCTGATCGAGCCCTACTTCGCACTGATGCGCCGACGGCTGGCCGTGGGCAGCGGAGAGGAGGACCTGACGGGCCTGGTCGACCTGCTCCTGAGGTGAGCGGGCCGGGCCCCCGGCCCGCTCGGCCCCTCCTTGCCCGTGGCCCCGGGCCCCCGCCGGTCCGGCCCCGCTCAGTCCCCCCGTACCGCCGTCGCCAGCGCCGCCAGGAAGTCCACGACCTCCGACGGGCCCGCCACCGCGAGGTCCGCGCGCTCGGTGAGTTCCGGCACCTCGGTGGAGCCGCTGCACACCAGGAGGCCCGGGGTGCCGTCGGAGCGGAGCTTCTCGACGGCGGCGAAGGCGGGCAGGTCGCCCAGGTCGTCACCCGCGTACAGCACCGACCCGGCACCCACCTCCCGTACGTACTCGGCGAGCGCCACGCCCTTGTCCATGCCCGGGGGCCGCAGCTCCAGGACCATCCGGCCCGGTTCGAGCATCAGGCCGTGGTGGGTGGCGAGCTCGCCCAGCGGGCCCTTCAGCGCCTCGAAGGCCCGCTCGGGGTCGGAGGCGCGGCGGGTGTGGACGGCGACCGCGCGGCCCTTCTCCTCGATCCAGACGCCGGGCCAGGCGCCGGCCCGGTCCAGGAAGCCGGGGAGTTCGGCGCGGACGGAGGCCACTCCGGGGTGCGGGGCGGCGGCCTGGACGGTGCCGGTGACGGCGTCCCAGCGTTCGGCGCCGTAGTGGCCGAGGACCACCAGGTGCTCCAGGCCGGCCACACCGGCGAAGCCGCCGTAGCGGACGGCGACCCCGGCGGGGCGTCCTGTCACCACGGCGACGGAGGCGACCCGGGGGGCGAGGGCGGCGAGCGCGGCGACGGCGCCGGGGTGGGCGCGGGCCTGTTCGGGGTCGGGGACGATCTCGGCGAGGGTGCCGTCGAAGTCAAGGGCGACGACGGCCTCCTCGGGCCGCGCGAGAAACGCGGCCAGACCGTCGCGACCGGCGGATGTGGTCGGGTGCGGAAGGCTGCTGACCATGCCCCGACCCTACCCACGCGAGCCGCCCGTCGTCAGCGGGGCGTCCTCCTCGGCGGCCTCAGCGCCGCTGCTGCCGCTCGGCCCGGACCCGGCGCAGGCGGTTGACGGTCACCGGGTCGTGGGCGAGGGCGCGCGGATCGTCGAGGAGCGCGTTGAGGAGCTGGTAGTAGCGGGTCGGGGAGAGCCCGAGCCGCTCGCGTACCGCCCGCTCCTTGGCGCCGGGCCCGGGCCAGGAGCGCCGCTCGACGGCGAGGAGGGCCCGTTCGCGCTCACCGAGCCCGCTCTCGTCGTCGTGGGCGGCGTGCGCCGCTTCCCGGTCGTCGGTCATAGGACCAACCTATTACCCCTACTCGGCGTTCTCCGCCGCCGTCGCCAGTCGGCCGATGGAGCCGAGGACGTCGGCGGGGCGTCCGGCCGGGGTGACGGCCTTGCCGATGTTCTGCTTGATGTTCTCGCTGACCTTGGCCCAGGAGGTCTTGCCGACCGGCGGGAGCTGGCTGTCCGGGAGCGTCTTCAGGAAGACCCGGAGGTTGGCGTGCTCGGCGTCGGTCTCCATGCGGGTGGAGGCGCTGACGGTGACCGGCAGGAGGTCGTTGTCGCCGGCGAACTTCAGCACGTTCTCGTCGCTGAAGACGAAGTTCAGGAAGTCGCCGATCTCCTTGCGGTGACCGTTCTGCTTGAAGCCCATGATCCAGTCGGCGACGCCCATGGCGGCCTTCGCCGGACCGTCGACGCCGGGGAGCGGTACCTGCCCGACCTCGACGCCCTTCTTGGCGGCCTCCTTCAGGAGCGAGGGGTGGCCGTTGAGCATGCCGACGTCGCCGTTCGCGAAGGCGGCGAAGGCGGCCTTGCGGTTGAGCTTGGCGGGGGCGACGGGCCCGGTGAGGCCCTTGCCGACCAGGTTCTTCTTGAGCCAGTCGAAGGTGTGGACGTTGGCGTCGGAGTCGATGGCGTACCGGTCGGCGCCGTCGGTCCAGCCGCCGCCGCCGCTGAGCAGCCACATCAGGGCCTCGGCCTGCGCCTCCTCGGGGCCGAGCGGCAGCGCGAACGGGGTGGCGACACCGTTGTCCTTCAGCTTCTCGGCGGCGGCGGCGAGCCCGGCCCAGGTGGTGGGGGCCTCGGCGCCGGCGTCCTCGAAGAGGGCCTTGTTGTAGAAGAGGGGCCGGGTGGAGGCCACGAACGGCATGCCGTACTGGGTGCGCTTGTGCTCGCCGGCGGCGACGAGCGGGGCGAGGAAGTTGGCCTGTACGGGTATGGAGAGCAGCTCGTCGGCGGCATAGAGCTCGCCGGCGGCCGCGTAGTCGGCGTAGGCGCCGATCTGCGCGATGTCGGGGGCCTGGTCGGCCTCGACCATCTCGGCGACCTTGCGGTCGACGTCGTCCCACGACTCGACCTGTACCTCGACGGTGACTCCGGGGTGCTTGGCCTCGAAGGCGGCGACGAGGTCGGACCAGTACTTCTTGGTGGTGTCTCCGCCGGTGAGGTCGTAGTCGGCGGCGACCAGTCTCAGGGTCACGTCGCCGGAGTCGCCCCCGAGGGAGCCGCAGCCGGCGACCGTGGCGGTCAGGCCGAGTGCGGCGGCGGCCGCGGTCAGTCCAAGGAATCGTCGCCGCTCCACGGCTTCATCCACCTTTTGCTCGTCGTTGAGCTGCTCCGAGCGTCTTGTTCGCCCTGCGCAGGGCCGCAATTCTCTCCCGGCGGCCGACTGAGGTCTACACCACTGGGGTGTCACTTCCGCAACACCGGCGGGAGCATGGCCGTATGACGGGCCCCGATTTTGTATCCGTACGCAACAATCCTCGGCAGTGGACTAGACCTTTTGGGTACCCGCGCGCCAGACTGTCCCCCGTGAGACACGTCATCGCCCTGGATGTGGGCGGCACCGGCATGAAGGCCGCCCTCGTCGGGGCGGACGGCACACTCCTCCACGAGGCCCGCCGCGCCACCGGACGCGACCGCGGCCCCGAGGCGGTCGTGGAGACGATCCTCGGCTTCGCCGAAGACCTCCGCACCCTCGGCGCGGAGCGGTTCGGACAGCCCGCCGCGGCCGCCGGAGTCGCCGTCCCCGGAATCGTCGACGCCGAGAACGGCATCGCCGTCTACGCCGCCAACCTCGGCTGGCGCGACGTTCCCCTCCGCGAACTCCTCAGCGGCCGCCTCGACGGCATCCCCGTCGCCCTCGGCCACGACGTCCGCACCGGCGGCCTCGCCGAAGGCCGCATCGGCGCGGGCAACGGCGCCGACCGCTTCCTCTTCGTGCCCCTCGGCACCGGCATCGCGGGCGCCATCGGCATCGGCGACCGCATCGAGGCCGGCGCCCACGGCTACGCCGGCGAGATCGGCCACATCGTCGTCCGGCCCGGCGGCACCGCCTGCCCCTGCGGCCAGCGCGGCTGCCTGGAGCGGTACGCCTCCGCCTCCGCCGTCTCGCAGGCCTGGGCCGAGGCCAGTGGCGACCCGGACGCCGACGCCGCCGGCTGCGCCAAGGCCGTCGAGTCCGGCGACACCGCCGCCCTCCGGATCTGGCAGGACGCCGTCGACGCCCTCGCCGACGGCCTCGTCACCGCGCTCACCCTGCTGGACCCGCGCACGCTCGTCATCGGTGGCGGTCTGGCCGAGGCGGGGGAAACCTTGTTCACACCACTCCGGGCCGCGGTGGAGGAGCGAGTCACGTTCCAGAAGCTGCCCGCCATCGTCCCGGCAGCCCTCGGGGACACCGCCGGATGCCTGGGCGCGGGCCTTCTCGCCTGGGACCTGCTCGCCGACCAGCACTCCACCGACTCGGAGGTTTCCACCTGATGGCCGATCACAAGGTTCTCGCCGGCGCACACGTCGTGCTGCCCACCGGGATCGTCGAGAACGGACGCGTGATCGTCACGGGTGACCGCATCACCGGCGCAGCTCCCGAGGGCGCGCCCGTCGTGGACCTGACCGGCCACTGGCTCGTCCCCGGCTTCGTCGACATGCACAACCACGGCGGCGGCGGCGCCTCCTTCACCTCCGGCACCGTCGACGAGGTCCTCAAGGGCGTCCACACCCACCGGCTGCACGGCGCCACCACCGTCGTCGCCTCCTTCGTCACCGGCGAGATGGACTTCCTCACCCACCGGGCCGGGATGCTCTCCGAGCTCGCCGAGCAGGGCGAGATCGCCGGCCTCCACTTCGAGGGCCCGTTCATCTCCCCCTGCCGCAAGGGCGCCCACGACGAGACGCTGCTGCGCCACCCCGACCCGGCCGAGGTGCGCAAGCTGGTCGACGCCGCCCGGGGCCAGGCCAAGATGGTCACCCTCGCCACCGAGCTGCCCGGCGGCATCGACTCCGTACGCCTCCTCGCCGAGCACGGCGTGATCGCCGCCATCGGCCACACCGACGCGACGTACGAGCAGACCGTCCAGGCCATCGACGCGGGCGCGACCGTCGCCACCCACCTCTACAACGCGATGCCCGGCCTCGGTCACCGCGCGCCGGGCCCCATCGCCGCCCTCCTGGAGGACGAGCGGATCACCGTCGAGCTCATCAACGACGGCACCCACCTCCACCCCGCCGCCCTGGAGTTCGCGTTCCACCACGCGGGCCCCGCGCGCGTCGCCTTCATCACCGACGCGATGGACGCGGCGGGCTTCGGCGACGGCCGGTACATGCTCGGCACGCTCGAGGTCGAGGTGAAGGACAGCGTCGCCCGCCTCGTCGAAGGCGACTCCATCGCCGGCTCGACCCTCACCCTGGACCGCGCGTTCAAGCGCGCCGCCACCATCGACCGCCTCCCCGTCCCGGCGATCGTCGAGGCGATCTCCGCCAACCCCGCCCGGCTCCTCGGCGTGTACGACCGCGTCGGCTCGCTGGAGCCCGGCAAGGACGCCGACATCGCGGTCCTCGACGCCGAGTTCAACCTCAAGGGCGTCATGCGCAAGGGCCAGTGGATCGTGGACCCGACGGCGGCCTGAGCGGGGTACGGGCCGTCTGATCAGGGGTCATACGAGAGGCGGTCGGCCGGGGGTCTGGGCCAACCGCCTTTCGTTTGGCATGATCAGTGCCCGTCGGAACGTGTGTTCCGCAGGACTTCACACGGAGTACACGGAGCACGGGGGTCGAACAGGTGATTCTCACGGTCACCCTCAACACGGCGCTCGACCTGACCTACCGGGTCCCCGCCCTCACCCCGCACGCCTCGCACCGGGTCACCCAGGTCGTCGAACGCCCCGGCGGCAAGGGCCTCAACGTGGCCCGCGTCCTCGCCGCCCTCGGCCACGAGACCGTCGCCACCGGCTTCGCGGGCGGCGCGACCGGTGCCGTGCTCCGGGACCTGCTCGCCGCGACGCCGGTCCGGGACGAGCTGGTCGGGACCGCCGGCCCCACCCGCCGCACCGTCGCCGTCGTCGATTCCGCGAGCGGCGACACCACGCAGCTCAACGAGCCCGGGCCGACGGTCACGCCCGCCGAGTGGGCCGCGTTCCGCGTCCGCTTCACCGCGCTCCTGGACGGCGCCGAGGCGGTCGCCCTCTGCGGCAGCCTCCCGCCGGGCATCCACGTCGGGGCGTACGCGGAACTCGTCCGGCTCGCCCGCGCGGCCGCCGTGCCCGTCCTCCTCGACACCAGCGGCGAACCCCTGCGGCGCGGCATCGCCGCCCGCCCGGACCTGGTCAAGCCCAACGCCGAGGAGCTGGCCCAGCTCACCGGCTCCCGCGACCCGCTGCGCGCGACCCGCGACGCCCGACGCCGGGGCGCCCACGCGGTCGTCTCCTCGCTCGGCCCCGAGGGCCTGCTCGCCGCCACCCCCGAGGGCCTCTGGCGCGCGACCCCGCCGGCCCCGGTCAAGGGCAACCCCACAGGCGCCGGCGACTCAGCCGTCGCCAGCCTCCTCTCAGGCCTGGTGGACGCCACCCCCTGGCCCGACCGCCTCGCCCGAGCAGTCGCCCTGTCAGCGGCGACGGTCCTGTCCCCGACGGCCGGCGACTTCGACGCGCCGGCTTACGAGGAGCTGCTGCCGCAGGTGACGCCGGAACAGCTCAGCGACTCCGCGTAACGTCCGGCTGACGGCCCATCACCGACTCTCGCTCTCATTCAGGCAGGCGCCTCATGATCGAATACCGGCCACAACAGACAATCCCCGTGGACGCGCTTCGAACTAGCGAGCGATAATGTCGCGACCGCAATCAGTCACCGCTCAGGGGGAATCTCATGCGCCGTCACATCGCCACCACCGCCGGGCTCCTCGCCACAGCCGTGACCCTGTCCGTGTCGATGACGGGTACGGCCCACGCCGCGGAGTACACCGGGGACGCATCGTGCAAAACCACGGGCGCCCACGGTGAGATGACCTACTCGAACTACCACGGCCCCGATGCCAACGTGAAGATCCACTTCGCCCTGGACGACGTCCAGGCCGATGGTTACGGGGTACGGCTGCGGCTGGTGTCCACCGACGTCTGGGGAAAGACGCACTACTGGCCCTGGCGCACGAACACCCAGGGCTACGGGACGCGCAGCACGTGGGACACCACGGCCTCCCACCCCAACGGGCTCTTCAACATCGGGGTGCAGGTGGCCCGTGCCAACAGCGCGGGCACCATCGTCAACAGCTGCATCGGCTGGTAGGCCGCAAACCCGCCAGATTGATCACGCCGAGCGAAGGACCTGTGGGCGGCGCACATCGCGCCGCCCACAGGTCGACTCCGTATCGCCTCCGATGAAGGCGATTTCTCAGCCCTTTCCGGTGTGACCGGCTTCCAGGTAGACCTGGTCGAGGACCGCCTCGCAGGTATCGCCCGCCTCGCACGAGATCTTGAGCGCGTTCGTGCCCTTGTTCAGGTTCACGTAGGCGTACGTGTAGGTCCAGCTCTTCTCCCAGTCGCCCTCGGCGGCCTTCGCGAAGTTGGACATGTTCAGCCCTCGGGGCTGTTCGCTGTTGACCGTCAACGAGGTCTTGGCGTCCTTGCCCGGCACGCTGTAGGTGATGCGGAGCGTGTACTCGCCGGACTCCGGCACGTCGACCGACCAGCTGGCCGAGCCGCCCACCCCGTTGAAGCTCACGTAGGCGCCGTCAGCGCCCTTCGCTCCCTTTATGGTCTTGTCGAGGCTCGCCGGGCCACCCAGCTTGAGGATCGCCGCGTCCTGCTTCGGCAGCTCCGCCGGGGTCTTGTCCGCGCTCGGTTCCGGGGTGGGCTTCTCGGAGACCTGGGCGGGGGCGGTCGCGGTCGTGCCGCCGCCGGCCTGGTTGCCCTTGTCGTCCTTGTCGCCGCTGTTGCTGATCACGGCGGCCGCGATGCCGATCACCACGACCGCGACGACCGCGACGGCACCGACGAGGAGCCCCTTGGTGTTGGGGCCACGGCCGGAGCCACCGCGCTGCTGCTGCGGCGGCGGGGACTGTCGCGGCGGGCCGCCGTACGTCTCGGGGGCGGCGTACTGCGCCTGGGGCTGGCCGTACGGGGCCTGCTGCTGCGGCGGGACGTAGGCCTGCCCGTGCCCCTGGGTCGGCCCGCCGTACTGACGCTCGCCGACCGTTCTGACCTGGTTGTACGAGGTCCGGGGCACGCCGGGCTGAGCCGCCGCGGGGCCGGGGTAGCCGTAGCCACCACCCTGCGGGGGCTGTGCGCCCGCTGCCTGACCGTCCGCGTACAGGTAGCCGAACGGGTCGTCGTTCTCGGGCTTGTTCGCGCCGTCGTTACCGGCAGCCATCCGGGTTCCTCTCCATGCTCGCCAGCCGTCGCCGACCGGCCGAGCCTACCCCGAACGGACCTACCCCCGAAGCGGCCCCAGCGTCGCCGGGGGCATGCCGAGGGTGTGTTCCGCGCCTCAGCCCGCGCGCCGGTGGAGCTTGGCGCGGGAGCGTTTCTCCACGTACATCCGCTGGTCGGCGGAGTTCAGGACCTCTTCCACGGACATGCCGCATTCGGCCCAGCCGATGCCGAAACTCGCCCCCACGCGGACCGCCCGGCCGTCCACCCGGATCGGCGGAATGATCGCGTTGCGGAGGCGTACGGCCAGGTCGGCGGCGTCGGCCGCGCCGAGGCCGTCGGCGAGGACGACGAATTCGTCACCCCCGAGCCGGGCGACGGTGTCCCCGTCCCGCACGCCGGTGGTGAGCCTCCGCGCGACCTCGATGAGGACGGCGTCACCGGTGTGGTGACCGAAGCGGTCGTTGATCGACTTGAAGCCGTCGAGGTCGCAGAAGAGGACGGCGAGGCCCTTGGTGCCGTCGTCGGTCTCACCGCCCGAAGGGGCGACGAGGTGGACGTGGTGGTCGTACGGCCCCACGCCCCCGGCCGGCTCGAAGCCGAAGCCGTGCTCGTGTTCGTGCTCGTACGGCACCTCGTATCCGGAGGGGCCCGGGGCGCCGAAGGTCTCGTAGCCCCCGTCGCGAGCGGAGTCGTACCCGCCGGCCTGCGCCGCCACGGCCGGTGCCGCCGGGCGCTCGCAGAGCCGGGCGGAGAGCCGGGAGCGCAGCTCGGCGCTGTTGGGGAGGCCGGTGAGGGCGTCGTGCGAGGCGCGGTGGGCGAGCTGGAGCTCGTGGCGCTTGCGCTCCTCGATGTCCTCGACGTGGGTGAGGAGGAAGCGGGGCCCGTCGGCGGTGTCGGCGACGACCGAGTTGCGGAGGGACACCCATACGTACGTGCCGTCGCGCCGCCCGAGCCGCAGCTCGGCCCGGCCGCCCTCGGCGGAGGTCCGGAGCAGGGTGCCTATGTCCTCGGGATGGACGAGGTCGGCGAAGGAGTAGCGCCGCATCACGGAGGCGGGCCGGCCGAGGAGCCGGCACAGGGCGTCGTTGGTCCGGAGGAGCCGGCCGTGCTGGTCGCCACCCATCTCGGCGATGGCCATGCCGGAGGGGGCGTACTCGAAGGCCTGGCGGAAGGACTCCTCGCTGGCGCGGAGGGCCTGCTGCTCCCGCTCCAGGCGGACCAGGGCGCGCTGCATGTTGGAGCGGAGGCGGGCGTTGCTGATGGCTATCGCCGACTGGGAGGCGTACATCTGGAGCGCCTCCTGGCCCCAGGGGCCGGGGTGCCGGCCGTTGCGCGGGCGGTCGACGGATATGACGCCGAGGAGCTCGCGGCCGGAGCCCGACGCGTACATGGGGGCGTAGAGGCGGTCGTGCGGGTGCCACTCGTCCTCGAAGCGGGGCGCGGGGCCGTCGGTGTGCCACTGGGGGACGTCGTCCTCCATGAGCACCCAGCCCTCGGTGTGCGGGATGAACCGCAGGTCGCCCCAGGCGTCCGCCATGGCGAGGCGTCGCTCCCAGGAGGCGCGGGAGCCGACCCGGCCGGTGATCAGGGCCTCGGCGGCGGAGCTTCCGGCGAAGGCGGCGACGACGAGGTCACCGTCGGGGCGTACGAGGTTGACGCAGGCCAGCTCGTAGTTGAGACCGGCGACGACACCGTCGGCGACGGTCTGCAGGGTGTCCGCCAGGCTGCGCGCAGTGTTGAGGTCCGCCACGACCTGATGCAGCTGCCGCAGGGTCGAGAGACGGACGTACGGCTCCGACTCGGTCTCCATCGCTCGCTCTCCCCGAGACCTCGACAGCAACTCCAGGGTTCTCATCGGCTTCGTGTTGCACTGTCCCCGCCACTGAATCACAGCGAGCTGCGTAGCCGGTACACAGGGTCAGCAAATACTCGCCTCTGTGACTCAAGTCACAGCAGGTCATCGCGGGTCGGGCCGGCGCCGCCCCGGGTCCTAGGACCGGCGGGGGTGCCGGACTGGTCCCCCCGCCCGATGCGGCCCCCGGACCGCCCGGACTAGCGTGCGAGGTGTGCTGCAGAAGACGCCCGCCTCGCCCCCCGTGTCCGATCTGGCCATCCCTCATGCTGAGGGGGTGAGCAACGACGACTTCCGGGCGGCGATGTCCCGCCTCGCGGCGGGCGTGGTCCTCGTGACCGCGCACGACCCCGACGACGGCCCGCGCGGCGAGGACGTCGGCATGACGGCCACCGCCTTCGTGTCGGTCTCCCTCGATCCGCCCCTGGTCCTGGTGAGCCTCCGCAACGGCTCCCGCATGGACGACCTGCTCACCGACGTCCCTGTGTGGGCGGTGTCGATCCTCTCCGAGAACCAGCGGCACATCGCCGGGCGCTTCGCGATGAAGAACCGCGTCAGCGACCGGCTCCTCTTCGCCGACCTGCCGTACACCCGCGGCGGGACGAGCGGCGCCCCGCTGATGGGCGGCGCGCTGGCGACGCTGGAGTGCCGTACGGAGAGCCGTGTCGTGGCCGGTGACCACACGCTCGTCGTGGGCCGGGTCCTGGAGGTCGGCGCGGTGGCCGCGGAGGGCGGGCCGCTCACGTACTACCAGGGGAAGTACCGGCACCTGTCCTGACGGCCCCGGGCTCCGGTGGGCGCGGGCCGCGATCCGGTGGGCGCGGGCCGGGCTTCCGTGGACGCCGGCCGGGCTCCTGCGGGCGCGGGCCGGGTTTCCGGCGGGGCCGGCCGTGCTCAGCCCCAGTCGCGCGACTGGCGGGTGCGCTTGGTCTCCGAGCGCTGCTTCTTCTCCCGCAGCCGCCGCTCGTTGATCCCGCGCGGGATCTTCGTCGGCCTGCGGGGCTTCGGCGGCGGGGCCGTCGCCTCGGCGAGGAGCGCGGCCAGCCGGACCGCCGCCGTCTCGCGGTTGCGCCACTGGGAGCGGTGCTCCGAGGCGCGGACCGTCACGACCCCGTTGACGAGGCGGGTGGCCAGTCGCTCCAGGGCGCGGGCCTTCCACACCTCGGGCAGCGACTCGGTGGCCGCGAGATCGAAGCGCAGCTCGACCTGGGAGTCGCTGGTGTTCACATGCTGTCCGCCCGGACCCGACGAACGCGAGAAACGCCACTGGAGCTCGGCCTCGGGGAGCGAGACGGAGCCGCGGATGGGATACGGACCGGACATGCCCCCCATGTTCCCCGCAGGGGGCCATCGGAGTCATCCTGTTTTCGCCGGGAGGCCTCCGGGAACCGCCGGAGGCGCGCACGCGTTTCTCCAGGCGACGACATCACGATGAAAGGGACTTTCCATGGCTGTGAGCCTGTCCAAGGGCGGCAACGTCTCTCTGACCAAGGAGGCCCCGGGCCTCACCGCTGTCACCGTGGGCCTCGGCTGGGACGTCCGTACGACCACCGGCACCGACTTCGACCTCGACGCCTCCGCGATCGGTGTGGACGCCGCCGGGAAGGTCGCCTCCGACGCGCACTTCGTGTTCTTCAACAACAAGTCGACGCCGGACCAGACCATCGTGCACACCGGTGACAACCGCACCGGCGAGGGCGGCGGCGACGACGAGCAGATCAACGTCAACCTCGCGGGCCTCCCGGCGAACGTCGACAAGATCGTGTTCCCGGTCTCCATCTACGACGCGGTGAACCGCTCGCAGAACTTCGGCCAGGTGCGGAACGCGTACATCCGCATCATCAACCAGGCCGGCGGCGCCGAGATCGCCCGCTACGACCTCTCCGAGGACGCCGCCGTCGAGACCGCCATGGTCTTCGGCGAGCTCTACCGCAACGGCGCCGAGTGGAAGTTCCGCGCGGTCGGCCAGGGCTACGCCTCGGGCCTTGAGGGCATCGCCCGCGACTTCGGCGTCAACCTCTGACCCAGGAGGCCTCGCCCCCCGCGCCGTCCCCGGCGTATCCCGTCGGCCCCTGACGCGTCGACACGGTGAGAGCCCCGGTCCGGATTCCCGGCCGGGGCTCTACCCTTGCCCGCGTGATCGTCGAAGCCCTCGTGCCCAAGGCCCTGGAGGACGGTGCGGCCCTCCCCGCTCCGCTGCTCACCGAACTCACCGCGCTCTACGCGTCCGACGAGAGGTTCCAGCAGCTCAGCGGTGACGTCCCGGACCCGTCCGACATCCGCCCCGAGCAGGTCGCAGCCGCCCTCGCCGACGAGCTCGCCGAGCCCACCGCCGAAGTCCTCCTGGCCCGCTCCGAGGGCCGGCTCGTCGCCGTCGCCGTGACGCTCGGCCGCCACCCCGACCCGGCGGAACCGGAGCCGTGGCTCGGGCTCCTCCTGGTCCACGCGGACGAGCGGCGCGCCGGCCACGGGAGCCGGCTCGCCGCGTACGTCGAGGACCGCTTCCGCGCCGAGGGCCGCACCGGCCTCCGGCTCGCCGTCCTGGAGAACAACCCGGACGCGCTGGCCTTCTGGACCTCCCTCGGCTACGAGGAGACCGACCGGCGCCCGGACCGCGTCCACGGCCGCCCGTGCGTGGTGCTGCGCAAGGGCCTGGCCTCCTGAACCCGGCGGCTACGGCCGGTCCGGCTTCCCGTCGCCGTACAGCCAGACGTCCCACAGGCCGTCGAGGTCCCGTCCGGCGACGGCCTCGACGTAGGAGGTGAAGTCGGCCGTGGACGCGTTGGCGTGCCGGTACTTCGCGGGCCAGCCGCGCAGGATCTCGCCGAAGACCTCGTCCCCGACGGTCTCGCGCAGCTTGTGGAGGACCATCGCGCCCCGCTGGTACACGGGCGGGTCGAAGAGGTTCTCGGCGGCGGGCGGATCGGCCGGCGGGAAGGTCCAGTTGATGTCCTTGGCGAAGGCACGGGCGAAGCTGGTGCGCGCGGGGACGTGCCCGAACTCCTCCGCGTACAGCCATTCCGCGTACGTCGCGAAACCCTCGTTCAGCCAGAGGTCGCGCCAGGTGGCGGGGGTGACGGAGTTGCCGAACCACTGGTGGGCCAGCTCGTGGACGAGGATCGTCCGGTCGAAGGAGGACGCGGGGAACACGGGCCGGGTCTGGGTCTCCAGGGCGTAGCCGAGGGTGCCGTCCTCGGTGACGACCGCCCCGGCGGCCGTGAAGGGGTACGGGCCGAAGCGCCGGGTCTGCCGGTCGAGGATCTTCGGGATCTCGTCGAGGAGCGCGGCGCTGTTCGCCGCGACCGCCGGGTCGGCGGCGGTCAGCACGGGCACGGAGCCGAGGGCGGTCGCCGTGTCCGTCCGGTACCGGCCGATCGCGACCGTCGCCAGGTAGCTCGCCATCGGCTCGGGCGCCTTCCACACGGTGGTGACACGGCCGTCCGGCGCCGTGCGGCGGGCGGTCCTGACGCCGTTGGAGACGGCTTCGAGGCCGGCCGGGACGGTGAGGGTGATCTCGTACCCGGCCTTGTCCGAGGGGTGGTGGTTGCCGGGGAACCAGGTCATGGAGCCCACGGGCTGCCCGACCGCGACGGCCCCGTCGTCGGTGCGCAGCCAGCCCTCCCGGGTGCCGTCCGCGTCGGTGACCGCCTCGGGCACGCCCTCGTACGTGACGGTGGTGCGGAACTCCGCGCCCTCGCGGATCTCCTCGCGCGGCCGGAGCGTCAGCTCGTTCCCCGCCCGGTTGACCGCGGCGGGCTCGCCGTCGACCGAGGCGCGACCGACCGTGAGGCCGGCCAGGTCGAGGTTGAAGGCGCTGAGGTCCTGGCCGGCGCGGGCGGTGATCTCCGCGGTGCCGTCGAGCTTCCCGGTGCGCGGGTCGTAGGCGAGGGTCAGGGCGTAGTGCCGTACGTCGTAGCCGCCGTTGCCGAGCTTCGGGAAGTACGGGTCGCGCAGCCCGGCGGCCCCGGGGGTGCCCCGGACACCGCTCAGGGCCGTGGTGCAGCCGCCCGCGAGCAGAGCGAGGGTGGTGAGGGCGGTGGCGAGGGCCGTGGCCGCCGCTCGGGTCCGGCTGTGGTTCACGTACCGATCCTAAGCAGGACGGATACGGAAAAGGTGACGGCGCCCGGCGGGGGATCCGGGCGCCGTCACCGGCTGCGGGGCCGTCGGCCTTGTCGGCCTTACTCGCTTGTCGGCCTTGCTTGGCTTGTCGGCCGTGCTTGCTTGTCGGCCGTGCTTGCTTGTCGGCCGTGCTTGGCTCGTCGGCCGTGCTTGGCTCGTCGGCCTTGCTTGGCTCGTCGGCCTTGCTTGCTTGTCGGTCTTACTTGCCGAGGGCGGCGACGCCCGCCTGGGCGAACTTCTCGTCGAAGTCGCCGGAGGGGGCGCCGGCGACGCCGATGCCGGCGATGGGGGCACCCTTGGCGGTGACCGGGGCGCCGCCCGCGAGGAAGAGGGTGCCGGGGATGTCCTTGAGGTTGGGGGCGTTGGTGAGGCGCTTGGCGAGCTCGGAGGTGGGGGCGTTCCAGGAGACGGCGGTGAACGCCTTCTTCTCGGCGGACTCGTAGGACTGCGGGCCGGCGCCGTCGCCGCGCAGGGTGACGAGGGTGTTGCCGTTGCGGTCGACGACGGCGACGGAGACGCGCTGGTTCTCCTTCTCGGCGGCGTCCAGGGTGGCCTGGGCGGCCTTCGTGGCGGCCTCGATCGTCAGGTGCGTCGACTGCTGGAGGTTGTCGTTGCCGGCGTCGGCGCGGACCGCGGCGGCGGGGGCGGCGGCCGGGGCGGAGGCGTTCGCGGAGACCACGCCGAAGGTACCGGCGGCGATGACGGCGGCGGCGGTGGCACCGAAGAGGATCTTCTTCATGGGGAACTCCGTGAGGTGGGGTGCGTACGGGGAAGTCGGCCGAGCGGCGGGGCGGTGTGCCGTTCCTTCGCTCTGCGATCCATCCTGTGGCCGCAACCCGGGCCGTCCGGTCCACGGTCCGGCTGCCCCGCGCGCGCACACTGGAGGACGGCCGGGTCAGCCGATCGGCTGATGCCGCCGTGGTCCCACCGGGCCAGGATGGACCGATATCCCCAGGTCGGAAGGGCAGGAGGGCGGGAACGTGACACGGTCGGAGGAGACCGGAGGGCAGGACGAGAACGCCACCCGCCCGGCGACACCCGGACGGCGAGCCGGACGCACCCCCCGCCCGGCGGCCACCGGGCAGCGGGGCGAGGGTGGTGCCGGGCCGCTGCCGGCGGAGGCCGAGCGGGACCCCGACGCGCCCTGGCTGGCGCGGGTCATGCACATCGCCTTCTTCCTCCTCCTCGGCGCCTCGCTCGCCCGCTTCCTGCTGCGCCACCCCTGGGAGGACCGCAGTCCCTGGATCATCGCCCTCTCCGGCGCCCTCGCCTCCCTGTACCTCCTCGGCCCCGTCGTCGGCACCCGCGCCGCCCCGCGCCGGATCGCCTGGCTGGGCACGGTCGTCGCGGTCTGGATCCTCCTCGTCGTCCTCGCGCCCAGCTTCGCCTGGTGCGCGGTGCCGCTCTTCTACACGGGGCTCCGCACCCTCCCGGCGCGTGCGGCCCTCGGCCTGGTCGCCCTGCTCACCGTGTTCGTGGTGTTCGCGCAGGTCCAGCTCGCGCACGGCGGCTGGGACCCCAACCTGATCGTGGCGCCGCCTGCCGTCGCCGCCATCGCCACCGGGGTCTTCGTGTACTCCGACCGGCAGGCGGCGCGCCAGCGGGCCCTCATCGACGACCTGATCCGCACCCGGCGGGAGCTGGCCGCGATCGAGCGCCGCGAGGGCACCCTCGCGGAGCGCCAGCGGCTGTCGATGGAGATCCACGACACGCTGGCCCAGGGCCTGTCGAGTCAGCAGATGCTGCTGCAGGCGGCCGACCGCACCTGGGACGGCGACCCGGCGACCGCCCGCCGCCATGTCCGTACCGCCGAGGCGATCGCCGAACGCAACCTCGCCGAGGCCCGCCGGTTCGTGCACGACCTCGCGCCCGCCGACCTCGCCGAGGGGGGCGGACTCGAAGAGGCCCTGCGCGGTCTGGCCGCCCGCGAGTCGGCGGCCTTCCGGGTGGACGGGGCGCCCGTACCGCTGCCCGAACGGGTGCAGACGGCGCTGCTGCGGATCGCGCAGGGCGCCCTCGCGAACATCCGCGAGCACGCCGCCGCCGACTCCGCCGCCCTGACCCTGACGTACCTCGACGACCAGGTGGTCCTGGACATCGCCGACGACGGCCGCGGCTTCGACCCCGTCGAGACGCCGGGCGGGGTACGCGGCCACGGACTGCCCGCGATGCGCGTGCGGGCCCGGCAGCTCGGCGGCACCCTGACGGTCGAGTCCACCCCCGGCGAGGGCACCGTGCTCTCGGCCGCGATCCCGCTGTCCCTGGAGTCGTGATGTCCGTACGGATCCTCCTCTGCGACGATCACGTCGTCGTCCGCGCCGGGCTGCTCGCGCTGCTCGGCAGCACCCCCGACATCGAGGTCGTCGGCGAGGCGGGCAGCGGGGAGGAGGCCGTCGCCATGGCGGCGAAACTGACGCCCGACGTCGTCCTGATGGACCTCCAGCTGGGCGCGGGCATCGACGGCGTGGAGGCGACGCGCCGGATCGCGCCCACCGGCGTCCACGTCCTCGTCCTCACCACGTACGACACGGACGCCGACATCACCCGGGCGATCGAGGCGGGCGCCACCGGCTACCTCCTGAAGGCCGAACGGCCCGAGGAGCTGTTCGCCGCCATCCACGCGGCCGCGCAGGGCCGCACCGCCCTCTCCCCGCCGGTCGCCAGCCGGGTCATGGACCGGATGCGGGGCGCGGCGGGGCCGAGCCTCACGGACCGGGAGCGGGACATCCTGGGCCAGCTCGGGCGGGGCCTCGGCAACCGCGAGATCGCGCGGGCCCTGTTCATCAGCGAGGCGACGGTCAAGACGCACCTCGGCCGGATCTACGCGAAGCTCGGCGTCGACACGCGGGCGGGCGCGGTGGCCGTGGCGAAGGAGCGGCGCCTGCTGCCGTAGGGGGTGCCCTGCCAGTCCGGCCGGACTGCACCAGACACACCCCCTCAGCCGTGTCGTGCTCCGCGCCCGTACGTGCGCGAAGCCCCACCACTGCTACCGTGCGTTGCTGTTCCATCGCACGGTGTCATGTCTTGAGACTCGGTCAGTCCAGTGGGAGCGCACGTGAAGCTCGCGATCGTCGGCGGCGGTCCCGCCGGCCTCTACCTCTCGATCCTGCTGAAGCGGCAGGACCCGGCGCACGACGTCGCCGTGTACGAGCGGAACCCGGCGGGTTCCACGTACGGCTGGGGCGTGACGTACTGGGCCGGGCTGCTCGACAAGCTGCGCGCGGGCGACCCGGAGTCCGCGGCGGCCGTCGCGGAGGCCTCCGTGACCTGGAACGACGGGGTCGCGATCGTCCGTGACGAGCGGACCGTCCACCGCGGCGACGCCGGCTTCGGCATCGGACGGCGGCGGATGCTCGCGCTGCTCGCCGACCGGGCCCGGGAGCTCGGCGTACGGGTCGAGTTCGAGCACGACATCCCCGGCGCGGACGCGCCCGAACTGGCCGGCGCGGATCTGGTCGTGGCCGCCGACGGGGTGAACAGCGTGCTCCGCGAGGCGCACGCCGACCACTTCGGCAGCGAGGTCGTGAGCGGCCGCAACCCGTACATCTGGCTCGGCACCACCAAGGTCTTCGACTCCTTCAGCTTCGCGTTCAAGGAGACCGAGCACGGCTGGATCTGGTGCTACGCCTACGGCTTCAGCGGCGAGCGCTCCACCTGTGTCGTCGAGTGCTCCCCGGAGACGTGGACGGGCCTCGGTCTCGACACGCGCGGCGAGACCGACAGCCTCCGGTTCCTGGAGAAGCTCTTCCACGACCTCCTCGACGGGCACGAGCTGATCGGCCGCGACCGCGCCGACGGCGCCGCCCAGTGGCTCACCTTCCGCACGCTCACCAACCGGGTCTGGCACCGGGGCAACCTGGTCCTCCTCGGCGACGCCGCCCACACCACGCACTACTCGATCGGCGCCGGCACCACCCTGGCCCTGGAGGACGCGCTCGCCCTCGCGGACGCCCTGCGCGCGCACACCGACCTCGACACGGCCCTCACCACGTACGGGAAGCGGCGCCGCGCCGAGCTCCTCTCCGCCCAGAGCGCGGCCCGCTACAGCGCCCGGTGGTACGAGAACCTGCCCCGCTACATGCGCCTGGAGCCGGCCCACATGTTCGCCCTCCTCGGCCAGCGCCACTCGCCGCTGCTCCCCCACGTCCCGCCGCAGCTGTACTACCGCCTCGACCGCGCCGCCGAGCAACTGGAACCCCTCCGCCGCCTCAAGCGCTGGCTGGGCCCCCGCCTGGCCCGCGCGACCCAGGGCCGCCGCTGAGCGCCACGGGTGGGGTGCGGCCGTTCGTCCTCGCGTACGAGGCCGGCCCGGCGCCGTGACACCATCGGTTCCGTGCTCGACATCGGCTACTCCCTCTCGCGTCGCTTCCCCGACCCGCCGCAGACCGACTACCGCCACGCGGACGTCCACGCGCTGCGCCACGACCTGTTCTGCGGGGACGTGTACCTCGCCGACACCAAGGCGGACCGGGAGGTGTCCACAGCCTGGGGATGGGTGCCGGTGCTCGACTTCGCGTGGGCGCTGTGCGACATCGTCGAGCAGCTCGACCAGGACCCGCGCGGCAACCGCTCCTCCCGGCCGCAGTACGCGGAGCTCGACTTCACCGAGTCCTCGGACCGGATGCTCTTCGAGCGCCGCTTCGGCTGGGTGGACGTCGAGGCCGACTGGATGCCGGGCGACGAGCCGCCGCTCACCTTCAACCACTCCGCGCTGCGCCGCGAGGCCCGCGACTTCCTGCACGACCTGATCGCCGACCTCACCGACATGCACGACGGCCTCGCCGACAACCCGGCCGTCTGGACCCTCCAGGCCCGCTTCCCCCGCCTGCCGTAGGACCATCGGGCCGGCCGCCTCCCCGATGCCGGGTCTGGCCCCCGGGCGCCGGGCCCCCGCCAGTCGTAGGACCACCGGGCCCAGCGGGCCGCCCCCTCGCATGCCCCAGACCACCGGGCGAGCCCCCGCTCCCCCGCAGACCCCCTGCGAACCCCCGCCCCCCCCGCCCCGCCGCAGGCCCCGGTGACGGGCCTCACCCCTCCACCCGCACCCCCAGCTTCGCCGCGAGCAGCGGTGCCAGGTCGAAGAGCTGGGCCGTCGAGATCACGGCGCCCGCCAGCGACTCCACCCCGCGCTCGATCTCCAGGCGCTGCACCCCTCTCAGGTCCACGTCCTTGAGCCGGGCCCCGCTGAAGTCCACGCCCGTGAGCACGCAGTCCACGAACTCCACCCGCTCCAGCACCGCGCCCCCGAAGTCGGGCTCGCTCAGCACGCAGCTCTCGAAGACGACGTCCTTCAGCTTCGCCGCCCTCAGGTTCAGATAGTCGCTCTTCCCTCCCCGCACCACGACCCGCTCCAGCACCGCCCCGTGCAGCTGCGCCCCGCCGAGCCGCGCGTCCACGACCTCCACGTCCCGCAGCTGCGCCCCGGCCAGGACCGTCCCCACGCCCCGTACGCCCGTCAGCACCGAGTCGAGGAACCGCGCCCCCGTCAGGCGCGCCTCGTCGAGCCCGCACTCGCGGAGCGCGCAGTCCAGGAACCGGGCGCCCTCCCCCGACTGCCCCGCCAGATCGAGCCCGGCCAGTTCGAGGCCGTCGTAGTCCCCGTCCGGCGCGAGGCCGCCCTCGTACACCTCCAGGGGAGGAAGCCGCACCTCCGGCCGCCGGGCGCCCACCACCGCCGCCTTCTTCTTCCGCGTCGTCGCCATGCCCCCATGGTGATGTACGCCACTGACAACGCCTCCGATGTCACGAACGCGCCCCCGTCCCCCGTCCCCGTTCAGAAGGTCACGAGCCCGACACGAGGGAGACGGACATGCGGAAGCTCACGATCATCGGCGGCGGATTCGCGGGACTGACCGCGGCCATCACCGCCGCCGAGGCCGGCACCAGGGTGACCGTGCACGAGGCGCACCGGACCCCCGGCGGCCGGGCCCGTACGGCCGAGGGCACCTACCGCACCAACGAGGGTCCGCACGCGCTCTACGCCGGCGGCCCGCACTGGACCTGGCTCAAGCAGCGCGGTCTCCTGGGGCCGCTGGCCCCGCTGCCGCCCGCCGAAGGCCTCCGGTTCCGATTCCACCGCGGCGGCGCCCTGCGCCGCACCCCCCCGCTCGGCCTGCTGCGGCAGTCCCTGCGGACCGCCGACAAGGCCCCCGTGGACCTCGACTTCCGCACCTGGGCCACCGGGCTCGCGGGCGAGCGGGCGGCGCGGGTGGCCGCCGCGTACGCCGGGGTCGCGCTCTTCCACCACGACCCGGGCGCGCTCTCCGCCCGCTTCGTGCAGGAACGGCTGCACCGGGCCGCCGCCGTACCGCCCGAGGCGCACTACGTGCGCGGCGGCTGGGGCGAGCTGATCGAGCGGATGGTCGCGCGCGCGTGGGAGGCGGGCGTACGGATCGAGACGTCGTCGCGCGTCGAGCGCCTCGACGACCTTCCGGGGGGCGAGGGACCGGTGATCGTCGCCACCTCCCTGCCCGCCGCCGCCCGGCTCCTCGACGACCCGTCGCTGACCTGGGAGAGCGGCCGTACGGTCCTGCTCGACCTGGCGCTGCGGAGCCGCAAGGGGGACCCGTTCGTGATCTCCGACCTGGACGAGCCCGGCTGGATCGAACGGTTCACGGCCCAGGACCCCTCACTCGCCCCGGCAGGGCAGCAGCTGATCCAGGCACAGCTGCCCGTCGGCCCGGACGCGGCCAAGGCGGACGGCGTCGCCCACGCCGAACGCCTCCTCGACCTGGGCTTCCCCGGCTGGCGCGAGCGGACGGTGTGGCGGCGGGAGGCGATGTCCCAGGGGCGTACGGGGGCGGTCGACCGCCCGGGCACGACCTGGCGCGACCGGCCGGCCGTCGACCGGGGCGACGGCGTGTACCTGGTGGGCGACCAGGTGGCGGCGCCGGGCGTGCTGTCGGAGGTGTCGTTCACGAGCGCGGTCGAGGCGGTGTCGCTGGCGCTGCGCGCGGACCACTTGGCCGTGCGGCGGGCGTGACGCGGGGCGCGCGGCGGGCGTGACGCGGGGCGCGTGGCGGGCGTGACTCGGGGCGTGCACGGCGGGTCTCCCCACCACCCCCTTGACCTCAACCATGCTTGAGGTCAGAGGCTTGCCCTGTCACCGCACGACCCGCGCGGACACCGTCACCGCACGACCGCGCACACCCATCCGTACGACGACAGGGGATCCGCCATGCACGCCATCCGCCTCCACGCCTTCGGCCCCGCCGAGAACCTCACGTACGAGGAGACGCCCGACCCCGTGCCGGGCCCCGGCCAGGTCCGCGTCCGGGTCGCGGCGGCCGGCGTGCACCTCCTCGACACCGCGCTCCGCGAGGGGATGACGGGCCCGTTCCCGGCGCCCGCCGCCCTGCCGACCGTCCCGGGCCGCGAGGTCGCCGGCACCGTCGACGCCCTCGGCGAGGGCACCGACCCGGCGTGGCTCGGCAAGCGGGTCGTGGCCCACCTCGGCATGAACCCCGGCGGGTACGCCGAACTCGCCGTCACCGACGCCGCCCGCCTGCACGCCCTGCCCGACCACCTCGGCGAGGCGGAGGCCGTCGCCATGATCGGCACCGGCCGCACCACCCTGGGCATCCTCCAGTTCACCGAACTCGGCCCCGAATCCGTGGCGATCGTGCCCGCCGCCGCCGGCGGCATCGGCACCCTGCTCGTCCAGTTCGCCAAGAACGCCGGCGCCACCGTCATCGGCCTGGCCGGCGGTCCCGCGAAGGTCGCCCTCGTCCAGGAGAACGGCGCCGACCTGGCCGTCGACTACAAGGAGCCCGACTGGCCGGAGAAGGTCCGCGCGTACCTGGGCGACCGGACCGCCACCGTCGTCTACGACTCGGTCGGCGGTGACACCGGCCGGGCCGCCGTCGGCCTCCTCGGCAAGGGCGGACGGCACATCGTCTTCGGCTGGTCCGGCGCCGGCCTCCACGACGGCGAGGCGCTCACCTTCACCCCGGAGGAACTCGCCGCGCGCGGCATCACCTCGGAGTCCGTCCTCGGCCCCGTCATGATCCAGAAGGCGGGCGGCGACGTCCGCGCGCTGGAACTCGCCGCCCTCGACGCGGCGGCCACCGGCACCCTCCGCCCGGCGGTCCACCGCTTCCCGCTCGCGGACGCGGCGGGCGCCCACCGCGCGCTGGAGACCAGGGGCACGGTGGGCAAGGTGGTGCTGGTGCCGTAGGAACAGGCGAGAGACGTCACCGGCTCCCCGCAACGGGGCCGCCGGGACGTCACCGCCCCCCGGCACCGGGGCCGCCCGGATGCCACCGGCCCCCGGGCCACCGGGCGCCGGTGGCGTCTCCCGTCCCCGGGCTCAGACCCCGACGACGTCCCAGGAGTGGGCCTTGAACTCCTTCTGGAAGTCGGGGTGGTCCTCCCACATCCGGGCGATGGAACGCAGCACGTCCCAGTTCTGTTCGAGCGCCTGGTCCACCACGGGCCGCAGTTCCGGCGACTCCCGCTTCTCCACGAGCCCGCCGACGGCCGCCGCGGCCTGCACGGTGTAGCGCGTGGCCCGCAGGGCCCGGGACGTGTCGTCCATCCCGAACCCGTGGTCGCTCCCGTTCGCGGGGTCGAAGAGCGGAGTCAACCGCGCCTCGATGAAGGCCGTGATCCGCTGGAAGCGCTGCTCGATGTCCGTATCCATGCCCCCTTTCCTACACCCCCGGCGCACCGAGCTCCGCCAGGGCCCCGTCCGTCAGCCGGTAGACCGTCCACTCGTCCTGCGGGCGGGCGCCGAGGGACTCGTAGAAATCGATCGAGGGCGTGTTCCAGTCGAGTACGGACCACTCCAGGCGCTCGTAGCCGCGCTCCACGCAGATCCGGGCCAGTTCGCGCAGCAACGCCTTGCCGTGGCCGCCGCCCCGCGCCTCCGGACGGACGTACAGGTCCTCCAGGTAGATGCCGTGGACCCCGCGCCAGGTCGAGAAGTTGAGGAACCAGAGCGCGAAGCCGACCACCTCGCCGGCCTCCGTCTCCGCGACGTGGGCGAAGGCGGCGGGTCGGGCGCCGAAGAGGGCCTCGTGGAGCTGCTCGGGGGTCGTACGGACCTCGTGGAGGGCCTTCTCGTACTCCGCGAGGTCACGGACCAGGGCGTGGAGGACGGGGACGTCGGCGGGAGTGGCTGTACGAATCATGGCCCCAGCCTGCCGGGAAGGGCCCCGGCCTGGCGAACGGGTTCCTCACCGCCTCCCGGCACGGGCGCCCCGCCTCGCCTCACGCCCGCCCGGCACTAGCGATCCGCCCCCGCCTCACGCCCGCCCGGCACGAACGACTCGCCCCCGCCTCACGTCCGCCCGGCCATCAGGATCCGGGCGACCGCCACCTGCTCCTGATCCAGCCCCGGTTCACCGTCCGCGACGTCCCAGAGGCCGTTCTGCAGGATGCGGCCCAGCGTCCACGCCACCGCGCGCGCCCGGTCGCCGACGACGTCCGCGAGGAGGTCGAACCTCCACAGCACGTCGTCAGGGTCGAAGCGGTCCAGCAGCGCCGGGAGCAGGTCGAAGCCCGGGTCACCGGCGAGCGGCTTCGGGTCGATCGCCAGCCACGGTTCACGCCCGCCCGCCAGGACGTTCCCCAGGTGCAGGTCCCAGTGCAGCAGCCGGTCGCCCGGTTCACCCGCCACCTCCCGAACCGCCGCCGCGCAGTCCCGCAGGACCGCCGCGTCCCGCGCACCGAGGCGTACGACCGCGCCGGGGACCTCGGCGAGCATCCCGGCCGCGACGTCCCCGAGCGTGCGCAACCCCGGCGGCGCCGGGACCGCCGTCAGGCGCGCGAGCAACCCGGCGACGACGCCGAGCGCCTCCCGGGTGTCGGCGACGGACGTCAGCGGCCGGCCCTCGTCGAGCCGCTCCAGGAGCATCGTCCCGGTGCCCTGGTCGTGGTCGAGGAGCCGTACGACGCCGTCTCCGCCCCAGGCGCGCAGGCCGACCGGCTCGCCCTCCGACTCCTCGTCGAGGAGCTGCATCTTCAGCGCCGCGCGCGTGCCGTCCGCGACCCGTTCGACGGGCAGCACCAGCGAGGCCACCCCATGCATCGAAGGACCCGTGACCCGCAGTCCCCACCGGCCGAGGAACTCCTCGGCGAGACCGGGCAGCCCGGCGACGAACGCCCGCCCGGCGTCCCCGTTGTACCTGGCCTGCGACGCCGCGAGCTCCTCGGGTACGTGAACCATCCCCCGACCCTAGACACCCGCCTCGGCCGGCGCCTCCGATAATCCCGTCGCGCCACACGGCGCACCCGCGACCGTCAGGGCCGTCCGCGGGCGACGACGATCCTCGTACCGTTTACGTCCGGCGGAGGCCGCACCAGCACCTCCGCGCGCCCGGCGGGCACGGACGCGTGCTCCGTGAGAAGGACCGCCACCGGCGCCCCGACCACCGCGCCCCCGCCCCGAACACCCCACCGCAGAAGGCCCGATGAGCACCGCCGAGGCGACCGCGACGACGGCGTGCCCGGAACTGCGCACGGGCACGGAAGAGTCCTTCCGGAGCGACGGAATCCGCACGCTGCCGCAACGGAATCCGTACCGCCCACGCGCGGGACGAGCACCCTCGAACCCAAGCCGCCCGACGCCCGGACATCGGCGCCGAAGGGCCCGTATCCAGGGGGCCTACGCCCCCGGTAACCTCCCGCCCACGCACCCGGAAGAGGGATACACATGAGTACGGTCAACGGCGGCATCTCGTTCTGGTACGCGCAGGACGGCACCCCCGCTCCCCGCGAACCGCTCCCCGGCGACACCACCGCGGACGTCTGCATCGTCGGCGGCGGCTACACAGGCCTGTGGACCGCCTACTACCTCAAGAAGGCCGTCCCCTTCCTCAACATCACCGTCCTCGAAGCGAAGTTCTGCGGTTACGGCGCCTCCGGACGCAACGGCGGCTGGCTCTACAACGGCATCGCCGGCCGCGACCGCTACGCCAAGCTCCACGGCCACGAGGCCGCCGTCCGCCTCCAGCAGGCCATGAACGCCACCGTCGCCGAGGTCCTCGACGTCTGCGAGACCGAGAAGATCGAGGCCGACCAGCACCGCGGCGGCGTCCTGGAGGTCGCCCTCTCCCCCGCCCAGCTCGCCCGCCTCAAGGCCTTCCACGCCGCGGAGGTCGCCTTCGGCGAGACCGACCGCGCCCTGTACGGGGCCCGCGAGACCGCCGACCGCATCCGCGTCACCGGCGCCGTCGGCTCCTCCTGGACACCCCACGGGGCCCGACTGCACCCCGTGAAGCTCGTGAAGGGCCTCGCGGCCGCCGTCGAGGCCCTGGGCGTCGTGATCCACGAGTCGACACCCGTCACCGAGATCCGGCCGAAGCACGCGGTCACCCCGTACGGCACGGTCCGCGCCCCCTACGTCCTGCGCTGCACCGAGGGCTTCACCGCCACCCTCGCCGGCCAGCGCCGCACCTGGCTCCCCATGAACTCCTCGATGATCGCCACCGAGCCCCTCACGGACGCCCAGTGGGAGTCCATCGGCTGGGAAGGCCGCGAGACCCTCGGCGACATGGCCCACGCCTACGTGTACGCACAGCGCACCGCCGACGGCCGCATCGCGCTGGGCGGCCGGGGCGTCCCGTACCGCTTCGGTTCGAAGACGGACAACGACGGACGCACCCAGCCGCAGACGATCGAGGCCCTCCGCGACATCCTGGTCCGCTTCTTCCCGCAGCTCGCGGGCGTACGGGTCGACCACGCCTGGTCCGGTGTCCTCGGCGTCCCGCGCGACTGGTGCGCCACGGTCACCCTCGACCGCTCCACGGGCCTCGGCTGGGCGGGCGGCTACGTCGGCTCCGGCGTCGCCACCGCCAACCTCGCGGCCCGCACCCTCCGCGACCTCATCAAGGAGGACTCGGGCCAGTCGGGCCCCACGGACCTCACCGCCCTCCCCTGGGTGAACCACAAGGTCCGCAAGTGGGAACCGGAGCCGCTGCGCTGGCTCGGAGTCCAGACGATGTACGCGGCCTTCCGTGGCGCGGACCACCGCGAGGCCACGGGGCACGCGGCGACGACGGACCGGGTGGCGGTGCTGGCGAACCGCTTGAGCGGACGCTGAGCCGGGAGCGGGGGGAAGGGGTCTCGGGGTCTCAAGGGGCCTCGGGGTCTCACTCCACCTGGATGCCGAAGTCCCCCACGAGCTCCTCCAGACCGCCCCGGTACCCCTTCCCGCCGAGGACGAAGTCCCAGTCACCCCCGGCGCGACGCCGGAACGAGCCGAGGACGAGGGCCGTCTCGCCGGGCCGGCCGTCCGAGACGACGAGCCGGTCGAGCTCGGCCCCGGAGTCGTCGCGCAGCCGGATACCGGCATCGGTGAACCCCCCGAGATCCGCCTCGGGGTTCACCTCCGGGTCGACGGCCGCGACGAGGACGAGGCGGTCGGCCCGGGACGGCAGCGCGTCGAAGCCGACGCGTACGGCGACCCGGTCGCCGGGCGCCGCGGCCGCCATCGACACCGAACCGTCCGGCGTGGAAGGGTTGTTGAAGAAGACGAACCACTCGTCACCGAGGACCTGGTTGCCGGAGCAGACCAGCGCGCACACGTCGAGCGCGGCCGAGCCGGCCCACACCATGCCGAGCAGGTTGAAGCCGGCGTCGGCCTCGACGGGCGCGTCCACGGCGGGGGTGTCGGCGACGGTGGCCGAGGGCGAGGACCCTGGCCCCAGCCGCCCCCGGAGCCCGTGCTGGTGGAGCAGGTCCACGAGTTCGGTCCCGGCGATGAGGGTCAGGGGCTTGCCGTTGGCGAAGGTGTACGAGCCGGGCCCGAACCTGGAGGTGGTGACGAGGACGCCCTTGTTCGCGCCGGCGCCCTGCACGGTCCCGTACAGATCCCGTACGGCGGACGGGGGCACGGTGTTCCGGTACCGCTTCACCTGGACGACGATGGAACCGCCGCTGATGGGGTCGGGATCGAGGGCTTCGACGTCCACCCCGCCGTCGTTGGAGCGGCGGGTGGTGACGGCCTGGAGCCCACGGGCCCGGAAGAGTTCGGCGACGAGCCCCTCGAAGGCGATGGGGTCCATGGCCAGCAGATCGGGCTCCTCGCCGTCCCCCTGGACGACGACGTCCGGGCCGACCTGGCCGGGGGTCCGCAGCGGGACGACGGCCGCCCGCTCGTCGGGCTTGGCCGCGAGCCGCCCGCCGAGGGCCCCGGTCAGGCACTCGACGGCCCCGACGAACTCCAGGTTCAGACGGTCGAAGACGCTCCGCTCGACGGCGACGGAGGCCACGCAGACCCTCCCGGCGAGCCCGGTCGCGGGATCGACCCCACCGACGTACCCGTTGAGGGTGACGGTCTCCAGGGCACCGAACCGGTCGGCGGCGAACAGCTCGCGCACGGCGAGGAGGACGCTCTGCGCGATGACGTCGCGGTAGAGGGCGCGCCGCTGGGTGACGGGCCTGGGCACCTCCTTCTCCTGGTCGGTGCTGGGCAGGTACTTGACCCCCTTGGCCTCGGGAACGACCTCGTACCCGGGCAGGCCCCAGTCGAGGACGAGCGTCCGCCCGCCGCGCGCGTAGGCGGCGGACACCTCCCGGGGGAAGCCCTCGGGCCAGCCGGTGGACGCGAAGAGGACGGCGGAGAAGAACTCCACGACGGTCTCGGCGTCACCGTCGCGCAGCGCCGCCTCCGTCCCGGCGACACCGCTGTTGTGCGCGCGGACCTCGGCGAGCCGGGCGGCGGCCCAGGTGTCGTACTCCCGCCGGTACGCGGCCAGTTGCTCCACACGCCGGGCCTCGGCGGCCTGCGCCGCGTACCAGTCCCGCTCGAACCGGGCGCGCGCGTCCCGCTCGGCCTGCGCCCGCCCGGACGCGGTCCAGGCGCTCTCGGGCTGGTAGAACCGCTGGTCGGGCATGGCGACGGGCTCCCCGAGGCGCCCCGGCGAGAACGGCTCGACGGTCTCCTCCCGCCGCAGCGACCCCACGGAGAACGCGGGCGCCCGGCACCCGGCCGCCAGCAGCCCCTCCAGCAGGGCGACACGCTCCTCCAACTCCCTTGTCCGGCCCAGCGCGTCCGCCTCCCGCTGCTGCCGATAGGCGACCCGCTGCTCCCGCTGCATCCGGGCGACATCCCGCGCGTACGCCCGCTGCGCCCGCTCGGCGTCCCGCTGCTCCCGCAGCACCGCCTGGTGCTGCCCCTCCCGCTGCCGTTGCGCCACCCGCTGCTGCTCGGCCCACACACCGATCAGCCCCCCGGACCGCCGCACCATCAGCCCCACCCCTCCCGAACAACACCCCACACCACCGGTACACCCCCGTAACACCCAAGTGTCCCGGACCGGGCTGGTCCGGGACACAGGAACGGGACGAGACCTCGTGGACTCGCCGGGCGCGACCCGGCCTAACGCAGGGCCGCATGACCGTCGGCGGGTACGGCTCAGGACTGGGCCTGTTTCAGCAGCCCCTTGACGGACACTTCCGAGTTGACGGTGACCCAGCCGAGGCCGTAGCGGGCATTCTCCCGCTGCACTTCTTCCTCGTCGAGAGCTTCATAGATGGCGTAGATCGACTCACTCTTCTTGTACTTCTCGAAGTTGAACGAGGAGATGAAGACATCCGTAGCCTCTTCCGGCGACCAGAAAGCCGCCACGTATCGCGGCTTGCGCGTCACGTTGATCAGGTTCGTGTTGTAGCGCACCCTGCCGTGATAGATCACATGCTCACCACAATCGTCGGGAGGGCAGTAATACCGCCCTTCCGACTCGTCCCAGGAGGGCCTGCCGTAGGAGAAGTCATCGTCGAGCTTCCCGCGGTCCTGCCTCATGATGGCGAACTGCAGCGATGCCTCGAGCACCTCGTACTTCGTCCCCTTGGGCACCATGATCATCTGTTCCATCCTGAACTCCTCCCCGACGGCCAGCGTGGAACCAGGCCCCTGGAACTGACCTGACGCGATGATCTCGCCGTCGGTCTCACCCTCGAAGGCCTGCGCCTCCGCGTACCATCCCTCCTCCTCGCCCTTCCATCTCGCCAAGCCGTCACCGGACTTGGAGAACTCGGATACGTACCCGAAGACCGTGTAGTCGTCAACGACGAGGTACACCGGGATTCCTCCGTCGTTCTTGGCGTAGAGCTTGAGAGGGACGTGAAAATAGGGCGCATCGGCGTCCGCGTAAGGTTTCCCGAATTCTGCCTTTAGGACGAAGTGCATGGGTGCGACGATGGGTTGGTAGAGAATCGAGTACCCCAGACTGACGGAAGTCAGGATCGCCGTGACGGTGACGCCTGCGGCGAACTTCTTCGGGTGCGGGATCCCTCTCCATACCTTTTCGCGGACGAGGACGTGGAGGGCCCACAGAGACCACAGCCACAGGGCGAGAAAGATCAGGACAGCGGCTATGAACTCCCGCTCCTGCGACCACAGGAACAGAAGAAGGGACGTGGTGGCGAGTGCCATGAGCACACCGAGGAGGACCAGCGCTCCGGACACCTTGACCTGTCGCCGGCCCCAGTGGTCGACGACGGCGGGCAGCGCGCTGGCCTGCACCACTCCCGCGAGGAGGAACAGGACGCCGACGAGCCGCTGCGCGAACGTCAGCGCCCCCAGGGCGTCCGCCCAGCCGATGACGGCGTGGAGACCCAGCGACCCGAGCAGCCCCACGAGCATGAGGGCGATGACCAGCCGCCGCCTCCAGCCCCGGTCGTCGGGCCAGACGTCGCTGTCGCCGCCCCGCCAGTGGACGCGCGAGCGGTCGTCGAGGTCCATGTCGTCGGGGTAACCCAGGCGGCGGAGGACCTTCCGCAGCTCGCGAAGGGACCAGGCGCTGCCGACCGTCTTGCCATGGATGGTGATCCGGCGCAGACCGCGCCGGTCAGGTGGCTCGACGACCACCCAAGGTCGTATGCCCATGACGCCAGCCTCACCGGCCGGCCCGCCATGTGCACGCCGAGCTGCTGCGTCCGACTGAAATCCCGAACGCATGAGTGACTCGGCCGGTACGTCCCGCACCAAGGTGGCCCGGGACGTCAGGAACGGACGGATCGACGTCAGCCCACCGGCAGGGCCACGGACCGGATCTCGCTGTACGGCGAGTAGTTCCCCGCCGCGTCATACGTACGGGCCCGGTACTCGTGGCTGCTCCCGTCGGCGGCCTGGGCGGCGCAGACGGTGACGGTGGCCGGTTCGCGGCGCGGGTCGTAGGTCTTGCTCACGACGACCGACCAGGCGGTCGCCCCCGGCGCCCGGCGCTCGATCTCCAGGCCGACGAAGTCGCGGATCGGGGCCGGCGTGTAGTCGGTGGCGGTGGCCTGGACACCGCCCGCGCAGGAACCCAGGGTCAGGTCGGGGGCGTAGCCGGGGGCGATGCCGTCGGGGATCTCCAGCCAGAGCTCGTGGGGGGCGAGGGCGTCGAGCCCCACGGGGCTGGGGGTGGTGGTGCCGCCGTCGTTGGTCACGAGGACGCGGTAGTGGCGCGTCTCGCCGTCGGCGGCGATGGGGGCGGTGGTCCAGGTGTTGCCCCTGGTGGTGCCCAGCGGGACCCAGACGTAGGAGCCGTCCACCTTGTCGTTGCTCAGGACCGTGTAGTGGTCGAAGTGCGGCTCGGTGTTCAGGGGCCACTTCAGGGTGACCTTGCGGGTCACCTTGTCGAAGGTGCCGGTCAGGGAGGTGACGATGGGCAGGGGACGCACGAGGGCGTCCGCGCTGCCCGCGGAGATGTTGCCCGCCCTGTCCTTGGCGCGCACCTCGTAGTAGTACGGCGTGCGGTCGCCGGGGTTCACGAGGGGGTCGGTGTGGCTGCGGGCGGTGGTGGAGGAGGTGACGGTCGTCCAGGTGGTGCCGCCGACGGGCCGCCGGTGGAGCGAGTACCCCGCGAGGTCCATCTCCTTGTTGGCCGTCCAGGAGACGGTGGTCTTCCGCGTGGTGGTGTTGTAGGTCGTCCGCACGCCGACGGGCGCGAGCGGCTTCACCTTGTCGTACACGGCGGCGGTCCGGGGCGCGTAGGCGAACTTGACCTTCGCGGCGCCGGTCCAGTTGGCGTAGTCGACGCGCACGGTGTGGCGGCCCGGGGGGACGACGAGATGGACGTTCCTGCCGCGGGCGGTGTCGCCGGTGCCGGCCCACAGGTCGATCTTGCGGACACCGTCCACGTAGACACGGACGCCGTCGGTGGCCAGGACGGCGAACGTGAAGGGCCCGCCGGAGCCGAAGTCGCGCGCCATCCACCAGCGGACGCCGAAGTTGTTCACCGGCACTCCGGCGACGGGGCTGCCGGCCCAGCTCTCGCTGACGGCGCTGTCGCAGTCGGTCTTCACGGGGGTGCCGGTGAACGAGGTGTTCTTGTAGAACGTCCGCATGAAGACGCCGGCCGAACAGCTGGTTCCGGCGGCGGCAGCCTGCGGGGCGGCGGCGAGCAGCCCGCCGAGGACGACGGCCGACATGGCGCCACCGACGGAGGTGGCGACGAGACTCTTCAGATACACGGGGATCCTTCACGCATCAGCGAATGTGCAGCACCAAGACTCCCGCCGGCGCCGAAAGGTTGCCCTGCACCGCTGTCATAGGCGCCTGCCAGGATCACGGACGTGAAGACCAGCGAAGACCTCGTGCGACGCGTGGCGGCGAAGGCCAGGGCCACGTCGCGGACCTTGCCTCCCGTCGCCGGCGCCGAGGAGGTGGCATCGGCGGAGGCGGCCCTCGGCTTCCCGCTCCCACCCCTGCTGGCGAGCCTGTACCGAGAGGTGGCCAACGGCGGCTTCGGCCCCGACTACCAGCTCCTCCCGCTGGTGGGAACGGGCCGCACGGTACTGAGCGAGTACCGCTCCGAACGCTCGGCCTCGGCCGAGGGCGAGACACCGTACTGGCCGGCGGGCGTGCTGCCGATCCTCGACTGGGGCTGCGCCATGTACGCCGCGGTGGACTGCCACAGCGAGACCGCCCAGGTCCTCCTCTTCGAACCGAACGCGATGACGGACGACGGAGCCACCGCCTGGTTCCTCGACGCCGACAGCCTGACCGCCTGGCTCGAGACCTGGCTCACCGGAACAGGGTGGTACGAGGAAGACGCCGACGAGCACCCGGACGTGGCAGAACCGACCCCATGGGAGAGGGCTGCCGCCCGGATCGGGGAGGGAACGGCCCGTGGATGCTGACATGGGCCGATTTGGGGTGCTGACAGACACCGTGGGCGTCTACGAGAGAAACCCTCACCGCGTCGGCTGACCGCACTCGGCTCGGAACTGGTCGAGGAGGGTGAAGAAGAGCTCGATGGCAGGCATGCCCACGGCGGCGGCCTCCCGCTCGATCTGCGCGGACCAGCGCAGGGAGCTCTCGTACCCGTTGCGCTTGCGGAGCCAGGTGTCGAAGGGCGACTCGCGGCCGGGAGTCCAGAAGGGGAAGTCCTCCTCGGCGTCGTGCACGGTCAAGGCCACGCTGTAGCCGATCAGCATGGTGTCCAGGTGCGTCAGCGAGCTGCCGGGAACCCACATGCCGGGGCGGAGGCGGACCTGGTCCAGCAGGTCGTAGACGTTCCGGAAGCCGTCCATGGGATTCGCCTTCGTCATGTGGATGCCTGGCTCCGAACGTCGAGCGCCGCAACACCCACCGTTCCTCGGTCCGTGTCAGCGAGACCGCCGGGCTACGGGTCATCCGGCTGCGCGGCGCTCGTCACCCTGACGGAAGCGTCGCCGTCGAAGGCACCGGTGGATGCCGAGGGGGAGCACCTGCCAACCGCGCCAGTTGTCCGTGAGCTTCCTACGTCGCGGTGAGTACGTCGGCGACGGCGTGCATGTCTTCGGTGATGGCGTCTGCCTGCGCCTCGGCGAAGAGGTCCGCCTTGTGGGGCTTGTCGGCGTAGCCGATGACCGTTGCCCCGGCCGCGTGCGCGGCCTGGACGTCCGTGAGGGAGTCGCCGATCAGGGTGCAGCTCGTGACGTCGATGTGCATCTGCTCGGCTGCCGTGATGAGCGGGAACGGGTTCGGCTTCATCAGGTGCGGCTGCTCGGCAGGGCGGCCCACGATCTTCGTGACGTACTCCTCCAAGCCGTGGAGTTCCAGGAAGACCCGTACGCACTCGGCGGAGTTGTTGCTCACCACCGCGACCCCCCGACCGGCCGCACGGGCCGCCTGGAGTGCCTCGACGGCACCTGGTGTCGGCTGCCCGGCCACCGCGACGGCTCGCACCTCGGCGCCCGTCAGGGCCTGCTCGATCTTCTGGCCGAGCTCGGAGTCGGCATCGTGCGCGATGCGCAGAACCTCGATCGGATCGTCCGTCCGGGCTGCAGCCACGCCCGCGGCTTCGTCCTCGACGGCGAGGAGCGCGGCCAGCTCCCGCGCGACCTCGGGCGCCGGAAGTCCCGCGAACACGTCACACACGGGCCCGTCGAAGTCGAAGAGGATGACCCGGGCGTTCGCCAGGGTCTCGGTGAGTGAGTCAGCGTGCGTCAAGGTCGCAGTCCCTTCCATGGTCTCCCGGACACTGCCGAACCACGTCAAGACCTACTGGACCGGCTGGACCCTGTCTGAGGACCAGCCGTCGTCGATCGCATGATGACAGTGCTGACAGTGCCCCTACCCAAGAACTCGCACATCTGGCACGGAGCGACCGTGATCACGCGAAAAGGGCCGGCGCTGGGAAAACGCGCCCCCTCAGGGCCCACCGTGGACCCCTTCCCCACGCTGCCCGAAGGGCCGGCTCCCGGCGGAGGGCGCAGAGCACGTCGGTGGAAGCACAGGCTGGGCGTCGGGGAGCATCAGGGTTGCTCAGAACTCCCGGAACATTGAGGGCTCCCACCCTTGGGGAAGGGACCGGGTCATGAAGACGAAGACTGGCCCGTACGGCGTCTCCGTTTGGAGAGCCTCCCACTGATCCAGCTCGTGAGCGCAGTACCGCCGCCACAAATTCATCATCTGCGCGACCTCTTCGTCACTGAGACGATCACGGTCCTGCCCATCCGTCATGCGCGCCATGGTAGGCGCGCCCCCGACGAGCCGACGTGCGCGACCTCAGCCCGTGGTCCCTCGACGAACAACGACGACACCAAGGGATGGTCGCTCACGCCCGATCCCGCTCCCCGCCATCTGCCTGGCTCCCCTGCGTCGGCATCGGATGCGTCAGAGGGTCGAGTCAGTGGAACCAGACGACGAGACGCACGTTCTCCGCGCCGTGGACTTCGCCGAGGATCCGCATGACGCTCCAGACGCGACCCCAGTCGGTGTCGGGCCCTGCGGCCGATGCGCGACTTCGTGTTCCGGAGGCGTTCGTCTCCTGCCAGTCGGTGGCGGACAGCTCGGCCCAGGTCACCCATGTCGTCCCGTACACGGAGTGAGGGCCGCCGTAGCCGGCGAACTCACGGCGCAGCCCTTCCGACGCGTCATCCGGAAAGCCTCGGTCCTCAGCAAGCGGACGGAAGCCGAAGGAGTTGCGGATCCCGAAGAGACAGGCCAGGCCGTCGTAGGCGTTGCCCCTGTTCAGCAGGAAGAGGTCGATGCCCGCTTCCCAGACCGTGTCCTCATCATCCGGACCCCACAGCCGAGCCCCCGGCCGGCACTCGATCATTCCGCTGACATCGGTCGACATGGCACGATCCTGCCTGCCAGGCCCGGGAGCCGGCACCTCCGCGTTTCGCTCCTCGGCCGACCGGAGCCGTTGACGTCACCCGTAGATGCCAAAGACCCCCGACCAAGATCGGTCGGGGGTCTTCGCACGTCCTGCCTGGAGCCCCCTGTCGGGTTCGAACCGACGACCCCCGCTTTACAAGAGCGGTGCTCTGGCCAGCTGAGCTAAGGAGGCAGCGAGTGCAGTGTATCCAACGTCGTCCGTCGGGCGGTCGGAAATCTCACGGCCCCGGGAGTACTGACAGATCCCGGATCGCCAGGTAGCGTCACCTGGAGTTCACCCTGGTGGACTAGACCTCAATCCTTCCTTTACTCGGATCGTCCGGCACGTTCCTGCCGGTGAAGGGACACATCACCATGGCCTCCGTCACTTTCGACAAGGCGACCCGGGTGTACCCCGGTGCCACCAAGCCCTCCGTCGACCAGCTCGACATCGAGATCGCCGACGGCGAGTTCCTCGTCCTCGTCGGGCCCTCCGGCTGTGGCAAGTCGACCTCCCTGCGCATGCTCGCGGGTCTCGAGGACGTCAACGCCGGCTCCATCCGCATCGGTGACCGCGACGTCACGCACCTGCCGCCGAAGGACCGGGACATCGCCATGGTGTTCCAGAACTACGCGCTGTACCCGCACATGAGCGTCGCCGACAACATGGGCTTCGCGCTCAAGATCGCCGGCGTCAACAAGGCCGAGATCCGCGCCAAGGTCGAAGAGGCCGCGAAGATCCTCGACCTCACCGAGTACCTCGACCGCAAGCCGAAGGCGCTCTCCGGCGGTCAGCGCCAGCGCGTCGCCATGGGTCGCGCCATCGTGCGTGAGCCGCAGGTCTTCCTCATGGACGAGCCGCTGTCGAACCTCGACGCCAAGCTCCGCGTCTCGACCCGTACGCAGATCGCCGGCCTCCAGCGCCGCCTGGGCATCACCACGGTCTACGTCACCCACGACCAGACCGAGGCGCTCACCATGGGCGACCGCGTCGCCGTCCTCAAGGACGGTCTGCTCCAGCAGGTCGACTCGCCGCGCAACATGTACGACAAGCCCGCCAACCTCTTCGTCGCCGGCTTCATCGGCTCCCCCGCCATGAACCTGGTCGAGGTCCCGATCGTCGACGGCGGCGTGAAGTTCGGCAACAGCGTCGTCCCGGTCTCCCGTGACGCCATCGCCGCCGCCTCCGCCAAGGGCGACACCACCGTCACCGTCGGCGTCCGCCCCGAGCACTTCGACGTCTCGGGCCCGACGAGCAAGGACGGCCTCGCCGTCACCGTCAACGTCGTCGAGGAGCTCGGCTCCGACGGCTTCGTGTACGGCTCCACCCGCGTCGGCGGCGAGGACAAGGACCTGGTCGTCCGCGTCGGCGGCCGTGACGTCCCCGCCAAGGGCACCACGCTGCACGTCGTGCCGCGCGCCTCCGAGCTCCACGTCTTCTCGACCTCCACGGGCGCGCGCCTCAGCGACTGACCCGCGACCGGTCGGTGCGACGACGACCTCTCCTCGGCCCCGTGTCTCTTGCAGATACGGGGCCGTTGGTCTAAGTGGTGGTTTACTTCGCGAAACCCCGGCAGACCCCGGCAGATCGCGGCAGAACCCGTCATTCGGAGCCCGTATCCACCTCCCGCGTCAACACGGGATTCGAAAAGCCGCTTCGAACCATCCCTCGCGAGAGTGACTAAATGTCGCCATTTCACTACCGGCCGCTACGCTCTCGTGCGTGACGCACACTGCCCGCCGAATCGGCCGCTCTCTCGCCCTCGTCCTGCCCGTCGTCCTGGTGCTCTCGGGAACGCTCGCGGTGTCCGCCGTTCCGTGGGCCGGCCAGGACGCCGGGACCCAGCTCACGGCATCCTCCTCCGAGGTCTCCGTCCGCGCCAAGTCCCGCGCCCCGCAGGACATCCTGCGCGACCAGCTCCTCGCGGAGCTCCAGGAGAAGGATCCCGGCACGGCTCTCACCCACCTCCAGCGTGAGGTGGAGAACCGGCCCTCCCTCGCCAAGCACTGCATGTCCATCGCCCGCTCCCTCGGCCGCGCCGCCGTCGAGCAGTACGGCCCCTCCCGCGCCCAGTCCTTCTCCCGCCCGGTCTGTGACACCTCGTACGCCACCGGCGTGATGCGCGCGAGCTGAGGCGCCGTCGCACGTCCGGCAGTCGGCCGTACGGGGCGCCTATCGTTCCCCGTATGCACAACACCTCTCCGACGCAGGCCGTGGTCCTGGCGGGCGGCCAGGGCTCACGGCTCCGCCCGTACACCGACGACCGCCCCAAGCCGATGGTCGAGATCCCGGGCACCGGGATCCCGATCATCGGCCATCAGCTTTCCTGGCTCGCCGCCGAGGGCGTGACCGACGCGGTCATCTCCTGCGGCCATCTGGCCGAGGTGCTCCAGGAGTGGCTGGCGGGCGCCGACCTGCCGCTCAAGGTGACCACGGTCGTCGAGAGCGAGCCCCTGGGCCGCGGCGGCGGGCTCAAGTACGCCGCCGCGCACCTGCCCGCGCCGGACCAGCCCTGGTACGCCACCAACGGCGACATCTGGACCCGCTTCTCGCTGCGCGAGATGGCCGCCTTCCACGCGGAGCGCGACGCCCTCGCCACACTCGCCCTGGCCCGCCCCCGGATCCCGTGGGGCGCCGTCGAGACCGACACCTTCGGGCACATCACCGACTTCGTCGAGTCGCCGCCGTCGCCGTTCCTCATCAACGCCGGCGTGTACGTCTTCTCCGCCGCCTTCACGGAGCTCCTCCCGGAGGTGGGCGACCACGAGCGCACCACGTTCCCCCGGCTCGCGCGCGAGCGGCGCCTGGCGGGCTTCCCGCTGCCCCAGGGGGCGTACTGGAGGGCCATCGACACCGCCAAGGACCTCACCGAGGCCGCGAAGGAGCTCGCCTCGCAGAGGGGCTGAGGCCGGGCGGGACCGGGAACAGCAGGAGGGCGGCACCGCATCCGCGGTGCCGCCCTCCTGCTGTTCCTCCGTACGAGACCTAGCCCAACAGCCCGCCGATCGGGTTCCTCGCGCCGCCCGTCGACGAGCCGCTCTCGGACGGGGTGCCGGTCGAACCGGTGGAGCCGGTCGAGCCGCCCGTCGAACCGCCGCCCGTCGTGCCGCCGGTGGTGGTCGGCGTGTCGGTGGTGGACGGCGGGGGCTCCGGCTCGGAGCGGGTCGGGGTGCGGCTGCCGCCGGTGCTGCTGCCCTGCGTGGCGGTCGGGCGCCGCTCCTCCTGGGTCCGGGTCGACTCACGGGTCGTCTCGGTGGGCCGGGTCGCCTCCTGCGTCTCCTCGCGCTCCGCCGGGGCCTCGCTCGTCGCGGACGGCTCGGGCTCGGTGGACACGGTCTTGGAGGGCGCGCGGCGCGTCGGCTCGGCCGGGAGCGGCTGACCGGGGAGGTGGTTGATCGGGTCGTCGTTCGGGCCCGGGACGGTGATCATCTCGGTGGAGCGGACGGCGCCGCCGAGGACGGAGCCGACGAGGAGGGTGAGACCGACGACGACGGAGGCGACGAGGATGCTGCGCCGCATGACGCGGCGGCGGAGGTCCCAGAGGTCGGCGCGGGGGCCGAGGGTGCGCCAGGCCTCCCCGGCGAGGCGGCCGTCGAGGGAGTAGACGGGGGCACCGGCGATGATCAGCGGGGACCAGGCGGCCAGGTAGATGATGTCGGCGGAGTCGTAGACCGGGACGGTCCTCCAGCTGACGGTCAGCAGGAGCGCGGCGGAGAGCAGGGCGCCGACGACGGCGGCGACGCGCTGCCAGAGGCCGAGGACGGTGAGGACGCCGACGACGACCTGGAGGAAGGCGACGGTGAGTCCGGCGCCGACCGGGTGCTGGAGGGCGAAGTCACGGAGGGGTTCGGCGAGGGCCCACGGGTGGAGGGAGTTGAGCCACTTCACCATGGAGCCGCGCTCGCCGCCGTCGAAGTAGACGGGGTCGCAGAGCTTGCCCATGCCCGCGTAGATGGAGATGAAGCCGAGGAAGACGCGGAGCGGGAGGAGGACGACGCCGAGGTTCATCCGGCGGCCGGGATAGTAGGCGTGCCGGACGCTGTCCTGCCCGTGGCGCTGCGCGGGCCGGCCGTGCGCCTCCTCGTCCTCGTACGGTCCGGGCCCCTCGGTCTCGGGCCGGAGGGCGTACAGCTCGTCGTACGCGCCCTCGGCTCGGCGCATCGGCGGCAGCAGCGGTCCGGAGCCGGCGGGAACCACGGGGGTGGGCATGGTGTCGTCGATGCGCGGGATGGCCTGGGTGGCGCCCGCGTCGAGACCGGGGTGGCCCATGCCCGGCTCCAGGGTGGAGACGGAGGACTCGCGGACGGCCTGGAGGAGGCCGGTCGCTCCCGGTGAGGACTTTCCGGTCCACACGACGGGACGGCGGCGCGGCCCGCCCGCTCCGGCCGTGGCCCCGGACAGGGCTGCGGTACGGGCGCCGGCGCCGAACTTCGGCTGAGCCGGCGCGAGCCGCACACGGAAGCTGGCGTGGTTCACGATCACCTGGGCGGGATCGGAATCCACCTTGACCATGCTCAACGCGGGCTGATCGTCGAACCCCGGCCGGGGCGTTCTGGTGTCCACACTCATCTAACCGAGTGATCTGGGTTTAGGACACTGCCTTGACGGCTCGCAAATGTCCGAGACCCGTCAAGATCAACGGCGCCGGAAGGCCCGGCGGACCGGGAACTGTTGTTCGCTGGCGGGGCGTCAGTTTACTTTGAGGTCCGCGCGATGCGAGTCGAGGGGAGCGACACCATGGCCCACCCTGTTCAGCCCGGCCCGGACGGTCACACCGGTCCGGCGGCCCAGGAGCAGATCCCGCGGCAGCGGGAACCGCGACCGGCGGTACCCGCCCCGGAGCCGGCACGGCGGGACAACCAGCTCGTCTTCTCGGACCTGGACCACTACCCGGTCGTGGCCCAGGCCCTCGACAACCAGTGGCTGCCGTCCGAGCTGGCCGGGGGGCGGCAGGACGCGAACGCCCCGCGCAAGGCGCCCGGGGTGGTCGCCGCCGCCTCCGCGGAGCTGCGCCGCTCACTGGTCAACAGCGGGACCCTGGTGGTCAACCGGGCCTTCTTCGTCAACAACGAGGCCCTGTACGCGAACTTCGTCCCGCAGGCCGAGGCGGCCGACCGCAACGCGTTCGCGCGGCTCCTGAACGACCGGGCGATCGTCCCGTACCTGCTCACGGAGCGGGACGGCACCGAGGACTTCGCCTTCGCGCACGACGCGGTCGCCGGACGTGCCTGGCGGCGGCTGATCACGGAGGAGTCGGACCCGGGTTTCGTACGCCTGGACTGGGACGAGCAGGGGAACCGGGCGGTCGCCGAGCGCATCGGCCAGCGCTTCACGCGGCAGCTTCCCGGGCTGAGGTGGCTGAACCCCCAGGAGCTCGCGAAGGACCTCGGGATCCCGGTGGAGCTGGCCACCTCGATGGGCAGCGGCATCCTGCAGTCCATCTACACCTGGGCGGGTGCGCAGGACCACACGACCAACATCGCCCGGAACGCGGTCTACCAGGAGTTCCTCACCCGCCCCGGCACCGATCCGCACCAGTGCCTGCTGCGGGACGGCGACGAGATCGTGCCGACGAAGCAGCTGATCGACCTCATGTACAGCCTGGGCCTGGCCGACGCGAGCGGACTCGTGGCGCTGACGCCGCCGGGCTCTCCCCCGCGCCGCACGCTCCAGGAGGACGTCTCGCCGCACGCCCGGGAGCAGGACCCGGAGGCGGTCGGCCTGCTGATCCGGAACCTGGTCGCCGACTCCCTGCACCGGGCGGTCGACGGCCCCAACTCGTACGCGGCGCTGTCGCTCGCCGACATCATCGCCCTGCGCGAGACCGGCGAGTGGAACACGTACGTGGGGTCGTTGGAGGCGTTCCTCCACGACAGCTTCCGGGGCGGACGCATCCCCGATCCGGACGAGTTCTCCGAGCGCACGGCCACGATCGCCCGGGACCACGCCCGCATGCTGAGGACGGCGCGCCGGTCCAGCCGCTCGGGTGAGGGCTTCGCCCGGGACATCACCACGGTCCTCGTGCTGCAGTCGGGAGCCGCTGCGCTCCAGGTCGTGAGCGGGGAGCCGTTGTCCGTGTCCACGGCGGCGATCCAGGCGCTGACGGCCGTGGGCGGGGCGCTGACCGTACGGCTGGAGTTCTGGGACCGGGGCGCCCGGGACCGCCGCTCGGGCCTCGGGCACTCGCTGACATTGCCGACGCTCCGGCTGGGCAACCTGAAGAGGGACTGGCAGACCATCCTGGCCGCGTCCGGTCTGTCCTCCGTCGACGCCCGGGAGGCTCCGCGCCGGGGCGGTCAGGCCGACCAGCAGGCACGGAACGACTAGTACGCACCCGGCGGCGCGGCCCGCCGGGCCTGAGAGGGAGAACCATGACCGGGGATCCGGTGGGGCGGTACGACGTGCTGCGTAGCGAGCGGCCGGAGCTGTTCCGCAACGAGCCGGGCGGGATCGAGATCCTGACGGACCCGGCCGCCGTCGAGGCCGCCGGCGGGGTGGTGTACCAGGACCCGTACGTGCTGCTCGTACGGGACGCGGTGCGCTTCCCCGACGGCCGCACCGGTACGTACACGCGCTCGGTGAGCGCGACCGCCGCGCCGGGATGCGTGATCCTGCCGCTCCTGGGCGACCGGATGGTGCTGATCGAGCACTACCGGCACGCCACGCGGTCCTGGCACTGGGAGATCCCCCGCGGTTTCGGCACGGCGCGGCTCACGGGCGAGGCGAACGCGGCGAAGGAGCTGGCGGAGGAGATCGGGGCGCGGGTGCGGGAGCTGCTGCCGCTCGGCTCCCTGCATCCCGATTCGGGAGTGAGCGCCGACCTCGTGCTGCTGTTCGCCGCCCGGATCGACGCGGTGGGGAGCCTGGAGACCGGCGAGGGCATCCGCGGCTCGATGACGCTGCCCTTCGCGGAGGCCGAGTCCATGATCGCCGACGGGCGCATCACGGACGGTTTCACCATCGCCGCCATGACCCGTGCCCGCCTGGCAGGCCTGACGGCCTGAGGCGGGCACGGGTACGGCGGGACCGGCGGGTGCCGGACCGGAGGGGTCCGACGAGGTCCGACGGGTGCCGGACGGGCCGGGGTCCGGACCGGCGGGGTCCGGCGAGGCGTAGGGCTCCGGCGTCAGCGGGCCATCCGGCGGCGGGCCGCCTCGTAGAGCACGACGCCGGCGGCGACACCGGCGTTGAGCGACTCGGCGCCGCCCGGCATGGGGATGCGGACGAGGAAGTCGCAGGTCTCGCCGACGAGGCGGGAGAGGCCCTTGCCCTCGGAGCCGACGACGATGACGACCGGGCCGCCCAGCTCCTCCAGCTCGTGGACCTCGCGGTCACCGTCGGCGGCGAGGCCGACGACCGTGACGCCGGCCTTCTGGTACTGCTCCAGGCAGCGCGTCAGGTTGGTGGCGCGGGCGACCGGGGTACGGGCGGCGGTGCCGGCCGAGGTCTTCCACGCACCGGCGGTCATGCCGGCGGCACGGCGCTCGGGGACGACGACGCCGTGGCCGCCGAAGGCGGAGACGGAGCGGACGACCGCACCGAGGTTGCGCGGGTCGGTGACGCCGTCGAGGGCGACGATCAGCGGGTCGTCGTGGTCGTCGAACGCGGCCGTGACGAGGTCCTCGGGGTGCGCGTACTCGTACGGCGGCACCTGGAGGACGAGACCCTGGTGGTTCAGGCCGTTCGTCATCCGGTCGAGCTCGGGGCGCGGCGCCTCCATGATGTTGATGTTGCCGCGGCCGGTGGCGAGGTTCAGGGCCTCGCGCACACGCTCGTCGTTGTCGATGAACTGCTGCACGTACAGCGTCGAGGCGGGCACGCCGTCGCGCAGGGCCTCGAAGACCGGGTTGCGGCCGACGACCATCTCGGACAGGCCCTTGCCGCCGCGGCGGGCGACGGGCTTGCGCTTGGACGCCTGCCGGGCCATCGCGTTGGAGACGCGGAACGCCTTGTGGCCCTTGCGGTTCTCGGCCTTGGGCGTCGGGCCCTTGCCTTCGAGGCCCTTGCGCCGCTGGCCACCGCTGCCGACCGTCGCACCCTTCTTGTTCGACGTGCGACGGTTCCTGCGCTGGCTGTTCCCGGCCATGACTACCTGTTTCCTCTGATGCCTGCGTACATAAGTCTGTAAGTGAAGTGTGCCGCCCGGGGGCCCGAGCGGCACGTCTTCTAACGGTTGCCCAGCGTCCAGCGGGGGCCGTCGGGGCTGTCCTCGATGGCGAGGCCGGACTGGTTGAGCTGGTCGCGGATTGCGTCCGCGGTCGCCCAGTCCTTGCGCTCGCGGGCCGACTCGCGCTGCTGGAGCACGAGCCGTACGAGGGTGTCGACGGCGCCGTGGAGCTCTTCGCCGCCACCGGACTCCTCGGCCCAATGCGGGTCGAGCGGGTCCAGGCCGAGGACGCCGAGCATGGCACGGACCTCGGCGAGGCGGGCGACGGCCTCGTCCTTGTCGTCCGCGGCGAGGGCGCTGTTGCCCTGGCGGACGGTGGTGTGGATGATCGCGAGCGCGTGCGGCACGCCCAGGTCGTCGTCCATGGCCTCGGCGAAGGCCGGCGGCACCTCGGCGGCGGGGGCGACGGCCGCCCCGGCCTTCTCGGTGGCGCGCTGGACGAAGCCCTCGATGCGGGCGAACGCCGACTCGGCCTCGCGCAGGGACTCCTCGCTGTACTCGATCATCGACCGGTAGTGCGGGGTGCCCAGGTAGTAGCGGAGGACGATGGGCCGCCAGTTCTTCACCATCTCCGACACCAGCACGCTGTTGCCGAGCGACTTCGACATCTTCTCGCCGGCCATGGTGACCCAGGCGTTGTGCACCCAGTACGAGGCGAAGGCGTCGCCGAAGGCCTTGGCCTGGGCGATCTCGTTCTCGTGGTGGGGGAAGATCAGGTCGAGGCCGCCGCCGTGGATGTCGAAGGCGGAGCCCAGGTACTTGTGGGCCATGGCCGAGCACTCCAGGTGCCAGCCGGGCCGGCCGCGCCCCCACGGGGTCTCCCAGTCGGGCTCGCCCGGCTTGGTCGCCTTCCACATCGCGAAGTCGCGCGGGTCGCGCTTGCCCGTGATGCCGTCCTCGGCGGGCTGACGCAGGTCGTCGATGTCCTGGTTGGACAGCTCCAGGTAGCCCGGGAAGGACCGCACGTCGAAGTAGACGCTGCCGTCGGCCTCGTAGGCGTGACCGCGCTCGATGAGACCGCGCATCATCTCGATCATCTCGGGGACGTGCCCGGTGGCGCGGGGCTCGTACGTCGGCGGGAGGCAACCGAGCGCGTCGTAACCGGAGTTGAACGCGCGCTCGTTCTCGTAGCCGATGGACCACCAGGGGCGGCCCTGGTCCGCGCCCTTGGCGATGATCTTGTCGTCGATGTCGGTGACGTTGCGGATGAACGTGACGTCGTAGCCGCGGTAGGCGAACCAGCGGCGCATGATGTCGAAGTTCAGCCCCGACCGGATGTGGCCGATGTGCGGGGCCGCCTGGACGGTGGCGCCACAGAGGTAGATCGAGACACAGCCCGGCGTGAGCGGGGTGAAGTCACGGATCTGCCGGGCGCTGGTGTCGTACAGGCGAATAGTCACCACTCCAGGGTAGTGGGCGTGTGGTAGTGCCCCGATACCTGTCGGCCTTCTCCCCCGACGTTTTTCACCGGTCCCGGTACGAATCCCGCACCCGTTCCCTCACCTGGCGCCGTCCGGGTCCTGCTGCCGTACGGAGTAGACGAGGGCGGTCGCGAGCGCCGCGAGTCCCTCGGCGCGGCCGGTGAGCCCGAGCCCGTCGGTGGTGGTGCCGGACACGGAGACCGGCGCGCCGGCCGCCTCGCTCAGCGCCTTCTGCGCCTCGTCGCGCCGCTTGCCGACCTTGGGGCGGACGCCGACGACCTGGACGGCGATGTTGCCGATCTCGTACCCCTCGGCGCGGACGATCCGGGCGGCCTCGGCGAGGAGGGTGACGCCGGAGGCGCCGGACCACTCGGGCCGTGAGGTGCCGAAGTGGGCGCCGAGGTCGCCGACGCCGGCGGCGGAGAAGAGGGCGTCGCAGGCGGCGTGGGCGGCGACGTCTCCGTCGGAGTGCCCGGCGAGGCCGTACTCCTCGCCCTCCCAGAGGAGGCCCGCGCACCACAGCTCGCGGCCCTTCTCGAAGGCGTGGACGTCGGTCCCGATGCCGGTACGGGGGATGACCGGCTGCGGGGTCGGCTCAGAAGCCATCGTTGGCCCTCCTGCGGGCGAGTACGGCCTCGGCGAGGACGAGGTCGAGCGGACGGGTGACCTTGAAGGCCTCTTCGTGGCCGGGCACGACGACGACGGGCGCGCCGAGCCGCTCGACCATGCCGGCGTCGTCGGTGGCGCCCTCACCGGTGAGGGCGATGGTGGCGTGGGCGTTGACGAGCGTGTCGTGGTCGAAGCCCTGCGGGGTCTGGACGGCGCGGAGCCGGGCCCGGATCGGGGTGGCGACGACCTGCTCGGGGTCGCCCGGCTTCGTGGCCGGTTCGACCTCCTTGACGGTGTCGGCGACGGGCAGCGCGGGGACGACGGCGACGGCCCCGTCGCGTACGGCCTCGATGACGGCGTCCACGGTGTCGACGGGGACGAGCGGGCGGGCCGCGTCGTGGACGAGGACGGTGGTGATGCCCTCGGGGAGGGCGTCGAGCCCGAGGCGCACGGACTCCTGGCGGGTCTCCCCGCCGGGGACGACGAGGTAGTCGGTCCGCTCGGGGAGGGCGTGGGCGTCGAGGAGGTTCTTGACCTCGGCGGCGCCGTCGGGCGGGGCGACCACGACGACGAGCGAGACCGCGCGGGAGGCGGCCATCGCGCGGACGGCGTGGATGAGCATGGGGGTGCCGTTCAGTGTGCGCAGCGCCTTGGGGGCGCCCGGCCCGAGGCGTACGCCCCGGCCGGCCGCCGGGATCACCACGGCGGTACGAGAAGGACGCGCTTCGTCTGACATCGGTTGCACTCCGGCAGGTTTGTTTCCGCGGCCGACATGGGTATGGCCTCAACCGTGCCGGACGCTCCGCCTTGACCGGGCCCTTTCCGTGACGACGGTCGAGGCGTTGCCGCCCGAGCACAGGGGTTCGGACGTTACAGGGGGTGGGGTTTCTTTCTCGGCGCAGGGGCACACGTGCGAGGTGACCGTGTGCGTGCGGCCGCGCGTGCGTCCGCATGCGTACGCGGACATGCCGCAGCGCCCGGCGGCAGCACTGTGTGGATCACAGCACGCCAACGGGCACCGCGGCATCGCTTCACTTGGGAACGCGCTCGGATGTCGTCAGAGCACGCTCAGGACGCGAGGACCTCGTCGAGGAGAGCCTCGGCCTTGTCCTCGTTCGTGTTCTCCGCGAGCGCGAGCTCGCTGACCAGGATCTGCCGCGCCTTGGCGAGCATGCGCTTCTCGCCTGCGGAGAGACCCCGCTCGCGCTCGCGCCGCCACAGGTCGCGGACTACTTCGGCGACCTTGATGACATCGCCGGAGGCGAGCTTCTCGAGATTTGCCTTGTAGCGACGGGACCAGTTCGTCGGCTCTTCGGCGTACGGCGCGCGCAGCACCTCGAAGACCCGGTCCAGCCCATCCTGACCGACAACGTCGCGAACTCCGACGAACTCCGCATTGTCCGCCGGTACGCGAACAGTCAGGTCGCCCTGCGCGACCTTGAGCACCAAGTAGGTCTTGTCCACGCCTTTGATCTGGCGAGTTTCGATGGCCTCGATCAGCGCGGCCCCGTGATGGGGATAGACCACGGTGTCGCCAACCTTGAACGTCATGTGACAGGTACCCCTTCCGTGGCTATCCAGGGTAACACGGATACGGCTTCTTCTGAATGGCGTTTTCGCAGGTCAGGGCATATCTCGGGGCTTGACAACAGCAACACGAACGTGCTGCGGAGGGCTTGCGGAAGGCGGTATTCGCAGGTCGGAGCCGCTGCACGGACGGAGAGAAACGCGCACGTTACACCTACCCGGGGGTCCGTCGAGGAGGGGTGATGCCCCGATTTGTCTGGTTCGGAGTGGGCTTCTTCACGTACTCCGTTCGAGGATCGTCCACCCGTACGGATGCATCGCGGGGTGATTCCGTAATTGATCAGCCGACGCGGGTCCGGGATTTTCGGAGGCACGGCTCCGCGGAATGCGGGGCCGCCCCCGAATTGATCAAGGCGGTTATGTGAACAACAGGTCAATGGGTCGTGATCCGGCCACACCGGCTGACTTCCGACGACGGGCGGGACGGTCGGCGGAGGCCCCGCGACCGCTCCCCGCCCGGCACCCCGGGGAGGGCCGTGACCGGTTAGGGGCGGGTCGGGTGCGGGACGGAGAGTGCGGCTCGGTAACCTAAGCGCGCTGACGCACCTTTAGTCGGGGCCTCAGCTCCCGAGCCCGTCGCAAGACCCCGTCCGTAAGTCCGTCCGTACGTCCTAGGAGATGCCGCCGCCGTGAGCCGCAGCCTTCGACGCGGCGCCCTCGCCGCCACCGCCCTCGTGTTCTCCATCGCCGCGCTCTCCGCCTGTGGGGCGGGCAACGACGCGCAGACGCTCGGTGTCCGGCCGGACAACGCCGCCGTCACCGTGGACGACGTCAAGATCCAGAACGCGCTCGTGATCACCCAGCCCGAGGCCGGTGTCAAGGGCCCGGCCGTCGTCTCGGCCACCGTCTTCAACAACGGCGACACGGCGCAGACCCTCGAGTCCATCAGCCTGCCGGGCACCAGCGCCACGGTGAAGCTGAAGGCGGCCGAGGGCACCGGCCCGATCACCGTCCCGGCCATGGGCTCGGTCGTGATCGGCGGCGCGGGCAACGCCACCGCCACCATCGAGAACGGCACGGAGGCGGCGCGCAAGGGCGACGCCCAGGAGGTCGTCTTCAAGCTGAGCAAGACCGGCGACGTGGGCCTGCGCGCCTTCGTCGTCCCGGCGTCCAGCTACTTCAAGGACTTCGGCCCGTCCATCGTCCCGGCCCCGCCGGGCGCCACGCCCAGCGCCTCCGCGACGCCCTCGGGCGAGGGGGAGCACGGCGGCGAGGCGGAGCACGGCGCCGAGCACGGCGAGTCCTCGGACTCGGCCGGCCACTGACGTGACCACGTGAAGGGCGCCCCCCGGTGACCGGGGGGCGCCCTTTCGCGCATGTCGCGGACCTACGGTCCGATGGGAACCTGCGGTCCGACGGGGTCAGGTCTACGGCTCGAACTTGTGGCCGGTCCGGTCTACGGCTCGAACTTGTAGCCCAGGCCGCGGACCGTGACCAGGTAGCGCGGGGCGCCCGGGTCCGGTTCGAACCCCTCCCGCGTGCGCCCCTCACACCGCTCGGCCCCGGAGGGCCTCCCGGGCTTCGGGACGCTGCGCCGGACTCCGCCCGGCATCCTCCGGTCCGGTCCGGTCTACGGCTCGAACTTGTAGCCCAGGCCGCGGACCGTGACCAGGTAGCGCGGGGCGCCCGGGTCCGGTTCGATCTTGGCGCGGAGGCGCTTCACGTGGACGTCGAGGGTCTTGGTGTCGCCGACGTAGTCCGCGCCCCACACCCGGTCGATCAGCTGCATACGGGTCAGCACACGGCCCGCGTTGCGCAGGAGCATCTCCAGCAGGTCGAACTCCTTCAGCGGCAGGTCGACCTTGCCGCCCGCGACCGTCACCACGTGGCGGTCGACGTCCATGCGGACCGGTCCGGCCTCCAGGGCCGCCGGGGTGACCTCCTCCGGCTCGCCGCGGCGGCGCAGGACCGCGCGGATGCGGGCCACCAGCTCCCGCGAGGAGAACGGCTTGGTCACGTAGTCGTCGGCTCCTATCTCCAGCCCGACGACCTTGTCGATCTCGCTGTCCTTGGCGGTCACCATGATCACCGGGACGTTGGAGCGGCCGCGCAGCTGCCGGCACACCTCGGTACCGGGCAGACCGGGGAGCATCAGGTCGAGGAGGACCAGATCCGCCCCGTTGCGCTCGAACTCGTCGAGACCGTCGGGCCCGGTCGCCGCCACGGCGACCTCGAAGCCTTCCTTGCGAAGCATGTAGGACAGGGCGTCGCTGAAGGATTCCTCATCCTCGACGACGAGCACTCGGGTCACGGAAGGACCTCCGGGGCAGGAAGCGGTTCGGTCATGAGATCAGGGGTGGAGGACGAGGCGGGCCGGCGGTCCCGTGCGGCGCCCGCCACGGGCAGCCGCAGGGTGAAGGTGGAGCCCTGGCCTTCGGTGCTCCACACGGTGACCTCGCCGCCGTGGGAGGCGGCCACGTGCTTGACGATGGCCAGACCGAGTCCCGTACCGCCGGTGGCACGGGAGCGGGCCGGGTCGACCCGGTAGAAGCGCTCGAAGATGCGCTCGCGGTCCTTCTCGGAGATGCCGATGCCCTGGTCGGTCACGGCTATCTCGATCAGGTCGCCGCCGGGCGCCGCGATGTGGCGGGCGGCGATGCCCACCCGCGTACGGGCCGGTGAGTAGTTGACGGCGTTCTCCACGAGGTTGCCGAGGGCGGCGGCGAGCTGGCCGCGGCTGCCCCAGACGAACAGGTCGGCGGCGCCTCCCGAGACCATGGTGATCTGCTTGGTGGAGGCGGTGTGCCGGGAGCGGTCGATCGCCTCGGCGACGAGTTCGTCGACGGACACGGGCTCGGAGTCTTCGAGCGGGTCGTCGTTCTGCACGCGGGAGAGGTCGATCAGCTCCTGTACGAGGTTGGTGAGGCGCGTGGCCTCTATCTGCATGCGGCCGGCGAAGCGGGTGACCGCCTCGGGGTCGTCCGAGGCGTCCATGACCGCCTCGGAGAGCAGGGAGAGCGCGCCGGTCGGGGTCTTGAGCTCATGGCTCACGTTGGCGACGAAGTCGCGCCGTACCGCTTCGATACGGCGGGCCTCGGTGAGGTCCTCGACCAGGAGCAGCACGAGCCGCGAGCCCAGCGGGGCGACCCGGGCGGAGACGGCGAGGGCCTCGCCGCGTCCCGCGCCGCGTCGCGCCAGGTCCAGCTCGACCTGTCGTATCTCCCCGTCCCGGCGCGTGTCGCGGGCCATGTTGAGCATGGGCTCGATGGCCAGCTTGCCGCCCCGGACCAGGCCGAGCGCGTACGCCGCCGAGCTGGCCTTGACCACGGAGTCGCTCTCGTCGAGGACGACCGCGGAGGAGCGCAGCACGGAGAGGACGGTGTCGACGCCGGGCGGGAGCACGGCGTCGGTGTGCAGGGAGGTGCGGGTGGGTCTCGCCTGGTCGCGCTCGCTCCAGCGGAACGCCAGCATGGCGATCACGCCGGTGCACACTCCGGCGATCGCGGCCAATGCGGCGACTGCCGCGTTCACGTCCATGCCTCAAGGTTATGCGGGGGCGGGGACACGTTCCCAGCCGTCCGAGTGGCTCCTCGAACAGTCGTCGCTCAGAGTTCACTGTGAAGACGGGGGCGGTTCATTTGCCCCGGACCGGACAGTGGCGCGTGTAGCCCAGAGTTCACCTGGGAGACGGTGGTGGTTCATGGGTGGGGGTGGAATCGGACGCGTAGGGGACCGAACGTGGGAGCGTGGGGGTTCCGAGCCCCACCCGGACCCCGGAGCTTTGCGTAGAGAGGGACAGCCACATGCGGGACGCGTACCACGAGGAACTGGACTCGATCGGCGAGAGCCTGGTCGAGATGGCCCGACTCGTCGGGTCGGCGGTCGGGCGCGCCACGACGGCGATGCTCGACGCGGATCTGAAGCTCGCGGAGAGCGTGATCGCGGCGGACCAGAAGGTCGACGACCTCCAGCACGATCTTGAGGCCCGCGCGATAGCGCTGCTCGCGCGGCAGCAGCCGGTCGCGACGGATCTGCGGATCGTGGTGACCTCGCTGCGGATGAGCGCCGACCTGGAGCGCTCGGGTGACCTGGCGCAGCACGTGGCGAAGCTGGCGCGGCTGCGGTTCCCGGATTCGGCGGTGCCGCGGGACCTGCACGCGACCATCCTGGAGATGGGTCAGCTGGCGCAGCGCCTGATGGCGAAGGCGGCGGAGGTCATCATCACGAAGGACGTCGACCTCGCGCTCCAGCTGGAGCAGGACGACGACGAGATGGACCTGCTGCACCGGACGCTGTTCCAGCACCTGATCGACGACCGCTGGAAGCACGGCATCGAGACGGCGGTGGACGTGACGCTGCTCGGCCGGTACTACGAGCGGTTCGCGGACCACGCGGTGTCGGTGGCGAAGCGGGTCGTGTACCTGGTGACGGGCGAGCACGCCGACGAGCTGCAGGCCTCGGACGCGCCGGTGGAGGGCGCGTAACCCCGACCGGTGCGCGCGGGGCGTACAGGCGTGCGGGCGCCGATGCGCCGTTGATGCGCCGGTCCGGGTGGGCATGCAATGGGGGGAGGCGACGCACGCCTCGAAAGGGAGGGACCCCATGGCCGAATCCCCGATGACGACGACCGACTCCGGTGCGGAGGCGCCGCGCGAAGCGGTCTTCCTGCCGGTGCTCGGCGCCTGTGGCTGCGGCTCGGGCTGCGGCTGCGGCTGCCAGTCGGGCGCGCCCTGCCAGTGCGGGGGCTGCTCGGGCTGACGCGGGAGGGGGCGGGGGCTCCGCGCGGGTCGGGTTCCGCCCCGCGGCGGGTCCGCCCCCGCCCCCTTCTCCTCAGATGTCGAGTACGCCGACGGTCTGGCCGCCGCTGACCTCGCCGGTGGTACGGAAGCCGAGCCGGCGGTAGAACGCGCCGGGCCCGTTCACGCCCGGCTCCCACGTCACGTACAGCCGCGCCGTTCCGCGCCGCCGGAGCTCGTCGCGTACGGCGTCGACGGCGAACCGTCCGTACCCCTTGCCCTGGGCGTCGGCGGAGATGTTGAGCCGCCAGAGGCCGCTGCGCCGCTCTCCCGTGCCCTTCTCCTCGTCCCAGGGGATGTCGAGGAAGGCCATCAGGAAGCCGACGAGCTCGTCGCCGTCGAAGACCAGCCGCGGCCAGGCGGCCTCCCCGAAGGCGTACGCCTGGGCGAGGGAGCGCACGACGGGGGCGACGTTGTGCTCCTGATGGGGATGGACGCGCAGGGCGAGGGCGGCGTCGACGTTGGCCGGGGTGACCTGCTCCAGGCGCAACGAGGTGCTGGGGGGCGTACTCATGGCCTGGACGGTAACGGTAGGGGCACCCCTCACGCGCCCGGCTTTCCCTCACGCGCCCGGCCCAGCACAAGGCCCCTGCCGGTGGGGACTCCGCCGGCAGGGGCCTTGAGGGCGCGTCAGGGCTACTTCTTGCCCTGGTTCTTCACGGCCTCGATGGCGGCGGCGGCCGCGTCCGGGTCGAGGTAGGTGCCGCCCGGGTTGAGGGGCTTGAAGTTCTCGTCGAGCTCGTAGGACAGGGGGATGCCCGTCGGGATGTTGAGGCCCGCGATGTCGGCGTCCGAGATGCCGTCGAGGTGCTTGACGAGAGCGCGCAGGCTGTTGCCGTGGGCGGCGACGAGGACCGTGCGGCCGGTCAGGAGGTCCGGGACGATCGCGTCGTACCAGTACGGGAGCATCCGCTGGACGACGTCCTTGAGGCACTCGGTCCGCGGGCGCAGCTCCGGCGGGATCGTCGCGTAACGGGCGTCGTGCGCCTGCGAGTACTCGCTGTCGTCGGACAGCTCCGGCGGCGGGGTGTCGTACGAGCGGCGCCACAGCATGAACTGCTCCTCGCCGAACTCGGCGAGCGTCTGGGCCTTGTCCTTGCCCTGGAGGGCGCCGTAGTGGCGCTCGTTGAGGCGCCAGGAGCGGTGGACGGGGATCCAGTGGCGGTCCGCGGACTCCAGCGCGAGCTGGGCCGTGCGGATGGCGCGCCTCTGGAGGGAGGTGTGGAGCACGTCGGGCAGCAGGCCGGCGTCCTTGAGCAGCTCGCCGCCGCGCGTCGCCTCCTTCTCGCCCTTGGCGGTGAGGTTCACGTCCACCCAACCGGTGAACAGATTCTTCTCGTTCCACTCGCTCTCGCCATGGCGGAGGAGGATCAGCTTGTACGGTGCGTCGGCCATGCGTACGAGCCTAATCGACCGCTGACGATTGACGCGCGTCGTCAATTGGCTGGCGTCCGACGGGTGAGATGCGTAAGTTACGGAAGCCTGAAGCAGGGCTTACGTACAGCAGGGGGGCGCCCACATGTCCATCGATTCGCTCAGACGATCGGCCCGTGCGACGGTGTCCGGGCTCCCGCAGGGCTTCTGGTGGCTGTGGCTGTCGACCCTGGTCAACAGGACCGGGGCCTTCGTCCTGACGTTCCTCTCGCTCTACCTGACGGTGGAGCTCGGGCACTCCGCCTGGTTCGCCGGGCTCGTCGTCGCCCTCCACGGGCTCGGCGGCGTCGCCGGCTCGCCGCTCGGCGGCGCGCTCACCGACCGCTGGGGCCGGCGCCCCACCATGGTCACGATGCACCTCGCGGCCGCGGCCGGCGCGGCCGCCCTCGCCGTCGTCACCAGCGCCTGGGCCATCGCCACGGTCGTCCTCCTCATGGGCGTCGCCATGCAGGCCGTGCGCCCCTCCATCAACGCCACGATCGCCGACATGGTCCCCGCCCACGACGTGCGCCGGGCCTACGCCCTGAACTACTGGGCCCTCAACCTCGGCTTCGCCATCGCCTCCGTCGGCGGCGGCGCCGCGATCTTCCTCGGCTACCGCGCCCTCTTCGTCGTCGACGCCGTCGCCACCGTCCTGTGCGCCGTCATCGTCTTCCTGCGGCTCCCCGAGACCCGGCCCGAGGCCCGCGTCGACACGGCGGGCGAACCGGTCGTCGAGGCCAAGGTCAGCATGCTCACCGTGCTGCGCGACGCACCCTTCCGCACCCTCGTCCTGCTCAACCTGCTCGTCTGCCTCGTCTTCACCGCCCCCTGGATCGGCCTCCCGCTCACCATGGCGGACCAGGGCCTCTCCCCCTCCTCGTACGGCGTGGTCATCGCCGTCAACGGCATCGTCATCGTCGGCTTCCAGCTGCTCGTCAACCGGCTGACCGACAAGCGCTCGCCGGTCCTCCTGCTGGGCCTCTCCTCCCTCCTCTTCGCCTTCGGCACCGGCGCCACCGCCCTCGCCGGCTCCTCCGTGGCCGCCTTCGCCGCGACCGTCGTCGTCTGGACCGTCGGCGAGATGATCCACGTCCCGACGAACGCCGCGGCCACCGCCCGCCTCTCCCCCGAGCACGCCCGGGGCCGCTACCAGGGCGTGATGGGCATGTCGTGGGCGGTCGCCGGGTTCGTCGCCCCGATCGGCGCCGGAGCCCTCGTCGGCGGCCCCGGCCCGAACGTCCTCTGGGCCGTGACCTTCACGATCGGTGTCCTCGCCGCCGTCGGCTACACCGTGCGGCTGCGCAAGGCCCTGGACGACGACAGCGACGGTGGCCGTGACGCCGACAGCGCCGCCCGCGACGACGACGCGGCCCGCGACGCCGTCGATGCAGAGGCCGGCGCCCATGTCGGCATCGAGGCCGGTGCCGGCGCCGAGGCCGGTGTCGGCATCGAGGCCGGGCCCGGCGAGGGCGTCGGCGGCGTCGGCTCCGCCGGGAAGTCCCCCGTCAGCGCCTGACCCGGGGCCCCCTCCCGGCGATCCTGAACCCGCTCCCCTCCCTGCGCACTTCGGCGATGCCCGACCCGCCGAAGTGCGCGGGCACGACCAGCTCCCGCTCGTCGGCGGCCCGCTCCAGGATCCGGCGGCGGCTCACCGACGCCCCTCGCGCGTCCAGGCAGAAGCAGCTGCTGTGCGCGGGGTCGAGGATCTGCACGGGACTGTGCAGCAGGTCCCCGACGAAGACCGCCCGCTCCCCCGCCGAAGCGAGTCTCAGCACGGCCGACCCGGGCGTGTGACCGGGCGCGGACTCCAGGGTGAGGTGCTCGTCGATGCGGTGGACGCCGTCCCAGAGCACGATCCGCCCCGCGCGGTGGAGGGGCGCGACGCTGTCCTCGTAGACGAATCGGTCGCTCTGGCTGCGGCCGCCGCCGTAGGCGTTGTCCGGCCCGAAGTGGGCGTCGTCCGCCGCCGGTACGAGGTACTCGGCGTGCGGGAAGGTCGGTACCCACTCGCCGCCGCCCGGGTCGTAAACGGGGCCGCTGCCGTCACCGCCGTCTGCGGCTCGGGTGTTCCAACCGACGTGGTCGGCGTGCAGATGGGTGTTGACGACGACGTCCACGTCCTCGGGGCGGACCCCGGCCCGCTCCAGGACGCCGAGGAAGTCCCCCTGCCAGTGGTGGAACTGCGGCGAGCCGGGCCGCTCGCGCCCGTTGCCCACCCCGGTGTCGACCAGGATCGTCCGTCCCCCGCTGCGCAGCACCCATGTCTGCAGCGCCATGACCGCCCGGTCGCTCTCCGGATCCCAGTGGTCCGGTGCCAGCCAGTCCTCGTTGTCCTTCCAGGTCTCCCCGCCGGCCGAGGGGACGAGCTCGCCGGCGGTCGCGAACGGCCCCTGCCACTCGACGACCCGGACGACCTCGACGTCCCCCACCACCACGCGCTGTGCGCTGTCCTGTGTCATGCCGTCGACGTTAGGGAGCGCGGATGAGCCTCTCAATGCCCGTACGGCTCTACCGGATACGCGTACGTCTCACCGTGGCGCCGCCGGGCGGTCCCGTGGGGCTACGCTGGCGCGATGGACGTGGTGAGCGACGCGATCTCGGCCGTACGGATCGGGCGGCCCTCCTCCCAGCGGGTCCGGGTCGCCGGGAGCTGGTGCACCCGCCTCGCCCCGTACGACGGGGCGGGCTTCCACGTCGTCCTGGAGGGCCACTGCTGGCTGCTGCCCGACGGCGGCGAGCCGGTCGAACTCGGCCCGGGCGACGCCGTCCTGCTGCCGCACGGGACCGGGCACGTGATCGCCGACGGGCCCGCCGACGCGGCGCGGCTCGCGCGCGCCGTGTCCTTCGAGCGGTGGTCGGCCGGGGCCGGGTCGCGGCCGCCCGTCGTCGGAGTGAGCACCGCCTGCGAGGACGGCACCACGGTGGAGGACGGCGCCGTGGTCGAGATGCTGTGCGGCAAGTACCGGCTCGACCGCAGCCACGTCCACCCGCTCCTCGCGGAGCTCCCCCCGCTCGTCCATCTGCCGAACCGGGACGACCGCGGCGCCGGGGGTGCCGACGGCCCCGGCGGCGCGGGCGGCGCCGATCCCGGCCTCCGCTCCGCCATCGCCCTGCTCGGCCACGAGGTGGGCGAGCGGCTTCCCGGCTCCGGGGTCGCCCTGCCCAGCCTGCTCGACCTGCTCCTCGTCTACATGATCCGTTCCTGGACGGCCGCGGACGCCGCCCCGGGAAGTCGGGCCGGTACGGCCGGAACCTGGCCGGCCGCCCTCGGCGATCCGGTGACCGCCGCCGCCCTGCGGGCCCTGCACACCGACCCGGCGGCCCCCTGGACCATCGAGCTGCTCGCCGCCGAGGCCGGGGTCTCCCGGCCCACCCTGGCCCGCCGTTTCACCGCCCTCGTCGGCCGACCCCCGATGGCGTACCTCACCTGGTGGCGCCTGACCCGCGCCGCCGCCCTGCTCCGCGACACCCGGGACCCGTTGGCCGCCGTCGCCCGACGCGTCGGCTACAGCACGCCGTACGCCTTCTCGCACGCCTTCCGCCGGGAGTTCGGCACGACCCCGGGGCAGTACCGGACGGCCCTGGCCGCGGCTACCGTCGGCTGAGCGCGCGCTGCGCCTCGTACAGGTTCGCGGGGCGCACCGAACCCGGGCTGCCGTAGGCCTCCACGCGCGCGTGGAGCTCGCCCGTGAAGTCCGGGACGTCGATCTGGTCGAATTCGCGGACCTCGCTGATGCCCACCGTCGCGCTGTACGGGGCGATGGTGTCGATCTTCACCAGGCCGGCCCGGCCGTTCGTCACCGTCACGTTCCAGTGGGCGAACCGGGCCCCGTAGAGGGGACCGGCGGAGGCGTCGCCGCCGTGGCGGCCGTTGTTCTCGACCGTGATCTCGGTCCGTACGTTCGCGAAGGGCATGCCCCGGTGGGTGTCGAAGGTGCCCATCTCCATCACGCCGCGCGACCAGACGTTGTGGCTGGACAGGCCCTCGACGTTGATGCCGTGCAGCTGCGGGCGCCGGGACCGTACGGGCCGCGATGCGGAAGTCCTCGACCAGGTTGTCGTGCGCGCCCTCCCGGCAGAAGTACGGGTGGTGGGAGCCGCGGCCCTCCACCCGGGTACGGCGCAGGGTGCAGGCGGAGGCGGCGACGAGCCCGAAGCCGTTGTCGACGTGCCGGACCACCACGTCCTCCGCCCAGCAGTCGTACGCGCACTGGAAGGTGACGCCGTTGTAGCCCTTGTCGAGGAGGTGCGGGGACTGCGGGGTCTCGACCGCCTCCAGGGTCAGGCCCACCACACCGGAGTCGGTGAGCGCCTCCGCCCCGGAGACGATCCGGGGGTCCCACTCCGGGCGGGCGTCGAGCGGCAGCGGGCGCTCCAGGGTGGCCGTCCGGCCGCGTACGGCGGTGATCCGCACGGGCCACTCGTAGGGGACGTAGCTGGTGAGCTTGGTCTTGTCGGCCCATACGTACGCCTCCGGGCCGGCGCCGTCGCCCGCCATGTGCTCCAGGAGCGTGTGGCCGGCGTCGTCGGCGAGGCGGAGGACGACGAGTTGGCCGCGCCGGAGGGCCGAGGGGTCGTCGACCGTGACGGTGCGGTCGCCCCGGCGGCCCGGGCGGACGGTCGTCAGGGTGCTCCACTCGTCGCGCCTGTTGCCGGTCCAGCCCTCGAAGGGCCAGGCCCGGTCCCGTATCGCGGTGACGAGGGAGGCGTGCCGGGCCTGCGGGGAGAGCCAGATGAGGCCGCCGGCCCAGGACCAGGAGGACTTGTCGCCGCCGTAGCGGGAGCCGTACGGGCCGATCAGTTCGGTGAGGTGCCGGGTGGCGAGCAGTCTCGTACGGCCGGAGCCCGCGCCGCGCAGGACGACGCCGCTGTGGCCGATCCGCAGGTAGTCGTCGATCCGGTACGTGCCCGGCGGGAGGAGGACCGTGCCGCCGCCGCGCTCCCCCGCCTCCGCGAGGGCTCGGTTGATCGCGGGCGCCGAGTCGGTCGAGCCGTCGGGGGTGGCCCCGTGGGTGAGGACGTTCGCGACGACGCGGGGGCGGGGTGCGCGGCGCGCGCCGCCGTGGGCGCCGGCCCGGCCCACGTACGGGATCTGGGGGTGCGTGTAGGGGGCGGCCTCGAACTCCCGCCAGAGCCCCGCGGGGCGGGCGGGGGGAGCGAAGCCGGTGGTGCCCAGTGCCGCGGTCGCGGCTCCCGCGACCGCCACCGCGCCGCCGACGAACTGCCTTCTGCTCAGTGCCATGCCCTGGAACCTTTCATGTATATGAACGGCGTTCAGGTCTGCGTCGGGGGTGAGCATGGCACTGGAAGGCCCTTGCGGGAAGAGGTCAGTTGCCGGGTTTCTGGGTCAGGTTCTTGAACGCGTCGAGGTTACGGGTCGACTCGCCGCGCGACACCCGCCACTCGTACTCGCGCCGGATCGCCGACGCGAACCCGAGCTCAAGGAGCGTGTTGAAGTCGCCGTCCGCCGCTTCGAGGACCGAGCCGAGCAACCGGTCCAGCTCCTCGGGTGTGACGGCGGCCAGCGGCAGCTTGCCCGCGAGATAGATGTCGCCGAGGCCGTCGACCGCGTAACTCACCCCGTACAGCCTGAGGTTGCGTTCGAGCAGCCAGCGGTGGACGCCCGCCTCGTTCTCGTCCGGGTGGCGGATGACGAACGCGTTGAGCGAGAGCGAGTGGCGGCCGACCCGCAGGGACAGCGTCGTGAACAGCTTCCGTGTGCCGGGGAGCTTGACCACGTACGAGCCCGGTTCGGGGGACTCCCACTCCAGTTCCGCGTCCTTGAATGTGTCCTCGACGATCCGCCGGACGTCCTCGGTCTCAGCCATGGTGGGAGCGTACGCGACGGCGGTTCTCACGCAGCCGGTGGTCGTGCACGGCGGCCGTGTACACGTCGGCCGTACCCGAGGCCGCCGTGTCCCAGCCGAAGGACCCGGCGTGCAGGGCCGCCGCCGCGCCCATCCGGTCCGTGAGGGACGGGTCCGCCACGAACCGGCCGAGCGCACGGGCGTAGTCCGCCGGGTCGTGCCCCTGCACGAGGAAGCCGGTCGTCTCGTCCCGTACGGCCACGGGCAGGCCGCCGACCGCCGCCGCGACGACCGGGGTGCCGGCCGCCTGCGCCTCGATCGCCACCAGCCCGAAGGACTCGCTGTACGAGGGCATGACGAGGACGCTCGCCGCGCGGAACCAGTCGGCGAGCCGGTCCTGGCCCACCGGCGGGTGGAAGCGCACGATGTCCGCGATGCCCAGCCGGGCGGCCAGCTTCTGCAGCCCCTCCGGCTTCGCGAGACCGCTGCCGCTCGGACCGCCGACCACGGGCACGATCATGCGCGAGCGCAGCGAGGGGTCCCGCTCCAGGAGCACCGCGGCGGCCCGCAGCAGGATGTCCGGGGCCTTCAGCGGCTGTATGCGGCCGGCGAAGACCGGGATGAAGGCGTCCTGCGGCAGCCCGAGCCTGGCCCTGGCGGCGGCGCGGCCGTCGGCGGGACGGAAGTGGTCGAGGTTGACGCCCGGGTGCACGACCGCGATCTTGCCGGGGTCGGCCTCGTAGAACCGGGCGAGCTCGTCGGCCTCCTCGGCCGTGTTCGCGATCAGCCGGTCGGCGGCGGAGACGATCTGCGTCTCGCCGATCACCCGCGCCGCGGGCTCGGGCGTGTCGCCCTCGGCGAGCGCCGCGTTCTTGACCTTCGCCATGGTGTGCATGGCGTGGACCAGCGGCACGCCCCAGCGCTCGGCGGCGAGCCAGCCGACGTGGCCGGAGAGCCAGTAGTGGGAGTGGACCAGGTCGTAGTGGCCGGGGCGGTGGCCCGCCCACGCCTGCATCACGCCGTGCGTGAAGGCGCAGAGCTGGGCCGGCAGCTCCTCCTTGGCCAGGCCCTCGTACGGGCCGGCGTCCACATGCCGTACGAGCACGCCGGGGGTGAGCTCCACGACCGGGGGGAGACCGCCGGTCGTGGCGCGGGTGAAGATCTCCACCTCGATGTCGATGGCGGCGAGTCGTTTCGCCAGCTCCACGATGTAGACGTTCATTCCGCCCGCGTCGCCCGTGCCCGGCTGGTGCAGCGGGGAGGTGTGGACGCTGAGCATGGCCACGCGGCGCGGGGTCCGGCTCCGGCCGGGGAGCCGGAGCCGTGAGGGGGCCGGGTGCCGGTGCCGGGTACCGGCGAACCGGGACACGTACTGGCTCACGTCGGCGGTCCTTCCGCTCGGGGGCCTCGGGGGCGGGCTGAGCTGTTCGGGCATGACAGTCGGAGGGCGGGGGCCGTCCTCCAGCCGCGACAACACCGGAATGACACCTTTCATTTCCGGCGACGGGGGCGTTTTGCCAATTCATTACCGGGGGGGGAGGCGGGGAGGGCCGGAGGAGGAACCGGGGAGGGTGGTGGGGCGCCCGGGGCGCGGGGCCCGGGCGCGACCCGGGCGCGGGGGGCCGGGCCCGGGGTGCGGGGCCCGGGGAGGCAGGGGGGCGGTCGCGCCCGGCGCGGGAACCGGGGGCGATCGCGCCCGGCACGGGACCCGAGGGCGATCGCGCCCGGCGCGGGGCCCGGGCGCGACCCGGGCGGGGGGGCCGGGCCCGGGGTGCGGGGCCCGGGCGCGGGAGGGGCGGCGCGCGGGACCCGGGCGAGGTCGGGGGCGGTCGCGCCCGGCGCGGGACCCCGGGGGCGGTGGCGCGCGGGGCCCGGGCGAGAGCGGGGGCGGTCGCATCCGGCGCCCGGGGCCGGGCCGCGCCCCGGCCTCCCCGCCGGGCGGCCCCTACCGCTCCTCTAGGCTCGTGTCATGGCCCCGCGCACCACCCGCCCCGTCGGCACCCCGACCCGCGGGACCACCAACCCCAACCGGCTGCGCCGCATGGACCGCTGGATCGCCGCCGTCCACGGACCCGCCCTGCGCCGCTCCCCCGAGGCGCCCGTCGCCGTGGACCTCGGATACGGGGCCGCCCCGTGGACCGCCGTCGAGCTCCTCGCCCGGCTGCGCACCGCCGACCCCCGCACCCGCCTCTACGGCATCGAGATCGAACCCGCCCGCGTCGAGGCCGCGAAGCCGTACGAGCACGACGGCCTCTCCTTCGTGCACGGCGGCTTCGAGGTGCCGGTGCCCGGCCCGGTCGCCCTGATCCGGGCGGCGAACGTGCTGCGCCAGTACGACGAGGAGCAGGTCACGGCCGTGTGGCGGCGGCTGTGCGAGCGGCTTGCACCCGGCGGGCTGCTCGTGGAGGGCACCTGCGACGAGATCGGCCGCAGGCACGTGTGGGTGGCGCTCGACCGGAGCGGGCCGCGCACGGTGACCTTCGCGACCCGGCTCGGTTCGCTGGAGCGCCCTTCGGACCTGGCGGAGCGCCTGCCGAAGGCTCTGATCCACCGCAACGTCCCGGGCGAGCCGGTGCACGCGTTCCTGCGGGACTTCGACCGGGCATGGGCGGCGGCGGCCCCGTACGCCTCGCTCGGCGCCCGGCAGCGGTGGATCCGAGCCGTCCGCGACCTGGCGGCGGACTGGCCGCTGACGGACGGTCCCCGGCGGTGGCGCCAGGGCGAGGTGACGGTGCGGTGGGAGGCGCTGGCGCCCCGGGAGTGAGGGCCGGGGGTGGGAGGCACCAGCCCCGGGAGGGCGCGGGCACCTGCGGCTCCCTCCCCAACTCCCGCTGAATTTCCGGTACGCCGGGAACGCCACGCCCGCCACACCCGTCCCCAGGAGGGGGAGCGGGCCCGACAGGCCCCGGTTTCCCCTGTCGCTTTACGGTTTCGCATGGCACTATCGCCATCGTCGCCATCAAGTTACTGACGGTAAATCAGATGTGGCCTTACAAGGGGGAGCCAGTGAACCGACGCCGCCACGCCACCGCCGCGATCACCATGATCTGCGCCTTGACCGTGCTGGCCTCTCCCGCACTGACCCTGCAGGCCGCCGCCGCACCCCTCCCGCCTCCCCCGCCGAAGAAGAGCCTGGAGCAGGTACGCGAGGAGATCGACGCCCTGTACCGACAGGCCGCCGTCGCCACGGACGCGTACAACCTCGCGGAGGAGAAGACCGAGGAGCAGTCCGCCGAGATCGTCCGGGTCGCCCGGATGATCGTGGCGGGCCGCGCGAAGATCGAGGCGCTCAAGGCCAAGGCCGGGGCGTCCGCCCGCGCCCAGTACCGCAACGGCGGTCTCCCCGACGGCGCTCAGCTCGTCCTCACCGACGACCCGCAGCTCTTCCTCGACGCGGCGGGGCGGCTCAAGGCCGGCGCGAAGGCCACCACCGACCTCCTCGGCGAGATGACCCGCACCCAGGCCCAGTTGGACGTCTACGCCAAGGAGGCGGGCACCAACTGGACCAAGCTGGAGGCCAACCGCGTCCGGCAGGCCCAGGCGAAGAAGGAGATCAACGACAAGATCGCCGCGGCGAAGAAGCTGGAGTCCGAGCTCGCCGCCGAGGAGCGGGAGCGGCTGCGGCGGCTGGAGGAGCAGGAGCGGCAGCGGGCCCAGTCGACCTGGCTCGGCACCGGCGTCCTCACCGGGCTGAAGGCCGACGCGACGCCGGACGCCAAGAAGGCGATCGCGTTCGCGATGGCCCAGATCGGCAAGCCGTACGTGTGGGGGGCGGAGGGCCCGGACTCGTACGACTGCTCGGGGCTGACCCAGAGCGCCTGGGGCGCGGCGGGCCGGCCGATCCCGCGCACCTCGCAGGAGCAGTGGCGCCTGCTGCCGCGCGTGGACATCAAGGACATGCAGCCGGGCGACCTGATCGTCTACTTCGCGGACGCGAGCCACATCGGGATGTACATCGGGAACGGCACGATCGTGCACGCCCCCCGCCCGGGACGGAACCTGACGCTGGCGGGGGCGGGCTCGATGGAGATCCTGGGGGTCGTGCGCCCGGCCTGAGGCGAGGCGCCACGACGGGGCCGGGGGCGCCACGACGGGGCCGGGGGCGGGACGACGACAGGGTCCACCCGCGACAGAGCCCGGGGCGGGACGACGGGGCCGGGGCGGACGACGGCGGGGCTCACCCGCGACGGCCCCGGGCGGACGGCCACGGACAGGTCCGGACAGACCGGGCAAACCACTCCGAATCAACCGCCCCGACCGGCGAACCACCGTCCCGACGTGACGGAGTGCACGCCCATCGCCGGGCCCCAGGACGCCACCCCCGCGTGACCTTTCTCATTGCCGCCGGGCGCTTCCGCGCAGCGTACGGCGGCAAGTACCTCCCTTTCCGCGGCATATGCCAATCCCGCCACGGCGGCTCTCCCCTGATCACCATTCCGCTGCGCACCGCCCTACCGCTAGGGTCCGGGACGGGCGGAGCGCCACCCGGCGCCCTGCGCACCCTCGGGGGGAGGGAAGGAAGGCCGGACCGATGCCCGTATCGCTACCGCGTCAGAGAATCGTCTCTGCAGCTGCGGGACCCGGCGAGGCCACCCCTATGGACGCCACCGCTATGACAGGCACAGTCACAGGCACCGACCGCACCGATCTCACTCTCCTGGTCGTCGAGGACGACCCGGCGGGTGTCCTCGGCGTGCCCGAACTCCTCGACGCGGCCGACGCCGCCGGCACCCGGGTCCGCATCCGTACCGCCCGCAACCTCACCGAGGCCGAGCGGCTCCTCACCGACGACGTCCACTGCGTCCTGGTCGACCTGTCCCTGCCCGGCCCCGGCGACGACCCGCTCGCACCCCTGCGGCACATCCTCCGCCTCGCCCCGCGCCACGCCGTCCTCGCCCTCGCCGCCTCCGCCGACGCGGAACTCGCGGCCGAGGCGGTACGCGTCGGGGCCCAGGACCACCTCTTCCGCGAGGAGCTCGACGGGCGGCTGCTCAGCCGGGCCATCCGGTACGCCGTCGAACGCAAGCGGGCCGACGCCGTCCAGGTGAAGCTGGCCGAGTCCCGGCTCCGCGCCCAGGAGAACGCCCGCCTGGAGCGCGGGCTGCTCCCCACACCGCTCCTGGAGGGCTCCGACCTGCGGTTCGCGGCGCACTACCGGCCCGGCCGCTCCCGCGCCCTGCTCGGCGGCGACTTCTACGACACGGTGCGTACGCCCGACGGCACGGTCCACGCCATGATCGGCGACGTCTGCGGGCACGGCCCCGACGAGGCCGCCCTCGGCGTCGAGCTGCGGATCGCCTGGCGGGCCCTGACCTTCGCGGGCCTGTGCGGGGACGAGCTGCTCTCGACGATGCAGCAGGTCCTGGAGCACGAGCGGGAGAGCGACGAGATCTTCGCGACCCTCTGCACCGTCGACATCGCGCCCGACGGACGCCGGGCGGGCATGTGCCTGGCCGGCCACCCCTCGCCGCTGATCGCCCGGCAGGGCCGGGCGGCACGGCTGCTCCCGTACGAGGACGGCGGCCCGGCCCTCGGACTGCTGCCGCGCGCCCGCTGGCCGCGCCGGCAGGTCGAGCTGGGCGGGGCGTGGAGCCTGCTCATGTACACGGACGGCCTGATCGAGGGCCGCTCGGCGGGTCCCGGCTCGCCTCGGCTCGGCCAGGACGGAATGGTCGGGATGATCAACCGGCAGCTGGCCTCGGGCCTGCGGGGCGAGGAACTCCTTGAGGCGGCGGTCACCGAGGTCCGCTCGCTGAACGGCGGCGAGCTGACGGACGACGTCGCGGTCCTGGCCCTGGAACGGGACAGGACCCGGGGATAGTCCCCGGGCCCTGTGCCTGCGTTTCCGGCCGAATCCTCCGTGGTCGCTACCGGCCGCCGTTGTAGGGGCCGTACGGTCCGTCGCTGCTGGAGCCGCCGCCCCGGCGGCCGCCGCGGCCTCCGCCGGAGACCTGCGCGAGTGCGGGGCGCACGTCCACCATGAAGACGATGGCGGCGATCACACCGGCGATCTGCAGGAACAGCATCGGCAGCAGCAGGTTCAGGGCGAGGTTGATGCCCAGGATGATCAGCCAGAACTTCTTCGTCTGCTTCTCGGCTGCGCGGTACGCGTCCTCGCGCGCCATGGCGGCGAAGACGAGCGCGGCGACGGCGAAGCCGGTGAAGACCAGGAACGTCACCAGGAAGAGAAGGGAGTCGAATCCCGCGCGCAACATGCTGAGCACCGCCTAGAGAAGAGGGGAAGAGCGCCTCGCGGTCAAGGTACCCGCTACAACGCCCCGGATACCCGTATTGGTGCCCGGTCCTATTCCTTCTCGGCGGCGACGGGCGCCTTCTTGGCGGGGGCCTTGCGGGCGGCGGGCTTCCGGGCGGGCGCCTTCCTGGCCTCGGCGGGGTCGCCGGCGGGGTCCGTCACCGACGCGTCGGCCGTGTCCTCGGCGGCCTTCTGCTCGGGCTCGACGACGACGGCGATCTCGACGATCTCCTCGGCGACCTCGCCGCGCCACGCCTTGACGGCCTCCTCGCCGTGGGCGGCGACCTCCTCGTACTTCTCGCGGGCCTTGACCGCGTACTCGGCGGCGACGCCGACGCCGCGCAGCGCGAGGTCCTGGGCCGTCTCGCCGAGCTTCTTGAGGTCGGTGTCGAGGTTGCCGACGACGTCGGCGAACTTCGACTGCACGGTGGCCTGGGCCTCCTTGGCCTGGGCGGTCACCTTCTCCTGCACGACCTTGGGGTCGGTGTTCCGTACGGCCTCGATCCGGGCGGGCGCCTCTGCGGCGAGCTGCTCGATCAGGCCGGGCACCTTCTTGGCCTGCTGCACGGCGAGGTCGGCGGTGCCGGCGGCGAAGTAGAGAGGGGTACGCAGTTCGTCGATGATGGCCATGCTGGTGGTCCTCCCGGATGTGACGTACGAGCGAGCTACTTCAGGGGCGTTTCGGCATCGGGTGCGTCGAGGGGCGACTCGGCCGACGGCTCGGCGGCCGTGCCGGCGTCGGCCTCGGCGTCGGCGTCGGCTTCTGCGGCAGCGGCGGCAGCGGCCTCGGCGGCGTTCTCCTTGCGGAAGGAGTCGTAGATCTGGAGCAGCACCTGCTTCTGCCGCTCGTTTATCGAGGGATCGGCCAGGATGACGGCGCGCGTCTCCAGCTCGTCCCGCTCCTTCTCGTCGAGGATCCCGGCCCGTACGTAGAGCGTCTCGGCGGAGATCCGCAGGGCCTTCGCGACCTGCTGCAACACCTCGGCGCTCGGCTTCCGCAGCCCGCGCTCGATCTGACTCAGGTACGGATTCGACACCCCGGCGGCGTCGGCGAGCTGACGCAGGGACAACTGCGCGGTCCTCCGCTGCTCGCGGAGGTACTCACCGAGATTGCCGACGTTGAGCGATGCCATGCTCCGACCATGCCAGCCTTTGCTAACTATTGCAAGCAGCCGCTTGCAGGAGTCGCCCTTCCTTACGGCGCTCCGCACGTCGCGCCTAGCATGGGCCGGACACCCAGGGGGAGGGTCCGCATGCTGGTCGAACGTGCCGGGCAGGACCGACGCATGACCGTGCCGTACGCGCAGGGGGCACGGTGAGCGCCCGCCGGCGCGCGGAGGTGCTCGCCGAGACGGGTGGCGGCCCGGCGTCGGGGCGCCGCTTCGCCGGTCCCGCGACCGGGGACGAGCGGGAGATGCTCGCCGGGTTCCTGGCGGACCAGCGCGCGACCCTGGTCCTGAAGTGCGCGGGCCTGGAGGGGGCGCGGGCGGCGGAACTGGCCCGGCGGTCCGTCGAACCGTCCACCCTCTCGCTGCTCGGCCTGGTCCGGCATCTCACCGACGTCGAGCGCCGCTGGTTCGGGCAGGTGCTCGCCGGCCGGGACGACGCCGGTCCGCTCTGGTCCTCCGCCGAGGACCCGGACGGCGACTTCGACGGCGCCGCACCGGACCCGATGGCCGTCTCGGCCGCCTGGGAGGCCTGGCGGGCGGCGGTGGCCTTCGCCGACCGCTTCACGTCCGAGGCCCCGGACCTCGACGTCTCGGGCCACGACGACTGGCGCGGCACGGTGTCCCTGCGGTGGGTCCTGATCCACATGATCGAGGAGTATGCCCGCCACAACGGCCACGCGGACCTCCTCCGCGAACGCATCGACGGCACCCGGGGCCTCTGACGACCCGGCACGGGACGTACGCCTCATCGCCAACAGGCGGCGAGGAGTCCGCATCCGTCCGCTTCTCGATAATCCGCGACGGATCGATGGTCGCTACCCTGGCAGACATGACCGCCATGGCGCCCACCCGCACCGAGCCCGATCTCTCCTACCTCCTCGACCACACCAGTCACGTCCTGCGGACCCGGATGGCCGCCGAGCTCGGCGCGATCGGGCTCACCCCCCGGATGCACTGCGTCCTCGTCCACGCCCTGGAGGAGGAGCGCACGCAGGCTCAGCTCGCGGAGATCGGCGACATGGACAAGACGACCATGGTCGTCACCGTCGACGCCCTGGAGAAGGCCGGGCTCGCCGAGCGCCGGCCGTCGAGCACCGACCGGCGGGCGCGGATCATCGCCGTGACCGAGGCGGGGGCCGAGGTCGCCCGGGAGAGCCGGAAGATCGTCGACGGGGTGCACCAGGGCGCCCTCTCCTCCCTTCCGGAGGACGAGCGAACCGTCCTGCTCCGGGCCCTGAACCGCCTGGCCACCGGCCACCTGGAGACCCCCGTCGAGGGCCCGAAGGCAGCCCGCCGGGCCCGGCAGCGCGCCTGAGGCGTCCGCGACGCACGTAAGGAGGGGCCCGCCACCTTGGCCGGCCCCTCCGTCCGTCACCCGTCACCCGTCACCCTCGGGCGTCACCGCGTACACGACACCCCAGATCCGTTTCGTAAAAAATAGTCTGCAACAAAACCATCTGCTAACGTCACTCTTGTCGGTTCCCCCGGACCCCTCGCACAGGAGTGACCTCCATGCCCGCGTCCCGCACCACCCCCCGCCCCCTCTCCCCCGGCCTCGCCCTCGGCGTCCTCGCCACGGGCATGCTCATGACGATCCTCGACGGGAGCATCGTCACCGTCGCGATGCCCGCCATCCAGAGCGACCTCGGCTTCACCCCGGTCGGCCTCAGCTGGGTCGTCAACGCCTACCTGATCGCCTTCGGCTCGCTCCTGCTCCTCGCCGGCCGCCTCGGCGACCTGATCGGCCGCAAGCGGATGTTCCTGGCCGGCACCGGGGTCTTCACCGCCGCCTCCCTCCTCGCCGGGGTCGCCACCTCCCCCGGCGTCCTCATCGCCGCCCGCTCCCTCCAGGGCGTCGGCAGCGCGATGTCCTCGGCCGTCGGCCTCGGCATCCTCGTGACCCTCTTCACCGTGCCCCGCGAACGCGCCCGCGCCATCGCCGTGTTCAGCTTCACCGGCGCCGCCGGCGCCTCGCTCGGCCAGGTCCTCGGCGGCGTCCTCACCGACGCCCTCGACTGGAACTGGATCTTCTTCATCAACCTGCCGATCGGCGTCGCCACCCTCCTCGTCGCCCTCCGCGCCCTCCCCTCCGACCGGGGCCTGGGGCTCCGGGCGGGCGCCGACGTCATCGGCGCGGCGCTCGTCACGACCGGGCTCATGACCGGGATCTACGCGGTCGTCAAGATCGAGGAGTACGGGGCCGGTTCGGCGCACACCCTCGGCCTCGGCGCCCTCGCGCTCGCCCTCCTGGCCGGGTTCCTCCTCCGCCAGGCGAGGACCGCGAACCCGCTCATGCCCCTGCGGATCCTGCGCTCCCGCAGCGTCTCCGGCGCCAACGCCGTCCAGATGCTGATGGTCGCCGCGCTCTTCTCCTTCCAGATCCTCGTCGCCCTCTACCTGCAGAAGGTCCTCGGATACGGAGCCGCCGCGACCGGCCTCGCGATGCTGCCCGCGGCCGCGATCATCGGCGCCGTCTCGCTCGGCGTCTCGGCCCGCCTCATCGCCCGCTTCGGCGAGCGCAACGTCCTGCTCACCGGACTCCTGCTGCTCGTCGGCGTCCTCGGCCTGCTGACCCGCGTCCCCGTCCACGCCTCGTACGTCACCGACCTGCTCCCCGTGATGCTGCTCGCCGCCGGCTTCGGTCTGGCGCTCCCCGCCCTCACCTCGCTCGCCATGTCGGGCGCCGAGGAGGCGGACGCGGGCCTCGCCTCCGGCCTCTTCAACACCACCCAGCAGATCGGCATGGCCCTCGGCATCGCCGTCCTCTCCACCCTGGCCGCCACTCGCACCGAGTCCCTCACCGCCGCCGGCCGCCCCGCCGCCGAGGCCCTGACCGGCGGCTACCACCTGGCCTTCGGCGTCGGCGCCGGTCTCCTCGTCGCCGCCTTCGCCGTCGCCCTCACCGTCCTGCGCCGCCCGGCCGCCCCCGGCCCCACGGAGGCACCCGGGCGGACCGGATCCGCCAAGGCCCTCGCGTCGCACTGAGCGGCCCCCGAAGCGGCGGCGGATCGACCGGCTCGCACGGCGACAATGGCGCCATGAGAGCCGATCGACTCGTCGCCGCCCTGCTCTTCCTCCAGACCCGGCAACGTGTCACCGCCGCCGGACTCGCCGCCGAACTCGGCGTGTCCGAGCGCACCGCGCGCCGGGACCTCGAAGCGCTCGCCGGCGCCGGGATCCCGGTGTACTCGCAGGCGGGCCAGGGCGGCGGCTGGTCCCTCGTCGGCGGCGCCCGCACCGACCTGACGGGTCTGACGGCCCCCGAGATCCGCGCGCTGTTCCTCCTGACCGGTTCGGACGCCACCGCGAGCCCGCAGACCCGGACCGCCCTGCGGAAGCTCGTACGGGCCCTCCCCGCGCCCCTCAGGGACGGCGCCGAGACCGCCGCCCGCGCGGGGATCTCCGACGGTACGGACTGGGCGGGCACGGAGACGGACGAGGCCTCCCTCGGTCCGCTCCAGCGGGCGGTGGTCGAGGCACGGGAGATCCGGATCGGCTACGCCCGCCCCGGCCGGGAGCCGCGCGAGCGGACCGTCCACCCGCTGGGGATCGCCGTGAAGTCCGGCGCCCGCTACCTCGTCGCGGACACGGAGCACGGCCTGCGCACCTTCCGGGTCGGCCGCGTCACCACCGTGGCCGAGACCGGTGCCCCCGCCGTACGGCCCGAGGGATTCGACCTGCCCACCGCCTGGCGCGCGCTCGCCGCCCGCATGGAGGACCGGCTGGTCGCCGCGACGGCCCGGGGACGGGCCGCCCCGGGCACGGAAGGCGTCCTGGAGGGCCTGTTCGGAGGGCGGATACGGTACGGGGAACGCGCCCCGGACGGCTGGACGCCCTTCGAGGCCGACGGCCCCTCGCCCGAGGTGATCGCCGCCCGACTGGCCGGGCTCGGCGCCCGCGTGGAACTCCTCACCCCACCCGAGGCCCGCGCCGCCCTGACCCGCATCGCGGCCGAACTCACGGCGCTGTACGGAGAACCGGCCCCTCCGCAGCCGTCCCACCAGCCCCCGGCGCCGCCCCCGCCTCGCGCCCCAGCCACTCCGGCAGCTCCGCCGCGTGTACCAGCGTCAGCCGGGACACCGCCCGGGTGAGCGCCACGTACAGGCGGTTCGCGCCGCGTGCCTCGGCGGCCACGATCGCGGCCGGTTCGACCACCACGACATGGTCGAACTCCAGGCCCTTGACGACCGAAGCGGGCAGCACGGTCACCCGCTCCTCCGCCCCGCAGGCCCGCACCGCCTCGCCCACGGGACCGGCCAGGCCGCCGGCGGTGATCACCCCCACCGAGCCCTCGGCCGTGAGCGCGGCGGCGACGGCCTCGCGGGTCGCGGCCAGGAGGTCCGTCGTCCGGTGCACCGACACCTCGCCGTCCCTGCGGACCGAGCGCCCGGCGGGCACGTCCGCGCCCAGGTGGGGAAGGAGCCGGTTGGCGAGGTCCACGATCACCGCCGGGACGCGGTAGCCGAGGGTGAGCGGCACGACGGGCGCCTCCGCCTTGCCCAGGTGGGCGAGTTGGTCGCGCCAGGTCCGGGCGGCCCACGGGGTGGTGCCCTGCGCCAGGTCGCCGAGGACGGTGAGCGAGCCGAAGGCGGTGCGGCGGGCGATGGCCCGGCACTGCATGGGCGACAGGTCCTGGGCCTCGTCGACGACGACGTGGCCGTAGCTCTCCGGCCGTTCGATCAGGCCCGCCAGCTCGTCGAGGAGGACGAGATCGGCGGCGGTCCAGCGCGCCGAACGGTACGAGCGCGGCGGCCGTTCCCAGCGGATCGCGGCCCGTTCGGCCTCCGTCAGAGTGCGGTCGGCGGGGTCGGCGAGGACCTCCGCGAGGACCTCCTCCGGCGTCGTTCTCGGCCAGCACGCGTCGAGGAACGCGCTCACCGCCCGCGCCCGTTCGATCCGCCGCGCCCAGGCCGCGCCCATCGGTCCCGACCGGCGCTCGGCCTGGAGCTGGAGGGCCCGTACGACCCGGGCGCGGACGCGCTCACGGCCCGTCGCGTAGGGCGGCGCCTCCTCCCGTACGGCCTCGACGATCTCCGCGAGCAGGCCGGCGGGCAGCCGCCAGTGGTAGGAGCCGTCGGGGACGGCGAGGTCGTCCGCCGGGGCCGGATCGACCCTGCCGTACAGGGCCCGGTGCAGCACCCCCGCCATCCGGCCGTCGTGTTTGACCAGGGCCGCCGCCTCGCCGTCCTCGGCGCGTACCGGATGGCGGGCGATCTCCTCGTCGAGGGTGGCCTGGCGGATGCCGGTCTCGCCGAGCGACGGCAGCACCTCCGCGATGTAGGAGAGGAAGGCGCGGTGCGGTCCGAGGACGAGGAGTCCGGAGCGGCGGATCCGCTGCGGATGGGTGTAGAGGAGGTACGCGGCCCGGTGCAGCCCCACGGCGGTCTTGCCGGTGCCGGGCGCGCCCTGCACGCACAGCGAGGCGGCCGGGTCGGAGCGCACGAGGTCGTCCTGTTCGGGCTGGATGGTGGCGGCGATGTCCCGCATGGGGCCGACCCGAGGCCGCTCGATCTCCCCGGTGACGAGGGCGCTGACCGTCCCGGCGCCGCCGGCCGTGAGGGATTCGTCCTCCAGGGCGGTCAGGTCCTCCGTCGCGCCCCTGCTGTGCGGCGCCCAGCCGAAGCGGCGGCGCCGCAGGACGCCCTGCGGGTCGTGGGCGCCGGCCTGGTAGTAGGCGCGGGAGACGGGGGCGCGCCAGTCGACGACGAGCGGCGGGGCGGCGGGGTCCTCGGCGATCCGGCGGCGGCCGATGTGATGGATCTGGCCGTCCTCGCGGTCGAGCCGGCCGAAGAACAGCGGGCCCGGCGGCTGCTCCCGCATCTCCTTGGCGCGGCTGCGCAGGTGTCTGCCGAGCGCCTCGGCGTCGGCGCCGGACGCGGCGGTGTCCTCGCCGGTGACGACCTGTTCGGCGACGTCCTCGGTCATCCGGGTCAGGGCGGCGCGGCAGGCGTCGTGGTGGGAGCGTTCGCGGGCGAGCTCAAGGTCCAGTGACGTCATTCCGGCAAGCCTAACGGAAAGCGTTACTGAGTTACATTTTTTACTTGTCTACGGAGCGGGCGGTCCCGCAGGCCCCCGCTGCCCACCTCGGGAGTCCGAGCGGTGGCGCCACGGCCCGGCCGCTCACGTCGGAGTCCGAGCGGGTGGCGCCACGGCCTGCTCCGCCCTCAGATCGCGAGCCCCTCCCGCAAGGCCCGGAACGCCAGCCCGGCCGCCTCCATCGCGTCCGCCTCCACCGCGTCGGCCGTCTCCCCGTCCGCGATCCGGGCCGTGTTCTCCTCCGCGAGGACCCGCAGCACGGTCACGATCTGCCCGGCGGCGAGCCGGGCGGCCAGCCCGTCGACTCCCCCCGCCCCTTCGGCGGCGAGCGCGTCCGCGAGCGCCGCCTCCGACCGCACGCGGTACGCGTGGAGGCGGCCGACCAGGGCCGGTGTGCCGTACAGGAGCCGGAGGTACGCCAGGACCTCCGGGTGGTCGCAGAGTCCGGTGACCGGGTCGCGCCGGGCGAGCCCGTCGAGCAGGTGCGCGTACAGCGCGTCGAGCGGGGCGGTGCCGGCGCGGCGCCCGGCGGCCACCACGCGGGCGGCCTCGTCCTCGTGGTCGGCGAACCGGTGGAGGACCAGGTCCTCCTTGGCGGGGAAGTACCGGAAGAGGGTCGGCTTGGACACCTCGGCGGCGGCGGCCACCTCCGCGACCGACACCGCGTCGAAGCCCCGCTCCAGGAAGAGCGCGACGGCCGCGTCCGACAGCGCCTGCCGGGTGCGCTCCTTCTTCCGCTCGCGCAGGCCGGGCGCGGCGACGGCCTCGGGCGCGTCCCGGTCCGGGGTCATGGAACGCAGCCCGGGGGCGGCGACGGGATCCTGCGCGTCCCGGTCCGGGGTCATGCGGCGCGCCCTTCCACCAGCGCGGCGACCCCGTCCAGGATCCGGGCGAGACCGAAGCGGAACTCCGCCTCCGGCTCGTCGGCGACGTCCATCACCCCCGAGTCCAGCAGCCGCGCCACCTCCGGGTACCGCTCCGGGTCGGCGAGCCGCCGCAGGGTGCGGGCGTACCGGGAGAGGACGTCCTCCGGGCTCGCGCCGCTCCCCTCGATGACGGCGTCGAGGTCGGCCATGACCAGGGCGTCGTTCCGGACGAACCCGCCGAGCAGCATGGTCACCGAGATCTTGCCGCCCGCGTCGAGGCCCGTGCCGTCGAGGGCGGCGAGGGCCTTCTCCCACCAGGCGACCGAGTTCGGGGTCGCGGGCGGCCCGGACACGGGAAGCCGCAGCATCCAGAGGTTGCGGCGATAGACCTCGCGCAGCGCCCACGCCCAGGCCTCCAGGGCCTCGCGCCATCCGGCGCCGGGCGGGAAGAGCGCGGGCGGGGCGCCGGTGGCGGACTCCTGCATGAGGACGTACAGCTCGCTCTTGGCGGAGACGTACCGGTAGAGGGACATCGTCGAGACGCCGAGCTCCTTGGCGACCCGGCCCATGGAGACGGCGCCGAGACCCTCGGCCGCCGCGAGCGCGACGGCCGCGTCGACGATCCGGTCCAGGGCCAGTCCGGGCTTGGGCCCCTTCGAGGGGCGCTCCCGCAGCCCCCAGGCGGCCTCGATGCTCGGCGGCAGAAACGTCCCGCCGTCACCCGTGCCGCCCTCGTCCTCCGCCATAACCGCCGCCTCCCGGCCACCTCGCACGCTTGACGTCCATCCTAGTAATGCGTAACCCTTACACAGTAACGCGTATGGCATACGCAGTACGCCGTGCGAGCCCGGCCACGCGACCACCCACCCATGAGCCCAGGGAGCACACCCATGTCTCCGGCCATCGAAGCCACCGGCCTGACCAAGAGCTACCGGGACGTCCGCGTCCTCGACGCCCTCGACCTCCACGTCACGCCCGGCACCGTCTTCGCCCTCCTCGGCCCCAACGGCGCCGGCAAGACCACCACCGTCCGCATCCTCGCCACGCTCACCCCGCCCGACGCCGGCCACGCGCGCGTGGCCGGGCACGACGTCGTCACGGCACGCTCCCGGGTCCGCCGGGCCATCAGCCTCACCGGGCAGTTCGCCGCCGTCGACGAGACCCAGACCGGCACCGAGAACCTGCGGACGGTGGCCCGCCTCTCCGGCCTCTCGCGCCCCGCCGCCGCCCGCCGCGCCTCCGAACTCCTCGAACGCTTCGGCCTCGCCGACGCCGGCGACCGGCTGACCAGGACCTACTCGGGCGGCATGCGCCGGCGCCTCGACCTCGCCGCCGGCCTCGTCCGCGACCCCGGCGCGACCCGCGTGATGTTCCTCGACGAACCGACCACAGGCCTCGACCCCCGCAGCCGCCAGGAACTCTGGCAGGTCGTCAGAGAACTCTCCGACGGCGGCACGACCGTCTTCCTCACCACCCAGTACCTGGAGGAGGCCGACCGCCTCGCCGACCGGATCACCGTCCTCGGCAAGGGCCGCGCCCTCGCCGAGGGCACCCCCGCCGAACTCAAGGCGCGGTACGCCGCCCACCGGCTCGACCTCGTCGCGTACGACCCCGAGGGCTACCTCCGGCTCACCACCCGCGCGGACGCCACGGCGACCCGCGACCCCGGGACCCGCACGCTCGGCGTCCCCACCGACGGCAGCGCCGCCCACGTACGCGAGCTGCTCGACCACCTCGACCCGGAGCGCCGTGACATCGCCCGCTTCGCGCTGCACTCGGCCACGCTCGACGACGTCTTCCTGACCCTCACCGCCGACCAGGAGCCCAGCGCCTCCGGCAAGGAGCCCAGCCGTGTCTGACACCCTCACCGCCCCGAGGCCGCTCACCGCGGCGAGCACACTCGCCGGGCGCGGCATCCGGCTCAGCCGCCGCAACCTCGACGCCGTCATCACCTCGATGATGATGCCGATCATGCTGATGCTGGTCTTCGTCTACTTCTTCGGCGGAGCCATCGACACCGGCACCCGGTACGTCACCTACGTCGTCCCCGGCGTCCTCGTCCTCTGCGCCGGATTCGGGGCGGCCGGCACCGCCGTCACCGTCAGCGAGGACATGCGGCTCGGGGTCGTCGACCGCTTCCGCACGCTCGACGTCGGCGGCACGCCGTTCCTCGCCGGGCACGTGGCCGCCACCGTCACCCGCAACGTGCTCTCGACGGCCCTCGTCCTCGGCGTCGCCTTCCTCATCGGCTTCCGCCCCGCCGCCACGGCGGGCGGCTGGCTCGCGGCGATCGGACTGCTGCTCGCCTACATCACGGCCGTCTCCTGGCTGTCGGCGGCCGTCGGCCTGCTCACCAGGACGGCGGAGGCGGCCGGAGCGGTCACCTTCTTCATGATGTTCCTGCCCTACCCGAGCAGCGCGTTCGTACCGATCGACACCATGCCGAGCTGGCTGCACGGCTTCGCCGAGCACCAGCCGGTGACCCCGCTGATCGAGTCGATGCGCGGGCTGCTGCTCGACCAGCCGGTCGGGAACTCCCCCTGGACCGCCCTGGCCTGGTGCGCGGCCCTGCTCGCGGTCGCCGTCGCGGCCTCCGGGTTCCTCTTCCGGCTGCGGACGCGCTGACGGCGGCCGGGCCCCGGGAGAGGTCCGGGAAGGCGTCAGAAGATGTCCGGCGAGAACGGCCGCAGCGGCGTACGGAACAGCAGGTCGGCGCGGGCGGCGGCGCCCGCCGTCAGCTCCTCGACGCGCCCGAGCCGGCAGAGCCGTACCGCCGACTCGTCACCGAGGGTGAGCGTGCCCAACTCGGCGATGTCGAAGGCCAGATCGGCGGACTCGGCGGTACGGACGGCGGTGGCGCCGGCCGGGGAGGCGTCGAGCCGGTAGCGCCCGCCGGCGAGCCCGTCCCCGTCCCGCAGGTCGAGCACGAGGCCGTCCGCCACCGGGTACGTCCGGCTCTCCAGGACCCGGACGACGTCCAGGACCCGCACCCACAGCATGTCCACGTACGTCAGCGTCCTCGCGGCGCGCGGGTCGGGCAGCAGCATCGGCAGCGGGTCGTCGGGCGCCCGGTAGCCGGAGCGGACCGTGCCGACCCAGTCGACGGAGCACAGGTAGTGCCAGAGGGCCCGCTCGGCGGCGGGGGTGACGGCGATCAGGTCCCGTACGGTCGCGGTGTTCAGCGGCTGCTTGGCGTCGCCCCACTTGTCGTCGGCCGTGTAGGACACGAACCCCTCGACCTCGCCGGACTCCGCGCGGTACACCGCGTAGAACGGCTCCCGCCAGGGCTCGCTGTGCACGCCGAGGCCGGTGCCGACCTCCCAGTCGCGGGCACTGCGGTCGGTGACCCCCGCGCGGACGCCGGCGAGCCGCCGGTGCACGGCGGGACCGGCCTTGCGGATCTCCTCGGCGTCGGTCAGGTCGATCCGGCCGCCGTCCTCCGGGCGGCCCGAGCGGCGCGGGTCGAGCCCGGCCCTGCGCACGTCCACGCTCCACTCGGTGGCCCAGCTCGCGGCGCCGAAGCCGAACCGTCCGTAGATCGGGTACTCGGCGGCGATCAGGGTCGCGATCGCGTCGCCCCGCTCCTTCGCGGCGGCCAGGTCGGTGGTCATCATCCGGCTGAGCAGCCCGCGCCTGCGGTGCGTCGGGGAGACGGTCACCTGGCTGATCGCGTCGGCGGTGAGGCTGCCTCCGCCGACGGTGCTGACCTCCTGGCGGAACGACCGGAAGGTGGCGACGACCCGGTCCCGGTCGAAGGCGCCGAGGGTCCGCGCGAGGTCGACGTGCGCCAGCCGGTCGGCGACCTCCTCGTCGGTCACGACGGGCGGGCGGAGGAACCCGGTGCGCAGGGCGCGCTGCCAGTCGGGGAACTCGGACTCCGCCACCGTGCGTACGTCGACAGTCATCCTTCGACCCTACGCACGGCCCCGACACGCCCGCACCCGAGTTTCCCCGTCCCCGCGGGGACCACGCCGACAGCTCGTCGACGCACCGCGCGAGACCACACCGGTGGCTCGTCGACGCGCCCCCGCCAGGTCACGCCAGCAGGTCGTCGACCTGGGCCTCGCCCTCCCGGTAGCGGCGGGCGATCTCCGCGCTGCAGTCGTCGGCGGTCCGCTGCAGCTGCTGGCGGCGCCGGGAGATCTGCTGCTCGTACCCGGCGAGCCGCCCCATCCCCGTGTGCAGCTCGTCGTCCGTACGGGCCGTCAGGTCCGACAGCTCGACCTCCGACAGCATCTCGGCCGCGAGCCGCCGGTACTCCTCGCTCCTCGGCGTCGACAGCGTCACGTGCCGGGCCGAACTGCGGTGCCGCGAGGGCACGTCGGCGAGGATCTCGGAGAGCCGGTCGAGGACCGGGGCCTCCGGATCGGTCCGCCGCGCCAGCTCGGCCCGCAGGATGTCGATGCGCCCCTGGAGCATCCGCCGTACGTAGCTCAGGTCGGCCTCGTCGCTCTGCGCGTCCCGCCGCAGCGTGCGCAGCTCGGGCAGCCGCAGCGCGCCGAGGTCCGGCTGCGGCCGGTCCGACAGGGCGGCCTCGGCGGACCGCTGCAGGGGCGGCCGCGATGCCGGCCCACCGCCCCTGGTTCCGGCGCGGGTCAGCGGTACGGGGCCGGACGGCGTCGGCCCTGTGCCAGGTGCACTCATGTGAATCGTCCCCTCGACCGGTGCGGAGCCGCACCGCCTGACACGCATGGTGCCACTCCTGCACGCGCGCGTGCAGGCGCTCTGCACCCGTTCGGCCCCTCGTCCGCCGGACTGCGGTCGGCTCGGTAGGTTGGGACGCATGCGTGCTGTGGTGCAGAGGGTCGACGGCGCGAGCGTCGTCGTCGCAGGGGAGACCGTCGGTGAGATCAAGGGAGAGGGGTTGTGCGTCCTGGTCGGGGTGACCCATGACGACACCCCCGAGAAGGCCGCCCAATTGGCCAGAAAGCTCTGGTCCGTCCGGGTACTGACCGACGAGAAGTCGTGCTCGGACGTGAACGCGCCGCTGCTCGTGATCTCTCAGTTCACGCTCTACGGCGACGCCCGCAAGGGCCGCCGCCCCACGTGGAACGCCGCCGCCCCCGGACCCGTCGCCGAACCCCTCGTCGACGAGGTCGTGGCCCGGCTGCGGGAACTGGGCGCCCACGTGGAGACGGGCCGCTTCGGGGCGTCGATGCGCGTCTCCCTCACGAACAACGGCCCGTTCACGGTGCTGATCGAGGTCTGATCCCGCTCGGGGCCCGATCCCGCCGACGGCCTACGGCTCGACGACGGTCTCCTGGGCGGCCGCCGTCGTCCCGGCGATCAGCGGCGCGTCCACGGGCACGTTCCGCTTCACCAGGGCCAGGGCGATCGGGCCCAGTTCGTGGTGGCGGACGGAGCTCGTCACGAAACCGAGCTGCCGGCCCTCCTCACCGTCCGCCGCGAGCCGGACCGGGGTGCCGTGCCCCGGCAGCAGCACCTCGCTGCCGTCCAGGTGCAGGAAGACCAGCCGGCGCGGCGGCTTCCCCAGGTTCTGCACCCGGGCGACGGTCTCCTGCCCCCGGTAGCAGCCCTTCTGGAGGTGGACGGCGCTGCCGATGAGGCCGATCTCGTGCGGGATCGTCCGGTGGTCGGTCTCGAAGCCGAGGCGCGGCCGGTGGGCCTCGACGCGCAGCGCCTCGTACGCGAGCATCCCGGCGGCCGGCCCGTGCGAGCCGGCGAAGGACTCCAGGTCCGCCCGGGGCAGGAACAGGTCGCGGCCGTGCGGGGTCTCCCGTACGGCGACGCCCTCGGGCACCTCGGCGATGGAGCCGGCCGGGAGGTGGACGACGGCGATGTCGTCCGTGCGGTCGGCCACCTCGACCCGGTAGAAGAACTTCATCGACTCCAGGTAGGCGACGAGCTCCTCCCGCGTCCCCGGCTCGACGTGCGCCCACACCGTCTCGCCGTCGTCGACGAGGTACAGGGCGTGCTCGATGTGCCCGTTCGCGGAGAGGACGAGCGCCTCCGTCGCCCGGCCGGGCGGCAGATCGGTCATGTGCTGGGTGACGAGGAGGTGCAGCCAGCTCAGGCGGTCGTCACCGGTGACGGTGACCACACCGCGGTGCGAGAGGTCGACGAAACCCTTGCCGTCGGCGAGGGCGCGCTGCTCACGGAAGAGGTCGCCGTAGTGCGCGGCGACACCTTCGTCGCGGCCTTCGGCGGCGACGGCACCGGGCAGGGACAGCAGAGGGCTGGTCGTGGAAGGTCGCTGCATACGGCAAGCCTACGACTCGGCGCCGGCGTCCTTCCCGGCACAGTCCCCGCACCGCCCGAAGATGGCGAAGTGCTTCATGTCCGTCTCGAACCCGAAGGTCTCGCGGAGCTTCCCCTTGAACTCGGCCGCCACCTCGACGTCCGCCTCGATCACCCCGGAGCAGTCCCGGCACACCAGGTGCAGATGGTGGTGCCGGTCGGCGAGGTGGTACGTCGGAGCCCCGTGCCCCAGATGGGCGTGGCTCACGAGCCCGAGCTCCTCCAGGAGCTCCAGGGTCCGGTAGACGGTGGAGATGTTCACCCCCGACGCGGTCCTGCGGACCTCGACGAGGATGTCGTCGGGCGTCGCGTGCTCCAGCGCGTCGACGGCCTCCAGGACAAGCTGACGCTGCGGCGTCAGCCGATAGCCGCGCTGCCGCAGGTCGCTCTTCCAGTCGGTGCTCACCACGCCCTCCAGTGTAGGAGGGCGCGGCGCGCCACCCCCAGACTTCTAGCGGAAGAAGGCGATGCCGTCGTCCGGCAGGTCGCCGAGGTTGCGGGCCATCTCCGCGACCTCCTCCGGCGTCACGACCTTCTTCAGGTGCGCCGACATGTACGGCCGCAGCGGGACCTCGGGGGTCGCCTTCTCGCCCACCCACATGAGGTCGCTCTTGACGTAGCCGTAGAGGCGCTTGCCACCGGAGTACGGGCCCGAGGCCGCCGTCCGGGCGACGGCGTCCGTCGCCAGGTCGATCTGCGGCTTCTGGTCGGCGAGCTCGCCGTACCAGATCTCGACGATGCCCTGGTCACGGACCATGACGACCTCGACCTTGCGGTCCTTGTCGATGCGCCAGTAGCCGCTCTCGCTCTCCAGCGGGCGGACCTTGTTGCCCTCGTTGTCCAGGACCCAGGAGTGGGACGTGTACTCGAGGAAGTCCCGGCCGTCGTGGCTGAACGTCACGGACTGGCCGAAGTTGCACTTCTCGGCGCCGGGGAAGTCGGAGACACCCGCGCCCTCCCACGTGCCGATCAGGAACGCGAGGGGGACGAGGTCCGGGTTGAGGTCGGACGGGATCTCGATCATGAGCAGCTCTGGCGTTCTCTAGAGGTGGTTAGCGCTGGCCCTGGTACAGCTTCTTCACGGCCAGACCGGTGAAGGCGAGCACGCCGACACAGACCAGGACCAGCAGAGCTTCGAAGAAAATGATCACGGGGTGCTCCTCGACTGAGCGGTGAAGGCGGAACGGGCCGGACCCCAGCTTAGTGGGCTGGGGTCCGGCCCACTCGGTGAGGTGGGTCTCGCGCGCTGTGACTAGCCGAGCAGCTGGTTCTGCAGCGTGACGGTCTGCTGGAACGGCACGGCCGGCACCTCGCCCTTACGGGTCAGGGTGATCAGCGCCAGCGTGTCGCCGGCCTGGACGTAGGCCCAGCTGGTCTGCTCGGGGCCGTACGGCTTCTTCTCGTGGAAGGCGTGCAGGCTCGTGTCCGGCACGTCGACATCGTCGGTGAAGTTCTCCAGGACGACGTCCTCCACTCCGTCCGGGAGGGCGAGGGGGCCGTCCGCCGCGTCCACCTGGAGCGCCACGTCCTCGTACGACTCGGCGTACGCCACCGAGCTGAACCGCAGCAGGTGGACGGTGGTCCGGGTGCCGTCCGGCGCCGTCCAGCCCCGGGCGGCGATGTGCCGCAGGGTGGAGTCCGCGAGGCTCCGCTTCAGCTCGGCACGGAACTCCTTCCCGTACAGCGAGAGGTACGCGTCCGTGGACACGAACCCGCCCTTCAGCTTCGGGTCGGGCGTCGCTCCGGTCGGCGCGGGCAGCAGCAGCTCCCGCAGGTCGGCGTGGTGGACCTCGCCCTCGTTGCCGTCGGTGTAGGGGCGGAGGCGGTCGGCCGGCAGCGCGGGGAGGCGGAGCACCGGGTACTCCCAGCGTCCGTCGCTCTCGGTCGCGAGACCGGGCACCTCGTGCCGGTCGAGCGCGGTGATCCCCGCGGCGGTACCGGCGCCGACGCCACCGCAGACGACGACGGCGGCGGTCCAGCGGGCGACGGCCCACAGGACGGCTCGGGTCCGCCGGGGGGCGGCGGACGCGGGAGCCTCCGGCTCCGGCGCGGGCGCCGTCTCGTCGACGGGCGTCTCGGTCAGCTGCCGGCTCATACGTACTCCCCCGGGGACTCGATGTGGCGGAGCTGCTTCTCCACCAGGAGCGCGACGGCCTTCTGGTCGAGCGGCGCGGCGCCGAACGCCGTGACGGTGACCATGACCTCGCCGTCGTACGCCCAGCACATGAGGGACCGCAGCCGGGCCTCCCGCTCCTCCTCGTCGCCGCCCTCGGGCTCGGGTCCCAGGTAGCAGGCGGAGTTCTTGGCGTGGTCCTTGATCTTCGGCCCCTTGCGCAGGTCGAGGAGCTCGGCGAGCTCCTTCCGCAGCTCGAAGAACGCACGGACCTGCTTCCTGTCCTTCATGCGCAGGACCAGCGCCTCCACCTGGAGGTCGTTCTCGACCGAGGCGTACGAGCGCGTCGCCATGCCCTGGATGCCGAGCTTGTCGACCCGCTTCTCGTACTCCCTGCGCTTCTTGCCGTAGGTGCCCTTTCCGGCCTGCTTGAGGAGCGCCGCGGCCTGCCGGCCGGCCAGTTCGCCGTCGTTGCCGTGTCCCGCGAGGTCGGCGCCGAGCACGTAGCCGTCGGGTACGGGCAGGAGCAGCCTGCTGAGCGGGGTGGACGCCCGTCCCCTGACGATGCCGGCGGCCGGGTCCTCGGGGGTCTGGGTCACGGCCGGCTGCGCCCAGGCCTCGGTGGGGGCGGTCCGGTCGGCCCGGTCGACCGTGACGGCCGTGTACGCGACTCCGCCGCCGACGGTCCCGAGCACGAGCACGGCGGTCAGGACGTTCTTGAGGAGCCCGCGCGTGCGGCTCCCGGACTTCTCACTCACAGGCGCCCCAGCTGCCGCTCGGCCAGAGAACGGATGTCGTTCTCGGCGATCTTGCTCGTGTCGGAGATGTAGATCTCGACCGCGATGTCTCCGTGCTGGATGTACGCACGGGCCTGGTGGAGGTCCATGTATCCGGCCTTGCGCTCCACCGGATAGAGGAAGTAGCGGCCGTCTGCGGCACCGGGGACCGGCTCGCCCAGGGAGTCGGCGCTGTCCTCGTCCATCTCGGCGGTCTGCCGTGCGCGCAGGTGCTCCCAGGCGCCGATCCCGGCGCTGGGCCGGTACTGGAGGAGCTTGACGGTGACGCGCCGGTACTCGCCCGTCCGCCACGACCGGGTCGCCACCCGCCGGAGTCCCTGCTCCAGCTGGAACTCCAGGGCGTACGAGGGGTAGTTGTAGTCCGACGCGTACGCGGACAGCGACTCCCACCCGTCCTCACCGTCGGCCCGCGCGCCCGCCGGCCGCGGCACCAGCAGCTTCCGCAGGTCGCCCTGCGCCTTCGCCTGGAGGTCCTCCGAGGCCGGGAGCGGGTCCGGCTCCTCGCCCTTCGGGAGGGGCTTCGCCGGGTACGCCAGGCCCGGCTGGTTCAGCGGCGGGAGCGGGGTCGGCTCCCGGTCCGCCTGGATGCGGTAGCCGACGGCCGTGCCGCCGACGAGACCGAGGAGGGCGGCGACGGCTATCAGGCCCGTCGTGCGGAGGGCACGGCGGCGCGGCCGGGCGGCCGGCGGTGTGTCCGGGGACACATCCGGGATCTCCGGCCGCGAGGCGACCGGAGGCGCGGTTTCCGGGTCGGTCTCCGCCTCCGGCGGCGGTGCCGTTTCCGGATTTTGGATACTTTCTTCGTTGCTCAAGAGTCCCCCCACGAGACCTGAATCGCGGATTCCGTCATCCGCGCACCCAGCTGACACGTGAGGTGTGCGAGGGGTTGCAGGGGCGCGCATTACAGTTCGGTATATGGCGAAGAAGCTCGTGATCAAGGTGACCGCAGGGGCCGACGCCCCCGAACGCTGCTCGCAGGCCTTCACGGTGGCCGCCGTCGCCGTCGCCAGCGGCGTCGAGGTCTCGCTCTGGCTGACCGGCGAGTCCGCGTGGTTCGCGCTCCCGGGCCGGGCCGCCGAGTTCGAACTCCCGCACGCGGCGCCGCTGCCGGACCTGGTCGACTCGATCCTGGCGGCCGGGCGGATCACGCTCTGCACGCAGTGCGCGGCCCGTCGCGAGATCACGGAGAAGGACGTCCTGGACGGTGTCCGCATCGCCGGCGCGCAGGTCTTCGTCCAGGAGGCCCTGGCCGACGACACCCAGGCCCTCGTGTACTGACCTGTACGCGCCCCCCTCAGCGCTCCCGGCGCTTCTTGCCGTCGAGCTCGTCCCACCACTCGTCCGACGTCGGGTCGCCCGACGGGTCGTCCCACCAGCGGTCCTCGGGGCCCCGGCGGTTCGCGACCATCGCCGCGACCGGTGGGATGAGCATGGCGACGACGCACATGCCGATCGCCACCGGCATCGAGAAGAGCCGCACGACGGCCCAGGCGCCCACGAAGAGGAACAGACAGGCGCCCATCATCCAGAAGTAGACGTGCCGGCGGCGTGCGTACACACCTTCAGCGTACGTCCGGGAGCGCCCCGGAGCAGTGGGGGCGGGCCTGCGCGCGGGCAGACCGAAGGGCCGTGCCTCAAGTCCTGGAAATGGCGTCCAACCCCCCAGGAGGCACGGCCCTTCGGCCGGTTCAGCGTTGCGGGATCACACCGCGATGGCGACCTCGGCGAGGCCGCCCTGCTGGGCCACGACCTGGCGGTCGGCGGTGCCGCCCGGGACCAGGGCGCGGACGGTCCAGGTGCCCTCGGCCGCGTAGAAACGGAACTGGCCGGTGGCGGAGGTCGGGACCTCGGCCGTGAACTCGCCGGTCGAGTCCAGGAGGCGGACGTAACCGGTGACGGGCTGGCCGTCCTTGGTCACGAAGCCCTGGATGGTGGTCTCACCGGGCTTGATCGTCGAGGCGTCGGGGCCGCCGGGCTGCGCTCCACACATGTCGTTCTGTCCTTACGGTCGAGGGGTCCGGAGGAGGGGGAGGGGTCCGGGGGATTACTTGTTGGCGCCGAGCTCGATCGGCACGCCGACGAGGGAGCCGTACTCGGTCCACGAGCCGTCGTAGTTCTTGACGTTCTCGACGCCGAGCAGCTCGTGCAGCACGAACCAGGTCAGCGCGGAGCGCTCACCGATGCGGCAGTAGGCGATGGTGTCCTTCGCCAGATCGACCTGCTCGTCCTCGTAGAGGGCCTTGAGCTCGTCGTCCGACTTGAAGGTGCCGTCGTCGTTGGCGTTCTTCGACCACGGGATGTTGCGGGCGCTCGGCACGTGGCCGGGGCGCTGCGACTGCTCCTGCGGGAGGTGGGCCGGGGCGAGCAGCTTGCCGGAGAACTCGTCGGGCGAGCGGACGTCGACCAGGTTCTGGGCGCCGATCGCGGCCACGACGTCGTCGCGGAAGGCGCGGATCGAGCTGTCCTGGGCCTGGGCCTTGTACGTGGTGGCCGGGCGGGCCGGGACCTCGGAGCCGTCGACCAGGTCGCGGGAGTCGAGCTCCCACTTCTTGCGGCCGCCGTCGAGGAGCTTCACGTCCTGGTGGCCGTAGAGCTTGAAGTACCAGTAGGCGTAGGAGGCGAACCAGTTGTTGTTGCCGCCGTAGAGGACGACCGTGGTGTCGTTCGCGATGCCCTTGGCCGAGAGGAGCTTCTCGAAGCCCTCCTGGTCGATGAAGTCGCGGCGGACCGGGTCCTGAAGGTCCTGGGTCCAGTCGATCCGGATGGCGTTGCGGATGTGGTTCTTCTCGTAGGCCGAGGTGTCCTCGTCGACCTCGACGATGGCGACCTGCGGGTTGTCGAGGTTGGCCTCGACCCAGTCAGCGTCGACCAGGACGTCGCTGCGAGCCATGCTGTTCTCCTCCGGGGCAGTGTGCGGCGGTGTGGTGCGGGTGTGGTGCGGTACGCGTCGTCGCGTGCGTACGGACAGCAGGACGTGCGTACGGCTACACAGGGCGGCCCTGACCTCGGGGGGAGGGCCTGAGGAATACGGGAGTGGTGAGTCCCGCTCAGACGGAGCGACAGAGCATGGCGGCGACGCGGCACAGGTCTACTGCCCGCCGCTTCGTGAGATCCGCCTGTCGCTTCATGCCCACGATCGTAGGGACGGACAGGCGGCCGTGTCACCGGTGTGTCGTATTTTGAGACGCGATCGTCCGAGATACGAGACGAGATCATGGCGCGGGCAGGCCCCGGACGCCCGCGCGGCCCGGCCTCGGCCTGTGTTTCTACGCTTCGGACAACGACGTCTCAGCATGTGACCTGAGGGGCGGTGGGTCAGCCCGCCAGGACGATGTCCTTGCCGCTCACCGAGACGGCCAGACCCTCCGGCCGCGGCTCGACCTTCTCCACCTTCATCCCGGCGATCAGACCGATCGGACGCTCGAAGTCGGTCCGGGCGCGCACCAGGTCCTCGATGCCCGGGATGCCCTCGCCGGGCACCTCGTCGGCGCGGACCCGGATGGTGTCGCCGTTCACCACGGTCACGGTCGAGAGGACCGTACGGGTCAGGGTGCGGCCCATGACCGTCACCCCGCCGGTCACCTTCACCTTGCCGTCGCCCCCGTAGGCGACGGTGGCCTCCCGGTCGGAGGCGGCGGTGAGGTCCGCGTACGAGATGAGGGCGGTCCCACTCGCCGAGCCCGCCTTCGCGCCCGCCCAGTCACCGGTCACGGTGACGTCCCGCAGGGCCACGGTCAGCTCGCCGACCCGGATCCGCCGGCTGCCCGCCGTCGCCGTCACGCCGGTCGCCTTCACGTCGACCTCGTCGAACCGCTTGTCCGCGACCTGGGTGAGGAACGGGAAGCCCTTGATGTCGACGTCGATCGACTCGCTCCGGGCCGCCGAGAGCTTCACCCGGCTCGACGCCTCCGACTCGGCGTACGCCACGGCCAGCCGGTCGATCCCGACGAGGACCCCGCCCAGCACGACGGCCACGATCAACAGAATCCGCAGTGCACGCATGGGCTGAGTGTCCCCCCGATGGAAATGGATATGTGCCGGCCCCCCGACACGAAGATCGACGTGTCGGGGGGCCGGTTGGTTCCCGGGCGGCTCTCGGATCAGGGTCCGTTCGGGGCCGGGTCGGGGGCGGCTCGGGGACGGGCGGGGTCAGCCGAGAGCCCGGCCCAGCAGGTACACGGCGGGCGCCGCGGCCGTCAGCGGCAGCGCCACCCCGGCCGTCATGTGGACGAAGCGGGACGGGTAGTCGTAGCTGGCCACCCGCAGGCCGATCAGGGCGCAGACCCCGGCCCCGAGGCCGAGCAGCGCCCCGGAGGTGCCCAGGTCCGTGAACCCGCCGGCCGCGATCCCCGCCCCCGCCGAGGCGAGCAGCGCGGCGACCAGGGACACCGGGCCGGGCAGCGGGAGGGCCCGCGCCAGGACGGCGGCCGCGACCGCGACCCCGCCGACGACCACCGCGTCGGACGCGGCGCCGAGGTGCCCGGTGGCGATGACGGTCAGCGCCGCCGAGGCGACGGTGGCCATCAGGCCGTACATCCGCTCGTCCGGGTCGGCGTGGCTGCGCAGCTGGAGGACGAGGCAGAGCAGCACCCAGACGCCGAGCGTGCCGAGGATCGCGGCGGCCGCGTGCTCCCGGCCGGTGGCGAGCAGGGCCGCGTCGGCGGCGAGGCCGCCCGCGAAGGCGAGGGCGATGCCCTGCCGGGCGGGCCACATGCCGTTGAGCCGGAACCAGCCGGCGGCGGTGAGGCCCTGGAGCAGGACGAGCGGGACGAGCAGGCCGTAGGTGCCGAGGGCGGCGCCGCCGGCGAGCAGCAGTCCGAGGACGGCGGTCAGGGCCGCGGGCTGCATCCCGGGCTCGATCACCGGCGAGCGTCCCTCGGCACGGGCGCGCTGGGCGTCGGTGATCCGGGTGTTCCCCGAGGTCGTGGGCGAGGACCAGCCGGGGCCGGCCTCACCCGCCGCGGGGGCGGGCTGGGGCGCCGGGGCCGGAGCGGGTGCCGGGGCGGCCGCGGGCTCGTGCGCCGCCGCGGGGTACCCGCCCGCGCCGCCCCCGAACGACGGGTACGGCTCGTACGGCTGCTCGTACGGCTGCTCGTACGACTGCTGGTACGGCTGCTGGTAGCCCTCCTGCGTCCCGTACGTCACGGGGGCGGGGTTCTGGGCCTGTGGCTGCGGCTGTGCCTGCGCGGCCCTGGCGGCCTGGACCTGCTCGTACGAGACGGCCGGCTGGTACGTGGTGTCCCAGGTCTGGCCCTCCCACGTCTGCGTGACGTCGGGGTCCTGCGGCCGCTGGTCCATGCCCCGGCCCTGGTTCCCGTTCGCGTACGGGTCGTGCTGCTGACCGCCGTAGTACTGGTCGTTGCTCATTGCTCTGGGGTTCACCCTCCTGCGAACGGGGGGAGCACCTCGACCGTGCCGCCCTCGGCAAGCCGTACCGTCTCATGGCTCCGGGTCCCGACGGGGTCGCCGTCGACCAGGAACGAGCACCGCTTGAGGACCTGGACGAGCTCGCCGGGGTGCTTCGCGCGGGCCGCGTCGAGCGCCTCCGCGAGGTGCTCCGCGGTGTACGGCTCCTCCGCGACTCCTGCGGCGGCCTTGGCCGCGGCCCAGTAGCGGATGGTTCCCGCTGCCATAGCGGCGCTCCCTTCGTTCGTGTGCGCGCCGCTCCCCATGATGGGCTATGCGCGCGTGGGCCGGTCCCCGGGCGGGTGAGCGGGGGCGACGGCGACCGCCGTATCGGTGACACTTGCCGTGAAGGGTTGGCGGACCCCCTCGATCCGGACATCGTCATCCGTACGCGATATGGCCCGCCGGGAGCCGGAAGTGATCAGGGAGACATCCACCATGTGAAATCGTCCCCCTCCCCGGGAAGGTATGTGGGCTATTCTGCTCGGCAGAGGATCCGGGCGATGCAGCCCCCGGGTCCTTTTGCGTTTTCCGACCGTTGTTACGGACGGATGAACAAAAGCTCTCAGGGCGCGAGAGCCGGTAGTGATCTGTACGAAGCAGTGCACGTCCTCGCAGGGACCGAGGAGGAACCGACGTTATGAGCGAGCGCACGCAGCACGACCGACCGATGGCAGGGGGGTCCGCTCCGCACGAGCGGCCCCGACAGCTCGTGGGAGGAGACCGATGAGTTCACTGCTGCTCCTCACCAACGCACTCCAGCCGTCGACCGAGGTGCTTCCGGCACTCGGCCTGCTGCTGCACAACGTCCGGGTGGCCCCGGCCGAGGGCCCCGCCCTCGTGGACACCCCCGGCGCGGACGTGATCCTCGTCGACGGCCGGCGGGACCTCCCGCAGGTGCGTTCGCTCTGTCAGCTGCTGCGGTCCACCGGCCCCGGCTGTCCGCTGATCCTCGTCGTCACCGAGGGCGGCCTCGCGGCCGTCACCGCCGACTGGGGCATCGACGACGTCCTCCTCGACACCGCGGGCCCGGCCGAGGTCGAGGCGCGGCTGCGGCTCGCGATGGGCCGCCAGCAGATCGTCGCCGACGACTCCCCCATGGAGATCCGCAACGGCGACCTGTCGGTCGACGAGGCGACGTACAGCGCGAAGCTCAAGGGCCGGGTCCTGGACCTGACCTTCAAGGAGTTCGAGCTCCTCAAGTACCTGGCCCAGCACCCCGGCCGGGTCTTCACCCGCGCGCAGCTCCTCCAGGAGGTGTGGGGGTACGACTACTTCGGCGGCACCCGTACGGTCGATGTCCACGTACGGCGGCTGCGGGCCAAGCTGGGTCCCGAGCACGAGGCGCTGATCGGCACCGTCCGCAACGTGGGCTACCGCTTCGTCACCCCGGAGAAGGTCGAGCGGGCGGCCGAGGAGGCGCGTGCCAAGGAGGACGCCCGCGCGAGCGCGCGCGTCAAGGGCGCCGCGGGGGACGCCACCCCTTCGGAGGACGTGAACGTGGCGGATGCCACAGTGCGACCTGCCGGTAGGTAGGTCACCCCGCGTAGACTGCCGCGCGTGGCCAAGGTGACGCGGGATGACGTAGCTCGACTGGCAGGTACTTCGACCGCGGTCGTGAGCTACGTCATCAACAACGGACCCCGGCCGGTCGCCCCGGCCACGCGCGAGCGTGTCCTCGCCGCGATCAAGGAGCTGGGCTACCGGCCCGACCGGGTCGCCCAGGCGATGGCGTCCCGGCGCACCGACCTCATAGGCATGATCGTCCCCGACGCGCGCCAGCCGTTCTTCGCGGAGATGGCTCACGCGGTCGAGCAGGCCGCCGCCGAGCGCGGGAAGATGGTCCTCGTCGGCAACTCCGACTACCGGACCGAGCGCGAGGTCCACTACCTGCGCGCCTTCCTCGGGATGCGGGTCTCCGGTCTGATCCTGGTCAGCCAGGGCATGAGCGAGCAGGCCGCGAGCGAGATCGAGGCCTGGGACGCGCGCGTGGTGCTGCTCCACGAGCGGCCCGAGGCGATCGACGACGTGGCCGTCGTGACCGACGACATCGGCGGCGCCCAGCTCGCCACCCGTCACCTCCTGGAGCACGGCCACCCGTACGTGGCGTGTCTCGGCGGCGTCCCGAACACCCCGGCCGTCGGCGACCCGGTCGCCGACCACGTCGAGGGCTGGCGCCGCGCCATGCTGGAGGCGGGCCGCTCGGTCGAGGGCCGGCTCTTCGAAGCCCCGTACAACCGCTACGACGCCTACCAGGTGGCCCTCAAGCTCCTCGCGGGCCCCGACAGGCCGCCGGCGATCTTCTGCTCCACCGACGACCAGGCCTTCGGTGTGCTCCGGGCGGCGCGCGAGCTGCGCATCGAGGTGCCGACGGAGCTGGCGGTCGCGGGCTTCGACGACGTGAAGGAGGCGGCGCTCACCGACCCGCCGCTGACCACGGTCTCCTCCGACCGGCCGGCGATGGCGCGGGCGGCGGTGGACCTGGTCCTGGACGACTCGCTCCGGGTGGCGGGCTCGCGCCGCGAGCGGGTGAAGCTCTTCCCGTCGGCCCTGGTGGTCCGCCGCTCCTGCGGCTGCGACGGCTAGACACGCCCCGCCGCTCCTGCGGCCGCGACGGCCAGACCCGCCCCACCGCGAGCCAGACCCGCCCCGCCGCGAGCCCACGCCGCCCTTTATATAGGGCATACAGGGTTCTGTCGGGCTTCTCAGCCGGTCCTCAGACGGCTCTCATGTACGGCTCCGAGAGTCATAGCCATGACGGACTTCCAGGAGCAGCAGCCGCACCAGCCGTACTACCCGCCGAGGCCGCCGTACGAGCCCACGCCGCACGGCTTCACCGCCGAGCAGGCCGCCACCCGGCCGATGGCGACCCAGCCGATCGTCACCGAGCCGGGCACCACCGTCTGGCCGTCAGGCGGGCACGTGCCGCCGCCGGTGGACCCGCCCGTGGCCGGCACGGTCGCTCCCGTCCCCGCCGCTCCCGCCCACCGCCGGCGCGCTCGGCGCGGTGTCGGCCTCATGGCGGCGGTGGCCATCGCGGCCGCGGCCGTCGGCGGCGGTACGGCGACCCTCGTCCAGCAGATGACCGCCGAGACCCCGGTCGCCGCCTCCTCGAAGGTGAGCGGCACCAACGTCTCCGCGCGCAGCACGGGCACGGTCGCCGGCGTCGCGGACGCCGTCTCCCCCTCCACGGTCGAGATCTCCGCGGCCTCGAACTCCGGCAAGTCGACCGGCTCGGGCGTGATCATCACCTCCGACGGCGAGATCGTCACCAACAACCACGTGATCTCCGGCGCCTCCGAGATCAGCGTGCGCCTCAGCGACGGCAAGACCTACCCGGCCGAGATCGTCGGCACGGACCCCGACAAGGACCTGGCGCTCATCAAGCTGAAGGGCGCCTCCGGTCTCAAGGCCGCCACGCTCGGGGACTCCTCCGAGGTGCGCGTCGGCGACCAGGTCGTGGCGATCGGCTCCCCCGAGGGCCTGACCGGGACCGTCACCAGCGGCATCGTCTCCGCGCTCGACCGGGACGTGACGGTCGCCAAGGACGACGACGGGCAGGAGCAGCGGCAGGAGCAGCGCTACGACCCCCGGCAGGGCTGGCCGTTCGAGTTCGGCGGGCAGGAGTTCAACGGCGACACCGGCTCGTCGAAGACGACGTACAAGGCGATCCAGACGGACGCCTCGCTCAATCCGGGGAATTCCGGCGGCGCGCTGATCAATATGGACGGCGAGATCATCGGAATCAATTCGGCCATGTACGCGCCGAGTGCCGCGAACGGTTCCACGGCCGGAAGCGTGGGCCTCGGATTCGCCATTCCGGTCGACACCGTGAAGGCCGACCTGGACCGTCTGCGCGCGGGCGGCGAGAACTGACCGGCGAACGGACGCCGTGCGACGCTGAGGCCATGACGGGACAGCAGAACGAAGCCGAGCGCATCCTCATCGTCGACGACGAGCCCGCCGTGCGGGAGGCCCTGCGCCGCAGCCTCGCCTTCGAGGGGTACGGGACGCAGGACGCCGTCGACGGCCTGGACGCGCTGGCCCGGATGGAGTCGTACGCCCCCGATCTCGTCGTCCTCGACGTGCAGATGCCCCGCATGGACGGGCTGACGGCGGCCCGCCGGATCAGGGCCTCCGGCTCGACCGTGCCGATCCTGATGCTCACCGCCCGCGACACGGTCGGCGACCGGGTCACCGGGCTCGACGCGGGCGCGGACGACTACCTGGTCAAGCCCTTCGAGCTGGACGAGCTGTTCGCCCGGATCAGGGCGCTGCTCCGGCGCAGCTCGTACGCCGCGGCGACGGCCGCCGCCCCCGCCGACACCGACGTCCTGGCCTTCGAGGACCTGCGGATGGACCTGGCCACCCGCGAGGTGACCCGGGGCGGGCGGACGGTGGAGCTGACGCGGACCGAGTTCACGCTCCTGGAGATGTTCCTGGCGCACCCGCGGCAGGTGCTGACCCGGGAACAGATCCTGAAGGCGGTGTGGGGCTTCGACTTCGAGCCGAGTTCCAACTCGCTGGACGTGTACGTGATGTATCTGCGGCGCAAGACGGAGGCGGGCGGCGAGCCGCGCCTCGTGCACACGGTGCGGGGCGTGGGGTACGCGCTGCGCGGAGGAGGCGCGGAGTGAGCGGTTCCGGGAGAGGGTCCTCCCTCGCGGGGAAGCGGGCCGTGCGGACTCCTCTGGCGTGGTTCCGCTCGCGGCCGCTGCGCTCCCGGCTCGCGCTGCTGACGGCGGTCGCGGTCGCGGTGGCCGTGGCGGCCGTGTCGCTGGCCTGCTGGTTCGTGACGCGGGAGCAGCTGGAGGCGGAGATGGACTCCTCGCTGCGCAGCACCCGGCTCGACCCGTCCGGGGTGCAGAGCCTGCTCTCGCTGTGCCGGCAGGGCACCACGCCGCCGCCGGTGGCGGGCTCGTACACGGTCCAGGTGATCCTCGCGAACGGCAGCGTGTGCACCTCGGGGAAGGCCGCGATCCCGGCCGGGGCCGGCGATCTCGCGGTGGCGCGGGGGCAGCTGGAGTACGCCCTGCACACGGTGCTCGACGACACCGGGCGGGAGATGCGGGTCTACACCTACCCGCAGGAGGGCCCGATCGGGCTCGCCGTGTCGGTGGCCCGGCCGCTCGCCGAGATCGACAACTCGATGTCCACCCTGCGCTGGGTGCTGCTCCTGGTGTCCGGGATCGGGGTCGTCGGCGCGGGCGCGGCCGGTCTGTGGGTGGCCAGGACCGGTCTCGAACCGGTGAACCGGCTGACCGGGGCGGTCGAGCACGTGGCCGCGACCGAGGACCTGACCGTGCGCATCCCGGTGGAGGGCGAGGACGAGATCGCCCGGCTCTCGCGCTCCTTCAACGCGATGACGGCGGCCCTCGCGACCTCGCGCGACCGGCAGGCGCAGCTGATCGCGGACGCGGGGCACGAGCTGCGGACCCCGCTCACCTCGCTCCGTACGAACGTCGAGCTGCTCGCGCGCAGCGAGGAGACGGGCCGGGCGATCCCGCCGGACGACCGGCGGGCCCTGATGGCCTCGGTGAAGGCGCAGATGACGGAGCTGGCGGCACTGATCGGCGACCTCCAGGAGCTGGCCCGCCCGGACGCGGCGCAGCCCGGTCCCCTGGAGGTGGTCCCGCTCCACACGATCCTGCGGGCGGCCCTGGACCGGGCGCGGCTGCGGGGCCCCGGGCTGACCTTCGTGACGGACCTGGCGCCCTGGTACGTGCGGGCGGAGCCGGCCGCGCTGGAGCGGGCGCTGATGAACGTCCTGGACAACGCGGTGAAGTTCTCGCCGGCGCGCGGCACGGTCGAGGTGACCCTGATGCGGGGCGAGCTGACCGTCCGCGACCAGGGCCCGGGCATCGCCCCGGACGAGCTGCCGCACGTCTTCGACCGCTTCTGGCGCTCGCCCTCGGCGCGCAGCCTGCCGGGTTCGGGCCTGGGTCTGTCGATCGTGGCGCGTACGGTCCACCACGCGGGCGGCACGGTCACCCTCACTCCGGCGGAGGGCGGCGGGACGGTGGCGACGGTACGCCTGCCGGGGGCGCCGACACCGCCGCCGTCAGTTGTGGCGGACGAGGGACGCGACGAGGCCTGAGCGGGTGTTCGGGTAGTCCATGGCGACGATGCCGAGGCCCTTCCAGGTGTTCGCCGTGCCGTCCAGGAAGCCGTGGACCCGGGGGTTGAGGTTGTCGGAGTTCCAGCGGGGCGGCAGGGACGCGGACGTGCTGACGAAGTTGATGTACAGCTTGCCGGGCTGTTCGACGGCCGCGCGGAAGTGGGCCTCGATCTTGGGGTACTTGGCGTTCGGCAGGGCGTTCCAGTCGTCCTGGATCGCGAGGGCCCCGGCGTCCCACCACTTGAGGCCGGGCAGGCCGCCGTTGTCGGCGATGAGGACGACCTTGCCGCGGGCCTCGCCCAGGGCGGGGACCGTGTCGCCGATGCGGAACAGCGACCGCCAGCCGCGGTTGTCCAGGTAGTCGTCGAAGATCGCGCGGAAGGTGGCGTCGGAGTCCGAGGAGTACTCCTGCTTGACCCGCATGAGGACGGTCTCGGAGGGGTGGGCGGCGAGGAAGTCGCGGCAGGCGATGAGGACGTCGCCGAACATCATGTTCTGGTACGAGGGGCCGTGGTGGATGGCGAAGGAGCCGCCGGTCACCCGGCACCGGATGTCCAGGAACCTGATCCCGCTGTCCAGTTGCTGGGCGATGGTGGTGTTCTGGCACTCGGACCAGGGGCCGCCGAAGCGGGCTCCGGAGTCGTGGGTGCCGGGGATGGTGAGCCGCGCGAGGGGGGTCCCGTCCGGATGCGCCCCCATCCACGTGCGCGTGTCCAGGGCCGCGGCCCGCGCCCCGGGCACCCCGGCGATCAGTACGGCCCCGGCCCCGAGGGCCCCGGCGAGAAAGCGTCGTCGCTCCATGGACCGGATAATGACAGGTCCCCGTCAACTTTCCCAGAGCGCGGAAGCCATGACGAAAGGGGGCTGCCCCTCCGCCGGTCCGGCGGAGGGGCAGCCCCCTCTTCGAGGTTCGGAGACCCCCGAGGACTACTTGACGACCGTGATGCGGCCGGTCGCCGGAGCCCGGAGCGGCTCGGCGGCCGACGAGTTGGCCGTCAGGTAGGCGATGAAGACGTCGAGGTCCGAGGCGCCGACGAGCTTGTTCGCACCGGTGGCCAGGACCGGGAAGCCGTCACCGCCGCCCGTGAGGAACTCGTTCATCGCGACCCGGTAGCTCTTCGACGGGTCGAGGGGCGCGCCGTTCAGCCGCACCGAGTCGACCACGATCCGGTCGGCGCCCGTCTTCGTCATGTCCAGGGTGTAGGCGAAGTTCTTCGACACCTGGAGGATCTTCGGGGACGCCAGGTTGGCACCGCTGACCTGCTGCTGGAGCGCGGTGACGAGCTGGGCACCGGTCAGGTCGACCACCGTCATCATGTTGGTGAACGGCTGGACGGTGTACGCCTGGCCGTAGGTCACCACGCTGTCCGCGCCCTTGGTCAGCGGCGCGCGGACGCCGCCCGGGTTCATCAGCGCGAGCTGGGCGCCGCCCTTGTCGGCCGGGGCCATGCCCGCCAGCTGCGCGTCGGCGATGAGATTGCCCAGCGGCTTCTCGTACACGTCGAGGGGGTTCTCGATGCTCTCGGCGATGTGGCCGACGGGACGGTTCGCGATCGGCGCGGCCAGGGCGCTCCAGCGCTTGATCAGCGTGCTGATGTCACCGGCCGGCTCCACGTCACGGGTGACGACGTGGTTGGCGGAGGAGACGGCGGTGCGGACGATGTCCTTCGTGCGACGGTCGTAGGTGAGCGTCGTGTCGGTGTAGAGCCGGCCGAAGGAGGCCGCCGAGGTGACCGTGCGCGGCTTGCCCGACGGGTCCGGGATCGAGCACGCGTACGCCTGGTGCGTGTGGCCGGTGACCAGGGCGTCGACCTGCGGGGTCACGTTCTTCGCGATGTCCACGATCGGGCCGGAGATGCCGGCGCCGGCGCCCGGCGTGTCGCAGTCGTAGTTGTACGCGCCCGAGGCGGGCAGGCCGCCCTCGTGGAGCAGCGCGACGATCGACTTCACGCCCTTGCGCTCCAGCACCTTGGCGTACTTGTTGATCGTCTCGACCTCGTCGCCGAACTTCAGGCCCTTGATGCCCTCGGCGGAGACGATGTTCGCCGTGCCCTCCAGGGTCACGCCGATGAAGCCGATCTTGACCCCGTCACGCTCCCAGACGAAGTACGGGTCGAGCAGCGGCTTGCCGCTCTTCTCGTCCGTCACGTTGGCCGTGAGGTACGGGAACTTCGCCCCCTTGAAGCGCTTGCCCTCCTCGAAGCAGCCCTCGGTCGGGTGACAGCCGCCGTTCTGTATGCGGCTCAGCTCGCGGGCGCCCTCGTCGAACTCGTGGTTTCCGACCGAGCTCACGTCGAGCTTCAGCTTGTTCAGCGCCTCGATGGTCGGCTCGTCGTGGAACAGCCCGGAGAGCAGCGGCGAGGCACCGATCATGTCGCCCGCGGCGGCCGTGATGGAGTACCGGTGGCCCTCACGGGCCTGCCGCAGATGCGTGGCGAGGTACTCGGCGCCGCCGACGTTCGGGACGAGCTCGGTCGTGCCGTCCTCCTTGATGCGCGTGAGCCGGCCCGAGGAGCCGGTCGGCGGCTCCAGGTTGCCGTGGAGGTCGTTGAAGGACAGGAGCTGCACGTCGACCATGCGGCCCCAGCCCTTGCCGTTCGAGCCGTGCCGGGCCTCCGTGTCCTGCGAGGCGCCCGCGGGCAGCGCGGCGACGAGCGCGCCGACGGTGGCAAGCCCCGCGCCCACGGCGAGTATCCGCCGTGCCGTCCTCTTCTTCTTCCGTGTCGCTGCCATCGCTCCCCTATTCCCCGCGCCCCGCTGCGGGGGCGCCTCTCGACTGCTGACGTGCCAGCGAAGCCTAGAGTCAACGCGCGTAGCGCAACAGGGGGTAGCGGGTTACGAGACAGTTGCCTTCGCCTTTCCCCGGGGCGGCCGCACGTCACCGTAGGCTCAGGTCCATGACTTCCGACGCGGCACCGGCCCTCGAACCCGGACGGCAGATCCACACGTATGACGAGCTCACGCCCGAGCAGGTCCAGGACGTACTGGACCTGCTGGAGGCCGCCGACCACGCCGACGGCATGCACGCCGTGTCCGAGCAGGGGCGGCTCTACCTGCGGAACGGCAGGCGCGAGGGCGTACGGCACTTCCTGCTCACCGTCGGCCCCCACCTCTACGGCTACGCGCAGCTGGAGGAGACCGACCCCATCGAGGCCCCGGCGGCCGAACTGGTCGTCCACCCGTCCCACCGCGGCCGCGGCCACGGCCGGGCCCTCGGCACCGCCCTGCTCGCCGCCTCCGGCAAGCGGCTGCGCGTCTGGGCGCACGGCGGCAAGTCCGCCGCCCGGCACCTCGCCCAGGTCCTCGGTCTGACGCTCTTCCGCGAGCTGCGCCAGCTGCGCCGCTCGCTGGTCCCGCTCGACATCCCGGAGCCGGTCCTGCCCGAGGGCGTCACCATCCGTACGTTCACCCCGGGCCAGGACGACGAGGCCTGGCTCGCCGCCAACGCGGCCGCGTTCGCCCACCACCCGGAGCAGGGCTCGCTCACCCAGCGGGACCTGGACGACCGGACGGCCGAGCCCTGGTTCGACCCGAAGGGCTTCTTCCTCGCGGAGAAGGACGGCCGGCTGATCGGCTACCACTGGACGAAGACCCACGCCGAGGAGCAGCTCGGCGAGGTGTACGTCGTGGGCATCCTGCCCGACGCCCAGGGCGGCGGCCTCGGCAAGGCGCTCACGGCGATCGGCCTGCGCCACCTGGCGGCGCAGGGGCTGCCGACGGCGATGCTGTACGTGGACGCGGACAACACCTCGGCGGTGCGGGTCTACGAGGGCCTGGGCTTCACGACGCACGAGGTGGACCTGATGTACCGCACGGAGTCGTAAGTCCGGTCACGCGCGGCGCGGTTGACACCGTCCCGCCGCGGAGGGGGCGGTTTGACACCGCCCCCTTCTTTGCACCACCCTTTCACTACTTGATTAGTGAAAGGGTGGTGGAAGGGATCGTGGTCGAGTACCGCATCGACCGGCGCAGTGGCGTCGCCACCTACCTCCAGATCGTCCAGCAGACGAAACAGGCCCTCCGCATGGGCCTCCTGGAGCCCGGCGACCGACTGCCCACCGCACGCGAGGTCGTCGAAGCGACGGCCATCAACCCCAACACGGTCCTCAAGGCCTACCGGGAGCTCGAACGCGAAGGACTCGTCGAGGCCCGCCGCGGCCTCGGCACCTTCGTCCGCGCCACCCTCGGCACCGGCCCCGCCGACTCGCCCCTGCGCGGCGAACTCGCCGACTGGGCCCGCCGGGCACGCGCGTCGGGCCTCGACCGCGAGGACGTGGCCGCGCTCTTCACATCCGTACTGAAGGAACACTTCGAGGGGGACGACGCATGACCCAGGACGGCATCGCGCTGGAGGCCGCTCTGCTCGGCAAACGGTACGGAGGACGCGGCGGCCGCGGCTGGGCCCTCCGGGAGTGCGACTTCGCCCTCCCCACCGGCCGGATCTGCGCCCTCGTCGGCCCCAACGGCGCCGGCAAGTCCACGCTCCTCGCCCTCGCCGCCGGGCTCCTCCGCCCCACCGAGGGCACCCTCGCGGGCCCGGCCCGCCGGCACCTCGCCTACGTCGCCCAGGACAAGCCGCTCCACCCCCGGCTCAGCGTCGCGGACACCCTGCGCATGGGCCGCGAACTCAACCCGGGCCGCTGGGACTCCGCCCTCGCCGAGCGGGTCGTCGAGGGCGGCGGCTTCTCCTCCGACACCCTCGTACGCGACCTCTCCGGCGGCCAGCGGACCCGCGTCGCCCTCGCGCTCGCCCTCGGCAAGCGCCCCGAACTGCTGCTCCTCGACGAACCGATGGCCGACCTCGACCCGCTCGCCCGGCACCAGCTGATGGGCCTGCTCATGGCCGACGCCGCCGAGCACGGCACCACCGTCGTCATGTCCTCGCACATCCTCACCGAGCTGGAGGGCGCCTGCGACCACCTCATCCTGCTCCACGGCGGCCGGGTCCGCCTCGACGGCCCCGTCGACGCGCTCCTCGCCGCCCACACCCTGCTCACCGGCCCGATCGCGGACCTCACCCCGCACACGGTCGTCGAGTCCCGCACGACGGGCCGCCAACTCACGGCCCTGGTCCGCCACGAGGGCCCGGTCGAAGGCCCCTGGGAGACCCGGGAACCCTCCCTGGAGGACCTCCTCCTCGCCCACCTCCGCACCACCGAAGGAGCCCCCGCATGAGCACCCTCACCCTGAAGGGCACCTACTGGGTGACGGTCCGCCAGTACCGCAGGACTCTCTGGCTGGCGGGAGCGCTGGTGGTCCTGGCGCTCGCGGTGATCGGGGGGCTGCGGATCTGGGACCTGCAGTACCCGGACCTGCGCATCGAGAACCGGTACGAGGTCGTCTCCGACGACAACCGCGCCCACGGCGTGCTCCGCTTCGCCGTGGAGCAGCTGTCCACGGGCCTGGTCCTGCTGCCGCTCCTCGTCGGCGCCCTCGTCGCCGGTCCGCTGATCGCCCGCGAGTACGAGTCGGGGACGTACAAGCTGTCCCTCACCCAGTCGGTGAGCCCGGCGGCCTGGCTCCGCGCCAAGCTCCTCACCGCGACCGCCGCCGCCCTCCTGACGACGCTCGCCCTCATGGCCGTCTTCCGGATCGGCTGGGGACGGACCTCGGGCACCTGGGCACTGCACTGGGCCGGCCGTGGCCCGTACGAGGCGACCGGCGTCGTCCTCGTCGCCTACCTCCTCGCCGCCGTCGCCGTGGGCGCCCTCCTCGGACTGCTGATCCGGCGCGCTCTCGTCGCGATGGCGGCCACGGGCCTGGTCATGGGCATCGTCCTCCTCGTCGTCGGCGCGTTCCGCTGGTCGTTCCTCCCGGTGCAGACGATCACCGGCCCCGCCGGCACCGCGCTCTCGCTCACGCACTCGGTCGACAGCCTGACGATGGAGTCGGGTCTGCTCACCGCCACCGGCGCCCGCTTCGACGAGCGGATCTGCTGGGAAGAGGCGGCCCGGACGCCGGGCACCGACCACACCATGGGCCTGTGGGGCAAGGTGGAGGCCCAGTGCCAGGCCCGGAACGGCGTCACCGGCCAGTACATCGACTTCCACCCCCAGTCACACTTCTGGCCCACCCAGCTCATCGAGAGCGGCATCGTCCTCGCCCTCGCCGCCCTCGCGGCCCTCGCCGCCTTCCGCGTGCTGCGCGCCCGTCACCCCTAGGCCGCACCCGTAAGGAGGATTCGGGGGGCGAATCCCTGACCAAGGGCCCGCCCCCCGATTCCCCTACGACACGTCCCCGTTACCGGCCATTCAGACGCGCTTGCGACGCTCACGCAATGAAGCGCTCCGTGTCCGGTCTTCCCAAGGGGAGACTTCCCTCCCCCACGGTCCGTTCCGACGCGCCTGAGCTGCCCCTCGCGCGGAAGAATAGGGTCATGAGCAAGCAGCCCGCCGAGGTCCCGGTCCAGTCCTCCGCCACGCAGTCCGCCGCTTCGAGCGCCCCGACGTCCGCGCAGCCGTCCGTCGGCTCCATAGCCGCCCACCGCGCGCAGGTGGTGAACGGCGCCGTCGTGACCGATCTCGACCCCGACCTGGACGCCGATCCCGACACGTACGAGGACGACGGCGCACTCGGCGACGAGCTGCCCCAGGGGCGCTTCCTCGACCGGGAGCGCAGCTGGCTCGCGTTCAACGAGCGCGTCCTCGAACTCGCCGAGGACCCGACGACCCCCCTCCTCGAACGGGCGAACTTCCTCGCGATCTTCGCCTCGAACCTCGACGAGTTCTTCATGGTCCGCGTCGCCGGCCTCAAGCGCCGCATCGCCACCGGCGTCGCGACCCGTTCCGCCTCCGGGCTCCAGCCCCGCGAGGTCCTCGACCTGATCTGGACGCGGTCGCGCGAGCTCATGGCCCGCCACGCCGCCTGCTTCCAGCAGGACGTCGCCCCGGCCCTGGCCGACGAGGGCATCCACCTGATCCGCTGGCCCGAGCTCACGGAGAAGGAGCAGGCGCGGCTCTTCACCCTGTTCCGGCAGCAGATCTTCCCGGTCCTCACCCCGCTGGCCGTGGACCCGGCGCACCCCTTCCCGTACATCTCGGGACTCTCGCTGAACCTCGCCGTGGTCGTACGCAACCCGGTGAGCGGCCACCGCCACTTCGCGCGCGTGAAGGTACCGCCGCTGCTGACCCGCTTCCTGGAGGCCTCCCCGCAGCGGTACGTCCCCCTGGAGGACGTGATCGCGGCGCACCTGGAGGAGCTGTTCCCCGGCATGGAGGTGCTCGCGCACCACATGTTCCGGGTGACCAGGAACGAGGACCTGGAGGTCGAGGAGGACGACGCCGAGAACCTGCTCCAGGCCCTGGAGAAGGAGCTCATGCGGCGCCGCTTCGGCCCGCCCGTGCGCCTGGAGGTCGAGGAGTCCATCGACCCGTACGTCCTCGACCTGCTCGTGCGCGAGCTGAAGGTCTCCGACGCCGAGGTCTATCCGCTGCCGGGCCCGCTGGACCTGACCGGGCTGTTCGGGATCGCCGGGCAGGACCGGCCCGAGCTGAAGTACCCGACGTTCATCGCCGGCACCCACCGGGACCTCGCCGAGGTCGAGTCGGCGTCGGCGCCGGACGTGTTCGCCGCGCTGCGCGAGCGGGACGTGCTGCTCCACCACCCGTACGACTCGTTCTCGACGTCCGTACAGGCCTTCCTGGAGCAGGCGGCCGCCGACCCGGACGTCCTGGCGATCAAGCAGACGCTGTACCGGACCTCGGGCGACTCCCCGATAGTCGACGCCCTGATCGACGCCGCCGAGTCCGGCAAGCAGGTCCTCGTCCTCGTCGAGATCAAGGCCCGCTTCGACGAGCAGGCCAACATCAAGTGGGCGCGGAAGCTGGAGGAGGCCGGCTGCCACGTCGTGTACGGCCTCGTCGGCCTGAAGACCCACTGCAAGCTGTCGCTGGTCGTACGGCAGGAGGGCGAGCTGCTCCGCCGCTACTCGCACGTCGGCACGGGCAACTACCACCCGAAGACCGCCCGGCTGTACGAGGACCTCGGCCTGCTCACGGCCGACCCGCAGGTCGGCGCGGACCTCTCCGACCTGTTCAACCGGCTCTCCGGCTACTCCCGCCGCGAGACGTACCGGCGCCTGCTCACGGCCCCCAAGTCGCTGCGGGACGGGCTGGTCTCCCGGATCACCAAGGAGATCGCCCACCACCGCGCCGGCCGCCCCGCGTACGTGCGGATCAAGGTCAACTCGCTGGTCGACGAGGCGATCATCGACGCCTGCTACCAGGCCTCGCGGGCCGGCGTCCCCGTCGACATCTGGGTCCGCGGCATCTGCGCCGTGCGCCCCGGGGTCACCGGCCTCTCGGAGAACATCCGGGTGCGCTCGATCCTCGGCCGCTTCCTGGAGCACTCCCGGGTCTTCACCTTCGGCAACGGCGGCGAACCCGAGGTCTGGTTCGGCAGCGCCGACATGATGCACCGCAACCTGGACCGGCGGATCGAGGCCCTGGTCCGGGTCTCCGACCCGGCCCACCGCGCGGCGCTCACCCGGCTCCTGGAGACCGGGATGTCCGACACCACCTCCTCCTGGCACCTCGGCCCCGACGGGAACTGGACGCGGCACGCGACCGACCCCGAGGGACGGCCGCTGCGGCACGTGCAGGAGATGCTCATCGACGCGCGGAGGCGCCGGCGTGCTCAAACCTGACCACTCGCACCACGGACGGGACGTCACGGCGGGCGAGGTCCTGGCCCCCTACCTGCACGCCCGTGCCGCGGACTTCCTCCGCGGCCTCCGGCTCCACTCCGAGAGCGGCTCGGACACGGCAGGTGCGGAGGAGGCGGCCCGCACGCTGCGGGCCGCCGCCCGCCGGATCAGCGGCACGCTCCACACGTTCCGGCCGCTGCTCGACCAGGCCTGGGCGGACCAGCTGCGGACCGAGCTCGCGTGGCTCTCCGGCACCCTGGCCCTGGAGCACGCCTGCACCTCCCGGCTCGTCCGCCTGATGGACGCGCTGTCCCGCCTGTCGAGCGGAACGAACGGCGGGGGCGGGCCCGTCCCCGCCGCCCGGGGCGGTGACGCGGCCGGGCTCAGCGTGGGAGCAGCCCGGGCCGGGGCGCTCCTCGAACGCCAGCTGACCCTGGCCCGTACGCGCGCCCACTCGGCCTCCCTCCAGGCCCTCGGCTCGGCCCGCTTCCACGCCGTCGCCGACGCCGTCGCCCTCCTCGCCTCCGAGGTCCCGCTCGGCCCCGTCGGCGCGGCCCCCGCCGTCGAGGTCCTGGACGGCCCCGCCGAGGTCGCCGGGCGGCGCCTCCTCGACGCGGTCGCCGCCCTGCCCCTGACCCGGGCGGCCCACCCGTACAACGCGGACGCCCTCGGGCTCGCCGCCGGCGAGGGCCAGGACGCGCCCTGGCACCAGACCCGGCTCCTGCTGCGCCTGCACCGGTACGCCACCGAGGCCCTGCACACCGGCGGCGAACCCGAACCCGTCCTGTACGAGGCGGCCCGCGCCCTGGACCGGCACCGCGACGCCGCCGAGGCCGCGACGGCCGCCGCCACCGCCGCCCGCACCCCGCGCATCGCCCCGGCCACCGCGTACGCCCTGGGCGTGCTCCACGCCGACCAGCGCCACGAGGTCGAGGCGGCCCGCTTCGCCTTCCAGCGGGCCTGGCGGAGAACGACGGCCCCGGTCCCATGAGCGACGACCGAGCCCCGGTCCTGGCGGCGGGCTGCGTCCTGTGGCGCCCGGCGGTTTCCGGCCACGGCATCGAGATCGCGCTCGTCCACCGGCCGAAGTACGACGACTGGTCGCACCCGAAGGGCAAGCGGAAGCGCGGCGAGACGGCGGAGGCGTGCGCGCTGCGCGAGGTGCTGGAGGAGACGGGACAGCGCTGTGAGCTCGGCGCCCGCCTGCCGACCGTCCGCTACACCGTGGACGGGCGCCCCAAGGAGGTCGTCTACTGGACGGCCCGCGCCCTGAGCGGCACCTTCACACCGTCGCGAGAGGTCGACGCCCTGCTCTGGCTGCCGCCCACGCCGGCCCGGGCCCGTCTGACCATGCCGCGCGACCGGCAACTCCTGGACACGGCCGTGGCGACTTCCCGCCACTGAACGGCCCCGGCCGCCGCCCCAGGGCGCCCGCACCCGGGCTTACGGCACGGTTCACCTCCCGTTCACCCTCTTCGGTCGACCGCTTCACCTGTTCTGCCTAATTTCGGACGTACACGGTGCTCCCAGCACATCGATGCACCACCAACCGACACACGCCGCCGTAGAAACGTTCAGGACACTCGGTCCGCGACAGGGCGGCTTCTGGAAGGAACACCCGAAAGTGAAGCTTTCGCGCAAGAACGGGCTTCGCGCCTCCGCGATCGGTGCCCTCGTCGTCTCCGGTGCGCTCGTCCTCTCGGCGTGTGGCTCGGACGACAACGCGGCGACCCCGGCCAAGGAGGGCGGCACCAAGGCCTCCTCCGCCGCGTCGAACATCGCGTGCGAGGGCGCCAAGGGCCAGCTCCTCGCCGCCGGCTCCAGCGCGCAGAAGAACGCGATGGACCTGTGGGTCAAGAACTTCCAGGCCGCCTGCGAAGGCGTCGAGATCAACTACCAGGCCATCGGCTCCGGCGGCGGCATCACCAAGTTCAACCAGGGCCAGGTCGCCTTCGCGGGCTCCGACTCCGCCCTGAAGGACGAAGAGGTCGCCGAGTCGCAGAAGATCTGCAAGGGCGGCAAGGGCGTCAACCTCCCGATGGTCGGCGGCCCCATCGCCATCGGCTACAAGCTGGAGGGCGTGGACAACCTGGTCCTGGACGCCTCCACGATCGCCAAGATCTTCGACAACAAGATCACCAAGTGGAACGACCCCGCGATCGCCAAGCTGAACCCGGGCGCCAAGCTCCCCGACAGCACGATCCAGGCCTTCCACCGCTCGGACGAGTCGGGCACCACCCAGAACCTCGGCAAGTACCTCTCCACCGCCGCCGCGGCAGACTGGAAGCACGACCCGAAGTCGAAGTCGTGGCCCGCCCAGGGCGGCCAGGCCGCGAACGGCTCCTCCGGTGTCGCCACCGCCGTCAAGGACGCCGAGGGCTCCATCGGATACTTCGAGCTCTCGTACGCCACCGCGAACAAGATCTCCACCGTCAGCATCAACACCGGCGCGGCCGCCCCGGTCGCCGCCACCTCGGAGAACGCCTCCAAGGCCATCGCCGCCGCCAAGGTCAAGGGCACGGGCAGCGACGTCGCCCTCTCCCTCGACTACGCGACGAAGGCCGAGGGTGCCTACCCGATCGTCCTCGTCACCTACGAGATCGCCTGCGACAAGGGCAACAAGGCGGAGACCCTGCCGACCCTGAAGGCCTTCCTCAACTACACCGTGAGCGAGGAGGGCCAGAAGGTCCTCACCGACGCCGGCTACGCCCCGCTGCCGGCCGAGATCGCCGCGAAGGTCCGCGCGATCGTCCCCACCCTGTCCTGACCCCCGGCCGGGACCGGCCCTCCCCCAGGGGGGGCCGGCCCCGGCATCCGGTGCACCGCCGCCAGGAGCCCCCACACCCGTAGGGGCACCGCAGACCGGAGAAGCAGATGGCTACCACCACACCAGACATACAGAGGAGCCGGCGCGCCAAGAGCGCGTCCCGCCCCGGGGACCGCATCTTCAGCGGCCTGTCCCGAGGCTCCGGCATCACCCTCCTCGTCATCATGGCCGCGATCGCCGGCTTCCTCACCTACCGTGCCGTCCTCGCCATCTCGAAGGACAGCACCAACTTCTTCACCACCTTCGAGTGGAACCCGGCGGGCAGCCCGCCGACCTTCGGCATCGCCGTCCTCGCCTTCGGCACGGTCGTCTCGTCGATCATCGCGATGCTCATCGCCGTGCCCGTCGCGATCGGGATCGCGCTCTTCATCTCGCACTACGCGCCCCGCAAGCTGGCCAAGCCGCTCGCGTACGTCGTCGACCTGCTCGCCGCCGTGCCCAGCATCATCTACGGCCTCTGGGGCGCGATCTTCCTCGTCCCGTACCTGGACGGCCTGAACCTCTGGCTCGACGAGTACATGGGCTGGACGTACATCTTCGACAAGGCCAACGAGGGCCCCGCCCGCTCGCTCTTCACCGTGGGCATCCTGCTGGCGATCATGATCCTGCCGATCATCACCAACGTCACCCGCGAGGTCTTCCTCCAGTCCCCGAAGATGCACGAGGAAGCCGCCCTCGCCCTCGGCGCCACGCGCTGGGAGGTCATCCGCATGTCGGTGCTGCCCTTCGGCCGCTCCGGCATCATCTCCGCCTCCATGCTGGGCCTCGGCCGCGCGCTCGGCGAGACCATGGCCGTCGCCGTGGTCCTCTCCCCCAGCTTCCTCATCTCGGGCCACCTCCTCGACCCGGGCGGCGGCACCTTCGCGCAGAACATCGCCGCCAAGTTCAACGAGGCCAACGAGTACGGCCGGGACGCGCTGATCGCCTCCGGTCTCGTCCTCTTCGCCATCACCCTGCTGGTCAACGGCGCCGCCCGCTGGATCATCGGCCGCCGCAAGGAGTACTCGGGGGCAGCGGCATGAGCCACGCCATTCAGGATCGTCCGGTCACCGCGGCCCCCCGCCCGGGGTCCCTCTCACACGCCCGGCTCCCCCGCTGGACGCCCGCCGCCGTCGCGGCCGGCTCGATCGCCGCGGGCGTCGGCATCGGCCTCGCCGCCGGCTGGCACAGCAAGATCCAGTGGGGCATGATCGCCGCGCTGGTCTTCGTCGTCGCCACGTACGCCCTGACCACCAAGGTCGAGGGCCGCCGCCAGGCCAAGGACCGCGTCGCCACCAGCATCGTCTGGGTCTGCTTCGTCCTCGCCGTCGTCCCGCTGCTCTCCCTCGCCTGGGTCACGATCAGCAAGGGCATCGAGGTCCTCGACGGCTACTTCCTGAGCCACTCGATGAACGGCGTCCTCGACGCCGAAGCCGGCGGCGGTGTCTACCACGCGCTGCTCGGCACCATCGAGCAGGTCGCCATCGCGACCGTGATCGCCGCGCCGATCGGTCTGCTCACCGCCGTCTACCTCGTCGAGTACGGCGGTGGGAAGCTGGCCCAGGCCGTCACCTTCTTCGTCGACGTCATGACCGGCATCCCGTCGATCGTCGCCGGCCTCTTCATCCTCGCCACCTGGAACCTGATGCTCGGCTTCGGGCCCTCCGGCTTCGCCGGCGCGATGGCCCTGTCGATCCTGATGATGCCGGTCGTGGTCCGCTCCACCGAGGAGATGCTCAAGCTCGTCCCGAACGAGCTCCGCGAGGCCTCCCTCGCCCTCGGCATCCCGAAGTGGCGCACCATCCTGAAGGTGGTCCTGCCCACCGCGATCGGCGGCATCACCACGGGCGTCATGCTCGCGATCGCCCGCATCACCGGCGAGACGGCCCCCGTCCTGCTCCTCGTGTTCGGTACGAAGCTCATCAACCCGAACCCCTTCGAAGGCGCGCAGTCCTCCCTGCCGCTCTACGTGTACGAGCAGTTCGCCGTCGGCACCGACGCCGCGATGGCCCGTGCCTGGGGCGCCGCGCTCGTCCTGATCGCCTTCGTCATGATCCTCAACCTGGTGGCCCGCGGCATCGCCCGCTGGAAGGCCCCGAAGACCGGCCGCTGACCGCGGCCACCATGGAAGTGAACTGATATGGCCAAGCGAATCGACGTCAGCGGCCTCTCCGCGTACTACGGCGCCCACAAGGCGATCGACGACATCTCCATGACCGTCGAGCCCCGCTCCGTGACGGCCTTCATCGGCCCGTCCGGCTGCGGCAAGTCCACCTTCCTGCGCACCCTGAACCGGATGCACGAGGTCACCCCCGGTGGCCGCGTCGAGGGCAAGGTGATGCTGGACGACGAGAACCTGTACGGCTCGAACGTGGACCCGGTCGCCGTGCGCCGCACGGTCGGCATGGTGTTCCAGCGCCCCAACCCCTTCCCCACCATGTCGATCTTCGACAACGTGGCGGCGGGCCTGCGGCTGAACGGCTCGTACAAGAAGGCCCAGCTCAACGAGATCGTCGAGCGGTCCCTCAAGGGCGCCAACCTCTGGAACGAGGTCAAGGACCGCCTCAACAAGCCGGGCTCCGGCCTCTCCGGCGGTCAGCAGCAGCGCCTGTGCATCGCCCGCGCCATCGCGGTCGAGCCCGACGTCCTGCTCATGGACGAGCCCTGCTCGGCCCTCGACCCGATCTCGACGCTGGCGATCGAGGACCTGATCGGCGAGCTGAAGGAACGCTTCACGATCGTCATCGTGACGCACAACATGCAGCAGGCCGCCCGCGTCTCGGACCGCACGGCCTTCTTCAACCTGGCGGCCGTCGGCCAGCCCGGCAAGCTCATCGAGCTGGACGACACCGAGCGCATCTTCTCCAACCCGAGCGTCCAGGCGACCGAGGACTACATCTCCGGCCGCTTCGGATAGGACGCCCAGCCCGTGTGAACCCACCACCGGGGGCAGCGAAACGCCCCCGGCCCAGGGTCACCACGTGCGGGGCAACACGCCATACGGTGCTGCATGGCGGTGCCACCGTATGACGAAGGGCCCGGCTCCCCTGAGGGGAGCCGGGCCCTGCCACGTACCCGTCAGCCGAAGAACAGCTGCACCACGTAGAAGCTCGTCGCGGCCACGAGCGCCGCCGCCGGCATGGTGATACTGCATCCCCCGGGGGATAACCCCCGGACCCCCAGCAGCATCAGGCGACGCCGCCCGTCAGCCGAAGAACAGCTGCACCACGTAGAAGCTCGTCGCGGCCACGAGCGCCGCCGCCGGCATGGTGATGAACCAGCCGAGGATGATGTTCTTCGCGACACCCCACCGCACCGCGTTGACGCGCTTGGTCGCGCCCACGCCCATGATCGCGGAGGTGATGACGTGCGTCGTCGAGATCGGCGCGTGGAAGATGAACGCGGAGCCGAACATGATCGACGCACCCGTCGTCTCCGCCGCGAAACCCTGCGGCGGGTCCAGCTCGATGATCTTCCGGCCGAGCGTCCGCATGATGCGCCAGCCACCCGCGTACGTACCGAGCGACAGCATCACGGCGCACGCGATCTTCACCCACACCGGGATGTCGTCGCCGGCCTGCTGGACATCGGCGATGACCAGGGCCATCACCACGATGCCCATGGTCTTCTGCGCGTCCTGCAGACCGTGACCGAGCGCCATGCCGGCCGCCGACACCGTCTGCGCTATACGGAAGCCGCGCTTGGCCTTGTGCGGGTTGGCCTTGCGGAACATCCACATGATCGCGCACATCACCAGGTAACCGGCCACGAGACCGACGACCGGCGAGATGAACATCGGGATGACGACCTTGTCGAGGACGCCGCCCCAGATGACCTCCGTGCCACCGGCCAGCGCCGCGCCCACCATGCCGCCGAACAGCGCGTGGGAGGAGGAGGACGGCAGACCGAAGTACCAGGTGACCAGGTTCCAGATGATCGCGCCGACGAGCGCCGCGAAGAGGATGCCCATCCCCTTGTCGCCGGTCGGCGTCTCGATCAGGCCCTCGCTGACCGTCTTGGCGACCCCGCTGCCCATGAAGGCGCCCGCGAGGTTCATGACGGCGGCCATCGCGAGCGCGGCCCGCGGGGTCAGCGCCCGGGTCGACACCGAGGTGGCGATGGCGTTGGCGGAGTCGTGAAAGCCGTTCGTATACGTGAAACCGAGCGCGACACCGATGGTCACGATCAGAGCGAAGGTGTCCACGAAGCTCAGGACTCCTTGACCGCGATGGTCTCCACCGTGTTGGCCACGTGCTCGAACGCGTCGGCCGCCTCTTCCAGCACGTCGACGATCTGCTTGAGCTTCAGCACCTCGATGGCGTCGTACTTGCCGTTGAAGAGCGTCGCGAGCAGCTTGCGGTGGATCTGGTCCGCCTGGTTCTCCAGCCGGTTGACCTCGATCCAGTACTCGGTGAGGTTGGACATCGTCCGCAGGTTCGGCATCGCCTCGGCGGTCAGCTCGGCCGCCCGCGCCAGGACCTCGATCTGCTGCTCGACACCCTTGGGGAGCTCCTCGACGTTGTAGAGGACGACCAGGTCGACGGCCTCCTCCATGAAGTCCATGATGTCGTCGAGGGACGACGCGAGGTTGTAGATGTCCTCACGGTCGAAGGGCGTGATGAAGGAGGAGTTGAGCTGGTGGAAGATCGCGTGGGTCGCGTCGTCGCCGGCGTGCTCCGCTGCCCGCATCCGCTCCGCGATCTCGGCCCGGGCGGAAGGCTCCGCGCCGAGCAGTTCCATCAGGAGCTTGGAGCCCGTGACGATGTTGTCCGCGGAGGCGGCGAACATGTCGTAGAAGCTCGTCTCCCTGGGGGTCAGACGAAATCGCACGTGAGGTCCTCGGGGTGCTGGGTTTCGGTCAGGCTGATGCTAGGCGCATCATCCGGCCACGGCTAACCGGCGTCCTCTCAGTGTCGCCCATCAGGCACAGTGAACTGCACGGGCCCCCGCCCGGATCGGCGGGGATCGGTACCATATACCCACGAGGGGTATACACCCCCTTAATGGACAACGGGAGGCAGCGATGACGACCACCGAGGCGGACCAGGTCACCCCCGAGGCCGTCGAGGCCGTCGGGCCGGCCGACCACGAGCACGGAGTGCACGGCTACCACAAGCAGAAGGACGAGCACCTCAAGCGGCTCCGCCGGATCGAGGGCCAGATCCGCGGCCTCCAGCGGATGGTCGACGAGGACGTCTACTGCATCGACATACTCACGCAGGTCTCCGCCTCCACGAAGGCGCTCCAGTCCTTCGCGCTCCAGCTCCTGGAGGAGCACCTGCGGCACTGCGTCGCCGACGCGGCGGCCAAGGGCGGCGACGGCATCGACGCCAAGGTCGAGGAGGCCACGAAGGCCATCGCCCGCATGCTGCGCACCTGACGGCCGCCGCACGGAGGCGGTGGTGAGCCGGGCCGTACCGTCAGAGATGTTCCACGGCCCGCTCCGCCGCCACTCGCAGCACCTCGTCGATCCGGTCCGCGCTGAGCCGTTCCCCGTCGGCGGTCGAGGCGGCGATGATCAGTTCGCCGCACAGTTCGATCTCGGCGAGGGCGACGCAGTCCGGGTCTGCGGGCACGGTTGCTGTACCGGGCGGGGCCACGCGCATCCACCTCTTCCTGCCGGCGTCGGTCTCCCAGCGGTCTCCCAGCGTAGGGACGGGGCCACGGACCGCGCATGACACGTCCGGACCATTTGCCGATGGCCCCCGCGGCACCGGCCCAGGTCAGGCCTTGATCTTCCCGGCGTAGATGTCCCGGCGATCCGGCAACCTCACCTCGACCCGGACCCCGAAGCCGTACAGCAGCGTCGTCGACGCGACGGCGACCGTGCTTCCCTGGTTGCTGAAACTGAACTGGTGGCGGACCTTCCGCAGCCGCCCCTCACCGTCGAGGTACGCGTCGAAGGGCACGGTGTCCTTGGCGAACCCTTTCGCCGCCGCGGCGAGCGCCCCGCGCAACTGCGGCGAGGCGGCGCGGGCGGCCAGCGCCATGTCGGCGACGCCCCGGTAGTGGCTGACTTTCACCCCTGCCAGCTCGACCTCACCGACGAACGTGACGTCCCGGGCGCCCCGGAGCAGCTCCGCCGCCGCCCCGGGGTCGGTGGCCCCGCCCGTGACGAGGTTGCCGTCGTCGAGCGTGGTGGTGTCGACCCGGACCCACTTGTCGGCGGGGACCCCGGCCCCCCGGTTCTTCATGTAGAGGGCGCCGGGCGTGAGGAGTTCGGTGATCGGCCGGTGCCCGCTGGCTCCCGCCGGGTCCTTCGGCAGCACCACCTGGAGCCGCCCGGTCCGGCGCCGGAAGTCGTACCCGCCCTCGCCCCTGATGGTGACCCGGGTCCCGCCCGACGCCATCTCCATCGAGGTGCTCGCCTTGGCCGTCCCGGCCTTCGTCAGCGCGTCGGCGGCGTCCCGTACGGCGAGCGCCGGATCGACCGCGGGCTTCGGGTCCCCGGGGGCCGCGCACCCCGTGACCGCGCCGGTCCCGACGAGGGAGCCGACCAGGACGGCGGTGACGGCGAACGCCCCGCTCCCGCGACCGTGCGGACGTCCGTACCGCTGCGCCACCATCCCTGCCAACCCCCCACGCCTCACCGCTGTCCGCCCGGGTCCCGCCCTTCCCCGGCACCCGCGGGTCCGGGGGCACCCGATCCGCATAACGACGGTCAACGCGTGCCGTCACGCGCAGTACGGTGGTGGTGTGCACGCGCAGTCCACTCCTCACACCGCCACGACGACGGAGCGCGGCTCGTTCGCGCTGGCACGCTGCAGCTGCGGCTGGACGGGCCCGGCCCGACGGTCCAGGGACCGCGCCCGTACGGACGCGGCGGACCACGTCCGTACGACGGACACCACCGAGAGCTGAAACGCCCTCGCGGCGGACACCACCGAGAGCTGGAACGTCCGCGCGGCGGTCACCACCGAGAGCTGAAACGCCCTCGCGGCGGACACCACCGAGAGCTGGAACGTCCGCGCGGCGGTCACCACCGAGAGCTGGAACCGGCCCGGGCACGCCTGGTGGGACCGGTCCCCGAGGCTGCCCCGGCGCGCGCCCGTCGAGATCAGGCCGCGAGGTCCTTGCGGCCTGAGTCGGGGGTCGCGCCGCCGAGCCGGGTCTCGGGGATGTCGACCGCCTCCGGGCGCCGCGGGCTCTCGGCCCGGCGGGAGCGGACGAGCCGGGCGCCGAAGCCCGAGTGGGCGACGGCGGAGACCACCGGGGTGAGCAGGGCGAGGGCGAGCGGGGCGAGGAGCAGCGCGACCGCCGTGCCGAGGGCGAGTCCGCCGACGACGTCGGTCGGGTAGTGGACGCCCATGTACACCCGCGCGAACCCCTCGGCGAGCGCGAGGCCGATGGCGGCGAGCCCGAACCGGCGGTGGGCGACGAAGACGCCGACGGCGAGGGCCATCGCCAGGGTGGCGTGGTCGCTGACGAACGAGAAGTCGGTCTTGCCCTCGACGAGGACCTCGAGCCCCTGGTGGTCCTTGAAGGGCCTGGGGCGCTCGACGAAGCCGCGGATGGGGACGTTCACGAGCAGGGCGATGCCGGCGGCCAGCGGGGCCCACACGAGCCCGGCGACGGCCGAGACGGAGTCGGCGAGGGTGCCGCGGCGGCGGACGCCCCACCAGCACCACAGGCAGACGAGGGCCATCGCGAGCATGATCCCGTACTCGCCGACGAACTCCATGACGCGGTCGAACCACGGCGGAGCCGCCTTGGCCAGCCCGTTGATGTCGTAGAGCAGGCCGACATCGGGGTTCGAACCGTCCGATGCGAGTCCAGCCATGTGCTGAAGCCCCTTGCTCTCGTGTCTGGTGTTTCCAACCCCCGTGGTCATGAGCGGTCGGATCAGGGAACGAACCGCCTGAGGCGCACGTTCCGCTCTCTCCGGTGGATCATGCTGACGTTATCGAAGAGTGACGGCGGACCGCAGCTCAGGGCCTGTGCATGACGGAGAGTTCCAGCCATGTCCGGTACGACCCGACGGTCCGTCTGGTCCGCTCAGGCCCCCGGAAGATGGGTCGGCAGCGCCGCCGCGCCCTCCGCCGTGACCCGGGTCGCGCCGAAGTAGTCCGGGGTGTCGATCCGGTCGAAGCGGATCACCGCCCCGGTGCGGGGCGCGTCGATCATGTACCCGCCGCCGACGTAGATGCCCACGTGCCGGATGGCCCGGGAGTTGGTCAGGTCGTCGGAGAAGAAGACGAGGTCGCCCGGGAGCAGCTCGTCCCTGCTCGGATGCGGCCCCGCGTTGTACTGGTCGTTGGCGACGCGCGGCAGGTCGATGCCGACGCTCTCGTACGCGGCCTGGGTGAGCCCGGAGCAGTCGAACCGGCCGTTCTGCGCGGCCGTGCCCGTACCGCCCCAGAGGTACGGCGTGCCGAGCTTCTGCTGCGCGTAGTGGATGGCGCCCGCCGCCTGCCGGGACGGCGCGACGCGCCCGAGGGGCCGGGCGAAGCTCTTCTCCAGGGACCGGATGATGCGCACGTAGTTCTGGGTCTCGCTGATGGGCGGGACCCCGCCGTGCTTGATCACCCGGTACGCGCCCGCGTTGTACGCGGCCAGCATGTTGTTCGTCGGATCGCCGGGCACGTTCTTCACGTAGCCGGCGATCTCGCAGTCGTACGAGGCGGCCGAGGGGATCGCGTCCGCGGGGTCCCAGATGTCCCGGTCGCCGTCGCCGTCGCCGTCCACGCCGTGACCGGCCCAGGTGCCGGGGATGAACTGGGCGATGCCCCGGGCGTCGGCCGGGGAGACGGCCCGCGGGTTCCAGCCGCTCTCCTGGTAGAGCTGGGCGGCGAGCAGGGCCGGGTTGATGGCGGGGCAGAGGTTCCCCCACCGCTGCACGAGCCCCTGGTAGAGGGCGGGGACCGAACCCTTGGCCAGCGCCACGGTGCCGTTCTTGGAGCTGCCGGCGCCGCCGACGAGACCCGCGGCGGCGGAGAACGTCCCGACGACGAGCAGGGCGACGAAGGAGAGACAGACCCCGACGGCTCCCCCGGCCACCAGCCACGCCTTGCCAGCCCTACGCACCGTCAACCACCCCTCGGCTCATGGCAGTACGCCCCCGCAGCCCAGTCTAGGCGGCGACGGCCCCGTGGGGCCGTCCGCGGGTTCGACGCGGCCCCAAGAGTGCAACAACGACAATCATTGCCCGGAGTCACTCTCCGTGATACACAGAGTGACCATACGCTTCTTCGCATGGAAACCGGCCACACCACCGCAGGTCAAGACGGTCAGATCGGTCAAGTGTGCGGGGATCGGGTAAAGAGAGCCGTCAAGCCGTCACACGCGGGCGGTTTCATCAGCGAAGATAGGGCGATGACCCATGCCGTCCGGCAGGGGCAACTAACTACCCAACAGGGGCGGTGAGTTACATGTACCTGGCGGCAGAGAAGGGCGACATCACCACCATCATCGGTGGAATCGCCCCGAACTGGGGGCCTTTCGGCAGCCTTGGCGCCGAAGCCAAGATCATGATCGAGGTCGTGATGGCCGTGGCCATCCTGCTGTGCCTCGGCATCGCCATCTGGGGCGCGGCCAAGCAGCGCATCGGCGCGACCGCCCTTCGCGACACGTTCAGCGCGGAACAGGGCAAGGGGCTGATCGTGGCCGGCCTGACCGGCGTCTTCATCATCGGATCACTGGGGACGCTGTTCACGATCGTGTACGGGATGGCCGTCTGATTCCCCGTCGGACCCCATCCCCCTGAGATTGCGTTCCCTGATGTCCAGTCACGTTGCAGCACTGCCCGTACCGCGAACCAGTGAGGGGGCGTACCCGGCATGAGTCCCGGTGACGAGCACGACAGCTTCGGCGGCGTGGGCGGCTCGGGCCAGACCCGGACCCGCCTGCCCGAAGGCAACAGCGGCGACGTCTACGGCGGCGCCCGCCGCCCCGTCCGCAGCTCGCGTTCCCTCATCACGGTCGTCGGCGTGGTGGTCCTCCTCCTCGCCGCCATCGCCTTCGCCAACAGAGGCGACGGCAACGCCACGGACACCCCGGACGCCTCCCCCCGCAAGGGCGCGGCGGCCGCCGACCCCACGGCGGCGACGGGCGTCCGCCCGGTGACGGGCAAGAGCGGCGCGATCCCCACGGGCTACGCCCACGACGAACAGGGAGCGCAGAGCGCGGCGTCGAACTACGCGGTGGCGCTGGGCTCCGACGGGATGTTCAACGCCGCCCGGCGGCACGAGATCGTGGACACGATCGCGGACGCGAGCACCCTGGAAACGCTCCAGTCCGGCTTCGACGCCGACTACTCCCAGGACTTCTTGAAGCAGATCGGCCTCGACAACGACGGAAACGCTCCCGACGGAGCGACTTTCGTCAGCCGGACCATCCCGGTCGGCTCGAAGGTCAAGAGCTACTCCGACGACGCCGCCGAGGTCGACGTCTGGTCCGTCGGCATGTTCGGCCTCACGGGAGCTTCCTCGACCAAGCCGGTCACCCACGCCTGGTTCACCGTCAGCCTCAAGCTCACGTGGGACGGAACCGACTGGAAGGTCCGCTCGACCGCCCAGCGCACGGGGCCCACACCCGTCAACGGAGACAACCCCGTCTCCGGTTCCGAGGAGATCGCGGACGCGGTCAAGGAGTTCGGGGGGTTCACCTATGCCCGCTAGGGCACGCACCCACGGCCGCACCGCTCTGTCCGTCCTGGTGGCGGCACAGGTCGCGGTGTTCTCGCTGGCCTCCCGGGCCTCGGCAGCCCCGACACCGACCCCGACGCCCGCGCCCAGCGCGAGCGAGGACCCCTGCGCGCTGATCGCCGGCCCCGCACGGGACTACTGCGTCAACGGCCGTCCCGGCTCCGGCGGCGGAGCCGGCAGGACGCCCCTCGACGACCCCGCATCCGCCCTGGACCCCCTCACATCCCTGGCCCGCGGATGCGCCGACGCCGCCATCGCCACCATCGACTACCTCTCCAAGGCCGTCAAAGAGACCGCCGACGTCGACTTCACCAACCTGGAGTTCCTCGGCCGGTACGCGATCGTCTTCGCCGCCGCCACCTTCCTCACCCTCCTCCTCTGGCTCCTCGCCGTCGCCAAGCGCGCCATCCGCGGCGTCCCCCTCACCACCGCGCTCTCCGAAGCCATCGGCTTCCTCTGGCTGACGGTCCTGGCCTCCGCCTTCACGCCGCTGATCCTCTACACCGTCGTCAACGCCACCGACGCCGTCACCGAGGTCATCGCCTCCGGCACCGGCCAGCAGACCGACGTCTTCTTCGGCAGCTTCAAGCAGGCCCTCCAGAAGGGCGACAGCATCGGTGGCGGCCCCATCATGCTGATCATCGTGTCCCTGGTGACCGTCCTCGCGGCGGGCGTCCTGTACCTGGAGCTGTTCCTCCGCGCCGTCCTGCTGTACGTCGGCGCCCTCCTCGGCGTCGTCGTCTACTCCGGGCTCGTCGACAAGAACATGTGGGGCCACGTCCGCCGCTGGGCCGGCATCATGATCGCGGTCATCCTGGTCAAGCCGGTCATCGTGATCGTCCTCGGCCTGGCGGGCGCCCTCTCCTCCGGCACCGGCCCCGACTCGTTCTCCGCCGTCGTCTCCGGCCTCGCGATCATCCTGCTCGCGATCTTCGCCTCCGCGATGATCTACCGCTTCGTCCCCGGCTTCGGCGACGAGATCGCCGCCTCCCGCAACAACCGCCTCCACCGCGCCGGCGAGAACGCGGCCGCAGCCGTCATCTCCTCCCCCGCCTCCCTCGTCTCCCAGGGCATCAAGACGCACAGCGCCCGCGGTGACGGCGGCCAGGGCGGCGGCACCCAGGCCCCCCGCCCCGCCAACCCGGTGTCCGGCGGCATGGCCGCCCACAGCAGCCGCGGCGGCAGCGGCGGCGCCGGCGGTGCGACTCCCCCGCCCCCGCCCCGTAGCAGCAGCCCCACCGCGGGCACCCCGCACAGCAACCGCAAGAACTCTGGAGGTGCAGGGCGTTGACGACCCAGTCCCAGCCGGTCGCGCCCCGCCGTACGTATCTCGTCGGCCGTGCCCGGCCGAACGCGATCGTCGGCAAGAACCGCGAGACCGGCGAGATCGCCCTGATCATCGTCGGCGCCTTCCTCGGCATGATGAGCGGACTCCTCGTCCCCCTCCTCCCCCTGCGGATCGCGCTCCTCGCCGGCCTGCCGATGCTCGCCATCGCCGCCGTGTACCTCCCGTACAAGCACCGCACCTTCTACAAGTGGTTCGAGATCAACCGCAGCTACAAGCGGATGCTCAAGCGCGGCACCGCCTACCGTTCCGTCGTCGCCGAGGCCGGCACCCGCCTCGACGGCCGCGAGGTCGAGGTCGGTCCGCCGCCCGGCATCGGCCGCGTCGGCTGGCTCGCCGCCCCCTTCGGCCCCGACGAGATCGCCGTCCTCCTGCACGCCGACCGCCGCACGGTCACCGCCGCCATCGAGATCGAGGGCCCCGGCGTCGGCCTGCGCGACAGCGAGGACCAGGAGGCCCTGGTCGACCGCTTCGGCACCCTCCTCAAGCACGTCGCCAACGGCGACGGCTTCGTGACCCGCCTCCAGATGCTGGCGCGCACCCTCCCCGCCGACCCCGACGCCCACGCCAAGGACGTCGCCCAGCGCGGTGACCCCCACGCGCCCGCGTGGCTCATGGAGTCGTACGACCAGCTCCAGTCCATGGTCTCCACCTCCAGCGAGCAGCACCGCGCCTACCTCGTCGCCTGCATGCACTACACGCGCGAACTCGCCGCCGAGGCCAACGCCATGGCCCGCGCCGCCAAGCACGCCTCCGGCGCCCGCAAGCTCGACCGCGACGCCGGCCTCGCCGTCGTCATGGCCCGCGAGCTCACCGACATCTGCGCCCGGCTCGCCGAGGCCGACATCCGCGTCCGCCAGCCCCTCGGCCAGTCCCGCCTCGCCTCCCTCGTGCACTCCATGTACGACCCGGACCACCCCATCGACCACATCCAGGCCATGACGAAACGAAACGCTTGGCCGGCCGAGCTCGACGCCATGGAGCCGACGTACCTCCAGGCCAAGACCCGCGAGTCCTCCACCCGCGCCCCCTGGTGCCACGCCACGGCCTGGGTGAAGGAGTGGCCGATGACCCCCGTCGGCGTCAACTTCCTCGCCCCTCTCCTCGTCCACACCCCGGACGTGATCCGCACGGTCGCCGTGACCATGGACCTGGAGCCCACCGAGGTCGCCATCGAGCGGATGCTCACCGAGAAGACCAACGACGAGGCCGACGCCAGCCGCGCCGCGAAGATGAACCGCACGGTCGACCCGCGCGACATCGCCGCCCACGGCCGGCTCGACCAGCGGGGTGAAGATCTCGCCAGCGGCGCGGCCGGAGTGAACCTCGTCGGGTACATCACGGTGTCGTCGCGTTCACCCGAGGCCCTGGCCCGGGACAAGCGCACGATCAGGGCCTCCGCCGGCAAGTCGTATCTGAAGCTGGAGTGGTGCGACCGCGAGCACCACCGGGCCTTTGTGAACACCCTGCCGTTCGCGACCGGCATCCGCCGCTAGGGCCGAAGGGGCACAGACCCATGCGAGATCCGCTGTCCGTCCTCACCGAAGCCTTCACCTCCTTCCTCTTCGGGAAGGTGGAGACGACCCGGCTGCCCGTCCGCACCTCCACCGGGCAGGCCCAGGCCGTCTATCTGCCGACCGCCGCTCCCGGCCTCGGCGACTCCGGCGTCATCATCGGCCGCGAGGTCTACAGCGGCAAGGGCTACATCTACGACCCCTTCCAGCTGTACGGGCAGCAGCTCCCCGCCCCGCACTGGCTGGTCCTCGGCGAGTCCGGCAACGGCAAGTCGGCGCTGGAGAAGACGTACGTGCTCCGCCAGCTCCGCTTCCGGGACCGGCAGGTCGTCGTCCTCGACGCCCAGGGCGAGGACGGCGTCGGCGAATGGAACCTCATCGCGCAGGAGTTGGGGATAACCCCCATCCGCCTGGACCCGATGGTCGCCAACGACTCGGGGATCCGCCTCAACCCGCTCGACCCGTCGATCACCACGACCGGGCAGCTCGCCCTGCTCCGCACGATCATCGAGGTGGCGATGGGCCACGGCCTCGACGAGCGCTCCGGCTTCGCGCTCAAGGTCGCCCACGCCCACGTCACCGAGCACACCACCGACCGGCAGCCGATCCTCACCGACATCGTGGAGCGGCTCCGCCACCCGGAGGCGGAGTCGGCCGAGGCGATGAACGTCGACATAGACGATGTACGGGCCTGGGGCCTGGACGTCGCCCTCGTCCTCGACCGGCTCGTCGACGGCGACCTGCGGGGCATGTTCGACGGCCCGACGACCGTCGGCATCGACCTCGACGCGCCCCTGATCGTCTTCGACCTCTCCCACATCGACCGCAACTCCATCGCCATGCCGATCCTCATGGCGATCGTCGGCGTGTGGCTGGAGCACACCTGGATCCGCCCCGACCGGAAGAAGCGCATCTTCCTCGTCGAGGAGGCCTGGCACATCATCAACAGCCCGTTCGTGGCGCAGCTGTTCCAGCGGCTGCTCAAGTTCGGCCGGCGCCTCGGCCTGTCCTTCGTGGCCGTCGTCCACCACCTCTCCGACGTCGTCGACGGAGCGGCCGCCAAGGAGGCCGCGGCGATCCTCAAGATGGCCTCCACACGGACCATCTACGCCCAGAAGGCCGACGAGGCACGCAACACGGGCCGGGTCCTCGGCCTGCCCCGCTGGGCGGTCGAGATCATCCCGACCCTCACCCCGGGCATCGCGGTCTGGGACGTCAACGGCAACGTGCAGGTGGTCAAGCACCTCATCACCGAGAAGGAACGCCCGCTGGTCTACACGGACCGCGCCATGACCGAGGCCTCGGCCGTCGACCCGGAACTGGAGTGGGAGACCGAGCAACGGGCGATCCTCGTCGAGCAGCAGCTGAACGGCACGTCCCAGTCGACGGTGGCGTAGATGGAGGCGGCACGCAAGGAGGGGGGAGTCTCCGACGGGCTGCTGCTCAGCCTGTTCGGCCTCCTCCTCTGCCTCACGGTCCTGGTGTGGACGGCGACCGGCCTCGCCGGCCTCCTCTCCCACGGCGCCTGGCCGGACGGCATCACCCTCACGGGCACACCGTCCGCCCTGCGCTCCCTGGTGACCGCCCCGACCGACCTCCCGGCGGCCTGGCCCGCCACCCCGCCGGGCCAGCTCTCGGGGTACGGGCTGTTCTGGGGCCTGTTGATCGGCGAGGCGATGATCCTGCTCGTCCTCGCGGTCTTCGCGCTCGGCACGCTGGCCCGCTGGCGAGCGGTCAGGGCGAACCGGAAGTCGGGGGCGTACGGTCACGCCGCGGCCGCTCCGGTACGGAAGGAACCGGCCGCGCCGGCGGCACACTCCAGCGTCCCGCCCCCCGCCGGCCCGACGACACCCGAACCGGCCCCGCCCGCGACCGCACCCGTCCCAGCCGCGGCGCCTGCACCGACCGCCCCGGTGGCACCGACCACGCCGACCCCAACGACCCCGACGACCGCCCCGGTGGCACCCACCCCGCCGTACGCACCCGCACCCACCCCCGCCGTCCCGGCCCCGGCCCCACCCGCCACCGTCGCCCTCGCACCGCCCGCCCCCGCCCCGGTCGGGCCCGCCCCCGTCACCGCCGCGCACCCCACCCCCGGCCCCACGACCCGCACGTTCTACGGCCTCCCGGACGCCCGCCGCCCCGTCGCCGTCCAGGCGATCCAGGACGCCGAGGGCCCGGTCCTGGTCGTCACCTCCGACCCCGCCGTCTGGTCCGCCACGAAGGACGCCCGCGGCAAGCTCGGTCCGGTCCTCGTGCACGACCCCGGCCACCTCTGCGACACGCCCGCGCGGCTCCACTGGTCGCCGTCCGAGCACTGCGAGGACCCGGCCGTGGCCGCCGAGCGGGCCGTCGCCCTGCTCGCCCCCGTACGCCCGCACTCGCGTCTCGACGCGGCTACCGCCGATACCGCGGAAACGCTCCTGCGTTGCTGGCTGCACGCCGCCGCCGTCGACGGCCGCCCGTTCCGCCAGGTCCACCGCTGGGCGCAGGGAACCGGCGCCCACGAGCCGGTACGGATCCTCCGCAGCCACCCCAAGGCGGCCTCCGGCCACGCGGGACTTCTCGAATCGGCGCTGACCGCGCACCCGGAAAGCCGCCGCCTGGCACAGGAACTGACGGCCCGTGCCCTCGCCTCGCTCTCATCGGTCCACATCCGCGAGGCCTGCACCCCGAATCGAACGGATTCGCTGGCGCTGGCATCTTTCCTGCCCGAAGGGGGCACCCTCTACGTGGTGGGGGAACCGATCGAGGATCCCCGCACCCACCCCGGCGCGATGCCGCTCCTGACGGCGCTCGCCGCAAGCGTGGTCGAGCACGGCCGCCGCATGGCCGCACGGTCATCCGACGGTCGGCTCGACCCACCACTGACGCTCGTCCTCGACGACGTCGCCGCCGTGGCGCCGCTCCCCCAGCTCCCGCAGCTCCTCGCCACCGGCCACGACCAGGGCCTCCCGACGCTCGCGCTGATGCGCTCCGCCGAACAGGCACGCACCCGCTGGCCGGAGACCTCCCTCAGCCGCTAGGGGGTGCCCGGAAAGCTCCGCCCGATCAGAGGGCGCGGGCGCGGAGGGAGTCGAGGTGGGCGCGGGCGGCCTCGGCGGCGTGGGTGAACCAGTCGGCGATCACGGCGGTCTCCTCCGGGGTGTAGCGGGCGAAGACCTCCTCCAGGCGGGCGTAGAACGGCTGGTAGAGCGCGATGACCCGGGCGGCCGCCGCCGGGTCGGCGACGACACGTACCCGGCGGCGGTCGGCGGGGTCGGGGACGCGGTGGGCGTACCCGGCCTTCTCCAGGCGGTTGAGCACGCCGGTCACGGCGCCCGTGGTGAGGTTGGCGCGCGCGGCCAGGTCCCCGGCCGACAGGGGCTCCTCGCCCGCGCCGAGCACATGCCCGAGACAGGTCAGGTCGGTCACGTTGAGGCCGAGCGCCTGCGCGACCTCCTGCTGCCCGACGAGCCCCAGGGCCACGTACGCGTCCATCCGCTGGATCGCCTCGCCGGCGGTGGCCGGGGGGCGGCTCTTGCCCTGCACGCAGAGACTCCTTAGCATCTAAGTTACTTAGCTCGTGAGATAAACCCGCGTGCTGATGCCTTCATCCTGCCTGCCCGCAAACCCCGACGGAGCATCCATGAGCGCCCACGGCGACGTCGACCTCGGCCACACCCTGGCCGGATGGACCGGAACCACCCTCGCCGGGCTCGCCGGCGCCGTCACCGGAGCCGGGATCTGCCTGGACAGAACCTGGGCCCTGTGGCTCGGCGCCGCCCTGGCCGCCCTCGCGGCCGCCACGACCTGGGGCCTGCACCTGGCCGGCTGGGGCAAGCCCTCCGGCCCCCGCCCGGCCGCCCAGTGGGACTGGCGGGTACGCGACATCACCGCCCGCGACGGCCACCCCGACTGCCTCGGCTGCCGCCTCGCCGGCCGCCACGCACCGGCCCCCGCCCACACCCCTCTGCGCCCCGAACCGGCGCCCAGCACCTGAACCCCGACCGGCGACTGCCGTCCAGGTCCCCGAGCCCACGTCCTCAAGCCCAGGCCCTCAAGCAGGCCGCAGCAGCTCGAACTCCAGCTCGTGCGCGTCCGCGCTCCCGTGCAGCGCGGCCCGTACGCCGGTCGGCACGTATCCGAGACGCCGGTACACCGCCTGGGCCCGGCCGTTCTCCGCGTGCACATACAGCCGCGCCCGCCCGATCCGCGGCTCCGCCAGCGACCAGGACCACTCCGCCGCCGCCTCGAACAGAGCGTCGATCACCCCGGCGCCGCGCGCCTCGTCCCGTACGAACACCCCGACGACATGGGTCTGTTCGACCTCGGGGACGTCCCCGAAGAGCGACTCGGCCCCGGCCCGCTCCACCAGCACCGACACCGTTCCCACCCACTGCCCGTCCGGCGCCTCCGCGACGAACTGGCGCACCCGCCCGTCGCCGCTCTCCGAAGCCCCCTCGGTCCGCTCCCGCCAGAACGAGTCCGGCCGCTCCACCGCCGCCTCGTACGTGTCGAGGAACGCGAGATGCGCGACCGGGTCCCGCAGCGCCGTCAGCCGGAGCTCCCGGGCCCGCTCCCACTCGTCGGCGCGGATGACACGAATCGAATAGTCCATGCGGCCGATCCTCCCCACGGCACCACCACCCTGACAACGCAATTCATCGCCGTGGTACCCCGGTACGACGCCCGCGCCCCGGCACCCGCCCCCGGTCGGACGTCCCGCCCCCGCCGGCTCCCTAGCGTCGAAGCATGATCCGAGCAGAGAACCTCACCAAGCGGTACGGGTCCACCACCGTCGTCCAGGACCTCAGCTTCACCGTCCGCCCCGGCGCCGTCACCGGCTTCCTCGGCCCCAACGGCGCCGGGAAGTCCACCACCCTCCGCATGCTCCTCGGCCTCGACGCCCCCACCCGCGGCCACGCCACCATCGGCGGCCGCCCGTACGCCTCCCACCGCGCGCCCCTCACCCAGGTCGGCGCCCTCCTCGAAGCCCGCTCGGTGCACCCGGGCCGCTCCGCCCACCACCACCTCATGGCCCTCGCCCACACCCACGGCATCCCCCGCGCGCGCGTGGAACGGGTCCTCGCCCTCACCGGCCTCACCCACGTCGCCGGGAAACGCGTCAAGGGCTTCTCCCTCGGCATGGGCCAGCGCCTCGGCATCGCCGCCGCCCTCCTCGGCGACCCCGCCACCGTCATCCTCGACGAACCGGTCAACGGCCTCGACCCCGAGGGCGTCCTCTGGATCCGCACCCTCCTCAGGTCCCTGGCCGCCGAGGGCCGTACCGTCCTCGTCTCGTCCCACCTCATGAGCGAGATGGCCCTCACCACCGACCACCTCATCGTCATCGGCAAGGGCAGGCTCCTCGCCGACACCACCGTCGACGACCTCGTACGCACCTCCGGCGGCACCACCGTGAAGGTCGTCACCCCCGAGGCGGACCGGCTGCGCACCCTCCTGCCCGGCGCCGGCATCACCGTCGAAGCCCCCGACACCCTCCTCGTCACCGGCCGCGACGCCCCCGAGATCGGCCGCACCGCCGCCGCCCACGGCCTCCCCCTCCACGAACTCACCCCCCAGGCGGCCTCCCTGGAGCAGGCGTTCATGGCCCTCACCCACGACTCCGTCGAATACCAGGGAGCCCCCGCATGACCACCCTGACCGCCCGGACCACCCCGGCCCTCACGCACGCGCGCGTCCTCCGCTCCGAGTGGCACAAGCTGTGGACCGTCCGCTCCACCTGGATCACCGTCCTCACCGCCGTCGCCTTCGTGCTCGGCGTCGGCATCCTGATGGGCGCCACCTACACCTCCGACGGCGGAGACTCCGACGTCGACACCGTCGTCCTCTCCCTCTACGGCTCCCAGCTCGGCGGCGTCGCACTCGCCGTCCTCGGCATCCTGGTCACGGCGGGCGAGTACGCGACCGGCATGATCCGCGCCTCCCTCACCGCCGTCCCCCGCCGCCTCCCCGTCCTGTGGGCCAAGGCAACGGTCTACACCGCCACCGTCTTCGCGCTCTCCTTCGCCACCGCCCTGCTGACCTTCCTCGCCGCCCAGCTCTTCCTCTCCGACACCGACCAGGCCGCCTCCCTCACCGACGACGGCGTCCTCGCCGCCCTCGCGGGCAACGCCGCCGGAGTCACCCTCCTCGGCGTCCTCGCCCTCGGACTCGGCGCGACCCTCCGCTCGGTCCCGGGCGCGATCGGCGCGTTCGTCGGCGGGGTCCTGATCGTCCCAGAGATCCTCGGGATGCTCCCGTACGAGGCGATGGACACCGCCGTCCGGTACTTCCCCACCCAGGCGGTCGGCGCCCTCGGCTCCGCGACCCCGCTGCCGGGCGCCGCCTCCCCCGGCACCGCCCTGCTCGCCCTGCTCCTCTGGGCGGCCGCCGCCCTCGCCGTCCCCGCCCTGTTGCTCAGGGGCCGGGACGTATGAGGATGATGACGGGATGACCACGCAGGAGCCGCCGCACACGGCAGGGCAGACCGGCCTGAGCAGGCACGTCCAGCGCCTGCTCGACCGCCTCCGGGCCTTCGACGACCGACACCCCTGGCCGTGGGACGCCACCCTGACGCTCCTCTGGACGGTGGCGGCCCTCGTGGACGCGGCGGGCGGCTGGCGGACCACCGCCCAGAACCCGTCCCTGCCCACCTGGTTCGTGACCGTCCTCAGCCTCGGCCTCGCCCTGCCCCTCTACTGGCGCCGCCGGCACCCCACGGCGGTCCTCACCGTCATGGCCTGCGCGGCGCTCGTCAGCGAGGCCTCCGGCGCCTCCCTGCAGGCCTCGTACCTCCAGATGCTCCCTGTCTTCCACATCGCGCTGATCCGCCCGCCCCGCGCGCTCCTGTGGTGCCTGGCCCTGCTCGTGCCGCCGCTCGTGACGGGAGCCCTGCGCTTCTCCCGGGAGGCATGGGACCAGCGCGTCATCCCCGCCCTCTGGGCGTACGCCCTGGTCGCCCTCCTCGGCATCGCGGTCCGCGCCCGCAGGGACTACACGGAGGGCCTCGTCGACCGCGCCCGCCGCCTGGAGATCGAACGCGACCAGGAGGTGCGCCTCGCGGCGGCGGCCGAACGCACCCGGATCGCCCGCGAGATGCACGACATCATCGGCCACAACCTCTCGGTCATCACCGGCCTCGCGGACGGCGGCCGTTACGCGGCCGCCAGAAACCCCGAGCGCGCCGCACAGGCCCTCGACGCCATCGCCACGACGAGCCGCGAGGCCCTCGGAGAACTCCGCCGCCTCCTCGGCGTCCTGCGCGACGACGAGGAGGCGGCGGTACGCGACCCCCAGCCCACCCTGGCCGACCTGGACGCCCTGATCACCGGCGTACGGAAGGCCGGCCTGCCGGTACGCGTCGACCTCCGTGACGAACCGATGGCCCAACCTCTCGCCCCCGGTGCCCAGCTGACGGTCTACCGGGTGGTGCAGGAAGCCCTCACGAACACGCTGAAGCACGCCGGCGCGGGGGTGAGGGCGGCCGTCGTCCTCACGTACACCCCAGCGGAGGTACGCGTGGACGTCACCGACACCGGAACGGCGACGGAACTCCCTCCCCCCGGCCAGGGGCAGGGCCTCCTGGGCATGCGCGAACGCGCGGCCCTCTACGACGGCACTCTCGACTGCGGCCCCCTGCCGACCGGCGGCTGGGCCGTCCGACTCCGACTTCCCCGGGAGGACTCCCCCTCGTGACGACCGTTCTCATCGCGGACGACCAGCCGATGCAACGCTTCGGCTTCCGCATGCTGTTGGAGAGCCAGGACGACATGAGCGTCGTCGGCGAGGCGTCGAACGGCGCCGAAGCGATCCGCCTGGTCGACCGCTTCCACCCGGACGTGGTCCTGATGGACATCCGGATGCCCGGCCTGGACGGCATCGAAGCCACCCGCCGCATCATCGCCACGGGCGCCCGCACCCGGATCCTCATCGTCACCACCTTCGACCTGGACGAGTACGCGTACGAGGGCCTGCGTGCCGGCGCCAGCGGCTTCCTGGTGAAGGACGCCCAGCCGGAGGAGCTCCTCGCGGGCATCCGCGCGGTCGCCGGCGGCGACGCGGTGGTGGCCCCGAGTCTCACCCGCCGTCTCCTGGACGCCTACATCCACCACCTGCCGCCGACGACAGGCGCGACGACGGCCCCGCACGCGGAGGACCCCCGCCTCACCTCCCTGACCGACCGGGAACGCGAGATCCTCACGGTCATCGGCCAGGGCTGGACGAACACCGAGATCGCCGAACGCCTGCACCTGGCGGAATCCACGGTGAAGACCCACGTGGGCCGCATCCTCGCCAAGACCGGCGCCCGCGACCGCGTCCAAGCGGTGATCCTGGCCTACGACACCCAGCTGGTGACGCCGGCCTGAAAAGGCCCCCAAACGCAGAAAAGCCCCGCACCATAAGGTGCGGGGCTTTCCCACAATGATTGTTCGGCGGCGTCCTACTCTCCCACAGGGTCCCCCCTGCAGTACCATCGGCGCTGAAAGGCTTAGCTTCCGGGTTCGGAATGTAACCGGGCGTTTCCCTAACGCTATGACCACCGAAACTCTATGAAGTTAACAACCGGAGATAGACACAGTCGTTACTTCAGAA
>NZ_LIVX01000014.1 GCF_001905665.1 Streptomyces sp. CB02261 | reverse complement strand
TCCACTGTGTTAGTTCTGAAGCAACGAACAGTTGCTGGTTTCTTGAGCTAGAACACAACTACAGAGTGTGCTTGTTCGCTCGAAACCGATAGGGTTTCGGTGGTCATAGCGTTAGGGAAACGCCCGGTTACATTCCGAACCCGGAAGCTAAGCCTTTCAGCGCCGATGGTACTGCAGGGGGGACCCTGTGGGAGAGTAGGACGCCGCCGAACAATTCTTCAGGACCCCTGGTCCCAGCGTTCACGCTGGGACCAGGGGTCCTTTTGTTTTTGCTTGACTTTTTCCGATGCGCGGCCGAGTGCCGGCTGCGCGAGAATGACTGCAGTACCCGAAGACAGGAGTCACACCGATGTCCACCAACTCTCCCGACGACCGTCCGGAGCGCGAACCGCGTCGCAGGGACGGTGCAGGTGGCGACCGGGGCGGCTTCCGCGGGCCGCGTCGTGATGACAACCGTGGTGGCGGCGGCTTCCGTCGCGATGACCGTGGTGGCGACAACCGTGGTGGCGGCTTCCGCCGCGACGACCGCGGTGGCGACAACCGCGGCAGTGACAGCCGTGGCGGTGGTTTCCGTCGTGACGACAGCCGTGGTGGCGACAACCGCGGTGGCGGTTTCCGTCGTGACGACAACCGTGGTGGCGACAGCCGCAGTGGTGACAACCGCGGTGGCGGCTTCCGTCGTGACGACCGTGGGGGCGACAACCGTGGCGGTGGTTTCCGCCGTGACGACAACCGTGGTGGCGACAACCGCGGTGGTGGCTTCCGTCGTGACGACCGGCGTGATGAGCGTCCGTCGTCGTTCCGTCGGGACGAGCGTCCTTCCTTCCCCCGTGACGACCGTCGCGACGACAACCGCGGTGGCGGTTTCCGCCGCGATGACCGCGGTGGCGACAACCGTGGCGGTGGCTTCCGCCGTGACGACCGCGGTGGCGAGCGTCCGCCGTTCCGGCGTGACGACCGGCCCTCCTTCCCCCGCGATGACCGGGGTGGCGACAACCGCGGTGGCGGTTTCCGCCGTGACGACCGCGGTGGCGACAACCGCGGTGGCGGTTTCCGCCGCGATGACCGCGGTGGCGACAACCGTGGCGGTGGCTTCCGCCGTGACGACCGCGGTGGCGACAACCGTGGCGGCGGTTTCCGCCGTGACGACAGCCGTGGTGAGCGTCCGCCGTTCCGGCGTGACGACCGGCCCTCCTTCCCCCGCGATGACCGGGGTGGCGACAACCGCGGTGGCGGTTTCCGCCGTGACGACCGCGGTGGCGACAACCGTGGCGGCGGTTTCCGCCGTGACGACCGCGGTGGCGACAACCGCGGTGGTGGCTTCCGTCGCGATGACCGTGGCGGTGACAACCGCGGTGGTGGCTTCCGTCGGGACGAGCGTCCTTCCTTCCCCCGTGACGACCGTCGCGACGACAACCGCGGTGGTGGCTTCCGCCGTGACGACCGGCGTGATGAGCGTCCGTCGTCGTTCCGTCGGGACGAGCGGCCTTCCTTCCCCCGTGACGACCGTCGCGACGACAACCGCGGTGGCGGCTTCCGCCGTGACGACCGCGGTGGCGACCGTGGTGGGTTCCGGGGCCGGGACGACCGGGGTGGCGACCGTGGTGGGTTCCGGGGTCGGGACGACCGGGGTGGATACGCGCGTCGCGACGACCGGGGCGACCGGGAGCGCAGCGACCGCGCGCCGATCAAGCGGCTGCCGATCCCGCCGGAGGTCACCGGCGAGGAGATCGACCCGGACGTGCGCCAGGAGCTCATGAGCCTGCCCAAGGGCCTGGCCGAGGACGTCTCCCGCAACCTCGTCATGGTCGCCCAGCTGATCGACGAGGACCCGGAGAAGGCGTACGGGTACTCCAGGGTCGCCCTGCGGCTCGCCTCCCGTGTCGCCGCCGTGCGCGAGGCCGCCGGCTTCGCCGCGTACGCGACGCAGAAGTACTCCGAGGCGCTGGCCGAGTTCCGTGCCGCCCGCCGGATGAGCGGTGGCGTCGAGCTGTGGCCCGTCATGGCCGACTGCGAGCGTGGCCTCGGCCGGCCCGAGCGCGCGCTGGCCATGGCCGGTGAGCCCGAGGTGCAGAAGCTGGACAAGGCCGGGCAGGTCGAGATGCGGCTCGTCGCCGCCGGCGCCCGCCGTGACCTCGGGCAGCTCGACGCGGCCATCGTGACGCTGCAGAGCCCCGAGCTCGCCTCCAGCGCCGTGCACCCGTGGACCGCGCGCCTGCGGTACGCGTACGCCGACGCGCTGCTCGCCGCCGACCGCGAGGCCGAGGCGCGGGAGTGGTTCGGGAAGGCTCTCGAGGCCGACAAGGACGGGGCCACGGACGCCTCGGACCGGCTGGCCGAGATGGACGGTGTCGAGTTCGTCGACGCGTTCGACGAGTCGGAGGCGGAGTCGGACGACATCGTCCTCGTCGATGACGAGGACGAGGACGAGGATGTCGAGGACGACGACCTCGACGAGGACGACAGCGACGACAGCGTCGGCGACGACAAGAGCTGACACGGTCGACGAGTGAGAAGGGCGGCACCCACCGGGTGCCGCCCTTCTTCGTCTACGGGACGCTCAGTCCAGCGCCAGGCTTCTCAGGACCAGGCCCGTCGCGGGCTTCGGGCCGAACGAAGTCGACTTCCGGGGCATCGTGACGCCCTGCCGGGCCAGGTCCCGCACCACGTCCTCGCGTACCGGGTGCATGAGGACCGCCGTACCGCCACGGCGTTCCGCCTGGTCGACCGCGGCCTCCGTGTCGTGGATGTAGCTGATGTCCTCGGGGGCGTCCGGGATGTGCCAGACGTGCTCCAGGAGGGTGGAGTGCAGCACCGTGGCGTCCAGGGTGCGCCACGCCTGGGGCCGGTCCGTCCGGATCGTACGGTCGAGCAGCGCGGCGTCCGGCCGGTCGACGAGGTGGAATCCCCCGTCACCGGCGAGCAGGAAGGCGTTGCCGTCCGCCGCGGCGGACGCGAGGGCCTCCAGGGCGGTCGGCAGGGGCCCGTCGATCCGGCGTACCCGGAAGTGCCCGTCGAGGGCCGCGAGGGCCTCCGACAGCGGCAGGCGGTTGAGGAGACGGTGGATGGAGCGGACCCGGAGGGGGTAGCGCGCGGTGTCGATGAGGAGGACCAGACCGTAGTTCCAGGGGCCCGGTGCGCGGTGCTCCTCACGGAGGCGGAGGTAGGTCGCCCAGCGGTGGTGGCCGTCGGCGATGAGCGCCTGGTGGCCGGAGAGGTCGCCGGCGATCGCGGCGAGTTCGTCCGGGTCCGTGACCGACCAGAGGCGGTGGTGGAAGCCGTCCTCCGTGGTGGTGGAGAGCAGTGGCTCCCGTCGCACGGTGCGCTCGATGACCGCGTCGGCGCCGCCCGCCTCGCCCCCCACGTAGGTGAGGAGCAGGGGCTCCAGGTTGGCGGCCGTGGTCCGCATCAGGGCGGCGCGGTCCTCGACCACGTGCGGCATGACGTCCTCGTGGGGGAGGACGACCCCCTCGGCGGGGGTGGAGAGTTCGAGGGCGCCGATGACACCGCGCTGGAGGATGCCGTCGCCGTGCTGCTCGTACACGTAGAGCGCGGGCTCCGGGTCCGGGGCGAGGACGCCGTCAGCGAGCCAGCGGTCGAGGGTGACGGCGGCCTTGCGGTGCCGGGTTCCGGCGGTGACGGCCTGCGGCAGGATCAGTCGGACGATGTTGTGCGGATCGGCCGATTCCAGATGCAGGAGTCCGTCAGGTCGTACGACGACGTCGTAGGGAGGAGACGTCACGGCGGCGAGGCTGCCGACCCGTTCCGGGACGTAACGGAGCCCGCGGAACGGGGCCAGACGCAGCCCCGCGGCGTCGTCGCGGACGTCGTCGGCCGCGTGACCGTAGGTGTTCATCTCGTCATCGTAGGGGGGCCGTGGCCATGAGCGATGATCGGGGGAGCGGGGGACTTCCACCCGGAGACGCGAGGAGTGTGTGGTGACGGTACGGGACGGCCGGGGACGGCAGGACGAGGGCATGAAGCGGCCGGACGGCAGCGCGGTGCCGCTGAGCGAGGCGTACGACACGGCGCTCCTGGACCTGGACGGTGTCGTGTACGCGGGCGGGGAGGCCATCGCGCACGCGGTCGAGGCGCTCGGGGCGGCGCGGGACGGCGGGATGCACCTGGCGTACGTCACCAACAACGCGCTGCGGACGCCGGACTCGGTGGCCGAGCACCTCACGGAGCTGGGGGTGCCGGCCGAGGCGGGGGACGTGATCACCTCGGCGCAGGCGGTGGCCCGGCTGATCGCCGACGACGTGCCGTCCGGGTCGCGGGTGCTGGTCATCGGCGGCGAGGGGCTGCGGGTGGCGCTGCGCGAACGGGGTCTGGTGCCGGTGGAGTCGGCGGACGACGAGCCGGTGGCCGTCGTGCAGGGCTACGGCGGGCCCGAGATGCCGTGGGGGCGCTTCGCGGAGGCGGCGTACGCGGTGGGGCGCGGGGTGCCGTGGTACGCCTCGAACACGGACCTGACGATCCCCGGGGCGCGGGGCATCGGGCCGGGCAACGGGGCCGCGGTCGAGGTCGTGCGGATTGCCACGGGCGGCCGGGCCGAACCGAAGGTCGCGGGGAAGCCGCTGCCGCCGATGCACCGGGAGACGGTGCTGCGGACGGGGGCGCGGCGGCCGCTCGTGGTGGGGGACCGGCTGGACACGGACATCGAGGGCGCGTTCAACGGCGGGGTGGACTCCCTGCTGGTCCTCACCGGGGTGACGGACGTACCGCAGCTGTTGGCGGCGGTGCCGGAGCACCGGCCGACGTATGTGGACCGGGATCTGCGCGGGCTGCTCGTGGGGCAGCCCGACGTCGTCGCGGACGCGGACGGCGGGTTCGTGTGCGGGGACTGGCGGGCCTCGGTGAGCGAAGGGGCGCTGGTGCTCGACGGGCCGGACGGGCGCGCCGAGGGGCGGATGGACGGGGTGCGGGCCCTGTGCGGGGCCGCCTGGTCGGCGGCCGACGCCGACGGGGCCGTACCGGACGCGGAGAAGGCCCTCGCACGGCTCGGGATGTGAAATTGGGTAGGCTAACCTAACTTCATCGGGGTTGAGGGCACGGGAGCACGGATATGGACGGTCGACAGCAGCGGCTGAGCGCGGAATCGGTGACCCTGGCGTACGAGCAGCGGGTCATCGCCCGCGAGCTGTCCGTCGAGATCCCCGACAACTCCTTCACCGTCATCGTCGGGCCGAACGCCTGCGGCAAGTCCACCCTGCTCCGCGCCCTCTCCCGGATGCTGAAGCCCAGCGAGGGGCGCGTCCTGCTCGACGGGCAGTCGATCCACGCCCTGCCCGCCAAGAAGGTCGCCAGGACGCTGGGTCTGCTGCCGCAGACCTCGGTGGCGCCCGACGGCATCACCGTCGCCGACCTGGTCGCCCGGGGCCGTTATCCGCACCAGGGGCTGCTGCGTCAGTGGTCGCCCGAGGACGAGCGGATCACCCGGGAGTCCATGGAGGCGACCGGCGTCGCCGAGCTGGCCGAGCGGTACGTGGACGAGCTCTCAGGCGGTCAGCGCCAGCGCGTCTGGATCGCGATGGCGCTCGCACAGCAGACCCCGCTGCTCCTGCTCGACGAGCCGACGACGTACCTCGACATCCAGCACCAGATCGACGTCCTCGACCTCTGCGCCGAGCTGCACGAGAACCAGGGCCGGACGCTCGTCGCCGTGCTGCACGACCTCAACCACGCTGCCCGGTACGCGACCCACCTCATCGCCGTCCGCGACGGCGAGGTGGTCGCCGAGGGCGCGCCGTCCGAGGTCGTGACCGCCGAGCTGGTGGAGCGGGTCTTCGGGCTGCGCTGCCAGGTCATCGACGACCCGGAGACGGGGACGCCGCTGGTCGTGCCCGCCGGGCGCAAGGCGCGCGTGCCGAGGCCCTCGGTGTCCCCGGAGCCCGCCCTACAGAAGTGAGCGGAGCCGCAGCAGGTCGCGGAAGCCCGCTTCGAGTCTGACCCGGCCCGACGCCCAGGCCTTCGCGAAGTTCAGCTCGCCGGCCACCATCGCCACCAGGTCGTCGCCGGTCATCGCGAGCCGGATCTGCGCCTTGGCGGGGGGTGGGCCCGCGACCGTGTCCTGGACCTGGATGCGGCCGTCCGCGAGCCGGCCAGTGAACGTGGTGTCCAGGTCCGTGATGTGGCAGCTCAGGGTGCGGTCGAGCGCGGCCGCCCCGCGGACGTCGCCGTCCGCCCGCGCGAGGTTGTCCGAGAGTGTGTCCAGTGCCCTGCGGCACTCCGTGATCGTCGCCATCGCCGTCGACCGTACCCCAGGGGTTCGCGGTAGCGTCGGGGCCATGAGCGACGCGACGGAGATGACGCAGGACCCGGTGGACGGGACGGGGCCCGGGGCCGCGTCCCGCGCGGAGTCCGGCAGCGCGTCCGTGGCCCTGCCGCACACCGCGTCCGAGGGCGGGTCCGAGGACCACCCCGAGGCCGGGTCCGAGCCCGCTCACGCGCCGGCCGCGCCCGCCCCGCTCGGGGTCGCGCGGGAGCTCACCGGGCATCCCGGAGTCGACGCCCACCTGGCGCGTCTCGCCGAGGTGGACGACCTTCCGGCGGACGGACACCTGGAGGTGTACGAGGATGTACACCGTGGACTGCGTGCCGAGCTGACCTCGCTCGACGCGCACCCCACCCCTCGTCCGTACGAAAACAGGAGCTGAACCCACCGTGGCAGGAGTGGCACGCCGCCGTCTCGACGCCGAGCTGGTCCGGCGCAAGCTCGCGCGCTCGCGCGAGCACGCCAGCCAGCTGATCGCCGCGGGCCGGGTGACCGTCGGCAAGACCGTCGCCACCAAGCCCGCCACCCAGGTCGAGACCGCCGCGGCCATCGTCGTCGTCCAGGACGACTCCGACCCCGACTACGTCTCGCGCGGCGGTCACAAGCTCGCCGGCGCCTTCGCCGCCTTCGTCCCCCTGGGGCTGAAGGTCGAGGGGCGGCGCGCCCTGGACGCCGGAGCGTCCACCGGCGGCTTCACCGACGTGCTGCTGCGCGCGGGCGCCGCGCACGTCGTCGCCGTCGACGTCGGTTACGGGCAGCTCGCCTGGTCGCTGCAGAGCGACGAGCGCGTCACCGTGAAGGACCGCACGAACGTCCGTGAGTTGACGCTCGACGCCATCGACGGCGTCCCCGTCGACCTCGTCGTCGGCGACCTCTCGTTCATCCCGCTCGGGCTCGTCCTGCCCGCCCTCGTGGCCTGCACGGCGCCCGACGCCGACCTCGTCCTCATGGTCAAGCCGCAGTTCGAGGTGGGCAAGGAACGGCTCGGCACCGGCGGCGTCGTCCGGAGCACCGAACTCCGCGCGGACGCCGTGAAGAACGTGGCCCGCCGGGCCGCCGAACTCGGGCTCGGTGTCCTGGGCGTCACGGCCAGCCCGCTGCCCGGCCCCTCGGGCAACGTCGAGTACTTTCTGTGGCTGCGGGCAGGCGCGCCCGCGCTCGATCCGGCGGATGTCGACCGCGCCGTGGCGGAAGGACCTCGTTGAGCTCAACGGAAGCAGCACCAGAGACCGCACCACGTACCGTCTTCCTGCTCGCGCACACCGGCCGGCCGGCCGCCGTGCGCAGCGCCGAACTGGTCGTCCTCGGACTGCTGCGCAGCGGCATCGGCGTCCGGGTCCTGGAGGCCGAGGCCGCGGACATGCCGCTGCCGCCGTCCGTCGAGAAGGTGCCGGAGGCCTGCTCCGACGCGCTCGACGGCTGTGAGCTCCTCGTCGTCCTCGGCGGCGACGGGACCCTGCTGCGCGGCGCCGAGTTCTCCCGCGCCTCCGGCGTCCCGATGCTCGGCGTCAACCTGGGCCGCGTCGGCTTCCTCGCGGAGGCCGAGCGCGACGACCTCGACAAGGTCGTCGACCGGGTCGTGACGAGGGCGTACGAGGTGGAGGAGCGGATGACCCTCGACGTCGTCGTGTACGAGAACGGCGACGTCCTGTACCGCGACTGGGCGCTCAACGAGGCCGCCGTGCAGAAGGTGTCTCCGGAGCGGATGCTGGAGGTCGTCCTCGCGATCGACGGGCGTCCCGTGACCGGCTTCGGCTGCGACGGGGTGATCTGCGCGACACCGACGGGGTCCACCGCGTACGCCTTCTCGGCCGGCGGCCCGGTCGTGTGGCCGGAGGTCGAGGCGCTGCTGATGGTCCCCATCGGGGCCCACGCCCTCTTCGCCAAGCCCCTGATCACCACCCCCCAGTCGGTCCTCGCCGTCGAGGTCGAGCCGCACACCCCGCACGGGGTGCTGTGGTGCGACGGACGGCGGACGGTGGAACTCCCGGCGGGGGCACGGGTGGAGGTGCGGCGGGGTGCCGTGCCGGTCCGGCTCGCCCGGCTCCACCACGCCTCCTTCACGGACCGGCTGGTGGCCAAGTTCGCCCTGCCCGTCTCCGGCTGGCGCGGCGCTCCGCACTGACTCCCCGCCGGGGGGACGCCGGCAACGAGCGGCGCGCCGGAGAGTTACGACCGGGGGCGATGTCGCATCGCGGCAGGGAAACCTCGTATGGTCTGGGGCGTGCTGGAGGAGATGCGGATACGGTCGCTCGGGGTCATCGACGACGCGGTGGTCGAGCTGTCGCCCGGCTTCACCGCGGTGACCGGTGAGACCGGTGCGGGCAAGACCATGGTGGTGACCAGCCTCGGGTTGCTGCTCGGCGGGCGGGCCGACCCGGCCCTGGTGCGGATCGGCGCGGCCTCGGCCGTCGTCGAGGGGCGGATCAGCGTGCCCGCGGGCGCGCCCGCCGCCGTGCGCGCCGAGGAGGCCGGGGCGGAACTCGACGACGGCGTCCTGCTCGTCAGCCGCACGATCTCGGCGGAGGGGCGCTCACGGGCCCACCTGGGCGGGCGTTCCGTACCCGTCGGGCTGCTCGCCGAGCTCGCCGACGAACTCGTCGCCGTCCACGGCCAGACCGACCAGCAGGGCCTGCTCAAGCCCGCCCGGCAGCGCGGCGCGCTCGACCGGTACGCCGGCGAGGCCGTCTCCGCACCGCTCGCCGCCTACGGCGAGGCGTACCGGCGGCTGCGGGCCGTCACCGGAGAGCTGGACGAGATCACCACCCGGGCCAGGGAACGCGCCCAGGAGGCCGATCTGCTGCGCTTCGGGCTCGGGGAGATCGAGGCCGTCGCCCCGCTGGCCGGGGAGGACACGGAGCTCGCCGCCGAGGCGGAGCGGCTCGGGCACGCCGAGGCCCTCGCCTCCGCCGCCGCGCTCGCACACGCCGCGCTCGCGGGCGTACCCGAGGATCCCGAGTCCGTCGACGCCACGACCCTGGTCGCGGGCGCGGGGCGGGCCCTGGAGGCCGTACGGTCGCACGATCCGGCGCTCGCGGCCCTCGCCGACCGGATGGGGGAGATCTCCATCCTGCTCGGGGACGTGGCCACCGAGCTCGCCGGATACGCCGACGACCTGGACGCCGACCCGCTGCGGCTCGCCGCCGTCGAGGAGCGGCGTGCGGCGCTGACCCAGCTCACCCGGAAGTACGGCGAGGACATCGCGGCCGTCCTCGCCTGGGCCGAGGAGAGCGCGGGCCGGCTCGGAGAGCTGGACAACGACGACGACCGCATCGGGGAACTCACCGCCGAGCGGGACCGGCTGCGCGACGAGCTCTCGGTGCTCGCGCAGCGGCTCACCGACGCCCGTACGGAGGCGGCGGCCCGGTTCGCCGACGCGGTCACGGCCGAACTCGCCTCGCTGGCCATGCCCCACGCGCGCGTGTCCTTCGACATCCGGCAGACCGAGGACGCCGAAGGCGTCGAGGTCGGCGGCCGCCGGGTCGCGTACGGCCCGTCCGGGGCCGACGAGGTCGAGCTGCTGCTCGCCCCGCACCCCGGCGCCCCGCCCCGGCCCATCGCCAAGGGCGCCTCGGGCGGTGAGCTGTCCCGGGTGATGCTCGCGGTCGAGGTCGTCTTCGCCGGCGTGGACCCGGTGCCGACGTACCTCTTCGACGAGGTCGACGCCGGTGTCGGCGGCAAGGCGGCCGTCGAGATCGGCCGCCGGCTCGCCAAGCTCGCCAGGACGGCTCAGGTCGTGGTCGTCACCCACCTCCCGCAGGTCGCGGCCTTCGCCGACCGGCAGCTGCTCGTCGAGAAGACCAACGACGGCTCCGTGACCCGGTCGGGCGTCACCGTCCTGGAGGGCGAGGAGCGGGTCCGGGAGCTGTCCCGGATGCTCGCCGGCCAGGAGGACTCCGAGACGGCCAGGGCGCACGCCGAGGAGCTGCTGGCGACGGCGCGGGCGGACGCGTGAGGGCGCCCGCCGCCGGGAACGGTCGCTCGGACGCCCCGCGTCCGCGCTGATCGCCGCCGCGACCGCCGGGGGGCGCGCGGCCTGACGCGCGCGCTCACCCGAGTGGGTGAACCCGTGGGACGGGTCGCGGAGTCGCACGCCTCCCGTGGCGGGGAACGACGCCATTTCGGTGCCGGAACGTGCGTACGGTCAGGCGTACGGGCTGGCATCCTTGGGCGCGTGACACAGCTCCGTACGGTCCAGGTGTTGGGCGGCGGCAGCGCGGGCAGCAGCGCTCACGTCCGATCACTCGCCTCGGGGCTGGTGGCGAGGGGCGTGCGGGTGACCGTGTGCGCCCCGGCCGAACTCGACCGCGTCTACGACTACCTGGGCGCAGGCGCGCACTTCGTGCCGCTGCCGCGCCTCGGCGACCCCACGACGGTCACCGCGCTCCGCAACGCCTGCATCGGCGCCGACGTCGTCCACGCGCACGGGCTGCCGGCGTCCGTACGGGCCGCGCTCGCGCTGTCCGGCCCCGGCGGCGGCGGACGTGCGCCGCTCGTGACGACCTGGGACAGTCGGGTCCACGTGGACGGGGCGCGCGGCGGAATGGTGCGCCTTCTGGAACGAAGGACCGTACGGGCCGCGACCGTCGTCCTCGGCACCTCCTCCGAGCTCGTCGACCGGGCCCGCAGGCGCGGGGCCCGCGACGCCCGGCTCGCCCCCGTCACCGTGCCGGCCGCCCGGGGGCCGGTCTGCCTCCACGACGGCAAGGCCCGCGCCGAACTCGGGGCCGTCGACCGGCCGTTGCTCATGGCTGTCGGGGCGCTCGAACGGGGCCGCGGGTACCGCACGCTGCTCGACGCGGCCCGGAAGTGGCGGGAGCTCGACCCGCAGCCGCTCCTCGTCATCGCGGGCGAGGGGCGCGAACGGGCCTACCTCCAGCGGCGGATCGTCGAGGAGGACCTGCCGGTGCGGCTGATCGGGCGGCGCGAGGACGTCGCGGAGCTGCTCGCGGCGGCGGACGTGGCCGTCCTTCCCTCCCGGTGGGAGGCGCGGTCCCTGCTGGCGCAGGAGGCCCTGCGGCTCGGGGTGCCGCTCGTCGCCACGGCGGTCGGCGGCGTGCCGGAACTCGTCGGGGACGCGGCGGAGCTGGTGCCCTACGGGGACGCGGCGGCGCTCGCGGAGGCGGTGCGGGGACTGCTCGAGGACGTGGAGCGGCGGATGGACCTGGCGGCGGCGGGGCGGGTGCAGGCGCGCTCCTGGCCCACGGAGGACGAGACGGTGGCGCATGTGCTGAGCGTCTACGACGAGTTGGTGGGGCGCTGACGCTCGGGTGCGTCCGCCGTTCCCGCCGAGGTGGGATGCGTGGGCTCGGGTACGCCCGCCGTTCCCGCCGAGGCGGGACGCGTGGGCGCACCCGGAGGCCGTTCAGGTCGTGTGGCGGCGGGCTCTCAGGGCGAGGGAGAGGGCCAGGACCGTCTGGGGGTCGTCCAGGTCCGTCCCCAGGAGTTCGGAGATGCGGGCCAGGCGGTTGTAGAGGGTCTGCCGGTTGAGGTGGAGCTCCCGGGCGGTCTCCGCCTTGCGGCCCGCGTGCGCCAGATACGTCTCCAGGGTCGGCAGCAGCGGGGGACGGGACGTCCGGTCGTGGTCCCGCAGGGGCCCGATCGCGCGGTCCACGAACGCCGCCAGGACCGTGTCCCCGTGGAAGTGCAGCCGCCACAGCAGCAGGTCGATGTCGAGGCGCCGGGCGTCGTACCAGGGCAGTTCCGACAGTCCCTGTGCCGCCGTCGCCGTCTCCGCCGCGTGCCGCAGGCCCGCCGACGCGGCCGCCCAGCTGCCCGCGACGCCGACCACGACCACCGGCGGGTGCACCCCGGCGCGCTCCAGTCCGGCCCGCTCCACGCCCGCGCGCAGCGCCGCCGCGACCCGGTCCGCCACCGCCGTGCGCTCCGACTCCGACCGCAGGCCGAGGAGCAGGGGCACTCGGCCCTCCACCGGGCGGACGCCCAGGAGGACCGGGACGCCGACAGAGGCCAGTTCCTCCAGGACCGCGCGGGCCAGGAGCGCCCAGTTCCCCGAGGGGGACAGCTCCGAGGCCAGCCGCATCACCACCGGCAGCAGCGGGCCGTCACCCGGCTTGAAGCCGAGGACCCGGGCCTGCGCCGGGGCGTCCTCGGCCGTGATCCGGCCCTCGGCCAGGTCGGTGAGGAAGTCGCCCCGGCCGCGGGCGGCCAGCTCCTCCTCCTGCCGCGCCTGCATGAGGACGACCGCGAGGAGTCCGGCCGCGCGCTCGGCCGCCATCCGGTGCACGGGGGAGAGCGGGCCGGAGACCGACAGGAGGACGAGGCGGGCCCGTACCGAGCCCGTGCCGGGGCCGCCGCCGGGCACGTCGACCAGGACCGTGCCGGTGGGCGGGCCGGACTCGCGGGCCGCCCGCTGACCGCGCAGACCGTCCCACACCTGGAGCGGGTCGGCCGGCGCCGACTCGGTGCCCGCCGCGTACAGCAGCTGTCCGTCGGCGGTCTCCAGGAAGACCGGGTTGGCGGCGAAGTCGGAGAGGATGCGCAGGACCTGCGGCACCCCGCCGCCGCCGAGCAGGGCCTCCGTGCACTGCCGGTGGACCTCCTCGGCCTGCCGCTGGAGCGCGTAGTGGCCGTTGACGATCTCGGTGTGGATCTCCTCCGTGACGGCCACGAACGGCACCTCGCGGTGCAGCTGCACCAGCGGCAGCCCGGCCGCCCGCGCGGTCTCCACTATCGTCGCCGGGAGCCGCGCGAAGCGCGGGCCCAGCTCCACGACGAGCGCCGCGATGCCCCGGTCCGCGAGCCGGCGGACGAAGGCGCGCTGTTCGGCCGGGCGGGTGCCCAGGCCGAGGCCCGTCGTGAGCAGCAGCTCGCCGCCCTTGAGCAGCGACGCCATGTTCGGCACCTCGCCCGCGTGCACCCAGCGCACCGTGCGGTGCAGCCGGTCGGCGCCGGCGACGACCTCCGGGAGTCCGCCGCGCAGCCCGGGGAGCTCCAGCGCCCGCTGCACGGTGATCCCGCCCTGATTGTCCATGGGCCCGGACGCTACCCGCGTCCGCGTTTCCGCGACATCACCCCACGGTCACGGGACCGGACACGTCGTACAGCGGGGCGACAACTCGTCGTCCTCCGGCCCGAATTGCGCGACCGCATGTCGATTGTGGCCTGCGTCACTCGCGAGGATGCTCTCGCGCCATGGCAGAGAACTCCACCCCAGAGGTCCAGCGGCTGAAGGCCGGCTCGGTCGGGCTCGTCGGCGTCGTGTTCATGGCGGTGGCCACCGCGGCCCCGATCACGGCGATGACCGGCAACCTCCCCATCGCCGTCGGCTTCGGCAACGGCACCGGCGCACCCGCCGGCTATCTCTTCGCGACGCTCGTCCTGACCGTCTTCTCGGTCGGCTACGTCGCCATGGCCAAGCGGATCACGGCCGCCGGCGCCTTCTACGGCTACATCTCGCACGGTCTCGGCCGCATCGCCGGTATGGCGTCCGGCATGCTCGCCGTCCTCGCGTACATCGTCTTCGAGGCCTCCATCGTCGGAGTCTTCGCCTACTTCGCCAAGACGACGGTCGCCGACCAGCTCGGCGTGGACGTCCCGTGGATCCTCTACGCGGCCGTCATGCTCGCCGTCACGGCCGTCCTGTCGTACTTCGACATCAACCTGACCGCGAAGGCGCTCGGCGTGATGCTCGTGGCCGAGATCGCGGTCCTCTTCGCGGTCGCCACCGCCGTCCTGATCGCGGGCGGCGGCCCCGAGGGCATACCGGTCGAGCCGATCAACCCCGTGAACGCCTTCACCGGCACCTCCGCGGGCCTCGGGCTCTTCTTCGCCTTCTGGTCCTGGGTCGGCTTCGAGTCGACCGCCATGTACGGGGAGGAGTCGCGCGACCCCAAGCGGGTCATCCCGCGCGCCACCCTGATCTCCGTCATCGGCGTCGGCCTCTTCTACATCTACGTCTCGTGGATGACCATCGCCGGCAACGGCCTCGCCGCGTCGGTGAAGCTGTCCGCCTCCGCCTCGCCCCTCGACCTGTTCTTCGCCCCCACCCAGAGCTTCATCGGCGCCTGGGCCGTCGACGCCTTCCAGTGGCTGCTGCTCACCGGCTCCTTCGCCTGCGGGATGGCCTTCCACCAGTGCGCCTCGCGCTACCTGTACGCCATCGGCCGCGAGGGCTTCCTCCACCCGGCGCTCGGCCGGACGCACGCCCGGCACGGCTCGCCGTACATCGCCTCGTACGTGCAGAGCGCGATCGCCGTGGGCCTCGTCGCCGCCTTCTGGCTCACCGGCCAGGACCCGTACATCCACCTCTACACCCTGCTCGCCATCCTCGGCACGATGGCGATCCTCATCGTCCAGACCCTCTGCTCCTTCGCCGTCATCGGCTACTTCCGCAGGAACCACCCCGAGGACCGCCACTGGTTCAGGACCCTCACCGCCCCGCTCCTCGGCGGCGTCGGCATGATCGCCGTCGTCGTCCTGCTGATCATGAACATGGAGACCGCGGCCGGTCTCGCCGCCGACTCCCTCTTCTTCGAGGCGATCCCCTGGATCGTCGGTCTGGTCTTCTTCGGCGGCCTCGGCCTCGGCCTCTACCTCAAGGCCAAGCGGCCCGAGCGGTACGCGATCATCGGCCGGATCGTCCTGGAGGACGCCACCGAACGCGACGACGAGACCCGCACGGAGCCCGCCCCCGTACCCCAGGTCTGATCCCTCTCTCCTCCAGGAGCGCCCCATGGCACGCACCAACCCGATGCACCTCCTGAAGCACCTCGCCTCCGAGCACGCCGACGCCCGGCGGCTGAACCTCCCCGTCGACGAACTCAGAGGCATGAGAGCCGACGCCCTCGGGCGCCGGACCCTGATGAAGTACGCCGCCGCGGCCGGAATCGCCGTCGGCGTCGGCGCGGGAGCGACCGTCCCCGCCCGGGCCGCCGTCCCCGACCCGCCCCTCCACAGCACCGCGCGGGTCGCCGTCGTCGGCGCCGGGATCTCCGGACTCACCGCGGCCCTCACCCTCCAGGACGCCGGCCTTCGCCCCGTGCTGTACGAGGCCGACCCGTCCAGGGTCGGCGGCCGCATGTGGACCCAGCGCGCCCACTGGGCGTACGGACAGACCTCCGAGATCGGCGGCGAGCTGATCGACACCAGCCACAAGAAGATGCTGGAACTCTGCCGCCGCTTCGGCCTCGACGTCGAGGACTTCCTCGGCGGCGGGCCCCAGGGCGCCGAGGAGGTCCTGTGGTTCGACGGCGCCTACTACCCGCGCCACCAGGCCGACGAGGACTTCAAGGCGGTCTACCAGGCGCTGCGCCGCGACCTCTCCGAAGCGGGCGAGGTCCGCTGGAACCAGACCACACCCACCGGCACCGCACTCGACACCATGTCGATCCACGCGTGGATCGAGAGCCGCGTCCCCGGCGGCCACGCCTCCCCGCTCGGCAAGTTCATCGACGTCGCCTACAACGTCGAGTACGGCGCCGACACCACCGAACAGTCCTCGCTCGCCCTCGTCCTGCTCATGGGCTACCAGACCAATCCCGGCAACTTCAACATCTGGGGCCTCTCCAACGAGCGCTACCACATCGTCGGCGGCAACGACCGGCTCCCCAACGCCATCGCCGGGGCGCTCGCCCCCGGCACCCTGCGCCCCGGCTGGTCCCTGACCGCCGTACGGGCGAACGCGGACGGCACCCAGACGCTGACCTTCTCCGAGGCCGGCGCCACCAGGACCGTCACCGCCGACCACACCGTCCTCTGCCTCCCGCTGCCGATCCTCAAGCAGCTCGACCTCTCCCTGGCCGGCTTCGACCCGCTCATGAGGAACCTGCTCAGGGACGCGCGGATGGGCCACTGCACCAAGCTGAACATGCAGTTCGGCACCCGCCCCTGGCGGGGCACAGGCCCCTGGCCCGGGGTCTCCGCGGGCGACTGCTTCACCGACACCGAGGTCCAGCAGACCTGGGACACCACCAAGATCCAGGGCGGCACCGGCGGCATCCTCATCCAGTACGGCGGCGGCAGCCGGGCCCGCGCCCTGAACCCGGCCGGACCGTTCTCCACCGAGTCCGACCCGTACGTACGGAGCCTCGTCACCCGCTACCTGGCGGGCATCGACGCCTTCTTCCCCGGCACCTCCAGGGCGTACACGGGCCGCGCGCAACTCTCCGCCTGGCACAGGAACCCGTACGCCCTCGGCGCGTACTCCTGCTGGCCCGTCGGCTACCTCCACCGGTACGCCGGCTACGAGGGCACCGCCCAGGGCAACGTCCACATCGGCGGTGAGCACTGTTCGTACGACTTCCAGGGCTTCATGGAGGGCGGGGCGACGGAGGGCGAGCGGGCCGCGCGGGAGGTGATCGACGCGCTGAGGTGACCTCAGGCGGCCGGTGCGATGTTGTGGTTGAAGCGGAAGACGTTGTCGGGGTCGTAGGCGGCCTTGACGGCGGCGAGCCTGCGGTGGTTCTCGGCGCCGAAGCCGGCGACGACCCGCTCCTCGCCCTCGGAGCCGATGAAGTTGAGATAGACGGCTCCGGTCGACCACGGCCTCGCATCGGCCCGCACGTCCCGCACCCACTGCACGGTCCGCTCGTCGTCGGCCGGGTCCACCCAGGTCGCGAAGGGATGGACGACCCAGGGCGCGGAGCGCCACGGGACCGGGAAGCCGGCCGGGCCCGACGCCACCGCGCCGCCCATCATGAACAGCACCTGCTGGGTGGCGGTCGGCATCGGGATCCGCTCGGCCCGGGCGCAGAAGACGTCCACGGCCTCGTCCGGGAAGTCGGTCAGGTACTCCGCCGACCAGTAGTTCCGCAGCCCCGGCGGGTCGTCGATCATGCACTGCAGATCCGCGTACGCGATGTCCGTGACCATCTCGATCACGGGCTCCAGCGCGAACAGCGGCTCCGCGAGCTCACGGACCTCGGCGACCGGGCCGGCGCAGGTGAACAGGGTGCCGCAGACCAGCTCGCCCACGAGGTGCTCCGGGACGAACGGCTCGGGCGGGGCGGGGAGGTAGATGACTCCGCCGCCCACCTCGTCGGGGGCGGACGCGGCCAGGTCTCGGAAGACGCGGACCGCCTCGGGCGCCCGCTCGGGCGGGAAGAACAGCATCGCCATGCTCATCGCCGGCAGCTCGTGCAGGCGCAGCGTGAGCGAGGTGGCCACCCCGAAGTTCCCGCCGCCGCCGTGCAGCGCCCAGAACAGCTCCGGGTGGGTGTCCGCGTCGGTGTGGACGTGCTTGCCCTCGGCGGTGATCAGCTCCGCCGCCACGAGGTTGTCGCAGGCGAGCCCGAACTTCCGCTCCAGCCAGCCCGAGCCGCCGCCCAGCGTGAAGCCCCCGACGCCCGTGGTGGACACACGGCCGCCCGTCGTCGCCAGGTGGAACGGCTGGCAGGCGCGGTCGAGGTGGCTCATGGTCGCGCCGCCCTCGACCCGTACCGTCATGTGCTCGGGGTCGGCCACGACCGCGTGCATCCGGCGCAGGTCGACGACGAGGCCGCCGTCGACGACCGACGTGCCGGCGACACTGTGTCCGCCGCCGCGCACCGCGACCGGCAGCCCGGTCTCCCGGCCGAAGACGATCGCGTTGGAGACGTCCTCCTGGGTCGCGCACTGCGCGATGACCGCGGGCCGGCGGTCGATCATGCCGTTGTGGACGATCCGGGCCTCGTCGTAACCCGGATCGCCGGGGACGAGGACCGCGCCGGCCAGATCCTCGCGGAGTCCGGCGAGAGCCGCCTGCGGGACGCTGATCTGGGGAGCCATGGGGACGCCCCCCTTTCCGAGGGGGGACAGGACCCTCCCAGCGTATTCCCGTGGGCGGCTCCCGTCGCCTCAGCCGCCGTATGCCCCGCTCGCCGTCAGCCGCAGCGCCGTGTCGATCAGCGGGACATGGCTGAAGGCCTGCGGGAAGTTGCCCACCTGCCGCTGGAGCCTCGGGTCCCACTCCTCGGCGAGCAGCCCCAGGTCGTTGCGGAGCGCGAGCAGCTTCTCGAAGAGGGTGCGGGCCTCGTCGACCCTGCCGATCATCGCCAGGTCGTCCGCCAGCCAGAAGGAACACGCGAGGAACGCGCCCTCGTCGCCCTCCAGGCCGTCGACCCCGGCCTCCTCACCGGCCGTCGGGTAGCGCAGCACGAACCCGTCCTCCGTGGACAGCTCCCGCTGGATCGCCTCGATCGTGCCGATGACCCGCTTGTCGTCCGGCGGCAGGAAGCCCATCTGCGGGATCAACAGCAGCGAGGCGTCCAGCTCCTTGGAGCCGTACGACTGCGTGAACGTGTTCCGCTCCTGGTCGTAGCCCTTCTCGCAGACGTCCCGGTGGATCTCGTCGCGCAGCGCGTGCCAGCGCTCCAGGGGGCCGTCGGCGTCGCCGGACTCGATCAGCTTGATCGTGCGGTCGACGGCCACCCACGCCATCACCTTGGAGTGGACGAAGTGGCGGCGCGGGCCGCGCACCTCCCAGATGCCCTCGTCGGGCTGGTTCCAGTGCTTCTCCAGGTAGTTGATCAGCTTGATCTGGAGGAGCGAGGCGTAGTCGTTGCGGGAGAGCCCCGTCATGTGCGCGAGGTGGAGGGCCTCGGTGACCTCGCCGTAGACGTCCAGCTGGAGCTGGTTGGCGGCGCCGTTGCCGACGCGTACCGGACCGGAGTTCTCGTACCCCGGCAGCCAGTCGAGCTCCGCCTCGCCGAGCTCGCGCTCGCCCGCGATGCCGTACATGATCTGGAGGTTCTCCGGGTCGCCCGCGACCGCCCTGAGCAGCCAGTCCCGCCAGGCGCGGGCCTCCTCGCGGTAGCCGGTGCGGAGCATCGAGGAGAGGGTGATCGCCGCGTCCCGCAGCCAGGTGTAGCGGTAGTCCCAGTTGCGGACGCCGCCGATCTCCTCGGGCAGCGAGGTGGTCGGCGCGGCCACGATGCCGCCGGTCGGCGCGTACGTCAGCGCCTTCAGGGTGATCAGGGAGCGGATCACCGCCTCCCGGTAGGGGCCGTGGTACGTGCAGTGCTCGACCCACTCGCGCCAGAAGTCGGCGGTCGCCTCCAGGGAGCCCTCGGGGTCCGGCAGCGCCGGCGGCTCGCGGTGGGAGGGCTGCCAGGACAGCGTGAAGGTGATCCGGTCACCGGGGTTCACGGTGAACTCGGAGTACGTGGTCAGGTCCTTGCCGTGGGTCTCGGCGTCCGCGTCCAGCCACACCGAGTCGGGTCCGGCGACGGCGACCGTGCGGTCGCCGACCTTGTGCACCCAGGGCACGATCCGGCCGTAGCTGAACCGCATCCGCAGCGCCGACCGCATCCGCACCCGGCCGGAGACGCCCTCCACGATCCGGATGAGCTGCGGCGCGCCGTCCCGCGGGGGCATGAAGTCCGTCACCCGGACCGTGCCGCGCGGGGTGTCCCACTCGGACTCCAGGATCAGCGAGTCGCCGCGGTAGCGGCGCCGGTCGGCCGCGGGCGGTTCGGCGTCGGCGGGACCGGCGGGGCCCACCCGCCAGAATCCGTGTTCCTCGGTGCCGAGCAGCCCGGCGAAGATCGCGTGCGAGTCGAAGCGGGGGAGACACAGCCAGTCGACGCTGCCGTCGCGGCAGACCAGTGCGGCGGTCTGCATGTCTCCGATGAGTGCGTAATCCTCGATGCGCCCGGCCACGTGCTTCACTCCAGTCGAACGGCCACGTCCGCCCCGCGGGGCGCTTGCTCAGATGATCCGGCCGTGTGTGTCAGCCGGGTCTGCTTGTGTCAGCGGTCAAGGGGTCTTCGACGAGCTCTTGGTCCGGATGACGGGCGGGGTGGTGCCGCTGGCCGGCCGGCTCGGCGGGCAATGTCCGAGCAGGATACGTCGCACCCTAGTGACCCGGTGATCACCCCGGGGACGACGCTACTCCGAACGGGTGAATGAGCCCTACTCCCTGTGTCCCGTTGCCAAGTGTGGTCCGTCCTGTCGCTGATCAGAGGGTGCCCCCTTTCCGTCGGGAGGGTTCGCCCCGCCCGCGCGTCGCCGTCCGTGTACACCCGACTGCCGCGTGTGGCCGGAAGCGGTCTCCCGATGTCGCTGATACCCTGGTACCCCGTGGACCGGTGGGAAACGGCGACAGCCGAGGACCCCGAAACCGCAGCGACGGCACCCCCCGATTCTTCCGGAGGGCACGCCGGTACGCACCTCCAGAACGCGACCACGGGAGCCCCCTCTTGGCGATGCCGCCCAAAACCACGACGACCAAGCACATCTTCGTCACCGGGGGTGTCGCCTCCTCCCTCGGCAAGGGCCTGACCGCCTCCAGCCTGGGTGCGCTCCTCAAGGCCCGGGGCCTTCGGGTCACGATGCAGAAGCTCGACCCGTACCTGAACGTCGACCCGGGCACGATGAACCCCTTCCAGCACGGCGAGGTGTTCGTCACCAACGACGGCGCCGAGACCGACCTGGACATCGGCCACTACGAGCGCTTCCTCGACGTCGACCTCGACGGCTCGGCCAACGTCACCACCGGCCAGGTCTACTCGCAGGTCATCGCCAAGGAGCGGCGCGGCGAGTACCTCGGTGACACCGTGCAGGTCATCCCGCACATCACCAACGAGATCAAGTCCCGGATCCGCCGCATGGCGACCGACGACGTGGACGTCGTCATCACCGAGGTCGGCGGCACGGTCGGCGACATCGAGTCGCTGCCGTTCCTGGAGACCGTCCGTCAGGTCCGCCACGAGGTCGGCCGCGACAACGTCTTCGTCGTGCACATCTCGCTGCTGCCCTACATCGGCCCCTCCGGCGAGCTGAAGACCAAGCCGACCCAGCACTCCGTCGCCGCCCTGCGGAACATCGGCATCCAGCCCGACGCCATCGTGCTGCGCGCCGACCGGGACGTCCCGACCGCCATCAAGCGCAAGATCTCGCTGATGTGCGACGTCGACGAGGCCGCGGTGGTCGCCGCCATCGACGCCAAGTCGATCTACGACATCCCGAAGGTGCTGCACACCGAGGGCCTGGACGCCTACGTCGTCCGCAAGCTCGACCTGCCCTTCCGCGACGTGGACTGGACCGTCTGGGAGGACCTCCTGGACCGCGTCCACAACCCGGAGCACGAGGTCACCGTCGCGCTCGTCGGCAAGTACATCGACCTGCCCGACGCCTACCTCTCGGTCACCGAGGCCATGCGGGCCGGCGGCTTCGCCAACAAGGCGCGGGTCAAGGTCAAGTGGGTCACCTCCGACGACTGCAAGACCCCGGCCGGCGCGGAGAAGCAGCTCGGCGACGTCGACGCGGTCCTCATCCCCGGCGGCTTCGGCGACCGCGGTGTGAGCGGCAAGGTCGGCGCGATCCAGTACGCCCGCGAGAACAAGGTGCCGCTGCTCGGCATCTGCCTCGGCCTGCAGTGCATCGTCATCGAGGCGGCCCGGAACCTGGCCGGCATCCCCGAGGCCAACTCCACCGAGTTCGACCCGGCCACCGCGCACCCCGTCGTCTCGACGATGGAGGAGCAGCTCGCGTACGTCGAGGGCGCCGGCGACCTGGGCGGAACGATGCGCCTGGGCCTGTACCCGGCGAAGCTCGCCGAGGGTTCGATCGTCCGCGAGGTCTACGAAGACCAGCCGTACGTGGACGAGCGTCACCGTCACCGCTACGAGGTGAACAACGCCTACCGCGCGGAGCTGGAGAAGAAGGCCGGTCTGGTCTTCTCCGGCACCTCCCCGGACAACAAGCTCGTCGAGTACGTCGAGTACCCGCGCGAGATCCACCCCTACCTGGTCGCCACCCAGGCGCACCCGGAGCTCCGCTCGCGCCCGACCCGCCCGCACCCGCTCTTCGCGGGCCTGGTCAAGGCGGCCGTGGAGCGCAAGACGGCGAAGTAGGACGGCGCGTTAACGTTGCCGGGGTACGGGTCCCTCTCAGGGGCGCGTGCCCCGGCTTTCGTATGTGGGAGGACGCAGATGGAGTTGCAGGACACCCCGGAGGAGTGGCGGGTCGTCGACACGGCGATCCCGTTCCAGGGGAACAAGACGAGCGTCCGCACGGACGACGTGGTCATGCCGGACGGCACGGTCGCGCGCCGCGACTACCAGGTCCACCCCGGCTCGGTGGCCGTCCTGGCCCTCGACGAGGAGGACCGGGTCCTGCTCCTCAAGCAGTACCGGCACCCGGTGCGGCAGAAGCTCTGGGAGATCCCGGCGGGGCTCCTCGACGTACCCGGCGAGAACCCGCTGCACGCCGCCCAGCGCGAGCTGTACGAGGAGGCGCACGTCAAGGCCGGGGACTGGCGGGTCCTGACCGACGTCTACACGACGCCGGGCGGCTGCGACGAGGCGGTACGGATCTTCCTGGCGCGCGATCTGGCGGAGGCGGAGGGGGAGCGCTTCGCGGTCGCGGAGGAGGAGGCCGACATGGAGCTGGCGCGCGTTCCGGTCGCCGACCTCGTGCGCGGGGTCCTCGCGGGTGAACTCCACAACAACTGCCTCGTGGTCGGGGTCCTGTCGCTGGCCGCCGCGCGGGCGGGGGAGGGGCTCGACGCGCTGCGGCCGGCGGAGGCGCCCTGGCCGGCCCGGCCCTTCGAGGCGTAGCCCGGGCGGGCTCGATGCGCCCGGTGGGGTGGGGCGGTATGACCATCTGCTGATCCGATCGGGGGACGTGCCCGCCCTGCTCCGCCGGGTCCGTGTCGTGCCCTGAACTACGCTCGGAATCGCCCGTGCGGAGACCCCCGCGGGATCGGCTCGTGCGCAGGTGGACGGGAGCGTGGCCCGTGACGGATCAGGCGGTGGCGGCGGCCGGCAGTCGACAGTTCTTCGGCCGGCAGCGGGAGTTGAAAGCCCTGCGCGCCGACATCGAGCGGACCGGCCTCGACACCCTCACCGGCCGCAAGGCGCCCCGCGCCCGGGTCCTGCTCATCGCGGGCAAGCCCGGCTCCGGACGGACCGCGCTCGCCGAGGAACTGGCCGCGGGGCTCGCCGACCGCTACCCCGACGGGATCTTCCGGGCCCGGCTCACCGAGCCCTGCGGCGCCCCCGTGCCCACCGCCCGCGTCGCGCAGGAACTCCTCGCCGTCCTCGGTGTCGCCGAACCCCCCGGCGCCGCCGAGGACGAGCTGACCGAACTGGTCCGGGGCGCTCTCGCCGAACGCCGGGCCGTCCTGATCCTCGACGACGCCGTGGACGCCGCACAGGCGGACCCGCTGATCCCCGACAACCCCGACGTCCTGGTGGTGGGCGTCGCCCGGGGCCCGCTCACCGGCATCGCCGACGTACGCCCCTGCACGCTCGGCGGGCTCGACCCCAAGTCCGCCATCGAGCTGCTCACCGCCTTCACCGGCTCCGTCCGCATCACCGTCGACCCCCAGGCGGCCGAGACCCTCGTCGAGGAGTGCGGCGGCCTGCCCGGCGCGGTCGTCCTCGCCGGCGGCTGGCTCTCCCGCAACCCCAAGGCCTCCGTCGCCGACCTCGCCAAGCGGCTGCACGGGCTCGGCGGCGACCCGCTCACCCGGAGCTTCCTGCTCGCCCACGAGGCGCTGCCCGCCACCGCCGCCCGGATACTGCGCTACCTGTCCCTCGCCCCGCTGGGCCGGGCCGACGCCCACACCGCGTCCGCCCTGGCCGGCTGCTCGGTCTCGGCCGCCGAGACCACCCTCGCCGACTTCGCCGCCCTGGGGCTCGTCTCGGGCGGGGAGGACGGACAGTACGAGGTGCCCGGCCATCTCGTCCCCCTCCTGCGCACCCGCCTGGAGGAGAGCGACCGGCCCGCGGAGGTGCAGCTCGCGCGGGCCCGGATGCTGGAGCGGACCGTACGGCTCCTCCAGTCCTGCCGTGCGGTCACCGAGCCCGAGGGCTCGCCCGCGCGCCGGAAGCTGGCCGGCCTGCCGCGCGCCCTGCGCTTCCCGAACGCGGCCGCCGCGGGCCTCTGGCTGCGGTCCCGGCAGCCCGTCCTCCTCGCCTCGGCCCGGCTCGCCGTCGCCGACGGAGAGCTGGACACCCTCGCACGCCGCCTGGTGGCGTCCCTGGTCCGGGCGCTCGCCGCGCACCGGGGCGCCGAGGCGGCCGCGCCCGAGCTGTACGGACTGCACCAGCTGGTCCTGGACGTGGCCGAGCGGCGGGGGCTGCACCGGGAGCGGGCCGCCGCCCTGCTGAACCTGGCCGATCTCGATGCCAGGACCGGCAGGACGAAGGACGCACTTCTGCGATATCGGTCGGCTTTGGATGCCGGACGCGCAGCAAATGATCCGTATGCGACCGGTCGCGCGATGGAATCCGTAGGTGGCTCCTATCAGGAGCTCGGCGACTGGCAGCGGGCCGGTGACTGGTACGGGCGGGCGCTCGCCCAGCGCCTGGCCCGGGACGAGCGGGCGGACCAGGCCCGGCTCTACGCCCGTCTCGGCGCCGTACAGACCTATGCGGGCCGGTACGGCGAGGCCCTGCGGAACTGGCGCGCGGCGGCGGCCGGCTACCGACGGCTCGCCGATCTCCCGGGCTACGCGCGGGCGTTGAGCGAGGCCGCCCGGGTCCAGGAGTACGCGGGACGGCCCGAGGAGTCCCTGCGGACCTGTGAGGAGGCGGTGGAGTGGGCCCGGCGGGCCAAGGACACCCGGCTCCAGGCCGCGCTGCAGCTCCGGCTGGCCGACACCCTCGACCGGCTGGGGGACCCGGCGGCGGCCGGTCTGCACCGGGCCGCAGCCGAGAGACTGCTGGAAACAGCAAGATCCGCCTACGAAATCCGCAGTGGGTTCGTCGAAGATTAGTACTTTGAAAGGCTAGACAGGGGGAACTCCTTCATTAGACTGGGTGCGCCGCGTTCGAACGTGGTCTGCCCTGGTGTGCCGCAGTGTGGCCGGGTATGTATCGCAGTGCCCCAGATATCCCTCCCTGATTCAAGGACCGTGATCGACGATGAAGGTCGGCATCCCCCGCGAGGTCAAGAACAACGAGTTCCGCGTGGCCATCACCCCTGCCGGTGTCCACGAGCTCGTCCGCCACGGCCACCAGGTCTTCATCGAGCAGAACGCCGGTGTCGGCTCCTCGATCACGGACGGGGAGTACGTCGCCGCCGGCGCCGAGATCCTCCCCACCGCCGACGAGGTCTGGGCCATCGCCGACCTGCTGCTCAAGGTCAAGGAGCCGATCGCGGAGGAGTACCACCGCCTCCGCAAGGACCAGACGCTCTTCACCTACCTGCACCTCGCCGCGTCCAAGGAGTGCACGGACGCGCTGCTCGCGTCGGGCACGACCGCCATCGCGTACGAGACCGTCGAGACCGCGGGCCGCGCCCTTCCGCTGCTCGCCCCGATGTCCGAGGTCGCGGGCCGCCTGGCCCCGCAGGTCGGCGCGTACCACCTGATGCGTTCGGTCGGCGGCCGCGGCGTCCTCCCCGGCGGCGTCCCCGGCACCCACGCCGGCGAGTGCGTCGTCATCGGCGGTGGCGTCTCCGGCTGGAACGCCACCCAGATCGCCGTCGGCATGGGCTTCCACGTGACCCTGCTCGACCGTGACATCAACAAGCTCCGCGAGGCCGACAAGATCTTCGGCACCAAGGTGAAGACGATCGTCTCCAACGCCTTCGAGCTGGAGAAGGCCGTCGTCGAGGCCGACCTCGTCATCGGCGCCGTCCTCATCCCGGGCGCCAAGGCCCCGAAGCTGGTCACCAACGAGCTCGTCGCCAAGATGAAGCCCGGAAGTGTCCTTGTCGACATCGCGATCGACCAGGGCGGCTGCTTCGAGGACTCCCACCCGACCACCCACGCCGAGCCGACCTTCCAGGTCCACAACTCGGTCTTCTACTGCGTCGCCAACATGCCGGGCGCGGTCCCGAACACCTCCACCTACGCCCTCACCAACGCCACGCTGCCCTACATCGTGTCGCTGGCGAACAACGGCTGGGTCGAGGCGCTGCGCCGTGACGCCGCGCTCGGTCTGGGCCTCAACACCCATGACGGCAAGGTGGTTTACAAGGAGGTCGCCGAGGCGCACGGCCTCGAGCACGTGGAGCTGAGCAGCCTCCTGGGCTGACCCCCCGAGGCGTCGCCGTCAACGCGTGCCGTCAATCCGCGCACCGGCCGGACCTTGTTCGACAAGGTCCGGCCGGACGTGTGTCCGGACCCGGCGAAACGTTCGGCCAACTCGCCTCGAACGTAACTGTTTAACCGTTTCGCACACCCCTGAAACGTGTGGATGCATGCCTGCGCACCCTTGACAGAGAGGTGTTCGGTTGCCGACACATCGGGCCGGGTCCGGCGGATTGTGTTGCTGCGGACCGGTGACACGCCATAGAGTCGCCAACCGTCGGCATGGTGCCACGCTGACCTATCGATAAATGTTCCTGGTGACATCCAAGGAGGTAAGACGACTTGTGAATGAGTCGACAATTACTCCCGGGAGCGGTGCGCCAGGTGCTCCGATCGGCTCCGTCGCGGTGCGGACCTTCGCGACGCACCAGCCCATGACGACAGCCCACACGATGAAGACGATGGACGGCCTACACGTGAACGCCACGGCCGGCAACGAGATGGGCCGAGAGTCCACCCACTTCGCCGCCTACGACGAGGTGCCCGAGGGGCACTTCTACGACCCCGACGCCGAGTACGAGCCCGACCCGGAGTACGCGGCCACCCTCGCACCCGACGCTGCCCGCCAGCGCCGCGAGCGGATCGGCCCCACCGGACGGCCGCTGCCGTACTTCCCGATCCCGGGTCCACTGACCGACCACGGCCCCGCGAAGATCATCGCGATGTGCAACCAGAAGGGCGGCGTCGGCAAGACCACGTCGACCATCAACCTGGGTGCCGCGCTCGCGGAGTACGGACGACGGGTGCTGCTCGTCGACTTCGACCCGCAGGGAGCCCTGTCGGTCGGCCTCGGCGTGAACCCGATGGAGCTCGACCTCACCGTCTACAACCTGCTCATGGAGCGGGGCATGTCGGCGGACGAGGTGCTCCTCAAGACCGCCGTGCCCAACATGGACCTGCTGCCGAGCAACATCGACCTCTCGGCCGCCGAAGTCCAGCTCGTCAGCGAGGTCGCGCGGGAGTCGACGCTCCAGCGCGCCCTGAAGCCGCTGATGAACGACTACGACTACATCGTGATCGACTGTCAGCCCTCGCTCGGCCTGCTGACCGTGAACGCCCTGACGGCGGCTCACAAGGTGATCGTGCCGCTGGAGTGCGAGTTCTTCGCCCTGCGCGGCGTGGCCCTGCTGACCGAGACCATCGAGAAGGTCCAGGAGCGGCTCAACCCCGAGCTGGAGCTCGACGGCATCCTCGCCACGATGTACGACTCGCGGACCGTGCACAGCCGTGAGGTCCTCGCGCGCGTCGTCGAGGCCTTCGACGACCACGTGTACCACACGGTCATCGGACGGACCGTGCGCTTCCCGGAGACCACCGTCGCCGGCGAGCCCATCACCACGTACGCCTCCAACTCCGTGGGCGCCGCCGCCTACCGCCAGCTCGCCAGGGAGGTGCTCGCCCGGTGTCACGCCGAGTGAGTCTGCCCGGCGCCGACGAACTCTTCCGTACGACCGGGGGGACGGCGCTGCAGGCGTCCGCACCCCGCCGGGCCGTCCCGGCACCGGCGGGCGAGAGCGCCGCGCAGGCGGCCGAGGGCTCCGGCTCCGCGGAGCACGCGGCGGCGGACTCCGAGGCCGCGGAACCGCGCGCCCGGACGGCGGAGGCCGAGAGCGCCGCCTCCAAGGCCGCGCCCTCCGCCGCCGTACCCGCCCCGGCGGCGCGGCGGCGCGGTGGCCGCACCCCGAACCGGCGGCCCAGCGGTCGCGAGCGCCACGACGAGAAGATCACGGTCTACGTCTCCGCCGAGGAGCTGATGGACCTGGAGCACGCCCGGCTCGTGCTGCGCGGTGAGCACGGGCTCGCCGTCGACCGCGGCCGGATCGTCCGGGAGGCCGTCGCGGTCGTCCTGGCGGACCTGGAGTCCCGCGGCGACGCGAGCATCCTCGTCCGCCGCCTGCGCGGCCGCTGACGGTAGCCTGCGGGCTGCCACGCTCCTCGTTCCCCCTGGACCTCCATGCACCACGCCTCCGACGAAACGTCCCGCCCGCCGCGCCGCCGCGTCCTGGGGCGGGGGCCGGGCGAGGAGGCGGGGGACGGCCCCGAGGCGGGTGCCACCGGCCCCGACCCCGGGCCCCCGGTCGATCGCGGCCCCGGCCCGGAGGCCGACGGCCGGCACGAACAGGCAGACGGGCGCGAGGACGGCGCCGGGGACGCCGACGGCCGTGTGGACGTCGGGCCCGGTGAGGACGGCGGCGGCGCGTCACCGGCCGACGACGGCACGGCCGAGACGCTCGGCACGTCCAGGACGGTGGGCACGGTCGGCCCGGGCGAGGCTCCCGGCACGGCCGAGACGGTCGGCACGGCTGAGACGGCGGGCTCGGTCGACACGGCCGAGGGTCCGCGCGCGGCCGGCACCGCCGAGGGCGCCCCGCCTGACGCCGGCGGTGGGCGGTTCACCGTGCGGCTCTCGAACTTCGAGGGGCCCTTCGATCTGCTGCTCCAGCTGATCACCAAGCACAAGCTCGACGTCACCGAGGTCGCCCTCTCCCAGGTCACCGACGAGTTCATGGCGCATCTGCGCGCCCTCGGGCCCGACGGGGACCTCGACCAGACCACGGAGTTCCTGGTCGTCGCCGCCACCCTGCTCGACCTCAAGGCCGCCCGGCTGCTGCCCGCCGCCGAGGTGGAGGACGAGGCGGACCTCGCCCTCCTGGAGGCCCGCGACCTGCTCTTCGCCCGGCTCCTCCAGTACCGGGCGTACAAGCGCATCGCAGCCATCTTCGAGGAGCGCTGGGAGACCGAGGGGCGCCGGCACCCCCGTACCGTCGGACTCGAACCGCACCACGCCGAGCTGCTCCCCGAGGTGGTCATCTCCATCGGCGCAGAGGGCTTCGCCAGGCTGGCCGTCAAGGCCATGCAGCCGAAGCCCGAGCCCCAGGTGTACGTCGACCACATCCACGCCCCGCTCGTCAGCGTGCGCGAGCAGGCCGACGTGGTCGTCGCGCTGCTGAGAGAGCGCGGGACCGCGCTCTTCCGGGAGCTGATCGAGGACGTGGGCGACGACACCCTCACCGTCGTCGCCCGCTTCCTGGCCCTCCTGGAGCTCTACCGGGAGAAGGCGGTCGCCCTCGACCAGGAGACCGCCCTGGGGGACCTCACGGTCTCCTGGACCGGCGGGGACGGTGAGACCCGCGTCACCGACGAGTTCGACCAGGTACCCGAGCGAGAAACGGAGGCTCCGCGGTGAGCGACCTCAGGCCCGCCCTCGAAGCCGTCCTCATGGTCGTCGACGAACCCGCTACCGAGGCCCATCTGGCCAAGGTCCTGGAGCGCACCCCCCGCGAGGTGGCCGACGCCCTGCGCGAGCTCGCCGACGAGTACACCGCCCAGGGCCGCGGCTTCGAGCTGCGACGGGTGGCCGGGGGCTGGCGCTACTACACCCGCGCCGCGTACGCACCGGCCGTCGAGGCCTTCGTCCTGGAGGGGCAGCAGGCCCGGCTCACCCAGGCGGCCCTCGAGACCCTCGCGGTCGTCGCGTACCGCCAGCCGGTCAGCCGTTCCAGGGTCTCCGCGGTCCGCGGGGTGAACTGCGACGGCGTGATGCGGACCCTCCTCCAGCGGGGTCTGGTGGAGGAGACGGGCGCGGAACCCGAAACAGGTGCGATCCTGTACAGGACGACGAACTACTTCCTGGAGCGGATGGGCCTGCGCGGCCTGGACGAGCTCCCCGAGCTCGCGCCCTTCCTCCCCGAGGCGGAGGCGGTCGAGCCGGACTCACTGGAGGGCGTTCCGTCGTTCGATCCGGATGCACCGGATCGTGAGGACGACGACAAGACGGAAGTTTGATGCGAAGCAGCAGCGGCAGGAACAGCAGCGGAAACAACGGCGGGAGCCGTGGTGGCAACAGCGGCGGCCGCGGCGGCAGCAGCGGTGGCGGTCGCGGTGGCAGCGGCGGTGGCGGCGGTGGCGGTGGCTACCGCGGCTCCGGTGGCAGCGGCGGCAGCGGCGGCGGTGGCGGTTACCGGGGCTCCGGTGGCGGCAGCGGCTCCGGTGGCGGTGGCTACCGGGGTGGCAGCGGCTCCGGTGGCGGCAGCGGCTCCGGCGGTGGCGGCGGGTACCGCGGCGGCGGCTCCGGCTCCGGTGGCGGTGGCTACCGGGGTGCCGGTGGCGGCGGCCGCGACGACCAGCGCCCGAGCAACCCGCGCCGGCCTCGCCCCGAGGAGCGCTCCTACGACGTGAGCGGCCCCTCCGAGGCCCCGAAGAAGGGTCGCGGCGCCTCGGCGCGCGGCGGCGCCAAGGGCGGCCCCAAGGCCCCCCAGGGCGGTACGCCGCCCCGTCGCGGCCCGCACGGGCAGCGGCAGGCCCCGGCCCGCTCGCGCGAGCTCGACGCCAAGATCGAGCAGCGCAACCGGGAGCGGTACGAGAACCGGCCCGAGATCAAGACCCCGAAGACCTTCCCCGGCGCCGAGCAGGAGGGCGAGCGGCTGCAGAAGGTCCTCGCCCGTGCCGGCATGGGTTCGCGCCGCGCCTGCGAGGAGCTCGTCGAGCAGGCCCGCGTCGAGGTCAACGGCGAGATCGTCCTGGAGCAGGGCAAGCGCGTCGACCCGGAGAAGGACGAGATCAAGGTGGACGGCCTGACCGTCGCCACCCAGTCGTACCTGTTCTTCGCGCTGAACAAGCCGGCGGGTGTCGTCTCCACCATGGAGGACCCGGACGGCCGCCAGTGCCTCGGCGACTACGTCAACAACCGTGAGACCCGGCTGTTCCACGTCGGCCGGCTCGACACGGAGACCGAGGGCATCATCCTGCTCACCAACCACGGTGAGCTGGCCCACCGCCTCACGCACCCGAAGTACGGCGTGAAGAAGACGTACCTGGCCGCCATCACCGGCCCGCTGCCCCGCGAGGTCGGCAAGCGGCTCAAGGACGGCATCCAGCTGGAGGACGGCTACGCGCGCGCCGACCACTTCCGCGTGGTCGAGCAGACCGGCAAGAACTACCTGGTCGAGGTCACGCTGCACGAGGGCCGCAAGCACATCGTGCGCCGCATGCTGGCCGAGGCGGGCTTCCCCGTCGAGAAGCTGGTCCGGACCGCGTTCGGCCCGATCGCCCTGGGCGACCAGAAGTCGGGCTGGCTGCGCCGCCTGACCAACACGGAGGTCGGCATGCTGATGAAGGAAGTCGGCATGTAGGGCTCTGCCCCACCGACCGAGAGACAGACGGAGAAGCCCGTGACCGCCCGGCGGTCACGGGCTTCTCCGTCTCCCCGGCCCCGCTTTTCGGGCTTGTGGCCGGGGCCCGACCCCCTTTATAGTCAACATGACTCTTAAGGAGGCGGGCGTGAGCCTCGCGAGCATCCTCGAACCCCTGCAGCAGCCGCTCTTCACCGTCCTGGACACCCCGGTCAGCTGGGCCGAGGTCCTGGGCTTCGGCAGCGGAGCGCTCTGCGTCTGGCTGGTCGCCCGCCAGCACCTCGCGAACTGGCCGATCGGCATCGCCAACAACCTGTTCTTCGTCCTGCTCTTCACGCAGGCGGGGCTCTACGCCGACGCCGGCCTCCAGATCGTCTTCATCACCCTCGCCGTGTACGGCTGGTGGACCTGGACCCACGGGGGTGGACCAGGCTCCGACGCCCTCCCGGTGCGCCGCACCACGCGCACCGAGTGGACGTGGCTGATCACGGCGGGGGTGGTGGGGACCCTCGCCCTCACCCTGCTGCTCGACCGCGCCACCGACTCGACCGTCCCCTTCTGGGACGCCCTGACGACCGCGCTCTCCCTCATGGCGACGTACGGCCAGTGCCGCAAGCGTCTGGAGTCCTGGTGGCTGTGGATCGCCGCCGACGTGATCTACGTACCGCTGTACGCCCACAAGGAGCTGTACCTGACCTCCCTGCTGTACGTCGGCTTCATGACGCTCTGCGTCCTCGGCCTGCGCGGCTGGACCAAGGACCTCGACGCCCGGCGGGCCGTCCCGGTGGGGGCGGCGGCATGAAGCGCCACGGACACGGCCTGGTCCTCGGCAAGTTCTATCCGCCGCACGCCGGCCATCACCATCTCGTCGAGACCGCGCTCGCCCGCTGCGAGCGCCTCACCGTCCTCGTCTGCGCCTCCTCCGTCGAGTCCGTCCCGCTCGAGGAGCGCGTCGCCTGGATGCGCGAGATCCACCCCGACGCCCTCGTCGTGGGCGCCGTCGACGACATCCCCGTCGACCTCCACGACCCCGACGTGTGGGACGCCCACATGGCCGTCTTCCGGTCCGCCGTACGCGAACCCGTCGACGCCGTCTTCACCTCGGAGCCGTACGGGGAGGAACTCGCCCGCCGCTTCGGCGCCGAATCCGTCTGCGTCGACCCCGGGCGCACCCGCTTCCCCGTCTCCGGCACCGCCGTCCGCGCCGACCCCGCCGGCTGCTGGGACTTCCTGAAGGCGCCGGTACGGGCGGCCCTGACCCGGCGGGTCGTCGTCCTCGGCGCCGAGTCCACCGGCACCACCACGATGGCCCTCGCCCTGACCGACCACTACCGGCGGCGCGGTGGCGTCTGGGCCCGTACCCGGTACGTACCGGAGTACGGCCGCGAGTACAGCGAACTCAAGCTCGCCGAACTCCGCGCCGAACACCCCGGCGCCACCTGGGCCGACGTCGCCTTCCACTCCTCCGACTTCCCCGTCATCGCCCAGCGCCAGGCCGAACTGGAGGAGGAGGCCGCCCGCGACGGCTCGCCCGTCCTCTTCTGCGACACCGACGCCTTCGCCACCACCATCTGGCACGAGCGGTACATGGGCACCGCGAGCCCCGCCACCGGCGAGGTCGCCGCCCTCGGCCGGCAGCACCTCTGGCTGCTCACCGACCACCGGGGCGTCGACTTCGAGGACGACGGACTGCGCGACGGGGAACACCTGAGGCCCTGGATGACCGCCCGCTTCCTCACCCAGCTCGCCCACACCGGCCGCCGCACCGCCGTCCTCAGCGGACCCCACGAGGAGCGGCTCGCGGCCGCCGTCGCCGCCGTGGACGCGCTGCTCGCCGAGGGCTGGCACCTCACCGACCCCCTGCCGGAGCGCCGATGACCGGCCACCGGCTGCCCGAGGGCTACGACCCGCGCGCCTTCGAACCCTTCGCCGTCACCGCCGACCTCGCCGTCCTCACCGTCCGCGAGGAGCGCCTCCACGTCCTGCTCGTCGAGCGCGGCCAGGAGCCGTACGCCGGATCCTGGGCGCTCCCCGGCGGATTCGTGCTGCCCCGCGAGTCCGCCGAGCGGGCCGCCCGGCGCGAACTCGTCGAGGAGACCGGCCTGTCCGAGGCCACCGTCGCCGGGCTCCACCTCGAACAGCTCCGCACCTACAGCGAGCCGGACCGCGACCCGAGGATGCGCGTCGTCTCCGTCGCCTTCACCGCGCTCGTCCCCGACCCACCCGAGCCGCGCGGTGGCGGCGACGCGGCCCAGGCGCGGTGGCTGCCGTACGACACCGTCCGGGACCTCGCCTTCGACCACGACCGGATCCTCGCCGACGCCCACGAACGGGTCGGCGCCAAACTGGAGTACACCTGCCTCGCGACCGCCTTCTGCCCGCCCGAGTTCACCCTCGGCGAGCTGCGGCAGGTCTACGAGACGGTCTGGGGCGTCGAACTCGACCGCCCCAACTTCCGGCGCAAGGTCCTCACCACGCCCGGCTTCGTCCAGGCCGTGGAAGGACCTCCGCGCCTCACCGGCGGACGGGGGAAACCGGCCGCTCTCTACCGGGCGGGCGAGGCCACGGCCCTCCACCCGCCCCTCCTGCGACCGGAAGGACGATCCTCGTGAACCACACACGCACCGCGACCAAGCAGGCCGCGACCGGCTCCCTGATGGGGCTCGCGCTCGGCGACGCGCTGGGCTTCCCGACCGAGTTCAACGATGTGCCGTCGATCCTCGCGAAGGCCGGGCCCTGGCGGGAGATGGCGCTGCCCGTCACGGGAGGCACGGCGTACGTCACCGACGACACCCAGATGACCCTCGCCTTCGCCCGGGGCATCCGCACCGCCATGGACCGCGGCCTGCTCGACCCCGAGCGCCTCGCCGGCCCCGTACGGGAGGGGTTCATCGACTGGTACCGCTCCCCGGAGAACAACCGCGCCCCCGGCAACACCTGCCTCACCGCCTGCCGGCTCCTGATGCTCGACACGCCCTGGCAGGACGCCTCCCAGATCGGCTCCAAGGGCTGCGGTGCCAACATGCGGGTCGCGCCCATCGGGCTCGTCCCCGGACTGAGCGACGAGCAGCGGGCGGGCGCCGCTCAGCTCCAGTCCGCCCTGACCCACGGTCACCCGACCGCGCTCGCCGCGTCCGACCTCACCGCCCGCGCCGTGTACCTGCTCGCCCAGGGCGTGGACCCGGCCGGACTCGTCGGACAGCTGCGCTCGTACGCGTACGAGAACCGCTCCCGCTACCACGAGCACTGGCTCGGCGACCTCTGGACCCGCTCCCAGGACGCCTCCGCCGTCTCCTTCGTCCAGCGGGGCTGGGACGAGTGCCTGGCGATCCTGGAGCGCCTCGACGCCGTCCAGCGCACCGCCGACCCGGAGCTCGACCCCTGCACGTACACGGGGGACGGCTGGATCGCGGAGGAGGCCCTCGCGACCGGGCTCCTCAGCTTCCTCCTCTTCCCCGGGGAGCCCCTCACCGCCCTCCGCAGGGCCGCCTGCACCCGCGGCGACTCCGACTCGATCGCCGCCCTCGCGGGCGCCTTCGCCGGGGCCCACCTCGGTGCCGACGCCTGGCCCAAGGAATGGGAGGAGCGCATCGAGTACCGGAGCGACCTGCTGACCCTCGGAGCGCTCTGGGACTCTTGAGCCATGACCCTCTCCCTGGAGTCCGCGCTCGACGCCGACCTCGGCGCCGTCGTGGCCGAGCAGCCCGACCCCCTGCTCTTCGCGACCGTCTCCGGCGCGCACCTGTACGGCTTCCCGTCCCGCGACTCGGACGTGGACCTGCGCGGCGCGCACCTGCTGCCGGCGGACGCCCTGGTCGGGCTGCGGGAACCCGAGGAGACCCGCAGCCGGATGTGGGACCGCGACGGGGTCGAGATGGACCTCGTCACCCATGACCTGCGGAAGTTCGCCCGGCTGATGCTGCGCCGCAACGGCTACGTCCTGGAGCAGCTCACCTCTCCGCTCGTCGCCCACACCACGGAGACCCACGCCGAGCTGGTCTCCCTCGTGCCCGAGGTGCTCACCCGGCACCACGCCCACCACTACCGGGGCTTCGCCGGGACGCAGTGGCGGCTCTTCGAGAGCAGCGGAGAGCTGAAGCCGCTCCTGTACACCTACCGGGCACTGCTCACCGGCATCCATCTGATGCGTGCGGGAGAGGTGCAGGCCCATCTGCCGACCCTGGTCGGGGAGGTGGCCGAGGCACCCGCGCGGCTGCCCGACCTCGTGGCGGCGAAGGCGGCGGCCGAGCACGGGCCCGCGGAGGTGCCGGTCGAGGACGTACGGGCCGAGACGGAGGCCCTGCACGCGGTCCTCGACGAGGCCCAGGCCGCGTCCGGGCTCGCGGAGTCGGCGGAGCGCGCCCACGACCTGCTGCACGACCTCGTCGTACGGGTCCGCCTCGACGCCCGCTAGCGGACGCCCGGCCGGACCGTGTCGAAGGCCGGGGCGAGCGCGGAGGCTCGGTCAGACCGTGTCGAAGGCAGAGGCCCGGCGGGCGCGGATCAGGAAGTCCTGTACGCGCGCGTGGTCCGGCGCGGCCGGGAGCGGGGTCGTGTCGTGGGCGCGGTCGGCCTCCTCCTGGAGGCGGTCCATCCAGGACTCGACCTCGGACCAGGACAGCTCACCGCGCTTGACCGCGAGCAGCCGGTCGCGCTCCTCGCCGACGTCGATGCGCAGCTCGCCCGAGCGCAGCAGGTCGCGGCAGCTCGTCAGGAGCCGCAGCAGGTGCATGGCGTGCTTCCAGCGCGGGTGGCCGTACTGGCGGACGTCCGCGTCGAGCTTGCGGCGCTGGCCGCCCGCGTACCGCACGAAGGTCTGGTGCGCCTGGCGGGACAGGAACGCCCCGCGCAGCGAGAGCAGTTCGCGGCCGAGGTCGTCGACGTGCTCGACCAGCGGGGAGTGGAGGCACTCCAGGACGTTCGGGTTGTTGCGCAGGGCCAGCTCGCAGAATCGTTCCAGCTCCCAGCTGAACTGCTCCTCCGAGGGCCCCTCCACATGCGCGGGAGGCTTCTCGAAGTGCCAGAACAGCGGCGTCGGGGCGAGATACACGCCCCGGACGTCCGTGTCGCTGCCCTCGGTCGCGAGGCCGAAGGCGCGCGACCCCATGACGCAGGAGTAGATCGTGTGGTCGCGCACCAGCTCGTCCGGAGTCATGCGCGTCAGGCTACGCGAGGGTGATCGAGTCCCCCGAGACGGTGATCCGCTTCGGCGGGAGCGGGCGGGTGGCGGGCCCCTTCGCCACCGAACCGTCCGCGATACGGAACTTCGAGCCGTGGCAGGGACAGTCGATCGTGCCGTCCGCGACCTTGTTCACCGTGCAGCCCTGATGCGTGCAGATCGCGGAGAACGCCTTGAACTCCCCGGCCACGGGCTGGGTGACGACCACCTTCTCCTTCGCGAAGACCGTGCCGCCGCCGACCGGGATCGCGGAGGACTCGGCCAGCGGGGCGCCGGTCGCCGTGGCCTCGGCGGAGGGGGAGGCGGGGGAGGGCGAGGCCGCGGAAGGGGAGGCGTCCGCCGGGGGAGACGCGGTGTCCGGGGCGCCCGGCGTGGCCGGCGCGCCGGTGCTCGTACCGTCGCCCCCGTCGTCCGAGCCGCAGCCCGTCGTCAGGGCCGCCGCGGCGAGCAGGACGGTACGGCGAGGGGTGGCGCGTGAAGTCATGCCGCCAGCTTGGCCGTGCGCCGCCCCCCGGTCCCGCAACACGCCTGGACACGGCGTCGGGCTCCCCCGCACGGCGGTCCGCCCCCGCCCTTACCCCGAGTGGCGGAGCACCCCGGCCCGGGTGACGTCGAGGGCTCCCTCGCGCGCATCACCCGCCGGCAGCGGCATCCGACCGCCCCCGGGCCCCCGCCGGGGCGGCCCGTCCCCCGTCTCGGAGGGCGGGCCGCCGAGACGCGCCGCCCCCGCCGCTGACTAGGCTGAACGGAGCACTGACGCAGGCGAAGGAGCACGACGTGGCGGTACGAGCGGTCCGAGGAGCCGTCCAGCTGGAGCGGGACGAGGCCGGGCACATGCGCGAGCAGGTCGAGGAACTGCTCACCGCCGTCCTCGCGCGCAACGACCTCACCGCCGACGACCTGATCAGCATCTGGTTCACGGCCACGCCCGACCTCCACAGCGACTTCCCGGCCGCCGCGGCCCGGGGCATCGGGATCGGCATGGCCGACGTACCCCTGCTCTGCGCACAGGAGCTCGCCATCGAGGGCGCGATGCCGAGAGTCGTCCGGCTCCTCGCCCACGTCGAGACCGATCTGCCCAAGTCCCGGATCGCGCACGTCTACCTCGGCGCCGCGGCCGCCCTGCGCAAGGACATCGCCCAGTGAGAACAGCGCTCGTCATCGGAACCGGACTGATCGGCACCTCCGCCGCGCTCGCCCTCGCGGGCCGGGGCGTCACCGTCCACCTGCGCGACCACGACCCGGCGCGGGCCCGGACGGCCGCCGCGCTCGGCGCGGGCACCGACGAGAAGCCCGAGGGCCCCGTCGACCTCGCGATCGTCGCCGTACCCCCGGCGCACGTGGCCGGCACCCTCGCCGAGGCCATGGCGGCCGGTGCCGCCCGCGGCTACCTGGACGTGGCCAGCGTCAAGGGCGGCCCCAAGCGGGAGCTGGAGGCGCTGGGCCTCGACCTCACCGCGTACATCGGTACGCACCCCATGTCCGGCAAGGAACGCTCGGGCCCGCTCGCGGCGACCGCCGACCTCTTCGAGGGCCGGCCCTGGGTCCTCACCCCGACCCGGGACACCGACACCGAGGTCCTGAACCTCGCCCTGGAGCTCGTCGCCCTCTGCCGGGCCGTGCCCGTCGTCATGGACGCCGACGCCCACGACCGGGCCGTCGCCCTGGTCTCCCACACCCCGCAGCTCGTGTCCTCCATGGTCGCCGCGCGCCTGGAGGAGGCCGACGAGTCGGCCGTACGCCTCTGCGGGCAGGGCATCCGGGACGTCACCCGGATCGCGGCCTCAGATCCCCGCATGTGGATCGAGATCCTCTCCGCCAACCCCGGCCCCGTCGCCGACGTCCTCTCCGGCGTCGCCGCCGACCTCGACGAGACCGTGCGCGCCCTGCGCTCCCTGCAGTCCGCCGACGAGGACGAGCGCCGTGACGGCGCCTCGGGCGTCGAGGACGTCCTGCGCCGCGGCAACGCCGGGCGCTCCCGGGTCCCCGGCAAGCACGGTGCCGCGCCCACCGCGTACGAGACCGTCGCCGTCCTCATCAGCGACCAGCCGGGCGAGCTCGCCCGCATCTTCGCGGACGCGGGGCGTGCGGGGGTCAACATCGAGGACGTCCGCATCGAGCACGCGACGGGGCAGCAGGCGGGGCTCGTGCAGCTGATGGTGGAACCGTCGGCCGCGCCGGCGCTGGGCGCGGCCCTCCAGGAGCGCGGCTGGTCCCTCCGCCCGAACTGACGCCCGCGCCCCGCCGGGCCAGGGTCCCCGGGGCGCTGGGCCGAACGGGTGCCGGGGACTCGGTAACCTTGTGGTGGCCCCCCGCATCTCCGCCGGGTCCCGCCACTCACCCAGGAAGGTGTTCCCACCGTGGAATCCGTGATCGTCGCCATTGACGGGCCCTCCGGCACGGGCAAGTCCAGCACCTCCAAGGCGGTCGCCGCCAAGCTGGGGCTGAGCTACCTGGACACCGGCGCCCAGTACCGGGCGATCACCTGGTGGATGATCAGCAACGGGGTCGACGTGCACGACGCCGAGGCCGTGGCCAACGCCGCCGCCAAGCCGGTCATCGTCTCCGGCACCGACCCGGCCCGGCCCACCATCACGGTCGACGGAGCCGACGCCGCCGGCCCCATCCGTACCGAGGAGGTCACCTCCAAGGTCAGCGCCGTCAGCGCCGTCCCCGAGGTGCGGGAGCTCATCACCGAGCTCCAGCGGACCATCGCCAAGGACGCCGAGCTCGGCATCGTCGTCGAGGGCCGGGACATCGGCACCACGGTCCTGCCCGACGCCGACCTGAAGATCTTCCTCACCGCCTCGCCCGAGGCCCGTGCCGCCCGCCGCTCCGGCGAGCTCAAGGGCGTCGACGTGCACGCCACCAGGGAAGCCCTGATCAAGCGGGACGCGGCCGACTCCAGCCGGAAGACCTCCCCGCTCGCCAAGGCCGACGACGCCGTCGAGGTCGACACCACCGACCTCACCCTGGACCAGGTCATCGAGTGCGTCGTCACCCTCGTGGACGAGAAGCGGACGGCCGTCAAGTGACCCTGCCCTCCGAGAGGGGCGCCGCCGTCGGCCGACGCATCGGCATCGGTCTGATGTACGGTTTCTGGAAGCCGCGCGTCCTCGGCGCCTGGCGGGTGCCGGCCTCCGGCCCCGTCATCCTCGCCGTCAACCACGCGCACAACATCGACGGCCCCATGCTCATGGGCACCGCACCGCGGCCCGTGCACTTCCTCATCAAGAAGGAAGCCTTCGTCGGGCCCCTCGGGCCCTTCCTGGAGGGCATCGGCCAGGTCAAGGTCGACCGCGACAGCACCGACCGCCACGCGATAGGCAACGCCCTGGGCGTCCTGGAGCAGGGCGGCGTCCTCGGGATCTTCCCCGAGGGCACCCGCGGCGACGGCGACTTCGCCTCGCTCCGCGCGGGCCTGGCCTACTTCGCCGTCCGCAGCGGCGCGCCGATCGTCCCGGTCGCGGTCCTGGGGACCACCGGGCGGGACGGGCGGGAGGAATCGGCGCGCCGGGGACGGTTGGTCAAGGCACTGCCTCCGCTGCGCAGCCGTGTCGACGTCGTCTTCGGCGACGCCTTCGAGGCGGGTGACGGCTCCGGCCGGCGCACACGCAAGGCGCTCGACGAGGCCACCGTACGGATCCAGGGGAAGCTCACCGACCACCTGGAAAACGCCAGGCGCCTCACCGGGCGCTGAGCGAGACTCTCAGTAGTGGGCCCCGCGGCCCGGGGACCCACCGACCACGAATGATCAAGGAACGGACTTCATGAACGACCAGCACGACCACGGGGCACTTGGCGACGCCGAGTACGCGGAGTTCATGGAGCTCGCCTCGGAAGAGGGCTTCGACGTCGAAGAGGTCGAGGGCGCGATCGAGGAGGCCGGCCACGGCCCGCTTCCCGTTCTCGCCGTCGTCGGCCGCCCGAACGTCGGCAAGTCGACCCTGGTGAACCGCATCATCGGCCGCCGCGAGGCCGTCGTCGAGGACAAGCCGGGCGTCACCCGCGACCGCGTCACCTACGAGGCCGAATGGGCCGGGCGCCGCTTCAAGGTCGTCGACACCGGCGGCTGGGAGCAGGACGTCCTCGGCATCGACGCCTCCGTCGCCGCCCAGGCCGAGTACGCCATCGAGGCCGCCGACGCCTGTCTCTTCGTCGTGGACGCCACCGTCGGCGCCACCGACACCGACGAGGCCGTCGTCAAGCTGCTCCGCCGCGCGGGCAAGCCGGTCGTCCTCGCCGCCAACAAGGTCGACGGCCAGTCCGGCGAGGCGGACGCCGCCATGCTGTGGTCGCTCGGCCTCGGCGAGCCGTTCCCCGTCTCCTCGCTGCACGGCCGCGGCACCGGCGACCTCCTCGACGAGGTCCTGAGGAAGCTGCCCGAGGCCCCCGAGCAGCGCTTCGGCAACGCGGTGGGCGGCCCGCGCCGCATCGCCCTCATCGGCCGTCCGAACGTCGGCAAGTCCTCCCTGCTCAACAAGGTGGCGAACGAGGACCGGGTCGTCGTCAACGAACTGGCCGGCACCACCCGCGACCCGGTCGACGAGCTGATCGAGCTCGGCGGCGTGACGTGGAAGTTCGTCGACACCGCCGGCATCCGCAAGAAGGTCCACCTCCAGGAGGGTGCGGACTACTACGCCTCCCTGCGTACGGCCGCCGCCGTCGAGAAGGCCGAGGTGGCCGTCATCCTCATCGACACCACCGACAACATCTCGGTCCAGGACCAGCGCATCATCACGATGGCGGTCGAGTCGGGCCGCGCCATCGTCATCGCCTACAACAAGTGGGACGAGCTCGACGAGGAGCGCCGCTACTACCTCGAGCGCGAGATCGAGACGGAGATGCAGCAGGTCGCCTGGGCGCCCCGGGTCAACGTGTCCGCCAAGACCGGCCGCCACATGGAGAAGCTGGTCCCGGCCATCGAGACCGCCCTCGCCGGCTGGGAGACCCGCGTCCCCACCGGCCGGCTCAACGCCTTCCTCGGCGAGATCGTCGCCGCCCACCCGCACCCGATCCGCGGCGGCAAGCAGCCCCGCATCCTCTTCGGTACGCAGGCGGGCACCAAGCCGCCCCGGTTCGTGCTCTTCGCCTCGGGCTTCCTGGAGGCCGGCTACCGACGCTTCATCGAGCGCCGCCTCCGCGAGGAGTTCGGCTTCGAGGGCACCCCGATCCACATCTCGGTCCGGGTGCGCGAGAAGCGCGGCCGCAAGAAGTAGCACCCACGAGGTGACACACGGCTGAGGGCCGGGGCGAATCGCCCCGGCCCTCAGCCGTGTCCCACCGGTGTCGCCCCGGCTAGAAGCCCCTGCGGGGCCCCGGCGGCAGCGCCACCTGTGTCGGGGGGTGCTGCTGCGCCGACCATGCCGTCGGATACGCCGACGCGTAGCGGAGCCCGTGTCCGTGGACGCCCGTGCTCACCGTCGTACCGAAGGCCCGGAAGGGCACGTCCTCCTCGCCGCTGCGGTCACCCGGCAGCGTGCGGAACGTCCTGCGGTACTCCGAGTACAGGGCGTCGTAGATCGGCGTGGGCGAGGTGCCCGCCGTGACGTCCTGCGCGGGGCGCATCGAAGGGATCTGACTCGGATACGGCTGGGGGAAGGGGTCGTATGCGTGCACGTAGGTGCCAACGACCCCGCCGCCCGTCGGATGCGGGCGGCTCTCCGAATGGGGCGCCCGCCGGGGACGCGGCACGGTCGGGACCCCCGACGCCGAGGAGCCCGTCGGCACGCCGGGGACCCGCGCCCACCCTATGCCCGGCCGGCGGTCGTCCATCAGGTACCGGCCAGCGGCATCGCGGCGGCGACCAGGCGGCCGTTCGCCGCGGCCTTCTCCAGCGCGTCCCGGAGCAGGTCCTCGCGCGGCTGCTGGCCGATCGAGCCCACGGGGGCGGCGAAGACCAGCACCGTGTGCGACTTGTTGGCCGCCGCGCGCCAGCCCTCGGTGACCTGGAGCGGCTGGTGCGCCTGCCACCAGGCGGCCTGACCGGCGCCGCCGGGGCCCGGCTGGAGGACGGAGTGCAGCTGGCCCATGGCGACCAGGACCGACCAGCCCGGCAGCACCGCGGGCCGCTCGTTCAGGTCCATGATCTGCTGGAAGCCCTGTTCGGCGAGGAGCGGCAGGAACTCGTCGGTGAGACCGTCCGAACCCGGTCGGGCCACCGGGGCGGTCGGCTCCACGACGAGCGCCGGGTGCAGCTCGCCCTGGATGAGGACGAGACCGCTGGTGACGCCGAGCACGGCCTGCTCGGGGTGGGCGGCGGACAGCGCGTCGGCGGTGTCGGCGGCCGTGATGGAGGCGACGGCGCCCTGCAGCTGCTCCTCCGCGACCCGGACGACCTGCGAGGGGATGCAGGTGGCGTGGGCGAACGCGAGCACCGCGGTCTCCTCGCCGACGAACAGCACCGTGCTGGTGCGCTCCTGCTCGGAGTCCCCCGGCGTGCGGCAGGAGGTGCAGTCGTAGCTGCCCGGGGCGTTGTCGCCGGCGAGCAGCCGGTCCGCTTCTTCGTCGCCGATCTCGGCGCGTACGTCCTCGCTGACGTCGAGCATGCGCGGCACGGGGGGCTCCCTGGACTCGGTACGGGGGGACGCCGGGCCGTTCCCGTCGTCTCATGCCGAGTTCAACGGGTCAGGCTCGGCCGGGGTCACGCGCGGAAGCGAGGCAACTTGCCGGGGGCTCGTGCGGCGGGGCGGGTGACTCCGACCGGGTGGGGTGTGAACGGTGTTCCGCGCGGCACGGACCGGGGCGCCGGGCCGCTGCCTAGCCTGCCTCGATGTCGAAGATCCGATTTTGGACGACCGGTTCCCTCGTGGTGGCGTCCGCGGCCGCACTGCTGTCCCTGGCCCCGGCACCCGTCCAGGCCCGGGAGGCACCGCGCGCGCCCCGGGACGTGTCCGCCGCGCCGTCGACCGTGTCCGGCGGGCTCCGCGCGGGCGCGGCCGTGCCGGCGTACCCCTGCGCGAAGGACCAGTGGCCGTGGGGCTGTGTCGCCTTGTGCGAGAGCAGCGGCGACTGGCACATCAACACCGGCAACGGCTTCTACGGCGGGCTCCAGTTCTGGCACCCGACCTGGGTCGAGCACGGCGGGCTCACGTACGCCGCGCGGGCCGACCTGGCCACCCGCGCCGAGCAGATCACCGTCGCGGAGGAGGTCCTCCGCACCCAGGGGTGGGGGGCCTGGCCCGTCTGTTCCAAGCGGTACGGCCTCAGTGGACGCGTCCACACCGTGCAGCGCGGTGACACGCTCAGCTCCGTCGCCCGGCGCTTCGGGATCAAGGGCGGCTGGCAGGCGCTGTACGCGGCGAACCGGAGCCTGATCGGGGCCGACCCGAACCGGGTCCTCGTCGGGACCATGCTGCGGATCGCTCCGCTCTGATCCCGCCCGAACAGGGCTGTCCCGGGTCGCCCCCGTCCCGGGTCAGGAGAGCTCGGCCGGCTCCCCGCTGAAGGCGAGGGAGCCGCGCCGCAGCTCGTGCACGAGCGAGCCGGGCGGCAGCCCCTCCGGTACGCGCTGCTCCGCCAGGACCACGGCCGCCCCGCCCTCCACCGCGAGCGCCGCGAGGCCCCGGTACGTGCGGGCCGCGACCGGCGGGGCCAGACCGAGCGACGGCTCGTCGACCAGCACCACGCGCGCGCGTACCGCGAGCAGGGCCCGCGAGAGGGCCAGCATGCGCCGCTCCCCGCCGGAGAGGGTCCCGGCGGTCCGGGACAGCAGGGGGAGGAGCTCCGGGTACGGGGGCGCCACGGCACCTCGCGCGGTGCCGGACACGGCCCCGGGCGCGGTCAGCGCCAGGTTCTCGGCGACGGTCAGGCCCGCGTAGACCGCTTCCAGGTCGGGGACGAGGCACAGCCCCCGGCGCGCCCGTTCGTGCGCCGACAGGCGGGTCACGTCGGCGCCGCGCCAGACGACCGTGCCCGCCGAGAGCCGTACCGTGCCCGCGAGGGCGCGCAGGGCCGTCGTACGCCCCGAGCCGTTGCGGCCGAGGAGGACGGTGACCGTACCGGCCGGCACGGGCAGGTCCAGGCCGTGCAGTGCCTCCAGGGGGCCGTAGCGGACCCGTGCGGCGCGCAGGGCGATCTCGATGCTCATGACACGATCCGGCCGCCCTCCATGGTGTGCACGGTGTGGGCGATCCCGGCGACGAGGTCCAGGTCGTGCTCGACGACCAGGACGGTCAGGCCGTCCGCGGCGAGCGCGGCGAGGATCCGGGCGAGCGCGGCCGTCTCATCGGCGTCGAGACCGGCGGCGGGCTCGTCGAGCAGCAGGGTGTGCGGCTGCCCGGCGAGCGCCCGGGCCAGCTCGACCCGGCGGAGGGTGCCGGTGGGCAGTCCCGCCGCCGTCTCGTGCCGTACGGGCCCGGCGAGCCCGAGGAGCCGCAGGCTGCGTTCGACGGCGGCGGGGTCCTTCCGGACGTGGCCCCGCTCCTCGCCGAGGCGGACGTTCTCCTCGACGGTGAGGGAGGGGAAGACGGCGAGCCGCTGGAAGGTCCGGGCGATGCCGAGACGCGTCCGGGCGTGGGCGGAGCGGGAGGTGATGTCGGCTCCGTCGAGCGTGATCCGCCCCCGGCGGGGGCGGAGGGTCCCCGCGAGACAGTCGAAGAGGGTGGACTTGCCGGCACCGTTGGGGCCGACGAGGGCGGTGATGCGGGAGGGGGTGAGAGCGAGGCTGACGTGGTCGAGAGCGGTGACCCCTCCGGGGTGGGTGAGGGTGAGTCCGTGGGCGTGGAGGGCGGGTGCGGGTGCGGGCGGGGCGGCGGGTGTGCGGGGCTGCGTCCGGCCCGCGCCCCGGCCGTGGTGGCCGCCCGTCCCTCCTGCGGGAGGAGGCGCGGGTCGTCCCGTGGTGGGCCGGGTGCCGGGTGGGGTCCGGGCGGCCGAGGGGCGGGCTCCCCGGTCGCCGCCGTCACCTCTTGTCGGCGGAGGCGCGGGTCGTCCCGGCAGGGGGTCGGTGGCCCGTGAGGGGTGGGCGGCCGGCCGGCGGGCTCCCCGGGCGGCGTCCTCGCCGCCCGTACCCCTCGTCGGCGGAGGCGCGGGTCGTCCCTCACGGGGACCCGTGGGCCGCGAGGGGTGCGTGGCCGGTCTGCGCGCGCCCCGGTCGCCGGGCCCGCCACCCGTGGCCGACGCGCGGGCTCCCCGCTCTTCCGCGCGTGGCCGTCTTCCCTGGGGCAGCAGGTTCGTCAGGGGTGGGAGGCGGCCCGTGAGGGCCGCCAGGAGGCCCAGGAGGGCTGCCGCCGTGCCCGCCTGCGGGCCCGCGTCGAGGGTGACCAGGAGGGCCGCGGCGGCCAGGGGGGTGAGGAGACTGTCGGCGCCCAGGACCAGGACCGCGGCGAACCAGAGCAGGCCGCGCACCGGGTCGTACGCCTCCGGGTCGAAGGCGCGCAGGCCCATGCCGAGGAGGCCGCCGCCCAGGGCCGCGAGGGCCGCGCCCAGGACGAACGCGAGGAGCTTGAGGCGGGGCACGGCGACGCCCGCCGCCTCCGCACCCGGCTCGTGGTCCCGCAGCGCCGCGAGCGCCCGGCCCGTGCGGCCCCGGCGGAGCGCCGCCACCAGTGCCAGGCAACCCGCCAGGACGGCCAGTTCGAGGGCGTAGAAGGCGCGGTCGTCGGTGAGGCCCGCGGGGCGGCCGAGGGAGAGGCCCGCCGTCGCGTACGGCTGGGTGAGGACGAAGCGGCTCACCGCCACCCCGGTCGCCAGCGTCACGAGGGCCAGGGCCAGACCGTGCCTGCGGATGGCCGGGCGGCCGGTCAGGAGGCCCACCGCGGCCACCAGCGGCACCGCGAGCCCGAGCGCCACGAGGCCCGGCACCCCGCGGGCCGTGAGCAGCGCCGTGAACAGGGCGCCCAGGCCCGCGTACGCCGCCTGCCCCAGCGCGATCTGACCGCCCCGCCCCGCCACCACGACCAGGGACAGCAGGATCACCGCCAGCGCCGGCACCTGGACCGCCGTGTGCAGGTCCGTACCCGCGAAGCCGAGCGGCAGGAGGAACAGGACGCCCACGACGACCCACACTCCCCCCGGCACCCGCCCGGAGCGCGCCGGCGGCGGCAGCGCGTCCCGGCCCCTGCCGCCGATCCCCGGCAGGACGAGGGCCGCGACCAGGAGCGCCACCACGAACAGGTTCGCCCCGACGGCCTGGAGCAGCGGGCCCGCCCAGCCCTCCGGGTGCAGCCGGGTCAGCTGGGCCTGGGCCACGCCGATCGCCAGCGCCGCCGCCACCGCGACCGGCAGTGACCGCATCCGGGCGATGACGGCGACCGCGATCACCTCGACCACGAGCAGCGGCATCCCGTACGGGTCGAGCCGTACGTACGGGGCGAGCAGCACCCCGGTGAGGCCGGCGGTGAACGAGCCGAACGCCCAGCCGGCCGCCGCGACCCGGTCCGCGTCGATCCCGGACAGCACGGCCAGCGGCCGGTTGTCGACGACGGCCCGCAGCTCCCGCCCGAACCGCGTCCACCGGGTCACCGCCGTCACCAGGCAGGCGAGCGCCACCACCGCCCCGAGCTGCGCCCAGGGGTCGTCGCCGAGCAGCACCGGAGCGTCTTCCCGCGCGCCCGGGCCCCACAGGAGCACCGCCGCGCCCACGAGCAGGACGAAGACGCCGACGGAGGCGACCAGCGTCCGCGCCGGGTTGGCCTCGCGCCGTGCCAGGGGCCGGAAGACCACGCGGTCCAGGACGAGCCCGATGCCGGGGGCGACCACGAGCAGGGTGAGGAGCGCGGCCGCCGGCAGCGGCCAGCCCCCGACGACCACCAGCTGCCGCAGCACGTACGCGCAGATCATGGCGACGGCTCCGTGCGCCAGGTTCAGCACCCCGGTCGCCCGGTAGGTGACGATCAGGCCGATGCCGGTGAGCGCGGCCGCGCTGCCGACCGCGAGGCCGGCGAGCGTCAGCTCGTACGTCAGGGAGGCCACGGCTCACACACCGGACAGGGGCGCAGGGACGGGTCGTCCCCCGCCTCCACCGCCGTCGCCCGGCCCGCGACCAGCGGGCAGTCGGGCCGGTGCGCCAGGGTCCCGCCCGGGACGCGGAGCGGCGGCCCCTCGGAGGAGGGCGGCCCCGGGGAGGTCCCCTCCGCGGCGGGTGCGGGCGGCTCCGCGGGCCGGACGGGCAGCGCGTACGCCGCCGTGACGAGCACCGTTCCGGCCACGATCAGCGCCGCCCCCGGCACCGTGCACGAGGCCAGGTAGGGCAGCTGCCGCTCCGCGAACCGCTCGCCGGAGATCCCGTACCAGCCGAGCACGCACAGCGCCGCGCCTCCCGCGGCCGCCGCGAGACCGCCCCACAGCAGGATCCGGGATGTCGGCACGGCGGCCTCCCTCGTCTCTTTCTTGCACTATGCCCCGATCCGCCCCACCCTGGAAGCATCCGGCCGTACGGCCCCGAGGACACCCGGTGGTGAGCCAGATGGTTTCCGATCGACCCGGCCGACGCCCCCGGCTCGCCGCGTTCGCGGCCGCCGCCCTTCTCGTGCTCACCCCCGCCGTAGCGAGCTGCTCCGACGACGGCGAGGGCCGCTCCAGCGACCTGGAGACCTCGGCCCCGCCCGGGACGACGGCCGAGACCCCCGACACCGCCGAGCCCGACGACCCCGCCGCGGCCCGGGCGGAGATCACCGCGAACTGGACGGCGTTCTTCGACCCGAAGACGCCCGTCGCCGAGAAGGTGGGGCTCCTGGAGAACGGGGAGCGGATGCGGGAGGTCCTCGGAGCCTTCGCCGGCGACAAGAACGCGTCCATGACCTCGGCGAAGGTCACGGGCGTCGCCTTCACCTCCGCCACCGGGGCGAACGTGACCTACGACCTGCTGGTCGGCGGATCCCCCGCCCTGCCCGGCGCGCAGGGCACCTCCGTCCTCCAGGACGACACCTGGAAGGTCTCCGTGAAGACCCTGTGCGGCCTGGTCGAGCTGAGCGGTGTCACCGTCCCGGGCTGCTGAGGCGGCGGCGGCGCTCCTCCTGGCCGTCGCGCTGCTCCTCCTCACGGCCTGCGGCAGCCGCCTCCCCGAGCGCGCCTTCGAGCCCCGGCCCACCGCCCGCCCCTCCGGCGGCGAGCCGCTCCGCGTCGGGATCATCACCAGCGCCACCAGCCCCGTCGGCGGGCAGGCGCTCACCGGACCGCGCGACGGGGCCCGCGCCTACTTCGACGCCCTCAACGCCCGCGGCGGCCTGGACGGCCGCCGGATCCAGGTGGAGACCTGCGACGACGGCGGCAGCGGCGTCGGCAACAACACCTGCGTCCACCGGCTCGTCGACGAGCGCCGGGTCTTCGCCCTCGTCGCCACCACCGCCCTCGACTACGCGGGCGCCCCTCTCGTCGCCCGCGCCGGCGTCCCCGACATCGGCGGGCAGCCCCTCACCCCCGCGTACGACACGTATCCGCATCTTTACGGGATCTACGGCAGCTCCGCGCCCCGCACCGGGACGGAGCCCGGCTGGGGCGGGGTCCTGTACGGCGGGACCGAGGTCTACCGCTGGTTCGCGCGGGAACAGGGCGCCAGGACCGCCGCCGTCGTCTCGTACAACCAGGCCGCCTCCGCCGCGTACGCCCGCCTGGTGACCCGGGGGCTGCGCGCCGAGGGCTACCGCGTCGTGGAGGAGACGGTGGACTTCGCGCTGCCCAACTTCCGGGCGGTCGCCGCCGATCTGCGGGCCCAGCACGTCGACGTCCTCTTCGACGCCATGGACACCCACGGGAACGTGCGCCTGTGCGAGGCGATGGAGACGCTCGGGGTGCGGGTCGCCGCCAAGGTCACCCATGTGCAGAACTGGTCCTCGTCCGTCACCCGCGACTACGCCCGCGCCCCCGGCTGCCGGAACGCCCTGTGGGCGACCGGCGCCAGCCGCAACCACCAGGACACGGGGCATCCGGCGGTCCGCGAGTTCCGCGCGGCGATGGGCGGGCGGCCGCTGTCCCAGTGGCAGTTGGAGGGCTGGGCGGCGGCGATGTGGTTCACCGACGCCGCCCGTTCCTGCCTCGCCGGGGGCGGACTCACCCGCGCGTGCGTGGAACGGTTCGTGAACCGGCCGGAGCCGTACACCGCCCGCGGACTTCTGCTTCCCGTCCGGTACGAGCGCCTGGAGCGCCCGCCGGCGACCCGGAACACCTGTCTGTCGGTGGCCCGTTGGCAGGACGGCCGGGGCTGGGTGAGCCGGGGTGAGATGACGCGGAACTGTGCGAACGTGCCCCAGCTCGGCTACCGGCCGTGACCCTCGTCGGTTGCAGCAGTGAACGGGAGCCCGTCACCGGCAGTACAGTCGAGCGACCGATCAACTGACCGGGGGGAACCGGCAGCGCGATGCGTATCTCCTTTCTGCTTCACAACGGCTACCACTACGGCGGCACGATCCGGACGACCTTCACCCTCGCCGAGGAACTGGCGGAACGTCACGAGGTCCAGATCGTGTCGGTGTTCCGACACCGCGACCGACCACTCCTCGGCCTGCCCTCGGGGGTGACCCTGCGTCATCTCGTCGACCTGCGCAGGGACAGCCCCGGCTTCGACGGCGACCACCCCGACTTCCACCGCCCCGCCGAGGTCTTCCCGCGCGGCGACGGCCGTTGGAAGCAGTACAGCGCCCTCACCGACGCCCGGATCGGGGAGCACCTGCGGGGCGTGGAGGCCGACGTCCTCGTCGGCACCCGCCCCGGGCTCAACGTGCACCTCACCCGGCAGGCCCGGCGGGGGCCGGTCCTCGTCGGCCAGGAGCACCTGATCCTGGACGGTCACAGCTACCGGCTGCGCCGGGACATCGGCCACGAGTACGCGCTCCTCGACGCCGTCACGACGGTCACCGAGGCGGACGCCCGCGCCTACCGGAAGCTGCGGCTGCCCGGCGTACGGATCGAGGCCGTGCCCAACAGCGTGCCCGCGCCCTCCGTGCCGCCCGCCGACCCCGCGGCCAGGACCGTCGTCGCCGCGGGCCGGCTGACCCGCGTCAAGCGGTACGACCTGCTGATCGACGCCTTCGCGGAGGTGGCCGCCGACCATCCCGACTGGAAGCTGCGGATCTACGGCACCGGCGACGCGGTCCAGGACCTCAAGGGGCCGCTGACCCGGCAGATCAAGGAGCGGGGGCTCGGCGAGCAGGTCTTCCTCATGGGGTCGGTGACCCCGCTGGAACCGGAGCTGGCCAAGGGTTCGATCGCCGCCGTGACCTCGGAGCGGGAGTCCTTCGGCATGACCATCGTCGAGGCGATGCGCTGCGGACTCCCGGTCGTCTCCACCGACTGCCCGCACGGGCCGCGCGAGATCATCGAGGACGGCGTCGACGGGATCCTGGTGCCGGTCGGCGACGTGGCCGCGTTCGCGCGGGCGCTGCGCCGGCTCGTCGAGGACGACGAGGCGCGCGCCAAGGCGGCACGGGCTGCGCTCGCCGCCGCCGAGCGCTTCGACCCGGCCCGGATCGCCGCCCGTCACGAGACGCTCTGGGCGGAGCTCGTCGAGCGGGGGTCGGGCCGGCGCACCCACCCCGAGGGCACGGTGTCGCTGCACCGGCGGGTCGGCCGGGCCGTGGACGCGGTCTACGACCTGAAGGCCCGGGCCGGGCGGCTGGTCCGCCGCTTCCGCTGACCAGGCCCGACGCCCCTTGCGGACAGAAGTCGTCCGCGAGGGCTGGCAGACTCGGCGCCATGTTGGAGACCTCAGCACGGCTCTTGCGTCTGCTCTCGTTGCTCCAGGCCCACCGCGAGTGGTCAGGGGCCGACCTCGCCGACCGGCTCGGGGTCACGCCCCGAACCGTCCGGCGGGACGTCGACCGGCTGCGGGAGCTGGGATACCCCGTCAACGCGAGCCCCGGGACCGGCGGCGGATACCAGCTGGGCGCCGGGGCCGAACTGCCGCCGCTGCTCCTCGACGACGAGGAGGCGGTGGCGGTCGCGGTCGGCCTGCGCGCCGCCGCCGGGCAGGGCGTCGAGGGCATCGGCGAGAGCTCCGTACGCGCCCTGGCCAAGCTGGAGCAGGTGCTGCCCGGGCGGCTGCGGCGCCGGGTGAGCGCCCTGAACGCCTTCACGGTGCCGATGCTGCGCACCCCGCGCGAGCGGATCGACCCGGCCGTGCTCACCGAGCTCGCCAACGCCTGCCGGGACACCGAGCGGCTGCGCTTCGAGTACCGCGACCACGGCGGGTCGGCCACCCGCAGGACCGTCGAGCCGCACCGACTGGTGTGCAGCGAGCGCCGCTGGTACCTGGTCGGCTGGGACGTGGACCGGGGTGACTGGCGCACCTTCCGGGCCGACCGGATCACTCCGACACCGCCGCACGGCCCCCGCTTCCCGCCCCGCGAGCCGCCCGCCGAGGACCTGGCCGCCTATGTGGCGAAGGGCGTGTCCACCGCCGCGTACGCGACCGAGGCGACGGTCCGGCTGCACGTGCCGCTCGCCGAGGCCGCCGCGGCCGTGGGCGCGGCCGACGGCGTCCTGACGGCGGACGGGGAGCACGCCTGTCTGCTGCGGACCGGCGCCCACAGCCTCGACGTGATGGTGATCCACGTGGCGATGATCGGCTTCGAGTTCGAGGTGCTCGACCCGCCGGAGCTCGTCGACCGGGTGCGGGCGCTCAGGGACCTGTTGTCCCGCGCTCTCGACCGCCCCTCCGGCGCTCCGGCGGCGGGCTCGTGACCAGCATCCGCTCGTAGGCCGCGAACTCCGGGTGGTGCAGGTCGAAGGCGGGTGCCTCGGAACGGATCTGCGGCACCGCCACGAAGTTGTGCCGGGGCGGCGGGCAGGACGTCGCCCACTCCAGCGAGCGCCCGAACCCCCACGGGTCGTCCACCTCGATCTTCTTCCCGTACCGCCAGGTCTTCCACACGTTGTAGAGGAACGGCAGCGTGGAGGCGCCGAGCAGGAAGGCGCCGATCGTCGACACGGTGTTGAGGACGGTGAAGCCGTCCGCGGCCAGGTAGTCGGCGTACCGGCGGGGCATGCCCTCCGCCCCGAGCCAGTGCTGCACCAGGAAGGTCAGGTGGAAGCCGGTGAAGAGGGTCCAGAAGTGGATCTTCCCGAGCCGCTCGTCGAGCATCCGGCCGGTGAACTTCGGCCACCAGAAGGTGAAGCCGGCGAAGGTCGCGAAGACGACCGTGCCGAACACCGTGTAGTGGAAGTGGGCGACCACGAAGTACGAGTCGGTGACCTGGAAGTCCATCGGCGGCGAGGCGAGGATCACCCCCGTGAGGCCGCCGAAGAGGAAGGACACCAGGAAGCCGACGGACCAGAGCATCGGGGTCTCGAAGGAGAGGGAGCCCCGCAGCATCGTGCCGGTCCAGTTGAAGAACTTCACCCCGGTCGGCACCGCGATGAGGAACGACAGCATCGAGAAGAACGGCAGCAGCACCGCGCCCGTCACGAACATGTGGTGCGCCCAGACCACCACCGAGAGACCGGTGATCGCCATGGTCGCGCTGATCAGCGTCGTGTACCCGAAGATCGGCTTGCGGGCGAAGACGGGGATGATCTCGCTGACGATCCCGAAGAACGGCAGCGCGATGATGTAGACCTCGGGGTGGCCGAAGAACCAGAAGAGGTGCTGCCAGAGCAGCGCGCCCCCGTACTCCGGCTGGAAGACCACCGAGCCGAGGCGCCGGTCCGACTCCAGGACGAGCAGGGCCGCGGCGAGGACCGGGAAGGCCAGCAGGACCAGGACCGCGGTGAAGAGCACGTTCCAGGTGAAGATCGGCACGCGGAACATGGTCATCCCGGGCGCCCGCATCCCGACGATCGTCGCCAGGAAGTTCACCGAGGTGAGGATCGTGCCGAAGCCGGAGAGGGCGAGCCCCATGATCCACAGGTCGGCACCGATGCCGGGGGAGTGTTCGAGGCTGTTCAGGGGCGCGTACGCGGTCCAGCCGAAGGCGGGCGGTCCGCTGGGCACGAGCAGCGAGCTCACCACCATCAGGCCGCCGAGGAGGAACAGCCAGTACGAGAACATGTTCAGCCGCGGGAAGGCGACGTCGGGCGCGCCGATCTGGAGCGGCACCAGCTCGTTGGCGAAGCCGGCGAAGGTGGGCGTCGCGAAGAGCAGCAGCATGATCGTGCCGTGCAGGGTGAAGGCCTGGTTGAACTCCTGGTTCGTGACGAGCTGGAGCCCCGGCCGTGCCAGCTCGGCCCGCATCAGCATCGCCATGAGTCCGGCGAGCAGGAAGAAGAGGAACGAGGTCACCAGATAGAGGTGGCCGATCTTCTTGTGGTCGGTCGTGGTGAGCCAGTCGATCAGTACCCGGCCGTGCCGCTGCCGGCCCGATTCGACGGTCGCGGTCGCTGTCCCGATGCCCATCGCTGCCTCCGCCTCGCCGTCGTCCCGGCTCCGCGTCTCCGGGCGTCCGGACAGCGTAAGCATTGTGTAAGGGAAGAGTGAGCGCCCTGCGTGCGCGTCGTCGGCGCAATTCCGGACGGGCGTGGGGGAAGAGGGAATTGCACCCGCGCTATCCGTGCTTCCGTTCACGCTTCCGGGCTCTTCGTGCGAACTGCCGGGAGCCCTTCGCTATTGCCGGAGAAACGGCCGGAAAGTGTCCTTCCGCGAGGCCGGGGGGAGGGCAGACATATGTCGAGAACCTGTGACACAAGCGTGACCGCCAAGGGACTAACGTGAGGGCCATGGCACCCACATCGCGCACTCCCGAACCGCCCCGCGACGCCCCCGAGTCCTATGTGGGCCTGGACGCGGAAGGCGCCGCGCAGCTCGCCAGGACGCGGGGCTGGAGCACCGTCAGGTCCCTGCCGCCCGGCTCGATCATCACGATGGAGTACCTGGTCGGACGCCTCAACTTCGAGGTCGAGGACGGCACGGTCACCCGCTGCTGGATCGGCTGAGCCGTACGCGAAGGGCCCCGGCCGCTGACGGCCGGGGCCCTTCCACGTTCTGCCTCCCTGGGGGCGGGGATCAGCCGCCGGTCGCCGGAGTGCGCCGGCCGGCCACACCCACCGTCTCCCTGACCGGCTCCTCGGTCCCGGGGAAGAACCCCGGGCGGGGGCCGCCGGAGGCCACGGGCAGCGAGGGCACCAGACGGCGACGGTCGCGCAGCCGCTCCCGTACCCGGTCGCGCACGGCGAGGATCCAGGACTCCGCCACGGCGAGGACCGGCTCGCACCAGGGCAGCGCGAGCAGGACGAGGAGCCCGGCCGCCCAGCCGAGGAGCACGTCGCTCAGCCAGTGCGTGCCCAGGTAGACGGTGGTGAGCCCGACGCCGAGCGCGACCACGGCGGAGAGCGCCGACAGATAGCGCCTGGCCCGTGGGGTGGTCGCCAGATAGGCGAGGATGCCCCAGGTCACGACCGCGTTGGCGGTGTGACCCGAGGGGAATATGTCGCCGCCGGCGAAGAGCTCGGCGGAGCCGACCTGCGTCGCGTAGTGGGGGCCGAGGCGGCCGAGTCCGAGCTTGACCGAGCCGACCGAGACGTTGAGCAGCAACAGGGCGGCGCCGAGACAGAGCAGGGGCCGCAGGGTGTGCTGGCGCCACGAGCGCCAGCCCAGCCAGGCGGCCACCATCACGGCCGTGGGGCCGCGCTGACCGAGGACGACGTAGTAGTCGAGGAAGGCGTGCAGCTCGGGCCATTGCTGGTAGGGCCGGAAGAGCATGATCTTCCAGTCGAGGGTCACCAGCCACGTCGACAGCAGCACGGCCACGACGATGGCCAGATAGAACGCCGACGTCCCGCCGAAGAGGGCGAGACGCGTGCGGGTCATCCGCGGGACCTCTATCTTCGGCGGTTCCGGCTCCCGGTCCAGCCGGGCAAAGATGTCGGTACGCACCCAATCGACGTTACAGGGAGTGAGAAGCCGACCCGGTCGATCCGCTCCCTTCGTGATGTTGATGTGATGTGGAGTAGGTCTCAGTGGCTGACCTATTCCGGGCGTCCGTCAGGAAATCCGATGACCTCCCGCCCTATTGCCGTAAGGGTGATTCCGGAAGCGTGTTTGAACGCTCGGGAATTGCTTCAAACAGGCGTCCGTACGGAATTCCATGCGACGCGCGGGCCGTCCCGAGTGGCGTACGCCACACCGGCGGGCCCCTCGGGGTGAGAGCTGCACCACGCGCTCGGGCCTCGGACTCGCGTACGCTGACGGCTCACTCGCCCGTCGATGCCGGGCCGCCCCAGGGGCCAAAAGCCCTGGTCGGGGGCCGCCGAGCGCGAGAGCTTCACTGGGAGGTACGGACATGTCGCGGACGATCACGGCCCAAGGACCACCGCGTGCCGCCGTCGGCGGCGGAGCCAACCGCTGGGTCGTCCTCCTCGTCCTCTGCGTCAGTCTTCTCCTGGTCGCCCTCGACGCGACCATCCTCCACGTCGCCGTCCCCTCGCTCACCGAGGACCTGCGCCCCAGCTCCACCGCGCTGCTCTGGATCGTCGACGCCTACCCCCTGATCTGCGCCTCGCTCCTCATCCTCTTCGGCACCCTCGGAGACCGCGTCGGACGGCGCAGGGTCCTCCTCCTCGGCTACGCGCTGTTCGGCATCGCCTCGGCGGTCGCCGCCCTCGCCACCGAACCCTCGGTGCTCATCGCGGCCCGCGCGCTGCTCGGCGTCGGCGGCGCCATGATCATGCCCGCCACGCTCTCCATCCTCCGGGCGGTCTTCCCCGACCGGCGCGAGCGCGCCACCGCCATCGGCGTCTGGACCGCGGTCGCCGCGGTCGGCGCCGCCACCGGCCCGGTGCTCGGCGGCTTCCTCGTCGAGCACTACTGGTGGGGCTCCGTCTTCCTCATCAACATCCCGCTGATGGCGCTGATCCTGCCGCTCGGCCGACGCCTCCTGCCCGAGTCCCGGGGAGCCGCCGACGGACCCTGGGACGTCCTCGGCGCGCTCATGGCCGCCGCCGGTGTCCTCGGCTGTGTCCTCGGGGTCAAGCGGGCCGGGGCCGGTGACCCGTTCCTCGCGCTCCCGACCGCCGGGCCCCTGCTGCTCGGCGCCGCGCTCCTCGTCCTCTTCGTGCGGCGGCAGAGGCGGCGCCCGCACCCGCTGATCGACACACGGCTCTTCTCCCGGCCGGCCTTCACCACCTCCGTCGGCTGCATCGTGCTCGCCATGCTGGCCCTGGTCGGCCTGGAGCTCATCGCCGTCCAGTACCTCCAGCTGGTCCTCGGCCTCACCCCCCTGGAGACCGGGCTCCGGCTGCTTCCGCTCACCTTCGCCGCCATGGCCGCCGGCGCCACCGGCTCGTACACCCTGCGCCGGGTCGGGCCGCGCCGGATGGTCGGCTGGGGCTTCGTGCTCACCGCCGCCGCCGTGCTGCTGCTGACCTTCATGGGGCAGCACGACCGGCCGCTGCTGCTCACGGTGGGCTTCGTCCTGCTCGGCTTCGGCCTGCAGACCACGCTCTTCTCGGCCTACGAGTCGATGCTCAGCGAGGCGCCGCAGCGGAGCGCGGGCGGCGCGGCCGCGATCGGCGAGACCTCGTACCAGCTCGGCGCGGGCATGGGCATCGCCCTGCTCGGCAGTGTGATGAACGCGGCGTACGCCCCCGGGCTCGCCGCCGTCCCCGGGGTGCCGGCGGAGGCGAGCGCGGCCGCCGCGAACTCGCTCGGAGAGGCCTACCAGGTCGCGGACCAGCTCGGCGGCGCGGCCGGCGGTGCCCTGCACCAGGCCGCCCGGCACGCCTTCGTGGACGGGCTGCACGTCACGCTCTTCGTGAGCGCGGGGCTGCTGCTCCTCGGCGCGGTGATGGCGCGGCGGCTGCCCCGGGTGATGGAGTGCCCGGTCGATCCGGAGGGGCCGGAGGAGACGGCGGTGCCGGGTCTTTCGAAGCAGGGGGTGGCGGGTCCTCCGGAGCAGGCGGTGACCGGCCTTCAGGGGCAGGCCGCCCAGGGGCTCGCGGAGCCGGTCGTCCAGGGTCTTCCGGGGCGGGCCGGGTGTCCGGGCCCCGTGGAGTCCTCGGGGCCCCCGGAAGCGGTCGCGTGTGCGGAGCCCTCCGGGCTCTCCCGCTCGTCCGTGGCGCGGGTGCCGGCGACCAGGGAAGCGATCGAGCCCGCCGGCTCGGGGCGTCCGGCGCACTGACCCGGGTCGTCCGGGTGGTGCCCGGCCGGTCCGGCGGACCCGCTCAGCTCTGGTTGAAGAAGCCGTCCTGGCGGCGCCTGGCCGAGTCGCCGGTGACGATCTGGGTGTCGGCCGGGGTCAGCAGGAAGACCCGCGTCGCCACGCGCTCGATGGAACCGCGCAGACCGAAGGCGAGGCCCGCGGCGAAGTCGACCACGCGCTTGGCGTCGTTCGGCTCCATCGCGGTCAGGTTCACGATGACCGGAACCCCGTCCCGGAAGAGCTCGCCGATGCCCCGGGCGTCCCGGAAGCCGTCCGGGGAGACGGTGGCGATCCGGCGGCCCCGCTCCTCGGCGGTGTCCGTGGCCACCCGGACCCGGGGGTCCGTCACCCAGCCGTCGCCGCCCTCGGCACCGTCGGCGTACTCGTCGTCGTAGTAACGCTCGTCGTTGTCCTCGACGAGTCCCAGCCAGGCACTCGCCTTGCGCACCGATCCCATGGACGCCTCCTTTCAGCGCGGTCACTTGTGGTTCCGCATATCCCTATCGTCGTCCATGATGCGGATCGCGCGCCAAGCGGTTGGGCGCCGCGCTGAGGATTCGTGACGGTACTGGTGCAGAACGTGAGCGCCGTTTTCTGGCGATTCATCAGGAAACTTGCGGTATGCGGGGGGTGGGCGAGGGCCATGTAGCTGAAAATATGAAAGTCTGGCCGGAAGGGTGACGATGGGCGCGTACGGGTGAACGCACCCGCTCGCTACCATGCCGCGAAGCCGCACGGCGGCGCCGCGCACAGTCCACGGGGGAGTCTCTTGTTCGGAATCGTCAGGCCCTGCGCCCACCGGCTCACCGACGGCCTGAAGACCGAGTGGATGGCCCATCTCTGCGGCCTCTGCCTGGCACTTCGCGCCGACCACGGCCAGTTCGCCCGGGTCGTCACCAACTACGACGGGCTCATCGTCTCGGTCCTGACGGAGGCTCAGACCGGTGCCGTGGCCGACGGACGGCGCACCGCGGGGCCCTGCCCGCTGCGCGGGATGCGGACCGCCCCCGTCGCCCGGGGCGAGGGCGCGCGCCTCGCCGCCGCCGTCTCCCTCGTCCTCGCCTCCGCGAAGGTACGGGACCACGTCGCCGACCGGGACGGCCTGTTGGCGCGGCGGCCCGTCGCCGCGGCGGCCCGCCGGGTCGCCCGCTCCTGGGACAAGGCCGGCGCCAGGACCGGCCGCGCCCTCGGCTTCGACACCGCCGTCCTCGTCGACGCCGTCGACCGCCAGACCGGGATCGAGGCCCTCGCCGGCCCCGGCACCCCCCTGCTCGCCGTCACCGAACCGACCGAGACCGCCACCGCGGCCGCCTTCGCGCACACCGCCGTCCTCGCCGGACGGCCCGGGAACGCCCAGCCGCTCGCCGAGGCCGGCCGCCTCTTCGGTCGCCTCGCGCACCTCCTGGACGCCGTCGAGGACCAGGCCGCCGACGCGGCGAGCGGCGCCTGGAACCCGCTCACCGCGACCGGCACCTCCCGAGAGGAGGCCCGCCGGCTCGCCGACGACGCCCTCCACGGGATCCGGCTCGCGCTGCGGGACGCCGAGTTCGCCGACGGCAAGCTGGTCCACGTCCTCCTCGCCCACGAGCTCCGCACCTCCGTGAACCGCGCCTTCGGCACGACGAGCTGCTCGCACATGAGCCCCGGCGCGGGAGCGGGTCAGGGACACGGAGCCGTCCACGGCCACGGACCGGCGCCGGGGAACCCGTACGGCCCCGGCCCCGGCAACCCCTACGCCCCGGGCCCGGGCGGTCCCGGCGGCCCCGGAGGTCCGTACGCCCCCGGCCCCGGCGGCCCGGGCGGCCCCGGCGGTCCGCTCCCGCCCGGACCGCCGAACCGGCGCGGGCTGATAGCCGGCTGCGCCCTCTGGGTCGGCCTGGCCTGCACCTGCCAGATGTGCTGCGGGACCTTCGAGGACCCCTGGAGCCGTCAGCGGCGCGACGGACTCTGCCAGCAGTGCGACCCCGGTAGCTGCTGCGACTGCTGTGACTGCTGCAGCAACTGCTCCTCCTGCTGCGAGGGGGAGGGCTGCTGCGGCGACTGCGGCTGCGGCTGCGACTGCTGACGCACCGTCGACGGCCCGCCCTCCGGCGGGCCTGCCGTCACTTGGTGGGTGCGGGGATCTCCGGCGGGGAGATCTGGGAGCGCTCGATCCCCGACGCCGTCACCCCCCACTTCTTCAGGATCCTGTCGTACGTCCCGTCCGCCTTCAGGCCGTTCACCGCCGCCTGGAAGGCGGGCGCGAGCGGGGTGCCCTTCTTGAAGGCGAAGCCCACGTCGAGCCGCCGGTACTCGTTGAGGAACTTCACGTTCTTCTGCTGCGTCACCGCGTACCGCAGGCCGTTGATCGTGTTCATCACGACATCGCTGCGGCCCTGCTGGAGCGACATCCAGATCGCGCCCGTCTCGCTGTAGACGTTCACCGTGTACGGCTGCTTGCCGGCCTGCGCGCACCGGCCCTTGTTCTGCTCCAGGGTCCGTTCGAAGGTGGTGCCCGCGTTCACGGCCACCTTCAGACCGCACAGCTGCGTGAGGTCGGTGACCGCCTTCAGCGGGCTGTCGGACCGGGCGGCGAAGCCCTGCCCGTCGTTGACGTAGGTGACGAAGTCGATGGTCTTGCGCCGCTCCTCGGTCACACCGAAGTTCCCGGTGCCGACGTCGTACTTGCCGCTGCCGAGCGCCGGCAGGATCGCCTCGAAGCCGACCACCTCGCGCTTCAGCTCCAGTCCCAGGGCCTTCGCCACGGCGCCCGCGAAGTCGGCGTCCACGCCCACCACCGTCCTGCCGTCGGCCAGATAGGCCGACCCGGGCGGGGTCGCGACCGCGGAGGCGATCGTGAAGGTGCCCCGCTGCCGTACGTCGGCGGGGAGCAGCTTCGCCGCGGCCTCGTTCCGGCCGACCGCCGCCACCACGTCCTCGGTCGGGAGCGCCCCCTTGGGGGCGCCCGCCGCCCCGGCCGGCGCCGTCGCGGGCTCGCCCCCGCCGCAGGCGGTGAGCGTGAGCGCGGCCGCGGTGATCAGCGCGAAGGCGAGGGTGGTGCGGGCGGTACCGGCGGTACCCGTTCTCGTACGCGTGCTCATGATGTCGGGTTCTCCAGGAGTTTCTCGAACGGCAGCGGGCCGATCGACTCGGGATCGGCGGTGAGGTCGAACAGCGGGCGGTAGCCGCTCGCCAGATAGAGGCCCCTGGCCTCGGGCTGGCGCGGGCCGGTCGTCAGGTAGACGCGGGAGTAGCCGCGGTCGGCGGCCTCCCGTTCGAGCACGGTCAGGACCCGGCGGGCGAGCCCGCGCCTGCGGTGTGCCGAATGGGTCCAGATCCTCTTGAGTTCGGCGGTGCGTTCGTCGTAACGGCGGTAGGCGCCGCCCGCCACGGGCCGGCCCTGCTCCAGGAGGAGCAGGAAGGCGCCGTGGGGAGGGGCGAACTCCTCCGCCGGGTAGCGGCTCAGATCGTGCGCGGAGCCGTACCGGGTCGTGTACTCGTGTGCCAGCTCGTCGAGGAGCGGGCGGGCCAGGGAGTCGGTGGTCGTGGTCCGGTGCACGGACAACGCGAAGGTCATGACGGTCCTTCAGGGCGAAGGAAGGCGGCGTCGTCCCTCAGCGGGAGGAAGGACGACGGGGCAGGGCGAGGGGAGGGGAGAGCTCAGGCAGCCGTGAGGGGCCTGGGTGTGAAGGCGCCGCGGAGAAGAGCACGCGGGCGGGGCAGAGCAGCGGGTCGGCTCAACAGGAAGAGGACCACACGCGACCGAAGTCGATGTGGGAGCGCTTGACCAGCTGCTGCGGATGCATGGCCCCAGTGGAACAGGCATCCGCCGCCCCGTCAACTGCGATGAGACGTACAGCTCACAGTGCGGACACCCTTGACAGCAGGCCGTGTTGACCGCATAGCCTCGAAGAGCGGATCGGGCTGAGGGGCCCGGATCCGTGTTCAGCGCGTGTGAAGGCGCACCCCCGTGTTCGATCCGCCCCCTGGCATCCACGGAGCCTTCGCATGTCCGCGACCCTCGTCAAGTCCCCCTCCCCGGCCCTGCCGGCCGACCCACCCCTCCGCATCGTCCCCGCCCGCCGCGTCGGCCAGGGGACCGCCGCCGCCCTGGTGCTCGTCCTCCTCGGGCTCGGTCTCGTCTCGGTCGTCCGGAACAAGGCCTTCCAGTGGGACGTGGTCGCCGAGTACTTCACCTCCGCGTCGGTCCTGCGCGGTCTCGGCCTCACCCTGTGGCTGACGGCCCTCGTCATGGTCCTGGGCTTCGTCCTCGGGACCCTGCTCGCGGTCTTCCGGCTTTCCGCCAACCCCGTTCTGCGCGCGGTCAGTTGGGGGTACGTCTGGTTCTTCCGGTCCACTCCGATCCTGGTCCAGCTGCTCTTCTGGTTCAACATCGGAGCGCTCTACCCGCAGATCCTCGGCGTGAACACGGTCAACCTCCTCGGCCCCGTCTCCGTCGCCGTCATCGGCCTCACCCTGCACGAGGCCGCCTACGCCGCCGAGGTCGTCCGCGGCGGCATCCTCTCCGTCGACCGGGGCCAGATCGAGGCCGCCGAGAGCCTCGGGCTCGGCCGGTGGCGCCGGCTCTCCCGGATCGTGCTGCCGCAGGCCATGCGCGCGATCGTCCCGCCGGCCGGGAACATGCTGATCGGCACCCTCAAGGGCACGTCGATCGTGTCCGTCATCGCCGTCCAGGACCTGCTCTACTCGACGCAGCTCGTCTACCACCGCACGTACGAGATCATCCCGCTGCTGCTCGTCGCCACCCTCTGGTACGTGGCCGTCACCTCGGTCCTCGGCGTCGGCCAGTACTACGTCGAGCGGCACTACGCCCGCGGCACGGCCGGTGCCCGATGAGCCCCCGTCCGTCGATCGTCATCGTGGGGGCCGGGCCGCGGGGGACCGGTGTCCTCGAACGCCTCGCCGCCAACCTGCCCGAGCTGTACGGCGACGGCCCGCTCGACCTCCACCTCGTCGACCCGCACCCGCCGGGCCCCGGCCGCATCTGGCGCACCGGGCAGTCCCCGCTGCTCTGGATGAACTCCCGGGCCGAGGACGTCACCATGTTCACCGACGAGACCGTGGACCTCGAAGGGCCCGTCCTGCCGGGGCCCACCCTCGCCGAATGGGCCGGCGTCGACGGCGGCACCTTCCCCACCCGACCGCAGCAGGGCGCCTATCTGCGCTGGGTGTACGAGCGGGCCCTGGCGTCCCTGCCCGCCTCGGTCACCGTCCATGAACACCGCACCACCGCCCTGCGGGTCGGCGGCCCCCGCGAGGGACGCCAGCGGGTCTGGCTGGAGGGCGGCGCCACCCCCCTCCTCGCCGACCTCGTCGTCCTCACCGTGGGCCACCTCGACGCCGAACCCGACCCGGAACAGAGGGCCCTGGCCGGCTTCGCCGCCCGCCACCGGCTCGTCCACCTGCCGCCCGACTTCACCGCCGACACCGACCTCGGCGCCCTGCCCGCGGGGGAAGCCGTCCTCGTCCGCGGCTTCGGGCTCGCCTTCGTCGACCTGATGGTGCTGCTCACCGAGGGCCGCGGCGGACGGTACGAGGGCGAGGGCGACGCGCTCGTCTACGTACCGTCCGGCGCGGAGCCGGTGCTCCACGTCGGATCGCGGCGGGGCGTCCCGTACCACTCGAAGCTCGGCTACGACCTCGACGGCGAACAGCCCCCGCTGCCCCGGTTCTTCGGGACCGAGCAGACCGACGCCCTGCTGAAGCGGACCGGGCCGATCGACTTCCGGCGCGACGTGTGGCCCCTCGTCGACAAGGAACTCGGCTGGGCCCACTACCACCGGCTCTTCTCCACCCACCCCGAGCGGACCGCACTCGCCTGGAGCGACTTCGAGCGAGCGTACGAGGAAGCACCGCCGCGCGGCGCCGAACTCGCCGCCGTCATCGCCGCGGCCGTCCCCGACCCCGCCGACCGGCTCGACCTCGACGCCCTCGACCATCCCCTGGACGGCGTCCGCTTCGCCTCCGCCGAAGCCCTCCAGCACGGCCTGCGCGACTACATCACCGACGACCTCACCCGCCGCCACGACCCCGCGCACAGCCCCGACGCCGCCGTCTTCGCCGCGCTCCTGTCCGTCTACGGCCAGCTCCTGCGGTTCGGCAAGCGCCTCGACCTCGACGGCTGGTGGCACGGCTTCTTCAGCTACCTCGCCTCCGGGCCGCCCGGGCCCCGGCTGCACCAGCTCCTCGCCCTCTCACGCGCCGGAGTCGTGCGCTTCCTCGGCCCGGGGATCACCGTGGAGACCGACGAGGAGCGCGGACTCTTCCGGGCCGCGTCCGTCGCCGTACCGGGGGAGTGGACCGAGGCCCGCGCCCTCGTCGAGGCCCGGCTCCCCGACCCCACCCTCGAACGCACCGGCAGCCCGCTGCTCCGCGCCCTGTACGAGGAGGGGGCGAGGGCCACCGCAGGCGGTCTGCTCGTCGTCGACCCCGACGACGGCCGGGTCCTGGAGCGCGACGGACGGCCGCACCCGCGCCGCTTCGCCCTCGGCCCGCACACCACCGCCCGGGCCGGCGGGGCCTTCACCCGGCCCCGTACCGGCGGGGTCGCCTTCCGGCAGAACGACGTCACCGCCCGGGCCGCGCTGAGCTTCCTGCGCGACCTGGCGTGTCGGCTCCCGGTCCCCCTGAGCGCCTGAACCGCGCCGCTCCTCCCGCCGCCCGCCCCTCTCCGAGGAACCACCATGTCTCTCACCAGCGCCGACGTCGGCGTGAAAGACCCAGCCGCCGCTCCCACCCCGCCGGCGGCCGCTCCCCTCGTGGTCGTCCCCGTGCGCCACCCCTGGCGCTGGGTGGCCGTCGCCGCCACCGCCGTCCTGCTCATCCAGTTCGCCCACGGTCTGATCACCAACCCCGGCTGGGAATGGGACGTCTTCGCCGCGTTCTTCACCACGGAGACGATCGTCCAGGCCGTCTGGGTCACCCTCCAGCTCACCTTCTACGGCACCGCGCTCGGCTTCGCGATCGGCATCGTGCTCGCCTTCATGCGCCTGTCCGGCAGCCCGTTCCTGCGCTCCGTCGCCTTCGGCTACATCTGGGCCTTCCGCTCCATCCCGCTCATCGTCCAGCTGCTGTTCTGGTTCAACCTCGCCTACCTCTACGAGGAGCTGAGCATCGGCATCCCCTTCGGGCCTGGCTTCTTCTCCTTCGACACGGCGGGCCTGGTCGGCGAGATGAGCGCCGCCGTCCTCGGCCTCGCCCTGCACCAGGCGGCCTACGCGGCGGAGATCGTCCGCGGTGGCGTCCTCGCCGTGGACGAGGGCCAGTCGGAGGCCGCGGCCTCCCTCGGCATCCCGAGACTCCGGCAGGTGCGGCGGATCGTCCTGCCGCAGGCGATGCGCTCGATCCTGCCCAACGCCGCCAACGAGATCATCTCGCTCTTCAAGGGCACCTCGATCGTCTCGGTCATGGCGATCGGCGAACTCTTCTACCAGGTGCAGGTCGTCTACGGCCGCAACGGGCGGGTCGTCCCGCTCCTGATGGTCGCCACCGCCTGGTACGTCCTGCTCACCACCGCGCTCTCCGTCGTCCAGCACTACGTCGAACGCCACTACGCGAAGGGGAGCGCCCGATGAGCTCCGTGTCCACCGCCACCGCCACCACCGGCCTCGACGCCGAGCCCGCCGACACCACCGCCAAGGTCGAGATCAGGGCCGTCCACAAGAACTTCGGCCCGCTCCACGTCCTGCGCGGCATCGACCTCGACGTCCGCGCCGGGGAGGTCACCGTCATCCTCGGCCCCTCCGGCTCCGGCAAGTCCACCCTCCTGCGGACCATCAACCACCTGGAGAAGGTCGACAGCGGCACCGTCAGCGTCGACGGCACCCTCGTCGGCTACCGCCGCTCCGGCAACAAGCTCTACGAGCTGCGCGAACGGGACATCCTCAAGCAGCGCACCCGGATCGGCTTCGTCTTCCAGAACTTCCACCTCTTCCCGCACCTGACGGTCCTGGAGAACATCGTCGAGGCCCCCGTCTCGGCCCTGAAGCGCCCCCGCAAGGACGCCGAGGCCGCGGCCCGGCAGCTGCTCGGCCGCGTCGGACTCGCCGACAAGGCGGAGGCGTACCCCAAGCAGCTCTCCGGCGGGCAGCAGCAGCGGGTCGCCATCGCCCGCGCGCTCGCCCTGGAACCCGGCCTGCTCCTCTTCGACGAGCCGACCTCCGCGCTCGACCCCGAACTGGTCGGTGAGGTCCTCGACGTCATCAAGGACCTGGCCGCATCCGGCACCACCATGATCGTCGTCACCCACGAGATCGGCTTCGCCCGCGAGGTCGCCGACACCGTGGTCTTCATGGACGAGGGCCGGATCGTCGAGCAGGGGCCGCCGGCCGAGGTGCTCGACGCCCCGCGCCACGAACGCACCCGCGCCTTCCTCTCCAAGGTCCTCTGACCCCTCCGCCTCTCTTCCCCTTCCTCCCTTCCCCCTTTTTCCTCCACGACAGGAGCACCGCCATGAAGACCCGTCGCACCGTCCTCACCGCCCTCGCCTCGATCACCGCCCTCGGGGTCCTCACCGCCTGCGGCTCGGGCGACGCCGCCACCAACGAGATCAAGCCGGAGGGCAAGAAGGGCAACGGCATCAACGTGGGCCCGGAGCAGAACCGCGTCCACACCGCCAAGGTCGACGCCATCGCCGCCAAGCTCCCCGCGGCCGTACGCGAGAGAGGCACCCTCGTCATCGGCGTCTCCGCGACCAGCAATCCGCCGCTCGGCTTCCGTGCCACCGACGACAAGACGCTGATCGGCGTCGAGATCGACATCGCCACCCTGGTCGCCGACGCCCTCGGTCTGAAGCCCGAGTTCGACGCGGTCGCGTGGGAGAACCTCTTCGTCGGCCTCGACAGCGCCAAGTACGACGCCGTCTTCTCCAACGTCACCGTCACCGAGGAGCGGAAGGACAAGTACGACTTCGCCACCTACCGCCTCGACGACCTCGCCTTCGAGGCGAAGAAGGGCTCCGACTGGAAGGTGAAGGGCCCCGAGGACGTGGCCGGGAAGTCGATCGCCGTCCAGTCGGGCACCAACCAGGAGAAGATCCTCGTCGACTGGTCCGCGCAGAACGAGAAGGCCGGCCGGGCGCCCACCGACATCAAGTACTACCAGAACACCTCGGACTACTACCTGGCGCTCCAGTCCGGCCGGATCGACGGCTACCTCGGCCCCAACCCCGTCGCCGCCTACCACGTGCTCTCCGCCGGACAGACCGAGATCGTCGGGAAGTTCTCCGGGGCGGGCGCCGGACTCCAGGGCAAGATCGCGGCCACCACGAAGAAGAACAGCGGTCTCGTCGCCGCCTACGCGGCCGCGATCGACCACATCATCCAGAACGGCACCTACGCCCAGGTCCTCAAGCGGTGGGGCCTCGACACCGAGTCCGTGGCGAAGTCGGAGATCAACCCGCCCGGCCTGCCCCGCACCAAGAACTGACCGGCTTCCGCCCCGCACCGCGCTCCGCACCGAGAGAGACCGCATGACCAGCACCCGAACGCTCCACCTCGCCGCCGAAATAGCCCCCGGCAGCGCCCGTGCGCCGTCCGCCGCCGACGACGCCCGGACCGCCGCCGCCCGCACCGTCGCGCACGCCCGGATCGCCGAGGCCGCCGGGCTCGACTTCCTCACCCATGACGACTCCTTCGCCCGGCCGGGCCTCGACGCGCTCGCCGTCCTCGCCCGGGTCGCGCCCGAGACCCGTTCCGTCGGTCTCGTCCCGACCGTGACCACCACCCACACCGAGCCCTTCCACGTCCAGGCCGCCGTCGCCACCCTCGACTGGGTGAGCCGGGGCCGGGCGGGCTGGCGGATCGCGGTCTCCCCGACCGGGGCCGAGGCCCGGCTCTTCGGCCGCCGTGAACTCCCGCCGACGGCCGCGCTCTGGCAGGAGGCGGGCGAGGTGGCCGAGGTCTCCCGCAAGCTGTGGGACAGCTGGGAGGACGACGCCGAGATACGCGACGTGGCGACCGGACGGTTCGTCGACCGCCGCAAGCTGCACTACGTGGACTTCCAGGGGGCGACCTTCTCGGTCAAGGGCCCCTCGATCGTGCCCCGGCCGCCGCAGGGCAACCCGGTGACCGTCGTCGACGCCACCCGCCCCGCCGCCCGTGACACCGCCGCCCACCACGCCGACGTGGCGCTGATCAGGGCCTCCTCCGCCGAGGAGGCCGTGGCCCTCCGCGCCGAACTGCACCGGGGCGCCCGCGCCCACGGCCGGGACCCCGGCCAGCTGCGGGTCCTGCTCTCGGCGACCGTCGACCTCGACACGTACGAGGGCGGGCCCGGGGCGCTCGCCGAGCTGATCGCCGGCTGGCACGGCGGCGGGGCGGTCGACGGCTTCCACCTCGTGCCGGCCGTGCCGGAGCGGGACCTGACGCGGTTCACGGCCGAGACCGTGACCCGGCTCAGGGACCGGGGCCTCTTCCGTACGGCCTACGAGGGCGCCACCCTCCGCGACCACCTGGGGCTCACCCGCCCCGTCAGCCAGTACGCCACGACGGGAGCGGGAGCGTGAGCGCCCCCGCCGGCCGGAAGCGGATCCATCTCGCCGCGCACTTCCCCGGCGTCAACTCCACCACCGTCTGGGCCGATCCGCACTCCGGGTCGCAGATCGACTTCTCCTCCTTCGAGCACCTGGCGAGGACCGCTGAGCGCGGCCTGTTCGACTTCTTCTTCCTGGCCGAGGGGCTGCGGCTGCGCGAGCACAAGGGGCGCATCCACGATCTGGACGTCGTCGGCAGGCCCGAGTCGATCACCGTCCTCACCGCGCTGGCCGCCGTCACCGAGCGGCTCGGCCTGGCCGGCACGGTCAACGCCACCTTCAACGAGCCGTACGAACTGGCCCGGCGGCTCGCCTCGCTCGACCACCTCAGCGCGGGCCGGGCCGCCTGGAACGTCGTCACCTCGTCGGACGCCTTCACCGGCGAGAACTTCCGGCGCGGCGGCTTCCTCGACCGGGCCGACCGCTACACCCGGGCCGCCGAGTTCGTCGCCACGGCCCGGGAGCTGTGGGACTCGTGGCGACCGGACGGCACCCCGCGGCCCTTCGCCCACCACGGCCCGCAGTTCGGGATCGAGGGCGAGTTCACCGTCCCGCGCTCGCCGCAGGGGCATCCGGTCGTCATCCAGGCCGGGGACTCCGCCGAGGGCCGGGAGTTCGCCGCCTCCACCGCCGACGTGATCTTCACCCGCCACTCCACCCTGGAGGCCGGCCGGGAGTTCTACGCCGACGTCAAGGGGCGGCTCGCCCGGTACGGGAGGGAGCCCGGCGACCTGAAGATCATGCCCGGGGTGACGTACGTCCTCGCGGACACCGACGCCGAGGCGCGGGAGCGGGCCGCCGAGATCCGCCACCAGCAGGTCTCCCCGCAGAACGCGATCCTCGCCCTGGAGCAGATCTGGGGCCGCGACCTGTCCGACCACGACCCCGACGGGCCGCTCCCGGACTTCGACCCCGATCCCGAAGCCACGGTCGTGCAGGGCAGGGTGCGGGTCGCCGACCCGGTGGCCGTGGCCCGGAAGTGGCGGGCGCTCTCCGAGGCGAAGGGCCTCTCGATCCGCGAGACCGTCGTCGAGTCCTCCGGCCGGCAGTCCTTCGTCGGCAGTCCGGCGACGGTGGCGGCGGCCCTGGAGGAGTTCGTCGCCGAGGACGCGGCCGACGGCTTCATCCTCGTCCCGCACCTCACCCCCGGCGGGCTCGACGACTTCGTCGACCGGGTCGTCCCGCTGCTCCAGGAACGCGGAGTGTTCCGTACGGAGTACTCCGGCACGACGCTCCGGGAGCACCTCGGGCTTCCCGCACCCGTATGGAAAGGTGGAACACCATGAGCACGGATCCCCAGCAGGACTGGCGGCACTGGCACGAACAGCGCGAAGCCGCGGTCTCCTCCTCGTACGGCCCGCTCTCCCTCACGGGCACCCACTGGCTCTCGGACTTCCCGGAGGGCCGGCTTCCGGCGGTTCCCGGCGTATGGCGGGAGGACGGCGACGACGTGGTCCTCTCGGCGGACGCCGAGGACGGGCTCACGGTCGACGGCAAGCCCTTCACCGGCACGGTCCGGCTCACCGCCGACCACGGGCCGATCCACGAGTCCCGGGTCGAGTCGGCCGGACGGCGGCTCGTGGTGCTGCGGCGCGAGGGGCTCTGGGCCGTACGGGACTTCGACCCCGGCTCGGAGGCGCGCCGCGCCTTCCGGGGCATCGAGGCCACCGCGTACGACGAGCGCTGGGTGGTGCCCGGCGTCTTCCGTCCGTACGGGGAGACCCGCAGCGTGCGGGTGGAGAACGCCGACGGCCGGGAGCGCGGTCTCGGGCTCTCCGGTGAGCTGGTCTTCGATCTGCACGGCGGTGAGCACACGCTGCAGGTGGCCGTCGAGGACGACGGCTCCCTGTGGGCGGTCTTCGCGGACGCGACCAGCGGCCGGGACAGCTACCGCTTCCGTTTCCTGCGTCCGGCGGCTCCGGGGGCGGACGGTTCGGTGACGGTGGACTTCAACCGGGCGCTGCTTCCGCCGTGCGCGTTCGCCGACCACTTCATCTGCCCGTTCCCGCCGCCGGGGAACACGCTCGACACCGCCGTCGCGGCGGGGGAGCGGCGGCTGAACCCCTCCTGACCTGGGCTTCGACGCGGGACGGTACGGACGACGGGTGCCCCCGGCCAGGACGGCCGGGGGCACCCGTCCGGCATGCGGTCTTGTGCGTCCGTTCCGAGGGGGTCACTATCGCTCACGGTGCATGTCAGGAACACGTCACCTGATGGCGCCTCACGGGCCCGTCACCCACGGGCCCCTCCGCTTTTCCCAGAAGGAGAAATGTGAGGAGCACAGTGAGGAACACCCGCACCCGTCTGCTCGCCCTCGCCGCCGGCATCGCGGCCGTGACGGCCGTCGGACTCCCCGGCGCCGAGGCCGCCCCCGTCCCCGGCCCGGCCGCGGCCGCCCAACTCGCCCGCGCCGACGCCGCCGTCGACGCCGCGGGGGTCGGCGGCACCGCCTGGTACGTGGACCGGGCCGCCGGCCGGGTCGTCGTCACCGCCGACGCCACCGTCACCGACGCGGAGATCGCGAGGATCCGCGCCGCGGCCGGCGCCGACGCCGGAGCCCTCCGCGTCCAGCGCACCCCCGGCGTCTTCACGCCCCTGCTCGGCGCGGGCGACGCCATCCACGGCAGCGGCTACCGCTGCTCGCTCGGCTTCAACGTCCGCAGCGGCAGCACGTACTACTTCCTCACCGCCGGCCACTGCGGCAACGTGGCGAACACCTGGTACGCCAACTCGGCGCAGTCCACCCTGATCGGCGCCACCGTCGGCTCCAGCTTCCCCGGGAACGACTACGCGCTCGTCCGCTACGACAACGCCTCGCTGAGCCACCCGGGCGGCTTCACCGCGGCCGACGCCTACGTGGGGGAGCCCGTCAAGCGCTCCGGCTCCACCACCGGCACCCGCGGCGGCACCGTCACCGGCCTCGACGCCACCGTCCACTACTCCGGCGGCGGCACCGTCCGCGGCATGATCCAGACCAACGTCTGCGCCGAGCCCGGCGACTCCGGCGGTGCGCTCTACGACGGCACCAAGGCGCTCGGCATCACCTCGGGCGGCAGCGGCAACTGCTCCACCGGCGGCACCACGTTCTACCAGCCGGTGCCGGAGGCCCTCGCCAAGTACAAGGTCAGCCTCTACTGATCCGCCCCGCTCCCCCCACCCCCCCCACTCAGGAGGAACGAGACGTGAGGAACCAGCGCACCAGCACCCGTACGATCCGGACGCTCGCCGTCACCGCCGGGCTCGCCGCCGTCGCGGCGCTGGCCGTCCCCGCGGCGAACGCCGGCACGGAGCGGACCTTCGGCGCCGCCCAGCTCGCTGCGGCGAGCGACGCCGTGCTCGCCGCCGACGTGGCCGGCACCGCCTGGCACGTCGACGCCGCCGCCGGGAAGGTCGTCGTCACCGCCGACTCCACCGTCTCCCCGGGCGAGATAGCGGAGATCAAGCAGCGGGCGGGCGCCGACGCCGGCGCGATCCGGGTGGAGCGGACCCCCGGGAAGTTCACCAAGCTGATCTCCGGCGGCGACGCGATCTACGCCGACGGCGGCTGGCGCTGTTCGCTCGGCTTCAACGTCCGCGACAGCGCGGGGACGTCCTACTTCCTCACCGCCGGTCACTGCACCGACGGAGCCGGGACCTGGTACTCCAACTCCTCCCGGACGACGGTCCTCGGCACCACGGCCGGGTCGAGCTTCCCCACCAACGACTACGGCATCGTCAGATACACCAACAGCTCGGTCAGCAAGCCCGGCAGCGTCGGCAGCGTGGACATCACCGGCGCCGCCAACGCGACGGTCGGCATGTCCGTCACCCGCCGCGGCTCCACCACCGGCACCCACAGCGGCTCGGTGACGGGGCTCAACGCCACCGTGAACTACGGCGGCGGCGACATCGTCTACGGCATGATCCGCACCAACGTCTGCGCCGAACCGGGCGACTCCGGGGGCCCGCTCTACTCCGGCAGCCGCGCCATCGGCCTCACCTCCGGCGGCAGCGGCAACTGCTCCTCGGGCGGGACGACCTTCTTCCAGCCCGTGACCGAGGCGCTGAGCGCGTACGGGGTCAGCGTCTACTAGGCGGCACGCGGTACGGAGACATCGACCCCGTCCGGCACGGACGGCAGGCCCCCGGCGGATCGCTCCGCCGGGGGCCCTCGCGTCCGTAGGGTCCGTACCCCGTCAGGGACGGACCCCGCCCACCTCCCCGGCGATCGGCTCCGCCTGACCGTGCCCGCGCCTCAGCGAGGACATCACCAGGGTGACCACCGTGCCGACGACGGCCCAGGCCGAGAGGACCAGCATCGAGCCGGTCATGTCGTTGCCCTTGAAGTACGCGATCGAGCGCGCCGCCCAGGTGCCCGCGCCCGGGGGCAGGGCGGGGCCGATCGCGTTCCAGAACGGGGGCAGCATCGGCAGCGGGAAGGCGCCGCCCGCGCTGGGGTTGCCCGCGACGACGATCAGCAGGATCGCCAGGCCGATGCCGACGATCCCGAAGACCGACTGCAGGGCGAGGGTGGCTGCGCCGACGGCGAAGACGACCAGGGTGCCGAGCCCCCAGAGGGCGACGACGCTGCCGGGCAGGGCGTCCAGGATCGGGCCGACGATCACCGCGCCGCCGATGCCGCCGAGGACCGAGTAGAGCGCGAGGACGCCGAGGCGGATGATCGCGCGCTCACGGTTCGCGGGCCGGGAGCCCGCGCTGATCGCCAGGATCGCGGCACAGATGTAGCCGCCGACGCACCAGCCGACGACGAGGTAGAAGGCGGAGAGTCCGTCGAAGTCGCCCGGCGAGGCGGGAGCCACGTCGACCGTCCGGACGGTCCGCTGCTGGGCCCCCTCCAGCCGGGTGAAGAGCGACTCCAGGGCCGAGGAGAGCACGGTGCCGCCGCCGGAGGCGACGAGCAGGGTGTCGGTGCGGCCGCCGGGGTCGACGATCAGGGCGCCGTCGAGCTCCCGGTTCAGGATCTGCTGCCGCGCCTCGGCCGCGTCGGTGACCGTTCGGGGGGCGAGCGGGTCGCCGGGCAGCTTCTCCAGCCGCCCGACGAGCTGGGCGGAGACCTGGGGCGGCGCGACGACGCCGAAGGGCACGTCCCTCGGCTTGGGGTGGTGCAGCGCCCCGACGTAGGAGGCGATGAACAGGAGCTGGAGGGCGAGGACACCGACGACCAGGAGGGCGGCTCGGGGCGTGACGGCGCTTTTCAGTTCGTCGACGAGGCTCATCCCCTCACGCTCCGGGGCGGAGGGCGTTTCCGCAGGTGGGACGCGCCCGGACGGGTGAGGAAGGGGAGACCGCCCGGCTTATCGTACGGACGTTCGAAATGGGCTATGGTGAAGACGAGGGGGGTGGGAACATACGTACGAATCGATGCGGGAGTGCGGGAGGTGCGCCATGCCGGGATTCACGCATCTGCACACCGCGTCGGGCTTCTCCCTGCGGTACGGCGCCTCACACCCCGGACAGCTCGCCGCCCGCGCCGCCGAGCGCGGCATGGACGCGCTCGCCCTGACCGACCGCGACACCCTCGCGGGCACGATCCGCTTCGCCAAGGCCTGCGCGAAGGAGGGCGTCCGCCCCCTGTTCGGCGTGGACCTGGCGTACGAGGCGGTGGCACCCGGCGACGCGCGGGACGGGACCGGCCGCCCGGCCGGGCGCGGCGGTCCGTCCGGCGGGTCCGGGGGGCCGTACGGCGGATCCGGGGGCCCGGGGCCCGGACCGGCAGGGACCGGCGGCGCCCGCCGGGTGCCCGTACGAGGCGGGGCCTTCGTCGACGAGTCCGCGCCCCGCGCCGTCTTCCTCGCCCGATCCCGCACCGGCTGGGCCTCCCTCTGCGCGATGGTCACCGCCGCCCACGCCGGAGACGGGGAGCGCCCCCTGCTGCCCTGGTCCGCCCTGCGCGACGACGACGTGTTCGTCCTGCTCGGCCCCGCGTCCGACGTCGGCCGCGCCCTCGCCGCCGGCCGTCCCGACCGGGCCGCCCGGCTGCTCGCCCCCTGGCGCGAGCGGTACGGCGACGCGCTGCGGCTCACCGCCGTCGACCACGGCCGCACCGGCGCCGGGCCCGGTTCCCTGCGGCTCGCCGCCCGTACCGTCGGCTTCGCGGCCGAGCAGGGCGTCCGGCCCGTCATCGGCAACGCCGTCCGCTACGCCGACCCCGGCCAGGGCCCGGTGGCCGACGTCCTCGACTCCGCCCGCCGCCTGGTCCCCGTCGACCCCCGCAAGGAGCTCGACAGCGGCCAGGCCTGGCTCAAGGGCCTCGAAGGACCCGACGGGATGCTGGCCGCCGCCGAGCGGATCGTCGAGGCCGCGGGCTTCCGCCGGGACACCGCCCACCGGCTCCTCGACCGGACCGCGGCGGTCGCCGCCGACTGCCTGGTCGACCCCGAGGACGACCTCGGCATGGGCTCCGCCCACTTCCCCGAACCGCACCTCGTCGGGGCCGAGCACCGCACCGCCCAGCGCGTCCTCGCCTCCCGGGCCGCCGCCGGCATGGTCCTGAAGGGGTACGAGAAGCGGCGCGACTACTGGGACCGGATGCACCGCGAGCTGGACGTCATCGCCCACCACGGCTTCGCCACCTACTTCCTGACGGTCGCCCAGGTCGTCGACGACGTCCGGGGCATGGGCATCCGGGTCGCCGCCCGCGGCTCCGGCGCGGGCTCCCTCGTCAACCACCTCCTCGGCATCGCCCACGCCGACCCGGTCGAGCACGGCCTGCTGATGGAACGCTTCCTCTCCAAGCGCCGCACCGCCCTGCCCGACATCGACGTCGACGTGGAGTCCGCCCGCCGCCTGGAGGTCTACCGGGCGATCATCGACCGCTTCGGCACCGAACGCGTCGCCACCGTCGCCATGCCCGAGACCTACCGGGTCCGCCACGCGATACGGGACGTGGGCGCGGCCCTCTCCATGGACCCGGCCGAGATCGACCGGATCGCCAAGGCCTTCCCGCACATCCGCGCCAGGGACGCGCTCGCCGCCCTCGACGAACTGCCCGAGCTGCGCGAGCTCGCGGGCGAGAGGCAGAGGTACGGCAAGCTCTGGGAGCTGGTCGAGGCGCTCGACGCGCTGCCGCGGGGAACCGCCATGCACCCCTGCGGGGTGCTGCTCTCGGACGCCTCGCTGCTCACCCGTACCCCCGTGGTGCCCACCAGCGGCGAGGGGTTCCCCATGTCCCAGTTCGACAAGGAGGACGTGGAGGACCTCGGGCTGCTCAAGCTGGACGTCCTCGGCGTGCGGATGCAGTCCGCGATGGCCCATGCCGTCGCCGAGGTCGAACGGGCCACGGGCACCCGGCCTGACATCGACGCCATCCCGGAGGGCGACCCCGAGACGTACCGGCTCATCCGCTCCACCGAGACCCTCGGCTGCTTCCAGATCGAGTCGCCGGGCCAGCGCGACCTGGTCGGCCGGCTCCAGCCCGCCACCTTCCACGACCTCGTCGTCGACATCTCCCTCTTCCGGCCGGGCCCGGTCGCCGCCGACATGGTCCGCCCCTTCATCGAGGCCCGGCACGGCCGCGCCCCCGCCCGCTATCCGCACCCCGACCTGGAGCAGACCCTGAAGGAGACGTACGGGGTGGTCGTCTTCCACGAGCAGATCATCGAGATCGTGCGGATCATGACCGGCTGCCGCCGTGACGAGGCCGACCAGGTGCGGCGCGGGCTCTCGGATCCCGAGTCGCAGGGCCGGATCAAGCTCTGGTTCGCCCGCCAGGCCTCGGCGCGCGGATACGCGGACGAGGTCGTCGCCCGGACCTGGGAGATCGTGGAGGCCTTCGGCTCGTACGGCTTCTGCAAGGCCCACGCGGTGGCCTTCGCCGTGCCGACGTACCAGTCGGCCTGGCTCAAGGCCCACCACCCGGCCGCCTTCTACGCCGGACTGCTCACCCACGACCCCGGCATGTACCCCAAGCGGCTGCTGCTCGCCGACGCGCGGCGGCGCGGGGTCCCGGTGCTGCCGCTCGACGTGAACCGCTCGGCGGTCGCTCACCGTATCGAACTGGTGTCTGATTCACCGGTGCGGTGGGGCCTCCGGCTCGGCCTGACCGACGTCCACGGCATCAGCGAGAACGAGAGCGCCCGCATCGAGGCCGGACAGCCCTACGCCTCCCTCCTCGACTTCTGGGAACGGGCCCGCCCCCGCACCCCCGTCGCCGAACGGCTCGCCCAGGTCGGCGCCCTGGACGCCTTCGGCGCCAACCGCCGCGACCTCCTCCTCCACCTCACCGAACTCCGGCGCGTCCAGCGCGGAGCCGCCTCCCACGGCGGACAGCTCCCGCTCGCCCAGGGCGGCAGGACCGCCCCCGTCGGCCTGCCCGACCTCGACGAGACGGAACGCCTCAGCGCCGAACTCGGCATCCTCGGCATGGACGCCTCCCGCCACCTCATGGGCGACCACCGCGCCTTCCTCGAAGAGCTCGGCGTCGTCTCCGCCCAGCGCCTCCGCGACACCCCGCACGGCCGGACCGTCCTCGTCGCGGGCGCCAAGGCCGCCACCCAGACCCCGCCCATCCGCTCCGGCAAGCGGGTCATCTTCACCACCCTCGACGACGGCACCGGCCTGGTCGACCTCGCCTTCTTCGACGACGCCCACGAGCGCTGCGCCCACACCGTCTTCCACTCCTGGCTGCTCCTCGTCCGGGGCGTGGTGCAGCGGCGTGGCCCCCGCAGCCTCAGCGTGGTCGGTGCCGCCGCCTGGAACCTCGCCGAACTCGTCGAACTGCGGGCGTCCGGCGGCCTGGACGCGGTGGGGGAGCGCCTCGCGGAGCGGGAGGAAGACCCGGCCGGACGGACCGGCGACGACCGCCGCATCACCCTGCCCAACGGCTACCGGATGAACCCCTGGGCCGACCTCAAGCCGGCCGGCGAAGGGGTCCCGAGCGGAAGGAAGCTGTGGCACAGCAGTCCGGGGAGCGCGGGATGATCCTCTGTGTACGGTTCCGGCTCGAACCGGAGGGGGAAGTCCTCTTTCCCCGACTGTGCGACCTCCTCGGCGAGTTCACACCCACCGTCGAGGCCGCCCCGCCCGGCGAGGCGCTCGCCGACGTGCGCGGCGCACTGCGCTACTTCGGCCGCACCCCGGCCGAGCTCGCCTCCGTGATCCGGGTCAGGGCGCTCGCCCTGTACGGCGTCGACTGCGTCATCGGCGCCGGGCCCAACCCGATGCTGGCCCGGATGGCCGCCCGCGAGGCACGGCCCGGCGTCACCCTCGTCGTCGAGGACCCCGCCGCCTTCCTGCGCGACCGGCCGGTCACCCTGCTCGACGGCGTCGGCCGGACCACCGCACGCACCCTCTGTGGCTACGGACTCGACTCCGCCGGACGCGTCGCGGACGCCCCGCTCGCCGTGCTCCAGCGCCTCATCGGCGCGAAGGCCGGCCGTGAGGTGTGGGAACGGGCCCGGGGCATCGACCGCACCCCCGTCGTCCCGCACGCGGCCTCGCGGTCGGTCGCGGCCGAACGCGCCTTCCCGCACGACGAGACCGACCGGACGGAACAGCGCAGGGCCCTCCTCTCGCTCGCCGAGGAGCTGGGCGCCCGGCTGCGGAGGGAGGGCCAGGTGTGCCGCGCGCTCGCCGTCACCGTGCGGTACGCCGACCGGACCACCACCACCCGGAGCCGCACCCTGCCCGAACCCACCGCCCACACGGCGGCGCTCACCACCCTCGCGTACGCCGTCCACGACTCCTTCGGCCTCCAGCGGGCCCGGGTGCGGGGCATCGCCCTGCGCGCCGAGGGCCTGACGGGCGCCGAGGGGGCCGCGCACCAGCTGTCCCTGGACCCGACGGACGAGAAGGCCCGGCGGATCGAGGCGGTGGCCGACCGGGCACGGGCGAAATTCGGCCCGCGAGCGATCCTCCCCGGCTCCCTGGCGGCCTAACACCCTTATGGCTGCTACGTCTTGACGACACATCACTTTTTACCGACGCGTAACTTCCCAGCCGAGGCTACCCGTGCGTAGCTTGACTGAAGCGCATCCCCACTTGTGGTCCGGACCGCAGGGCGTCACACCCCGCCTTTCCCCTTGAGCCGCAAGGAGATCGCCCGATGCTGCCCCGGAACCCCTGGAAGCACGCCGTCAGAGCGCTGTCCGTCCTGCTCCTCGCCGTCGCCGCCACCCTCGCCCCGACCACGGCCGCCTCGGCCCAGACCGAGACCGCCACCGCCAGTCGCGGCTGGAACGACTTCTCCTGCAAGCCCTCCACCGCCCACCCGCGCCCCGTCGTCCTCGTCCACGGAACCTTCGGGAACTCCGTCGACAACTGGCTCGTCCTCGCGCCGTACCTGGTCAACCGCGGCTACTGCGTCTTCTCCCTCGACTACGGCCGGCTGCCGAACGTGCCGTTCTTCCACGGCCTCGGCCCCATCGCCGCGTCCGCGGGACAGCTCGACAGCTACGTCGACCGGGTCCTCGCCGCCACCGGCGCCCCCGAGGTGGACCTCGTCGGACACTCGCAGGGCGGCATGATGCCCCGCTGGTACCTCAAGTTCCTCGGCGGGGCCGAGAAGGTGAACGCGCTCGTCGGCATCGCCCCCGACAACCACGGCACCACCCTCCTCGGCCTCACCAGGCTGCTCCCGCACTTCCCCGGCGCCGAGGACCTGATCAGCGCCACCACCCCGGGGCTCGCCGACCAGATCGCCGGCTCCCCCTTCCTCACCAAGCTCAACGAGGGCGGCGACACCGTGCCCGGGGTCCGCTACCACGTCATCGCGACCCAGTACGACGAGGTCGTCACCCCGTACCGCTCGCAGTACCTGTCCGGCCCGAACGTCACCAACGTCCTCATCCAGGACAAGTGCGCGCTCGACCTGTCCGAGCACGTGGCGATCGGCACGGTGGACCGGGTCACCTTCCACGAGGTGGCCAACGCCCTCGACCCGGCCCGCGCCACCCCGACCACCTGCCTCTCGGTGATCGGCTGACCAGGACGAGGAGCGTGGCCGGGTCCCCTTCCCGGGGGCCCGGCCACCCCGTCCGCCGGTCGTGCTCACTCCATCGGCTCCATAACACCGCCCCCTGATGGCGCAGCGTCAGGGGATGAGGACTAATCGGTGATGTGTGCGTTTCCGGCGCATCACGAGACAGCCACGGTGGACGCCCACGGAATGTCCACGAACGGAGCATCTGACATGACCACCGACCTTCCCTCCACCCACCCGGCGGACGACGAGATAGCACCGGCCGCGGGGCCCGCTCGGGGCCCGACGTTCCACTCGGCTGTCTCCCCGACCCCGACCGCGACCCCGACCGCGACCCCGACCGCGACCGCGACCCCGACCCCGGCCCCCGACGCACCGCCCCTCCCCGCCCGGCCCGCCCTGCCTCCCGCCATCCCGGCGGTGACGGTGACCCCGGTCCTGGGGCCCGAGGGCAAGACCGAGACGGTGGTCCCGGTCCTGGAGCCCGAGGGCAAGAGCCAGACTGCGGTCCCGGTCATGGAGCCTGAGGACAAGGCCCGCACGCAGGTCCCGGTCCTTGAGCCCGAGGACGAGGCCGACACGGCGACCCCGGACGAGGAGTTCCCGGACAAGGACGAGTCCGGTGACGAGGCCGTCCACACCCTCCTGCGGACGGCGGCGACCGAGCGCCCGGTGGCCGAGGTCGCCGCACTGGTCGCCCGGCTCCAGGAGACCGGCCAACTGTCCAGCCCCGCCGACGTCGCGCTCCGCGCGGCCGCCGTCACCCGCCCCCTGGACGAGGTACGACAGCTGCTCGCGCTGCTGAACGCCTCGGGGTACGACCTCCACCAGGCCGAGACCACGCTGCGCGCCGCGGCGGTGGGCCGCCCGATCGAGGACGTGGTGCGGCTCGTCGGCATCCTCGGGACCGACAGCAGCGACTGGCAGCCCGCCGCCGCCGAACGGAAGGCCGCGCCCGGCCAGGACGGCGGGGCGCACACCGGCGGAAACGCCGGCCCGAAGCGCGGCAGGCGCGCCGCCGAACGGCCGAAGGCGCCGCTGGACGGCGGGCTCGCCACAGGGCCGGGCAGCCACACCAGCTCCCCGGCACTGCGGTCGGCGCTGCGCTGGCCGGCGGCGGTCGCGCTGTTCGCCTGCGGCCTCCTCCATCTGCCGACGGACCTCACGGGCCTGCGCTCGGGCGGCGACGCGGAGACCGTGTCCGTCGTCGTCACCGTGCTCTGCCTGGTCGGCGCGGTGTGGCTGGCCGCACGGGACACCCTGCTCGTCTGGGCCGCCGTCGCGGGCTTCGCCATCGTCGTCATCGCACTCCACGGAGTCGCGAGCGCCCGCACCGTCGACCTGCTGAGCAGCAGCCTCGGCACCACCTTCGCCTGGGCCAAGGCCCTGGCCCTGCTGAGCGCCGTGGCCGTCGTGCTCCTGACCGGCGCGGCGGTCGTACGTCACACGAGGATGGCAGGCGCGGCGGACAGCACCTGAGGCCCCCCGCAGGCCACCTCCGCCCGGGCAGCTTCGGCCGCCCGGGCGGACGGGACCGGTACCGCTGTATCCGCCGCACACGCCGTCGGTTAGGGTGTCCTTACCTAGACAGGTGGGAGACGGTGACCGGGCTTGCGCGTCGTGCGCCCGTGGGCGGGACGCCCATGCGGGTGACGGGGGGCGCTGGTCCCGGCTGAGAGCCCGGGACGAGGCGTCGTGGACAGGATCGCGCTCACGGCTGGAGCGTTGTACGTCATCGTCCTGCTCCGCGCCGGGGGGACCTTCGCCGTCGGATGGCTCGCCGGCGCCGGTGCCCGGCGCAGCCGGTTCGCCGGGCGGATGACGTCGGCGAAGTTCCGGCGCGCCGAGCGGGCGATCCAGCGGTGGGGCGCGCCGGTGGTGGCCGTCTCCTTCCTGACCGTCGGCTTCCAGACCGCCGTCAACTTCCTCGCGGGCAGCATGCGCATGCCGCTGCCGCGATACCTCCCCGCCCTGTTCGTGGGAGGAGCGGCCTGGGCGCTGATCTACGCGACGGCGGGGCTCGGCGTGCTCGAAGTGCTGGGAAGGCTCTTCGCCGAGCGGACCGCCCTCGGGGTGTCCGCCGTGGCCGTCCTCCTCCTGGCGGTGGGCGGGGTCGTCGTGTACCGCAGAAGAAGGGCGACGCGGTAGCGCGAGGGCCCAGCCGCCGGACGCGGGGTGGCGGCCGTCAGTCGGAGGCGCCGGTCCCGCCCGGCAGAACCCGGGGCTCCAGGGGGCGGACGGCGGGGCCTTGGATCACGGTGCCGTCGGTGTCGAACCGTGAGCCGTGGCAAGGGCACTCCCAGGCCCGTTCGGCGTCGTTGAAGTGGACCAGGCAGCCCAGGTGGGTGCAGCGCGCGGACACGGCGTGGGCCGCGCCGCTCTCGTCGCGGTAGACCGCGCAGCGCCGCCCGCCGATCCGGACGACGGCCCCCGAACCCGGCGCGATCTCCTCCACGCTGTCCACGTGGGAGGCGCGCAGGCGATCACCGACGAAGTGCTTGAGGACCGACCCCTGCGCCTTGAGGAGGGAGGGCGCCTCACGAGGGTGCAGGCGCCGAGGGTCGTACAGGGAGGCCCAGGGCAGCTCCTCGCCCGTGATGTGCGCGGTCAGGAGCCGGCCCGACATGACGCCGTTGCTCATGCCCCAGCCACCGAAGCCGGTCGCCACGTACACATGCCGGGCACCCGGGTGAAAGCGCCCGACGTACGGCACCTGGTCGGTGGTCGAGTTGTCCTGCGCCGCCCACCGATGGGTGATCCGCGACGCGAACGGGAAGCGCTCCTCGGTCCAGGCGGCGAGCCGCTCGTGCCGCTCGCTCACCTCGCCGGTGCCGGGCTTGAACTTCTCCCCGGTGACGATGAGCAGCCGCTGGTCCTCACCGTACGGAGCGGTGCGCACCGACCGGGTGTTCTGCTCCGGCGTGACGTACATGCCCCCCGGGTCCCGGTCGACGGGAATGGTCGCCGCGACGACGAGCTCACGGTGGGGTTCGAGCCGGGAGAACATCAGGGCCCGGTCGAAGACCGGGTAGTGGGTGGCCACCACGACGTCACGGGCGACGACCTCGGCTCCGCCCTCGGTGGTGAGCCGACAGGGCTCTCCCTCGTGGAGCGAGACGATCCGCGTGCGTTCGTACACCTTCCCGCCCTGGCCGACGAGGTCGGCGACGAGTGCCAGGAGGTACTTGCGCGGGTGGAACTGCGCCTGCTCCTCGAACCGGACGGCGCCCGCGACGGGGTACGGCAGCCCGGTGTCCGTCACGAAGGACGCCGGCAGTCCGGCCTCGCGCGCCGCGTCCGCCTCGGCCCGCAGCCGGTCGACCGCCTCCGCCGACTCGACGTACGCGTATCCCGGGAGGCGCTCGAGGTCGCAGTCGATCCCCAGCTCGGCCGCGACGCGCTCGACGTACTCGACGGCCTCCTGCTGCGACCGCGCGTACCGCCTCGCGCCCTCCGCGCCGAACGACTCGCGCAACTGCGCGTAGACGAGCCCGTGCTGGGAGGAGAGCTTCGCCGTGGTGTACCCGGTGACGCCGGCGGCGATGCGGTCGGCTTCCAGCAGGGCGACGCTCCGCCCGGCGCGGGCCAGTTCCCACGCCGTGCAGATCCCTGCGACGCCCCCGCCGACCACCGCGACGTCGACCTCCAGATCGCCGGTGAGACCGGGGTGCCGGGGACCCTCCGCGGTCTCCATCCAGTACGACTCGTAGGAGCCGGGCCATCGCGTCATGTCAGCGTTCTCCCTTCACAGGTGCCCCAGAATGCCCGCCGGTGGCAGACGTCTTCCCGCCCGTCCGGGTGAGCGGGAAGTGGGAAGCACACCTTCATGGTGAGCCGCTGCCCCGCCGATCGCCCGGCATGCGGCGTGGCACGGCGCGCCTTCGAACCCGAGGCGTTGGCCGGGCGCGGCTGCGCCTAGGCCCGACGGCGCCGGGTCGTCCCGAAGAGGACGGCCGCTCCGATCGCGAGTACCGCGGCGCCGCCGACCGCGAGGTACGGGGTGGTGCTGTCGCCACCGGTCTCGGCCAGCTGCTCACCGGAGCCGGAACCGGCGGCGGGAGCGGGCGCGTTGGGCGACGACTCCTCGGTGGGCTCCTGTGCCGACGCCTCCGTGGACACGGCCGTGGGCTCCTGCGCGGGGGCCGGTGTGGCCGAGCCGCCCGCCGTCGGCGCCGCCGCCGACTCCTCGGCGCCCGTGGCCGGGTCGTCGTCCCCGTGCCCGCCGTGCTCGACCGAGGACTCGTCCTGGCCCTCCTCGATCTGCTCGTCGCTCGGCGCGGAAGCGGTCGGCGCCGGGCCCGTACCCCCGGTGTCCTGGCCGAAGACGACGTCCGAGCAGGTGTAGAACGCCTCGGGGGAGTCGGAGCGCTGCCAGATCGAGTAGATCAGGTGCCGGCCGGACTTCTTCGGCACCGTGCCCTCGAAGACGTAGTCCCCGCTCTCCATCCGCGGGTCGGTCACCGTGGCGAACGGCCGCTCCTCCAGGTCCGCCCACGTGAGCGGCTTCGACGGGTCGTACCCGTCCTTCGTCACGTACAGCTCGAACGAGCCCCGGTGCGGCGCGGTCCCCTTGTAACGGAAGGTGTGCGCACCGGGCTTCATGGCGCTCGCCGGCCAGTCGGCCCGCGCCAGGTCGAGCCCCCGGTACTTGTCGTTGCCCGCGCTGCACAGCTTGCCGTCCGGGATCAGCTCGCGGTGCTTACCGGCGGCGTTGGCGATGTTCACCGCGTTCCAGTCGTAGAACGCCTGCGTCCCGCTCGCCGCCACCGCGGCCTTGCAGGCCTCCGACCTCGGGGACTCGGGGCCCTCCGCGTAACAGGCCGAGACCCGGCTCACCGGATCGGTCATCGACCCGTGCGCGGACGCGGGACCGACGGCGAGCCCGGACAGGGCGAGCATGGTGCCGGCGGTGACGGCCGCGGCGGTACGACGAGAAGTCATGGGGGGACAGCTCCTTCACGAGGGTGGGGCGTGGGGGGTTACCGGCAAGCTAGCCGCCGCCGTCCGCGAAAAGGCCGCCGAAGAGGGGGAGATGACGATTCTTAGGACCGCTTTAAGGTGCAGGTAAGAGGCGTCTAGGGAACGGCCGGAGCGACGTCTCGACGAAGGTCCGACGAGCGTCCCGCCGCGCGTCCCCCCGGGACGTCAGCCCAGCCGTCGGTAGCGCCGCTCCGGGCGGCCCGTTCCGCCGTAGCGGAGGGTGACCTCCGCCCGGCCCGTCTCCGCGAAGTACTCCAGGTACCGGCGGGCGCTCACCCGGGACAGTGAGCCCGCCTCCGCGCACTCCGTGGCCGAGAGGCCCTCCGGGTGGGCACGGAGGACCGAGTCGACCAGGTCGGCCGTATGGGCGGCGAGGCCCTTCGGGAGTTCCCGGGAGCCCCGGGGGCGGGCGCCGAAGATCTGGTCGACGTCCTCCTGGCGGGCCTCGTCGAGGTCGTCGAGGCGGCTGCGCAGCGAGGCCACGTGACGGAGCTGCTCGTGCAGCGCCGCCTGACTGAACGGCTTGATCAGATAGTGCAGAGCCCCCGCCCGCAGCGCCGCCCGGATCGTGTCCACGTCCCGCGCCGCCGTGATGAAGAGCGCGTCCATGCCCAGGCCCGCCGCGCGCAGCTCCCGCAGCACCTGGACACCGTCCATGTCGGGCAGGAAGACGTCGAGCAGCACCAGATCGGGCCGCAGCCGCTCGGCGGCGCGCAGCGCCTCCGCGCCGCTGTGCGCGACTCCGGACACCGAGAAGCCCGCCACCGCCGACACATAGCGGCAGTGCAGCTTGGCGACCATGAAGTCGTCGTCCACCACCAGCACTCTCGTCACGCCGACCCACGCTAGGTCCCGACCACAACGACCACAACGTCCGTTGGTTGCGGAAGAGAGACAGCTTGTTCACGCGCGGGCAACATGTGGGCCACCTCACACCCCCCCTTCCCCTTCGACACGAGAGGCGGCACACGTGCGGTTGCGCACCCCCTTCGCCCTCCTCGGGGCCGCGCTGCTCGTCCTGGTCGGTCCGCCGCTGCTCAGCCCCGGCAGCGGCTCCGACACCGGCACGCGGATACCCGGACTGCGCTTCATGGTCCCCAACACCCCCGGCGGTGGCTACGACATCACCGCCCGCACCGCCGCCAAGGACGCCGAGGAGGCGGACCTCACCGGCGACATCGAGGTCTTCAACCTTCCCGGTGCCGGCGGCACCGTCGGCCTCACCCGGCTCGTGGGCGAACGCGGCAACGGCCGGCTCGCCATGTCCATGGGCCTCGGCGTCGTCGGCGCGGTCCACACCAACCGGACCCCGAGGACCCTCGCCGACACCACCCCGATCGCCCGGCTCACCGAGGAGCAGGACATCGTCGTGGTCGGCAAGGACTCCCCGTACACCACCATCCGGGAACTCCTCGCCGCCTGGAAGGCGAACCCCGGCAAGCTGCCCGTCGGCGGCGGCTCCTCGCCCGGCGGCCCCGACCACCTCGCTCCGATGCTGATGGCCCAGGCCGCCGGGATCGCGCCGAAGGACGTCAACTACGTGCCCTTCGACGGCGGCGGTGAACTCCTCGCCTCGATCCTCGGCGACAAGGTCGCCTTCGGCGTCTCGGGCGTCGGCGAGTACCTCGACCAGATCAAGGCGGGGGAGCTGCGCCTGCTCGCGGTCACCGGCCCGAAGCGGGTCCCCGGACTCGACGCCCCCACGCTCCGCGAGGCCGGCCTCGACACCGAGTTCACCAACTGGCGCGGCATCGTCGCCCCGCCCGGCCTCTCCGACGCCGAGCGCGACAAGCTCGTCACCCTCGTGACCGCCCTGCACGCCTCCCCGCAGTGGCGCGCGTCGCTGAAGACCCACGGCTGGGACGACGCCTTCCTGCCCGGCGAGGAGTTCGGCGCCTTCCTCACCGAGCAGGACCGGCGCGTCGCCTCCGTCCTCAAGGAGCTCGGCCTGTGAACACGCCCCTGAAGTCCTGGCTGCGCGAGCGCTCCGAGCTCGGCGTCGGCGCCCTGCTGTTCCTCCTCGGCGTCCTCGTCCTCACCGACGCCCTCACCCTCGACACCGACCTCGCGGGCCGCGGCCCCGTCGGCCCCGCCACCGTCCCCCTCGTCGTCGGCTGCGGCCTGCTCGTCGTCGCCGTGCTCCTCTCCGTCGACGTCCTGCGCGGCGGCCGCGGCGAGGCCGAGACCGGCGAGGACGTCGACCTGAGCGAACCCGCCGACTGGCGGACGGTCCTGCTGCTCGCCGGTGTCTTCCTCGCCTTCGCCGTCCTCATCGGCCCCCTCGGCTTCCCCGTCGCCGGAGCGCTCCTCTTCTGGGGCGCGGCCCATGCCCTCGGCAGCCGCCACCACCACCGCGACCCGCTCGTCGCGGCCGCGCTCTCGCTCCTCACCTACGTCGTCTTCGACACGCTGCTCGGCGTCCCGCTGCCCGGCGGCCCGCTGATGGGAGTGATCTGACCCATGGATTCCCTGAACTCCCTCATCGACGGCTTCGGGACCGCCCTCACCCCGGTGAACCTGCTGTGGGCCGCGATCGGCGTGCTCCTCGGCACCGCCATCGGCGTCCTGCCCGGCATCGGCCCCGCCATGGCCGTGGCCCTGCTGCTCCCCGTCACGTACGGGCTCGAACCGACCGGCGCGTTCATCATGTTCGCCGGCATCTACTACGGCGCCATGTTCGGCGGCTCCACCACCTCGATCCTCCTCAACACCCCCGGGGAGAGCGCGGCCGTCGTCGCCGCCATCGAGGGCAACCCGATGGCCAAGGCCGGCCGCGGCGCGCAGGCGCTCGCCGCCGCCGCCATCGGCCACTTCGCCGGCGGCATGATCGGCACGATCCTGCTCGTCGTCCTCGCCCCGACGGTCGCCGCGCTCGCCGTCGACATCGGCGCCCCCGACTACCTCGCCCTGATGGTCCTCGCCTTCATCGCGGTGACCTCGGTCCTCGGCTCGTCCCGCATCCGGGGCCTCGCCTCGCTGCTCATCGGGCTCACGATCGGCCTGGTCGGCCTCGACCAGATGACGGGGCAGCAGCGCCTCACCTTCGGCTCGCTCCAGCTCGCCGACGGCGTCGACGTCGTCATCGTCGCGGTCGGGCTCTTCGCCATCGGCGAGGCCCTCTGGGTCGCCGCCCACCTGCGCCGGACGGCGGGGGAGGCCATCCCCGTCGGGCGTCCCTGGCTGGGCCGGGACGACGTGCGGCGCACCTGGAGGCCCTGGCTGCGCGGCCCCTTCATCGGCTTCCCGTTCGGGGCGATCCCGGCCGGCGGCGCCGAGATCCCGACCTTCCTCTCGTACGTCACGGAGAAGCGGCTCTCGAAGCACGGGGAGCAGTTCGGCAAGGGGGCCATCGAGGGCGTGGCGGGACCCGAGGCGGCGGCCTCCGCGTCGGCGGCGGGGACCCTCGTCTCCATGCTGACCCTCGGACTGCCCACGACGGCCGTCGCCGCCGTGATGCTGGCCGCGTTCCAGCAGTACGGCATCCAGCCGGGACCGCTCCTGTTCGAGCGGGAACCCGAGCTGGTGTGGGGCCTGATCGCGTCCCTGTTCGTGGGCATGGTGCTGCTGCTCGCCCTCAACCTGCCGCTCGCCCCCCTCTGGGCCAGGCTGCTGCGCATCCCGCGCCCGTACCTCTACGCCGGCATCCTCTTCTTCGCCGCCGTCGGCGCTTACGCGGTGGGCGGGGAGGCCCTCGACCTGGTCGTCCTGCTCGTCATCGGCCTGATCGGCCTGGGCATGCGGCGGTACGGGCTGCCCGTGCTGCCCGCCGTCATCGGCGTCATCCTCGGCCCGGCCGCCGAGCAGCAGCTGCGCCGCGCCCTGCAGATCAGCGACGGCTCCCTGACCGGCCTGGTGAACACCCCGTTCGCGGTCACCGTCTACGCGATCGTGGTCCTGCTCCTCGCCTGGCCCCTCGTGAGGAAGGTGATCGTCCGCCGCCGTACCGTGTCGGCATGACAGACGCCCTGGTCCGCCCCGCGGTCGCCGCCGACGTGCCCGCCGTGAAGGCCGTGACCGACGCGGCCTTCCGCCCCTACGTCGAACGGATCGGTCTCGTACCGGCCCCGATGGAGTACGACCACGCGGCGAAGGTGGCCGCGGGGCGGGTGTTCGTCACGGGCGACCCGGTGAACGGCCTCGTGGTGGTGATCGGCGAGGCCGATCACCTCTGTCTGGACGAGATCGCCGTACACCCCGGCGCCCAGGGCACGGGCCTGGGGCGCCTGCTGCTCGGCTGGGTCGAGCGGCACGCCAGGGAGCTCGGCGTACCCGAGGTACGCCTGCTGACCCACGCGATGATGTGGGAGAACCAGAGGCTGTACGAGCGGTACGGCTACGAGGCCGTCGAGCGCCGCGCGGACGGACCGTACGATCGTATCCACTACCGCAAACGCCTCAACTCGCCCCCGATGGGGTGACTTTCGGGCCAGTGGCGGCCGGATCGGGTATCCCTGGCGGGCAGCACCATCCCCCCACACCGAAAGGACCCCGCCCATGCGTGTCCGACTCGCCCTCGCCGCAGGCATCCTGCTGGCCTCCGCCGTCACCCCCTTCGCCCACGCGGAAGGGACCGACGACCTCTCCGTCGACGGATACGGGATCCTCGGCGCCGACGGCACGGTGACCCTCTCCGGAAGCTACCGCTGCCTCGACGACAGCGACGGCCCCGTCTTCGTGGGCTCCACCCTCGTCCAGGGCGCCCGCTCCGCCGGCATCGGCGGCACCCGGGCCGTCTGCGACGGGCACCTCCACGAGTGGATCAACACCTCCGTCGTGAAGGAACCCGCCTACCGCCCGGGAGCGGCCAGGGTGCAGGCCACCCTCGTGCAGCTCACGGCCGGCAGGACGGGTCTGCCGACTCCCGACTTCCTCGCCGTCGCGGAATCCGCCGTCGAACTGCGCTGACCTCCGGGGCCTGCCTAACCCAGCAGGTCGATCAGGCCCTCACGGCCGAGCTCCTCCAGCTCGTCGAGGGTGACGACGGCATGCTCCGCCGCCTCCGGGTCGGAGGCGGCGAGCCCGCTCGCCGCGAACTCGTCCTCGTCGAGCCGCAGCACCTCGCTGCCGTCCGCCGACACCCACAGGTCCAGGTCCAGGTCCTCCACCGTCACCCCGGAGCCGTCGAACACGGCCGGCCGGGTGATGTCGCAGTACCAGCCCTTGAGGACGCCCTCGGCGGACCGCACCTCCTTGACGGTGAACCAGCGGTCGCGCCAGTAGTGCTCCACGAAGACGTCGCCGGGCTCGAACCGCACGAAGCCGAAGTCCCGTACGCCCTCGGCGGCCCATGGAGCACGCACCGAGAGCCGGCCCTCGCCCTCCGACAGCACCTCGGCCGGATAGCGGATCTTCGTCCGGCCCGCCTTCGTCAGGGTGACCTCAACCGATCGTCCGGACATGCCGCACCTCCGTCGCCGCGATCTCGTACCCGAACCACCTGTTGATCGCCAGCATCGGTCCGTTGCCGGCGTCGTTCCCGGTGAACGCCTCCGTACAGCCCGCGGCGCGGGCCCGGTGCAGCGACGCGTTCTTCGCGAGCTTGGCGAGCCCGCGCCCGCGGAACGCCGGGGCCGTACCGGTCATCCCCGAGGCGTACCGGCCCAGACCGTCCGTCCGCGCCGCGGTGAACGCGGCCGGAACGCCGTCCACCACCACGACCGTCGTCAGCGCGCGGTCGAGCAGCGGATGCTCCCAGGTCGTCGCCAGCCAGTGCGCGTAGTCGTCCAGCTCGGCCCCCACGTCACCCGGCTCGTCGGCGGTCGTCACCGCGTCCAGCTCGAAGAGCGGCCGGGGATCGGCCGCGAAGTCCTCGGCCGTGAGCAGCTCGACCCCGGCGGGCGGAGCGGAGAGCGGGGGCAGCTCGGCGGCGGTCAGGTCGAGGCGCAGGAAATGGGCGGAACGGCTCGGCGCGTAACCGCGCCGCTCGGCCCACGCACGGTTCGCCGGCTCGTCGAGGGCCCAGCTGTACAGGGTGCGCGCGCCCCGCTCGGCCAGGTACTCCTCGGCCGCCCGCAGCAGCAGCGTCCCGGCGCCGCGGCCCGGGTGCGCGGGGTCCACGTACACGTTCACATAGCCGATGTCCGGCTTCGGGGCGTCGTGGGCGATCCCCACCTGGGCGGTCCCGATGATCCCGCCGTCCTCGGTCTCGGCGACCAGCGGACGGTAGTGGCTCCGGGGATGGGCGTGCGCCCAGTCGAAGGTGAGCTGCTCGGCGGTCACGAGCATGAAGGGGAGCGCGGCTCGCCGGACGCGGGCGAAACCCTCGGCGTCCCCGGCCCGCACATCACGGACGATCACAGTCATGGGGCCGCACGCTACGGGCCGACGGCCCGTAGCCGCCTCCCATTTTCCTGCGGGGTGGGGGCAGAATCGGCGGCGTGACACTCACCATCGTCGTGGACCACGAATCCACCACCGCTCCCTACGAACAGCTGCGTGCCCAGATCTCGGAGCGGGCCCGGTCGGGCGGACTGCCGGTCGGATACAAGCTGCCGACGGTACGAGGGCTCGCGGAACAGCTGGGCCTCGCCGCCAACACGGTAGCCAAGGCGTACAAGGCGCTGGAGGCGGACGGCGTCATCGAGACGCGCGGTCGCCACGGGACCTTCGTCGCCGCGGCGGGCGACGCCGCGACCCGCCGGGCCGCCACCGCCGCCGCACAGTACGCCGAGGAGGCCCGCCGCCTCGGCCTCAGCCGCGAGGCGGCGGAGGCGGCCCTGAGCGAGGCCCTGCGGGCCGCGTACGACAGCTGACCGGGACCGCCCGGACACCTGACCGGGACCGCCGAGCACGGCTGACCGGGACCGCCCGGACACCTGACCGGGATCGCCGAGCTCGGCTGACCGTCACCGCCGAGCACGGCTGACGCCGTCCGCGCGGCGGCTACAGGTAGAGGCCGGACCCGGCCGTGCGCGGTTCGGGCAGTTCCGCCGGGGGCGTGCCGCGGCGCAGGGCGAACAGCTCCGCGAGCGTCGCGCCCTCGCGCGGCACGTCCTCCTCGCGCCCGAGCCAGGCCACCGACTCCGCGCGGGTCAGGGGTCCCACCTCGATGCGGGCCAGGCAGCGGCCCGGCCGGACCACGGCCGGGTGGAGCCGCTCCAGGTCCTCGTTGGTGGTGACGCCCACCAGGACGTTGCGCCCCTGCCCGAGCAGACCGTCCGTCAGGTTGCGCAGCCGCGACAGCGCCTGACCGGCCGTGTGCTTCGCCTCGCCCCTGATCAGCTCGTCGCAGTCCTCCAGGAGCAGCAGCCGCCAGCGCCCCTTCGCCGTGCCCTCGTCCTCCCCGATAGCGATGTCCATCAGATAGCCGACGTCGTTGAAGAGCCGCTCCGGGTCCAGCACGCAGTCCACCTGGCACCAGTCGCGCCAGGACCGGGCCAGGGTCCGCAGCGCCGACGTCTTGCCCGTGCCCGGCGGGCCGTGCAGCAGCAGGAGCCGGCCGGCGATCGAGTCGGGGGTCACCTTCATCAGCCGGTCCATGGACTCCGCCACCGGCGCGGAGTAGTGGGGCCGGACCTCCTCCCACGTCCCGGCGCTGATCTGCCGGGTCGTCCGGTGCGGGCCGCGCCGGGGCGACACGTACCAGAACCCCATCGTCACGTTCTCCGGCTGGGGCTCCGGCTCGTCCTTCGCCCCGTCGGTCGCCTCCTTCAGGACGCGCTCGGCGAGCTCCGCGTCGGTGGCCGTGACGGTGACGTCCGCACCCCGGTTCCAGCGGGACACGAGCAGCGTCCAGCCCTCGCCCTCGGCGAGCAGGGCGCTGCGGTCGTCGTCCTTCGCGGCCCGCAGCACCGTGGCCCCCGCCGGGAGCAGGGTCGCCTCGGGCCTGACCCGGTCCAGGGTGGTGCTGTGGGAGTGGGGCTGCTCCCCGGTCGCGAAGCGGCCGAGGAACAGCGCGTCGACGACGTCCGATGGCGAGTCGCTGTCGTCGAGGTTGAGCCGGATCGGCAGCGACCGCTGCGGCGCGGACGGTACCGGTGGGGTGTCAGCCATGGCGCCCATGATCCGACAACCGGGCATGGCGCGCACCGGGTTTTGAAGGGGCCGTTCCCACGACGCCGCTGGTCCGGGGGTACGTCAGATCCAGTGGCCCCGCACGGCTCCCCGGGCGCGCCGCGCGAGCGCGTACCCCTTCGTCAGGACCCGGTCGGCGGCGAAATTCCGGGCGACGGACCGGCCCTCGACGAGCCGCGTGAACTCCTCGACGTCCGTCGACCGGCGCACGGTGACCCGCTCCAGCGCGTACGGCCCCTGACGGCGCCTGGCCAGGGCGTTGCCGACGGCGAGCGCCTGGGTGAAGCCGGCCTCCCGGACCGCACGGCGGACCCGGCGGCTGGAGTACCCGTACGGGTAGGCGAAGGAGACCGGGGCGGAGCCGAGCTCCTCTCCGACGATCTCCCGGCAGCGCAGCGTCTCGAACCGGAGCCGCCGCGCGTCGAGCTGGTCGAGCTGCGGATGCGTGTGGCTGTGCCCGCCGATCTCCGTCCCCGCGGCGGCCAGTTCGCGCACCTGCGCCCAGGCGAGCATGGTGTCGAGCGCGCCGCCCGTCGCGTGCCTGCCGGGCAGCCAGCCGGTGGAGACGAAGACGGTGCTCGCGAAGGAGTGCTTGGCGAGCACCGGCAGCGCGTACCGGTGCACGCCCTCGTAACCGTCGTCGAAGGTGACGAGCAGCGGCCGGGCGGGCAGCGGACCGCCGGTGCGCCAGGCGGTGGCGAGGGCGGCGGTGGTCAGCGGGGTGAACCCCCGGTCGGCGACCACCTCCATCTGCGCCGCGAAGGCTTCGGGGGTGACGGACAGCCCCAGGGTCGCCGGAGCGGGATCCGGATCGACGGCGTGGTACATGAGGACGGGCACGGCGGCGGTATCGCTCACGGGGCCGGGCACGGCGGCGGTGTCGCTCACGAGGCCGCCCCTTCCGGCGCTCCGGCCTCGGCCCGTGCGGCTCCGGAGGCCGCGTCCTCGTCCCCTCCGGCACCGGCCCGTTCGATCGGCCCCCACGCGAAGGTCGTCCCGCCCCGTCGGGCGCGGAGCGAGCCGAGCGCGTAGCCGCCGGCCGCGAGGGTCACGCCGGTCAGGATCGCACCGGCCCGGCCCGCGCCGCCGGAGCGGCCGTGCAGCGCGTCACGCAGTCCGCGCAGCACGCCCGTGGGCAACACCCGTGTCGTGTAACGGCGTTCGGACTCCAGGCCCTTCTGTGCGCCGACGCTCCGCGCGACGAGCGCCTTGGAGAGCCCTTCGGCGTACACCCGGGTACGGAAGTAGCCGAAGCGCTCGCGGACGGGCGGCACCTTGTGGTGGATGACGGCCCGGTCGTCGATGAGGAGGACCGCCCCGGGCAGCGCCTTGGCGAGCCGGATGCACAGCTCGGTCTCCTCGCCACCGAGGGGCCGCCGGTCGCCGTCGCGGCCGATGCCGGTGGCGAAGCCGCCCGACGCGTCGAAGGCCGTACGGCGGAACGAGGCGTTGCCGCCGAGCACGTTGCGCACGGGGACCCGGCCGGGGGGCAGGCCCCGGTACGTACAGCCGACGACCCAGTCGAACTCCTCCGGGAACCAGGCCGGGCGGCGTCCGGACGCCCAGGCGGGCAGGGTCCGGCCGCCGACGGCCATGACGCGCGGGTCGTCGTAGGCGGCGGCGAAGTGGTGGAGCCAGTCCGGCTCGGCGACCGCGTCGTCGTCCAGGAAGGCCACGAACTCGCCCCTGGCGGCGCCGATCCCGGTGTTGCGGCCGGCGGAGAGGCCGCGGGGGCCCGCGTTGGCGAGCACCCGCACCTCCTCGTGGAGCCGCTGGTCCGCGTACTCCTCGGTGAGCCGGGAGAGGAGCCGCTCGTTGTGGTCGACCACGAGCAGCGTCTCCAGCGGCGGCAGCGACTGCTTCCGTACGGAGTCGACGGCGGCGAGGATGTCCTCCCACCGCTCCTCCGTGTAGACGCAGATCACCACCGAGAAGCCGTGCGGGGACGTGCGGTCGCTCAAGACACCTCTCCCCGGGGGATGTTGACCGAGAAGGGGGCGGGCCGGCGGCGGGCCGCCTTGGCGAGGGACTTCTCCCTGAGGATGACCTTCAGGACGCGGATGCCGTCGCGCACGGCGTTGAGGTTGCTGACGCCGTGGATGCGGTTGTACTCGTGGCTCGGCACCTCCTGCACCTTGAGACCGGCCTTGACGACCCGGATGTTGATCAGGGTCTCGATCTCGAACCCGGTGCAGTCGAGGGTGATCTTGTCGAGGCAGTGGCGCCAGAAGGCGTTGTAGCCGTAGCAGAGGTCGGTGTACCGGGCGCCGAACTTGCGGTTGACCAGGCTGCAGAGGGCCCAGTTGCCGAGTCTGCGGATGGTGGTCATGTCGTCCGTGCCGCCGCCGTTGGCGAAACGGGAGCCCTTGGCGAAGTCGGCGCCGCCGACCAGGGCGGAGACGTAGGAGACGATCTCCTGGCCGTCGGCCGAGCCGTCCGCGTCGACCATGACGATGATGTCGCCGGTGCAGGCGGCGAAACCGCTGATCAGCGCGTCGCCCTTGCCCTTGCCGGCCTGCTTGACGACTTTGACGTCCGGCCAGAGTTCACGGGCGACGTCCACCGTGTTGTCGGTGGAATTTCCGTCGACGAGGACGACCTCGTGTATCCATTCCGGCAGCGTCTTGAAGACGTACGGAAGATTTTCGGCTTCGTTCATCGCGGGAATGACGACGCTCACCGGCGGAGTGATCGCCAGATGTGAGGTGATGGCCCGGTACTGGGCGGCTATTCGACTCGGCTCGGTCAATTCGGGGCCCGTGGCGGATGGGCGCAGGAACGAGCTCATGGGTCTGGTTTCCCTCTCGTCCGGTGGGCCGCCCACCCCTTGGGCGGTCCGATGGTGTGTCCGGTTCGAAAGGGGGGTTCTCACCTCGCCCGCACAGGAACGATCTCTGTGCGAGATCGGTGAGTTGGCATGTCTGGCCGCGCGGTACCCGCGACTCGGCGCACATTCGAACACCGAGCACGGCACCCCCCTACCGCGCCCCACTCCGGATCCATCGCGGCGCTGGAGCCCTCCCCTGAGCCGCTGTGCCCGATGAACCGGTGTGGGTGAGATGTACGACGGTATTGATGAATGGGACTGTATGGCAAGTCCCGGATCTGTGGCCCACTTTTCCGCATTTTGGCGAAGCCCTGCCGGTCAGAAGCGCAACCGTCCCGATCGGATTCGGTCAATCCGTTTGTAAGTGGGGAACGGTGGGACAGGATCGCGCTTCTGTGCATTGTTGTGTGAATGTGTCGCGATCCCGTTCGGTCATTCGACGGGACCGGAGCCTCCGCTTCCTCTCCTGGCCGGAAAGCGACGGTCGCTGACGGAGGATCGGAGGAAGTTCACCCCCAGTTTTGACATGAACACTTCCGGCGCGGCGGATCCGATGCTACTACCTGGTAGCGCAGAGATCCTGCTACAGGGAGGTTCCATGAGACTGTCCCGATTCACCGCCCTTTCGTCCTCTCTCCTGCTCGGTGCCGTCCTCGCCTTCACCGGGGCGGGGGCGGCCCAGGCGGCCGAGACCGCCGCTCTCGACTACGTGGCGCTGGGTGACTCGTACTCCTCCGGTGTGGGCGCCGGGAGTTACGACAGCGCCAGCGGCGACTGCAAGCGCTCCACGAAGGCCTACCCGGTGCTGTGGAAGAACGCGAACGCCCCCTCCTCCTTCGCGTTCACCGCCTGCTCGGGCGCCCGAACGGGTGATGTGACCGCCAATCAGCTCGGTCCGCTCTCCGCCGCCACGGACCTGGTCTCCGTCACGATCGGGGGAAATGACGCCGGTTTCGCGGACGTCATGACGACCTGTGTGCTGCAGTCCGAGGCCACCTGTATCAACCGCGTGAATCAGGCCAAGAGCTACGTGGACACCACGCTCCCCGGCAGGCTCGACTCCGTCTACACGGCCATCAGGGGCAAGGCGCCCGCCGCCCGCGTCGTCGTCCTCGGCTACCCGCGCTTCTACCAGATCGGCGGCTCCTGCATCGCCGGCCTGAGCGAGAACGAGCGCCGGGCCATCAACGGAGCCTCCGACCACCTCAACGCCGCCCTGGCCAAGCGGGCCGCCGACCACGGCTACACGTTCTCCAGCGTCGTCTCCGCCTTCACCGGGCACGAGATCTGCTCCGGCTCCGCCTGGCTCCACAGCGTCAACTGGCTCAACATCGGGGAGTCCTACCACCCGACCGCGGCCGGTCAGTCCGGCGGCTACCTGCCCAGCTTCAGGAACGCGGTGTAACCGGACCGCCCTCCGCGCCGTCCGTGGCGCCGGGGCCGGCCGGAGCGGTGCTCGTGACACCGCCGGGGCCGGGCCCGGCGCCTCGCTCGTCGTCCCGGAGCGCGTGATACGTCAGCGCCCCGGCGATCAACAGGACGCCGACCACCCCGGCGAGGAGGACATGGCCCCGGCGCGGCGACCCCGTGAGGTGGGGCCGGTGAGTGCCGGGGGACGGTTCGGGCGGGCGGGGCGGGTGCGCGCCGGCGACCGGAGGGACCGGCGTGCGGGAACCGTCGGCCGCACTCCCGCGCCCACGCCCGCCGTTGTCGCCGACGCCTCCCTTCCGGCGCCCCGACGCGCCGTCCGTCGGGGCGGTGGTCTCACTCCGGGTCGCACGCGCGCCGCCCGTGGCGATCCGACGCAGCTCCTCCTCGGCCCCGGCTGCCGCCAGGGGGTGGGCCGGGTGGGACAGGCCCTCGATGACGGCGCGGAGCGCCCCGGTGCGGTCGTCCGCCGACGGAAGCGCCGAAGCCGCCGCGCCGAGCAGGGCGCCCAGCGTCCGCAGCTCCGCCTCCTGCCCCGGGTCGTCGCCGGGCGCCGCGCCGAAGCCGGTCACGACGACCCGTCCGTCGTTCGCGAGCAGGACGTGTCTCGGCTCCAGGCCCCGGTGGGCGACGCCCGCCTCCCGCGCCGCCCGCAGCGCCGAGAGCACCTCCGCGCCGACGCGTGCGGCCTCGCGCGGGGGCAGCGGACCGGCGGCCTCCAGGGTCTCGGCGAGGGTGAGGCCGCGGACGAGTTCCGTCACGACCCAGGGCCGGCCGTCCTCGGTGGCCACCCCGAGGACCCGTACGACAGCGGGGTGGGAGACCCGGGCGGCGGCCCGCGCCTCGCGCTCGCGCCGCGCGTGCAGGAGGGGCACCTCGTCCGCCGGCAGCCCGGCCGGGGCCCGGAACTCCTTGAGGGCCACCTCGCGCCGGTCCGTCTCGTCCAGGGCACGCCAGACGGTGCCCGTCGCCCCCTCGGCGAGGACGTCCAGAAGCCGGTAACGTCCCGCGATCACCGTCATGGATCCACGGTAGCCGAGGGGTGCCGTCCTGGCCCCCGGGCCGTCGGGCGGAAGGCCACGGGGACGAATGGACGATCTTGGTGGTGGAGATCACACAGGCCCGGCCGACCGGAGGGCAGGGTCCGGAGTGCAGGATGGTTCGTGACGGTTCGGCAGGTGTTCGAGCCCTGTCCAACTCGCCCTGGAATCAGATGGATTCGGACAGTGACCGTCAACCCCCGTACGAGTGCCGTCGATGCCTTCGGCGGGATACACGGGTGTGAGCAAGGGGCGATAGGGTTAACCTGCCCTGGGACGGGTGCCCTTGTACGGGTGGGGAGTGACATGGAACAGATAGCAATGCGCAGCAGGCCTCGAGTGCCTGCCATCACCTGCGGGAGCAGCGCGACGAGTTCGCGGCTCGACCGTCATCTCGCGGTGCTCGGCGGACCCGCCGTGCCCCAGCGAGAGGTGGCCGAGGCGACGCTGCTGATGCGGGAGTTGACGACGCGTACGCACGAGGCGCCGGTGCACGGTCACCGCAGCCGCAGCGCACGGGTCTCACTCTTCGCCCCGCTCCGCCGCCTGCGCCGCTCCCTCTTCGGAACGCGTCGCTAGGAGACGCCCCGCCGATCGTGATCGATCCGGGGCCACGCCCTAGGAGTCGGGTGCCGGGCCGCGCACCCCGAGGTTCCCGCCCGCCGCAGCCCGGTCGCCCGTACGACTCCGCCCGCGACATCGCCGGACGTGTCCCCGCCCGTCCGGCGATCGGTCGTACCCGGCGCAGTACCGGGCCCCGATGACGGACCCGGCGCACGGAGGCGCGTCAGGCGATCACTCCCGCGCTCCTCAGCTCCTTCAGCTCCGCCTCCGGCACCCCGAGGCCCGCGAGCACCTCGTCCGTGTCCTGGCCCAGAGCCGGGATCCGGCCCGGCCGCGGCTCCGGTGCGTCCGGGAACACGATCGGCGGCAGCAGCGAACGCAGCGGCCCGACCGGCGACTCCGTCTCGCGCCAGCGGTCACGGGCCGTCAACTGAGGATGCTCCGCCAGCTCCGCGACCGAGTTGAGCCGGGCGCAGGCGACACCGGCCGCGTCGAGGCGGGCCAGTGCCTCCGTGGCCGTCAGGGGAGCCAGCGCCTCCGCGACCACCGCGTCCGTCGCCGCCCGCCCGGCCACCCGCGCCGTGTTCGTCGCGAACGCCGGCGCGTCGGCGAGCTCCGGGCGGCCGATGACCTGTTCGGCGAGCCGCCGCCACTCCCGGTCGTTCTGCACGGAGAGCAGGACCAGGCCCCCGTCCGCCGTCGGATAGGCGTCGTACGGCGCGATCACCGCGTGCGCGAGCCCCGTTCGCGCCGGTGCCGCGCCCCCGTGCATCCCGTGGTGCAGCGGATGCCCCATCCACTCGGCCAGCGAGTCGAGCAGGGAGACCTCCACGGGACCGCCCCGGCCCGTCGTCCCGCGCCGTACGAGCGCGGCGAGGACCCCCGAGAAGGCGTACATGCCGGCCGCGATGTCGGCCGCCGGGATCCCCGACTTGACCGGCTGCTCCGGAGTGCCGGTCACCGAGACGAGGCCCGCCTCGCACTGGACGAGCATGTCGTACGCCCGCTTGTGCGCGTACGGGCCCGTCGCCCCGTACCCCGAGACGTCCACCGCGATCAGCCGCGGGTGGGCGGCACACAGGGTGGCGGCGTCGAGGCCGAGCCTGGCCGCCGCCCCCTGGGCCAGGTTCTGCACGAAGACGTCCGCGTCGGCCACCATCCGCCGGGCGAGGGCGAGCCCCCGGGGGTCCTTGAGGTCGACCGCCACGGACTCCTTTCCGCGGTTGCACCACACGAAGTGGGAGGCGAGGCCGCGGGCGGCCGTGTCGTACCCCCGGGCGAAGTCCCCGCCGTCGGGGCGCTCGATCTTGACGACCCGGGCGCCGAGGTCGGCGAGCTGCCGGGTGGCGAAGGGGGCGGCGACGGCCTGCTCGACGGCGACGACCGTGATCCCGTCGAGGGGGAGTGGCTGAGTGCTCATGGAAGCCCTGCCTACCCTGCGGGGCGGGTCCTTGTCACCGGGACGTGGGTCACGGACCCCGGACGGTCCCGGCGTCGCCCCTTGCCGGTCGGCCCGGTCAGCCCCTGGCGTAACGGCGTACCGCGAGCGGGGCGAAGAGGGCGATCAGGCCGAGTGACCGGAGGAGCGCCCCGGCGACCGGGTGGGCCACCGGCCAGGCCGCGTCCGCCGGTACGGGCGCGTTGCCGAAGAGGGCCCGTACCGCCGTGGTGACCGCCGAGATCGGGTTCCACTCGGCGACCGTGCGCAGCCACCCCGGCATGCCGTCGGTCGGGATGTACGCGTTGGACAGCAGCGGCAGCATGAACGTGGCGCTGCCGAGCTGGCCCGCCGCCTCCTCGCTCTTCGAGGCGAGCCCGAGCAGGATGCCCACCCAGGTCGTCGCGAAGCGGAAGAGGAGCAGCAGGCCGAGGGCGCCCAGGGCCTCCGGAGCCGTCCCCTCGATCCGCCAGCCCATGGCGAGGCCGACGATCTACGAGCTGATGGTCGACGCGGTCAGCGACGAGTACGAGTTCCCCGAGAAGCCCAGCGGCGACTGGCGGGCCGACATGACCGGCATCGCCCACCAGGGCCCCGCGATCATGTACCGGCATCCCTGGCCGGCCCGGGTGATGACCAGCGCCTACGGGTTCAGCCCCGACGCCCTGCGTTTCCTGGAGTGGTGCCTGAGCTGCCTCGAGCCCCTGGACATCCCGTCCGGGCCGAAGATGCAGCTGATCGCCAGGGTCAACGGCACGGTCATGGCGACCGTCGCCGACGAGCAGGCCGTCGCCGAGCGGGCCCGCGGACTGCCCTGGTCCGAGGAGCAGGAACAGGCGGTGCGCCGTGCCTACCTCGCGGGCCAGGTGGCGAGCGGCCGGTACCCGCACCTCGCGCGGCTGCTCGCCGGGTCCCCCGCACCCGTCGACCCCGACGAGATCTTCGCCCTGGGCATCGCCCGTCTTCTCGACTCCTTCGCGCCGCCGGGGGCGGGGGCGCCTCCGGTTACAGGCAGCCCCCGGTCGCAGAAGCGCCACCGGTAACAGGGTCCCCTCCGGTCACAGGAGCATGAACTGCCCCTCCGGGCCCTCCTCCTGATGGTCCAGTACGGACGCGGGGCGGCGGGCCCGGGGTGGTGGCGGGAGGATCCCCGCCGCCCGCAGCTCCTCCCGGCCCGCCGCCTCCCCGGTGAAGGCGGCCCGCTCCGCCTCCCGGGCCCCGAGCAGCGCGAGCATCGTGATCAGGTCGAGCAGCTCCGAGGTCCACTCCTGCGGCCAGGCCACCGGTCCGATCGACTCCAGGGAGCCCGGCTCCTGCGGTGCGGTCCGGTGCGCGAACCACTGCTCCAGGACCCGCGCCCCGCCGACACGGAACTCCCAGGCCTCCTCCGGTACGGGCGAGATCCGGCCCTCGTCCAGGCACAGGGCCTCGTCCTCGTCGTCGTACGTCAGCGTCGCCAGCCGCGCGGGCACCGCCGCCCGTACGTAAGGGCGGCGCCCGCCCGGCAGCCGCGGCTTCGCCCCGCTCAGGGCGCCCCGCGCCTGGACGTCCAGGAGTTCCCGGCCGAGCGCCACCCCCGCCGCCCACACCTCCGGGTCCGCCGGGACCGGGACACGGCACCCGGCGGGGGAGGGCCGGGCCGCCGCCACCGTCCACGCGAGCCACTCCAGGGCGTCGACCTCGTGCCCGTACCGCTTCCCGAGGAAGGCGAGGAGGCCGGGCGCCACATTGGGTTCCCGGCCCCCGGGGCGCCGGAACAGCGGGCGGATGCGGCCCGGCCGGCCGGCGGCGGAGCGGCCTTCGGGCAGGGCGGCGGTCACCAGGAGGGCGGGCCCCGCCGCGCCCGGCACGTACCCCTGCTCGACGGCGAAGAGCTGCGGCTCCCCGGCGACCCGCCACAGTTCGGGCCGGGCGGTGTCGATCAGCCGGTGGTCGGGCAGCAGCCACTGCTCGTCGAACGGCCCGCGCGCGACCCGTACGGGCTCCGGGCACGGTCCCGCCTCGCGGGCCAGGCGCACGGTCGAGGTCCGCTGGCCCGGCAGCGCGGCCACCGCGCTGGCGGGCGTCCGCGCCCGGCTGGACCGGAACAGGGCCTCCCGCTCGGCCCCCTCGGCGGCCACCAGGCGATCCCAGCGGGACCGCAGCGTGCGCGCGTCCGGTGCCACGATCCAGGAGCGGCCGAACCGCAGCGGTGCGACGGACCACGGCATGAGGTCGTCGAGGAGGGGCAGGTCGTCGTGCGCTCCGGGGGCTTCCGTCACGCCCCGCATGCTAACGAGCGCCGTCAGCGCTCCTCCACCACCGCTGCCGCCCGGCCGGCTCAGGCGGTGCTTCTCACCTGGCCTCCATCGTCACCGTGAACGAGAAGCGGTCGCCGCGGTAGCGGATGCGCGCCACGTCGACGACCCGCCCGTCCTCGTCGTAGGTCACTCCGGTGTAGTGGAGGATCGGCGACAGCAGCGGGACCTGGAGCAGCGCCGCCGTCTCCGGATCGGCGAGACGGGCCTCGACCGTGTCCGTGATGCGGCTGATCCGCACCCCGACGACGTCCCGCAGCACCTTCGTCATCGGCCAGCGCTCCAGGTCGGCCGGGTCGATCGCGGCGGCGAGCTCGGGGCGTACCGCGTTCTCCGCCCAGTTCGACGGCTCCCCGCTCTCACCGTCGCGGCGCAGCCTCCGGTACGCCACGACCTCCGTCACGTCCGGGAAGTACTCCGCGAGCTCACCCGGCACCGGTTCGGTGCCGTGTCCGAGGACCGTCGTCCGCTCGCCCGACTGCTGGGCCACGACCGCGTCGATCGAGCCGAGCAGCCGGCGCGGGGTGGAGCGCCGGGCGCCGGGCTCGATGAAGGTGCCGCGCCGCCGGTGCCTGCTGATCAGGCCCTCCTCCTCCAGTTCCTTGAGGGCCTGGCGCATCGTGAGCACGCTCACGCCGTAGTGCGCCGCGAGCTGCTCCTCGGTGGGCAGCCGCAGCGAGGCGTCGGGCGTGCGGCCCAGTATCGAGGCGCGGAGCGACTGCGAGACCTGATACCAGAGCGGCAGCTTGCGGTTCAGGACCAGCGAGTCGGGGGCGAAGGCGGTCACGGGTTCTCCGTACGAAGGCTACGGGCTTACGGCCGAGACACTACGGCCGGAAGTGGCGCTCAAGACCCTGCCATACGTCGTCGTACCCGTTCTGCAGATGGTCGGCCCCGGCGGCCTGAGGAGTCGCCGTCACCGGCCAGCGGGTCTCGAACATGAACGCGAGGCCGTCGTCGATCTTCTGCGGCCGCAGCTCGGCGGCGCTGGCCTTGTCGAAGGTGTCCCGGTCGGGGCCGTGCGCGGACATCATGTTGTGCAGCGAGCCGCCGCCCGGTACGAAGCCCCCCTTGCCGGCCGTCTTGGCGTCGTACGCGCCCTCGATGAGGCCCATGTACTCGCTCATCACGTTGCGGTGGAAGTACGGCGGCCGGAAGGTGTCCTCGCCGACCAGCCAGCGCGGGGCGAAGACCACGAAGTCCACGCTCGCCAGCCCCGGGGTGTCGGAGGGCGAGGTGAGGACCGTGAAGATCGACGGGTCGGGGTGGTCGTAGGAGATCGTCCCGATGACGTTGAAACGGTGCAGGTCGTAGACGTACGGCGTGTGGTTGCCGTGCCAGGCGACGACGTCGAGCGGGGAGTGGCCGTACGTCGCCGACCAGAGGTTGCCGCAGTACTTGTTCACCACCTCGACGGGGCCCTCGACGTCCTCGTAGGCGGCGACCGGGGCCCGGAAGTCCCGGGCGTTGGCGAGGCCGTTGGCGCCGATCGGGCCGAGGTCGGGGAGCTGGAACGGCGCCCCGTAGTTCTCGCAGACGTACCCGCGGGCCGTCTCGTCGAGCAGCTCGACGCGGAAGCGGACCCCACGCGGGACCAGCGCGACCTCACCGGGGTGGACGGCGAGCAGACCCAGCTCGGTGCGGAGGAGGAGGCCGCCGCGCTCCGGGACGATCAGCAGCTCCCCGTCCGCGTCGCCGAAGACCCGCTCCATGGAGGCGTTGGCGTGGTAGAGGTGCACGGCCATCCCGGCGCGCTGGGTCGCGTCGCCGTTTCCGCCGAGGGTCCACAGACCGGCCAGCCAGTCGGTGCCGGGCGCGGGCTCGGGCAGGGGGTCCCAGCGCAGCCGGTTGGGGTCGGGCACCGTCTCGGTGAAGGGGGCGCCGCGCAGCGCGCCGTTGTCGATCCGGGTGAACGGCGGGTGCGCGGCCGAGGGGCGGATCCGGTAGAGCCAGGAGCGGCGGTTGTGGGCCCGCGGCTCGGTGAAGGCGCTGCCGCTCAGCTGCTCGGCGTAGAGGCCGAGGGGCGCGCGCTGCGGCGAGTTGCGGCCGTGCGGCAGCGCGCCGGGAAGGGCCTCCGAGCTGTGCTCGTTGCCGAAACCGGTGCTGTAGCTGAGCGCCTCGGCCGTCTTCCTGGCCTGCTCCGTGGTCATCGCCCGCTCCTGTCCTGAGCCCACAAGGGAATCCTATGGATGACCGTAGGATTCCGCGCGGCTTCCGTCAACGGGGCACAGGGGGGCGATCCGGGCCCGTCGTCGACGATCTCGACGCGAGGGGGTCAAAAAAGATGAACATTGCTCTACTCTCACGCGCATGTCCTGGACCCGAAGGTTCGTCCTCGCGCTCTCGGTCGTGCTCGCGGCGCTCGCCGCGGCCCTGCTCACCGCCCCCGGGGCCCAGGCCCACGAGGAGCGGCCCGTCACCTTCCCCGACGGCTCCGGCAGCGTGCCGAAGCTCCGCACCGGGGAACCCGACCTCCTCGTCTGCAAGACCGACCGGGCCGACTTCCAGCGCCGGGTCTCCGGCTTCCCGGCCCCGCTCAAAGCCCGCAACCTCGCCCTGTACGAGCGCTGCGTCCAGAACGGTTACCGCCACCTCCAGCAGGCCGTCGACGCCGTCGACCGGCCCGGCCTCACCATCGCGATCCTCCCCGGCCTCTACGAGGAGGAGCCCTCACTGCCCCCGCCCACCGGTGCCTGTGCCACCCTCAAGGCCCCGAAGTCCGCGCTCGGCTACCAGATCCTCAGCTACGAGCAGCAGCGGCAGTGCCCGCACAACCAGAACCTCGTCGCCATCCTCGGCAAGAAGAACCTCCAGATCGAAGGCACCGGAGCGTCCCGCCTCGACGTCGTCATCGACGCCAAGTACCAGAAGCTCAACGCCCTCCGCGCCGACGGCTCCGACGGCGTCTACTTCCGCAACTTCACCGCCCAGCGCACCACGTTCAACTCGCTGTACGTGCTCGCCGCCGACGGCTTCGTCATCGACGACGTCCTCACCCGCTGGAACGACGAGTACGGCTTCCTGACCTTCGCCTCCGACCACGGGCTCTACAAGAACTGCGAGTCCTACGGCAACGGCGATTCCGGCATCTACCCCGGCTCGGCCTCCGACATCAACGACGGACGCGGCTACGACGTCCCCCGCTACTCCATCGAGATCACCGGCTGCCGAAGCCACCACAACATGGTCGGCTACTCCGGAACCGCCGGCGACTCCGTCTGGGTCCACGACAACGAGTTCGACCACAACATGGGCGGCGCCTCCATGGACTCCGCCTTCCCCGGCCACCCCGGACTGCCGCAGAACCACGCGAAGTTCGAGCGGAACCTCATCCACGACAACAACCAGAACTACTACCGGTACGTCGCGGACGGCACCTGCGCCCGCCCGCCCGTCGAACGCGGCTACGAGCAGGGCGTCGTCTGCCCCCAGATCTCCATGCCGCCCGGCACCGGCATCATCACCGCCGGCGGCAACTGGAACCTCTACGAGGACAACTGGGTCTACGGCCACCAGCGCGCCGCCTTCTACCTCAGCGCCGTCCCCGCCTTCATCCGAGGCGAGTCGGCCTGGGACAAGCAGACCGACACCTCCCACCGCAACCGCTACGCCGGCAACCACCTCGGCGTCGACCGCGCAGGTGCCTCCCGCCCCAACCGCAGCGACGTGTGGTGGGACGGCCAGGGCAGCGGCAACTGCTGGCAGACCGACACCGGAGCCGCCTCCCCCGGCGCCCTGCCCGGCTGCGGGGCACGCCGCGGCGAGGTCTCGGGGAACACCGACCGGCTCGTCGGCGAACCCGTCAAACTCGCCCAGCTCCTCGTCTGCGCCGACTACGACGTCCAGGCCCGCCGCCTCCCGGCCGGCTGCGACTGGTACGGCGCCCGCGGCCTCCAGCGCGTCGAGACCCAGCTCGCCCTCGGCAGCGCCCTCGTCCTCGCCCTGGCCGGCCTCGCCCTCTGGTGGCGCCGGCTCCGCCACCACCGACTCGCGGGCGCGGCCACCCTCGTCGGCCTCGCCGGCCTGGCCCTCGACGTGGCCGGCTCGACCCTCGCCCTCACCCCGACCGCCGTCCCGGCCCTCGCGCTCCTCCTCATCGGCGTGTGGTGGACCCTCCTCGGCCTCGCCCTGCGCCCCGGCCGCCCCGTCTTCGCCTGGACCACCGTCACACTCGGCGCCCTCACCCTCCTCGACGCCTTCGACAAGGCGATCCTCATGGTCCCGGGCATCCCCCTGAGCCCCGCCTGGCTCCGCCTCCTGCTGGGCACCGTCTGGCTCCTGTGGGCGGTGGTGGCAGCGGGATCCCGCCGCGCCCCCGAGGGACCTGGGGCCCAGGCCGGACCCGGGGCCCAGGCCGGACCCGGGGCCCCGGACCCGGACCCTTCCTCGGGCCAGTCAACGGATTCGGACCGGGCCGGGGCTTCGATCCCGGCCGCGGCCTCGGGCCGGCCCGAGGCATCGATCCCCGCCCCAGCCCCGGCCTCGGGACGGCCCACGGCCTCCGGCCCGGCACCGGGCGGTGGTGCCGAGGTCACGTCCGGCGGCTCCGGGCCCGGTGCCGATTCCGGGCACGCCGAGGGGCGGACGCGCGGGGAGGGAACGGCGTGACCCGGCCCCGCGCGACCGCACCGAGTCCCTCCCGGACGCCCGGGACCGGCATCGCCCGGACGCCCGCCGCGCTCCTGGTCCTGCCGGCCCTCGCCGCCGTACTGGTCCTCGCGGGGTGCGGAGGGCGGCCCACCACCCACCACAAGCCCGGCACCAGTCACCAGGAGGCCACCGGCAGCAGCGGCACCCTGCTGCCCGCGCGGGACGAGGGCGGGCACCGGCTGCGGGAGCTCCCGGCGGCGGCCGCGCCCACCGTCCGGGCCGAGGCACGCCCCGACAGCGAGGGCGGCTGGAACGTCCACCTCACGGTGGAGAGGTTCCGCTTCACCCCAGAGAGCACCGGCGGCGCGGCCCTCCCGGGCCGGGGCCACGCCCGCCTCCTGGTCGACGGCAAGGAGACCACCCGCCTGTACGGCCCCTGGGCCTACGTACCGGCCGGTGCCCGCGCCCTGACCGTCCGGCTCCACGCGGACGACCACACCGTCTGGGCCGTCGCCGGCACCCCCGTCCAGACCGTCCTTCGCCTGGACGGCACCCCGAACCCGTCGGCCCCCGCTCCGTCGGCGCCCGCCCCGGCGACGCCCGCCACTCCCGCGTCGCCCACCCCTGCCCGCCCGACCGACGCCCGCCCGCCCGACCCCGGCCGGACCGTCACCCTCACCGTCACCGGAACGACCGTCTCACCGCCCCCTTCCCGCATCGAGTTGAAGAAGGGCGAACGCCTCACCCTCCGTGTCACCAGCGACCGCGCCGACACCCTCCACGTGCACGGCTACGACCGCGAACTGCCGCTCGCCCCCGGGACGCCCGCCACGCTCACCCTCACCGTGGACCGCACCGGCCTGTTCGAGGTGGAGACCCACGAGTCCGGGCTCCTGCTGACCCAACTCGTCGTCCGATGACCGGCATCCACGCCGTCACCGCCCCCGCGCTCGGCTCTCCGCTCGCCCACGGCGTGGGCTCCCGGCACGACCTCCCCCTCTCTCCCTTCTACGCCTACGCGGGCGCCTTCGCCGCCCTCCTCGTCTCCTTCCTGGCCCTGGGACTGCTCTGGTCCTCCTCCCGTTTCCGCGGCGACCTGGCCGGACGCCCGCTGCCCGCCGCCCTCCAGCGGGTGGCCGACGCCCCCGTCACCCGGACCGCGCTCCGAGTCCTCGGAGCCACCGCCGCCCTGGTCGTTCTCCTCCACCTCCTCCTCGGCCCCGACGACCCCGACCGCAACCCCGCGCCCGGCGCCCTCTACGTCCTGCTCTGGGTCGGACTCGTCCCCGCCTCCCTCCTCCTCGGCCCCGTCTGGCGCCTCCTCAACCCCCTGCGCGCCCTGCACGCCCTGCGTCCGCCGCGGAGCCCCCGCCCCCTGCCCGCCGCGCTCGGCATACGCCCGGCCGCCGTCGGACTCCTCCTCTTCACCTGGCTCGAACTCGTCGCCCCCGGCAACACCTCCTCCTCCACCCTCCTCATCGCCCTGACCGTCCACACCGGCGTCCAACTCCTCGGCGCCGCCCGCTACGGCGACCGGTGGTTCGCCCACGCCGACCCCTTCGAGGTGTACTCCTCCCTTCTCGCCCGGCTCTCACCGCTCGGCCGCCGCGCCGACGGCCGACTGGTCCTGCGCTCCCCCTTCCACGGGCTGGACTCGACCCCGCAGACCCCCGGTCTCGTCGCCACCGTCTGTGTCCTCCTCGGCTCCACCGCCTACGACGGCCTCTCCGACAACCCCCGCTGGATCACCACCCTCCAGACCTCCTCCCTCGGCCCCACATCCACCGCCACGCTCGGTCTCCTCGCCGCCGTCGCCCTCGCCGCCGCCTGCTACGGCCTCTGCGCCGGCGCCCTGCGCCTGATGAACCCCGCCGTCACCACTCCGCTCACCTCCTTCGCCCACTCGCTGCTGCCCATCGCCCTCGGCTACCTCGTGGCCCACTACTTCTCGCTCCTCGTCACCGAAGGACCACGCACAGTCATCATGGCAGCGGGCACTGACAACGCCCTCGCACCCGCCCCGTTCCTGGGCCCCGCGGGCCTCGCGACGCTCCAGGTCGTCGCGATCGTCACCGGCCACGTCCTCGGTGTCGTCGCCGCCCACGACCGGTCCGTGCGTCTCTTCCCGCCCCATCGCGCCGTCGCCGGCCAACTCCCGCTGTTCGCGCTGATGATCGCGTACACCCTCGGCGGCATCGGCCTGCTGATCGCCTGAACGACGAGACGTCCGGCCCGCCGTGCGCCCGTACCCGCCGGACCCCCGACCGGAGCGGCATCATGGTCCCCGTGTCCCAGACCCGCGCCCAGACCCCTCCGGCCCTCCGCCGCGCCCCCGTCCAGCGGCGCAGTGCCGAGCGGCTCGCCCGGATCCTCGACGCCTGTGCGGCGCTTCTCGACGAGACCGGCTACGAGCAGCTGAGCACCCGTGCCGTCGCCGGCCGCGCCGGAGTCCCGATCGGCTCCGTCTACCGCTTCTTCGGCAACAAGCGGGCGATGGTCGCCGCCCTCGCGCACCGCAACCTCGACGAGTACGCCCGGCGGGTCTCCGACCGCCTCGCCGCGGCGCCGCGCCTCGACGCCTACGGGGCCATCGACGGCGTCCTGGACGAGTTCATCGCGATGAAGCGGACCGTCCCGGGGTTCGCCCTGGTCGACTTCGGGGTGCCCGCGGCCGCGCCCGGTGAGAGCGAGGGTGCCGAGGAGGTCGACCCCGGGGAGGGCGAGAGTGTCGAGGAGGTCGACCCGGGGGAGGGTGACGGTTCGGCCGGGGGTGCCGTCGAGGATCCCAACCGGCTGGTCGCCGAGCGGCTCTGCGCCCTCCTCGCCACCCACCTGGACCGCCCCGCGGACGACGACCTGCGGCGAAAGGTCCTGGTCGGCGTCGAGACCGCCGACGCCCTCGTCCGGCTCGCGTTCCGCGCCGACCCCGCGGGCGACCCCGCGCTCATCGACGAGACCCGCCATCTGCTCCACGCGTACCTGGCGCCCTCGCTCTCGTAACCTCCGGCCGACCCCTCCCGCACGTGCCAACCGGTCGGTATGCTCAGCCGTCCGACGCCGTCCCAGGGAGACGCCATGCCCACCGCCCCGCGCATCTGCCCCCTCTGCGAAGCGACCTGCGGACTGACCCTCACGATCGAGGGGACCCGTGTCACCGCGGCGCGCGGCGACCGCGACGACGTCTTCAGCCAGGGGTTCATCTGTCCCAAGGGCGCCGCGTTCCCCGAGGTGGACGCCGACCCCGACCGGCTCCGCACCCCCCTCGTCCGCAAGGACGGGCGCCTCCAGGAGGCCACCTGGCAGGAGGCGTTCGACAGGATCGCCGCCGGAATCCGACCGATCATCGAGGAGTACGGGCCGGATGCCGTGGGTATCGTCCTGGGCAACCCCAACGTGCACACGATGGCAGGCGCCCTCTACCCGCCCCTGCTGATCGGCGCGGTCCGCACCCGCAACCTCTTCACGGCGTCCACGCTCGACCAGATGCCCAAGCACGTCTCCAGCGGGCTGCTGTTCGGAGACCCCTTCGCCGTCCCCGTGCCGGACCTGGACCGCACCGACCACCTGCTGATCCTCGGAGCCAACCCGCTGGACTCCAACGGAAGCCTGTGCACCGCCCCCGACTTCCCCGGCAGGCTCAAGGCGCTGCGCCGGCGCGGCGGCACCCTCACCGTCGTCGACCCCCGGCGGACCCGCACCGCGCGGCTCGCCGACCGGCACGTCGCGATCCGCCCCGGCGCCGACGCCCTCCTCCTCGCCGCGCTCGTCCACACCCTCTTCGAGGAGGGACTCACCGACCTCGGTCCGCTCACCGCCCATGTGGAGGGGGTCGAGGAGGTACGGGCCGCCGTAAGGGAGTTCAGCCCGGAGGCGGTCGCCGCCGCCTGCGACGTGGACGCGGACACCATCCGCGCCCTCGCCCGGGAGCTCGCCGCCGCGCCCACCGCCGCCGTCTACGGGCGGATGGGCAGCTCCACCGTGGAGTACGGCACCCTCGGCAACTGGCTCGTCGACGTCCTCAACATCCTCACCGGCAACCTGGACCGTCCCGGCGGCGCCCTCTTCCCGCAATCCGCCACCGCGCCCGCCCCGCGTCCCGCCGGACCGGGCCGGGGCTTCGCCCTCGGGCGCCGGCACAGCAGGGTCTCCCACCACCCCGAGGCCAAGGGCGAGTTGCCCATGGTCGCGCTCGCCGAGGAGATCGAGACGCCGGGCGAGGGGCGCATCCGCGCGGTGATCACCATCGCCGCCAACCCCGTCCTCTCCGCGCCTGACGGGGACCGCCTCGACGCGGCCCTCGGCTCCCTCGACCTCATGGTCGCCATCGACCCGTACCTCAACGAGACCTCCCGCCACGCCGATGTCCTGCTGCCCCCGCCGCCGCCCTCCCGCAGTGCCCACTTCGACTTCGCCTTCAACGGCTTCGCCGTCCGCGACCAAGCCCGCTTCACCCCGGCGGCCGTACCCCTCGAAGCCGAGCTGATGGACGAGTGCGAGATCCACGCGCGGCTGATCCTCGCGGTCTCCGGGATGCACGGCGCTCCGCCCTCCGCCGTCGACCAGCTCGCCATCGACACCACCCTCGCCAAGGCCGTGACGCAGGAGCACTCACCGGCGTTCGGAGCCGACCCCGAGGAGTTCGCGGCCCGGCTCACCGGGGACACCGGGCCCGAGCGCCGGCTCGACCTGATGCTGCGCCTCGGCCCGTACGGGCTGACCCTCGACGAGCTGAAGGCCCAACCGCACGGCATCGACCTCGGCTCGCTGAAGCCGCGCCTCCCGCAGGTCCTCAAGACCCGCAGCGGACGGATCGAGCTGCTCCCGCCGCCCGTCGCCGCCGACCTGCCCCGGCTGCGCGCCGCGCTCGACGCCGTACCCGACCCGGGCACGCTCCAGCTCGTCGGGCGCCGCCACCTGCGCTCGAACAACAGCTGGCTGCACAACACCCCTGCCCTCGGGGGAGGTTCGAACCGCTGCACCCTCCAGGTGCACCCCGAGGACGCGGCCCGGCTGCGGCTGGCCGACGGCGGGCTCGCCCGCGTCAAGGGCGAGGGCGGCGAGCTGGAGGTCCCGGTCGAGGTCACCGACGGGGTGCGCCCCGGGGTGGTGAGCCTCCCGCACGGCTGGGGTCACGACCGGCCGGGCACCCGGCTGACCGTGGCGTCCGCCCGCCCCGGCGTCAACGTCAACCAGCTGCTCGACGGCTCCCGGCTCGACCCGCTGTCGGGTACGGCCGTACTGAACGGCTTCCCCGTCGAGGTGTCGCCCCTCGCGTGACACCGGCTCGCGCCCGGCCAGGCCACGACCCCCGTCGTGACCTGGGGTTTTGCTCGTATTGCTCACGCGTCAACGTCTTGTTAACGGCAGAAGGGGGCACCTACCGTCATCCGGACCGCCGCTCGGCGGCAGTTCAACGGTGAACGTGAGGTGCCCTCCATGCTGACCGTCCTCGGCTTCGCCATGATCGCGACCTTCCTGGTCCTGATCATGATGAGAAAGATGTCGCCGATCGCGGCGCTCGTGCTGATCCCCGCGCTCTTCTGCGTCGCGGTCGGGCAGGGGGCCCAGCTCGGCGACTACGTCATCGAAGGCGTCGGCAAGCTGGCGCCGACGGCGGCGATGCTGATGTTCGCCATCGTCTACTTCGGCGTCATGATCGACGTCGGGCTCTTCGACCCGATCGTCCGGGGCATCCTGCGCTTCTGCAAGGCCGACCCCGTCCGGATCGTCGTCGGCACGGCGGTGCTCGCCGCGATCGTCTCGCTGGACGGCGACGGCTCCACCACCTTCATGATCACCGTCTCGGCGATGTATCCGCTCTACAAGCGGCTCGGTATGAGCCTCGTGGTCATGACGGGTGTCGCGGCCACCGCCAACGGCGTCATGAACACCCTGCCCTGGGGCGGTCCCACGGCCCGCGCCGCGACCGCGCTGAAGCTGGACGCCGCCGACGTCTTCGTGCCGATGATCCCGGCGCTCGCCATGGGCCTGCTCTTCGTCTTCGTCCTCGCGTACGTCCTCGGGCGCCGCGAGCGCAAGCGCATCGGCTACCTCACGCTCGACGAGGCCCTGGTGCCCGAGACCGAGACCGTGCTGGTCGGGGCCGGTGGCCTCGGCGGTGGCAACGGCAGTGACGCGACAGACACCGGCACCGGCAGCCCCACCGGCACCTCCGGGACCACCCCCACCGGCATCTCCGGGACCATCCCCACCGGCACCCCCGGGACCACTCCCACCGGCACCCCCGGGGCCGCCCCCACCGGCCCCGCCACCCCCGGCGCGTCGGCAGCTGAGGACGGCGGGTTCCAGGGCCTGGACCCGAACCGTCCGACGCTCCGCCCCCACCTGTACTGGTTCAACGCGGGCCTGACGCTCGTGCTGCTCGCCGCGATGATTTTCGAACTGCTGCCGATCCCCGTGCTGTTCCTCCTCGGCGCCGCGCTCGCGCTCACCGTCAACTACCCGAAGACGGCCGAGCAGAAGGCGCGTATCGCCGCCCACGCCGACAACGTCCTCAACGTCTCCGGCATGGTCTTCGCCGCGGCCGTCTTCACCGGGGTCCTGACCGGCACGGGCATGGTCAAGCACATGGCCGACTGGCTCGTCGGCGCGATCCCGGAGGGCATGGGCCCGCACATGGCCCTGGTCACCGGCGTGCTCAGCCTGCCGCTCACCTACTTCATGTCGAACGACGGCTTCTACTTCGGCGTGCTGCCGGTCCTCGCCGAGGCGGGCGCGGCCCACGGCGTGTCGCCGCTGGAGATCGCGCGGGCCTCGCTGGTCGGTCAGGCCCTGCACATGTCGAGCCCGCTGGTGCCGGCGGTGTACGTCCTGGTGGGCATGGCCAAGGTGGAGTTCGGCGACCACACCAGGTTCACGGTGAAGTGGGCCGCGCTGACCTCGCTGGTCGTGCTCGCGGCGGGAATCGTCTTCGGGATCGTCTGAGGGCGCCGGGCCGGGCCGACACGAGCCGGGCCGTACGACCTCTGGGCCGGACGGGGGAAACGGAGGGTGGCGACGCGCATGTCGCCACCCTCCGTGTCCAGGTGATGACTAATAGTCAGACTATCGGTTGAAATGCCCGCCGACATCATCCCGGAGGAATCCGCATGTCTGTTCGCCTCGCCCGGCCCCTGGCCGCTACCGCAGCCGCCCTCACCCTCAGTGGTGTCGCCCTCGCGGGCGCGCCCGCCGCCTTCGCCGCCCCCGGCGACAACGGCGACGTCAAGATCCACCACGCCGGGCGCCCCGACGAGCCGCCCCGTACGCCGGAGGCCGATCAGCGCAACGAGCCCAGGGTCTGCACGTTCTACATCTCCGCGCTCGGCTTCGACGGCCTCCAGCTGCTCAACTGGACGATCTCGCCGCAGCCCCCGAAGGGCGGTGCGGTCAGAGTCGGCTCGATCACCGTCGACCCCGCGGGCAACGGGTACACGCCCGACATCGAACTCCCCGACGGCATGTACAAGGTCGAGTGGACCTGGACGGGGCAGCAGGGCGCCAAGAAGAGCAAGGTCTTCCGCGTCGACTGCGACCACTTCGACGGCCCGCCGAACGGCAACGGCGGCAACGGCAACGGCGGCAACGGCGGTAACGGACACCACGGCAACAACGGCAACAACGGGAACAACAACGGCTGGAACGGCGGCAACGGCCAGCACAAGCCCCCGCACGGCCCGGTCGGCGCCGGCGGCGGCGGCAGCGCGGAGATCGCCGCCGAGGACTCCTCCACCTTCGGCGTCGGGGCGGCCGTCGCCGCCGGCCTCGCCGGTACGGCCGGACTGGTCCTGATCCGCCGCTCGCGCCGCCGCAACGATGGCGCCGCGTAGGTCGTCCCGCCTCACGCGCAGGCGCCGGCGCCTGTTCCGGCTCGCCAGGACCGTGACCGTCACCGTGGTCCTGGTGACCGGCGGCGTCTGGTGGGCCGGTGACGAGGAGCCGGCCGGGCCGGCGCTCGCCGCCGGCCCCGCCACTCCCGGCGGGGCCGGGGCGGCCGCGGCGGCCGGAGCGCCGGCCGCCCAGGACCACAAGGCGAGTACCGCGGCACAGCCCCCGTCCACGCCCCGGCCCCGGGCGAAGGCCGCGCCCAAGTCCCGGCCGCCGACCTCCCCGCCCGCGCCGCTGGCCCGTTCACGTCCCACCGTCCTCGCCGTGCCGGCGATCACCATCGAGGCGCCCGTCATCGACCTCGGCCTCGATGCCGCGGGGCGGCTCGCCACGCCGCCGGTCGAGAACCCCCGGGTCGTCGGCTGGTACGCGAAGGGCGCCACACCGGGGGAGCGGGGGACCGCCGTCGTCGTCGGCCACCGCGACACCCGCACCGGGCCCGCCGTCTTCCTGAACCTCAACGCGCTCAGCCCGGGCAACACCGTCCGGGTCGCCCGCGCCGACGGCAAGGTCGCCGTCTTCACGGTCGACCGCATCCGTACGTACACCAAGGCCGAGTTCCCCGACAAAGAGGTGTACGGCTCCACCGGGCGGCCCGAACTGCGGCTGCTGACCTGTGGCGGAGCCTTCCACCGCACCAAGGGTTACGAGGCGAACATCGTCGTCTTCGCCCACCTCACCGACATCGCGCAGAAGATCTGACCCGCGGTCTCGACGGACCCAGCCGCTCCGTCGGTCCCGCACCCCCGCCGCGTCCGGCGGGCCGCCACCCGGCGTGCCCACCGGACGCGGCCGCGTGTCCAGGAGCCCCGCGCCGGTACCGGGCCCACGCGGCCGTCCGGTCCCGCCGTGGACAGGGTCGGGGCCGGGGCGGCACGATCGGTCGCGTACTGAGACCCGGGGCACGTCCCGTAGCCCTGGCGCCGAAAAACTAACAGCGCTAGTTTGGGTCGACGCCGCCGAACCGGTCGGCCGGGTGAGGAGAGGGAAGCGCATGAAGGCCCACGACGCGCACGACGCTATGTACATCGGCGGGGAGTGGCGCCCCGCGTCCGGCCCCGACACCATCGCCGTCATCAACCCGGCGGACGAGCAGGTCATCGGCCATGTCCCGGCCGGCACGGCCGACGACGTCGACGCCGCCGTACGCGCCGCCCGGGCCGCGCTGCCCGGCTGGGCCGCGACCCCGCCCGCCGAACGGGGCGCGCGCATCGCCGCCCTCCGCGACGCGCTGGCCGCCCGCGCGGAGGAGATCGCCGCCACCGTCACCGCCGAACTCGGCGCGCCGCCGCAGCTCGCCGCCGCCGTCCACGCCGGGCTGCCGATCGCCGTGGCCGGCTCGTACGCGGAACTGGCCGCCACCCACCCCTTCGAGGAGAAGGTCGGCAACTCGACCGTCTACTCGGAGCCGGTCGGCGTCGTCGCCGCGATCACCCCCTGGAACTACCCGCTCCACCAGATCGTCGCCAAGGTCGCCCCGGCCCTCGCCGCAGGCTGCACCACCGTCCTCAAGCCCGCCGAGGACACCCCGCTCACCGCCCAGCTCTTCGCCGAGGCCGTCCACGAGGCGGGCCTGCCCGCCGGTGTGTTCAACCTGGTCACGGGGCTCGGCCCGGTCGCGGGACAGGCCCTCGCCGAGCACCCGGAGGTGGACCTCGTCTCCTTCACCGGCTCCACCGCCGTCGGCCGCGGCATCGGCGCCCTCGCCGGCGGCGCCGTCAAGCGCGTCGCCCTCGAACTCGGCGGCAAGTCCGCCAACGTGATCCTGCCGAGCGCCGACCTGTCCAAGGCGGTCGCCGTCGGCGTCGCCAACGTCATGTCCAACTCCGGCCAGACGTGCAGCGCCTGGACCCGGATGCTGATCCCCGCGGACCGGTACGAGGAGGCGGTGGCGCTCGCGGCCGAGGCCGTCGCCAAGTACGTCCCCGGCGAGCGGGTCGGCCCCCTCGTCAACGCCAAGCAGCAGCAGCGCGTCCGCGGTTACATCGAGAAGGGGATCGAGGAGGGCGCCCGGCTCGTCGCCGGCGGCCCCGACGCCCCGCGCGAGACCGGCTACTACGTCTCCCCGACCGTCTTCGCCGACGTCACCCCCGAGATGACCATCGCCCAGGAGGAGATCTTCGGACCGGTCGTCTCACTCCTGAGGTACGAGGACGAGGCCGAGGCCCTGGCCATCGCCAACGGCACGGTCTACGGCCTCGCGGGAGCCGTCTGGGGCGAGCCCGAGGAGGCCGTCGCCTTCGCGCGCCGCATGGAGACAGGACAGGTCGACATCAACGGCGGCCGGTTCAACCCGCTGGCCCCCTTCGGCGGGTACAAGCAGTCGGGCGTCGGCCGGGAACTCGGCGCGCACGGCCTCTCCGAGTACCTCCAGACCAAGTCCCTCCAGTTCTGACCGTTCCGCCGTTCTGACCGTTCCGCGCAGAAGGAGCAAACGAGCGTGATCCGCGCCGCAGTCCTGCCCGCCGTCGGCTCTCCGCTGGAGATCACCGGCATCGAGCTCCCCGAGCCCGGCCCCGGCCAGGTCCGCATCCGGCTCGCCGCCGCCGGCGTCTGCCACTCCGACCTGTCCCTCTCCGACGGCACCATGCGCCTGCCGGTCCCCGCCGTCCTCGGCCACGAGGGCGCCGGCACCGTCGTCTCCGTCGGCGAGGGCGTCACCGGCATCGCCCCCGGCGACGACGTCGTCCTCAACTGGGCCCCCTCCTGCGGGACCTGCCACCCCTGTTCGCTCGGCGAGGTCTGGCTCTGCGCCAGTGCCCTGGCCGGCGCCGCGAACGTCCACGCCCGCATGCAGGACGGCACGGAGCTGCACCCCGGCCTCAACGTCGCCGCGTTCGCCGAGGAGACGGTCGTCGCCGCGAACTGCGTCCTGCCCGCCCCCGAAGGGATCCCGCTCACCGATGCGGCGCTGCTCGGCTGCGCCGTCCTCACCGGCTGGGGCGCGGTCCACCACTCGGCGCGGGTCCGCGCGGGCGAGTCCGTCGCGGTGTTCGGCGTCGGCGGGGTGGGGCTCTCCACCCTCCAGGCCGCCCGGATCGCGGGCGCGTCCACGATCGTCGCCGTCGACGTCTCCCCGGAGAAGGAGGCGCTCGCGAGGGCGGCGGGGGCCACCGAGTACGTCGTGGCCTCGGAGAACACCCCCCGGGAGATCCGGAAGCTGACCGGCGGGCAGGGCGTCGACGTGGCCGTCGAGTGCGTGGGCCGCGCCGTCACCATCCGCACCGCCTGGGAGTCCACCCGGCGCGGGGGCCGCACGACGGTCGTCGGCATCGGCGGCAAGGACCAGCAGGTCACCTTCAACGCCCTGGAGATCTTCCACTGGGGCCGCACCCTCGCGGGCTGCGTCTACGGCAACTCGAACCCGGCCGAGGACCTGCCGGTCCTCGCCGAGCACATCAGGGCGGGCCGGTTCGACCTCGGCTCCCTCGTCACCGAGCGGATCACCCTGGACGGCATCCCCGGCGCCTTCGACAACATGATCGCGGGCAAGGGCGGCCGGGCCCTGGTGGTCTTCCCCTGACACCGGCCGGCTTCCGCCCCCGGCGGACGCGGAAGCCCGTACCGGCCGATCTCCCGGTACGGGCCTCCGCGCCTCACAGGTCCAGGACGAGACGGTCCGTGCGCGAGCGGCCCACGCAGATCATCATCGTCGTCCCCGAGGCCTTCTCCTCCTCACCGAGGACGGAGTCGTGGTGCTCGGGCGTCCCGGCCAGCACCTTCGTCTCGCAGGTGCCGCACCAGCCCTCCTCGCAGGAGTACGCCACACCCGGCACGACCTCGCGCACGGCGTCGAGCAGGGTCCGGCCGGGCTCCACGCGCAGGGTCCGCCCGCTGCGCTTCAGCTCCACCTCGAAACCGTCCGACGCGACGTTCCCGCCGGAGGGAGCCGCCCCGAACCGCTCGGTGTGCAGCGGCCCCCGCCACCGCTCCTCCACCGCCCGCAGCAGACCCTCGGGGCCGCAGCAGTAGACGGCCGTCGACGGGGGCAGCCCCCCGAGGGCGGCGTCCAGATCGGGGAGCCCCGCCGTGTCCTGCGGGACGAGCGTGACCCCGGGGAGCCCGGCGAGCTCCTCGCGGTACGCCATCGACGCCAGGCTCCGGCCGCCGTACAGCAGGGACCACGTGCCGGGCCGCAGGGAACGGAGCATCGGCAGCAGCGGGGTGATGCCGATGCCGCCCGCGACGAACAGATAGCGCTCGGCGGGCACCAGCGGGAAGCGGTTGAACGGACCCCGCACCCCGAGGAGCGTGCCCTCGCCGACGGCGCGGTGGACCTCCTCCGATCCGCCCCGGCCCGCGGTCTCGCGCAGCACCCCGAGCCGGTAGACGCGCCGGTCGGCCGGATCGCCGCACAGCGAGTAGTGCCGGACCGTCCCGGACGGCAGGGTCACCTCCAGGTGCGCCCCCGGCTCCCACGGAGCCAGTTCGGCGCCCGCCGGGTCGGCCAGCAGCAGCCCCCGGACGCCTTCCGCCTCCTCGACGACCGTCCGCACCACGAGTCGGAACATGGACATGAGTGAGTCACCTCGGTCAGTGAACGGATCGGCGGCGGTCGGACGCGGGGTCAGCGGCCGCCGGAGGGCGGGAGAAGCGGCTCCGGCCAGACGCGGCACAGCGCCCCGTAGAGCACGGCGGCGACCACGAACGAGGCCGGCAGGCTCAGGTCGACCCCGTCCGTGAGCCCGGTCAACGGGCCGGTGTACAAGGGGTTGTTGACCCACAGCACACCGACGACGGAGCCGGCCGTGAAGGCCGCGGCGGCCCGCGCGTTGACCCCGCCGGTGTACCAGTACCGGCCGCCCCCGCCCGTGGTGAAGGCGCGCAGCGCCTCCGCGTCGTACCGGCCCCGGTGCAGCACGTACCCGACGGAGAGCACGGCGGCCCACGGGGCGACGACGGTGAGCAGCAGCGTCACGAACGCGGACATCGCGTCCATGGCGTCGTACACCACCGCCCCGAGGTACAGCACGGCCGCCGCGAGCAGGGCGACCACCGTGGTCACGGCGGCCCGTGAGGAGCGCCAGAACACCGAGTTGGCGGACAGCCCCGCGGCGTACAGGCACAGGCCCGCCTGCGGCAGGGTGCCCGCGAAGCCGAAGACCACGACCGCCACCGCGAACCAGCCGGGCACCGCGTCCGTCAGGCCCTGGAGCCACGGCTCGTCGGGCACGGGGAAGAGGGTCGTGACGTACGCGCCGGTGAGGAGAGCGGCGATGCTGCTGAGGAACATGGAGATCCCGCTGGCCCGCACCACCCGGCCGGTGGGGGTGGAGGAGGGCATGAAGCGGGTGTAGTCGCCCTGGAACGTGGCGTACGACAGGGGCACGGTGGCGGAGGCGGTCGCCGCGAGCAGCCAGGTGTGGAACGGGCTGTCGAGGGCGAGCGCCCCGCCGGCGTAGCCCGCGTCGAAGTCCGGGGCGAGGACGAGGACGGTGCCGAGGAGGACCACGCCTCCGGTGACCGCCGTCACCTTGTAGGTGCGGACGAGCGTCTGGTGGCCGCGTACGGCGACCAGCGCGACCGCGGCCGCCGTCACGAACATGGCGGCGGTCAGCGCGCCGGGGCCCGTGGGGGTGCCGAGGAGCCGGTGGCCGGCGACCATGACGGCGGTGCCGCCCGTCCACACGGCGATCGCGAAGAACCCGAGCGCGGTCACCACCGTGAGGGTGTTGCCGACGACCCGGCCCCGGACGCCGAAGTGCGCGCCGCTCGCCACCGGGTCGTTGGTGCCGGTACGGACGCCGAACCGGGCCAGCGGCGCGAGCAGCAGCGTGCCGACGGCGACGCCGACGGCGATGGCGCTCGCCGAGGCCCACCAGCCCAGGCCGAAGACGACGGGCAGCGCGCCGAGGACGACCGTGCCGAAGGAGAACTGCGCGGAGGGCCAGATCCAGCCGAAGTCGCCCGGTGTCGAGGTGCGTTCGGCCTCGGGCACCGGCGCGATGCCGTCGTGTCCGGCCCCCGCACGGGGCGGCGCCACGGTGGACGCCGCCCCGGTCGGTGTGGTGGTCATGCGGCGCCCCCGACCGGTCCCTGCCCGGTGGGCACACCGCCCCGGGCCGGTCCCTGCCCGGTGGGCACACCGCCCCCGGCCGGTCCCTGCCCGGGGATCCGCCCGCTGCCGTTCTGGCCCTGCCCGGACGGCTCCGGCAGCACGTCGACGACCCGCAGGGCCGCGCACGCCGCGCCGGACGTGCGCTCCCCGCTCGTCAGGTCGAACGTCGTGTGGTGCAGGGGACAGGTGATCCGCAGCCTGTCCCCGTCGACCCTGCCGTACTTGAGCCTGCCCCCGCGGTGCGGGCAGACGGCGGCCGCGAGGACCTTGCGGCCGGCGACCTCGACCAGGACCAGGTCCTCGGTCACCTGGCGGACGGTGGGCTCGTCGGAGCCCCGCCGGCCGGCGGGCACGGCCGTCATGCGACGGTCTCCCGCGCCCGTGCGACGGCCGCCTCCGTGGCCGTGCCGACGATGTCGGAGGCCAGGCGGACCCCCGCCCAGATCTTCGCCAGGTCCGGCTCCTCCAGCGAGCGGATCGCCGTACGCATGTGGTTGCTGTGGTACGAGTCGATGTAGAGGTGCTCGGTGTAGTAGGCGTCGTGGACGATCCCGAGCCTCCGGGCCGCCCGCGCGAAGCTCTGGAAGGCGTACAGCACGCTGGTCTCGAAGTAGGCGTACGCCCCCAGGAAGTACTGGGGCGAGGGCGCCCGGCTCGCGAGCCAGTGGAACATGTTGACGTACGCGAAGCACTCCGGGGTGGTCTCGTCGAGGTAGTCGTCGAGCCGGAGGCTCATGCCGAGCTCCGTGAGCAGGTCGCGGTAGAGCTGGGAGTGCGCCTTCTCCTCGTTGCCGCAGCCGAGTTCGTCGATGAGGACCCGGAAGACCGCCATCGCCGAGCGGTACGGCAGCCGCGGCACCACCGGCAGCAGCGACTCGGACTCCGTGAGACCGTCGAGGGCGAACTGCCGCACCACGACCTTGAACTGGTCGAGGGTCGCGTGCTCGGCGAGGAAGGTCGCGCTCTCCGGCAGCGCGGCCTCCTCCTCGGCGAGGAACTGCTTGAGCGCCTGGAGCAGCTCGCCGGCCGAGCCGAAGGCGGGCGCCGAGGCCTCGTACGCCCGTGCCTTGGGCAGGATCCACCGCTCCTCGATCGCGGTCATCGACCCGTAGTCGCCGAGGTTGGGCACCCGCCGGTAGAGGCTGTGCAGTTCGCGCTGGGCGGTCGCGACCGGGGCCGCGACCGAGTGCGCGGCCACCGGGACGGACAGGGGGGACGAGGGCGTGCTCATGCCGCCGTCGCCTCCTCGTGCGTGGTGGGGGAGCTGATGACGCCGCGGCTGTGCAGCTCCTTCTTGACCCAGCGGTACCAGTCGTCGCGGAAGACCCCGTACCGCTCGCAGACGCTGTTGATCTCCGCCTGGCGGTCGGGGGTCGGGTCGACCAGCATCGCGTTGCACAGGGCGGGTTCGAGGTTGGCCAGCGGGCCGATGAAGCCCTGGATGCCCCGGGCGTCGACGAGCAGGTTCTCCCAGCCCTCGAAGACCGGGATGCCGGTGCCGGCCTCGGCCATCTTCCGGGTGAAGGCCGCGTCGCCGCTGGACTCCTTGATGCCGACGATCCCGGGGATCTCGCAGATCCGCAGCAGGGTGTCGAACTCGATCCGGTTGCCCGACAGGGCCTCCTCGTTGTAGAGGAAGATCGGGATGTCGAGGGCCGCGCGGATCGCCTGGTAGTGGGCGACGATCTGGTCCTGCGTCACGTCGGCGCCGAACGGCGTGGTGACGACGACCGCGTCCGCGCCGATCTCGGCGGCCGTCCGGGCCCGGTCGATCACCGAGGCGGTGTCGGGGAGCTGGATGCCGGCGAGCACGGGGAGGCCGTCGGCGTGCTTCACGGTGTACGTGACGACGTCCTGCCACTGCCGGGCGTCGAGCTTCCAGCCCTCACCGGAGGTCAGGGCCGGCATGAGGCCGGTGACCTCGGCCCGGATGTGGTCCAGGAGGCGGGCGACGCTCTGCTCGTCGACGGTTCCGTGCTCGTCGAGGGGGGTGATCAGCGGGACGACGGTCCCGGAGTAGGTGTCAGGCATGAGAGGGGTGCCCTTCGGATTGTCTTCAGAGGTTTTCGGAGACGACCGTCAGGACCAGCGACCGCTGGTAGAGGTCTTCCAGGTACGGGGGGAACGCCGTTTCCGGGACCGTGCCGGCTGAGCCGTCCGGCACGATCGGTACGACGGGCAGGCCGGTCCTCGACGTCAGCCGCGGGCTCGCCGTGTGCAGGACGCCCCCGCGGCCGACGACCTGGGCGAGCAGCAGCCGCTCGTGCGTGGGGAGGCCGTCGAACTCGGGCGTGGTGCAGGCCCGGCGGATGTCGTCCTCGGTGTAGGCGGCGCGCTCGACGGCCAGGTCGGTGTGGAGGACGTCCATGAAGGGGTAGTACTCGTCCTGCACCCCTCGTTCGTAGCCCCACACCAGGTCGTCGCAGCGGCCGACCTGCTCCCAGCTCATGACGACCCCGCCCTCGTCCCCCGCGGCCAGCCGGCCCGCGAAGAAGGCCTTGGCGGCCAGGCGGACGGTGTCGTCCTTGCTGTGCATGCCCATGAAGAGGGTGGCGTCGACGAACACCGCCCGGTGCGCGTCAGGCCGCATAGCGCTCGAGCACCTTCCGCATCCGCTCCATGGCGCCGGCGAACACCTCGGGCTCGCGGGCCAGGGCCAGGCGGATGAAGCGCTCGCCCTTCTCCTTGGTGTTCCAGTAGAAGAAGGTCCCCGGCAGGACGTACACCTCCTCGTCGAAGAGGACGGCCTGGAGGCGGGTGGCGGTCAGGTGCTCCGGCTTGATGCGGAACCAGGCGACGCTGGTGCCGACGACCGGCTCCTGGAACTCCAGGATGGTGCCGCTGAGGGCGGCGCGGGCGGCCTCGCCGTTGGTGCGGATGATGTCGCGGACGGAGGCGAAGCCGTCCGAGATGGAGTCCTCGACGTACTGGGTGACCATGTTGAGGACGAACGGCGAGACGTTCAGGAGGACGCTGGTGTGGAGGTTGTAGACCTCCTCCTGGATGTCCCGGCTGGCGGTGATCATGGCGCACTTGGCGTCCTGGATCGGCCAGGTCTTGCCGGTGTCCTCCATGACCATGTACGTGACGCCCGACTCCTCCAGGAGCCGGTAGATGTCGACCCGGCCGATGCCCTCGTCGCAGAGAGCGAAGGAGGCGAAGCAGAAGTCCATCACCAGGACCTTGTCGTGGTCGACGCAGTAGCGGACCACCTCGCGGAAGCCCTCCAGCTTCTCCGCGAGCAGGGTGAACCCGGTGGGGTTGTTGGGGTCGACGAGGTAGAGGGCGTCCGCGTCGACCTGCTCGACGAGCCGGTCGTAGATGGCGTCCTTGTCGTGCAGCGCCGACTCGGCGAGCGGGGAGATCGGCACCTGCATGTTGCGCAGCAGGTCGACCAGGTTGTCGAAGCAGGGCTCGACCAGCTGCACCGACTTCCCGCGCTGCTTGAGGAACATGCCGGCGACCATGGTCGACACGCTGGCGGAGTAGGAGAGGAGCGTCCGGTCCATCGCCCGGGCGGTGGGCTGCTGGTGCAGCCGGAAGAAGGCGTCCAGGAACTGGCGCTCGAAGTGCGCCTGCTGCTTCGACTCGGACTCGTGCCAGAGCTCGGGGAGCCGCGAGACGATTCGCTCCTGGGACGCGGACTGACGCTGGTGGGTGTGCGCGTCCGCCAGGTTGAACCGGGTCTTCAGGGCTTCTATCTCGTGCTGGGTGAGGTCGACGAACGTGCTGACGTCTGCCTTGTCGGTCAACGACATGAGAACTCCCGCTGTCGATACGAATCTCCGTCCGGAATCCCGGCGGCGTGAACGACTGTAGGAGCTTCGACCGGCCTTGCGAATAACAGCCGGGTCACGCAATTAATAATCACCGCGATGTTCTCCCGGAGAAAAAAAGGAACGACGGTCGGGCATTCCTCGAAAGGAATGCCTGACCGTCGTTCCCCTTGTTCTCCGGCTTGTCCGGCCGTTTTGGGCGGCCTTTCAACTATTCAGTGGCGGCCCGCAGCAGGATGTCCTCGTATACCTTCGGGTCGTCCGCGTTGATCACCGGCCAGCCGATGCCGTAGGCGCCGTCCCAGTCCACGTCGATGCCGGGATTGGCCAGGTCGGAGCCGTCCGGCAGGAACAGGTGGGGACTGCAGTCGATCCGGTCGGTCGCGGCCTGCGCGGCCTGGTCCGCGAGCGCCCGGCGCGCGCGCCCGTCGTCCAGCGCCTCCGTGAGGGCGTCCACGTCGACGACGCCGGTGGCGGCGGCCACGTCCAGGATGACCTTGCGGTGGCTGATGCAGCGCGACTCGGCCCAGAAGGCCCGGCGAAGCCCGAGGTCGAGCTGCTCGGAGGCGTTCAGGCTCTGTTCCTTGGCGGCGAGTACGGCCTCCAGGGCGGGCAGGGTCGTGGAGGGGTAGAGCCAGTCCTTGGCCTGCCACAGCTGCCAGCCGGCGGACGGCTCCAGGCTGGCCATCCGGGCGACCTCGCTGTCCGTGCCCGGGCGCGGGCTCGGGGCGTCGTTGAGCAGTTCGAGGGGGAAGGCGCGCAGGTCGAAGGAGACCTGCTCCTCCAGGCCCAGACGGGCCCGGGTGGCGTGCAGCCGGTGGATCGCGATGTGCGCGAAGGAACACCAGATGTCGGAGAAGACGGTGACGACTCCGCGCGGCGGGGTCAGGTCGGCGGTGGTCGGGTCGAGCATGGTTCTCCTCGGTTCTGACGCGGGCGGAGCGGACTCAGCCCGCGGGGGACTCGATGGCGTCGAGCGCCGCCTCGAGGTCGAGGTCGGCGTCCGGCAGCCAGGCGGGCAGGGTGGGGATGCGGGCCATCGCCCCGAAGAGCCGCGGTACGGCCTCCTCGCGGACGGTCGGACCGTGGGCGCTGAGCAGCCGCGCGGGACGCAGGGCGGCCAGTTCACGTACCGGTCGGAGGAATTTCGCCTCGTCGACCAGGGCGGTCCACGGGGCTATCGCCCGGTTCAGGACGTCGAATCCGTGGAAGAATTCCTCCTCGGAAAGTTCGGTGAAGTCCTGGCGTATTTCCTCCACGACGGTGCCGAAACTGTCCGAGCTGTAGAGCGTTCCGTCGGAGTGGTCGAACACGGCGAGGGTTCCGGGTGAATCGAACGTGGGCGGACGGTGAAAACTCAGCTCACGGTCACCGATTTTCACCCGGCTTCCCGGGTTCGCGGTCACCACCCGGTCCTGCGGAATGCCGAACTCTTCCGATATTCGCGTCACCGATATCGCGTTGGCGAGCACCTTCGCCTGCGGCGCGGCCGCCAGGACGGCCGCGAGGGCTCCGGTGTGGTCGCGGTCGTCGTGCGTGACGACGATCCAGCGCAGATCGGCGGGCTCGATCAGCGACCAGAGGGACTCCAGGAAGCCCTCCCGGTCCACGGGCATGCCGGTGTCCACGAGGAGCGGCTGGCCGGACCGTACGAGGAAGGCGTTCACCGGCTGGTCGCCGAGGCCCGGTATGGGCAGCGCCGAGGGGAGGACGTGGATGTCCGGCCCGGCGGTGTAGGACGCTTTCATGACACACCTTTCATGACGCACCGAGCGGGCCGTGCCCCCGGGCGTGACCCGGGGGCGGGACGGCCCCGGGTCAGACGAGCTGGATGGTCAGGGAGCCGGCGATCAGCAGGACGAGACCCAGGGCGCGCGGCTTCGTCAGGGAGCGCTGGGGGAGCTTGAACAGGCCCTTGTGGTCGATCAGCGCCGAGGTGAGCTGCTGGCCCGTCACGGTGAGCGCGATGGTCACGGCCGCCCCGATCGACGGGATGAGCAGGAAGGTCCCGGTGACGTAGGCGGCGGCGCAGGCGCCACCGAGCCAGCCCCACCAGGGCATCTTCTTCAGCGGCGCGATCTTCGGCTTGGGGGTGCGACGGGTCGCGTAGAGCACGAGCAGGACGACGGCGATGGTGAAGGTCGCCACGGCGAAGCTGATCACGGCGACGGTGATGGGCTCCTTGAGCTGGGCGCGCAGCTGGGCGTTGACCGCGCCCTGCACGGGCAGCACGGCGCCGGCGAGGACACCGAGGGCGAGCCAGCCGACGCGGCCGGCGCTCGACATCTTGGGGGCGCCGGGAGGGGCGGCGGCCTTCATGCCGCGGATGATCACGACGATGCCGGCGAGCACGGCGACGGCGCCGATGACGATCCCGGCGCTGAGGTCCTGCTTCTCGAGGCCGAGGAGGCCGAAGAGGTCGAGCGCGAGCGAGGCGAACATCTGGCCGGTGACGAAGAGTCCGACGGCGGCGAGGGCTCCGAGCCGGGGGAAGAGCAGGATGCCGCTGGTGATGTAGAGCGGACTGGCGAGGCCGCCCAGGAGCTGCCAGGCCTCGACGTCGGGCAGTTTGCCGAGTGCGCCGAGGGCTCCGGCCGCCACCGCGAGCACGGTCAGCAGACCGGTGGCGACGCCGAGCTGGATGGTCGAGGCGCCGTACGGGGTGCCGACGGCCGAGTTGAGCTGGAGGTTCACCGAGGCCTGGACGGCCAGGAGGCAGCCGACCAGCAGGGCCGCGGCGAGGAGCGCGGTGTGCATCTTGATCTCCCTGGGACGGGATGGCGAGCGGGTAAGTGGACACTGAGTCCGTTTAGCATGCCATGGCAGCCATCAAGCGGACAAGGTGTCCACTTAGCTCCGAGGGAAGTAAGGTCGGTCCATGAGCGACGACGAGCAGCGCGGTCGTGGAGCCGCCTCCGTGCACCGGGTCGGCGGGCTCCTCGGTGATCTGCAGGCGGCCGACGAACAGCCGGTCGCCCCCCGCCGGCGCGCGGACGCGGAACGCAACCGCGCCCAGATCCTGTCCGCGGCCGAGCAGCTCTTCGCCGAGCAGGACCCGCGGTCGGTCACCATGGACCGGATCGCCAAGGCCGCGGGGGTGGGCCGCGCCACGCTGTACCGGAGCTTCCCCGATCCGTCGTCGGTCGCCGTCGCGCTGCTCGACGAGCACGAGCGCCGGCTCCAGGGGCAGCTCATCTACGGTCCGCCGCCGCTCGGCCCCGGCGCCCCCGCGGGGGAACGGCTCGCGGCGTTCTATCTGGCGATGCTCGACCTGCTCGAACGGCATCTGCCGCTGGCGCTGGGGGCGGAGACCGGCCCCGCGCGCTTCCGGACGGGCGCCTACGGCTTCTGGCGCGTCCATGTCCGCACGCTGCTCGTCGACCACGGTGTCCAGGACCCGGACCCGCTGATCGACATCGCGCTGGGCCCGCTGTCACCCGAGCTCTTCCAGTTCCAGCGGCACGAACTCGGTCTGTCGACCGAGCGCATCGGCCGGTCCCTCGCGCTCTTCGCCCGCCAGCTGCTGCGGTCCGGGGAGTGAGCCGCGCCCGTCCCGGCCCCTCGGGCCGCCCGGGCCCGGCCGGCGTCGAGGGCGGCGGGGGGCCGGTCTCCGGAGCGGCTGCGGAACGGACGCGCGGAGCGACCGCGGGCGGGCCTCGGGGCTGGCTGCGAGCGGGCTTCCGGAGCGGTGGCTTCGGTTCGGCCTCCGGGGTGGCGGCCTCGGCTCTGCCTCCGGGGCGGCGACTTCGGCTCTGCCTCCACAGCGACGGCCTCGGCTCTGCCTCCGGGGCGGCTGCTTCGGCTCGGCCTCCACAGCGGCTGCTCGGCTCTGCCTCCGGGGCGGCCGGGGCCGGCCTCTAGGGCGACTGCGACCCGGCGGCCGGGTGGACCAGGCCGGGGAGGATCAACTGCCAGATGCGGCTGAGCCGTTGCTCGGCCGGGCCGTGCAGGGCGCCGCTCTCGGCCGCCCTGGGGCCCTCGTCGGAGGGCCAGCTCTCGTGCGCCGGAGCGCTCGGCGAGCGCATCTCCAGCTCGACCCCGGTGATCACGTAGCCGATCAGCGCCGCGACGGCCGTCGCGTCCACGCCGGGCCGCAGGGCCTTCTCGGCCGCGGCGAAGCGGGCCAGGCGTGCCACCTCGCACCGCCAGGGACAGTCGCCGGATAAGCCGGGGTCGGTCAACTGCAGCTCCCGGGCGAGGCGTTCGCCGGCCCGTGCCGTGGGGTCGGTCTCGAAGAGCCGGATCAGCGCGTGCGTGGTGATCACCAGCTTGTCGATCGCGGTGCCGCCCACGCCCTCGGTGGACAGGCAGGCCGACTCGACCGTGATCCGTGTGACCGCGCGGGCCCGCCCGCGGACCGCCGTCGCCAGGTCCGCCTTCGTCGCGAAGTGGAAGACCAGCGCCCCGGTGGTGACCCGCGCCTCGGCGGCGATCCTCGCCAGGGAGGCCCGCTCGTAGCCGACTTCGTCGAACACCCGTGCGGCTGCCGACAGGACTTCCTGTCTCGTACGTTCCGCTCGCTGCTGAATCGCCATAGCTCCCCCGTCGGCTTGCAGAAAGGGCCGGACCGTTATGTTCCGGCCCATGCCTGTGACCGACTCGAAACTATCCGGCCGGGAGGCGGCGAAACGTGCCCTGCCGTCCCATGGGCCGAATCTGGGGCTTGACGGGCATCTCCCCTCCAGGTCGCGGACACCGACCCCTCGCCTCCGGTCCCCGAAGTGACCGGAACCGGAGGTATCCCCTGTCAGGTGGATCAAGCCGTTCCGGCGGCGGTCGAAGCACGGGACCGCGAGCGGGAAACAGCCACACCGGCCAGACACAGCGCGCCCCCGGCGAGGGTGAGCAATCCCGGGAGCTCACCCAGGAACACCCACGCCATCACCACGACCAGAGCGGGCACGGCGTAGGTCGTCGCCCCCATCCGTCCGGCGGTCGTACGCGCCAGTGCGTAGGCCCAGGTCGTGAACGCGAGCGCGGTCGGGAACACGCCCAGATAGACCATGTTCAGGGTCGCCGAGAGCGGGGCGCGGCCCGCCTCCTCGACCAGCTGCCCGGCGAACGGCAGGCAGGCAACCGCCCCCACCAGACACCCGAAGGTCGTCACCTGGAGCGCGCTGCCGTGTGCGAGGGCCGGCTTCTGGGCCACGACCCCGCCCGCGTACGCCATCGCCGCCAGGACGCAGAGCAGGACCCCCAGGACCGAGGCGTGTCCGCCGGAGGACGAGGCGGACATCGACAGGCCCACGGTCACCGCCCCCGCGAAGGACACCGCCATGCCCGCGAGCAGCCGGGGCGGCAGCGACTCCTTGAGGAACCGGGCGCCGAGCAGCGCGATCAGGATCGGTCCGATGTTCACCACCATCGCGGCCGTGCCCGCGTCGACCTCCTGCTCGCCCCAGTTGAGGACCACCATGTACACCCCGAACCAGAGCAGGCCCGAGACCACGATCCCCGGCCAGGCCGCCCGCGGCGGCAGCCCCTCGCGCCGGACCAGGAGGACGGCCCCGAGGACCAGGACCCCCGCGAGCAGCCGCCCGAGCGCGAGGGCGCCGGGGGAGTAGGCCGCCCCCGCGCTGCGGATGGAGACGAAGGCGGAGGCCCAGAGGACCACGGTGACACCGGCGGCGGCGAAGGCGAGCCGCGAGGATTGCTTCTGCATGGCCCGACCGTAGGGCGCGGACCCTTCGGCGCTCACCGCAATATCGCCGACCACGGTGTCAGCGTCGTTCCGTTCCGCCGGGCCGATGCTCCGACTCCGGTCAGCGCAGCTCCGCCGGAGCGATGCCCAGGCGCTCGTACAGCGCGCTCTCGCCCTCAGCGGTCACCTTCACGGCCCGCTCCGAACCGATCCGTACGCACCACCCGGCGTCCAGCGCGTGCCGGCACAGCGCGGCGCCCGCGACGCCCGCGAGGTGCGGCCTCCGCTCGGTCCAGTCGAGGCAGCCGCGCGCGACGGGCCGCCGGCCCCGGCGTACGAGAGGAGCGCCCAGCTCCTCGAACCAGGCCAGGCCCCGGTCCGTGAGCGCGAAACCGGTGTCCTGGCGCAGCAGCCCGCGCACGGTCATCGCCTCGGTGACGACGATGCCGAGCCGTCCGGCGAGGTGGTCGTAGCAGGTCCGCCCCCGCGCCATCGCCCGCCCGGCGCTCGCGGCACCCAGCGAGCGGGGCGGTGCGGCCACCGCCGGTTCGGACCGGGCGGCCAGGTCCTCGACGAGGTGCGCGATCCCCGGATCGGCGAGCCGTACGTACCGGTGGCGCCCCTGCCGTTCCTCCGCGAGCACCCCGCCGGAGACGAGCTTCCCGAGGTGCTCGCTCGTGGTGGACGGCGCCACGCCCGCGTGCCGGGCGAGTTCCCCGGCGGTCCAGGCGCGTCCGTCGAGCAGGGCGAGCAGGAAAGCGGCGCGGGTCTCGTCCGCGAGGAGTGCCGCGAGCGCGGCGAGGTCACTGGCTGCCATGCGTCCAGGCTCCCGCACTCACGCTTCGGTGGTGGCCGAACGGTCGGAGGAGCCCACGGGCCGCCGGTCCAGGGCCTCGTACTGGAGTCGCAGCCCGTCGAGCAGGGCCCGCAGGCCCGTGTCGAAGGCGCCCTCGTCGACCTTCTGCCGGTGCTCCGCGAGGAGGTGGGCCCGGCCGAGGTGGGGGTAGTCCGCCGGGTCGTAGGCCGAGGCGTCGTCGACGAAGCCGCGGGCGAAGGAGCCCAGCGCGGAGCCGGTGATGAAGTACCGCATGAGCGCGCCGATGGAGGTGGCCTGGGCCGGTGGCCAGCCCGCGCGGACCATCGCGCCGAAGACGGCGTCGGCGACGCGCAGACCGGCCGGGCGGCGGCCGGGGCCCTGGGCGAGGACCGGCACGATGTGCGGGTGGTCGGTCAGGGCGGCGCGGTAGGACACCGCCCAGTCCCGCAGCGCCGTCACCCAGTCGCGGCCGTCCGTCTCCGCGAACATCGACAGGTCGATCTTCGCGCTCACCGCGTCGGCGACGGCGTCGAGGATCTCGTCCTTGGTGCGGAAGTGGTTGTAGAGCGAGGGCCCGCTCACTCCGAGTTCGGCCGCGAGCCGGCGCGTGGAGAGCGCGCCGAGGCCCTCCGCGTCCACGAGGGCGCCCGCCGTCTCCACGATGCGGTCTCGGCTGAGCAGGGGCTTGCGCGGTCGGGCCATGGCGCACATAGTAGGCCCGCGGAGAAAAAACTAGCAGTGGTAATTAATGAGCCGGGCGGCGGCCCGAGTGAGGGGTGCACGGTGGATCTGGCGCTGAGCGAGGAGCAGGAGGCCGTACGGCGGCTCGCCGAGGACTTCGTCGCGCGCGAGGTGACCCCGCACGCCGTGGCGTGGGACCGCGCCGAGGAGGTCGACCGGGCGATCGTGAAGAAGCTCGGGGCCGTCGGCTTCCTCGGGCTCACGCTCCCGGAGGAGTACGGCGGTTCGGGCGGCGACCACCTCGCGTACTGCCTCGTCACCGAGGAGCTCGGACGCGGCGACTCCTCCGTGCGCGGCATCGTCTCGGTCTCCCTCGGCCTCGTCGCCAAGACGATCGCCTCCTGGGGCAGCGAGGAGCAGAAGCGGGCGTGGCTGCCCCGGCTCGCCTCCGGCGAGGCGCTCGGCTGCTTCGGCCTCACCGAGCCCGGCACCGGCTCCGACGCCGGGAACCTCGCCACCCGGGCCGTGCGGGACGGGGACGACTACGTCCTCGACGGCACCAAGATGTTCATCACCAACGGGACCTGGGCCGACGTCGTGCTGCTCTTCGCCCGCACCGGAGAGGCCCCCGGCCACAAGGGCGTCTCCGCCTTCCTCGTCCCCGCCGACACCCCCGGCCTCACCCGCCGCCCCGTCCACGGCAAGCTCGGTCTGCGCGGCCAGGCGACCGCCGAACTCGTCCTCGACGGCGTCCGCGTCCCGGCCGCCGCCCTGCTCGGCCCCGAGGGCAAGGGCTTCACCGTGGCCATGTCCGCCCTCGCCAAGGGGCGCATGTCGGTCGCCGCGGGCTGCGTCGGCATCGCGCAGGCCGCCCTCGACGCCGCCGTGCGCTACGCGGGGGAGCGCGAGCAGTTCGGCAAGCCCATCGCCTCCTACCAGCTCGTGCAGGAGCTGATCAGCGACATCGCCGTCGACGTGGACGCCGCCCGGCTGCTCACCTGGCGGGTCGCCGACCTCGTCGACCGCGGCCAGGACTTCGCGACCGCCGCCTCCAAGGCGAAGCTGTACGCCTCCGAGGCCGCCGTCCGCGCCGCGAACAACGCCCTCCAGGTCTTCGGCGGCTACGGCTACATCGACGAGTACCCGGTGGGCAAGCTGCTCCGCGACGCGCGCGTGATGACCCTGTACGAGGGCACGACCCAGATCCAGAAGCTCATCATCGGCCGGGCGCTGACGGGGGTGTCGGCCTTCTGACCGACGCACTCTGAGTACCTCGCTGAGTACGCGGACGGATGTGGCACCCGCCACATCCGTCCGATGCTGTCCGGCATGAGCGACACACCCGTCAAGCAGCAGAACACCGCCGCCTACTACGCGCAGGCCGTCCTCTCCTTCGGGATCGCCCTCGCGGCCGTGGCCATCGGGGTCTTCCAGTTGGAGGCGAGCGCCTGGGTGCGCGCCTTCCTCGCCGTCTCGGTCCTCTACCTCACGACCTCGGCCTTCACGCTCGCCAAGGTCGTCCGTGACCGCCAGGAGGCCGGGCAGATCGTCAGCCGGGTCGACCAGGCCCGGCTGGAGAAGCTCCTCGCCGAGCACGACCCCTTCCAGAAGCTCTGAGCCGCAGGGCCCTCGAGGCCCGGGCGATGATCTCCGCCCCGCCGCGCTCTAAGCGCTTGCTCACCCTCGTTGTATGGTGTTCGTCCTGACGGGGTCGAGAAGGAGTACGGGATGAGCGCGGCGGAGGAGACGCCCGGGGCCGAGGACATGCCCTGGGGCGAGGTCACGCCCGAGGCTGCCCGGCGGCTGCTGGTGGCCGCCGTCGAGGCGTTCGCCGAGCGGGGCTACCACGCCACCACGACCCGGGACATCGCGGGCCGCGCCGGGATGAGCCCGGCCGCGCTCTACATCCACTACAAGACCAAGGAAGAGCTGCTCCACCGGATCAGCCGGATCGGGCACGACAGGGCCCTGGAGATCCTGACGGCCGCGGCCGCGGCCGACGCCGACGGCACGGCCGCCGACCGCCTCGCCGACTCCGTCCGCTCCTTCGTCCGCTGGCACGCCGAGCGCCACACGACGGCCAGGGTCGTCCAGTACGAACTCGACGCCCTCGGCCCCGAGCACCGCGCCGAGATCGTGGAACTGCGCCGCCGGTCCGACGCGGTGGTGCGCCGCATCATCAACGAGGGCGTGGCGGCGGGCGAGTTCGACGTGCCCGACGTGGCCGGCACGACGGTCGCCGTGCTCTCCCTCTGCATCGACGTCTCGCGCTGGTTCAACACCCAGGGCCGCCGGACGCCCGACGAGGTCGGCGCGCTCTACGCCGACCTCGTGCTCAGGATGGTCGGCGCTCAGAAGTAGTAGCGGGAGACCGACTCGGCCACGCAGACCGGCTTGTCCGAGCCCTCGCGCTCCACCGTCACCGCCGCCGTCACCTGCACGCCGCCGCCCGCCTCCTCGACCTTCGTCAGGACGGCGGTGGCGCGCAGCCGCGAGCCGACCGGCACGGGAGCGGGGAAACGCACCTTCTCGGTGCCGTAGTTGATGCCCATCTTCATGCCCTCGACCTGCAGGACCTGCGGGACGAAGACCGGCAGCAGCGACAGGGTCAGATAGCCGTGGGCGATCGTCGTGCCGAACGGGCCGGCGGCGGCGCGCTCCGGGTCCACGTGGATCCACTGGTGGTCCCCGGTCGCCTCCGCGAAGAGGTCGATCCGCTTCTGGTCGACCTCCAGCCAGTCGCTGTGTCCCAGCTGCTCGCCGACCCCCGCGCGCAGCTCCTCGGCGGAGGTGAAGATCCTCGGCTCGGCCATGTTCTGTCCCTTCTGGTACGGCATACCCAACGGTCGGTATCTAAGCGCTTGCTCAGCATGTGGGGGTGAGGGGTGCGCTGTCAACGGCCGGAAGGTGCACGCGCCACGGACCAGTAGGGTCGCCTGGTGCCGCAGATTCCAGAGAAGATCCACGAACTCACCGTCGGCCAGCTCTCCGCCCGGAGCGGGGCGGCCGTCTCCGCCCTCCACTTCTACGAGGCGAAGGGGCTCATCAGCAGCCGCCGCACCGCCGGGAACCAGCGCCGCTACAGCCGTGACGCCCTGCGCCGGGTCGCCTTCGTCCGCGCCGCGCAGCGGGTCGGGATCCCCTTGGCGACCATCCGCGAGGCGCTCGCCCAGCTCCCCGAGGAGCGCACCCCCACCAACGACGACTGGGCGAAGCTCTCGGCCGCGTGGCGCACCGAGCTCGACGAGCGCATCACACAGCTGGGCCGGCTCCGCGACCACCTGACGGACTGCATCGGCTGCGGCTGTCTCTCGCTCGAGACCTGCGTCCTGTCCAACCCCGACGACGTCGTGGGTCAACGCATGGCCGGCTCCCGCCTGCTGCCGGTCCGCCGACCCGCCTCGGACGGCACCCCCGGCCCCTGAGGGCCGCCGTCACGAGGCCCGCCCGCTCACGCCGCCGAGGCCAGCGACCGGCTCCGCTCCCCGCGGGCACGGGCCAGCGCCCCCGAGGTGAGCACCGCGCGCGGCACGCCCACCCCGCAGTCCCCGCAGACCGGTCCGACTCCCGGCTCGTACGCGTCCCCCGGACCGGTCCACTCGATGCGCGGTCCCGCGCACACCGGGCACCTCTCGCCCGGCCCGCGCTCCAGCGCCCCGATCAGCCGCCGCAGCACCTCCGGCAGCGGGTCCGACGGATGCACCGCGGGATCGCCGCACCGGACCACTCCGTTGCCGCCCCAGACCCGGCGGTGCCAGTCGTCGAGCGCCCCGAGGCGGCGCAGGCCCTCCTGCTTCTCGCGCCGCCGCCGGGCGGCGAACTCCTCCTCGTACGCGAGCCATACGGCCCGCGCCTCCTCCAGCTCGTCGAGCGCGGCGATCAGCCGCCCGGGGTCCAGCTCCCGGTCCTCGGGTCCGAACCTGTGCCGACGGCACAGATGGTCCCACGTCGCCCGGTGCCCGTACGGCGCGAACCGCTCCAAGCACTTGCGCAGCGAGTACCTGCGCAGTGCCGTGTCGCACCCCGGATCGCGCACCTGTCTCGCGAGACTCCGGAAACCGGCCATCTCCCGCCACCTCCGTCGCTGGTCCTTCCGCGGTATCAGAGGGACGAACGAGCGCGCCGCGGTGTTCCATCGAAATGACGATGGCAGCCATCAGCGGGGCGGAAGAGGCCCCCGGTGCCCGGCGGAGTCCCTCCGTCCGCCGGGCCGGGCACGCCTCTGATCAGCGCAGTCGTGCCGCGGTGACCCGGGGGAAGTGGATGAGGAGGTCGTACGCCGTGGAGAGGCGGACCGGGGCGACATCGCCGGGCCACGGGTACGCGGTCCCGATGGCGCGGCTCGGCCGGTGCGTGCCCAGCCAGGCGCGCGCCGCCGGTGCCGTGTGCCGCAGATCCAGGTAGAAGGCGCCGGGCGCGACCCGGTCGAGGGTGTGGGCGTTGCTGTCCGGGCCGAGCGGTCCGACGGTGAAGGCCCGCAGCGGCTCGCCGGGGGCCTCGGTGTCGTGGGCGTTGAACGAGCCCTGCCCGAAGGAGGTGCCGACGCTCACGTAGTCCCGGCCGAGGGCGTCGCGGAGGAAGGCGCCCTGGAGCCGCGGGTACTGCTCCGGCCTCGTGGTCTCGTAGCCGACGTGCCCGTTGTGCGCGGAGAGCAGGATCCGGTCGCCGGTCTGCCGCTGCCACCACACGGTGTTCTCCGCCATGACCCGGTCCCGGTGGAGCATCGCCGCGGCGACCCCCTCCTCCGACAGGAAGTCGTGCGCGTACTCGGTGCCGACCTGGGCGATGGCCCGCGCGTGCTGCACGGCCCACGCGGCGGCCTCACGCGCGCGTGCGTCATCGCCGGGGCGCTGGCGCTCGAGCAGGGCGAGGGCGGCGTTCACCTCGGCGGCCATCCGCTGCCGTTCGGGCCGCGGCCTGGTCAGGTACCCCCTCATCCACGCCTCCACAGGGCCCGTGGGGCGCGAGGCCCGGTACAGCTCACGGAAGCGGGGGAGGAGCGCCGGGTGGACGCGGGCCACGTACGAGGTGACCTCGTCGAAGACGTTCCCGCCCGCGTAGCCGAGGTCGTTGCCCATGAAGCGGACCTGGTGCCCGGGGTGGAGCTGGTTGTGCCGCCGCATCCAGCGGAAGAGGTCGAGGTACTCCTCGGTGTTCCAGAGGCGGTACGACTCCTGGAACTCGTCCCGCATGATCTTCCGGATGTCGCCGCGGCCGGTACGGACCCACTCGTCGACGAGCAGTCCGGTGGACCAGTTGGCCTCCAGGGCGAAGGTGGTGAAGCCCCGCCGCTCCACCAGGTGCTCGAAGATCCGGTGCTTGGCGGTGAAGAAATCGGCCGAGCTGTGGGTGGCCTCGCCGATCCCGACGACCTTGGCCGGGCCGATCATCCGGTCGAGCGGGCGCAGGTCGGTCAGGGGCTGTGCCGTGCGGGCGAGTTCGCGTGCCGGGTCGGGCGTGGCCGGGCCGGTGGCGGCACCGGCGGCGGGCGCGAGGCTGCCGAGGCAGGCGGCGAGCAGAAGTCCGACGAGGGGCCAACGGCGGCGTAACGAGAGGTTCATGGGACCAGCGTGGTCGGCGGGACGCTGGCGGAACATCCCGCCCGCACCCGTGCCGACCGGGGGACAGCCCCAGGCGCCTCGCCGCACCCCGCGGTCCGGAGGCGGCCCGTGGTGGCCCCCGGCACCCGGGGACAGCCCCGTCCGGCCCGCCGCCTCAGCGGTAGAGCAGGTACTCCTTCCGCACCGCCCGGAACGCCGTCAGGTCCGTCTGCCACGCCCCCACGGTCTCGTCGACGCCCGCGCCGGCGTCGATCAGCGTCCGTACGCGGGTCGAACCGGTCAGCTTGTCGATCCAGTGGTCCGCCCGCCAGGCGAAGCCGGACCAGGAGTTCCGGGCGGTGACCAGGAGTCCGATCCCGGTCCGTACCGGGTCGAAGGACTCCCGGTCGTGGACGTGCACCTGCACCCCGCCCACCGTCTTCCCCTGGAACTTGGAGAACGTCGGCGCGAAGTACGCCTCCCGGAACCGGACCCCGGGCAGGCCGAGCGCGTTGGCCGCCTCCGCCCACCGCCGGTCGATCCCCTCGGCGCCGAGGAGCTCGAACGGGCGGGTGGTGCCCCTGCCCTCGGACAGGTTGGTGCCCTCGAAGAGACAGGTGCCGGAGTACACGAGCGCGGTGTCCGGCGTCGGCATGTTCGGGCTGGGCGGCACCCAGGGCAGCCCGGTCGCGTCGAAGAAGTCCGTCCGCCGCCACCCCGTCATCCGCACCGTCTCCAGGGCGACGGGCGAGGTCAGGAACTCGCCGTTGAAGAGCCGGGCCAGCTCGGCCACCGTCATGCCGTGCGCCTGCGCGATCGGCTCACGTCCGACGAACGTGGCGAACGCCCGGTCCAGGACGGGACCGAGCGCCGCCCGCCCGGTGACCGGGTTCGGCCGGTCCAGGACCACGAACCGCTTGCCGGCGAGCGCCGCGGCCGCCATGCAGTCGTACAGCGTCCAGATGTAGGTGTAGAAGCGGGCGCCCACGTCCTGGATGTCGAAGACGACGGTGTCCACGCCGGAGGCGGTGAAGACGTCCGCGAGCGGCTGTCCGCTCTTCAGGTACGTGTCGTAGACGGGCAGCCCGGTCGCCGGGTCGTCGTACCGCCCCTCGGAGCCCCCCGCCTGGGCCGTACCGCGGAAACCGTGCTCGGGGCCGAAGACGGCGGCCAGATCCACGCGCGCGTCGGCGTGCATCACGTCCACGATGTGCCGGGCGTCTCGGGTGACGCCCGTCGGATTGGTGACGACGCCGACCCGTTCGCCGGCGAGGAGGGCGTAGCCGTCGGCCGCGAGCCGCTCGAACCCGGTCCGGACCCGGCGCCGCTCCGACTCCTCCCCGGCCGCCGAGGCGGGGGGCGCGGCGGCCGCCACCGCCCCGAGCGCGCCTCCGGCGGCCAGCAGACTCCGTCGCGACAGGCTCATGCGGAAACCTCCTCGATCGCCGTCCCCGGGCCGGGGCACGTGACATGGGCACGCACGCTAGCGCTCCCGACCTCCCCGGGGAACGAGGCGTGCGGGACGCGTCCGCCACGGCTGCTCCGTCACCCCCGCCCGGTCCCTTCCCTCCCGACATACCGACCGGTTAGTCTGCCGATCGGCAGTGACAGGTCGTCGTCGCGGAGAGGTGGACCACGCCATGGGAGCGGGTACGAGCGGGAGCACGGGCGCGGACGTCGTCCGGGGCGCCGGGGTCGTCGTCACGGGAGCGGGCGGGGGCATCGGCGCCGCCCTCGCCCGCCGGTTCGCCGCCGAGGGGGCCCGGGTCGTCGTCAACGACCTCGACCCCGTCCGCACGAAGGCCGTCGCCGAGGAGATCGGCGCCCTCGCCGTCCCCGGTGACGCCTCCGCCGTCGTCGACGAGGCCCGCGAGGCCCTCGGCGGGACCGTCGACATCTGGTGCGCCAACGCCGGTCTGTCCTCGCCCGGCGACGCCTTCGCCGACGAGGACGTGTGGGCCGCCGCCTGGGACGTCAACGTCATGGCGCACGTCCGCGCGGCCCGTGCTCTCCTCCCGGAGTGGCTGGAGCGCGGAAGCGGCCGGTTCGTCTCCACCGTCTCCGCCGCCGGACTGCTCACCATGATCGGCGCCGCGCCCTACAGCGTCTCCAAGCACGGCGCGTACGCCTTCGCCGAATGGCTCTCCCTGACCTACCGGCACCGCGGCCTCAAGGTGCACGCCATCTGCCCGCAGGGCGTCCGTACGGACATGCTCACCTCCGCCGGATCGGCCGGCGAGCTCGTCCTCGCCCCCACCGCCATCGAGCCCGAGGCCGTCGCCGACGCGCTGCTCGACGCCGTCGCGGCGGACCGCTTCCTCGTCCTGCCGCACCCCGAGGTCGCCGGCTACTACCGCAACCGGGCCACCGACCCCGAGCGCTGGCTCTCCACCATGAACCACCTCCAGCAGGCCTGGGAGACGGGCACCCGGCAGCCGGTGGACGGGCACCCGTAGGCGCCGGCCCCGGCGGATGGGAAGATCTACCGGCGGGAACACGTTCCGCATGACTGAAAACGATCACCACGGAAGGCGGCGGAGCATGGCCAGGACGACGGACGGGAGCGGCACCCCCGTCCCCCAGAGGCTCCTCGCCGCCGCCACCCGGCTCTTCGCCGAGCAGGGGTACGACCGGACCTCGGTCCAGGAGATCGTCGAGGCCGCCGGGGTCACCAAGGGCGCCCTCTACCACTACTTCGGCTCCAAGGAGGACCTCCTCCAGGAGGTCTACTCCCGTGTCCTGCGCCTCCAGCAGGAGCGCCTGGACGCGTTCGCGGACGCCGACGCGCCCATCGAGGACCGGCTGCGCGACGCGGCGGCCGACGTCGTCGTCACCACCATCGAGAACCTCGACGACGCCGCCATCTTCTTCCGCTCCATGCACCACCTGAGCCCCGAGAAGAACAAGCAGGTCCGCTCCGAGCGGCGCCGCTACCACGAGCGGTTCCGGGCCCTGATCGAGGAGGGTCAGCAGGCCGGGGTGTTCTCGGCGGCGACCCCCGCCGACCTGGTCGTCGACTACCACTTCGGCTCCGTCCACCACCTCTCCACCTGGTACCGCCCGGACGGCCCGCTCACCCCCGAGCAGGTCGCCGGCCACCTCGCCGACCTCCTGCTCCGGGCGCTCCGCCCCTGAGCCCGTACGACGGAGGGGCCCACGACCGACCGGTCGTGGGCCCCTCCGCCGTGACGGCTACAGGTACTGCTTCAGCTCCCGCCGCGCCAGCGACCGCTGGTGCACCTCGTCCGGCCCGTCCGCGAGCTTCAGCGTCCGCGCCGCCGCCCACAGTTCGGCCAGCGGGAAGTCCTGCGACACCCCGCCCGCCCCGTGCGCCTGCACGGCCTTGTCGATGATGTCGACCACCGCGCGCGGGGTCGCGATCTTGATGGCCTGGATCTCGGTGTGCGCGCCGCGGTTGCCGACGGTGTCCATCAGCCAGGCCGTCTTGAGGACGAGGAGCCGCAGCTGCTCGATCGTCACCCGGGCGTCCGCGATCCAGTTCTGCACCACGCCCTGCTGGGCGAGCGTCTTGCCGAACGCGGTACGGGAGACCGCCCGGCGGCACATCAGCTCGACGGCCCGCTCGGCCATCCCGATGAGCCGCATGCAGTGGTGGATGCGGCCGGGGCCGAGCCGGGCCTGCGCGATGGCGAAGCCGCCGCCCTCCTCACCGATCAGGTTCGCGGCCGGCACCCGCGCCCCGTCGAAGATCACCTCGGCGTGGCCGCCGTGGGAGTGGTCCTCGTACCCGTACACCTGCATCGCGCGCCGCACCTCGACGCCCGGGGTGTCGCGCGGTACGAGGATCATCGACTGCTGGCGGCGGAGGTCCGGCCCGTCGGGGTCGGTCTTGCCCATGACGATGAAGATCTTGCAGTCGGGGTTCATGGCCCCGGAGATGTACCACTTGCGGCCGTCGACGACGTACGAGTCGCCGTCGCGCCGGATCCGGGTCTCGATGTTCGTCGCGTCGGACGAGGCCACCTCGGGCTCGGTCATCGCGAACGCCGAGCGGATCTCGCCCGCGAGGAGCGGCTCCAGCCACTGCTTCTTCTGCGCCTCGTCGCCGAACTGGGCGAGCAGTTCCATGTTCCCGGTGTCCGGGGCGGCGCAGTTGAGGGCGGTCGGCGCCAGGTGCGGGCTGCGGCCGGTGATCTCGGCGAGCGGCGCGTACTGGAGGTTGGTCAGCCCCGCCCCGTACCCGGCGCCGGTGGAGCCGTGCTGGTCCACGAAGAAGAGGTTCCAGAGGCCCTGCCGCCTGGCCTCGGCCTTCAGCTCCTCGACGACGGCCGGGGTGTCCCAGGGCGAGGCGAGCGCGGCGCGCTGAGCCTCCGCGGTCTCCTCGGTCGGGTACACATGCGCGTCCATGAAGGCGAGGAGCCTGGCGCGGAGCTCCTCGGTGCGGGCGTCGTAGGCGAAGTCCATGGTGGTTCAGCCCTCCTGAAGGGTGGTCAGGCCGTGCTCGATGAAGACGGGGACGAGGTCGCCGATGCGGTCGAAGCCCGCGCCGACGGTCTGCCCGAGGGTCCAGCGGTAGTGGATGCCCTCCAGGATCACGGCGAGCTTGAACCAGGCGAAGGCGGTGTACCAGGCGAGCGCGGAGGTGTCGCGGCCCGAGCGGGCCGCGTACCGCTCGACCAGCTCGGCGGCGCTCGGGTGGCCGGGGGCCGTGGCGGTCGTGGACACGGGGGAGTCCGGCAGGTCGAGCGGCGTGCTGTACATGACGAGCAGGCCGAGGTCGGTGAGCGGGTCGCCGAGCGTCGACATCTCCCAGTCGAGGACGGCCCGGATGCGGTCGTCACCGTCGATGAGCACGTTGTCGAGCCGGTAGTCGCCGTGGATCACCGTGGGCGCGGGAGACGCCGGGAGCGAGCGGCCGAGGGCGGCGTGCAGCTCGTCGATCCCGTCCAGTTCGCGGCCGCGCGAGGCGTCGAGCTGCTTGCCCCAGCGGCGCAGCTGCCGGTCCAGGAAGCCCTCGGGGCGCCCGAAGTCGCCGAGCCCGACGGCGGCCGGGTCCACGGCGTGCAGGTCGACGAGGGTGTCGACCAGGCCGAGGACGGCCGCGCGGGTGCGCTCGGGACCGAGCGGGGCGAGTTCACGGGCCGAGCGGTAGGGCGTGCCCTCGACGAACTCCATGACGTAGAAGGGCGCCCCGAGCACGGAGTCGTCCTCGCAGAGCAGCAGTGTCTCCGGGACGGGGACGGCCGTGGTGTGCAGGGCGCTGATGACGCGGTGCTCGCGCCGCATGTCATGGGCGGTGGCGAGGACGTGGCCGAGCGGCGGCCGGCGGACGACCCAGCGCCCGGTGCCGTCGGTCACCACGTACGTCAGGTTCGACCGGCCGCCCTCGATCAGCCGGGCTTCGAGGGGGCCGGACACCAGGCCGGGGCGCTCGCGGTCGAGGAAGCGGCGCAGCTGCTCGGGGTCGAGGCCAGGCGGCGGGGCGGAACTCATGCGTACGTACCTCCGGATCGGCTTCGGTCGGCGTTCATGATGACCGACCAGTCGGTATGTCGTCCAGAGGGGCGCGGGGAAAGCGTCTCCGTGCTCTGGCCTCCAGGTCGTGTCCATGAATAGAGTTCACATATGGATGCGAAGCTGATCGTCGACGAAGTCCGGCTGACCCCGATCCTCATCTCCGACCCGCCTCTCCTCAACGTCCAGGGAGTCCACCAGCCCTCCACCCCCCGGCTGGTGGTCGAGGTGATCACCCGCGGAGGCGTCAGCGGCCTGGGGGAGACCTACGGCGACGGCGTCTACCTGGACCTCGCCCGGCCGCTGGCCGAAGCGCTGCCCGGACACCCGGTCACGGACGTGAACGCACTCTTCACCCTGGCCACGGCGACCGACCCGACGCCCGCGACCGGCGCCACCTCGGCGACCGCCCCGGCCCTCGGCGCTGAGGAGCCGGACGCCGGCGTCTCCGCCGCCGGGCTGCGCGGGGTCAGGACCGCGGAGAAGCTCCGCCTCTCCGTCGTCTCCGCCTTCGAGACCGCCTGCCTCGACGCGCTCGGCAAGACCCTTGGCCTGCCCGTCCACGCCCTCCTCGGCGGCAAGGTCCGCGACACCGTCGAGTACAGCGCCTATCTCTTCTACCGCTGGGCCGCGCACCCGGGCGCGGAGGCGGCGGACGACTGGGGCCCCGCCCTCGACCCCGCCGGGATCGTCGCGCAGGCCCGCCGCTTCGACCGCCTCCACGGGTTCCGGTCCTTCAAGCTCAAGGGCGGTGTGTTCGAGCCCGAGCGGGAGATCGCCGCGATCCGCGCGCTGGCCGAGGCGTTCCCCGGCCGGCCCCTCCGGCTCGACCCCAACGGCGCCTGGTCCGTGGAGACCTCACTGGCCGTGGCACGCGAACTCGACGGCGTCCTCGAATACCTGGAGGACCCCGCGAGCGGCACCGGCGCCATGGCCGAGATCGCCGCCCGCACCGACGTGCCGCTCGCGACCAACATGTGCGTGACCACCTTCGAGGAGGTCCCGGAGGCCTTCGCGAAGGGGGCGGTACGGATCGTCCTCTGCGACCACCACTACTGGGGCGGCCTCGGGCGCACCCGCGAACTGGCCGCGCTCTGTCGGACGTACGGCGTCGGGCTCTCCATGCACTCCAACACCCACCTGGGCATCAGCCTCGCCGCCATGACCCAGGTCGCCGCGACCCTGCCCGAACTCCACCACGCCTGCGACACCCACTACCCGTGGCAGACCGAGGACGTCGTCACCACCCGCCCCGTCTTCCGGGACGGACGGCTCGCCGTCTCCGACGCCCCCGGCCTCGGCGTCGACCTCGACCGCCCCGCGCTCGCCTCCCTGCACCGCCGGTGGCTCGACGACGACGGCACCCTGCGGGACCGGGACGACGCGGCGGCGATGCGGCGCGCGGATCCCGCCTGGCGACCGAGCACCTGGTAGCCCCCCTCCGGCGGGACGGGACGGGGGCACCGGGGACGGCGCCCCCACACCCCACACCCCGCACCCGCGCGTCCGAGCGCTACGCGTGGCAGGCCACCGGCACCCCGCCGTTCATCGCCGCCATGTCGCCGAACACCACCGCCGGGTCCAGCGCGTGGCCCTCCGGCAGGCCCTCCAGCTCCGCGTACGCCCGGTGCAGGTTCGCCACGAGCCGCTCGTTCTCCCGCCACGCGGCGAACTCGCCGAGCTCCGCCCGCCGCGCCGTCTCCAGCGGCGTCGCCCCCCTCGCGTACCCCTCGGCGGCCAGCTCCCGCACCCACAGCAGGTACCGCTCCGTGGCGTCGTACGCCGAGGGGTCGGTCACCCGCCCGTGCCCGGGGACCACCGTCGGCGCGTCGAGGGACCGCAGCAGCTCCAGCGCACGCAGCGAGCCGGTGAGCGACCCCATCGGCAGGAAGGGCGTCCCGCCGTGGAAGACGAGGTCACCGGTGAAGACCACACCCTGGTCGGGGAGGTGCACGATCGTGTCGCCGGTGGTGTGCGCGGGACCCGGGTGGAGCAGCCGCACCTCGACGTCCCCCACGTACAGCGTCAGCCGCTCGTGGTAGGTGACGGACGGCGGCAGGATGTCGACCTTCCCGAAGTCGGTACGCGGCCACAGCAGATGGAGCTGGTGCCCGGCCGCGAGCTGCTCCCGCCGGCAGTTCTCGTGCCCCACGATCCGCGCCTCCGGCAGGAACACGCCGTTGCCGTAGGTGTGGTCGCCGTGGTGGTGGGTGGAGACGACGGTCCCCGGCACCGGGAGTCCGTGGGCGAGCACCGCCTCGCGCAGCAGCCGCGCCCGCCGCTCGGTGGCGGCGGTGTCGACGAGCAGCGACTCGCGCGCGTCGCCGAGGAAACCGGCGTTGTTCAGGCACCAGCCGCCGTCGGGCTGGACGAAGGCATGGACCTTCGGAGCGAGCGCGACGACGTAGGGATCGGTGGGATCGGTGGCAGACACAGGAATTCCCCCGGTGGAGAGCCCGACTGGACAGGGGGAAGACTGCCAGTCGGCCCGCGCCGGGGGAAAGTCACGACCAGATCATCGCCGCCCCGAGGGCGGCGAGCGCGAGCGTGCACACCGCCGCGAGCAGCGCGCCCCGGTGCGAGAGGGACCGCGGCCTGGCCGCGCTCAGGGACCGGATCCGCCGGTGGGCCACGGCCAGGAAACCGATCCACACCAGCGCCGACAGCGCGAGCCCGGTCAGCCCCACCGCCGTGACGCCGTCGTGGACGGCCAGTTTGACGGCGAGGACGGCCACCACCGTGCACGACAGCGTCGTACGCCGCCACGCGAGCCGCGTCCGCTCGGGCTGGAGCCCGGGATCACGCACCTCACCCGCTCCGGCCCCCGGATCGCGGCCCTCCGTCACCGCCCCGCCCAGCCGAAGAGCACGACCAGCACCATCGCGAGCGCCACCAGCGCCACCACGAGGCTCAGCACCGCGGGGAACCGCGACCCGGGCAGGTCCTCACCGCGCCGCATCGCCCGCTCGCAGCGCACCCAGTGGTTCACCGCCCGCAGCGCGCACAGCACACCGGCCGCGAGCAGGGCGAGCGCGAGCCCGACCCGTACGCCCCAGCGCAGGTCCGGCAGGAACTGGTCCACGGCGAAGCCGCCGCCGACCAGGGCGAGCGCGGTCCGGATCCAGGCCAGGAAGGTCCGCTCGTTGGCGAGGGAGAAGCGGTAGTCGGGGGTCTCTCCCTCGTCCCGGATCCGCTGCGGGGCGAACCACAGCCGCAGGCTCTGTACGAAGTCGCTCACATGCGCACCCTAGCGGTCACCCGCTCGGCCGGTCCGGGGCCCGCCGCCCGCCTCCAGGGCCCGCAGCCGCTCGTACGCGGCGAGCCCGTCGGGCACCCACTCCCAGGTACCGAGCCGCTCGGCCAGCTCCCCGTCGCTGAGGAAGCCGTGCCAGGCGACCTCCTCCACCTGCGGGCGCACCGGGAGGTCGCAGCGGACCTCGTACACGGCCGACCACCACTTCCCGGCCACGCCCTCGGAGTCGTACAGGAAACGCAGCACCGGTTCGGGGCGGGGCAGGCCGGAGACCCCGAGCTCCTCCTCCGCCTCCCGCAGCGCGGCCTCGTCGTAGGACTCGCCCGCGCCGACGACCCCGCCGACGAACATGTCGTAGAGGGAGGGGAAGACGAGCTTGGTCGGGGTCCTGCGATGGACGAAGACCCGCCCCTCGGCGTCCCGGACCCGGATGAAGACACAGCGATGGATCAGCCCTCGCGCGTACACCTCACCGCGCGGGGCCTGCCCGATCACCCGGTCGTGCTCGTCGACGACGTCGAGAATCTCTTCAGCGGCGCTCATGGCCACATCCAAGCAAACGCGCCCGCGCATCCGGCCCGCCGGGACGCGACCGACCCCCGGACCGGCGGGCGCGGGAGAACCGGAGCGCGGTCGGAGCGGCGAAAAGGTTGACTCGATACATCCGTGTATCCAAGATGCGGTCCATGTCCTACGACGCTGATGTGATCGTGATCGGGGCCGGCCTCGCCGGCCTCGTCGCCACCGCCGAGCTGGTCGACGCCGGCCGCACCGTGATCCTGCTCGACCAGGAACCCGAACAGTCCCTCGGCGGCCAGGCCCACTGGTCCTTCGGCGGCCTCTTCCTCGTCGACTCGCCCGAGCAGCGCAGGATGCGCGTCAAGGACAGTCACGCCCTCGCCCTCCAGGACTGGTACGGCACCGCCGGCTTCGACCGGACCGAGGACCACTGGCCGAGGAAGTGGGCCGAGGCGTACGTCGACTTCGCCGCCGGCGAGAAGCGCTCCTGGCTCCACGCGCGCGGGGTGCGCTTCTTCCCCGTCGTCGGCTGGGCCGAGCGCGGCGGCTACGACGCCAACGGCCACGGCAACTCCGTACCCCGCTTCCACATCACCTGGGGTACGGGCCCCGGCCTCGTCGCCCCCTTCGAGCGCACGGTCCGCGAGGGCGTCGCCCGGGGCCTCGTCCAGCTCCGCTTCCGTCACCGGGTCACCGCCCTCGGCCGCACCGGGGGAGCCGTCGACACCGTCACCGGCGAGGTCCTGGAACCCTCCACCGCCGCCCGGGGCACCGCCAGCACCCGCACGCCCACCGGCACCTTCGAACTGCGCGCCCAGGCCGTCATCGTCACCTCCGGCGGCATCGGCGGCAACCACGACCTGGTCCGGGCGCAGTGGCCCGAGCGGCTCGGCACCCCGCCGGCCCGGATGCTCTCCGGAGTGCCCGCCCATGTCGACGGGCTGATGCTCGGCATCGCCGAGAAGGCGGGCGCCCGCCACATCAACCGCGACCGCATGTGGCACTACACCGAGGGCATCGAGAACTGGAACCCCATCTGGGCCCGGCACGGCATCCGCATCCTGCCCGGACCGTCCTCGCTCTGGCTGGACGCGACGGGCAGGCGACTGCCCGTCCCGCTGTTCCCCGGCTTCGACACCCTCGGCACCCTCGAACACATCACGCGGACCGGCCACGACCACACCTGGTTCGTCCTGGACCAGCGGATCATCGGCAAGGAGTTCGCCCTCTCGGGCTCGGAGCAGAACCCCGACCTGACCGGCAGGTCGGTCCGTGACGTCATCGGGCGGGCGCGGGCGGACGTGCCCGGCCCCGTGAAGGCCTTCATGGACAAGGGCGCCGACTTCGTCGTCGAGAACGACCTCTCGGCCCTGGTCCGGGGCATGAACCGGATCACCGGCGAGGACCTGATCGACGAGGCCGCCCTGCGCCGCGAGATCACCGCCCGCGACCGCGAGATCGCCAACCCCTTCACCAAGGACCTCCAGATCACGGCCATCCGGGGCGCCCGCAAGTACCTCGGCGACCGACTCATCCGCACGGCCGCCCCGCACCGCATCCTCGACCCCGCGGCGGGCCCGCTCATCGCCGTGCGGCTCAGCATCCTCACCCGCAAATCCCTCGGCGGGCTGGAGACCGACCTGGACTCCCGCGTCTTGACGGAGGGCGGCGAGCCGCTGGAGGGCGTGTACGCGGCGGGCGAGGCGGCGGGCTTCGGCGGCGGCGGAGTCCACGGCTACCGCTCCCTCGAAGGCACCTTCCTCGGCGGCTGCGTCTTCTCGGGCCGCGCGGCGGGCAGGGCGGCGGCCCGAGCGGTGGGCTGAGGGGGGCGGGGCGCCCGGGGCCCGGGCCGGGCCGCGGGTCCTGGCTTCGGACGCAGGGACGCAGCCGTACGGTCCGGGCCGCCTGGGGCGTCAGGGCAGCAGCCGCACGACCCGGAAGCGTTCCGCGACCGCCATCGTCGCGTCGGTCACCGTGAACTCCGGGTCGCCCAGGAACTCCCGCATCTCGGCCCCGTGCCAGAACCTGTCATGGCTGCTGCGCCACTCCTCGACCGTCTCGTACCCCTCGCCCTCGTCGATCGCGAACCGCAGGTCGATCTCCCCGACCGGCAGCACGCGCACCTCCGTCGTCTCCACCACGGCGACCGGCCGCTCGCCGGAGTCGACCAGGGCCCAGCGCTCGCCGACGCGTGGCAGCTCCTCGCCCTCCGCCTCGAACTCCACCACGAGCCCGGTCGTCGACGTCTTCGCGCCGGACAGCACCGCGGCCACCAGTTCGTCGCGCAGCGGTCCCGGGAAGGCGAGCGCGAGGGGCTTGAGGGAGGCGGGGTCGTCGACCCGCCGCATGTCGTCCACGCCCGGAGTGTGCCACGACACCCGCACCCGGCTCCCGGCATTTCCGGCCCCACCGGAGCACGGGCGGTCGACGACCCCAGCCCCTTACGCGCGTCAGACTCGGCCTGCTCGGCTCCGCCGTCCCCCGACCTGCTCCGAACGGCCGCCCGGGACGTCTCGGCCGACGTCAGGGACCTGGCCGCGCGGCTCCTCGCGATCCTGGACCGGCCGTCCGGCCCCTGAAGCGTCGCTACAGAACCAGCGACAGCAGCAGCACGAACACGATGCCGACGACCGAGATGATCGTCTCCATCACCGACCAGGTCTTGATCGTCTGGCCGACGGTCATGCCGAAGTACTCCTTCACCAGCCAGAACCCGGCGTCGTTCACATGGCTGAAGAACAGCGAACCCGCGCCGATCGCCAGCACCAGCAGCGCCGTCTCGCTCGTGGACATGCCCGCCGCGAGCGGGGCGACGAGCCCGGCGGCCGAGATCGTCGCCACGGTCGCGGAGCCCGTCGCCAGCCGGATGGCGACCGCGATCAGCCAGGCGAGGAGCAGCGCCGGGATGGACCAGTTCTCGGAGAAGTCCAGGATCATCTGGCCGACGCCGATGTCGATGAGGGTCTGCTTGAAGCCGCCGCCCGCGCCCACGATCAGCAGCACGCCCGCGATGGGGGCGAGGGACTTCTCGACGGTCGAGGACAGCCGGTCCTTGGTGAAGCCGGCCGCCCGGCCCAGCGTGAACAGGGCCACTATGACCGCGGCGAGCAGCGCGATCAGCGGGGAGCCGATGACGTCGGTGACCTTCTGGACACCGTTCTCCGGGTCGTCGACCACGATGTCGACGAGCGCCTTCACCAGCATCAGGACGACGGGCAGCATCACGGTCGCGACGGTGACGCCGAAGCCGGGGCGCTTCTCCAGGTCCTCGGAGGGCCGGACCGGGATCATGTTCTCGGGGGCCGGGATGTCCACCCAGCGGGCCGCGTACCGGGAGAACACCGGACCGGCGATGATCACGGTCGGGACGGCGACGACGAGACCGAGGGCGAGGGTGACGCCCAGGTTGGCGCCGACCGCGTCGATGGCGACGAGCGGGCCGGGGTGCGGCGGGATCAGCCCGTGCATGACGGACAGGCCGGCCAGGGCCGGGATGCCGATCCGCATCAGGGAGTAGTTGCCGCGCTTGGCGACGAGGAGGACCACCGGGATCAGCAGCACGATGCCGACCTCGAAGAAGAGCGGCAGGCCGATCACGGAGGCGATGAGGACCATCGCCCAGGGCATGGCCCGGCCACTGGCCCGGGCCAGGATCGTGTCGACGATCTGGTCGGCGCCGCCCGAGTCGGCGAGCAGCTTGCCGAGGATCGCGCCGAGGGCGATGAGAACGCCCACGCCGGCGACGGTGTTGCCGAGGCCGGTGGTGAAGGACTTGATGGTGGCGTCGAGCGGCGCCCCGGCGAACGCCCCGAGCGCGAGCGAGCCGATGGTCAGCGCCAGGAACGCGTGCAGCTTGAACTTGGTGATGAGCAGGACGATGACGGCGATGCCGGCGAGCACGGCGATCCCGAGCTGGGCGTTGCCGGCCGAGGTGATCGGTTCGGCGGCGTCCGCTGCCAGGATCTCGACGCTGAGACGGGGCACGGTGGAGTCCTTCGTACGAGCGGGGGAGAGGGGGGAGAGGGGGACGGGGCTCAGCGGGCCGCGCCGCGCAGCGCGGCCACGGCCCGGGCGGTGATCTCTTCCGGGGTGCCGGAGACGTCGACGGCGACGCCGGCCTCGTCGTCCTGCAGCGGCTGCAGGGTGGCGAACTGGGAGTCGAGGAGCGCCGTCGGCATGAAGTGCCCCTTGCGCGCGGCCATCCGGCCCTCGATGAGCTCCCGGTCGCCGGTCAGATGGAGGAAGACGATGCCGGGCGCGGCCGCGCGCAGCCGGTCCCGGTAGGCGCGCTTCAGCGCGGAGCTGCTCACCACCCCGCCGCGCCCGGCCCGGTCGTGGGCCCAGGCGCCGATCGCGTCGAGCCAGGGCCCCCGGTCGGTGTCGTCCAGGGGGGTGCCGGCCGACATCTTGGCCACGTTCGCCGCCGGGTGGAAGTCGTCGCCCTCCGCGTACGGGAGGCCCAGCGCTTCCGCGACCAGCGGGCCGATCGTGGTCTTGCCGGTCCCGGCGACGCCCATCACGACGACGACCGGGGGGTGGGTGGTGCTCATGGGTGGTGCCTCGCTGTCTTCTTCGACATCGATCCGTCGCGCTCATGAAACCCATTGAGTACGACGTATTCAAGAGCCTGTGATGTAAAAGTCATACTTGTTATCCACCCGAAGCCCTCTCCCGTACCCCTCCCCTCGTCCCCCTCCCCGAGGGTGATCGCGGACGCGTCCGCGCATAGGCTTGCCACCATGACGACACCGGTCCAGGGGCTCCACTCGCACGTCCTCGCCACCCTGGGTCTCGCGATCACCGCCGGGGAGTACCCGCCGGGCACCGTGCTGCGCACCGACGAGGTCGCCCAGCGCTTCGACGTCTCCCGGACCGTGGTCCGCGAGGTCGTCCGCGTCCTGGAGTCCATGCACCTCGTCGAGTCCCGCCGCCGCGTCGGCGTGACCGTCCTCCCCACCGCGCGCTGGAACGTCTACGACCCCCAGGTCATCCGCTGGCGCCTCGCAGGCGCCGACCGCCCCCGTCAGCTCCGCTCGCTCACCGTCCTGCGCTCGGCCGTCGAACCCGTCGCCGCAGGACTGGCCGCCGAGAACGCCACCCCCGACCAGTGCCGCCGGCTCACCGAGCACGCCCTCGGGCTGGTCGCCACCTCGCGTGGCCGGCGCCTGGAGGAGTACCTCGTCCACGACATCGCCTTCCACCGGGTGGTGCTCGACGCCTCGGGCAACGAGATGTTCGCCCGCCTCGGCGACGTCGTCGCCGAGGTCCTCACCGGCCGCACCCACCACCATGTGATGTTCGAGGACCCCGACCCGGCGGCCGTCACCCTCCACGTCCAGGTCGCCGAGGCCGTACGGGAGCGGGACGCGGCCCGCGCCGAGGAGCTCACCCGGCAGATCGCGGTCGGCGCCCTCCAGGAGCTCGACGTCCTGGCCCCCTGAGTCCCGTCGGCGCGCCAGAGGCCCCGACAAGCTCTGAACTAGCTCAAATATGGGCGTTCAGTGACATGCACCACAGTCAGTGGGCGCCCCTTGCCGTGAGGATGTCCGCTGGCCGTGCCGGGAGACCCCCACCGAGGCACGGCCGGGTACCGCACAGATCCCTCACGAAGGCGAACAACTCCATGAGTGACCGCGTCACCGCGGCCGACCCGCTGTCCGCCGCACCGGCGAACCCGGCCGCCCCCCACGTCGACGCCGGCGACGCCGGATACCGCAAGGACCTCAAGTCCCGGCACGTCAACATGATCGCCATCGGCGGCGCCATCGGCACCGGCCTCTTCCTGGGCGCCGGCGGCCGGATGTCCCAGGCCGGACCCTCCCTCTTCATCGCCTACGCCGTCTGCGGCGTCTTCGCCTTCCTCGTCGTGCGGGCCCTCGGCGAGCTGGTGCTCTACCGCCCGTCCTCCGGCGCCTTCGTCTCGTACGCCCGTGAGTTCATGGGCGAGAAGGGCGCCTACACGGCCGGCTGGCTGTACTTCGTCAACTGGTCGACCACCGCCGTCGCCGACATCACGGCGGCCGCCACCTACGCCCACTTCTGGGCCATGTTCAGCGACGTCCCGCAGTGGATCCTCGCCCTGATCGCCCTCGCGGTGGTCCTCGCCGCCAACCTCATCTCCGTGAAGTACTTCGGCGAGATGGAGTTCTGGTTCGCGATCATCAAGGTCGGCGCCCTCGTCCTCTTCATGCTCGTCGGCATCTTCCTCGTCGTGACCTCGCACGACATCGGCGGCCACACGCCCGGCCTGGCCACCATCACCGACAACGGCGGCATCTTCCCCAGCGGCGTCATGCCGATGCTGCTGCTCATCCAGGGCGTCGTCTTCGCCTACGCCTCCGTCGAGCTGTGCGGCGTCGCCGCCGGTGAGACCGAGAACCCCGAGAAGATCATGCCGAAGGCGATCAACTCGATCATGTGGCGCGTCGGCCTCTTCTACGTCGGCTCGGTGATCCTGCTCGCCCTGCTGCTGCCGTACACGGCCTACTCCGGCGACCAGAGCCCCTTCGTCACCGTCTTCGACAAGCTGGGCATCCCCGGCGCCGCCGGCGTGATGAACCTCGTCGTCCTCACCGCCGCCCTCTCCAGCCTCAACTCGGGCCTGTACTCCACCGGCCGCATCCTGCGCTCCATGTCGCTCGCCGGTTCCGCGCCCAAGTTCACCGGCGTCATGAACAGGGGCGGCGTACCCTACGGCGGCATTCTCCTCACCGCCGGCTTCGGCGTCCTCGGCGTCGGCCTGAACTACGTCATGCCCGACGACGCCTTCGAGCTGGTGCTGAACTTCGCCTCGATCGGCATCATCGGCACCTGGGCCATGATCATGGTCTGCTCGCTGCTGTTCTGGCGCCGTGCCCAGGAGGGCAGGGTCACCCGCCCCGGCTACAACCTGCCCTGGGCCCCGTACACCCAGATCGTGACCCTCGGCTTCCTCGGCTCCGTCCTCGTCCTCATGTGGATGGACGGCGGCGTCGGCCGCACCACCGTCGCCTGCCTGCCGCTCATCGCCGCGGCGCTCGTCGGCGGCTGGTTCCTGGTCCGCGGCCGGGTCCGGTCGACCGCCGCGACCACCCAGGACTGACCTCCCCCGCGGGATACGGCGAGACCCCCGCAGGCACGGCCTGCGGGGGTCTCGCCTTTTGTCAGGAGATAGTGGTACGCAAGAGCCTTACAAGATCCGCCCGGAGGAAGGGAAGTTCGCGATGCCGCAGCACGTCCAGGGGGTCATCGCCCCCGGCAGGAACGAACCCGTACGGGTCGAGACCATCGTCGTCCCCGACCCCGGCCCCGGCGAGGCCGTCGTGAAGATCCAGGCCTGCGGCGTCTGCCACACCGATCTCCACTACAAGCAGGGCGCCATCAACGACGAGTTCCCCTTCCTCCTCGGCCACGAGGCCGCCGGAGTCGTCGAGTCGGTCGGCGAGGGCGTCACCGACGTGACCCCCGGCGACTTCGTGATCCTCAACTGGCGCGCCGTGTGCGGCACCTGCCGCGCCTGCCTGCGCGGCCGCCCCTGGTACTGCTTCGACACCCACAACGCGAAGCAGCGCATGACCCTGCTCGACGGTACGGAACTCTCCCCGGCCCTCGGCATCGGCGCCTTCGCCGAGAAGACCCTCGTCGCCGCCGGCCAGTGCACCAAGGTCGACCCGGCCGTCGCGCCCGAGATCGCGGGCCTCCTCGGCTGCGGCGTCATGGCCGGCATCGGCGCCGCCATCAACACCGGGAACGTCGGCCGCGGCGACACCGTCGCCGTCATCGGCTGCGGCGGCGTCGGCGACGCGGCGATCGTCGGCTCCCGGCTCGCCGGCGCCGCGAAGATCATCGCCGTCGACATCGACGACCGGAAGCTGGAGACCGCCAGGACGATGGGCGCCACGCACACCGTCAACTCCCGGTCCACCGACGCGGTCGAGGCCGTCCGCGAGCTCACCGGCGGCTTCGGCGCCGACGTCGTCATCGAGGCCGTCGGCCGCCCCGAGACGTACGAACAGGCCTTCTACGCCCGCGATCTCGCCGGCACCGTCGTCCTCGTCGGCGTCCCCACGCCCGAGATGAAGCTGGAACTCCCGCTCCTCGACGTCTTCGGCCGCGGCGGCGCGCTCAAGTCCTCCTGGTACGGCGACTGCCTGCCGTCCCGCGACTTCCCCATGCTCGTCGACCTGCACCAGCAGGGCCGCATCGACCTGGGCGCCTTCGTCACCGAGACCATCGGCCTCGGCGACGTCGAGAAGGCCTTCGCCCGCATGCACGAGGGCGACGTCCTCCGATCGGTGGTGGTGCTGTGATGGCCGCCCGCATCGACCACCTCGTCACCTCCGGCACCTTCAGCCTCGACGGCGGCACCTGGGACGTCGACAACAACGTCTGGATCGTCGGCGACGACACCGAGGCCATCGTCATCGACGCCGCCCACGACGCCGAGGCCATCCTCGCCGCCCTGGACGGCCGCACCCTGCGCGCCATCGTCTGCACCCACGCCCACGACGACCACATCGACGCGGCCCCGGCGCTCGCGGCCGCCACCGGCGCCCGCATCCTGCTCCACCCGGCCGACCAGCCGCTGTGGAAACTGACCCACCCCGACCACAGTCCCGACGGCGACCTCGCCGACGGCCAGGTCCTCACCATCGCCGGCATCGACCTCACGGTCCTCCACACCCCGGGGCACGCCCCCGGAGCGGTCTGCCTGTACGCCCCCGACCTGGGCACGGTCTTCACCGGCGACACCCTGTTCCAGGGCGGCCCCGGTGCCACCGGCCGGTCCTTCTCCGACTTCCCCACGATCGTCGAGTCGATCCGCGGGAAGCTCCTCACCCTGCCGCCGGGGACGGCGGTCCGCACCGGCCACGGCGACACCACCTCCATCGGCGCCGAGGCCCCGCACCTGGAGGAGTGGATCAGGCGAGGCCACTGAGCCGCAGCCGGCTCTCCAGACGCAGCTCGGAACCCGTGACCGGGTCGGTGAACTCCACCGTCCGCGCCAGCAGTTGCAGCGGACGCGAGAAGTCCTCCGGCCCGTCCTCACGGACCTCCGGATAGATGGGGTCGTGCAGGATCGGCAGTCCCAGCGCGTTCATGTGCACCCGCAGCTGATGCGTCCGCCCGGTCTCCGGCACCAGCCGGTACCGGCCGAGCCCGCCGCGCCGCTCCACCAGCGCGATCCGGCTCTCGCTGTTCGGCTCGCCCGGCACCTCCCGGGCGGCCATCACCCCGCGCTCCTTCTCGATCCGGCTCCGCACGGTCACCGGCAGCCCGACCGCCGGGTCGTACGGCGCCACCGCCTCGTACTCCTTGCGTACCAGCCGGTCCCGGAACAGCGTCTGGTACGCCCCCCGGTCCTCCGGCCGTACGACGCAGAGCACCAGGCCCGCGGTCAGCCGGTCGAGCCGGTGCGCGGGCTGGAGGTGCGGCAGGCCCAGCTCCCGCCGCAGCCGCGCGAGCGCGGTCTCCGTCACGTGCCGCCCGCGGGGCATCGTCGCGAGGAAGTGCGGCTTGTCCGCCACCACGATCCGCTCGTCACGGTGCACCACCCCGATCGGGAAGGGCACCGGCGTCTCGGCCGGAAAGTCCCGGTGGAACCAGAGGTACCGCCCCACGGTGTACGGCTCGTCCCCGCCGACGGGACCGTCCGCGCCCACGAAGCGGCCGCCCAGCAGCATCTCCTCGACCTGCCCGGCACCGATGGCGTCCGCGTACCGGGAGAGCAGATGCTCCCGCACGGTCCCCCAGACCCCCTCGGGATCCTCCGGCAACCGCACCCGCACCGGATCGATCCCCTCCCGCTGGGGGAGGGGCGAAGTGGGGGCCTTCGATCTGCGTCGCACCGGGTCCTACCGCCGTAACGAGAAAGACCCCACATGATGTGGGGTCTTTCGCTGGTGTCCGAGGGGGGACTTGAACCCCCACGCCCGATAAAGGGCACTAGCACCTCAAGCTAGCGCGTCTGCCATTCCGCCACCCGGACAAGGTGTCTGTCTTCCCGGCCGCTGGGCCCTTCCGACGAGGAAAACCATAGCAAACATTCGGGGTGGTCGATCACCACCCCGGTCGGCCCCCGTCATGTGACAGGCGCATGTCGGCCGAGGGCCGCCCTTGGGCGGGGAGGGGGGCGCGCGCGAGGATGGGGCGAGCACCGAAGCAAGCACGTGGGGCACGTAGTGGGAGGAAGCAGCGTGAGCGAGTCGAACACCGGCCGAAGCGGCACCGCGAAGACCGCCGAGAGCGAGGTCGTGGACCTCTGTCGCGACCTCATCCGCATCGACACCAGCAACTACGGCGACCACTCGGGACCGGGCGAGCGCGCGGCGGCCGAGTACATCGCCGAGAAACTCGCCGAGGTCGGCCTCGAACCGGAGATCATCGAGTCGCACCGGGGCCGGGCCTCCACCGTCGCCCGGATCGAGGGCGAGGACCCGTCGCGGCCGGCCCTCCTCATCCACGGTCACACCGACGTCGTCCCGGCCAACGCCGAGGACTGGACCCACCACCCCTTCTCCGGGGAGATCGCCGACGGCTGCGTCTGGGGCCGCGGCGCCGTCGACATGAAGGACATGGACGCGATGACCCTCGCGGTCGTACGCGACCGGCTGCGCAGCGGCCGCAAGCCCCCGCGCGACATCGTCCTCGCCTTCCTCGCCGACGAGGAGGCCGGTGGCACCTACGGAGCCCGGCACCTGGTCGACAACCACCGGGGCCTCTTCGACGGGGTCACCGAGGCCATCGGCGAGGTCGGCGGCTTCTCCTTCACCGTCAACGAGAACCTGCGGCTCTACCTGGTCGAGACGGCCCAGAAGGGCATGCACTGGATGCGGCTCACCGTCGAGGGCACGGCCGGCCACGGCTCGATGACCAACGACGACAACGCCATCACCGAGCTCTGCGAGGCCGTGGGCCGCCTCGGCCGCCATCAGTGGCCGGTCAGGGTCACCAAGACCGTGCGCTCCTTCCTCGACGAGCTCTCGGACGCGCTCGGCACCCCCCTCGACCCCGAGGACATGGACGGCACCCTCGCCAAGCTCGGCGGCATCGCCAAGATGGTGGGCGCCACCCTGCGCAACTCGGCCGCGCCGACCATGCTCGGCGCCGGGTACAAGGTGAACGTGATCCCGGGCCAGGCCACCGCGCACGTCGACGGGCGCTTCCTGCCCGGGTACGAGCAGGAGTTCCTCGCCGACCTCGACCGGATCCTCGGGCCGAAGGTGAAGCGCGAGGACGTGCACGGGGACAAGGCGCTGGAGACCAGCTTCGACGGCGCCCTGGTGGACGCCATGCAGCTGGCCCTGCGCGCCGAGGACCCGATCGCCCGCGCCGTGCCGTACATGCTCTCCGGCGGCACCGACGCCAAGTCCTTCGACGACCTCGGCATCCGCTGCTTCGGATTCGCCCCGCTCCAGCTGCCGCCGGAGCTCGACTTCGCCGGCATGTTCCACGGCGTGGACGAGCGGGTGCCGGTGGACGGCCTGAAGTTCGGCGCCCGGGTCCTGGACCGCTTCATCGACGCCTGCTGAATTCGAGCGTGCGTTTGCGTATGACCGGAAAGAGTGAATGAACTCGGGGGCTCGTAGCCCCCTCCTTTCCCCCTCGTTACAGGTGTGCGGTCCGCGGCTGGGGCCGCATTTCCAACTAGGAGGAATAATGATCAAGAAGGTCGTCGCTGCTGCGGCTGCCACGGGCGGTCTCGTTCTCGCGGGTGCGGGCATGGCCGTTGCCGACGCGGGTGCCCAGGGTGCCGCCATCGGTTCCCCCGGTGTCCTCTCGGGCAACGTCGTCCAGGTGCCGGTCCACGTCCCGGTGAACCTGTGCGGCAACACGGTCTCCGTGATCGGCCTGCTGAACCCCGCCTTCGGCAACACCTGCGTCAACGCCTGACGTCGTACCTCGCCCCGTGAGGGTGTGAGCCGGTCCGGCCCCGGAGTGCGTGCCATGCACTCCGGGGCCGGTGGCCATTTCCGCCCCGGGCGTTCCGCCCGGTGGCACTCTTTCGAAGCTGAGCAGGCAGGGAACAAGCTATGCGACAGGTCACGCGCAAGGGCCTTATCACCGTTGCCGCCGCGGGAGGCGTTTTCGCCGCTGTCGGCGGCGGTTATGCGCACGCCGACTCCGGTGCGAACGGTGCGGCCACGAATTCTCCGGGCGTCGCGTCCGGAAACTCCGTCCAGGCCCCGGTCCACGTGCCGGTGAACGCCTGCGGGAACACCGTCAGTGTCGTCGGACTGCTGAATCCGGCGATGGGCAACAAGTGCGCCAACGTCTCGAAGCCGGCCAAGCCCGGCAAGCCCGGCGGCGGTTCCCACGCCGGCGGGCACACCAGCGACTCCCCGGGAGTGGGCTCCGGTAACAACGTCCAGGCGCCCGTCCACGTCCCGGTGAACGTGTGCGGGAACAGCGTCTCGGTCGTCGGCCTGCTGAACCCGGCGACGGGCAACGACTGCGCCAACGGCATCGAGCCGACCCACCCGGGGAACCCCGGCAACCCGGGTAACCCTGGCAACCCGGGTAACCCTGGCAACCCCGGGAATCCGGGTAACCCTGGCAACCCCGGTAACCCTGGCAACCCCGGGAACCCCGGTAACCCCGGCAACCCGGGCAACCCCGGCAACCCGGGCAACCCCGGGAATCCTGGGAACCCCGGCACCCCCGGTAACCCCGGCACCCCCGGTAACCCGGGCACCCCCGGTAACCCGGGCACCCCCGGTAACCCGGGCACGCCCGGTCTCCCCGGGGACGACGGCGGCTCGAACACTCCCAGTGAGCACGGAGTCACCCCGCCGCGTGCCGTAGAGGAGCTCGCCGAGACCGGTTCCGGTCCGCTCGGCGTGATCGTCCCCGCCGGTGCCGGTCTGCTGCTCGCCGGCTCGCTGATCTACCGCCGCGCCCGCAGCGCCGCCTGAGCCCGCCGCACCACGCACAGGGGCCCCGCACACCGCGGGGCCCCTTCTCGTTGTCCTGTTCCTGCTACCAGGTCGCCCGGACCTGGCGGATGATCCGCCGCTTCAACCGCACTCTGCGGCTCCCGTCCCGGTGCAGGCTCAGACGGTCCAACTCCCAGTGTCCGTACTCGGCATGGTCGGTCAGCAGCCGCGTCGCCTCCTTGCGGGAGACACCGCGCGGCACGTACACGTCGACAAATTCGTATTCCGGCATCGCATCTATTGTGCGGGCACGGCCCCGGTACGGATAGCGTCTGTCCCATGTCTGATGCTGCGCAGCCCACCGCTGCCGAGGTACGTGCCGCCGCCGAGGCGGTCAAAGCCGCACTGGACCGTCACCTCGCGGCGGTCGAACGCCGCACGGGGGACGACGACACGGCCGTCTACGAGGCCTTCAACGCCCTCGCGACGGCGGCCGAGGCGTACGACGAGATCCTCTACGACCGCTACGACGAGGTCACTCCCTTCGAGATCCCCGGAGCGGACGGCGCCCTGCCGCCGTACACCGGACCTGACGAACCCCACGCCCTCAGCCTGCTGATCCGCCGCGACTACGCCGTGGCGGAACCGAACCGACTGCTCGCCCAGGCCCGCCGCCTCGCCGAGATCGACGGCGACCCGGACGCCCCCGGGCCGGCCGCGCGGGCCGGCGTCTCGCCGCTCGCCGCGCTCGGCGTGCTCTTCGGCGAGTACGAACCGGACGAGATCGCCTCCCGGCACAAGGAGTTCGGCCTGGAGGAGGGCGACTCCACGCTCTGGGTCACCGCCGCCGACGAGCTCCCGGAACCGGGGGAGTGGCTCAACGCCCCCTTCGAGCACGCCGATCCGGAGCGGATCATCTGCCGCTTCGACGTCAGCGCCGTCTTCGACGAGGAAGACGACGCCGACATCGAGGACGCCCGAGAGGAAGCCGTCGGCCCCGGCGCCTGAGGACACGACGCAGGAGGGCCGGGACACCGCCGTCGGGTGTCCCGGCCCTCCTCCGTACCGTCCGGTGCTACTCCTCGGGCACGGCGAGCAGCGTCTCCAGGAGCGGCCGCAGCCGCGTCGTTCGCTCCGGAGCCACCCCCTCGGCGACCGCGCGGGGGAGCGCCTGGTCCACGCCGTGCACCACCGACAGGTGGCGCTCCGCCCGACCGAAGGCCGTGTACACCCACGGCCTGCTCAGACCCCCGGCGGCGTCCCCCGGCAGCACCACGACCACCGCGGGCCAACGCGTCCCGGCCGCCTGGTGCGCGGTGAGCGCCCAGCCGTGCCGCAGCTCCGACTCCACCCGCTCCCTCGGTACGAGGACCGCCTCGTCGCCGCAGCGCAGCCGCAGCCCCTCGGCGTCGGCCGACAGCACCGTGCCCGTCACCGTCCGCCCCGGCGCCGGCGCGTACGCCACCCGGTCCCCGACGTCGTAGCCGCCGAAGCGGCCGGGGCCCGGGTTCAGCCGCTGCTTGAGGGCCGTGTTCAGCGCGCGCGTACCGGCCGAGCCGCCGTGGCCGACCGTCACGACCTGCGTCTGCTCGGACGGCACCCCGATCGCCCGCGGCACCGAGTCGGCCACGAGCTGGACCGTACGGTGCACGGCCTCGCCCGCGTCCCGCACCGGGACGATCACGATCTCCTTGCCCGGGGCCTCGACCTGGTTCAGCTCGCCGGCGCCGATGCCCGAGACCAGCTCGCCGAGCGGCCCCGGGTCGGGCAGCCGCGAGGCGATCCGCGGGCAGACCCGGGCCGCGAGCACATCGGTGAAGACCTGGCCCGCGCCCGGCGCGCCGAGCACCCCGGGGTCGCCGCTCAGCACCAGCCGGCAGCCGTCGGGCAGCGACTCCACGAGCATCGCGGCGCTCTCCACGTCCAGTTGCGGGGCGTCGAGGACCACGAGGAGGTCCAGGGCGAGGGCACCCTCCTCGTCACGGCCGGGGCCCGCCGTCCCGGACAGCAGGGCGGCGACCGTCACCGCGTCCTCTCCGGCGGCTCCGAGCGCACGCCGGCCGTCCTCGGCGTGGACCGCGACCAGGGTGCGCAGGCCGCGCGCGCGAGCCGCTGCGGCGAGCGCCACCGGCTCCGCGCGGGACGCCTCTCCGCCCGTGTGCAGGACGAGGCCGTGCGCACCGGCGGCGCGCTCCAGTTCCGTGCCGTCCCACTCGGCGGCCGTCACCGTCCTGGCCAGCCGGGCGAGCGCGTCCGCGAGGCTCTCCTCGGCCATCGCGTACCGGTCGAGCCCGAGCAGCACGGGTGAGGCGGGCTCCTCGGGGGCGCTCTCCTCCGGGGCTTCGCCGTCCTCGGGGTGCTCCTCCGGCTCCGGGCTCTCCTCCTGGAAGACGAGGACCGCGCCCGCGGCGACCGCCTCCTCGACCGCGGACTCCGGATCGGGCACGGCGTGTCCGGCGAGTCCGGCGCGCACGGCCTGGATCTCCAGCGCCGTGTGTCCCTGGAGCGCGGCCCGGTCCAGGATCCACACGGTCAGGGCGACCGTCCGGCGCGGGTCGTCGGGGCCGCAGGCGGGGCCGAGCAGCGCCCGCGCGAAGCCGTCGGCCTGCTCCGGGCGCACGCCGGGCACCGCGAGCAGCTGCCACGGGTCGTCGAGCAGGGCCGCGGCGGCGCCCTCGCCGAGCGTGGCGGCGACCTGCCCGGCCAGCGCCTCGGGGGCGCCGCCCTTGGCCAGGACCTCCCGGACGGCGGCCGTGGTGCCGGGCGCGGGCGCGGGTGCCCGCACCGGTGCGGGCGGCCGGACGGTCACGGCCGGGGCCGCCTCGGGCGCGGGACGCCGGGGCGCGGGCTCGGGCGCCTCGTAGAGCGTGCTGCCCGATGCCGCGCCGCCCTCCACGGCACGGACGGCCGCGAGCAGGTCGGCGGCGGTGCCGCTCAGCTTGGCGCCGGCCGCCACCGGCCCGCCCTTCTCGGCCTTGCGCGCCTCGATCCGGGCCCGCAGCTCCCGCTGCGCGGCAAGCTCGGCCTGTGCCTCACTCAACGCGGCCGCGGCCGCGGCCGCGGCCGCGGCCGCGGCCGCGGCATCGGCCTCGCCCTCGGCGGCGGTCCGACCCTCGGCACCGACCTCAGCCGCGCCGGCAGGCTCGGCCGCCTCGACAGCCTGGTCGTCGGCGGCGGCTTCAGCCCCACCCGCGGCCTCGCCGTCGCCGGCGGTCTCGCCCTCGGCGCCGACCTCAGCGCCGCCTTCGGCTTCGTCCTCGGCGTCGACCTCGGCCGGGCCGGCCGCGTCGGCGGCCTGGCCCTCGGCGGCGGCCTCAGCCACGTCGGCGGACCGAGGCTCCTCGGCCGTGCCCGGCTCCTCGGTCGCGTCGGGGGCCGGGGCGGGGGCCCCGGTGGTTCCCTCCTGCAGGTCCTCGGCGGGTTCCGCGGCCTCGGGCGCGGTCTCCCCGGAAGGCTCGGTCACAAGGTGCTCCAGTCGTGATCCGGATAGCGGTGCACGGGCGCCGACACATCGTCCAGCGCCCGACAGATCTCGTCAGGAAGACTAAGGGTCTCCACCGACAACGCGGCCGTGAGCTGCCGCGCCGTGCGCGCGCCGACGATCGGCGCGGTCACCCCGGGCCGGTCCCGGACCCAGGCGAGCGCCACGTGCAGCGGGGTCGTGGCGAGGCCCTCGGCCGCCGTCGCGACCGCGTCCACGATCCGGCTCGCCGGCTCGTCCAGGTACGGCTCCACGAACGGGGCCATCGTCTCCGACGCGCCCCGCGAGTCCCCGGGAGTCCCGCTGCGGTACTTGCCCGTCAGGACCCCGCGTCCCAGGGGTGAGGAGGGCAGCAGGCCTATCCCGAGGTCCCGCGCGGCCGGCAGCACCTCGCGCTCCACGCCCCGCTGGAGCAGCGAGTACTCCAGCTGCGTCCCCGCGAGCCGGGTCCGGTCGCCGCCGAGCTGCCAGGTGCCCGCCTTGGCGAGCTGCCAGCCGCAGAAGTTCGCCACACCCGCGTACCGGGCCCGCCCGCTGCGTACCGCGATGTCCAGGGCCTGGAGGGACTCCTCCAGCGGCGTGTGCGGATCGAAGGCGTGCAGCTGCCACAGGTCGACGTAGTCGGTCCCGAGCCGGTCCAGGGAGGCGTCGAGCGCGGCGAGCAGATGGCCGCGCGAGCCGTCCGTACGCCGGTGGGGATCGGGCACGCTGCCCGCCTTGGTCGACAGGACGAGGTCCTGGCGGGACACGAGGCCCTCCATGAGACGCCCGAGCAGATACTCCGCCTCGCCGCCGCCGTACACGTCGGCGGTGTCCACGAGCGTGCCGCCCGCGTCCCAGAACATCTTCAACTGCTCGGCGGCGTCGTGCTCGTCGGTGTCCCGGCCCCAGGTGAGGGTGCCGAGTCCGATGCGCGACACACGCAGGCCGGTACGTCCGAGATGCCTCTGCTCCATGGGCGCGAGATTACTGGCCAGGGCACCACGCGGAGAGAGCCTGTGGACAACCGCGTCCTGACGGATGCCCCGGCCGCGCGCTAGAGTCCGGCCCACAGGGACGTTACCGATGGGTAAGGGGTGCGTGGACATGCGGCTCGGCATCAACCTCGGCTACTGGGGCGCCGGTATGGACGGCGACAACCTCGCCGTCGCCCAGGAGGCGGACCGCCTCGGCTACGACGTCTGCTGGGCTGCCGAGGCCTACGGCTCCGACGCCCCCACGGTCCTCGCCTGGGTCGCGGCGAAGACGGAGCGCATCGACGTCGGCTCCGCGATCATGCAGATCCCCGCCCGCCAGCCGGCCATGACGGCGATGACCGCCGCCACCCTCGACTCGCTCACCGGCGGCCGCTTCCGCCTCGGCCTCGGCGTCTCCGGTCCCCAGGTCTCCGAGGGCTGGTACGGCGTGAAGTTCGACAAGCCGCTCGCCCGGACCCGCGAGTACGTCGAGATCGTCCGCAAGGCCATGTCCCGCGAGCGCCTCACCCACGACGGCGAGCACTGGACGCTGCCGCTCCCCGACGGCCCCGGCAAGCCCCTCAAGCTCACCGTCCACCCGGAGCGCGAGCACATCCCGCTGTACATCGCCGCGATCGGCCCCAAGAACCTGGAGCAGACCGGCGAGATCGCCGACGGCGCCCTGCTGATCTTCCCGTCCGCCGCGCACCTGGAGGAGACCGCCCTCCGGCCGTTGCGCGCGGGGCGCGAGAAGGCCGGTCTGACGATGGACGGCTTCGACGTCTGCCCGACCGTTCCGCTCGCCCTCGGCGACGACGTCGAGGCCCTCGCGGACGTGTTCCGCCCGTACACCGCGCTCTACGTCGGCGGCATGGGCAGCCGCAAGCAGAACTTCTACAACCAGCTCGCGCGGCGCATGGGCTACGAGAAGGAGGCCGCCGAGATCCAGGACAAGTACCTGGCCGGCGACAAGACGGGCGCCGCGGCCGCCGTGCCGCACAGCCTCATCGACCAGACCGCGCTGCTCGGCTCCGTCGAGCGGATCGCCGAGCGGATGACGGCCTACGCGGAGGCCGGGGTCACCACCCTCACCCTCGCCCCGGCCGGCTTCACCCTGGACGAGCGGGTGGCGGCCCTGCGGGCGGGCGTCGAGGCCATGGAGCGTGCCGGCCTCGCGTGACGCGGGGGGAAAGTCCGCGGCCGTGGTGGGGGCTCGGGGGTCTTCCCCGCCACGGCCGTCACCCAGCACAACGGCTTCACGGGGCCCCCGGTTACGGCCGGGGGCTCACTCTTTCGGCCGAGCCGTACGGCCCTCCTGTTGCCCGCCGCCCCCCACCGCACTTGACTCGCCCCGGGGGCGTACGGAGTGCGGACACGCGCACGGAGGTGACGGCGATGCTCACGGCCAAGGGTCTGTTCCAGGAAATCATCGACAACGACGAGTCGTTCCGGCTCTTCTGCTCCATCGCGGCGAGCGGAGAGACCCAGGGCGGTTGGGAGAACGCCCGGATCGCCGCCCTCGTCGCGCCCGGCATGAGGGACCTCACGCCGAAGATCACCCGGCACGGCGCCGACGAGGACAAGCACGGCCGGATCTTCCAGGCACTGATGAAGAAGCGCGGCCTCACCCCCGTGCCCGTGCCGCCCGACACCGACTACACGATGCTGCTCGAACAGCGCGGCATCGGCCTCGCGCACGACAAGCTCCGCCGCGACGAGCCGCTGACCGAGCGGGACATCGTCGTCTACCTCGCCCACAGCCGGGTCACCGAGCAGCGGGCCGCCGACCAGATGGACATGCTGGTCACGTACTTCGGCGACCACCCCGAACTCGGCAAGGCCATCCACATGATCGACCACGACGAGGCGAACCACCTCGCCTACTGCCACGAGGAACTGCTGCGCCTCGCGCGCGAGGGTCACGGCCGGCTCATCCAGCGGACCCTGCGCGAGTCCGCCCTCGTCGAGATCCAGGTCTACCGCGACGTCAGCCTCGCCGTGATGCGCCACATGGGGCGGATCCTGCGCTGGCCCCGGCCCAAGGCCCTCGCCCTCGCCGCCGGCATCCGCGGCATGTACGTGTACGAGCGCGCGGCGGGGTGGCACCGGATGGTCGACCTGCGGATGCCCGAGCGGCTCGACGCCCTCGGCGGACCCGCGACCCCCGCCCCCGCCTTCTGAGCCCCGTGAGCCCTGCCCGCCGGGGGCAGGGCTCACATCCAGCCGCGCCGCTTGAACAGCCGGTACAGCATGAAGACGATCCCCGACATCACGGCGATCACCACCGGGTACGAGCCCACCCAGCGCAGCTCCGGCATGTGGTCGAAGTTCATGCCGTAGATCCCCGCCACCATCGTGGGGACCGCCGCCATGGCGGCCCACGCCGAGATCTTCCGCATGTCGTCGTTCTGCCGCACCCCCATCTGCGCGAGGTGGGCCGACAGCACGTCGGACAGCAGCCGGTCGAGCCCCTCCACCTGCTCGTTGGAGCGCAGCAGATGGTCGTTGACGTCCCGGAAGAACGGCTGCGAGCGCTCGTTCACGAAGGGCACCGACCCGGCCGTCAGCCGGGCCAGCGGCCCCGCGAGCGGGCCGCTGGCCCGCCGGAACTCCAGCACCTGGCGCTTCGCCGTGTAGATCCGCTCCGCGGTGTTCGCCGGATTGCCGCCGGTCGGCGCGAAGACGTCCGCCTCCAGCTCCTCCAGGTCCACCTGGAGCTCGCCCGCCACGTCGAGGTAGTGGTCCACGATCGCGTCGCCCACCGCGTACAGCACCGCCGTCGGCCCGTGCTTCAGCAGCTCCGGGTCCGCTTCGAGACGGCGGCGCACCTCGGCGAGCGGCGCGCCCTCGCCGTGCCGGACCGTCACCACGAACGAGTCGCCCACGAACAGCATCAGCTCGCCCGAGGACACCCGGTCGCTCTCCGGCTCGTACACGATCGGCTTCAGCACGGCGAAGAGGCTGTCGTCGTAGACCTCCAGCTTGGGCCGCTGGTGCGCCTTCAGGGCGTCCTCCACGGCCAGCGGGTGCAGCGCGAACTCGGAGGTGACATGGTCGAACTCCGCCTCCGTCGGCTCGTGCAGCCCCACCCAGAGGAAGGCGTCTCCCGTGGCCCGCGCCTCGTCGAGCGCGTCGGAGAGGTCGGCGGGGCCGTCCGTACGGCGCCCGTCCCGGTAGATGGCAGAGTCGACAATCACGGGCCGCATTCTCCCCCCGAACACCCCGGGCATGCACGCGGTGTCCTGGCGATCGGGCCGGGCCCGATCGCCAGGACACCCCCTAGGCTGGCCGTCATGGCCACGCTGATCCTCGTCCGGCACGGACGCTCCACCGCCAACACCTCCGGGGTCCTCGCCGGGCGCACGCCCGGGATCGCGCTCGACGAGCGGGGGGCCGCGCAGGCCGCCGCGCTCCCCGGGCGCCTCGCGGACGTCCCGCTCGCCGCCGTCGTCTCCAGCCCCCTCCAGCGCTGCCGGGAGACCGTACGGCCGCTCCTCGGCGCCCGCCCGGACCTGCCGCTGCACGTCGAGGACCGGATCAACGAGTGCGACTACGGCGACTGGTCGGGCCGCAAGCTGGCCGAGCTGAGCGACGAACCCCTCATGGAGGTCGTCCAGGCACACGCCTCCGCCGCGGCCTTCCCCGGCGGCGAGTCCATGCGTGCGATGCAGGCCCGCGCCGTCGACGCCGTCCACGCCTGGAACGCCCGGATCGAGGCCGAGTACGGCGAGGACGCCTGCTATCTCATGTGCTCGCACGGCGACATCGTCAAGTCGATCGTGGCGGACGCGCTCGGCCTCCACCTCGACCTCTTCCAGCGCCTCCACGTCGACCCCTGCTCGGTCACCGTCATCCGCTACACGCGCCTGCGTCCCTTCCTCCTGCGCCTCGGCGACACCGGGGACTTCGCGGGCATCGCGCCCCGGGACCACCCCGACAGCAGCGGGACGGCCGCGGTCGGGGGCGGTGCGGGCGCACCGTGATCGCTTCGCGCAGTAGGGTGGACGCGCCGCTGTAGTACGACCGTCGAGACGCAAGGGAGCCGGGAAACGTGTCCCGTCAGGTGTTCCTCTACGACCCACCGGAGCGTTTCGTGGCCGGTACGGTCGGGCTGCCTGGCCGCCGTACGTTCTTCCTCCAGGCGTCCGCAGGCGGCCGGGTCACCAGCGTGGCCCTGGAGAAGACACAGGTCGCCGCCCTCGCCGAGCGCATGGACGAACTCCTCGACGAGGTCGTGCGCCGCACCGGGGGCAACGCGCCCGTCCCCGCGGTCGCCCCCGCCGAGGTCGCCGACACCGCCCCCCTCGACGTACCCGTCGAGGAGGAGTTCCGGGTCGGCACCATGGCGCTCGCCTGGGACGGCGAGGAGCAGCGCATGATCGTCGAGGCGCAGGCGCTCGTCGAGCTCGACGTGGACTCCGAGGAGGACCTGGCCGAGGCCGAGGAACGGCTCCTCCAGGACGAGGAGAACGGCCCGCCGATGCTCCGGGTCCGTCTCAGCGGCGCACAGGCACGCGCCTTCGCCAAGCGGGCCCTGGACGTCGTCAACGCGGGCCGGCCGCCGTGCCCGCTGTGCAGCCTGCCGCTCGACCCCGAGGGGCACGTCTGCCCGCGTCAGAACGGATACCGTCGCGGAGCATGAGCAGCAGCCCCTCGACGCCGCCGGACGCCGAGCTGCTCGCCCACGGTGAGCTGACCGTCCGCGGCCAGGTCCGCGAGGCCTCCAACGCCGTCCTCTACTGCTCCGTCGCCCACGAGGGGCGGGAGGCGGCCTGCGTCTACAAGCCGGTCGCGGGCGAACGGCCGCTGTGGGACTTCCCCGACGGCACCCTCGCCCAGCGTGAGGTCGCCGCGTACGAGATCTCCGAGGCCACCGGCTGGGGCCTGGTCCCGCCGACGGTGCTCCGCGACGGCCCGTATGGCGAAGGCATGGTCCAGCTGTGGATCGAGGCCGACCCGGGGGCGCGCCTGCTCGCGCTCACCGAGGACGAGGAGGCGGGCGAGGGCTGGAAGGCCGTGGGGCCCGCCCAGCTCGACGAGGAACGCACCGCGCTCCTCGTCCACGCCGACACCCCCGAACTGCGCCGGCTCGCGGTCCTGGACGCCGTCATCAACAACGGCGACCGCAAGGGCGGCCATCTGCTGCCGTCACCCGACGGACGCCTCTACGGCATCGACCACGGGGTCACCTTCCACGTCGACGACAAGCTGCGCACCCTGCTCTGGGGGTGGGCCGGCGAGGAACTGCCCGCCGAGGCGACCGCCGTCCTCGACGCGCTCGACCGCTCCCTGGCGCCGGGAGCGCCCCTCGCCGCCCGTCTGGCGCAACTGCTCACCGGCGCTGAGGTCGCGGCGGTACGCGCGCGCGTGGCGTCCCTCCGGGCCAGCGGACGGCATCCGGTGCCCTCGGGGGAGTGGCCCGCGATCCCCTGGCCCCCGGTCTGAGCGGGCCGAAAGGTTTCAGCCAAGGTCGATGAGGCGGTTGCACCCCTGGGGGGTATGCACGCACGCCTCCGACCCGCAAGACCGCCTAATCGGTCAAGATCCCGGATCCGGTTCGTATCCGGAACACCTGTCCGGTTACGCTCGGGTCATGCATGCCTGGCCCGCTTCTGAGGTCCCCGCCCTTCCCGGTAAGGGCCGCGACCTCCGGATCCACGACACCGCGACCGGCGGGCGAGTGACCCTCGCCCCCGGCCCCGTCGCCCGTATCTACGTCTGCGGCATCACGCCGTACGACGCGACCCATATGGGTCACGCGGCGACCTACAACGCGTTCGACCTCGTTCAGCGCGTGTGGCTCGACACCAAGCGGCAGGTGCACTACGTCCAGAACGTCACGGACGTGGACGACCCGCTCCTGGAGCGCGCGATCCGCGACGGCATCGACTGGGTCGGCCTCGCCGAGCGCGAGACCGCCCTCTTCCGCGAGGACATGACCGCCCTGCGGATGCTGCCCCCGCAGCACTACATCGGCGCCGTCGAAGCCATACCCGGCATCGTCCCGCTCGTCGAGCGCCTCCGGGACTCCGGCGCCGCCTACGAGCTCGACGGCGACATCTACTTCTCCGTCGACGCCGACCCCCACTTCGGGCAGGTCTCGAACTACAGCACCGAGCTGATGCGCCACCTCTCCGCCGAGCGCGGCGGCGACCCGGAGCGCCCCGGCAAGAAGAACCCGCTCGACCCCATGCTCTGGATGGCCGCCCGCGAGGGCGAGCCGAGCTGGGACGGCGGAAGCCTCGGCGCCGGCCGGCCCGGCTGGCACATCGAGTGCGTCGCCATCGCCCTCGACCACCTCGGCATGGGCTTCGACGTGCAGGGCGGCGGCTCCGACCTGATCTTCCCGCACCACGAGATGGGCGCCTCCCACGCCCAGACGCTCACCGGCGAGTTCCCCATGGCCAAGGCGTACGTCCACGCCGGCATGGTCGCCCTCGACGGCGAGAAGATGTCCAAGTCCCGCGGCAACCTGGTCTTCGTCTCCGCGCTCCGCCGCGACGGCGTCGACCCCGCCGCCATCCGGCTCGCGCTGCTCTCGCACCGCTACCGCGACGACTGGGAGTGGACCGACCAGGTCCTCCAGGACGCCGTGGAGCGCCTCGGCCGTTGGCGCGCCGCCGTGTCCCGCCCCGACGGCCCGTCCGCCGACGCGCTCGTCGAGGAGCTGCGCGAGGCCCTCTCCGACGACCTCGACACGCCCACGGCTCTCGCCGCGGTCGACCGCTGGGCCGCGCTCCAGACGGCCGATGGCGGCACGGACGACTCCGCTCCGGGTCTCGTCTCCCGCGCCGTCGACGCCCTCCTCGGCGTCGCCCTGTAGCGAGGGCGCCCAGCCCTGGCCGGCTCGTACGCCACCGCCCCCGGACTCCGACGAGTCCGGGGGCGGTGGCTTTCGACCGGGTGCGCGGTGCGGGTCGCGACCGGCTCCACGCGGTACGGGAGGGGCGGCCGCGCCACCCCTCCCGTACGGTCACTTCTCGGTGTCGTCGCCCGCGCCCTCGGCGGGGGGCTCGGGCCCGTCGGCCCCGCGCGAGCCGTCGTCGCCCTGCTCGGACGCCGCGGCTTCCGGACCCGCGCCTTCCGAGTCCGTCGCGTCCGGCGTCGGAGGCGTCTCCGTGCCCGGTACCGCCTCCGGTCCCGGCTGCTCCGGCTTCGGGGGCCTCGTACGGCCGCCGGCCTCCCGCAGGAACGGTGAGTCGCCGCCGTCCGTCGCCACACCCGGCCCCGGACCGCTGCCCGGCTCACGGCGCCGCAGATACCGCTCGAACTCGCGCGCGATGGCCTCGCCCGAGGCCTCCGGCAGCTCCGCCGTGTCGCGGGCCTCCTCCAGGGTCTGCACGTACTCGGCCACCTCGCTGTCCTCGGCGGCCAGCTGGTCCACGCCCACCTGCCAGGCCCGCGCGTCCTCGGGCAGCTCGCCGAGCGGGATGCGCAGACCGATCAGGTCCTCCAGCCGGTTGAGGAGCGCCAGCGTCGCCTTCGGGTTCGGCGGCTGCGACACGTAGTGCGGCACCGCGGCCCACAGGCTCACCGCCGGCACGCCCGCGTGGGTGCACGCCTCCTGGAGGATGCCCACGATGCCCGTCGGGCCCTCGTACCGGGTCTCCTCCAGGTCCATCGTGCGCGCGAGGTCCGGGTCGGAGGTCACCCCGCTGACGGGGACCGGCCGGGTGTGCGGGGTGTCCCCGAGCAGCGCGCCCAGGATCACGACCATCTCCACGCCCAGTTCGTGGGCGAAGGCGAGGATCTCGTTGCAGAAGGAGCGCCAGCGCATCGACGGCTCGATCCCGCGCACCAGCACCAGGTCACGGGGCTTGTCGCCGCCGACCCTGACCACGGAGAGCCGTGTCGTCGGCCAGGTGATCTTCCGCACGCCGTTCTCCAGGAAGACCGTGGGCCGGTTGACCTGGAAGTCGTAGTAGTCCTCGGCGTCGAGCGCCGCGAACACCTCGCCCTTCCATTCCCGGTCCAGGTGGGCGACCGCGGTGGAGGCGGCGTCGCCGGCGTCGTTCCAGCCTTCGAACGCGGCCACCATGACCGGGTCGATCAGCTCGGGTACCCCCTCGAGCTCGATCACCCAGCGCCTCCTTTTCGAAGTTCCTGTCGTACGGACCAACCTTAAGGCTTTCCGGAGGTCCGCCCGCAGCCCCCGGACTTCCCCGAAAACCCGTGCGGCCTTGATCGACTACCCAGGAACTCGCCTCCGCACACGGCGGTCTCACTCCTCCCAGAGCGTGCTCGGCGCCTCCCTGCGGACCACGGGCGCGATCTCATCGGCGAAGCGCTGGAGCGTCTCGATCTGCTCGGCCGTCGACTGCCCGAAGGTGTCGACCGTGACGGACTGCAGGTCGTGACCGTAATGCGCGTGGTAGCCGAGGAGCTTGTCGATGATCTGCTGCGGCGAGCCGATCAGCTGGGGGCCGTCGGCGATCGCGTCCTCGATCGTGCGGAACGGGGTGTTGTAGCCCGCCTTGCCCTCCAGCGCGGGCCTGAAGCTCTGCCGCACCTTCGCCTCGTACAGGTCCTTGTAACGGGCCACCGCCCGCTCGGGGGTGTCGGCGATGAGCAGTCCGCCGGAACCGGCCGCCACGCGCGCGTGGGCCGGGTCGTGGCCGTACTCCTCGAACTTCTCGCGGTAGTGGGCGATGAGCCGCGCGTACGCCTCACGGGGCTGGATCGCGTTGGCGGTGAAGAGCGGGTCGCCGTGTCTCGCCGCGAGCTCGGGGGAGTTGAGGCTGGTGGCCGAGCCGTGCCAGATCCGGGGCGGACCGGCGTAGGGGCGCGGCACCGTGGTGACGTTCTTCAGCGGCGGCCGGAACTCGCCCTCCCAGTCGACGCCCTCCTCCGTCCAGAGGCGGCGCAGCAGCTCGTACTTCTCCTTCTGGAGGTCCCACTGGCGCTCCTCGTCGAGGCCGAAGAGGTCGAAGTGACCGGCCTCCGCGCCCTTGCCGACGACGAGTTCGAGCCGCCCCCGGGAGAGCTGGTCGAGCGTCGCGTAGTCCTCGGCGACCCGGACCGGATCGAGGATCGCGACCACGGTGACGCCGGTGAGCAGCCGGATGCGGGTCGTGCGGGCGGCGAGCGCGGCGAGCAGCACGGTCGGAGCGGAGGAGAGGAACGGGCCCGCGTGCCGTTCCCCGACGGCGTACGCGTCGAAGCCCAGCCGTTCGGCGTGCTCGCCGAGCGTGACGACCTGCTCCAACCGGTCGGCGGCGGAGAGGAGTTCACCGGAGAGCGGGTGCGGGGAGTGGTGGACGATCGAGAGCACCTGAAACTTCATGCGTCCCACTCTGCGCGCCGAGTGTTGCGGCGGCGTGGACGGCGTGTGGCACGCCGCGGGGGCGGCCCTCCGAGGAGGAACCGCCCCTGCGCGCAGCGGACTTCACGCGTACGCGTGCGTCCTACTTGCCGAGCATCTTCTCGACGTCGGCGCGGATCTCGTCCGTCGCCAGACCGCGGATGGTCAGCGTCGTACGGCGGCGCAGCACGTCGTCCGCCGTCTCGGCCCACTCGTGGTCACGGGCGTAGGCGACCTGCGCCCAGATCTCCGGCGCGTCCGGGTGGATGCGGCGGGCCAGGTCAGGGTTGTCGTTCGCCATGCGCGCGATGTCGAAGGAGAGCGAACCGTAGTGCGTCGCCAGGTGCTTGGCGGTGTCGGCGGCCATCCGGGGGCCGGGGGCGGGACCGTCGACGAGCAGCCGGTGCGCGACCGCGTTCGGGTTGGCGATGCCGGGCAGCGGCAGCCGCTTCGGCAGCGTCGACACCGACTCGTAGTCCTCGCCCAGCGGGTGCCCGGGAAGCTGCTCCAGCTTCCTCATCACCGTACGGCCGATGTGGCGGAAGGTCGTCCACTTGCCGCCGGCCACCGACAGCATGCCGCCGCGGCCCTCGGTGACGACCGTCTCGCGCTTGGCCTTGGAGGTGTCCCCGGGACCGCCCGGCAGCACCCGCAGGCCGGCGAAGGCGTAGGTGATCAGGTCGCGCGACAGCTGCTGGTCGCGGATGGAGAAGGCGGCCTCGTCCAGTATCTGGGCGGTGTCCTTCTCGGTGACCTCGACCTGGCCGGGGTCGCCCTCGTACTCCTCGTCGGTGGTACCGAGCAGCAGCATGTCCTCCCAGGGGAGCGCGAACGTGATGCGGTACTTGTCGATCGGGGTGGCCAGGGCGGCCTTCCACGGCGAGGTCCGCTTGAGGACCAGGTGCGCGCCCTTGGAGAGGCGGATGGAGGGGGCCGCGTTCGGGTCCTCCATCTTCCGCAGGTGGTCGACCCACGGGCCGGTCGCGTTGAGCACCAGACGGGCGCTCACGCCGAACTCGTCGCCGCTGGTGCGGTCCTTGAGCTCGGCGCCGGTGACCCGGCCGCGGGTGAAGCGCAGTCCGGTGACCTCGGCGTGGTTGAGGACGGTGGCACCGGCGTCCACCGCCGCGCGGACCGTCATCAGGGCCATGCGGGCGTCGTTCATCTGGTCGTCGCCGTAGACGGCCACGGCCTTCAGGTTGTCGGTCCGCAGCTCCGGCACGTCCTGCGCGGCCTTGGCGGGGGAGAGCAGGTGTCCGACGCCGTCGCCGAACGCCGACAGGGCGCTGTACGCGAAGACGCCGGCGCCGAGCTTGGCCGCGCCGTGCGGGCCGCCCTTGTAGACGGGCAGGTAGAAGGTGAGGGGGTTGGCGAGGTGCGGTGCCACCTGGCGGGAGACCGCACGCCGCTCGAAGTGGTTCTCCGCCACCAGCTTCACCGCGCCGGTCTGCAGGTAGCGCAGACCGCCGTGGAGGAGCTTCGAGGAGGCGGAGGAGGTGGCGCCGGCGAAGTCGCCGGCGTCCACCAGGGCCACCCGCAGGCCCGACTGCGCGGCGTGCCAGGCGGTGGAGATGCCCAGGATGCCGCCGCCGATCACCAGGAGGTCGTACGTCGCCTTGGAAAGCCGGTCCCGGGTCTCGGCGCGGCTCGGGAGGGAGCCGGACGCCGGGTGCGTCCCGAGGGCAGGGACGCTCTGCAGGGTGGTCATGTGTCTTACTCCTCGTCCTCGATCCAGCCCATGGTCCGCTCCACGGCCTTGAGCCAGCTCTTGTACTCGCTGTCACGCCTGTCGGCGTCCATGCGAGGGGTCCATTCCGCGGCGCGGCGCCAGTTGGCGCGCAGCGCGTCGGTGTCCGGCCAGAAGCCGACGGCCAGGCCGGCGGCGTAGGCGGCACCGAGGCAGGTGGTCTCGGCGACCATCGGGCGCACGACGGGCGCGTCCAGGAAGTCCGAGAGGGTCTGCATCAGCAGGTTGTTGGAGGTCATGCCGCCGTCGACCTTGAGCGCGGTCAGTTCGACGCCGGAGTCCTTCGTCATGGCGTCGGTGATCTCGCGGGTCTGCCAGGCGGTGGCCTCCAGCACGGCACGGGCGATGTGCGCCTTGGTGACGTACCGGGTGAGGCCGGCGATCACGCCGCGGGCGTCGGAGCGCCAGTACGGGGCGAACAGGCCGGAGAAGGCCGGCACGAAGTAGGCGCCGCCGTTGTCCTCGACCGAGGACGCGAGGGTCTCGATCTCGGCCGCGGACTTGATCAGGCCCATCTGGTCGCGCATCCACTGCACCAGCGAACCGGTGACGGCGATCGAGCCCTCCAGGGCGTAGACCGGCTTGGAGTCGCCGATCTGGTAGCCGACCGTGGTCAGCAGGCCGCTATAGGAGTTGATGATCTTGTCACCGGTGTTCATCAGCATGAAGGTGCCGGTGCCGTACGTGGACTTGGCCTCGCCCTCGGCGAAACAGGTCTGCCCGAAGAGGGCGGCCTGCTGGTCACCGAGCGCGGAGGCGACCGGGACGCCGGCGAGGGCCCCGTCCTTGACGTGGCCGTAGATCTCGGCGGAGGAGCGGATCTCGGGGAGGACGTTGAGGGGGACCCCCATCGACTCCGCGATCTTCTCGTCCCAGGCCAGCGTGTGCAGGTTCATCAGCATGGTGCGCGAGGCGTTGGTGACGTCGGTGACGTGCACGCCGCCGTCGGCGCCGCCGGTCAGGTTCCAGATGACCCAGGAGTCCATGGTGCCGAAGAGGATGTCGCCGGCCTCGGCGCGCTCGCGCAGGCCCTCGACGTTGTCGAGCATCCAGCGGATCTTCGGGCCGGCGAAGTAGCTCGCCAGCGGCAGGCCGGTCTCGCGGCGGAAGCGGTCCTGGCCGACGTTGCGGCCGAGCTCCTTGCAGAGGGCGTCGGTGCGGGTGTCCTGCCAGACGAGGGCGTTGTGGACGGGCTCACCGGTGTTCTTGTCCCAGAGCAGGGTGGTCTCGCGCTGGTTGGTGATGCCGATGGCCTTGACGTCGGCGGCGGCGATGCCGCCCTTCTCCAGGGCTCCGGCCACCACCTCCTGGACGTTGGTCCAGATCTCGGCGGCGTCGTGCTCGACCCAGCCGGGCTTCGGGAAGATCTGCTCGTGCTCCTTCTGGTCGACCGAGACGATCCGGCCGTCCTTGTCGAAGACGATGCAGCGGGAGGAGGTGGTGCCCTGGTCGATGGCCGCGATGAAGGGGCCGGAGGTGTGGGCGTCGGTCACGGTGTGCTCCTGGGGAAGTCTGGAGGAAGGACGGCTCAGGCGAACGCGAGGGTGTAGATACCCGCGGCGAGGGCTCCACCGATCAGTGGACCTGCGACCGGGATCCAGGCGTAGCTCCAGTCGGAGCCGCCCTTGTGCTTCAGGGGAAGCAGCGCGTGCACGATGCGCGGGCCGAGGTCACGGGCCGGGTTGATCGCGTAGCCGGTCGGGCCACCGAGCGAGAGGCCGATGGAGACGACGACGAACGCGGTGATCAGGGCGCCTATGACGCCGAGGCCCTTGCCGCTGTCGTTCAGGCCCTGGGTGAGCACGGCCAGGACGAGCACGACGGTGCCGATGATCTCGGTGGCCAGGTTCTGCCAGGTGTTCCGGATCTCGGGGCCGGTGGAGAAGACGCCGAGCACCGGGCCGGGGCCCTCGATCGGCTTCTGGCCCGAGGCCTCGGGGTCGTCGAGGTGCGCCTGGAACTGGCCGTAGTAGGCCACCCAGACCAACGCCGCGCCGATCATGGCGCCGAGCATCTGGCCCGCGAAGTAGACGGGGACGTTGCCCCACTCCCCGTCCTTGATCGCGATGCCGACCGTGACGGCGGGGTTCAGATGGGCGCCCGAGAGGGAAGCCGTCATGTAGACGGCCGTCATGACGGCGAAGCCCCACCCGAAGGTGATCGCGAGCCAGCCCGCGTTGCGGGCCTTGGAGCCCTTGAGCGTGACGGCGGCGCACACACCGCCGCCGAGCAGAATGAGAACGGCGGTACCGATGGTCTCGCCGAGGAAGATGTCGGAGCTGGACACCCGCGACTCCTTTGTCCTTCGTCCAGGGGAAGGCGAACCCCGGGTCCCTCCGGTGGTTCGCGCCCTCGTGTGAGGGCGTCACCGGCCCTTGGCACTGCCACACTCTAGCGCGTATTGCCGTTAGGTGTTCGGCAATGCCGACCGGTGAACGGAAGTTTTGCCCTCAGGTCAACAGCGCGTCAAGGGTCCGGGATGCGAAAAACCCGCCGATGGCAGGATCGTTACCGGCGGGTTCAGGCGTACGGGGAGGACTCAGAAGCGTCCGGCCCCCAGATCCCGGGACACCGCGCGGGCGCAGTCCCGTACCGCCGCCACCAGCTCCGCGCGCAGCTCCCCACCGGGGCAGAGCCGCTCCACGGCGCCCGTGACCGCCACCGCGCCCACCGGCATCCGGCGCCGGTCGTGGATCGGCGCCGCCACCGAGGCCACGCCCTCCCAGGTCTCCTCCACGTCCGCGGCCCAGCCCCGGGCCCGCGTCATGTCGAGCAGCGACTCGAAGGCCACCGGCTCCGTGGTCGTCCGGGGGGTGAACGCCTCCCGCTCGACCTCCAGCACCTCGCTGTGCGCCACCGGGTCGTACGCCGAGAGGACCTTGCCCAGCGCCGTGGAGTGCAGCGGCTGCATGGCCCCCACCTCCAGGACCTGGCGGCTGTCGTCCGGCCGGAAGACGTGGTGGACGATCAGCACGCCCTTCAGGTGCAGCACCCCCAGGTGCACGCTCTCGCCGCTGGACCGGGCCAGGTCGTCCGTCCAGACCAGGGCCCGCGCCCGCAGCTCGTGCACGTCCAGATAGCTGTTGCCGAGGCGCAGGAGCTCCGCGCCGAGCTGATAGCGGCCCGAGGCCGCCTCCTGCTCGACGAAGCCCTCGGCCTGGAGGGTGCGGAGGATGCCGTGGGCGGTGCCCTTGGCGAGCCCGAGCGTGGACGCGATGTCCGACAGGCCGAGCCGGCGCTCGCCGCCCGCGAGCAGTCGCAGCATGGCCGCCGCCCGTTCAAGCGACTGGATGTTCTTCGCCATCGCCCGGCCTTCTCCCTCTCACGTTGTTCGACAATGCTGAACACTATCGGTCGATGCCGACCTTGTGTCACACATGACAGTGTCGGACAAGAACGGGCCGGACCGGGAGTCCCCGCACACAGGATGCCGTCCGCCCCGTGGGACGCCTTGTCCACCCCGGCCCGAGCGCGGTTACGCTGGGCCCGTGCGCCCTCCACCGGGGGTGCAAAGCCGACAGCCGTCGCATCCCAGGGAGCTCATCCATGGCCTCGTTGCCGACCCCTTCCGCAGACAGCCGGAACCGCGCCGCAGCCCTTCGCGAGGCACTCGCCAGCCGAGTGGTCGTCGCCGACGGCGCCATGGGCACCATGCTCCAGGCACAGGACCCCACCCTCGAGGACTTCCAGAACCTCGAAGGATGCAACGAGATCCTGAACATCACCCGGCCCGACATCGTCCGTTCGGTCCATCAGGAGTACTTCTCCGCCGGCGTCGACTGCGTCGAGACCAACACCTTCGGCGCCAACCACGCCGCCCTGGGGGAGTACGACATCCCCGAGCGCGTCCACGAACTCTCCGAGGCCGGTGCGCGCATCGCCCGCGAGGTCGCCGACGAGTTCACCGCCGCCACCGGCCGCCAGCGCTGGGTCCTCGGCTCCATCGGCCCCGGCACCAAGCTCCCCACCCTCGGCCACGCCCCCTACACCCTGCTGCGCGACGCCTACCAGCAGAACGCCGAGGGCCTCCTCGCCGGCGGCGCCGACGCCCTGCTCGTCGAGACCACCCAGGACCTGCTCCAGACCAAGTCCTCCGTCATCGGCGCCCGCCGCGCCCTCGACGCCCTCGGCGCCGACGTGCCGCTGATCGTCTCCGTCACCGTCGAGACGACCGGCACCATGCTCCTCGGCTCCGAGATCGGCGCCGCGCTCACCGCGCTGGAGCCGCTCGGCATCGACATGATCGGACTGAACTGCGCCACCGGCCCCGCCGAGATGAGCGAGCACCTCCGCTACCTCGCCCGCCACTCGCGCATTCCGCTCTCCTGCATGCCCAACGCCGGCCTGCCCGTCCTCACCTCCGACGGCGCCCACTACCCGCTCAGCCCCGCCGAGCTCGCCGACGCCCAGGAGACCTTCGTCCGCGAGTACGGCCTCTCCCTCATCGGCGGCTGCTGCGGTACGACCCCGGAGCACCTGCGCCAGGTCGTCGAGCGGGTCCAGGGCCTCACCCCCGGCGCGCGCGACCCCCGCCCGGAGCCCGGCGCCGCCTCGCTCTACCAGACCGTGCCGTTCCGCCAGGACACCGCGTACATGGCGATCGGCGAGCGCACCAACGCCAACGGCTCGAAAAAGTTCCGCGAGGCGATGCTCGAAGCGCGCTGGGACGACTGCGTCGAGATGGCCCGCGACCAGATCCGCGAGGGCGCGCACATGCTCGACCTGTGCGTGGACTACGTGGGCCGCGACGGCGTCGCCGACATGGAGGAGCTGGCCGGCCGTTTCGCGACCGCCTCCACCCTCCCGATC
>NZ_LIVX01000013.1 GCF_001905665.1 Streptomyces sp. CB02261 | reverse complement strand
GAGTAGGACGCCGCCGAACACCCGCCCTTTTAGCTCAGTCGGTAGAGCGTCTCCATGGTAAGGAGAAGGTCAACGGTTCGATTCCGTTAAAGGGCTCAGAGTAAGAAGGCCCCCGCCTTGAGGCGGGGGCCTTTTTGCGTTTCCGGGATGAGGAGAAGCGCCCCCGGCGGATCCCCTTGCGGGGATCGCCGGGGGCGTTGTCAGCGGTCGTCCGGCTCTCGCAGGCGCATCGCCAGGATGGCCATGTCGTCGGAGGCCGGGGCCTGGGCGAAGCGCTCCACCGCGCGGAGGACCCGGGAAGCGACCGCGCCGGCCGTGAGGCCCGTACAGGTCTTGAGGACCTCCGCCAGGCCGTCGTCGCCTAGCATGCGGGTGCCTTCGCGGCGTTCCGTCACGCCGTCCGTGACACAGAGGAGGACATCACCCGGGTCGAGCGTGATGGTCTGCTCGTACAGCTCCAGGTCCTCCATGACACCGAGGAGGGGCTGGGGCTCGGCCGACGGCTCGACCGTGCCGTCCGGACGCAGCCGCAGCGGGAGGGGATGGCCTGCGCAGACGACCTTGAGGATCGCGGAGCCGTCCTCCTGCGGGCGCATCTCGCCGTACAGCAGGGTCAGGAACCGGCTGCGGGCGCCCTCGTCGAGGATCGCCGCGTTGAGGCGCTCCAGGACGGCCGGGCCGCCGAAGCCCTCGCGGGCCAGGAGGCGCAGGGCGTGGCGGGCCAGGCCGGTGACGGCGGCGGCCTCCGGGCCCGTACCGCAGACGTCGCCGATGGCGAAGCCGTACGCGCCGTCGCGGATCGGGAACAGGTCGTAGAAGTCGCCTCCCACCTCGTTGCCCTCGCCGGCCGCGCGGTAGATGACGTCCACCTCGACGCCCGGGATGTCGGGGAGGCCGGGCGGGAGCAGGCTGCGCTGGAGGGACTGGCTGATCGCCACCCGCTCCGAGTACAGGCGGGCGTTGTCCAGGGCCAGGGCGGCCCGGCGCGAGAGGTCCTCGGCGAGCTCCAGGATCTCCTGGCGGAAGTGGTCCTCCGACGGCCTGCCGAGGGTCAGCATGCCGATGACCCGGTTGCGGGCGACCAGGGGCAGGACGACGGTCTCGCCGGCGACCGTACTGGCCGTGGCCAGGGTGGTGTCGATGCCGGAGGACAGCGGGCTCGTGGGGTGGTCGAGGGCGCGGACCGAGGCGGAGAGCGCGGCCCGCTGGGCGGCGTCGCCCGGCGCGGTCCAGACGCGGGCGCCCGGGGTCGGCACCGGGTCGGGCGGGGCGATGGAGGAGAGCAGTTCCTTGAGGCCGTCGATGCGGTCCTCGTCCTCGTGCAGGACGTAGGAGAGGTACGGATCGGAGGTCTGGTCGGCGATCGTGTAGACCGCGCACCAGGTGGCCAGGGTCGGGACCGTCATCTGGGCCATCAGGGCCAGCGTCTGGTCCCGGTCGAGGGTGCCGGCCAGGAGGTCGGAGGCCTCTACGAGGAAGCTGAGGGAGCCGCGGCGCAGCCGCTCCAGCTCGCCGAGGCGGGCCGACTCGACGGCCAGGGCGATGCGGTCGGCCGCGAATTGGAGGCGGAGGGCCTCCTCGTTCGAGTAGCGGTTCGCGCTCTCGGCGGCCACGCCGAGGGAGCCGGTGAGCCGGCCCTCGACCTTGAGCGGGACGGTGACCACGGAGCGCATGCCGGTGCCTTCGAGGAGCGGGACGGCACCGGGGACGGCGGCCAGGTCCTCGTGGACGGCGGGCATGCGGGCGGAGCCGTAACGGCTGGCGCCGGTCTCGACGGGGACGCGGGCGAAGCGCTGACGGGCGGCCGGGAGGCCGGTGGTCGCGCGTACCTCCAGTTCCGTCTCGTCGTCGGTGGCGAGGAGCAGGAAGGCGGCGTCGCCGTCGAGCATGTCGCGGGCGCGTTCGACCGTGCGCTGGAGCAGGCCGTCGAGGTCGTCAGGGGCGGGGGAGCCGATGAAGACCTCGAAGGGGTCGGCGGCGCGGCTCTCGGCGCCCGGCTCGGCGGCGGGGCGCTGTGGGGTCTGGAGGACGGCCCGCTCGTGCTCGCGTACCAGGAGGCAGACGGTGGAGGGCTCGCCCTGGGCGTCGCGGACCCTGAGGTGCGAGGCGTACACGGGGATGACACGGCCGTCGGCGCAGCGGATGCCGTAGCTGCCCTCCCAGCGGGAGAGACGGAGGGCCTCGGCGAGGCCGGTGCCGATGCCTGGGGTGTGGGGCCAGGCGGCGAGGTCGCCGAGGGGCTTGCCGGTGACCTGCTCGGAGGCGTAACCGAAGAGTTCCTCGGCGTGCTCGTTCCAGGCGGTGATGGCTCCGCCGCGGTCGATCTGGGTGACGGCGACGCGGACGCGGCTGTCGGCGACCGGGAGGAGCACGTCGGGCAGGACGGGGCCCGCGGAGCGGGTGCCGACCGGGCGCCGGGGGAGGTCGAGGTGGAACCAGACGTGCTTGCGGGTGGGGGAGTAGTCGACGCCCCAGCGGTGGGCGAGGGCGGCGCAGAGCAGCAGGCCCCGGCCGTTCTCGCGGTCGGGGCTGACGACGGTCCGGCCGCTCTGGACGGGGATCTCGCGCTCGGGGTAGCGGTCGGCGACCTCGACGCGGATGCTGTCGTCGGCGCGGAGGCAGAGCACTTCGGCGGAGGTGCCGGCGTGGATGACGGCGTTGGTGACGAGCTCGCTGGTCAGCACGACGGCGTCGTCGACGAGCTCGGGGTGGCCCCAGCCCTGGAGCGTGTCCCGGACGAAGGCTCGGGCGGCGGCGACGGACCGCCCTACGGGCTCGAAACTCGCAGTCGCCCGCGCGGTGATCACTGAACTCCTCGTACGCGTCTCGACGCCCGGCTCTGCCATGGTCGGTCTGTCCCTCCCGCTGCCCGGTGCTCGTACGCGCACCACACCGCCCCCGCCGGGCTGACCGGGGCGGGTGGACAGCCGGAAGCCAGGTTACTTACCTTCACTGTCCCAGCGGATGCCGGTCACGCTGATTCCGTCCCCCGGGGGTAGGGACGCATGTGCGAAGCTGCCGAACTGTTATCGCCTGGTTCGGTGGCGGTGAAACACTGGGCAGGCTACCGGTGAGAACCGGAGCGGTACGGTCGACCCCTTTCGGGAGGGACACGGTGGAACCTGGCACGGCGGCGCGGCGCGGCGGAGGCAGTGGCACGCGCGCGAGGGGCGGGCGTTCCCGTGGGGGGACGGTGCAGGTCGACGCGGCGGCGCTGGAGCGGTTGCTGGGCGCGCTCGTGTCGATGCGCGACGGCAATCTCCGCAGGCGGCTCACGGTGTCCGGCGACGGGGTCATGGCGGAGATCTCCGCCGTGTTCAACGAGGTCGCGGACCGGCAGATGCATGTGACGGGGGAGCTCTCGCGGGTCCGCCGGGTGGTGGGGCGCGAGGGCAAGCTGTCCGAGCGTCTGGAGGCGGGGGCCAGTGAGGGGGCGTGGGCGGCGGCGATCGACGCCGCGAACGCGCTCGTCGACGACCTGGCCCGGCCGGTGTCCGAGGTGGGGCGGGTGCTCTCGGCGGTGGCCGAGGGTGACCTCGAACAGCGGATGGATCTGCGTTCGGAGGGTGCCGACGGGGCCGTACGGCCGCTGCGCGGGGAGTTCCTGAAGGTCGCGCGTACCGCCAACAACCTCGTCGACCAGCTGTCGGTGTTCGCCTCCGAGGTGACCAGGGTCGCCGTCGAGGTGGGGACCGACGGCAAGCTGGGCGGTCAGGCGCAGGTGCGCGGGGTGTCGGGTTCGTGGAAGGACCTCACGGACTCGGTCAACACGATGGCGAACCGGCTGACGGCCCAGGTGCGGGACATCGCGCTGGTGACGACGGCGGTCGCGGACGGTGATCTGTCGCAGAAGGTCACGGCGAACGTGGCCGGCGAGATGCTGGAGCTGAAGAACACCGTCAACCGGATGGTGGACCAGCTGTCGTCCTTCTCCTCCGAGGTGACCCGTGTGGCCCGTGAGGTGGGTACGGAGGGTGAGCTCGGCGGTCAGGCCGAGGTGGCCGGGGTCGCCGGTGTGTGGAAGGACCTCACGGACTCCGTCAACACCATGGCGGGCAACCTGACCAATCAGGTGCGGGGCATCGCCGAGGTGACGACGGCGGTGGCCAACGGTGACCTGTCGCAGAAGGTGCGGGTGTCGGCGCGCGGGGAGATCGCGCAGCTGGCGGACACCATCAACCAGATGACCAAGACGCTGCGGACGTTCGCCGACGAGGTGACCCGGGTGTCGGGCGAGGTCGGTGCCGAGGGTCTGCTCGGTGGGCAGGCGCAGGTGCCGGGCGCGGCGGGGACGTGGAAGGACCTCACGGACTCCGTCAACACGGTCTTCCGGAACATCACGACGCAGGTGCGGGACATCGCGCAGGTGACGACGGCGGTCGCCAACGGTGACCTGTCGCAGAAGGTCACGGTGGACGTGGCCGGCGAGATGCTGGAGCTGAAGAACACCGTCAACACGATGGTCGACCAGCTCTCCGCCTTCGGTTCCGAGGTGACCCGGGTGGCCCGTGAGGTCGGCGTCGAGGGTCTCCTCGGCGGTCAGGCCGAGGTGCCGGGCGCGGCGGGCACGTGGAAGGACCTGACCGATTCGGTGAACACGGCGTTCCGCAACCTGACGGGTCAGGTGCGGGACATCGCGCAGGTGACGACGGCGGTCGCCAACGGTGACCTGTCGCAGAAGGTCACGGTGGACGTGGCCGGCGAGATGCTGGAGCTGAAGAACACCGTCAACACGATGGTGTCGCAGCTGTCGTCGTTCGCGGACCAGGTGACCCGGATGGCCCGGGACGTGGGCACCGAGGGCCGGCTGGGCGGGCAGGCGCGGGTGGACGGCGTCTCCGGGCGCTGGCGGGAGCTCACCGACTCGGTGAACTTCATGGCCGGCAACCTGACCTCGCAGGTGCGGCAGATCGCGCAGGTGACGACGGCGGTGGCCCGGGGTGACCTGTCGCAGAAGATCGACGTGGACGCGCGCGGCGAGATCCTTGAGCTGAAGAACACCATCAACACGATGGTCGACCAGCTCTCCGCCTTCGCGGACCAGGTGACCCGGGTGGCCCGTGAGGTGGGTACGGACGGCCGACTGGGCGGTCAGGCGCAGGTGCCGGGTGTGGCCGGTGTGTGGCGTGATCTGACGGATTCGGTGAACGGCATGGCCGGGAACCTCACCACCCAGGTCCGTAACATCGCGCAGGTCGCCACGGCGGTGGCCCGGGGTGACCTGTCGCAGAAGATCGACGTGGACGCGCGCGGCGAGATCCTGGAGCTGAAGAACACCCTCAACACGATGGTGGACCAGCTGTCGAACTTCGCCGAGCAGGTGACCCGGGTGGCCCGTGAGGTGGGCACCGAGGGCATCCTGGGCGGTCAGGCAGAGGTGCAGGGTGTCTCCGGCACCTGGAAGGACCTCACCCAGTCGGTGAACTTCATGGCGAACAACCTCACCATCCAGGTGCGGAACATCGCCGAGGTGACGACGGCGGTCGCCAAGGGCGATCTGTCGAAGAAGATCACGGTCGACGCCCGGGGCGAGATCCTGGAGCTGGTGACGACCGTCAACACGATGGTCGACCAGCTGTCGAACTTCGCGGACGAGGTCACGCGGGTGGCCCGTGAGGTGGGTACGGAGGGCATCCTCGGCGGCCAGGCGCGGGTGCGCGGCGTGACCGGTACCTGGAAGGACCTCAGCGACAACGTCAACCTGATGGCCAACAACCTGACCAGTCAGGTGCGGAACATCTCCCGGGTCTCGGCGGCCGTCGCCAACGGTGACCTGACGAAGAAGGTGACGGTCGAGGCGAGGGGCGAGGTCGCCGAGCTCGCCGAGACCGTCAACACCATGGTGACGACCCTGTCGTCCTTCGCGGACGAGGTCACGCGGGTGGCCCGCGAGGTGGGTACGGAGGGCGAACTGGGCGGCCAGGCCCGGGTGCCGGGTGTCTCGGGCACCTGGAAGGACCTCACCGAGTCCGTGAACTCGATGGCGTCCAACCTCACCGGTCAGGTGCGGCAGATCGCCGCCGTCACCACCGCCATCGCCAAGGGCGACCTCACCAAGAAGATCGACATCGACGCGCGCGGTGAGATCCAGGAGCTGAAGAACACCATCAACACGATGGTCGACCAGCTGTCCAACTTCGCCGAGGAGGTCACGCGCGTGGCCCGCGAGGTGGGTACGGAGGGCATCCTCGGCGGCCAGGCCCGCGTCCGGGACGTCGACGGCACCTGGCGGGACCTGACCGAGTCCGTGAACGAGATGGCGGGGAACCTGACCCGGCAGGTGCGGGCCATCGCGGCGGTCGCCACGGCGGTCACCCGGGGCGACCTCAACCTCAAGATCGACGGGGTCGACGCGGCGGGCGAGATCCAGGCCCTCCAGGACAACATCAACACGATGATCGCGAACCTGCGCGACACCACCCTCGCCAACGAGGAGCAGGACTGGCTGAAGGGCAACCTGGCCCGGATCTCCGGCCTCATGCAGGGCCGGCGGGACCTGGACGACGTCGCCTCGCTCATCATGAGCGAGCTGACCCCGGTGGTGTCGGCGCAGCACGGTGCGTTCTTCGTGGCGGTGCCGACCAGCTCCGCCCACGGTGACGCCGAACTCGTCGGCGAGGGAGACGGCTCGTACGAGCTGCGGATGCGCGGGAGTTACGGGTACTCCGCCGGGTCCATGCCGACCTCGTTCCGCCCAGGGGAGACCCTCATCGGGACGGCGGCCGAGGAGAAGCGGACCATCCAGGTCAACGTCCCGCCCGGCTATCTGAAGATCTCCTCCGGGCTCGGCGAGGCGTCACCCGCGCATGTGATCGTCCTTCCGGTCCTCTTCGAGGGCAAGGTCCTCGGTGTGATCGAGCTGGCGTCCTTCCAGCCCTTCACGCAGATCCAGCGCGACTTCCTCAACCAGCTCGCCGAGCTGATCGCGACCACGGTCAACACCATCAGCGTGAACACCAAGACCGAGGTGCTGCTCCAGCAGTCGCAGGAGCTCACCGAGCAGCTCAAGGAGCGTTCGGCCGAGCTGGAGCACCGGCAGAAGGAGCTCCAGGGCTCCAACCTGGAGCTGGAGGAGAAGGCCGAGCTACTGGCCCGTCAGAACCGCGACATCGAGGTGAAGAACACCGAGATCGAGGAGGCCCGGCAGGTCCTGGAGGAGCGGGCCGAGCAGCTCGCCGTCTCCATGCGGTACAAGTCCGAGTTCCTCGCCAACATGTCGCACGAGCTGCGCACGCCACTCAACTCGCTGCTCATCCTGGCCAAGTTGCTCGCCGACAACGCCGAGACCAACCTGACGCCGAAGCAGGTCGAGTTCGCGGAGACCATCCACGGGGCGGGTTCCGACCTGCTCCAGCTGATCAACGACATCCTCGACCTGTCCAAGGTCGAGGCGGGCAAGATGGACGTCTCGCCGACCCGGATCGCGCTGGTCCAGCTCGTCGACTACGTGGAGGCGACCTTCCGGCCGCTCACCGCGGAGAAGGGGCTCGACTTCTCGGTGCGGGTCTCGCCCGAGCTGCCGGCCACGCTGCACACCGACGAGCAGCGGCTCCTCCAGGTGCTGCGCAACCTCCTGTCCAACGCGGTGAAGTTCACCGACACGGGCGCGGTGGAGCTGGTCATCCGGCCGTCCGGCGCGGACGTGCCGCAGTCGATCCGGGAGCAGCTCCTGGAAGCGGGTTCGCTGCGGGACCCGGAGGCCGACCTGATCGCGTTCTCGGTCACCGACACCGGCATCGGGATCGCGGCGAGCAAGATGCGGGTCATCTTCGAGGCGTTCAAGCAGGCCGACGGCACGACCAGCCGGAAGTACGGCGGTACGGGTCTGGGGCTCTCCATCAGCCGGGAGATCGCGCGGCTGCTCGGCGGCGAGATCTTCGCCGCGAGCGAGCCGGGCCGCGGCTCGACGTTCACGCTCTACCTGCCGCTGAGCCCGACGGAGCTGCCGACGGGCCCCTACGGGCAGGGGTCGCAGGACGCGGACGACCCGCAGCAGGACGCCGAGGAGGGCGCGGCCGGGGCCGTCCACCCGTTCCCGCACTTCCCGCCGCCGCCCGTACGGACGGAGGCGCGGTCGGGAGCCGGGGCGCTGTTCCGGCACCGGCGGAAGGCGGCGGCGGAGGCGACCGGGGCGCGGACGGCCGTGCCGGGGCAGTCCGGCGCGCAGGCCGGGGCCGACCGGGTGGAACCGGAGGTGGAGGCCGAGCCGCGCCGTACCTTCAGCTTCTCCGGCGAGAAGGTGCTCATCGTCGACGACGACATCCGCAACGTCTTCGCGCTCACCAGCGTCCTGGAGCAGCACGGGCTCGCGGTGCTCTACGCGGAGAACGGGCGGGAGGGCATCGAGGTCCTGGAGCAGCACGACGACGTGACGATCGTCCTCATGGACATCATGATGCCGGAGATGGACGGGTACGCGACGACGACCGCGATCCGGCGCATGCCGCAGTTCGCCGGGCTGCCGATCATCGCGCTGACGGCGAAGGCGATGAAGGGCGACCGGGAGAAGGCGATCGAGTCGGGGGCGTCCGACTACGTGACCAAGCCGGTCGACCCCGACCACCTGTTGTCGGTCATGGAGGAGTGGATGCGGGGGGCGTGACTCCGCACCGGGGGCCCGGCGCGGAGCGCCGCGCGGGCCCCCGGGCCTTCGCTGACGGGGTGTCGCCGGAGGGGTGTGAGAGGGCCGGATACGGGGAACCTTCTGGTCTCCCACCGCGTTTCGGGTATGTGCACAGTGACATCGCGGTGACAGGGTGTGGCGACGGGCGGGGTGCGGCTACGATGACCGGCACAAGGACGGACGGCGTCAGGGAGTCGTCTTCAGGGGCGGCACCCGGTGCTTCCCCCGGTTCGGGGAGCCGGGGAGAGCCGTTGCCGGGGCGAGGAGGACGGGGCATGGTGCAGAAGGCCAAGATCCTCCTGGTCGATGACCGGCCGGAGAATCTGCTGGCGCTGGAGGCCATTCTCTCCGCGCTCGATCAGACGCTGGTGCGGGCATCGTCCGGGGAGGAAGCGCTCAAGGCGCTGTTGACGGACGACTTCGCGGTCATCCTGCTCGACGTCCAGATGCCGGGGATGGACGGTTTCGAGACCGCCGCGCACATCAAGCGGCGCGAGCGGACCCGGGACATCCCGATCATCTTCCTCACCGCCATCAACCACGGCCCCCACCACACCTTCCGGGGGTACGCGGCCGGCGCGGTCGACTACATCTCGAAGCCGTTCGACCCGTGGGTGCTGCGCGCCAAGGTCTCCGTCTTCGTCGAGCTGTACATGAAGAACTGCAAGCTGCGTGAGCAGGCCGCCCTGCTGCGGCTGCAGTTGGAGGGCGGCGGCGAGGGCGGTCACGGCAAGGAGTCCGCCGGCCTGCTCGCCGAACTCTCCGCGCGGCTCGCGGCCGTCGAGGAGCAGGCGGAGGCCCTGTCGAAGCAGCTCGACGACGACTCCGCCGACGCCGCGGCCGTCGCCACCGCCGCGCATCTGGAGCGCAAGCTCACGGGGTTGCGGCGGGCCCTGGACGCGCTGGAGCCCGGGACGGGCGCCGCGTCCAACCTTCCCGCCCAGGGCTGACGTGCCGTCACCGGTGTTTCGCCGGTGACGAGGTCGGGCAGACGGCGGCGTGAGGCCGCGTCACCTTCGCGCCCCCGCAGGGGCGACACGAACGGGTGAGGCGGACAGCCGGTCTTCACACCGGTAACCTCGGCATCATGGCTTCACGTACGTCCGGCAAGGGCTCCCAGGGCACAGCGGGCACCGCAAAGCCGCGCGCCGGCCGTACGACGGGCGCCGCGAGGAAAGCGGCTCCCGCGAAGTCCCCCGCCAAGCCACCCGCGAAGAGGGCGCCGGCCAAGAAGGCCGCCGCCGCCAAGCGCGCCCCCGCGCGGAAGACGGCGGCGAAGAAGGCCCCGCCCCGGCCCGCGCCGTCCCCCACCGGCGGCGTCTACCGGCTCGTGCGCGGCGCCTGGCTGGGCCTCGCCCACGCGGTGGGCGCGATGTTCCGGGGGATAGGGCGTGGTGCCAAGGGGCTCGACCCCGCCCACCGCAAGGACGGGCTCGCGCTGCTCCTCCTCGGACTGGCGCTGATCGTCGCCGCCGGAACCTGGTCCAACCTCCGAGGGCCCGTCGGTGACCTCGTCGAGATGCTGGTCACCGGGTCGTTCGGCCGGCTCGACCTGCTCGTACCGCTGCTGGTGGGCGCGATCGGCGTGCGGCTGATCCTCTATCCGGAGAAGCCCGAGGCCAACGGCCGCATCAGCATCGGCCTCTCCGCGCTCGTCATCGGTGTCCTCGGCCAGGTCCACATCGCCTGCGGCTCGCCGGGGCGCGGCGACGGCAGCGAGGCCATGCAGGACGCCGGGGGCCTGATCGGCTGGGCCGCGTCGCAGCCCCTCGTCTTCATGATGGGCGAGGTCCTGGCCGTACCGATGCTGGTGCTGCTCACCGTCTTCGGGCTGCTCGTCGTCACCGCCACCCCGGTCAACGCGATCCCGCAGCGGCTGCGTGCCCTCGGCGCCCGGCTCGGCATCGTCGAACCCGCGTACGACCCGGCGGAGGCCTACGCCGACGACCGCGAGGTCTACGACGAGGAGTGGCGGGAGGCCCGGCCGGAGCCCCGGCCCGCCCGGCCCGTCCGCCGTCGTGGCGGCGGCCCCGCGGAGCCGTACGACGTGGACCGTGCCGAGGCGGAGATGCTGGAGCGGCGCGGCCGTTCGGCACGCCGTCCCGCCGGGCGGCCCGCTGCCGACCACGGCCTCGACCCGGTGGACGTCGCGGCCGCGGCGGCCGCCGCGCTCGACGGCGCGGTGCTCAACGGCATGCCGCCCTCGCCGGTCGTCGCCGACCTGACCAGGGACGTCACCGCGGAGCGGAAGGCCGCGGCCGCGGCGGCCGCCGAGACGGCCGGCGCAGAGGCGCCCGAGCGGGGGGCGCCGGCCGCGCCCGTACCGCCGGCGCGGGGCGGGGGCCAGCGCGCCGGGGGCGTACCGGATCGCACCGGCGGGGGCGTACCCGATCTGACCAAGCCCGCTCCCGAGCCGACCGACCTGCCGCCGCGGGCCGAGCAGCTCCAGCTGTCCGGCGACATCACGTACTCCCTGCCCTCGCTCGACCTGCTGGAGCGGGGCGGGCCGGGGAAGACGCGCAGCGCCGCCAACGACGCGGTCGTGGACGCGCTCTCCAACGTCTTCACCGAGTTCAAGGTCGACGCGGCCGTCACCGGCTTCACCCGGGGGCCGACGGTCACGCGGTACGAGGTCGAGCTCGGCCCCGCCGTGAAGGTCGAGAAGATCACGGCCCTGACCAAGAACATCGCGTACGCCGTCGCGTCCCCCGACGTACGGATCATCTCCCCGATCCCCGGCAAGTCCGCGGTCGGCATCGAGATCCCCAACAGCGACCGGGAGATGGTCAACCTCGGCGACGTGCTGCGGCTCGCCGCCGCCGCCGAGGACGACCATCCGATGCTGGTGGCGCTCGGCAAGAACGTCGAGGGCGGCTACGAGATGGCCAACCTGGCGAAGATGCCGCACGTCCTGGTGGCCGGGGCCACCGGCTCCGGCAAGTCCTCCTGCATCAACTGCCTGATCACCTCGATCATGATAAGAGCGACCCCCGAGGACGTCCGGATGGTCCTGGTCGACCCCAAGCGGGTCGAGCTCACCGCGTACGAGGGCATCCCGCACCTGATCACCCCGATCATCACCAACCCCAAGCGGGCCGCCGAGGCCCTCCAGTGGGTGGTGAAGGAGATGGACCTCCGGTACGACGACCTGGCCGCCTTCGGCTACCGGCACATCGACGACTTCAACCAGGCGATCCGGGACGGCAAGATCACGCTGCCCGAGGGCAGCGAGCGGGAGCTCAACCCCTACCCGTACCTCCTGGTGATCGTCGACGAGCTCGCCGACCTGATGATGGTGGCGCCCCGGGACGTCGAGGACTCGATCGTGCGCATCACGCAGCTCGCGCGCGCCGCCGGCATCCACCTGGTGCTCGCCACCCAGCGGCCGTCCGTGGACGTCGTCACCGGTCTCATCAAGGCGAACGTGCCCTCCCGGCTCGCCTTCGCGACCTCCTCGCTCGCCGACAGCCGCGTCATCCTCGACCAGCCCGGCGCCGAGAAGCTCATCGGAAAGGGTGACGGTCTGTTCCTGCCGATGGGCGCCAACAAGCCCGTCCGGATGCAGGGCGCCTTCGTCACCGAGCACGAGGTCGCGGCCGTCGTGCAGCACTGCAAGGACCAGATGACGCCGGTCTTCCGGGAGGACGTCACCGTCGGCACCCGGCAGAAGAAGGAGATCGACGAGGACATCGGCGACGACCTCGATCTGCTCTGCCAGGCCGCGGAGCTGGTGGTCTCCACCCAGTTCGGCTCCACGTCGATGCTCCAGCGGAAGCTGCGCGTCGGCTTCGCGAAGGCCGGCCGGCTGATGGACCTGATGGAGTCCCGGAACATCGTCGGGCCGAGCGAGGGCTCGAAGGCGCGCGACGTGCTCGTCAAGGCCGACGAGTTGGACGGCGTGCTCGCCGTCATCCGGGGTGAGTCGGGCGCGTAGCCGGGACGGGGAGGAGTGGCGGCGGGGGAGCGGGGTACCCGATCGAGACCGGGTCGAGACTCACTCGTAAGGGAACGAAGGGCAACCGTTTCCCCTGGCCGTACGTCAAGTTGGACGGAGGGACAGAAGGATGTCCCAGCCTCATGGCGTACAAACAGCACCCGCCCGGTTGCCCCACCCTTTCGTACCACCCATAGACTGAACGTCCAGCAGGTGGCTACACGCTCGAAAGGCGCTCTCGTGTCCATCGGCAACTCCCCCGAAGACGACCGGACCTTCCCGGCAGACGACCGGGACTCGATCGGTCTCGCTCTCCAGCAGGCCCGCGTCGCCGCCGGTCTCACCGTCGAAGAGGTCAGTGCCTCCACCCGTGTCCGGATCCCGATCGTGCAGGCGATCGAGGAGGAGGACTTCTCGCGCTGCGGCGGCGACGTCTACGCCCGAGGGCACATCCGTACCCTCGCGCGCGCCGTCGGTCTCGATCCGGCTCCGCTGATCGAGCAGTACGACGCCGAGCACGGCGGCCGTCCCGCGCCCACCCCCGCCGCCCCGCTGTTCGAGGCGGAACGTATCCGCCCCGAGCCGCGCCGGCCCAACTGGACCGCCGCGATGGTCGCGGCCATCGTCGCCGTCGTCGGTTTCGTCGGCTTCACGATGTTCAACGGCAACGAGGCGCCGAGGGGCACCACGGCCGAGGGCGGGCCGGCGCCCGCTCCCGAGAAGGCCACCGCCGCCGCCAAGCCGAAGCCCGTCAAGCCCGCCCCGAAGCCCACCGAGAGCGCGATCGCCGCGGTCCCCCGGGACAAGGTCACCGTCAAGCTCTCCGCCGTCGACGACAAGAGCTGGATCTCGGCCAAGGGCCACGACGGCAAGCTGCTCTTCGACGGCCTCCTCCTCGAGGGCGAGTCCAAGACCTTCCAGGACGACGAGCGCATCGACCTGGTCCTCGGCAACGCCGGAGCGATCGAGCTCCACGTGAACGGCAAGAAGCTCCAGGACAAGTTCGAATCCGGCCAGGTGGAGCGCCTCACCTACACCAAGGGTGACCCCGAGGCGGGCTGAGCCCCGTCCGGCGACCCCCGGCGTGACCTCGGTGTGACCTCCGTCGCGCAGGTGAACCCTGCGCGACGGGGGAACGGCCGGGACGAAGTAGTCTTGAGTCCATGCCCGAACGCCGTACCGTCGCCCTTGTCACTCTTGGCTGCGCCCGTAACGAGGTGGACTCGGAGGAGCTCGCAGGCCGCTTGGCAGCGGACGGCTGGGAGCTCGTCGAGAACGCCGAGGACGCGGACGTCGCCGTCGTCAACACCTGCGGATTCGTCGAGGCCGCCAAGAAGGACTCCGTCGACGCCCTGCTCGAAGCCAATGATCTGAAGGACCACGGCAGGACCCAGGCCGTGGTCGCCGTGGGCTGTATGGCCGAGCGGTACGGCAAGGAGCTCGCAGAGGCCCTGCCCGAGGCCGACGGAGTACTCGGCTTCGACGACTACTCCGACATCTCCAACCGCCTCCAGACCATCCTCAGCGGTGGCAGTGTCGAGGCGCACACCCCGCGTGACCGGCGCAAGCTGCTGCCGCTGTCCCCCGTGGAGCGCCAGGAGGCCGCCGCCGCCGTGGCGCTCCCCGGACACGGCGACGCCGCCGAGGCGCCCGTCGACGCGCCGTCCGACCTCCCCGAGGGACTCGCGCCCGCCTCCGGGCCCCGCGCGCCGCTCCGCCGCCGCCTGGACACCAGCCCCGTCGCCTCCGTGAAGCTGGCCTCCGGCTGCGACCGACGCTGCACCTTCTGCGCCATCCCCTCCTTCCGCGGCTCCTTCGTCTCGCGCCGTCCCTCGGACGTGCTGAACGAGACGCGCTGGCTCGCCGAGCAGGGCGTGAAGGAGATCATGCTGGTCTCCGAGAACAACACCTCCTACGGCAAGGACCTCGGGGACATCCGGCTCCTGGAGGGCCTACTGCCCGAGCTGGCCGCCGTGGACGGCATCGAGCGCGTTCGCGTCAGCTACCTCCAGCCCGCCGAGATGCGGCCGGGTCTGATCGACGTCCTCACCTCGACCGAGAAGGTCGTGCCGTACTTCGACCTGTCCTTCCAGCACAGCGCCCCGGACGTGCTGCGGGCCATGCGCCGCTTCGGTGACACCGACCGCTTCCTGGAGCTCCTGGAGACCATCCGTGCCAAGGCCCCCACGGCCGGCGCCCGCTCCAACTTCATCGTCGGCTTCCCCGGCGAGACCGAGGCCGACTTCGCCGAGCTGGAACGCTTCATCACCCACGCGCGGCTCGACGCCATCGGCGTCTTCGGCTACTCCGACGAGGACGGCACCGAGGCCGCCACGTACGAGCACAAGCTCGACCAGGACGTCGTCGACGCACGGCTCGCCCACCTCTCCCGGCTCGCCGAGGAGCTCACCGCCCAGCGCGCGGAAGAGCGGATCGGAGAGACCCTTGAGGTACTGGTCGAGTCCTTCGACGAGGAGGACGGCGTGATCGGCCGCGCTGCCCACCAGGCCCCCGAGACCGACGGTCAGGTGGTCCTGACCACGGCCGACGGTTCGAGCCCCGATCTGGCCCCCGGCCGTATGGTCAGTGCGAAGGTCGTCGGCACGGAGGGCGTCGACCTGGTGGCCGAGTGTCTTTTCGAGGAGGCAGCCAGATGACCGGAGTCCCGGCATCCGCGACGGGCGGGACCGGTAGGCCGGCGCCCCGCGGCAAGCTGGGCTCGGCGGCTGTCAACCAGGCCAGCCTGTGGAACATCGCCAACATCCTGACCATGATCCGGCTCGTGCTCGTGCCGGCCTTCGTGCTGCTGCTCTTCCAGGACGGCGGACACGACCCCGCGTGGCGCGCCTGGGCATGGGCGGCGTTCGCCGTCGCCATGATCACGGATGTCTTCGACGGGCACCTCGCCCGCGCGTACAACCTGGTCACGGACTTCGGGAAGATCGCCGACCCCATCGCCGACAAGGCGATCATGGCGGCCGGACTGATCTCCCTGTCCATGCTCGGGGACCTGCCCTGGTGGGTGACCGGGGTCATCCTGGCCCGGGAACTGGGGATCACCCTGATGCGGTTCTGGGTGATCCGGCACGGGGTCATCCCGGCCAGCCGCGGCGGCAAGATGAAGACGCTGGCCCAGGGCACGGCGGTCGGCATGTACGTGCTGATGCTCACCGGGCCGCTGGCCACCCTGCGCTTCTGGGTGATGACGGTGGCCGTCGTGCTGACCGTCGTCACGGGTCTGGACTACGTACGCCAGGCGGTCGTGCTGCGACGCATGGGGCTCGCGGCGGAGCGGGCGGCGGCGCGACCGGAGACGGCGGCACGGTGACCGTGGCCGCCCGGGTGCTGGCGCTGCTCGCGGAGCGTGGTCACACGCTGGCCGCCGCGGAGTCGCTCACGGGGGGCCTGGTGGCCGCGGAGCTCACCGGGGTGCCGGGGGCCTCGGCCGTCTTCCGCGGGTCCGTCACCGCCTACGCGACCGCCCTCAAGCACGAGCTGCTGGGGGTCGACGGCGCCCTGCTCGCGGAGCGCGGCGCCGTGGACCCCGAGGTCGCGCTGCAGATGGCGGCCGGTGTACGGGACCGGCTCGGCGCCGACTGGGGCGTCTCCACGACCGGGGTGGCGGGGCCCGACCCGCAGGACGGACAGGCCGTCGGGACCGTCTACGTGGCGGTCGCGGGGCCGGACGCGACCGGCGCCCGCGCCGGGAAAGTGGTCTCGTTGCGGTTGAACGGCGACCGGGCGGACATCCGTAGAGAGAGCGTACGGAGCGTGTTGGAACTGCTCCGTGAGGAACTCTCGGGAAATGCGCGGGCACAGGATACGGAACACAACGGGGGGAATGGATGTTTGCAGCCCTGAGTGAACACGACATCGCTCCCCGCACGGCCGCAGCGCGAGGCGGTACGGTGGGGCGTGAAGGATGCGGCTACGCGGTCCGAGGAGGGAGCCACCGATGATTCTGCTCCGTCGCCTGTTGGGTGACGTGCTGCGTCGGCAGCGCCAGCGTCAGGGCCGTACTCTGCGCGAAGTCTCCTCGTCCGCCCGAGTCTCGCTCGGCTATCTCTCCGAGGTGGAGCGGGGGCAGAAGGAGGCATCCTCCGAGCTGCTCTCCGCGATCTGCGACGCGCTGGACGTACGGATGTCCGAGCTCATGCGTGAAGTGAGCGACGAGCTGTCACTGGCCGAACTGGCCGAGTCGGCGGCGGCGAGCGAACCGGTGCCGACACCGGTACGCCCGAGGCTCAATTCGGTGTCGGTGACGTCGGTGGCGGGTGTCCCCACCGAGCGGGTGACCATCAAGGCGCCCGCGGAAGCGGTCGACGTCGTCGCTGCCTGAACCGAAGCGGGAGAAGCCCCGGTCGGTACCCCCTGGTGGGGTGCTGACCGGGGCTTCTTCTTTTCTTCCCGCAGTTCTTGACGCACGCGCGGGCCGTTCGACGCATGCGTGGGCTGTTCCTGACACATGCGCGGGCACGCGGGCACTTCTTCCTTCTTCCTTCGCGCGCGGGGCGTTTTGTTTGAGATGCCGGGTTCCGGTGAGGCGTGCCATGGTGGGGAAACGTTCGACTGGTTGGAGATTCGCAATGTCTGTCGTGAAGAGCCCGCTGTCCGAGGCCGACCTCAAGACGGTCGGCAACGCGCTCCAGGGGGCGCTGGTCGACCTGGTCGACCTGGCCCTCGTCGCCAAGCAGGTGCACTGGAACGTCGTCGGGCCGCGCTTCCGTTCCGTTCACCTGCAGCTGGACGAGGTGGTCGACACCGCCCGGCAGCACTCCGACACCGTGGCCGAGCGCGCCTCCGCCCTCGGTGTGAGCCCGGACGGACGCTCGGCGACCGTGGCCTCCTCCAGCGCCATCGGAAAGGTGCCGGAGGGCTGGATCAAGGACGAGGAGGCGGTCCGCATCCTCGTCGCCTCGCTCGGTGCCGTCATCACCCGGATGCGGGAGCGCATCGAGGCCACCGGTGACCCCGACCCGGTCAGCGAGGACATCCTGATCACTCTGACGGGTGAACTCGAGAAGCACGCGTGGATGTTCCAGGCCGAGAGCGTGTGAGGACGGGTCGCGACGGTGACGGTTCCGGTGGTCGAGGTGCCTGAGGTGTGGGCGAGGGCGTCCGTGGCGGCGTTCGCCGACGAGGCGGCGCCCGTGGTGGCGATATCCGCGGTGCGCGCCGGGTCTGACACCGGTACGCCCTCCCGCAGGGTGATCCTGCCGGTCTAGCGTCGGCGGCAGGAGGCGGCCATGGTACGGCGACGGGTACCGCCGGCGACGCTCGCGCTGGTCGCGATCGGGCTGGCGGCCGGGGGGCTCTGGTGGTGGGCGGTGTTGCGTCTGGTGCTGGCCCCCGGCGAGGCCGGGCCGGTCGAGGCCGCGATGGCCGCGTCGGGCTGGGGCCTGAGCCTGCTGCCGGTGCACGTGGCCTCCTCGTCGGGGCGGCCGGGCGCGGTGGTCCGACGGCTCACCAGGGCATCGCGACGCCACCGTTGGGGCGCAGGATCTGACCCGTCGTGAACGCGGAGGCGTCGGAGGCCAGATGCAGGACCGCGTGAGCGATGTCCTGGGCCTCCCCGACCCGCCCCAGCGGTGAGTGACGGATCATCGCCGCCTCCGCCTGCTGCTGCGCGGCCGGCTCGTGGCGGTCCGTCATGGGGGTGCGGACCCAGCCCGGGGCGACCGTGTTGACCCGGATGCCGTACGGGCCCACCTCCGTCGCCAGGGTCTTCGTGAGCTGGACGACGGCCGCCTTGGTGACGCTGTAGCAGAGGAGCCCGGGGCTCGCGGTGTCCATCGCCCCCGAGGCCATCGTGACGATCGAGCCGGGGACGCCGGCGTCGATCATCGAGCGGGCCGCTTCCTGGCACGCGTACAGCACGCCCTTGAAATTGACCGCGAGCACGCGGTCGAAATCCTCCTCGCGGGTCTCCAGGACCGAACTCGTGTGCATGACGCCGGCGATCGCGGCCATGACGTGCAGCGGCCCCGCCGCGTGGACGGCGGCGGCCAGGGCGGTCCGGTCGGTGACGTCGAGGAGGTGCGGGTGTGCGGTGCCTCCCGCGCGGGCGATCAGGGCCGCGGTCTCCTCGGCTCCCTGTCCGTCCCGGTCCGCGCAGTGCGTCGTGGCGCCGGCCTCGGCGAGGAGGAGCGCCGTCGCGCGGCCGATGCCGCTCGCGGCGCCGGTGACGAAGGCGGTGCGGCCGGTGAGGTCGTATGCCGGGAGGGTCGCCATGGGGGGACGGTACGGGGGAATCTGACGGGGCGTCAATTGATGGGGTTCGTGGTGGGGGTGGCGGTGGGGTTTTCTGATGGTGCCGGTCGGAGGGGTGGGGCTTTGACGGTGCCGGTCGGAGGTGTGGGGGCGGGGTGGTCCTTCAGGCGGTGGGGGTCGTGTCGCTGTCGGGGCCCCGCTGGCAGCCCGGGCACCAGTACGTGACCCGGTCGCCGAGTTCCGCCTTGCGGATCGGGGTGCCGCAGCGCAGGCAGGGGTGCCCCCCGCGGCCGTAGACGTGCAGCTGGGTGCCTCGGTGGCGCGCTGTGGTGGTCGTGCGCCGGTCGGGGCGGTCCTTGTTCGCCTCCAGGAGGCGGTGGGCGGTCACCACGAGCCGCTCCGGAACCTCGGGGTCCAGCTCGCCGACCGGCAGCCAGGGGGTGACGCCGGCGAGGAAGGCCAGCTCCGACTTGTACACGTTGCCGATGCCGGCCAGGTTCCGCTGGTCGAGCAGCGCCTCACCCAGGGTCCTGGACGGGTCGGCGGCCAGTCGGCGGACCGCCTCGTCCGGGTCCCAGTCCGGGCCGAGCAGATCCGGGCCGAGATGGCCCACCACACGGGACTCCTCCGCGGTGCGGATCAGTTCGAGGACAGGGAGCCGGTAGCCGTACGCGGTGGACTCCGCGTTTCCGAGGATCGCGCGGATCTGGTGGTCGGGGCCGCCGCGCGGACGCTCCCCGGTGGCGTACACCCGCCATGAGCCGTCCATCCGGAGGTGGGAGTGGAGGGTGAGGCCGCCCTCGATCCGGGCGAGCAGGTGCTTGCCGCGTGAGGTGACGTCGAGGAGGGTCCGGCCGGTGAGGTCGGCGGTGGCGAACCGGGGCACGCGGAGGTCCGAGCGGGTGAGGACCCGGTCGGCCAGGGCGGTGTGCAGACGGTGGGCCGCCTGCCAGATGGTGTCTCCTTCGGGCACGGGTCCAGTGTGCCGGGTGGGGGAGGGGCGTGCGGTCAGGGGCGGAGGCGGAGGCCTCTGGGGGTGGCCAGGAAGCCGGCTGCTTCCAGGGGGCGGGACAGGGGGGACGTGAGGGACGTCCCGCCGTTGATCCGTTCCACCGTGACCGTGCCCAGCGTCCCCGCACGGGCCGCCGCCGCCAGCGCCTCGGCCGCCGCCGTCAGGGCGGGGTCGTCCGGCTCCGTCGCCCAGGAGAGCAGCGTCTTGCCGCCCCGCTCCATGTAGAGCGTCAGCTCGCCGTCGACCAGGACCACCAGTGAGCCCGCCTTCCGCCCCGGCTTGTGACCGGCGTCGGTCGGGGACTCGGGCCAGGACAGGGCCGCCCCGTACGCGTTCGCCGGATCGGCCGCGGCGAGGACCAGCGCCCGTGGACCGGCCGCCGCCTCGGCGCCGCGGTCGCGGGCGGTCGCCGCCGCCCGCAGCCGGTCCACCGCGCCGTCCATCGCGAACTGGGCCGCGCCGAGGCCCTCCACGACATAGCCGCGCCGGGCCTGACCGCTGTCCTCGAAGGCGGCCAGGATCCGGTACGTGGCCGAGAAGCCGCCCTCCACGCCCTCGGCGGCCACCGCGCCCCTGGTGACCACGCCGTGCCGGTCCAGGAGCGTGCGGGCCAGGGCGTGCGCCCGATGGGTCGGCTCCGGTTCGAGCGGGGGCAGCAGCGACCAGCGGCCCGAGACCGTGGGCGGCCCCGTGCGGGAAGCGGTCCTGGCGGCCTGCGTCAGCGTGCCGTACCGGCCGCGGGGCACCGTGCGCCGCGCGCGGTGGGCGGTGGATCCGGCCGTACGGCCCGAGCCGAGGAGCGCGCGCAGCGGGGCCAGGGTGTCGTTGGTGAGCCGGCCCGACCACGCCAGGTCCCAGAGGGCGTCGGCGAGCTGCGGGTCGGTCGCGTCAGGGTGGGTGGTGGCCCGGACCTGGTCGGCGATCTGGCGGAAGAAGAGGCCGTAGCCGCCGGAGAGGGCCGTGAGCACCGACTCGTGCAGCGCGGACAGCTCCAGCGGGTGCGGCGGCGGGAGGAGCAGCGGCGCCGCGTCCGTGAGGTACAGCGAGACCCAGCCGTCCTTGCCGGGCAGTGCGCCGGCGCCCGCCCAGACGACCTCGCCGGTGGTCGTCAGCTCGTCGAGGAGCCCCGGGGTGTAGCCCAGGACCCGGGACGGCAGGATCAGCTTCTCCAGGGCCGAGGCGGGGACGGGCGCGCCCTGGAGCTGCTCGATCGCTCGGGCGAGGCCGTCGATGCCCCGCAGGCTGTTGCTCCCGAGGTGCTGCCACTGCGGCAGGAAGGTGGCGAGCGCCGCCGGGGGCACCGGCTCCAGCTCGTGCCGCAGGGCGGCCAGGGAGCGGCGGCGCAGCCGGCGCAGGACGGTGGCGTCGCACCACTCCTGGCCGATGCCGGAGGGGTGGAACTCGCCCTGGACGACGCGGCCCGAGGCGGCCAGCCGCTGGAGGGCGCCGTCGGTCACGGCCGCGCCGAGGCCGAAGCGGGCGGCGGCCTGGGAGGAGGTGAACGGGCCGTGCGTGCGCGCGTACCGCGCGAGGAGGTCGCCCAGCGGGTCCTTGACCGGTTCGGTGAAGGCCTCCGGCACGCCGACCGGCAGGGCCGTGCCCAGGGCGTCCCGCAGCCGGCCGGCGTCCTCGATCGCGGCCCAGTGCTCCACGCCCCCGATCCGCACCCGGATCGCGCGGCGCGCGGTCCCGAGGTCGGGCGCCCAGCCCGTCTCGGCGCCCCGCTCGACCAGCTCGGCGTCGGTGAGCGGGCCCAGGACCCGCAGCAGGTCGGCGACGCCCTCCACGTCCTTGATCCGCCGGTCCTCCGTCAGCCACTGCAGCTCGCGCTCCAGCTCGGTCAGGACGTCCGGGTCGAGGAGCTCGCGCAGCTCCGCCTGGCCGAGCAGCTCCGCGAGCAGCCGGGAGTCCAGGGAGAGCGCGGCCGCTCGCCGCTCGGCGAGCGGGGAGTCGCCCTCGTACAGGAACTGCGCCACGTATCCGAAGAGCAGGGAGCGGGCGAAGGGAGACGGCTCGGGGGTGGTGATCTCGACCAGGCGGACCCGGCGGGCCTCGATGTCCCCCATGAGCTCCTTCAGACCCGGGAGGTCGAAGACGTCCTGGAGGCACTCGCGGACGGCTTCCAGGACGATCGGGAACGAGCCGAACTCGCTCGCCACCTGGAGGAGCTGGGCCGCGCGCTGCCGCTGCTGCCAGAGCGGGGTGCGCTTGCCCGGGTTCCGCTTGGGCAGCAGCAGGGCGCGCGCGGCGCACTCGCGGAAGCGGGACGCGAACAGCGCGGAGCCGCCGACCTGGTCGGTGACGATCTGCTCGATCTCGCCCTTGTCGAAGAGGGCGTCGGCGGCTCCCACCGGCGCCTTGTCCGCGTCGTAGGTCGTGTCGAGGTGCCGGCCGGGGTCGACCGGTTCGTGGTCGAGGAGGTCCAGGCCCATGTCCAGGCCCATCAGGTCGGCGTCCGGCAGGCGCAGCACGATGCCGTCGTCCGCGTGCATCACCTGCGCGTCCATGCCGTACCGCTCGGCGAGCCGGGCGCCGAGCGCCAGCGCCCACGGCGCGTGCACCTGCGCGCCGAACGGGGAGTGGATGACGACCCGCCAGTCCCCCAGCTCGTCCCGGAAACGCTCGACGAGGATCGTCCGGTCGTCCGGCACGTGGCCGCAGGCCTCGCGCTGCTCCTTGAGGTACGCCAGGACGTTGTCCGCCGCCCAGGCGTCCAGGCCCGCGGCGAGCAGCCGCAGCCGGGCGTCGTCGTCCGTGAGGGCCCCGACCTCGCGGAGGAACGCGCCGAGCGCCCGGCCCAGTTCGAGCGGACGGCCCAGCTGGTCGCCCTTCCAGAACGGCAGCCTGCCGGGCACGCCCGGCGCGGGGGAGACGAGGACCCGGTCCCGGGTGATGTCCTCGATCCGCCAGGACGTCGTGCCCAGCGTGAACACGTCGCCGACCCGCGACTCGTACACCATCTCCTCGTCGAGCTCCCCGACGCGGCCGCCGCCCTTCTTGGGGTCCGAGCCCGCGAGGAACACGCCGAACAGACCACGGTCGGGGATCGTGCCGCCCGAGGTGACCGCGAGCCGCTGCGCGCCCGGCCGCCCCGTGACCGTCCCGGCGACCCGGTCCCAGACTACGCGGGGGCGCAGCTCGGCGAACGCGTCCGACGGATAGCGGCCCGCGAGCATGTCGAGCACGCCCGTGAACGCCGACTCCGGCAGCGAGGAGAACGGCGCCGCCCGGCGCACCAGGGCGAGCAGGTCGTCCACCTGCCAGGTGTCGAGCGCGACGATCGCCACGAGCTGCTGCGCGAGGACGTCCAGCGGATTGGCGGGGATCCGCATCGACTCGATGGAACCCGAACGCATCCGCTCGGTGACCACGGCCGCCTGCACCAGGTCGCCGCGGTACTTCGGGAAGACCACGCCCGTCGACACCGCGCCCACCTGGTGTCCCGCGCGGCCCACGCGCTGCAGTCCCGACGCCACCGACGGCGGCGACTCGACCTGCACGACCAGGTCGACCGCGCCCATGTCGATGCCCAGCTCCAGACTGGAGGTCGCCACCACGGCGGGCAGCCGGCCCGCCTTCAGGTCCTCCTCCACCTGGGCGCGCTGCTCCTTCGACACCGAGCCGTGGTGGGCGCGGGCGAGCAGCGCCGGGGCGCCCTGCGCCGCCCCCGACTGGGCCATGATCTCGGCGGGGGAGCCCGTGTCGGGGAGGGGCTCGCCGGTGGCCCGCTCGTACGCGATCTCGTTCAGCCGGTTGCACAGCCGCTCCGCGAGACGGCGGGAGTTGGCGAAGACGATCGTGGAACGGTGGGCCTGGACGAGGTCGGCGATCCGCTCCTCGACGTGCGGCCAGATCGACGGCTTGTCGCCGCCGTCCTTGCCCTCGGACGCGGGGGAGCCGCCGAGCTCGCCCATGTCCTCGACGGGGACGACGACGGAGAGGTCGAACTCCTTCCCCGACGGCGGCTGGACGATCTCCACGGCACGCCCCGGCGACAGATAGCGGGCCACCTCGTCCACCGGCCGGACCGTGGCGGAGAGGCCGATCCTGCGCGCGGGGCGGGGCAGCAGCTCGTCGAGCCGCTCCAGGGACAGGGCCAGGTGCGCGCCCCGCTTCGTGCCCGCGACCGCGTGCACCTCGTCCAGGATGACCGTCTCCACGCCCGCGAGGGCCTCGCGGGTGGCGGAGGTCAGCATCAGGAACAGCGACTCGGGCGTGGTGATGAGGATGTCCGGCGGCCGGGTCGCGAGCGACCTGCGCTCGGCGGGCGGGGTGTCACCGGACCGGATGCCGACCCGTACGTCCGGCTCGGGCAGCCCCAGCCGGACCGACTCCTGCCGGATGCCGGTCAGCGGCGAGCGCAGGTTCCGCTCGACGTCCACGGCGAGCGCCTTCAGCGGCGACACGTACAGCACGCGGCAGCGCTTCTTCGGCTCGGCCGGCGGAGGCGAGGAGGCCAGCCGGTCCAGGGAGGCCAGGAAGGCGGCCAGCGTCTTGCCGGAGCCGGTGGGAGCGACGACGAGCACGTCGGAGCCGGCGCCGATGGCCTGCCAGGCGCCCTCCTGCGCCGCCGTGGGCGCGGTGAAGGCCCCGGTGAACCAACCACGGGTCGCGGGGGAGAACGAGTCGAGCGCGGACCTGACCATGCCCCCCATCGTGCACCCGGCCACTGACAACCGCCCGGACCTGGGGTGGAACCGGTCCGGCGGCGGCGCCGCCGCGGGCCCTGTCGCAGAATGGAGGCATGGCGAGCGGGGAGCGGGCACGGTACTGGCAGTACGCCGAGCTGCCCGGGGTCGACCTCCTCCACGCCCACTACATCCGCAAGGCCTTCGCCCGGCACACCCACGAGACCTTCGTCTTCGCCGCGATCACCGAAGGCGTCGAAGCCTTCCACTACCGGGACGAGCTCGTCCACGCGGGCCCCGGCCAGATCGCCCTCGTCAATCCCGACACCCCGCACACCGGGCACGCGGGCGTGCCCGAGGGCTGGACGTACCGCACGATCTACCCCGACGCGGAGATCGTCCGGTCCATCGCGGCCGACACCCTCGCCCTGCGCGGCTCGGTCGGCTTCACCGCTCCCGTCGTCGACGACCCGTACGCCGCCCGGCTCGTCGTCGGCGTCCACCGGGCCGCGGAGGAGGGCAACGCGCTCGCCGCCGACAGCCTGCTCCGCCTGGTCACGGCCCGCATGCTGCGCAGTCACGGCGGGCTCGTCACCCCGCTTCCGGCGCTCTCGGCGGGCGCGAGGAACGCGGCCCGCGCGCGTGCAGTCCTGGAGGACCGCATGACCGCGCCGCCGACCCTGGAGCGGCTCGCCGACGAGCTCGGCACCAGCCCCTTCGCCCTCCTGCGGGGGTTCAGGGACGCGTACGGGATGCCGCCGCACACCTGGCTCACCGACGCGCGCGTACGGAGGGCCAGGCAGCTCCTGGACGCCGGTACGCCCCCGGCGGCCGCCGCGGCCGCCGTCGGCTTCACCGACCAGTCGCACCTCAACCGGCACTTCACGCGCAGCGTCGGTGTGCCGCCCGGGGCGTACCAGCGCGCGCGGGGCACCGGACGCCGGGCCTCGTAGGGGAGCCGACGAGCGCCGACCGGTCCCGGCGCGTCCGGCCGCGACCGGCCGTGGGCCGGACCGACAGGCAGGGGGCAAGTGGCGGTGACGGTGGCGGTGACGGTGGTGGTGGCGCAAGAACGTACAAGACCGGATCGCCGGTGCCGCCGTAACGTCTCTGACGTGGCAGAACAGACAGCACCCCCCGTCATACGCGACGGCGCGCCGGCCAAGGCCGACGCGGCCGTCGTCCGCGACGCCCTCGGCGTCGGCGTCGCCGTCGGGCTCTCCGGCTTCGCCTTCGGCGTCACCTCCGCGGGCTCGGGCCTCAGCGTCCTCCAGACCTGCGTGCTCAGCCTGCTGGTCTTCACCGGCGCCTCGCAGTTCGCCCTGGTGGGAGCGCTCGCCGCGGGCGGCAACCCGTTCACGGCCGCCGCCGGCGCCTTCTTCCTGGGCACCCGGAACGCCTTCTACGGCCTGCGGCTCTCCCAGCTCCTCGCCGTCCCCCGGGCCGTCAGGCCCTTCGCCGCCCACTGGGTGATCGACGAGACCACGGCGGTCGCCCTGGCCCAGCCGTCCCGGCGGGCCGCTCGCCTCGGGTTCACGATCACCGGACTCACGCTGTACGTCCTGTGGAACGCGACGACGCTGCTCGGGGCGCTCGGCGCCGAGGCGATCGGCGACACCGCGGCCTGGGGGCTCGACGCGGCCGGCCCCGCCGTCTTCCTCGCCCTGCTCGCCCCCATGCTGAAGTCCGCGACCGAGCGGGCCACCGCCGGGCTCGCCGTCCTGCTCGGCCTCGGGCTGCTGCCCGTGCTCCCCGCGGGCGTCCCGGTCCTCGCCGCCGCCCTCGCCGCGCCCGCGGTGCTCTGGGCCCGCGGCCGCCGCTCGGCCCCGGCCGCACGAGAGAAGGACCCCCGATGAACGTCTGGATCGCGATCGGCCTGACCGCCGTCGGCTGCTACCTGGTCAAGCTGATCGGTCTGCTCGTCCCCGCCGGCGCCCTGGAGCGGCCGCTCGTGCAGCGGCTCGCCGCGCTGCTGCCCGTGGCGCTGCTCGCCGCGCTGACCGCCCAGCAGACGTTCGGCGCGGGCAGCACCGTCGTTTTGGACGCCCGCGCCGCCGGGCTCGTCGCGGCGGCGCTCGCGCTCGTCCTGCGGGCACCGTTCCTGGTCGTCGTGGGCGCCGCCGTCGCCGTGACGGCAGGCGTACGGGCCCTGGGCTGGTGACCGTCGCCCCGGGGGCCACGGCGGCGGCCCGGTGGCGGGCTCAGCCGACGGGGCGGCCGTGGGCGCGCAGGGTGCGCAGGGCCTCGACGGTGACGATCGGCCGCCGCTCCAGGGCCGAGCCGGGGGCCCAGGCGCGCCAGCGGATCGGCCAGCCGCCGTCCTCCTCCTGGTCGGCGGCGAGCCGGTCGAGGGAACGGGCCATCTCCTTGTCCGTGAACCAGCGGGCGGCCAGCGAGTCCGGCACGCGCGCGTAGTCGTGCGGGAAGTGGAACTCGCCGGGCGCGTAGCCGTCGGCGAGGGGGTGGTCCTCCTCCCGGTCCGGGTCCAGGACGGCGAGCCGCTGCTCGCGGACCAGACGCCCGAGGCGGTCGGCCGCGGCTTCCGCGCGCGAGCGGTCCGGGGCCCCGTCCAGGAAGGCGACGGCGGCCTCGATCTCGTACGGGTGGGACGTCTCCAGCGACTCCACGGCCGACCAGCAGAACTCGGTGGCCCGGAACAGCCAGGCGTGCCAGACCTGGTTGCGGTGCAGCACCCCGACCACCGGCCCGGTCGAGAGCAGTGCGCTCGGCGGGTGGTCGACGACCGGGACGAACGGCGCGGACGGATAGGCGCGCTGCGACGGGTGGATCGCCGGGAGCGCGCCCTCGTGGGTGGAGACCTCCGTGAGGTAGCGGCAGATCCGCTCCACGCGCAGCCCGCCGCAGCGGCCGATGGAGTCCAGGACCCGCAGCGCGTGCGCGGTGTGCAGGGGCTGGCTGACCGGTCCGCGCAGATCGGGTTCGAGTGCGTGACCGTAGCCGCCGTCCTCGTTGAGGTACGCGGCGAGGGCCGTCTCCACCTGATCCGCGCCGCCGCGCAGGAAGTGGTAGGCGAACCTGCGCTGTTCGAGGACACGGGCCGTCAGCCAGATGAAACGCTCGGCGCGGGCCAGGGGAGTCGCGTGCGAGGAGGAGTGGGGTTTTTCGGCCATGCTCCGACCGTAGGGCGGAAAGACGCGGTGACAAGGCCTACGGAGCGGGCTGCACTCTTGGGAGCGGGATACTGGGGTCATGCGGTTGACGATTTTCTGGGAACGGATGGCGGACCACTTCGGTGCGTCCTACGCCGAGTCCTTCGCGCGGGACCACGTGATGGCGGAGCTCGGGGGCCGGACGGTACACGAGGCGCTGGACGCCGGCTGGGAGGCGAAGGACGTGTGGCGGGCCGTCTGTGCCGCCGTCGACGTGCCGGCCGACAAGCGCTGACCCGCTCCTGACGGTCGGGGCGGTCGGGCCGTGAGCGGCGCCCCGTCACCCGGCGCGGGGCGGGACGACCGGCGGGGATGTGCGGGGTCCCGGGTGGAATGTCCGTGCGGTGCGCGAGACTGGCGGAGTGGCCCCGACTGACGCAACCCAACCGAACGACCCGACCGGCCCGCCCGAACCGACCGATCCGAACGGCCCGCCGGGGCCGACCGGCGCGGAGGCGACGACCGGCGCCGAGGTGACGACCGCCCCGGCCGACTCGACGGCGACGGCCGGCCCGGGGGTCTCCACGGCTCCGCCCGCCAGGATGCCGCGCTGGCTGCCCCGCGCGCTCGTCCTCGCGCTCGCGCTCTACGCCTGCTTCCAGCTGGGCAGCTGGGCGTTCCACCAGCTCGTCGGTCTCCTCGTCAACATCCTGCTCGCCTTCTTCCTCGCCCTCGCCATCGAACCGGCGGTGGGGCGCATGGCGGCCAGGGGGATGCGCCGCGGCCTCGCCACCTTCCTCGTCTTCCTCGCCGTCCTGGTCTTCGGCGTCGGCTTCGTGGTTCTTCTGGGGTCGATGCTCGCCGGCCAGATCGTGGACATGGTCGAGAACTTCCCCCAGTACCTCGACTCGGTGATCAAGTGGATCAACCAGAGCTTCGACACCGACCTGTCGCGGGTCGAGGTCCAGGACAGCGTCCTGAGCTCCGACTGGCTGCAGAAGTACGTGCAGAACAGCGCGGCCGGCGTGCTCGACATCTCCGCCACCGTCCTCGGCGGTCTGTTCCGGCTCCTGACGATCTTCCTGTTCTCGTTCTACTTCGCGGCCGACGGACCCCGGCTGCGGCGCGCGCTCTGCTCCGTCCTGCCGCCCGCCCGGCAGAGCGAGGTGCTGCGGGCCTGGGAGATCGCGGTCGACAAGACCGGCGGCTACCTCTACTCCCGCGGCCTCATGGCCCTCATCTCGGGTCTCGCGCACTTCGTGCTCTTCGAGATCCTGGAGGTGCCGTACGCGCCCGCGCTCGCGGTGTGGGTCGGCCTGGTCTCCCAGTTCATCCCCACCATCGGCACCTATCTGGCCGGCGCGCTGCCGATGCTGATCGCCTTCACGGTCAACCCCTGGTACGCCCTGTGGGTGCTGTGCTTCGTCGTGGTCTACCAGCAGTTCGAGAACTACGTGCTCCAGCCGAAGCTCACCTCCAAGACGGTGGACATCCACCCGGCGGTGGCCTTCGGTTCGGTCATCGCCGGGACGGCGCTGCTCGGCGCCGTCGGCGCGCTGATCGCCATCCCGGCCATCGCCACGCTCCAGGCCTTCCTGGGCGCCTACGTGAAGCGGTACGACGTGACGGACGACCCGCGCGTCCACGGCCACCGCAGGTACGGCGAGGCGGTGGTGGCCCGGCTGCAGAAGGCCCTGCACCACAAGAAGGAAGCCGCGGCCAAGGAGGAGCGCGAAGCGGACCTCAGAGATACGAAGGACCGGTGACCCGGTGCCGGAAGGCGTGCCAGATCCACGCCTGGACGGCTACGAGCAGCGGGGTGACGCACAGCAGGGCGGGCACGAGCAGTCCGAGCGTGCCCGGGTCGGCGGCCCGCTCGGCCAGCGGCAGCGCGGTCCCCGCCCAGAGCGGCAGCGCGCCCATCAGGCCCGCCGTGAGCGCGAAGGACTGCCAGGGACGCCCGGCGTGTCCGACGAGCCTGCGGGCCCGCTCGTACGGCAGCCCCGTGAGCCGCAGCGTGGCGAAACCCAGCCCGTGCGCGGAGAACAGCGCGGCCACGGCGAGCGCGGCGAGGACGCCCGTGGGGCCGGCGGCCGGTGCGTACGGCCGTTCGGTGAGGAGAGCCGCGAGCAGCCACCCCCAGGAGAGCGCGACGGCCCAACTCCCGGACGTCACGGCCCCGTCGCAGGCCGCGCGCCAGCGCGGACCGGGGCCCCGGCCGCGCGACCAGAGGGCCGCGTCGCGGAGGATCCAGCCGGTCAGCAGGGCCACGAGGACCGGGAACTGACCGCTGAGCAGTTCTCCTTCCAGGGCGGGGAAGCAGCCGACGAGGACCCCGACGGTGGCGACGAGCCAGACCTCGTTGCCCAGGAAGAAGGGAGCGAAGGAGGCGAGGACGAGCCGGCGTTCCCGGTCGCTCCGGCCGAGCCAGGGCATGAGCATGCCGGTCCCGATGTCCGCCCCGGCGAGGACGGACCAGCCCGCCGCGAAGAAGGCGAGCAGGGCGATGGCCAGGGTCTCCACGGGGGCTCCTCGGGCTTTCCTCGGTGGTGCGGGCGGGACTCGGTACGGGGGGTGGGGCGGCTGGGGGCAGGGTGCGCGTACGGGCAGCGGTGGGCGCGGTACGAGGGGCAGGGCGCGGCTCAGTAGCGGGGTGCGGGGAGCGCGTCGGCAGGGTCGGGTGTTCCGTCCTCGGCCTCGGCGGGGCGTTCGTCGTGGCCGAGACCCGACTCGACGGGACCCCGTCGGGCGTGCCGGGTGAGGAGCCAGGCGTTGAGGACGGCGAGCAGCACGAAGACCGTGGTGAAGACGGCGAGGGAGAGGCGCATGGTGCCGGGGGAGAGGTCCGAGACCGCGTCCTCCGTCTTCAGGAGGCCGTAGACCACCCAGGGCTGCCGCCCGGACTCCCGGAAGACCCAGCCGCTGATCATCGCGAGGTACGGCAGCGGCACGGCCGCCATCAGGACGACGTGCCAGAACCGGAACCGGATGACGACCTTCTTGAAGGAGGCCAGGATCACCCCGGCGAAACACAGGTACATCATCAGGGCGAAGCTGACGAGCATCAGCAGCGCACCGCCACGGGTCCACGCTTCCGAGGGCACGTAGTCCCCCGGACCGAAACGCTCCGTCAGCTCCGCCTGGACCCGCGCGATCTCGGCGGCCTTCCCGCTGAAGACGGCGGACTTCATGGGCTGGAAGGCGTCGAGCACGGCGAACTGCACACCACCGAAGGCGGCGGTCACCATCAGCGCGGGCGCCGAGAGGAACACCCCGATCCGCAGGCTCCGGCCGAAGAACTCCCACTCGGGGCTCCGCCGGAACAGGTGGTACGCGCTCACCCCGGCCATGAAGAAACCGGCTGTGAGCAGCGCTCCGGCCAGGACGTGACCGAAGGCCAGCAGCGCGGAGGGGTTCATCAGTACGGCGAGCGGGTCGTCCAGGACGAGTTCGCCGTGCTCGGAGCCGTACCCCACCGGGTGGTTGAGGAAGCCGTTGGAGACGAGGATCCAGTACGCCGACAGCCAGGCGGTCAGGACGACGATCCAGATCGCGGCCAGATGCGCCCAGCGGTTGAGCCGGTTCCAGCCGAAGATCCACAGGCCGAGGAAGGTCGACTCGACGAAGAACGCCACGATCGTCTCGACGGCGAGCGAGGCGCCGAGGACGTTCCCCGCCTCGTGCGTGAGCCCGCTCCAGGCCATGCCGAACTGGAACTCCATCACGAGGCCCGTGACGATCCCGACCGCGTAGTTGATCACGTACAGCTGGCCCCAGAACCGCACCATGCGCGCGTCCAGCGGCTTCCGGCCGAACGTGGCCTTCGTCTGGAGCACGGCGACGACCGTCGCGAGCCCCAGGGTGAGGGCGACGAAGAGGAAGTGGCCGCCCGCCGTGAGGGCGAACTGCAGCCGCGCGAGATCGAGTACGTCCTGGTTCACCCGAACAGCGTCGGCGTACGGTCACGGGCCGGGCGTCACCCCCGGGTGGACACCGGCCGTACCCCACCGGTTGCGCCGGCCCGCGCGCGCGTACCCCACGAGTTGTCCCCGCCGGGTCCCGTCCCCTAGGGGTGCCTTGTCGATCAGGCGGGGCCGACGCGCCCGGCGGTCTCAGGCCAGCCAGCCCGGGGTGATCATCCCGGACTCGTACGCCAGGATCACCAGCTGCGCCCGGTCCCGTACGGCCAGCTTGGTCATGATCCGGCTGACATGGGTCTTCGCCGTCGCGGGGGAGAGCACGAGACGGCCGGCGATCTCGTCGTTGGACAGCCCGGCCCCCACCAGGCCGAGGACCTCGCGCTCACGCTCGGTGAGGACGTTGAGGCGGGGACTCGGGTCCGGCTGCCGTCCGGCCCGGCCGGCGAACTCGGCGATCAGACGGCGAGTCACGGCCGGGGCGATCAGGGCGTCGCCGCGCGCCACCACCCGTACCGCGTGCAGCAGTTCCATCGGCTCGGTGTCCTTCACGAGGAAACCCGACGCACCCGCGCGCAGCGCCCCGTACACGTGGTCGTCGGCGTCGAACGTGGTCAGGATGACCACCCGGACCTCCGTGAGCCGCTCGTCGGCGGTGATGCGACGGGTCGCTTCGAGGCCGTCGAGCACCGGCATGCGGATGTCCATGAGGACCACGTCCGGGCGGAGCTCGCGCGCGAGCCCGATCGCCCGCTCACCGTCCCCGGCCTCTCCGACGACCTCGATGTCCTCCTCGTCGGAGAGGATCGACCGGAAGCCGGCCCGGACCAGGGTCTGGTCGTCGGCGAGCACGACACGGATCATCGGGGGTCCCCCTCGGACACGGCGGGTACGGAGAACGGCAGCCGGGCGTCCACCAGGAAACCGCCGCCCTCCCCATTGTCGGCGGTCAGCCCGCCGCCCAGCGCGCGGGCCCGCTCGGCCATGCCGCGGATGCCGCTGCCCAGCGGCCTCCCCTCCGGCGCTCCCTCCCCGTCGTCCTCGATCCGCAGCCGTACGGTGTCCGTGCCCCAGTCGAGGGACACGCGGACGGTCTTCGCGCGCGCGTGGCGCGTGATGTTCGTCAGCGACTCCTGCACGATCCGGTACGCGGCGAGGTCCACGGCCGGAGGCAGGGACACAGGGGTGCCGGTGCTCTCCGTACGGACGTCGAGCCCCGCGCTCCGGGCGCGCCCCGCGAGGTCCCCGAGCAGCGCGAGACCGGAGGACGGCGGGGCCGTCGGCGTGGGCTCGTCGGCGCGGCGCAACATCCCGAGGGTGGCCCGCAGCTCGCGCAGCGCGTCCTTGCTGGTGGCCTTCACCGCCTCCAGGGCCTCGGTGGCGGTGGCGAGCCCGGCCTCGGGGGCGGGGCCCTTGCCGAGGCGGTGCAGCGCGGCACCGGACTGGACGTTGATCAGCGAGATGCTGTGGCCGAGCACGTCGTGCACCTCCCGGGCGATCCGCAGCCGCTCCTCGGTGGCGCTCTGCCGGGCCCGGGCCTCCTGCTCCCGCTCGGCGGCGAGCGCCCGCTGCTCCACCTCGTGGAGGTAGGCGCTCCTGGTGCGCTGGGCCCGGCCCACGGCGACCAGGCTGATCAGCCAGCCGGCCAGCATCGCGAGCGAGGTGTCGTCGATCTGCCGGTGCCCCGGCTGCTGCCGGATCTCCCCGACCCCCACCGCGAGCAGGGTGACGGCGGCGAGCGCCACCGCGGCGGCGAACCGGCCCTCGGCGGCGGTCGTGTAGAGCGCGAGCGCGAAGGCGATCATGAGCGGGCCGTCCTGCGCGGACAGCGGGTAGTAGACGACGCAGGTGAGCAGCGTGACGACGGCGACCGCGACCGGCTGCCGCCGCCGGAAGTACAGGGCCCCGCACCCGGCCACGACGAGCATCCAGCCGAGCGCCGTACGGACGGCGGGCTCGCTCGTGTGCGCCGCGGACACGAGCGTCCAGACGGCGACGACGAGCAGGACGACACCGGCCACGAGGGCGTCGGCGGCCCGCGGGGACAGACGTCCGCCGGGGGAACGGAGGGGGAGCGACATGCGTCGAAGGATAGGCGGGGGCTCGCTTCCGAGGCGGTACGCGCGGGTGGCCCGGCCGGGGGCGCGCGGGGGGCTTCGCCGGGACAGGGGCGGGGTCTCGCCGGGCGCGGGGGCTTCGCCGGGGGGCGAGGTTCCGCCGGGTCGGGGTGCGGGGCGGGGACGGGGTTCCGCCGGGTCGGGGTGCGGGGCGGGGACGGGGTCAGGGGGCGTCGATGATGTACGGAACATCCGACGAGTGGTGGGCGCTGTTTCTGCTCCCGGTGCTGCTGTGGGTGCCGTGCGGGCCCTTCCTCATGGGCGCGATGGGGGTGTGGTGCGCCCGGCGGCCGGGCCTGGGGCCGCGGTTGTGGTCCGTGCTGCTGCCACTGGTGCCGGTGGTGGTGTCCGCGATCGTCATCGTGATGCCCCTGGAGTCCTGGGACCGCCCCGGCCACCGGGACGACGTCCTGGGCTACCTCCTCGTGTACGTCCTCGGCATCACGGTGCTGCCCTGGCTCCTCGGGTACGGCATCACGCGCGCGGTATGGGCGGTACGCGCGCGTCGCGGGCGGGGGCGTACGGGACCTGCGGGGGCGGCGGAGCCCACGGGACCTGAGAGCCCCGCGGGCTCCTAGGGGCGCAGGGGGTTGGGCACGGGGAGGTAGTGGGGGGCGGTCGCCTCCGCGCCGATCCAGCGGGAGAGCAGGTTCGCCTTGCCGGGGAGGGTGGGGGAGTCGAGCAGCTCCTTGACGTCGGGGAGCTCCGGCAGCCGGCCGCCCCGCTCGAACTCGGCGCGGGCCACAGCCCAGAGGGCGGGGCCGGAGCCCGGGAAGCGGTGGGTGAGCGCGCCGGCGATCTCGCAGAGGTTGTTGACGACGAGGCAGTAGACGAGTCTCCGCCAGGCGGCCGCGCGGGGCGTCCGGGGGACCGTCCTGGCGCCCTCCGCGTCACGGAACACGGACTGGACGGGCATGCCGTGCGTGTCCACGGCGATCAGCGTGTTCTGCAGATGGCACTCCACGACGACACCGAAGCGGGCGAACGCCTCGAGGACGGGCGCCACGACACAGCGGAGATACGCCGACCACCAGGGCAGGGGGTCGTCGACCCGGTCGAGCGGGTTGCCGTGGAAGCCCTCGGCGAGCGCGGCGGCCAGCACGGCGGTCGAGCCGGGGGCCAGGTGACGGGCGAGGCCGTCCCGGACGACGACGGCGCAGGTCTCGAAGAGGCCGTCGACCGTGCGGTAGCCGCGGTCGCTGAGCCAGGCCGCCGGGCCGCCCATGGCGGCGAAGGCGGCGGTGACCAGCGGGTCCGTGCAGCGCACATGGAGCAGTTCGTGGCGGCGCATCCGGCGGACGTCGTTGGTGATCCGGACGTCGAGGCTGAACTTCAGGAACAGGTCCCCGCCGCCCCCCGAGACCTCGCCCGGGAGGTGCAGGGTGCGGACCGAGGCCGTCGGCCGCGCGGCCCGGGGAGTGACGCCCAGCCGGACGAGGCGGCCGTCGGCGAACGCGGCACGCACGCGCGTGGTCCGGTCGGTCAGTGCGAGCTGCCAGGGGTGGGCGGGAAGCAGCCGGTAGCCGGGGGGAGCCTCGCCGAGGGCGTCCAGGGCCGCGGTGTCGCCGTCCTCGACGACCGCGTCGTCACGTACGCCGAGCAGGACGAGCGGAAACCGGGCGTAGGCCTCGGGCGCGTAGCGCAGCCAGGCGGCAGGAGGACCGTCGCAGGTACGCGCCTTGGGGGCCGGGTGGCAGGGGTGGCCCATGACCAGGGCCTGTTCGGAGCGGAGCCAGAGGTCGTCGGGCGGTGTCGTGCGGGCGCGCGCGGCGAGCACGGCCCGCACGGCCGCACGGCTGGCGGCCATCTCGGCGGCCAGGGCGGGGTTGTGGCGCCCGGTGGAGGCGTGCATCTCCTGGACGGCGAGGTCGACGAGCCCGGCGTGGCGCAGCGGCCGCCAGGCGCTCCCCGTCCACAGCTCGGCGCCGGAGGGGCGGTGGCCGGGGCGGACCCGCAGGAGCCGGCCGCTGCCGCGGAGGCGGTGGACGGTGTACGCGGGGGCGGGCGCAGAGGCCTCTGCGGGGTCGATAGGCAGGCCTCTCGCCGGGCTCTCTGCCGACTGCGCTGCCGGGTCCGCTGCCCGGCCCCCCGCCGGGTCCCCGGCCGACCGCCGTGCCGGGCGCCCTGCCCGACCCCCTGCCGACTCCTCTGCCCGGCCCCCCGACGGCCGCCCCGACGGGTCCTCCGCCGGGTCCGTGGTCTCGCGGAGCAGGCAGTTGAGGAGGGGCGTCACCGCCAGCGCGTCGGCGGTCCGCGTGAGTGCGTTCATCGACTTCAGTATGTGTGGATCGTCTGCGGCTGCGATAGAACATCCGCATGTGCCGAACCGCCGCGGAGCGGACCCTCGCCGCCGAGCTGGACACGGCCCGGCCGGGTCTCACGGCCGCGTACGCCGAGGCGCTTCCCGGCGCCAGGGCCGCGGTGCTGACCCGGCTGTGGCGCGGTCTCGTCCACGAGCCGCTGCCCTGGGTCGACGCACGGTCGGCCGACCGCGAAGGCGTCACCCTGCGCCTCGACGACGGGCGACGGCTGCACGGTCCGCCCTCCGACCCCTGGGCGACGGCGGCCTCGGTGACCGGGCTCGACCTCGACGGGCGCCGGTACGACCATCCGGCTGAGCTCATGGCGGCCCTCGCCGTGCCACGGGGCGGCCGGTTCGCCGCCGAGCTCGACCACAGCGTCGCGTCCATGGCCCTCTCGCGTACGGCGTCCCGACCCACGGCCCCGCCGGCCCACCCGTGGGAGTGGGAGCAGGCGGAGACCGACGGGCATCCGTACCACCCGGGCTGTCGCTGCCGGCCCGGATTCTCCGCCGTCGAGCAACTGGCGTACGCGCCGGAACACCGGCCCGTGGTCGCCCTGCGGCTGGCCCCGGTCGAGGGCGCGGCGGTGTCGGGGACATGGCCCCGCGAGCTGCGCGAAGGCGCCGCCGTACTGATCCCCGTCCACCCCTGGCAGGCCGAGCACGTCCTGACCGGGCCGACGCTTCGGCCCGGTCCGTCCGGGCACCCCCTGCTGTCGCTGCGGACGCTCGACATCGGTGGGGACACGCACGTCAAGACGTCGCTGAGCACGCGGCTCACCTCGACCGTGCGGGACATCTCGGCGTACACCGTCACCCACGCCATGGCGACGTCCGACGTCGTCGAGCGGCTCGTGCGCCGTCTCGACGGGCGGCTGCACATCGCGCGGACGCTCGCGGTGGCGGGGGCGGGGAACGCGGACCTGGCGGCGCTGCTGCGCGAGGCACCCCACGTCCACGCGCAGGCCGGGGAGCGGGTCGTACCGGTCGCCGTCCTTCCCGCGCTCCTCGCCCACCACGCGCCGGACGAACGGCTGCGCCGGATCGTGGACTTCGCGCACCTCGCCCTCGGCATCTGCCTGGACCTGCTCGACCTCGGGGTGGCCCTGGAGGCGCACGGCCAGAACCTGCTCGCCGTCGTCGACGCCGAGGACCGGACGAGGCGCCTCGTCTACCGGGACCTCGCCGACATCCGCATCAGCCCCGCCCGCCTGGCCCGGCACGGCATCCCGGCCCCGCCCGTGAGCGGCCGACTCCTGAACGACGACCCGGCCGTGCTCCGCCGCAAGGTCCTCGGCAGCCTGGTCACGGGTGCGCTCGGCCCCCTGGCCGGCGACGCGCCGACGCTCGGCAGCGTCCTGGAGGCGGCCACCCGGGGCCTCGCACCCACGCCGGACCTGCACGCCCTGCGGACGGAACCGCTCCCGGCGAAGGCGCTCACCCTGATGCGACTGGATCCGGACGGCGGCGGGGACCTGTGGACGGGCCTCCCGCATCCCCTGTCGGCCTGAGCGGCGCGGCTCCGGAGGGTCCTCCGCTCACCAGGCCTCGATGACCGGCACGCCGGGTTCGCGCCGGCTCCAGGCCTCGTTGAGGCGGGTGAGCCGGTCCACGGCGGCGATGCCGCGCAGGAACGCGATCCTTCCGTCGCTGAGGTCGCACGCCACCGCGCCCACGACCCGGCCGTCGACCACGGCGAGGACAGCGGGGGAACCGTTCACCGACTCGATGTGGAACGCGATGGAGCCGCCGGCCAGCCGCCGCTTCGCCGGAGTGGGCCTGAGCCCGGCCCGCACAAAGGAGGCGACACGCTCGCGCGTCCTGTAGCGCACCAGCCGCCGGGCCAGTCCGGCTCCGTCCGAGACCACGGCCGCGTCGGCGGTGAGCAGTTCCACCAGTCGCTCGGTGCGCCCCGACGTGGCGGCGGCGAGGAACTCCTCGACGATCCGGCGGGCGGACGCGGGGTCCACCTCGCCGCCGCGGCGGCGCTCGGCGGCGACGCGGCGCCGGGCCCGGTGAACGTGCTGCTGGCTCGTGGACTCGGTGATGTCGAGGATCCTGGCGATCTCGGCGTGGGGGTACGAGAAGGCCTCACGCAGGACGTAGGCGGCCCTCTCGACCGGCGAGAGGCGCTCCATGAGGACCAGTACGGCCAAGGACACCGATTCGCGCTGCTCGAAGGTGTCGGCGGGGCCGAGCATCGGGTCGCCCCCGAGGAGCGGCTCGGGCAGCCAGTCCCCGGCGGCCCGCTCGTGACGCGCCTGTGCGGAGCGGAGCCGGTCGAGGCAGAGGTGGGTGACGACCTTGGTCAGCCACGCCTCCGGCACATCGACCCGTTCGCGGTCCGCGGCCTGCCAGCGCAGGAAGGTGTCCTGCACGGCGTCCTCGGCGTCGGTCGCCGAGCCGAGCAGACGGTACGCGAGCGAGGCCAGCCTGCCCCGGCTGGCCTCGAACCTGTCGACGGCCGCGCTGTCCATGCGGAGCAGCCTAGGCGGCGACCCGTACACCGGCCGGGCCGGGCGCGGCGGCCAGGCCGCGCCTGCGCTTCGGCAGGCCGAAGGTCGGATGGGCGATGCCCCACCCGGCCGCGTCGAGCACTCCCGACTTGAGCCGTGCGGCGGTCCGGCCGCCCAGGTACCAGGGCTTCGACCGGGCCTCCGCGTCCACCATCTGGAAGATCGCGTCCCGCCGCCCGAGGCTGATGTGGTTTCCGAAGTACTTCAGGCCGGAGGTCGGGACCTCGCCGCCCGTGAGGCGCGCGATGATCGCGGCGGTGGCCTGCATGTTGGTGAAGCCGGCCGATGCGCAGGACATCGGCAGCGGCCTGCCGTTGTCGCCGATCGCGTAGGCGCAGTCACCGGCGGCGTAGACGTCGGGGTGCGAGACCGAGCGCATGGTGCGGTCGACGACGATCCGGCCGCTCCCGGCGACCTCCAGGCCGCCGGCGGCCGCGAGGGGGGCCACGGCGAAGCCGGCCGACCAGACGGTCACGTCGGCCGGGAGGTACGTGCCGTCGGCGGCGACCGCCCGTGTCGGCTCGACGGTCTCGATGCGGGTGTGCTCGTGGGCGGTGATGCCGAGCCGGTCGAAGGCCAGGCGCAGGTGACGGCGGGCCCTCGGGGAGAGCCAGGCGCCCAGTTCCCCGCGCGCGGCGAGCGCGACCGAGAGATCGGGCCGGGACTCGGCCAACTCGGTGGCGGTCTCGATGCCGGTCAGTCCTTCACCGACGACCAGTACGGTGCCGCCCTCGCCCAGGCCGGCCAGACGCTCGCGAAGACGCAGCGCGGAGGGCCGGCCGGTGACGTCGAAGGCGTACTCGGCCGCGCCGGGGACGCCGTGGTGGGCGACGGAGCTGCCGAGCGTGTAGAGCAGCGTGTCGTACGGGAGCGTGTCGTACGCGCGCGCGTGGCCGTGGCTGCCGCCGTCGCCCACGCCGTCCAACCGGTCGCCGTCCTCGCCGGTCGGGGGGAGGGTCCTACGCTCGGGGTCGACGCCGGTCAGGGTGACGGTCCTGCGCTCGGGGTCGATGCCGGTGACGCGCGCCAGGCGCAGCCGTACCCCGGTGCCCGCGAACACGTCGGCGAGCTTGCGGACCGGGAGGTCCTGGCCGCTCGCGAGCTGGTGGAGCCGCATCCGTTCGACGAAGTCGGGCGCGGCGTTGACGACGGTGATCTCGGTGTCGGCGGGGGAGAGCCGACGGGCCAGGGTTCCGGCGGCGAAGGCCCCGGCGTATCCGGCGCCGAGGACGACGATGCGGTGCTTCATGGCAGGGCTCCTGTCTCGTTCGCGTGCCCCTTTGACGGGATGGCGCCTCCCTTGCTGACAGGAGAGGGGTGTGACGTGGGTCACCCCCGTCGCCGGTCGGGCGGCGGGGGCGACCGGTTGTCAGCCCAGATGCCGGGTGAAGAACCGGGCCGCGGCGTCCCCCGCGGACTGCGGGACGCCGGTGTGCCCGCCCATGTGGGCGTGCAGGGACTTCTCCTCGGAGCCGAAGGCGTCGAACAGGTCCAGGGCCGCCTGCCGGTCGTTCCCCTCGTCGTCCCACTGCAGCAGGACGTGCAGCGGGATGGTGACCCGACGCGCCTCCTCGAACATGACGCGGGGCACGAAGCTCCCGGCGAAGAGGCAGGCGGCCTCGATCCGCGGCTCGACCACCGCGAGGCGGACGCCGATGGAGATCACGCCCCCCGAGTATCCGACCGGGCCGCCGATCTCGGGCAGCGACAGGAGGGCGTCCAGGGCGGCCTGCCATTCGGGGACCGCCTGGTCGACGAGCGGCAGGACGAGGGCGTCGATGATCTCGTCCCCGACCGGCTCGCCGGCCTCCATGGCCCGGCGCAGGTCGGCGCGAGCCTGGTCGGCGGCGGCCTGACGGGGCCGGTCGCCGCTTCCCGGGAGCTCGATGGTGGCGGCGGCGAAACCGTCCGCCGCGGCCTGCCGGGCCCGTGCCGCCAGTCGCGGGTACATCGCGCGCAGCCCCAGCGGCGGGTGGCCGAGCAGGATCAGCGGCACCGGTGCGGACCCGGACGCGGATGCGGGTGTCCACAGGATGCCGGGGATCTCGCCGAGGGTGAATCCGCGCTCGAGGACACCGTCGTCGAGGCGCTGCTCAGAAGTGACATGCATGGTCGTGCCTTTCGGAGTGCGCAGAACGGCGCTCCCGGACGACGACCTATCGCCCGACCGTGACCCCGGAGGAGAGCACCCACGTCGATACGTTCACGGGTACCACCTCCTCGTTCTCTCGCACGGCCTCCGGCAGGCTAGCAGGGCAGGGGTGACGGGGCCTGGCGGTCGCGGCCGGGGTCGGCTCCCTCCGGGCGTGGCGCGCTTGACACTGAAATCGAACATCCATTCTGATGGAAGCCCGGCCCTTGGAATCGCGGGCTCGTCGCGGGTTCGCCGGTGAGTTGTCCACAGGTCGGAAGGGACGTCGGGGCCCATTGTCAGTGGCAGGGGTTAGCGTCTTTCACATGAAGCGATCGACTCAAGCAAACCGGGTGGAACCCATGGCAGGAACCGACCGCGAGAAGGCGCTCGACGCCGCGCTCGCACAGATTGAACGCCAATTCGGCAAGGGCGCCGTGATGCGCATGGGCGACCGCACCCAGGAGCCGATCGAGGTGATCTCCACCGGATCGACCGCCCTCGACATCGCGCTCGGCGTCGGTGGCCTGCCGCGCGGCCGTGTCGTGGAGATCTACGGACCGGAGTCCTCCGGTAAGACGACCCTCACCCTGCACGCCGTCGCCAACGCCCAGAAGGCCGGCGGCCAGGTGGCCTTCGTGGACGCCGAGCACGCCCTCGACCCCGAGTACGCCAAGAAGCTCGGCGTCGACATCGACAACCTCATCCTGTCCCAGCCGGACAACGGCGAGCAGGCCCTCGAGATCGTCGACATGCTGGTCCGCTCCGGCGCCCTCGACCTGATCGTCATCGACTCCGTCGCCGCGCTCGTCCCGCGCGCCGAGATCGAGGGCGAGATGGGCGACTCGCACGTCGGCCTCCAGGCCCGTCTGATGAGCCAGGCGCTCCGGAAGATCACCAGCGCGCTCAACCAGTCCAAGACCACCGCGATCTTCATCAACCAGCTCCGCGAGAAGATCGGCGTGATGTTCGGCTCGCCGGAGACCACGACCGGTGGCCGCGCCCTGAAGTTCTACGCCTCGGTGCGCCTCGACATCCGCCGCATCGAGACCCTCAAGGACGGCACGGACGCGGTCGGCAACCGCACCCGCGTCAAGGTCGTCAAGAACAAGGTCGCGCCCCCCTTCAAGCAGGCGGAGTTCGACATCCTCTACGGCCAGGGCATCAGCCGCGAGGGCGGCCTGATCGACATGGGCGTGGAGCACGGCTTCGTGCGCAAGGCCGGCGCCTGGTACACGTACGAGGGCGACCAGCTCGGCCAGGGCAAGGAGAACGCCCGCAACTTCCTGAAGGACAACCCCGACCTCGCCGACGAGATCGAGAAGAAGATCAAGGAGAAGCTGGGCGTCGGCGTCCGGCCCGAGGCCGCGAAGGCCGAGCCGGCGACGGACGCGGCGACCCCCGCGGACGCGGCCGGCGCGGACGACGCGGCCAAGAGCGTCCCGGCTCCCGTGAGCAAGACCGCGAAGGCGACCAAGGCCACCGCGGTCAAGAGCTGAACCGGTGACCGGTCGCACCGAATGGCCGGGTGACAGCCCCGACTCGTCGAGGGCCGAGAAGGAGCTGTCACCCCAGGATCCGGCTGAGCGGGCGCGGGCGATCTGTCTGCGCCTGCTCACCGGGACCCCCCGCACGCGCAAGCAGCTCGCGGACGCGCTGCGCAAGCGGGAGATCCCCGACGAGGTGGCGGAGGAGGTCCTCTCCCGCTTCGAGGACGTCGGGCTCATCGACGACGCCGCCTTCGCCGGGGCCTGGGTGGAGTCCCGCCACCACGGCCGGGGCCTCGCCCGCCGGGCTCTCGCCCGCGAGCTGCGGACCAAGGGTGTGGAGCCGACCCTCATCCAGGAGGCGGTGGAGCAGCTCGACTCCGAGCAGGAGGAGACCACGGCGCGCGAGCTCGTCGCCCGCAAGCTGCGCGCCACCCGCGGTCTCGACCGCGACCGGCGGCTGCGCCGGCTCGCCGGGATGCTCGCGCGGAAGGGGTATCCCGAGGGCATGGCCCTCCGCGTCGTCCGCCAGGCGCTGGAGGCGGAGGGCGAGGACACGGACGGGCTGGACGAGTCCTTCTGACCCCCTCGGGGGGGAGGGCCAGAAGGATGCGTCACCCGCGCCGGTCCGCGCGCCCGCGCGTACCCCAGGTCCTCGACGACCTCCCGCGGGTGCCGGGGCTCCGGCCCGCGACGTCCGGTACCGGTCGGTGCCCTCTCCGGTCCGTAACATCCGGTGCCGGACCGCGCCGTGCGGTCCGCGTCGGTCCTCGGCGTCCCGTGCCGATTCGCGGCGTCCCGTGCCGGACAGCGGCGTCCGCTGCCGGTCCGTGCCGTGCCGTACGCGTCGGTCCGCGGCATCTGGCGCCGTGCCGTGCCGTGCCGCGTGGTGCCGTCCCGTCCGGCAGGCCGGACCGCGCCGCTGCCGTGCCTCAGTCGCCCGTCGTCGGGGTCGTCGGGGGAAGCACCGGGAGGCCCTCGGCCTTCCACGCCTGGAAGCCGCCGATCAGGTCGGTCGCCCGGTGGAGGCCGAGCCGCCGCAGCGACTCGGCCGCGAGGGAGGAGGCGTAGCCCTCGTTGCACAGGACCACCACCCGCAGATCGTGGCTCACCGCCTCCGGCGCCCGGTGGCTGCCCTGGGGGTCGAGTCGCCATTCCAGCTCGTTGCGCTCCACCACCAGCGCGCCCGGGATCAGCCCGTCCCGTTCACGCAGGGCCGCGTACCGGGTGTCCACCAGAAGCGCCTCACCCGCCTCGTGCGCCTCGTGGGCGGCCCGGGGGCCGATCCGGTCGAGGCCCGACCTGACCCGCTCCAACAGCTCGTCGATGCCGACGCGTTCGTCGCTCACTGCCAGTCCTCCGGACGCTCGACCTGCTCGAGACGGAGCACCGCGCCCGTCCGGCTGAACCGCCGGATCAGCGGGAGCGGCGGATAGTAGGCGTGCACGGACACCGCGTGGGTGTCCGGGGACTCGTTGAGCACCTCGTGCACATGGTGGGTGCCGAAGGCGCGGTCCGCTCCGGGCCCGAGGCTGCGGGAGCGGTCGAGCCCGTCGGCCAGTTCCAGGGTCTTCCAGCCGCTCGACGGGAGCCGGACCGCGAGCGAGTGCTCGGTCAGCGTGCCGCGCGCGGTGGCGAAGGCGCCCAGGGACTCGGCGTGGTCGTGCCAGCCCGTACCGGTGCCGGGCGGCCAGCCGATGAGCCAGGCCTCGCTGCCGCCGGGGCCTTCGAGCCGCACCCAGGTGCGGCCCTCGGGGTCGAGCGGCAGCGAGGCGACCAGTTCCGGGTCCGCCGCCGTGCGCCGGACGAAGGCGAGCAGTTCGGCCGCCGTCGGGGCCTGGGAGGGAGCGGTGGGAGCCGGAGCCGCCGCCGCTGACGGGGTGAGGAGAGAGGGAGGCGTGGGCGGGAGCGCGGGGGTGTGTGGAGCCACGGGTGACCGTCCTGAGGTTCGCGAAGAGCGCGCGACGGCACACGGACGTACACGTACACCGCATACGGACGTGTACGAGGTCCGACGGAGGTGCACGGTCGCAGCTGCGGTCGTACATCGACGCGGACGTGCGTACACGGACGTCCGGCGGGCGCGCGCGGGGAAGGGGCGAGATCAGCGGGACGGGCGACACACGCAGCCCGCGTAGCGGACGAGGTCCATATGGACCCTCCGCCACAGGCGCACATCGGTGTCGGTCACGCTCCGGAGTACACCACGCGCGACGCCGGGAATCAATGGATGTCCGCCGTGCGGTCGCGCTTCGGGGACGCCGGTGCGGGTACCTCCGCCTCCGCTCCGCCGCGCGAACCGTCCTCCGGTGTCTCGCCCGCCTCGGCGGTCGTCCCGTCCGTCGCCGTGCCTCCGCGGGCCGCGTCCGCCGCCGCGTACAGCTCCTCGGGGCGGACCCCGGAGAACGAGGCGACGAGATGCCCGTCGGGCCGTACCAGCAGGACGGCGTGCGCCGGAGCGCCCGGGTACGCCTCGGTCACCAGGATCTCCGCCTTCGCCGGGAGGGCGCGGACCGCCTCGTCGAGCCGGGGCATCATCCCCGCGCCCTGCCAGTGGCGCCGGTCCCAGACACCGGTGCCGGGTGCGACCAGGAGCACCAGGAGACGGCCCTGACCGAGCCGGTCCCTGAGCCGTACGGTCGTGCCGTCCGGGGCGGTCACGCGGACGTCCTCGACCGGGGCGCCCACCGGGGTGCCCACGGGGGTTCCGCCCTCGGCGTGGGGAGCCGCGAGGGGGGAGTGCGGATAGGCGGGGGGCGCGCCGAGCGGGCCGCGCCCCACGTGGCCGTCCGTCAGCAGGGCGTCGTGACCGCGCGCCGCGCCGGGAAGGTACGTCCGAAGCCCGCCGCCACCGCGCAGGACGGGCAGCGACTGGTCCGCCGCGCGCAGGCGGTGGGCGACGGCGGCGCGCCGTTCGCTCTGGTAGCTGTCGAGCAGCCGCTCGGGAGCGCCGTGGTGCCAGGTGAGGGCGAGCTTCCAGGCCAGGTTGTCCACGTCCCTGAGCCCCTCGTCGAGGCCTTGGGTGCCGACCGCGCCGAGCAGATGGGCCGCGTCCCCGGCGAGGAGGACCCGGTCGACCCGCCAGCGACGGGCGAGCCGGTGGTGCAGGGTGTAGACGCCGGTGTCGATGAGTTCGTACGGGGGCGTCACCCCGTCGCACCAGCCGGCCAGGGTCTCGCGGATGCGGGCGATCAGCGCGTCCGGGGTGACCAGGTCGCCCCGGGGCGGCAGCAGCCAGTCGATCCGCCACACCCCGTCGGGCAGCGGGCGGGCGGTGATCTCGTCGGCGGCGCCCCGCCACGGAGGCTGACGGTGCAGCAGGGCCTCGCCCGGCCAGGGAAGTTCGGTGCGCAGGGCCGCGACGGCGTGCCGTTCCACCGCCGTACGGCCGGGGAAGCGGATGCCGAGGAGCTTGCGTACGGTCGAGCGGGCGCCGTCGCAGCCGACGAGATGGCTGCCGCGCCACCAGGTGCCCTCCGGCCCCCGGGTGTGGGCGACGACCCCGTCGCGGTCCTGCTCGATGGTGTCGAGCCGCGCCTCGGTGACGATCTGGACGAGCTTCTGGCCGGCGATGGCCTCGCGCAGCCCGCGCGCGAGGGCGTGCTGGGGGATGTGCAGCGGCGCGGCCGGGGCGGAGGGGGCGGCGGGGTCCTCGGACCACTCCTCCGTACCGCCGAGCCCCAGGTCGAGTTCGAGGCGGCGCACCTGCTGGCGGCGGCGCATACCGCGCCAGCCGACCCAGCGGACGCCCTCGTCACGGAGGGTGGTGCAGCCGAGCCGCTCGACCATGGCGGCCATGTCGGCGCGCAGGACGACGCTCCGGGCGGGGCGCGGCTCCTCCTTGCCGGAGCCCTCGTCGAGCACGACGCTGGGCACGCCCTGCGCGGCGAGCGCGAGGGAGAGCGCGAGACCGACCGGCCCCGCGCCCACGATGATCACCGGGTCCACGGCGCGGCTCCTGAAGGCCGGACGGTCATGAGGGCAGCACAGCTGAGTGTGGCACGAGCCCGGTGCTTGATCACAGACCGTATGCAACCCACTGAGGGTGCTTGCGTCAAGCGACGGGGTGGGCGCGGTGCGGCCGACCTCAAGTCGGTACCGCTCCGGCCCACCCCTGTCGTCCCAGGGACCCCTTCGGGGTCAGACGTCGCTGACGGCCTTCGTCACCGCTTCGGTGGGTGCGGCCTGCGCCGGGATGGCCACCGAGGGGGACTTCTTGCCCCGCCGCAGGCGCTGCTCAAGGCGACCGGCGAGGCTGGTGAGGATGGCGTTGATGACGATGTAGATCAGCGCGATGACCGTGAAGGTGGCGATCGTGTTGGCGCCGTAGTTGGCCGTGATCTGCCGGTTCTGGCTGAGAAGTTCTCCGAAGCCGAGCAGGGCGCCGCCGAGCGCGGTGTCCTTGACGATCACGACGAGCTGGCTGACCAGCGCGGGGAGCATGACGGTCACGGCCTGCGGCAGCAGGACGTACATCATGGTCTGGCCCTTGCGCATGCCGAGGGCCTCGGCCGCGTCGCCCTGGCCCCGGGGCAGCGAGAGCACACCGGCGCGGACGACCTCGGCGATGACCGAGGCGTTGTAGAGCACCAGGCCGGTGACGACCGCGTACAGCGGGCGGAAGTCGGAGCTGACGGTGGTGAACTTCGCGTACACGGCGCTGGCGAACATCATCAGGAGCAGCACCGGGATGGCGCGGAAGAACTCCACGACCGCGCCGACGGGGACCCGCACCCAGCGGTGGTCGGAGAGCCGGCCGATACCGAGGACGGCGCCGAGCGGCAGCGCGATCAGGATGGAGAGCGCGGCGGCCTTGAGGGTCTCGGTCAGACCGGGCAGCAGGTACGTCGTCCAGACCCGGGAGTCGGTGACGAACGGCGTCCACTTGTCGGCGGCCAGCTGGTTCTTGTCGGCCAGGGCCGAGAGGACCCACCACGCCACCAGGCCGAGGACGGCGAGGAAGACGACCGTGTAGAGGACGTTCCGCTGCTTGGCGCGGGGACCCGGGGTGTCGTACAGGACGGAGCTCATCGCTTCACCGCCAGACGCTTGGCCGCCCAGCCCAGGATGAGGCCGGTGGGGAGGGTGAGGACCATGAAGCCGAACGCGAAGATGCCGAAGACCACGAAGAGGGCGTCGGCCTCGTTCTCGATCATCTCCTTCATCAGGAACGCCGCCTCGGCGGCGCTGATGGCGGCCGCCACGGTGGTGTTCTTGGTGAGGGCGATCAGGACGTTGGCGAGCGGGGTGACCACCGTGCGGAAGGCCTGCGGGAGCACCACCAGGGTGAGGACCTGCGTGAAGCTGAGGCCCAGCGCGCGGGCGGCCTCGGCCTGGCCCGGCGGGACGGTGTTGATGCCGGAGCGCAGCGCCTCGCAGACGAAGGTGCCGGTGTAGGCGATGAGTCCGAGTACCGCGAGCCGGAAGCCGATCTCCTCGGCGCCCTCTCCGCCCAGCGAGATGAGAAGGGTCTGGTTGAGGACGAACGAGCAGCCCACGATGACCACGGTCAGCGGGGTGTTGCGGACGAGGTTGACGTACGCGGTCCCGAATCCGCGCATCAGCGGGACCGGGCTGACCCGCATCGCGACCAGGGCGGTGCCCCAGATCAGCGAGCCGATCGCCGAGTAGAGGGCGAGCTTCGCCGTCACCCAGAAGGCGCCGAGCAGGTCGTACTGCCCGGAATCAAGAAAGTCGAACACGATGCCCGCGCTCTCCCCTGGTGGTCGGTCGGTGGACGGCCGGTGCGTGGGCAGCGGCCGGTGCCGGTGTGACGGCCGCCCCTGCGGCGGGGCGGCCGTCACGGCCGGAGCGGGTCAGGTCAGTTCTCGACCTTGGGCGCGGCCTCGTACTTGTAGCCCGAGGGGCCGAAGTGCTGCTTGACGAGCTTCTCCCAGGTGCCGTCGGAGACCATCTTCTCCAGCGCCTTGTTGATCTTGCCGCGCAGCTCGTCGTCGCCCTTCTTGACGCCGATGCCGTACTTCTCGTCGCTCATCCGCAGGCCGGCGAGCTTGAACTTGCCCTGGTGCTCCTTCTGCGAGGCGTAGCCCGCGAGGATGGAGTCGTCGGTGGTCAGGGCGTCGACGGCCTTGTTCTCCAGGCCGGTGAGGCACTCGGAGTAGCCGCCGAGCTGCTGGAGGTCGGCCTTCGGGGCCAGCTTGTCCTTGACGTTCTGCGCGGAGGTCGAGCCGGTGACCGAGCAGAGCTTCTTGGAGTTCAGGTCCTCGACCTTGGTGATCGAGCTGTCGTCGGAGCGCACGAGCAGGTCCTGGTGGGCCAGGAAGTACGGACCGGCGAAGTCGACCTCCTTCTTGCGCTTGTCGTTGATCGAGTAGCTGGCGACGACGAACTTGACGTCACCGTTCTTGATCAGGTTCTCGCGCTCGGCGCTCGGCGCCTGCTTGAAGTTGATCTTGTCCTCGGCGTAGCCGAGCTCCTTGGCGACGTAACGGGCGACGTCGACGTCGAAGCCGGCGTACGTGCCGTCCGGGGTCTTCAGGCCCAGGCCGGGCTGGTCGAACTTGATGCCGACGTTGATCTTGTCACCGTTGCTGCCGGAGTCCGAACCGCCACCACAGGCCGTGGCGGTCAGGGCGAGGACGACTGCGGCCGCCGCGGCGGCGGGGGTGCGACGAAGCTTCATCGAGAATGTCCCTTGGCTAGAAGTGAGTTGGGAAGAATAGGCCCGAACTCGCTCAGTGGTGAAGGATCTTGGAGAGGAAGTCCTTGGCCCGGTCGCTCCGCGGGTTGCTGAAGAACTCCTCGGGCGTCGCCTGTTCGACGATCCGCCCGTCGGCCATGAAGACGACCCGGTTGGCGGCGGACCGCGCGAAACCCATCTCGTGGGTGACGACCACCATCGTCATGCCGTCCCGGGCCAGCTGCTGCATGACCTCGAGGACCTCGTTGATCATCTCGGGGTCGAGCGCGGACGTCGGCTCGTCGAACAGCATGACCTTCGGGTCCATCGCGAGCGCGCGGGCGATCGCCACCCGCTGCTGCTGGCCACCGGAGAGCTGCGCCGGGTACTTGTCCGCCTGGGTGCCGACCCCGACCCGGTCGAGCAGGGCACGGGCCTTGGTCTCGGCGGCCTTCTTCTCCGTCTTGCGGACCTTGATCTGCCCCAGCATCACGTTCTCGAGCACCGTCTTGTGCGCGAAGAGGTTGAACGACTGGAACACCATGCCGACGTCCGACCGCAGCCGGGCCAGCTCCTTGCCCTCCGCGGGCAGCGGCTTGCCGTCGATGGTGATGGAGCCGGAGTCGATGCTCTCCAGCCGGTTGATCGTGCGGCACAGCGTCGACTTGCCGGACCCGGAAGGTCCGATGACGACCACGACCTCGCCGCGGCTGATCGTCAGGTCGATGTCCTGGAGGACATGCAGTGCGCCGAAGTGCTTGTTCACGCCGGACAGTACGACCAGGTCGTCCGCGGCGTGCGGGGTGTCCTCGGGCCCTCCGGGCACTGGCTGGGACACAGACTCTCCGCTCATCGGGCTCTTGCTCCGTCCTCCTCGGTTGGGGAGGACACTAGAGACCCGATGTGATGACCGTCATCACATCTGAGCGGAAATTGAGGATAACGATCCGGCCGCAACCGGACACAGTGCGTGAAGGGGGCGCCCCCGGCCGTACCGGCTGCATAACGGAAACGCCGGCGTCACAGGGGGACACTTGACTGTGACACCGGAGATCGGTGTTCATGCCCTGGTACCACCTGGTACACAGACTCGTACGCGGAGAGCCGCTACCGGCAGATCACCACGTCACCACGTCACCACGTCACCACGGAGGAGGTACGCATGCGACTGCTGCTCGTCGAGGACGACGACCACGTCGCCGCCGCCCTCTCCGCGATCCTCGCGAAGCACGGGTTCAGCGTCACCCACGCCCGCAGCGGCGAGGAGGCACTCCAGGCCGTCCTGCCCACCGCCCAGGGCGAGCGCCCCTCCTACGGGGTGATCCTGCTCGACCTCGGCCTCCCCGACCAGGACGGCTACCAGGTCTGCGGCCGCATCCGGAAGCTCACCACCACCCCGGTGATCATGGTGACCGCGCGCGGCGACGTCCGCTCCCGGATCCACGGCCTCAACCTCGGCGCCGACGACTACGTCGTCAAGCCCTACGACCCCGGCGAGCTCCTCGCCCGGATCCACGCTGTCAGCCGGCGCCACGCCGGCGCCGAGGAGACCGCGGGGTCCGGCGCCGCCGACGGCACCCAGCTGCAGCTCGGGGCCGTCACCATCGAGCTGCCCACCCGGCGCGTCAGCGTCGACGGCGAGAGCATCCCCCTCACCCGCAAGGAGTTCGACCTGCTCGCCCTCCTCGCCCAGCGCCCCGGAGTCGTCTTCCGCCGCGAGCAGATCATCAGCGAGGTCTGGCGCACCAGTTGGGAGGGGACCGGCCGCACCCTGGAGGTGCACGTCGCCTCCCTGCGCTCCAAGCTGCGGATGCCCGCCCTGATCGAGACCGTGCGGGGCGTCGGCTACCGTCTGGTCGCCCCCTCCGCGTAACCGCTCCGAACGGCCCCTCCGTGCGCACCCGCCTCCTTCCGCTGCTCATCATCCTGATGGCCGGCGTCCTGCTCGCCCTCGGCTTCCCGCTCGCCGCCAGCCTCGCCGCGTCGGAACAGCAGCGGGTCGTCGTCGACCGGCTCGACGACGCCGCGCGCTTCGCCGCCCTCGCGCAGTTCGTCAGGGAGACCAGCCCCGTCACGGACGAACGGCGGATCACCCTCGGCGGCGAACTCGCCAGCTACCACGACGTGTACGGCATCCGCGCCGGGATCTTCTACCGCAACAACCGCTCCATGGCCGCCGCGCCCGAGGACTGGGTCGTCCCGTACGAGGGAGAGGGCCGCCGCGCCTTCCGCGAGGCGCTCCTCGGCCGCCGCAGCCACGACCCGCCCCAGGTGTGGCCCTGGCAGCCCCATGCCCGGCTCACCATCGCCTCCCCGGTCGTCCGCGACGGTGACGTCGTCGCCGTCGTCGTCACCGACTCGCCCACCGGGCAGCTGCGGTCCCGCATCCTGCGCGGCTGGCTGCTGATCTTCGCCGGCGAGGCCGCCGCCATGCTGCTCGCCGTCGGCGCCGCCTTCCGGCTCACGGGCTGGGTCCTGCGACCGGTCCGCGTCCTCGACTCCGTGACCCACGACATCGCCACCGGACGGATGAACTCCCGCGTCGCCGCGACCGGCGGGCCGCCCGAACTGCGGAGGCTCGCGCTCTCGTTCAACGAGATGGCCGACAACGTCGAGGAGGCGCTCGAACAGCAGCGCGCCTTCGTCGCCGACGCCTCCCACCAGCTGCGCAACCCGCTGGCCGCGCTGCTCCTGCGGATCGAGCTCCTCGCCCTCGAACTCCCCGAGGGCAACGAGGAGATCGCCTCCGTACGGACCGAGGGCAAGCGCCTCGCCCAGGTCCTCGACGACCTCCTCGACCTGGCGCTCGCCGAGCACACGGCCGCCGAGCTGCGGCTCATCGACGTCGGCGCGCTCACCGGCGAGCGGGTCGTCTCCTGGCGGCCGGTCGCCGAGGACAAGGGCGTCCTGCTGACCGGGGAGTGCGGCGCGGTCACGGCCTGGGCGGACCCGGTGGCCCTCTCCAGCGCCCTGGACGCGGTGATCGACAACGCGCTGAAGTTCACGCCGGCCGGGGAGGAGGTCGCCGTCACGGTCGCGGTGTCCCCGGACGGGGCGAGCGTCTCCGTCGTGGTCGCCGACCAGGGGCCCGGCCTCACGGAGGACGAGCTGTCCCGTGTCGGTGATCGCTTCTGGCGCTCCGGACGGCACCAGAACGTCAAGGGCTCGGGGCTCGGCCTGTCCATCACGCGCGTCCTGCTCACGGCGGGCGGCGGAAGCCTGACGTTCGCCCCGAACGACCCGCACGGGCTGCGGGTGACGGTCTCCGTCCCACGGCACGCGCCGCTGGAGGCGGCGGAGCGCGGCTTCGGCGAGCGGTAGGACCCGGCGCGCACGGCGGGCGCGATGCCACCCCGACCGGGTGGAGCTATGGGTTACGGGTAGGGGTGGGCCCTGGAACCGCGCCCTCGACCGCGGAGGGCTACGGCCTGACCCGAGCCGAGCCGAGCCGAGCCGAGTCGAGCGATGGCGTCCAGGCCTCGTAGCCCCGTGACCGCGTGGAGCTACGGCTTCACCGAGCGGTAGTAGCGGCGGGCGCCGTCGTGGAGGGTGACGGGCTCGGTGTAGACGGCGGTCCGCAGGTCCACCAGCTGGGCCGGGTGGACCTGGCTGCCGATCCGGTCCCGGCTCCTGATCACCGTACGGGTGAAGCCCTCGACCAGGTCCTCGTCGGCCTCCTCGGTGGTGACCAGGAGGTTCGCCACCGCGAGGGTCGCGATCGGCTGGCCGTCCTGCGCCTTGGCGTAGGCGTCGGCGGGGATCACCGCCGACCGGTAGTGGCGGGTCGAGCCGCCGACGTCGTGGAGCCGGTCCACCAGGGCCGAGTCCAGCGGAAGCAGCCGGACCTCGTACCGATCGGCCAGCTTCTGCACGGCGTCCGTCGGCAGCCCGCCCGACCAGAAGAACGCGTCGAGTGCGCCCCGCTCCAGGAGTCCGGGCATGGTGTCGATGCCCACCGAGACGGCCTCGACGTCGCTCACCGGGGTGAGGCCCGCCGCCGCGAGGACCCGGTCCGCTATCAGCCTGACACCGGAGCCGTCCTGGCCGACGCCGACGCGGAGCCCGCGCAGGTCCCGTACGTTCTGCACCGAGGAACCCTTGCGCACCACGAGCTGCACGTAGTCGTCGTAGAGGCGCGCGCAGCCCCGCAGCCGCTCGAAGCCGGGCCTGCGCTCGCGCTGGTACTGGGCCACCGCGTCGGCCGTCGCGATGGTGAAGTCGGCCTCGCCCGCCGCGACCCGGGCCAGGTTCTGCTGCGATCCCTCACTGTCCTTCAGCGTTATCGAGACCTCGGGCAGGTCCTGGGCGAGGGCCTGCTGGAGCAGCTTCCCGTACCGCTGGTAGACGCCGGTGGGCACGCCCGTACTGAACGTGACCGAGCCGCTCGGTACGGGGGAGCCGAAGGGCACCAGCCACCACACCAGCACCCCGCACACCGTGAGCAGCGCGGCCGCGACCGCCAGGACACGGCGGCGGGCGGTACGGGACAGGGAGGCGGGCATGCCGCGATCCTGCCAGGTCGCCGCCGCCCCTGGCCAGGCCCGACGGTGCGGCGCCGGTCACCCCGGACGGACCCGTCGGGCCACCCCGGAGCTGCGGGGCCGGGGTGCGCGCCGGTGCCCGGCCGCTCACCGAGAGCGATCCCGTGTGCGCTCCGCCGAACTGGTGAGCGGCTCCCGGGCGCGCGCCGCGCCGTGTGTCGTGCGGGGGTGCCGAGGTCCCTGCGGCTAGCGTCTGGAGGCGTTCGGTGATCTTGAGGACAGTCCCCTGTCCGCCCCTGGCGTACCCACCGAACTCGGCAACTCGCCTGAGTCCCCGAGGAGTTCCCATGCCCGTGCCGCCGTCGTCGTCACCACGTCCGGCCGAGATACGCCCCAGCCCACCGCGCGGCGGGCGGCTCCCGGGCCGTGGGCGGGCCTACGCCTCCAGATAGCGGAGCACCGCCAGGATCCGCCGCTGTACCCGGAGGCGGGGGAGAGGTCCAGCTTGTCGAGGACGGAGAATCGGTCCCCGAAGAAGGCGGAGCGCCGGGCCCGTTCCAGGGTGACCAGGCGCCGGGCGCCGGCCATCAGGATCTCCGGCGCGGCGGCCCGGGTGGGCGGCCGGAGCAGGAACGGGCCGAGAGTCACGCCGGCGACCAGCAAGAAGAGGGCGGCGACGAGAGCGGTCACGCAGCCGATGAGGGTCCCGAGGGCCCGGCGCCACCAGGACGGGGTGGTCGTGGGGGCAGGGGCCTCGTTTTCACCGGGCCGGTACTCTCCCGGGCGGCGACCCGGAGCGGGGCCGTTCACGCCGGTCCGCGCCGGTGGTCGATCGGACGCGGTCCCCCCGGAGTCCCCTCGCACGTGGCCCGAGAGGAGTGCGCCCGTATGGGCGGGACAAGATCGCCGGGACTCCGCGGGACGCGGGCCGGGGGTGGGACGGCCGCCGGGGGCGACGCGTCCGTCGGTACGGGAGCCGCGGGTCTCGTGTCGGTCGCTTCGGGAGCCGCGGGTCTCGTGTCGGTCGGTTCGGGGACCGGGCGTCACGCGTCGCGCCGGTGCCGGGCCTTGTCCCGGCCGCGCAGCCGGACCGCCACGTAGGCCGCGACGGCGACGACCACGAGGACCAGGACGGCCTTCGACAGGACACCGACGTACCTCTCCACGACGTCCCACTGGTCGCCCAGCCAGTAACCGGCCATGACGAGGACGCTGTTCCAGATGAGGCTGCCGAGCGTGGTGAGCACGACGAACAAGGGCATCGGCATCCGCTCGACGCCGGCGGGCACCGAGATCAGACTCCGGAAGATCGGCACCATCCGGCCGAAGAAGACCGCCTTGGTGCCGTGCTCGGCGAACCACTTCTCCGTCCGGACCAGGTCCGACGCCTTCACCAGCGGCAGCTTCCCCCAGATCCTGCGCATCCGCTCCCGCCCGAAGAGCACCCCGATCCAGTAGAGCGCCACCGCGCCGACGACCGAACCGAGCGTCGTCCAGAACAGCGCCGAGGCCAGACTCAGCACGCCCTGACCTGCGGCGAAGCCGGTCAGCGGCAGGATGACCTCGCTGGGCAGCGGGGGGAAGAGGTTCTCCAGGGCGATGGCCAGACCGGCCCCCGGGCCGCCCATGGTGTCGACGAGGCCGGCGGCCCAGCCGGCGATGCCGCCGGAGGGCTGCTGGGCGAGTGCGTGGGGCGTCAGGTTCATGAGGACTCCAAGCGGGAGGGGAACGGCGACCCGGATCGGGTACCCCGTGCTTCGTCCTCGAACGTAGAAAGCGCTGCTCAGCACCGGTATGCGGATTGCCGCCCACCTCGGTGGTGTTCCCCGCACCCCCGACCCTGCGGAAAACCGCAGGGTGCGGCCCCGGGGAGCCTCCGGAGCCGGGCCGCCCCGGCGGCCGCCGCCCGCCCCCGGACCCGGGCGGAGACCCTCCCCGGACCGCCTACCCTTGGACGCATGACGAGCAGCAGCGACCGGAGCACCGCAGTGAGCGTTGACGGCACCAAGACCTATGAGATCCGCACCTACGGGTGCCAGATGAACGTCCACGACTCCGAGCGGCTCTCCGGTCTGCTGGAGGAGGCGGGTTACGTCAAGGCCCCCAAGGGCTCCGACGGAGACGCCGACGTCGTCGTCTTCAACACCTGCGCGGTCCGTGAGAACGCCGACAACAAGCTGTACGGCAACCTCGGCCGGCTCGCCCCCATGAAGACCACGCGCCCGGGCATGCAGATCGCCGTCGGCGGCTGCCTCGCCCAGAAGGACCGCGACACCATCGTCACGAAGGCCCCCTGGGTCGACGTCGTCTTCGGCACGCACAACATCGGCAAGTTGCCGGTCCTCCTGGAGCGCGCCCGCGTGCAGGAGGAGGCGCAGATCGAGATCGCCGAGTCCCTGGAGGCCTTCCCCTCCACGCTGCCGACCCGCCGCGAGTCCGCGTACGCCGCCTGGGTCTCGATCTCCGTCGGCTGCAACAACACCTGCACCTTCTGCATCGTCCCCGCCCTGCGCGGCAAGGAGGAGGACCGGCGCCCCGGCGACATCCTCGCCGAGATCGAGGCGCTGGTCGCCGAGGGCGTCTCCGAGATCACCCTGCTCGGCCAGAACGTCAACGCGTACGGCTCCGACCTCGGCGACCGCGAGGCCTTCTCCAAGCTGCTGCGCGCCTGCGGGAAGATCGAGGGTCTGGAGCGGGTCCGCTTCACCTCCCCGCACCCCCGCGACTTCACCGACGACGTGATCGCGGCGATGGCGGAGACGCCGAACGTCATGCCGCAGCTGCACATGCCGCTCCAGTCCGGCTCGGACACGATCCTCCGCGCGATGCGCCGCTCGTACCGGCAGGAGCGTTTCCTCGGCATCATCGAGAAGGTCCGCGCGGCCATCCCGCACGCCGCGATCTCCACCGACATCATCGTGGGCTTCCCCGGCGAGACCGAGGAGGACTTCGAGCAGACGATGCACACCGTCCGCGAGGCCCGCTTCGCGAACGCCTTCACCTTCCAGTACTCCAAGCGCCCCGGGACCCCGGCGGCCGACATGGAGGACCAGATCCCCAAGGCGGTCGTGCAGGAGCGCTACATGCGGCTCGTCGCCCTCCAGGAGGAGATCTCCTGGGAGGAGAACAAGAAGCAGGTCGGCCGCACCCTGGAGGTCATGGTCGCCGAGGGCGAGGGCCGCAAGGACGGCGCCACGGACCGCCTCTCGGGCCGCGCCCCCGACAACCGGCTCGTCCACTTCACCAAGCCGGACGAGGACGTCCGTCCCGGCGACGTGGTGACCGTCGAGATCACGTACGCCGCCCCGCACCACCTCCTCGCCGAGGGCCCGGTCGCGTCGGTACGCCGTACCCGCGCGGGCGACGCCTGGGAGAAGCGCACCGCCGACGCGGCCGCGAAGCCGGCCGGCGTGCTCCTCGGCCTGCCGAAGATCGGCGTACCGGAGCCCCTCCCGGCGGCCACGGCCCCGGCCTGCGGAAGCCACTGACACGTCGCCGGGGGCACCGGGCGTCGCCGGGGGCGCCGGGTGGCGCCCGGGCCCCGGCCTTCGCACCCGGGCGCGGTGGCCCCGGGCCTTCGCGCCCGGAGCCACCGCCGACCGGTGGCCGGGGCGCAGCCTGAAACCGCCCCGGGGCACCGCCGACCGGTGGCCGGGGCTCAGCCTGAAACCGCCCGGGGCACAGCCGACCAGTGGCCGGGGCCCAGCCCGGAGTCACCGGTGGCCGGGGCCCCGCCCGTACCCGTCCTGAGCCGGTGGCGGCCCGTGTGCCGTGGGACAGCGGTGCCGTGGCCGTGGCGCAGTAGGCTGCGGATCATGCTTGTCGCCGCCGCCGTCTGCCCCTGCCCGCCGCTCCTCGTCCCCGAGGTCGCGACCGGTGCCGCCCCCGAGCTGGACGCCGCACGGACGGCCTGCGCGGACGCCGTCGGGCTGCTCGCCGCCGCCCGCCCCGACCGGCTGTACGTCGTCGGACCCGCCCCCGAGGGCGCCCACGGCGCCTTCCCGGCCGGGTCGGCGGGCACCTTCGCCGGGTTCGGCGTCGACCACGCGGTACGGCTCGGCCCGACCCCGGCGGCAGACGGCCCGACGCCCGGCGGCGACCGACCCCTCCCCACCTCCCTCGCCGTCGGCGCCTGGCTCCTCGACCGGGCCGGCTGGGCCGACGCGCCCATCGAAGGCCTGGGCGTCGACGAGGGCGCCACGCCCGCCGTCTGCTCGGGCGTCGGCCGGGGACTCGCCGACTCCGCCGGGCGGGTCGCGCTGCTCGTGATGGGGGACGGCAGCGCCTGCCGGACCGTCAAGGCCCCCGGCTACCTCGACGAGCGGGCCGCGGGCTTCGACGCGGAGGCCGCCCGCGCGCTCGGCACGGCCGATGTGGCCGCGCTGCTCGCCCTCGACCCGGAGCTCGCGTACGAGCTGAAGGCGGCCGGCCGCGCCCCCTGGCAGGTCCTCGCGGGCGCCGCCGAGGGAGCGGGACTCGAAGGACGCCTGCTCTTCGAGGACGCCCCCTACGGGGTGGGGTACTTCGTCGCGGCCTGGTCCTGAACCACCCGGACGGCGAACGGCGGACGGCCGCGGAGCGAGACGCTCCGCGGCCGTCCGCCGTGCGGAGGGACTGCCGGGTGACGCCGGACCTCAGGCGGCCGGCGGCGGCTGTGTCGTACCGCCGCTCCCGGGTCCGCCGGCTCCGGGCGTGCCGCTCCCGGGCGTCCCGCCGGTGCCGGGGCCGGCGCTCCCGGACGCACCCCCGTACCCCGGCACACCGCCGGTACCGGGTGTGCCGCCGCCTCCGGACGTGCCGTCGTCCCTGTGAGCGATCCGGTCCAGCGCTTCCTTGGCCTTGCCCGTGCCGGACCGGATCGGGCCGCTGTACTTGCCCTTGGTCTTCTCGTCGACCACCCTCGCCGCTTTGTCGAGGCCGTGGTCGATCTTCTCGCCGTGCTGATGCGCGAGGTGCGCGACCTTGTCCTTGGCGGGGCCGAGCTTGGCCTTCAGTGAATCCAGGAGACCCATGGAGCACCTTCCCTCCGCGGACCCTCAGGGGTCCGTGTCCGTGTCCGGCCTAGCGGCGGGCGCCCTCGCCCGCCTCGTTGTCCGCGGCGGCGTCGGCGGACTGCTGCTTCGGGATCTCCACGGCCTCCACGGCCTCCGGATCGACCGCTCCGGCCACCGTCTCGTCCGCGTCGACGCCGTCCGCATCCCGCGCACCGTCCGCGCTCCCGGCCTCGTCAGCGACCTCGGCCGTGCCGTCCGCCTCCGCCGCCCGGGTCTCGGCCGCGGGGGCGCCCGTCCCGGACTCCGCGTCGGCGGCCGCGTCCTCGTTCTCCGCCGGAGCGACGGCCCCGGCTTCCTCCGCCTCCGGAGAGACCGCTTCCACATCCTTCTTCTTACGGCGAAACACTGCAAAAACGCCCATATTCACTCCATAGCGTACGTGGATGGGAGGGGTTCCGTGGCGATCGGCGGCCGGAACCTCGCAACAGGCAACGAAGACGGATGGGGCCCGTCACGTAGCTCATTCGGGGACGGGCCGTGAGGTTTGCGAGACTGGGGCGGTGAAAAGCGCAGCTCCCGCCCCGCGGGTCATCGCCGTCGTCGGCCCCACGGCGGCCGGAAAGTCCGATCTGGGTGTATTCCTGGCCCAGCAGCTCGGGGGCGAGGTCGTCAACGCAGACTCGATGCAGCTCTACCGGGGGATGGACATCGGGACCGCCAAGCTGACGCCCGAGGAGCGCGGCGGCATCCCGCACCACCTCCTCGACATCTGGGAGGTGACCGAGGCCGCCAGCGTCGCCGAGTACCAGCGGCTCGCCCGCGCCGAGATCGACCGGCTGCTCGCCGCCGGCCGCACCCCCGTCCTCGTCGGCGGTTCCGGCCTGTACGTACGGGGGGCCGTCGACGCCCTGGAGTTCCCCGGCACCGACCCCGCCGTCCGGGCCCGCCTCGAAGCCGAGCTGGAGGAGCGCGGCTCCGGGGTCCTGCACGCCCGGCTCGCCGACGCCGACCCCGAGGCGGCGCGCGCGATCCTGCCGAGCAACGGACGCCGTATCGTCCGCGCCCTCGAGGTGATCGAGATCACCGGCAAGCCCTTCACCGCCAACCTGCCGGGGCCCGACTCCGTCTACGACACCGTGCAGATCGGCGTCGACGTGGCCCGCCCCGAGCTGGACGAGCGGATCACCACGCGCGTGGACCGGATGTGGGAGGCGGGCCTCGTCGACGAGGTGCGCGCCCTGGAGGCGCGGGGGCTGCGCGAGGGCCGCACGGCGGCCCGCGCCCTCGGTTACCAGCAGGTACTCGCCGCCCTGGCGGGGGAGTGCACCGAGGACGAGGCACGTGCGGAGACCGTGCGCGCGACGAAGCGCTTCGCCCGCCGGCAGGACTCGTGGTTCCGCCGCGACCCGCGCGTCCACTGGCTCAGCGGGGCCGCCGAGCACCGGGCGGAACTCCCCGGACAGGCGCTGTCGTTGGTCGAACGAGCGGTTACAGCCTGATCACGTGATGGCATCGGGACGCCCTGCCCGTCATCTCGGCGGTCAGGAGCGTGCCATCATCGAGCATCGATCGACCAAGTGGAGTCCGAGTGGGGAGGGCGCGTGGCGATGGAGGCCGGCCCTCGCGACAGAGAACAGCACGAAGTGGCCCTCGGTGACCCGACGGGTGACCCGCTGGGTCACCGTCCGGTGGACGACGCCGCCCTTCCGCTCGGCGCCCCGGGGCTGAGCCCGGACGGCCCGGACGACGTGGCGGGCACCGCCGTCGTGGTGGACGCCGACGAGGTCGAGGTCGAGCTCCGACCCCAGCGCCGGCTGCGGATCTGGCAGCTCGCCCCGATCGTGGGTCTGGCCGCCGTCGGCTCGCTGATGTTCGCCTTCCCGCTCGCCTTCGGTTCGGGGGACGGCGGCGCCGTCCTCGCGATGCTCGGACTGCTGATCAGCTCGTGCGCGGCCGGCTGGGGCATGATGGCCGCCCGCAAGGTCGGCTACACCTGGCCGGGGCTGCCACCCCGCGGTTCCGGCGAGCGCCCGAACTGGCGGTACCTCGCCCTGTACGTGTCGACGATCGCGGCCCTGGTGGCCCTCGCGGTCTGGCGCGTCGCCCGCCTGCGCTGAGCGCACGGGCCGCCTGTCGGCACCACCCCGTACAGTTGATCTCGTGACCAGCACGCAGACCTCGCCGCTCCCCTTCCTCAAGGGCCACGGCACCGAGAACGACTTCGTGATCGTCCCCGACGCGGAGAACGCCGTCGACCTGCCCCCGTCGGTCGTCGCGCGGCTCTGCGACCGTCGGGCCGGCATCGGCGGCGACGGGCTGCTGCACGTCGTGCGCAGCGCCGCCCACCCCGAGGCGCGGCACATGACCGACGAGGCCGAGTGGTTCATGGACTACCGGAACGCCGACGGGTCGGTCGCCGAGATGTGCGGGAACGGGGTCCGGGTCTTCGCCCGCTACCTGGAGCACGCCGGGCACGTCACCACGGGCGAGGTGGCCGTCGCCACCCGAGGCGGGATCAAGCGCGTCCACCTCGACAAGGACGGCTCCGTCACCGTCGCCATGGGCCGCGCGGTCCTGCCCGAGGCCGGCGTCACCGTCACCGTCGACGGCCGCAGCTGGCCCGCGCGGAACGTGAACCTGGGCAATCCGCACGCGGTCGCCTTCGTCGAGGACCTCGACCACGCCGGCAACCTGTTCACGGAGCCGCCGTACGAGCCCGCCGCGGTCTACCCGGACGGGGTGAACATCGAGTTCGTCGCGGACCGGGGCCCCCGTCACGTCGCCATGCGGGTCCATGAGCGCGGCGCCGCCGAGACGCGCTCCTGCGGTACGGGCGCGTGCGCCGTCGCCGTCGCCACCGCCCGCCGGGACGGTGCCGACCCCGCCCAGAGCGGCACCCCCGTGACGTACACCGTCGACGTCCTCGGCGGCACCCTGCTGATCACCGAGCACCCCGACGGCCGGATCGACATGACGGGGCCCGCCGTGATCGTCGCCGAGGGAACCGTCGACCCGGCTTGGCTCGGCTGACGCGCGGAAGCCCGCCGGGAAGCCCTCACGGCACGGGCCTCAGGAACCCGTGAAATCGAAACAGTCAACGACTGATTTGTCGCTCGAACGGGTGATCCGGTTCACGCTGAGCGAGAGGGCGACTGCACCGCGTGGTGGGGTCGGTAGCATCAAGCACCGGCCCCCCGGGCACGCCTGGCCCGCCCACCGCCGGTCGACGTTGCCGGAGGTGCCCCATGAGCGCAGAGGCCACCAACCCTGTGAGCGCGGCGGAAGCCGCCGTCACCGATGCGACCGTCCGCAGACGGGTACGCGCCAGGATCGATCTGCGTCGGCTCGGCCGCGCGGCCCTGCTCGGCGCCACCGCGGGACCGGCGCCCCGTGACCGGCTGCCGGACGCCATCAGCCATGTGGCGGAAGCGCACCGCGCCCACCACCCCGAGGCCGACCTCACGGTGCTGCGGCGGGCGTACATCCTCGCGGAGTCCTCGCACCGGGGCCAGTTCCGCAAGAGCGGCGAGCCGTACATCACCCACCCGCTCGCGGTGACCCTGATCCTCGCCGAACTCGGCGCGGAGACCACCACCCTGACCGCCTCCCTCCTCCACGACACCGTCGAGGACACCGAGGTGACGCTCGATCAGGTGCGCCGGGAGTTCGGTGAGGAGGTCGCCTACCTCGTCGACGGCGTCACCAAGGTGGAGAAGATCGACTACGGCGCCGCCGCCGAACCCGAGACCTTCCGCAAGATGCTGGTCGCCACCGGCAACGACGTCCGGGTGATGTCGATCAAGCTGGCCGACCGGCTCCACAACATGCGCACGCTCGGGGTGATGCGGCCCGAGAAACAGGCCCGGATCGCCAAGGTCACCCGCGACGTCCTCATCCCGCTCGCCGAACGGCTCGGGGTCCAGGCCCTGAAGACCGAGCTGGAGGATCTCGTCTTCGCCATCCTCCATCCCGAGGAGTACGAGACCACCCGCGCGCTCATCGCCGACAACCCGCACGCCGGTGACGCGCTGCGCGCCGTCGCGGAGCAGGTGTCCGCGGTCCTGCGCGAGGCGGACATCGCGGCCGAAGTCGTCGTCCGCCCGCGGCACTTCGTCTCCGTCCACCGGGTCCGCCTCAAGCGGGGCGAGCTCCGCGGCTGCGACTTCGGGCGGCTGCTCGTCCTGGTCGCCGAGGACGCGGACTGTTACGCGGTCCTCGGCGAGCTCCACACCTGCTTCACCCCCGTGATCTCCGAGTTCAAGGACTTCATCGCGGCCCCCAAGTTCAACCTGTACCAGTCCCTGCACACCGCGATCGCCGCACCGGACGGCGCCGTCGCCGAGGTCCTCATCCGGACGCACCGGATGCACACGGTCGCCGAGGCGGGGGTCGTCGCCCTCGGCAATCCGCACGTCGGCCAGGAACCCGCCGGGCAGCCGGGAGGCGGCCCCTCGGCCACGCCGGGCCGCCCGGACCCCACGGCGCCCGCCTCTCTTGGGCCCGGTGGCACGGCACACGGGCCTGGCGTGGCCCCGGCCTCCGGCGCTTCGTACGGGCCCGGCCCTGCCGACCGTCCCGGCCCCACCCGCCGCCCCGGGACCTCCGACCGTTCCGGGACCTCCGACCATCCCGAGGCCCCGCGTCGACCCAGCCTCACGCGCCCGCGTGGCACCGTCGACCGGCCGGTCTCGGCCGACGGGCCCGACACCACGCCGGACACGCCCGGCAGCCCCCACGGACCCGCCGCCTCCGAGGGGCCCGCCGTCTCCGACGGGCCCGGCATCTCCGCAGTGCCCCGCACCTCCGTCGGATCCGCCGCCTCCGACCAGCCCGGCACCGCTGACGGGCCCGGGACCCCCGCGGTGCCCGGCGGCGCCCATGGTCACGCCGCCGGCGACTGGCTCGGCACCTCCGACCGGCCCGGCGCTACCGACGGACACGCCGCCTCGTACGGATCCGCCGCCTCCGACGGTCCTGCCTCCCACGGTCCTGCCTCCGACGGTCCCGCCTCCCACGGTCCCGCCTCCGACGGCCCGGCCTCCGAAGCCCCCGCCTCCGTCGGTCCCGCCCCCGACCGGCCAGTCACCCCCGTCATGCACGACGCGCCCGGCGCCCTCCACCGACCCGGCACGCCCCGTCTGCCCGTCGCACCCGGCCGGCCCGGCACCCCCCGGCGCCACCCCACCGCCCAGCGACACAACGCCCCCGAGCCCCCCGCCGGCACCCCCGCGTCCGGGTCCGACACCCCCGCGCCCCCGGACCCGGCCCTCCCGACCAGGTCCGGTGCCCCCGCGCCCCCGGATCCGGCCGACGACGGTGAGCGGGTCGACCCCACGCGTCCCGGTTGGCTTTCGCGGCTGCTCGACTGGCAGGAGTCCGCCCCCGATCCCGACACCTTCTGGACCTCGCTCCGTGCCGACCTCGCCGAGGACGACGAGATCACCGTCTTCCGGGCCGACGGCAGCGCCCCCGGCACGATCAGCCTGCCCGCCGGCGCCAGCTGCGTGGACGCGGCGTACGCGCAGCACGGCGAGGCCGCCCACGCCTGCCTCGGCGCCCGCGTCAACGGGCGCCTCGCGCCCCTGAGCACCGTCCTCGGAGACGGCGACACCGTCCAGCTGCTGCTCGCCCAGGACGCCGTGTCCGGGCCGTCCCCGGAATGGCTGGACCACGCCCGTACCCCCGCCGCCCGGATCGCGATCACCCGCTGGCTCGAGGCGCACCCGGAGAGCGCCGCGCCCCCCGCCACCATCACCGATCCGCGCCCGCCGGCCAACATCACCGCCGACCGCCGCCCCGGCGCGGAACTCCACGCCGACCTGGAGGGGGAGCCGCCCGCGGCCGTCCGCCCGGCCGGCTGCTGCACCCCCGTGCCGCCGGACGAGATCACCGGCTTCCGGGTGCGCGGCGGGTCGGTCACCGTCCACCGCGTGGGCTGTGCGGCCGCCGACACCATGCGCAGGCTGGGCCGCGACCCCGTCGCCGTCCGCTGGGGCGACACGGCCCAGGGCAGGGTCACCCTGGTCGCGGAGTCCTTCGGACGGCCCGGTCTCCTCGCCGACCTCACCGAGGCCATCGCCGCCACCGGCGCGGCCGTCGTCTCCGCCAACGTCGAGCCGCCGAGCGAGCAGCGGGTCCGCCACACGTACACCCTCCACCTGCCCGATGTGGGCCGGCTCGCCGCCCTGATGCGGGCGATGCGGGACGTACCGGGGGTGTACGACGTGTCCCGCGCCCGCCACCGGCCGTCTCCGCATCGCCGCCGGGCCTGACCCCGCCGCCACCCCGTGTGACCCCCTTCGGGTGGCGGGCGAGCGCGCCGCCCGGGGGAGCGGGCCAAGCCCTGGTAGCCGTAGGGCCAGTCCTCCGGAAAGGCCTGGCCCATGCCGCTCGTCCGAACACCCCCGCGCCGTGTGCGGTGGCTCCGCTCCGCCGTCCTGGTCGCCGCCTCGGCGGGGCTCGTCGCCGCCGCCCTGCCCGCCCCGGCGCCGCTCGGCATCGGGGACCCCCTCTTCCCGCACCTCGGCAACCCCGGCTACGACGTCCGCGCGTACGACATCGACCTCACCTACCCGGGGGTCAACACCGAACCGCTGACCGCGGTGACCCGGATCGACGCGCTCGCCACCGACGACCTGCAACGGCTCAACCTCGACTTCACCCACGGCTCGGTCTCCGCGGTCACCGTCGACGACCTGCCGGCCGCATACACCACCAGCGGCGAGGACCTGATCGTCACCCCCGCCGTCCCGATCGACGCGGGCGAGCCGATCCAGATCACCGTCACCCACACCAGCGATCCCCGTGGCCCCGTGGACACCGGCGGCTGGGTCCGCACCGGCGACGGTCTCGCGATGGCCAACCAGGCCGACGCCGCCCACCGGGTCTTCCCGTCGAACGACCACCCGGCGGACAAGGCGTACTTCACCTTCCGGATCACCGCCCCCCGCGAGCTCACCGCGGTCGCCAACGGCCTCCCCGCCGGCCGGACCACCCAGGGCGCCACCAGCACCTGGACGTACCGCACGCACCATCCGATGGCCACCGAGCTCGCCCAGGTCTCCATCGGCCGCTCCACCGTCGTGCACCGGTCCGGACCCCACGGCCTGCCCGTCCGCGACGTGGTGCGCACCACCGACCGGGAACTCATGGAGCCCTGGCTGCGCCGGACGCCGGGGCACCTGGAGTGGATGGAGCGGAAGGTGGGCCCGTACCCCTTCGAGACGTACGGCGTGCTCATCGCGGACGCCGAGACGGGATTCGAGCTGGAGACCCAGACGCTCTCGCTCTTCGAGCGCCGCCTGTTCACCGATCCGCGCTACCCCGAGTGGTACGTCGACTCGATCATGGTGCACGAGCTCGCCCACCAGTGGTTCGGCGACAGCGTCTCGCCCCGGACCTGGTCCGACCTGTGGCTCAACGAGGGACACGCCAGCTGGTACGAGGCGCTGTACGCCGAGGAGACCGCCGGCAAGTCACTGGAGCTGCGCATGAAGGCCGCCTACGCCGCCTCGGACGGCTGGCGGGCCGACGGCGGGCCCCCCGCGGCCCCCGAGCCCCCTTCGCCCACCCACAAGATCAGCCTCTTCCGCCCCGTCGTCTACGACGGCAGCGCCCTCGTCCTCTACGCGCTCCGCCAGGAGATCGGCACCGAGGCCTTCCAGCGCCTGGAGCGCCGCTGGGTCGCCGACCACCGGGACGGCACCGCCACGACCGCCAACTTCATCGCCCTGGCCTCGGAGATCGCGGGGCGGGACCTCACCGCCTTCCTCCGCGCCTGGCTGTACGAGGCGAAGACCCCGGCGATGCCCGGGCACCCCGACTGGCGCAGCCGCCCCGTCGAGGAGGCGAAGACCGCCCCGAAACCCGGATGACGGGCCCGGCAGGAGCGTGTCACCATCGTCAGGTCGGCAACGCGGCCGGCGGGCCGGGAATCTTCCGGAGCCCTCACCCGTTGTCACGGCATAAGACTCATCGCCGCGCGGCTTCGCCGAAGCGGACGCGGCAATCGACGTAAGGATCAAATGACCTCCTCTTCTTCCCCTTCCCAGGACGAGCAGAGCTTCGCGGAGACGAGCCGTACCGAGAGCCTTCGGGCCGATGCCCTGATGGAAGAGGACGTCGCCTGGAGCCACGAGATCGACGGAGAGCGGGACGGCGACCAGTTCGACCGCTCCGAGCGCGCGGCACTCCGCCGTGTCGTCGGACTCTCCACCGAACTCGAGGACGTCACCGAGGTCGAGTACCGCCAGCTGCGCCTCGAGCGCGTCGTGCTGGTCGGTGTGTGGACCTCGGGGACCGTCCAGGACGCGGAGAACTCCCTCGCGGAACTCGCGGCCCTCGCCGAGACGGCGGGTGCCCTCGTGCTCGACGGCGTGATCCAGCGCCGTGACAAGCCGGACCCGGCGACGTTCATCGGTTCCGGCAAGGCGCGCGAACTGCGCGACATCGTGGTCGAGACCGGTGCCGACACCGTCGTCTGCGACGGCGAGCTCAGCCCCGGCCAGCTCATCGCCCTCGAAGACGTCGTCAAGGTCAAGGTGGTCGACCGGACCGCCCTGATCCTCGACATCTTCGCCCAGCACGCCAAGTCCCGAGAGGGCAAGGCGCAGGTCGCGCTCGCGCAGATGCAGTACATGCTGCCGCGCCTGCGCGGCTGGGGACAGTCGCTCTCCCGGCAGATGGGTGGCGGCGGCGGTGGCGGCATGGCGACCCGTGGTCCGGGTGAGACCAAGATCGAGACCGACCGGCGCCGCATCCGCGAGAAGATGGCGAAGATGCGCCGGGAGATCGCGGAGATGAAGACCGGCCGCGACATCAAGCGGCAGGAGCGGCGCCGCAACAAGGTGCCGTCGGTCGCCATCGCCGGTTACACCAACGCGGGCAAGTCCTCCCTGCTCAACCGCCTCACCGGCGCGGGCGTGCTCGTGGAGAACGCGCTGTTCGCCACGCTCGACCCGACGGTACGCCGGGCCGAGACGCCCACCGGCCGGGTCTACACCCTGGCCGACACCGTCGGATTCGTCCGGCACCTGCCGCACCACCTGGTCGAGGCGTTCCGCTCCACCATGGAGGAGGTCGCCGAGTCCGACCTCATCCTGCACGTGGTGGACGGCTCGCACCCGGCTCCGGAGGAGCAGCTGGCCGCCGTGCGCGAGGTCTTCCGGGACGTCGGCGCGGTGAACGTGCCGGAGATCGTCGTCGTCAACAAGGCGGACGCGGCCGACCCGCTGGTGCTCCAGCGTCTGCTGCGGATGGAGAAGCACTCCATCGTGGTCTCGGCCCGTTCCGGCCAGGGCATGGAGGAGCTGCTCGCGCTCATCGACTCCGAGCTCCCCCGCCCGCAGGTCGAGCTCGAAGTCCTCGTGCCGTACACGCAGGGCGGGCTGGTCTCGCGGGTGCACGCCGAGGGCGAGGTCGAGTCCGAGGAGCACACCCCGGAGGGCACCCTGCTCAAGGCCCGGGTGCACGAGGAGCTGGCGGCGATGCTCGCGCCGTACGTTCCCGCCGCGCACTGATCCACGGCTGAACGATCGAGGGCGCTGTCCCCTCCCCGTCGGGGGAGGGGACAGCGCCCTCAGTCATGGTGCGGGTCGTGCGTCAGCGGGCGAACTTCTTGCTGACCACCTCGTGGGCCGCCTTGGCGCCCCGGCCCAACTGCGGTCCGGCGAGCCAGCCGTTGCGTCCGGCCGGGCCGATCGAGGTGTTCGACACCAGGGCCGTCTTGCCGTTGGCCATGACGCGGAACCAGCCACCGCCCGAGGAACCGGCGGTCATCGTGCAACCGATCCGGTACATCGTCGGCGTGGCCGGAGCCGTGGTGTACCGCGACGCCCGGTCGAGGCACTTGTGCATGATCATGCCGTTGTACGGCGGCGCCGCCGGGTAGCCCCAGGCGCCCACCGTCCCCGCGGTCCTGGGCGCCGGCGCGGAGAAGTCGACCGGCAGCGCGGCACCGACGGTCTCCTCCAGGGACTTGCCGCCCCGCTGCGGCTTCACGTGCAGCACGGCGTAGTCGTACGGCCAGGCCTGGTTGGACCCGCCGGACCTGATCCACTCACCCGAGGTCACGGCCCAGTCGGCCCAGTACTGGCCGTACGGGTAGACCTCGTGCGGCTTCGCGTTGTTGAGCGCGGCGGGGGACTTGCCCAGGTCGTTGAAGGCCGGGACGAAGGTGATGTTGCGGTACCAGCCGCCCTTCGCGCCCGCGTGGACGCAGTGGCCGGCCGTCCAGACCAGGTTGGACTTCCCGGGCCGACGCGGGTCCTTCACGATGGTGCCGGAGCAGACCATGTGGCCCTGCGGCGAGTCGAAGAAGATCTTGCCCACCGGGGCCGCGTTGCGGTGGTACGGCGTCTTCTCGCGCTGCGCCCTGACGGGGCGGGGCGTCGGGTCGCTGCCGCCGCCGGCCTGCGCGGTGATCGTCGGGTCCGGGCTCTTCGCCGACTGCATGCGCGCCGGGTCCCAGAGCCCCTCGATCACCGGGTTGACGAAGTCCTCGGCCTCACGGAGCCAGGTCTTCGTGTCCCAGTTCTTCCATGCGCCGTCCTTCCACTTGTCCAGGTCGACGCCGTGCTGCTGGAGCTTGTCGGCGAGGTCCTTGGTGAGGTCGGCGCCCCCGTCGCCGGTGGCCGGCGCGGAGGTTTCGGCGGCCGGCTTGTCCGCGGCCGGGGTCTCGGTGGGACCGCAGGCCGTGGCGGTCAGCGCGAGCGCGGTGACCAGGCCGAGAGCGGCTGGTAGGAGTCGTACGGAACGCATGTGGTGAATTCCCCCTGAGATGATTCCGCGTCCGGAACCGGCCACGCCACTTGACGAGTTGTCGTCTTGACGTTGCCATGGACGCGTCACTTGCGGTGCACAGTATGCCGGTCGGACCGACCGGCCCGGACGTGGGGGAGGCGGGGCCCGAAGGCCCCGCCTCGTGCCGCGTGGGCGCCTACTGTCCGGCGTACTTCTTGCTGACCGCGTCGAAGATGGCCTTCGCCTCGGCTCCGAGGCGCGGACCGGCGAGCCAGCCCGCCGACGCCGGGCCGATCGAGGTGTTCGAGACCAGCGCCGGCTGCCCGTCACGGCCCTGGGCGACCCAGCCGCCACCGGACGAACCACCGGTCATGGTGCAGCCGATGCGGTACATCGTCGGCTGCTTCGCCTTCAGGGACAGCCGGCCCGGCTTGTCCTCGCACTGGAACATCTTCTGACCGTCGAACGGCGGCGCCGCCGGGTATCCAGTCGCCTCCATGCTCGCGATCTTCGGCACCGCCGGCGCGTTGAAGTCCACCGGGAGCGCGGAACCGACCGTCTCCTCCAGGGACTTGCCCGTGCCGCCCTTCTCCGGAGTCACCTGGATGACCGCGAAGTCGTAGGGAGCGCCCGCGCCACCGGTGGACGCGCCCTGGGCGATCCACTGGTCGGAGGTCTTGACCCAGTCCGCCCACCACACGCCGTACGGCGCGATCTGCTCCCGCGTCGCCTTCTCGAGGGCCGAGGTCGACAGCGCGGCGTCGTTGTACGAGGGCACGAAGGCGATGTTGCGGTACCAGCCGCCCTTCTTGCCCTTGTGCACGCAGTGGCCGGCCGTCCACACCATGTTCGACTTGCCCGGGTGCGCCGGGTCCTTCACGACGGTGGCCGAGCAGACCATGGAGCCCTCGGGGCCGTCGAAGAAGACCTTCCCGGACTCCGGGGCGTTGGCGTGGTACTTCGGCGACACGGCCTTCGCCCGCACAGGGTCCGGCGTCGGGTCGGTCACGCCCGCGTCTCCGGAGATGTCCTCCTCCCCGACCGGCTGGTCGGGGCGCTCGGCGTCCCGCATCCGGTCCGGGTCCCAGAGGCCCTCGATGATCGGGTTGACGAAGTCCTTGGCCTCACGCAGCCACTTGTCGCGGTCCCAGTTCCTCCACTCGCCGTCGCGCCACTTGTCGACGTCGATCCCGTGCTCCTTCAGACGGTCCTTCAGGTCCTCCGGAATCTTGATCTTGTCGGCCGGGTTCTGGACGGTCGCGGGCGCGCTGGGCTTGTCTCCCGCGTTCTCCTCGCTCGGCCCGCAGGCCGTGGCGGTGAGCGTCAGCGCCGCGACGGCGGAAGCCGCCGTCAGCAGCGGACGAATCGATCGCATCTCGTGATCCCCCTGGGACTACGTCAACTTGTGCATGGACGAACAGCGGTCGTGCCCGCGTACGGACGGCGACCGACGGCCCCCACTATGCCGGTGCCGGAGGGGACGGTACGCGGCCGGTCGGCGGTTCCGGTCATCGCTCGGCCGTTGCCGTGCCGTGATCCGGGACACGCCAAGTTCTTGCCTCCGGCCCGTGATCCGCGGCAGTTCGCGTCGTTGGTACGTACGGGGGACACGTCGGTGCCGCTCAGGGAGACCCTTGCGGCGGCTCCACGACGTCCCGATGTGCAACGCAACCGTTACAGCGGGAGGACACCGAGTCGTGGCCGTGACCGAATCAGCTCCGGCCGTCCCACCGGCCCCACGGACGCAACCCCGGACACCGGACGGCCCCGAACAGGAGACTCCGGACAGCGAGGCTCCGGACCACGGAGTTCCGGACCACGGAGTTCCGGCCCGCATGCTTCTGGACCGCGGAGCTCGGGACCATGGGGTTCGGGACCACGGGGGTCCGGACCATGGGGTTCGGGAGGACCCTGGTGTTCGGGACGGTGGAGTCACGGACGCGCGGTGCGGCGGATACGAGGGCATCCTGCGCCGGCAGTCCCTGCGTGAATCCGCAGCCCGCACCTACGCCCGCTCGCTGCCCATCGTGCCCGTACGGGCACGAGGGCTGACCATCGAGGGTGCCGACGGCCGCCGCTATCTGGACTGTCTCTCCGGCGCGGGGACGCTCGCCCTCGGGCACAACCACCCCGTCGTCCTGGAAGCCATCAAGAAGGTCCTCGACTCGGGCGCCCCCCTGCACGTGCTCGACCTGGCCACACCGGTGAAGGACGCGTTCACCTCCGAACTCTTCGCCACTCTGCCGGGCGCCCTCGCCGACGACGCCCGCGTCCAGTTCTGCGGCCCCGCGGGCACGGACGCCGTCGAGGCGGCCCTCAAGCTCGTCCGCACCGCCACCGGCCGCAGCGGTCTGCTCGCCTTCACCGGCGCCTACCACGGCATGACGGCCGGCGCCCTCGCCGCGTCGGGCGGAGCGACCGACGTCAGCGTCACCCGGCTGCCCTACCCCCAGCAGTACCGCTGCCCCTTCGGCGTCGGCGGCGCCCGCGGCGCCGAACTCGCGGCCCACTGGACCGAGCACCTCCTCGACGACCCCAAGAGCGGTGTCCCCGCCCCCGCCGGAATGATCGTCGAGGCCGTCCAGGGCGAAGGCGGGGTCATCCCCGCTCCCGACGACTGGCTGCGCCGGATGCGCCGGATCACGGCCGACCGCTCCATCCCGCTCGTCGTCGACGAGGTCCAGACCGGCGTGGGCCGCACCGGCGCGTTCTGGGCGGTCGAGCACAGCGGCGTCGTGCCCGACGTGATGGTCCTCTCCAAGGCCATCGGCGGCTCCCTTCCCCTCGCCGTCATCGTCTACAGGTCCGAACTCGACGCCTGGCAACCCGGCGCGCACGCGGGCACGTTCCGCGGCAACCAACTCGCCATGGCCGCCGGCACGGCCACCCTCGCGTACGTCCGCGAGAACAAGCTCGCCGAGCGGGCCGGCACCCTCGGCGCCCGCATCCTCGGCCGACTCCAGGGCCTCGCCACCGCCCACCCCTGCGTCGGCGACGTCCGCGGCCGGGGCCTGATGATCGGCGTCGAACTCGTCGATCCCGACGCGGCGGGTCCCGGCGACCTCGTCCCGCCCGCCGCCCCCGCCCTGGCCCTCGCCGTCCAGCAGGAGTGCCTCGCCCGCGGGCTCATCGTCGAACTCGGCGGCCGCCACTCCGCAGTGGTCCGGCTCCTGCCCCCGCTCACCCTCACCGACGAGCAGGCCACCGCCGTCCTGGACCGCTTCGCCGACGCCCTGGCCGCCGCCGAACGGGCCCACACCCCCCCGCTGCCCGCCGTCCGCCGGGCCTCGGCCCCCCGGACCGCCCCCGGGCCGTCCCACTGACCCGGACCGCCCCCGGCCCCACCCCAAGGAAGCCCGTGAACGCCACGCCCCCCTCCCCGGCGCCCGAGACCGAGGCCCCCCGCGCCATCCAGGAACTCACCCCCCGAGCCCTCACCCCTGACGTACCCGGCACCCCCCTCCCGTCCTCCGAGGCACCGGCTCCCCAGGCACCCCACGGGCCGGAGACGGCGCCGACCGGGCGAGTCCAGGGGCCCGGCGGGTCCTCCGAGCCCGGTGCCGACCCCACCGTCCCGCGCCAGCACACCGGCCCGTACGACCCCCGGCCGCACCGCCCGGGAACCGTCGCCGACCCCCTCGACGACCCGGACCCGCAGCGCGCCGCCGACGCGGCCACCATCGAGAACCTCCTCCGCTGCTGGGTCCGGGAGAAGAACCTGCCGGCCCCCGGCTCGGCCACCCTGCGCGTCGCTCTCGACGCCAGCGGCACCGCCCTCCTCGTCCCCGTCCTGTACTGGTCGCCCACCGGCTGGCACCGCTTCGGAGCCCCCGCCCTCGAAGGACTCCCGGTGACGGCACCGACCGTCGACGCCGTGACCGTGGCCGCCCTGCTCAGCCGGGAGACCGGCCGCCCCGAGGGCACCGAACTCGTCGGCAGGGTCGCCGACTCCGCCCGCCGCACCGCCGACTTCCTCATCGAGCGCCGTCGGAGTCCCCAGCCGCACCCGGACGCCGACCTCTTCCTCGCCGCCGAACAGTCCCTGCTGCTCGGCCACCCCCTCCATCCCACGTCCAAGAGCCGCGAAGGCCTCTCCGAGGCCGAGGCCCGGCTCTACTCACCCGAACTGCACGGCTCCTTCCCGCTCCACTGGCTCGCCGTCGACTCCTTCCTGCTGGCCTCCGACTCCGGCTGGACCGAGCAGGGCCGGCCCGTCAGCGCGGAGCAGCTCGCCACCGGCCTCGCCGAAGGGCTCACGCTCCCCCTCGGCACCGCACCCCTGCCCGTCCACCCCTGGCAGGCCCGCGAACTCCTGCACCGCCCCGACATCCGCGCCCTCCTCGACGCCGGGCTCCTGCACGACCTCGGTCTCCACGGCAGCCCCTGGCACCCCACCTCCTCCGTCCGTACCGTGCACCGCCCCGGCGCGCGGGCCATGCTCAAGCTCTCCCTCGGCCTACGGATCACCAACTCCCGGCGCGAGAACCTCCGCAAGGAACTCCACCGGGGCGTCGAGGTCCACCGCCTGCTCCGCACCGGCCTCGTAGACGAGTGGCAGGCCGCCCACCCGGGCTTCGACATCGTCCGCGACCCCGCCTGGCTCGCCGTCGACACCCCGGAGGGAACCCCCGTTCCCGGACTCGACGTCATGATCCGCCACAACCCCTTCGGGCCCGGCGACGACGCCGTCTGCATCGCCTCCCTCACCGCCCCCCGTCCCTGGCCGGGAGCCACCACCATGCGCTCCCGCCTCGCCGACGTCATCGGCCGCCTCGCCTCCCGCACCGGCCGCCCCCTCACCGCCGTCTCCGCCGAGTGGTTCCTCCGCTACCTCGACCACGTCGTGCGCCCCGTCCTCTGGCTCGACGGCCACGCCGGCATCGCCCTGGAAGCCCACCAGCAGAACACCCTGGTCCTTCTCGACCCCGACGGTTGGCCCGTCGGCGGCCGATACCGCGACAACCAGGGGTACTACTTCCGTGAGTCGCACCGGGGCGAGCTGGAGAGCCGTCTCCCCGGCATCGGCGCCGACAGCGACACCTTCGTCTCCGACCAGGTCACCGACGAGCGCTTCGCCTACTACCTCGGCATCAACAACGTCCTCGGTCTGATCGGCGCCTTCGGGTCCCAGCACCTCGCCGACGAGCGCGTCCTGCTCGCCGCCTTCCGCAGCTTCCTCACCGCCGCCACCAGCCTGGGCTCACCCCTGCCGCACCGGCTCCTGGAAGCCGCGACCCTGCGCAGCAAGGCCAACCTCCTCACCCGCCTCCACGGCATGGACGAACTCGTCGGACCCGTCGACACCCAGTCCGTCTACGTCACCGTCACCAACCCCCTCCGTCCCTGAGCCCGCCTGCCCGCCGACGCCCCACGCCCGCCCGCACCGCCGAGAGGAGAGCGACACCGTGTCATCCACCCGACCGTCGGCCGACCCGCCCGGCGACGACACCCTCGACCTGAGGCTCGACGACCTCGTCGCCTTCCTCGAAGGCGGTCATCTCGAGGCCGAGATCCTCGACGGCGACCTGCTGGACTCCATCGCCTCCTGGAACCCGTCCGACACCCCCGCCGGCACCTTCCGGCTCGTCCCCGTACGACTCGAAAGGGACCTGCCGCTCCTCACCCGCTGGATGAACGACCCCGCGGTCGCCGCCTTCTGGGAGCTCGCCGGACCGGAGACCGTCACCGCCGAACACCTGCTCGCCCAGATCGAAGGCGACGGCCGCAGCGTCCCCTGCCTCGGCGTGCTCGACTCCACCCCCATGAGCTACTTCGAGATCTACCGCGCCGACCTCGACCCGCTCGCCCGGCACTACCCGGCACGCCCCCACGACACCGGTATCCATCTGCTGATCGGAGGCATCACCGACCGGGGCCGCGGCATGGGCTCCACCCTTCTGCGCGCCGTCGCCGATCTCGTCCTCGACCACCGGCCCCGATGCACCCGCGTCGTCGCCGAACCCGACATCCGCAACACCCCCTCCGTCTCAGCCTTCCTCAGCGGCGGCTTCCGCTACGCGGCGGAAGTCGACCTCCCCGACAAGCGAGCGGCGCTCATGATGCGTGACCGCGCTCTCCGTCACGTTCTGTGACAACCCTCTGTCTTCTATACACCGCTCGGCCCACAGCGGTTCCCACCCCGAGGAGTCCTCGTGTCGACGTCCCCTGCACCCCACGACTCCGCTCAGCCCACAGCGCCCGCCTCGGCCCCGACAGACGGTGCGGCGCCCGCATCCGAGCTGCTCACGCCCCCCGAGCTGAATGCCGCCGCCTGGACCCGGGCGTCGATCCGCCTCCTCACCAAGGCCCTCGCCGAGTTCGCGTACGAGGAGATCGTCGAGCCCGTCCCCACGGCCGACGACGCGCCCGACAGCCACGCCCTGCGGCTCGACGACGGGTCCCTCCTCACCTTCAGTGCCCGCCGCGGCGCCTACGGCAGCTGGTACATCGCCCCGGGCTCCCTCATCCACCAGGGCCGGCCCATGACCGACCCCCTCGACTTCCTGGTCCGCGCCCGCGACCTCCTCCGGCTCGACGGCGCTACCCTCGGACACCTCATCCGCGAGCTCTCCGCCACCCTCGCCGCCGACGCCCGCCTCGACCACACGGCGCTCACGGCCGACCGACTCGCCGACCTCTCCTACGCGGAACTCGAAGGCCACCAGACCGGCCACCCCTGGCTCGTTCTCAACAAGGGGCGCATCGGCTTCTCCGCCACCGACGCCGCCCGCTGGGCTCCCGAAGCCCGACGCGCCACGCCCCTGCCCTGGATCGCCGTCAGCCACCGTCTCGCCGCCTACCGAGGAGTGGTCGGCCTCGAAACCCCCGACCTGCTCTACGCCCAGGAGCTCGACCCCGAGGTCCACGCCGCCTTCCGCGCCCAGCTGGCCGCCCGCGGCCACGCACCCGACGACTACCTCCTGCTGCCCGTCCACCCCTGGCAGTGGGACGAGGTCCTGCTCCCCCTCTACGCCCCCGCCGTCGCCGCCGGGACCATCGTCCCGCTCGGGACCGACGGCGACCTCCGGCTGCCGCAGCAGTCGGTCCGTACCTTCCTCAACACCAGCCGCCCCGACCGGCACACGGTCAAACTCCCGCTCTCCGTGCTCAACACCCTCGTCTGGCGCGGCCTGCCCACCGAACGGACCCTCGCCGCACCGGCCGTCACCGCCTGGGTCCACGGACTGCGCGAAGCCGATCCGTTCCTGCGGGACGAGTGCCGGGTGGTCCTCCTCGGCGAGGTCGCCTCCGTGACGGTCGAGCACCCCCTGTACGACCGGCTGCCCGAAGTCCCGTACCAGTACAAGGAACTCCTGGGCGCGATCTGGCGCGAACCGCTCCGGCTGCCCCCGGGCGAACGGGCCCGCACGCTGGCCTCCCTGCTCCACACCGACCCCGACGGGCGGGCGTTCGTGGCGGAACTCGTCGAGCGCTCCGGACTCGCCCCCGCCGTCTGGCTCCGACACCTCTTCGCGGCTCTGCTGCCGCCGCTGCTGCACTTCCTCTACCGGTACGGCACGGTCTTCTCCCCGCACGGCGAGAACGCCATCGTCGTCTACGACGGCGACGACGTTCCCGTACGCCTGGCGATCAAGGACTTCGTCGACGACGTGAACATCAGCGCGCGGCCCGTCCCCGAGCACGACACCCTGCCGGACGACGTCCGCGCCGTCCTCCTGACCGAAGCACCGGACTTCCTCGTCCAGTTCATCCATTCGGGGCTCTTCGTCGGCGTCTTCCGCTACCTGGCGCCGCTCTGCGAGGAGCAACTCGACGTCCCCGAGACGCAATTCTGGGCCCTCGTCCGCGCGGAGATCCTCCGCCACCAGGCGCGCTTCCCCGAGCTGAAGGAACGGTTCGAGCTCTTCGACCTCCTCACCCCCCGGATCGAGCGGCTCTGCCTCAACCGCAACCGTCTGCACCTGGACGGCTACAGGGACCGCCCGGAGCGCCCGCACGCCGCTGTCCACGGCACCGTTCCCAATCCGCTCGCGTGAGGCGCGCGCGTGCTCTCGCTGTCAGTGGCGCCCCGTAGGCTGAGAGGGCTATGACGAAGCCATCCCTCCCCGACCTCCTCCACGCCGCCGTCACCGCCGTCGGCGGCACGGAGCGGCCCGGCCAGGTCACCATGGCCGAGGCCGTGGCCGAGGCCATCGACGACAACTCCCACCTCCTCGTCCAGGCCGGCACCGGCACGGGCAAGTCCCTCGGCTACCTGGTGCCGGCGCTGGCGCAGGGGGAGCGGGTGGTGGTGGCGACCGCCACCCTGGCGCTGCAGCGCCAGCTCGTCGAGCGCGATCTTCCGCGGACGGTCGACGCGCTGCATCCGCAGCTGCGGCGCCGCCCGCAGTTCGCCATGCTCAAGGGCCGGTCGAACTACCTGTGCCTGCACCGGCTCCACGAAGGCGTGCCGCAGGACGAGGAGGACGGTCTCTTCGACCCCTTCGAAGCGGCCGCACCCACGAGCAAGCTCGGCCAGGACCTGATGCGGCTCCGGGACTGGTCGGACGAGACGGAGACCGGCGACCGGGACGACCTGACGCCGGGTGTCTCCGACAAGGCCTGGGCCCAGGTCTCGGTCTCCTCCCGGGAGTGCCTCGGCGCGAGCAAGTGCGCGTACGGGGCGGAGTGCTTCGCCGAGGCGGCGCGTGAGCGCGCCAAGCTCGCCGACGTCGTCGTCACCAACCACGCCCTGCTCGCCATCGACGCCATCGAGGGGGCGCCGGTGCTCCCGCAGCATGAGGTGCTGATCGTCGACGAGGCGCACGAGCTGGTCTCCCGGGTCACCGGTGTGGCCACGGGCGAGCTCACGCCCGGCCAGGTCAACCGTGCCGTGCGCCGGTCCGCGAAGCTGGTCGACGAGAAGATCGCCGACCAGCTGCAGACCGCCGCGGAGGGCTTCGAGCGGGTCATGGAGCTGGCTCTGCCGGGTCGCCTCGAGGAGATCCCGGAGGACCTCGCGTACGCCCTGATGGCGCTGCGGGACGCGGCCCGGGCGGTGATCTCGGCCCTGGGCTCGACCCGTGACCGGTCCGTGCAGGACGAGGACGCCGTACGCAAGCAGGCCATGGCCTCCGTGGAGACCGTCCATGGCGTCGCCGAGCGGATCACGCAGGGCTCGGAGTACGACGTCGTCTGGTACGAGCGGCACGACCGTTTCGGGGCGTCGGTGCGGGTCGCGCCGATGACCGTGTCGGGGCTGTTGCGGGAGAAGCTGTTCTCGGAGCGGTCCGTGGTCCTGGCCTCGGCCACGCTCAAGCTGGGCGGTGACTTCAACGGCGTGGGTGCCTCTCTCGGACTGGCTCCCGAGGGCACCACGGGCGATGACCTGCCCGTCTGGAAGGGCATCGACGTCGGCTCCCCGTTCGACTACCCGAAGCAGGGCATCCTCTACGTCGCGAAGCATCTCTCCCGTCCCGCCCGTGACGGGGACCGCGGCGACATGCTGGACGAGCTGACCGAGCTGATGCAGGCGGCCGGCGGGCGGACCCTGGGTCTGTTCTCGTCCATGCGCGCGGCGCAGCAGGCCGCGGAGGAACTGCGGATCCGGGTGCCGGAGCTGCCGATCCTGCTCCAGGGCGAGGACACTCTGGGCGAGCTGATCAAGAACTTCGCGGCCGACCCGAAGACGTGTCTCTTCGGGACGCTGTCGCTCTGGCAGGGCGTGGACGTGCCGGGGGCCAGCTGTCAGCTGGTCGTGATGGACAAGATCCCGTTCCCCCGTCCGGACGACCCGCTGATGAGCGCCCGCCAGAAGGCCGTCGAGGAGGCGGGCGGCAACGGCTTCATGGCGGTCGCGGCGACCCACGCGGCCCTGTTGATGGCACAGGGCGCCGGCCGGCTGGTGCGGGCGACGGGCGACCGGGGTGTCGTGGCGGTTCTCGACCCGCGTCTGGCGACGGCCAGGTACGGGAGCTACCTCAAGGCCTCGCTGCCGGACTTCTGGTACACGACCGACCGCAACCAGGTGCGGAAGTCGCTCGCGGCCATCGATGCCGCGTCGAAGGCCGCGGGCCTCTGAGTCCACCCGCTGCCTGGCCCTGGGCCGCGCTCCGGGCCCGCCCGGACACGGCAGGGCCCCGGGACCGGCGCAGGGGTCCCGGGGCCCGGTCAGAGCCGGCGAGGTCAGACCCGCCGCAGCACCGCCACGACCTTGCCGAGGATGGTGGCCTCGTCGCCGGGGATCGGCTGGTACGCCGCGTTGTGCGGCAGCAGCCAGACGTGGCCGTCCTCGCGCTTGAAGCGCTTGACCGTGGCCTCGCCGTCCAGCATGGCGGCCACGATGTCGCCGTTCTCCGCGACCGGCTGGCGGCGGACGGTGACCCAGTCGCCGTCACAGATGGCGGCCTCGATCATCGAGTCGCCGACGACCTTGAGGACGAAGAGCTCGCCGTCCCCCACCAGCTGCCGGGGCAGGGGGAAGACGTCCTCGACGGACTCCTCCGCCAGGATCGGACCACCGGCGGCGATCCGGCCGACCAGAGGTACGTACGAGGCGGCGGGCTTGCCCGTGGTGTCCGTGGGCTGGGTGCTCGGCTGGTCGGAGCCCCGCACTTCGTACGCGCGCGGCCGGTGCGGGTCGCGGCGGAGGAAGCCCTTGCGCTCCAGCGCCATGAGCTGGTGCGCCACCGAAGAGGTGCTGGAGAGGCCGACCGCCTGCCCGATCTCGCGCATCGACGGCGGGTAGCCGCGCCGCTGGACCGAGTCGCGGATGACTTCGATGACCCTGCGCTGCCGGTCGGTGAGACCGGAGCTGTCGGCGCGGATGCCTGGAGGTCGCCCGGGGAGGGCGCGGGCAGGTCGCCCGGGCTCCTCGCCGTTCATGCTCACTTCATTCATGGCGTGCACCGGCTCGAGTCGGCCCTGGGAGCGGTCCTGGGCGGTGATGGTGGCACTGTCTGCGGTGGTGGTCACGTCGTCGGCCCCTCTCGAATGGTCTCCCTGGCTGGCACAACGGTAGTGGCTTTCGAAAGGTTGCGCCAAACACACGTTCGAGTGAAAATTCGCAGATTGCCTTACGTCTGTTCGCATACGGGTGTATGAGCACACTCGCACCGTCGGTCGAATCGGACGCTACGGTAGCCTTCGCCGCTGGGCCGCGGGCATCCGGTGCTCCCCTTCAGTGTCGCACCCGGGGGCGGATATCCCGGGAGTGGGCGCGCCGCGACACGCGGAGTGCCTCGAAGCACCTCCAACCCAAGATCTAGTGGTTGGATGGCACCGGCCACCCAGGGGTAGTGGTCCCCGGTCTGCCGGGGGTGCACGCATCGCCTATGCTGGTGGTCGCTTCGCAGGGCCTTGACGGGCCGGGCGAGGTTCACCAGTCGTGCCGTGAGGGAGGGTCGGAACCAATGCACTGCCCCTTCTGCAGGCACCCCGACAGTCGTGTCGTCGACAGTCGCACCACCGACGACGGGACGTCGATCCGGCGCCGTCGCCAGTGCCCTGACTGCTCCCGTCGTTTCACGACGGTGGAGACGTGCTCGCTCATGGTGGTGAAGCGCTCCGGAGTCACCGAGCCCTTCAGCCGTACCAAGGTCATCTCCGGAGTACGCAAGGCGTGCCAGGGGCGACCGGTCACCGAGGACGCCCTCGCCAAGCTCGGCCAGCGGGTCGAGGAGGCGGTGCGCGCCACCGGCAGCGCCGAGCTGACCACCCATGACGTGGGTCTGGCCATCCTCGGCCCGTTGCAGGAACTCGACCTCGTCGCGTACCTGCGCTTCGCGTCCGTGTACAAGGCTTTCGACAGCCTCGAAGACTTCGAGGCCGCCATCGTGGAACTCCGCGTGCGGCCTCCCGCTGAGAACCGCGGGACCGGTGCGACCCCTGAGGTCCCCGTTCCCGCCACCGCCGCCGACTGACCGGCGGTCCGGGCCGACGGCGCCCGGCAGCCGGCCGCCGCGCGGCCTGGCAGACGTGCCACGAGTGATCCCTCGTGACGCTTGTGGCAGCAGTACAGAACGACGTACAGAAGACGGTGCCCTGGGACTATCTGGGCGCCAAAGTGTGTTTTGCCCGTATATGGGAGGCGGCATGACAGAGACGGCGAGCGGTCCGGCACGTGGTTCTCGTTCCAAGGGGACCAAGGCGGCGAGCAAGGGCCTGCGTATCGAGCGCATCCACACCACCCCTGGCGTGCATCCGTACGACGAGGTGGCGTGGGAGCGCCGTGACGTCGTCATGACCAACTGGCGCGACGGCTCGATCAACTTCGAGCAGCGTGGCGTCGAGTTCCCCGACTTCTGGTCGGTGAACGCGGTCAACATCGTCACCAGCAAGTACTTCCGGGGTGCCGTCGGCACCCCGCAGCGCGAGACCGGTCTCAAGCAGCTCATCGACCGGATCGTGAAGACGTACACGAAGGCCGGCGACGAGTACGGCTACTTCGCCTCGCCCGCCGACGCCGAGATCTTCGAGCACGAGCTGGCCTACGCCCTCCTGCACCAGATCTTCAGCTTCAACTCGCCGGTCTGGTTCAACGTCGGCACGCCGCAGCCCCAGCAGGTCTCCGCCTGCTTCATCCTGTCCGTCGACGACTCCATGGAGTCCATCCTCGACTGGTACAAGGAAGAGGGCATGATCTTCAAGGGCGGCTCCGGTGCCGGCCTGAACCTCTCCCGCATCCGCTCCTCCAAGGAGCTGCTCTCCTCCGGCGGCAACGCGTCCGGTCCGGTCTCCTTCATGCGCGGCGCCGACGCGTCGGCGGGAACGATCAAGTCCGGCGGAGCGACCCGTCGCGCGGCCAAGATGGTCATCCTCGACGTCGACCACCCCGACATCGAGGACTTCATCCAGACCAAGGTCAAGGAGGAGGAGAAGATCCGCGCCCTCCGCGACGCGGGCTTCGACATGGACCTGGGCGGCGACGACATCACGTCCGTCCAGTACCAGAACGCCAACAACTCCGTCCGTGTGAACGACACCTTCATGAAGGCCGTCGAGGCCGGCGGGAAGTTCGGCCTCACCTCCCGCATGACCGGTGAGGTCATCGAGGAGGTCGACGCCAAGTCGCTCTTCCGCAAGATGGCCGAGGCCGCGTGGGCCTGCGCCGACCCGGGCATCCAGTACGACGACACGATCAACCACTGGCACACCTGCCCCGAGTCGGGCCGCATCAACGGCTCGAACCCGTGCAGCGAGTACATGCACCTGGACAACACGTCCTGCAACCTCGCCTCGCTGAACCTGATGAAGTTCCTCAAGGACGACGGCAAGGGCAACCAGTCCTTCGAGGTCGAGCGCTTCGCCAAGGTCGTCGAGCTCGTCATCACCGCGATGGACATCTCCATCTGCTTCGCCGACTTCCCCACCCAGAAGATCGGTGAGAACACCCGCGCCTACCGCCAGCTCGGCATCGGCTACGCCAACCTCGGCGCCCTGCTGATGGCGACCGGCCACGCGTACGACTCCGACGGCGGCCGCGCCCTCGCCGGTGCCATCACCTCCCTGATGACCGGCACCTCGTACAAGCGCTCCGCCGAGCTCGCCGCTGTCGTCGGCGCGTACGACGGCTACGCCCGCAACGCCGAGCCGCACCAGCGCGTCATGCGCCAGCACGCCGACGAGAACACCAAGGCCGTCCGCGTGGACGACCTCGACTCGCCGATCTGGGCCGCCGCCACGGAGGCCTGGCAGGACGTGATCCGCCTCGGCGCCAAGAACGGCTTCCGCAACGCCCAGGCGTCGGTCATCGCCCCGACCGGCACCATCGGTCTCGCGATGTCCTGCGACACCACCGGTCTCGAGCCCGACCTCGCCCTGGTCAAGTTCAAGAAGCTCGTCGGCGGCGGCTCGATGCAGATCGTCAACGGCACCGTGCCGCAGGCCCTGCGCCGCCTGGGCTACCAGGAGGAGCAGATCGAGGCGATCGTCGCCCACATCGCCGAGCACGGCAATGTGATCGACGCCCCCGGCCTGAAGACCGAGCACTACGAGGTCTTCGACTGCGCCATGGGCGAGCGCTCCATCTCCGCCATGGGCCACGTCCGCATGATGGCGGCCATCCAGCCGTGGATCTCGGGCGCCCTCTCCAAGACCGTGAACCTGCCGGAGACGGCCACGGTCGAGGACGTCGAGGAGGTCTACTTCGAGGCCTGGAAGATGGGCGTCAAGGCGCTCGCGATCTACCGCGACAACTGCAAGGTCGGCCAGCCGCTCTCCGCCAAGAAGAAGGAGGAGGAGAAGGCCGAGGTCACCGCGAAGTCCGAGGCGACGATCCGCGAGGCCGTCGAGAAGGTCGTCGAGTACCGTCCGGTCCGCAAGCGCCTCCCCAAGGGCCGCCCGGGGATCACCACCTCCTTCACCGTCGGTGGCGCCGAGGGCTACATGACCGCCAACTCCTACCCGGACGACGGTCTCGGCGAGGTCTTCCTGAAGATGTCCAAGCAGGGCTCGACGCTCGCCGGCATGATGGACGCCTTCTCCATCGCCGTCTCCGTCGGTCTGCAGTACGGCGTCCCGCTCGAGACGTACGTCTCGAAGTTCACCAACATGCGCTTCGAGCCGGCCGGCATGACGGACGACCCGGACGTGCGGATGGCGCAGTCGATCGTCGACTACATCTTCCGCCGCCTGGCCCTGGACTTCCTGCCCTTCGAGACCCGCTCCGCCCTCGGCATCCACTCGGCCGAGGAGCGCCAGCGCCACCTGGACACCGGCTCGTACGAGCAGTCCGAAGAGGACGAGGTCGACGTCGAGGCCCTGGCCCAGTCCGCGCCCCGCACCCCGGAGCTGAAGGCCGTCGCGCCCGCGGCCCCGAAGATCGAGGTCCCGGCGCCGAAGCAGGCCCACACGTCGGCGGAGCTCGTCGAGATGCAGCTCGGCATCAGCGCCGACGCGCCGCTCTGCTTCTCCTGCGGCACCAAGATGCAGCGCGCCGGCTCCTGCTACATCTGCGAGGGCTGCGGCTCGACCAGCGGCTGCAGCTGACACCTGGCGGGACCGTGCCGGACGTGATGTCCGGTGCGGTCCGAGCGGGTGACTGAACAGCGTTCACGAAGGGGACCGGCCTCGGGGCCGGTCCCCTTCGCGGTGCCCGGTTCCAGGCGCGCGTTTCAGGGGCGCGCGGAGCCCAGCAGCCGGGCGAAGTCCTGAGGATCGGCGTCGAAGCCCTGGCTGAGCGGGCGGTACGTCCAGCCCTCGGTGCCGTCGCGGGTGAACTCCACGACCGTCGCCGACAGGGCGTCCGGCACGTCCGCGAAATCGTGGACCAACAGGTCCGTGTAGCCCTCGCGGACCCGTACGCCCGTGTTCGCTATGTCGCCGAAGGCCAGCCGCCCACCGCCCTGCTGTATGGCGACGCCCACCACCACGCGCGCGTACCGCGGCGCCAGCCTCTCCAGTTCCAGGGTCATGGCCTCGTCGTAGCCGAACCCCTGGCCCGTACGGCTGTCCCGGTGGAGCGTGATCGTGCCGTCGGGGGAGCGACTGCCGAAGTGCACCAGGTGGACGGGCGCTCCGTGCGGGTCGTCCGCCGCGAAGACGCCGGCGACGATGTCCAGGTCGTGGGCTGGCGCACCGGTCGGGGCGGGGTCCCACCGGAGCGTCACCTCGACCTTGCCCACTCCCTTGTTGAGTCCGCTCATGGTGCTTCCCCTCTCCGGGTGCGCCCCCGCGCACGCCTCGCGTCGTACCGTCGACCCGTCCGAAAGCCCGTGGTCGTGAGCCGATCACTCATGGTGTCATGGGGCTACGACAGTGGACCGCGGGTTGAAGGGGGGAGAGCGGTTTGTGGAGCGGTGAGGAGCTGGATCTCGACGCATATCTGGCTCGAATCGGATACGAGCCCGAGCGCGACGGAAAACTCGTCCCTGATCTAAGGACCTTGACGTACCTTCACCGGGCGCACGTCGCGGCCGTGCCGTTCGAGAACCTCGACGTCGCCCTCGGGAAGCCGGTGCTCCTCGACGTGAAGAGCCTGCAGTCCAAGCTCGTCGACCGGCGCAGGGGAGGCTACTGCTACGAGCAGAACTCCCTGTTCGCGGCCGTCCTCGAACGGATCGGCTTCACGGTCGCCGGGCGCGGAGCCCGTAACCGGTCCCGGGGCGCGGTGCTGCCGCCGGTCACGCACGCGCTTCTCGCCGTCACGATCGAGGGCGAACAATGGCTGACCGACGTCGGTTTCGGCTGGCAGGGGCTGCTGGAGCCCATGCCCCTGCGTGACGGGGCGCGGGTCGAGCAGAGCGGCTGGACGTTCGCGGTCGGCGTGGAGGAGGAGGGCATCCATGTGCTGCGCTCCCTGCGGCCGCAGGGGTGGACCGACCTGTACGCCTTCGCCCCGCAGACGCTCTACCCCGGCGACTTCACGGTCATGAACCACTACAGCTCCAGCCATCCGCAGTCCCGTTTCCTCGGCCAGGTCGTGGCCCAGCGGCCCGGCGCGGATGTGCGCAGGGCACTGGTGCGCACGACGCTCTCGTCGGTGCGGTCGGACGGCGTCACCGAGGAACGGATCGTGCGCGCGGGCGGGTTGATCGCGACGCTGGAGACCGAGTTCGGGATCGAACTGGACGAGGAGGAGCGCGCGGGAGTGCGGCGAATGCATCCGGCGGGAGTCTGAAGGGGTCTGCCGGGGCGGTCGTCGGCCCCGTACGATGGCGCGGTGCTGGTCAAGTGGATTCGCTGCACCGTGGTGGACCGTCGAGGGTTCGAGCGGGGGCAGCGGAAGTGGGCGGGGCTGCTCGGTGAGCCGGGGTTCCGGGGGCAGGGTGGCGGATGGAGCCGGGCTCGGCCGGACGTCGCCCACATCTTCGCGTTCTGGGAGAGCCGGGCCTTCTACGACTCGTTCATGGCGCGCTCGCACGACCGGCTGGCGACCGCGCAGGTCGGCACGTTCAAGGACGTCCAGGTCAAGCTGTTCGACCACCGTTTCGACGTGAAGACGGGGTTCGAGCCGCGGTTCTCCGACGCCGACGTGGCGCGGGTCGCGCACTGCCGTGTCCATGAGGACCGTGCCGAACACTTCGCACTCATGCAGGAGAAGGTGTGGAACCCGGCCATGGCCGGGTCTCCCGGCATGCTGCGGGGCCTGTTCGGGGAGGCGCCCGGCAGCGAGTTCCTGGTGCTGTCGCTGTGGCAGTCCGCCGCGGAGCACGGGAAGTACCGGGCGGAACGCATCGAGCGGCTCGGGCTGCGGGCCAGAACCGCGGCCGACGTGGCGGCGCTGGCCGGGGACGTGGTGCAGCTCGAATCGGCCTGGACGGTCTGAGAGGGCCTACTCCGCGACGTACGCGCCCGCGTCGACCGCCGCCAGTACCGCGCGCGCCGTCTGGTCGGCGACTTCGCCGTCGATCGGTTCCGGGGTGATGAAGAGCCGGAGGAACAGAGGCGCCGAGACCGCGCGGACGACCGCCCCCGCGGTCTCGGCGCCTCGCCCCGGGCGACGGCCCGGGTGACGACGACCTCGCATCGCCCGAAGCGGTCGGCGGAGAAGCCGTGGAGGGCTTCGGCGGCCCGCGGCGACTGGAAGGCGGCCCCGACGAACGCGGTCGGCGCGGCCGCCTCGGCGTGATCACCGAACGCCTCACGACCTCCTGGGTGAGAGCCCGTGCATCCCCGGCGAGGCTGCCGGTGTCCGGAGGCGTCCAGGCGTCCTCGCCGGCCGGTTCCAGCGCGTCCGCGAGCAGTCCCTCGACGCTGCCCCAGCGGCGGTAGCGTCGTCTTGTGGACCCCCGAGTGCTCCGCCACGTACTCCACGGTGAGGGCGGGGTAGCCGTGCTCGGCCAGGCCGGTCGGAACGGCGTCGCGCACGGCGGACCGGGTCGCGGGCCGTCTTCTCGTCGACTCGCTCGCCGTCCGTGCGGGAGAGCGGCTGCTCGTCCGCGGTGGCAACGGCACGGGCAAATCCACGCTGCTGCGGGTACTGGCAGGGACCCTCCGGCCCGATGACGGGGAGGTGAGGCGTAGCGGAAGGATCGGATACCTGGCGCAAGACGTCATCGTCCGAGGCCCGGAGGAGCGCCTGCTGTCCTGCTTCGGACGCGGGCTCGCCCTCCCCGAGGACGAGCGGGCCGCACTGCTCCTGTCGTACGGGCTGTTCCGGCCGACCTGACCGTGCCGGTCGGCGGTCTCTCCGCGGGCCAGCCGCGCCGTCGCTCCACCGGGCGTATACGCCGGATGGACTCCGGGCACCTCCTCGGCTGAGCCCGCTCGGAACCGGGGATCTAGGGTCGGGGTATGGCACGACCGCGGCGCATCGTTCTCGTACGGCATGGAGAGTCCGAGGGCAATGCCGATGACACGGTGTACGAACGGGAGCCGGACCACGCGCTGCGGCTGACCGCGACCGGGTTGCGGCAGGCGGAGGAGACGGGGGAGTGGCTGCGCGAACTCTTCGGTGAGGAGGCCGTCAGTGTCTACGTCTCGCCGTACCGCCGCACCCATGAGACCCTTCGCGCCTTCCGGCTGCCCCCGGAGAGGGTCAGGGTGCGCGAGGAGCCACGCCTTCGGGAGCAGGACTGGGGCAACTGGCAGGAGCGGGACGACGTACGTCTGCAGAAGGCGTACCGGGACGCGTACGGGCACTTCTTCTACCGGTTCGCCCAGGGGGAGTCGGGGGCGGACGTCTACGACCGCGTCGGGGCGTTCCTGGAGAGCCTGTACCGCAGCTTCGAGGCCCCCGACCATCCGCCCAACGTCCTGCTGGTCACCCATGGGCTGACCATGCGCCTGTTCTGCATGCGCTGGTTCCACTGGACGGTCGCGGACTTCGAGTCGCTCTCCAACCCGGGCAACGGCGAGACCCGTGTCCTCCTGCTCGGTGAGGACGGGCGATACCGTCTGGACCGGCCGTTCGAACGCTGGCGTACCCCGGAACCGTACGGCCCTACCGGATAGAGTGGCAGACCGATGACCGCTGACTCCTCATTCGACCGGCGCTTCGACCGCGCCCTGGCCAGCCTGCGTGGGCTGTCCGTGGGAGACGCCCTGGGCTCCCAGTTCTTCGTACCCGCCCACTACCCCCTGCTGAAGCGGCGCGAGCTGCCCGACGGCCCCTGGCAGTGGACCGACGACACCGAGATGGCCTGCTCCGTCCTGGCCGTCCTCGCCCGCCATGAGCGGATCGACCAGGACGCCCTGGCCATGTCCTTCGCCCAGCACCACGACTTCGACCGGGGCTACGGCCCGGCCGTCAACCGCATGCTCCGGCTCATCCGGGAAGGCGGCGACTGGCGGGAGCTGGCCGCCGCGCTCTTCAAGGGCCAGGGATCCTGGGGCAACGGCGCCGCGATGCGGATCGCCCCGCTCGGGGCCTGGTACGCGGAGGACCCGGAGCAGGCGACGCACCAGGCCGAGATCTCCGCGTACACCACTCATCAGCACCGTGAGGCCGTGGTGGGCGCGATGGCGGTCGCCGCCGCCGCCGCGCTGGCCGCGGACCCCGCGGGACCGCCCACGCCCGAGGCGCTGCTCGACGGGGTCATCGCCCTCGTACCGCGGAGCGCGGTCGGCGCCGGGCTGCGCCGGGCCCGCGACATGCTCGACTACGGCGACGCCGGCACAGTCGCCGCGGTGCTCGGCAGCGGTCGGCGGACGAGCGCGCACGACACGGTTCCGTTCGCCCTCTGGTCGGCCGCTCGTGGCCTCGGTGATTTCGAGCGGGTGTTCTGGACGACCGCGCAGGTCGGAGGCGACGTCGACACCACCTGTGCCATCGCCGGAGGCGTGGTGGCCGCCGCGGCGAACGGAGCGCCGCCGGCGGAATGGCTGCGGCAGACCGAGGCACTTCCGGAGTGGGTTCCGGTCACGGCCGCCTGAAACGGCGCGATGTCCCCTGGCCCCCCCGGCCGGGGGGCCAGGGGACATCGATGTGCTCAGGCGACCGGCCCGGCGGCCTCCGCACGACCGCTGAGTGCTTCGAGGTCACTCTTGCGGACCCGGATCACCAGGACGGCCGTGACCAGCGCGATCAGCACCATCGCGACGGCAGCCATGAAGGCCGAGGAGATGCCGGAGGTGAGCACCTCGTGGCCCCAGGGCGCCGGTAGCTCCTGGTTCTTCAGGGCTTCGGCCTGCTGCTCGGGAGACGCGGCCTTGAGGAAGCCGGGCATCTGCTTCTCGCTCTCCTCGCGGCTGGCCGTGCCGAAGACCGTCACCAGGATGGACAGGCCGAGCGAACCGCCCACCTGCTGGGTGGCGTTGAGCAGGCCGGACGCGGCGCCTGCCTCGTGCTGGGCCACGCCGGAGACGGCCGTGAGCGTGAGCGTCACGAAGTTGAGGCCCATACCGAAGCCGAACAGGACCATGGGGCCCAGGACGCCGCTCGCGTAGCTGCTCTCCGAGCTGATGAACGTCAGCCAGAACAGCCCGGCACCCGTGATCGCCGAACCGGCCACCATGAACGGCTTGGGCCCGAGGGCCGGCAGCAGCCGCTGGGCGAGCCCCGCGCCGGTGACGATCGCGACGGTCACCGGCAGGAAGGCGAGACCGGACTGGATGGGGCTGTATCCCAGGACGCCCTGGACCCACAGCACGATGAAGAAGAACATGCCGAACATGGCGGCCGCCAGGCTGAGCATGATGACGTACGTGCCGGAGCGGTTGCGGTCCGCGAACATGCGGAGCGGGGTGATCGGCTCCTTGGCGCGGGACTCCACGACCGCGAAGGCCACGAGCAGGATGACCGCCGAGACGAAGGAACCGATGGTCAGCTCGTCCTTCCAGCCCTCCTCGGACGCCCGTATGAACCCGTAGACCAGCGCGGCCATGCCGAGTGTCGAGGTCGCCGCGCCCGCGATGTCGAACCGGCCGGGGTGGCGCTCGGACTCCGCTATGTAGCGCGGAGCCAGGAAGGCGATCAGCAGGCCGATCGGGACGTTGACGAAGAGGACCCAGCGCCAGTCCAGCCACTCCGTGAGCATGCCGCCGGCGAGCAGGCCGATGGCGCCGCCACCGGCGGAGACCGCGGCGAACACGCCGAACGCCCGGTTGCGTTCGGGCCCTTCGGGGAACGTCGTGGTGATGAGCGCGAGCGAGGTGGGCGAGGCGATGGCGCCGCCCACGCCCTGCAGGGCTCGCGCGGCGAGGAGATGCCAGGGTTCCTGGGCGAAGCCTCCGAGCAGTGAGGCGAAGGTGAAGAGCAGGATGCCGGCCATGAACACCCGGCGGCGCCCCAGGATGTCTCCCGCGCGCCCGCCGAGGAGCAGCAGCCCGCCGAAGGTCAGGGTGTAGGCGCTGAGCACCCACGACAGGTCGGTGGTCGAGAAGGAGAGCGCGTCCTGGATGTGCGGGAGCGCGATGTTCACGATGGTGGCGTCGAGGACGACCATCAGCTGGCAGGCGGCGATGACGGTCAGGGCGATTCCCGGCCGACCTCCGGCGCGAGCGGGTCCGTCCTTGGTCTGTGTGTCCACCGGAGAAGTTGTCACTATGGATCCCCCACGGAAGAATTAGTGAACGCAGCCGTTCACTGTTCATCACGGTAGTGAGTCCCCCTCAGTGAACGCAACCGTTCACTGAGCGCTGCCGACGATACGCATCGCTTCAACGGAGAGATCCTGATGGTTACTTCGCGCTCCGCGGCCGCCGCCCGGCCGGGAGCGGCGTCGCTGCGACGCCGCGGCCCTGTCCTCGAACGGGCCATCCTGGAGGCCACGCTCGACCAGCTGGGAAGCGTCGGCTGGAACGGGCTGACGATGGAAGGCGTCGCGGTCGGCGCGCAGACGGGTAAGGCCGCGGTGTACCGGCGCTGGCCGTCCAAGCAGGACCTCGTCGCGGACGCGCTCCGGGCCGGACTGCCGACGCTCGACGAGGCGTCGGACCTCGGGAGTGTGCGCGAGGATCTGTACGAAGTGTGCCGCCGGCTCCGGGACGTCATGTACTCGAGGCCCGGCCTCGCCCTGCGCGCCGTGCTTCACGAATGCGATGCCGAGTCCGCCGCAAGGTTCCACAGCTTGATCGTCACGGGAGTGGTCGAGCCTTCGGCTCGGCTCTTCCGGGCTGTCCTGAGGCGCGGAATCGCGCGGGGTGAGGTGCGGGCCGACGCGGACGACGACCTGGTCGTCGATGTCATTCCCGCCATGATGATGTACCGCTCCAAGGTGTGCGTCAGCGAATGGGTGGACCGCGAGATCGCCGATCTCGTCGACCGGATCATGGTGCCGTTGCTCCGTCCCTGACACGGCGGGCGCCGCTCCGCGGGGGCGGTTCGCACGGACTCGGGCGGCCGGTGCGCAGCTCGCCCGGCCCCCGAGGGGAAACCGGGTATCGCATGCGGCACCAGGCGGCGTAACCTGTCAGGCGCCATGCCGTACGAACCACCCACCCACACCGTTGAGCGATCGCTCCGAGCCACCACCGGCGCCAAGATCGTCGCCGGAGTCGACGAGGTCGGGCGCGGGGCCTGGGCCGGCCCCGTCACGGTGTGCGCGGCCGTCACCGGCCTGCGTCGGGCGCCCGAGGGGCTCACCGACTCCAAGCTGCTCACCCTCAAGCGCCGCACCGCGCTCGCCGTCGAACTGGAGCGGTGGGTCACGGCGTACGCGCTCGGCGACGCGACTCCGCAGGAGATAGACGAGCTCGGGATGACCGCGGCACTGCGGCTCGCGGCCACCCGGGCCCTCGAAGGCCTCCCCGTCCGGCCCGACGCGGTGATCCTCGACGGCAAGCACGACTACCTCGGCAGCCCCTGGCAGGTCCGCACGGTGATCAAGGGCGACCAGTCCTGCATCGCCGTGGCCGCCGCCTCCGTCATCGCCAAGGTCCGCCGGGACGCCGTCATGGCGGAGCTGCAGACCGGCGGCGCCGAGGACTACGCGGCGTATGCCTTCGGGGCCAACGCGGGCTACCCTTCGCCGGTCCACAAAGCGGCGCTCGAAGAGCTGGGGCCCACCCCTCACCACCGTCTCTCCTGGTCGTACCTGGACGCGATGCCCAGGTGGCGCCACCTCAAAAAGGTCCGCCTCTCCGCCGAGGCGGTCGCACTGGAGAGCGGGGGCCAACTCGGCTTCGACTTCTGAACTTCCGGTCGCGGGACCCTGGCTAGGGGCCTCCCACGCGACCGGGGCGCACATGTGTGCCCACCCGCCGGTGCCTCGCGCAGCGGCGTTTGATAGACATCCACCCATGCCTCTGTTTCCCGAGGAGCCTCAGATTCACGAGAGCGCCCAGGGTCCCCGCGCCACCACGGCCGCCGGCCGTCCCGCGTCGACCCCCCGTCCTGTACCCGGCCCGCGTTCCGCGGCCTCTCCGCGGCCCGGACGCCCCGTTCCCGGCCCGGCCAGGCCCGCGTCGCCGAAGCCGCGCCCGCACCCCGGTCCCGGCCCGTCTCCGGCGCTCACCCCGGAGAATCGTTCCGACCAGCGATCCACGCCGCAGCTCCAGCTGATCCCGGCCCCCGTCCTCGGCGCGCTCGACGCCGCCGAGGAGGCTCTGGACCTGCTCCTGGAGAGCGGGCGGGCACCCGGCGAGGTCCTGGTGCTCACCACCGGCGACCCCCACCCCTGGACCACGCACGAACTGTCCTTCGGCGAGGCCGCCTACTGGGCCCAGCAGGACGCCGGTGACGACGTGTTCTTCGCGCACGCCGCCGCCGTGGAACGGGCGAACTCCCGTCCCGTCGTGATCGTCGCCGTGAACGGCGGGGATGACGAGACGGCCGCCAAGGCCCTCCCGTCGGCGATGGCACGCGCGAGCGCCCTGCTCGTCGTCTGCGGTGATCCGCAGCGCGTCTCGGCGCTTCTCGGAGTGGGCGCCGGGGTCTGACCGACCACCCCTCCGCCGGACCGGACCGGGCCGGCGGAGGTCGGCGTGCGGAAGATCAGCGCGCGGCCGCCCTGCGCAGGGGCTCGGTCGCGCCGCTCGCGGTTCTGGGCGTGAGCCGGCCGAGTTCGGCCGGCCCGTCACCGAGGGGCATCGGCGACGAGTCGGAGTCCGGCCGCCGCCCGCCACGGCCCTCGCCGAGCACCTGCCAGCCGCCGCGGGTCAGCGTGATGTACGCGCCGCAACGGAGCCCGTGCAAGGTGCAGGCGTCCCGGAGCCCCCACATCCAGGCTCCGTCCTCCTCCGTCCAGCGCTCGTCGCCCTCACGGCAGTACAGCAGGACCGCGGTCCGTACCGGCGTGCGCCTGCGCAGGTCGTGCGGGATGACCCGTCGCAGATGCGCCAGCAGCGCGTTGCGGAATTCCCAGCCGTCGGCCGGCGAGGGGCGCCGGACGAACGAGGCGCTGGCGGCGAGCCGTTCCTCGTGGTCCAGCACCGCCAGGACGGCCATGGAGGGCGTGGGCGTATGACGGGAGTGCAGGCCGCTGACGACCTCGCGGGGGTTGCGCAGCAGCGGGATCTCCGCCGCTGACCACTCGGCCGGTTCGAGTATCCGAGCGAGGCGGCTGGCGGACTCGGACGACGATCTGAGCGAGGCGGCTGTGGGCGGAGCGAATCCGAGGGTCACGGTCCTCCCTTCGGATACGCGCCCGCGAGGCGGGCAAGGTCGGGTGAGTGCGCACCACGGCACAGTCCTTCCGGACCGCTGACGGGCCGTGCGAGGCGGTTTCCCAATTCTTGCTGGCCCGTGCGCGAGCGGCAACGAGCAATTGAGGCAGCTGACGGGAATGAGTTGGTATGCCACTCATATCCCTGCCCAGTTGCCCATTGTTCACTCCCCGTTCCCCCTCCTGTCTCACCCCTGGACGGCGAGCACCAGCGGAAACACCCCTTCCGCTCCGGCCCGCCGCAGCAGCCGCGCCGCCACCGCCAACGTCCAGCCGCTGTCGGAGAGATCGTCCACGAGAAGAACCGGCCCGCCCGCGGAGGCCAGCCGCCCGCCCAGCTCGGCGGAGACCGTCAGGGTCCGCTGCAGACCCATCACCCGCTGGGCGCTGTTGGTCCGGGAGAGCCGCAACTCCTCCGCCTCGGGCGTGTACTCCACCGCACCGAGCAGAGGCATCCTGCCGATCTCGGCGATGCGCTCTCCCAACGACCCCACCAGACGCGGCCTGCGATGGGAGGCGACGGTGACCACCCCGGCGGGACGGACCGGCGCGTCCGGCGCCCCGGAGGCCCAACCACCGGGCCCCTTGGCCCAGTCGGCGAGGACATGCACCACGGCCTGCACGACATCGTCCGGCACGGGCCCGTCCGAGGCGCTGTCGGCCAGCAGCGGACGCAGCCGGTTGCCCCAGCCGATGTCCGAAAGCCGCCCCAGAGCCCGTCCTCCGAAAGCCTGCTCACCGGCCGGGATACGGCCCTTCAGGTCGACCCCGACCGCCGCGAGCCCGGTCGGCCACATCTTGCGGGGCTCCACCTCCACGCCCGGTCGGCCCAACTCGCCCTTGGCGGCGTCCAGAGCGGCGTCCGACACCTTCGGGTCGAACCGGTTCCCCGCGCAATTGTCACAGCGACCGCACGGGGCGGCCTCCTCGTCGTCCAGCTGACGCCGCAGGAACTCCATCCGGCAACCCGTCGTCGCCGCGTAGTCCCGCATGGCCTGCTGCTCGGTCTCCCGCTGCCGCGCCACCCACGCGTACCGCTCCGTGTCGTACACCCAGGGCCGGCCCGTGCTCTCCCAGCCGCCCTTCACCCGCCGCACCGCGCCGTCGACGTCGAGAACCTTGAGCATCGTCTCGAGCCGTGTCCTGCGCAGCTCCACCAAGGGCTCCAGAGCGGGCAGGGACAACGGCCGGCCCGCCTGCGCGAGCACGTCGATCGTCCGGCGCACCTGCTCCTCGGGCGGGAAGGCCACCGAAGCGAAGTAGCGCCAGATCGCCTCGTCCTCCTGCCCCGGCAGCAGCAGCACCTCCGCGTGCTCCACCCCTCGCCCGGCCCTGCCGACCTGCTGGTAGTACGCGATCGGGGAGGAAGGCGAACCGAGATGCACCACGAAGCCCAGGTCCGGCTTGTCGAAGCCCATGCCCAGCGCCGACGTCGCCACCAGCGCCTTGACCCGGTTGGCCTGCAGGTCGTCCTCGGCCTGCTGCCGGTCGGCGTTCTCCGTCCGGCCCGTGTACGACGAGACCGTGTGTCCGCACTGGCGCAGATAGGCCGTCACTTCGTCGGCCGCGGCGACGGTCAGCGTGTAGATGATCCCGGAACCGGGCAGCTCGCCGAGATGATCGGCCAGCCAGGCCAGCCGGTGGGCCGCGTCGGGCAGTCTGACCACGCCCAGACTCAGGCTCTCCCGGTCCAGCGGCCCGCGCAGCACGAGCGCGTCCGTGCCGGCGCCCGTGCCGAGCTGCTCGGCCACGTCCGCCGTCACCCGGGCGTTCGCCGTCGCCGTGGTGGCGAGCACCGGCACCCCGGACGGCAGGTCGGCCAGCATGGTGCGCAGCCTGCGGTAGTCGGGCCGGAAGTCGTGCCCCCAGTCCGAGATGCAGTGTGCCTCGTCGACCACGAGGAGCCCGGTGGCGGCCGCGAGCCGGGGGAGGACCTGATCGCGGAAGTCGGGATTGTTGAGCCGCTCGGGGCTCACCAGGAGCACGTCGACCTCGCCCGCGGACACTTCCTCCTGGACCGTGTCCCACTCCTCGGTGTTCGACGAGTTGATCGTCCGGGCGCGGATGCCCGCCCGCGCCGCCGCCTCCACCTGGTTGCGCATCAGTGCGAGCAGCGGGGAGACGATCACGGTCGGGCCGCTTCCGCGCTCACGGAGCAGCGAGGTCGCCACGAAGTACACCGCCGACTTCCCCCAGCCGGTCCGCTGCACCACCAGGGCCCGGCGCCGGTCGGCGACCAGGGCCTCGATGGCCCGCCACTGGTCCTCGCGCAGTCTCGCCCTGCCGGTCGGGTCCGACACGAGACGGGCGAGCACGGCATCGGCGGCGGTCCGGAGTGCGGCGCGATCTTCCAGGGGGTCTACGTGGGTCATGCCTCCATGCAACCCGATGCCTCGGACATCGCGCGAATGAGAGCCGAACCTGTGGACAACTCGAAGGGGTGCGGATGACCCGTTTCCGGGAGTTATCCACAGGGGTTTCGGATTTCGGGAGATCACGAGACCGTCCTGACCATGAACGCGAATCACCGTGAATCCAGCGACCTCTCCCGTACTCAGCAGATCACCCTGCGTGGCCCGGCGGAACTGGCCGACGCCCTGCCGTTCATGCTGGGCTTCCACCCCACCGACTCCGTCGTCCTGGTCGCCCTCAACGGCGAGCGCGGCCGTTTCGGCGGCAGGGTCAGGCTCGGCATCCCGCGCTCGCCCCTCGAATGGGCGTCCACCGCCGACCACCTCGCCGAGTGCCTCGTCGACGGAGGAGCCAAGGGGGGTGCGCGACCGGACGGCATCGTGGTCTTCCTCTGCCAGGACCCCGCGGCCGGCGAGACGGGCCGGGTGGTCATGGAACGGCTGCGCCCCTTCGCCCAGCACCTGCGGATCGCCTGCGGCGCCCTCGACATTCCCGTCTACGAAGCGCTCTGCATCTCCGACGGCCTCTACTTCTCCTACTGCTGCCCCGACGCGCGCTGCTGCCCACCCGACGGCACCCCGCTCGCGCTCAGCGGCACGTCGGTGATGGCGGCGGCCGCGGCGTACGCCGGAGTCCAGGTACGGGGATCCCTGCGGGACATGGAAAGCCGGTTCAAGCCGTCCGGCGGCCCACGGGAAGAGGAGCAGCGCGCCGCACTCGACGCGACCGCCGCCTCGATCGTCCCCCGGATCATCGAAGGCGCCCCGGGCGAGGGCCGCGAAGAGGTGCGCGAGACGACGCTGAAACTCGCCCGTGACGTCCTCCGCCGTTTCGCCAACCCGAAGCGACCCGGCAAGGAGAGCCCCGTGGAGCCGACGGATCGGACGGGCCGGGTGAGCGGGGCGAGGGCCGGCGCGGCGACGGCCGAGGGCGACGCGGCCGACGACGCCCTGGTCGGGACCGACGAAGCGGCCGCGCTGATCATCGGCCTCCAGGACCGGGTCACCCGGGACCGCGCCGCCGAATGGATGGAAGGCTGGGAGGGCACGGCCGCCCTGCGGCTCTGGCGGGTCCTCGCCCGGCGCTGCGTCAGCCCCTATCAGGAGCATGCCGCCGCGCCCCTCACCCTTGCGGGATGGGTCGCCTGGTCCACCGGCGACGAGCCGACCGCCCGGGTCGCCCTCGGGCTCGCACTCCACGCCGACCCCGAATACGTCTTCGCCCAGCTGCTGCACCAGGCCTGCAACGAGGGGCTCGACCCCGAGTCGCTCCGCTCCTGCCTGAGGAGCGAGCGGGACGCCCGGACCGCTCCCTCCGCCCCCTCCGCCCCGTCCGTCTCCCGACGCGTCCGGATGCGCGCCACCCGCCCGCAGGGCACCCGGCTGACCCTCCGCAAGCCCGGTCGCCAGACCGGCGAAGGAGAGCGCCGCTCGGGGGCCGGGGTCAGGCCCAGCGGCCCCGCGACGGGGAAGCCGGGAAGCGGCGCTCCGAGGCACGGTGGGCAGCGCGGCTCCAGGAGCGGCCGATGACGACCGTGACCCGGCCGCCCACAGGCGCGTTCAGCTCTCTGGCGGAGTCGTCCGAGCCGTCCCGCCGACATCCCGCCGGACACCCGGTTCGCAGAGAGAGCACCCCGTACCCGCCATGGCCCCCAGCCCTGTCCCTGTCCCCGGCCGCCCACCCGGACCCACGACCGGTCCCCCTCTCGGGCGCCCGTCCGGCAGCGGCGTCGCGCCCTCGCGCGGGGCGCGCCCCGCTGAGCTCCCCCCGGTGCACGGAGCGCTCATCTGCGTGGCTCTCCCCGCCCTCGCCATCTGCTCCGAGCACGGCCAGCTCACCGGCGAGGGGCTCGAGGGCGTGTACGCGGCGGGCCGACGGCTCCTCTCCCGCTGCGTCCTGCGCGTGGCGGGGCGCGAGCCCGTCGCCCTTCAGGGCCGCATGGCGACCGCGGACCGGGCGGTGTTCCTCGGCGTCCTCCGTGTCCCGGGAGACATGGGGCCCGATCCCGGAATCACCGTCGAACGCACGCGGAGCGCCGACGGAACCGAGCGGATCACGCTGCGCAGCGCAGTCGCCCGCCCCCTCCGGCTCCCCGTGGAGATCGCTCTGGGCACGGATCTCGCGAACCTGGGCGCGGTGGCGTCCGGCCGGTCCGGACCCGGGCTCACCGCGAGCGTCCACGGCACAGGCCTGCGCTGGACCGGAGACGGGAGCTCCGTCGCCGTCACCGCGGACCCGCCGCCCACGGACTCCCTGGCGGCCGCCGGAGTACTGCGCTGGGAGGCGGAGGTGGCGCCCGGAGGCACGTTCTCGGTCCAGCTACGTGTACGCGAGGACTCGCCCACCCGGTCCTCCGCCTCCCCGGGCGCCGGACGGCCCGGCGGCCATCTGCTCGCCGACGCGCAGGCCGAGGGCGACGACCCTCGCCCGGGAGAACTCCTGCGCGCTTCCGTCGAGGACCTGCGGGCGCTGCTCCAGCGCGACCCCGCACACCCGGCGGACGTGCATCTCGCGGCCGGCGTCCCCTGGCGCTGCGGACCGGTCACCGCCGAGGCGCTCTGGGCGGCCCGCATGGTCCTCCCTCTCGGCACCCGGCTCGCCGCCACCACCCTGCGTGCCCTCGGACGTACCCAGCTCTCCGGTGCCGGTCCCGAGTCCGGCCGGATCCCGGGTCCCCTCCGGGACGCGGGTCCGCATCTGCCGCCCCGCTGCACGGGCATCGAGGCCACCCTCGCCTTCCCGGTCGTTCTCGCCGAGGCCCGTCGCTGGGGGCTCCCGACGGCGGACCTCGAGGAACTGCTTCCCGTGGCGGAGCGCTGCCTCGGCTGGCTGCGCCGGGCAGCCGCCGGAGACGGCCTCGTGCCGGACCCGGGGCCCGCCGGGCCCTGGCGGGCCGAGACGCAGGCGCACGCACACCGGGCGGCCCTGCTCGGAGCGGACCTGCTCGATGCCTGCGGGAGACCCGGGGGAGACCCGCTGCGGGACTCGGCACGGGCGCTGCGCGAGCGCTTCCGGCGGGAGTTCTGGCTCGACGACCGGACGGGGGGACGCCCGGCCGTGGCCCGCCTGCCCGACGGCCGGAGCTTGTCCCACCTGGGGGGCTGGGCCGCGCATCTGCTCGACACCGGGCTGCTCGGCGGCGGCATCCATGCACAGGGCCTGCTGGACGGGACGGAGACCGAGCAGGTGGCAAGGCTGCTCGGCACCCCCGCCCTGGACTCCGGCTGGGGGCTGCGCGGCCTCGGCACCAAGGAACCGGGCCACAACCCGTTCGGCCACCGGGCGGGCGCGGTGCGGGTGCACGAGACGGCGGTCGCGGTGGCCGGCCTCGCCGCCGCCGGGCACGAGAAGGAGGCCGCCTCCCTGCTGCGCGGGCTGATCGACGCGTCGGAGGCCTTCGCCCATCGCCTGCCCGAGATGTACGCCGGGGAACAGCGCACGGCGGGCGGGCGCCCGGTGCCGCACCCGGCCGCGTGCCGGCCTGCGGCCATTGCGGCCGCCGGCGCGGTGCACGCCCTGCTGGCCCTCGCCGGGATCCGTCCCGACGCGCCGGGCCGCTCTGTGTCGACACACCCCCTGCGGTCGGCCCCGCTGGGTGCGATCCGGTTCTCGGGGCTCGTGGTCGCCGGTGAGCCGTTCGCCGCGCGGGTCGGCAGGCTCGGTCTCGGTATGGTCGAGCAGGCCGCAGAGGGCCTTCAACTGGGGGTATGACGGGATGCCGGACACAGACACGAGGGAAGCTTCGCGGCAGGGCGAGGAAGTCGTCGCCGTCGCTCCCGAGGGGCGTGTTTATCGTCAGGAAGACGACTATGATCGCGGCATGCCTCCCTACGACCCGTCGGCCTTTCCGCCTTTCGCCGTCACTGTCGATCTGGTCGTGCTCACCGTGCGCCGCCACGCGCTCTGCACCCTGGTCGTACGTCGGGGAGAAGCGCCGTATCAGGGGCGTTGGGCGCTGCCCGGCGGCTTCGTGCGCGCGGACGAGGACCTCGGCGCCGCTGCGGCGCGCGAGCTGGTCGAGGAGACCGGTCTCTGCGCCCACGACCCCGCCGCTCCGCCGCCGGTCCCGAGCAACGGCGCGCACCTGGAGCAGCTCGCGACCTACGGTGCGCCCGACCGTGACCCCCGCATGCGGGTCGTCAGCGTCGCGCACCTCGCGCTGGCTCCCGACCTTCCCGCGCCGAGGGCCGGAGGCGACGCGAACAGCGCCCGCTGGGCCCCCGTCGAGGAACTGCTCGGCGAGGACATGATCGCCGGGACGGTCGTGAGCGCGGATGGCGCCGAAGCGGGCGACGACCCCGAGGGCACGGGGAAGAGCGGGGGTCCGGAGGCGCTCGCCTTCGATCACGCCCGGATCCTCGCCGACGGGGTGGAGCGCGCCCGTTCCAAGATCGAGTACTCCTCCCTGGCCACGGCCTTCTGTCCGCCGGAGTTCACGGTCGGGGAGCTGCGGCGGGTGTACGAGGCCGTGTGGGGCGTGTCCCTCGACCCGCGCAACTTCCACCGGAAGGTGACCGGCACGCCCGGCTTCCTGGTTCCGGCCGGTGGCACGACGACCCGTCAGGGTGGGCGTCCCGCCCAGCTGTTCAGGGCGGGTGGGGCCACTCTTCTCAATCCGCCGATGCTGCGCCCCGAGGTCTGACAGGCCGGTGCGTTCGGCGCCCCAGTGCGCCAAACCTGCACCGAAAGTCCGAAATGTAGCGTTATCTTGCTGCGGTAGCGCCGCCCTGCCGCGGAGCGGTGTCACCTACCGCGAGAGAAGCGATGCTCCAGGCAATCGGACTGACCAGCATGCCCCGCCGCGATCGCCCGCCCGCTGTGGACGATCTGACCTTCGAAGCCCCGCCGGGCTCCGTGACCGCTCTCCTCGGCCCTGCGGGTGCGGGTAAGACGACGGCGCTCCGGCTCATGCTCGAACTCGAGCCGGGCCGCGGGATCACCTACTTCCGCGGCCGGCCCCTGCACCGCATCGCGCACCCCCCGCGCGAGGTCGGCGTCCTGTTCGGTGACATCCCCGGGCACCCGTCCAGGACGCTCCGGGGCCACCTGCGCATGCTCTGCGCCGCCGCGGGGGTACCCGCCTCGCGGGCCGACGACCTGACGCGGGCCGTGGGCCTCACCGGACTGGAGCGCCGACGGCTCGGCACGCTCCCGATCGGCGCCGACCGCAGACTCGGCCTCGCCGCGGCCTTGTTGGGCGCTCCCCACACCCTGCTGCTCGACGAGCCCGGCGCCGGCCTCTCCGTATCCGAGAGCGCATGGCTGCACGAGCTCCTGCGTGCGCACGCGGCCGACGGGGGGACCGTGCTCTACACCACGGAGGACGCGAAGGGCGCCGCCCGTAACGCCGACAGGGTCGTCACCCTCGCCGGCGGCCGGCTCGTCGCGGACCAGGGCGCCACCGAGTTCGCCCGCACCCGGCTGCGCCCCCGGGTCGCCGTCCGCACCCCGCAGGCCGCGAGGCTCGCCGCAGCAGTGACCCAGGAGGCCAGGGCCGCGCGTCGCCCGGTCGAAGTGGTGGCCGAGGGCGGAAGCCGCCTGTCCGTGTACGGCAGCGACTGCGCGGCCGTCGGGGACACGGCGTTCCGCCACGGGGTGCCGATCCACCGACTCGCCGCCGAGACCGGCGACACCGGTCCCGCCGCAAGCTCCCCGGAGGGGAACATGTCGGGGGGCGCCACCGGCGCGGTGTCCTCCGGCGCCGTGCCGCCGCCCGCCGTGCCGGCGCCGCGTGACGCCGCGGACGGCGGGTCGGGTCGTGTCCGTAGGCCGGCCCGCTCGCCCCTGCGTCCGTTGCGGTACGAGATCCGTCGGCTCCTGGGGGTGCCGTCCACTCCGCTGGTCGTGGCGGCCGTCCTGCTCGTCTCCGTGGCGCTCGCCCTGCTCCTCGGGCGAGGCGGCCGCGCCGCGCTGCCCGCCGTCCTGGCCGGCTGGCCCGCGATCTCCCCGCTGCCGCCCGCGGCCCTCGGAGCCGGGCTGCTCGGCGCCTTCTCCTTCGGGGAGGAGTACCGCTACCCCGCGCTCACCTCGGGCCGCGGTGCCGTCCCCCGCAGGCCGGGCCTGCTCTTCGCCAAGCTCGCCGTGGCGGCGGTGGTCGCCCTCGTGCTGGGGGCGGCCGTCGTGGTGGCCGACCTGGAGGCCCTGAGGTTCGTCTACGGCGCCGAGTTGATCGCCGTACCGAGGAACTGGCCCACGCTCTGCGCGAGTTGGCTGGGGCTTCTCGTCGGCTGCGCCTGGGCCGGAGTGCTCGGCGCCGGGGTGTTCCGGGCCGCGGCGGCCGGTGTGGCGGCGGTCCTCGCGGTCCCGGTCGCCTTCGTCCCGCTGTTGCAGAAGGCGCTGACGGGCCCCTCGGTGCGCTCGGCCGCGGGACTGCCCGCACGATTGCGCGAGTTCGCCGGTCCACAGTGGTCCCCGGCGGCGGACCGCTGGCTGAGCGGGGGGCTGAGAGTGCTCGGGCAGCCCGCAGGGGTGGCCCTCTCGCTGACGTTGACCGGCTTGCTCTGCGCCTATGTGCTCACTGGCCTTCGTCGTAAGGCACGTTGGTGATCACTTGCGGACCGAAAGATTCCGGTCCGCTGTCAACTCCCTTAAAACTGCCTCATATGTCCGATAAATCGTCAATTGTGTAGGGGGTGCCGATCACCCTTTCGTGTGCTTTTCACCAAAGACCTCAAGGGGCACGGAGGCAACGCCGACAAAGGATGCGTGAGTACCCTTGCGCACACCATGATGACCGCCGCCCGCTCCGTCGACTCCGGCCTCGGCGCCCCGGGCGATCTCGACCGCTACCCCTACGCGGAGGCGCCCGCCGCCGGCCGCGCGGGCCCGTCCTCCTGGGACGGTGTGGACACCGACCTGGGCCGTGTCGGCCGCCGGAGCACCGGCAACCGGGGCCGTGGGCTGCACGGGCAGCTCGTCCAGCAGCTCGGCCAGATGATCGTCTCCGGCGACCTCGGGGCGGACCGTCCGCTCGTCCCGGAAGAGATCGGTCAGCGGTTCGAGGTCTCGCGCACGGTGGTGCGCGAGTCGCTGCGCGTGCTGGAGGCCAAGGGGCTCGTCAGTGCCCGCCCCAACGTCGGCACGCGGGTCAGGCCCGTCAGCGACTGGAACCTCCTGGACCCCGACATCATCGAGTGGCGTGCCTTCGGCCCGCAGCGCGACGACCAGCGCCGTGAGCTGAACGAGCTCCGCTGGACGATCGAGCCGCTGGCCGCCCGCCTGGCCGCCGGGCACGGCCGGGAGGACGTCCAGCAGCGTCTCGCCGACATGGTCGAGATCATGGGCCACGCGTTCGCCCAGGGGGACGGCATCACCTTCTCCCGCGCCGACACCGAGTTCCACTCGCTGCTCATCCAGCTCGCCGGGAACCGGATGCTGGAACACCTCTCCGGCATCGTCGCGTCCGCGCTCCAGGTCTCCGGCGGCCCGGTCACGGGCTGCGACCGACCGAGTGAAGCCTGTATCGCCCACCACGCCCGGATCGTGGACGCGCTCGCGGCGGGAGACGCGCTCGGCGCCGAATCGGCCATGCGGCAGCTGCTCATCGTCCACCCCGAGGTGGAGCGCGTCGTCCCCGCCCCCCGCGAACACTGACCCGCGGGCCGTGGTCGGGAGCGCGCAGGCGACGGCATCGCGTGCCGCCGGGTCCGAGCGCCACCCGGGGGGTCCGGCAGGGATTCCCCGGGTGGCGCCAGGGTTCCGGCGGCACGGATGTACGCTGATCTACCCCTTTGAGTCGCTTTGTCGTGCATGAGGTGTGACTCGGGCCACGAAGATTGGGCGTAACACTCCTCCGAGCCGTGCGATGACCTAAGAGGTGACAGCCGAGGAAGGAATACAGCAGCCGATGGAGGCGCTGTGCAGTTCCCCGGTCCAGCCCGCGCCGTCGGCACATTCCCCGTCGACGGTCGTCGGCTCCAGCCCGATCCAGGGCGGGGCCGGAAGCCGTTTCCATCGTTCCGAGAGGTTGTTCGTGTCGGCCAGCACATCCCGTACGCTCCCGCCGGAGATCGCCGAGTCCGAGTCTGTGATGGCGCTCATCGAGCGGGGAAAGGCTGATGGGCAGATCGCCGGCGATGACGTGCGTCGGGCCTTCGAGGCTGACCAGATTCCGCCAACCCAGTGGAAGAATGTTCTGCGCAGCCTCAATCAGATCCTCGAGGAAGAGGGTGTGACGCTGATGGTCAGTGCAGCGGAGTCGCCGAAGCGCGCCCGTAAGAGCGTCGCAGCGAAGAGCCCGGCCAAGCGCACCGCCACCAAGACCGTCACCGCCAGGACGACCGTGACGAAGACCAGCGTCCCGGCCGCCGCGGCCTCTGCGGCAGAGGGCGCCGACCCGGCCGACGAGGCCGGATCCGTCGCCAAGAAGGCGGCCGCGAAGAAGACCGTCGCCAAGAAGGCGGTGGCCAAGAAGACCGTCGCGAAGAAGACGGCGGCCAAGAAGACCACGTCCAAGAAGGACGCCGACGAGATCGTCGAGGGCGAAGAGCTGCTCGAGGACGTCGCGCCCGGCAAGGGCGAGGAAGAGGAGACCGAGGGCGAGAGCAAGGGCTTCGTCCTGTCCGACGAGGACGAGGACGACGCTCCGGCGCAGCAGGTCGCCGTCGCCGGTGCCACCGCCGACCCGGTCAAGGACTACCTGAAGCAGATCGGCAAGGTCCCGCTGCTCAACGCCGAGCAGGAGGTCGAGCTCGCCAAGCGCATCGAGGCCGGTCTGTTCGCCGAGGACAAGCTGGCGAACTCGGACAAGCTCGCTCCGAAGCTCAAGCGCGAGCTGGAGATCATCGCCGAGGACGGCCGGCGGGCCAAGAACCACCTCCTGGAGGCCAACCTCCGCCTGGTGGTCTCCCTGGCCAAGCGCTACACCGGCCGCGGCATGCTCTTCCTGGACCTGATCCAGGAGGGCAACCTCGGTCTGATCCGTGCCGTCGAGAAGTTCGACTACACCAAGGGCTACAAGTTCTCCACGTACGCCACCTGGTGGATCCGTCAGGCGATCACCCGCGCCATGGCCGACCAGGCCCGCACCATCCGTATCCCGGTGCACATGGTCGAGGTCATCAACAAGCTCGCGCGCGTGCAGCGTCAGATGCTCCAGGACCTGGGCCGTGAGCCCACCCCGGAGGAGCTGGCCAAGGAGCTCGACATGACCCCTGAGAAGGTCATCGAGGTCCAGAAGTACGGTCGTGAGCCGATCTCCCTCCACACCCCGCTGGGTGAGGACGGCGACAGCGAGTTCGGCGACCTGATCGAGGACTCCGAGGCGGTCGTCCCGGCCGACGCGGTGAGCTTCACGCTCCTCCAGGAGCAGCTGCACTCCGTCCTCGACACGCTGTCCGAGCGTGAGGCGGGCGTCGTCTCGATGCGCTTCGGTCTCACCGACGGTCAGCCGAAGACGCTGGACGAGATCGGCAAGGTCTACGGCGTGACCCGCGAGCGGATCCGTCAGATCGAGTCGAAGACGATGTCGAAGCTGCGTCACCCGTCGCGTTCGCAGGTTCTGCGCGACTACCTCGACTGAGTCGTACGCGCCGCGGTCGCGGTGCGCGGAGCGGTAGACGGAAGGGCCCGGTTCCCCCAGAGGGAGCCGGGCCCTCCGGCTGTGTTGGGGTGCACGCCGGGCGCGCGTGCTGGACTCTGGGTGAACCGACATCACCGGAGAGTCAGGAGGCTTCATGCGTGGTTCTCTCACCCGAGCATTGGCGGGTGCTCTGGGCCTGATCGCCGCCACGGCGGGCCAGGTCGCCACCGGCGCCCCCGCGGCCGCCGACAGTGTCGTAGTGGGTGGGCGTCCCGCCCAGATCCGGGACGCGCCCTGGGTCGTGGCACTGTCCAGTCGTGACCGGTTCGGGGGTACGCGCGCGGGGCAGTTCTGCGGGGGTGTGGTCGTCGCGCCGACCAAGGTGCTCACGGCGGCCCACTGCCTGGGCCGGGAGGTACTGGGCGGCGATCCGTGGGAGGTCCGGGACTTCGTGGTCATCGCGGGCCGCGCGGCGCTGCGCGGGCAGGGCGGGCAGGAGGTGCGGATCTCGGACACCTGGGTCAACCCCGACTACGACCCGACGACCAACTCGGGCGATCTCGCGGTGCTGACACTGGTACGCGCGCTCCCGCAGTCGTACGTGATCGGCGTCGCCCGCCCGGGCGACGAGGCCGAGGCCCCCGGCACGGAGGCGGACGTGTTCGGCTGGGGCGATACGACCGGCAACGGGACCTACGCCTCCGCGCTGCGGACGGCGCGGGTGCAGGTGCTGCCGGACAGCTCGTGCGGGCGGGCGTACCCGGGCGGACCCGGGGTCCCCTACCGGAGCGACACGATGCTGTGCGCGGGGGATCCGCGGGGCAGCAGGGACGCGTGCCAGGGCGACAGCGGAGGGCCCCTGGTGGCCAAGGGGCTTCTCATCGGCCTGGTGTCCTGGGGCAGCGGCTGCGCGCAGGCCGAGAACCCGGGCGTCTACACCCGCGTCTCGACGGTCCTGCCGGCACGCATCTGACACGCGCTCGGATACGAGAACGGGCGGTCACCCCCCTGGGAACGCGGGGGTGACCGCCCGCCGTCCGGTCATTGGCCGGATCTGGGCTCGTCGTGGTTGCGAAGCGTCAGTGCTCGTCGCCCACAGTGCGGGCCGGCACGTCCGTCAGCCGGTCCGTCTCATCCTGTATCTCAACGGCGATCTTCTTGAGTTCCGGCTCGAACTTGCGTCCGTGGTGGGCGCAGAAGAGCAAGTCACCTCCGCTGGTCAGGACGACACGCAGGTATGCCTGGGCGCCGCAGCGGTCGCAGCGGTCAGCGGCCGTCAGGGGGCTCGCGGGGGTCAGAACAGTAGTCACGTCGCCTCTTCTCTAGCTCGACGAGCTGTCGTACCAGGGTCAACATCCAACCAGGCCGAAAACGTTCCCGCTCGTGGCTTTTCCTTGAAACTTCTTCCCAAGGTGGCTGTCTGCTGCCGGTTGGCGGCGAATGAGCCGTATTGCTTCGCTCTACGGATTTCGCGTTGCTTGTATCGGTTAGCCCTCCCGGCGTGGTTGCCGGTTGTTGATGAGGACGTGCCCGGAGCCTAAATGGTTCATGCCTGGAAGGGAACGTGATGTGCGCGTCACCCCATCGAGGGATCGAACATCCATGCGACCCTGGACTAGCATGAGGAATCGGGGAGGGTGGCGTTACAACGGCTCTACCAGGCATCGGTACCCTCTGACCGTCGAACGACGCCGGGCCTTACCCCATCGGGCCGGATTTCAAATTCAGCGAGGAGCGAACCGCGTGACCGCCGAAACGTCCGTGCCGTCCAGTGCGCTGCTGACCGCAGACCGTGACGGTTCCAACTACACCGCGCGGCACCTGCTCGTACTCGAAGGGCTCGAAGCGGTCCGCAAGCGCCCCGGTATGTACATCGGGTCCACCGACAGCCGCGGCCTGATGCACTGCATCTGGGAGATCATCGACAACTCGGTCGACGAGGCTCTCGGTGGCTACTGCGACCACATCGAGGTCATCCTCCACGACGACGGATCCGTGGAGGTCCGGGACAACGGCCGCGGCATCCCCGTCGACGTCGAGCCGAAGACCGGGCTCTCCGGAGTCGAGGTCGTCATGACGAAGCTCCACGCCGGCGGAAAGTTCGGCGGTGGGTCGTACGCGGCCTCCGGCGGCCTCCACGGCGTCGGCGCGTCCGTGGTCAACGCCCTGTCGGCGCGCCTGGACGTCGAGGTGGACCGGAACAGCGCCACGCACTCGATCAGCTTCCGCCGCGGTGTCCCGGGCATCTTCACGGAGCAGGGCCCCGACAGCCCCTTCGACCCGGCCAACGGCCTCCTCAAGGGCAAGCGGGTCCCCAAGACCCGCACCGGCACCCGCGTCCGCTACTGGGCGGACCGGCAGATCTTCCTCAAGGACGCCAAGCTCTCCCTGGAGACGCTGCACCAGCGTGCCCGGCAGACCGCCTTCCTCGTGCCCGGTCTCACCATCGTCGTCCGCGACGAGCGCGACCTCGCGGGCGTCGGCAAGAGCGAGGAGACCTTCCGCTTCGACGGAGGCATCAGCGAATTCTGCGAGTACCTCGCGCAGGACAAGGCCGTCTGCGACATCCAGCGTCTGACCGGCCACGGCACCTTCAAGGAGACCGTCCCCGTCCTCGACGAGCGGGGCCACATGACCCCGACCGAGGTCACCCGCGAGCTCGCCGTCGACATCGCGCTGCGCTGGGGCACCGGCTACGACTCCCTGGTCAAGTCCTTCGTCAACATCATCGCCACGCCGAAGGGCGGCACCCACGTCTCGGGCTTCGAGCAGGCCGTCACCAAGACGGTGAACGAGGTGCTGCGCTCGGCGAAGATGCTGCGCGTCGCCGAGGACGACATCGTCAAGGACGACGCCCTCGAAGGGCTCACCGCCGTCGTGACGGTCCGCCTCGCCGAGCCGCAGTTCGAGGGGCAGACCAAGGAGGTCCTCGGCACGTCCGCCGCGCGCCGGATCGTGGCGAACGTGGTCGCCAAGGAGCTCAAGGCCTTCCTCACCTCCACCAAGCGCGACGCCAAGGCGCAGGCGCGCGCCGTCCTGGAGAAGGCCGTCGCCGCGGCCCGTACCCGGATCGCGGCGCGGCAGCACAAGGAGGCGCAGCGCCGGAAGACCGCGCTCGAGTCCTCCTCGCTGCCGGCCAAGCTGGCCGACTGCCGCAGCGACGACGTGGAGCGCAGCGAACTCTTCATCGTCGAGGGCGACTCCGCCCTCGGCACGGCGAAGCTCGCCCGCAACAGCGAGTTCCAGGCGCTGCTGCCCATCCGCGGCAAGATCCTCAACGTCCAGAAGTCGTCCGTCTCGGACATGCTGAAGAACGCCGAGTGCGGGGCGATCATCCAGGTCATAGGAGCGGGCTCGGGCCGCACCTTCGACATCGACGCGGCCCGCTACGGGAAGATCGTCCTCCTCGTCGACGCCGACGTCGACGGCGCCCACATCCGGTGCCTGCTGCTGACGCTCTTCCAGCGCTACATGCGGCCCATGGTGGAGGCGGGGCGGGTCTTCGCGGCCGTGCCCCCGCTGCACCGGATCGAGCTCGTCCAGCCCAAGAAGGGCCAGGACAAGTACGTCTACACGTACTCGGACAACGAGCTGCGGCAGACCCTGCTGGAGTACCAGCGCAAGGGGGTCCGCTACAAGGACGCCATCCAGCGCTACAAGGGTCTGGGCGAGATGGACGCCGACCAGCTCGCGGAGACCACGATGGACCCGCGTCACCGCACCCTGCGCCGGATCAACATCGGCGACCTGGACGCGGCGGAGCAGGTCTTCGACCTCCTCATGGGCAATGACGTCGCTCCGCGCAAGGAGTTCATCACCGGCTCGGCGGCGACCCTCGACCGCTCGCGCATCGACGCCTGAGTCACTCCACCCGTGGGTGGAGCCGAACGCTCCACCCACGGGCCGATCACAGGACCGCCGACTCTCCGTAGCATCGAGGTGACGGAGGGGGACGGGCATGGACGAGAAGCGCGGCCGAGCGCCTACGAGGGGCGACGCGGACCAGCAGAGCTCTTGGAGGGCCTGGCCCTCACGGGAGGCGCTCACCCGCGTGGGCGTGCCTCGGGGCCGTGTCGTCATCGACTACAGCATCATCGCGGGCCTGAGCGTCTGGATGGTGGCCGGCTGTTACACGTCGGGGGCGTTCGACGGCTGGTACGCGGCTCTGCCGCCGATCGGCTTCGGGCTCTGCGTGGCGGCCGGCCTGGGCTATCACCACGCGACCCTCGACCACCGGGTGGCGGCGTCCCTGGGGCTCCTCGGGGCGATGGCGCTCTGCGGGCTCGGGGCACACGCGGCCGGCGCCCCGACACCGGCGACCGTGATGTGGATAGTCGTCTCGATCATGGCGATGGAGCGGCTGCCGCTGCCGGCCGCCCTGGCCACCGTGGCGGTGCTCGTGCCCGGGTTCGTGCAGGCCGACGAGAGCGGCGTCCTGGGGGCCGCCCTGACGACCGGGGCCGTGCTGCTCGCCGGCTACTCGCTGAGACTGGACGCCCAGGCGCGGGGTGCGGGGTTCCAGCTTCTCGCCCAGGAGAGGCTGGCCCGAGAGGCCGAGGCCGCTTCGGCGGCGCTCGCCGAGCGGGCGAGGATCGCCCGGGAGATACATGACGTGCTCGCCCACAGCCTCTCCGCCCAGATGGTGCACCTGGAGGTCGCCCGGCTGCAGATCGAGGCGGGAGCGGACCGGGCGGAGATCCTCCAGCATGTGACGTCCGCCCGGCTGATGGCCAGAGAGGGCCTTGCCGAGACCCGACACGCGCTGTCGGCGCTGCGAGGCGACATGGTGCCCGTCGAGGACTACCTGCGGGAGCTGGCGCGGGAGGACCACGCGGAGGTCGACGTCAGCGGCGAGCGTCGGCACCTGCCCGTCGAGGCCTCCCAGGCGGTGCGGCGGGTCGCGCAGGAAGCCCTGACGAACGTGCGCAAGCACGCCCCGGGCGCACGGACCCGCATCCGGTTCGTCTACGAGGCGGACGGGATCTCCCTGGAGATACGCGACTCGGGGCCGCCGACGGCCCAGGGGACACCGGCGGGCCACGGGCTCGGCTCCTCCGGCTCCGGGTACGGGCTGCTCGGTATGAGAGAGCGGGCCGAACTCCTCGGCGGCAGCCTGGACGCGGGGCCCGAGGGCCAGGGGTTCGCCGTGCGGCTGCGGGTGCCGGCATGAGCGGCGACGAGACGACGCCGGTCGTGCGGGTGGTGGTCGCCGACGACCAGGCCGTGGTTCGTGAGGGGATCGTGATGCTCCTGGGGCTGCTTCCCGGGGTCGAGGTCGTCGGAGCGGCGCGGGACGGGGAGGAGGCGGTGGCACTGACCGCCGAACTCACACCTGACGTGGTCCTGATGGATCTGCGGATGCCCCGGTGCGACGGGGTCGAGGCCACCCGCCGGATCCGTGAGCGGCACCCCGGGACGGAGATCGTCGTGCTCACCACGTACGCCGACGACGACTCGCTGTTCCCGGCACTGCGGGCGGGAGCGCGGGGGTACCTGACCAAGGACGCCGGCGGGGAGGAGATCGTACGGGCCCTGCGTGACGTGACCGACGGGCGAGCGGGCCTCTCGCCCACCGTGCAGCGGCGGCTGCTGGAGCAGTTGTTGGAGAGGCCTGAGCGGACCGGCGAGCGGACCGAGCTGACCGGCGAGCGGATCGGTGGGTCCACCGAGCGGACCGGTGGGCGGACCCAGCGGACCGAGCCGCCGGAGGAGACCTTGCGGGCCGGCGGAGCCCGGCCCGTCGGCGGAGTCCGGTCGGCCGAGGAGACGGAGCGGAACGACCGCTACCGGTGGCCCAAGTCCTCCGGAGCTCCGGGGGCGGGTACGGAGGGGGTCCCGGCGCCTGGTGCGCCTGTCGTTCCGGGGGCCGACGGGCTCACGGAGCGGGAGACCGAGGTGCTCGTGCTCGTCGCCGACGGGCTCTCCAACCAGGAGATCGCGGGTCGGCTGCGGATCTCCACGGCCACGGTGAAGACCCACATCAACAATCTCTTCGCCAAGACGGGAGTCCGCGACCGGGCACAGGCCGTGCGGTACGCATATCAGCACGGTCTGGTCAGGGCACCTGGGAGAAGAGTCACCTGATGGGGTGAACAGGAGGAGGAGAAGAGTCCGGGATCTTCCCGCTCTGTCCATCCTTGGGCACGCGGCCGAAACGGTTCGCTGACAAGGAGAGTTGGCCGGTGGAGCAGGTGGACAAGCAGGAGGGGCTCGGCGTTCCGGCGATGCCGGTCGACGACCCCTGGTACGACGCGACGGCCTCCGGCCGCGACGAGCGGGCCGAGGCCGGGGCGCCCGGCGACGGCCGCCCCGGCGCGGTGCCGCGGCAGTGGGTCCACAGCACGGCGGAGATCTATCTGGAAGTGCAGCGGAGCCCCGCCTTCCAGGAAGTGCGCAGCCGCTACCGCCGGTTCGTGTTCCCCGCCGCCCTCGCGTTCCTCCTCTGGTACCTCGCCTACGTCGTGGCGGCGACCGCCGCACCGGGGCTCATGGCCCGGCCGGTCGCCGGAGTGGTGAACGTGGCGATGGTCGCGGGGCTGGGACAGTTCCTCACCACCTTCCTGCTCACCTGGGCCTACGCACGCCATGCGCGGCTGCGCAGGGACCGGGCCGCGCTGGACCTGCGGTGGGACACGCAGGAGATGACCCGGGGGGTGGCGCAGCGGTGACCGGAGACCACCAGACCCTGGCGCTGCTGTTGTTCAGTGCCTTCATCGCCGTCACCCTGGGCATCACCACCTGGGTGAGCCGCAACCGGCACGGTTCGGCGGAGGAGTTCTATGCCGGGGGCAGGCTGTTCTCGCCCCTGGAGAACGGTTTCGCCATCGCCGGTGACTACATGTCCGCGGCCTCCTTCCTCGGCATCTCCGGGCTGATCGCGCTCTACGGCTACGACGGCATGCTGTACTCGGTGGGATTCCTGGTCGCCTGGCTGGTCGTGCTGCTGCTGGTGGCCGAACTGGTGCGCAACTGCGGCCGGTTCACGCTGGCCGACGTCGTCGCCGCCCGGATGGCCGAGCGACCGGTGCGGATCGCCGCCGGGACGTCCTCGGTGGCCGTCTCCGTGCTGTACCTCGTCGCCCAGATGGTCGGCGCCGGGAGTCTGGTCGCCCTGTTGCTCGGCGGCACCGGTGAGGCGGCCCGCTCGTGGACGGTGATCGGCGTGGGCGCGCTCATGGTGGTCTACGTGTCGCTGGGCGGCATGCGGGCCACCACCTGGATCCAGATCGTCAAGGCCGTCCTGCTCATGGCGGGCACGATCGCGCTCACCGTTCTCGTGCTGCTCCGGTTCCACGGCGACGTGAACAACCTGCTGTCCACCGCGGCCGAACGCAGCGGTCACGGACTGGGGTTCCTCGCCCCCGGACTCCGCTACGGCGGGGACTGGACGGCACGCCTCGACTTCATCAGCCTCGGCATCGCCCTGGTGCTCGGCACGGCGGGACTGCCGCACATCCTGGCGCGCTTCTACACCGTGCCGACCGCCAGGGCCGCCCGTCGCTCCGTCGTCTGGGCCATCGGGCTCATCGGCAGCTTCTACCTGATGACCATCGTGCTCGGCTTCGGCGCGGCGGCCCTGATCGGCTCCGACGAGGTCCGCGCCTCCAACGCGTCCGGGAACACCGCCGTACCGCTGCTCGCCCTCGAACTCGGCGGGGGAGCGGGCTCGACCGGTGGCACCGTTCTCTTCGCGATCGTCGCCGCCGTCGCGTTCGCGACCATCCTGGCCGTCGTCGCGGGGATCACCCTCGCCTCATCGGCCTCGGTCGCCCACGACCTGTACGCCTCGCTGCGCCGCCGGCACGCGAAGCAGTACAGCGAGGTGACCGTGGCGCGGATCGCCGCGGCGGTGATCGGGGCGGCCGCCATCGGCCTGGGGCTGCTCGCCCGCGACCTCAACGTGGCGTTCCTCGTGGGCCTCGCCTTCGCGGTGGCGGCCTCGGCCAATCTGCCGGTGCTGCTCTACACGCTGTTCTGGCGGCGGTTCACCACACGGGGGGCGGTGTGGTCGGTGTACGGCGGACTGATCCCCGCGGTGCTGCTGGTGCTGGTGTCCCCGGTCGTCTCCGGCAGTCCCGAAGCGCTCTTCCCCGGCGTCGACTTCCAGCTGTTCCCGCTGCAGAACCCGGGAGTGGTCTCCATCCCGCTCGGCTTCCTCGCGGGCTGGATCGGGACGGTCACCTCGACGGAGCCGCCCGACGAGGCACGGCACGCCGAGACCGAGGTGCGGGCCCTCACCGGCGCGGGAGCCGTCTGACGGGTCGGCTCGGAGGCCGGATCGGCCGGATCAGCCGCGGGGTGGGGAGCTCACCCAGACGTAGCGGTGTTCGGGGCGGCCCGTCTCCCCGTACCGGAGCGAGAGACGGACGCGATCGGTGCGTTCGAGGAGCTTGAGATAGCGCTGGGCCGTCTGGCGGCTGACGCCGGCCCGCTCGGCGATCTCCTGCGCGGACAGCGGAGTGTCGGCGGCGAGCAGGACCTGACGGACCAGTTCGGCCGTGGTGGGGGAGTGTCCCTTGGGCAGATCCGGGGTGACGGAGCCGGCGGACAGGGCTCCGAAGATGCGGTCCACCTCGGCCTGTTCCGCCTCTCCGCCGCTCTCCAGGGTGTGGCGGAGCGTCGCGTACGCCTCCAGCTTGGCTCGCAGTCCGGCGAAGTTGAACGGTTTGACCAGGTACTGGAGGGCGCCGTGCCGCATCGCCGCCTGCACCGTGGCCACGTCCCGGGCCGCCGTCACCATGATCACGTCGCACTGGTGGCCACGGGCGCGGAGCTCCCGTACGGCCGCGAGTCCGTTCTCGTCCGGGAGGTAGTGGTCGAGGAGGATCAGGTCCACCGGGTGCGCGTCCAGGGCGGCGAGCGCCTCGGCGGTCGAGTGGGCGGTGGCGGCGACCCGGAAGCCGGGCACCTTGGCGGCGTAGGCGGCGTTGATCCGGGCCACCCGCACATCGTCGTCCACGACGAGCACATCGATCATCGTGCCCCCTCGACCGCTTCCGGTTCCGGCGACGTCGGGTAGGGGTGGGGTTCCGGCTCGCTCAGGGCGTCCGGGAGGACGACCGTGAACTCGGCGCCTCCCTCGGGGCCCCCGGCCACGCGGGCGGAGCCGCCACGGCGCTCGGCGAGCCGGCGGACGAGGGCGAGACCGAGGCCGCGCTTCCCGTGGGACGGAAGCGCCTTCGTCGTCCATCCCTCGGTGAAGATCAGCTCGCGGCTCTCCTCCGGAACCCCCGGGCCGCTGTCCGTGACCCGCAGCACGACCGTACGGGCCTCGGCGCGGAAGGAGACGTCGATCCGGGCGCCGGGAGTGCCCGCCGCGGCGTCCAGGGCGTTGTCGACCAGGTTCCCGACGACGGTGACCAGCTCACGCGGGTCGACGAGCCGGTTCGGCAGCAGCGAGCCCGGGGCGATCCGCAGCGAGACGCCCCGCTCGGCGGCGACCGTGGCCTTGCCGACCAGCAGTGCCGCGAGCAGCGGGTCGTGGACCTTCTCCGTGACCTGCTCGGCGGTCGCCCGGTGCACGCCGACCACCTCCGTGACGAACTCCACCGCCTCCTCGTGCATCTCCAGCTCCAGGAGACCGAGCAGGGTGTGCATGCGGTTGGCGTGCTCGTGGTCCTGGGCGCGGAGGGCGTCGATCAGCCCCCGGGTGGAGTCCAGCTCGCGCCCCAGCCGCTCCAGCTCGGTGCGGTCGCGGAGGGTCGCCACGGCGCCGCCGTCGTCGGTCGGCATCCGGTTGGCGATCAGCACCCGGTGCCCCCGCACGGTGACCAGGTCCTCGCCGGTCACCCGACCCGCGAGGACGTCGGCGGTACGGCCCCGGCCGAGGACCTCGTCGAGCGGCCGGCCCGTCGCCTCGGGACCGAGGCCGAGAAGCCGCTGCGCCTCGTCGTTCATGAGCCTCACGGAGCCGTGGCGGTCCAGGGCCACGACGCCCTCGCGGATGCCGTGCAGCATGGCCTCACGTTCGGCGAGCAGCGCGGAGATGTCGGAGAAGGCCAGGTCGTGGGTCTGCCGCTGGAGGCGCCGCGAGATCAGGTACGCGGCCAGGGCGCCGGCCGCGAGCGCCCCGCCCGCGTAGGCGAGGAGACCCGGGATCGCGGCGAGGAGCCGGTCGCGGACGCTGTCGTACTCGATGCCCACCGAGATCGCGCCGACGATCCGCCCGTCCGCGTCCCGCAGTGGCGTCTTGCCGCGCGCCGACCGGCCCAGGGTGCCGCTGTCGATCTCCATCACCTCGCGCCCGGCGAGGACGGTGCTCGGGTCCGTGGAGACCCGCCTGCCGATCTCGGCGGGATCGGTGTGCGACCAGCGCACCCCGCGTGTGTCCATGACCACGACGTACTCGGCGCCCGTCGAGACACGGATCCGCTCGGCCTCGGTCTGCACCGGGCCCCGCGCGGACGGCGGGGTCGTGGTGAGGTCCGCGGCCAGTCGGGGGGACGCGGTGGACCCGGCGATGGCCAGGGCCCGCCGCATCGCCTGGTCGTCGAGCTGGGCGCTGAGCGGGGCGAGGAAGAGCCCGGTGGCGAGCACGGTCACACCGGTCGCGATGACCAGCTGCATCAGCAGGACCTGCGAGAACACCCGCCGAGGCCACCCGAACCGCCGTCGGCGCGCGCCGGGGCGAGGGGGGCTGGTGTCTGCGGGGCTCATGAGGGAAAAGGTAAGGGGCGACGCGCCAGGACCGGAAACGGCGAGGGAGCGGGTGCCTATCCTGGGGGTTTCCCACAGCCGTGGGCACGCACGCAGGAGAACCGGAGGCACGTCCCTTGACCACGCAGCAGATCCCCGTCGTCGTCCTGGCCGGGTTCCTCGGGGCGGGGAAGACCACACTCCTGAACCACCTGCTGCGCAGCGCTCGGGGCACCCGCATCGGCGTCATGGTCAACGACTTCGGTGACATCGGCATCGACGCGATGAGCGTCGCCGGGCAGGTCGGCTCCACCGTCTCCCTCGGCAACGGCTGCCTCTGCTGCGCCGTCGACGCCGGCGAACTCGACGAGTACCTGGAGGTCCTCACCCGCCCCGAGTCCCGCCTCGACGTCATCGTGATCGAGGCGAGCGGGCTCGCGGAGCCGCAGGAGCTGGTCCGCATGGTGCTCGCCAGCGAGAACGAGCGGATCGTGTACGGAGGGCTCGTCCAGGTCGTCGACGCGGCCGAGTTCTCCGCCACCCGGCAGCGGCACCCCGAGACCGACCGGCAGCTGCCGATCGCCGACCTCGTGGTCGTGAACAAGGCCGACCGGGTCCCCGAGGACGAGCTGCGCGCCGTCCACGAGACGGTGGCCGGGCTGGCCGGCAAGGCCGTCGTGGTCGAGGCCACGCACGGAAGGATCGACCCGGAGCTGCTCTTCGACCGGGTGGTCCCCGAGGGGGAGATCGAGGGGCAGATGTCCATCGAGGACATCCTGTACGGCGAGGAGGGCGAGGACGCCCGGCACAGCCACCCGCACACGGCGTACGAGACCGTGTCCCTGACGGCCGCGACCCCGCTCCACCCGCGCCGCCTGATGGCCTTCCTGGACGCCCGCCCCGAGGGCCTCTACCGGATCAAGGGCTTCGTCGACTTCGGCGCCGCGGACCCGGACAACCGCTACACCGTCCACGCGGTGGGCCGCTTCCTGCGCTTCTACCCCGAGCGGTGGCCCGAGGGCGAGGAGCGGCTCACCCAGCTCGTCCTGATCGGTTCCGGCGTGGACGCGGCCGGCCTGCGCAAGGAACTGGCCCAGTGCGAGCAGAACGGCCCGCAGGACGCCCCCGACGAGCACAGCATGTGGGGCGTCCTGCGGTACGTACAGCAGACGGAGGAGGAGCCCGAGGCGCCCTAGGGCGCCTCGGGCTCGCGACGCGCTAGCTCGGCGGCCCCGCCACCACGTCCACCGGGCGGGGGAGGGGGGTGCCCGAGCCGTCGCGGCGCGGGTCCAGGTCCGGGAGTTCCACCGGGGTGCCGGTCTTCTGGGCGGCGCGGGCCGGCGCGGCACCCGCCCACGCCAGGATCAGCACGTCCTCGCCCCGCAGGAAGCGCTGGCAGCGGACGCCGCCGGTCGCCCGGCCCTTGCGCGGGTACTGGTCGAAGGGCGTCAGCTTCGCCGACGTACCCGCCGAGGAGTCCAGGGTGCCCGTGGAGCCCGCGACGGTGAAGACGACGGCGTCCGCCGCCGGGTCGACGGCCGTGAACGAGAGCACCTCGGCGCCCGCCGACAGCTTGACGCCCGCCATGCCGCCGGCCGGGCGGCCCTGGGGCCGTACCTGCGCGGCCGGGTAGCGAAGCAGCTGGGCGTCGGAGGTGATGAAGACCAGGTCCTCCTCGCCCGTGCGCAGTTCGGTCGCGCCGACGATCCGGTCACCCTCCTTGAGCGTGATGACCTCCAGCTCGTCCTTGTTCGCCGGATAGTCCGGCACCACGCGCTTCACCACGCCCTGGAGCGTGCCGAGGGCGAGCCCCGGCGAGGACTCGTCGAGCGTGGTGAGGCACACCACGGTCTCGTCGGCCTCCAGGGTCAGGAACTCGGACAGGGGCGCGCCGCCCGCCAGGTTCGGGGCGCTCGCCGTGTCGGGGAGCTGCGGCAGGTCGATGACCGCGATCCGCAGCAGCCGACCTGCCGAGGTCACCGCGCCGACGTCGCCGCGCTGCGTCGCGGCCACCGCCGACAGGATCACGTCGTGCTTGACGCGGGTCGCGTCCGGGTCGGTCTCCGGCAGCTCCGCCGTCGCCGTACGGGCGAGCAGCCCGGTCGAGGACAGCAGCACCCGGCACGGGTCGTCCGCGACCTCCAGGGACACGGCCGCGACGGGCGCGCCCGCCGACTCCAGCAGGACTGTCCGCCGGTCGGTGGCGAACTTCTTGGCGACCGCGGCCAGTTCCGCAGAGACCAGCTTGCGCAGCTCCGCGTCGGAGTCCAGGATCCCGGTCAGCTCGTCGATCTCGCCGTTGAGCCGGTCGCGCTCGCTCTCCAGTTCAATGCGGTCGAACCGGGTGAGACGGCGCAGCGGGGTGTCCAGGATGTACTGCGTCTGGACCTCGCTCAGCGAGAAGCGCTCCATCAGGCGCTCCTTGGCCTGCGCGGAGTTGTCGCTCTCCCGGATGAGGCGGATGACCTCGTCGATGTCGAGCAGCGCGATGAGCAGACCGAGCACGAGGTGGAGCCGGTCGCGCTTCTTGGTCCTGCGGAACTCGGAGCGGCGCCGGACCACCTCGAAGCGGTGGTCGAGGTAGACCTCCAGGAGCTCCTTCAGACCGAGGGTGAGCGGCTGGCCGTCGACCAGCGCCACGTTGTTGATGCCGAAGGACTCCTCCATCGGCGTCAGCTTGTAGAGCTGCTCCAGGACCGCCTCCGGCACGAAGCCGTTCTTGATCTCGATGACCAGACGCAGCCCGTGGTTGCGGTCGGTGAGGTCCTTGACGTCCGCGATGCCCTGGAGCTTCTTGGAACCGACCAGGTCCTTGATCTTGGAGATGACCTTCTCGGGGCCCACCGTGAAGGGCAGCTCGGTCACGACGATGCCCTTCCGGCGCGCCGTCACCGTCTCCACGCTCGTCGTGGCGCGGATCTTGAACGAGCCGCGGCCCGACTCGTACGCGTCCTTGATCCCGGACAGGCCGACGATCCGGCCGCCGGTCGGCAGGTCGGGGCCGGGCACGAAGCGCATCAGCGTCTCGAGGTCGGCGCCCGGGTGGCGGATCAGGTGGCGGGCGGCGGCGATGACCTCGCCGAGGTTGTGCGGGGGCATGTTGGTCGCCATGCCGACCGCGATGCCGGACGCGCCGTTGACCAGCAGGTTCGGGTAGGCGGCGGGCAGTGCCGCCGGCTCCCGCTCCTGGCCGTCGTAGTTCGGCGCGAAGTCGACCGTGTCCTCGTCGATGGACTCGGTCATGAGGAGCGCGGCCGGGGCCATCCGCGACTCGGTGTACCGCATGGCGGCCGGCGGGTCGTCGTTCCCCAGGGATCCGAAGTTGCCGTGGCCGTCGACGAGGGGGAGGCGCATGGAGAACGGCTGGGCCATGCGGACCATGGCGTCGTAGATGGACGCGTCACCGTGCGGGTGCAGCTTGCCCATCACCTCGCCGACGACACGGGCGCACTTGACGAAGCCGCGCTCGGGCCGCAGCCCCATCTCGTTCATCTGGAACACGATGCGGCGCTGGACGGGCTTCATGCCGTCCCGGGCGTCGGGGAGGGCACGCGAGTAGATCACCGAGTACGCGTACTCGAGGAAGGAGCCCTGCATCTCGTCGACGACGTCGATGTCGAGGATTCGCTCCTCGAACGCGTCGTCCGGCGGCGGTGTCTTCGTGCTGCGGCGGGCCATCGCGGCTGCGGCTCCTTCACCAACAAGGTTGATCTGACGCGGACCATTGTGGACCGTGCCACCGACAACGCCGACCGCGACCCGGAAGAGGGACATCTCGACGGGATGGGAACTTCGTCAGGTGTCGGCGCGCTTGCATACAGTGGCAGGACCTTTTCACATCGCGATCGAAGGGACGTACATGCCCATGGGTCACACGGCCACGGCCGAGGCCGGCTCCGGCGGCCTGACAGCGACCGAGCACCGGTTGGCGAACGGCCTGCGCGTGGTGCTCTCGGAGGACCACCTGACCCCGGTCGCCGCGGTCTGCCTCTGGTACGACGTCGGCTCGCGTCACGAGGTCCCGGGCCGCACGGGCCTGGCCCACCTCTTCGAGCACCTGATGTTCCAGGGCTCGAAGCAGGTCCACGGCAACGGGCACTTCGAGCTGGTGCAGGGTGCGGGCGGCTCGCTCAACGGCACGACGAGCTTCGAGCGCACCAACTACTTCGAGACCATGCCCACGCACCAGCTGGAGCTCGCGCTCTGGCTGGAGGCCGACCGCATGGGCTCGCTGCTCGCCGCCCTGGACGACGAGTCCATGGAGAACCAGCGGGACGTCGTCAAGAACGAGCGCCGCCAGCGTTACGACAACGTGCCGTACGGCACGGCGTTCGAGAAGCTGACCGCCCTCGCCTACCCGGAGGGCCACCCGTACCACCACACGCCGATCGGCTCCATGGCCGACCTGGACGCGGCCACCCTGGAGGACGCGCGGAACTTCTTCCGCACGTACTACGCCCCGAACAACGCGGTGCTGTCGGTCGTCGGCGACATCGACCCGGCGCAGACCCTCGCCTGGATCGAGAAGTACTTCGGCTCGATCCCGTCCCACGACGGCAAGCTGCCCCCGCGGGACGGCTCGCTGCCCGAGATCATCGGCGAGCAGCTGCGTGAGGTCGTCGAGGAGGAGGTCCCGGCCCGCGCGCTGATGGCCGCCTACCGGCTGCCCCACGACGGCACGCGCGAGTGCGACGCCGCCGACCTGGCCCTGACGGTGCTGGGCGGTGGCGAGTCGTCCCGCCTGCACAACCGTCTGGTCCGCCGCGACCGTACGGCCGTCGCCGCCGGTTTCGGCCTGCTGCGGCTCGCGGGAGCGCCCTCGCTCGGCTGGCTGGACGTCAAGACGTCCGGCGGCGTCGAGGTCCCGCAGATCGAGGCGGCCGTCGACGAGGAGCTCGCCCGGTTCGCCGCCGACGGCCCCACGCCGGAGGAGATGGAGCGCGCGCAGGCCCAGTTGGAGCGCGAGTGGCTCGACCGCCTCGGCACGGTCGCGGGCCGCGCCGACGAACTGTGCCGGTACGCCGTGCTGTTCGGCGACCCCCAGCTCGCCCTGACGGCCGTCGACCGGATCCTGGACATCACCGCCGAGGAGGTGCGGGCGGCCGCCGCGGCCACGCTGCGCCCCGACAACCGCGCGGTGCTCGTCTACGAGCCCCTGGCGACCGAGCAGAGCGACAGCGACGACGAAGAGGGAGCGGACCAGTGACCGACGCTGCCGCGGCTTTGACCAGCATGGACTTCCACCCGCAGCCGGCGCCCGGCGCCGCCAGGCCCTGGGCTTTCCCCGCCCCGGACCGCGGGAAGCTGGACAACGGCCTGACCCTGCTGACCAGTCACCGCCCCGGCCAGCAGGTCGTGGCCGTGGAGCTGTTCCTGCCGGCCCCGCTGGACGCCGAGCCCGCCGGTCTCGACGGCGTCGCCACCATCATGGCCCGCGCGCTCTCCGAGGGCACGGACCAGCGCGGCGCCGAGGAGTTCGCGGCCGAGCTGGAGCGCTGTGGCGCCACGCTCGACGCGCACGCCGACCACCCGGGCGTACGGGTCTCCCTGGAGGTCCCGGTCTCCCGGCTGCCCAAGGCGCTCGGGCTGCTCTCCGAGGCGCTGATCGCCCCGGCGTTCCTGGAGACCGAGATCGAGCGCCTGGTGCGCAACCGTCTCGACGAGATCCCGCACGAGACGGCCAACCCGGCCCGTCGCGCCGCCAAGCAGCTCTCCAAGGAGCTGTTCCCTGCCGAGTCGCGGATGTCGCGGCCGCGCCAGGGCACCGAGGAGACCGTCGCGGCGATCGACGCGGCCGCGGTCCGCGCCTTCTACGAGGCGTACGTGCGGCCCGCCACGGCCACCGCGGTGGTCGTCGGCGACCTGACCGGCGTCGACCTGGACAAGGTGCTCGCCGAGACCCTCGGCGCCTGGACCGGCGAGCCGGCCGAGCCGCTGCCGATGCCGCCGATCACCGCCGACGACACCGGACGCGTCGTCATCGTGGACCGACCCGGCGCCGTCCAGACCCAGTTGCTGATCGGCCGGATCGGTTCCGACCGCCACGACCGCGTCTGGCCGGCCCAGGTCCTGGGCACGTACTGCCTCGGTGGCACCCTCACCTCGCGACTCGACCGGGTGCTGCGCGAGGAGAAGGGCTACACGTACGGGGTGCGCGCCTTCGGGCAGGTGCTCCGCTCCGACAGCCAGGGCAACGGCGCCGCGATGCTCGCCATCAGCGGCTCCATCGACACGCCCAACACCGGCCCGGCGCTCGACGACCTGTGGAAGGTGCTGCGCACGCTGGCGGCCGAGGGTCTGACGGACGCCGAGCGCGAGACGGCCGTGCAGAACCTGGTCGGGGTCGCGCCGCTGAAGTACGAGACGGCCGCGTCGGTCGCCGGGACGCTCGCCGACCAGGTCGAGCAGCACCTCCCGGACGACTACCAGGCCCAGTTGTACGCGCGCCTGGCCGAGACCGGCACGGTCGAGGCCACCGCGGCCGTGGTCAGCGCCTTCCCGGTGGACCGGCTCGTCACCGTGCTCGTGGGTGACGCGGCGCAGATCGCCGAGCCGGTGCGCGCGCTCGGCATCGGTGAAGTCACCGTCGTGACCGGTTGATTCCGGCTCCTGACCCCGTTTCGGACCGGCTCCAGCCCGGCTCCTGACGGGGGCACGGGGAGGGCCCCGACGACATCCTTCGTCGGGGCCCTCCCCTTTGTCCGTATTGGTGGCAAGGGTGATCGTTTGCCCTGTGGCATGTCTTACAAACTGGCGAGTCCGGTTGGTGATCGACAGGCGATCCGCATAGCGTCGGTGCGTCTGTTCGGCAGTTGCACCCGCCGCACCCGCGGCATCCGGACAGACATCGCCGAGTCCCCGTCAGGCGCGAGCCTGGGGAGCCGGGGACCCACATGTAGTCCCTGGGGTGAATCGGGCGCCTTCGTCTCGTACGGAGGGGCTCGTAGGAGACCTTCCTGCTCCGAACCCGTCAGCTAACCCGGTAGGCGAGAGGGAAGGAAAGGATCAGCCCCTACATGGCGTTCACCCGTGCCACCGGGAAGCATCGTGGTTCGAGCCGGATGGCGCGCCGCAGCGTGGGCATCGCCGGCGCCGCGACCCTCGCCACCACCGGCGTCATCGGAACCCTCGCCTCCCCGGCGCTCGCGGCCGACGCGGACAATCGTTCCGTGGAGGACACCGGTCTCACCCAGGTCATCACCGAGGACTCCCTCGTGGACCGGATCAGCGCCCAGGCCGCCGCCCAGGAGCAGGAGGCCTTCGAGGCCGCCGCCAAGGCGAAGGCCGAGGCCGAGGCGAAGCGCAAGGCCGAGGCCCGCGCCAAGGAGATCCGTGAGGCCGCGGAGCGCGCCGCCCGTGAGGCCGAGCGCCGCCGGCTGAACTCCTTCCAGCTCCCCGTCGCCGGCTCGTACGTGTCCACCGGCTACCAGACCGGCGGCTCGCTCTGGTCCTCCGGCAGCCACTCGGGCGTCGACTTCCACGCCGGCTACGGCAGCAGCGTGGTCTCCGTCGGCTCCGGCACCGTCGTCGAGGCCGGCTGGGGCGGCGCGTACGGCAACAACATCGTCATCCGGATGAACGACGGCACGTACACCCAGTACGGGCACCTCTCCTCCATCGGCGTCTACGTCGGCCAGAGCGTCGAACCGGGCCAGCAGATAGGCATCTCCGGCTCGACCGGCAACTCGACCGGCCCGCACCTGCACTTCGAGGCGCGTACCAGCTCCGAGTACGGCTCCGACATCAACCCGATCTCCTACCTCCGGGCCCGCGGCGTCAGCGTCTGACGCGTCGGCGCCCTCGCTGCCCCCCGGGGGCACCGTGTCACGTCGCAAAAGCCCCGGCTCGTACTGAGCCGGGGCTTTTCGTCGGTCAAAAGGCGTCCATATTCCGCTGAGGCATCGGAAATTCCGGTGCGCTGCAATAGAGTCGCGTTTCGGGCGTGGAACAGGCGCCTCAGGAATTGTCTCGCGCAGACCAAGGCGGAGGTCGGACATGCGCATTCCCGCGCACTCGGTATGCACGGCGATCCGGGACGACATCGTCTCCGGGGTCTTCGAGCGGGGCAGCCGGCTGACCGAGGAACAGCTCGCCCGCCGGTACGGGGTCTCCCGGGTCCCGGTCCGCGAGTCCCTGCGCACCCTGGAGTCCGAGGGCTTCGTCGTCACCCGCCGCCACGCGGGCGCGCACGTCGCCGAGCCCACCGAGCAGGAGGCGGCCGACCTGCTCGACATGCGGGCGCTGCTCGAACCGCTCGGCGCCGCGCGGGCCGCCCAGCGGCGCACCGAGGCCCACCTCAAGGTGCTGCGGGGCCTGGTCAGGCTGGGTCAGGAGCGGGCCAGGCGCGGCCAGGGCGAGGATCTGCGGTCGCTCGGCGGCTGGTTCCACGAGACGCTGGCGCAGGCCTCGGGCAGCCCGGCCCTGACGGCGCTGCTGACCCAGCTGCGCCACAAGATCGCCTGGATGTACGCGGTCGAGCAGCCGGCGCAGCCGGTGGACGCCTGGGCCGAGCACGGCGCGATCGTGGACGCCGTGGCCCGCGGTGACGCCGAGCGGGCGAGGGCGCTGACCGCGCTGCACGCGGAACGCTCGCAGCCGCTGCACCGGCTCAAAAGGCCGGAGCGCGGTCGTGTGAGGGTTTCGCAACATGTCGTCAACACGGCGAGTGCACGGAATTAACGCGCACACCGTATACAAAGAATTGAAATAGGCGGGGTTCTTTCGTGCTGCCCGAAAACAGGGCGGTAAGAAAAGAGAAAGGCCGTGACCGCCGGAATTCGGCAGCCACGGCCATTGCCGTGCGGGGTGACCCGGATCAGACGGTCTCGGGGAGCTCGTCGAGACCCTCGGCGACCAGCTTCGCCAGACGGTCCAGAGCGGCCTCGGCACCGTCGGCCTCCGAAGCGAGGACGATCTCCTCGCCGCCCTGCGCGCCCAGACCGAGCACCGCGAGCATGGAGGCGGCGTTCACGGGGGTGCCGTCGGACTTGGCGATCGTCACCGGCACGCCGGAAGCCGTGGCGGCACGGACGAAGATGGACGCGGGGCGGGCGTGCAGGCCCTCGGCCCAGCCGACGTTGACGCGGCGCTCAGCCATGGTGTTGCCCTTCAAGTCTTAAGGGGTTGTCTAGACCAGTGTCTCACGGGATGCTCCGTGCTCGCGGCCGACCATCGGCCCGGACCGGAGCGCCTTTCGGCCCACTCCCGCCCTACCCGGTGTGCTCACCACCTTGCACGGAGTGACCCCACCATGCATCGCGTACACCCTTCGCGCGAGCCGCGCCACCCACGTGTCGCGGCCCCGGGCCACCGCCACCCGATCCGGCCCGATCGCCAGGACACCCCCTAGGCTGGCCCCATGGAGAGCGCGTCGGAGCAGTCGGAAGCGGCGGGACACCCGGCACCACAGGCGCGTCCGGCACCACCGGACCACGATTACCCCGACCACTGGGAAGCCGACGTGGTGCTCCGCGACGGCGGCACCGCGCGCATCAGGCCCATCACCGCCGACGACGCCGACCGCCTCGTCAGCTTCTACGAGCAGGTCTCGGACGAGTCGAAGTACTACCGCTTCTTCGCCCCCTACCCCCGGCTCTCCGCCAAGGACGTCCACCGCTTCACCCACCACGACTTCGTGGACCGGGTCGGGCTCGCGGCGACGGTGGGCGGGGAGTTCATCGCCACCGTGCGCTACGACCGCATCGACGACCGCGGCCTGCCCGCCTCCGCGCCCGCCGACGAGGCCGAGGTCGCCTTCCTCGTCCAGGACGCCCACCAGGGACGCGGAGTCGCCTCCGCCCTGCTGGAACACATCGCGGCGGTCGCACGGGAACGGGACATCCGGCGCTTCGCCGCCGAGGTCCTGCCCGCCAACACCAAGATGATCAAGGTCTTCACGGACGCCGGCTACACCCAGAAGCGCAGCTTCGAGGACGGCTCCGTACGGCTCCACCTCGACCTCGAACCCACCGACCGGTCCCTCGCCGTCCAGCGCGCACGGGAGCAGCGGGCCGAGGCGCGCTCCGTGCAGCGCCTCCTCACCCCCCGGTCCGTCGCCGTCGTCGGAGCCGGGCGCGCCCCCGGCGGCGTCGGCCGCACGGTCCTCCGCAACCTCATCGGGGCCGACTTCTCGGGCCGGGTGTACGCGGTCAACGCGGCGCTCCCCGCCGGCGAGACGGCGGAGCTCGACGGCGTCCCCGCGTACCCCTCCGTCGGCGCCATCGGGGAACCCGTCGACCTCGCGATCGTCGCGGTCCCCGCCGAACGGGTGCCGGAAGCCGTCGCGGACTGCGGCGAGCACGGCGTGCGCGGACTCGTCGTCCTCTCCGCCGGATACGCGGAGAGCGGGGCCGACGGCCGCGAGCGGCAGCGCCAGCTGGTCCGTCAGGCACGCTCGTACGGGATGCGGATCATCGGCCCGAACGCCTTCGGGATCATCAACACCACCGACGACGTCCGGCTCAACGCCTCCCTCGCACCGCAGATGCCGGCCGCCGGCCGCATCGGGCTCTTCACCCAGTCCGGCGCGATCGGCATCGCCCTCCTCGCCGGACTGCACCGGCGGGGGGCGGGCCTCTCCTCCTTCATCTCGGCGGGCAACCGCGCCGACGTCTCCGGCAACGACTTCCTCCAGCACTGGTACGACGACCCCGGAACCGACGTCGTCCTCCTCTACCTGGAGTCGATCGGCAACCCCCGCAAGTTCACCCGGCTGGCCCGCCGCACCGCCGCCGTCAAGCCGGTCGTCGTCGTCAAGGGCGCCCGGCACAGCGGCAGCGCCCCGCCCGGCCACCGGGTGCCCGTCACTCGCATCCCGCACGCCACGGTCTCCGCCCTGCTCCGCCAGGCCGGGGTCATCCGCGTCGACACCGTCACCGAACTCGTCGACGCGGGGCTGCTCCTGGCCGCCCAGCCCCTGCCCGCCGGGCCCCGGGTCGCGATCCTCGGCAACTCCGAGTCCCTCGGCCTCCTCACGTACGACGCCTGCCTGACGGAGGGGCTGCGCCCGCTGCGGCCGCTCGACCTGACGACGGCGGCGGAACCGCCGGACTTCCGGGACGCGCTGGCGGCGGCGCTCGCGGACGAGACCTCCGACGCGGTCGTCGTGACCGCGATCCCGTGGGTCGGCGAGAACGGCGCCACCGAGTTCGGCGACGGCGAGGTCCTCGCGGCCTCCCTCCGCGAGGCCGTCGCCTCCGCCCCGGCCCCGACGAAGCCGGTCGTCGTCGTCCACGTCGAGATGGGCGGCCTCGCGGAGGCCCTCGCCATCGCGACGAGCACGCGACCGGCTGTGCCGGGGAGGAGCGGGGGTGTCGGTACGGGTACGAGTGCGGATACGGGTACGGGTACCGCGGCCGGGTCGCCGCCCGGACCGCCGGCGCGCGTCGCCCCGCCGAACCTGACCGGCGCCGGGCCGGGGACGCCGGGCGCGTCCGCGTCCGGGACGCCGACCGCGCCGACCGCGCCGGGAACGCCGGGCGCGACCCGGCCCGGGCCGGCCGGCACGGCCGCGACCGCCGGCACGGCCGCGACCGCCGGCACCTCCGCGACCGTCGGCGCCTCCGGAGCTTCCGGTACCGCCAGCACCTCCGGCACCGCAGGAACGGCCGGGGCCCCCGGCACCCCCCACACCCCCAGCACCACCATCCCCGCCTACCCCGCCGCCGAGCGGGCCGTGCGGGCGTTGGCCGAGGCTGTGCGGTACGGGCAGTGGCGGCGGCGGGCGGCCGAGCCCGGGCGGGTGCCCGAGTACGAGGACATCGACGAGGCCGGGGCCGCCGCGCTCATCGAGCGGGTGCTCGGCGACGAGGTCGATCCCCGGGGGGTGACGCTCGGCACCGAGCAGGCCGGGGAGCTGCTGGCGCGGTACGGGATCGCCGTCCTGCCGACCCTGCCCGCGCCCACGCCCGACGCCGCCGTCGCGGCCGCCGCCCGGCTCGGCTACCCGGTCGCGCTCAAGACGACCGCCCCGCACCTGCGCCACCGCCCCGACCTCGGCGGCGTACGGCTCGACCTGGCGACCGAGGAGCAGCTGCGCACCGCGTACGCCGAGCTGACCGAGGTCCTCGGCAAGCCCGAGGAGCTCCAGCCGGTCGTGCAGGCCATGGTGCCCCGGGGCGTCGACACGGTCGTCCGGTCCGCCATCGACCCGGCCGTCGGCGCCGTCCTCTCCTTCGGCCTCTCGGGCGCCGCGTCCGAGCTGCTCGGTGACATGGCCCACCGGCTGGTTCCGGCCACGGACCGGGACGTCGCCGATCTCGTCCGCTCCCTCCGTACCGCCCCGCTGCTCTTCGGCTGGCGCGGCTCCGCCCCCGTCGACACCCCGGCCCTCGAAGAGGTCCTGCTCAGGGTCTCCCGGCTCGTCGACGACCATCCCGAGGTGGTCGCCGTCTCCCTGGAGCCGGTGGTCGTGGCGCCACGCGGACTCTCCGTGCTCGGCGCCACCGTCCGACTGGCGCCGCCGCCGCCCCGGACCGACCTCGGCCCGCGCAGCCTGCCGAGTTACTGAAGGGCCTGAGGGGCCCCCACCGCCCCGTAGGATGGAGTCCATGGCGAAGACCGGTACGACGACCCAGGGGCTGCGCGCGGCGATCGAGCGCAGCGGCTACTACCCGGCCCTCGTGGCCGAGGCGGTGGAGGCCGCTGTCGGCGGCGAGGCCGTCGCGTCGTACGTGGTGCACCAGGAGACCACCTTCGACGCGAACGAGGTCCGGCGCCACGTCACCGTCCTCGTCCTGACGCCGCACCGCTTCATCGTCAGCCACACCGACGAGCAGGCCGCCGACACCAGCTCCCCGACCCCGTACGCCACGACGTCGACCGAGTCCGTGAAGCTCGACCGGATTTCGTCCGTCGTCGTCAGCCGCGTGGTCGCCAACCCGGAGTCGTACACGCCGGGCACCCTTCCCCGCGAGGTGGTCCTCACCATCGGCTGGGGCGCCGTCTCCCGGATCGACCTGGAGCCCGCCGCCTGCGGCGACTCCAACTGCGACGCCGACCACGGCTACACCGGCAACGCCACCGCCGACGACCTCAGCCTGCGCGTGAGCGAGGCCGGCGACGGGCCCGACACCGTGCGGCAGACGCTCGCCTTCGCCCAGGCCCTCTCCGAAGCCATCGCGGCCACCGCCGCTCCCACCCGCTGATGGTGCAGCCCGCCACCATGAACCACGGCTGGCCCGACGACCCCGTTCCGCTCGCCCTGGAGACCGCGCCGGTCCCCGAGTACGCCTCGGGCTCCCTCGGCGACGTCCTGCCGACGCTCGTCGCCGGCCAGGGCGTGCCCGGATTCACACCGCGGATCGCGGAGCTGGACCCGGCCGACCGCAACTGCCTCTTCCTGATCGACGGGCTCGGCTGGGAGCAGATCAAGGCCCACCCGGACGAGGCGCCCTTCCTGACTTCGCTCCTCGGCTCCTCGCGCGGCGGCACGGGCCGCCCGGTCACCGCGGGCTTCCCCGCCACCACGGCGACCTCGCTGGCCTCCGTCGGCACCGGCCGCTACCCCGGCACGCACGGGCTGCCCGGCTACACCGTGCGCGACCCCTCGACCGGCGAGCTGATGAACCAGCTGCGCTGGAAGCCGTGGACCGCGCCGCACGTCTGGCAGCCGTACCCCACGGTCTTCCAGCTCGCGCACGAGGCCGGGATCCACACCGCCCAGGTGTCCTCCCCGATCTTCGAGCAGACCCCGCTCACCAAGGTCGCCCTCAGCGGCGGAACGTTCCACGGGCGGCTCTCCGGCGAGGAGCGGATGGACTTCTCCGCCGAGCAGCTCGCCGCCGGCGACCGCTCGCTGGTCTACACGTACTACAGCGAACTCGACGGCGCCGGACACCGCTTCGGTGTCGACTCCGACGCCTGGCGCGGCCAGCTGATGTTCGTCGACCGGCTCGTGCAGCGGCTCGCCGAGCAGTTGCCGCCGCGCTCCGCCCTGTACGTCACGGCGGACCACGGCATGGTCGACATCCCCTTCGACGAGCAGCACCGCATCGACTTCGACGAGGACTGGGAGCTGCGCGCGGGCGTCGCCCTCCTCGGCGGCGAGGGACGCGCCCGGCACGTCTACGCCGTGCCCGGCGCCGAGGCGGACGTCCTCACCTGCTGGCGCGAGGTGCTCGGCGAGCAGTTCTGGGTGGCGAGCCGTGACGAGGCCATCTCCCTGGGCTGGTTCGGCGACGAGATCGACGAGCGGGTGTACGGCCGGATCGGCGACGTCGTCGCCGCGGCCCACGACGACGTGGCGATCACCGCCTCCGTCAACGAGCCGCACGAATCCGCGATGGTGGGCATGCACGGGTCGATGACCGCTGCGGAGCAGCTCGTACCGCTGCTCGAAGTCCGTTCCTGACCCCTGCTCCCTCCCTTCCCGCGACCCTCCCGCGAGCCTCCGACGACCTGAAAGGTCCCGACCCGTCATGCCCGAGCTGGTCTTCTTCTCCGGAACCATGGACTGCGGGAAGAGCACCCTGGCCCTCCAGATCGCCCACAACCGCGACGCGCGGGGGCTGCAGGGCGTGATCTTCACCCGTGACGACAGGGCGGGCGAGGGCAAGCTGTCTTCGAGGCTCGGGCTGGTGACGGAGGCGGTCGAGGCGCCGCAGGGCATGGACCTGTACGCGTATCTGGTCGCGCAGTTCTCGCAGGGCGGCAAGGCGGACTACGTGATCGTCGACGAGGCGCAGTTCCTCGCCCCGGAACAGATCGACCAGCTCGCACGCGTCGTCGACGACCTCGGCCTCGACGTCTTCGCCTTCGGCATCACCACCGACTTCCGGACCAAGCTCTTCCCGGGCTCGCAGCGCCTGATCGAACTCGCGGACCGGATCGAGCAGCTCCAGGTCGAGGCGCTGTGCTGGTGCGGCGCCCGCGCCACGCACAACGCCCGTACGGTCGGCGGCGAGATGGTCGTCGAGGGCGAGCAGGTCGTCGTCGGCGACGTGAACCGCCCGGCCGAGGAGGTCGGCTACGAGGTGCTGTGCCGCCGCCACCACCGCAAGCGGATGACCTCGGCCTCCGCCCACGCGGGCGCGCTCTCCCCGGACGTCCTCCCCGTCAACCACGCCTGACGGCCTGCCGGTCCGTCGGCCCGCCCTTCCGGGCAGTGGATGCGGCCCCCGGACGGCGGGAGGTCACCCCGCCGCCAGGATCTCCACGCCGAGTGCCTTGACGCTCTCGACGACCGCGTCGTGGGGGTCGGCGTCGGTGATCACTCCGCTGACCTTCTCCCAGGGCAGGACCCGGTACCGCGAAGCCGTGCCGATCTTCTCCGACGAGGCGAGGACGAAGGTCTCCGCCGCTCGCGCCGACAGGGCGCGCTTCATCGCCGCCTCCTCGGCGTCTCCGGTGGTCAGGCCGATCTCGGGGTGCACACCGGTGACGCCGAGGAGGCAGAGGTCGGCGGAGACGTTCTGCGCGGCCTCGACCGCGGCGGCGCCGCAGGTGACCGCTGAGTGCTTGAAGACGCGCCCACCGAGCAGGAAGAGGTCCGCCCGCGGGTGGTCGAGCAGGGCCGCGGCGATCGTCGGGCTGTGGGTGATCACCGTGCAGGCGAGGTCCCGGGGCAGGGTCCGGGCGACGGCGAGGGCGGTGGTGCCGCCGTCGAGGATCACCGTACCTCCCGGCCGTACCAGCCCCGCCGCCACCGCGGCGACCTTCTGCTTGCCGTGCGGCGACACGTTCCGCCGGGCGGCGTAGTCGACCACGGCCGGCGAGACGGGCAACGCGCCCCCGTAGACCCGCTGGCACCGTCCCTCCGCGGCGAGATCGCGCAGGTCGCGCCGCACGCTGTCCTCCGAGATGCCCAGCGCGGCGGCGACGTCCTTGGCGACGATCTTGCCCTCGCGGGCGAGCAGGCCGAGCAGGTACTCACGTCGTTCAGCAGCCAGCATGCACGTTCTCTCCTGTTCTTGCACGTTGTCGCCTGTACTCTAACTCCCCATGACCGCCGACACACCTCCGCCGCCCCGCCCCGGCATCGACGTCCCCGACCACCGCGGCCGCACCGGGCTCGACCGGGCCGGACGTGACCTGGCCCGCAACCCCGACGTCGTGGTCCGCGAGGTCGAGCTCACGTCCCAGGGCTGGCACGTGCTGCGCCGCACGACCTTCGACCGCCGCCGTCGCGACGGACGCTGGGAGACCCAGACGCGCGAGACCTACGACCGCGGCGACGGCGCCGTGGTCCTGCCCTACGACACCGAGCGCGGCTGCGTCCTGCTCACCCGTCAGTTCCGCTACCCCGCCTACGTCAACGACCACCCCGACGGCATGCTGGTCGAAGCCGCCGCGGGGCTGCTCGACGCGGACGACGCGCCGGCCGCCGTCCGGCGCGAGAGCGCCGAGGAGCTCGGCGTCACCCTGGGCCCGCTCACCCCTGTGTTCGCCGCCTACATGAGCCCCGGCTCCGTCACCGAGCGCCTGCACTTCTTCGCCGCGCCGTACACCCCGGCCGACCGGAGCGGGCCCGGGGGCGGACTCGAGGAGGAGGGTGAGGACATCGAGGTCCTGGAGCTGCCGTTCGCCGAGGCCCTCGCCATGACCCGCGACGGGCGCATTGTCGACGGCAAGACCATCATGCTCCTGCAATGGGCGGCTCTGGACGGACCCTTCCGTGCGAGGGGCGACGCGACACGGGCCTGACGAAGGCCTCCTCGTCCGCGCGAGGCGGCGGAACACCGGTCGCGGCCAGGGGTGTCACGCCTCCGAGGTCCCGGCCGGCGGCCGCGGCGCGCCCTTCAGCAGGTCGAGGGTCGCGGCGCTCACGGGAGCCGTGCCGGTGAGGGTGCCGACGAGCGCCTGGGCGAGCACGGTCGCCGTGCCGATCCGGGCGTCCTCGCGCTCGTCACCCGTGGCCTGTCCGATCACCGCGTCCCGTACCGCCGGTGAGATGTCGGAGCCACCGAACAGGTCCGGGAACGACAGCGCCATCATGCAGACGCCCACGTTCGCGGAGAGGATCGACTGCCCCGCGAGCTCGGGGGCCATCCGCAGCCGCCCGGCGTCGCGGCAGCGCTCCACGGCCGTCAGGAGGATCGCCTGCGCCTCCTTGATGGCCTGCGGCTTCGCGTCGCCGGTCGGCGTGAACATCAGGCGGTAGAGGTACGGGTTGCGGAGCGCGAACGCCACGTGGCTGTCCCAGGCCGTCCGCAGGTCCGCGACCGGATCGTCGGTGAGCGGGTTCTGCCGCTTGGCGTCGAGGAAGCGCTCGAAACCGATGTCGGCGACCGCCGTGAGCAGCCCCTGCTTGTCACCGAACTGGCGGTAGATCTCGGGCATGCCGACCTTCGCCCGGTCGCAGATCGCGCGGGTGGAGATCGCCAGCGCGTCCTTGTCGGCGAGGAGTTCCTCGGTGGCTTGCAGGATGCGCTCTCGTGCCGACGACATGCGACTCACGATAACAGCGCTAACAGTCCGGACCTGGGCGGATCCCCGCTGTGTAATCGATGATTACGTGATGTGTTAGCGTTGAAAACGTCGCATCGCGAAAGGAACCGTCATGACCGTGTCCACCACCCTGCGTGAAGTGATCGGCCTTCCTCGGGAGCTGCCGCTCCTGAGCGAATCGGCCCTGATCATGATCGACTTCCAGAACACCTACCGCCGCGGCGTCATGCTGCTCGACGAGGCCGAGGAAGCCGTGGCCGCCGGCGCGCGCCTGCTCGCCGCCGCCCGCGCAGCCGGGATCCCCGTCGTCCACGTCGTCAACGACGGCGGGGAGGGCACCCCGTACGACATCCGTGCGGAGATCGGTGCGATCAGCGACGAAGTCGCCCCGATCGAGGGCGAGAAGGTGGTCGTCAAGCAGTTCCCCGACGCCTTCCACGCCACGGACCTGGAAGAGACCCTGAAGGGCCTCGGCGCCGGCGGGGACCTGGTCATCGCCGGGTTCATGACGCACCTGTGCGTCCTCTTCACCGCCCAGGGCGCCTTCCACCGCGGCTACCGTCCGACCGTGGTCGCCGAGGCCACCGCGACCCGGCCCCTGGAGGCGCCGGACGGAACCGTGCTCCCGTCGGCCGTGCTGCGGACCGCGAGCCTGACGACGGTCGCGGACCTGTTCGGCACGGTGGCCGGGACGGTCGACGAACTCGTCGCCCCGGCGACCTGACCCGGCACGCCGGCCCCCACGGCCTCCGGCCGACCCGCACCGGGAGTTCACCCGAGGTGTACCGGAAGACCGCCTGGTGATCGGTTGCGGGTCGCCCGACTCGGCGGTAATGGCGGTCGGCCCGTGACACCTCACCCCGGGCGTTCCCCGTTCCGTGCGCCCCCTGGAGGACGTGTGCCCCCCGCCGCCGACACCGTGCTCGACGAGGTCGACGGCGAGGAGGGGAAGGGCGCGCCCCCGCTCAGGGCCGGCGCCCCCGCACGGGGGCTGCGCGCCCCGGCCGTCGCCGGGCCGCTCTCCGCCGCCCTGCTCACCGCCGTGCTGCTCTGCCTCGCGACCCGGCTCTCCCGCAGCCACCCCTTCGGGCCGGTGACCAGGAACATCGTCGACCTCGGCCAGCAGTACCTGCCGTTCCACGCCTACTGGCGCGCCCTCCTCCACGGCGAGACGCACGGGGACGCCTTCCTCAACTGGAACTCCGGTTTCGGCTCCAACTTCCTCGGGGACATCGGCACCTATCTGAGCAGCCCCTTCGACCTGCTCGTCGTGCTCTTCCCCGCCGACCGCATCGAACTCGCCCTGTACGTGGTCACCGCGGTCAAGATCACGGCGGCCGGGGCCGCGATGGCGCTGCTGCTCCTGCGGCTGCGCCCCGGACCCTGGCCGGTCGCCGCCGTGCTCGGCACCGCGTACGCGCTCTCCGGCTGGACCTTCAACTTCGGCGCGTCCGTCCCGATGTGGCTCGACGGACTCGTCGCCTTCCCGCTGCTCTGCCTGGTCGGGGAGTGGGCCCGCACCGGGCGCCGCCCCGTCCTCGGGCCCCTCGTCGTCGCCCTGGCCTGGATCGCCAACTTCTACACGGCGTACATGGCCACCCTCGGGGCCGCCGTCGTCCTCGTCGTACGCCTCCTCACCGCCGACGAGACGGCCTCCGCCCGCCTTCGCCTCGCCGGGCTGTTCCGCGCCGCGCGGGGCGTCCTCATCGGCGTCGGGCTCGCCGCCCCGCTCGTCGTGGTCGTCTTCCTCGGCACCAAGGTCGCCGACCCCACCCCGGAGACCACGTTCGCGGCCGCCGCCTGGACGGACGTCCTCGCCCGGTTCCTGCCCGCCACCGCCAGTGTGGCCAGCCCCGCCCTCTTCATCGGAACGCCCGCGCTGGCGCTCGCCCTCACCCTGCCGTTCAACCGGGCCGTCGCCACGCGCGTGCGTGCCGGCTGGGCGGCCGCGATCGTCCTCGTGACGCTCTCCCTCCAGTGGGAGCCGACCCATCTCCTCTGGCACGCCGGGGCCTCGCCCAACGGCATTCCGTACCGTCAGACCTTCGTCCTGTGCGGGCTGCTGCTGATCGCCGCCTGGTTCTCGGCTGCCCGGGGCGTCCCGCGGCCGGCCGCGCTCCTCGGCGGCGGTGCCCTGCTCGGGCTGCTCGCCTGGGCGGCCCGGGGGAGCGTCGACATCGACCGGTGGACCTACCCCGCATCCGGCGCGGCCGCGGTCCTCGCCCTCGCCGCCGTGCTCCTCGCACGGCCGCACGCCCGCCGGACCACCGCGCGCGTCCTGCCCGTCCTGGCCCTGGTCCTGTTCGTCGTCGCGCAGGCCGGTGAGGCGGCCGTCACGGGGATGCGGATCGAGGAGCAGCAGCGGAGCGAGGTCTCCTGGTCCCCCCGGCTGGGCCCCTGGCACACGTCCGTCGCCGAGGAGGTGGCCCGGGCCGACGCCTGGCCCCGCCACCGTACGGACCCCGGAGAGGTCCCCGGCGGCAACGACGTACTCCTCGTCGGCGGTCAGGGACCCGACTACTACAGCAGCCTCACCGCCGAGGTGACCTCCCGCACCCTCGCGTCCCTGGGGTTCGGCTACTACGCCAAGGGCCGGCACCCGGTCACGCTCGACAACCCGGTGACCGACGCCCTGTTCTCCATCGGCACCCGGATCCGTTCGCGGCCCACGGAACGGGTACGGCAGGACGCGGCGCCCCGCGCCTGGGTCTCCGTCACGACCACCCCCGTGCCGCCGCTGGTCACCGTCCGTCCGCCGGGACGCCCGGCCACCCACCCCGGGGACTCGGCCTTCGCGCGGCAGGAGCGCCTGCTCGGCGCCGAGGTGTACGAACTGCCCGCCCCCGCCCGTACCGGACGCACCCTCACCGCCCGCTGCCCGGCGGGCTCCCAGGTCTGGTTCTGGGCGCCCGAGTACCGGGGCGCGGCGACCCTCGCGGGGGAGCGCCCCGTGGACTTCGAGGGCAAACCGCCCGCCGTCCGCGCCCCCATGCGGGCCCTCGGCACCGTGCCCGCGTCCGGTGAGGTACGGATCGAGCTGAGCCCCGAGGCGAAGCTGCGGCTGCCCGGCCGGCCGGTGGGCTGTCTGCTCCGAGCCCGGCTCGACGACGCCGTACGGCAGTTGACCGCCACCGGCGCCTCGCGGGTACGCGCGAGCGGCCACACGGTCACGGCCGAACTGCCCCCCGGCAGCACGGGCACCGCCGTCCTCGCGGTCCCCCGCATCTCCGGCTGGCGGTGCTCCGCCGGTGACGCGGAGCTCCGGCCCGCGCGCGCGTACGAGGGCCTTGTCGCCGTGCCGCTCGACGGCCGGGCGACCACGGTCACCTGCTCCTTCCGGCCTCCGGGGCTCCGCCTCGGCGGCGCCGCCGGAGCGGCCGCGCTCCTCGCCCTGGTGGTGACGGGAGTCCTGCACCGGCGGCGGGCCCGCCGGTGACCGGGGACCTTCGGCGCCTCACAAGCGGCCGTCTCCGCACGGACTTTCCACGGGGGACGACAAGAGTTCACCCGGAGTGCACGCTCGGATCGTTCGCCCGGAGAAACGGGACGTTACTGTGCCCGCCGTAGCGGCGTTTAATTGTTCGATCCAGTATGGGGATTCCGCGTGCCGAAACTGTCCGTCGTCGTACCGTTCCACAATGTCGGGGCATACGCCCCCGACACCCTGCGCAGTCTCGCGAACAACGCGGATCCGGAATTCGAGTTCCTGCTGATCGACGACTGTTCGACGGACGACACCCCGGAAATCCTCGACCGCTGGCGCGACCGCCTGCCGAACGCCACCGTCATTCGGCACGAGACGAATCTCGGCGTCGCCCAGGCGCGCAACACGGGAATCGACGCCGCGCGCGGCGACCACCTCACCTTCCTCGACGGAGACGACTGGTACGCACCGGGCCACCTCGCCGCCACGGTGGCCGGGATGGACCGTCTGGGCTGCGATTTCGCGCGGACCGACCACGTCCTCTCGGAAGGCCGCAAAAGGCAGATCCGTTATGCCCCCGCCAAGCGCCGCGACACGCTGATGGATCCCAGGGACGGCATCTCGCCCGCCAGTATGGTCACGATGGTGGACTATCCGTTCGTCCCCTTCGGAATCTACAGCGCACGGCTTTTCGAGAACGGCGCCTCACGTTTCGAGACCTCCCTGAGAACAGCCGAGGACCGGCTCTGGATCTGGCGACTGCACCTCAAGGCCCGTACCTTCGCGGCGCTTTCCCTGCACGGGGTCTTCTACCGGCGAGGCGTCACCACCTCGCTCACGCAGATCACCGACAACCGGCAGCTGGACTTCATTCCTTCGTACGACCTCCTGCTCGACGACGTCTCCAAGGACGAGGAGGCGGACCGTTTCCTGCCGAAGGCGGTCCGCACCTATTGCGCGATGATCGCCTTCCACATGGGCAAGGTCGGCAAGTACGACCCCGCCGTCGCCGAGCGGCTCCGCGCCGACGTGGCCGACGCGCTGCACCGGATGCCGCAGCACGTCCTCGACGAGACCCTGGCCACCATGGACACCCCCCGCAGCACCCTCCTCCGGAGCCTGCGCGACACCGGAAGGACCGCCTGACCCATGGCCCCCGACAAGGCCCCCGCCGAGGCCACGGCCGCCGCCGACCGGGCCCGCCCCGCCGCCCCGGTCACCGACACCCGGCCGGTGCAGATCTTCCAGGTCTCCACCCTGTACGGCGCCGCCACCCTCGCCGCCTCCCTGGACGCCGGTCAGTTCGGGCCCCGCGAGGACGCCCGCCGACTCCTGCTGATCTCGCGCAACGCCGAGATCCCGGAGACGGCGCTGCGCCTGGAGACCATGACCGGGTACGAGCGGATCGCCGCCCGCTTCGACGGGACCCTCGACTGGAACGAGACGATCCACCCGTACCACCCCGCCGCCTGGGCCCCTCGCCCCGAGGAGGCGCCGCTCTGGCAGCGTGTGCTGCGCACGGCGTGGGACCTGGGGAGCGTCCCGGTCGAGCTGATCGTGGAATCCATCCAGGTCAACCCCGCGAAGGCGCTGGCCGGCACGTTCCCCGAGAGCGCGCTCCACGTCTACGCGGACGGCCTCATGAGCTACGGGCCGACCCGTAACGACCTCGCGCAGTCCCTCGCCTGCCGCATCCGGCGGGTCCTCCACCTCGACCTCGTGCCCGGCCTGCGGCCCCTCCTCCTGAGCGAGTACGGCGTCGAGCCCGAACTCGTCCCGGACGACGCCTTCCGCGCGGTCCTCGCCGAGATCGCCGAGGCGGCGGCCGGCGATCCGGACATCACCCGCGCGGCGGCGGCCGGGCCCACGGCGCTCCTGCTCGGCCAGTACCTCGCGGCCCTCTCCCTCCTGACCACGGAGGAGGAAGAGGAGCTCCATGTGCGGATGCTGCGCGGGGCGGTCGCGGCCGGGCACCGCTCGGTCGTCTTCAAGCCGCACCCGAGCGCGCCCGCCGGCTACTCGCAGGCGCTCCACGAGGAGGCGGAACGGTCCGGCGTGCGGCTCACCGTCCTCGACGGGCCGCTGCTGGCCGAGACCTTCTACGAGCGGTGCGCACTCCGGCTCGTCGTCGGCTGCTTCTCCACGGCCCTGTTCACCGCCGCCGTCTACTACGGGGTCCCCATCGCGCGCGTGGGCACGGCCGAGGTCCTGGAACGGCTCACCCCGTTCGAGAACAGCAACCGCATCCCGCTGACGGTCGTCGACCACCTGGTCGCGGACCTGGAGGTGGGCGAGGAGCCCGCGGTCCCCGGTCCCGCGCCGGACTCGCTCACGCCCCTCGTCCGCGCCGTCGGCTACTGCATGCGGCACAAGAGCCACCCGGGGATGCGGGAGGAGGCCACGGGCTTCCTGGCCGCGCACCACGCCGATCCCGGCGTCGCGCACCACTTCTCCACCGAACGACTGACACAGCTCGGCCTTCCGGGCGGAACGGTGGCCCCGCCGCAGGCCGGCGCGGCGTTCCGCTTCGGCCGGAGTCTCGTACGGTCCCGGCGCGGCTGACCGCGCGAGCCAGGGGGCTCCGCCCGGCCACCGGGCCCCGGCGGGAGCGCCGGGGGCCGAACCGGCGGCCCTCAGCCCCGCCGCGTCACCGCGTCACCGTCCGGCGGCGGACCTGACGAGGGTGAAGACAGCGCCCTCCGGGTCCGTCACCAGGGCGAGCCGCCCCGCCGTGCCCTCGCGCGGCGGGCGCAGCACATGACCGCCGAGCTCCACGACGAGCCGCGCGGCCGCGTCCGTGTCCGCGACCTCGAAGTACGTCATCCAGTGCGGGCCCCGGTCCCGGGGCAGCGCGTTGCCGACGCCGTGCAGGGAGGCCACCGGGACGCCCTCCACGTGCAGCGTCGCGAAGTCCTGGTCGTCGGACTCGACCGACCCCACCTCGTAGCCGAAGACCGACCGGTAGAACTTGCCGATCGTCGTCTCGTACGTGAGGAGCTCGTTCCAGACGGGGGTCCCCGGCGGGCCGGCCGTCGCCGTGCCGTGGTGCGCCTCCGCCTGCCAGAGGCCGAACACCGCACCGGTCGGGTCGGAACAGATCGCGAGCCGGCCGGCCTCGCCCGCGTCCAGCGGGCCCACCGCCACGGTGCCGCCGCAGCCACGGATGGCCTCGGCGGTCTCATCGGCGTCGGCGGTGGCCAGATACGGGGTCCAGGCGATCCTCAGATGCCGGTCCGGTGGCAGCTGGCCGATGCCCGCCACCTCCTTGCCGTCGAGCAGCGCGCGCACGTACGGGCCGAGCTGCTGCGGACCGGGCACGAACTCCCAGCCGAAGAGCTCGTGGTAGAACTCCAGCGTCGCGTCAAGCCCGTGCACCATCAGACTCACCCAGCACGGTGTGCCGGGTCTGCGCCGAGTCGCCTCGGTCATCGTGACTCTCTCCTCGGACCGTCGTCGTGCCCGTGCCCCTGTCCGATGGTGACACCGACGGGGCCGTGGCGTGCCCCGGTCGCACCAACGAGCGGCGTGCCCCGCGGTGACGGACGTGGGGAGGACGCCGGGTTCGTCCTCGGCGGCCGTGCGGCTGCGCGAGGATGGCACCCATGAAGCCCATCATCTCCGCAAGCGAACTGCTGAGCGAGTCGGCCGGGGCCCGGCCGCCGGTCCTCCTCGACGTCCGCTGGACGCTGGGCGGTCCGCCCGGCCGCCCGGCGTACGAGGCCGGACACCTCCCCGGCGCGGTCTACGTCGACCTGGACACCGAACTGGCGGGGCCCGCCGGCAGCGGGGGGCGGCACCCGCTGCCCGACCCGGAGGTCTTCGGGGCCGCGATGCGCCGGGCGGGCGTCTCGGCGGGCACACCGGTCGTCGTCTACGACGGAGGCCTCGGCTGGGCCGCGGCCCGCGCCTGGTGGCTGCTCCGCTGGGCGGGCCACCGGGACGTGCGGGTCCTGGACGGGGGCCTCGCGGCCTGGGAGGGCGAGCTGACGGAGAAGGTGCCCGTGCCGGACCCGGGCGACTTCCGGCCGGAGCCGGGCGCGCTCGGACTGCTCGACGCCGACGGCGCGGCGGCCCACGCGCGCGCGGGGCTGCTCCTGGACGCGCGGGCGGCCGAGCGCTACCGAGGGGACGTGGAGCCGATCGACCGGGTGGGCGGCCACATCCCCGGCGCGGTCTCGGCCCCGACGACCGAGAACGTCGACACGGAGGGGCGTTTCCTGGGCGCCGACGTCCTGAGGAGCCGCTTCGCCGCCCTGGGCGCGGCCGAGGGGACCCCGGTCGCGGTCTACTGCGGCTCCGGCGTCTCCGGCGCCCACGAGGTCCTGGCCCTGGAGGTCGCGGGCATCCCCGCCGCCCTGTACGCGGGCTCCTGGTCGGAGTGGTCCGCCGACCCCGCCCGTCCGGTGGCGACGGGGCCCGACCCGCAGTAACGCGGCCGGGCGCCACACGCCGAAGGGGCCCGCACCGATGCGGTGCGGGCCCCTTCCCATGGCACTGCGGCAGCCGTCGCCGGCGCGGTTCCGTCCCGTACGACCGCCGTGTCCGCCGCGGGCACGCCCTCGTACGGCCACGTCCGTCGCCTTCGTCAGTCCTGCTTCTTCCGCCGCGTGCCGAAGACGATCTCGTCCCAGCTGGGTACGGCCGCGCGGCGGCCCGGACGGACGCCGTCCGCCTCCGCCTGGCGGTCCGTGGTGCCGGTCAGCCGGTCGCGGTGACCCGACACCGCGCGCGGCATCAGGACGTCGGCGTACGCGGAGCCCGCGCCCGCCGAGGCGGCCGGGGCCGGGGGCTCCTCCGTCTCGGCCTCGTCCGAGGGCTCCGAGTCGGGCTGCTCCGGTACGACCATGTCGCCGCGGAAGCTCGGTACCGCCTCCAGGAGGCTCGTCAGGGAGTCCCGCTCGTCCTCCGGCTCGGCGGACGCGGACGCCCGCTCCAGCTGGCGGTCCGACCGGTCGATCTGGCGGTCCAGGGCACGATCGAGCGGCCTGTCCCGGGGCAGCCGTGCGATGCGCGGCACGAAGGGGAAGCTCGGCTCCGGCGCGGCGGCGATCGTGTCGTCCGTCTCGCCGATCAGGGCACGGGCCTCGTCGTCCACGGCCTGGACGAGCCGCCGGGGCGGGTCGTACGTCCAGCTGGCCGTGTGGACCTCGCCGGCGACCCGGTAGACGAGCAGCACCTCCCAGGTGCCGTCGTCACGCCGCCAGGAGTCCCACTGCACGGTGTCCTTCTCGGCGCCGCGCAGCAGCAGCCGCTCCTGCACGGCCTCGCCGAGCTGCGGGCCGCTGTTCTCGCCGGGCCTGCGGACCGGGGTCTTGCGGGCCCGCTCCGCCATGAAGGCGCGCTCGGCGAGCACGGGGCCCTCGAAGCGGCGCACGCGGTCGACGGGGATTCCGGCGAGCTGGGCGACCTCCTCGGCGGAGGCACCGGCTCGTATCCGCGCCTGGATGTCACGGGGGCGGAGGTGGCTCTCCACCTCGATCTCGATCTGGCCGAGGCGCGCGCGGTCGTTGCGCACGGCGGCGCGCAGCCGCTCGTCGATCGGAAGTGTGTACTCCGTGCTGTCAGCAGCCTTCAGCACCAGTCGTGTGCCGTCGTTGGAGACGGCCACGACACGCAGTTCGGGCATGGGGACCTCCCGGGTGGTGCCTGCCGACGTCACGTGCGTCGCTGCTTCCGCTAGTCGAGTGTGGCCTGCCCGGGTGCAGCCTGCCACTACCTTGCCGAGTTGCCCGGCGTGTCGGGCGTGGACCCTGGAACGCCGTTATGACACGGTGACCTGTTGGCTACCCGGAGTGACAGGCGGTCACTCTGTGCAGTCGGTTCCCGTGCGCTGCCGCGGCGTCGCCGGTTCGAGTGCCGTGTCCGGCCCCCTCCCCTTGATCCCGGGCACCCGTGAAGGCGTCCGGACCCAGGGTTCGTCAATGTACTCCATTCGGGCCACCTGGGTGGACCGGCGCGCCGCCCAACTTCTCGGGCGGTACGGGAGTTGAGTGTCCGCGATCTTCCCTCTTACGTGTCGCTCTTCACAGAAACAGCAGAAACGGAACTTTTCGCTTCGCCCATTTGTCCCTTCTGGGTGCAAGGGCAACGGAAGAGCCGTCAGGGGTTGGAGATGCGCCACAGGCCGGAAGGCGACGCTGAGGCAGCGGAGGAGAAGGAAGGCGGCAGGAGGAGGATCGACCTGAGCGTGGCTCAGGTCTCGGGCAGCGCGGTGGCCGCGGTCATCGCCGCCAAACTCGCCTCCACCCTCGGTGTGTACGGCACGATCGTGGGCGCCGGTGTGATCAGTGTCATCGCGACCTGCGGCGGCCCGCTCTTCCAGCACCTGTTCCGGCGCACCGGTGAGCAGGTGCGCGACGCGACCGCCGCCGCCAAGCCGAAGGCCCGTCAGGTGCCGGTCCCCGCGGGCCGGCGGGACGATTCCACCCTGATGCTCGGCACGGTCCGGGCGCCTGTCCCGTACGACGGGGAGTTCGGCACGGCGACGACCCACGGCACGCGGGTCCGTGGCTGGAAGCGCCCGGCGATCGCCGCCGCCCTGGTCTTCGGCGTCACCATGGGCGGCATCACCGCCTACGAGCTGGTCTCCGGACAGGACTTCAGCGGGACCCAGGGGACCACGACCTTCGGCTCCGTGGTCCGCGGCGGCGGAAGTACGGGGCAGCGGACGCCGGAGAAGGACAGCACCCCCACGCCCGCTCCGTCCGGGTCGGCCGAGGACGGCGGGCGGCCCGGGGGCGGCGCGCCGAGCCCGTCGACGGACGGCACCCCGTCCCCCGGCGGGCAGGACACCGGAGAGACCGGCACCGCGACCCCCTCCCCGGAGCCGACCCCCTCCGGTTCCACCGGCGTCGAGCCGACCCCCGCCACCCCCGCCCCGTCGGAGCCGACGACGGAGCCGACGGTCCCGACCCAGGAGCCCACCACCGGGACCGGCCTGCCGGAGGCCCCCACGACACCGACCCCGGCCGCGCCGGGGACCGGAGCGGGAACGGACGGCGAGGGAGCCGAGTGACCGTCAGTCGCCCAGCACCCGGCGCAGATAGTCGTTGGCGAACAGCCGGTCCGGGTCCAGGCGGTCGCGCAGCTCCGTGAACTCGGCGAAGCGCGGATAGGCCTCGGCGAAGTACGCGGCGTCCCGCGTGTGGATCTTGCCCCAGTGGGGACGGCCGCCGTGCGCCGTCATGATCCGCTCCACCGCCGTGAAGTACGCGCGGTGGGGCGTCCCCTTGTAGAGGTGGACGGCGATGTACGCGGTCTCCCGCCCCGAGGCCGTGGACAGGGTGATGTCGTCCGCCGGGGCCGTCCGTACCTCCACCGGGAAGCTCACCTTGAGCGGGGAGCGTTCGACCATCGCCTTGAGCTCGCGCAGCGCCGCGACCGCCGCCTCCCGCGGAAGCGCGTACTCCATCTCCATGAAGCGCACCCGGCGCGGCGAGGTGAACACCTTGTACGGGATGTCGGTGTACGTACGGGCCGACAGGGCCCTGCTGGAGATCTTGGCGATCGAGGGGATGGCCGGCGGCACCGCGCGGCCCAGCGAGCAGGCCACCTGGAAGAGCCCGTTGGAGAGGAGCTCGTCCTCGACCCAGCCGCTGACCCGGCCGGGAGGCGCGGCGGGGCCCGCGCTGCGGTTGTTGCGCTTGGTGTTGCAGTTGTCCGTGTGGGGGAACCAGTAGAACTCGAAGTGCTCGTTCTCCGCGTGCAGCGCGTCGAACTCCGAGGTGACCCGGTCGAAGCTCATCGGCTCCTCGCGCGCGTTGAGCAGGAAGACCGGCTCCACCGCGAAGGTGAGCGCCGTGACGACACCGAGCGCGCCGAGCCCGATCCTGGCCGCCGCGAAGACCTCCGGATTCTCCTTCTCCGAGCAGGTCAGCAGCTGACCGTCCGCCGTCACCAGCTCGATCTCGCGGATCTGCGCGGCGATCGAGGCCGAGTCACGGCCGGTGCCGTGCGTCCCCGTGGAGGTGGCGCCGGCGACGGTCTGCTCCATGATGTCGCCCATGTTCGTGAGCGACAGGCCTTCCCGGGCCAGCGCCACGTTGAGCCGCTTGAGCGAGGTGCCCGACTCGACCGTCACGGTCATCGCCTCGCGGTCGATCCGCCGGATCCCGGTCAGCAGACCCGGCCGGATGAGGACGCCGTCGGTGGCCGCGATCGAGGTGAACGAGTGACCGGTGCCGACCGTCTTCACCCGCAGCCCGTCCTCGGCCGCGCGGCGCACCGCCTCGGCGAGCTCCTCGGCCGAGGCCGGGCTCACCTCCCGTACGGGCCGGGAGGTGACGTTCCCCGCCCAGTTACGCCACGGGCTGTTCGCCGTCCTGGCGCTCCCCGACCCCGCTGTCGTCATCCCGCTCACGCTGCCCCTCCCGGTTCGGCGCCGGCCTGCGGAGCCGGCGGTGTCCGAGGACGCCCACCGCGACCGCGAGCGCGCCCGAGACGACGGGCACCACGTACCCCGCCTCGGCCCCCGACGCGTCGACCACCCAGCCGGCGGCCGAAGAGCCGAGCGCCACGCCGATCGCGAGCCCGGTACCCGTCCAGGTCATGCCCTCGGTCAGCTTGGTGCGCGGTACGTGCGCTTCGACGAGGGCCATGGTGGTCACCATCGTCGGTGCGATGGACAGGCCCGCGACAAAGAGCGCCACGGCCAGCAACGGCAGGTTCCCGGCCAGTAGGAGGGGGATCATACTCACGGCCATCGCGCAGATGCCCAGGAGCCAGCGGCGGGACGGCTCGCCCTTGAGGTGCAGGAGACCGAACACGGCGCCGGCCAGACAGGAACCCAGCGCGTAGACGGCCAGGACGAGGCTCGCGGCGGCCTTGTGCCCCCGCTCCTCGGCGAAGGCCACCGTCACCACGTCCACCGAGCCGAAGATGGCGCCGGTGGCGACGAAGGCGAGCGCCAGGACCTGGAGGCCGGGGGAGCGCAGCGCGGAGACGCCCCGGGTGCCCCGCTGCTGCGGGTGCGGGGCCGGCTCGGTGGCGCGCTGCGAGGTCAGCCAGAAGACGCCGGCGGCCAGGAACAACCCTGCGAACAGGGGTCCGGCCTCGGGGAACCACGCCGTCGACAGACCGATGGAGATGATCGGGCCGAAGATGAAGCACACCTCGTCGACGATCGACTCCCAGGAGTACGCCGTGTGCAGGCGCCGCTCCTCGCCCCGGTAGATCGCCGCCCACCGGGCCCGGGTCATGGCGCCGACGCTCGGCACGCAGCCGATCACCGCCGTGAAGACGAACAGCGTCCAGTCCGGGGCCTGCTGCTGCACGCAGAGCAGCAGCCCGGTGGCCGCCACGAGCGAGACCAGGGTGACCGGGCGGAGCACCCGGCGCTGGCCGTGCCGGTCGACCAGGCGGGAGACCAGGGGGCCGAGGACGGCGGCGGACATCGCGAGCGTCGCCGAGAGCGCGCCGGCGAGCCCGTAGCGGCCGGTGACCTGCGAGATCATGGTCACGATGCCGATGCCCATCATGGACAGGGGCATCCGGCCGAGGAATCCGGCGACCGAGAACGAGGTGGTGCCGGGCGCCTCGAAGATCGCGCGGTAGGGACTGGGCAAGAGGGTCTCCGGATCTCCGTGCTTCGGAGCTGGCTCCGCGCGGTGACTCAACACGTGTAATTAATAGCTAAAGCCTACGGTGTTGAAGTCGATGGGTCATCCCCCTTTTTCGGACGAATACCGTCGGACGGGCCGTGCCGCTCGGTGTCAGGGGAGGGTGGGAGGATCGGTGCCATGTCCGATCAGCACGATCCCGCCCCGTACGACGCCCTGCTGCTGCTCTCGTTCGGCGGCCCCGAGGGCCCGGACGACGTGGTCCCGTTCCTGGAGAACGTGACCCGCGGCCGTGGCATCCCGAAGGAACGGCTCAAGGAAGTGGGGCAGCACTACTTCCTCTTCGGCGGCGTCTCCCCGATCAACGACCAGAACCGCGCGCTCCTCGACGCGCTGCGGAAGGACTTCGCCGCCGCCGGCCTCCAGGTGCCCGTCCACTGGGGCAACCGGAACTGGGCCCCGTACCTCACCGACACCCTCCGCGAGATGATCACCGACGGCCGGCGCCATATCGCCGTCCTCACCACCAGCGCGTACGCCTCCTACTCCGGCTGCCGCCAGTACCGCGAGAACCTCGCCGACGCGCTCGCCACCCTGGAGGCGGAGGGGCTCCCGCTGCCCAGGGTCGACAAGCTCCGGCACTACTTCAACCACCCCGGCTTCGTCGAGCCCATGGTCGAAGGCGTCCTCGCCTCCCTCGCCGAGCTCGACCCGTCCGTACGGGACGGCGCCCACCTCGCCTTCACCACCCACTCCATCCCCGACTCCGCCGCCGACACCTCGGGACCGGTCACCGAGCACGGCGAGGGCGGGGCCTACGTCCGGCAGCACCTCGACGTGGCACGGCTGATCGCCGACGCCGTCCGCGAGGAGACCGGGATCGACCACCCCTGGGAGCTCGTCTACCAGTCCCGCAGCGGAGCCCCGCACATCCCGTGGCTGGAGCCGGACATCTGCGACCACCTGGAGGCGCTGCACGCCGCCGGGGTGCCCGCGGCCGTCATGGTCCCGATCGGCTTCGTCTCCGACCACATGGAGGTCCTTTACGACCTCGACACCGAGGCCACCGCCAAGGCCGCCGAACTCGGACTGCCCGTCCGGCGCTCCGCGACGGTCGGCGCCGACCCGCGCTTCGCCGCCGCCGTCCGCGAACTCCTCCTGGAGCGTGCCGCCCACGAGCGCGGCACCCGGGCCGAGCGGTGCGCCCTGGGCGCGCTCGGGCCGTCCCACGACCTGTGCCCGATCGGCTGCTGCCCGGCCAGGGCCGAGCGGCCCGCCGCGGCCGGCGCCGACAGCCCGTACGCCTGAGGAGACGACCCCGTGACCGATGTGACCGACCCGCTTCTCCCCGAACTGCTCGACCTCGCCCTGGAGGCCGCACGGCGGGCCGGAGCGCTGCTGCGCGACGGCAGGCCGGACGACCTCGCCGTGGCGATGACCAAGACGAGCCCCATCGACGTGGTCACCGAGATGGACATCGCCGCCGAGAAGCTCATCACCGGCTTCCTCTCCGAGCACCGCCCGCAGGACGGCTTCCTCGGCGAGGAGGGCGCCTCCAGCCCCGGCACCAGCGGGGTCCGCTGGGTGATCGACCCGCTCGACGGCACCGTGAACTACCTCTACGGCCTCCCCACCTGGGCGGTCTCGATCGCCGCCGAACGGGACGGCGAGGCCGTCGTCGGCGTCGTCGAGGCCCCGATGCGCGGCGAGACGTACCGCGCGGTGCTCGGCGGCGGCGCCTACGCGGGGGACCGGCGCCTCGCCGCCCGCCCCTCGCCCGACCTCGACCACGCCCTCCTCGGCACGGGCTTCGCCTACGTGCAGACCCGGCGCGCCCGCCAGGCGGACATCGTCCAGCGCGTGCTCCCGCGCGTCCGTGACATCCGCCGGGGCGGTTCGGCCGCCATCGACCTCTGCGACGTGGCCGCGGGCCGCCTCGACGCGTACTACGAGCGCGGGCTCAACCCGTGGGACCTGGCGGCGGGCGCCCTGATCGCCCGCGAGGCGGGCGCGCTGACCGGCGGCCGACCCGGGCAGCCGGCGTCCGGTGAACTCGTCCTGGCGGCCTCTCCGGGGCTCTTCACGCCGCTCCAGGAACTCCTGGAGGAGCTCGGCGCCTGGCACGACTAGCGCGTCACCGGACGCGCGAGGGCCCCGACGCCGGGAAGGCGCCGGGGCCCTGCGCGTCTGCGGGTCCATCGGGTCGGGCGGGTCTGTCGGGTCGGGCGGGGTGGAGCGGGTCGGACGGGTCGAGCGGGTCCGTGCGGGTCAGACACCCGGCAGGGCGACCTCCACGCCGTGCTCGGCGGCCAGCCGGTGCAGGTCGTCGAGCTCCGCCTGCTCGACATCCGCCAGGTAGTCGTCGCCCGTCTCACGAGCCCGCGTGAGGTCCGTCTGCGTCGTCCTGATGCGGTGCAGCAGGCCCGCGGTGAAAGCGTCCATCATGCGCCCCCTCGTCATGGGTCCGGTGGCACGGGGGTGTGCCGAGGGTGGGTGGATCACACACTGCGGTCTCCCGGAAACGGAGAGCGGTAGGTGGCGCGCCACATACAGGGCGTGATCACGGGGTGTGCAGACGTCCTCCCCAGCCGCTTCCTCACGGAAACCTCAACTGGCCGGTGAATCCGGTGAATTCTCGGCTTCCCGCCGCGAGCCCGCTCCACGCGCCCGCGCACCACCCGCCCGTGCCGGGCACCGCACCGCCGCCTTACAGCCGGTTTACGCGCGTACGGGGCAGGATGGACACGCACAGTCAGTGCTCAGGTCTCAGCCGGTTCCACCGTGGACCGCAGCTCAACGGGAAGGATGTACGACGTGCGCGTACTCGTCGTCGAGGACGAGCAACTGCTCGCCGATGCCGTGGCCACCGGACTGCGCCGGGAGGCCATGGCCGTCGACGTCGTGTACGACGGCGCCGCGGCCCTGGAGCGCGTCGGGGTCAACGACTACGACGTCGTCGTCCTCGACCGCGACCTGCCCCTCGTCCACGGCGACGACGTCTGCCGGAAGATCGTGGAGCTGGGCATGCCCACCCGCGTCCTGATGCTCACGGCGTCCGGCGACGTCAGCGACCGCGTCGAGGGCCTGGAGCTCGGCGCGGACGACTACCTGCCCAAGCCCTTCGCCTTCACCGAGCTCACCGCGCGCGTGCGGGCCCTCGGACGCCGGACGAGCATGCCCCTCCCGCCCGTCCTGGAGCGCGCCGGCATCAAGCTCGACCCCAACCGCCGCGAGGTCTTCCGCGAGGGCAAGGAGGTCCAGCTCGCGCCGAAGGAGTTCGCCGTCCTGGAGGTGCTCATGCGCAGCGAGGGAGCCGTCGTCTCGGCCGAGCAGCTCCTGGAGAAGGCCTGGGACGAGAACACCGACCCGTTCACCAACGTCGTACGCGTCACCGTGATGACCCTGCGCCGCAAGCTCGGCGAGCCGGCCGTCATCGTCACCGTGCCCGGCTCCGGGTACCGGATCTGAGCTCATGGCACCCACCTCCGCGCCCCACCCCCAGGCGCCCCCGAAGCCGACCTGGGACCCCAGGGACCCCGTCCGGCCGCTGCTGCGCCCGACCATCCGGATACGGCTCACGCTGCTGTACGGCGGGATGTTCCTGATCGCGGGCATCCTGCTGCTCTCGATCATCTACCTCTTCACGGCCCAGGCCCTGAGCGACAGCACCTCGGAGCTGCCCTTCAAGGTCGTCAACGGCACGGTCCAGCCCACCACCTCCTGGTGCCGGCTGCCCGAGTCGCCCACCGGCGACCAGCTGAACGACGCCGTCACCCTCTGCCTCCGGCACCAGAGCGACCTGGCCCTCGACGACCTGCTGCGCCGCTCGCTCTTCGCGCTGCTCGGTCTGAGCATCATCGCCTTCGCCTTCGGCTACGCCATGGCCGGGCGCGTGCTCTCCCCGCTCGGCCGGATCACCCGGACCGCCCGGCAGGTGGCCGGCTCCGACCTCTCCCGGCGGATCGAGCTGGACGGCCCGGACGACGAGCTCAAGGAGCTGGCCGACACCTTCGACGAGATGCTGGACCGCCTCGAGCGGGCCTTCACCGCGCAGCAGCGGTTCGTCGCGAACGCCTCGCACGAGCTGCGGACCCCGCTCGCGATCAACCGCACGCTCCTGGAGGTCCACCTCTCGGACCCCGGGGCACCGGTCGAACTCCAACAGCTCGGCAAGACCCTGCTCGCCACCAACGAGCGCAGTGAACAGCTCGTCGAGGGTCTGCTGCTGCTCGCCCGCAGCGACAACCAGATCATCGAGCGCAAACCGGTCGACCTCGCCGAGGTCGCGTCGCGGGGCGTGGACCAGGTGCACGCGGAGGCCGAGGCCAGAGGCGTCGAGATCCGGGGCACGCGTGCCCCGGCGGTCGTCCAGGGCAACGGCGTCCTCCTGGAGCGGATCGCGCTGAACCTGCTCCAGAACGCCGTCCGGTACAACGTGCCGGAGGGCGGCTGGGCGGAGGTCACCACCGAGGTCGAGCACGGTCAGGCGGTCCTGGTCGTCTCGAACACGGGCCCCGTGGTCCCCGCGTACGAGATCGACAACCTGTTCGAGCCGTTCCGGCGGCTCCGGCAGGAGCGCACCGGCAGCGACAAGGGGGTCGGCCTCGGCCTGTCGATCGCGCGGTCCGTGGCCCGGGCCCACGGCGGCCGTATCATCGCGGAGCCCCGCGAAGGCGGTGGTCTCGTGATGCGTGTCACTCTGCCGATCTGACACACTGCATGAGCCGACCGGTTCCGTTCGCTTTGCGCGGAATTCCGGGGCCTGATTCTGAGACGCTCCTGTGTGATCGATCACAGGAGAGGGTGTCCGGACATCCACTCTCCGTGATCGGGAAATCCCTCGGAAAGCCAGGAAAAGTCCGGGTTTCCGGGGCCCGCAATGACGGGAAGTACACGGGGTGGCGCCTGTGAGGGACGCCCGTAGGACCGTGTACGGTCCGGTTCGCCACCCGTAGCCGATCACTCGTGAGAGGACGGGACGGGTGTCGATTGAGTAACAGACCTTGATGTGAGGCAAAATCTCCGCCTCAGGTCGGGCACAAGTCCGACCTCTCACGCGTTACGTGCGCTGGAGACACCGCAACCACCCAGAGGGGGAGAGCGACATGGCAACGGATTACGACACCCCACGCAAGACCGACGACGACGTCGATTCGGACAGCCTTGAAGAACTGAAGGCCCGCCGGAACGACAAGTCGACCTCGACCGTCGACGTCGACGAGTTCGAGGCCGCCGAAGGCCTGGAGCTTCCCGGCGCCGACCTCTCGAACGAGGAGCTGGCCGTCCGGGTCCTGCCCAAGCAGGCCGATGAGTTCACCTGCATGAGCTGCTTCCTCGTGCACCACCGCAGCCAGCTGGCCAGGGAGAAGAACGGCCAGCCGATCTGCCGCGACTGCGACTGAGTTCGTCGGCCGTGGCAGGCGACACACCGTCCCGGAAGCGGCGTCTGAGGCTCCCCGGGAGCCCCCGGACGTACAAGGGCGGCACAGAACCGGCGGAGGGCGCCCACGAGGCCTCTGACGCCGATCGCACCGCCTCCCTGCCCTCCCTCGGTGCACCTGACGACGAGCGAGGCCACCCGGCCTCGCTCGAAGCGGTCACCGAGCCGGACCCGGCACGCCTGCCGGTGGAGGCGGGAGAGGGTGCCGCAGCGGTCGAGGCGCGGCAGGACGGACGCTTCGGCGCCGTCAGGCGGCTCGCCAACCCCGCGCGCGCCCGACTCGACAGGATCAGGATCGACTCCGACCGGATCGACGCGGTCAGGCGTGGCGTCGCGCAGGGCGTGAAGCGCGGCGGCGACAGCGCCAGGGCCGGCCTCGGTCACCTGGCCGACCGGTTGATCGACCTCGCCCCGCGGATCCCCGTCCGCGACCTGGCGACCCTCCGCAAGCAGTTCCCCGGGCTCGGCCCCGAGGAGCTCGCAGACAAGCTCGTCGCCGGAGCGGCGAACGCGAGCTCGACCGTGGGCGCGAGCGTCGGCGCCGCCGCCATGCTCCCCGTACCCCCGGCCATGCCGGCGGAACTCGCGGCGGAGATCACCGGCGTCGCCGCGGTGGAACTCAAACTCATCGCCGAACTGCACGAGGTCTACGGACTGCGGCCACCCGGCCGGCTCGGGCAGCGTTCGGCCGCCTATCTGACCTCCTGGGCCGAGGAGCGGGGCATCGACCCCACCAAGCCCACCACCGTCAACGCGGCGCTCGGCGGACAGCTCAAGCGCGAACTGCGCCAGCAGATCATGAAACGCATGGTGCGCAACCTGCCGATGCTCATGCCCTTCATGGTGGGCGCGGCCGTCGGCGCGGTCATGAACCGCCGCGACACCAAGAAGCTCGCCGAACACGTCCGCAAGGACCTGCGCCGTCGCCAGGTCCCCTGGGACGCCCTCAGGGAACTGCCGCCGCTGGAGCAGCCCGAGAACCCCCCGAAGGAACTGGGCTTCTGAAGCCGGTGGGAGGCGCTCACCGCCCGGGCGGAGTCCGTCGTCCGCCGGCCGGGACCGGCGTCGCCGTCCCGCCCGCGGTCAGCCCTCGGCGCCCGCGCGCTCGGCGTCGAGCGCGTCCGCCAGCGCCTGCGGCTCACGGCTGGACAGGTACAGGTACGGCGTCGGGTCCTCCGGGTCCGTCACCTCGACCCGTACCGCCCGCGGAACATAGCTGCGCATCAGCATGAAGGCGCGCGGGTCGGCCTTGTGCGTGCGCCAGGCGCGCGCCTCCTCGGCGTCGAGGACCTCGGCCGCCCCCAGGGCGGAGACGGGGACCCGCGCGTCGCCCGCGACCAGCGAACCGGCCACGACGCGGATGCGGGCGGAGCCGTACGAGGAGACCGCGGCCCCGGCGAGCACCGCCGCCACGATCAGGCCGCCCAGCATCGGGACCGTACCCATCGGGAACATGATCAGACCGCCGGAGAGACCGAGCAGTCCCGCGATGAGCCACCAGGAGCGGGGCGCCGTCAGCCGCTCGTCGAAGCGCGGCGCGGCGGGGGTCGCGGGGGAGGGGGCCGGGGACGGGGCGGAAGGCTGCATGGGTCCAAGCCTGCCACGGCGCGACCTGCGCCCACCCGCGCGGGTAAGGTCTGCGGCTGTGACTGCAACATCTGCCGCCCTCACCCCGCCGGCCGACGCCATACCGCCGGTACGCCACCCCGACGCGCCGGCCGCCGGCGAGCTGCTCGGCGCGCACTACGCGCACTGCTTCGGGTGCGGCGGCGGGCAGCCCCACGGCCTCCACCTGGAGGCACGCGCGGGCGAGGGCGTCACCGTCACCGCCGAGTTCACGGTGACCCCCGACCACCAGGGCGCCCCCGGCCTCGCGCACGGCGGCGTGCTCGCCACCGCGCTCGACGAGACCCTCGGCTCCCTCAACTGGCTGCTGCGGGTCATCGCCGTGACCGGACGGCTCGAGACCGACTTCGTCCGGCCCGTCCCGGTGGGCACCCTGCTCCACCTGGAGGCCGAGGTCACCGCCGTACACGGCCGCAAGATCTTCTCGACCGCTGTCGGCCGGATCGGCGGGCCCGAGGGCCCCGTCGCCGTCCGCGCCGACGCTCTCTTCATCGAGGTCAAGGTCGACCACTTCATCGACAACGGCCGCCCGGAGGAGATCCAGGCCGCCATGTCCGACCCCGACCAGGTCCGGCGCGCCCGCGCCTTCGAGGTGAACCCCTGATGCGCAACCCTGTCGACGTACTGATCCGCCGGGTGGACCCGGACGTGCCGATCCCGGCCTACGGGCACCCCGGCGACGCCGGGGCGGACCTCGTGACCACCGAGGCCGCCGAGCTGGCCCCCGGGGAGCGCGCCGTGCTGCCCACCGGGGTCTCCATCGCCCTCCCGGACGGGTACGCGGCCTTCGTGCACCCGCGCTCCGGACTCGCGGCCCGCTGCGGAGTGGCACTCGTGAATGCCCCGGGGACGGTGGATGCCGGGTACCGTGGAGAGATCAAGGTGATCGTGGTGAATCTCGACCCGCGCGAGACCGTGCGGTTCGAACGATTCGACCGGATCGCCCAACTTGTCGTCCAACAGGTCGAGAAGGTGCGCTTCCACGAGGTGGCGGAGCTTCCCGGCTCGGCGCGGGCCGAGGGGGGCTTCGGGTCCACCGGCGGTCATGCCGCCGTGGACGGTACAACGGGTGGGAATCGATACGCTTCGGTCGTATCCGACCGGGAAGGACAGTGACGTGTTCGGACGTCGCAAGAAGAGCGGTGCCGCAGAGGACGCGGCGGGCGAGGCCGAGCAGGTCGTCGACGCGGTGGACGGCGAGGACGCGGACGACGCCGCCCCCCGCCGGGTGAACCTTCCGCCGGCGCCCCGGCCCGACGGACCCTGGGACATCTCCGAGGTCTCCAAGCCCGATGAGGGCCGTGTCGACCTGGGTGGCGTCTTCGTGCCCGGAGTCGAGGGCATGGAGCTGCGGGTCGAGGTGGCGGGCGACGCGATCGTCGCGGCCACCGTCGTGCTGCGCGACAGCGCCGTGCAGCTGCAGGCGTTCGCCGCCCCCAAGAACGAGGGCATCTGGGGCGAGGTCCGCGACGAGATCGCCACCGGCATCATCCAGCAGGGCGGTGTCATCGACGAGGTCGAGGGCCCGCTCGGCTGGGAGCTCCGCGCCCAGGTCCCCGTGCAGCTGCCGGACGGCAACCGCGGCGTGCAGCTGGTCCGCTTCGTCGGTGTCGACGGACCCCGCTGGTTCCTGCGCGGAGTGATCTCCGGGCAGGGCGCGGTCCAGCCCGAGGCGGCCGGGCTCCTGGAGCAGATCGTCCGGGACACCGTGGTCGTCCGTGGCGACGGCCCGATGGCCCCGCGCGACCCGATCGTCCTCAAGCTGCCGAACGACGCGCAGATGGTGCCGGACGGCGTGCAGCAGGAGGAGCAGGAGAACTCCCGCTTCTCCGGCGGCATGGGCCAGCTCCAGCGCGGTCCGGAGATCTCCGAGATCCGCTGAGCGATCACGGCTACCGGTGGGCCGCTTCCCGTACGTCTCGTACGGGAAGCGGCCCACCGCGTTTTCCACAGGCTCCGCCTCGGGCTCTGGTCCTCGGACCGGGCCGCGGACCATACTGACGGCGCACATGGTCGAGGAGGGGGGAGCACAGGGTGAGTGAGAGCAGCACGGGGTCCGCGACGGCCCTCGTCGAGGACCCGGCCGGCCCGCCGATGGTCCGCGTCGAGAACCTGCGGCGCTCGTACGGCACGGGCGAGGCCGCCGTCCACGCCCTGCGCGGGGTCTCCTTCGACATCCCGCGCGGCGAGCTCGTCGCCCTCAAGGGCCGCTCCGGCTCCGGAAAGACGACGCTGCTCAACCTCGTGGGCGGCCTCGACTCCGCCGACGGGGGCTCGATCGTCATCGACGGCGTCGACCTCTCCACCCTCGGTGAGAACGGGCTCCTCGCACTGCGCCGCGACCGGATCGGCTTCATCTTCCAGTCCTTCGGGCTGCTCCCGATCCTGTCCGCCGCCGAGAACGTGGGCGTACCCATGCGGCTGCGCAAGGCGGACCCGAAGGAGCGCGAGGAGCGGGTGGCCCTCCTCCTCGGCCTGGTGGGCCTCGCCGACCACGCGGCCCAGCGGCCCGGCGAGCTCTCCGGCGGCCAGCAGCAGCGGGTCGCCATCGCCCGGGCGCTCGCCAACAAGCCGGCGCTGCTGATAGCCGACGAGCCCACGGGCCAGCTGGACGCGGAGACCGGGCTCGCCGTCATGCAGCTGCTGCGCGCGGTGGTCCGCAGCGAGGGCTGCACGGCCCTGGTCGCGACCCACGACCCCCAGCTCCTGGGCCTGGCGGACCGGGTGCTGGAGCTGAGCGACGGCGAGATCATCGAGCACTGAGCGCGAGGCGGTCGAGGGCGGTCGCGGCGGGGGCCGGTGCGGACACGGCGCACCCGGCGCCGCGTCGCGGCCGTACGCGGCGCCACGCTGCGGTCGTCTGCCCGGCACCACCGCACGGCCGCGGCCACATCAGAATCACGTCAAGACCGCCGGGGCCCTCTCACCGCGTACGGAATGTCCCATTGGCTGGACGTATGGTCGACCCATGGGACGCGGCAAGCTTCGGATCTACCTCGGCGCTGCGCCGGGCGTCGGCAAGACCTACGCGATGCTCTCCGAGGGGCACCGCCGGGTGGAGCGCGGCACGGACTGCGTCGTGGCGTTCGTGGAGCACCACGGGCGGCCGCGTACGGAGGTCATGCTGCACGGCCTCGAAGAGGTGCCGCGCCGGAGCCTGGAGCACCGGCAGGCCTCCTTCACGGAGATGGACGTCGACGCCGTCCTGGCCCGTCGTCCCGCCGTGGCCCTCGTCGACGAGCTCGCCCACACGAACGTCCCGGGTTCCCGCAACCCCAAGCGGTGGCAGGACGTCGCCGAGCTCCTCGCGGCCGGCATCGACGTCATATCGACCGTCAACATCCAGCACCTGGAGTCGCTGGGTGACGTGGTCGAGGCGATCACCGGCGTACGGCAGCGGGAGACCGTCCCCGACGAGATCGTCCGCAGGGCGGACCAGATCGAGCTGGTCGACATGTCCCCGGAGGCCCTGCGGCGCCGGATGGCCCACGGCAACGTCTACACCTCGGACAAGGTCGACGCGGCCCTCTCCAACTACTTCCGCCCCGGCAACCTCACCGCCCTGCGCGAGCTGGCGCTGCTCTGGACCGCCGACCGGGTCGACGAGTACCTCCAGCGGTACCGGGGCGAGCACAACATCCGCTCCACCTGGCAGGCCAGGGAGCGGATCGTCGTCGGTCTGACGGGTGGCCCCGAGGGCCGGACGCTCATACGACGCGCCACCCGGCTCGCGGAGAAGGGCGCGGGCGGCGAGGTGCTCGCCGTCTACATCGCCCGCAGCGACGGGCTCACCGCGGCCTCCCCGAAGGAACTGGCCGTCCAGCGCACCCTCGTCGAAGACCTCGGCGGAACGTTCCATCACGTCATCGGCGACGACATCCCCTCCGCGCTGCTCGAGTTCGCGCGCGGGGTCAACGCCACCCAGATCGTCCTGGGCTCCAGCCGGCGCCGCACCTGGCAGTACGTGCTCGGCCCCGGCGTCGGCCAGACCGTCGCCCGTGACTCCGGGACCGACCTCGACGTCCACATCGTCACGCACGGCGAGGTCGCCAAGGGACGCGGACTGCCCGTCGCCCGCGGCGCCCGCCTCGGCCGCTCCCGGATCATCGGCGGCTGGGCGGTCGGCGTCGGGGGACCCGCCGCCCTCGCCCTGCTCCTCACCCATGTCGACGCCGACCTCGGCCTCGCCAACGACATGCTCCTCTTCCTCGCCCTGACGGTGGCCTCGGCCCTGCTCGGCGGGTTCCTTCCGGCCCTCGCCTCGGCCGCCGCCGGCTCGCTCCTCCTCAACTGGTTCTTCACCCCGCCCGTCCACCGGCTCACCATCGCCGACCCCAAGAACATCGTCGCCATCGCCGTCTTCCTCGGCGTCGCCATGGCCGTCGCCTCGGTGGTGGACCTGGCCGCCCGGCGCACCCACCAGGCCGCCCGGCTGCGCGCCGAGTCCGAGGTGCTCTCGTATCTCGCCGGCAGCGTGCTGCGCGGCGAGACCAGCCTCGACGCCCTGCTCGAACGGGTCCGCGAGACCTTCTCCATGGAGTCCGTGGCGCTCCTGGAGCGGGTGGACGAGGTCGAGCCGTGGACACGGGCCGCGAGCGTGGGGCCGCACCCGGCGGCCCGGCCGGAGGAGGCGGATGTGGACATGCCGGTCGGTGACCGTCTGGCGCTCGCCCTGTCCGGGCGCGTGCTGCCCGCCGAGGACCGGCGCGTCCTCGGCGCCTTCGCCGCCCAGGCGGCGGTCGTCCTCGACCGGCAGCGGCTCGTGGGTGAGGCGGAGGAGGCCAGGAAGCTGGCCGAGGGCAACAAGATCCGCACCTCGCTGCTCGCCGCCGTCAGCCACGACCTGCGGACGCCGCTCGCGAGCATCAAGGCCTCCGTCTCCTCCCTGCGCTCGGACGACGTCGAGTGGTCCGAGGAGGACCGCGCCGAACTCCTGGAGGGCATCGAGGCCGGGGCCGACCGCCTCGATCACCTCGTCGGCAACCTCCTCGACATGTCCCGCCTCCAGACCGGCACCGTCACCCCGCTGGTCCGCACGGTCGACCTCGACGAGGTCGTCCCCATGGCGCTCGGGGGAGTACCCGACGGCAGCGCCGAGCTGGACATACCCGAGACGCTGCCGATGGTCGAGGTCGACAAGGGCCTCCTGGAGCGGGCCGTCGCCAACATCGTGGAGAACGCCGTCAAGTACAGCCCCGAGGGCGTCCCCGTGGCCGTCGCCGCCAGCACCCTGGGGGACCGGGTCGAGCTCCGGGTCGTGGACCGCGGCCCCGGCGTGCCCGACGAGGCCAAGGACGGCATCTTCGAACCGTTCCAGCGCTTCGGGGACGCCCCGCGCGGCTCCGGGGTCGGCCTCGGCCTCGCCGTGGCCCGCGGCTTCGTCGAGGCCATGGGCGGCACGCTCGGCGCCGAGGACACCCCCGGCGGCGGCCTGACCATGGTGCTCACCCTCAGGGCCGCGCGCGGCGGCCCGCCGGCCCCGGCCCCCGGCCTCCCGGCCCACGCCGTGACGTGACGGTCGCCGTGCCGAGATCGAGATCGGCCACCGTGCCGTGACCGACCACCTGTCCGTGATCACACACCCGTCCCACTCAGCAGCCCCCCAGCAGAAGGAAGGTCCCCCTCCATGACCCGGGTCCTCGTGGTCGACGACGAGCCGCAGATCGTCCGCGCCCTGGTGATCAACCTCAAGGCGCGGAAGTACGAGGTCGACGCCGCGCCCGACGGTGCCACCGCCCTCCGCCTCGCCGCCGAACGCCACCCCGACGTCGTCGTCCTCGACCTCGGCCTCCCCGACATGGACGGCGTCGAGGTCATCAAGGGCCTGCGCGGCTGGACCCGGGTGCCGATCCTGGTCCTCTCGGCCCGGCAGACCTCCGACGAGAAGGTCGAGGCGCTCGACGCGGGCGCCGACGACTACGTCACCAAGCCCTTCGGCATGGACGAGCTGCTCGCCCGACTGCGCGCCGCCGTACGCCGCGCCGAGCCGGTCGGCGGCGCCGAGGACGGGGTCGTGGTGGTCGAGACCGCGGGCTTCACCGTCGACCTGGCGGCGAAGAAGGTCCACCGCGACGGCCGGGACGTCCGCCTCACCCCCACCGAATGGCACCTCCTGGAGGTCCTCGTCCGCAACGGCGGCCGCCTCGTCAGCCAGAAGCAGCTGCTCCAGGAGGTCTGGGGACCCTCGTACGGCACGGAGACCAACTACCTGCGGGTGTACATGGCCCAGCTGCGGCGGAAGCTGGAGAGCGATCCCTCCCACCCCCGTCACTTCGTCACCGAACCGGGCATGGGGTACCGCTTCGAACGCTGAACGGACAGGTGCCCCTGGCCCGGCCTCGGTGACGGCGGTGGCCGGTACGCTTTCTGTATGAGTGCTGCACCGCGTACAGAGAAGCCGGCCGGTAGGTTCCGCCGGATGCTCGACCGGCTCTCCTCCTCCACGGAGGACCTGGAGTCGGAGGAGCTCCAGGAGGACGCCGAGGCGTCCGGGTGCACACGTATCTGCGACTGCTCCGACCGCCAGATAGTCAAGGTGACTGGTACCTTGCGCACGGTCACGCTGCGCCCCCGGGCCGGTGTGCCCGCGCTGGAGGCCGAGCTCTTCGACGGCACGGCACCGCTCGACGTCGTGTGGCTCGGACGGCGCTCCATCGTGGGCATCGAGCCGGGCCGCAAGCTGATCGCCTCCGGCCGGATCTCCATGAGCCACGGCCGGCGGGTCCTCTTCAACCCCAAATACGAGCTCCGACCGCTCGGACAGGAGTAGCCGGTGACGTCCCTCGACAAGCCGACCACCACGGACCAGGACGCCCAGGCCGCGAAGGAGGTCACCGAGGCCGCGCTGTTCGAAGCCTTCGGCGGCCTACGGGGCATGGTCGAGACGGTCCTGCCGGGCCTGCTGTTCGTCACGATCTTCACGATCAACAAGGACCTGCACATCTCGGCGATCGCCGCGCTCGCGGTCTCGCTGGTCCTGGTCGCCGTCCGGCTGATCCGACGGGACACCGTCAAGCACGCGTTCAGCGGCGTCTTCGGGGTCGCCTTCGGCGTGGTCTTCGCGATGATGACCGGCAACGCCAAGGACTTCTACCTGCCGGGCATGCTGTACACCCTGGGCCTCGCCCTCGCGTACATCGTGACGACGATCGCCGGGGTCCCGCTGATCGGCCTGATCCTGGGCCCGGTCTTCAAGGAGAACCTCTCCTGGCGCACCCGTAACCCGGGCCGGAAGAAGGCGTACGCGAAGGCGAGCTGGGCCTGGGGCCTGATCCTGCTCGGCAAGTGCGCGATCCTCTTCCCGATGTACTGGTGGGCCGACACGACCAAGTTCGGCTGGGTCCTCGTCGCCCTCAAGATCCCGCCGTTCCTGCTCGCCGTCTACCTGACCTGGATGTTCCTCGCGAAGGCTCCGCCGCCGATCGACGTCTTCGCCGAGATGGAGGCCGAGGAGCGCGCCGAGAAGGAGCGCGAGGCGGCCGCGGCGGCGGCGCGGCAGGGCAACCCGGAGGCCTGAGGCGCCGGCACGCGTACGCGAAGCCGAGACGGGCACGCGGCGCCTGCACACGTACGGGGAAGGGCCCGGACCTGATGAACAGGTCCGGGCCCTTTCGTACGTCTCCGTACGTCCTCAGGAACGAGGTCAGGACTCGGAGTCGGCCTCGCGGCGGACCTGCAGAAGGTCCTCCAACTGCTCCTCGCGCGCCTGCGCGGCCACGAACAGCAGCTCGTCGCCCGCCTCCAGGGTCTCCTCGGGGCTCGGCGTGAGCACCCGCGACCCGCGGATGATCGTCACCAGCGAGGTGTCCTGCGGCCAGGCCACGTCCCCGACCGCGGTGCCGGCGACGGCCGACTCCGGCGGGAGCGTCAGCTCCACCAGGTTCGCGTCGCCGTGGCTGAAGCGGAGCAGCCGGACCAGGTCGCCGACGCTCACCGCCTCCTCCACCAGGGCCGACATCAGCCGTGGTGTCGAGACGGCGACGTCCACGCCCCAGGCCTCGTTGAACAGCCACTCGTTCTTCGGGTTGTTCACCCGGGCGACGACCCGCGGCACGCCGTACTCGGTCTTGGCGAGCAGCGAGACGACGAGGTTCACCTTGTCGTCGCCGGTCGCCGCGATCACCACGTTGCAGCGCTGGAGCGCCGCCTCGTCGAGCGAGGTGATCTCGCAGGCGTCGGCGAGCAGCCACTCCGCCTGCGGCACCCGCTCCACCGAGATGGCGGTCGGCGCCTTGTCGATGAGCAGGACGTCGTGCCCGTTCTCCAGGAGCTCGCCCGCGATGGAACGGCCCACCGCACCCGCGCCCGCAATAGCGACACGCATCAGTGACCGCCCTCCTCGGGACCCTCGGCGAAGGCCTCCTCGACCTTCGCGATCTCGTCCGTGCGCATCATCACGTGCACCAGATCACCTTCCTGGAGCACCGTCTGCGACGTGGGGATGATCGACTCGCCGAGCCGGGTCAGGAACGCGACGCGCACCCCCGTCTCGTCCTGGAGCCGGCTGATCTTGTGGCCGATCCAGGCCGGGGAGGTGTGCACCTCGGCGAGCTGCACCCCGCCGCTCGGGTCCGTCCACAGCGGCTCCGCCCCCGAGGGCAGCAGGCGCCGCAGCATCTGGTCGGCGGTCCAGCGGACCGTCGCGACCGTCGGGATGCCGAGACGCTGGTAGACCTCGGCGCGGCGCGGGTCGTAGATCCGGGCCGCCACGTTCTCGATGCCGAACATCTCGCGCGCGACCCGCGCCGCGATGATGTTCGAGTTGTCGCCGCTGCTCACCGCGGCGAAGGCCCCGGCGTCCTCGATGCCGGCCTCGCGCAGCGTGTCCTGGTCGAAGCCCACGCCCGTGACGCGCCGACCGCCGAAACCCGACCCCAGACGACGGAAGGCCGTCGGGTCCTGGTCCACGACCGCGACGGTGTGCCCCTGCTGCTCGAGGGTCTGCGCGAGAGCGGCTCCCACTCGCCCGCAGCCCATGATGACGATGTGCACGTCCCCTTACCCCGCACTCCTGATCGCCCTACTGACCTGCGAAAACACCCTGCTCACAACTTTCCTCGCCCCGATGCGCCCGGGCCGCGGCGGGCGACACCCTGCCGGGCCGCCCGGTCCGAGCTTAAGCGGCAACACTGGCGAGGACCGCATCCGAGGTGGTACTCAGGGAGATTCCGTGCCGATCGGGGGTGCCGGTGAGCCTGGCGTATTTCGAACGCTTACGATCCTCTCCGTGTCCAAACTGACCGACGTGCCCAAACGGATCCTGATCGGACGGGCCCTGCGCAGCGACAAGCTCGGAGAGACCCTCCTCTCGAAGCGGATCGCCCTCCCCGTGTTCGCCTCCGACCCGCTGTCCTCTGTGGCGTACGCACCCGGCGAGGTCCTGCTCGTCCTCTCCGTCGCCGGTCTGTCGGCCTACCACTTCAGCCCGTGGATCGCCCTCGCGGTCGTCGTCCTGATGTTCACGGTGGTCGCGTCCTACCGGCAGAACGTCCACGCGTACCCCAGCGGCGGCGGCGACTACGAGGTCGCCAACACCAACCTCGGGCCGAAGGCCGGACTCACCGTCGCGAGCGCCCTGCTCGTGGACTACGTCCTGACCGTGGCCGTGTCGATCTCCTCGGGCATCGAGAACCTCGGCTCGGCGATCCCCTTCGTCGTCGAGCACAAGGTGGCCTGCGCGGTCGGCGTCATCGTGCTCCTGACGGTGATGAACCTGCGCGGGGTGAAGGAGTCGGGCAGCCTCTTCGCCATCCCGACGTACGTCTTCGTCTTCGGCGTCTTCCTCATGATCGCCTGGGGCGCGTACAAGGGCATCGTCCTCGACGAGACCATGAAGGCCCCCACCGCCGACTTCGAGATCAAGCCCGAACACCAGGGGCTCGCCGGATTCGCGCTGGTCTTCCTGCTCCTGCGCGCCTTCTCCTCCGGCTGTGCCGCCCTCACCGGGGTCGAGGCCATCTCCAACGGCGTCCCCGCCTTCCGCAAGCCGAAGTCGAAGAACGCCGCCACCACGCTCACCCTCATGGGCGTCCTCGCCGTCACCATGTTCTGCGGCATCATCTTCCTGGCCATGGCCACCGACGTCCGGATGGCCGAGAAGCCGGCCCAGGACCTGCTCCTCGACGGCAAGCCGGTGGGCGAGGGGTACGTCCAGGACCCGGTCATCTCGCAGGTCGCGGCCGCGGTCTTCGGCGACGGAACGTTCTTCTTCGTCGTGCTCGCCGCCGCCACCGCGCTCGTGCTGTTCCTGGCCGCCAACACCGCGTACAACGGCTTCCCGCTCCTCGGCTCGATCCTCGCCCAGGACCGGTACCTGCCGCGGCAGCTGCACACCCGTGGCGACCGCCTCACCTTCTCCAACGGCATCGTGCTCCTCGCGGGCGCCGCCGCCCTGCTCGTCTGGGTCTACGGGGCCGACTCGACCAAGCTGATCCAGCTGTACATCGTCGGCGTCTTCGTCTCCTTCACCCTCAGCCAGACCGGCATGGTCCGGCACTGGAACCGGCACCTGAAGTCGGAACGCGACCCGGCCAAGCGCCGCCACATGATCCGCTCCCGCGCGATCAACGCGTTCGGCGCCTTCTTCACCGGCCTGGTCCTCGTCGTCGTCCTCGCCACCAAGTTCACCCACGGCGCCTGGGTCGCCCTGCTCGGCATGGTGATCTTCTACGGGACGATGACCGCGATCCGCAGGCACTACGACTCGGTCGCAGCGGAGATCGCCGCCGCCGAGGAACGTCCCGACGAGTACGTACGCCCCTCCCGGGTCCGCTCCGTCGTCCTGGTCTCCCGGCTCCACAAGCCGACCCTGCGCGCCCTCGCGTACGCGAAGCTGCTCCACGCCCACGAGCTGGAGGCGCTCACCGTGAACGTCGACGCGGCCGAGACCAAGGCGCTCAAGGAGGAGTGGACCCGCCGCGGAATCAACGTCCCGCTGAAGATCCTCGACTCGCCCTACCGCGAGATCACCCGGCCGGTCGTCGAGTACGTGAAGAGCATCCGCCGCGAGAGCCCGCGCGACGCCGTCTCCGTCTACATCCCCGAGTACGTCGTCGGCCACTGGTACGAGCACCTGCTGCACAACCAGAGCGCCCTGCGCCTCAAGGGCCGACTGCTTTTCACACCGGGCGTGATGGTGACCTCCGTCCCGTACCAGCTCCGGTCCTCCGAGGTCGCGAAGAAGCGGGCACGCAAGGGCCAGGAATGGAACGCACCGGGCTCCGTGCGCCGAGGCCCGGTCGAGAAGGGGCACAAGGAGACGTCGGGCAAGGGGTGAGGGAGCGGGGGCCTGAGGGTCTGAGGGTCTGAGGGTCTGAAGGTCCGGGGGTCTGGGGCGCTGCGGGTAAGGGCCCGCCTCGCGTCCAGGCTTCGGGACCGGTCCGGGGACGAGGCTTCGGGCCTCGCCCGGGTCCGGGGCTTCGTGCCCTGCCAGGGTCCGGGACTTTGGTCCCCGCCCGGGTCCGGGGGCGAATTCCGCCCTCACCGGCACGTAGACTGGTGGGCTGCCGCGGTGCGGCAGCCCACCTCTCTCTTTCTCTGGAGTCTCCCCGCCATGCAGAACGCACCTGAGTCGTCGCTCATCGGGGAGGAGTACGAGGTCGAGGTCGGGCCGGTGGCCCACGGGGGCCACTGCATCGCCCGCACCGAGGAGGGCCGCGTCCTCTTCGTCCGCCACGCACTGCCGGGCGAGAAGGTCATCGCCCGCGTCACCGAGGGCGAGGAGACGTCCCGCTTCCTGCGCGCCGACGCGGTCACGATCCTCGACCCGTCCAAGGACCGCGTCGAGGCTCCCTGCCCCTTCGCCGGCCCCGGGAAGTGCGGCGGCTGCGACTGGCAGCACGCCAAGCCCGGCGCGCAGCGCCGCCTGAAGGGCGAGGTCATCGCCGAGCAGCTCCAGCGGCTCGCCGGACTGACCCCGGAGGAGGTCAGCTGGGACGGCACGGTCATGCCGGCCGAGGGTGACAAACTGCCGCCGGGCGAGGTCCCGCAGTGGCGGACCCGTGTCCAGTACGCGGTGGACGCCGAGGGCCACGCGGGTCTGCGGAAGCACCGCTCGCACGAGGTCGAGATCATCGACCACTGCATGATCGCCGCGCAGGGCGTCTCCGAACTGGGCATCGAGAAGCGCAGCTGGGAGGGCATGGCGTCGGTCGAGGCCATCGCGGCCTCCGGCTCGGGTGACCGCCAGGTCATCCTGACCCCGCGCCCCGGCGCGCGGCTCCCCCTGGTGGAGCTGGACAAGCCGGTCTCGGTGATGCGGGTCGACGAGAAGGACGGCGGAGTCCACCGCGTCCACGGCCGCGCGTTCGTCCGCGAGCGGGCCGACGAGCGCACCCACCGCGTGGGCAGCGGCGGCTTCTGGCAGGTCCACCCGAAGGCCGCCCAGACGCTGATGCTCGCCGTCATGCAGGGCCTGACCCCCCGGAAGGGCGAGACGGCCCTCGACCTCTACTGCGGCGTCGGCCTCTTCGCGGGCGCCATCGCCGACCGGGTCGGCGACCAGGGCGCGGTGCTCGGCATCGAGTCCGGGAAGCGCGCGGTGGAGGACGCCCGCCACAACCTGGCCGACTTCCCGCGCGTCCGCATCGAACAGGGCAAGGTCGAATCGGTCCTCCCGCGCACGGGCATCACCGACGTCGACCTGATCGTCCTGGACCCCCCGCGCGCCGGCGCCGGCAAGCAGACGGTCCACCACCTCGCCGGCCTCGGCGCCCGCCGCATCGCCTACGTGGCCTGCGACCCGGCAGCCCTCGCCCGCGACATCTCCTACTTCGCCGAACGCGGCTACAAGGTCCGGACGCTGAGGGCGTTCGACCTGTTCCCGATGACGCACCACGTGGAGTGCGTGGCGATCCTGGAGCCGGTGAAGAAGGACGCCTGATCTGGGGTTTCTTCGAGGGAGCGTCATGGGCGTCACGTGCGTTAGGCGCGAGATCCTGATGCGTCTTCGACGCACGTGACGCATGTTTGACGCAAGGACGGCGCGATTTCTGATGGGTCGTCATGCAGGCTTGGCAACCACCGAGTGAAGCTCTTCGCTGTCTGCTCTTGGGCGCGCTGAGGTGGCCGGGGCGCTGACTGCTGAGCTGTTGGCCCCCTGCCCCATCCCTCCTCGGTAGTGTCGTTCCGTGCGGCTAGGTGAGGTGTCCGGTCCGTGTTCAGCCAGGGGCGGTACGGGCTCCAGTGCCCGAGAAAGAGTCTGAGATCGTCGGCTCGGGGTTGAGGCGCTCCACGCGGGCTGTCGCCCAGTCGATCCATGATTCGGCTTCGCTCCTGGCCCGACCTGCGGGTATGGCCTCGGTCCGGAGTCATCGGAGATGACCCGGCGTCGTGCGGCGGGCACGGCCGTATGCCGGAGAAGGTGAACCCCTCGGGGTCTGCGGCCGTACATAGCGCCGAGGTCGTCGGCGCTCCGAGCGGGTGCGTGTGAGGGCCGGTGTGCATCCAGACGGCAATCTGTCGGCCTCCTTGTCATGATGCCGACGCCACCCCTTAAGGACCGTAGACCTATGACGATGATCAACAGCCCACTGCCGGAGGGCGACCGCCAGATCGCCGGCGCGGCCCTCCAGGCGACCTTGGTCGACCTGCTCGATCTGTCTCTGGTGGCCAAGCAGGCCCACTGGAACCTGTACGGTCCTCGCTTTCGACCAGTCCACGTCCAGCTCGACGAGGTCGCCGCGATCGCACGCGACCACGCGGACATGGTGGCCGAACGCGCGGCCGCGCTGGGAGTGAGTCCGGACGGACGGGCGGGCACCGTCGCGGGTACCAGCGGCTTGCCTGCCTTCCCGTCAGGCTGGACGAAGGACGGCGACGCCGTCGACGCCCTGGTGCACACGTTCTCCGTGGTCATCGGGAGGGTGCGGGAACGAATCGAGGCGACTGGTTCGGTGGACGCCGTGAGCCAGGATCTCCTCATCGGACTGACGGCCGAACTGGAGAAGCAATCCTGGATGTTCCAGGCGGAGAACCGCGTCTGACAAGGTCGCGCGTGCTGTCGTTCGGGATGGCCGCCGGTCGCCGACTGCGGCGCCCCCGGAGGCGTGCGGTCTCCGGAGGGGCGCACCGGGTGGGCAGCCCGGGTGAGGGTGAGCGGTCCACGCCGACCGGCGGACGGAATGCCGTGGCCGGCCCGGTGGTGGAGCTGGAGGAGCATGGTCGGAACCCGGTCGGCAACCACCGGCCAGTACGTCGCACGGGTACCGAAGCCCCTTGCCGCGGGGGAACACGAGCTCGGTCCGGTGCCGTTCCCGCCGCAGCGGGCCTTCTCGACGACGGGCTTGGAGATCGCTCCGAGCTCTCCGGTTCCACGATCCGTCCCCGGCATGCCTGCCTGCCGGGGACGGTGACGGTGCGACGACAGCTGTGGCCGGTGGACGAGATGGTTACCGACGGACGGATCGTCCTGCCCGAAGCGACCGTCGAGGCCGCGGTCGGCAGTGCCCTCCTCAACCTGCTTGCGCGTCTTCTCCCGTCGCTGTCGAGCCCCCTCGAACGCGAGCGAACCGACGTGCGAGGGGACCGGGAATGCGTCGGCACTATCCGTCCGTGCCGTGACTACATGCCGAGCACGCCTTGCCTCTCCAAGGCCTTGCGCAGTGCCCGCACGGCGTAGAAGGCGCGGCTCTTGACGGTGCCGGGCGGGATGCCGAGGTGCTCGGCCGCCTGGGCCACGCTGCATTCCAGGTAGTACATGAGGCGGATGACGGTCCGGTGCTGCTCCTTCAGCTCCCACATCGCCTCCAGCACCGCGTGGGAGGTGATCGTGGACTCCGTGCCGTCCCAGGAGGTGTCCAGGTCCTCGACCGCCATCAGATCCAGTGGCCTTACCTGGCGGGCCCGGTGGTGGTCGATGACCAGGTTCCTGGCCACGGTGAACAGCCACGGCCGGATGTGTTCGCCGCGGGCGCTCAAGAACCGGGCGTGCTTCCAGGCGCGCGCCGCGGTCTCCTGGAGGACGTCCTCCGCCCTGTGCCAGTCACCGTCCAGCAGCCGCGCGGCGTACCGGACGAGCAGAGGGCCGTACTGCTCGTATATGTCTCGTACGAAGGCGTCGCAGTCGGTGTCCGAAGCGACGTGCCGGGCGTGTGCCGGAGTCGGAGCGAGGGTGGCAGTCCCCGTTTCCATGGTCCCGTTCATGGGTGGTGCCCAATTCTGTTCGAGTGTTCCGTGGCGTGCTCTCCCACTTGCGTGGGGGAGTGGCTCAACACTCGGCGGGACCCCTTCGCCAAACCTTGTCGTCTCCTTGTCGCGCCGCTTGCCGGTCCATGCCGCCGGCTCTCGGCACGCCGTCGCGTCCGCCGATGGGGGTGCTCTGCGGCGTCTACGGCGCTCAGGGCTCCCGGACCGACGAGAAGGACCGGATCAGGGCATTCACGGCGCGAGCCGACGAGTTCGGCGTCGATGACGTCCCGCGTCCGCCCAGGGCCGGTGGTCGTGCGAGGACACACGGTCTTCCGGTTTCCCTCGGCACTTCGCGCCGGCGGTGTCCTCCCGGCCGAACCCGGTGGAGCGACGGCTCGCCGCGCTCGGACGGAGGCAGTTCCTACCGCCGCTGATCCTCCGCCCCGGGCGACCGGCGCGCAGGATCAGCGCCTGCCGGAGCCGCACCCCTGTGGTTGCCGGCACCCTTCTGCGGCGGGACGGGTTCGGAGCCCGCAGCCATGTCCAGGGCGGTGAGCCGGTCCCGGATCTCCTGGGCGCTGTGGGACAGATCCTGCCGTTCGGCGTCGGCGAGCGCGCTGACCCAGTCCGTGCGCGCGGCCTCCTGGTCGCCCATGGCCAGACGGGTGTCGCCCCGTCGCATCAGCGAGCCGACCACGTTCCTGTGGTCCTCCAGTTCCTCGAACGCGTCCAGCGCCCGCCGGTAGGTGGCCGCCGCCTCCTCGTACCGGCCGAGCCGATGGAGGGCGTAGCCCACGCTGTCCCAGCACTGGGCCTCCTGCCACGGGGCGTCCAGATGCCGGTAGAGGGCGATGGCCTCCTCGCCGTGCGCGAGGCCTTCTTCGGGCCGCCCCACGTTGGAGTGCAGCCAGGAGAGCCCGTTGAGGCACTCGGCCGTCCACAGCTGGTTCCCCGTGGATCGGGCCAGCGCGAGTCCTTGCTCGGCGGGAGCCAACGCCTCCCGGTGCCGGCCGAACCGGAACAGTGCCATCGCCGTCACGAACAGGGCGCGCACCTGTTCGCCTGTCGCGCCGAGTTCCTCGAAGAGGGCGGAGGCGCGTTCCAGGTGATCCAGCGCCCGCCTCCGGTGGTCCAGACCGATGTGGATGCTGCCGAGGCCGCGCAGGCAGCGCGCCTCCTTCAAACGGTCGCCCTGGCGCTGTGCCACTGCCAGGGCGGGGGTCAGTGCGGTGATCGCCTCGGGCCAGTACTCCTGGCGGCACAGGTGCTCCTTCAGCGTCCACGCGAGGCCGGTGACCCGGCGGTCCAGCTTCTGGCTGACGGCGGTCTGCAGCAAGCCGGCCAGTACCCGGTGTTCGGCGGTGAACCATCGGCGTGCCTGTTCGATGGTGGTGAACGTCTCAGGGACGACGCCCGTGCCGGGGGAGCCGAGGTCGAGTCCGGGCAGTGAGTCCTGCTTGAGGAGCAGGTTGGCTTCGTAGGCCGTGAACATGTGGTGGTCCAGGACCCGGAGGGTGGCGGCGTGGCGTTCGTCGGTGTCGTCGTGGGTGTGGGTGAGTTCGGTGGCGTAGCCGCGCAGCAGGTCGTGGAGGGTGTAGCGGCCGGGCAGAGGCTGTTCGACGAGACAGGACCGGGTCAGGTCGGCGAGGAGGCGGCGCGTCCTGTGGAGGGGGAGCCCGACGAGGCTGGCGGCGGCCGGGGCGGTGATGTGGGGGCCGGGATGGAGGGCGAGGAGGCGGAAGAGGCGTGCGGCGGGCCCGTCCAGGGACTGGTAGGACCAGGAGAACACGGTGCGGACGTCGGTGGTGGCGTCGGAGGCGGTGAACGCGTCCAGGCCGCCGTGCGCCCGCAGGTCGTCGGCGATGGCGCGGAGGGGGAAGGCGGGTTCGTACTCGGCGTGGGCGGCGGCCACGGCCAGCGCCAGGGGGAGCCGTCCGCACAGGCGGATGATGTCGGCCGCGGCGGCGGGCTCGGCGGCGAGCCGCTCCGTCCCCAGCCGCCGTGCCAGCGTCTCATGGGCCTCGGACGGTGAGGGCAGTGCGAGGGCGAGGGGTTTGGCGCCTTCCGACGCGATCAGGCCGGTCAGTCGGTTACGGCTGGTGATCAGGGTGAAGCAGCCGTCGCCGGCGGGCAGCAGGGGGCGGACCTGCTGCTCGTCGCGGGCGTTGTCCAGGACGAGCAGGATCCGCCGGCCCGCGAGGAGGCTGCGGAAGAGTGTGCTGCGGCCGGGGGTGTCCTCGGGGATGTCCTGGGCGGCGACGCCGAGGGCGGTGAGGAAGGCGTGCAGGGCGTCACCGGGTTCGACGGCGGGTGCGTGGGGGTGGAACCCGCACAGGTTGACGAAGAGCTGTCCGTCGGGGAAGGAGGAGGCGATCTGGTGGGCATGGTGGACAGCGAAGGTGGTCTTGCCGACACCGGGAGCACCGCCTATGACGACGACGGGAGCACCGGCCGGACCCGGGTCTCCGCTCACGGCGGACAGCCAGGCGCCTTCCGTCTCCCGCCCCGCGAACACCGCCAGATCGCCGGGCAACTGCGCTGGACGGACAGCCCGTGGAGACCTGCTCCTGCCGTCGCCCGCGACCAGTTCTCTCCTCGTACCGGACGGTGTCACACCGGTGGTCGGCCCGGACCGCGTGACATCGTGGACCGCGCCTGCCGGCAGTGCGTCGGCGGATGCCGTCTCGTCCTGGTCGTCCACGGCCTCGACCCCGGCCGGACGACCCGAATTACGGCTGCCCGCGAGGGCGGTCGCCGTGCCCGTCGTGTTCGCCGCGTCGGTCGAGCGCAGAGGTGGCAGGTCGTGGCGGAGGATGCCGTGGTGTAGGGCGCGCAGTGAGGGCCCGGGTTCGAGGCCGAGTTCGTCCGAGAGGTGTCTGCACAGGTCCGTGTAACGCTGCAGCGCCTCGGGGTGCCTGCCGGCCAGGTACAGAGCACGCAACAGCAGATCCCAGCCGGTCTCTCGCAACGGGTGCTGCGACGTCAGTTCCCGCGCGGCGTCCACGGCCTTCTGCGTCTGTCCGTCCAGGAGCAGGGCGGTGGTGCGGAGCTCCCGGGCGGTCTGTCGCAGTTCCTCCAAGCGGGCGGCCTCAGGAGTGGCGAACAGATAGGGGGCGGCGTCGGCGAGCGCGGCACCGCGCCACATCTCCAGAGCCCTTTCGGTCTCCTCCACGACGTGCGAGGACCGGCCCCGGTCCATCGACCGGCGCGCCTGGGCCAGGGCTCGCTCGAAGCGCACGGTGTCCCGGCTGTCCGGCGGGATGTGCAGGGCGTAGCCCAGGGGCTCGGTGACCAGCACTTCGAACGAGCGCCGCCCGCGCAGACTCCGTGGTTCCAGAATCGCGCGGACCTTGCTGACGTGGGCGTGCAGGGACGCCATCGCTCCGTCCGGTGCCCGTCCCGGCCGCTGTGGCCACAATTCCTCGCACAGCGTCTCTGGAGCGACCGCACGGCCCTCGGCGAGCAGGAGCCGGATCAGCAGCAGTCGCTGCCTGCGCCGCCCCATGTCCAGCCCCGTGCCCGCCCGCCGCACCACCAGCGGACCCAGCACAGCGAAGTCGAGCGACTCCCCCACAGCCGTCACCGTACCCCCGGAAGAACCGCCCGACGGCGGCACTGCTCACACGCGCGTGTCCGTAGGCGCATGATCGGTCCGCTCCCGCGAGGGCCACCGGTCCGCTCGCGCGGACAGACGCGCCGTGGGCGCGACGACCGGCGCCGGACGCCACCCCGTCCACGCCCCGTACGGCCGCTGCCGCTTACGCGCAGTCCACCGGAACGGGGAAGGAGGAGTGGTGCGGGTGACCGGAACGGAAGACCCCCTCGTCCACCTCCCGCCTACCAAATGGGACATTAGCAGGGCGTCGACCGGTTCGAGGGACCGCGTGGAGGCGGGACGTTCCAACGCCGCGGCGGGCGCCTTCTCCGGCCGTGGCGCCTACGGCACCGGGCCCACCGTTACAAGGGGTGGCTGTTGGCGGAGAAGGGCGTACGGGCGGGGGGAGCTCGCCGGACCTGAACCCGGCGCGTGCCGCGGACGTAGAGGCGAAAGACACGTCCGTGCGGGTCGCGTGCCCAAGGACGGGCCGTCGGCTCGTGCGACCTCTTTCCATCCCAAGGGGACTTCATGACCGTTCTCACCCGTACTCGAAGTTCCGCAGAGGGGTGGCCGCGACCGCCGCCCTCGCCGCCTCGCTGCTGGCCTCCGGGGCCGCTCCGGCCACCGCGTCCGGTTTCTCCGGGCAGGGATCCGTCAAGCACTATGTGGCCCTCGGCGACTCCTACGCCGCGGGAACGGGTCTGCCCCAGCAGACCGACACGAAGTGCATGCGCTCCACGGGAAGCTACCCGGCGTGGATCGCCGAGACGTACAAGCCCTCCGTCTTCAAGGACGTCACGTGCGGCGGAGCGACCACGCGCTCGTTGTGGAACCACGAGGGGGCGGCCGCACCCCAGGTCAACGCCCTCACCCAGGACACCGATCTGGTGACCGTCACGCTCGGCGGCAACGACCTCGGCTTCTCCGGCGTGCTCACCAGATGCGTCCTGGCCGGTCTCACCACTCGGGAGGGAACTCCCTGCCGGGACGTGGCGGCGAAGGAGGTGGACGCGGGTTTCGCGAGGCTGAGCACGCGTCTGCCCGACATGCTCACCGACATCAAGCGGCGCAGCCCCCGAGCGCGTGTCGTCGTGGTCGGCTACCCCAATCCGTTCCCCCTCGACGGGAGCGCCTGCGGTTCCTCGGTGCCGCTGGCCAAGGGTGACGTCACCTGGCTTCACCAGACCACGAACCGGCTGAACCTCATGCTGGAGATGTCGGCCCTCCTGAGGCAGGCCGAGTTCGTCGACACCTCTTCGGTGTTCCGGAGCCACGACACGTGCCGGCCCCCGTCGGGGCAGTGGATCAACCCGCTGCTGCCGCGGACGTCCGGCTCCGCCCACCCCAACGCCATCGGTCACCTGATGACAGCCATCGAGGTGCACGAGAGGCTCAAGAAGTAGCCACCGCCCTCCGGGGGCCGGAGCGACACTCCGGCCCCCGGAGACCGGGACATGGGCGCCGAGCCCGTACCTGAGGAACGGCCGTGACGGCCGTCCCGCAGGCGGTGGCGGGGTGCTGGTGACGGACGGCCTCCGTACCCCGCGCGGCCACACTCCACGTCACCCGTCGACCTCCGGCGCTTGATGTCTCTGTCCCGTGCCCGTGCCGCCCGGACAGGGGCGCCCCCTGCTCCGCGGAGTTCTCCCCGTGACAGCCCGGACCGGAACGGATGCCGAAGTCACCGTTGTCGGTGAACCGCGGTACGGGGTTGTTCGTAGGAAGCAGTGACGTCCGGGCGCATGAGAGCCCTGACCGGACGTCGGCCCTGTCGGCTGTTGTGGCGGCAGCCGGCAGGGCCGTTCAGCCCCCGGGGCCGCCACCGTCCGATCAGTCCGGACGGAGCTCCACGCCAAGTTTATTGGTACGCAACGCAGTTGGCTGAAGCTCAATGCTGTGCCGTGTTTCCCGTCGCGGCCGGGTTCGCTCGGCCGGCCCCGCTCCATCAGGGCGACAGCCCTCACACAGAAGGACATCGAAGATGCGCATCACCCGACCGACCAGGCCCACCCGTCCGGTCGCCCTGCTCGGCGTCGCGGCCGTGGGCCTTTCCGTGACGGCCGTGGCCCTGCCCGGCACGGCCGACGCGACGCCCCGCCAGCCGGTCCGGCCGACGATCGTGCTGGAGCACGGGGCGTTCGCCGACGCCTCCAGCTGGGACGGGGTCGTCGAACGGCTGCAGCGGGCCGGCTACCCGGTGGTGGCCGCCGCCAACCCGCTGCGCGGGCCGGCCACCGACGCCGCCTACCTGCGCAGCGTCGTCGAGCACATCGACGGTCCGGTGGTCCTGGTCGGGCATTCCTACGGAGGCACCGTCATCAGCCAGGCCGCCACGGGCCTGGAGGGAAAGGTCAAGGCTCTCGTCTACATCGCCGCGTTCCTGCCCGACGCGGGCGAGAACTCGCTGGGGCTGACGAACAAGTTTATCGGCAGCACCCTCGGCCAGGTCATCGCACCAGTGAACTACACGCTCCCCGACGGAACTTCGGGAGCTGATGTCTTCATCAAGCCGGACAAGTTCCACCAGCAGTTCGCCGCGGACGTCCCCGGGGACAGGGCGAGGCTCATGGCGACCGGGCAGCGTCCGATCGCCGCCGCCGCGCTGGAGGAGAAATCCACCCGTGCCGCCTGGAAGACGATTCCTTCCTGGTCGCTGATCACCACCGAGGACCGGAACATCCCCGTGTCGGCCCAGCGCTTCATGTCGGCTCGGGCGCACGCCCGTACGACTGAGATCGACGCCTCGCACGCGGTGTCTGTCTCCCGTCCCGACGCCGTCGCCCGCATCGTGGAGAAGGCAGCGCGTACGGTCCGTTGACCGGGATCTGCCGATCCGGGCAGAGGAGTCGTTCCGGCAGGTGCTTCCGCAAGCGGAATATGCGGTCGGGTGCGCGTCCCCCCCCCCGGGTCCGTTGCGGATCTGTCCCCTGAGAGGTCACTGATGCCCCTTGCCTTCCGGCCGCGTCAGTAATCCCTTCTCGGCCAGACCGTGAACCGCGCGCACCCCGTCACCGTTTCCAGGCTGGCGGGTGCGACGCCGGTCACCCGAAGTCGCGGCCCGTACCGACCTCCGACCGTACCCGAACCACCATCCCGCACCACAACCCACACGAGAGGCAGAAACAACCATGCCGTTCATCACCGTCGGCCAGGAGAACTCCACCACCATCGACCTCTACTACGAGGACCACGGCACCGGGCAGCCGGTCGTGCTGATCCACGGCTACCCGCTCGACGGCCACTCCTGGGAGAAGCAGGCCGCGGCCCTGCTGGAGGCCGGTCACCGGGTCATCACCTACGACCGGCGCGGATTCGGCCGCTCCAGCCAGCCCACCACCGGCTACGACTACGACACCTTCGCCGCCGACCTGAACACCGTCATGGAGACCCTCGACCTCCACGACGCCGTCCTCGTCGGCTTCTCCATGGGCACCGGCGAAGTCGGCCGCTACCTCGGCACCTACGGCTCCGCCCGGGTCGCCAAGGCCGCCTTCCTCGCCTCGCTGGAGCCGTTCCTCCTCAAGACCGACGACAACCCCGAGGGTGTCGACGGGAGCGTCTTCGAGGGCATCGAGCAGGCCGTCACCGCCGACCGGTACGCCTACTTCAGCGCTTTCTACCAGGACTTCTACAACCTGGACGAGAACCTCGGCACCCGGATCAGCGAGGAGGTCGTCCGCAACAGCTGGAACGTGGCCGCCGGCGCCTCCTGGTACGCCTCGCTGGCCTGCGTCTCCACGTGGACCACCGACTTCCGTGCCGACATACGGAAGATCGACGTGCCGGCGCTGATCCTGCACGGCACCGCCGACCGCATCCTGCCCATCGAAGCCACCGGCGAGCTCTTCCACAAGGCGCTCCCGCAGGCCGACTACGTGGTCGTCGAGGGCGCCCCGCACGGCCTGCTGTGGACCCACGCCCAGGAGGTCACCGACGCCCTCCTCGCCTTCCTCGCCAAGTAAGGGCGGAGAGGCCGACCCCGCACCGGCCGGACGGCGACCCGCACGCGCCCCGTCACCGTCGAGCGGTGACGGGGCGCCGTCTTGAACGCCCGCCGCATCCGGAGAGAAAGGACGCGCCACGGTGAACACCGCGCTGATGGAGCCGCGTACAGGCTCCCCCCGAAGGCGTCCCGGGACGGACTTTGGTGTGAAACCAGACGGCGCCCCGGACGGGCCGCTCGGCAGCCGCAACCGTCCGGGGCGACGGAAGAAGCCTCACGCCACGACGTGCGATCACTTCCGTTTGTCCCGACGGGGAGGTCCACTGCCCCCGCGCCGTCGGAGGGAAGGGCGGCCATTCGTCGAACCACGCTATGCGGAGTTCTAAACCGCAGGATGCCCACTTCTCGGCACCGGAAGCTTGTGACCGTGACGGGCGGCCGCTCTCTCCGGCACGGCGGGTGCGGGGTCCGCGTTCATGTCCAGGGCGGTGAGCCGGTCACGGACCTGCTGGGCGCTGTGGGACATGGCACGCTCGTCGGCGCTTTCGAGGGCCTGAACCCAGTTCGCCCGCGCGCCTTCCCGGTCGCCCAGCGCCAGCCAGGTGTCACCCAGCCGCATCAGTGAGCCGATGGCGTTCCTGTGGTCGCCCAGCTCCTCGAACGCCCGTGTCGCCCGCTGGTAGGTGGCCACCGATTCCTCGTAACGTCCGAGCATACGGAGGGTGTAGCCCAGGATGTCCCAAGCCTGGGCCAGCTGCCACGGCGCGCCCAGGCGCTGGAACAAGGCGATGCCCTCCTCGCTGTACACAAGGCTCTTCTCAAGCTGTCCGAGGTTGGCGTGGAACCAGGCGAGTTCCATGAGGCACTCGGCCAGCCACAACTCCTCACCCGTCTCCCGGGACAGCTCCAACCCCCGTTCGGAGAACGTCACGGCCTCCTGGATCCGGCCGAACAGGAACAGCGCACACGCCATGACGTAGTGGGCTCGGGCCTGTTCACCGGTCGCGTCGAGCTCTTCGAAGATCGTGACGGCACGTCGCAGGTGCTGAAGGGCTTGCTCCTGGTGGCCGAGATAGCCGTGGATGTGGCCGAGGTGGCGTAGGCAACGGCCCTCCTCGAGGCGGTTGTTCTGGCGTCGGGCCACTTCGAGGGCGGGGGTCAGCGCGGTGATGGCTTCGGGCCAGAACTCCTGGCGGTTGAGATGTTCCTTGAGCGACCAGGCCAAGCCGGTGGTGTGGTGGTCCAGCCCCTGGCCGACGGCGGTGTGGAGGAGGCCGGTCAGCACCCGGTGTTCGGCGGTGAGCCATCGGGTCGCCTGCCCGACGGTGGTGAGGCTCTCCGGAGTGACGCCCGGGCCGGGTGCACCGAGGTCGAGGTCGGGCGACGTGTCCTGCTTGAGGAGCTGGTTCGCCTCGTGGGCGGTGAACATGTAGTGGTCCAGGATCCGGAGGGTGGCCCGGTGGCGTTCCTGGACGGTGTCGTGGGCGTGGACGAGTTCGGTGGCGTAGCCGCGCAGCAGGTCGTGCAGGCCGTAGCGGCCGGGCAACGGTTGTTCCACGAGACAGGAGCTGACCAGGCCGGCGAGCGCGCGGCGGGCTCGGGCGAGGGAGAAGCCGGCGAGGCTGGCGGCGGCGGGGGCGGTGATGTGGGGGCCGGGGTGCAGGGCCAGGAGGCGCAGGAGCCGGGCGGTGGGCTCGTCCAGGGACCGGTAGGACCAGGAGAAGACGGCGCGTACGTCGGTGGTGGAGTCGAAGCCGGTGAAGGCGTCCAGGCCCTCGGTGTCCCGCAGGTCCTCGACGATGGCGTGAAGGGGGAAGGACGGATCGAGTTCGGCGCGGGCGGCGACCACCGCCATGGCCAGGGGAAGCCGTCCGCACAGGCGGATGATGTCGGCCGTGGCGGCGGGCTCGGCGGCCACTCGTTCGGTGCCCAGGCGTCGTTCGAGGGCTTGGTGGGCCTCCGCCTGTGAGGGCAGAGGGAGGGCGAGGGGCCGGGCGCCGTCTGTGGTGATCAGCCCGGGAAGCCGGTTGCGACTGGTGATCAGCGTGAGGCAACCCGCTCCCGCGGGGAGCAGAGGGCGCACTTGTCGCTCGTCGCGGGCGTTGTCCAGGACGACGAGGACTTGCCGGTCGGCGAGGAGGCTGCGGAAGAGCGTGCTGCGGCCCGGGGTGTCCTCCGGGATGCGCTGGGCGGGAACGCCGAGGGCGGTCAGGAAGCCGTGCAGAGCGTTGCCGGGTTCGACGGCGGGCGCGTGGGGGTGGAAACCGCGCAGGTCGACGAAGAGCTGCCCGTCGGCGAAGGAGGAGGCTATGCGATGGGCGTGGTGGACGGCGAAGGTGGTCTTGCCGACCCCGGGAGCCCCGCTGATGACGACGGCAGAGGCAGCGGTCGTTCCGGACCTGCTCGGCACACCGCTCACGGCCGACAGCCACGCGCCCTCGGCCTCCCGCCCCGCGAAAACCGTCAGGCTGCGCGGCAGTTGCGCCGGACGGGTCCGGGGCGGCGGCGTGGTTCCCTCTACATCCGCCGCCGGGTCGCGTCTCGCATCGGACCGATCGGCGGCGTCGGACGGTTCGTCCTCGGCCGGACCCACGGACGCGTCCGCCTCCGGCGTTCCGGACGTGCTCGGCCCAAGCGGATCGCGCCCGTGTCCGGTACTTCCTCCGGATATCGATGCCGCGCCGAACCTGCTCAGCTCATCGGCTGGGCGAAGGGGCGGCAGGTCGTGGTGGAGGATGCCGTGGTGCAGGGCGCGCAGGGTCGGGCCGGGTTCGAGCCCGAGCTCCTCGGCGAGGTGCCGGCGCAGGTCGGTGTAGCGCTGAAGCGCTTCGGGGTGCCGGCCTGCCAGGTACAAGGCGCGCAGCAGTAGGACCCAGCCGGTTTCCCGCAGAGGATGCTCCGCGGTCATCTCCCGCGCCGCGTCCAGGGCCTCGACGATCCGTCCTTGCAGGAGCAGGGCAGTGGCACGGATCTCACGGGCGGCCTGGCGCAATTCTTCCAGACGTGCCGCCTCGTTGACGGCGAACAGGTGGTGCGCGGCGTCGGCGAACGCGGGGCCGCGCCACATCTCCAGGGCTGTTCGCGCCTCTTCCGCAACGTGTTCGGGCCGGCCCTGGTCCATGAACCGGCGCGCCCGGGCAAGGGCCCGCTCGAAGCGCACGGTGTCACGGCTCTCGGGCGGCACCCGCAGGGCATAGCCCAAGGACTCGGTGACCAGCACCTCGCAGGTGCCCTTCCGGCGCAGGTGCCGGGGTTCCAGGACCGCACGTACCTTGCTGACATGGGCGTGCAGGGAGCCCATCGCTCCGTCCGGTGTCCGGCCCGGCTGTCGCGGCCACAGTTCCTCGCACAGCGTCTGCGGAGCGACCGCCCGACCGTCGGCGAGCAGCAGGCGGATCAGCAGCAGCCGCTGTCGGCGCCGGCCCGGATCGAGTGCCGCCCCCGCCCGCCGTACCACCAGCGGACCCAGCAGTCCGAAGTCGAGATCCTGTCCCACGCCTGCCACCGTACTCATCCAGAATCCCGCTCGCCGACGCCACCGTCGGAAGCACGTACATGACCATGACCAGCCGACATGAGGGCGACCCGCTCCCGCTGGGACCAAAACCGGACCCGCGCGATCCTCGTCGCGGTGACCCGGCCGCCGAGATGAGCGCTGCTCAGGTGATCGGGGCGGTGGGGACCCCGTCGTCCCCTCCCGCATACCACACGGGACATTAGCAGGACGCCGATCGGCGTGATCTCTTCGGAGGCGGCCATGCGCTGGACGGCTTCCTCGTCGAGGTGGAGCCCCGACCCGTGGAGTGCTGCACACGATGTGCGTGAGGCGGTCCGCGACAGGTCCATCCTGGGGCGAGCGCCGGAACCACCACCTCTCCGCAGGCGCCGTCCTGCCACAGGTGCTTCCCGACAGACGTCCCTTACCTGCGACGACGCGTGAACCAGCCTGACATCCGCTCCGTTTGAGCGATCGAACGGCCGACATCAGGAGTGGAGAGAGAACATGGTCCATGTCGAAGGAACGAGTACCGCCCGGTTCGAACCGGTCCGAGCGGCGCTGGCAGCGCACCTGGAGGCAGGTGAGGAACTGGGAGCGTCGATCGCCGTGGATGTCGACGGCGTGATGGAAGTCGATCTGTGGGGCGGGCACACCGACGAAGCGCGAACCGTCCCGTGGCACGAGGACACACTGGTCAACCTCTGGTCGACCACCAAGACCCTGAGCAGTCTGGCGGCCCTCGTCCTCGTCGACAGGGGGGCACTGGATCTCTACCGCCCGGTCGCGCACTACTGGCCCGAATTCGCTGCTCAGGGCAAGCAGGACATCGAGGTGCGGCACGTTCTGGCGCACACCTCGGGGCTGTCCGGCTGGCAGCAGCCGTTCACCATGGACGATCTGTACGACTGGCCTACCGCCAGCGCCCGGCTGGCCGCGCAGGCGCCCTGGTGGGAGCCGGGCAGTGCCTCGGGCTATCACGTGCAGACCCAGGGGCAGCTCGTGGGCGAGCTCGTCCGGCGGGTCAGCGGCCGTACCCTGACCGAGTTCGTCGACACGGAGATCGCCAGGCCGTCGCTGGCCGACGTCCAGATCGGTGCGCGGCAGGCCGACTGGCCACGCATCGCCGAGCTGGTGGCCCCGGCGCAGCTCTCCGGGATACCCGCCGGTCTCGATCCGGAGGGGATCTTCATCAAGACCTTGCTCGGAAGCCCCGCCAGGGACGAGCATGTCGACACGCCGCAGTGGCGCCGTGCCGAACTCGGCGCGGTCAACGGCCACGGCAACGCACGAGGCATGGCCCGTGCCCTCTCCGTGATCTCCCGACGAGGCCAGGTGAACGGCCTCCGGCTCATTTCCGAGGAGACGGTGGAGAAGGTCCTCGACGTACAGGCCGACGGGGTCGACCTGTTCCTGGGCGTTCCCGTGCGCTGGGGCATCGGCTTCGCGCTCGCCGATGCGAGGACGATGCCGCACATGCCCACCGGAAGGGTCTGCTTCTGGGTCGGCCGGGGCGGTTCGATCGTCATGATGGATCTCGACCGGCGCGTCACGTTCTCGTACACGATGAACCGGCTGGGCGACGGAATCCTCGGCTCGGAGCGCACCCACGACTACATCAGGCATGTCTACGAAGTCCTGGACTCCACCGCCTGCTGACTGCAGGAACAGGTGAGGCGGCGGTTCCCCGAGACGCTCATGACCCTCGGGGTGGAGGGGGCAGACGGCGTCCGGCCGGCGGGGCGCGACTGGTTCCGGCGCTCCGCGGGGAACGTGGAGACGCGCCCTCGGGTGAGGGGCCGACAGACGCGGAGTCAGCCCGCGACCAGGTCCGAAGAAGGGCGCCCAAGTGGTGAACCGGACCGCCTTCCCCCACGTTGCGCTGATTGGACGCGCGTGCGTCCCTGCGATGCCGCCGTGCGCCGTGGCCCCCGGCGGCACCGCACCCTCATGGAAGGAACGACTGACCAGTGAAACGCTTCATCGCACGCCTCGGGGTAGTCGCGGCGGCCGGAGCCATGGCCGTTGTGCTGCCTGCTTCGTCGGCGTACGCCATCAACCGCACCGATTGCAATGGATTGGGTCTGCTGTCCCTTCACAACGCAGGCGGCTCCCTCTGCTTCGCCAACGCGGGCGTGCAGAGCGTGGCGATCTACGGCGTGGATCAGATCTGGACCGGAGACAACAAGGTCACGTTGGAGTACGTGCCGAGGCTGGGCGCGCAGGCAACCAGCGCGACCCTGGACAAGTGGCATTTCGGCAACGTCCCCGGTGAGCCCATCCACAAGATCACGAAGATCAGGATCTGGTAGCGCCCGCAGCCGCGAACCAGATGTATTGGCACCAGCGTTGTTGACAGGGCAGTCAGAAACGCCGGTGCGGTGGTAGGAACCAGCTGGAGGAGTGGCGGACCGCGACGAGGTCGCTTCGAGCGCCGACAGTCGTCGTAGAGCGGTCGGATCAGCCTTCCGGCCTGCTGCGGGCTGTCCAGGCGCTTGCGTCCTGGCCGTATCTGGTGAGGAAGCGCGCGAACTGCAAGCGGTCCGCACTGCTCCAGTGCGCGGTGATCTCCTCGAAGGCGAGACGCTGCTCACTGGCGTAAGCCCTGCGTGCCGATTCTCCCTCGGCGGTGAGTTCGAGCCAGCTGCTGCGGCCGTCCTGCTGGGAGGCGACGCGGCGAAGCAGGCCCTCTGCTATGCATGCGGCGATGGCGCGGCTGGCGACGGGCTGGGCGACGCCCATCTTGTCGGCGACGCCGCCTACGGTGATCCGGCCCGCTGCGTCGCCGACCACGTTCAGGACGATGTTGCGGGTCAGGTCCCCACGTCCTGACCCGACCTGCCGACGCAGCCGGGACAGCGCCGGCCCCACGTTGTCGAGGAGCGAGTCGTCGTCGGCGGGTACAGGTTGTTCTTGGCTCTTCACGCCTCAAATCTACGACACACACGATCGATATGCGTGCTGCATCCATATGACTTAAGGTATGGATCTGTAGTCAGGTAGAAACGAGGCATGACCATGAGCACCACCGCCATCACCGGCGCGCAGGTCTTCGACGGGGAGAAGGCGCTCGGCGTCACCACCGTTGTCATTCAAGGGGGCAGGATCGTCCAGGTCGGCGGCCAGGCCCCGGCCGAGGCCGAGGTCGTCGACGGGGCCGGGGCGACACTGCTGCCCGGCCTGATCGACGCGCACGTCCACACCGACCGCGACTCCCTCGCGCTGGCCCTTCGGTTCGGCGTCACCACCGAACTGGAGATGCAGGGCGCCAACACCCGCAACCGGCGCGGCGCGATCAGCGAGGACGACTCCGTCGCCGACGTGCGCTCCTCGGGCTTCGCCCTGACCCCGCCCGGCGGGCACCCCAGCGAATTGTTCCCGAAGGGCTTCCACCCGGGCGGGCTCGCCGGAGGCGGCCCCGGTGGCGAGCACCGGGGCGAGCCGCCCTACCATCCCGACGCCACCAGCCCCGAGGCCGCGGCCGCCTCGATTCCGCAGCTGATCGCCCACGGCTCGGACTACATCAAGTTCATGATCGACGACGGCAGCGTCGAGGGGCACCCAGGCCTGCCCATGCTCGACCAGGCCACCTTGAACGCCGGCGTCGCCGCGGCGAAGAAGCACGGCGCGCTGACCGTCGCCCACGCACTGACCATCGACGCCACCCGCATGGCGATCGAGGCGGGTATCGACGGTCTCGCCCACCTGTTCGTCGAACCTCCCACCGACGAGATCGTCACACTGATCAAGGACGCGGGCATGTTCGTCGTGCCGTGCACCGTGCTGAACGCCTCCATGATGGGCGTCACCGGCAGTGAACTGGCCGACGACCCGCGGGTGGCCTCCCGCCTGAACGCCGCGTGGGACGCCACCTTGCGCTCCTGCTTCGGCCACTATCCCCAGGGCAAGCTCCAGGATGTCCTGGACAGCGTCAAGGCCCTCGCCGACGCCGGGGTGGACCTGTTGGTGGGCACCGACGTCTCCCAGCCCATGCCGTTCCTCGGCGGCCTCGCCCCCGGCGCCAGTGTCCACCAGGAACTGCAGCACCTCGTCGAAGCCGGTCTGACCCCCGCAGCCGCCTTGCGCGCCGCCACCGCCACGACCGCCCGCCGCTTCCACCTCTCCGACCGCGGCCGGATCGCCGATGGCCTGCGCGCCGACCTGCTCCTGGTCGACGGCGACCCCACGACCACCATCACCGACACCCTCAACACCCGCGCGGTGTGGCGCCGCGGCACCCGCCTGGCCGCCTGATCAGCCCGTCAGATCCAGGGCCGGGCCCCGAAGGCCGGGTGCTGCCTCGTGCGGTCCCGGCCTGGGGCTCGTGGGGCTACCGGACCGGGGCTCGACCACGGTGACGGTTCGGCAGCTCCGGGAGCGTGGCGCCGTACGGGCGCCGGCGGTCTCCTCGGGGTGCGGTGCGGGTGGCCGTGGGGGGGCGTGCTCCGTACCGCGGTCAGCGTACGGGCCGGGATCGTCCATTCCTCATCCGCCCGGCCGGGCATGCCCGACCGTCGCTCTGTCACCGTTCGGTAAGCGCGGTGAAGATCGGCTTCGGCTCAGGGCGCGCAGCCGTTCCACTGCCGCTGCGGCTGTCCGCCGGGTCGGCGAGGTCGGCGCGCGCCTGCTCGTCGGCCTCCGGGTACGCCTGCCGCTTCTCCTGTTCGGCGAGTGGCCGGTAGATGCCGGACAGGCTCGGGTGCGGGCTTTGCGTCGGTCGGTGGGGATGAGGAAATCGGGCTGGTTCGACCGTCTCGCCGCCAACGCTGCGGCGCAGGACGGTGTGGAGCATGTTGTCCGTGATGGCCGGCGGTCGGCGGCCGCGCTTGCGGTACAGCCGATTCGATGGGGTTATCGGTTACGGCAGCTTTCTGGCCGGCACCGAACTCCGCAGCGGTTGCAGTGCGGCCGTGGCAAGCCTTCGGGCGGTGACGTGCGGTTCTGCGGCAGGCAGGATGAGATGGCTGATGGTCATGCGGACGATGATGTCTGCTGCCATCTCAAGATTCTCCGTGTGCTGCTCCGGGTAGCGTGTGCCCAACCATTCCCGCACCAGGTACTGGCCCGCGTCGAAGATCGGGTCCGCCCGGGCGGTGAGGTAGGGGAGCAGGCTGTCGGAGCCATGGCGGGCGGCTGCGATGACAGCCCGTACGAGGGGCTGGGCGTGAGCTTCCTCAAGCACGTACCGGATGGCGGCTTCGAGGCAGGCTTGAGAGTCGGGCAGGCCGGGATGGAGCATGTCGGCCACCCCGGCGAGGAACTGCCGGGTCTCACGGATCACCAGTGCGCGTCCCAGACCGGCTCGATTGCCGAACTCCTTGTAGACGGAGGGGCGGGAGACCTGAGCACGTGCTGCGACGGCCGCAACGCTGACCTCGTCCCATCCGGCTTCGCATGTCAGGTCGTGTGCGGCGTCAAGGACGCTCGCCCTCATCTGTTTGCGCCAGGCGATGCGCGGAGAGTCGGGTGGGTCTTCTCCCGCGAGGCCATTCGTTCGGCGCTGTCGGTCGGTTGCCATGTCACAAGCCTGTCAGCGGGTTGAGCCGCCGGAGCGGAGGAGGTCCGCGATCACGCGGCCGGACGAGTACGCGGTGGTGCCGGCCCCTCGGTACGGGGGACGGGGGCCGGCACCACGTCAGGAGCCCGGGTGAACCGGACGGTCAGGAACGCTTGCGACGGGCAGCCGCGACGAGACCGCCGCCGAGGACGAGCGCGGCCGCCGCGATGCCCAGGGGGAGCAGGGGATCGGAGCCGCCGGTCTGCGCGAGCGGACCGCTGCCGCCGTCCGCGTTCAGGTTGGACTCGCTGTCACCCTTACTGGCGCTCGGTCCTGCCGCGCTGGGCGAGGCCGTGGTTCCGCCTGTGCCGGGCGAGGTCCCTGTGCCGGTTTCACCGGGCTGCTCTTCGCTGGGCTGAGGCTCATCCTGCTGACCGCTGGAGCCGGAATCGCCGAGGTCGGAATCGGAAGCCCCCTCAGGCATGGCACCGAATCCGTAGGCGCCACGGTCGGGCGCGCCGCCGGCCCGGCGGGTGCCGGTGGTGACGGCGGTGAACGGAGTGCCCGAACCGATGGCCGGGGAGCCGTCTCGCAGCCGGAAGGCTGTCTCCGCCGTGGTGCCGGCGTCGGCGAACTTCGGGTCGGCGACGATGTCGTGGGGACCCTTGACCTCGGGAGCCTTGCCGCCGAAGTAGACGTTGTAGTCGTAGGTCACGTCCACGTTGCGGGACTTGCTGTTCGTCGCCTGGCCGGGTCGGCCGAACGCGATGTTGTTGAGCAGCCGGACGTCGGTGCTGTCGTGGGCGAAGATGTTGGCGTAGCTCTGCATGCGGGTGCTTCGGCCGTTCAGGTACGCCGTGTTGTGGACGATGTCGACGTGCTGGCTCTTGTAGGAGTGGATTCCCGAGCCGCCGTTGTCGTAGGAGAGGTTGCCGGCGACCAGGACGCGTCCTCCGTAGGCGGGGTGGCCCGCGTCGCCCTTGAGCGTGTCGATGATGATGCCGTTGCCGTCGGAGTAGCAGCGGCACCTCTCCCATTTGATCTTGGTCTCGTTGTCGTGGACGCGATTGCCGGTGATGCGGATCTTGTACGTCCTGGCGTCGGAGCTCCCCACGTCGCGCGGGGTGAGGACGGAGATGCCGCTGGTGGCGTAGACCGTGTACCACGAGTTGGAATACACGTGGTTCGCGGAGATGGTCAGGTGGTCGGATTCGATCGCCGATATGCCGCCGCCCGCGCAGGCGTGAACCCTGTTGCCGGTCACCTCGATGTGGTGCGACACCGCACCCGTGGACCTGTCTCGCTCGATCGAGAGGCAGTTGGTGTTGTAGGTGGGGTCGCCCTTCTTCGATCCGCGTTCGGCCCCGGCCAGGTTCAGGGTGGCGTTGTTGCCTCTGATCTCCAGATTCCTGATGGAGATGTGGGACGCGCCGTAGACGCTGATGCCGTTCCACGCCTTCACCGGGTGGATCACCGGCTTGTGGCCGGGGTGCGCGGTGAAGGTGATGGGCGAGCCGGGGCGGCCCGAGCGCTTGATGGTCAGCACATTGGATCCTGCGGAGCGCTCCGAGTACGTGCCGTTCATGATCGAGACGGTGTCGCCGGGGCCGGCGCTGTCGGCGGCCTTCTGCAGGGTGCGGAAGGGCGCTCCGGCCGACGTCCCCGGATTGCTGTCGCTGCCTTCGGGGCTCACGAAGTAGGTGCGGTCTGCGGCATGGGCCGTACCGGCTCCCACGGTGACGATGCCGAGTGGGGCGGACGACGCGAGCAGTGCTGCGGTAACGGCGAAGGTGCGCGTGCGTTTCATCGGTGCCTGGTCTCCGAAGTCATCCGGACTGAAGCGGGCCGTGTCTCCCTCGGTCGGGAACCGTGCGCAGGAAAGAGGGCGCCGGGAAGGACAGGGCTGGGGCGTCACGCCGTGTCAGAGCGCTGCCCCGGGGCGGTGCGCGACACACGGGTGCGCTCCGAAGTCCGCTGTGGGGGTGGGGTGGTGCGTGAACGACAGTTACAGAAGTGGAAATTGAGCGCAACCCTGTACCGCCTGTAAACATTCTGACGGCAGGTCAGGCAAGCCGGGTCGGTGCCTGCGGCTGTCGGGAGGTCATTTCGAAGAACCTCTGCACGGGGCTTGCGGGTTGGCATGCTGGTATATCAGCATGCCGCCATGTCACAGATCGACTATCCAGTGAACAGCGCCGATGCCCTGCCTCCCGGCTCACTGCCGCCTTTGCGTCAGGCCGTCTCCCGAACCGACCGGGTGCGGGAGGCGTTGCGGCAGGCGATCCTCGAAGGTGTGCTCCCGCCCGGAAAGGCCCTGGTCGAGCGGGAACTCGCAGAGGTGTACGGGGTGTCCAAGACGCCGGTGCGCGAGGCGTTGAAGCAGCTGCACTCCACCGGTCTGGTGGAGATCAACGCCTACCAGGGAGTCAGTGTCCGCCGCCCCGACAACCTTCTGGTGCAGGAGCTCTATGCCGCCCGCTGCGCGGCGGAACCCGAGGCCGTACGCCTGGGCGCGGTCCGTCTCGGGGCGACCGCCCACGCCGCCGCCCGCCAGGCGCTCCAGGACGCGACCACGCTGATCGGCTCGGGCGAGACGCGTGGTCTGGGCATCGCCAACCGGCGTTTTCACCGCGAGCTCTACAGCGCCTGCGGCAACAGCTTCCTCTGCGGCTTCCTGGACCAGCTCCAGGACCTCACGGCCTTCGTGGCGGGCCTGGGCTGGCGGCTGCGTGCCACCTGGGAGGAAGAGGCCGCCGAACACGCGGCGATCCTGGAGGCGATGGAGCAGGGCGACGGTCCGCTCGTGGAACGGCTGACCCGCGCGCACATCGAGAAGGCCAAGCAGACCATCTCCCGCGCACTCGGCGACGGCCGATGAACGTCGAGCTGTTCGCGCACCCGCTCTCCTTCCGCCGGCAGCCGCAAGCCCAGGCGGACCGACTGGCCGCCCACGGCGTCGACGGTGTGCGCCTGGCGTTCAGCTACCACGGTGGGCGGTGGCTGCTGACGACCAGCGCCCCGTGTGCCGTGGCCGACTTCAGGGCCGGGCTGTGGTTCCGCGACGAAGCCGCCCCCGTCGACGGGAAAGGCCTCGCCCTGCCGGTTCTCGGCGACGACGCGACGGTCGCCACGACCGCCCTGCTGCGGGCCGGCCTCGGTGTGACGGCCTGGCTCGTCGGGCTCCACCAGTCCGGACCCGCCACCCGCCGTCCCGGATCGGCGCTGCGTAACGCCTTCGGACACCACTACCGGCACGCACTGTGCCCGGCAAGGCCCGAGGTCCGCGCCTACGCCGCCGACCTCGTCGCCCGGACCGCCCGCCGGCCCGGTGTCACCGGCCTCGAACTCGAAGCCTTCGGCTACCTCGGCTGGCAGCACCAGAGCGCCCACGACAAGGTCGGCGCGGCCCTTCGTCCGGTGGACCGCTGGCTGCTCTCGCTGTGCTTCTGCTCCGCCTGCACGGACCGCTTCACCGACGCGGGCATCGACGTGCCCGCCCTGGCCGAAACCGTCCGCGCGACACTGCTCGCCCAACTCGCCGAGCCGCGCGAAGCCGGCGAGCTCGGTGCCGACGCCCGCGCCGCCCTGGGCTCCGAGCTGCACGACACCGTCCTCGCCGTGCGCTCGCGAATCACCGTGACCCTCGTGCGGGACGCCGTCGCCGCAGCCGGCGGGCTGCCCGTCTCCGTACGCACCACCGGCGACCCGTACGCCTGCGACGGCAAGTCCGCCGCCGACACGAGCGCCCTCGCCGCAGCGGCCGGCGCCCTCACCGTCACCGACCTGTCGGGGAGTCATGACGCCCTGCGCCGCGAACTCGCCGCGGCAGCCCGGACCGGTGCACAGGTGAGCGCCGGATGGAACCTGGCCGTGGACCGGACCACCGGTGAACAGCAGCTCAGGGATGTCGCCCAGGACGCCTACGCGGCCGGAGCCCGCTCCCTGGCCCTGTACGCCTACGACCTGGCCCCGGCACAGCGCCTCGCGTGGCTGAGTGACCTCTCCCGCCTCACCGACCGCCCTGGTACGGCCAAGCCCACACCCTCGCCCCCTCTACCGGAGCCGGTGAAATGCCCGGATACCTCGTACGCAGACTCTTCCAACTGATCCCGGTCGCCCTCGTCGTCTCCCTGGTGCTCTTCATGCTCCTGCGGCTGATGCCGGGCGACCCCACCCTCGCCATCCTCGGCCAGGAGGCCACCGAGCAGGACCGAGCGGTACTCCGAGAGGACCTCGGCCTGGATGCACCGCTGTGGCAGCAGTTCACCCAGTGGCTCGGCGATCTGGTCCGCGGCGACCTGGGCAGCTCATGGCTCACCGACGAGAAGGTGGGCACGGTCATCTCCGACCGGTTCGCCGCCACGGTCGAGCTCGGAGTCATCGCGCTGGTCTTCGCCGTTCTCGTCGGGATCCCCGCGGGCATCCTCTCCGCCGTCCGCCGTCGCACCCGCACGGACACCGCGCTGAACTCCGTCGGTCTGCTCGCCCTGTCCGCCCCCCACTTCTACCTCGCCGCACTGCTCATCCTCGTCTTCGCCCTGTGGCTCAAGGTCCTCCCGCCCTCGGGATACGTTCCCTTCACCGAGGACCCCGTCGAGAACCTGCGGCGCATGATCCTCCCGGCCGTCACGATCGGCTCCACCATCGCCGCGGTCACCATGCGCCAGACCCGCGCCGCTCTCCTCGCCGCGTTCAACGAGGACTACATCCGCACAGCCGAGGCATCGGGCCTCTCACGCGGCCGGATCGTGGGCGTCTACGCCCTGCGGAACGCCATCGTGCCGGTCGTGACCGTGATCGCCCTCCAGATCGGGGCGCTGATGAGCGCCACCGTCGTCACCGAAACCGTCTTCACCGTTCCCGGCATGGGCACCTTGATCGTCAACGGCATCTTCAGCCGGGATCTCCCCGTCGTCCAGGGCGCCGTACTGATGGTCGTGGTCCTCGTCCTCCTGGTGAACCTCCTGGCGGACCTGGTCTACGCCTGGCTCGACCCGCGCATCACGTACTGACCCGGCTCCGCGCCCACAGAGTCACCCGATCCGCGCCCCCCGCGCCGATCAGCGCGTCCCGCACCGCACGTCCCGCACGCACTTCCTGGAGCGCCGATGGCCATAGACCTCGCGCCGAAAGTCTCCCGCAGACCGGTTCTGGACCGGCTGCGCCGTGACCGCCGCGCCCACATCGCCGTACCCCTGCTGTTCCTCCTGCTCGTGGCCGCTGCCGCCGCACCCTTCCTGACAGACGCGGTCAGCGCCACGGACACCGGCCGGCTTCTGACCGGCCCCAGTTCCCAGCACCTGCTCGGCACCGACGAGATCGGGCGGGACGTCCTGGCCCGGATCGTCGCCGGCGCCGTGGTCACCGTAGGGGTGGCCACCATCACCGTGGGCGCCGCCCTGATCGCCGGCACGGTGCTCGGTCTGATCGCCGGATACCGAGGCGGCTGGGTGGACACCCTCGTCATGCGCGTCTCCGACGGACTGCTCGCCTTCCCCCTCCTCGTCCTCGCCCTCACCGTGGTCGCGGCCCTCGGCCCCGGGCTGCGCAACGCCCTGATCGCGATCGCCGTCGTCACCACCCCGCGTTTCGCCCGTGTGGTCCGGGGCGAGGTGCTGTCCCTGCGCACCCGCGAATGGGTGTCCGCCGCACGTATCGTGGGCGTCCCACGGACCACGATCATGCGCCGGCACCTCCTGCCCCACCTCGCCGGCACCCTGCTGGTCTTCGCCGCTCTCCAGGTGTCCACCGCGATCATGGCCGAGTCCGCGCTGAGCTTCCTCGGGCTGAGCGTCCAGCCCCCGCAGCCGAGTTGGGGCGCGATCGTCGCCAGCGGCACCGACCACCTGAGCGCGAGCTGGTCGCTCAGCGTCTTCCCCGGGCTCGCGATCCTCCTCACCGTCGCCGCGTTCAACCTGCTCGCCGACGCCCTGCGCGACGCGCTGGACGCCCACCGCCCGGACCTCGCACCCGCGCGCTGAGCCGTCTCCCAGCCCTCCACCCCGTTCCCCCCGTTCCCCCCCGTACAGAGGAAGTGCTTCGTCATGCCCAATTCCACGCCGCCCCGGATACCACGCCGCACCGTCCTGGCCGGCGCCGCAGCCACCGCCGCCATCACCACCCTGGCCGGATGCGGCTCCTCGGACTCCTCCGGCGGGACCTCCGGGGGAACGCTCACCGCCGGCTTCGACAACGAGCCCGTCACCCTCGACCCGGCGCTGAGCTCCGCCATCTCCTCCGACCGCAACGTCCTGAACCTGTTCTTCGACACCCTGCTGCGTCAGCGCCGCGACGGGACCTTCGAGCCGGCCCTCGCCACCCGATGGACCGACACGGGCACCGAGATCACCTTCGAGCTCCGCCAGGGCGTGACGTTCCACGACGGCACCCCGTTCGACGCCGATGCGGTCGTTCTCAACCTGAAGCGGATCTCGGATCCCGCCACCCGCTCCACCAAGACGGCCGCACTGGCCTCCATCCGTGACGTGAAGGCAGCCGGCCCGCGGACCGTCACGGTCGCCCTGAAGGCGGCCGATCCGCTGCTGCTCACCCAGCTCGCCCACGAGCCCGGGATGATCGCCTCGCCCACCGCGCTCGCCAAGGGGGCCGAGGAGTTCGGCCGCAGGCCGGTGGGGACCGGCCCCTTCACCTTCCGTCAGTGGAGGACCAAGGTCCAGCTGACCGCGGAGCGCAACAAGACCTACTGGGCCAAGACCGAGGCAGGCGACGCGCTTCCGCTCCTCGACAAGGTGGTCCTGCGCTTCGTCACCGAGGCCAAGGTACTGCGCGCCGAACTGTCCACCGGGGGGGTGCACCTGGTGCGCGCCCTGCCCCCGGAGGAGTACAAGCAGCTGGCCGACGCCCCACGGATCACCATCAAGGACGAGGGCGTACGCCGCAACTACTACGCCTCGCTCAACGTCACCGAGGGACCCTTCCGCGACCCGCGGGTACGCGCGGCCTTCGCGATGGCCGTGGAGCGGAGGTCCGTCGGCAAGGCCGCCGCCGGCGGCGACTTCGACATCGCCCCCTCCTTCGCCACCTCCGACGACTGGTTCCACGACGACTCCCTCGCCCCCCTGCCGTACGACCCCGAGAAGGCCCGCGCCACCCTGGACAAGGCGGGACTCCGCGGAAAGGTGCCCATCACCCTCGTCGCCCGCCGCCGCGCCCCCGACCCCACCGTCGCGGAACTGCTCCAGAGCCAGCTCACCGCGGCGGGATTCGCCCCCAAGGTGGAGATCCTCGAATTCCAGACCCAGCTGGAACGCATGCGGAACGGGGACTTCGACGCGGCGATCCTCGTCATCGACATCCCCCGTCTGGACCCCTCCCTCACCTTCGACCCGTACTTCGCCAGTGACGGCCCGAGCAACTGGTCGGGCCTCAAGGACTCCGCCCTCGACGCCCTGCTCGACAAGGGCCTGAGCACGGACGACCGCGCCGTGCGCAAGCGGGCGTACGTCGATGTGCAGCGCCGCATCCTGGAGAACAACTACTGGGTCTTCCTGCACCAGGCCAGGTCGCCGCTGATCCACAGCAGCGACCTCAAGGGCGTCGGCCTCGACGTCGACGGCCAGTGGCGCCTCGAGCGCGCCCGGCTCGGCGCCTGAGGGGCCCACGATGACCCTCCTCGACATCAGCCGGCTCGGCGTCACCTTCCACAGCGCCTCCGACGAGCCGCCCGTGCGCGCCGTGGACGAGGTCAGCCTGCACCTCGACACCGGTGAGACCCTCGCCATCGTGGGCGAGTCCGGTTCGGGCAAGACCGTCACCGCCCTGAGCCTGCTCGGCCTCAACCCGCCCCCGCCCCTGTGCGAGACCACCGGGTCGATCCTGCTGGACGGCACCGACCTGCGCGGCCTGGACCGGCGCTCCTGGCGGGAGGTACGCGGCAACCGGGTCGCCATGGTCTTCCAGGACCCCGGCACCGCCCTCAACCCGCTGCTGACCATCGGCACACAGATCGTGGACGCCGTCCGCGCGCACGAACGCATGAGCCGCGATCAGGCGCGGAAGCGGGCGGTCGAGGCGCTGACGCAGGCCCGCATGCCCGAGCCCGAGAAGCGCCTGACCCAGTACGTCCACGAACTGTCCGGAGGCATGCGTCAGCGCGCCGCCATCGCCCTGGCGATCGCCGCCCGCCCACGACTCCTCATCGCCGACGAACCCACCACCGCCCTCGACGCCGCCGTCCAGGCCGAGATCATGACCATGCTCCGCTCGCTGTGCGACGACCTCGGCATGGGCCTGATCCTCATCACCCACGACCTCGGCGTGGTCGCCGAACAGGCCGACCGGGTCGCGGTCATGTACGCCGGACGGATCGTCGAGAGCGGACCCACCACCCAGGTCCTGGCCGATCCGCGCATGCCCTACACCCAGGCGCTCCTGGCAGCGACCCCCCGGCTGGACGCACCGGCCCGCACCCGCCTCGCCTCCATCGAGGGCCGGCCGCCCCGGCTCAGTGACCGCCCTCCGGGCTGCTCCTTCGCACCGCGCTGCCCGGTCCGCACGGACGGCTGCGAGAGTGTGGTGCCCCCGCTGCTCACCGTCGGCGAAAGCCATGCCGCGGCATGCCTGTTCGCCGACGCACCACGCGAACGGCCCGTGCCGCCACCCGTGGCGACCGACGACCCGCCCCAGGACGTCGAACAGGACGGCAGTACACCGCTCGTCGAGTTCGACGCCACCGACCTGCGCTATCCGGTCCGCACCGGGGCGCTGCGCCGGATCACCGGGCACGTCGACGCCGTCCAGCAGGTGAGCCTGAAGGTCGAGCCGGGACGGACCCTCGCTCTCGTGGGGGAGTCCGGCTCGGGCAAGACCAGCCTGACCAAGATGCTGCTGCGGCTGGAGACCCCCTCCGGGGGGACCGTCCGCTACGACGGCATCGACGTCCGACGGCCGTCCGCCTCGGAGCTGCGGCGGCTCCAGCGGGAGATCCAGGTCGTCTTCCAGAACCCGTACGCCAGCCTCGATCCCCGTATGACGGTCCGCGAGATCCTCGCCGAGCCGATGCGGGTCCACGGGCTGGACACCGCGGAACCCGAACTCGTACGCCTCCTCCAGGACGTCGGCCTCGACGCGTACGCGCTGGACCGCTTCCCCTCCGCCTTCTCCGGCGGACAGCGCCAGCGCGTCGCGATCGCCCGGGCGCTGTCCCTGCAGCCGCGACTGATCGTCTGCGACGAGGCCGTCAGCGCCCTGGACGTCTCCGTCCAGGCCCAGATCCTCAATCTGCTCGCCGACCTCCAGGCCGCCCACGGCATGGCCTACCTCTTCATCACCCACGACCTCGCCGTCGTCAGGTCGGTCGCCCACCGCATCGCCGTCATGCGGCAGGGCCGGATCGTCGAGGAAGGACCGGCGGACCGGATCTACGAGACCCCCTCCCACCCGTACACCCGGGAGCTGCTCTCGATGGCTCCGGGGCGCACCACACCCCGGCTCGCCGACGCGCAGAGCACTGCCGGCACCGACAAGGAACGGAGCATCACATGGCCGAAGTGACCCGAGTCCGCCTGACCTCGATCAACACGCCGCGGCACAACAGCATCACCTGCGGACACATCCTGGTCGAACTCCTCACCGACGACGACGCGCTGACGGGCATCGGTGAGATGTCCGACCTCCAGCACCTCCCGCGCTACCACCTCGACGTACCCGATCTGGAGGCCACCCTCAACGAACTCCTCGTCGGTCTGGACGCTCTTCAGATCACGGAGATGGAACGCCGCCTGGAAGCGAACTTCCCGCAGGCCGGATACATCTACGACAAGAGCCGCGCCATCAAGTGCGGAGTCGACATCGCCTTCTGGGACCTGGCCGCGAAACAGCTCGGTGTCCGGGTGTGCGACCTGCTCGGCGGCGCGGTCCGCGAGTCGGTGCCCATCGCGTATCCGATCTTCCGCCAGCAGCACGAGGAGGACGTCGAACGCAACCTCGCCATGGTCGAGCGCCGGCTGGCGGAGGGCTTCACCTTCTTCCGCGTGTATGTCGGACGCCGCCTCGACCTGGACGAGCGGTTCCTGCGCACCGCCCGCGAACGGTTCGGCGACCGCATCACCCTCAAGTCCCTGGACTTCTCCAACCTCCTCGACGCCAAGGCGGCCTGCGCCTTCGCCGAGCGGGTGGCCGACGTCGGCTACGACCTCATCGAGTCGCCCGCCCCGCACCACGACATCCGCGGTCTGGTCCGGGCCCGCGACCGGCTCGCCGTCCCGATCAGCGAGCACGTCTACAGCTTCCGGTGGGCACTGGACCTCGTCGCCGCGGACGCGGTGGACGTGTTCAACGTCAGCGTCATCGCCATCGGCGGGATCACACCGGCCCGCCGGATCTTCGCGATAGCCGACGCCGCCGGCAAGGCGTGCCTGGTCGGCACCACGCAGGAGCTGTCCATCGGCACGGCGGCCGCCGCGCACGTCGCGATGGCCATGTCGGCCGTCACCGTCCCGAGCGACCCGGTCGGACCGCTCCTCTACACACGGGACGTCGTCACCGACCCCGTCCGTTACACCGGCGGGCTGCTGTCCGTGCCGCACGGCCCCGGCCTCGGCATGACGCTCGACCCGCAGCGGGTGTCGGCCTCCGCCGGACCGCTGACCTGGGCGGCCACCAGTGCCGCCGCTGTCGTCGACCGGCAGGTGGCCGCCACGTGAGCGACGCACCGCGGCCGACGAGCGCCGCCCGTGCCGAAGGCCGCTTCACCGGCCGGGTCGCGCTGGTCACCGGCGGCGCACGCAACATCGGCCTCGCCATCGCATGGCGGCTCGCGCAGGAGGGCGCGGCGGTGGCCCTCAACGGCCCCGACCCGACCGAGACCGAGGCCGCAGCCGCGGCCATGCGCGACAGGGGCATGTCCGCGGTGGCCTGCCCCGGCGACGTATCCGACGCGCATCAGGTCGACGCCTGCCTCAACCGTACGGTCGACGCCCTCGGCGGACTCGACCTACTGGTCAACAACGCTGCCGCCCCCATGCTGGGCCGTGGTCCCCTGCTCGACATCGACGTCGCCGACTGGGACCGCAGTTTCGCCGTCAACGCGCGCGGGGTGTTCCTGTGCACCGTGGCAGCCGCCCGGGTGATGCCCGCCGGCTCCTCGATCGTGAACATCTCCTCGGTCGGGGCCACCCGCGCCCACCGGGCCGCCGTCGCCTACGACGCCAGCAAGGGCGCCGTCGACGCGGCGACCCGGGCGATGGCCCTGGAACTCGCGCCCCGGGGGATCCGCGTCAACGCGGTCGCCCCCGGCCCGGTCATCAACGACCGGTTCGCCCTCCTCGATCCGGCCCAGCAGCAGACCCGCGCGCAGCCGGTCCCGCTGGGTCGGGTCGGCGACGGATCCGATGTCGCCGGGGCCGTCGCGTTCCTCGCCTCGGCGGACGCGTCCTTCATCACCGGACAGGTGCTGAACGTCGACGGAGGACTGAGCGCGCAGCTCAGGCCGCCGGGGGCCGACCCCGCTCTCGACCGTCCCGTCCCCTGACCGGCCGCAGCACCGTCCCGGTCCGTATCCGCCAGCCGTTCTGCCGCACCGAAGGAAGCCCGACATGACCCAGACCCCCCGGCAGCCCCTCGACCTCGATGATCTGGCCGCCCTGGGCGAGGCAAGCACCGCCACCATCACCACCCAGCTCTTCAAGCACGGCCTGCGCAACACCTTCCTGGCGGGCCTGACCTGTGTCACGCCCGATGCCAGGCGCATGGTCGGCGAGGCCTTCACCCTCCGTTACATCCCGGCCCGCGAGGACATCGACACCCTTGAGGTCTACGACGACTACGACCACCCGCAGCGCCTGGCGGTCGAGCAGGCCGGCCCCGGCCAGGTTCTCGTCGTGGACTGCCGCGGCCAGGGACGCGCCGCCGCCGCGGGCAACATCCTGTTGACCCGCATGGCGGTCAACGGCGCGGCCGGTGTGGTCACCGACGGCACCTTGCGCGACATCGAGGAGATCAGCCGCCTGCCACTGCCGGTCTTCGCCACCGGGGCGGCGGCCATGACCAACCTCGCCCAGCACCACGCGGTCGACCTGCAAGTCCCCATCGGATGCGCCGGCGTCGCCGTCTACCCCGGGGACGTCATGGTCGGCGACGCCGACGGTGTGGTCTGCGTACCCCGCCACCTCGTCCCGGTCATCGCCAAGGCGGCCCGCGAACAGGAACTGCAGGAGGCGTTCATCGTCGCCCGCGTCGCAGGCGGCGCCCCCCTGCGCGGCACCTACCCCCCGGACGAGGCGACCCGCCGCGCCTACGACGAATCGCGCGGCGCGCTCCCGGCGACCGACTGACCCACCCGTCCGCCCGGCGCCCCCCTGGCCACGCCGGCGGCCCAGTCTCCGGAGCGCCGGAACCGGCGCTCCGGAAGCACGGCTCAATCCCGTCCACCGATCGATCCCCCCTCCCCCGCAGAAGGCAGGAATCATGGTCAACCCCGCCACATCCGGCTCTGTACGTCCTCGTACGGGAAGGACTGTCCCGCTCCTCCTCTCCGGCGCCCTGGTCGGCGCCCTGATCTCCGTCGCCTCGGCCGGCCCGGCCGCCGCGGCGAACCTCTCCAGCACCTTCGACGCCGTCGCCCCCGGCTCTCCCGCTCCCGGCTGGACGACCAGCGGTGACGTCACCGTCCAGGACGTGACCGGCACCGTCGACCGAAGCCTTCGCCTGCGAGACGTCTCCACCACCGCCCACACCACCGCCGCCGCCACGTTCGGGACCACGACGTCGACCGTCGTCGCCGGATTCCGGCTGCGAGCCGCCCAGTCCACCGCCACGGTCGGCGTGCACCTCGACGGCTCTGGTGGCCACAGCGTCACGGTGGCCATGAGCCCCACCGGCCGTCTCTACACCTACGACGGCGCAACCCAGATCGATCTCGGCACCTACGTCGCCAACCGCTGGTACGACATCCGTCTCGTCGCCCGCCCCGGCACCGCCACTGCCGACCTCCACGTCGACGGCGAACGCCGCGCAGCCGGGCTGCGCTTTCGCACCTCCACCACCGATCTGGCCAGCCTGCAGGCCGGCGTGTCCGTAGCCGACACCGGCACCGCCTACCTCGACGACGTCCGCACCGCCGTCGAGGCATCACCGGCGGGCTGGCCGCACCTCGGCACGATCGCCCCCCGCACGGCCGCGCAGGTGGGCACCTCCCAGCTGCTCGTCGGGGCCGAGACCCTCGACCGCGACTACACGAACTACCAGGCGTACGCCCCCTACCTGGGGCGGCTGGGGGCGACCGGGGTCCGCCTGCAGGGCGGCTGGGCCAAGACCGAGAGGACGAAGGGGGTCTACGACTGGACATGGCTCGACCGGATCGTCGACGACGCCACGGCCCGCGGCCTCAGGCCCTGGCTCCAGCTGTCCTACGGCAACGGCATCTACACGGGCGGCGGGGGCGCCGGCCTCGGCGGCCAGATCCCGACGTCCACCGAGGCGCTGGCCGCCTGGGACACCTGGGTGACCGCCATGGTCAAGCGGTACGAGAACCGGGTCACCGAGTGGGAGATCTGGAACGAGCCCAACCTCGCCGGCATCCCGGCAGCCACGTACGCCGACTTCTTCGCCCGCACCGCGGCCCGCGTCCGCGCCGAACAGCCCGGCTCCGTCATCTACGGACCGGGCGAGGCAGGCATCGACGTCCCGTACACCAACGACTTCCTCGTCCGGCTCTCCGGACAGGGCAAGAGCCACCTGCTCGACGGCATCAGCTACCACCCCTACAACCCCAACCCCGACGACGTGTGGACCTACCAGCAGGTCGACAAGATCCGGGCCCTGATCAAGCAGTACGCCCCCGGAGCCGTACTGAGGCAGGGCGAGAACGGAGCCCCGAGCGCGCCCAACAGCTTCGGCGCGCTCGGCGACCTCGACTGGACCGAACTGAGCCAGACGAAGTGGTTCCTGCGCCGCCTCACGCACGACCTCGGCCAGGGCATCAGCACCAGCGCCTTCAGCATCTCCGACCTCCACTACCCCTCGAAGATCAACAGCAAGGGCCTGCTCCAGACCAACAGCGACAAGTCGATCCGCTACGCCAAGCCGTCCTACTACGCGGTCCAGACCCTCGCCTCCGTCATCGACAGCACGGTGACGGCCCTGCCGGCCTACGCGTTCACCACCGACTCCGCCACCACCCTGACCGTCCAGGGCTTCGCCAAGCGCGACACCGGGCGCCAGATCGTCGGCGTCTGGAACGGCACCACCACCCCCGGAGACGGCACCACCCGCACCCCGGTCCGCCTGACCCTCCCGAACGGCAACTTCGCCGACCCCGTCTACGTCGACGTACGGACCGGTGCCGTCTTCGACATCCCCGCCGCCGACTGGACGGTATCGGGCAGCACCCACACCTTCCGCAACGTGCCGGTGTACGACTCGCCCGTCCTCATCGCCGACCGCTCCGCGATCAGGCTCTAGAACCGGCCGGGCCCCGCCCCTCCCTCCCGGGCGGGGCCCCGCTCCGAGGAGAACCCCATGCACGCCACCGCACGAGCGGCCCTTCGGTCGGTCGTCGGACCCGGTCACTTCCGGGAGACGGACGGCGACCTCGTCCCCTACAGCCGGGACGCGACCCCGCTGTTCCACGCCCGGCCCGACGCCGTCGTCTTCCCGGCGGACACCGCCGAGGTCGCCGCCGTCCTCGACATCGCCACCCGCCACGCCGTCCCCGTGATCCCGCGCGGCGCCGGCTCCAACCTGTGCGCCGCCACCGTCGCCTCCCGAGGCGGCGTCGTCCTGGTACTGACCCGTCTGAACCGGATCCTGGAGATCGCCCCGGCCGAGCTCCTGGCTCGGGTCCAGCCCGGCGTCACCAGCGCGGCCCTGGCAGATGCCGCAGCCCACGACGACCTGTTGTGGGCCCCCGACCCCGGCAGCCGCACGGTGGCCACCATCGGCGGCACGATCGCCACCAACGCCGGCGGCCTGCGCGGCCTCAAGTACGGAGTCACCCGCGACTACGTCCTCGGCCTGGAGGCGGTCCTGCCCACGGGAGAGGTGATCCGCACCGGAGGCCGACTCCACAAGGACGTCGCCGGATACGACCTCACCCGGCTCCTCACCGGCTCCGAGGGCACCCTCGCCGTCATCACCGAAGCCACCCTCGCCCTGCGGCCCGCCCCCGCGACGGCCGGTACGGGAGTCGCCTACTTCCCCGACCTGGCGGCCGCGGGCCGGGCCGTCACCGCGATCATCGCCGCCGGGATCCTCCCCGCCACCCTCGAATTCCTCGACCGGTCCTGCGTCCGGGCAGTGGAGGAATTCGCCCGTCTCGGACTGCGCACCGACGCCGGCGCACTGCTTCTCTTCGGCGACGACGGCGAAAGCGACACGGTCGCCCGCGCCCTGGAGCGCATGAGTGACGTCTGCGCGGCCCACCATGCCCTCGACGTCACGACCGCAGCCGAAGTGGCGCAGGCCGAGGCTCTGCTCGCCGCCCGGCGATGCGCACTTCCCGCCCTCTCCCGGCTGGGTGAACTGACCATCCTGGAGGACGCCACCGTGCCCCGGCCCCGCATCGCGGAGATGGTCGACCGCATCGACGCCATCGGAGCCCACCACGGCGTCACGATCGCCACCTTCGGCCACGCCGGGGACGGCAACCTCCACCCCACCTGCGTGGTGGAGTCCGAGGAGGACACGGACACCATCGCCCGCGCGGAGAGCGCCTTCGCCGACATCTTCGCCGCCGCGATCGACCTGGGCGGCACCATCACCGGCGAACACGGTGTCGGCGCGGCCAAACTCCCCTATCTGACCACGCAGCTGGGCGCCGACCAGATCACCCTCCTGCGCCGACTGAAGACGGCCTTCGACCCGGCCGGCATCCTCAACCCCGGAAAGCTGGGCTCATGACCGACCGCACGGGCGGCCCCCTCCCGAAGCCCGTCCTCGACCCGGACCTCCTCTCCCGCTGCATCTCCTGCGGCTTCTGCCTCCCCGCCTGTCCCACCTACGCCGAGACCGGTGACGAGGCCTCCTCTCCCCGCGGCCGGATCAACCTCATGCGCGCCCTGCAGACCGGCGATCTCGCACCTGACGACCCCACCCTGAAGGAACAGTCCTCACAGTGCCTGGGCTGCCGCGCCTGCGAACCGGTCTGTCCGGCCGGCGTCGAGTACGGGCAGCTTCTGGAGCAGTGGCGCGACCACCAGTGGCGCGGACACCGGATGCCCCTTCTCGCCCGTGCCCTCATGCTGGTCGCCGGCCGGCGGGGCCTCTTCCGCCTGCTGGGACGGCTGCGGGGGACCCCGCGCACGAACGTCGCCGAGACCTCGGCCGTCGCGTCCGGCAGGGCCTCACTCATGCTCGGATGTTTCGAGCGCGTCCTCTTCCCGCGCGTCGGCCGCGCCGCTCTCGCCCTCGTCCCCGGACTGGCCGTTCCTGCTTCCCAGGGCTGCTGCGGCGCGCTGCACGCCCACAACGGCGACACCGCCACCGGCGAACGCCTCGCGCACCGGATGGGCGAGGACCTTCCCGGCACCATCGTCACCACCTCCGGCGGCTGCGCCGCCCACCTCGCCTCGGTCCTCGGCAGGGCTCGCGTCCGCGAACTCTCCGACCACCTGGCCACCGACTCCTCGTTCCGGCCCCCCGGTGAACTCCGGGTGGACGGCCGTCGAGCACGTGTCGCCCTCCAGGACTCCTGCCACCTGCGCAACGGCCTCGGAGTGTGGACCGCCCCGCGTGATCTGCTCGCCGGAATCGCCGACTACGTCGAACTCCCCTCGGCCGGCACCTGCTGCGGTGCCGCCGGGACCTACTCCCTGCTGCGACCCCGTGAGTCACGCCGCATCCTCACCGCCAAGATCGACGAGATCGAGGCCGCCGGCGTCGACTTCGTCGCCGCGGTCAATCCGGGCTGTCTGCGCCAGCTCCGCACCGGCCTGCGCCGCAGACGCTCGCAGGCCAAGGCCGTGCACCTGGCCGAACTCCTGCTCATGGCAGGAGAGAACGGGTGTCCGAGCACCTAGGGGCGCCCGACACCCCGCCCGGTGAACCGACTTCAGCACACCCCTCGCCACCCCACTGAGAGAAGACATGCCCTCCCGCACCCCGCTCGACCCCCTGGCCACCGAAGCCGCCCGCGCCGCCGCTCCCGCCCTTGCCGCACTCGCCCCGGCCGAGGTCGGCACCCTCCTCCGTGACCTCGCCGTCGTGCTCCGCGAGCACACCGACGAACTGGTCGCCCTCGCGGAGGAGGAGACCCGCCTCGGCGACGTCAGACTGCGGAGCGAGGTACTGCGTACCCGCGTGCAACTGGAGATGTTCGCCGAGATCGCCGAAGAGGGCGCCCACCTCGATGTCATGATCGACCGGGCGGACGACACGGCCGTCCCCGCCCCGCGCCCGGACGTACGGCGCATGCTCGTCCCGCTCGGCCCGGTCGCCGTCTTCACCGCTTCCAACTTCCCCTTCGCCTTCTCCGTGCTCGGCGGAGACACGGCCAGCGCGCTCGCCGCCGGCTGCCCGGTCGTGGTCAAAGCCCACGAGGGCCACCCCCGTCTCACCGACCGGACCGCCGCCCTCGCGGCCGAAGTCCTGCCACCGGGGGCGCTTTCCGTCGTCCACGGCCGCGAGGCGGGCCGCGCCCTGGTCACCGACCCCGCCGTCCAGGCCGTCGGCTTCACCGGCTCCACCCCCGGCGGCCGGGCGCTGTTCGACCTCGCCGCCGGCCGCCCCGACCCGATCCCGTTCTACGGAGAACTGGGCTCCCTCAACCCCGTGGTGGTCACTCACCAGGCCCTCGCCGCACGCGGGCCGGCCCTCGTGAGCGAGTACATCGCGTCCGTCACCCGCAGCCAGGGCCAGCTGTGCACCAAGCCGGGCCTGCTCTTCCTGCCCGAACACCACGACCTGGACGAACTTCTCCGTCTGGCCGTCACGCATGCCTCTCCCGCGCCGATGCTGGGGCCCTGGATCGTCGAGGCCTACCGCGCGACTCTCGACGAGCTCACCACGCACCCCGCCGTCCGGCGGATCGCGGCCGCACCGACCGGCATCCACCGCACCGGGCGACCCGCCGACGAGCCCTCGGCGACGCTCCTCACCGTCGCGGCCCACGACCTGCGCGCTCACCCCGAACTCCTCCGGGAATGCTTCGGCCCGGCATCGACCCTCGTCACCTATGCGTCCGCCGAGGACCTGCTCTTGAGCCTCCGCGAGCTCCCTGGCAGCCTCACGGCCACGGTGCACGGCCAGGAGGGAGCGGACGAGGAACTGGCGCGCGAGATCTGGTCCGCCCTGCGGGCCGGCCGCCTGATCTGGAACGATTGGCCGACGGGAGTGGCGGTCACCCGCGCCATGCACCACGGCGGCCCCTGGCCGGCCACGACCAACCCGCTGCACACCAGCGTGGGCGGCACCGCCATCGCCCGGTGGCTGCGCCCGGTCGCCTACCAGAACATGCCTGAGGCCTTGTTGCCGCACCCTCTGCGGACCACCAACCCGTGGCGGGTACCGCAGCGGACGGGGGCGTGACAGAGCGGACCTCTCCGCGGTCCACCGCGCGTGAAAGGCCTCGTCGCGCATCCGGTACCCGGACGGAGCGCGGTCCGCGTCGGCGTCGGACTCCCGACCGCCGCGGTCCGCGACGTCGCGTTCACCGCGATGGAGGCCGCCACGCTCGCCCGGATCCACCCCGGCCGCCGCTGTGCTGCCGTCGGCCATGGCCTGCCCACCCGGATGCGCAGCGCAGGCGCCTGGCCCTGCAGCCCCTGACGCTCCTGCGCGACACCGACGCGCGCAGAGCACCCTGACCGCCGAGCCCACGCACACCGGCGGACGCTACGCCCACGTCGACGGGCCGCGGCAGCACGCCTCGGCGGTTCCAGAAGAGGCCCCCGCTCCGCGGCCCTGAGCCGCCGGCCCTCTCCGGGCAGACAGCCGACGGCGCCTGCTCGCCGAACCCGTCACACCCCCGTTCCACCAGGACCTGCGCCGCATCCACCCAGCGCCCCACCGGATGACCATCTGCAACATCGCCGGTCGACAACGGCCCGCGCGCCGCCCTTGCCGCCGTACCGCCCTCAAGCACCTGGATCAACCCGGCTGGAAGCCCCACCTCGAACCCCTCGGCTTCCACGGCGAACTCTCCGGCCTGCGCGCAGGGGCAGCAGCGCCGACGCGGTCGCACAGACCATGCCTGCCACGCTGTGCCTGCCCCATACGCGAAGAGCGGCTTCCGAGGTGCTGCACCCGGAGTGCATAAATACCTGTGCTCGCGGCCTGAGAATTTAACGACCATCGCGGAGAGAGTTTTTGTCAGCGATACGCAGGGAGAAATATTCGACGTACACAGGATGCGGCGACGTGCTACTGTCGATCTCAGTTGCAGTTTTGGTACCCAAAAACTTCGGGCGCCTCCTGTCGGCCACGTGCCGTGCGGAAGCGTTCTGTATTTCCGGTCATTTTCCGGGCAGGGCATCATCGCGGCGACACGGAATCCGTACGGTACGGGTTCCGTCGTACTGCCCAAAGGAGAAATGACATGGCTGCTGGCACCGTGAAGTGGTTCAACGCGGAAAAGGGCTTCGGGTTCATCGAGCAGGACGGTGGCGGCGCTGACGTGTTCGCCCACTACTCGAACATTGCCTCCCAGGGCTTCCGCGAGCTCCAGGAGGGCCAGAAGGTCACCTTCGACATCGCGCAGGGCCAGAAGGGCCCGACGGCCGAGAACATCGTCTCCGCCTGACGCTGACGCGTAACACGTAGCTGGGGCCCGCACCCTTCGGGGTGCGGGCCCCAGCTACGCGCATTTCGCAGGTCTGGTACCTGCACCTGCGCCACTCTCACTTCTTTCGCTCGCCGCTTGCACGTCGACGGTATTCGACCCGGTTCAAGCCGCTTGCTTTCGCAGTTCATTCGGCCCGTGCCAGTGATTCCTGACGCTTTTCATCCGCTGTCGGAATTCCTCCATACGTGCCGTATCGAGGAAG
>NZ_LIVX01000012.1 GCF_001905665.1 Streptomyces sp. CB02261 | reverse complement strand
CGGCTGCGCCTCCAGGACCGTTTGGGCCCGCTAGCGCGGGCCAGGCTGGCTACAAGGTGGGGTTCTCTGGGCTTGTGAGACTCAGGCGCTTGTGTGGGCGTGGGGTGACGGCTCGTCGGGCCGCGTGATGAGCCGGCTGGCGCCCTGGGGCGGCTTGGAGACGGCTTCGCCTTTCGCTTCAGCCGGCGGGTCCACTGGCCAGGAGGTGCGGGGCGGTCAGGTTTGACCGGCCTTGCCCTTGGTGTCCAGGTCCAAGGCTTCACCGCAGGCGCCGGGCCCTCCATGGCACTGCGGAACTTTCCCTTCAGGCTCTTCGACGGTGCTTCCTTCTCTTCCCGCGAATGCACGAGCTGAGCCGTGGTCACCCGTACACGGCATTCGCGGTGACGCTGTTTCACCAGCACCACCCATGACCCGTCCTGAGTGAGCAGGGCATGACGGGCAGGCTCGTTCTCCCGGGCGGGCGTGCCGGGCCAGGATGCCTGGCAGGAAGTGCAGCGCCGCGTCCTCGGCAGCCGCCACCGCCTCCGCGTGGTCCTGGCCGATGCGGTGCGTGCCCGCGAGCATCCATCGGTGCAGCTTCAGGTCGGTACCGTCAACGCGTTGGGTGGTTCGGGTGTCCTCTTCGATGAGGACATACCAGGCAGCGGTCATGGCCGGACCTTATCCGCTGGTGCGGGGCGGGGGGTGCCCCGGATTTTGATGCAGCATGTAGAGTTGGCAGAAGTACGTGACACCATGCGGGTCATTTGGTCATCCTGCCCATGTCCTCCAACGCATCTGAGGAGGGTCGCATTGTCCGGATTCGACAGCTTCATCGATGGAATAGTTTCCGAAATACACGCAGTCTGCATACACCGGCCGCGTGGCGTACCAGCAGAGCGCGATCAGCGAGGCGAGCACTAGCGCGGAGACAAGGTGCCTCCATGTATGGGGCCCTGAGACAGGATGAATCATGCGGGTGAGCATACGACCGGATGTGAAGTACCCCTACCTCGGGGGCTGTCCTGGCTGTCCTGTGGAGGAGACCGTGGCCTGCCGCAGATGAGGCCGCTCCCTGAGGCCCGGGCTCCTGCCCGCTGCGGCAGGAGCCGGAGGGCCGGTGCACGACGCAGTCCGCCCATCTGAATTCTCGGCGTGCCCTCCGGCCGGCCTTTCACGTCGGCCTGGAACTCAAGCGACCATATCGATAAAGGGAAGGGCGGAAAATGTTCGGGGTCCAGCTCAGGGAACACCAGGTCGACCAAAAGACGAGTTTCCGCAAATGGGCTGGATTTCCCGCAAGATCACCTGTCCCCCCGGAGGGGGCACGGGGCACGATCGTGTCAGCGACGGGCTCAGGCAAGACGATCACCGCCGCCGCGTGCGCGCTCGAGTGCTTCCCGGGCGGCCGGATCCTCGTGATGGTGCCGACCCTGGACCTGCTGGTGCAGACCGCCGAGGCGTGGCGCCTGGTGGGCCACCGAGCCCCGATGGTCGCGGTGTGCTCGCTGGAGAACGACGCGGTGCTGAACTCGCTGGGGGTGCGCACCACCACCAACCCCATCCAGCTGGCGCTGTGGGCGGGGGCAGGGCCTGTGGTCGTGTTCGCTACGTACGCCTCTCTCGTGGACCGCGAGGACGTCGACGCACCCGAGGGCCAGCGGAAGGTTCGCGGGCCGTTGGAGGCCGCGCTGGTGGGCGGGGAGCGGCTCTATGGCCAGCGCATGGACGGCTTCGACCTCGCCATCGTGGATGAGGCCCATGGCACCGCTGGTGATCTTGGTCGGCCGTGGGCGGCGATCCACGACAACGCCCGGATCCCGGCGGCCTTCCGGCTCTACCTGACCGCGACCCCGCGCATCCTCGCCGCTCCCCGGCCGCAGAAGGGCGCGGATGGCCAAGGGGTGGAGCTCGCGACCATGGCCGACGACCCGAACGGGACCTACGGCGCATGGCTCGCCGAGCTCGGACTCTCGGAGGCGATCGAGCGGGAGATCCTCGCCGGGTTCGAGATCGACGTGCTGGAGATCCGCGACCCCTCCCCCGTCCTCGGGGAGACCGAGGAGGCGCGGCGCGGCCGGCGCCTGGCGCTGCTGCAGACCGCGCTCCTGGAGCACGCCGCCGCGTACAACCTGCGTACGGTCATGACGTTCCACCAGAAGGTGGAGGAAGCCGCGGCGTTCGCGGAGAAGCTGCCCGAGACCGCTGCCGCGCTGTACATGAACGACGCCTCGGACGAGGACCTGGCGAAGGCGGAGAGGCTGCCCGCGTCGTCGATCAACGCGGAGTTCTACGAGCTGGAGGCCGGGCGCCACGTCCCGCCGGACCGGGTCTGGTCGGCGTGGCTGTGCGGCGACCACCTCGTGTCCGAGCGCCGCGAGGTGCTGCGCCAGTTCGCAGGCGGCATCGACGCCGCCGGGCGGCGCGTGCACCGGGCGTTCCTCGCCAGCGTTCGCGTGCTCGGGGAGGGCGTCGACATCACCGGCGAACGGGGAGTCGAGGCCGTCTGCTTCGCCGACACCCGCGGCTCCCAGGTGGAGATCGTGCAGAACATCGGCCGCGCCCTCCGGCCCAACAAGGACGGCTCGACCAAGGTGGCCAGGATCATCGTGCCGGTGTTCCTGGAGCCCGGCGAGGACCCCACCGACATGGTCGCCAGCGCCTCGTTCCGCCCCCTTGTAGCGGTCCTCCAGGGCCTGCGCTCGCATGACGAGCGCCTGGTCGAGCAGCTCGCCTCCCGCGCGCTCACGAGCGGCAAGCGCAAGGTGCACGTCCGGCGGGACGAGGACGGGCGGATCGTCGGGACCGCCAGCGGCGCGGGCGGCGGCGAGGACCAGGAGGACGACGGCGCCGGCGCTGCTGCCGAGTCGGCGCTGCTGCACTTCTCCAGCCCGCGCGACCCGGCCACCATCGCCGCGTTCCTGCGCACCCGCGTCTACCGGCCGGAGTCGCTGGTGTGGCTGGAGGGCTACCAGGCCCTGCTGCGGTGGCGGGCGGAGAACGAGATCACCGGCGTCTACGCCGTGCCCTACGACGTTGAGGTCGAGGTGGGGGTCACGAAGGATTTCCCGCTTGGGCGATGGGTGCATCAGCAGCGGAAGGCGCTGCGGGCGGGTGAGCTTCAGGAGCGGCGCAAGACGCTGCTGGACGCGCCGGAGGCCGGGATGGTGTGGGAGCCGGGTGAGGAGGCGTGGGAGAACAAGCTCGCCGCGCTGCGGTCCTACCGGCGGGCCATGGGGCACCTCGCGCCGCGTCAGGACGCGGTGTGGGGCGAGGGTGAGGCGATGGTGCCGGTCGGGCAGCACATGGCGAACCTGCGCCGGAAGGGCGGTCTGGGGAAGGACGCGGAGCGGGCAGCCGTGCGTGCGCAGCAGCTGGCCGCGGTCGATGAGGACTGGGACTGCCCGTGGCCGCTGGACTGGCAACGCCACTACCGCGTCCTCGCGGACCTGGTCGACGCCGACGGCGTCCTGCCGGCCATCGAACCCGGGGTGCTGTTCGAGGGCGACGACCTGGGCAAGTGGCTGGAGCGGCAGAAGAACCCCGGCACCTGGGCGCAGCTGTCGACCGAGCAGCAGCAGCGACTGTGGAAGCTGGGCGTACAACCCGACCAAGCCCCGGCACCCGCCCCCGCAGCCGCGCGCACGACAAAGGCTTCGAGGAAGGCGCAGCAGGCGTTCCAGCGGGGCCTGGCCGCCCTGGCGCAGTGGGTGGAGAAGGAGGGCCAGCGGGCCGTCCCGCGCGGCGCGGTCGTTGAGATCGAGGTCGACGGCGAGGCGGAGCCGGTGACTGTGAAGCTGGGCGTATGGATTTCGAACACGAAATCCAGGAGGGACCGGCTGGACGCCGACCAGCTCGCCGCCCTCGCGAAGCTAGGCATGGACTGGGCAAAGCCGGTGACGATCCCCCAGGCCGCCCCGGCGCAGTCCGCCGCCGTGCAGGCCGCGTCAACGTGCTGATTCTCGTTTCGCTGTACTGGGCATTCTCACGAGGGGTCTGTCGCCGCCTCACCACGTGTCCAGGACATACCACTCAGGTCCGTATTCCCTGGACACCAGAACGAGAAAACACTCAAGCGCTGAAGTGAGAGTCAGCACTCGGCTACGGCCCGGCCGTGGCCGCCGCCCTGGCCCGCCGCGCCCCCGTGCGTCCGGCGAGCGACACCGCAGCGACATCCCCCGCGGAGTACGGGGCGAGGCCGTCAGCTAGGACAGAGGCGGGCCCCCGGGGTAGACGCATTTCTCGGGGGCCCGCAAGAGCCCGAACGCTTTGCCCGTGCGCCCGCCAGCCTGACCCCGGTATCAGTCCTCGTCCGACTCGTCTTCCTCAGACTGCCCGTCAACCTGTTCGAGCTGGAACGAAGAGAGCTCCCGGGGGACGAGCGACGGCAGTACCGCCGGGTACTGCGACAGGTCCGCGTCGGCGCCCTGCTGCAACAGCGGGAACGCGAGCAGCATCCCCGTCAGCAGCTCGACCCATGTCGCCTTGCGGCCTTCGGCTGCGGCGACCTCCTGGACACGCTGCATGTACTCCCAGGTGTTCAAGAGCGGCGGCCAGTCGACGGTCAAAGCATCCTCGACGGGCACTGCCGGCCAGGACGCCATGATCCTCGGTGTCGGCTCGTCCCCTTCCGCCACCGGAAACAGGATGCGCGTCTCCCACAAGCATGCGCCCTGCTGGAGCGACGACGTGGTCATGGCCAAGCCAACGAACTCCCAGCGCGCGGTCGTCACGATCCAGCTGTGGGTGCCGAGCTTGTAAGCCGCGCTGTCCCGTACGTCGAGGAGCTGCACCCGGACGTCGTCGGGGAATGCCCACCAGCGGGCCGCCATCGCGTCACCCTCGCGGGTCCTGACCTCGAAGGCGTTGGGCCTGGACCGCCAGGTCTTACGAGCTCGGCGGGCGACATAGTCCGTGTGGAACCTGAGCAGGGCGTGAACGTACCCCTCCTCGGCGTACTGCTTCGGGGCGACGGTCTCCAGCAGCTCGCCCAGGTTCGTCAGGTGAACGAAGCGATCGCCGAGACCCTCGACGTCGCTGTCCATCGGCGCCGGGTAGCCGGTGCCGCCCTTCGTGAAGTCCTTATGGTTCTCGCTCACGAAGTAGACCGTTTCGTCGGGGTGCTCCCGGGCGTACTCCACGGCCGTGAGCCAGATCGCGACGTCCCGGGCGCCGACCTTCACCTGCTTGTCGCCGTCGCCCTTCGTGCCGGCAGGGGGAAGAACGTTGGCCTCCCGATAGAGGCCCTCGAGGGCGGCGTCGCCTCTCGTCGGGAGCACCTGCAGGAAGTCGTACTTCCTCCGCCACATCTGCCGCACGCCCTCCGCGTCCGGCTCCTCGAGCTTCGGCTCCGTCCGAGAGCTCTTGTGCCCGAGCTGTCGCAGCGCACGGGCCGCCGCGCGGTGCGCCTCGAGGTAATCGATGGCCTTCTGCGCCGCGAGCTCCTCTACGGCCATCGAGGGAGCGCTGACGCGCTCCGTACCTGTCGCCACGATGGCGCGGAGGACCTCCACGTCGCTGCCGTCGAGGCGCATGCCCCGTATGACGCACGTGTCCAGAATGATCATGCCGTTGCCCTAGCTCTCGCGATGTGTAGAGCAACGACTAACACCCGGGCCAGCCCGTGCGCAGCCGAGTTGACAGATCATGGCTGTAGAGCTCTGTCGGCATCCCGCAGCATCAAGGTGCAGGCGGGCGGGGTGCCGGGCTCGTCGTAGCGGAAGCGAGAGAGCCAGGTTCCGCCGGCCTTCTGCTCGGGCGGAGCCTGCTCCTGCTCCTGGGGCCGGGCATGCCGCTGTGGTTGCGGCGGCCGTCACGCGGCGAGTGCAGTACGGCCTCGTTCCAGGGCCGTCTCCCAGTGAACCTGGATCCGGACCGACGACAGGCCCCGCTCCTGCTCCGCCGCGACGGCCGCGCTCAGCAGTTCCTCACCCGCGCCTGCAGTGCTGTCGCTTGTGCGGTCAGGTCGCCAGGCTTGCGGTCGACCGCGACCGCGAGAGCTGCGGCCCGTTCGGTAAGCGTCCTGTGATGGGTCACCGCCAGGGGGGACTGTAAATCGTTTCGATTGACAGACCCCAGCAGCTGTCCGAGGGCCTGCCGGTTGAGTCATCGGCCGGGGCGCTGTCTGACGAGCGGCGCGAGCAGCTCGGCGAGGACCTCGGGCGGTGGGTGCGCTCGGTCCGGCACGGGTGGGACCACCTGACGACCGTGCAGCAGTGAATGCGTGAGCAGGTCCTCGGGATCACACCCGCGACCGAGGACGAGAAGCCGCACCCGCCTCGTACGCAGGCCGACAGTGGGCACTGAACAACGAGGCCACCCGCCAGTTCTTCGAGCGCGAGGGGCACCTGCGGGTGCCGAGGAAGCACGTCGAACGGATCGTCGTCGGCGAGGACCAGGCGGAGCGGGAGCTCCGGCTCGGGGCGTGGATCGGGAACCAGCGCAGCCGGGCCGCGACGCTGTCGCCGGAGCGGGTGGAGCAGCTGTCCGCGATCGGGATGCGCTGGGCATAGTTGGATCGGTCGCCGCCATTCGAGAGGGCTCTCAGGCCCGCATCATTTTTACTGAGCTGGGGCCGGCGTGGTCATGTCGTAAGGAGATGTTCTGTTTCCCGGGACGCGGACAACGACAGCCCACCGGTCTCGTTGTTCTGGAACTGGTGACGGAATGTGGTCTGCCCACATGTCGTCGCGGATGTTGGGGATCCAGCTTGGTTTGGGTGTCAGGTCGAGGACGACCAGCATGCCCAAGGTGATGCCACCGGCCTGATAGGCGACTGTCTGGCCGAGGTAGCGCCTTAGTCCCTGGCGCGTGGTTCTACCTTTTGTGCGCTTGCATTCGATGACGGTGTTAAAGCCGGGGAAGCGGACTTCGATGTCGGCGCGACCTCCACTACGGTCGGTGACTTCGATGTCGGCGTCCTGCAGGTTGCCGTCCAGGTAGTCGTGGAGGTCTTCCTGGACTGTTTCCTCCAGGGGAAGCTTCTCGCCGGGCGCGGGGGCGAAGAGGTAGGCGAAGCGCGGTGTGTGGTGGGCGCGGGCGCGATTGGTCCTGCTGTGCAGGAAGCGGATGGACTGGACGACCAGGTGGGTGAAGTGCTGCCGGACGGTGGGGTGCTGGAAGTCGTCGCATCCCTGCAGGACGGCGATGATGTCGTTGTGGATGTGCTGCTGGGCGATCGGCAGCTTTCTGACCAGGGCGGCTTCCCAGTCCGCGTAGCTGGCCTGGAGGCTGGTGAGCATGTGCGTGGGCAGGCTGGCGAGGAGCTGGCTACCGAGTTCGGCGGCCAGCTCTGGGTAGGAGGCCGCCGCTGCGGCTTTTCCCGGGGCTCCTGGTTGCGCCTGGGGGGCGTCGGCTTGTAGACGGTCGTCGATGGCTTGGAGAAGTTGATGGGCAGCGTGAGCATCCCAGTCATCGGGGGCATCGGCGACCATCCCCCGTAGGTGCAGCAGTAGGCCTTGGCGGCTGGCAAAAGCCTTCTCGATGCGCGGGGCGACCAGGACTTGGAGGCCCGGCGCGGCTTCGGCTGGCTGAAGACGGACGCTGCGGTGCGCGGTGTAGGCGGTGAGAACGTGCTGGATGGTCTGGTTAGGCCAGGCGGTCAGAGGTTGGTCCAGGTGGGCATCGGCATGTTCAAGGCTGCAGCTGAGGGTGTACCAGGCAGTTTCGGTGTCGTAGCGGCCGGCGCGCCAGTGAGTGCGGGTGCCGGTCAACCACACGGCGTGTTCAGTGAGAGAGCGGCGCAGCTGGCCGGTGGCGGCGGCCAGGGTTGTGGTGTCGCCGGTGTCGAATGCGAGAACGGCGTCGAGAGCGGCGAGGAAGGCGGTGGCGTCGGGGCGGTCCTCGTCGGCGTCGATGGCTTGCTGAAGAAGTCCGCGAGCGGTGTCGAAGGCGTCCAGCAGGGTGGCGCGGTCGGGGGCATTGGCTGCGTCGGCGAGGTGGCACATGGCGAGCTCGTAGGCGGCGTCGCCGTGGACGGTGCTGCGAGAAAAGCGCTGCAGCGCGATGAGGAGGTCGCTGTCTCGCCATTGCTCGTAGGCGGTGCCCAGGGCACGGACGACGCGACGGGCGTACGCGCCGGGAGCCGCTATGGCGTCGGGGTCGACGAGGCGGTCCAAGAGTCCGTAACGCTTGGTAGTTCCCGGAAGAGCGAGGCGCAGGGCGGCTTCGAGGAAGATGCCAGCGAGTTCGGCTTCCAGGGGGGTGCTGTGGTGACGGCTGCGTTCGAGGGCGAGGGTGTTGAGCTGGGCACTCGCGCGTTGGAGGTAGCCGGGGTGCTCGACGAGCTGGTCGAGGAGGTCGTCGGCGGCCGCAGGGCTGGTGGTCGTGGTCAGGGCCTGCGTGACGAAGGTGGCTGCCTGGTCGGGATAGTGGAGGGTGTCCCATTCGACCAGAAGTGTCTCAGCGGCTCGGAACCACAGTGGTGAGGCGGCCAGGGTATGGGCCTGCTGCCAGAAGGTGTCCTCGCCGCCGAGGTCAGTGAGAGTAGGTGGATCGCCGTCCTGGGCAAGGAGTATCTCGAGTGGGGTCACGGAGGGTGGCCTTTCTCGATGGACGGGCGGTGATGGACGGTCGGTTAGCTTAACGAGCTGGCTACCACACGGGGGCGCCCGGTCCCGCGACGCGCAGGCGGTCGGCAGGAATAGCCGCAGTGGCCAGGTCACGTTTGGCCGTGGCCGTGATGACTTGCAGACCGGCTGTCTCCTCGCAGATGTCCTTGAGCTGGCTGAGGACTTCCGCCACGTCGACGTCGATGGTCTCCTGTGCGCCAGCGGAGTCGAGCAGGAGCAGGCCGGGATGGCGGCCCACGCCGGTTTCCTTGCCGACGCGCAGCAGCGCGAGCAGGGTGGCGATGCGGAGGCGCACCTGTTCGCCAGGTGTGACGGCCGTGAAGGTGGTCTTGCTACCACCCTTGGTGACCTCGAGTTTGCCGTTGCCCAGCAGCTTGATGGCCTGAAGTTCCTTCATGCCGAGCCGAATGCCTAGGCGGCAGATCTCCTCACTCACGGCACCCAACAGTGCGGTCGAGGCGTCCTTGGCACGCTTGTCGGCTTCCTTCGCCGCCGCCTCCAGTACCTGTTCCTCTGCCGACATCCCGTCCGGCCGGCGGGCATGCTGATTCGCCGCCTGCCGCTCGGCGAGTTTGCCTTCGAGACGGGCGACTTCCAGGTGGGCACGCAGTGCGGACTCGCGAGGCATGGCTGCTTGGGCTGCGGCCAGATCGGCGCGGGTTTGCGCGAGGGCCGCCTCAATGCCAGCGGCGGTCTTGGCAGCCTGCTGGGCCACGGTCTTAGCGTGGGAGTGGGCCTTCTTGAGGGTGTCGACGGTGGCGGCCAGCTCATCGGCTGCGGACGGGTCAGCGGGTATTTCCGCCGGGGCGGACCCGCAGATGCGGCAGTGCGTCTCGTCCAAACCAGCGTGGGGTAGCTGGTCCAGGGTGGTGGAGCAGCGCGGGCAGCAGGTTGGTTTCAGTGCGCCGAAGAAGCGCTGAGCGACCGCGGTCTCCCGTAGGTCTCGCAGACGGGCTTGGTCCAGGACGAGGGTTTCGTGGATCTCTTCCTCGGCCTGGCGGGTCTGGTGCATCTGCTGTACGGCTTCGGTGTGCTGGGCGATCAGTTCGGTCAGGCGGGCGCCAGCCTGCTCAACCGCTTCGGCGGCGTCCTCCAGGCTCGGCGCCGCCGCGATCTGAGCAGCTCGCTGGCGGGCCTGGTCAAGCTGCTCTTCCAGATCTTGCAGGGTCGATCCACGGGCGGTGAGGTCCTGCTGGGCGCGCCGGCGCTGGCCTCGCAGGGACTGCTGCACCAGGTCGAGGGCTGCTTTGGCATCACGGCGGGTCGTCGTCCATGGCAGGCCGACGAACATCTGCAGCAGGCTCACCATCGTGCCGCCGCCTGCTGTTTCTCCCAACAAAGCGTCGCTCTCGCGGTTGCGGCACAGCAGCGCGTGGCTGAAGGCCGGCCAGGACGTCACCACGACCTGGCCGTCTCGGCTATCGGAGTCGGCGCCGGAGCGGGCGGGGGTGTCCTTGCGCCAGCCGCGCAGAAACTCCAACCCCAGCCGGTCCATCATGAAGGCACCCATTACCGACGCGAATTCCGTCTCATCGGCGAAGGACGTGACGTGTTGCTGGACGCCGACGGCCAGGGTTCCAGTCAGCTGGCCGCCGGTGTTGTCGACGCGCACCGTGAACGCCTCGCCGTCGACTTGGGCATCCAGACGGACATGGTGGATCCAGTTCCTCACGTCGGCCTGGAGAGCGCCGGTACCGCGCAGGCACCACCAGATGATCTCCAGGACGCTGCTCTTGCCGCGCAAGTTATCCGCCGTCACGCCCCACAGGCCCGGTTCCAGGTCCCAGGAGAAGTTGACTGTGCCGGTGGACTTGCCGCTCTTCTCCCCGGTGAACGCCAGACGCTTGATCAGTAGCTGATGCGGCCGAGGCAGAACACCACTCTCCCGCACTCCGTGCCGCGCCAGGGTCTCTCCCGCCTGCTCGCTGTCGATGCCAGCCCGGCGGGCCACTGTCTCGACGAAGTCACTCATCCGCCCGCTCCCACCCTCTGCTTCATGACCTGCGCGAGCCGCTCACGCACCCGGTCGGTGATACCGCTGATGCTCGCCTTCCACACCGTGCGCTCGTACTCGGCCTGCGCGTACTGCAGAGCCTTCAGCTGGCTGCCGCTGCTATGCCCCGCCACCGCCAGCACCACCACGGCCCGCTCGTCGTACCAGGCCAGATCTGCGGCAGCGGTCCGCAACTCGACTGCCATCTCCCGGCCCGGCGGCAACAGGTAGTAGTCCCACCGGTCCACCTTCGCCGGCGGCTCGCCCACCGGCACGATGTCGATCAAACCGTGCGCGTACAAAAGGCCCAAGGCATCGTCCAGTGCCTCCCACGCGCCGAATCGCCAGCGCACCATCGGATAGCGAGAGATCTCCGGCTCGTCACCCTGCAGTAGGGCGTCGGCTCGCTCCAGCGCCAACGCGGTGTCGTCGAGTTTCCCTGCCTCGACCTGGTTGAGTAGCTCATCGGCCAGGTAGTCGGGATTCCGCAGCCAGAAATCCAACGCCTGCAGCCGCTTCTGCCCCCGGACCACCGCGACCGCTCCCTGCGGCTCATCATTTACCTGGTCACCCCCGCACGGTGCACCGCAGCGATCCAGCAGGAACAGCAGCCGCACCGCATCCTGCGCGCGCGACGCCCGGCGCACCCCGGTATCCGCCACCTGATCTTCCCCTCCCCAGCCCCCGCTGGACGCAAGATCCCACAAGTAGCACACAACGACAGCTCTGTGTAACCGCTCAAACACCGCCACCCGGTCAGAGCACGAGTGGCCGGAAGGTTGCCGAATCCCTTACTGGCAGTCGACTCGCTAGACCACCTTCGACAGCGCAAGGCCCGGACCAGGCGTCCGGGCCTTCGTCGTACCCCGGGACCTTTCCTCCCGGTCGCTGCTGTCCGGGTCCCGGCCTCCGGCCCTACGGGGTGAAGGAGCCGTGCCCGCCAGGACGAGACGCAAGCACCTGAGTCCTGCCACTGTCCCGCCCGCCATGTCGAACTCACGCCGGAGGCAATACCGATGACCACCCGCCAGACACCCGGGGCAACACCCGCGCCGATCGCCGCTACGCTGAACACGCCCGCCCTGGGCTGGGCCGAAGCCCCGCAGGGACGCTCTCCAGAGAGCCGCAGCAGGACCGCCGACCGCGAGGCGCGCGCCACCCCCACGCGGACGACACCACCACAGGTGTTCGCCGTCTCTGTTCCTCCGCCTCGTAGGAGACTCCCGATGCCTCGGGACCCGCACCCGCACTCCCCCATACCCGGCCGGCCCGAACCGCCCGGCCCTGCCAGCGCAGGGACGCCGTCGGAGACCCCGCTGTTGTCGGTGCACGCCGCCGTGGTGTTCCTGGCGGCTGTCATCATCGGCCTCGTCATGGGCAGCCTCATGTTCCTCCACGACAAGTCCGTGCCCTCAGCTGTCGCGGCGGGCCTGGTGGCCGCTGGGGGCAGCGTTCCCCTGCTGCACAAGCTGATCGGCTGACCGGCGGTGGGACCGGGTGCCCATGCTGCACCCGGCCCCACCGCATCCGTCAGGCGGCGTGGAACTGGTGGGCGGGGCCGCCGCGCCACTCCCTCCACTGCGCGTCGTCCCAGACGGTCGTCACCCGCACCAGGGCCGGGTCACTCCTCCGCGTGGCGGAACCGCTCCTCCGAGGGACAAGGGCAGCAGCGGCGCCCCGCCAGGCCGCTACGTGAGCCGTGGGAGGTCGGGCCGACTGGTCGTTGGTACGCCTCCCACGTGCCGCCCGTACCCGGTGACCCCGGTCGCGGGCGGCACGATGCGTTCGGCGGAGTCCTACGGGGCCGGGGTGTAGTGGACGACAGTGGCCTCGCACGGGCCGCCGGCGTAGACGTTGATGGCATCGATCTCACTCTGGTCGGCGGCCAGGCCCCAGCGGAGCTTGGTCGCCGTCCACTCGGCGAGGTAGCGGCAGGTCGCGCCCGGGGCCGGCGGCATCCACGTCGCCGGGTCCTGGTCCGCCTTCTGACGGTTCGTCCGCGCGGTCACCGCGACCAGGCTGCTGGCCGCGTCCTGGTCGTTGGCGTACGCCTCACGCCGCTTCGCGTCCCAAGCAGAGGCGCCGGAGTCCCAGGCCTCGGCAAGCGGGACCATGTGGTCGATGTCGAGCTTGCCCGGGTCGGTGACCTCCTGCTCGTCGTAGTACGACAGCCACTCCCCCTCGCCCAGCTTGCAACCCGCCGCGACCGACGGTGCCTCACTCGCCTCGGCGAGAAGAACCTCAGAGCGGGTGTTACAGCCGTCCGCGGGGTCCAGCCCGGTGTTCCAGTGCCGGAACTTGTCCCGGGTGTACCCGGCGCGGCTCTCCTCGGCGACCGGGATCTGACCGATCGCGTAGCTGAGCGGGAACGTCTGCGCCGCGGCCATGGCAGGCGCGGAGGCATGGGTTGAGGCCGGGACGGCGAGCGGAGTCAGGGCAAGGGAGAGCGCGGCGAGGCCGCGAGCCATGTTCTTGATCACGAGAGCTGGCATACCGGCCTGTGTCAGTGCCCGGCCACCACCTTCTCGCCTGCCTCGCCCGGGTGGGCGAGCAGGTTCACCGGAGAAACGTTCAGGTCCGCCTAGGCACAGACAAGGCGTAGGACGTCTATCTCCCTATTCCCGCGCCACCCTGGCCGAGTCCTCGTCAGCTGGATGTCTGGCGCCGAAGGAAGCGCCTCTCCTTGCGCTTGCGCAGGATCTGATACCAACGGGCGTTGTAGGAGAGTTCCTCTCGGCAGGCGTCCAAGAAGATCTTCTGGGCGGTGACGAGCGCTTCGGCCTGGAGCTGGAATCGAGCCTTCCTCTTCTCGTTCATGTTCAGGTCGCCGACGGCCGTGACGAGGTTCTCCGCAGCGTCGATGACCTGGACGCTGCCGCACAGGCGTACGCCGTTGAGCGCGCTGATCAGTTCGCTGCTGATCTCCCACATCGTGGGCATCTGTGCGACGAGCAGCTTGTTCGCGGACCATCCGGCTTCACGGCGCAGGTTGGAGAACTGGTACTGGTAGGCGAAGGCACGGGTGGAGGCGTCCAGAAGTCGGCGGTAAGCGCCCGCCCGGTCCTCCTTGCTGCCGAGCCGGGGAACACCAGCGGGCTGGTAGCGGCTTATCAGGGCGCTGAGCGGGCTGACAGCGGTCTTGATGCCTGCGGTGGCGACGCTGGAGGTGATCGGTTCCATGCCTGGTTCTACCACCCGGTGCGGCGCCGGGCGGCGGGTCGACGGAGGTCGGCCAAGGAGGGGTTCTGGTTGTCGCCCACGGCAACAAGCGCCGCCCCCGCAAGGCCTAGGGCGGAGGAAGAGGCGGCCTGGGGGCGGGGTTCGCCTGCCCCCCTCTACTCTGCACGCCGACGTGTCTCGGGGGCGGTCACCCCGGCAGGAGCAAGCCGCGGTGGCCGGGCACCGGTGGGGTGTAGCGGCGGGGGTCCCGGATGGGCAGCCCTGAGCCGGTGTGGCCGGCGGGGGGCAGGGGGGGCTGGGGGCCGCGGGCGTACTTGCGGCGGTTGTTCGCCGGGTGAAGAGAGGGTGGGCTGATCTGCAGGGCCATGATGTCCTCCGTCATCGCTAGGGTGTAGAAGTTCATAAGGCCGGCGGCGTGTGGCTGAACAAACGTGTCGATGGGCCAGGGCGGGCGGGTCGGGGCCGCCGGCCGCCCGCCTGGTCCGACCGCGCCCGGTAGATCTGAGCGCGCTGGGGGACGGCTGGGCTGCCGGGGCAGGACTGGGGCGTGCGGGCCCGACCCGCCGACCACTCGGTCCCACGCCTTTCCCCAGTCCTCGACCTTGCGGCGCGACAGCCCCATCGCCTCCGCGAAAGCGATGATGTGGTGACGGGTGGGCACAGCATCGCCTCTGAGTACCGCGCCGAGGCTGCTCTTGGGCAGCCGGGGCCTTCCGTCGGGGGTCAGGCCGGCCCGCTTCTGCAGCTCCGCGAGTGAAGGCTGGCCGTCCCTGGCCCGGAGCTGCACCATGGCGCGGCGTAGTTGGCCCTCGGTCTCGATGACCTTGGGGTGGGACAGGGCCCGGCCGAGTTTGTCGGCCAGGTCCTGGAATTCGTCGTCTCCCTGCCGGCGCTGGGCGTAGCGGGCGGCTTTCCACAGTCGCCGGGCCTCGGCCGGCTCGGCGTTGCAGGCGCGGGCGTAGGCTTCGACGACTTGGCGAGTGGGCACGGACTGCCCGCTGGCCGCTCGTGAGAACACGGACGCGGTGTATTCGTGGTTGATGCGCCTGACCATGACCGCGTAGGTGATTCCCTCGCGGTCGCGCTGGGCCCGGAGCCACAGCGCCAGCGCTTCTAACTGGCGGGTACCGGCGGCAACGGCGTTCTCACCCCGTCCCATGATGAAGCGTCGCTTCTACTGTGCCGGCCCGGCGCCCCGGGCGCCGGAGCGCATCAGGCCAAGGACGACAGCCGCCGTGCCGCCGAGCAGCTCGGCGATGCCGAACATCGGCAGTCCGGCGATGGTGAGCACGGCCGCCAGGACCATGACGACGACCACGATGACGATCTCGCCGCCGGTCAGAGGGCGGCTGCGGGGGCTGGGCATCCCGGCCGATTCGATAGAGCGCATGAGGTACTCCCCTTGTTGTCGGTCAGCATCAGTCGCGCCTCCAGGAGGACGCGCGACTGATGCGGCTGCACCAAAACGGAGTCCGGCAGGGCTTCCAGACCCTGAACGCCGGACCTGTCGGATCTTCTCACCAGTAATCCGGCGATCACAATCCGTTCGCGTCTCGCACGCGCAGTTGATTCGCAACCGACTAGGCGGCACCGCCGCACGGGGCCGAACTTATGGCCGGGGGAGAGGCCCCGAAAATGAGAATGCCTGCTCAGGCGGCATAAACCTGCGGAGTTGATTCAATTCCGGCCAGAGAGACGTTGCCTAGACGGCATGGCGGTGACACTCTCGGAGAGCGCCGTCCCGGGCCTTGCCCGGGATCCCCTGGCGTTGTGGCTGCACCACGAAACAGGGATCGGGCAGGTCGCGTCTTCCAGCGCGCAAGCCCACGACGAGGGTGGCGCATCCTCCGGGATGCGACCACCCTCCGCTCGAGCAACGCCTGACCGCGCCGTCGGTCCACCTCCGGATGCCCCGCCGGGCCGGCCCAGAGGCGAACTGATGCCCCCCTCGTCACCTGCGCCGCACGGCTGTCACTCATCCGCGTGCCGGAACCCCTCCAACGAAGGACGCGCCGCACAGCGCAGTCCCGCCGGGCGACTACCGTGCCGCATGGGAGGTAGGGCCGACTGGTCGTTGATCCGCTTCCCTAGCGCCCCCGTACCCAGCGATCCCCGGGTACGGGGGCGCAATGCGTTCTGGGGGCGCTGAAGAGCGACGAGAGCCGCCGTACGGGCGTGGCCGAGGTGGTCACCAGGTGGGTGGGAAGACGCGGTTGTGCCACTCGTGCGGGGGCTCGATGCCGTCCCAGCCGATGACGGCGCGGCCGGGCTCGATCTCGACCGCGTCGTCGGGGGCGCCGGGGTGGGCGTGGGTGAGGTGTTCGCGGGCGGCGGCGTGCAGGGAGTCCGCGGGGGTGTCCAGGGCGGTGGCCGGGCCGGTGCGCCAGCACAGGGAGCAGCGGGGCTGGAGGTATGCGGCGTGGTCGAGAGCGAAGAGGGAAGTCACCTGGGTTCAACGAGCCAGGGGGCCGTCGGGGCATCGGCTCCCGGCGGACGGGCTCTTGCGGCGTTCTGAGGGCGGTGCGCGCCGTGTCTGGACCCCGTGGGGTGTGGAGCGCGGGAGGCCGGGTGACGGCCGTGCGTCGCCTGTCTGGGGGCGAGGGGGGCCGGTGGGGCGGAGTGTCGCCGTGGGTCTGGTTCGGGGGCGCTGGAGGGTGGTCGCGGTCGGGTGTGTGTGGTGGCTGGCTTCCAGAAATCGAACAGAGGTACGTTTCTGGGGTGAGCGACAACGGCACCGCGAAGAAGGACCCCTACGGCTTCCCCGAGGATCTGAAGAGCCTCCAGGCCAGGCTTCATCAGGCCCGCGCCGAGTACCAGGCGCTGTGCCGGGCCCTGCCGTGGTCGGTGGAGCCCCTGCCCGGCTGGCCCGGCACCGTTCACCCGCATACCGGCGAGGTGAGCGGCGGGCGTGAGCCGTCCCCCGGCTACACCCCGGAGCAGGCCGCCGAGGAAAAGCGCCTGTGGGACCTCGTACGCGAACTGTCCATCGCGGTCTCCACACACCCGTACTGGAGCAAGCCGGAACGCGGCCCCGAACTGATCGCGGCCAGGATGGCGCTCAAGAGCCACGAGGACGTCATGGCCGCCGTCACGGGCGTGGCCGAGGCGGCGTGAGCGGGTGCCCGCCATGGAGATGCCGATAGCCGACCGGCTGGAGAAGCAGCGGACGCTGCGNCCATCAGGCCCGCGCCGAGTACCAGGCCTTGTGCCGTGCCCTGCCCTGGTCGGTGGAGCCCCTGCCCGGCTGGCCCGGCACCGTGCACCCGCATACCGGCGAGGTGGCCGGCGGGCGTGAGCCGTCCCCCGGCTACACCCCGGAGCAGGCCGCCGAGGAAAAGCGGCTGTGGGACCTCGTGCGGGAGTTGTCGGTCGCGGTCTCCACACACGCGTACTGGAGCAAGCCGGAACGCGGCCCCGAGCTGATCGCGGCCAGGATGGCGCTCAAGAGCCACGAGGACGTCATGGCCGCCGTCACGGGCGTGGCCGAGGCGGCGTGAGCGGGTGCCCGCCATGGAGATGCCGATAGCCGACCGGCTGGAGAAGCAGCGGACGCTGCGGGACTGGCTCCGGTGGCAACTGGACCAGGCCGACCGGACGATCCGGGAGCTGGAAGCCCAGCAGGAGCAGGAGCGCCGGCGCCGGGAGGTCGCCCGCCGGGAGATGTCGTGGAAGGTGCTGCCGTCCCGCGCGGTCGAAGGGCATCCGGTGCTGCATCGCGGGAACTGCTCGATCGCCAAGAACATGCCCAGCCTCCTCAGCAAGGAGGAGGTACGGATGACGTTCGAGGAGTTCCCCGGGCTGGAGATGTGCGAACTGTGCGCCCCCTGGGGAAGCCTCGGAATCGACAAGCCTCCAGCACGTCAGGGGCGCTCGGGCGGGAAGCCCTAGGAGGCGCGCTTTCGGGCGGTCTTCTTCGCCGTGGTCTTCTTGGCGGCCGTCTTCTTCGCGGGCGTCTTCTTGGCCGCCGCCTTCTTCTTCGGCGTGGGCATCTCGTGCACCGTCGCCTCACCCCCGCCCGTCTCGCCCCGGCGTTCGCGGGCGTCGGCCACCGATGCCTCAAGCGCGGCCATCAGGTCGACCACCTGCCCGGCCGGCGCCGCCTCAGCCTCGACGGGCTTCGGTGCCCGGTGCTCGGCTTTCGCCGCGATCACCTCGTGGAACGCCTCGGTGTAGTGGTCGGTGACATCCAGCTCGGTGATCGAGTCGACGGTCATCGTGTCCAAGAGTGCGAGCGCGCTCGCGATCTCCTCCTCGGTGAGCGCGGTCTCGGGCGGGGTGACCTCGTCGGAGGAACGGATCTCATCTCCCCAGTGCAGCCCGGACAGCAGCAGCGCGTCGCCCATGGGGCGGAGCAGGCCCAGGCGCTCACGGCCCCGCAACGCGTACTTCGCGACCGCCACCTTCTCGTTGCGCTCCAGCGCCTTCCGCAGCAGGACGTACGGTTTCGCGGCTACCTGGCCGTCGGCGGACAGATAGTAGGAGCCGGCGCCGAACTGCACCGGATCGACCGAGGACCGGTCGACGAACGCCACGATCTCGATCGCCTTCGCGGTGGGCAGCGGCATGTCCGCCAGGTCCTGGTCCGTGATCGGGATGACGTGGTCCTTGCTGACCTCGTATCCCTTGCCGATCTCGTCCTCGCGCAGCTCCCGGTCATCGATCGAGCACGTTTTGCGGTACCGGACGCGGCCCCCGTCCTCCACGTGGATCTGCCGCAGCGACACGTCATGCCGCTCGACGGCAGCCTCCAACTTGCACGGGACCGTGACCAGCCCGAACGACACCGCTCCGGACCACAGTGGACGGGGCATCCGCACTCCTCCAGGACCCCCCTGGACGTGCCCCCAGGCTAGGCAGACCCGGCCCGTGATCGCACGCCCCCAGTGCTACTCGGTGACGCGGTTGCGGAGGTGGGCCCGGCGGCGGCATCGGCTTCAAGGATGGGCGCCGCCGGGCCTGTGCAGGATCACACGAGGCACTGACACCGGGGCGCAGGCGGGACAGGCTGCGTCGCGTCGTCTTCGTGTGCGAAGAATGGCCTGACGCGCGAAGAAAGGTGCAGAACGGCTGTTACTGGGGCCGGTCACGCTGATGGCGGAGTGCGCAGGGTGGCGCAGCCGATCGTGCGCCGACGTGCGGTAGGGCTTGTGGTTGATCACTGAACGGGTGGGACCCTACCGGGATCACTGAAGGCGGTTTCCACAGGAGCCAGGCCGTACGGGAAGAGACGCGGCCGGTGACGGCACGACGAAGTCGGCGAGGCGGACGAGGCGCGGCAGTCCGTAGGCGCGCTGTGGGCTCGCGCTCGCCGGGTTGTGACCTGCGGTGATGAGGTCGGTGGTGAGTGACGGCCCGAGGGTGGTAAGTACGCGGAGTCCCGTCGCTTGGTCGTCGGCGGCCGGAGCCGGCGGCGACGTGGCCTGCGACGCCGACAAGCTGGAGTGCCTGGTACCGGTGGTCGAGTACCGGGAGCATGGCTACAGCCTCACCCAGAACTGGATTGTCACCAGCCTCGCCTCGCTCAAGACGCCGCGCTGAGCATGGACTCCCTCCAGTGGCAGACGAACTTCCCTGCCCTGGCCGGCACCGTCCACGGCAAGAGGCCCCGGCGCTGCCGGGGGCCTCTTGCCGTTCTCCGTCCGGTTGGCAGGAGGTGCCGCTGCTGATGGCCTGTCTTCACTGCGGCCGCCCTGCGCCGACGCGCGGCTTCTACCCGCCGAAGACCGCGGTGTACGCCTGCTGGCCTTGCTGCAGGGTCGTGGTCAGGGCGGCCGACGCGACCCCGATCTCGGTCAGTCGTCCCATAACGGTGTCGTACGCCGCGCGGACGCGTCCGGGCTGGGCGGTCTCGCTGCTGGCTTCCTCATCGAGGACTTCAGCGTCGCGGATGAGCTCGGCCTGCTGCACAGGATCGAGGCCGTAGGTCGGGGCGAGCTGCTGGACCAGGGCTGCGAACTCGCGCATGACTCCGGGGTTGAAGGCGTGGTTGTGGTTGTGCTGCTCGACTTTGCCCTGGGATCCGGCGACGACGTTGGTGCCGGTGATGCTGTAGTAGTCGCCGGGGTGGGTTCGGTTGAGGTAGTCGCTCACGGTTGCTCCAGACAGTACGCAGTCGATGCCATCAATGGTGATGGCTACGGTCTTGGGCTCGGTGCCGGTGTCTTCGACGAGCCCGGGGTGGATGAGGCGTGCCAGGGCGTAGTGCAGCTCGGCGACGGAGAGCTCGCCGCCGGCGTAGTGCGATTCGACGGTGTTCAGGAAGTCGACCGGGTCGACGGGGCGCTGATCGTGTGCAGTGGCGTACAACCAGCGCAGGAAGGCGTCGGTGGCGTAGCGGTGCCGGGCGGCGGGTGAGCTGCGCAGTCGGGCGAGGCGTCGCAGTTCTACTCGTCCGTCGGCGGTCACCATGTGGGAGTCGGGCGAGCCGAAGGAACCCATGGCATCGACCAGGCCGTCCCGCTCCAGTTCGGCTGCCAGGACCGCAACGTCTTCCAGAGGCGTGCCCGAGTACTCGGCGTAGTCGGCCTGTTCCCCGAACCGGCTGTCGGGCAACTCACCCAGCCACATCAGGTAGCGAACCAGCTGCGGGTCCTGCTCGATGCCTACACCCGCACCGGAGGTTCCGGCCGAGGGAGTGAATCCCCTGCTGGCCAGAGGCACGGTAATCGGGTACTTCTTGAAGGCCCGCTCGTACGCCTTGTTGATCTCCTTCACGTGCTTCTCGATCGCACGCTGATCGATCTTGTTGCTGGCCATTTCGTCCCCTTCACCACGTACTGGCTGAAGCGTAGTGAACGGTACTGACATTGATGCTGCTACTTAGGTTCCGGTGGTCGTGGCTCGGGCACTGACTGACGCCCTGCTGGGTTGTCCTCAAGCTGTTCTGTCCGACCACCGGAACCTGTTCTCATGGCTCCGGCCGGGCGGAACATGACCTGATAGGAGCCTGGCCGGAAGCCTCCTCAATGTCCTGTCTGCGCCCCCGGCCGGTGCCGCCACCGACTGGAAGGCGTCATCGGCATGACATCAGCGGTCGCAGCGGACACCGCGGACCAGTACATTTTCGGCGGGGTCGACTCCCATGCCGACACCCTCCACGTCGCGGTCATCAGCGACAACGGCGGTCATCTCGCGGACGCCGAGTTCACTACGACCGCCGCGGGATACGCGGCGGCTCTGGCATTCCTGAACGCGCACGGCCAGGTAACGCTGTCGGCGTGGAAGGCACTTCGTCCTACGGAGCCGGCTTCACCAGGCCGCCCGCTCACACGGGCACCTGGTCGTCGAGGTCAACCGGCCCGACCGGGCCGAACGCCGCCGCATCGGCAAGTCCGACCCCATCGACGCCTACGCCGCCGCTCGCGCGGCCCTGTCAGGACGGGCCTCCAGCACACCCAAAGACGCCACCGTCGCCGGCATACGTGCCCTGCACAACGCCGCCCGCTCCGCCGTCAAGGCACGCACCGCCGCCCTGAACCAGATCACCCACATCCTCTTCACCGCGCCCGAGACCATCCGCGCCAGATTCAGGCACCTGAACGGGACGGACCGCACCGATGTCCTGACCCGGCTGCGGCCGGCCGGTGACGCGCTCCACGTCGCCGTCCTCTCCGCACTCAAGAGCCTCGCCCGGCGCGTCAAGGAACTGACCGCCGAGCACGAAGAGCTGATCAAGGCCCTGGACCGTGAGGTCACCGCCCACAACCCCGGCCTGAGGGCTGCCTACGGGGTTGGTCCCGACACCGCCGCCCAGCTGCTGGTCACGGCGGGTGGCAATCCCGAGCGCATGCGGACGGAGGCTTCCTTCGCCGCTCTGTGCGGAGCTGCACCGGTTCCCGCCTCCAGCGGCAAAACCAACGGGCACCGTCTCTCGCGCGGCGGTGACCGGGGCGCCAACGCGGCCCTTTACCACATTGCTCTGGTCCGCATGGCCGGCGACACCCGCACCCGGGAGTACGTCGCTCGTCAGACTGCCGCCGGCCGGACGAAGAAGGAGATCATCCGGCTCCTAAAGCGGGCCATCGTCCGGGAGATGTTCCGCTGCCTGACCACCACGGTCACCGTCCACGCCATCGCGGACCTGCGGCCCCTGCGGCAGTCCAAGAACATCACGCTCACCGCTGCCGCCCGCCACTTCGGACTCTGGCCGACCTCCATCTCCAGCCTCGAACGCGGCCTTCGCCGCGACGACGAACTCGCCAGCACCTACCGGGACTGGCTCAACGCCGCTTGATCACACGCGAGGTCATACAGCGTCCGGCACGTTCGGCCACCGCCGACCGTCAGCGGAGACACCCACCGGCCGACCGGCACGAACGAAGTCGCCGTACTCGTCCTGGACGACGCCCTCGTTGACCCACCGGCCCCGCTCGGCTCCAGCGCGCTGCTCGGCGACGTCCAGCGCGGCCAGCGGGTCCCCAGCCATGCCCAAAAGCCGACCGAACTCGCCGGCTTCGTCGTCTGGATCGAACGGCGGAAACTCGCCCAGGTCCAAGAAACTCTCGCTGCCGACGTCCTCGACCGCGTGGAGATAGACCTCAAACGGCCCCCTCGTCGCACGAACCTCGACATAGCGCACACCAGGGCGCTCTCCCGAGCCACACGGCCCAAGGAACTGCTCGACCGACCGGCCCCGCCGCAAGGCCCCAAGAATGAACGACTCCGCCAAGTACCGCACCCGGCAACAATACGGCTCACCCGAGCCTCAAGGCTTGACGATCAATAGGAGCATCACCGAGGCGCAGGGCGGGGCGGGCTCCCCGTCGTCTTCGTGTGCGAAGGATGGCCTGACGCGCGAAGAAAGGTGCAGAACGGCTGTTACTGGGGCTGGTCACGCTGATGGCGGAGTGCGCGGGGTGGCGCGGCCGATGGTGCGCCGACGTGCGGAAGGGCTTGTGGTTGATCGCTGAACGGGTGGGTGTAGTTGTCAGTGAATGTCAGGGCCACGTCGCTGCGTATCCGTGTCCGATACAGCCGTCAGTTACGGAAATGCCCGTATCCGGTAACAGGGCCCGGGCGGTATTCCGGCTGGGCCGGCGGGGCTGCAGAGTTCGGGTCCTCGGCCCACACCGGACCGGGACCCGCACCGCCCTCACCAGCCGTATCGGCTGGTGAGGCAGAGTTTTTGAGGAGACATCACCCATGTCTGCTTCTTCGACCGCCCGCCGTATCGCCGCGACCGTCCTCGCGGCCGGCGCCATGGTGTCCATCGTCGCCCTTCCGGCCTCCGCCCACGACGGCGACCGCCACCGGACACCGAAGGTGGAGATCAGCCGCGTCCAGGCCGACAGCCCCGGACGCGACAACCGCACCAACCGGTCGCTGAACGCCGAGTGGGTCGAGATCACCAACAACACCCGCCACGGCATCAACCTCGACGGCTGGACCCTCAAGGACGAGGACGGCCACCGCTACCGCTTCAACGACGTCCGCCTCGCCGGCCGCTCCACCATCCGCATCCACACCGGCGAAGGCCGAGACACCCGCACCGACCTCTTCCAGGACCGCCGCAACTACATCTGGGACAACCACTCCGACACCGCGACCCTCCGCGACGACCGCGGCCGCACCATCGACACCGAGTCCTGGGGCCGCCACCACCACCGCTGACCCCACCCCGCCCGTGCCCCGGCCTCCCGCGCGTCCACCGCGGAGCCGGGGCACCGGCATGCTGCCGGCCGGGATGCGCCAGAGGCGGGCTGCCTCGGCCCCGACATCCTGCGGCCGGGGCAGCCCGCCGTTCCTTGATCGAGGCGGCGACGGCGTCCGCCATGCCCCGCAGCCCCGAGCGGCAGCGGGGACTGCGCGAGATCAGTCGGCCTCGAGGGCGTGGCCGTGGGCAACTGCCTGGAGGAGTTCTGGCCTAAGGATGTTGTAGACCCGGTTCGCACGCCCCTTGCCAGTGGAGGCGAGGATTCCGTTCTTCCGCAGGACGCTCATGTTCTTCTCCACCGAGGTGAGCTGCGCCCCCGGGGAGGTCGTCCTGCTGCTCCTTGGCTCACTTGCGCCCGCCAGCAGGTCCACCGAGCTGGAGCTGGAGTCCCGCGACGGCTTCCACTCCCTGATCGTGGCTTGCGGCGGCCGCCGCTTCGAGATGGTCCTCTCCCAGGACGACTACCTCACCGAGCTGTGCCGGATCCCGGGCTGCGAGTCCGGGCCGGTCTCGGCGCATTCGATCCCCTACTGCGCCTACCGGCACCTCGCCGAGCGTCCCGAGGACGAGCTCGTCGAGATGGCCACGGCGTGGGGGAACGCCCAGCGCGCACGGGGCCGAAGGTGCCGCCGCAGGACGGCCGTAGCTGCACGTCAGCCCTGGTTGGCCCTGTCAGACCTAACGCATCTAACAGGGGGTCCGGCCGGTGAGGGCTGCGGACACGCGTCCGCCCCGGCCGGACCGCTGGGTCTAACGGGTCCGACCGAGGCGGGGATGGCCGCGTCAGGCGAGACCGGCGGAAGCGTTGTCGTCCCAGCCGTCGTCGCGCTGCATGTAGCCGAGCATCGAGCGCGAGTGGCGGGCCCAGCCGCCCTGGTCGGCGATGGCGATGCCGTCGCGGCCCGCACGGCGGGCGACGGAGGCAAGGCCGATGCGCAGGGAGTGCCCGGTCCAGGCGATCGGCACCCCGGCCCTCATCGAGATGCGCTTGATAGCGCGGGTGACGGATTCGGGCACCATGCCGCCGCCGGTGACGTGGCCCCACCGGTCGATGCTGACGAACGCCGGCGTCGACGGGTCGGCCCACTGCGGGCCGTGCTCGGCGACCAGCCGAGTGCGGTAGACGGTCCAGGCCCGCACCGGGCAGATCTCGGGATCGTCGGCGTAGCGGATCTTGGCGTTGCGGACCGAGTGCTTGGTCTTGCCGGTGAGCACGGCGACGACCAGGCCGCGCGGGTGCAGGATGACGTCGCCGGTCAGCAGTCCGGCCGGGTCCTGGGAGCGGCTGGCGTAGTGGAAGCCGGTGAGCACCAGGGCCTTGTCGCGGTCGCCGGTGAGGGTGTCGGGGCAGGCGCGGGCGACAGCCCGCAGTCCGTCGATGTCGGCGCCGGCCGCCTGGCCGCGGCCGCGCCGTTCCCCGGCCTGCAGGAGCTTGACCGCCAGACCCGCCAAGGCGGCGCGGGCCCCGGCCTGGTCGTCACCGGAGACCTTCACGCCTCGCTCGCGCAGTCCGACCACGGCGGCCGCCAGGTGGGTGGAGGCCGAGGTGGCCGCGTATCCCTGGCCGTTCTGCTGGCCCTCGCGCAGCATCCATGCCACGAACGCCACCAGCGCGCCCCGGCTGCCCTCCAGCTGCGGCAGGCTGGCGGCGGCGCAGAACCGTTCCCACACCCGCCAGCTCTTGCCGTAGGTATCGACGGTGTTGTCCGGGGTGATCTCGGCGGCGACCGCGTCGGCCAGGTCCTCGGCTTCGGCCAGGCGCCGGGCGGCGTCGACGCCGTGGCGTTCGGCCCACCGCACGATGAGCGCCTGACGCTCGGCGGCGGCCGGGTCCGTCGGCGAGGGCAGGAGGCCCAGTTCGGCCGTCACGGTCGGTCCAGCAGGGAGAAGTCAAGACCGACGATGACGTCCTCCACGGTGGCGTCGTCCCGGCCGGCCATGTGGTCGCGAAGGACGTCCCAGAACTCGGGCCAGTCCTCGCACAGGGGGCGGACGATCACGCCTTCGGGGATCTCGTCCCCGAACCATTCGGTGTCGATGTAGGCGAGGCCGGCCGCTTCCAGTTCCCTGACGAGCTCGTACACCGTCGCCCTGTCCCGCCCGATACGGCGGGCCGCTTCCGGAGCATCGATTACAGTGGGCCGGGAGATCACGACGGCCAGCAGGCCGCGGGCGGGCTTGGTCACCTCGCGGAGCCGGTCGGCGAATTCGTTGACGCAGGGGACGAAGTACTCTCGATCCTCTTCTTCGAAGTTGGGCTCGACCCGCTGCAGGTCGACGCAGGGGATGACCGTGTTCTCCCGAGTCAGGTCGCTGATCTCGTCCTCGGCCGCGGCCACCGCCTTCCGGTAGCGCCCCTCGTGCTCCCGCTTCATCTGCTGCAGGAACTCCACGCTGTACCGCTTGCTGCTGCGCGGATCGTCGATGCGCTGGTGGTGGTTGGCGCACAGCAGTACGAGGTTCTCGTCCGCCCGAAGCTCCTCCTTGCTCAGGGCAGGGTCGTGGCGTGCGCTTCCGGGTTCGGCGCCCCGGATGTGGGCCATCTCCCCGACCCATCCACCGTCCTCGTTCATCAGCCGCACGGAACAGGTCTTCCAGGCGCACTCGTTGCCGCTGAACAGCAGGAGGTCGCGTCTCGTGTCGGCGCGCGGCGCCAGACGGTTCTTCTCGGTTCTGCCCGCAGTCGGCATCGGCCGCCCCACCCCTTGTGCTGAGCCGTCGAAATACACGGTTTGTCGCGTCGGATAAGGGGAGCTTATCCGACGCGATACCGCCCGCCGCTACCGTTCCGTCATGACGACCACGCCGCGCCCGCGCTGGCCTCACCGCCGCGTCCGCGTCGAGTGTTCGGGTGGAGACACCGGAGAAGCCGATGATGTGGCCGCAGTACGCCCGCGGCGTCCCCCTCTACGTGCCGGGCAGGCGCCGGACGCTGTACTGCGTCGTACGCCCCTGCCCTGACCTGATCGCTTCCTGCCCCGACGTCGCGAAAGAGCTGATCCTGACCCGCAGCGCCCAGGAAGCACGCGAACTCGCCGACGTCCTTCCCACCGACCGGATCGTGCATCTCGACCTGCCTGAGCATGAGCAGCTGACCATGTGTTGAGGCAGTGCAGGGGCGACCCCGACCGTACTGCGTCCGCTTCACGGCACCGGGGCCTGTCCCGCACACCTGGGTGGAGGCGAACCGGAGGCGCTGTACGACGATCTGAGGCGCGATCATCACACCGGATGACCAAAGGAGACCCGGAAGGGGGTAGAGGTCTGTAGGTCGCCGCCCAGGCGGTGTCTGAGGGTTCTCGCTGCCCACACGACAAGTCCGCCGACGGCTGCCCCAGATCGGCGTCACTTCCCCAGGCTATCCAGCAGCCTGCCACGCTCCTCGGAGCTTCACGAACCTGCATCGGACGCCATCCGTTCCACCCACTCACGCACCGTCACTGCTCGCTCGATGCGGCTGCCGATCCTCTTCTTGGACTCCATGTCCAGGGTCTCCGGGATCCTGTCGAAGGTGTCAGGGAGGACGTCGAGGAGACCCCAGACCTGTTCACCGGTGCTGACGGTCAGCAGTTGCCGGCACCTCCACTGCAGCGGCGTCTCGGGACGGTGCGTGAGCCGCTGCACGAGTGTCGGGAGCAGGTAGTGCGTCGCCTCTGCGGCCAGGTGCTCTCGGAGCCAGTCGACCGGGAGCCGCTGGCTGAAGCTGTGCATCGCAGCCTCCTGGGCCAGCTCCAGAAGCTGAGCGGTGTCGACGGCTCGGACCGTGCGGGGAAGAACTGGGGCCACGCCGAGATGATGCCAAGAAGCCCTCAGAACACCGAAAGGTCGTCGAGGGCCGGCGCCGGCAGCCCCTAGTGCACCTGTGCAGACAACTGTGGGGGCAACCTTCGGTGCAACCCTCATGGGGCGGGGGGGCCCGGTAGGGCTTGCCCGCCCCAGAGCGGCTGTCGCAGACGTACGGCCTTTGGCCCCGCTGCCGGGGAGTCGGCTCTACAGGTCGGCGAGGCCGAGGACGGCGGCGACGTACAGGGCGCCGAACGCACAGGCGACCCTCAGGGGGATGCCGAGGCGGGGGTGGCGCCAGACGAGGTAGCCGGGCACGGCCAGGCCGAGCAAGCCGACGGCGGGCAGGAGCAGCAGGACCAGGAGCGTGGTCGTGGACATGGACGTGCCCCTCGATGTGGGTTTCGCCTCGCCCTGACCTCGCCGGGTCAGCGCCCACACCTGCCGCTGGTCCTCTCGGACCGATTCCATCCTCACCAGGTGGTGGTCCTGAAGATCCAGGAGGTTGTCCCGCGTGGGCTTGTCGTGCTGGTTGTCCGGACGGTTCAGCTACAACTGATTCGCCTCTGGAAGGTTTCCAGCGCTTGCAGCAGCTGCCGGCGCCGAGGCGCGGCCGAGGACGGTGGACAGCGCAGTCCGCGGGCAGAGGAGGTGACAGGGCCCCGGCAGGTGTCAGCACTGCCGGGGCCCCTGGGGCGCAACCTCGTTACGGGGGGACGGGGTCGCGGAGAGCGGCGGGGTACGCCGCTCGACGCAGCATATGTCCGGGCAGGGCGAGCCGAGTCTTGTTCGTGTGGGTTCCGATGGTGGGTGGCTGGAATATGCCGCAGGTCTGGGTGTGTTCAGGGGCGTTCAGGTGCCTTGCGGCAAAGCGATCGTGAGCGCAGGGAGCGCACGGCAGGAGGTGCAGAGCGGTTGGCCGGATGGCGACTATCGGCGCGGGCCGACCGGCCTGATCGTTGTTCTGCCGAAGGAGCAGTCATGAAGCCCGGACGTCTTGGCGTCTACCTGACGGCCGCCGCCACCGCGTTTGGTGTCGTCCTGATCCCGCAGCCTGTGTCCGCGGCGACGGACTGCACGTACACGCACAGCGGCCTTGTTCCGCTGAACGACCTGGGTACGGGTACGTACAACGGCCTGACCGGTGGTCTCTACCCGAATGGCAGCAATGTGCGGCCGACCGCGCACACGACCGCCGGCGTGAACATCGCGCAGAACCAGGTGCTGCCGCGCAACGCCTCCGGGCAGGTCGACCTGGTGAACGGCAAGGTCGTGCTGATCTCGATCGGCATGTCCAACACCACGCAGGAGTTCCAGAAGTTCATCGCGACGTCGAAGGCGTACGCGAACCTGAACGGCAAGCTCGTGATGGTCGACGGCGCGCAGGGCGGCAAGGACGCCAGCGCCTGGGCGAACCCGGTGGACACGACGTGGTCCGTGCTCGCCTCCCGGCTGTCGAGCGCCGGGGTGACCCCGGCTCAGGTGCAGGCGATGTGGCTCAAGGAGCAATACATCGGGGACAACCTCGGAGCGTTCCCGCAGGGCGCGCAGAACCTGCGCAACTCGCTCGCCACGATCTCCCGCAACGCGCGCGCGAAGTACCCGAACCTGGCGCTCGGCTATGTCGCGAGCCGCATCTACACCTACAACCCGGCGCGCAGCGCGGGTGCCTACCAGCAGGGCTTTGCGGTCAAAAAGCTGATCCAGGACCAGATCAACGGTGCCTCGGACCTGACGTACGGTCCGGGTGGCGTCGCGCCGTGGCTGTCGTGGGGCCCCTACATGTGGGCGGACGGTCTGGGCGCGGACGGTGTGGCCGGCGGGGCGCCGGGCCGCAGCGACGGTCTGGAGTGGGCGTGCTCGGACCTGGAGTCCGACGGGGTGCACCCGTCCGCGACGGGTGAGCAGAAGGTCGCGAACCTCGTCCTGAACCAGCTGTCGACGGACCCGACGTCCGCCCCCTGGTTCAACAAGTAGGACGGGGAGCAGAAACCGTGCCGCACATTGCCGTCCCGGCGCCGGTGCCGGGGATCCGCGGGCTGATGGCAGCCAGGCCGGCCTCGGGCCGCACGCTCAGTGAGCTCGCCGAGCAGCTGTTGCGCGGCGCGTCGCCGCTGACCGTGGCCGAGCGGGAGCTGATCGCCGCGTATGTGTCGTATCTCAATGGCACTCCTTACTGCACGGGGTCGCACACGGCGGCCGCCGCGCACGCGTTCGGCGGTGACTACGCGCTCGTGCAGGCCGTCCAGCGTGATCCGGCGACGGCGCCGGTGAGCGAGCGGATGCGGGCCTTGCTGGCGATCGCCGCCAAGGTTCAGGGGAATGCCCGTGAGGTGACGGAGCAGGACATCGCCGTCGCCCGGGCCGCGGGCGCGGACGACGAGGCCGTTCACGACACGGTCCTCATCGCGGCCGCGTTCTGCATGTTCAACCGGTACGTCGACGGGCTGGCGGCGACCACTCCGGAGGATCCGGAGATCTACGACGGGATCGGGGCGACGCTGGTGGCGGACGGATACCTTCCGCAGGGCCGTCCCGTGTCCGTCCGACGTGCCTAAGTCGCGGCGAGGGCCGGGCGGGAGCCCGGTCCTCGCCGCGCACGCGTGCAGGCTTGTTGGAGGCGCCCCGACCGGTGCCAACGAATGGGGAAGTGAGGAGCACATGTCGTTTCAGGCGTATCTGGACAACATCGAGGACAAGACGGGCCTGACGCCCCGGCAGTTCATCGACCTGGCCAAGGAGCGCGGCTTCGAAGGTCCGAAGCTGAAGGCGGGCCCGGTCCTCGAGTGGCTCAAGGAGGACTACGGTCTGGGCCGGGGCCATGGGATGGCGCTCGTGCACGTCTTCAAGAACGGCGCGCAGATCTCGGACAAGCACGTCGGCTCGGGTGGTACCCACGCCGACGACTCCGACACGCTGTGGCTCGAGGGGAAGAACAACCGCCCCTGAGGTCGTACGTGCCACGAACAAAGAACGCCGGGTCCCCTTCCTCCCGGAGGGGAGCGTTCTTGTGTGTCAGGCGGCCAGGACCTGCTCGGACACGCGGGCGTCGGTGGGACGCGCGGTCCGGGCCAGCAGGGACGCGGGGATCGACATGAGGACGGCGGTCATGACTCCGGCGATGAACCAGCCGGAGGCGTTGTGTTCGGCGGCGAAGGCGGCGGAAGCCGGGGCGATGCCGCCGAGGACGGCGCTGGTGACGGCGTTGGGAAGGCCCACGCCGAGGGCCCGGATCTCGGTCGGGAAGATCTCGGTGAGGAGCTTGGGCAGCACGGTCGTCGCGCAGACCAGGTAGACGACTCCGGAGCCGTACGTGAACAGCAGGCTGGCGAAGGTGCCGGTCATCGTGAGGTACGAGACGGATCCGGCGACGGCGAACAGGACGCTGGCCGCGACGAGGAGGCGGGCGACGCCTATCTTGTCGGCGAGCAGGCCGATCGGCACGTTCAGCGTCATCATCAGCGCGGTGGCGGTCACGACGACCCAGAACATCGTTCCGGGTGGTGCGAGGCGGCCTCCGATCGCGGGGACGACCGCGGTCCACGTGCCGCCGACGGCGCCGGTTCCGGCGACGAACAGGACAGCCAGCAGGACGTTGCGGCGGTGGGCGACGAGGACCTGACGGAGCGAGCCGCGGTCGCGGCGGCCCTGGGCCTGGCGCTGGAAGACCTCGGTCTCGGCGAGCCGGGTGCGCAGCACCAGCAGGATCAGGCCGAGGACACCGCCGACGAGGAACGGCACGCGCCAGCCCCAGTCGGCCATGGCGGCGGGCCCGAGGGCGGCGGTCAGGCCGCCGCCAAGGAGGGAGGCGCTGAAGGCGCCGGCGCAGGTGGTGAGGGAGAACAGGCTGCCGTACGTGGCCTTGCGCTTCTCGGGGGCGACCTCCATCAGGTACGCGGCGGCGGCGGGCCATTCACCGCCGTGGGAGACGCCCTGCGCCATGCGGGCCACGAGCAGCAGCACGGGGGCGAGGATGCCGATGTGCGCGTAGGAGGGGGTGACGCCGATGAGGAGCGAGCCGCCCGCCATGAGGGAGACGGCCAGCATGAGGGCGGGTCGGCGGCCGCGGCGGTCGGCGTAGCGGCCGAGGAGGATGCCGCCGAGGGGGCGCATGAGGACACCGACGCCGAGGACCGCGAAGACTCCGAGGATGGAGGTGAGGGAGTTCCCGGAGGGGAAGAACTGGGCGGCGAACAGGGGCGCGAAGAGGCCGTAGCCGAGCCAGTCGAAGGACTCGATGAAATTGCCGATGACGGTGGCGGTGACCGCTCTGCGGTGGGCCTTCTTCGGGGAGTGCGCAGACATGATGGGCCGTTTCTCCTTCAGACCGCGGCGGCGTAGCCGTGGGCGGTGATCCGCCTGCCCGCCTCCTCGTAGTAGCCGGGCTCGGTGGGCAGCACGGTGGCCAGGCCGCTGACGTAGCGGTTGTACATGCAGAAGGCGGCCGCGATGAGCACGGTGTCGTGGATGTGGGTGTCGGTGGCGCCCTCGGCGCGGGCGGCGGAGATGGTCTCGTCGCGAACGGGAGCGGCCTGTGCCTGGACCTCGGCGGCTATGCGGAGGAGGGCCCGCAGCAGGGGGGTGAGCGGGGCGGCGTCGGCGTCGTGCTGGACGGCCTTGACCAGGTCGATGCCGCCGTCGAGCTGGGCGGCGGCCGCCGCGCCGTGGGTGTCGGCGCAGAAGCGGGTGGCGTTGAGCTCCGACACGTACGCGGCGATCAGTTCGCGTTCACCGCGGGTGAGGGGCGAGTCGCCGCGCAGCAGGGTGTCGGCGATGGCGTTGAGCGGGGCTGCCGTGTCGGGACGGTCGGTCATCAGTCCCCTGATGCCCGGGAGATCGTTGGCGATCCGGATGTGCGGCACGGGTCGTCCTTCGGTTGGGAGGTGTCGTCGCCTCATCGTTGGCAGCTTGGGAGCGGTCGGCCAACTTCCTGTGTGCGGTCCTGTGTTGCCGTTCAGCGGCGGCCGTTGCGGCGGGCCTGCTTACTGACGGCCTTCCACTGGCGGCGCATGTCGGCCATCTCGGCGGGGTCCTCGCGGCGGCGGCGGTAGGCGATCTCGCCCTGGAGCTTGCGCCAGGTGGCGAGGCGGTCCGGGGAGAGCGCGCCGATGCCGACGGCCTCCGTGACGGCGCAGCCGCCGTCGCTGTCGTGGCCGCAGTCGCCGTACCGGCAGTGGGCGGCGAGGGCGGCGATGTGGGTGAAGACGTCGTCGACGGCCTCGGGGCCCGCGGCGACCTCCAGGGAGCGGATGCCGGGGATGTCGAGGAGGACTCCGCCCGAGGCGAGGAGGTGGAGACGGCGGGCGGTGGTGGTGTGGCGGCCTCCGCTGCGGCCCACGGCGGCGACCGCTTCAGTGGTGCCTTCGAGGGCGTTGAGCAGGGAGGTCTTGCCCGCGCCTGAGGGGCCGAGCATGACCGCGGTCGTGCCGGGGCCGAGGTGGCAGCGGAGGGTGTCGAGGCCGTGGCCGGTCAGGACGCTGACGGGGATCACGGGAACGCCGGGGCTGAGGAGTTCGGCGGTTTCGGTGTCCTCGGCGCCAGCGTCGTCGGTGGTGTCGCTCTTGGTCAGGACGAGGACGGGCTGGGCACCGCTGTCCCAGGCCATGACGCAGAGGCGCTCGACCATGGCGGCGTTGAGGCCACCGGCGAGCGGGACGACGACGAGGACGGTGTCGATGTTGGCCGCGAGGATCTGGCGGTTATGACCGGCTCCGGACCGGGTGAGGACGGCGCGGCGGGGGGCGACGGCGTGGACGCGGCCGTCGGCGCCGAGCTCGACCCAGTCGCCGGCGACGGGGGTTACGGGCAGGGTGGGGGTGATGGGCGCGGTGTGCGCCGTGAGGGTGCCGTCGGGTTCGGGGCGCAGGACGTCGCAGACGGTGCCGTGGTGGACGACGACCCGGGCGGCGGTGGTGGTGCCGGAGGTGTACGGGGTGTCGGTGTCGGTCCAGCCGAGCCGGGCGAGGGCGGCCGGGGCGGTGAGCGTGTCGGTCATGGGGAGTCCTCGGTGATGAAGCCGGTCCAGGTGCGGCGCAGCCGGTCTCCGGCGGTCGGATCGACACGCTGGACGGCGTGCATGGTGTGAGCGCGGAAGATGACCAGACGGTTGGGACGCGGCAGGATCAGCGTCGGGTGGGTGGCGCTGTGGACAGGGCGGTGCCGTCGGCGGCGTCGGCGCGGGACTCCTCGTCGATGAGGGCGAGGCCGCCGCCCCAGTCGGTGCTCCAGGTGCGGTGGGTGAAGTAGACATACGCGCCTATGCGGTCCCCACATGCCCCCGATCCCACCACCCACACCCAGCCATCCGACAGTCGCGCTCCTGGGCCGGGACGCCGTAGCCGTCGACGGCCTGACCCACGGTCGAAACGATCAGGGCAACGATCAGACGGAAGCGCTTCGAGGGGGTACTCATGATCCCGAACACACGCATCTGCAGCTCAAAGCCACGCCGGCGCGGTCGCCGGCGCGGTCCGCAACGCGGCGAAGGCCGCGGGCGGCGGATCGGTGGTGCTTGCGTCGCGTGCTGGCCCCCAGCCAGGCGGATCGAACGCTGGATCGGAGAGCAGCACCTGGTGTCCCTGGTCCGCACCGGTGCACTATGCACGTCCTGGTCGAGCGCGAGGAGCAGGTCGCATGAACGTCCACGACATCCTGCAGAACCCGGACGAGCACGTCCGATTCGCGGCCTACCTCGAAAAGCTGGGGCACGTTGCCGACGCGAGCGAAGCTAGCCTGGTCAACCGCGTGCTCACCGATCCAGACCTGACAATGGCGCAGTCTGCTGTGCTGCGGCACCTGGATCGTCGAGCAGCCGGCCTTCACCTCGGTCCCGCCTACGAGGGGTGGGCGCAGGCGATGACCCAGGCCACGATCGACCACCCCTTCCTGGCTCAGCGCCTGCGGGAGTGGTCACTGTTCCGCACCATCACGCTCAAGCTGCCCTGGCAGTCGGAGAACCTGCTCGCGTCATCCAACTGGCTCCAGCTCAAGACCGCCGCCGGGACGAACACCGAGGCCATCGAGATCCTCGCCGAAGCCGGCCGCACCAAACGGATCCGCAATACCGCCAGAATCAGCCTCAACCACCGCGGCGAGAGCTGAAGTCAGCTCACCTTCAACTGTTGCTCGAGCTTGAGCCGATCGGCGTGGCATCGATACGGCGCAGCGCGGGGAGCGGGTTGTCGGTGGTGAGGCGGGTGACGTACTCGGGCAGCGGGTCATCGGCGGGGTTCCTGGCTGCCCGGCTTCTTCAGCCGCAGGTCCGGGTTCTTGGCGGAGCACGCCTGCTGTTTCCCGGGACACGAAGTCGCCGTGAGCACGACACCCGGAACTCGCCGTGCAAATTCAGCTGGGTGGTGCCGCTGGTGAGGTGGTCAAGCGATGACTCCAGAGGAACAGGATCTGTTCATGGCCCTGGCGGTCGCACCGTGCTCGCAATCCGAAACGTATGCCCCCGGCTCCGCCAAGCCCTCCAAGATCCTTGTCAGACAGGACCTAGGCAGTTTCGTTTGGATCTTCTGCTCGTTGGTCTGGGTGTGTCGTTGACTGACGCGCAGTGGGCGCGGATTGAGCCGTTGCTGCCGGACCGGACGCCGAAGCGCGGTGGCCGGTGGCGTGATCACCGTGAGGTGATCGACGCAATCGCGTTCAAGTTCCGGACCGGTTCGCAATGGGTGCACTTGCCGGAGAGGTACGGCAACTGGCGGGGCGTCTACAACCGGCTGCGGATGTGGGCTCTCGACGGCACGTGGGAGCGGGTGTTCACCGCTCTCATGGCCCAGGCGGAAACTGACGAGGACCTCGACTGGGCCGTGTCGGTGGACTCCACGATCGTTCGTGCGCACCAGCACGCGGCCGGGGCCCGCAAAAAGGGGCCCCGGCCGGCGAGCCCGCCGACCACGCCATCGGACGCTCCCGCGGCGGGCTGACCACGAAGATCCACCTCGCCGCGGACGGCCGGTGCCGGCCGCTGGCCTTCGTGCTGACCGCGGGCCAGGCGGGCGATGCTCCCGCCTTCACCGCGGTGATGGCTCGCCTGCGCGTCCCCCGACCGCGCGGACGGCCTCGCACCAGGCCCGACGTGGTCCTGGCCGACAAGGCGTACTCCTCGCGTGCGATCCGCGACCACCTGCGCGCACGCGGTATCCGCACAGTGATCCCGATTCCGGCGGACCAACGCGCGAACCGGCTGCGGCGCGGCAGCCTCGGCGGCAGGCCGCCCGCCTTCGACCGCGAGGCATACAAGCAGCGCAACACCGTCGAGCGGTGCATCAACCGCCTCAAGCAGTGGCGCGACATCGCCACCCGCTACGAGAAGACCGCCACCATCTACCTCGCCGGACTCCACATCGCAGGCATCTTCCTCTGGTCCGCCCGCTGATCCAAACGAGATTGCCTAGCGGTACATCGCGTAGAGGCGGCCGTTGTGGGAGGCGACGCCGGGTTCGCCTTCCATCGCGCCGACGTCGGCGTTCGGCATGCGGACCCAAGGGCTGTTGCGGTCGGGGGTGTTCAGGGCGTGGATGTGCCCCGAGTGGCCGCGGACGACGAGCCAGACCTTGCCTTTGTGGGTGGCGAGGGTGGGGCCTTCCGGTGTGTTCCAGCCCGACGGCGGGGGCACGTAGTCACTGACGATGCCGAGCATTTCGGCGACCGAGTTGACTCCGTCGTGCTCGCGGTAGGCAAACCAGTTCCTGTCGCCGTGGGTGGTCATGGACGCCCTGTGGGCGGTCTTGTGGGCGGCGGGCCACGGGCTGAGCTGGTTCCAGGTTTGCCCGTCGGAGGAGTAGACGATCTGTCCCCCTCTGTAGGAGCCCTGCCAGTTGTACGTGTAGTACGTGGCATAGATGTAGTCGTCCTTCGCGGACATCGACGCGGCCCGGTCGGACTTGGCCGTCCCGGCGAGGTGAATGGTGGTGCTCCACGCCGTCCCACTGCCGGCCCAGGTGCTCAGAAGCACGTCGCCGTTCAGCGCGATGACCGTCGCGTACAGCCTGCCCCTCCAGGCGACCAGGCCCGGCACGAAGTCGCTGGACCAGGAGTTCACCCGCACAGGTACGGCCCAGACACCGTTGGCCATGCTGCTCCACATCACCGCGCGGTCGCCCGGGCGGACGTACATGCAGTGGAGTTTGCCGCCGAAGGAGACCAGGGACGCGGGTGAGGCGCTTCTCCAGCCCAAGGACACCGGGGCGCTCCAAAAGGTCGCGCCGTCGTCGACGGTGAGGTACTTCAGGGCTCCCGTGGGGAACACCGGTCGCTCGCCGGCGTACTTCACCCGCAGGGTGTGGCGTCCGTCGCCGTTGAAGTCCCAGTCGAAGTCCCGTTTGTTGTACATGGTCACCAGCGCGTTGCGGTCGAAGAAGAACGTGCGCTGGCAGGACAGGTCGTCGTCGTTGCGGAACGCCTCGTTCAGATCCACGATGATCCGGAACGCGTAGTCCATGACGTCCATGACCACGCCCGCGTAGCCGGCGCCGGGAGTGGCCGTGATGATGCCGAGGGTGATCTCCATCCAGACGGGCTTGTTCATCCACGCGTCGATGAACCCCATCAGCGCCCGGTAGAACGCGGACGGGCTCTCGTCGGCCTCCCACACCATGACCGTCCCGGCCACGAACTTGGCGGCCTCCGCATCGAACACCACCTTGTCGATGTTGGCGAAGGCGCGGGTCTGGCCCTCCTTGACCGCCCCGAACTCCAAGGACTTGTACGCCGGGGCGACGTGCTTGTCCGAACGCAAGCCGGCCGTCCAGTAGATCTCGTCCCGGCCACCCCACTGGTCGCCGACCGCGCGCCGACAGGTGAAGCTCTCGAACTGGAACTTGGCGCTGTAGGCGGGATACTCCGGGCCGGTGTCCGCCTCCACCTGCGGTGGGCCCACCACCACGGTGGTGCCGAAACCGACGTCGCCCACCGCCGCCTCGAACCCGGGGCTGTCCATCGGCGCCCCCGCGCTCACCGCGCCCAGGTCCACGACCGCGCAGTTCGCCCGCCCGGCGTTCTGCGCGCGGATCCTGGGCAGATGCGCTTTCAGGTCTTCGACGGTAAATCCCTGGGCCACCGGCTTGTCGGTGACGACCTTGGGCAGCACCGCCACCTCTCCGAGGTCGGACACCGCCGCCCGGTACTCCGAGCCGGCGGCGGCGAGTTCCGCGTCGGTGAGGATCGTGCCGAGCGCGTCCAGCAGGTCCCGCTCCAGACTGTTCAGGCCCAGACCCTGGTTGCGGCGTTCCGCGGCGTGCAGGGCCACCCCGAACAGCACGTTGCTCTCCCGGGCCTGCCGCAGCCCCCGCACCCATTTGCCGTCCGCGCGTGACCCGGTCCCGCGCAGCAGGTCGCGTACCCCGCCTGCGATGTCCCGTGCCTCTGCCTGATCGTCGTTCGTCGCCATCGATGCGGGCCTTTTCCTCGGTGGTCCCGCGAGCGGGAACCCACGGGAAAGCGAACCGGTGATCGCCTGGGACTCCACACCGGCTCCGCACCCTGGTTCACGTGCAATGTTCCATCGGATACACGGCGTCAACCCGGAAAGATGAGAGATGCACCCATACGGGGGACGCAAGCCCCAGCTGTCCCTGGCGCGCATCTTGAATGGTTTCGGCGATCTTGAGGGCGATCACGCGGTTCCGGCTCCGAGCCCGACACTGCCTGCCGCAATGCCAGCTTCCGATCCTGAGGACCATCCGAGTCGGTCAACACGCCGTCAGGGCCACGCGAAGCGGAGATCTGCTGCGCAGCACGGTAGATACCCAATTCAAGATCACCAACGGCATCGAAACTCGCCCGCTGATCCAAACGAAACTGCCTAGCGGAAGTGCCCCTCCTAGCACTGGGGCGAAGGGGTACCCGGGCGCGCGCGGAGCAACCTCGCCGCTGCTTCATCAATGACGACAAAGGGTGTCGGGTTTACGGCCGACGATGGACGTATGCGCGAAACCCCAGAAGAACTCGACAAGCTCCAGTCCCTCCTCGACTCCTCACTCTCCGGCTCGACCGCACACCTCCGCTCCATTGTCGAGGGCTCCACCATTACGGCGGCGCAGCTCACCGGGGTCCTCACCGGCATGTGCACGCTCGCCCTCTCCACGGTGACCGCAAAGGGCGAACCGCGGATCAGCGGCGCCGACGGGCACTTCCTGCACGGCCGGTGGCACTTCGGCACGTCGCGCAACGCCGCCAAGGCCCGTCATCTCGCGGCCCGTCCGGCCGCCAGCGTCGCGCACATGCGCGGCGAGGATCTCGGCGTGTTCACCCACGGCACGGTGGAGGAGCTGAACCCCGAGGACGCCGAGACCACGGCCGACTGGCAAGAACTCCTCGCCTACCTGAAGGACTTCTACGGCGACGACGACGCCTTCGACTGGAACCGCGAGGTCGTCTACTACCGGCTTAACCCGCACTGGATGACCGCCTACGCCCCCGATTTCGACAAGCTCACCGGCACGTGACGCCGGGCCCGTCGCCCACGACCCGCGACGGAGGCACGCGTGGTGGCGCGCCCCCTGGTCGCGGGTATGGGGGCCGGCTACCGGCGGCGGAGCAGGGTCAGGGCCATCAGCGCGATGCCGGGCGAGGCCGCGGTAGCGAGGGCGCCGATGGTCTCGCGCAGGGCGGGCGGTCGTGCAGGACGTAGCCGAGGAACAACAGGGCGAGCAGGATCACCGCTCCGTGGCGACGTAGAAAAGCCACAGCGGGCTCCGCGGCCCGCTCCCGGGCGGGCTGCTGGACGGGCTGCGCAACGGACTGCTCGGTGGGCTGCTGGGTCGAGTCGGACATGGATGTCCCCCTGGTTGAGTGTGGGATGGCCGGTCGGTCGACGCGGCGATCCGCGCTTTCAAGGGATAAGGGGTTAGCCGCGCAACTCCTCGGCACTCTTGGCCGCGGGGACACCTCATTCAATAGTTCGCGGACTTCTGACCTGGTGCTTCTCTCGGTAGGGCAAGCCTCGGGCGGCCCTGGGCAAGCCTTGAATACGGCCGGTGCCGCGGGTATGGGCAAGCCCCGCAACCCGTACGAGGACCTCGAGGCATACCGGGAAGGCGGGGCGGGGGGCTACCGCTCCACAATCCGGCGCCGCCCGGCACACGCGCCGAACGGCCCGCACCGTCACCCGGTACGGGCCGTTCATCCACCCAAGAGCCCGCCGGAAGGGGGGTCGGCAGGCCCTGCATATCCAGAGCGGTCCCACGCGCTCACCACCCGCATGCCCCCGATCCCACGACCCACACCCGGCTGTCCGACCAAGCAGCCCGCACAAGCCGGGGCCCGCCCGGGACCAGCCCGGGGCTGGCGCACAGCCGACCGCAGAGGCGGCTTGTGGGTCAGCGGCGCAGGTCGGCGTAGAGCCGTGCGGTCACACCCGGCTCTCCGGGGACGCGCCGGACCCGTGGTGTCCCGGAGGTCGCCCAGTGCCGGCCGAGTTGCTCGACGGCTGCCTGGAGGGTCGCTTCGTCGGTGGCGGTGAGGTCCAGGACGATCAGGCCGGGCTCGCTGACGTGAATGGGGTCAATCGGTTCCATGCCCGCCAGAACGCTCCTTGACGGTGGTGGAGTCGGGAGCACCGCCCGGACCACCTGGACGGGTCGAGCTCCGCGCGGCTTTGACCCGCGTCGAGGTCGCGGCCGCCCGGCGGACGGTCCCGTGAGAGGACGATCGTGAGCGGTTCTACTCTGCCGGGTAGCCGAGCGGCCCGTGCTCGGCGAAGCGGTCTGCCGCGCGGCTGAAGTTGTGGGCCTCGGCCTCGTATTCGTGGCAGAAGGTGGGTTCGGCCAGGGCGAGGTCCCGGTAGATCTCGGCCAGGTTCCTGCACACGGCGACGACCCGTACGTTGACGGGATGGTCGACGCCGGCGTCATCGTCGTCGGCCAGCGCGTTGAGGTCCTCCCACGCGTCCGCGCGCTCCTGAACGGCTTTGGCCAGGGCCGTGTGGAGGTGCTCGGCGCGGGCCCGCTGATGTGCCTCGTACTGCACCGAGCCGGGGAAGCGGGTCGCGTCCAGCCCGTCGGTGACCGGGCGGGGCGTGCCGGGGGTCTGTTCCGCGGCCCATGCGTCGAGGCTCTCGGCGAGCGCCGGGGCGGGCATGCCGCTGCGGTTGCGCCGGAGGTCGCGCGCCCACTGCAGTACGGCCTCGTTCCAGGTCCGGCGCCCGGTGAATTCCTCGATCCGGGCCGGGGTCAGGCCCTGCTCCCGCTCTGCCACGACGGCTGCGCGAAGCAGGTCCTGAACCAGCGCCTGAAGCGTGGTCGCTTGGGTGATCAGGTCCCCGGGCTTGGGGTCGACCGCGACCGGGACCAGGGCGGCGGCCCGTTCGGCGAGCATCCGGGCCCGCGAGGAGAGTTCCAGCCGGGCTTCATCGCGCGGCGAGAGGACATCGGGAATCTCGGTCATACCGGAAACGCTAGGTCCGGGCCGGTGGAGCTGTCAGCCGATTCGGCACTCCCGCCGGCCTCGAGGGCGGGTACGGGCTCTCGGCCGCTCTGCTGCTCCAGGCGCTCTGGTCCCCGGCCCAGGGCAGGTGTCGGCGGAATGATCCACATGGTGGTCGAACCGGGCCAAGGCCGACCGGGACCCGGCCGAATGGATGCCGCCGCTGCCCGAGGCGCAGTGCCGCTACATCGGCGAGTGGACGGCCACGAAGCTGCGCTGGGGCCTGGCCGCGGACCAGGCCGAGGCCGACGCCCTGAAGGTGTACGCGGAGGCCTGCGAGACCACCGTCGTCCACTACACCCCCGCCCCGTAGCCGGACCAGAAACGCAACCGCGCCCCCCAGACCTACGTCCGTGGGACGCCTCGGACGGCGCCTGTGCCTGAGTCTCGGGACGTAGGGCTCACCCAGCCGGAGGTTCGGGCCTCCGGCGGGGCTCTTCGTAGGGGTGCTGCTGGTCAGTGCCCCAGGGGCAAGGTGCCGGTGGCGTGGTCGATGACGTTGCCGTTGGCGCAGTTGTTCTGGTGGTTGCCGGTCCAGTCGCTCAGGGCGGGTACGACGGCGAGTTCCTGGAGGCACACGGCGGCGGCGGTGAAGTTCCAGTTGTTCGCGGCTTTGACCCCGCTGCCGAAGTTGCTGTCGTTGTCGGCGAAGGCGGGCGTGGCGGCGGAGAGGGCCGCGGCGGCCAGCAGGCCGCACGTGATGATCTTTCGCATGGCCGGAGAACGTGTCCAGGCATCCGCGGGTCACGGCGCGGGCCCCGAACGGGGAACGGGCTGGGCACGCCGGGTGCTGAGGGCGCGGGCGGCGCGCCCGGTCCTCCGTCGTTGTGCTACTTGCCGGCGATGTCGGCAAGGCAAGGGCGATGGCCTCGGGGTCTTCGTCCTCGTCCTCGTGGAAGCTGGTGGCCGCCCATGCCTTGGTGAGGTGGAGGCTGCGGGCTTCGGAAGAGGTGGGGTCGCCGGCGATGATGACGACGTCCTGCTTCGTGGTGAGGTCTTCGACGGCCTGCACCCAGGTGGCTGGCGGCGGCGTTGCGCTCGTCGTTGCGGACGATGATCAGGCTGACTTGGCGGGGTACGCCCTGGTCCTCGGCCCGCACCTCAGCGTCTTCGGGGGTGCGGGCCGAAGGCTTCCCTCCGGGCCTCACATGGAGGTGCCCCGTCGTCCGCCAGGGATATAGCGGAAGACGGGGCACCTGTGGGTGGCACCAGCTCGACCGCAGCCTCATCCGCAAGCGCCTGCGACAGCCGCACCATCAAGGGCGGCAGGGCGGCTACGCGTACGGCGCACCCCGTTTCAGGCAGCAGGCGATCGACGGCGAGCTCGCCGACCTCGCCCCGGAGAAGTAAATCCAGGACTTGATCCTGATTGGCACGACGAAGAGGGCCTGGGCCCCCGCGCCACCTGCCGCCGCTGAACGAGCGGGAGAAGCCGGCAAAGCGGGGGCCACGGTCGCTCGGGTCGAGTCAGGCGTCGTAGTGATCCGGGGTGAGGGCGAATGGCATGCGGGGGTGTACGCGGCCGGCCGCGTCGGTGGCCTCGGTGGTGATGATCGTGCAGGTCGTCAGCCAGGCGTCGGGGTCGTCGTCGCTGGTGATGTCAGGGCTGCGCCAGTACTCATAGAGTCCCGCCATGGCCATCACCTGACCGTCGGCGGGGTGGATGAAGTACGGCTGCTTGTAGGTCTTGCCCGTCGCCTCGTCCTTCGCCGGCTCCCATTCGTAGAAGCCGTCGGCGGGCAGCAGGCAGCGGCGTTTGGCGAAGGCGCCTCGGTAGGCGGGCTTCTCGTGCACGGTCTCGACGCGGGCGTTGATCATCCAGGAGCCGACCTTCGGGTCCTTCGCCCACGACGGCACCAGGCCCCAGCGCAGCGCCCGCAGCTGACGTAGTACCCCGTCGCCGTCGTCCCGAGCGGTGCGTTCGAGGACCGCGTAGACCTCGTCGGTCGGCGCGACGTTCCATCTGGGCGCCAGCGTCTCAACAGGGCTCCAGTCGGTGACCTGGAAGAGCTGGGCCAGGTCCTCGGGACCACGGGTCGAGGTGTAGCGGCCACACATGAAGCCACTGGGTCACGGAACCTGTCGCAGTCACGTGCAAAAAGGCGAGCCACTGAGGACATCGGCGTCCGCCGCCCCCGGCCGGCCCCGGCAGGGTGTCGCACGGGGCGGCCGGCTCTCGGGAGCCTGGGCCTGCTCAGGCTTGAGGCCGCGCTCGGTTCGCGGTGCGGAAGCCGTGGTGGGCGCGCACGCAGAGGACCGACCAGCGGGACTGAGCGGAGAGCAGGGAGCCCGTGCTCAGCCAGGAGGCGGTGGAGAGGAGGGAGAAGGCGGAACCGATCGAGCCGGCGGACAGGACGCTGCCCACCGAGCCGATCGAGAGGACACTGCCTACGGAGCCGATGGACAGGACGGAGCCGACGGAGCCGATGGAGAGGATCGATTCCTTCGAGCCGATCGAGAGGAACGATCCGCGGGGGCGTGGCAGGGTCATGGGGCCATCGTGCCAGGCGGCAGGGCGGGGTGGAGGCCCGACTTGGCACAGTCGGCGCGGTTCGCGGTGACGGCGCGGCAGGAGGTGTCCTGTGGGGCTCCGGCGGCTGCGTGCCGCCAAAGCCCCCTTGCCATGGCGCCGGACGCAGCACACGTGAAGATGCCCGGCGAGGCTGGTCGCCACCAGGATCGATGAGCGGATTTCCGTTCGGCCCAGGAATGGGTGGCTCTTCCTTGCGGGTGTTGCCGGCGGGCCGGACGGTCGCCTCTTCCGGCTCGCACCGAATTGGGGAACAGATGCTGAACAGAAGGCGGTTGCTGGCGATGGGCGGCGGTGTGGCGACCGCGGGTGGCGCGCTGCTGTGGTGGGGACAGAGCGCGGTGGGTGCCGAGGCAGGCACGTCGGCCGCTGCGGTCTCCGACCCTCACGCTCATCACGGGGGCGGGGCGGCGACGGTGACGGCCGAGCCGACGGCGGGCACCAGTACGCCTCCGCCCTACACGGCGTTCTCGGAGAAACTGCCGGTGCCGCGGGTGCTCAGGCCGGTGTCGTCGTTCGGTGACACCGATATGTACGAGCTGCCGATGCAGCACGCGAAGGCGGAGTTCTTCCCGGGCCGTCCCACACCGGTGCTCACCTTCGGTGGGCAGTTCATCGGCCCGACGATCCGCGCCAAGGCCGGTCGTCGGGTGAAAGTACGGTACGTCAACCGGCTCGACCGGGCGGCGACTGTGCACCTGCACGGCGGGCACGTGCCGCCGGGCAGCGATGGCTTTCCGATGGATCTGCTCGAGCCGGGCACGTCCCGGGTCTTCGACTACCCGAACCGGCAGCAGGGCGCGACGCTCTGGTACCACGACCACACGTGTTCCAGGGAAGCCGAGCACGTGTACCGGGGGCTGGCCGGGTTCTATCTGATCGAGGGCCGGGACGAGGCGGCGCTGAGGCTGCCCCGGGGCGCGTACGACGTGCCGATCATGATCCGTGACGCGCGTTTCGACGAGAACGGCGGCATGATCTTCGAGCCGAGCCCACTGCCGACGACGCTGCACGTCAACGGGCGGCAGAAGCCCTACTTCCCGGTGGACGCGCGCAAGTACCGGTTCCGGGTGCTCAACGCAACGCTGCACCGCACCATCGAGCTGGACCTGGGCGGTCTGGACATGGTGCAGATCGCCTCAGACGGCGGGCTGCTGCCGGAGCCGCTGCCCCGAAAGAAGATCATGATCGTGCCGGGTGAGCGGGTCGAGATCGTGGTGGACTTCTCGGCACAGGCCGTCGGTAGCAAGCTGGTCCTCAACGATGTGTTCGGCGGCGCCAACGAGCCGGTAATGCGGTTCGACGTGACCCGTCGGGCCTTCGACTCCAGCCGGGTTCCGGGACGGCTGCGTGAACTGCCCGCGCTGCCGGCCGCGACGGTCGAACGGGATGTGAAGCTGTCGTTCTCGCCGTCGGGCGAGGAGTTCGCCATCAACGACAAGACGTTCGACCCGAACCGGGTCGACACTCGGATCGGGGAGGGCACTACCGAGATATGGCGGGTCACGAACACCGATCCCGCCGACACTCCGTTCGGCCCGGTCAACCACACCTTCCACATGCACCTGGTGCCGTTCCGGGTGCTCGACCGGGACGGCAAGCCGCCGCTGCCGGGCGAGAACGGGCTGAAGGACACGGTGCTGGTGCGGCCGGGTGAGACGGTGCGGGTGCAGGCCACGTTCAGCGGCTACAAGGGCCGTTACCTGTACCACTGCCATCTGCAGGAGCACAGCGACATCGGGATGATGGCGCAGATGGAGATCGTCTGACGCGGCGCCGGAGGCGGTGCCGTTGTCGGTCCCGGTCCCCTCGTCGAGGGCCGGGACCGGTGTCTCACCGTACGAGCGTGAGGCCCGAGCGGTCGAGGGCGGGTGTGGCGGGGCGGGGCGTGCGGCGGGCCAGCAGGGTGGCTGGGATCGACAGCAGCACCGCGGCCATGACCCCCGCGATGAACCAGCCGTCGGCGTCCTGCTCGGCGGCGTAGGTCGCGGCGGCGGGGCCGATGGCGCCGAGGACGGCGCCGGTGACGGCGTTCGGCAGGCCGACGCCCAGGGCCCGGTTCCGCGCCGGGAAGATCTCGGTGAGCAGCTTGGGCAGGACCGTGGTCACGCAGACCAGGTAGACCACGCCGGAGCCGTACGCGAAGAGCAGGCTGGTGAACGTGCCGGTCATCGTCAGGTACGAGACGGAGCCGGTCACGGAGAACAGCACGCCCGAGCCGACCAGGAGGCGGGTGGCGCCGATCTTGTCGGCGAGCAGGCCGATCGGCACGTTGAGGACCATCATCAGCGCCGTGGCGGTTACCACGGCCCAGAGCATGGTGCCGGGCGCGGCGAGGCGGCCACCGAGCGCGGGGACGACCGACGGCCAGGTGCCGCCGACGGCGCCGCTGCCCGCGACCAGCAGGACGGCGAGCAGCACCTGGCGGCGGTGGGTGGACAGGACCTGGCGCAGCGAGCCGCGGTCGCGGCGGGTGCGGACTTCGCGTTCGAAGACCTCGGTCTCGGCGAGGCGGCTGCGCAGGATGAGCAGGACAAGGCCGAGCAGGCCGCCGACGAGGAACGGCACCCGCCAGCCCCAGTCGGCCATCGTGGCCGGGCCGAGGGCGGCGGTGAGGATGCCGCCGAGGAGGGAGGCGGTGAACGCGCCCGCGCAGGTGGTGAGCGAGAACAGGCTGCCGTAGGTGGACTTGCGGTGATCGGGGGCGACCTCCATGAGGTAGGTGGTCGCCGCGGGCCATTCGCCGCCGTGGGAGATGCCCTGCGCCATGCGGGCGAGGAGCAACATTACGGGAGCGAGCAGGCCTATGTGGGCGTGGCCCGGGGTGAGGCCGATGAGGAGCGATCCGCCCGCCATGAGGGAGATGGCGAGCATGAGAGCGGGGCGGCGGCCGCGGCGGTCGGCGTAGCGGCCGAGGAGGATGCCACCGAGCGGGCGCATGAGGACGCCGACGCCGAGGACGGCGAAGACGCCGAGGAGGGAGGTGAGGGCGTTGTCAGAGGGGAAGAACTGAGCGGCGAACAGCGGCGCGAACAGGCCGTAGCCGAGCCAGTCGAAGGATTCGATGAAGTTGCCGACGACGGTGGCGGCGACCGCGCGGCGGTGGTCCTTCTTCGGAGGGTTCGCAGACATGGTGGGCCGTTTCTCGGTCGGCGGTCAGACGGCGGCGTAGCCGTGGGTGGTGATGCGCCGACCGGCCTCGTCGTAGTAGTCGGGGGTGGTTGGCAGGGCGGTCGCCAGGCCGCTGACGTAGCGGTTGTACATGCAGAAGGCGGCGGCGATGAGCACCGTGTCGTGCAGGTGGGTGTCGGTGGCACCGGCGGCGCGGGCGGCGGCGATCGCCGCGTCGGTCACCGGCACGGCCTCGGCCTGGACCTCGGCGGCGACACGGAGCAGCGCCCTTACGAGGGGGGTGATGTCGGCGGTGTCGGGGTCGTGCTGCACTGCCTTGACTAGCGCCGTGCCGCCTTCGAGTTGGGCTGCGGCCGCCGCACCATGGGTGTCGGCGCAGAAGCGGGTGGCGTTGAGCTCGGAGACGTATGCGGCGATCAGTTCACGTTCGCCCCGGGTGAGGGGCGACGGGCCGCGCAGCAGGGTGTCCGCGAGGTCGTTGAGGGGGATGGCCGTGTCGGGACGGTCGGTCATCAGACCGCGGATGCCCGGGAGGTCGTTGGCGAGGGTGATGTGCGGCACCGGTGGGTCCTTAGCTGCTCGGGACAGAGGTCGCGGCCTCATCCTGGTCAAGGGGGGGCGGTGCTCGCCAACTTCCTGCTTGCGCAGCTGCGTTGATGAGGCCCCGTCGGTGGGGGAGGTGATCCGAGCCTGGCGGGGTGTGGGTGGAGTGGGGTCGGCCGGTGGGGTCAGGGGCGGTTGCGGGGGCCTGCTTGCTCACGGCCTTCCGCTGGCGGCGGGTGTCGGCCATCTCCGCCGGGTCCTCGCGGCGTCTGCGGTAGGCGATCTCGCCCTGGAGCTTGCGCCAGGTGGCCGGCCGAGCGGTGGCAAGCGTGCCGGTGCGGGCGGCCTCCTAGCTGGCGCAGCCCAGGTCGCCGTGGTGGCCGCGGTCGGTGTGGCGGCAGTGCGGGGCGAGGGCGGCAATGTCGGTGAACACGTCGTCAACAGCAAACAGTCCGCAGCGCCTTCGAGGGAGCGGATACCCGGGGGTGTCCAGAAGGGCCCCGCCAGGGGCCAGCAGGTGCAGGCGGGGGTGGTCGTGGTGTGCCGGCCGCCGGACCTGCCGACGCTCGCGGCCGTCTCGCTGGTGCCTTCGGGGGCGTTGAGCAGCGAGGCCTTGCCAGCGCCCGACGGGCCGAGCATCACGGCGGTCGTGCCGGGGCCGAGGTGCGCGCGGAGGGTGTCGAGGCCTTCGCCGGTGCGGACGCTGCCGGGTAGGACGGGGGTCCTGGGGCTGGGGCAGCGGCGGCGCTCCGCGTTCCGCCGTCGTCGGCGGTGGCGCTCTTGGATGGTCGAAAGCGCCCGGGCGGAAGGCCCGCAGGCGCAGCTCGCCGGGTGCGTTCCGGGTGGCCGTGCGCAGGCTGTCGTCGGTCAGTCGGGCGAGGTGTTCGGGGTCCGTGACCAGGCTGGGGAGGAAGGCGGTGCGGGTGAGGTCCGGGGCGTGGGCCGCCGAGAACGCCTTCCAGCTCTTCGTATCGATGCTCATCCAGCTCATTGCTCGTTCGGGGAAACGGCCGACGCGGCCGGTGCCCCCGCTCGGGGCTACCGGCCGCGTTACGGTGCGGGCATCAGTGGCCGACGCTCTGGCGCGGATCGAACTCGGCCTCGAAGTCGAAGTTGTCGCCCTCGAGGTTCTCCATGACCAGGTTCTTGCCGTTCTCTATGGAAGACGTTTCCTTTCCGTTTGATTTCTTTGGATCCTCAGGGCAGCCGTTCCCTCAGCAGTCGGGTGCGGCAAGAGGGGGAATTCAGTTGGAACTGAGCGGGTCCGTCCGGCAGGGATTCTTCTACTTTCCGGTCCGTTCTGGAAATTACTCTGGCACGGCTTCAAGAGTGTTGTCAGCAATTTTCGATGGCATAGAATTGCCTGGCATCGTTGTGTCAGACCAGGCCGCTGCGGGCGGCTTCGAGGCCGAGCTGGAAACGGCTGCGGGCGCCGAACCGCTCGGACAGCTGGGAGATGAGCCGGCGTTCGCTGCGCAGCGAGATGCCGAGGCACCGGGCGGCTGCGCCGTCGGTCAGCCCGTCCGCGAGGTGGCGAAGCAGGGCCCGTTCCTGGGGGGTACAGCCCGTCGCGGCGGGCATGGGCGTTCCCGATAGCGGTTCGGCCGCGTCCCACAGCTGCTGGAACAGCGCCCGCAGGCCGGCCAGCGCCCCCGGTTCGCGCAGCAGCACGACGCCGTCCCGCGGTGCGGTCGGGTCGAGCGGCAAGGCCGCGTCCGATCCGTCCGCGAGGCTCAGCCGCACCGGCAGCGACGGCAGGACCCGGATTTCCGCCCCCGCCGCAGTCAGGCGCCGCAGGCCCTCGGTGGGGCCCGTGGCCAGGATCCGTACCCGTACCCCGCGTGTCGCCGTCTCCTGCAGGAGGGGCAGATCGAGCCGCCACGGGTCGTCGGTGTCGATGTCCACCGCCGGGGCGGGTGCCAGGGCGAGGAACTCGTCGGTCGCGCAGGCGGCGAGGTCGGCCTGTGTCCTGCGGACGGCCTCAGCACCGGCGAAGCGCTCCGTCCCGCCGTCGGGCAGCGGCTCCCGACCCAGCGCCGTGTAGTCCGTGAGCAGGTCGGCGACCGCGGCCCGGGTCGCGTCGATCTCCGATTGCCTACGGGCGAGTTCCGACTGCCTGCGTTCCAACAGGGCGCCGAGTCCGGCCCGGGGCGGCACCAGCCGTTCCTGGACCGGTGCGTCGTCCGCCGTCGCCGTACGCAGCAGCGCGAGGTCGGCGAGGGTGTCGAGGGACTGGGTGACCGCGCACCTGTCAGTGTCCAGGGCCGCGGCCATCCGGTCCACGCCCCAGGCCGGGTGCGCCAGCATCAGCCGGTAGACGGCCTCCGTGCCCGGATCCAGTCCGAGAACCTCCAGCATCCGAGACCCCCCTGAGTCATCTGTGGGTGCCGGGCACATGTGTGCCACGGCATGTTCGTGGCCGGGCCGGGCCCTGGGACCGGGCCGGGTAGGTGCGGCACACTCGGTGCGTGCACCTCGTCGAGTTCGCGTTCACCAAGTCGCCGGATGCGCCCGAGACGTCCCACGACGCTCTGCTGGCCGCCTTGTGGGCAGTGTGCGAGCCTGACGACGGCGTGGAGCACGTCCGGGTGCACACCAGTCGGGCCGGTGCCCGGGGGGCGGCGTTCCTGCTGGCCCCGGACGGCGCGCACGCCGTCCGGCGGTGCCGCGCGGTGTGTCAGCGGGCCCTGGCGGGCTCTCCGGTGCTGCATGGCTGGCGGCTGGTGCAGCCCGCCGCCGTCTGAGAGCGGGCGGTACGAGGCGGGCCGGCCGAGGCAGACCTTGCGGGGCTGGGCCCCCGGGGCAGGGCGGCGCGGCGCGGTCGTACCGGTACGACCACCTGCCGAAGTCTCCGCGTTGCGATAGCTGTTCCTTGCCACGTCCTCATTCTTGGATTGGCGGACGGCCGGACGCCTCTCCCTGTGTGCGGAGCTACGGACCTCGGCGCGAGGTGAGGTCCGCACGCCAGGAGTTGGCCGCCCGGGCCGCCGCTCCCGACGATGGGGCGTTCCGTGCCGCCGCCGAGACAACGAGGACCCACCAGTGCCCCACATCGAGATCACAAACGACCTTCCCGGCATCAGCGGGCTGATGGCGCAGCGCCCCGATACGGGCAGGGTGCTGTCCGCCGTCGCCGAGACGCTGCTGCGCAGCGGCCCCTCGCCGCTCTCCCGCGGCGAGCGTGAGCTGATCGCCGCGTATGTCTCCCACCTGAACCGCACCGACTTCTGCGCCGACTCGCACAGCGCGTTCGCCGCCGCGCAGCTCAAAGGCGGCGCAGAGCTCGTCGCCGCGGTGCTCGCCGACGTCACTACCGCACCGGTCTCTCCGCTGCTCAAGGCCCTGCTCAAGGTCGCGGCCGAGGTGCAGGCGAAGGCCGCGCCGGTCTCCGACGAGGCGATCGCGGCGGCCCGGGCGGAGGGCGCGACCGACACTCATCTGCACGACACAGTGCTGATCACCGCCGCGTTCTCGATGTTCAACCGGTACGTGAACGGGCTCGCCACCGATGTTCCGGCGGACCCGGCGTACTACGACTTCGCGGCTGAGCTGATCGTCGAGCACGGGTACGGGGCCGCCGCTTCGGCGGGGTGACCCAGGCGAGCTGTTCCCCACCCAAGCCGGCCCAGCCCGGCCCAGTCCCGGTCAGTTCTGTCATGTCCCGTCCTGTCCTGTTCGTTCATCGTCCGAGGAGGCGTCATGGGGTGGACCACCACGCACATTCCCGACCAGAGCGGCAGGACCGCGCTGGTCACCGGTGCCTCCGCCGGCATCGGCTTCGAGACCGCCCGGGTTCTCGCGGCACACGGGGCGCATGTCGTCCTAGCCTGTCGCGACACCGAGCGGGGCAGCTCTGCAGCCGAGCGCATTGACGGCAGCACCGAGGTCGTCCCGCTGGACCTGGCGTCGCTCACCTCGGTGCGGCAGGCGGCCGGGCTCGTCCGCGGGCGTCACCGGCGGCTCGACCTGCTGGTCAACAACGCCGGGGTGATGTTCCCGTCGTACCGGCGTACCAAGGACGGCTTCGAGGCGCACCTGGGCGTCAACCATCTCGGGCACTTCGCGCTCACCGGGCTGTTGCTCGATCTGATGACCTCGGTGCCCGGATCCCGGGTGGTCACGGTCGCGAGCCTCGCCCACCGGGTCGGCTTCGGCCGCCTGGACGAGGCGGCGGCCCGGTCCTCGACCGGGCGTCGGTCGATGGCCGCGTACGGGCGGTCGAAGCTGGCGAATCTGATGTTCGCGCGGGAGTTGCAGCGTCGGCTCGCCGTGGCGGGCGCGGCCACCGTGTCGGTCGCCGCGCATCCCGGGCTCTCACCGACCGCCCTGTGGCACGGCGATCCGCCCGCCCTGGCACGGCCGCTGGCCGCCGCTGGGATGCGGTGGCTGGCCCAGCCGGTCGAGGCGGCGGCCCTGCCGTCGCTGCGTGCAGCCGTCGATCCAGCGGTGCACGGGGGCGCGTACCTCGGCCCCTCGGAGCGGTTCGGTGGCCGCGGCGCGCCCGAGCCCGCCCGCTCCAGCCGGGCGGCGCGGAGCGGGGCGGAGCGGGGGCGGTTGTGGACGCTGTCGGAGGAGCTGACCGGGGTTCGGTACGTGTGCGAACCCGCGGTCCTCGAAACGCCCGCCTCAGCGGCGGAGACGGCGTCCGCGCCCGCCGTCGCGGTGTGCCCGGTGACGGGTGCGCGGGCATGAGCGCGAACGTGGGCGTTGCTCCGACGGTCGTGGAGAGCCGACGTGCGGCCGAGGAGAGCGTGACGGCCGAGGTGGGTGTCGCGGCCGGGGTCGGTGTCGCGGCCGGGGTCGGTGCGGGCATCGAACGGCCCGAGCGGTTCCGGCCGGTGGCGGCCTGGGCCTGGATGTGGCGCAGCTTCGACATGGAGCTGCCGGATGTCACCGGCGCGGCGTGGCGGGTGGAGCCGAGTACGGAGGCCGCCTCGGCCCGCGCGGCCGAAGCCGCCGCGTACGCGCGGTACGCCGCTCACGGGCCTTGGTAGCAGGGCGGGGCGCGCGGCGCCGCGGACCGGCTACCGAACGCGGAGCGAACGGGTCGGCAGGTGGCCGGGTGGTGTGGCCCGCTGGCCGGGCCTCGGTCGGCGGGCCGGATTCTCCTCGGTGTATGGCACGAGGTGCCGCAGCCTGATGGCCCGGGGTGCCCCCCGGCCTGCGTCCGGCCGGGGCGCCACGCACCCTCCCTGCTGCCGAAAGCGCGTTCATCCGGGGCGACTTCCCTAAATCGGGATCCGGCCTCTTCCATCGTGCCGCGTACGTCTTCGGAACGGTTTGCGGGGGTGAGGTGGGCCTAGCGTGACGCCACGACACACCCCACCCACCCCACGTCTGGAAAGGCGACCCGCCATGGCGCAGACCGCGCAGCGGCCCGCTCCGGTCCGGTCCCGGCCGCAGGAGCGGCCGGCCGAGAAGTCCGGCTCCGGTACTCGCAGCTCCTCGTTCTTCTTCAACGGTCATGTGCCGCGTCGCCGTGCCCTGGTGATCGGCGTCAGCGCACTGTTCGGCTTCGCGCTCACCGTGGTGTGGTCGGCGAAGTTCGTCGACAAGACCATCGGCGACACCATCGCGGACACGCTGCTCGGGCACCCCGCCAAGGGCACCCCGATCGCGGGCGCGCTCGCCGGGCTCGTGTTCGCTCTGGTAACCGGGATCGCGGGGACGTTCACCGCGTGCAACGTGGCCGTGTTCAGCGCGCTCGCCCCGCTGACCGGCGCCCAGGCCACCTCCCGGCGGGGCCGGATGGCCGCCGCGCTGCGGCCGCTCAGCCGGCTCGCGCTCGGCGCGGTCGTGGTGTCGGCGGTGTATGGCATGTTCGTGGGCATGCTCGGTACGGGCATGCCGCAGTTCGACGAGAGCCAGGGGGGCGGCGGGTTCTCCGGGCGGCTGATCCAGGCGATGATTGTCTACGGGCTGCTCGGCGCGGTCATGACGTACCTCGGCCTCGCCGCCCTTGGTGTGGTGCGCGATCCGCTGGCGCGGCTGACCCGGGTGCTGCCGGACGCCCCGATGCTGTTCATGGGCGGACTGATCGGCGCGTTCCTCATCGGGCGGCCGTTCCCGCTGTTCCGTCAGCTGTTCCGGGATGCCGCCGCGAGCCACAACTCGTTGTACGCAGGACTGGAGTTCGCGCTGCAGAGCCTCGGCAACATCCTGGTGATGGCACTGGTGTTCCTGCTGGTGACCGGCTTCTTCGGGGACCGGCTGCACCGGTGGCTGACCCAGCGGCCGAGCCGGGCGTCGGCGCTGATGGCGGCGGCCTTCATCGCGGCCGGTGTGTTCATGATCCTCTACTGGGACGTGCGGATGCTGGCCCGACGCGACCTGATCTGGTATCCGCTGGCACCCTGGGCGGCCTGACCGGCCCGCCGGACACGCGAAAGGCCCGGCCGGGGAATCCGGCCGGGCCTTTCGCGTACCGCGCCCGCTCAGGCGGCGAGGGACGCGGAGCTGGTCGAGGCGATAGCGGCGACCAGTTCGCCCGCCGCGTCGACGATGTCGAGCGAGGTGAGCTCGGGCTCGTCCAGGACCGGCACGAGGTCCGCGAGGAGCTGGGCGAAGCGGCCGTCGTTCTCGTACGTCATCGCCAGATTGCCCTCCCACAGGGCGGCGCGGACGCGGCGGGCGGTGAGCATGCCGTCGCCTTCGGTGGAGGCGAGGAGCAGCTCGGCGACCCTGCTCTCCATCGGGGTCGGCGCCCAGGCGCCCGTGCGGAATTCCGCGATGAGCGCCTCAACGTGGCCGCGGGCGCGGTCGGTGGCGGCGGGCTCCAGGAAGAAAGGGTTGCTGAGGTGGGTGGGAACAGGGGCGGCCATGATGGTCCTCTCATGAGGTGGGTGGGCGGGTGGTGCCGTGGCTGGGTGTCAGCCGAGTCCGGCCACGGTGCGCAGGGCGTCGGCGCGGTCGGTGCGCTCCCAGGTGAAGTCCGGCAGCTCGCGGCCGAAGTGGCCGTAGGCGGCGGTCTGGGCGTAGATCGGGCGGAGCAGGTCGAGGTCGCGGACGATCGCGGCGGGGCGGAGGTCGAAGACCTTGGTGATGGCCTGTTCGATGAGGTGAAGCGGGACCTCCTCGGTGCCGAAGGTCTCGACGAAGAGGCCCACCGGCTCGGCCTTGCCGATCGCGTAGGCGACCTGGACCTCGCAGCGTGAGGCGAGGCCGGCGGCGACCACGTTCTTGGCGACCCAGCGCATCGCGTAGGCGGCCGAGCGGTCGACCTTGGACGGGTCCTTGCCGGAGAACGCGCCGCCACCGTGACGGGCCATGCCGCCGTAGGTGTCGATGATGATCTTGCGGCCGGTCAGGCCGGCGTCGCCCATCGGGCCACCGATCTCGAACCGGCCGGTCGGGTTCACCAGCAGCCGGTAGCCCTCGATCTCGAGCTTGATGCCGTCCTCGGCGAGCTCTCCGAGGACGTGTTCGACCACGTACCGGCGGATGTCCGGGGTGAGCAGCGTGTCGAGGTCGATGTCGGAGGCGTGCTGCGAGGAGACCACCACCGTGTCCAGGCGGACGGCCTTGTCGCCGTCGTACTCGATGGTGACCTGGGTCTTGCCGTCGGGCCGCAGGTAGGGGATGGTGCCGTTCTTGCGGACCTCGGTCAGCCGTCGGGAGAGCCGGTGGGCCAGCTCGATGGGGAGCGGCATAAGGTTCAGGGTCTCGTCCGACGCGTAGCCGAACATCAGACCCTGGTCGCCCGCGCCCTGGGATGCGAGCGCGTCCTCGGCGCCCTCTACGCGGGCCTCGTGCGCGGTGTCGACGCCCTGCGCGATGTCCGGGGACTGGGCGCCGATGGAGACCGAGACGCCGCAGGACGCTCCGTCGAAGCCCTTCACGGAGGAGTCGTAGCCGATCTCCAGGATCGCCTCGCGCACCAGCTGCGCGATCGGCGCGTACGCGGTGGTGGTGACCTCGCCCGCGATGTGCACCTGACCGGTGGTGATCAGCGTCTCGACGGCCACCCGGGCCTGCGGGTCCTGGGCGAGCAGCGCGTCGAGGATGGTGTCGCTGATCCGGTCGGCGATCTTGTCGGGATGGCCCTCGGTGACGGACTCCGAGGTGAACAGACGTCTGGTCGCAGTGCGGGTCATGTCAGGCAGCCTTCACAAGGTTCGTCTCGGCCTCGCGGGCGGTGCGCACCCCGAGGAGGGACCGGTACAGGAGCAGCGCGGCGACGCCCGCGGTGGCGTAGAGCAGGCTCATGCCGATGGCGGGGACGAAGGCCCCGAGCGTGACGCACAGTGCGGCGACGAGGAGGCCGACGCGTGCGTTGAGGGCGTAGGCGGCCATGTACTTGGTGCGGGCCTCGGGGTCGATGAGGTCGGCCAGCAGGGCCTGGCGAACCGGGACGCTGGCGATCTCACCGACGGTGAGCAGCACGGCGGCGGCGATCAGTACCCAACCGGAGTTGCTGACGGCCCAGGTCATGTAACCGACGATGAAGACGGCGATACCGCCGTACAGCCGGGTGCGTTCACCGACCCGCCCGAGGAGGGTCTTGGCGGCGAGGATGAGGGCCACGACCAGGGCGGCGTTGACCGCGCGCAGGACGCCGAGGATCGCCGTGCCGTCGACGTCGAGGCCGAAGGACCCGAGGGTGAGGAGGGTCTGGCGGGGGAACTCGTCGGCGAGCCGGACGGCGATGTAGTAGCCGATCTGCATCTCGACGGCCGCGATCAGCGTGGCGGCGGCCAGCTGCCGCAGGAAGACCCGGTCGCGGGCGACGGCGAGGTAGCCGCGGACCATCGCGACCGGGCCGGACGCGCCGGGGGCGCCGGTGCTGGGCGCGGTCTCGCTGATGCACCGCCACATCACCGCCGTGGTCAGCAGGCAGAGGGCGGCTGCGCCGGTCAGCAGCTGGAGGAAGTGCCCGTCGTACAGGAAGCCGCCGAGCAGCGCGCCGACAGTAAAGGCCAGGTTGATGGACCAGTAGTTGATCGTGTAGACGAGCGGGCGGTTCTCGGGGGTCGAGACGTCCACCATCATCGCGTCGGCCGCCGGTGTGGCCAGCTGCGAGCAGCAGGTGTTCAGCAGGAACAGTCCGAAGGTCGCGAGACCTGAGCTCCACCAGGGCGAGTTGGCGAGGGCGAGGAGGGCGAAGGTGATGGTGGCGCCGAGTTCGCCGGCCACCATGACCGGGCGCCTGCCGTGGACGTCGGCCAGGTGGCCGCCGAGGAAGTTGGCCGCGATGCCCGCCGCCGCCACGCAGACCGTGAGGGCGCCCGCGACGGCGGCGCCGTACAGGCCCGCGAGGTGGATGACGAGCAGCGGCATCAGCATGATCGAGAGCAGCCGCTGGACGAAGCCGACGCCGAGGCGGAGGCGAATGTTGGGGTGCAGGGAGCGCAGGGTGAGGGCGGTCCGCGCGTCGTCCGTCGCCTTCTTCGCCTCTGTCGTACTCATCGCAGGCTCCGCGGCGGGCGGATCTCGTCGGCAAGTTGGCCGCCCTTGCCCCAGTGATCGGGGGCCACGTCCCGGATGATCACGGTGACGGCTTCGTCGGGGCATCCGGAGATCCGGGTGAAGACATCGGTGATGCCGGCCACCAGGTCTCTGCGGCTCTCTCGGTCGTTGCCCTGCCACCAGTTGACGGTGATCACCGGCATGTCAGCGGTCCTTTTCTGCAGAAGAAGGCAAAGAGCGCGGAATACGTTTCCAGGGTGCGAGCACAGGCGCGGCGGCTCGAGAATCTCCCGTCGCCGGCGGGTCGGCAAGCGGCGGCCGGACAAGCGGAACGACTTGAACAAGTCGTGGATTTTCCCGGGCCATTTTTCCGTGGTCGAAGACATCGAGTTGGTGAAGTCGCGGTCCAATTCCAGGATGTCTTGCCGTCGATTTCCAGCCGTGGTGTGATCAGCGCCGTCCTGCCCCGGCCGGTCCCGTCCGACCGCCGCCGGGTGTTCTCCCGTGACGGGACGGCCTGTCGCGCCCGGTGCCCGCGCGGCCCCGCCCGTCACGGGAGCACTGGGCTCCCGACCCGTTCGGAAGGAATGCTGGTGTCCCTCTTCGACCTACGCAGGATCGGCGGCCGGATCGGCGCGGAGGTGATGGGCGTCGACCTCTCCACCGAGCTGTCGGACGCCGTCTTCCGGCAGATCCACGACGCGTTCCTGGAGCACAAGGTCCTGTTCTTCCGTGACCAGGACATGACCGACGCCCACCAGCTCGACTTTGCAGCGAGGTTCGGCCCGCTCACCGCCCCGCACCCGATGATGCGGACAATCGACGGCACCCCTCAGGTGATCCCGGTCGACGGGGAGGACCAGCGTGCCGACCACTGGCACACCGACGTCAGCTTCACCACTGCCCCGTCGCTGGGCACGAGCCTGCGCAGCGTGGTGCTGCCGCCCTACGGCGGGGACACGATGGTCGCGAACGCGGCCGCCGGGTACCGGGACCTGCCGGCGGAGCTGCGCGCGATAGCGGACGGCCTGTGGGCCGTGCACACCAATCACGCGGAGCAGCCGCGGCTCGGCACCGAGCGCGGTGAGAGGGTCAGGGAGGCGTTCTTGGCCCGCCGGTTCGAGAGCGCGCACCCGGTGGTGCGGGTGCATCCGGAGTCCGGTGAACCGAGCCTGTTCCTCGGCGGTTTCGCGCAGTGGCTGGTCGGGATGACCCCTCGCGAGTCGCGGCCGATCATCGACGTGCTGCAGTCGTACGTGCGGCGCCCGGAGAACACCGCGCGGTGGTCCTGGCGCCCCGGCGACGTGCTGATCTTCGACAACCGCAGCACCCAGCACTACGCGGTCAACGACTACGACCGTCACCCGCGGGTGCTGCACCGGGTGTCCATCGACGGTGACGTGCCGGTCGGTCTCGACGGCAAGCGCAGCTACGCCCTGCGGGAGGGCGAGTGAGCACCGTGCTCGCGACCGCACCCGCCGGGCCCGGCGACGCGCCCGTGTCCGCGCCCGGGCCCGAGGAGTTCGCTGCGCGGCTGCGCCGCCGGGAGCCGCTGGTCGGCTACTGGATCGCCCTGGACAACCCTGCCGGGACCGAGCGGATCGCCGGTCTCGGCTACGACTACATCGGCGTCGACGGTCAGCACGGTGTGCTGCACCAGCCCGGCTGGCAGTCGGCGATGCTGGCGGTCGACGCCCGTGGCAGGTCTGCCGGGGTGATCCGGGTGCCGTCGCCCGACCCGGTCGCAATCGGCGTCGCCCTGGACACCGGGGCGCGTGCCGTGATCGTCCCCATGGTGGAGAGCGCCGAGCAGACCAGGACCGTGGTCCGGGCCTGCCGGCACCATCCAGTGGGAACCCGCAGCCTGGGCGGTCCGGTCCGGGCCGAGGTGCGGCTCGGCTCTGTGCCGGCCGGAATCGACGAGCAGGTCGCCTGCATCGTGATGATCGAGACGGCGGCCGCGCTGGACGACTTGGAAGTCATCTGCGCCACCGAGGGCCTGGACGCGGTGTACGTCGGTCCCGCCGACCTGTCGGCGGCGCTCGGCGCGCGCTTCTTCGGCGACCCGGCGGCGGCGGACGCGTTGGAGGCGGCGCTGGTGCGGATCACGGACGCGGCCCGGCGCAACGGCATCGCCTGCGGCATCCACGTTCTGGACGGCGAGAACGCCGCGAAGCGGCTCGCCGAGGGGTTCACCTTCGCCACCGTCTCCAGCGACATCACCCACCTTCAGCAGGCCGCCGCCACGCATCTGGCCGCGGCCCGCGGCCTCGGCACGGTCTGACCGCGCGGGACCGGAGAGGGGAAACCGTGACGACAGAACTCAGCACGCGGACACCGGCCAGGTCGGTGGACGACCTGGTCGGGCGGACGCCGCTGCTCGACGTGCCGCTGCCCGGACTCGGCGCGTCGGTGCGGCTGTTGGCCAAACTGGAGACGGCCAACCCTCTGTCCAGTGTGAAGGACCGGGCCGCGCTGTTCATGATGCGGGCGGCGGAGGAGGCCGGGCTGCTGCCGCCGACCGGCGGCACCGTCATCGAGTGCTCGTCGGGCAGCACCGGCATCTCGCTGGCCGCGCTGTGCGCCCGGCGCGGCCACCGCTGTGTCATCGTGATGCCCGACAACGCCACCGAGGAGCGCCGCCTGATCCTGCGCGAGTTGGGCGCCGAGGTGCACCTCGTGCCGGCCGGGGACGGGCTGATGGCCGCCTGGGCGTACGCCGAGGAGCTGCAGCGGACCGTGCCCGGCTCGTGGGTGCCGCACCAGGACCGCAACCCGGCCAATCCGGCGGCGCACTACGCGACCACCGGACCGGAGATCTGGCAGGCCCTCGGCGACCGGATCGACGTGCTGGTGTGCGGGGTCGGCACCGGCGGCACCCTCACCGGCACCGCCCGCTATCTGAAGGAGCGCACCGCGCTGCATGTGGTGGCCGTCGAACCGGCCCGCAGCGCCGTGCTGTCCGGCGGCGAGGCCGGTCCGCACGGCATTCCCGGCATCGGCGCCGGATACGTCTCCGAGATCACCGACCTGTCCCTGGTGGACGAGGTCGTCGCGGTCACCGACGAGGCGGCCGCGGCGACCACCCGGCAGATCACCCGCGCCACCGGCGTTCCCGTCGGTTTCTCCTCCGGGGCCGCCGCCTGGGCCGCCCGTACCGTGACCGCCCGCTCCCGCTGGGCGGGCGCGACGGTCGTCACCGTCTTCCCCGACAGCGGGGAGCGCTACCTGTCGACGGCCCGCTGATCCGTCGTCTCCTCACGAAAGACAGGCAGACATGTGTCGGATCTTCGGTTACTTCAACGCGGCGGCGACGCCTCACGAGATGCGCGCCGTCGCCGCCCTCCAGCGGCACGGGGGCCCGGACGCCACCCGGACCGCGCGGGCTCCCGGCTGGGGCCTCGGCAGCAACCGGCTTGCCGTCGTCGACCTGGACGGCGGGGAGCAACCGTACGGCCAGGGCGGCCGGGTGCGGGTCGTGTTCAACGGCGAGATCTACAACCACGAGGAGCTGCGTGCCCGCCTGGTGGCGCGCGGCCACGACTTCCCTGACCGTTGTGACGGCTCGGTGCTGCCCGCGCTGTACCTGGAGTACGGCGCGGGGTTCACCGACCACCTTGACGGCATGTACGCGCTGGCGCTGGTCGACGAGCGCGGCCCGGTGCCGCGGCTGCTGCTCGCCACCGACCACATCGGGATGAAGCCGCTGTACCTGCGCTGGGACGCGGCGGAACGTTCCTTGCGCTTCTCCTCCGAACTGCCCGCGCTGCTGGGCTTCGGCGGGACCGGCGCCCGTGTGCGGGAGTCGGCGCTCGATGCGTACCTGACGACCAGGACGCCGTTCGGGACGCGGACCGTGTACGAGGACGTGGACGTCCTTCAGCCGGGCACCACCTGGGTGTGCGAACTGGGCGGCACCCCGCGGGTGCGGCGGCGGCCCGCCGACGTGGCCGAGGGGCCGGTGCCGGACGGCTTCACCGCGGCACGGCGGGTGCGCAGGACACTGCGCGCGGAGGTGGGCCGGCTGCTCGTCGCGGACGTGCCGGTGGCCCTGATCACCTCCGGCGGTCTGGACTCGAGCCTGGTGACGGCGCTCGCCGCCGAGCAGGGCCCGGTGGACACCTTCAACATCGCCTACCGGGGGGCGTGGCCGTTTGACGAGCGGCACTTCGCGCGGGAGGTCGCTGAGCGGGCCGGGGCGACACACCACCAGGTGGAGATCGATCCGGCGGACTTCCCCGCACTCCTCCAGGACACGGTGTGGCATCTGGGCCAGCCGAACGCCGACCCGATCGCGCTGAGCACGTATGCGCTGTTCCGGGCCGTGCGCGAGGCCGGCTTCACGGTGGCGCTGACCGGTGATGCCGCCGACGAGGTGTTCGGAGGATACGAGCGGATGCGGGTGGCGGCCGAGCGGTCCGCTTCGTGCGAGGAGTGGTCCGCGGGGTATCTGGACGCGCTGTCCGCCGCCCCGGCCGCGCTGCGGGCGCGCCTGTACACCGCCGACTACCGGGCCCATGTCGCGGCCGATCCGGCGCTGCCCGCTGGTGTCCTGGCCGAGTTGCTCCACGGCCCGGGCACGGTCCTGGACCGGATCACCCGGTTCGAGCTGGAGCAGCGGCTGCCCGCTTACCACCTGCGTCGGGTCGACCACTTGAGCATGGCCTCGTCGGTGGAGGCGCGGGTGCCGTTCTGCCAGCGGTCGGTGGTCGCGCTTGGTCGGGCGCTCTCGGACCATCAGCGGATCCAGGGCAAGCAGGTCAAGCGGACGTTGTACGCGGCGGCGGCGGGGTTGCTGCCGGAGCGGGTCCTCGGCCGCCCGAAGCAGCCGTTCACGCTGCCGGTGACGGCGATGCTGCGGCCGGGCACCACGCTGTGGGAGCACTCCCGGGACCTACTGGCCGTGGACCGGCTCGCGAAGCGGGGCCAGTTGGACGGCACGGCGGTCGAGGGTCTCTTCGCGGCGCAGGCGGAGCGGCCGGACGACGGCGTCGCGCTCGCGCTTTGGGCACTGCTCGCCTACGAGGTGTGGCACGAGCAGTTCCGTCGCCCGGTGGCCCTCCCCGGGATCGCGCCGGTGGTGCCGGACGGATCGCGGACGCTGGCGGTGGCGGCGTGATCGGCCATCTCGCGTACGCGGCGGGCAGTCCCTGCCCCACCTTCGTGCTGGACGCCGGACGGCTCCCGCGGGACGACGGGGCGCTTCTAGCGCACCTCGCCGAGGCCCGCCGCTACCTGGTGTCGGCGGGCGGCGCGCATGTGTTGAAGATCGCGCTGGTGGAGCCGTCCGCGCACCCGATGTTCGATTTGGACTACCGGTTTGTGCAGGCGCTGCCCGGCGCCCCCGACCGGTTCGACCTGCGGGGTTCGTGCGGTCATTCGATCCTGTCGGCGGTGGTGGCCGCGGCCCGTTCGGGGATGCTGCCTCGGCTGGTGCCGGGGGCGCGGATCCGGGTCCAGGTGCTCAACAACGGCGACAGCGTGGTGTGCGAGGTCGACCGGGTGGAACGGGACGGGGCCGCGTTCACGGTCACCTTCGTGCAGTCGGCGCCGGTGCCGTTCGGTGAGCTGCTGCCCGCCGGGGCGCCCCGTACGCCGCTGGTGGCGGGGGCCGACCGGGCCGAGGTGTCGCTGGTCGCGAGCGCCAACGCGTACGCCTTCGTGGACGCCCGCGAGCTCGGGGTGCCCGACCAGGCGGCGCTGTTCGGCGCGGGCGACGAACTCCTCGGCCGGCTGGAAGCGTTGCGGGCGGCCGCGGCTGGTCGGCTGGGCTGGCCGGCCGACGGGGCCTTCCCGAAGATCGCGGCGGTGCTGCCCGCCGCGGACGGCGGAATCGCGGCCCGAGCCGTGACGGTGCCGGGCTGGCATCCGTCGATCGCGCTGACCGGGGTGGTGTGCCTGGGAACGGCGGTACGGATCCCGGGCACCGTTCCGTGGCGGATCGCCCGCGAGAACGGGGCCGACACCGGACTGCTGGAGATCGCGACGACGGGCGGCCGGACGGCTGTCACAGCGGTCACAGCGGCGCGAGGCGCGGCCGGCGGTGAGGGCGCCCTGCTGTGGGCGACCGTCGCACGCAAGAACGTCACCTTCCAGGGTTCGTTCGTCCTGACACCCCTGAGCCATCTGCAATTCGAGGAGGTTGCCCAATGCCTGGCGTTGTCGGGGGCGGCATGAGACCGCTGTTGACGACCGAGCTGCGCGCCCGGTTGTCCGAATCCGCCGACACGACCGATCCGGCAGGTGAGCCGGACCGTCAGGTGCTGGCCCAGCTGCGCGCGAGCGGTCTGCTCGGCATGGCGGTGCCGGCCCGGCACGGCGGTGCAGGCGGGGACGCGATGGCGGTCAACCAGGTCGTCGCGGAGATCGCCGCCGTCAATCCATCGGTGGCGATCGTCGCGTTCCAGCATTTCGCCGTGAGTGCCAGGATCGCCGAGTGGGGCACCGAGGAGCAGCAGGAGCGCTGGTTGCCGGGGCTTGCCGACGGCAGCGTACTGGCGGCCTCGGCATGGAGCGAGACGGGTGCGGGGGCGGCGAAGCGGAACCTGTCGAGCACCGGGACGCGGCTCTCTGACGGCCGGTGGCGGCTGGACGGCTCCAAGGCGTTCGCGACCGGTGCCGGCGTCGCCGACATCTATCTGGTGCTGGTGCGGACGGCCGCCGAGACGCCGCCGGCGCCATCGGCGTCGATGGCGGGTTACGGGGCGGACGGGCAGACCTTCTTCCTGGTCGGGGCGGACGCCCCGGGTGTGGTCCCGGAACTCGGTTTCGGGCTCGCCGGGATGCGCGGTTCGGCGACCGGTCTGGTCGCGCTGGACGGCTGTGTGGTCGCGGACGCCGACCGGCTGGGGCCGGTCGGAGGGGCCTCCTCGGTGATCGCCGGGGTGCGGGAATCGGGCGCGAGCCTGGGCGCGGTGTCGGTGGGCATCGCCCAGGGCGCGTTCGACTTGGCTGTACAGCACGCGGATCACCACGGGCTGCTCGCGCTGCCGACCGTGCGGCACCGGCTGGTGGATCTGTCGACCCGGCTCGAGGCGGCGCGGGCCGTGGTGGACCGGGCGGGGGCGCGGACCTCGGCCGCTCCGGGGCTGACGACGCTGCACAGCAAGCTGCACGCGAGCGTGGCGGCCGAGGAGATTTGCCTCGACGTGGCGCGGATGCTCGGCTCGGCCGGTTACCGCGACGGCGCGCGGATCGTGCGGCTCCTGGCCGACGCGCGGGGCATCGCGTTCATGGGTCCGACCAACGACCTGTGCCGGGACCTGGTGGCGGCGTCATGGACGGGCTGAGCGTGGTGCCCGACCTCGTGGTCAGTGGTCGCAGGCTCGTGACGCCGGACGGAGTGCGCGCGGGCCACGTGCTGATCGCCGGCGGGCGGATCACCGCCGTGACCGGCGCCGACACCACCCCGGCGCACGTCGAACGGATCGACGCGGGCGACCACTACGTGCTGCCTGGCCTCATCGACTCGCATGTGCACTTCCGTACGCCGGGCCTGACGTACAAAGAGGACTGGGAGCACGGCAGCCGGGCGGCGGTGCGCGGCGGTGTCACTACCGTGATGGACATGCCGAACACAGTGCCGCCGACGCTCGACCCGGCTGCGGTGGCCGAGAAGGCCCGGCTGGTGGCGGGCCGTTCGCTGGTGGACCTGCGTTTCCACATCGGGCTCGACCCGGCCAGACCGGAGCTGCTGGCGGAGCTCGATCCGGCGGTGGCGACGAGCGCAAAGGTGTTCATGGCCGGTCACCACACGGCTCCGACGGTGGTGCGCGACCCGGTGGTGCTTGAGCGTGCGTTCGCCGCGGCGGCCGAGGGCGGGGTCCAGCTGGTCCTGCACGCCGAGGACGACAGCCTGTTCGCGCTGCTCGACGCCTGGTGGGGGGAGCCGGGCAGCTATCTGGAGTACGAGCGGTGCCGCCCGCGCACCGGCGGCATCGTCGCCGTCGCCAAGGTCATCGAACTGGCCCGGCGGTACGGCACCGCAGCGCACATCCTGCATCTGTCGAGCGCCGAGGAGGCCGACCTGGTGTGCGCGGCGCGGGCCGCCGGATACCCGGTGACCTTCGAGGTCACCGGCCACCACCTGTCGTTCACGGACCAGGACACCCGCAGGCTGGGAGCGCGTACCCGGCTTTCGCCCTCGATCCGCAGCCAGCTGGATCAGGACCGGCTGTGGCGGGCGTTGGTCGAGGGGCAGGCCGCGACGCTGGGCAGCGACCACGCGCCGCACACCGTCGAGGACAAGACCCGCTCGGTCGCCGACTCGCCGCCGGGCCTGCCCGGGGTGCAGGAGCTGGCCGTCGCCGTGTGGACGGGGATGCGCCGTCGCCGTCCCGACGAGGATCCGGACGTGGCGGTGACCCGACTGGTTCGGCACCTGTCGCAGCTGCCTGCCGAGTTGTTCCGGCTGCCGGGCAAGGGGCGGATCGCGCCGGGCGCCGACGCCGATCTGGTGGTCTTCGCGCCGGACACGCCGTGGATGCTCTCGGCGCACGATGTGGAGAGCAAGTGCGGCTGGTCGGCTTACGAGGGCTGGACGTTCACCGGCCGGGTGGAGCGCACGCTGCGGGCCGGGCGGACCGTGTGGGACGCCGCGTCAGGGACGTTCGGTGCGTACGACGGGCGGCTGCTCGGGGCGGCCCCGGCCGCCGGGGGCACGAGCCCCGGAGACGCGAGCCTCGGGTCTGCGACGACCTGGGACACGACACCGACGGCGGCGTTCGCCGCGCGGGAGGGATGACATGACCAGAAGACGGTCCGTGGTGGTGGCGGGCGGCGGGATCGGAGGTCTCGCGGCGGCTGCGGGCATGGCCGCGCGCGGCCTCGACGTGACCGTGGTCGAACGGGCGGGACGGATCGGCGTCAAGGGCTCAGGACTTGTCCTGTACCCGAACGGGGTACGCGCGATCGACGCGTTGAGCGGACGCCTCGGGGCCCGGATCCGCGACGTCGGCCACGTCACGCGGCGCGACGAAGTGAGAATCGTGATGGAGGCGGACGGCACGGTGCTCGCCGAGGAGCAGGTCGGGACGTCGACGGCCGCGCTGGGCGCCCCGCAGATCCCCGTGCTGCGCACGGCGCTGCACCGGGCGCTGCTCAACGAGGCGCTCTCCGCCGGGGCCGCCGTCCGCCTCGCGACCGCGGTGACGGACTACATCACCGGGCCCGATCAGGTCACCGCCGTCCTCTCGGACGAGCACACCATCGACTGCGACGCGCTGATCGGCGCCGACGGCATCCATTCGGCGGTCCGGGCCCGGATGCTGGGCGACGGGCCACCGCACTACCGGGGCTACACCTCGGTGCGCGGCCGCACCAGCGGCTCGGCGCTCGGCGCGCGCGGGCACGTGGTCAACGGCCGGGGCATCCAGCTGTTCATCGCCCCGGTCGGTGGCGACACCCTGTACTGGACCGCGAAGATCACCGCGCCGCCGGGAGTGTGGCCCGCGCTGGGTCCGGACGGCGCCCGGACGGCACTGCTCGAGGCCATGGACGGCTGGTACCCGCCGGTCGTCGACCTGGTGCGCGAGGCCGCCCCCGAGGACATCGTCGTCACCGACATCCATGACCGCGACCCGGTCGACGGCTGGGTCGACGGCCGGGTGGCGCTGCTCGGCGACGCCGCCCATCCGATGGTCCCGGCTCTCGGCCAGGGCGCCAACATGGCCCTCGAGGACGCGCTGGTGCTGGCCGAGGCGCTGGCCTCGGCCGCCGAGGTGCCCGACGCGCTCGCCGAATACGCCCGTGAGCGCGCGCCGCGCGCCGGGGCCGTCGTCCTCGCCTCCCGTCGTCAGGGCTCCCTTGACCAGGGCGCCGACCAGGCGGCCGAGGAGCGCCGCAACGCCCATGTCCGTTCTGCCGGCCGCAAGGACGTGGCACTCACCGACGTCCTGGGCTGGCAGCCCAGGGCCCGGCGTCCCGAACGGGTCGCCGGGCCGACCTCTTTGATGACCACCCTCCGTACGAAGAAAGGGGCCTTCGCCATGCCGGCACCGCACATCGTCCTGATCAGCGGATCGCTGCGCCGGGGATCCACCTGCGACCGGGTGGCCGACTGGTGTGCCGAGCGCTGCGCCGAACAAGGCGCGTCCGCGCGCGTGTTCACCGGCGCGGAGATCGACTTTCCGGCGTACCGGCCGGGTCTCGGCACCTCACACGCGGCGGTGGCCGGGTTCCTCGACGAGCTGCGGGCAGCCGACGGGGTCGTCCTGGTGTCGCCGACGTACCACGCCACCGTCTCGGGGCTGCTGAAGAACGCCCTCGACTACGTCAACGACATCGGCGGCCCGGTGCCGTACCTGGAGGGGCGGCCGATCGGCACGGTCGCGGTCGGCGCGGCGGCGCAGGGCGCGGTCTCGACGCTGACGACGCTGCGCACCATCGGGCACGCGCTGCGGGGCTGGCCGACGCCGGTGGGGGTGGCCGTCGATCGGGTGCCGGCCGCCGACACCACCGGTGAGGAGCCCGCGCCGGACGCGGCGCGGCTGCTGCAGATGGTGTCCCAGGTGGTGTGGCTCGGCGGCACGTGTGCCGCCGAGAGGAAGGCGGTCCTGGGGGCCGTCGCCTGAGTCGGTGCAAGGGCGAGGAAGATTCCCTGGCCGGAGCGGCCGGGAGCGGTGAGAAATCCGAAGAGAAGCGCAGAGAAAAGGAGAGGGTCCGATGTCGTCGTCCTCCAAGTCCGGCGAGTTCCACCCGTTGCCCGCCCTGCTCGGGCCGGTGTGGCGTGACGCCAACGTCCGGTCGGGGCCGTCCCTGGACAGCCCCGTGATCCGGCTGCTGCTGCCGGACGCGGCCGTCGGTTACAAGGCCGAAGGCTGGTCGCCCGGTGACGAGGTGGTGGAGGACCAGCACCGGGACGGGGTGATCACCAGTGCGGTCTGGTTCCGGCTGGCGATCGGCGGCTGGTCCAGCGCGGTCAACTTCGAGCCGGAGACGGTCGCGGTGGTCTTGGCCGACGCCGCACCCTCCTCGAGCGGGAGTCAAGCTCCCTGACGGGGAGTCGGGTGCGGCGGCGCCACGGACCGCGCGTCGTCGTCAGCCGGCCGGTGCTCAGGCGAAGGTGATGCGCTGGCCGCCGCCGACACCCTGGGAGTCGCCGAGGCCGACCTGGCAGGCGGTGACGCCGCAGTCGACGGTGCCGGACGGCGTGCCCTCGACGCCCTTCACGGCCTGGAAGGTCTTGTTCACGGTGAACTGGGTGCTGAGCTTGCCCTGGGCGTCCGCGACGATGTCCACCACGGTCGCCGGGTCACAGCCATAGTCGCCGGAGGCGACGATCTCACACTGGGCGACGTGGTAGACGGCGCCCGGGGTCAGGCCGGTGCCGGTGACGGTCACCGTGGCGCCATCCGCGAGGCCGCTGGCCGGGGTCACCGAGACGACCGGGGCCGCGGCCATCGCGGCGGGCTGGAAGGCGACGGCAAGGCCTGTGGCGAGGGCGGCGGTGGCGCCGACGCGAGCGATGAGGCCGAGCGTGTTCTTGACGGTCATGGGGGAACTCCATGGTTCGAAAGGAGAGGGAAGCGGCCGCTCCTCTTCCGGGCGGCCACCAATGAATTTAGCGACCTTGGGGGGCCGTCACATCTTCGAGGTTGCTTCATGAAACTCACTTAAAATGGCTCCTAGTTGGGCGATAAGGTTATGCGGCGGCGGTCGCCGCCGTGCCAGAGGCCCAGCCGCGCAACCGCACCCGGTCGAACTTTCCGCTTCCTGTCCGCGGCAGTCGCGGCATCACGCGGATCGCTCGAGGGCGGGCGTGTGGGGGGAGCGTGCGGCGGCACGCCTCGGCGACCCGGGTGGCCACCGCCCGGTGGTCGGGATCCGCGCTCTCCACGAACGCCCAGACGTTGTCGCCCCGGTCGCGGCGGTCGTCGCCGCCCCGGATGCCCACGACCGCCGCGTCCAGGACTCCGGCCGCGGCCCGTACCGCGTCCTCGACGACGGTGGGGGCCAAGGTCTCGCCGTGTACCACGAGCACTTCCTTGATCCGGCCGCGGACGGTGAGCCAGCCGTCAGCCGTGATCGCGCCGGTGTCGCCGGTGCGCAGCCAGCCGTCGGCTGTGAACGGGGTGCGGTCGAGACCGCCGGTGGCCGGGTCGAGGTAGCCGAGCATCAGGCTCGGGCTCGCCACCTGGATCTCCCGGTCGGGGCCCCCGAGCCGGGCCTCGACACCGTCGAGGAGCCGCCCGACGGTGCCGGGGCACAGGTCGCCCGGGGCGTTGAGGGCAACGTTCGGACCCGCCTCGCTGAGGCCGTACCCGTCGTGCAGGGGTGCCCCGGTGACGGCGAGGAAGTCGTCGTACAGGGCGGGTGTCAGCACGTCGCCGCCGCAGCCACGGATCCGCAGGCCCGCGAGCAGCAGAGCGGCCTCCGGGTCGCGGGCGGCCTCGGCGGCGAGCATCCGGTACATGGTGGGCACCCCGTCGAGCGAGGTGATGCCCTCGGACGCGAGCCGGGTCAGGGTGGTGCGCAGATGGAATCCCGACTCCGCGTACAGGTGGGCGCCGGTGGCCCGCCACACCCGCAGCACGCTGTAACCGTAGGCATGCCGCAGCGGCAGCGGGAGAAGCAGCCGGTCCGCGTCGGTGACCCGCATCCGGGCGGCGGTGGCTCTGCCCTGGTGGTCGAGGGCGGCGGCCGGGACGGCGACCGCCTTGGGGTCGCCCGAGCTGCCTGAGGTCCAGAACACGGCGGCGACCGGGTCCGGGACGTCCAGCGGCCGGGCGTCCCCGACGACGACGGGTACTCCCGAGCCGGTGGCGCGGATCCGGGCCGCCGGGGCGATGTGCCGGGTCGGGGCGGCACCATCCAGCAGCAGCGGGGCACCGACGGCCTCGGCGGCGAGCGCGGCGACGACTGCGGCGAGCGGATGATCACAAGCGAGCGCGACCGCCCGCCCGGGCGCCGCCCCGGCGGCGGCGAGCCCCCGGGCTGTCCCGTCGACCAGCCGGGCGAGCCGGCCGGCGGGGACGGCTTCGCCGTCGACGGTCAGGCGGGGGGCGGGGCGGGTAGTCGGGCGCGGGGCGGAGCGGCCGGCCGCTGGGCCGGGAGCCGGGGCGGTGGCCGGGCCACAGGCCGAAGCGGCGGGCCGTCCGGCGGCCTGGGCGACGGACGGGCCGGTGGTCGGAGCGGCGGAGCCGCCGGGGACCGGACCGGGCAGCGGGTGGGCCCGGGGGCGGGGGGTCATGCTGCCGCTCCGGGCGACGGGGGCTCGGGGGTCGCGGGATCGGCGAAGACGCGGCGTACGCCCACCGGAACGTCGGCGTCGTGGACGGGGATCGTGATGACGGTGGGCCGGCCCTCAGTGTGCGCCTTGGCCGCGGCGGCAAGCGCGGTGGCGAGTTCCGTCGGCGTCGTGCAGCGCACTGCGTCGCCGCCGAGGGCGCGGACAGCGGCGTCGGTGTGGGAGGGGGCGGTGAAGTGGGTGAGGGTGTCGGGGGCCTGCTCCTCGGCGCGGACGAACCGGGGCCAGCCGTAGCCGCGGTTGTCCAGGACGAGGACGGTGAGGCCGAGCTTCAGCTCGGCCGCGGTGGGCAACGCGGCGAGCCCCATCTCGAACGCGCCGTCGCCGCAGACCAGGGCGGTCCTGCGGGCCGGGTCGGCGGCGGCCGCGCCGACGGCCGCCGGGAGCCCGAAGCCCACCATGGTCTGCTCGCCGGGCGTGACGACCCGGGCCCCGTCGCTGACGGAGACCACCGGCCAGTGGTAGCCCCACATGTCGTGCAGTCCGTTCTCCTGGATGAGGGTGGCGTCGCGGCCCACCGACTCCTGGAGGAGCCGCAGCGCCTCGGACACGGTCAGGCCGGATTCGTCCCACTCGCCGGGCACGTGGCGGGCGCGCATCTCCTCCCGCACGGCGGCGATCCTGGCCCTGCGGGCAGCCAGGGCCGGTGCCTCCAGGTCCTGCGCCTGAAGGGCGTCGGCGAGCTGGCCCGCAACCACGGCGGCGTCGCCGAGCAGGGCGGCTTCGGGTTCCAGGGCGGCCAGGAACACGGCCGGGTCCACGTCCACATGGACGAGTGTCTTGTCGTGGAACCCCTCCCAGCCCATCCGGGCGGTCTCCTCCAGACGGGAGCCGATCGCGAGGACGACGTCCGCCTCGGCGAGCAGCCGGTCCGCCGGTGGCGTGGTGTAGAGGCCCACCAGGCCACAGGCGAATGGGTGTTCCTCGTCGACGACGCCCCGTCCGGCGGCGGTGGTGAAGATCGGCGCACCGAGCAGCTCGGCGAGCCGTCGCACGGCAGCTCCCGCGCCCGCGGGCTTGCAGCCGCCGCCCACGACGACGACGGGGAGGCGTGCGGCGGCGAGCAGTGCGGCAGCGCGGCGGACCTCCTCCGCGTCGGCGGCGAAGCGGAGGCGGCGCACTGGCGGGGCGGGGCGGTGCGCGGGTGCCGGGGCGCGCAGCACCTCGTCGGCGATCTCGACCAGGACTACGCCGGGGGCGCCGTTGACGGCGAGGTGGACGGCCCGGCGCAGCGCCCAGACCAGCTGACGGGGGTCCTCCACCAGGAAGGTCCACTTGGTCAGCGGTGCGGCCATGGCGGCCTGGTCGGTGTGCTGGAAGGCGCCCCGGCCGATGCCGAGCGCGGGTACGCGGGTGGTGACGACGACGACCGGGGCGCCCAGCGAGTCGGCTTCGAGAAGGCCGGTGAGGGCGTTGGTGAAGCTCGGGCCCGAGTTGATGGCGAGGACGGCGGGCCGTCCGGAGACGGCGGCGTGGCCGATCGCGGCGCACGCGGCCGCCCGTTGGTCGCGAACCCCGACGACGCGCAGCCCGGGCATGGTCCTGGCGGCGTCCATCAGGCCAGGCTCGTCGGATGGCAGGCCGACGACGAGGTCGCATCCGGCGTCCGCGAGGGTCCCGGCGACTACGTACCAGGGAGGGTTCTCGGTGGTCGCGCTCATAGGGCAGCTCCTCAACGGTTCGGTGAAACGGGGCGCACGTACGGGGGCGCAGGTGCGAGGCCGTCGCGGCGACCGGCGCACGGGGCGCTCGGAAGGTCGGGCGGTCAGGCCCCGGTGCGGCTACGAAAGCAGGGGCTGGTACCGGATCCGGCGGCCGGCAGGCTCGCCTCGGCGGACAACAGCAGGGGACGGCCGGTCACGATGCCGCGGCGGCGGACGTTCCCGGCCAGCGGGCCGTAGCCGCCGAAGGGGCGGTTGCCGTCTTCGACGTCGAAGGTGACGCGCTCCTCACAGACCACACTGGTGGCGATGCGAGACCTCCCGGCGAGAGCCGGTTCGCCGAACACCGAGACGTACATGCCGCGGGCGGTCTCCTCGGCGGAGCGCAGCCAGCGGGCGACCTGGCCGGGCGTGTCGTACGCCATGGTGAGGACGACGGGGGAGAAGAGCTCCGGCGGGTGAAAATCCTCCAGCCACGGCAGGTGCAGCAGCGTCGGCTCGACGGTGTGCCGGGCGAGGTCGGTCCGGCCGCCGCGGACGGTGAACTCGCGGTGCGTGGCGAGGAAGGCGGCGGCGTCCTCGACGGCGTCCGGATAGACCAGCGGAGCGACCCGGGTGGCGGGGTCGCGCCGGTCACCGACCCGGGTCCCGGCCAGCGCGTCGGCAAGCCGCGGCACCAGCGCGCGGACCTGTGAGCGGTGGACGAGGACGAGGTCGGTGCACAGACAGTCCTGGCCCGAGTTGTACAGCCGGGCGTCGAGCACGGCACGGCACACGGTGTCAGGGTCGGCGTCGGGTCCGACGACCACCGGGTTGGGCCCGGAGCCGAAGGAGAGCAGCAGGGTCCCGGCCGGCAGCCGGGCGGCGACGGCCGCCCCGTTCTCCGGGCGGCCGGTGAAGACGACGGCGTCGGAGCGAGCGCAGTCGGCGAGGAACTCCTGCTGGGTGCACGGGGTCATGACGATCCGTCCGGCGCCGATTCGACGCAGCGGCGGACCGAGGATCTCATGGACGGCGAGCGCGGCGCGGGCGACCCGGGCCGAGGGGCGCAGCCGGACCTCGTCGGTGTAGAGCGAGGGGACGACGCCGAACAGCACGTAGGAGTAGAGCAGGTTATTCGACGGCAGGAAGGTGGCGAGGCGGTCGAGCCGCCGGGGGGAATTGCGGAGCAGTTCCCAGGGGGCTCCTGACAGCGCCCTCACGGAGCGCAGCAGTTCGTCACCCGCGGCCTGTGCGGTGGCGATTTCGGTGAGGACGGTGAGCAGTTCGTCACGGTTTCGCAGCAGCACGTCGACGAGTTTCGGAACGATGTCGTCCGCACTGGTGTGCATCGGCGTTGCGGAGGCGGCCGAGCGACCGTGGGGTCGCTGCGTGAACAGTGTGTCCACGCTTGCCTCGATGACGTCGTCGTGCATGCGGTCACCCCTTCGCACCCGCCCTGGCCTCAGGGTTTGCTCGCCGAAGCGTCTCGTGGGCGGCGGGGCGGTGCATCTCGGTTCGTGCTGCGTTCAGCCATGTTCAATCGCGGAGAGGACCACCGAGCATTCTCAGAGAAGGACGGCGCAGCTTTGGCAAGTAGCATCTCGGACTACGCCGGGACCCCCCCGTACCGGCGCCGGAATCCGGTCAGTCAGGGATAAGGAGGATCGTTGTGAATTCCGTTCCACGGCATTCCTTTCACTGCCTGCACCGGATTCCGGGACTCGCCTGGTGGGGGCCGCCGCCGACAGCGGCCCGCCACGGGCTCCCGGACACTCCGGCCCGACCGCCGGACCCTATTCCCAAGGACGGGAGGCACCGATGAACCCGCACGGGCAGCTCACCGTCAGACGCCCGACCGACGTCCCGCCGGACAGCCTGGTCCGCCTGATGCGCACGCACGAGAAGAACCTCACCGGGACGGCCACGTACACCCGCGAGGATGCCCTCCGGGCGACCGGGCACCCTGGTTACGAGGAGAACAGCTGGTGCCTGACCGGCCCCGGTGACGAGGTGATCGCCTGGGCCGCGCTGACCCCGCGCGGCGACGAGCTCGACGCTGTGCTGACCGCGCTGCCCGGCCGGCACGGCGAGAGCGCGGCCCGCACGTTGCTGTGCCTCCTTCTGGACCGGTCCGACGAGCTCACGGTGGAAGACGGCAGACCGTACTCCGTCACCGTGGGCGGCGTGCTGCATGGCGACGAAGTGGTCCCGGTGGTGCTGAAGGAGGCGGGTTTCGTCCGTGGCGCGACGACCGGCCAGTACGACATCGACCTGGCGGCGGACGCGCTGCCGATGGTGCTGCCCGACGGCGGTTCGGTCCGCGCGGCCGACCTCGACGACGCTGACGACCTCGCGGCCCTGCACGCGTTGCATCTGCGCTGCGCGGTCCGTGGACCCAGGACCGAGGACGCGGCGTTCTTCGGCGCGGCGCTGCGCCAGTCGCAGGACAGCGGTGGAGCGGCGTTGCTCCTTGAGGTGTCCGGGCGTCCGGCAGGGCATGTCGTGACGCAGGGAGCCGGGAACGAGGGCCGGGTCCTGGAGGCCGCGGTCGCCCCGGCCTTCCGTGGCCTCGGCATCGGCCTCGCCCTGCTGACCGCCGGGCTCGCAGAACTGCGCGCCCACGGCGCCGTACATGCCCTGGCCACGCTGGAGACGGGCGACGTGCAGGGCGCCGAGGCGCTCATGCCCGCCTTCCCCGTGACAGGTGTACGCGCCCTCACCCGTTTCCGGCTGAGCGGCACCTGAACCCCTCCGACGGCCGCCCCTTGCGGGCCGTCGGATGCCTTACCCCTGCGGGGACGTACTCCCGACCGAGTCCGTCCCGACGTCTGACACAACGATACCGACCCGCCCCCGCGCCGGAAGACGCCCGCCGGGACTCGGCGCTTCTTCGTGAAGTCGCCGCCCCCGTGGGCCCTCGGCTGGCGACGGCCCCGTGTCAAGTCACCGACCAGGACCAGAACGGAGCCCCCGACATGACCCCCACCCGCGCGTCCAAACGGCTGCTGATGGTGATGCCCTATAGCCAGTTCGTCCGCAAGGCCGCCGAGGCGGGCTTCGAGGTCTGGGCGATCTGGGACCCCTCGCTGCGCGAGCAGGAGTACCTCGACGAGGTCGCCGAACACGCTCAGGAGCTGTTGCTCACCGACTTCTCCGACGAGGAGGGGCTGCGCACCTTGATCGCCGCGACGGTGCGCGTGAACGGTATCGGCCATGTGCTGCACCTCGGCGCGGAGGAGTCGATGCCCCCGGCCTACGCCGAGGCCGAGGCGCTCGGCGTCTCGCCCAATCCGGCGGCCGCGATCGGGGTGCTCAACGACAAGGCGGCGATGCGCGGACTGCTCGCCGCGCACGGTCTCTCGGCGGTTCGCTCCGCCTCCGTCGCGACCGCCGACGAGGTATCCGGCGCACTGACCGGGCTGCCGCTGCCCGTGGTGGTCAAGCCCGCCCGCGCCTCAGGCAGCCGGGGCGTCGCGCTGATCCGCGACGCGGCCGACCTCGACGAGTGGACGGAGCGGGTCACGGCGGCCGGGCTGCCCGGCCCGTATCTGATCGAGGAGTACTTGCAGGGACCCGAGTTCAGCGTGGAGACGCTCTCCGCCGACGGGATGCACCACGTCATCGGCATCACCGCCAAGCACACCACGGGCGCGCCGTACTTCGTGGAGACCTCGCACGTTCATCCGGCGCCGCTGGCCGACGCCGAGCGGGCCGCGATCCACGCGGTCGTCATCGGCCTGCTCGACCTGGCCGGCTACCGCTTCGGCCCGGCGCACACCGAGGTCATCCTCACCGACCGGGGGCCTCGCGTCGTCGAGTCGCAGACCCGGCTGGGCGGCGACCGCATCCCGCTGCTCATCGAGACGGCCTCCGACTACGACATCGAGGCAGCGATCTTCCGGACGCTGGCCGGTGAGCCGGTCGAGCCGCCGCGTCCGAGGCACACCGCGTCCGTCGGCTTCTTCCTGCTGCCCGCCGGGGAGCTGCGGTCGGTCACCGGACTCGACGCGATCCGTGCCCTGCCCTACGTCCAGACGCTGCACTTCCCCCACTCCCCCGGGGATGACCTGCCGCCCACCACCAACTCGTTCACGCGCCACGGCTATGTCGTCGTCGACGCGGAGTCGCCCGCCGAGGCCGCCGACCGGATCGCTCGGGTCCGCGGGCTGCTGCGCGTCGACGTCCGCGAGACCGCCCTGGCCGCCCCGAAGGGAACCCATCGATGAGCACCACCGAGCACACCGCCCCCGTCCTCTCCCCCGCCCCGGTCCCGGCTGCGCCGACCGGCCGGAAGACCGTGCTGCTGATCGGCGGCGTCGACGCCCATGTGGAGCGTTACGTGGCGCTCGGCGTCACGACCGTGCTGATCCAGCACCCGGACAAGGTCACCGAGTACCAGACCCGCGCCGCCGACGTGCTGCTCGTCGTCGACTACACCGACTGGGACACCGTCCGGCCGTTCGCCGAGGCCGCGCGCGCCGTGTACGGCGTGGACGCCGTCGTGTCGCTGACCGAGCCCGGGGTGACCCCGGCGGGCCGCCTCGGCGACCTGTTCGGGCTGACCGACGGGCGGCGCCACGAGGTGAGCCGCCGGATGCGCGACAAGTCGCTGATGCGCCGGCACCTCGCCGAGAACGGGCTTCCGGTGCCGCACGCCGCGCTGGTGAAGGGCCGGGAGTCGCTGGACGCGTTCGGTGAGCGGGCGGGCTACCCCTTCATCGTCAAGCCGGTGTCCACCACCGCGGGCTTCGGGCTGCTGCGCGCGGAGAACCGCGGGGACCTGGACCGGGTGTGGGCGCGGATCCAGGAGATGGACGGCGGCCGCACCGACCGCGGCTCCACCATGTTCACCGTCGACGGCTTCCTGATGGAGTCATACATCGACGGACCCGAGTTCAGCGTCGAGGCGCTGAGCTTCGCGGGCCGCCACGTCATCGTCGCCGTCACCGAGAAGCTGACCAGCGAGGAGCACTTCGCCGAGCTCGGGCACGCGGTACCCGCACGACTCGAGGCGGGCGACCGGGCGGCGCTGACCGACGCGGTCGAGGAGTTCCTGACCGGGATGGGCGTCACCGACGGCCCCAGTCACACCGAGATCCGGCTCTCCTCGCGCGGGCCCCTCGTCATCGAGTCGCACAACCGGCTGGGCGGCGACAACATCGTGGAGCTGGTCGAGGCCGCGTACGGCATCGACATGATCGCGTATGGCACGGCCTGGCCGCTGGGCCTGGTCGAGCCGCTCGCCGCCTCTCCCGAGCCGAAGGGCGCTGCGGTGATGCGCGTATTGCTGCGCGAGCCGGGCACCGTGACGGCCGTCGCGGGCGTCGACGAGGTCAGGGCGCGGCCCGACGTGCTCGCCGCGCAGGTCAACGTGGGCCCCGGTGACACCGTCCGGCCGCTGCGCGACAACTGGGACCGGCTCGGCAGTGTCGTGGTCACGGCTGCCGACACCGACAGCGCGGTCGCGCTATGTGAGCGGCTGGTCCGCGAGTCCATCCGGATCGACGTCGAACCGGCCGCCGCGGCGGCCCCGGCCCTGGCCGCCTGAGCGACGGCTATACCGAAAGGAGCCGACCCCATGACCGAGGAGACCGGACTGCTGCGGACCCTGGCCGAGGACCTCTCCGTCGTCGTCGCCCGGGACCCGTCCCTCACCAGCCGCCGCGAGGCGCTCGGCCACACCGGCCTGTCCGCCGTGTGGGCCCACCGCGTGTCACACCGGCTGTACGGCCGCGGGATGCGCACCGCGGCACGGACGGTCGCCCGGATTTCCCGGCGGCGGACCGGGGTGGAGATTCATCCCGGTGCGGTGCTGGGGCGGCGGGTGTTCATCGACCACGGCGCGTCCGTGGTGATCGGTCAGACCGCCGTCGTGGGCGACGACGTGACGATCTACCAGCAGGTGACGCTGGGCGCGGTGGGCTGGTGGGCCGACAACCACCGCCCGCCGGGCGCCCGCCGTCACCCGGTGGTCGGCGACGGCGTGATCCTCGGCGCGAACGCGACCGTGCTCGGCCCGGTGACCATCGGCGACCACGCCCTGGTCGGGGCCATGGCCACGGTCACCGAGGACCTGCCGCCCGGAGCCCGGGTGTACGCGGCCCGCTCCGTGATCCGCCCGGCGTCGGGGCCGCGGGCGGTGCCCCCGCTCGGGACCGGCCCGGTGCCGGTGGCTCGTACGAGTGCCGCCGGTCTCGGCGTCCCGCCCGTCGCCGGCCGGCCTGGCGGCCCCGTGGGCGCTTCCGTGGGCGATCGGCCGCCGCTGTCGGTATCCGACGCCGTACGGGATCTCGCCTCGGCGGGCTCCTGGTGACGGCGGGCGCCCCGTCCCCCGTCCCCTCTTCCTCTTCCCCTCCCTTGTCCCCCACTCCTGGAGCCTTCCGGTGACCCCCGATCTCCTCATCGCACCCGCCGGGCGGCGCGTCGCCGCCGGCCTCGAAGAACTCGTCGGCAACACTCCGTTGGTCCGGCTCTCCGTCCCCGACGCCGCGCCCGGCACCGAGGTCCTCGCCAAGATCGAGTCGACCAACCCGTTCGCCAGCATCAAGGACCGGGCCGCGCTCGCGATGCTCCGCGGCGCCGAACAGCGCGGTGACCTCGCCCCGGGCGGCACCGTCGTGGAGGCGACCTCTGGTAACACCGGGATCGCGCTCGCCGCGCTGAGTGCCCTGCGTGGCTACCGCTGCATCGTCGTGCTGCCCGACAGCGCCACTCCCGAGCGGATTGGGCTGCTGGCCGCGCTCGGCGCGGAAATCGTGCAGACGCCCAGCGCTGAGCGGTTCGCCGGGGCCATCGCCAAGGCGGAGGAGATCGAGGCCGCCACGCCCGGCTCCTGGTACGTGCGCCAGCACGAGAACCCCGACAACGTCCGCGCCCACTACGAGTCCACAGGACCCGAGATCTGGGCGGACACCGGCGGTCAGGTCGACGTCCTGGTCGCCGGGGTCGGCACCGGCGGCACCCTGACCGGCGCCGGACGCTTCCTGCGCGAGTGCAACCCCGCCGTGGAGATCGTCGCGGTGGAGCCGGAGGGCTCGCCGGTACTCTCCCAGGGATACGCGGGCACCCACCGGATACCCGGCCTGAACGGCGGCTTCGTCTCCCCCACTACCGACATCGCGCTCATCGACCGGGTGCTGACCTGCTCCGACGACGAGGCGCTCGACACCGCACGGGCGCTCACCCGGGAACAGGCGCTGTTCGCCGGGCTCTCCTCGGGTGCCGCCGTGCACGGCGCGCTCCGGCTCGCCCGGGACACCGCCTACGCGGGCCGCACGATCGTCACGATCCTGCCGGACACCGGCGAACGCTACGTCAGCATCTGGAACGAAGGGACCTCCGCATGACCACACTCGTCCTGCACCGCGGCTCGTTGCGTGCCAACCCGTACGAGCGGTGGCTCGCCGACCACGGGGAGAAGATCGTCCTGCTGGGCTCGGCCGAACAGCTCGCCCTGTTCGGCGAGGAACTACCCACCGAGGCCCCCTATCTGCACGCCGAGGCGCTGACCGACTACGACACCGGCGCCCATGTGGAGCGGCGGGCCGCCGAGCTCGTCGAGGAGTTCGGCGTCACCGACATCGTGGCCTGTCAGGAATTCGACATCCTGCGGGCGGCCGCGCTGCGCGAGCGCTTCGGGCTGCCGGGCCAGCGGCCCGGATCGGCCTTGGTGTACCGCGACAAGTGGGAGATGAAGAAGCTTGCCACGGCCGCCGGGATCCCGGTCGCTGCGCACGTACTGCTGCGCTCGGCCGCGGAGCTCGACGCCTTCGCCGACGCCCACGGCCTGCCGGTAGTGGTCAAGCCCCGTCAGGGGTTGCTGTCCGTCGGCGTATCCGTACTGCGCACTCGCGAGGAGCTCGCCGACTGGGCACGGGACGCGGAGCTGCTGCGCCCCGACGGCGAACCGGAATGGCTGGCCGAGACGTTCGTCGACGGCTCCATGTGCCACATCGACGGCACCGTCCTGGACGGCCGGATCGCCACGATGTGGCCGTCGCAGTACCAGTACGCACTGGCCGACTTCCGCGACCGCAAGGGGCGGGTCGACATCGCACTCGACACCGCCGACCCGCTGGCACGGCGGCTCGTCGCGTTCGGCGAGCGGATCCTGGAGGCGTTCGGCGGTCCCGAGCACTTCGCCTTCCACATTGAGGTGTTCCACACCACCGACGGCGAACTGGTGCTGTGCGAGGCGGCCTCCCGGGCCGGGGGCGCCGGCGTGCGCGACGTGCAGCGGGCGCTGTTCGGCTTCGACCCGATGGAGTACCCGGTCCGCCGCCAGCTCGGGCTGCCCACCCCGACCGGCGAGCGCGCGGACCCGGCCCAGCTCGCCGGGCAGCTGCTCTTCACCAAGCGGCCCGGGGTGCTGGCCGCGCTACCGGACCCGGCGACGTTGCCGGAGGGCGTCGTGAAGTACACGACGTACGCGGAGGTCGGCGACACCGTCCAGGATGCCTCGCACTCCGGGGACTTCCTCGCCGCGTTCGTCGTCGTCGGCGCGGACCGGGCCGAGACGGAGGCCCGGATCCGGGCGGCGGAGGAGTGGTTCAAGGCGGGCCTCTGGTTCAAGGCGGAGCCCGGCGACGGCTGATCCAGGGGGGCAGTGCCGGCGCCCGACCGGGTGCGCGCGGGGCGCGACATGGCGAAGTAACTGCGGTGTTCGCGGCCGTACCGCCCGGAGAGCGGGTGTGCAGGCACCTCCGCACTCCAGGAGAAGCACGGTCCGGCCACGCGGTCGAACAATGTCCCCGTGAACTTCGAAGCGGCAGCGAACCACCCAGGCGACAGACCTCCGGTGCACCCTCCCGTGTCCCCTCGATGTGCGGGATTCCGGCTAGCGGGCGGCCTCGACCTGGCCGCGCTGCGCCGGGCTTGGGACGCGACGGTGAGCGCTCGACCGGGCGACGCCGTGACGGCCGAGCCGCTGCGCTTCACCGACCTCACCGCCGTGGCGGTGGACGATGTCGACGCGCTGGCCGCCGCGCTGTGCGGCCGGTGGGCCACCGAGGCCCCGTCGGCCCGAGAGGCCCGGTCCGCCACGGCGGTCACGGCGGGTCCGCACGCGCGGCTGCATGCCGCCCGGATCGCCCCAGCGGACCTGCTGCTGTTCGTGACGGTGGACGGGGCCCTCGACGAGGCGCACGTCTCCCGGCTGGTCGACACGCTGTCGGCCGCGTACGCGCACGAGCGCCACGGCGCGCCGGCGCCGGCCCCGGAGACTGCGGCGACGGCCCAGGAGGCGGCGGCCCGGGAGGCGGTCGTTCGCGCCCTCCGGACCAGGACCCACCGGTACGAAGGTGCCTCGCTGCCGTTTGTGTGGGACGGCGAGCTGGCTCGCCGGGTCGCCGAGGTTGCAGCGGAGCAGAGTGCGTCCCCGGCAGGTGTCGTCCTCGCCGCACTGCGGGCACTGCTGCTGCGGCACGGCGGCCACGCGGGCGACGGAACCCTGCGCGCGCTGCTCGGCTTCGAACCGCACCCGCTGCGCGGTGACCGCGACCTCCCGCAGCTCGACGCCGTCTTCGCCGACCGGTCCGCCGCGCCGGTCGTCGACCGGGTGGCAGGCCTGCGCGCCCGGCCCGTCGTTCCTGACCGGGTGGTGCTGCCGACCGGGCTCGTCCTCGTCGTCGAGGCCATTGATGACTGCGTCGACGGCGAGGCTCCCCGGCTCTCGGGCCGTCTGGAGTACCGGACCGCGCTCTACGACGCGGGCTCGGCCGCGAACCTGCTCGACGGGCTGCGCACCCTGCTGGCGGCGGCGCTGGACGCGCCGGACACGCCGGTCAACACGCTGCCGCCGCTGCTCCCGGCCGCTGCGCTGATCGAACGCTACGCGGCCCTGCCGGTGTTCAGGCCGGTCAGCCACACCGAACCCCTGCCCGTGCAGGTGGCGGCCCATGCCGTCACCGACGCGCCCGCGGTCGTCTGGGACGGCAGCACCACGGGTTACGCCGCGCTGCACGCGGCGGCCCGCGACGTCACCCGATGGCTCGCCGCCGCCGGCGTGGCCACGGGCGACGCCGTGGTGGTCCGGATGCCGCCGGGGCCGCTGCGGATCGCCGCGCTGCTCGGCGTCCTCGCCCACGGGGCCAAGCTGTGTTGGCTCGCCCCCGGTCCCGCCGGTGAGCGCGGCCGCTCCGTGCTCACCGCCCTGCGGCCGGCCTGCGTGCTCGTCGAGGGCGACGGCGCCGACGAGCTGCTCGACTGGTACCGCGCCGAGTTCGGCGGCCGGGTGGTGGACGTGGCCGCCGACGCCACCACCCTGCCCGTGGCCCCGGCGCCCACCGTCACCCCCGGCGACACCGCGTACATCGCCTTCACCTCCGGCTCCACCGGACGCCCCAAGGGCATCCCCCAGACGCACGCCGCGCTCACCCAGTTCACCGGCTGGTTCGGCACCCGGTTCGCGATGGGCCCTGGAGCCCGGGTGGCTCAGTGGGTATCCCCCGAGCACGATCCGGCGCTTGCCGAGGTCGGCGCGACGCTCGCCACCGGCGGCACGCTGTACGTCGTGCCCGACAAGGTGAGGGTGAACCCGGACCTGCTGGTGCCGTGGCTGGCTGAGCACCGAATCACGCACCTGCAGACCGTGCCCAGCTTCGCCCGCGACCTCCTCGACGTCATCGCCCGGACCGGGGCGGGGCCGCGGCTCGACGCCTTCGGCCATCTGCTGCTGATGGGCGAGGCGCTGCCGCCGGAGCTGCTCAGCGGCCTGGCCGAGGAGCTGCCGGCCCTGCGCGTCTTCAACCTGTACGGGCCGACCGAGGTCGTCGCCGCCACCTGGCACGAGGTCACCGGCCTGACCGAGGGCCCGGTGCCGATCGGCCGGGCGATCCCGGGCCGCCAGCTCCTCGTCCTCGACGAGAACGACCTGACCTGCCCGGTCGGGGTCACCGGCAGCATCGTGGTGCGCTCTCCCTATGTGACCTCGGGGTACCTGGGCAGTGCCGACCGCACCCCGTTCCGCCCGGTGGAGTGGCTGGACACGCCCGGCGTCGAGGGGGGCTGGTACCGCACCGGCGACCTCGGGCGGCGGCTGCCCGACGGCACCCTGGAGTACCGGGGCCGCGAGGATTTCCAGATCAAGCTGGCGGGCAACCGGGTCGAACTGACCGAGATCGAAGGATCGCTCGCCTCGCACGCCTCCGTCCTGGAGTGCGCCGTGGTGCCGGTCGCCGAACCGGTGACGGGCCTGGTGCGGGGACTCGACGTCCATGTCGTGCCGCGCCGGGACGCCGACGGCCGGCCTCTCGGTGCCGCCGCCGAGTGGCGGGCGCACCTGCGCGGCCACTTCGGCCCCCTGACTCTGCCCGCGACGTTCCACGAGGCGCCGGACCGCCTGCCGCGCAACGCCGCCGGAAAGGTGGACCGCTCGCGCCTGCGGGCGGCGACCGCCGCGGCCTGACCCCGCACCACCTGCCTTCATCCGATTCCACTGGGAGTGAGTACGTTGACGACAGTCGAGATTTCCGCCATTCCGGTCGCGTTCGACGGCGAGAGCCTGACCATCGACTCGGTGCGTCAGGTCGCCGAGGAGGGCGCGCAGGCCACGGTCCCTGACGGGGCGATGGCGAAGGCCCGCAGGAGCAGGGAGATCTTCGAGGGCATCGCCGAGCAGAACATCCCGATCTACGGGGTGACCACCGGCTACGGCGAGATGATCTACATGCAGGTGGACAAGTCCAAGGAGACCGAGCTGCAGACCAACCTGGTTCGCAGCCACAGCGCCGGTGTCGGACCGCTGTTCGCCGAGGACGAGGCGCGCGCCGTCGTCGCCGCCCGCCTCAACACGCTGGCCAAGGGCTACTCCGCAGTGCGCCCGGAGATCCTGGAGCGCCTCGCCCTCTACCTCAACCTCGGCATCACCCCGGCGATCCCGCAGATCGGCTCCCTGGGCGCCAGTGGCGACCTCGCCCCGCTGTCCCACGTGGCCAGCACCCTGATCGGCGAAGGCTACGTGCTGCGCGACGGCAAGCAGGTGCCCACCCGCAAGGTCCTCGACGAGCTGGGCATCGAGCCGCTCAAGCTGAAGTTCAAGGAGGGTCTGGCTCTCATCAACGGCACTTCGGCGATGACCGGTCTCGGCTCGCTCGTGGTCGGCCGCGCCCTCGCCCAGGCCCGCCAGGCCGAGATCGTCACGGCGCTGCTCATCGAGACGCTGCGCGGCTCCACCAGCCCGTTCCTCGCCGAGGGCCACGACATCGCCCGCCCGCACCAGGGGCAAATCGACACGGCGGCCAACATGCGCGCGCTGATGAACGGCAGCAACCTGACGGTCGAGCACGCCGACCTGCGCCGCGAGCTCCAGGCCGACAAGGACACCGACAAGGACGTCCAGCGCTCCGAGATCTACCTGCAGAAGGCGTACTCGCTGCGGGCCATCCCGCAGATCGTCGGCGCCGTCCGCGACACCCTCTACCACGCGGTGCAGAAGCTGGAGATCGAGCTCAACTCGGCTAACGACAACCCGCTGTTCTTCGAGGGCCAGGACGAGATCTTCCACGGCGCGAACTTCCACGGCCAGCCCATCGCGTTTGCCATGGACTTCGTGACCATCGCGCTGACCCAGCTCGGCGTGCTCGCCGAGCGCCAGATCAACCGGGTGCTCAACCGTCACCTGAGCTACGGCCTGCCGGAGTTCCTGGTGGCTGGCGACCCCGGTCTGCACAGCGGCTTCGCCGGTGCCCAATACCCGGCCACCGCGCTCGTCGCCGAAAACCGCACGATCGGCCCCGCCAGCACCCAGAGCGTGCCGTCCAACGGCGACAACCAGGACGTCGTCAGCATGGGCCTGATCGCCGCCCGCAACGCCCGCCGCGTCCTCGAGAACAACAACCGCATCCTCGCCGTCGAGTTCCTCGCCGCGGCACAGGCCGTCGACATCTCGGGCCGCTTCGAGGGCCTGAGCCCGGCCGCCAAGTCCACGTACGATGCCGTCCGCGCGCTGGTCCCGACGCTGGGCGTGGACCGCTACATGGCCGACGACATCGAGCTGGTCGCCGCCGCCCTGTCGCGCGGAGAGTTTCTGGCGGCCCTGGACCGTCACACCGACGTCGTCCTGCGCTGACCCGGTGCGCCGGACACCCGGCGCCCTTCATCCACGGCACGCGAGGCTGGCCGCAGACCGCGGCCGGCCCGCCCCACCCTCTGCTCGGCCCGCTGCCCGAAAGGACCCCGCACCCCATGACTGCCGCCCCGGACGCCCCGCCGACCGACGCCCTTCCGCACGCCCTGCTCACCGCCTCGCCCGACCAGGCCGACGCGGAGTTCCTGCGGCTGACCGACGCGCTGTGGAAGGACGGCGTGGCCACGGACAGGGCCCTGGCCGGGGTGCCCCGGCTGGTGGCAGCTCTGTCCGGTACCGACGAGCTGCGCCAGGGGTACCTCATGCTGCTGCTCGGGCTGCTGGCCGAGACCGAGCACACCGCGGGCGGCGGTCCGCTGACCGAAGCCGTACGGGCCGGGCTCGCCGATTACCTGCCGCTGCTCACGGGATCCGAGCCGGGCGGCCCCACTCAGCTCGCCGCCCTGTACCTGCTCTCCCACCTCGGTGGTGACCGGGAGCGGATCCTCGCCGCCGCGGCCGGCACCGAGCTCACCCCGGACGACCGCACTCGGCTGGAGCGCTGCCTGAAGCCGCTCGATCCCGAGGACGTCGTATTGGGCCGGGTCTGGCCCTCGCCGTACGAGTGGCAGCTGGGCGCCGAGGAGCTGGCCTTCGACCAGGACTGGATCCGTGCTCTGACACCGGAGCAGCTCGCAGCGACCTGGTCGAGCGACACCCGCTCGGTGCTCGCGTACACCGGTGCGAAGGCCGTATGGGCGTTGCGCAACGGCCGCCCGACGGTGGTCCGCGACACCAGCGTCCACGCCGACGCCCGCCCGGCCGAACCGCCGGCCCCGCGCATCGAGGAGTTCAGCCGCTTCGCGGACGTGCTGCGCTGCCCCGCCTGCCGCGCCACGCTGTCGTTCGCGACCACCGGTACGTCCTGCACCGGGTGCGAGCGGAGCTACGCGCTGCCGCACGGTGTACTCGACCTGTCCGCCGGTGCCGGTGAGCACGACGAGGACGACGTGCTGCAGAACGCGGCCGGTCTGCAGGGCATCGGCTTTCACTACGAGAACGTGCTGCGCCCGGCGTTCCTGAGGGTGATGGGCCAGAACTGGGGCGGGACAATCAGCCCCGTCGACGAGGACGACTATTTGACCGAGCAGCTGTCCGCGGTAGACGGTCCCGTCCTGGACGTCGCCGCGGGGGCGGGCCGCTGGACCGCTGTGGTCGCCGAGGCGGCCGCGGGCGGCGGAGTGCTGGCCCTGGACCTGATCGCGCCCATGCTGGCCGGTCTGCGGGCCCGGCTGCCCGAGATCGCGACGCTGCGGGCGAGCGCCCTCGCACTGCCGGTGGCGGACTCCTCGCTGGCGGCGGTCAACTGCTGGAACGCGCTCCAGGCGCTGCCGGACGCGGGCAAGGCGATCTCCGAGATCGGTCGCGCGCTGCGGCCGGGTGGCCGGCTGACGCTGCTGACGTTCCGCTGGGCGTCCGATCCGGTCTATCGCTACTTCCAGGGCTCACACGCGTTCCCGGGCAGCCCCGACGGCATCAAGCTGTTCGAGACCGAACAGATCCATGTCTGGCTGGACGAGGCGGGGCTCTCACCGGTGGCTGAGACCGATCCCGGCACCTTCGTCATCATCACCGCGGAAAAGCGCTGACAGCACGTCCGAAGATTCCCGGAAAGCACGGAAAAAGCCCGATGACCCGGTGCTCAGCGGGCCCCATGGGCCCGCCGCGCACCGGCATTCGCATTGAGCAACATTGAATATGGAACCGTCCTTTGCTCGGTGCAACGATCCTTTCGGCCCAACTCCGGTGACCGATTCAGGAGAATTCATGCAGACCATCGAGGCGCCGCCCCGCGAAGAACTCGTCCGCCGTGCAACGGACCTGATTCCGCTGCTCCAGCGGAACGCGCCGGTCGGCGAGGAGAACCGCAACCTGTCCCAGGAGACGGTCGAAGCCCTCACCGAGGCCGGAATTCTCAAGATGCGCGTGCCGCACCGCTACGGCGGTTACCAGTCCGACATGCGCACCGTGGTCGACACGCTCGCCGAGCTCGCCCGGGGTGACGGCTCCGCCGCTTGGACCGCCTCGGTCTGGGCGATCAGCTCCTGGATGGTCGGCCTCTTCCCCGACGAGGTCCAGGACGAGGTCTTCTCGACCCCCGACGTCCGCATCAGCGGTATCCTCAGCCCGACCGCGATGGCCACCCCGGTCCCCGGCGGCATTGTGCTCAACGGCAAGTGGTCCTTCAACTCCGGCGTCCAGCACAGCCACTGGAACACCAACGCCGCGATCCTCATCGGTGAGGACGGCGAGCCGCAGCCGATCATGGTGGCCATCCCGGTTTCCGACCTGACCATCGTGGACGACTGGCACACCGCCGGTCTGCGCGGCACCGGCAGCGTCAGCACGATCGCCGAGAACCTGTTCGTGCCGCAGGAGCGCGTGCTCCCGATGGTGCCGGTGCTCATGGGTCAGCACCGTTCGGTGCTCAACGCGGGCTCCCCGCTCTACAGCGCGCCGTTCATGCCGACCGCCTGTGCCACCATCTCCGCCCCGGCCCTCGGTCTCGCCCGCGCCGCCAAGGACGCATTCCTGGACCGGCTGCCCGGCCGCAAGATCACGTACACCGCGTACGAGAGCCAGGCCGAGGCCCCGCTGACGCACCTCCAGGTCGCCGAGGCCACCGTGAAGATCGACGAGGCGGACTTCCACGCCCACCGCGCCGCCGCGATGGTCGACACCAAGGGCGCCGCCGGTGAGGAGTGGACGCTGGAGGAGCGGGCCCGGGTCCGCCTCGACCTCGGCGCCGTCACCCAGCGCGCCAAGGAGGCCGTGGACCTCCTCAACACCGCGAGCGGCGGCTCCTCGATCTACAGCTCGGTGCCGATCCAGCGCATCGAGCGGGACGTGCAGACCATCAACCTGCACGCGATCCTCCACCCCAACACCAACCTTGAGCTGTACGGCCGAATCGTCTGCGGCCAGGAGCCCAACACCGTCTACCTGTAGGCCCACCCGAGATCCACCGGAGGACTTCCCGATGGAAAGCCGCTGCCCTGTCGCCCTGGACCCCCTGGGCGCCGACATCCACGCCGAGGGCTCCCGCATACGGGCGCAGGGACCGGTGGCCCGGATCGAGCTGCCGGGCGGTGTGAAGGCCTGGTCGGTCACCGGCCACGCCGCCGCCCGGGAGGTCCTCAGCGACCACCGCTTCTCCAAGGACGGCAGGCGGCACTTCGACGCCTATGTCGACGGCACGGTCGGCGAGGACTTCCCGCTGATCGGCTGGGTGCTCATGGAGAACATGACCACCGCCTACGGCGCCGACCACACCCGGCTGCGCAAGCCGTGCGCGCACGCCTTCACCCCGCGCCGGGTGGAGGCGCTGCGGCCGGCCGTGGAGGCGATCACCACCGAGCTGCTCGACGAGCTGGCCGCTCTTCCGGCCGGTGAGCCGGTGGATCTGAAGGGACTGTTCGCCCACCCGCTGCCGGCCCGCGCCATCTGCGACCTGTTCGGGGTGCCCGCGGAGGCCCGCGCCGAGATGCTGCGCGGCGGCGAGGTCAACGTCGACACCAGCATCTCGCCGGAGGAGGCGGCCGCCAACGTGGCCCGCTGGCACCAGGAGATGCTCGACTTCGTCGACTCCAAGCGGCGCTCGCCGGGCGACGACCTGACCAGCGACCTCGTCGCGGCCCAGCAGGCGGACAGCTCACTGTTGTCGGACGACGAGCTGGTCGGCACGCTGCACATCATGCTCGCCACCGGCACCGAGCCGGTGAAGAACCTCATCGCCAACGCCGTGCTCGCCCTGCTGACGCACCCGGAGCAGCTCGCCCTGGTCCGCTCCGGCGAGGCGACCTGGCAGGACGTCATCCAGGAGACGCTGCGGGTGGAGGCGCCGGTGGCGCACCTGCCGTTCCGCTTCCCCGTGGAGGACGTCGAGATCGGCGGCGTCACCATCCCCAAGGGCGAGCCGGTGCTCGTCAACTACGCGGCGATTGGCCGCGACCCCGAGGTGCACGGCGCGGACGCCGACCGTTTCGACATCACGCGCGCCAACAAGGAGAGCCTCTCCTTCGGGCACGCCATCTACCGCTGCATCGGCCAGCCGCTGGCCCTGCTGGAGGCGGAGATCGCGCTGGCCGCGCTGTTCGAGCGGTTCCCGCACCTGGGCCTGGCCGTGCCGGCCGAGTCCATCGCCCCGCAGGGCACGTTCATCATGAACGGCGTCGCCGAGCTGCCGGTGCTGCTCGACGCCCGCCCGACCACCATGAAGGCCGCCGTGGTGCCCGAGGTGGGTGCCACCTGGGAGCTGCGGGACGTCCCGGTGCCGCAGCCCGGACCCGGCCAGGTGCTGATCCGTGTGCGGGCCAGCGGCCTGTGCCACAACGACCTCTGGCTGACCGACGGCCACTTCCCGTTCCCCGAGTTCGACCCGGTCGTGGTCGGTCACGAAGCGGCGGGCGATGTCGTCGCCGTGGGCCCCGGCGTCACCCATCGCAAGGTCGGTGACCGGGTCGGCGCGACCTGGGTGCAGGGCACCTGCGGGACGTGCGACTACTGCAGGCTCAATCTGCCGCTGACCGGCCAGTCCGGCATGAACTGCGCGGCGCCCGTGATGAGCGGTCTGACCGTCCCCGGCCACCACGCCGAGTACGTCACCGTGCTCGCGGACTCGACGGTGCTGCTGCCCGACGAGGTCAGCTATGTGCAGGCGGCGCCCGTGCTGTGCGCCGGTTACACCTCGTGGAGCGCGCTGCGCGCCGCTGACCCCAAGCCGCACGAGCGGGTGGCGGTCCTCGGCATCGGCGGCCTCGGCCACCTGGCGCTGCAGTTCTCCCGGGCCTGCGGCTTCGACACGGTCGCGATCACCCGCTCCCCCGACAAGCACGACCTGGCCCGCGAGCTGGGGGCCGCCACCGTCGTGGCCAACGGCGCGGAGCTGGCGGCCGCGGGCGGCGCCGACGTGATCCTGGTGACCGGCACCTCGTACGAGGCGGCCACCGACGCGCTGCAGGGGCTGCGCCCCAATGGCCGTCTGGTGCTTGCCACCATCGACCCCGAGGGGTCCTTCTCGATCGGGCCGACCAGCCCGGTCTGGGCGCAGCGCCAGCAGATCATCGGCGCCACCCACAACGGTCTCGAGCAGCTCACGGAGGCGCTGCGGCTGGTCGCCGAGGGCAAGGTCGACCCGATCGTCGAGGTCTTCCCGAAGGAGCGGATCGCCGAGGCGGTCGCCCTGGCCGCCAAGGGCGAGGTCCGGTTCCGGGCCGTCGTCACCTACTGATCCGCCACCGATCCGCCGTCACCGCCGGGAGCAGAGAGATGAGCACAACGACCGCGCAGGCAACCCGCGAAGGGGAACGTTGGGACCAGTCGTCCCCGGTCTCCGACGTCTTCAACGAAGGGCAGGCGCACCTGAGCTACTGGTTCGGTCCGGACGACGACACCCCGATGGCGGAGGCGTCGCGCCGGCTGACCCGCAAGGTCGTCGACGTGCTCGGCGTACGGGCCGGTCAGCGGGTCCTCGACGCGGGCTGCGGGCCCGGCGGGCCGGCGCTGCTGGTCGCCGAGGAGACCGGCGCCGATGTCACGGGCGTGACGGTCAGCGGCTTCGAGGCCGGTGCTGGTACGGAGAAGGCCGCCGCGCGCGGCCTGTCCGACCGGCTCCGGTTCGAGCACGGCAGCTACGCCGAGCTCGGCCACCATGCCGACGGCTCGTTCGACGCCGTGATGGCGATGGAGTCGCTGCAGTACGCGCCGGACCTGGCCGCGGCGCTCGCCGAGCTGTTCCGGGTGCTGCGTCCGGGCGGTGCCCTGACGATGACCGACTACACGCTGGCCCCGGGCGTGCCGCAGGACGAGCGGGACGTGCTCGCAGAGAAGCTGGCCCTGCCGCTGCTCCAGCCGGTCGAGGAGTGGCTGGTGGCGCTGCGCGCGGCGGGCTTCCACGTCGAGGAGTGGACCCAGTGCGGTCCGCGCGTCTTCGGCATGGGTCCGAAGTATGTGGAGGCCGCCGAGGAGGGGCGGGAGACCCTGCGCGCGGCCTTCGGCGACGAGGCGGTCGCCGGGCTCAAGGAGGCGATGGCCGACTTCTTCAGTCCGGGCTCCGAGCGCATCGCGTACAGCATCGTCACGGTCCGTAGGCCTCGCGTCTGAACGCCCCGCGTCCCCGTGACGCGGGAAATCCGAAGGGGCCCGCCGCGTGAGCGGCGGGCCCCTTCGTCGTCTCCGGCGGGAGTTACTCGGCGCCGTCGTCGTGGACGACCTCGCGGACCTCCACGGCGGTCAGCTTCGCGTCGGGAATCAGCGCCGCGAGTTCGACGGCGCGCTCCTTGGAGGCGACATCGACGACGTAGTAGCCGCATAGGAACGATTCGCCCGGCACGTACGGCCCTTCGACGGACTGCACGGCGCCGTCCCTGACGGTCACGGTGGCGGTGTTCGTGGGGACGTCGAGGGCCTTGGTGCCGACCATCTCACCGCTGCCGCGGATGATCTCCTGGAAGCGGTCGTGGCCGTCGAACACCTCCTGCTGCTCCTCTTCGGAGAGCTTGTCCCACAGGACGGGGTTCATGTGCATGATGAGCAGGAACTTCACCTGTCGTCACTCCTGGTTCGGGGCTGGGGGGAAATCTGTGGGGGCCGGCAACGGGGCGCCGGGGTCGGTCACCAGCTCGCTCAGGACGTCGCGGAAGTCGGCGACCAGGCGCCGGACCGTGCTCTCGTCGTAGAGGTTGCTGCTGAAACCGAGCTCGCCGATGAGCTCTCCGGTCGGGGAGATCTCCAGGCACAGCAGGGTGCCGTCAGGGATGTCCGAGCCGATGCTCTGCGAGAGCACCTTGCGGCGCACGGCCTGGTAGGCGAGCGGTCCGATCCGCTCCCCCGCCATCGTGAACGGGGTCTGGATGACCTGGAAGACACAGGACGCCAGGCCGTCGACGCCGACCCGGTCCATGAGTTCGGGCGCCTCGTCCAGGACGTGCGCCAGCGGGATCTCCCGGGTATAGGCGTCCAGGCAGCTCTCGCGGGTGCGGGCGACCACGTCGCGGAAGGTGGCGCAGCCGGTCAGGTCGGTGCGCAGCGGCAGGAAGTTGAAGAAGGACCCGACGGCGTCCTGGAAGCGGGCCTGGGTACGGCCCGGGGTGAAGGTGGGAACCACGACGTCGGTGTCGCCGGTCTGCCGGTTGAGGAAGACGTTGAAGGCGGCGAGCAGCACGATGAAGGCCGAGCTGCGGGTGCCTGCGGCCAGCGTCGTCACCTGCTCGCGCAGCCCGGTGCCCCAGCCGAACCGGTGCCAGGAGGTGGAGAACTCCGGTGCCTCGCTGCGGGTCCGGTCGGTGGGCAGCGCGAGGGCGCGGGCGCCGTCGAGCTTGGTGCGCCAGAACGCGCGGGCGGACCGCTCGGCTTCGCGGGCCTCGTCGGAGCGCTGCCAGTGTGCGTACTCGCGGTACTGCGGCGCGGGGGCGAGCGGCGGCAGGTCGGCTCCGGCGTGCCGGGCGTAGAGACCGGCGAGGTCGCGCAGGATGACCTGCATCGACCAGGCGTCGACGGCGGTGTGGTGGGCGATCAGCGCGAGGACGGCGTCCTCGTCGTCGAAGCGGCCGAGGACCGCGCGCAGCAGCGGCATGCGGCGGACGCCGATGGTGTCGGCGGCGAGTTCATTGAGCAGCTCCTCGCTGGCGAGGTGGCGGCTTTCCTCGTCGGCCGGGTCGGTCGCGGGCAGCTGTCGGACCTCCAGCGGCACCGGCGCGGGGGCGAGAATCCGCTGGTGGCGCGGCTCGGCGTCCCGGACGACGGTGGTGCGCAGCGCCTCGTGACGAACGACGACGTCGTCGAGGGCGGCCTGCAGCAGCGCGGTCTCGATGCGGCCGCTCACCCGCCAGCCGTCGACGATGTGGAAGCGGGGGCCGAACGGACCCATGTCATCGCCCTTGTCCCACAGGCACAGGAACTCCTGCTGGACCGCGAGGGGGAATCCTTCGGCCGGCGCGAGGTCGGTGACGGTCACGCGGCGCTGCTCTCCGCCGCCGCGTCGACGGCCTCGCCGACGGCCTGCCGGAAGGCGGCCAGGTCCGGGTCCTCGAACAGGACACGGAGGTCGAGTTCGACACCGAGGTCCGACTCGACCCGGGCCACGATCCGCACGGCGGAGATCGACTGACCGCCGAGGGCGAAGAAGGTGTGCTCCTCCTGGTCCGCGGCCGGACGCAGGATGTCCGTCCAGATGCGGGTGGCGGTCTCCTCGACACTGTTCGTCACGGGTGTGTTCTCCTCAGTCACGGAACGCTTCGTTCCTGGTCTTCCTGAGCTCGTCGAAGGAGGAGAGATCCGGGACGGTCCAGCCGTCCAGGTCGTACTCGCTCATGCAGTCGTCGACGAAGCTCTTGTATTGGTCCAGCTGGCCGCTGACGGTCTGGGAGAAGAGCAGCTCGACACGGGTGTTCTCGTGGTTTCCCGCGTAGTTGCGCTCGTACAGTTCATGGCGGCCGCCGAATTCGGTGCCCACCGCGTCCCACAGCAGCTTCATGACCTTGATGCGCCCCTCGGCGTCCGTGCCGCCTGAGCCGCGCACGTACTTGTCGAGATAGGGGCGGATCTCGGGGTTGGCAAAGTCGTCGGCGCTGGAATTGACGTAGATCAGTCCGCTGGCGACGTCCTGCTGGATGATCTCCTTGATGCGTGGATAGCCGATCTGCATGAACCAGCGGTAGGCCATGCCGTACTCGGGGTTGGGCAGCAGGGCGCCGTTCTTCCACTCCACGGGGTTGCGGGCGGCGGCGTCGGAAAGGCCCCAGAACAGGTTGCGCCAGGCGAGCACCTCGCCGAGGCGGCTCTGCACGCCGCGGAAATCACTGGTGCCGGTGATCTCCAGGGCCTTGGCGAGGAGGCCGGCGAGAAACTCCAGCTTCACCGCGAGGCGGGTGCAGCCGTGGAAGGTGAACCGCTCGGGAAAGCCCGACTTGGCGGTGAACATCTGGACCTTGCCCAGGTCCCCGTAGATGAAGACGTTCTCCCAGGGGATGAGCACTTTGTCCATGACGAGGATCGTGTCGTTCTCGTCGAGGCGCGAGCTCAGGGGGTAGTCGAAGGGGCTGCCGGCCAGGGCGGCCGTGGCGGAGTAGGACGGGCGGCAGATCAGCTTGAGCCCGGGCGCGTCCATCGGAACGGTCGCGACCAGCGCGAATTCACGTTCCTTGACCGGCAGCCCGTAGTGGGCGATGAAGTTGTAGTGGGTGAGCGCCGAGCCGGTCGCCACCACTTTGGCGCCGCTGACCACCAGGCCGGCATCGGTCTCCTTCTCGACGTGCACGAACACGTCCTTGACCTGGTCCGGGGGGAGGTTGCGGTCGACCGGTGGGTGGACGATCGCGTGGTTCCAGTAGAGGACCTTCTCCTGCGACTCCCGGTACCAGCGCCGCGCGTTGTCCGCGAACGGGCCGTAGAAGTCCGCATTCGCCCCGAGCGTGCCGAGGAACGAGGCCTTGTAGTCGGGGCTGCGGCCCATCCAGCCGTAGCTGAGCCTGGACCACTCGGCGATGGCCTTCTGGTCGGCGACGAGGTCGTCGACCGAGCGGGGCGTGGTGAAGAAGCGGTGCGTGTAGCCGTCGCTGCCGGTGTCGGTGGGGGCGGTGAGGACGGGCTGGCGCTTCGGGTCGTGCAGCGCGTCGTAGAGGCGGGCGGTCATCCGGATCGGGTTGTGGAAGGCCGGATGTGTCGTGACGTCCTTGACCTTGTCCCCGTAGATGTAGACCTCGCGGCCGTCGCGCAGGCTTTCCACGTACTCATCGCCGGTGAACGGGCGTGTCCTGCGGCGCTCTTCAGCCATGGTGTTCCTCTCCTCGCCCAGGGCAGCGAGTCTGGCACCACAGACCCGGCGGGGCCTTATCCCAGATTGCCGCCTTGAGAGCACGGCAGAAGATGCCGTGCTTATTCCGCTCACGAAGAATGGGCGCCGACTGTCTTTCGCAGTTCCCCCGAGCGGAGGCCGAACCCCCATGTCCGACCAGGTCGTTCTTGACGTCTGGCTCAACGACTACCCGGTCGTTCCGCTGTTCCTGAGCGAGACCAGGGAACTGGCCCAGGAGTTCGAGCGCACCCACCCCGGGGTGCGGGTCGAGGTCCGCGGGGTCGACCACTTGAAGCTCCCCGAGGAGGTGGCCCGCGCCGCCCGCGAAGGGCGTCAGCCAGCGATCGTGCAGAGCTTCTACACCTCGACGCAACTCTCCCGCGACCTGCTCGCGGCCGACGGATCGCCGCTGTTCACCTCCGTGGAGCGGGCCATCGACGGCCGCGACAAGATCCTCGGTGTGCCGGCGCGCCTCGACGATCTGGTGCCCGCCGCCCGCGACTACTACACCTTTGAGGGCGAGGGGCTCTTCGCCCTTCCGCCGCTGACATCGACGACCCTGCTGTACGCCAACACCACCCTGCTGGAGGCCGCCGGGTTGCGCTCGGTTCCCCGCACCTGGGAGGAGCTGACCGCCGCCTGCGCGGCGGTGGCGCGCCTGGACGGCGGGCCTTCGCACCGAGTGACCTGGCCCAACCACGGCTGGCTGTTCCAGCAGGCGGTCGCCCAGCAGGGCGCCCTGCTCGCCACACCCGGCAACGGGCGGACGGAGCGCGCCACAGCCGTCGAGGCCGACTCGCCCGCGGTGCTGCGCTTCGCCCGCTGGTGGCAGGAGCTGCACGAGGACGGCCATTACCTCTACTCCGGCCTGCGGTCGGCGGGCGACGACACCTACCCGGCGTGGGAGCGCAACTACCGTGCGTTCGCCGAGCAGCGGGTGGCGTTCGTGCTCAGCACCTCCGTGGAGGCCGACAGAATGGTGCAGGCGGGCCGCGACGGGGGCTTCGAGGTCGTGGCGGCGCCCATGCCGTACAGCGCCGCGGTGCCCTACGCGGGTAACGTCATCGGGGGCGACTCGCTGTGGCTCGCGGCCGGGCTCGAACCCGCCGCCCGCGACGCCGCGCTCGCCTTCCTCCTGACCTTCCTGACCCCGCGCAACGCCGCCGAACGTCACAAGACGAGCGGCTTCATCCCCGTCACCGAGTCCGCCCGGGCACTCCTGGAGGACGAGGGCTGGTTCGAGGCGAACCCCCACCACCGGGTCGCCCTCGACCAGCTCGCCGCGGGCGAGCGCGCGACCGCTGCGGACGGCGCGCTGGTCGGCGACTTCGTCGGGATCCAGGACACGCTGACCGCGGCGATGCACGACGTGCTCACGGCGGGCGCCGATCCCGCCGAGCGGTTCGCCCTCGCCAGGTCCGAGGCGCAGCGCCTCCTCGACGACCACAACGCCCACTGCCTCGGCCTGGTGCCCGGGCAGCGCGGGCCGCACCGCTTCCGGGTCGGCTGATCCACCCGGCCCGCACAGGACTTTTCTCTGGAGGAAACACAGTGGCGCAGAACCTGGACACGGCTCCCCGTACAAGGCCGGCCCCGGACGTGGTGGAGCCGCGCCCCGCGGCCAAGCGGTCCGGCGCCCCGGTGTGGTGGCGGCGCCCGTGGGTGCTGCCGCTCGGCGTCGTGGTGTTCGCGTTCCTCAGCTTTGTGTGGCCGCCGTACCTGGGCCTGGACCCGAAGGCCTCGCTCATACCCATCCGGCCCGGCTCCCCGCAGCACTACCCGATGCTGGTCGCCCACATCGCCACCGGCACGATCGCGCTGGTGACGGTCGTGCTGCAGCTGTGGCCGTGGCTGCGCCGCCGCCACCCCGCCGCGCACCGGCTGATCGGCCGGACCTACGTCTTCGCGGGCGTCCTGCCCTCCGCGCTGCTCGCCTTCTTCATCACGCCGCTGTCGATGGGCCCCTCGGTCGGCACCACCCTCGGTGGCGTGCTGTGGCTCTTCACCACCGGCATGGGCTTCACCCGCGCGGTGCAGGGGCGCATCCTGGCGCACCGGATGTGGATGCTCTACAGCTTCGCCTTCGCCATCAACATCGTGTGGGGCCGGGTCTTCGTCGTCCTGCTGATGAGCTTCGGGGTGCAGAACCAGGCGATCTGGTCGCAGGTCGTGGGCACCGCGCCGTGGCTCGGCTGGGTCATCAACCTCTTCCTCGTCCAGTGGTGGCTGAACCGCACCGCCGACCGTCCGCTGAAGGAAATCGTCTGAACGCCCGCCGCCGGCGACCCGAGGGACAGAAGGAACAGGGATCCAAGTGAGCGAACTGCTGAAGAACAAGGTCGTGGTGGTGTCCGGTGTCGGTCCCGGCCTCGGCCGGGCGCTGGCGCTGGGTGCCGCGCGGGCGGGCGCCGACGTCGTGCTCGCGGCGCGGACCGTCTCCGTGCTGGAGGAGACCGCCACGGCTGTCGAGGAGACCGGCCGCCGCGCCCTCGCCGTACCGACCGACATCACAGACGAGGCCGCCGTCGAGGCGCTGGTCAAGACGACCGTAGACACCTTCGGCCGGGTGGACGGACTGGTCAACAACGCCTTCGCGGTGCCCCCGATGACGCCGCTCGCCGACGTGGCGATCGACGACATCCGCTCCGGCTTCGAGACCAACGTGTACGCGGCGCTGCGGCTGACCCGGCTGTTCGCCCCGGCGCTCGCCGAGGCCAAGGGCTCCGTCGTCATGATCAACTCGGTGGCGATCCGGCACTCCAAGCCGCTCTTCGGCACGTACAAGATGGCGAAGGCGAGCCTGCTGGCGCTCGCCCAGAGCTTGTCGAGCGAACTCGGCCCGCAGGGCGTCCGCGTCAACACGGTCGCTCCCGGATACATCTGGGCGCCCGCGCTCCAGGGCTACTTCGCCTACCTGGCCGGCGAGCGCGGGGTGCCCGAGCAGCAGGTGTACGACGAGGTCGCGGCCGGTCTCGACCTGCGCAGGCTGCCCGAGCCGCAGGAGATCGCCGACAGCGTCCTGTTCCTGCTGTCCGACCTGTCCCGGGCCGTCACCGGGCAGTGCCTGGACGTCAACGGCGGCGAGTTCCACCACTGACCCGGTCGTCCCTGCCGGGATTGCGACCACGCCCACCTCGAACCACCACGGGAGATCCCATGAACAGCGCTGCGGCGACCGCCCTGGCCGAGTCCGTCACCGGCGAGGTCGTCCTGCCGGGCGACGCGGCCTACGACGACGTGAAGGACATCTTCGTCCACAAGGGGCGGCCGGACGTCGTCGTCCGCTGTCACGGCGCCGAGGACGTGCGCCTGGCCCTCGCGTTCGCGCGCGAGCAGGGACTGCGTGTCTCGGTGCGCAGCGGCGGCCACAGCAACGCGGGCCTGAGCACCGATGTCGGCGGCCTGGTCGTCGACGTCTCGACGCTGAACAGCGTGGAGGTCCTCAACGCCGAGCGTGGTCTGGTCCGCATCGGCCCCGGCGCGCAGTGGGGTCAGGTAGCCCGGGTGCTGACGGAGCACGGCCTGTCCTTCTCCTCCGGTGACACCGACCAGGTGGGCGTGGGCGGTCTGCTGGTTGGCGGCGGCATCGGCTGGACGGTGCGCTCCACCGGTCTCGCGATCGACAACCTGGTGGCGGCCGAGGTCGTGACCGCGGACGGCCGGGTGCTGCGCGCTTCCGCCGACGAGCACGCCGACCTGTTCTGGGGGCTGCGCGGCGGCGGCGGCAACTTCGGTGTGGTGACCTCCTTCGAGGTGGCCGCCAAGCCGCTGCCGAAGGTGCACTTCGGCTCCATCGTCTACCCCGCGGCCGAGGCGGCCTCGGTGGTGAAGGGCTGGGCCCGCGCGCTGCGCGAGGCGCCCGAGGAGCTGACTTCGCACGTGCAGCTGTTTCCATCGTTCGGCGGTGACCCGGCGCCGGTGAACATCCTGGTCTGCTACGCGAGCGACGACGTCGCTGCCGCGGGCGCGGCCATCGCCCCGCTGCTCGAACTGGGCACGGTGGAGAGCAAGGACATCAACCTGGTCGCCTACCCTGACGTGCTCGACCAGGCGGGCGAGCTCCCGCCGGACTGGGAGCCGATGGTGCGCAACCGCTTCGCGCGGGATTGCTCCGACGAGCTGGTCGACACCCTGCTCACCGGTGCAGCCGCCTTCGACAACCTCTTCGTGGAGCTGCGCAGCCTGGGCGGCGCGCTGGGCCGGGTGCCGGCCGACGCGACCGCGTTCGGGCACCGGGACGCGGAGGTCCTGGTGAACACGGCCAAGCTCGGCCCGCGCGCAGACAACGAGGCCGCTCTGCCGGAGCTGACCGCGTTCTGGTCGGCGCTCGCCCCGTTCACCGAGGGCGCCTACAGCGGCTTCCTCAGCGAGCTGGACGCCGACGACCTGGCCGCTGTCTACCCGCCGGAGACGTACGAGCGGCTGCGGGCGGTCAAGGACGCCTACGACCCGGAGAACGTGTTCTCCCGTAACGCCAACGTAGCCCCTCACGCGCAGGCCTGACGCCTCACCACGGGAAGGACACCCCCATGACCACCCTCGTCGCCACGGACGTCCTGGGCGTCGGCGCCGCGCCGCCGGAGCCGGGCCTCACCCCAGAGGAGGTGGTGCGCCGCGCTGAGCGGCTCGCGGCCGGCCTCGTGGCCCGGCAGGCGGAGACCGAGCAGCGCACCTACTACGCGGCCGACACCCACGAGGAGTTCACGCGGGCCGGTCTCTACCGGATTCTGGTGCCCCGCAGGTACGGCGGGTACGAGTTCGGCGCCGAGACCTTCCTCAAGGTCACAATGGCTCTGTCCCGGGGCTGCCCGTCGACCGGCTGGATGTACTGCCTGGGTGCGGCGCACTCCCTCGCCGTCGCCTCGCTGTTCGAGGAGCGCACGCAGGCCGAGCTGTTCGCCGACGGAGACTTCATCAGCCCGGCGACCATCACCCCGGCCGGCACCGCGCGGCGCGCCCCCGACGGCGGCTGGATCATCGACGGCACCTTCCCCTACTGCTCCGGCGCCCCCTACGCCACGCACTTCATCGGGCACACCCTCATCGAGGACGAGGAGGCCGGCGACGGCGCGGAGCCGAAGTTGCTGCTGTTCGTCGCCCCGCGTTCCGAGTGGACGATGCTCGACGACTGGGGCCGCCAGCTCGGCCTGAAGGGCAGCGGCTCGCACAGCGTCTCCTTCCAGGGCGGGCGGGTCCCGGCGCACTACGCGATCGAGGCCACTCACCTGAGCGAGGTCGACGTCAGCGCCGGCACGCCCGGCCGGGCGCTGCACGGCAACGGGCAGTACGGCGGCGGCCCGCTGAGCTTCATGCTGCTGGAGTCGGCCGCCGTGGCGGTGGGCATGGCTCAGGGCGCGCTGGACGCCTACGAGGAGCTGATGCGCTCGCGCACCACCATCTTCACCGGCACCTCGCGCGCCGAGGACCCCGACTACCAGTACTGGTACGGGCACGCCTCAGGCATGATCGCGACCGCCGAGGCGGCGCTGCTGCACGCCGTGCGCCAGTGGGAGGAGCTGTGCGCCAGGGCGCCGGAGGACTTCACCCGGGAGGAGGACCTGCGGCTCGCCACCATCTGCCGCGAGGTGCTGAAGCTCGCCTGGGGCGCGGTGGAGCGGCATCTGTTCCCGACCGCCGGGTCGAGCGCGGTGCGCTCCGGCGAGCGCATCGAGCGGATCTGGCGCGACATGTCGACCCAGCACAGCCACGCTGGGATCGGCGTGCTGCTGCAGAGCGTCGCCACCCGCGAGTACGCCAAGGTCCGCTTCGGCGTCACCGAAGGCGCCCACTCGTGACCGCCCCTGCCACCACGGACATCCGGCCCGCGCTGCCCGGCGAGCCGGAGTACGCGCGTGCCGCGGCCGTCTTCAACGAGGCCGCGCCGGCCCGCCCGGCGGCGGCGCTGACCGCCCGTACGGTCGCCGAGGTACGCGCGGCCGTACGGTACGGGCGCACCGCCGGCCTGCCGGTCCGGGTGCACACCACCGGCCACTCCGCCGGAGCGGCCCGGCCGATGGACGGCCAGCTGCTGATCCGTACGGAGCTCGGCGGCGGGGTCCGGGTCGATACCGCGCGCCGCACCGCCTGGATCCCGGCCGGCACCCGCTGGGCCGAGGTGGTGGCTGCGGCGGCCAGGCACGGCCTGGCCGCCGCTCACGGCACGTCGCCGACCGTCGGCGCCGTGGGCTATCTGCTGCGCGGCGGGGTGAGTCTGTACGGCCGCAGGACCGGCATCGCGGCCAACGGGGTGACGGCCGTCGAGGTCGTGACCGCCGACGGCGAGGTGCGCCGGGTCGACGCCGACCACGAGCCGGAGCTGCTGTGGGCGCTGCGCGGCGGCGGCGGCGGACTCGGTGTGGTCACCGGTGTGGAGCTGGAACTGTTCCCGGCCGCCGGGGTGGTCACCGGAGCGGCCTTCTGGGCCGGCCGGCACGCCGAGCGGCTGCTCGAACGGTGGCTCGACTGGGCCGCCGACGCGCCGCGCGAGGTGTCCACCTCGCTGCGGATCATGAACCTGCCGCCGGTGCCAGAGATCCCAGTCGAGCTGCGCTCGGGGCCCGTGGTGTGCGTGGCCGGTGCGGTGCTCGCCCCGGCCGAGGGTGATCTGGAGACCGCCGGACGTCAGGCCGACGACCTGCTGGGGCCGCTGCGCGCCGTCGCCGCCCCGCTGGAGGACAGCTGGGCGCCGGGCGCCACCCCGGCGGTGGCGCAGGCCCACCAGGACCCGCCGGGTCCGGTGGAGGTGCTCGGTGATCATCTGCTCGTCGGCGACCTGCGCGGGGAAGGGGCCGAGGCCCTGCTCCGCGCGGTCGGACCGGACTCAGCGTCCCCCCTGGTCGCCGCCGAACTGCGGCAGCTCGGCGGCGCGCTGGCGGAGCCGGACCCGCGCGGCGGTGTCCTCGACCATCTGTCGGCCGTCTACGCGGTGATGGCCGCGGGACTCCCCGGCCTGCATCCGGCGCCCGCGATCCGGGAGCGTTGCGCGCGCCTGCGCGCGGCGCTCGCCCCCTGGGACACCGGTCGCACCGCGCCGGGGTTCGTGGAGAGTCCCGACCAACCGCAGGGCCATCTGGACGAGGCGGACATCGCTGCCGTGGACCGCGTCCGTCTGACGTACGACCCGGACGGGCTGTTCCGGCCCGATGCCATGACCGGCACGTCAGACCTCCTCTGACGGGCCTTCCCCCACCCCGCACCACGCACACGAGGAAAGAGAGACATGAGCGACCTTCAGAAGCACGTTCAGACCGTGCTGGACGAGCTGACCGAGTCGGGTGCCGAGACCGGCCTGCAGGCGGCCGTCTACGTGGACGGCGAGCTCGTCGTCGACGCCGTCTCCGGTGTCGCCGACTCGGAGACCGGCCGCCCGGTCACCTCCGACACCCCGTTCTGGAGCGCCTCCACTGGCAAGGGCGTCACGGCCACCGTCGTGCACACCCTGGTCGAGAAGGGCCTCTTCGACTACGACACCCGCATCGCCGAGATTTGGCCCGAGTTCGGCGTACACGGCAAGGAGAACGCGACGGTCGGGCACGCCCTGACCCACTCCGCGGGCGTCCCCGGTCTGCCGGGCGACATCACCCCGGACGACCTGACCGACTGGGACAAGATGACGTCCATCGTCGCGTCCGCCGAGCCCTGGTGGGAGCCCGGCACCCAGACCGGCTACCACGCGGTCACCTTCGGCTACCTCCTCGGCGAGATCGTCCACCGGGCGACCGGCAAGCCGATCTCGCAGGTACTGCTCGAAGAGGTCTCGACCCCGCTCGGCATCTCCAAGGAGCTCTACCTCGGCGTCCCGCAGGCCGAGCAAGGCCTGCTGGCCCGCCTGGAGGACGCGCCGATCGACCCCGCCGCGTTCGGTGACATGCCTGAGGACTTCCCGCTGCTCAAGGCGGCGCCGCCGGCCATCATGCCCAGCGCCTCCTACGGCAACCGCTCCGACATCCTCGCCTCCGACATCCCGGCCGGCGGCACGATGACGGCACGCGGTGTCGCCAAGATGTACGCGGCTCTGCTGGGCGAGGTGGACGGGGTCCGCCTCGTCTCGCAGAAGCGTCTGGAGCAGATCAGCGCGGTGGCCGTCGACGACCTCGACCAGGTCGTGTTCGCGCCGTCCCCGAAGGGCCTCGGCTACTTCCTCGGCCGCCCGGGCGGCGACCCGCAGCAGTCCCTGAACGTCTTCGGCGCCCAGGGCATGGGCGGCAGCGGCGCCTACGCCGACACCCGTACCAAGGTCGCCTTCGCCCTCACCAAGAACCGCTTCAACCCGACCGAGGCAAGCGCCTTCGAGCGCGTCAGCGAGATCGTCACCCAGGCCGTCGCCGGAGCCTGAACGGACCGGTAGCAGAGAGGTATCCGTCATGACGAACGCAGCCCAGGCCGTCGCCGGGGCGAAGGCGGGACGACGCGAGTGGATCGGTCTCGGCGTCCTGGCCCTGCCGACCCTGCTGATCGCACTCGACATCGGCGTCCTGTTCCTCGCGCTGCCCCAGCTCAGCGATGACCTGGGCACCAGCGGCACCGAGCAGCTGTGGATCACCGACATCTACGGGTTCATGCTCGCCGGGTTCCTGATCACCATGGGAAACCTGGGTGACCGGATCGGGCGGCGCAAGCTGCTGCTGATCGGTGCCGCCGCGTTCGGCGCGGCGTCCCTGCTCGCCGCCTACGCGAGCAGCCCCGGCATGCTGATCGTGGCCCGCGCCCTGCTGGGCATCGCCGGTGCCACGCTCAACCCCTCCACCCTCGCGCTGATCAGCAACATGTTCCGGAACGACCGGGAGCGCGGCATCGCGATCTCGCTCTGGGCGACCTGCCAGTTCGGCGGCTCGGCCGTCGGTCCGCTGGTCGGCGGGCTGATGCTGGACCACTTCTGGTGGGGCTCGGTCTTCCTCCTCGGCGTCCCCGTGATGGTGGTGCTGCTGGTGGCCGGACCGCTGCTGCTCCCCGAGTACCGCACGGGCAAGGCGAGCGGCCCGCTCGACCTGATCAGCGTGGCGCTGTCGCTGCTCGCGATCCTCCCGGTGATCTACGGCGTCAAGGAGCTCGCCGCGGGCGGTGCCCACAGCTCGACCCCCCTGGCACTGCTGTCGCTGGCCGTCGGGCTCGGCGCGGGCGCGGTGTTCCTGCGCCGCCAGCGCACCCTCACCAACCCACTCGTGGACCTGAGGCTGTTCGGCAGGCCGGCCTTCTCCTTCGCGCTCGCAGGCATGGCCGTGGCCTCCGGCGCCTTCGCCGGCACCTCGTTCCTCACCAGCCAGTACATCGTGACCGTGGCGGAGCTGAGCCCCACCGCGGCGGGGCTCTGGCAGGCCCCGACGGGCGGTGGCATCGCTGCGGGCGTGCTGCTCGCCCCGCTGTTCCTGCGCTGGATGAAGCCGTTGACCGCGATGGTGGGCGGGCTGTGCGTCTCCTTCCTCGCGCTACTCGCCCTCACCCAGGTCGGTGACGACGGCTCGGTCGTCGGGATCGTCGTCTGCATCGCGCTCGTCGCCTTCGGCGTCGGTCCACTGTTCGCTCTCGGTACCGGGCTCGTGGTGGGCGCCGTGCCGGTGGAGAAGGCGGGCGCCGCGGCCTCGCTGTCCGAGAGCAGCAACGTGCTGGGCTCGACGCTCGGTCTCGCCTTCCTCGGCACCCTGGGCGCCGCGTTCTACCGGGACGAGATGGCCGGGCAGATCCCGGCCTCGCTGCCCGCCCCGCTGGCCGAGGCCGCCCAGGAGACCGTGGCCGGTGGTACCGCCGCCGCCCGCGAGCTGACCGGCGGCACCGCCCAGGACCTGGTGACGGCGTCCCACGACGCCTTCACCAGCTCGCTGCACACGGTCAGCTGGGTCGCGTCCGCCGCGGTGGCCGCCGTGGCGGTCGCCATCGCCTTCAAGCTGAGGGAGAAGAACCCGGCGGAGCAGCCCGGCGCGACGGAGCCGGCGGGGGCGGCGGCAACGACCGGAGCACCCGTCGCGGAGCGCAGCGGGGTCTGAGAACGACGCCTGAGGGGGCGCGGTGCCGAGCGCGCCGCGCCCCTTCGGTATGCCCGCCGGCCGGGTGCCAACTCCCTTGTCGCACGCGGTTGCAAACAAGCACGCAAGGAGATGCGCGGTCTGTCCCCAGCCGCGACGATTCCGACGACCGGTCCGGTGCGCCCGTCACGTCCGGTGCGCGCGTACCCCCGCGATGCCCGGCAGCGCTCGGCGCTGCCCACCCCGTCACCGCCGCCCGATTCCTAGGAGGCATCACCATGACCGCAGCACCGAAGATCCTCGCCATCAACGGCTCCGAGCGGGACGGCAACACCGCGGACGTGCTCCGACACGCGGCGGCGCACGCCCGTACCCTCGGCGTCGACTTCGAGGTCGTCGACCTGCGGAGCATCCGGATGGAACGGTGCGGTCCGTGCGGCGACTGCAACGACCGCACGGTCGTCTGCGCCGTGGGCGACGACATCCCCTCCGTGGTGCGCAGGATGATCGAGGCCGACGGCATCGTCTTCGCCGCCCCGGTGCACGGCTTCGGTACGGCGAGCCTCATGCAGACCTTCATCGAGCGGGCCGGGGTCGGCTATCTGCGCTTCGACCGTCCGCTGAGCAACAAGGTCGCGGGCGTCATCTCCGTCGCCCGCCGCTACAGCGCGGGCGAGGTGTGGGCCCAGCTGACCGTCAACGCCCTGCTCAACCGCATGATCCTGGTAGGCAGCGGCTTCCCGGCGACCGTGCACGCGCTGCACCGCGGCGACGCCGCCAAGGACGAGGAGGGGCTGCGCAACGTCGAGCGCCTGGTCGACCGCATGTCCGACATGATCAGGCTGCTGCGCGAGCACCGCGAGCTGACCGGCCGTGACGCGCTGGCCGGCGGCGACCGCAACGAGCGGATCGGTCTGCCACTGAACGAGCTGGTGAACGCCGTATGAGCACCACCGCCCCGCTCTCCGCCGGTGACCCGGGCCTGCCCGCCTTCTGGGAGTCGTACGAGCCGGTGCTGCGCGCCTTCCACGACGGCACCCTGACCGACGAGGTCATGGAGCGCTGGCGGACCGAGCGGCTGACCGCCGTCCTGCGGCACGTCACCGATCGCTCGCCGTTCTACCGCCGCCACCTCGCCGGCGTGGACCTCACCCGGGTCACCCCGGCAACCCTCGCCGAACTCCCCTTCACCACCAAGGACGACCTGCGCCGCGAGATGTACGACGTGCTCTCCGGCAGTCCGGCCGACGCCGCCGTCTTCTACGAGACGACCGGCACCACCGGGCCGTCCACGCCCTGCCCGCGCGGCGCCCGGGACATCGCGACCAGCAACACGGCCGTGGAGGAATCCTGGCGGCGCGTACTGCGCGCGCACTTCGGCGACCGGATGCCCGTCGTCGGGCTGATGGGACCCTCGGAGCTGTACGCCTTCGGCGACGTGTTCACCTCGGTGACCGCCGCGCTGGGCGCCTGCCACGTCAAGATCTGGCCGGAGTCCCCGCGCGTCGGCTTCCAGAAGGCGCTGCGCCTGATCGAGGACCTCGGCGTCGAGGTGATCGTCTGCGCCCCCGCGCTCTGTCTGAGCCTCGCCAAGGCCGCCCTGCACTACGGCTACGACCTGGCACGGCTGCCGGTGAAGCTGTTCCTCGTGCTCGGCGAGATCTGCACCCCCGAGTTCGCCGCCAACGTCGCCACGGTGTGGCCGCACGCCCAGGTCCGGCCAACGCTGTACGGCTCCCAGGAGTCGCTGTGCATCGCGACCGGCGCCGACACCGGACAGCTCCACCTGTCGCAGCCCAACTACCTCTTCGAGCTGGTCGACCCGGACACCGGGGAGTTCCTCGGCACCCGGGGCGAGGGCGAACTCGTCCTGACCATGCTGGTCGACGGCATCAAGCCGCTGATCCGCTACCGCACCGGCGACCTGGTCCGGATCTCCGGGGCGCCGCCCGGCGCCCCGCTGCCCGGCGACGTCGTCGAGGTGGTCGGCCGGGCCGCCGACCGCATCCGGCTCGGCCACGCCGTGCTCCAGCCCGCCGAGCTCGAGACCGCGGTCCTGGACACGGTCTCCGGCTGCCTCGGCTACCAGGTCGTCATCGACCGCGACGAGGCGGGCGGCGACCGCGTCACCGTACGGCTCGACCTGCTGCCGGGCCACCCCGACCGGGACGGCACCACCGCCGGCGTCGCCGCCCGGCTGCGCGCGCTGACCGGCCTCGACGCGACGGTCGTCGTGGAGGACGAGTTGGACCCGGTGACCCACACCGGCTCCTTCGTCAGCTGGAAGGCGGCGCGCGTGCTGGACGACCGAGGCCCCCTGGACACATCGGTGCTGGTGGCCCGTCAGGTCGCACACCGGTACGCGATCACCACCTGAGCGGAGAGGACCCGCCATGCCCGACCCCAGGCCGGAGCCCGCCGCGATCCGGGTGACCACCCGCCGCGAGGCCCTGCCGCCGTACCCGACGCTCCCGGTGCACCAGGCGCTCGCCCACCGCTTCGGCAAGGAGCAGGTGTATCTGCTCGAGTCCGCCGCGGGACCGGACCGCGACCGCAAATACCAATTCGTCGGCTTCGGCGAGCTGCTCTCGCTGTCCGTCACGGACAGCGCGATCAGCGTCGACGGCGAACCGTCCCTGTGCGAGGCGCTGCTGCGGCGGATCGCCCCGCTGCTCGACGAGACGGCCGACGGCCTGCGGCTGCGCGCCCGGCGCGACCTGTGGCAGGTCCTGCGGGAGCTGCACGCGCTGTTCGACGCGGAGGGCTCGCCGAGCCGGTTCCGCTTCGGCTTCCTCGGCTACTTCGGCTATGACACGGTCCGCTACATCGAGGACCTGCCGTACGTCATCGACGAGCGTCCCCCGCTGCCCGACGTCCACCTGGTACTGCACCAGGGCTGTGTGGTCACCGACCTCGACAGCGGCGAGGGGGAGCTTCTCCTGCACGAGTCCGACCACTGGCGGGCGTTCGACCCGGCCGAGGTGACGGCGCTGCTCGCGCGGGCCGAGGCTGACCATCCGGTGCCCCCCGCGGGCCCCGTGCCGGCCTCGTCCGCCTCGGACGACACCGACCCCGACGCGTACCGCCGCGACGTCGAACGGGCCCTGAAGCACATCGCCGTCGGCGACATCTACCAGGTGCAGCTCGGCCATGAGCTGACCATCCGCAGCGCCGTCGATCCGATCGACGTCTACCAGCGGATGCGCACCCACAACGCCTCGCCGTACATGTATCTGGCGCACGTCCGGGGGCAGACCGTGCTCGGCGCGAGCCCGGAACTGTTCGTCCGGGTCGAGGACGGCACCGTCACCATGCGTCCGATCGCCGGCACCGTCCCGCGCGACGGCGACGACGAGGCGGCGGGCGCCCGGCTGCTGGCCGACGAGAAGGAGATCGCCGAGCACATCATGCTGGTGGACCTGTGCCGCAACGACATCGGCCGGATCTGCCGCGCGGACACCCTGGAGGTGCCCGACGAGCTGATCGTCGAGCGCTACTCGCACGTGCTGCACCTGGTCTCGACGGTGGTGGGCGAGGCCGAGCCGGGCCGCGACACCTACGACATCATCGCCGCGCTGTTCCCCGCGGGCACGATGACCGGGACGCCGAAGATCCGAGCCATGGAGATCATCGAGCAGATCGAGCGCAGCCGCCGAGGTCTGTACGCGGGCGCGATCGGCGTGATCGACATCGGCGGCTACACCAACCTCGCCCTGTGCATCCGCACCTTGTTCCACGAGGACGGCATGTACCGTACGCGGGCTTCGGCCGGGGTGGTCGCCGACTCCGTTCCGGAGCGTGAATGGACCGAGACGCTAGCGAAGATGAGCGCCGCCTACTGGGCGGTGACCGGAAAGGGACTGCTGTGAGTGTGACCGCCCTGAACAGCGGCGTCGGGCGGCCGGGCCCCGGGCCCCGGGTCCTCGTCGTGGACGCCTTCGACAGCTTCGTCGACATCCTGCGGCAGTACCTGATGTCCGCTGGGGCCGAGCCGGTCATGGTGCGGTCCCACACCATGAGCGAGCAGCAGGTGGCGGAGCTGCGGCCGGACGCGCTGCTGCTCGGCCCGGGCCCGGGCCACCCGGACATGAGCGGGCACGTGGAGCTGGTGCGCGCCTTCGCGGGCCGGCTGCCCATTCTAGGCGTCTGCCTCGGTCACCAGGCGATAGGGCGGGCATACGGGGCATCCGTGGTCCCGGCGGAGCACCTGATGCACGGCAAGACCAGTCGGGTCAGGCACGACGGCCGCGGCCTCTTCGAGGGCATGCCCGAGGGTTTCCAGGCCACCCGCTACCACTCGCTCGTGGTGGTCGAGGACACCCTTCCGCCGGTCCTCGAGGTGAGTGCGACCTCCATCGACGACGGCTACATCATGGGGCTCCGGCACCGGACGCTGCCGGTGGAGTCGGTGCAGTTCCACCCGGAGTCCATCCGGACGGAGGGCGGCATGCGCATGATCCACAACTTTGTGCGCGCGACCGCGGCGTTCCCGTCCTGGCAGGACCGTGGCGTCGCCGCGTGAGGCGCTACCGGCTCACCGGCTTCGACGGCCCGGCCTCGCTGCGCGAGGAGAAGTGCGAGATCCCCAGCCCCGGCCCGCGCGAGGTGCTGGTCCGGATGCGGTCCTGGTCCCTCAACCACCGTGACCTGCTGATCGCGCACGGACGCTACAGCCGTGACATCGTGCCCGGCCTCGTACCGCTGTCGGACGGAGCGGGTGAGGTCGTCGAGGCCGGCTCGGAGGTCACCGCCTGGCGGCCCGGGGACGCGGTCGCCGGGCTGTTCCTGCCCGGCTGGCGCTCGGGACGTCCCCGGGTCGACCGGGCCCTCGGCGGGTCCGTCGACGGGGTTCTCGCCGAGTACGTGGTCTTCGACGAGGAGGCGGTCGTCGCTGTCCCTGCCCATCTCGGCTTCGCCGAGGCCGCCACCCTGCCGTGCGCCGCGCTCACCGCGTGGCAGGCGGTCGTGGAGGTCGGCGGGCTGCACCCCGGCCAGACGGTGCTCACCCTGGGCAGCGGCGGCGTGTCGGTGTTCGCACTGCAGTTCGCCGCGGCGGGCGGCGCGCGGGTGATCTCGACCTCCGGCAGCCCGGCCAAGCTGGAGCGGCTGCGCGAGCTGGGGGCGGCCGAGGTGATCGACTATGCCAGGGAGCCCGAATGGGGCCTACGCGCGGCCGAGTTGAGCGGCGGCGGCGTCGACCATGTCGTCGAGGTCGGCGGGGCGGGCACCATGCGCCAGTCGATCACGGCGGCCAGGGTCGGCGGCCGGATCAGCGTCATCGGCGTGCTCAGCGGCGGAGCCGGGATCAGCCCGGTGCCGCTGCTGCGCAAGGTGCTGTGCGTGCAGGGCGTCCAGGTCGGCAGCGCGGACATGTTCCGGGCCATGAACCGCGCCCTGGAACAGCGGCGCATCCGGCCGGTGATCGACCGGGAGTTCCCGTTCTCGGAGGCCGGGGCCGCGTTCCGGTACCTCGAGGCCGCCGCCCACATCGGCAAGGTGGTGATCACCGCCGACTGACCTGACCGCCCCTGGTGAGCACACCAGGAGATGCGGCGGTGTGCGCGCGCCGACGAGGATCCGAGGGGACCATACCGGCGACGGAGGCGAAGTGGAGTACTGGAACCCCAAGGCGGAAACCATGCCACGCCACGAACTCGAGGAATGGCAGTGGCGCAGGCTGCAACGGGCGCTCCACAACGCCCGCGCCCGCTCGCCCTTCTGGCGTGACCGACTGCCCGGCGACATTACCTCGATGGAGGACTACGCCCGGCGCGTGCCGCTGCTGCACAAGGCGGACCTGCTCGCCGCCGAGCAGCAGGCGCCGCCGTACGGCACCTGGCCCTCCATTGACCCGGCCCGTGGCATCCGTCACCACCAGACCAGCGGTACCAGCGGCAATCCGCCGGTACGCACCATCGACACGGCTGGCGACTGGACATGGTCGACGGACACGTTCTGCACGGCGCTGTACGCGATGGGCGTGCGCCCGCACCACAAGGGCATGGTCGCCTTCGGTTACGGCCTCTTCATGGGCTTCTGGGGGATGCACTACGGCCTTGAGCGGATGGGCTGCACGGTCGTCCCGGCCGGCGGCCTGGACTCGCGGACGCGGATCAAGCTCCTCGTGGACTACGGCATCGAGGTCGTCGGGCTCACCCCGAGCTATGCGATGCGCCTGATCGAGACTGCCCGTGAGATGGGCATCGACCTGGCGAAGGAGGCGAACGTCGAGATCATCCTGGCGGGCGCCGAGCCCCGGTCGAAATTCACCACGCGCACAATCGAGGAGGCCTTCGGGGCGCGCGTCTTCAACGCCGCGGGCACCACCGAGTTCGGCGGCGTCTTCATGTTCGAGTGCCCGTCGCGCCGAGGCGCCTGCCACATCATCGAGCCCTCGACGATCGAGGAAGTGCTGCACCCCGAGACCAAGCTGCCGGTCGGCTACGGTGAGGAGGGGGTGCGGGTCACCACCGGACTGTCCCGCGAGGGCATGCAGCTGTTCCGGCACTGGACCGAGGACGTGGTCGTAAAGCAGCCCGCCGCCGCCTGCGGCTGCGGCAGGACGTGGGACTTCTACGACGGCGGGATCATCCGGCGGGTCGACGACATGCGCAAGATCCGTGGGGTGTCGGTCACCCCGGTGATGATCGAGGACGTGGTCCGCGGCTTTGACGAGGTCAGCGAGTTCTCGACGTCGATCAGCTCGGTGCGCGGCCTGGACACGGTCTTCGTCCGGGTGGAGCCGCGGCACGTGCCGGGCGGCGACGTGACCACCCTGACCCGGCGCATCGCCGAGGAGTTCAAGCGGGAGATCGGGATACGGCCCGAGGTGGAGCTGGCCCCCGAGGGCTCTCTGCCCCGGCAGGAATGGAAGGCGGCGAGGCTCCGTGACGAACGCGCACTCGTTTCTCAGCCCTGAGCAGGAGGCCCAGCTGCTCGGCGCCTACACGGCTCTGAAGGAGCTGTCGGCCGACTGCCGGGTGCCCGCGGTGAGCGCCGCGGTCACCATGGCCCTGGCCGAGCTGCGCACGGCCCTCGACGGTCAGGCCGTGGAGTTCGACTACTTCTCGACGGTCTGAGGTCCGTAGCGAGGTCCGTACCGACACCGCCTCTGTCCCGCTGTGACGTGGGCCGGTCCGCCACCCCCGGGTGGTGTGCCGGCCCACGTCCGCGCGTGATTCCCGCGTCTAAACCTGCCCTGAGAACACCGCACTTTTGAAGGTGCGGCGGTGCGGCGCCGACGCCAGCATGACTCGCGGCCCATCATGTATCGACTTCCAAGGGAGCGCGAAAACGTGGCATCTCACAATGTCCGGACAGGCGCCGCCGAATCCCCCCAGAAGCGCAGAGTCCCCGTCCTCGACGGTCTGCGCGGACTGTGCGCGGTCGCAGTCCTCGTCTATCACGTCGCCTACACGGCGGGAGTGAGCAACCACTTCGCAGACCCGCGCGACAACCTGTGGGGTTATCTCACCGAGGGCATGGGCGTCTTCCTGCCTCCCTTCTTCGTCCTGTCCGGCCTGATGCTCTACCGGCCCTTCGCCCGCCGCACGGTGACCGCAGAGGGCGCCGCCCCGCGGGTCGCCCCCTTCTACTGGCGCCGCTTCGTGCGCATCGTCCCCGCCTTCTGGGCGCTGGTGCTCGCCTCGATCCTGCTCCTGGACTACGACAAGATCGACGGCGTCTGGTTCTTCCTGCGACCCCTGCTGATGATCCACTTCTTCACCCGGGCCGAGTGGATCACCGGCATCGAGCCGACCTGGACCGTTCCCACCGAGATGCTCTTCTACCTGGCACTGCCGGTCATCGCCTGGGTCATCCACAAGTTCGCCGTGCGCGGCACCACCCCGGCCCAGCGCGCCCGCCGGATGTTCGTCCCGCTCGTCGCCCTGGTCCTCATCGGCATGGCCTGGACCGCCTACTGCTTCCTGCCGTCCATGACGGCCGACGTCTGGTACCTGTCCTTCTGGCCCTTCGGCTACGTCGGCTACTTCGCTGGCGGCATGGCCCTGGCAGTGATGCTCTCCTACGCCGAGGTGGCACCGCGCCAGCCGGCGCTGTTCCGCTGGGCCGCCAAGTGGCCGATGGGCTTCTGGCTGGTCGCGCTGATCGCCTACCTCGCCAACGTGCCGCATCCGTTCGGCGAGCCCGGCATGGGCGACTGGGGCGCACTCACCCAGCAGATGGTGCTGCACACCCTGTTCTTCGTCTTCTCGATGTGCGTCGTGATCCCTCTGGTGGCCCCCGGCGCCCACTCGAAGACCATGGACCTGGTCCTCGCGAACCGTCCGATGGCCTTCCTCGGCCGCATCTCGTACGGCATCTACCTGTGGCACGTGTTCTTCATCCACGTCGTGCTCCACAACGGCAGCATGTTCGGCAAGTCCGCGGTCAACTCGGGCATGCTGCGCGGCACCGTCGGCTTCGCCGAGATGGTGAGCCTGGTCCTGCTCGGCACCCTCGTCACCGCGCTGGCCAGCCACTACGTCATCGAGGAGCCGCTGAACAAGAAGCTGCGCGGCCTCTTCGACCGCCGCTCGAAGGGCCGTAAGGACGAGGTGTCCGCATCCGGTCCGAAGGGCCCTGAGGACGGCTCCCCGTCCTCGTCGGAGCAGGGCGTCCTGACCTCCGTCTGATCCACCGGTACAGCCCCAGGGGTGCCCCCGCCGCCACGGCGGGGGCACCCCTTCGTCGTACCCGCCGTACGGCCGCGTCGGCGGGCACGACGAAGGGGTGGCCGGCTCCGGAAGGAGCCGGCCACCCCGGTGATTTCGTGCGGGACTAGCCCTGGCGCAGCGGCCGGACGAAGGCGCGAACGTCCTGGACGAGCAGCGCGGGCTGCTCGAGGGCGGCGAAGTGGCCGCCCTTGTCGAACTCGGTCCAGTGCGTGAGCGTCGGCAGCAGCGGGTCCGCCCAGCGGCGGATCGGCAGCGCGGCGTCCTCGGGGAAGACGGCCACGCCGACCGGCGCCGTCAGCTCCCAGGGGCCGCCCCAGGTGCGGGCGAAGGCCTCGTCACCGTGCGCGGACTCGTAGTAGAGCTGGGCGCTGGAACCGGCGGTGCCGGTGAACCAGTAGAGCGAGACGTTGGTGAGCAGGTGCTCGCGACTGACCGCGTCCTCCGGAACCTTGTCCGCGGCGGTCCACTCCTTGAACTTCTCGACGATCCAGGCGAGCTGGCCGACCGGGGAGTCGGTGAGCCCGTACGAGAGGGTCTGCGGCCGGGTCGACTGGATGCGCTGCCAGCCCATCCCGTCCTGCTGGAAGCGCCCGGCGAACTCCAGACGGCCCAGGTCGGTGGCGTCCAGGCCCTCGAAGGCGGCCGGGTCCTGCGGCGGGAAGGTGACGAACATGTTCACGTGTACACCGGCGACGTGCTCCGGGTCTGCAAGACCCAGCTCCAGGGAGATCGGCATGCCCCAGTCGCCGCCCTGCACGAAGTAGCGGTCGTAGCCGAGGCGGTTCATCAGTTCGGCCCAGGCGCGGGCCACTCGGCGGGTGTCCCAGCCGGCCGCGCGGGTGGGGCCGGAGAAGGCGTAGCCGGGGATCGAGGGGATGACCACGTGGAAGGCGTCGGCCGGGTCGCCGCCGTGCGCGGCCGGGTCGGTGAGCGGGCCGATCACGTCGAGGAACTCGGCCACGGAACCCGGCCAGCCGTGGGTGATGATCAGCGGCTTCGCGGTCGGCTCCGGCGAGGTGACGTGCAGGAAGTGGATGTCGGTGCCATCGATCTCGGTGATGAACTGCGGATACTGGTTCAGCCTGGCCTCGGCGGCCCGCCAGTCGAAGCTGGAGCGCCAGTACTCGGCGAGCTCCTTGAGGTACTCGACCGGGACGCCGCGCGACCAGTCGGCGTCCGGGATCTCACCCTCGGGCCAGCGGGTGCGCGCGAGGCGCTCGTTCAGGTCGTCGATGTCGGCCTGTGGGATCTCGATGCGGAAGGGGCGCATGGCAGCCTCTCGTGGTACGCGTGCCGAAGCGGGCGCGGTGGGCGTCAGTGGGGTGCTGCGGCGGCATGCGGCTGCCGGCGCGGTGCGGTGGTGGCGGGGCCGGTGCGCCGGGCGGCGCGGGAGGCCCGCAGGACGCGCAGCATCAGGCGCGGGCGCATCAGCGCCTGCGGCGGGTCGATGAGACCGGCGACGCGGATGAACGCGTTGCTCAGCTCCGGGTCGTGCTCGGCGGCGGCCTGGAGGCGTGCGACGTAGGCGTTGGCCATCCTGACCTTGAGTGTGCGGCGCCCGGAGACGCCCGGGTAGCCGAGGTCGGAACCGGCGGCCAGCTCCCAGGGCGCCTTGATGGCGGCCGCGACGTCCTTGAAGTACGCGACGGGTTTCCGGCCGCGAGGCGCGGCCAGGTGGCGGCGGAGCGCCAGCGACTCCAGCGCTGCCACCGTCATGCCCTGGGCGTAGACCGGGTTGAAACTCGCCACGGCGTCGCCCATCACGAGCAGTCCGTCGGGGAACCGCGTCAGGCGCTCGTAACGGCGCCAGACGCTCGCCGGGTAGCGGAACTTGACCGGGTCGTCGACGGGCTCGGCGTCGGCCACGGCGTCGTACAGGTGCGGTATGGGCAGCGAGCGCATGAATGCCTCGAAGCCCTCGGGGTCCGTGGGGGCGTGGTCGCCCAGGATGCCGGTGAGCGACAGCTCGTAGATGTCGCCGTCGCCGGGCAGCCGGTAGAACAGGCCGCCGCGCGGGTGTTCGGGGGTCGCCGCCGGGATGATCGCCTGGGCGTCGCCGAGCGGGTCGTGGTCCAGCCGGTAGTGGCGTGTGGTGTAGGCGAGGTCGACCTCGACCCGCTCCTCCTCCGGGGCCGGGTAGCCGAGCTCGGCGAGCCAGACCGGGGTGCGCGAGCCGCGGCCCGTGGCGTCGACGACGAGGTCGGCCTCGAGTTCCTGCGGCTCGCCGCCCGCGTGGCGCGGCTGGATCCGGGCGCCGGTGACCCGGGTCCGGTCGGCGGTGGTGCTGAGCCCGAGGATGTCGTGCTCCTCCAGGAAGCGGACGTTGGGCAGCTGCTGAACCCGGCGGCGCACCTGCTCCTCGAGGACCGGGCGGCCTGCGGGGATGGAGATCAGACCGGTGTCGGCAGGGGCGATGCGCCTGCCGTTGAAGTACCAGTGACAGGCGTGGCCGAAGTCGTCCGGAGGGGCGCCGGCGTCCGCGAGGTCGTCGGTGAGTCCCGGGAAGTGCTCCTCCAGGATCTGCTGGCCGCGGGCCACCAGGCCATGGGCGTGCCGCCCGTGCGGCACGCCGCGCCGCGGACCCGAGACGCCGACGAGCCGGTCGCGGTCGACCAGCAGGACTTCCGCGTAGGTGTCGGCGAGCACGCGTGCGGCGAGCAGTCCCGCCATGCTGCCGCCGAGTACTACTGCCCGGTGTGCGGCTGTGTGGGCCACGGTGTTCTCCTCCTTCGGGCCGGCGTCGGTCACGGGGTGTTGCGGGGCGTGTTCTGGTAGGCGGCGATGAGCCACTCGCCGTCCTGCTTGGTCAGCACCCAGATGGCGCGGACCTGGCGCTCGGCGGCCGGCTCGGTCTCGCCGGGGGCGAGGACGCCGCCCTGGGTGATGACGATGGCGTTGTCGGGCGAGAGGAACTTGACGGCGAGCGGCGTGCCGGTGACCTGGGTGCCCTTGTACGGTCCGGCGAACGCCTGCGTCATGAAGCTGGCGATGCGGTCGCGGCCGGTCTCGTGCACGCCGGGCAGCACCATGGTGCCGTCCTCGGTGAAGACGTCGCCGAAGGCGGCGCCGTCGTGCGCGGCCCAGGCGGCGACGATGCGCTGCGGCACGGCGGCGATGGCGGCGGTGTCCTCGGCGAGGGCGGTGGCGGTGGTCGTGGCGGTCATGTGGGATCTCCCTGTGTTTCGTCGGGTGGGGGTGGCTGCGGGCCGCCGCGGGCGCGGCGGCGTGGGCCGGTCAGGAGGGTGGTGCGACGGAGAGCGCGTGGCGGAAGACGTTCCGCGCGTCGTAGCGCTTCTTCACCTGCTGTAGGCGGGGGTAGTTGTCCTTGTAGTAGAGGACGGGCCAGCCGGTGTCGGAGGTGTTCCAGGCCGGGTCGGCGAGGTCCACGTCCGGGTAGCTGATGTACGAGCCGTCGTTGACGTCGCCGGGTTCGGGGACTCCGCCGGTCTCGGCGTATACGTCCTGGTAGAAGCGGCGCACCCAGGCGATGTGCAGCTCGTCCTCCTCCGGCGCGGTCCAGGCGCCGGCGGAGTAGGACGCCTTGAGGATGGAGTCGCGCTGGGGGACGGCGGTGGCGTCGGGGGCGACCGCATTGACCTGGCCGCCGAAGCCTGTGAGCACCAGACAGGCCATCGGGTTGTCGTAGCCGGGGTCGGTCAGGTGGCGGTGGACGGCGGCCAGTTGGTGGTCGGTGAAGCCCGCGCGCAGATATCCAGCCTTGTTCTTGTAGCGGCCGCGCGGGTCGCTGGGCCAGCTGTAGGAGGGCATCCAGGTGTCCATCCAGGACACCACCTGCTCCTCGACGTGGGCCGGTGCGGCGCCGCCCGGGCCGGTGAGCGCGGCCAACTGCTCGGCCATCAGCTCGGCGGCGCCGGGCACGTCGTCGTCGACGACGGAGTTGAGGATGAACGATCCGGCGGAGCGGTGCAGGACGATCAGGTTGCTCCAGATGTGGCGTCCTGGGGAGTCCGGTGCGCTGTTCTTCTCGTGCCAGTCGGTGTAGGCGCGCAGCAGCGCCGTGAAGTCCTGCTCGTCCAGGGTGTCCCAGGACCAGACGACGTCGGCTCGGCGGATCCGGCGCGGGGCGCGGGGCAGGGCGTGCTCGGGGGCGGTTGGCCTGGGGCCGGCGGAGCGCAGCCAGAAGCGGGTGACGACGCCGAAGTTGCCACCGCCGCCTCCGGTGTGGGCCCACCACAGGTCGTGATGCGGATCGTCCGGTTCGCGGGTGGCGGTGACGGCCCGGGCCCGGCCGGTGTCGTCGACGGTGACGACTTCGACGGCGTACAGGTGGTCGACGACCAGGCCGTCGCGTCGGGAGAGGTGTCCGTAGCCGCCGCCGCAGATGTGGCCGCCGACGCCGACCTCGAAGCAGGTGCCGGCCGGGACGGTCACGCCCCAGCCGTCGTGCAGCTTCTGGTAGAGGTGGTCGAGGCGGGTACCGCCGCCGACGGCGAAGGCCGCCATCTGTTCGTCGTAGGAGACGGCGGCCAGCGGCGAGAGGTCGATGAGGACCTGGATGTCGGGCGAGGCGGTGAAGTCCTCGAAGCAGTGGCCGCCGCTGCGGACCGCGATTCGGCGGCCGGTGTCGAGGGCGTCCTGGACGGCGTCGACGACGTCCTGGGTGGTGACGGCGAGGCGGACCGCTTCGGGTCGCCCGGTGAAGCGGTGGTTGTACCCCTCCACCAGACCGGGGTACCGGTCGTCCTGCGGGGTGACGGTCACCCCGCGGCTCTGTTCCGACATGGACGGCTCCTCCTGCGGCGGTCGTGCCCAGAGCCTGTCCGGCGGATCATGGCCGGGTCATCTCCTGTTTTGCGGAGTTGCCGGTGGCCGGGTCCCAGTCGTCGGTCAACTGACGTTCCAGGGCACTTTCGACGGGAGTCAGGGGCAGTGCGGTCAGCCGTTCCGGGTGTCCGGGGGGCGGTCCTTGCAGGGCGGTGCCGTGGTCGAGCGGGGCGGTCGGAGTCGTGACGCCGATCCACACCCAGCCGTAGTCGGACAACGACCAGTAGGCGGAGGTGAAGAGGCGCTTGGCCAGCCGCAGAGCGGGGGCGGGTAGGCGCAGCACGCCGCCGCGTCGCGGCTCGGGCGGGGGTGAAGACGTGGTGACGGTCACCCCGCGACCGTCACACCCGTCCGGCGGCCGGCGCATCTCTCGGTGTGCGCACGTCTCCGGTGCCGTCCAGGGCCGCCTGGCCGCGCCTTCCCTCCTCCAGGGTGAGGGCGAGTTCGAGCGGCGCCGACTCGTCGCCCTCACGCAGGATCGCGGCGGCCCGGGTGAGCTGGCCGGCGATCCGGTCCAGGACGTCGGCGACCGGTCCGGCGTTGTGGGCGAGGACGTCGCCCCATACCCACGGGTCGCCGCCCGCTGTGCGGACCGTGTCACGCAGGCTCTGCTCGGCGAGGCCGAGGAAGGCCAAGGAGCTGTCGGCGAAGCGGCTGGAGAGGACGGCTGCCACCAGATGCGGGGCGTGCGACAGTTCGGCGACGACCCGGTCGTGGATTTGCGGGGAGAGGTCGAGGCGCTGCGCGCCGCAGGCCTCGATCAGCGCGTCGAGTGTCCGCAGCGCCCACACAGGGGTGGTCTCGTACGGGCACAGGGTCCAGATGCGGCCGGTGAATCGGGTGGCGTCGGCGTCGGCCCGGCCGGGGGCGTCGGGTCCGGCCAGCGGGTGGCCGGGCACGTAGCCCTTGAGGTCGCAGCCTCGCAGTTCGGCGTCGGAGCTGATGATGTCCTTGGCTCCGGCGGTGTCGGTGTAGACGTGCCCGAGGCCCTGGCTCTGTGCGCGGTACAGGACGTCGACGACGGCGGACGGCGGGGTGGCGACGACGACTAGGTCGGCGGGCGGGCGCTCGGGGGTCCAGGCGGTTCCGGCGCCGAGCGCCACGGCTTCGGCGGTGGCGCGGGGGTCGTCGTCGAGGAGGGTGACCTCGGTGCCCGCGCCGGTGAGGGCGAGGGCCACGGAGGTGCCGGTGGTGCCGCAGCCGATGACGACGGCGGTGCGCAGCGTGGCGCTGGTCATGGGAACTCCTGGCGGCTGGGACGGAGGGGGCTGGCGGGCCGGTGCCTGGTGGGCCCCGGGGCAGGGCGGTCGGGGTGCGGCGCGGGGCCGCCAGTCGTGCGGTCATGTCCGCTCAGTGCTCGCAGTTGGCGTGGGCGAACTGGCCGGGGGTGCGGCCTTCACCGGCCGGGCCGCGGTAGGCCTGGGCGATGTCGAGCCAGCGGTCGGCCTCGGCGCCGGTGGCGACCAGGGCCAGGTCGTCGCGGTGGCGGCGGCGGGTGACGAGCAGGCAGAAGTCCTCGGCGGGACCGGTGATCTTGTCGGTGGCGTCCTCGGGGCCGTACGCCCAGAGCTCGCCGTTGGGGGCGGTGACCTCTATACGGAAGTGCTCGGTGGGCGGGGTCAGACCACGCGAGAGGTAGCCGAAGTCCCGGGTGAGGAAGGCGAAGAAGACCAGGTGGCGCAAGCGCTCGGTGGGCTCGCGGCGCACGCCGAGGGCGTCGGCGATGTCCTGACCGTGGCCGAAGATCTCCATGATTCCGGCGGAGGCAAGGACGGCCGCCGGGAGCGGGTTGACCAGCCACGGCACGACCTGGCCCTCGGGGACGGCGGCGAGGGCGTCGACGGAGTTCTGGCCGAGGGCGCGGAAGCGGGCGAGGAGCTGGGCGGGCGGGAAGCCGTTGAACTGCTTGAGGGCTGCGTTGACGGCGCCGTCGAAGTCGCCCGAGGCACCGGCGGCGAGCTTGGCGAAGCCGTCGGGGTCGGAGGCGGCGGTGCCGGCCAGGTGGAAGATGAAGGTGAGGTGGGCGATCTGGTCGGCGATGCTCCAGCCGGGGGCGGGGGTCGCGGTGTGCCAGGCCTGCTCGTCCAGTCCCTCGACGAGGCGGGCGGTCTCCTCGATGTCGATGGCGAGGGCCTTCAGGACGTCGTTCGTGGCGGTCATGGTGGTGTCTCCTTGGACGGGAAGTGAAAGGGAAGTGGTGCGGGAAGGGCGGTGCGGGGTACGGCGGGTGGCGTGGGTTCAGTGGGCGGCCGCCGCGGGGCGGGGCGCCCTGCTGGGTACGGGGAGCCGGGTGCCGATGTCGACGGCGGCGGTGAGCGCCGCCCAGGAGGCGAGCTCGACCAGTTCGCGGTCGCCGGGGTGTGCGGCGCGGAAGTCGGCGAGGTCCGTGTCGGTGATCTGGTGGGGGTTGAGGGCGATCAGCAGGGCGAGCCGCCCGGTGGGCAGGTGGGTCTCGTCGAGCGGGGCGGTCGCCTCGGCGAGCCAGCCGCGGCTGGGGCCGGGCACGGCGCCGTCGTACGAGGCGAGGACGGTATGGAGCAGTTCGCGGACGGCCTCGGGGATCCAGCGCTCGGCGGCATGGTCGACGGAGGCGACGGCCCGGCCAAGGGCCTCGGCGATGGTGGGGGTGGCCTTCGCCCAGTCGAGTCCGGCGGGCAGCGGGGCGGCGGGCAGCAGTCCCAGAGCGGCGCCGGGCGTCACCGGTATGCCGCGGTCGGCCCGCATGGCGCGGGCGACCAGGCGCATCACCGGTCCGCGCCCGGCGGCGGGGGCCGCGTCGGGGACGGGCGAGTCCGGCAGGAAGAGCCGGACCATCCGGTTGAGGTAGTGGAAGGTGACGGCGGTGCCGAGGATCTCGGGGGCGTCGGCCGCGTCGAACGGCGGCTGCTCTTGCTTCTTCCGTGCCGTGGTGGCGTTCGTCGCCCAGAGGGCGAGCGGCCGGTGGGTGTCGGTGCCGGGCAGGGTGGCTCGCTTGGCCTCGTGGACCTCGACGCAGTAGGAGCAGTCGTTGGCCCGCGATACGCCGGCGGCGACGGCTTCCTTGGCGGCCCGGGAGACCCGGCCTTCGGCGAGGAGGGTCTCGCGCAGCAGCAGCCAGGCGGCGGCGAGCGTCTGCGGGGCCGGGGAGTGCAGGGCCAGCGGCGGAGCGACGACGCCGAACTCGCGGCGGGCCTGGGCGTAGACCTCGGCGACGGTGTCGCCGCCTCGGGCGGGCGGGACGGCCGCGATGTGCCGGATCTGCCGGAGCGAGCCCTTCAGCATGAGTCGTACGAGCGGTCGCATCGCCGCCTCCTTCTGCGCGTCCGGGTTGCGTGGTGCAACCCACTGGTCATGAGGTTGGTTTTGTGAAGCAACTCACTGGTCGGCGGAAAGCCGTTCGAGCGGGTCACACGGTGAGCAGGCGCTTCTGCTTCAGCAGCGGCAGCACGCCGTTGCGTCCGCTCTTGTAGCCGGTGGGGGCCGGGGCGCCGTAGGTGACCGCGATTCCCCTGGCCTGGGCGGCGGCCACGATGTGCGGCACCGCGCGCTCGGCGAGGGCGGCGATGGTCATCGCCGGATTGACGGTCAGGGCGCCGGGGACGGCGGAGCCGTCGGTGACGAAGATGCCGGAGTGGCCGCGCAGTTCATTGGTGTCGTCGAGGGCCGAGGTGGCCGGGTCGTCGCCCATCCGGCAGGAGGCCAGCGGGTGGACGGTGTAGGCACCGACCAGGTCGTTGGTCCACGGCATCACCTTGGCGAGGCCGTCCTTCTCCAGGATCTCCTTCACGTCGGCGTCGGCCTGGTTCCAACCGTTCCAGGTGTTCTTGGTCGGCTTGTAGGAGAGGTTGCCGCGGCCGAGCATCTGCTGCGAGATGCGCATCGAGTTGCCCGGTGGCGGGCGGCGGGCCGAAGACTCCCTCGTTGTCGTCCTCCGTCATGCAGAAGATGGTCAGCCAGGACTTCCAGTTCTTGAGGATCTCCTTCTTCTCCTTGCCGAACCACGTCGGCCCGGAGGCGTCCGGTACCTGGGCCAGGATGGTGCCGAGGCCCGGCGGGAAGTAGAGCTGCTCCAGGGAGTAGCGGGAGTACTCGGGCAGCGAGCCGTCGAGCTTGTCCCAGCTGGCCACGGTCGGGCCCTTGCCGATCGCGTTGGCGCCGTACGGGAGGTTGCCGTCGCCGCGGGTCAGGCCGAGGATCTCGGCGGCCTTGTCCTCGTTGATGATGGCTGTGTTGAGGCGCTCGCCGTTGCCGGAGAAGTAGCGGCCGACCGCGTGCGGCATGGCGCCGAGGTGGGTCTCGCTGCGCTGCAGGATGACCGGGGTGGCACCGGCGCCTGCCGCCATCACGACGATCTTGGCCTCGATGACGCCGGAGCCGGTCTGCAACCGGTAGTCCTCGTCGTCGACGATGTTGTAGTGGACCCGGTAGTCGCCCTCGGGGGTTCGCGTCAGGTGCTGCACCTCGTGCAGCGGGCGGATCTCGGCGCCGTGGGCGAGCGCGGCCGGGAGGTAGTTGACGGTGAGGGACTGCTTCGCCTCGAAGCGGCAGCCGGCCATCATGAAGTTGCAGTTGACGCACTTGGAGTTGTCGATCGCGGCGGCGAGCGGGTTGGCGGTGCGCCCGGCGTGGTCGCAGGCCGCGGCCCACAGGCCGCCTGCGTAGGAGGCGTCCTCCCAGCCCTGCTTGCTGACCGAGAGGGACTCCTCGATCCGGTCGTACCACGGGTCGAGGGTGTCCCGGCTGACCGCTTCGGGCCACATCCGGCGGCCGATGCTGCCGTGCCGGTCGAAGATGAACCTCGGTGCCCGCGGCATGGCCGCGAAGTACACCACACTGCCGCCGCCGACACAGTTGCCGCCGAGCACGCTCATGCCGTCGCCGACGACGAAGTCGAAGATCCGGGTGTAGGAGGAGCCGAGCTTGTAGTCGTGCTCGAACTCGTCGTTCTTCAGCCAGGGACCGCGCTCGAGGACGGTGACCTTGGCACCGCCGGCGGCCAGGTGGTAAGCGGCGATCGCCCCGCCGAAACCGCTTCCGATGACCAGGACGTCGGTCTTCTCGATCGTGCTGCTCATGCTGGGCTCCCGGAGAGGGTGGTTTCGGGGTGGAGGTCGGCGAGCCGCCGGCCGTAGCCGGCTTCCTGGAAGCGCCACAGTCCGTCGGCGTCCGGGGCGGTGATGCCCATGGCAGTGAGGCCCGGGTGACCGGCGGCGAGTGCGTCGTCGGTGTGCACGTGGGCGGCGGAGTCGAAGGCCATGTTGCAGAAGAGGGACAGCAGCACCCAGAAGTCCTTCTCCGGGTGGCCGATGGCGGTGAGCTCGACGATCAGGGCGACCCGGTCGTCGTAGCCGAGGGCCACAAAGGCCGGGACGTCGGTGTCGAGGGTCAGACCGGTCTTGGCCGCGTAGACCACGGCGTGCTCGTTGACGAGCTTGGCCAGGTCCTCCAGGCCGTCGTGGATGCCGGTGGCGTCCCAGCGCAGGAGGTCGAGCGCGCCACTGGTGACGGCGCCGCCGCCGGTGCTGACACCGGCTATCGCCCGGTCATCGGGCCAGCGCTTCTCGCCCGGGACGATGGTGTCGGCGTAGGCCTCGAGGGTCAGGGTGGCTTCTTCCCCGATGTCGACCCTCCGCTCGGGGATTCTCCGTGCTCTGTGCAACTCGTGCTCCCGTGGGTTGGGGTTCCTGGTTGGCGTGAGAAGAAAGCTAGAAGCATTGAGTCTTTTCAAACAACCAACCAGATCCGCGTTCGCCCGAACGCCAGTCTTTTGATGCAACTAACCGGAGTCGCATCGTCTCCGCACGGGCCCGTAGAAAAAAAGAGGTCGTTCGCTATGCTCATCGCAAATGCACAGTTCTCCGCGGTGGTCCGGGCCATTTCCATGGAGTTTTGGGGGACGGCCGGACACACCTCGATCTCGCCGGAGGGGAAGGGGAGAGGTGGACCGCGACGAAAGAACTCTGACGCTGCCGGCCCGCTTCACCCACCGGCTGCCGATTGAGGCTTTGCTGCCCGCCGACTCGCCCCGCCTGAACGGCCTGGACGAGGAGCACGTGCGACGCCTGGTCGGCGTCTACTCCTCGCTGCCGCCGGTCCTCGTGCATCGGAGCACGCTGCGCGTGGTCGACGGCATGCACCGGGTCGCGGCCGCCGTGCACCAGGGGCTCACCTCGGTGGAGGTGCAGTACTTCGACGGCGCTGATGAAGAGGCATTTCTTCGCTCGGTGACCGCCAACGTCACCCACGGTCTCCCCCTCTCCGTGGCGGACCGCAAGGCGGCGGCCGAGCGCATCCTGCGCTCCCGGCCCGACCTGTCGGACCGGTCCGTCGCCTCCTGTACCGGCCTCGACGCCAAGACGGTCGCCGCGATCCGTCCCCGTTCGACCGCGGACAATCCGCACTCGAACATCCGGATCGGTGCCGATGGCCGCGCCCACCCGCTGGACCGCACGGCCGAGCGGCTGCGCGCCGCCGAGCTCATGACTCGCCACCCCGATTTGCCGCTGCGGGCCATCGTCAAAGAGACCGGGCTCTCCCTCGGCACCGCGCACGACGTGCGCCGACGGCTGCTGCGCGGTGAGGCCCCGGTACCCGAGGGCCGTCGGACGGCGGCCGCCCGCCGCGCCGCTGCGGTACTCGCTGCGTCCACCGCACCCGCCGCCTCCGAGCTGCCCGCCCAACGGCCCCCCGCCGGCCACTCATCCGCACCCGCGCGGCCCGCCGCCGCGACCTCCCTCGCCCAGGCGGCCGGCACCGGCAGCTCCCGCGGCTCGATGGAACTGCTGCGGCGACTCGCCGGCGACCCGTCGCTGCGGCACTCGGAGTCCGGACGGCACTTCCTGCGCTGGCTGCACACCCACGTCATGGTCGACGAGGCCTGGCGGCGGCAGGCCGCCGCCGTGCCCCCGCACTGCGCGGACACCGTCGCGGAGCTGGCCCTCCAGTGCTCCCACGTGTGGAAGAGGTTCGCCGAGGACCTCGCCCGGCGGCGGTTGACCGACGCCACCCCCGATCCGTCACGGCACGCGGCTTCCGCCTCTCGGCAGGGAGCATGATTCAACGACAGGGAGAAACGGTGACCACGCCCGCCATCGAAGCCGCTGTCCTTCGGGTGATCGATGAAATGCATGCGAATCTCGGCCAGGAACTCACGATCGACGACATGGCACGCACCGCCATGTTCAGCAAGTTCCATTTCACCCGGGTTTTCCGGGACGTGACGGGTACGTCTCCCGGGCGTTTTCTCTCCGCCCTGCGGCTCCAGGAGGCGAAGCGCCTCCTGCTCGAAACCAAATTCAGCGTCGCCGACATCAGCAGCCAGGTCGGATACAGCAGCGTCGGCACCTTCAGTTCCCGTTTCAAAGCCTGTGTCGGTGTCTCGCCGAGCATGTTCCGGGAATTGGATGGTTTCACCCCGGAGATCGGGGCCGCCGTGGCCGAGGTCCCGACCATGCACGGCGCGCTGCGCGGGCGGGTGCATCTGCCGGAGGACCGGGAGCCCGGCCAGTGCTTCGTGGGCCTCTTCCCCACCCCCGTCCCGCAGGGACAGCCGGTGCGCTGCGTCGTCCTGGACGGGCCCGGCTCCTTCGAACTGCGCGACGTGCCGGTCGGCACCTGGTACGTGCTTGTGCACTCCGTTCCGTACGGCCTCGAGCATCTGCCGTCCGGTGCCGGCGACGCGGACGTCGTCTCGGTCGGCAGCTACGGCCCGGTGACCGCGGACGAGGAGACCCTGCTGATGCCCGCCGAGATCACGCTGCGCCCGCTGCACGCACTCGACCCGCCGATTCTGATGGCCCTGCTGGACCTGCGCACCGACGCGCTCGACCGCATCGCGGGCTGACCCGGCCCGCGCCCCGCTCCCGGCGTACGCGAAGAGGGCCGGCCACGAAGAATCGTGGCCGGCCCTCTCGTCGTGTCCCGGGGCGGGTGGGTGCGTTCAGTCCACCGGGCGGACCGTCATCGGCAGTCCTCCGCGCATCCGGAGCGACATCATCGGCTCCGCAATGCCCTTGTGCCCCGGCACCACGGCCAGGTCGAGGTCCCGGGTGACGAGCGCGGTGACGAACACCGCCTCCATCATCCCGAGGTTGCTGCCGACGCAGAACCGCGGTCCCGCGCCGAATGGGATGTACGCGTACCGCGGCCGGTTCGCCACCCGCGACGGGTCGAAGCGGCCCGGGTCGAAGCGCTCCGGGTCGTCCCACAGGTCCGGGTGTCGGTGCATCGTGTACGGGCAGACCAACACGTCGGCCCCGGCCGACACGGCGAACCCGCCGACCTCGTCGGCCGCCTGGGCGATCCGGGGCAGAATCCACACCGGCGGGTACAGCCGCATGGCCTCCTGCACCACCTGCGTCGTGTACGACAGCTTGTGCAGGTCCTCGGCGTCCGGCAGCCGGCCACCCGCGAGCACCGCCCTGGCCTCCTCGCGCACCAGGTCCCGCACGTGCGGGTGGCGGGCGAGTAGCAGCAGCGTCCAGCCAAGCGTGCTCGCCGTCGTCTCATGCCCGGCGAGCAGCAGCGTGACCAGCTCCTCCTGGAGCAGCCTGCGCCCGATGGCCGGGTCCGGGTGGGCCCGGGCGGCGAGGATCATCCGGGCGAACGCGTCGTCCGCGCCGTCGTCCTCACTCATCCGGGCGCCCCGGTCGGCGACCAGCTCGTCGACGGTCCGGGTCAGCTCCCGGCGGGCGGCGCGGAACCGGCGCTGGGTGCCGAACGGCACCCAGGTCGGCACCAGGCCCTGCGTGACCATGTCGAACATCGCCTGGTCCTGCACCGCCTCGAAGGCGTGCGCGATGCCGCCGTGCCCCTCCAGGGAGGTGTCCATCAGTGTCCGGCCGAGCACCCCGAGGGTGAGCCCGGTGACCTCATGGAGGACGTCGACCGGGGTGTCCCCGGCGCGGCGGCGCAGCAGCTCCACGAGCCGTCCGGACTCCTCGGCCACCGCGCCGGCCTGAGCGGCGACCCGCCCCGGCTTGAACGCGGGCTGCACGGTGCGCCGCTGCTTGCGCCACAGCTCGCCCTCGCTGGTGAGCAGCCCGTCACCGAGCACCTTGCGGGACTCCACCAGGCCGATGCCCTTGTGGTAGTTGGCCGCGTTGTCGGCGAGGACGTGCTTGGCGTAGTCGGGCCGGTTGAAGATGTAAAGCTTCTTCGGGCCCATGTTCACGCGCACGGCGTCGGCCAGCTCGGCCGCCTCCCGCATCATGCCGAGCCGGTCGACCGCCAGCCTGCGCAGCAGCCCGGGCAGCGCCCAGACCGGTGGGCCGGGCGGGTGGACGCTCATCGGTGGCCCCCCGGCTGCTGCGGCACGACCTGCCGGAAGCGGCCGCCGTGGAACACCAGCGGCTCGCGGCCGGGCAGTTCGTCCAGGGCGAGCACCCGGCCGACGTGGATGGTGTGGTCGCCGCCGTCGTATGCGCGCCACCGGGCGCACTCGAAATGGGCCGCCGCCCCCGCGATCACGGGGGCGGCGGTGGCCTGGCCCGGCAGCCAGTCGACGGTGTCGAACTGCGCCGCGCCGAGCGGCCGGGAGCGGTCGGCGAAGTGCCGGGCCACGTCCTCCTGACCGGCGCCGAGCACCGAGACCGCGAAGGTCTCGGCCTCGGCGAGGACCCGGTTCATGACGGCGTCGTTGCCCACGCACAACAGCACGAGGGCCGGGTCCAGCGACACCGACGTGAAGGAATTGGCGGTCATGCCGCGCGGGGCCGCGCCGCCGACCGTCACGACGGTGACACCCGTCGCGAAGGACCCGAGGGCCCGCCGCAGCCGCGCGGGGTCGCCGGTGACGGCGTCCCGCGGCGGCGCGACGGTCAGGGTGCTCATGCGGTCCGCCCGGCCAGCGCCCGGCCCTGGTTGCTGTACGGCTCCAGGGCACGGGCGAGGCTGTCCGGGATGCGCGACGGCACCGTGTTGGTGTTCGGGCCGCGCATGCACGCGATCCGCTGGCGGCCGCGGGCGATGAGTACCTCGGCCCCACCGGTCACCTTGACGTAGTCGAAGGTGAACTCCAGCTGGGTCTGGCCCAGCTCGGACAGGCGCATCCGGATGGACAGCTCGTCGAAGGCGGTGATCTCCGCGAAGAACTCGCAGTCCACCTTCAGCGTGAACAGCTTGAGGTCGTCCTGGACCTCGGCCAGCACGTCCGGTGCCTTCTGCTGCAGGAACAGCTCCCGGCAGCGGCCCTGCCAGCGCAGGTAGTTCACGTAGTACACGTTGCCGACGAGGTTGGTCTCCTCGAAGCCGACCATGTGCCGGTACTCGAAGTAGTCGTCCGCCATGATCTAGGACCGCCCTTCGGCGAGAGGTGTCTCGTGGGTGAGGAAGGCGAAGACGGCGGGCTCCAGGGCGTCGCGCAGCGCGGTGACGAAGGTCGCGATCCGCAGGTCCCCGGCGGCGAACACCACCCAGGCGTCCTTGCGGCGCGGCAGCACCGTCAGCGGGGCGCCCGCCATGATGCCGGCCTTGCGCAGACATTCCACGGCCCCCCACACGCGGGTGGCAGCAGTGTCCGGCGCCTCGCCGGTCTCCTTGGCGACCAGTTCGGCGACCGGCGCGTGGTCCCCGAGCAGCCCGCGCCACTCGTGCGCCGAGCGCATGCTGACCGCCTCGATGTCGCAGGCGACCTCGGTGTCGGAGACGGCGCTGAGGGTGACCCCCAGGCCGTGCGCCGCCGATATCGACATGTGCCGGCCGGGCTCCAGTTCGGGCCGCCCGTCCGGACGGTGCCGGACCGCGACCGGGCCGCCGAGGGCCCGTGCGGCGGCGTCGGCGGTGAAGCCGCGCCGCTGGGCGACGGAACCGGCCGGGGCGTCCCCGTGCGGCTCGACGGCGACCGCGACGCGGCTGCCGACGACGTCCTCGAGGGAGCGCTCCAGGTACGGGCCGAGCAGCGGCGCGACCCACGGGCCCGACCCGTCGGTCTTGCGCACCGCGTGCAGGGTCAGCCCCTCCCAGCGCTCGACGACGTTGCCGTCGGCGTCGCGCACGGCGATGTCGTACACATAGGTGTCGCCGTCCCGGCTGCGCTCGACCGCGGTGTAGCGCAGCTGGTCGGGGACATGCGAGCCGGAGCTGAGGGTGTGGATTCGCTCCACGCCCGAGGGCAGCAGCGTGGCGTCCGGGACGCACACCTGGTTGCCGTGCATGAGCGCGTCGCGCATGCCCGGATCGGCGAGCAGCAGTTCGCCCGGCAGGAAGGCGGCGAACCAGCCCTCGGGCTGCTGCTGGACGGCGACCTCGGCGTCCACGTGCCGCGCGGCGGCCCGGTGGAAGCGGCGCAGCCGCTGGAAGCGGGCGCCCTGGAACAGCACCCCGCCGTACAGGTCGACGGCCGGGTCCAGCGGGACGACCGGGGTGTCCTCGGGTACCTGGAGCGGCGGACCGTCCGGCGCCGGGGTCCCGCCGAAGATCAGCCGGGCCCGGAAGTGCTCGGCGACGAAGCCGGTGTCCTCGGCGTGGATGGCCACGTCGACGGTGTCGGTGTCGGTGACGGTCGCCGCGATCCGGATGCGGGTGCTGCCGTTCGGCGGCACCACGATCGGGCGCAGGAACTTGGCGCCCTCGATGACCGGGGCGGTGCCGGTGCGGCCGGTGACGGCGGATGCGACCTGGGTCATCGCCTCCATGCCGATGACGGCGGGCAGCAGCAGGTTGCCGTCGAGCAGGTGGTCGGCCAGGTACGGGTCGGTGCCCGCGTTCAGCTCGACCTCGGTGACCAGTTCGACTCCGTGGTAGTGCACCAGCGGGTCGCCGGTGAAGCGCAGCATCGGCAGCGGGGGCAGGTCGCGCCGTACGGTGTCGATGCCTTCGGTGCGGCCGCTGATGACCGTGACGACGGGGGCGTCCGGATCCTCGATCAGCCGCAGCAGGATCGCCACGCCCTGGTCGGGGGAGACCGGCACGATGCCCTCGCGGGAGAGCGACTCGACGACGGAGAGCTTCTCGCCCATGCCGACGCCTGACCACACCGACCACTCCATGCAGCGGGCGCGGATGTTCGGGTGGGTGCGGGCCACGTCCTCGGTGAGGTCGGCCAGCCACTCGTTGGCGGTGGCGTAGTGCGCCTCGCCGCGCAGTCCGGCCCGGCCGATGATGCTGCCGAAGCTGACGAGCAGCTTGAGCCGCTCGGGGCCGACCGCGTCGAGGACCGTGCGCAGTCCGTCGACCTTGGGGCCGAAGGTGCGGTCGAAGTCCTGGCCGGTGAGCCCGGTCAGCGCGCCCGGCTGGTTGAGTCCGGCGCCGTGCAGCAGGCCGGTGATCGGGCCGAGCGCCTCGGTCAGTTCGGCGACGGCGGCCGTGACCTGCTCGGTGACGGTGACGTCGGCGCGGGCGTAGTGCACCCGCACGCCGCTGCCGCGCATCCGGTCGAGGTTCTCGGCGAGTTCGGTGTCCTGGGCCGGGTCGGACCGGCCGAGGACGGCGAGCGCGGCGCCGGTCTTCTGGGCCACGGCGAGGGCGCACTCGGCGGAGATGCCCTTGCCGCCGCCCGTCACGAGCATCACGTCGGTGTCGTCGAGCGGGACGTCGGTGCGCTCCGGCTTCACAGGCAGCGCCCTCAGCGTCGGCACCCGGCGCACCCCGGCCTGGTCGTAGTGGACCTCGGCGAACCGGGTGGTCGCCGCCACCTCGGCCACGACCCGCTCCACGACGTCCTCGGTCTGCGGGGTGTGGACGACGGTGGTGCGCAGGTGCGGGGCCTCCAGGTGCAGCGTCTTGGCCAGACCGGCCGCGCCGCGGCCGTCCTGGACGAGGACGAAGCGGCGGGCCCGGTCACCGGCGAGCGCGCTCTTGGCGGCGGCCAGGACCTCCTCGACCTCCTTGCGGGGGCAGCCCTTGGCGAGGACGGCGAGCACGCCGGAGCCGAGTCCGGCGGCGGCCAGCGCCGACCGGAGCCGCTCGGCGTAGGGGTGGCCCGCGGAGCCGAACAGCTCCCAGGCGCCGTCGGTGCCGTCGGTGACGCCGTACGGCCGGGTGACCTCGTCGAGGTCGACGGCGAACGGCCGGGCCCAGGGGGCCGCGCCCGCGACGACGGGCGTCTCGGACTCCGGGGCGGCGCCGCCGGTGCTGACCAGGGTGTCCAGTGCCTCGGCCAGTTCGGCCAGGGTGGCGGTGGCGAAGTTGGTCGGCACCTGGGCGGCGGCGATCCCGAGGCGGGACGCCGCCTGGTTGACGATCTGGCCGACGGTGATGGAGCTCATGTGCAGGTCGTCGAGGAGCCGGCTGTCCGGGTCGACGAGGTCGGCGGGCAGCTCGGCGCGTTCGGCGACGAGGGCGCGCAGCACTTCGAGCGCGTCGACGCCGTCGGCGGCGCCCTCCGCGGCGGGCTCCGCCGCGGTGGCCGGGGCCGCGTCGGCGGTGTCCTGGGCGGCAATGGCGGTCTTCGGCGACGTCTTGGCGGCCCGCTCGGCGCGCTGCGGGCGCTCGGTCTCCGGGAGGTCGCGCGGGGCTTGCTCGCAGGGGTTGGCGAAGAAGGAGAACTCCTGGCCGACCTCCAGGGGCCGGATCAGCCGGTCCTGGAACAGCCGGTCCAGGTCGACCGGCGCGCCCGCGACGTACGCGGCACCGGCCACCTGCAGCAGGCTGCGCAGGGACTCGTCGTCGGTGTTGAGCGCGACGGCCGGGACGCCGGTGGCGGCGCGGGCCAGCGAGCTGAGCACCCGGCCGGGTCCGACCTCGACGAACAGGTCGATGCCTCGGGCGGCTTCGCTGACCGCCTGGGTGAAGCGGACCGGGCCGGTGATCTGCTCGGCGAGCAGGGTGGCCAGGTCGGTGGCGGGGGTCAGTTCCTCGCCGGTGACGGTGGAGACGACGCGGCCGGCGACGGTGCCGACGGGGGCATCCGCCAGCCAGCTGCCGAAGGACGCGGCGGAGGCGGCGACCAGCGGCGAGTGGAAGGCGTGCGAGACGTTGAGGCGGGTGCAGGGGATCTCGGACCGTTCGGCTCGGCGCTGCACCTCCTCGATCTCGTCGACCGGTCCCGCGACCACCGTCTGCTCGGGGCCGTTGTATCCGGCGACGACGACGGACAGGCCCTCGATGAGCTGCTCGGCGCGCTCGGGCTTCACGCTCAGCGAGGCCATGGTGCCGGAGGAGCTGTGCTCGGCCATCGCCTTGCCGCGCACCCGCGCCGCCTCGAGGAGGGTGTCCTCGTCGAGGGCGCCCGACCAGTGCAGGGCGGAGAGTTCGCCGAGGCTGTGGCCGACGGCGACGGAGGCCTCCAGGCGCAGCGCGTCGAGTACCCGCAGGCCCGCGGCGGAGCCGGTGGCGATGCGTGGCTGGGCCACGTCGGTGGCGACCATGTCGCCGGTGGTGGGCAGCGCGGCCCGGTCGAAGACCTCGGCGGCCTCCGGGAAGCGCCGTCGCAGCGCGCCGCCGCCGGTGCCGTGGCCGGAGCCCTGTCCGGGGAAGAGGAAGCCGATCCGGGCGGGCCCGGAGGCTCGGCCGAGGAAGCCGCGGCCGTCGGCGGCGGTATACGCCGTCTCGCCGGACTCCAGCAGGTCGGCCAGGTGGGTCAGACGGCGCTCGGCGTCCTCGGGGGAGGTGACGACGACGGCCGCGCGGTGCGCGAGGCCGCGCAGTTCGCGCTGCAGGGTGGCGGCGAGGTCGGCGACCTGGCCGTAGGAGACCTGCGCGGCGAAGGCGGCGACCTCGTTGAGGCGGGCGCGCAGTGCCTTGGGCGACTCTCCGTCGACGACGAGCAGTTCGGCGTCCTGGAGGGCGTGCGCCAGGGCGGCGGAACGGCGGCTCGGGGCCGTACGGCGTCGTCCGGCGGGTTCGTCGAGGACGACGTGGGTGTTGATGCCGCCGAAGCCCATGGCGGTGACACCGGCGCGCCGGGGCGCGTCCTCGGGCCAGGCCTCGGCCTTGCGCAGCGCCTTGAGGTTGGCCTTCTCGTCGCCGAGCAGCTCGTGCGGGTCGGTGGTGCCGATCGCGGGTGGCAGGGTCTGGTGGTTGACGGCCATGGCCGCCTTGATCAGACCGGCGACGCCGGCGGCGGCCTTGGTGTGGCCGATCATGCCCTTGATGGAGGTGATGGCCGCGAGGGGGGCGTCGGGGTCGGCGGCCCGGCGGGCGCCCATGAGGGCGGTGAGCTCGGTGGCGTCGCCGACGGCGGTGCCGGTGCCGTGGCCCTCGAAGAGCCGGACGGTCTCGATGCCGAAGCCGGCCTTCTCGTAGGCGCGGCGCAGGGCCAGCTGGTAGCCGCTGACCTCCGGGCGGGTGATGCCGCCCTGGCCGTCGGAGGAGACGCCCCAGCCCGCGATGGTCGCGTAGATGCGGTGGCCGGCCGCGAGGGCGTCCTCCTCGCGCATCAGCACGATCATGCCGCAGCCCTCGCCGGGCCAGAAGCCGTTGGAGCCTCGGTCGTAGAGCTTCATCTCGCCCTTGGCGAGGGCGCCGGTCTTGGCGAAGCCGATGATCTCGAAGGGGTCGATGGACAGGTCGACGCCGCCCGCGACGGCGACGTCGAGGTCGCCGTTGATGAGGGCGGTGCTCGCGGTGGTGACCGAGAGCAGCGAGGAGGAGCAGGCGCCGTCGACGGTGTAGCCGCCGCCGTTCAGGTCGAAGTGGTTGCAGATCCGTCCGGCGATGGTGTTGGCGAGGCCGCCTGCGAGGGTGTCCTCGTCGATCGCCGGGAACGGCTCCTTGTACGCGAGCTCGACGTCGTCGAGGAACTCGGCGATGCGCTCGTCGTCCCAGATGTCCTGTTCCTTGAGGGCGGAGGCCATCACCCGGCGGACGTAGGGCCAGCGCAGCCGCATTACGTTGGCGCGGGAGAACTCGCCGGTGAGGGTGTTGCCGACGACGACGCCGGTGCGCTCGCGGGGCAGGCCCTCGCCGCCGGCGAATCCGGCGTCGGCGAGCGCGCGGGCCGCGGTGTCCAGGGCCAGCCAGTGGGTGAGGTCGGTCGAACGGAAGGTGCTGCCCGCGATCTTGTGGGCGATCCGGTCGAACTCGTAGCCCTCGATGACCGCGGCGTTGCGGGCGTAGAAGGTGTCGGGGGTGGTTGGGTCGGCGTCCCAGTAGTCGTCCAGGTTCATCCGGACGCTGGGCAGCCGGCGGAACGCGCGCCGTCCGGCGACGGCGTTGTCCCACAGTTCATGGGGGTTGGCGGCGTCGGGATAGCGGCAGGCCATGCCGACGATGGCGATCCTGGTCATGCGGTCACCGGTATCTTCTCGGTCTCGGTCTCGGCGGTCGCGGGGGCCGGGCAGGCGCAGGCACCCGCGGGGCACGCGCAGCCGGCCGCGTCGGCGACGGGCGCCTCGGCCTGGGCGGCACCCGCCTGGGCCTGGGCGGCGTCGGCCTGAGCGACGGAGTGGGTCACGGCGGCGAGCGCGAGGGCCTCCTCGGCGCGCCTCTTGGACACGACGTCGGCGGTCCACAGGAAGGCACCGCGGATGGCGCAGACCAGGGCGGTGGCGAAGAAGATGCCGTAGGCGACGCTCATCGCGGTGAGCACGCCGTACAGGGCGGCGGTGCCGCCGCCGAAGGCGATCTGACCCCACTTGGACGACGGCGTCGTGCCCGGGTCCGTGATCATGTAGTTGGTGAAGAGGACGAACGCCACACCGGACATCATCGCGAGGCCCGCGGGGATGGAGGTGTCGAACAGCAGGCCGCGGATGACCGCCTGCAGGGCGAATCCGCCGACCCAGGCCAGGATCAGCCACATGCGCTCGGTCAGCTTGGCGTTGAGCATCGTGCCGAGGGTGATGATGATCGCCGGGACGAGCCAGTCGAAGCCGCCGTCGAGGTACTCGGTGAAGTGGTACGGCGGGGCGATCGAGGCCCACGGGAAGAGCAGCAGGATGACGGCGATGCCGAAGTTCGACGGGTTCATGAAGTGCCGCAGGCGGCCCTTCACCGGGGCGCGCAGCACCCACTTGGTGCCGACGGCGACGATGACGCCGAACACCATGACCCAGACCAGGTCGTTGACATAGGTGAGCATGTTCACCGCGAGCGAGGTGATGTGGGCCGGGAGGAGGAACTCCATGAAGCCCTTGGCCCCACCGCCGGTGAAGCGCGGCGCGCGGCCCTCGGCGCGGGCACCGAGGATCTCCAGCAGGATCTCGGTGGTGTAACCGGTCGCCAGGGCGATGAAAGGCCAGGTCCAGGGCTGCTCGAAACCGAGGACGGTGTAGCCGAAGATGTTGAGGACGGAGATGGAGATCGCGAAGCGGCGGAGCGCGGTCACGACCTTCGGGTTGTGCCGTGGGGCGGCGGCGGTCTTCGTTGCGGACATCGTCACTTCTCCTTGACCTCGGTGCCCAGCTCGAGGCTGTGCCAGCCCGGCGTGAGCTTCAGCTTCTGCTCGTGGATCTGGCCGGCCCGGTCGCGCCAGGTGACCATGGCGGGCACGGGGCCCCGGACGTCCTTGCCCAGACCGAGGTGGACGTCGGTGCTGCGCTTGCCGGAGTGGCCGCCGCCGCCGTCGAGGCGGGTGATGCGCTTGGTGCCGTCGGGCAGTTCGACGCAGACCTCGGCGCCGACCACGGGAGCGCCGTCCGGGTGGGTGAGGTTCAGGCCGAGGTACGCGCCGGGGTTCTTGGCGGCGTTGTGCAGGAAGATCGGCTCGCCCCACTGGCGGGCGACGGCCAGGTCGAGTCGGCCGTCGCCGTCGACGTCGCCGGTGGCGAGGCCGCGGGTCGGGATGGGCTCGCCTATGCCGAGGGCGATGGAGAGGTTGTGGTATTCGCCGGTCTCGGCGTCCTTGGCGAAGAAGCGCATGCGCTGGCTGCCGGCGAGGTCGTCACCGTGCTTGACGTTCGGCCACCAGACGGGGTTGGCGACGAGGGCGTCGTTGGCCGTGGCCAGCTCCTGGAGCTGCGGCCAGCGGTTGTTCTTGCCCTTGACGAAGCCGAGCGCCTGGGTGATCTCGAGGTCGCCGTTGTTGTCGAAGTCGCCCGTCTTGACGTCCCAGCCCCAGCCGGACCAGGCCAGCTTCAGGTCGGTCGAGCGGTCCTTGAACGGCGCCTCGCCCTCCTTCAGCCGGGCCTGGACCTCGGAGCGGGAGTCGGCGGTGTCGATGAACGCGAAGTTCGACTCCTGGATGCCGAAGGAGGTCGTGATGTTGCTGACGAACATGTCGTACAGGCCGTCGTTGTTCAGGTCGCCGAAGTCGACGCCCATGCCCTTGAAGGAGCTGCGGCCCAGCTCCTTCGACTTCGGCACGGTGCCGTTGTGTACGGCCTTGACCTCGGAGAACTTGATGTTCCCGGGGGTTGAGGTGTTGTAGAGCAACGCGGAGGTGCCGAAGTCGTGGGCGAGGAAAAGCTCGGGCAGCCGGTCGCCGTCGAGGTCGGCGGCGGACGCGCCGAGCGACCAGCCCTTGTTCAGGTTCTGCGGGAGGGCGGCGTCGACCTTCTCGTAGCCGTCCTTCGTCCACCGGAAGATGTGGGCGCCGCCGCCGTTCTGGGCGTGCGACAGCGACTCGTTCATGGTGACGTCGCCGTCCTTGGACGGGTCGAGGACCGGGCTGTCGGGGAAGTAGTTGCCGATCAGGATGTCGTTGTGGCCGTCGCCGTCGAAGTCGGCGACGGCGGCCGCGTTGGAGTTCCACAGCGGGCCGGTGTAGGTGGCGCCGGACTTGCCGGGCAGCAGCTCGGTGGGTGTGAAGGAGGCGGCGGTGAGCGGCTTCCCCTTCTCCCCCTTGTTCACGAAGATGACCGGGGTGCGGCCCCAGTAGTAGACGAGGAGGTCCGTGCGGCCGTCCTCGTTGTAGTCGCCGGGCATGCAGCCCATCGGCGCCATCGTCTTGCTGGTGCCGAGCGGCGCCGGGTTCAGCGCGAACGGCGCGTACTTGTCCTTGCGGGTCGGTGCCGGGGTGACGACCGCTTGGTCGATCCGCACGTCGTTCACGCAGAGGTCGTTGTCGAGGCCGTCGCCGTCAAGGTCGTTGATGGCGATACCGGCGCCGACCGAGGAGATCCACGCTTCGATGTGCTGGTACGCCTTGTTGACCTTACGGACCTCCTGCTTGTCGAATCCCGCAGGCATCGCGATCGACATGGGCTCGAATGCGAAATTCTTCGCCAGTTTGTCGATCTCGGCGGCGGAGGAGTCAGGCAGCCGGACGCCGTAGAACGTGCCCACCATGACGGCGAGAGCGACGATCCCCGGTGAATTCCTGCGGAGCCAGTTCTTTGTGACCGTCACTGGTCGACACCTTTCGAGATGAGCGAGTCAGAAGCAAGTTCCGCGGCGATGTCCCGCCGCCATTTCTCGTAGGCCGGGGAAGCGCCCCCGACGGTCGCGGCGGGCCGGGTGTCCCGGCACACCTGTGAGGCCCGTTCGGCGGTCGTGCCGCACACGACACGGGCCGCGAGGTGGGTGTGGTCGATGATCGTGCCGGCCTTGACGCGGGCCTCGGTGGCGAAGGCGGATCCCTGGGCGAGCGCCCAGCGGTGCTCGCCGGCGCCCTCCACGAAGCGGGCGAGTTCGTCCTCGGTGACGCCGCCCGCGTAGGAGCAGGCGAGCCCGGCACCTGCGTACAGGTCGCTGTGGCGGCGCTCGTCGTAGGACCGGATCAGCTCGGTGACGACGTCGGGATCGGTGCCGCCGACGAACCACAGTGCCCGGCCGATGCCCTGGTCGATGGCGTTCAGGGTGTAGTGGTTGTGCCCGCCGTTCCAGCGGAAGGGGTGCTGGATCTCCGGGGTCCGCACGTACGAGGCGGTCTTGAAGTACGTCTGGTGGAAGCCGTATCCGTCGAGCGCGAGCCAGCGCAGCAGCGGGTCGGTGGTGCGGATGTCGGGCCACAGTGGCTTCGGCAGCCGGGCCATCGCCCAGCCGACGCCGACGTAGATCATGTAGTCGTGGTGGCGGCCCGCGCCGGCCAGCAGACCGGCGAGCCGGCCGCCGTGCCCGGGCAGCGAGTCGTAGACCGCCGCGCCCATGCCGGCGCCCTCGTAGGCGAAGCCGCGCATGTCCCGCGGGACAGTCTCCAGGAGTTCCTCCGCCTCGGCGGGCGAAGCGGCCTCCACCGCGTACGCGTAGCCCTGGAGAAAGACCTCGCCGATGTACTCGAGCCTGGCCTTTGCTTCCGCGTTCTTCACATGAAAGCCACGGACTTCCATGGTCGTCTCGGAAACAGCCGGCGTGAGCAATCGGCGTCGGAATGCACCAAACACACTGGACACGGCAGTAGACCGCCCCTCTCGAATCCCACTCGAATCCCTGAATTTCCCCCAGCGAATCGAATCTAGCCAGCGGGCCCGGAGGGGCGTCTACTTCAGATGTGCTCAAACAACGAGGGCACCGAGTTGCGTCCGCACATTCCGTCGCCAGACCTCGTAGGCGGGTCCCGTGCCCTGCTCGGGGTCGTTGGCCGCGCAGTCGTCGGCGAGCCGGGCGACCGCCTCGACGGTGCGCCCGGTGAACGCGGCGACGGCCGCCTCGCTGTGCTCGGGGACGAACCCGGCGTGATGGCGGGCCTTGGCGGCGAACACCGAGCCCTGCGCCAGGTGGTCGGCGTGCTCGCCGGCTTCCGCGCGCAGCGCGGCCAGGTCCGAGGGCGTGCTGCCGCCCGCGAAGGTGGCGGCAAGGCCGATCCCGCTCCACAGGTCGGCCCTGCGGTCACCGGCGAACGCCCGTACGGCGGCGGAGACGTTGACGACGTGCCCGCCGTGGATGAACCACAGCGCGCGGCCGACGCCCTGGTCGAAGGCGCGCTGCCAGTAGGAGGCGTCGCCGTCCCAGTCGTAGGGGGCGTCCAGACGCTGTCCGCCGACCCAGGTGTCGGTGTCGAAGTAGGCCCGGTCGAAGCCGTAGCCGTCGACGCACAGCCAGCTCATCGCCGGGTAGAGGTCGGGCTCGGTCAGGGTGGGGACGAGCTTCTTCCACAGCGGCCTGGGCAGCTTGGCCATGGCGAAGCCGATGCCGATGTAGTTCAGGAAGATGTGCGGCCGGCCGCCGCCGCGGATCAGGTCGGCGGCGCGGTGCCCGCCGGGGCCCATGGTGTCGCGGATGGCGCAGGCCATGGTGGCACCCTCGTAGGCGAAGCCCTGGTTGAGCGGGGCGATGAGCGCGAGCCTGCGCTCGGTGGTGGCCGGGTCCTTGTCCTCGATGCCCCACTCGAAGCCGGTCACCACGGCCTGCGGCACGGCTTCCAGCTGCCTGGTGAGCGGGGTGGGTTCGACCGTGAAGCCACGCCCGGCGAAGCTCACGTCGTCCAGGGACGGGGCCATCAACAGCCTGCGCAGCGCTCCCAGTGCGGGCACGGACGCCTCCTCGTATGCGCCGCTTTCGGTCTGGGCGGCGGGGCTGTCATCGTGGGTGCGCCGGATAACCGGCGGCATCTTCCGCGTTGCTCTCCCGCCCCGGTGTTCAGCGGATGCGGCGCACGTCCACTTCCTCGTCGTGCACGGCGCGCCCACAGGAGCCGCAGCGCAGTTCGACGTGGACGACGCCGTCGCAGCCGATGTGGTCGGCGCGCCGCGGCGGGCCCAGTTCCTGCGGCAGGTTGCGGTCGCCCCACTGCATGAGGGCGATCACGGCCCGGGTCAGGTCGCGTCCGACCGGGGTGAGCCGGTACTCGTAGCGCACCGGCTTGTCCTGGTAGGGCACCCGCTCCATGATCTCCTGGTCCACCAGCCGGGCCAGCCGGCTGGAGAGCACGTTGCGCGCGATGTCGAGGTGCGCGAGGAACCCGTCGAAGCGGGAGGTGCCGAGCAACGCGGAGCGGATGATCAGCAGGGTCCAGCGCTCGCCGATCACCTCCAGTGACCGGGCGAGGTTGCAGTCCTGTCCCTCGTACGTGTGCTTCAGCATGCGCTCACTCTAGGGCGAGGCGGGTTGCGTGAAGGAACCCGAGTTGGCGAAGTCGTCCCAGGTTCCTCGGATCACGCGGCCACCAGCATCCGCTCGCCGCCGCCGGTCGGCGGGTGCGTGCGCTGCAGGCTGCTGTAGCCGTACGTGGCGGAGACCAGTGTCATGTGGTGGTGCCAGCCCGGGAAGGAGCGGCCCTCGAAGTCGAGCAGTCCGAAGTCCTCGCTCATCTCCCGTACCGACTCCTCCGCGTGTGCGAGGGTCCTGGTCAGCGCGAGCACCGACTCCATGCGGGCGTGGGTGAGGCTGGTCAGCCACAGCTGGACCGGGCGGCGACCGTTGTCGGGCCGGACCGCGAACAGCCGGTAGGTGCGGTGGATCCGCTCCCCGCCCGGGCCGGTCTGCGGCAGCCGCACGAAGCTGGACATGACGGTGATGTGACGGCCGTTGTCCTCCCAGGGGACGACCTTGTCCATCCGGGTCAGCATGCCGGCGTCGAACTCGAACAGGTTGCGCGCCGCGAGCACCGGGCCCTGGCCGCCGCCTCTCTGCTGCGAACGCTGCAGCCGCAGGTGGCGGCCGACGGCGACCTGGAGCGTGTCCGGGACGGCGACGACGAAGTCACGTCCGCGCAGAGCCAGTCCGTGCACCAGGGCGGTCGCGCTGGTGGCGCCGAGCGCGTCCAGGTCGGCGACGACCGGCAGCGGAGCGGTCCTGCTGACGTCCCAGAGGGTGTCGACGAGGTCGAGGGCGTGCTGCTCGACGGTGCTCGGGCCGACCTCGGCGGGGATCCGGGTGCGCTCGCGTCGCTCGGGGTCCTTCGCCCAGGAGCCGGGCAGCAGCAGACGCCAGTCGACGGGCTGCGCACGGTCGTAGGAGGAGAGGAACATCCCGACGCCGACCTGGCAGGTCACCGAGCGGCCGGTGGAGGCGAGGAACCTGCGGTGCACCCCGCAGGAGTGCTCTCCGCGTTTGCGCAGTACGGCCTGGCTGAGTACCCAGGCGCGCGGGGCCATCTGCTGCTCGGCCCAACGGGTGAGCTCTGCGCGGACCGGCATCCAGTCCCAGGGGCTGGCGTTGACGAACTGGTGCAGCGACTGGGAGGCGGCCGGCGAGGCCGAGACCGCCGCGGCGAGATTGCGTACCGACTTCTTGCCCGGGGTGGTGAGCAGACCCTGCATGTAGGTCTGGGCCCAGCGGCGCTGGTCAGCCCTCGGCAGGCACTCGAAGATTCTCTCGGCGAACACCGGCACCGACGTGTGATGCGTCGTCAGAGCGTACGCGGTCATGGCTCGTTCCCTCCCCTGCTCTCGGCCTGCGGCTGCCGACCACGCTAAAATCATAGCGAACGCCCTCTTTTTTTTGTGACTCAGGAGAGTTGCCGCATGCACTTCGGCAAGTCGGTGCCTTGGCGGCCTCGCGGACTGGTCGCCCACACCGCTGTGACCTGCGAAAACCCAAGACAGCTTGGGCAACTCGGCCTTGTCCGCCGCAACAGAAGGAGGCAAGTCTTGGACAGGAAGGTGGTCATGAGTCCCCCACGAGACAGCCCTCTTCGGGAGATGGTGTGGTGAAACAGGAGAGGGCCGTGCGTACGCGCCAGGCCCTGATCAAGGCGGCGGCGCAGGAATTCGACCGCAACGGGTACGAGGGCACCTCGCTGTCAACGATCAGCAAGGCCGCCGGCCTGTCGATAGGCGCCGTGACATTCCACTTCCCGACGAAGGTCCATCTGGCCGACGCCGTGCAGGAAGAGGGCAGGTCGGTAACGGTGGCGACGCTCGAACGTCTGACGGCCGAGCCGATGACGCCGTTGCGGATGGTGATCGACCTGACGCTGGAACTGACCCGGCTGATGGAACAGGAGCCCGCGGTGCGTTCCGCGATCCGGCTGAGCCGGGAGCGGCCGAGCACGGTGTCCTGGTCGGATGCCTGGCTGCCGACAGTACGCAACCTGCTCGACCGGGCATACGAAAGCGGTCAACTTCATACGGACGCGCTGCCCGCGGACGTCACGACGCTGGTGGAGCATCTGACCAGTGGCGCCGAGGCGTACCTGCGCAGCCGGATGGGTTCTGATCCCGCGTTCGAAAGCGCGGTCGCCCAGCTGAAGCGGGTGTGGCGACTGGCGCTCGCGGGCGTCTCCGCCGAGGGGTCGACCGTTCCGCGGCAGGCAGGCGCCTCGGAGAACCCGGCTCAGACGGGTTGAACACTATGAGGGCCGGGCGACCGTGATCATCAGGCCGCCCGGCCCTTGAGCAGGTCCCGGTACCACTGTGCCGACGAGGCCAGCCGGTCCAGCGGACCAGGACCGGCGGGGCAGTCGGCGGCGCGCCAGATCTCTCGGCTGTCGAACCAGAAGTCCTCCGCGAACAGTGAGAACTGTCGCGAGCTCAAGCGGGTCCCCGAGGCGCCCAGTTGCTTCAGACAGTCGGCCAGCGGCAGCGGCTGCTTCGGCGCGGCCACGATTCCCTCAAGGGCCAGCGCATCGACGAGCGCGGCGAGGGTCACCGGCTCGGGATGGCCCGCGTGCCAGATCCGGCCGCCGGGCAGCGCACCGGTCAGTCCGGCGTGCGCGATCAGCCGGGCCAGGTCCTCGACCTCGATGAGGGATATCCTCGCCCGTCCCCCGTCCCACAGGGCCGGCACGGAGCGGAGGAGTTCGGCGAGTGCGGGCACGACCCACCGGTCGCCCGTCCCGAGCACGAGGCCGGGCCGCAGCACGTCCGCCCCGGCCGCGAGCGCATGGGCCTCCGCCGCGAGCCGGGTCCGGCTCGCGGCGGACACCGGAGCGGGCACAACCTCGTCGACGGCGATCCCCGCATACGGCCCGAGGCCGTAGACCGCGGCCGTCGACAGGTGCACCAACCGGTCCACCCCGGCGCGGATGGCCTCCGCCATCAGGGTCTCGGTTCCCCGCACGTTGACAGCGGCGCACGACTCCTCCTCGGCGGCGACGAGCGCGGCCAGGTGCAGCAGTACGTCCGCCCCGTCGCAGACCCCCGTCAGCGTGCACGGATCCGCGAGGTCGGCGTCGATCCACTCGTCGGCGTGGGACAGGCCGGCAGGCGGCCGCCGTCCCACCGCCCGGACGACGATGGCGTCACCCCGCTCCTCACGCAGCCGGCGCAGCTCCCGTAAAACGGCCGATCCTATGAACCCGGTGGCCCCCGTCACCACCACGCGGTCGGCTCTCACGCTGCGAACTTCTGTACGTCTTGGGGGAACCGGAGCTCGGCGATGGCCTGCGGAGTGGCGATCGCCGGCAGCAGGTAGCGCCACATCGAGGCAAGTCGCGAGGGGAGGTCGGCGCGTCCGGAGGCGACGTTCGAAAACACCTGGATGCCGCTGTAGGCACCGACCAGAACGTTGGCGAACTCCCGCTCGTCGACGCCCGGCAGCAGCTCACCGTTCTCGCGCGCCGCACACAGCAGTCCGTAGAACTGTTCGACCCACTCCTGATAGGCCGTGTCGTCCCGCATGCCGAAGTCGCCCTGTTCGACGGCGAGTCGGACGCTGGCCCGGAAGACCACGTTGGTCTGCAGCTCGCGGGCGAGGAAGAAGTTGAGGTCGATGAGGAGCTGCAGCCCGTCGTGACCGGTCGGCGGGAAGTGTACGAACTCCTGCTGGTGCGCCAGCACCGCCTGCGCCAAGCCCAGCTTCGACTTGAAGTGGAAGTACATCCCACCCTGCGTCACCTGGGCGCGCTCCATGATCTTGCTGATGCTGGCGCCGCTGTAGCCGTAGGTGTCGAAGACCTCCGCGGCGGCATGCAGAATCGCCTCCCTCGTCTTGACGGCCCGGTCTTGCTTCGGCTCGTCCATCGGAATCGACCTGCCTCTCTCGACAAAAAAAACGAACGCCCTTATTTTACAAGTCGGCTCCGGCAACCGAAAGTCCAACACGGAGCCTCCACATACGCACGCCCTAGGGGAGAGGCATGCTCATCACATCGGAACGTCCTGCCGTGGCACGCCCCGTGCTGACCACGACGGTCGCCAAGGAGTACGTGCACCGCGCAGCTCTGTCGGAGGTGTTCCTGACGGGGTGGAACAAGGTTGGCCACGACACCTTCACGGTCAGCGCCCAGTGGCCCCGCGGCCACAGCTTCTACACATCCGAGCACGGCATGCACGACCCGCTCTTGTTGTGCGAGACGGTGCGGCAGACGTTCCCGCTGCTGACGCACGTCGCGTACGACGTCCCCTTCGGCTACCAGCTCAGCTGGTCCCGACTGCAGTTCGCGATCAACCCGCAGGCCCTGCACGTCGAGCGCACCCCGGCCGACCTGGAGATACACGCGGTGGTCTCGGACATCCGCTACCACAAGCAGCTCCCGACCATGATGACCATGCACCTGGAGGTCGTCCGCAACGACTCCCTGGTCGCCATGGTCAGCACCCGGTTCGGCTGTCACTCCCCCGCCGTCTACCAGCGGATGCGCGCCGGACGCAGCGACATCGCGGAGATTTTCGCGGCCGCCCCCCAGCCACCGGAGCCCGTCTCGCGCAGCAGCGTGGGCCGGCTGCGCCAGCAGGACATCGTCCTGTCGCCCACCGAGGAACGCCGCCGCTGGCAGCTCCGGGTTGACACCAGCCACCCGGTTCTCTTCGACCACGCCGTCGACCATGTGCCGGGAATGGTCCTCTTGGAGGCGGTCCGCCAGGCGGCCCACGCGACACAGCCGGTGGGGAGAGCCGCGATACCCACCTCGATGGACATCTCGTTCAACCGCTACGTCGAGTTCGACGAGCCGTGCTGGATCGAGGCGGAACCGGTCGACAGCACCGAGGCTTCCCCCGGGCGCCGTTCGATCCGCGTCAACGCCCTCCAGGGCGGCTCATTCGCGTTCCACGCGACGACCGAGGTCACGGACATCACCGCGCTCTGATCACCCGGGACTTCCCTGCGCGAAGAAAGGATCAAGAAGGGGACATAACAGGAGATGTGATAACAAGCCCTGCCTCAGTGAGCCACCACTGAGGAACGGGAGTCGTCACAACACCGCCCGCCGAGCTGCCAACTCGACGGGCGAAGCCCCGTCTCTGGGAGCCACCCCAGAAACGTGCACGAGCAGGTTCTGCCAGGAACCAACAAGCCGCCGCACAGCGGCTCCTTTGACGAGTCCTCCGCGAGGAAAGAGACCAGCCCCAACCACGCGAAGCATCCCTCTCCTCATCGCCCGACAAGGAGAGAGCCCCCTCAAGTGATGCCGAGGAGTCCCTTCATGATGAACCAAAACGCTGTGATTCTCCAGCCCCCTGCAGACCTTTCTGCGGGGAATCACGCCTTTGCTGGTCATATCTCCCCCATCGATTCCAGCCACGTTCAGCCGGGAATTGCTCTTGTCATCCCCGATCCTCTCCTCCGCGGACGCGTGAAGGTGCCGATGAGGCTCATCGAGTCCGCGTACTACTCCGACGCCGCCGTGACCGTCTACATGAAGATCAAGGCGCTCGGCATGCGCAATGAGGCATGCACCGCAGGCCTCGCCACCCTCGCCTCATACCTCGGTCTCTCCATTTCAACCGTGCAGCGCGGCCTCGCAGAACTGCGCTCCCCGGCACCCGACGGCGTCATCGAACTGCCTGACAGCCGTCGCCGAACCCTCCGCGGCGGCACCGGCACCACCGCACGCCGCAAGGTCCGCGCGATGTGGCCCAACGAGCGGTTCATCTGGCTGCCCGTCGTCGCCTCCGAGCAGCTGCGGCCCCGTCTGCTGCGCGCCTACGCCGTCATCTCGTTCGCCGTCGTGCAGAACATGCCCCTGACCGAACGCGAACTCGCCGGCTACCTGCGGCACCATTCCGGCCCCAAGGCCGGCCAGCCGATCACCACCGAGGCGGCCGGGCGCATCATCGACGAACTGGCCGAATCCAGCTGGATCACCGTCGACCGACGGGCCGGAGCACGGGGGCGCCACCTCTTCAGCATCCTTGTTGAGGAGACCACGCCATCCTCTGCTCTTGATGACCTATCCGGTCCCGATCTTCATGACCGATCCCTCGCGTATGAGGAAGACCTAAGGATTGACCGACTTGAGAACGAGCCGACGCCTTGGTCATCCGCCGTAGGCGAACCACCGGTGGAAGAGCCCGCACCTGGGCCCGTCGAAACACCGCGCCCCGTAGCGGACTCGCGTGATCACGCGCTGCGCGCGGACGGCCAGACCCCCAGCCCCTCCCCCATCCGCAACAGCGGCGGCAAGCCTCCGTACCGAGGCCCACAGCTGACGTTCAGCCCACGGCTGCACACCGTCCTGGAGCCGGTCCGCTTCCTCCTCGCCGGGGTCGGCACCTACGTGCAGCGGCGCATCGGCCAGGAGATCTCCCGGCAGCTCGACCACGGAACCGAGATCCCCCGTCTGCAGGCCCGGCTCAACCACCGCCTGGCCCGGACCCTCCTTTCAGACATCCGGGACCCCGGCCGCTGGCTGCTGGGCGTCGCGCTCCCCCGCTGGGGCTGCGCCGACCCGGACTGCGAGGCGGGCGTGCTCTGGTCGACGGGCGTCGAGTGCCGGGCCTGTCGTGAGGTGATCGCCGAGCGCGCGGCCCATCGCCGGTGCACCCCGCCGCCCACCACACTGTCCTCCCCCACCAGGCCGGCTGCTGGGGCCCGGCTACGCGTCGTGGAGTGCTGCCCGGAGTGCGAACGGCCCCACCACCGCGGCAACTCGGGGCTGTGCGCGGAATGCCGGCCCCGCCCCGCGCTCATCACTCCGGTCCCCGGGCCCCCGGCGGAGATCGGCATCGGCTGCCGGGGCCGCGAGGGAACCTGCGGACGCCCGGCACCCCGCGGTATGTGCTGGCGCTGCCGCGCCGAGGAGAGAGCCCACCTGCCCAAGGATGCCGACGCGCGCGTACCGGCGGGCACGTCATGAGCCCCGCACCGCCCAAAACGGGCATGCGCATCGCGGAACTCGGCCGCGCCTGTGGCGTGTCCACGCCCACCATCAAGTACTACATCCGCGAGGGACTGCTTCCCCCGGGCCGCCTCACGAGCAGCAACCAGGCCCGCTACACCGAGGACCATGTCCACCGGCTGCGTCTGATCCGGGCTCTGCTCGAGCTCGGCGGCCTGTCCGTGGCGAAGGTCCGGGCCATCGTGGCCGTGCTGGACGGTGAGTCCGACCTGTCATGCCGTGGCAGGGGGGCCGCCAGGCTGGACGCACTGGAGGTGCTGGCGGCCCCGGCCCCGCAGGGCGGACCGCTCGCGATCCTCTCGGCGGACCCCCGCACCCTGGCCCTGGTCTACGCACTCGCCGAGCGCCGTAGCTGGCACGCGCCCGCCGACGGCCCCGCGTTCGCACGGGTGGTCGAGATCCTGGACACCCTCGGCGAACTGGACCAACACCACTTCGCCGACCGGATTGACGCGTACGCCGCCGCAGCGGAGCAGGCGGCGGCGGCCGACGCGGAGCTGCTGCACTCCTCCAGCAGCGGGACGGGCCCGGCGGAGCGCCTGGTCGTCGCGGCCGTCCTTGGCGACCAACTGCTGTCGGCGCTGCGCCGGCTGGCCCGTACGTCAGCTACGACGGGATGATGCACCGCACCGGCCACCGAGACGGAAAAAAGGGGGGGAGGGAGCCGCCCACCGGGTACAGCCCCCTCCCCCACGCTTCGGGTCGGCGCGCCTACGAGCGGCTCACCAGCTCCCGCTCCCGCACGTGCTCCGCAACCTGAGCGGACTGCTCCGCGGAGTCTGAGACAGCGTCGGGAGCCGGGAAGAGGACGCGGTCCTCATCGGCGGCTGCGGGCTCGGGCAGGTAGCCGTCCTTGACTGCCTTCTTCTCCTTCCACAGGTAGAAGAGGGCGGCGGCGAGGATGGCGGTGCCGATGAGGTTGGCGACGAAGTGCCACCACACGCGGTACGTGACGAGAGCCGGGCCCGGGTCGATGGCGCCGAACCAGGTGGACAGGCCGATGGCGCGGCTGGCACCGAGCGCGACCGACAGGGTCAGCACGATGTGCTCGATGCCGTGGATCCCCTGCATCCAGACGCCCATCTTGGCCCACTTGCGGGACTTGAGGGCGCCGGTGGCGCGGCGGGTGATCTGAACGATGCCGAGGAGTCCGGCGAGGAAGATGAAGTTACCGGTGAGGTGCAGGATCTCCATGCCAAGGGCGGGCTTGGTCGGGTCGATCTGCCCCATGCCCCGCGCGATGCTGTTCGCCCACGGAGTCATCCAGGCGGGAGAGTACGGGTTCGCTACCCAGTAGCCTGCCTGGACAACGTGCTCCTGGAAGTGCCCGATCTGCCCGACGACTCCGAGACCGATGACGGCGACCGAGGTCTTGAACAGCCAGGGCCGCACCGGCCCTCGGTTGGCGTACGCGACCACGGCGACGGCAGCCCACATGGCAACGGCCCATCCGATGAACAGGACGGCGCCCCAGCTGTCCAGGGAGGAAACCACGCCTCCCATTTCGTGGCCTCCGTGGCCTCCGTGGCCTCCGTGCGGGTGGTCCATGGGCACCATGAATGGGCTCCTTGTCCGGATCTCAGGCAGGCGTGTCGTACATGACGGTTCCGTCACGCTACGGATCCCGGCTTCGGGCGAGCCACTTTCAGAGTGCTGACTTTTTGGAGCCTGGCAGGGAGGAGCCTTTCGGGGGGCACGACGTGATGACCCCGAGGAGCTCAGGTCGCCAGAGGGAGAAGCCGCTGGTCTGTCCCCTGTACGGGATCACGTGCGGTTCACTGTCTGCTGTCTTCGGCGAGGGTGTGCGCAACGAGCGCGTTGGCGTGGCCGTGGCCCAGGCCGTGCGCAGTCTTGAGCCAGGAGACGAGCTCCATGTGCTTGGTCAGGGGAGAGGACCGGATGGCGTCTTTCCACTCCGTGATCGGGCGGCCGTACTTCTTCTCGATCGAAGGGAAGTAGCTGGCAGGGCCCTTCACCGGTTCAGTCATGTCGCAGTGTCCTGTCTATCCGTGCGTAGTGATCTTGGATCATCGTTCCGCTTTCGCCTGGCCTGCAAGTTGCAGGGGCGTTACCGCTGTGTTGTCGGAGCGGCGGTGAGGAGCCGGACCGACACTGCGGTGAGCCAGAGGAGGCCGAGTCCCGCTCCGATAGTGAAGGCCAGGACGGTGACGGAGGAGCCCGCGAATCCGGCGAGGACTCCCACCGGCACGAGGCGGCAGGTGACGGCCCAGCCGCGCTGACCGCGGGCAGCGAAGTGCCGGGCGAGCACGAGGAACGCGGCGCACAGCGCGAGGTAGCCGACCGTGCCGCTGAGCATGTGGACGGTGCCGTGTGCACTCAGCGTGGTGACCCGGTCCTCCGGGGTACCGGCGGGGAATCCGGCCCCCGGGTCGGCGCGGAAGGCCCCGGCGAACAGAAACGAGGCACCGAACACGCCGAGCAGCCGGGGCGCCCAGGTGGCGCCGGGCGCATCGCCCAGTGTCCGGCGTATCGCGATCGCGCCGCCGATGACCAACAGGCCGGTGAGCAGGAAGGCGGTGACCTGGATCCAGCCGAGGGTGCCGAGGCTGAGCTGGCTCAGAGCGTTGCGGGTGAAGCCGAACCCGTCCCTGGTCAGGCCCTGGGCCACGCCGACGGCGAGGAAGATCGGGCCTGCTGCGATGCCGGCGGCCGACAGGAGTGGTGGCACCGGGCGGACCGGGCTCACGTCGAGGGCGGCCCGGGGGTTGAGCGTCTGGGACATGCGGAGGTCTTTCCTGGTCGCGGGTGGACGGAACGGTCTAGCGGGTCAGCGGGGGCTGGGGGTGTAGTGAGCTTGGATGACACCGTTGGCGAAGGCACGCATGGCAGCCAGATGCCAACTTGCTTTTTACAAGCATGCTTTGTCAAGTGAATCCTGGGTTACCATTTGCATCATGGCGATTCGCGAGTACGGACAGTTCTGTGGACTGGCACGGGCGATGGAAATGATCGGTGAACGCTGGACCATGCTGATCGTCCGCGACCTGCTCAACGGACCCCAGCGCTACACGGACCTGCGTAAGGGCCTGCCTGCCATCCCCACCAACATCCTGTCGACCCGTCTGAAGCAACTTGAAGAAGCCGGACTAGCCACCCGCCGTGCGCTGCCGCACCCCGAGCGCGCGGTCGTCTATGAGCTCACCGACTACGGGAGAGACCTCGAACCGGCGCTCATCGCACTGGGCCGCTGGGGAGCCCGGACGATGACCGAGCCCCGCCCCGGCGAGGCCATCACCGCCGAGTCGGTGGCCATGTCCTTCCGCACCACCTACCGGCCCGAAACGGCCCAGGGCACCACCGCCGGTTTCGAGGTCCGCATGGACGAGTTCACCATCCGCCTACAGATCACGAATGGCGCGCTGACCGTCGGCTTCGGTGCGCACCCTGCTCCTGACCTCGTCGTCGAGCGCCTGTCCGGCCACCCGATCCGCGAGCTGATGAGCGGCAGCAAGACTCCCGACGAAGTACTCGCGGACGGCAGCGTGCGCGCAGAAGGCGATCCCGCCCTTCTCAACCGGTTCGCCGAGATGTTCCGCTTCTGATCAACAACCCCTCCGTCGAGCCTGGAAGAAGGCCCGTGTGACGTGGTCTGAACGCACCGTGGAACGCGAACGGGGTCCGCCTGTCCTGCCGCGACTGGGCGGCTCGGGCAGCCCACCGTCTCCTTGCACGGGCTTGCCGGACACGCAGGCGAATGGGACAACCTCGCCCGAGCCCTGAGCCCTCGCTACCGGGTTGTCGCCATCGACCAGCGCGGCCACGGCGCCAGCGAGCGCCTCCCGCGCGAGGTGAGCCGTGCTGCGTACGTTGCCCGATGTCGTCGCCGTCCTCGAACAGCTCGACCTGCACCAGCCCGTCCTGGTGGGCCAGTCCCTGGGCGGCCACACCGCCATGCTCACCCCCCCAACCTCGTGCGCAGGCTGTCCTGATCAAAGCCGGCCCCGGCGGACCGAACCCGAACGGGCAGGCCGAGATCGGCGGATGGCTCGACGCATGGCCCACACCGTTCCCGTCGCGGGAGGCTGCCGTCGCATTCCTCGGCGGCGGTGCGGTCGGCGAGGGATGGGCCGCCGGGTTGGAGGAGCGCGGCGGCTGGTGGCCCCGCCCCGCGAGCGGCCCAGGCCCTCACCTCCAGCACCATCTCCGGCGTCGGCCACCACCACGCGGGCGGTCGGTTTCCAGTCGGCCAGCGTGTCCAGTAGACCCAGGGCAAGGCGCCACTTCTCCTGGTGCACGGTCCCGTCAGGGACTCCGGCCGCCTGGCATCGGGCTGGGTCGTCGGTCCATTCCCTGGGCAGATACAACTGCCAGTCCAATGGGCACGATGCGGTGTCGGTGTCGGTGTGGACGCTGACCGCGACCTGGCAGTTGGCCGTCTTTCCCAAAGCGCCGCAGTACTGGCGGGCCACCCCCACTGAGCGGGTGCCGCATTTGGGAAACGACACGTCGTCGATCACCCACACGTCAGGAGTGATGGCCTCGGTCAGCCGCTCGGCTATCCGTTGCCGCACCGGCAGCGGGTCCCACGGCGACGGGTTCACGAACTGCTGCAGGGCCTGCATGTTCCCGTCTGGCAGCCGCTCGGCCATCGGCTGGATCGACTTTCGCCGGCCGTCCGGCATCAGACCCCGCAGATAACACCCGCCCCACCGCCGCTGAGCCCGCCGCGGAAGCGAAGCAAACACATCGGCAACGAACTCCGACAACTCACCCCGGAGCCGTTCCACCTTCCCAAGCCTCATAACGGGAAGATGCGCACCACCAGGCTAGATCGCCCGACGTAACGAAGCGCTACTAGGGGACCGGCTCCTGCCTCACGGCCACGACACCGTCCCGGACAGCGTCTGAGCAGACTTCACGCCGGCCGAGGTCATCGCCCCCCGGCGCGCGCGACCTCCGCTCCAAGATCAGAAAGACCATACGTTCCTAGTACTCCAGCGCGATGCAAGACCTGAACGTGCCCTTCCGCCGTGAACACCACGACAGGCGCGCCCCACTGGCCGAATCACCTGAAGGTGCAGCGAGTGCCGATCCGGCCCTGCCGCGCAGTCGGTGATTCCCATACGGTCGAGGGCGAACGGCTCGTCCGAGTCGTTCGGCAGCCACAGGGACACAACGCAGAAGGGGCCGGCACGGGGTGGGCGAGGACTGGATAGAGAATGCTGTCTGTCAGGCGGCCGACGCTGAGGACCTTTTTGTGCAAGGGACGGCCCAGAACCAGGCCAAGGCCATCTGCACCGGCTGCTCCGTCCGCACCCGGTGCCTCGCCTACGCCCTCGACAATCGGATCGAGTACGGAATCTGGGGCGGAATGACCGAACGGGAGCGCCGCAGGCTACTGAGGCGTAAGCCCGCCGTCGCCTCCTGGCGCCCCCTCCTGGAGTCGGTGCAGCAACCAAGGACCGGCCGCTCCCTGACACCCGTACCTTAGGCCTTCCCGCAGACCCCAGTTCGGCCTCGTGAGATCTGCGGGCAGCTAGGCACTCTCCAGAAAATCACGGGCGAAGCTGTACAGCGGTGCCGAGCATGCGAAGGACACCGCGGCCCCGTAGTCGTTCCCCGCCCCCCTGCCCGAGCCAACGAACCAACGGTCAGACGGACCCATGATCCGCCGAGGAGTGCCTAGCCTCGTCTTCCAGGCCGTAGAGGCCCAGCGGTTCACCGCTGCTGCGATACGTCTTGTTGCGCTCTTCCTGCTTGGCAAACACCTCAGACCACTCCTTGGCCGTGAAGAGATCCCGGTTGGCCGGGTTGTTGTAGATCATCTCGAGGTACTTCATCTCGGGTGCCCTCCCCATTTCGCACGCCCCGTTGGCGCGTTGTCACCCGTCAGTCGGAGCGGGAAGCAGGTGCTCGACATCCGACGACAACATTTCTTTTCAACGGCCTCCGGGAGCACGTCGGTTACGCCCTCATCGAGCCCCTTAGACATCATCTCAATTGGCTCGTGAATGTTGGGCTCAGGCTTGCTGTGGTCCGTACCTGACCTGCAGGTTGCGCCATACTCCACGAGTGACTGCACCGATAGGCCCCGTGATCCTCTTCGACGACGACTATCACATGTACGTCCTCCAGGGCCGAGCGTCCGCCGAGGCATGGTGGGAGATGCCCGACGAGTACACCTGTGGGTTCGACGCCCTGGCCAGACCGTTGCGCATGACGGGTGAGCAGCATCAGGTCACCCTTGAGCTCAGTGGTGATGAACCGGCCGGGGCAGACCTGCGTCGTCTCGTCGCCGACCACTACCAGCGGTTCCTGCATGGGCAGGCGCCGCCCCGAGCGTCCGATCTTTCAGAGTTCGTGGCGGGGCTGCCTGTCGAGGGCTCGTAACGCGAATTCGTGCGTCCGGTAGCACTCCAGCGAATCAAGAAGTGAGTCTGCGGTAGCAGATGAGGGTGCAGGCGATGCTGGTGAAGGCGAGGAAGTGGTCGGCCTTGCGTTCGTAGCGTCGGTGGAGTCGTCGGCAGCCGGCGAGCCAGGCCATGGTGCGTTCGATGGTCCAGCGGTGGCGGCCCAGCCGTTGCGAGGACTCGACGCCCTTGCGGGCGATGCGGTGGGTGATGCCACGCTTGCGCAACCATCTCCGCAGGTGGGAGTAGTCGTATTCCCTGTCGCCGTGGAGCTTGCCGGGCTTGCGCCGCCTGCGTCCGCGGCGGGAGCGGATCGGCGGTATGCCCTTCACCAGCGGGATCAGGGCCTGGCTGTCGTGCAGGTTCGCCGCCGAGATTCCGACGGATATGGGCAGACCGGTCCGCTCGGTGATCAAGTGGATCTTCGAGCCGTACTTGCCCCGGTCCACAGGATTTGGACCTGTCAAGTTCCCCTTTTCATCGCCCGCATGTTCACCGAGTCGATCGCGCAGCGGGACCAGTCCAGCTCGCCTCGGGATCCGAGATCGTCGAGGACCAGGCGGTAGAGCTTGGCCCACACCCTGGCCTTCGTCCACTCGGAGAAGCGCCGGTGGGCCGTCGCTCCCGACGGCCCGAACGACGCTGACGGCAGCTGCTGCCACGTACAGCCCGACCTCGCCACGAACACGATCGCGGCCAGCACCTCCCGGTCACCATGCCGCCGCCGGCCACCACCCTGCGGCCGCGAAGGGGCCTCCGGCACCACTCGCTGGAACAGCTCCCACAACTCGTCCGGCACCAGCCGGTCGACAATCCCCACCACAGCTCGCAGCCTACCGAACCAATTGAGATGACGTCTAAAGCTCGTGGAAGCCCTGGGCAGCGATGTCGGAGTAGTAGGCGAAGGCGTCCTGCCCGCAAGGCCTGACGCGGCAGAGCTTTGGACAGAGCCCGCCCGGGAAGCCGTCGCACGTTGAGCCGGGCAGGCGCCTGGTCTCCTGCTGATTCAAAAGCCGCGGAGCATCACGGCGTACAGCGGGGAGTCGGCGAAGGGCTGACATTCGCCGATCTTGCGGTACCCCCACGTCTCGTAAAGAGCCTGGACACGAGGGTGGGTGACATCGACGAGGAGAGAGGCCAGCGGTTCGGGACGTCGTCCGACGAGCTCAGCGTGCAGCTGCTCCGACAGGCCGGTGGCGCGCCACTTGGGGCGCACCATCAGCTCTGACAGGTTGAAGGTCTCCTCTGCGGCGGGGGCGGGGGAGAGGTACTCGCGCCACCACTCCCGTTCATGGACAGCGGGGGCGCCATAGGCGTAGCCGGCGGGCTCGTCACCGTCGTAGGCGATGACGCAGTCGAATCCGGGCAGGCCGCTCCAGTGGTCGACGAACCACGCGAATCGCTCCGGGTCGTGGAACTCGTCGGTTTCAGTGCCGAAGGCGTCGGTGTGGACGTCGATGAGTATCTGCCGGATCTCGGCCGCCTCAGCGTGTCCGTAGCGGCGCAGGGTGTAGACGGGGGTCACGGGCGGCTCCATTCGGTGCGGTAGCGGTCGGCCCAGTCCAGCGCGGTGGCCGAGCCGGGGGCGAGGGTGATCAGGTCGCGGTGGAACTCGCCGAGCAGCGAGCGCATCCGGCCGGGAAGCGGGGCGCCCTGCATCTCGTCGAAGACCTTCGCGGTGGTCGCGGTGGCCTGGTCAATGTCGCCTTGATGGAGCTGGGCAAGCGAGAGGCGGGCGGTGGTGAGGGCCCGGTTACGGCGAAACGCGAGCGGTAGCACAGCGAGGGCCTGGAAGGATGCGGCCTCCGCGTGGGCGGCGTCTCCGAGCCGGTCGCGGACGATGGCGGTGAGCGCGAAGAGCTCCGCTGCGCCGTAGAAGGCGACCCAGCTCGGGCGCGGCTGGTCGAGGTCTGCCTTGGTGAGCGATGCTTCGGCGAGATCGAGGGCCCGCAGGGCGGGGCGGCCTTCGTTCAGATGCGCGTGGGCGATGGCGGTACGGGCGTGGGCGAGGCTTGCGTACAGCGGATCCCGCCTGGTGACGGAGGTCGCTTTGGCGGCCTGGCCTGCGGCGAGGGCTTCCGCGTAGTCGCCCTGCTGGTGGGCGAGCATCGACACCGAGTTCCAGACGCGAAGGGTCAGGGCCGGGTCTTGGGCGAGACCGGCGAGATACAGGGCCCGGTCCAGGTGCTGACGGGCTCGGGCGCGTTCGCGGGCGTCCACGCACGACCAGGCCGCGGTGGCGGTGAAGTCGGCTGCGAGCGAGAACAGCCTCTGCCGGGTGCGCTGGGTCGCGGCCCGCGCCTGGAGTGCGACGGCTTCCGCCGCACCGGCGAGCGCGGCCTTCTCTACCCGGTCGTGGCCGCCGCGCTGGTCGTCGAGGGCGTTGACGGTGTCGAGCTGCTGCCGCAGACGCAGCACGTCGCCGCTGCCGGCAGAGGGGGCGGCTCCGGACAGGGCGGCCGCGCCGGCAGCGGAGGCGATGGTGATGAAGGTACGGCGGAGCATCGGGTCCTCCGGGACGGCACGGGTCTTGCGGCGGTCGGGCGGCACGAACCCTAAGTCCGCCGCCGAGCGGCCGCTGACCTGCTCTAGAGCCATGCGGGCCTTCGCCTGCGGCCACGTTGTCTCGCCCGAGCGCCACTTACGCACTGTCACCTCGGACAGCCCGCCATGCGTCGAGGTCTTCTGCGTCACGTCGCAGATGACCTTGTTCAGGGCTTTGGCCAGTTCGAGGGCCGTCCAGTCGTTCGTCGTCATCCAGGCGACGAACACCTCATTCCGCACATGGGGCATCCCTCCACGGTAGAGGCGAGCAGCACCGCCACGATGGTCAAGAAGTGGTCAATTCGCTACGCCACTTGCGGGCAGGCAGCGCGACTTCGATATGCACCTTCCAGGTCCGGGCGCGGTTGTCTGGAACAGACGCCGACACACCGCCTTCGGGAGGCGAATCCGTGTTTGATATCCCTCTCAGCACGCCCGTCCGTGTGCGCCGCGATGCCGCCACGACGGCCGCCCTGTACGCCTGCGACCCCGACCCCGACGTCGTGCGGGGGATGCTCGCGGCCGTGGCCGCCGTCGCCGCTGGCCACGGCTGGACAATCGTGGAAGGTGGCACGGTCTTTGACGACTGCCTTCTGACCCAGGCGCCGCAGTCCCGCCCGGCTGGGACCGCCTGCGCAGTTTGGCCGAGCAGCGCCGCATCAACGTCGTCATCGTCCCGGCGCTCGGACACATGGGGTTCACCTGGTCGGTATGGCAGGCCGAGCAGCGGTTCCTGCACCGCTACGGCGTGTCCGTCGCCTCCGTCGAGCCGATGCTCGACACCCTTCTGACGGGAACGAGCAGATGACCTACGGCAGCATCGTCCACGACCCCGCCGGCCGCTTGGACACCCACCTCCCACTCGACCGCGAGCCCAACGAGCGGCTCGCCGCAGTGGTCCTGGACTGGCGGCAGGACGAACACCTCCCGCCGCAGGCAGACATCGAGCAGACCGCCCTCCAGCTGACCGGCTACGCCCGCCTCCTCGTCCACGAGGTCCGGACGAAGGCCGCGGCGCTGCCGCGAGACGGCCACGCCTCCGCCGTGGCCGCCCGCACCCTGGCACAGATCACGGCCACAGAAGCCGACAGGCGACTGAGCGCCCCACCGCTGCCCACCCGGCACTCTCTGCGGGCGGCGCAGTCCCGAGCCCGGCTCGTCAGCGCCCTGCACTGCGCGCTCGACCGCATCCTCGCGGCGGTCCCTGCCTCCGTACCGGGACCGTAAGACCGCTGCGCGCCCGCTCCGCCCGCACGGGGCCGGCGCGCAGCACGGGGCCCGCCTGCCGGGCGGGCCCCGCCCACCTGCTCCCGCACCCGCGACATAAGGACGGGGCGCGGGCCTGGAACCCTTCGGCTGAAAAACCCCAGCTCGTGCCAAGGTTCCGCAGTCTCCATCGCCCCGGACGCCTCCCCAGCACGGGAGGGCCGGGGGCGCCTTCACCGAACCTGAGAAGGAGCCCTGCCATGCCTCTGCTGAGTGAGATGGACCGCAACGGTGCCATCGCCCTCCTGAACCAGATCGTCACCGTCGGCGTCGACTTCAAGCTCGACGACCAGGTGACCCGCAAGCGCCTGGCCCCCGCCGAGATCCGCGACCTGCTGGTCACCGACCTGCCCGTGGAGCCGACCTGCGTCCCCGCGGTCGTACAGGAGCTCGTGGACACGGTCCTGCCGATGTGCAACAACGAGGCCTCCCCCCGGTTCCTCGGCTTCGGACACACCGGCGCCGACGTCGCCGCGCTCGCCGGCGGCCTGCTCGCCCTGTTCGCCCAGCAGAACCTCATCAACCAGTCCTTCGCCGCCCCCTCCGCGACGTTCACGGAGATCGCGGTCATCCGCTGGCTCCGCGACCTGATCGGCTTCACCAACCCGGCCGCCGCTGACGTGAAGACGGTGTGGGACGTCGGCGGCGTCACTACCTACGGCGGCACCGGTTCCAACACCACCGCCATGATGCTGGCCCGCGAGAACCTCGCCCCCGGCACCATGCACAACGGCGTCACCGACGCCACCCGCATGCACATCGTCGTCCCGGCCGGGATCGGCCACTACAGCGTCAAGAGCGCGCTGGAGTGGATCGGCTGCGGGGGCCGGATCATCGAGGTCCCCACCAGCGGCTACCGCTACGACCTCACCGCCCTGGAGCACACCCTGAAGGAGCGCCGGGGCGAGGTCATGTCCGTGGTCGCCTACACCGGCGACAGCCGCACCCACACGGTGGAGAACCTCCGCGCGGTCCACGACATCACCCGCGCCATCGACCCCCGGATCTGGCTCCACGCCGACGCCTGCTGGGGTCTGATGTGCGCCTTCGCGCCCGAGCTCGCCCACAAGCTCACCGGGATCGAGAACTTCGACTCGGTCACCGTCGACCCGCACAAGGTCATGGACATCCCCTACGCGATGTCCGCGCTCCTGGTCCGCGACCCCGCGTCGCTGCGGCTCGTCTCCTCCTACTCCGACCTGATCATGCAGGAGGACTTCGCGTTCGGGCAGGTCACCCCGTTCATCGGCACCAAGGAATGGTCCTCGGTGAAACTGTGGGCGATGATGCGCGCCCACGGCCGCCGAGGCCTCGCCGACCTCATGCGCCGCCGCCTCATCACCACCCGCACCTTCACCGGCCTCGTCGACGACAACTCCCGCCTGCTGCGCCTGAACGACCCCGACATGACCGCCGTGGTGTTCATGTACCTGCCCACCGGCCACGACCCGCTCCGCCCGGACGTCGAGCGGATCAACGCCATCAGCAAGGCCATCCACGCCCGCATTCTGGAAGAGGGCCGCTGGCACTTCCACCAGTTCTCCCTCCCCGACGACACCGGCCGCATCCAGCAGGACGCCACGCTCCACCCGCTGCGCTTCATGGGCAACAACGGCCGCATCACCGAGAGTCACATGCGCGACGCGCTCGCCTACGTCACCGGCCTCGGCCACGCCCTGGAACAGCAGTGAGCACCGACCTGTTCACGGCGGCCGCCGCCCTCCACCCGGTCCCCGACGGCTACGCGCTCACATACGGCTCTCACGCCACCCGCCCCCGGCCGGCATCCGACCTCGACCTCCTCTACACCGGCAACGCGCCCCTTCCCGCCGACCGGCTCGCCCAGTTGATCGACGGCGTGAAGCAGCTCCACACCGACCACGGACTGACGCTCGACGAGGAGGTCGCCTTCACCTCCAAGCTCTACGCCACCACACGGGAGATCGAGCACGCCGCCCGCCTTGACGGCTTCGACGCCGTCACTGACTACGCCACGCCTGTTGGCGACCCCGAAGCGCTGAACTCGCGCGGGTTCAAGCTGCGGCTCGTCCTCAACGCCCTGACCACCCCGCACGTCTTCCTCACCGGCGACGTCCACACCTACCGCCGCCACGTCGCCGCCGCCGAACGAGGAGCCGCGCTCCTGGCCCTGCGGATCGCGGGCACCGGAAAACTCGCTCTCACGTCGGCCGCGAGCGTCCTACTGTCGTCTCCAGAGGGCCTGACGGAGAAACACTTCCTCGGCTACCGCCACGAAACCCACCTGCACGCGGTACTGCGCCGGGGCCTTGCCCACCTCGCCCACGAGGACCTGGTCCGCATCGACCACGACACGATCACCTGGAGAGCGACGTGACCACTCGTACCTGGGACGACCTCCCGCCCGCGCTCCGCGGGCGGATCACCGACCAGCTCGCCGCCACTGGCCCGGCCGAGCCCGTCGCCGGCGGCTTCACCCCGGGCGTCCGCGTCCGGATGCCCCAGGACGACGACCGTCGGGTCTTCGTGAAGGCCATCCCCGCCGGTGACCCGCTGGCCGACATGTACCGCACCGAAGCGGCGATCAACCGCACCCTGCCCCCGGGGCCGGGCCCGCGACTTCTCGCCGAACTCGATGAGCACGACTGGGTCGTCCTGGCCTTCGAGTACATCGAGGGACGCCACCCCGACCTCGCGCCCGGCTCACCGGACCTGCCGCTCGTCCTGGACGCCGTCGCCGCGCTCCACGCCTCGCTCACCCCGAACCCCTACCCGGACGCGCCGCGGTTCACCAGCCACCCGGTCGTCGCGCAGGCCGCGGACCACCACGAGGCGATGTGGGGCGACACCCTCCTGCACTGCGACATCCGCTCCGACAACCTCCTCATCGGCGACCACGGTGTCCACTTCGTCGACTGGGCCCTCGCCCACCGGGGTGCGCCCTGGCTCGACGTGGCGCTCCTCGTCCCCCAGCTCATCCTTGCCGGACACACCCCCGAGGACGCCGAGAAGCACGCCACTCAGGTCCCGGCCTACCGTGACGCACCCGACAACGCGATCATCGCGTTCGCGTCCTCGATCACCACCTACTGGGCCCAGCGCGCCGGGCAGGGCGTTCCCGAACTGCGCCGCTACCGCAGGCGCGCCCTGACGGCGGGACGTGTGTGGGAGGCCTACCGCCGCCGGTAACCCGACCACCCGGCCCCCGCGCTTTCCCGTGGGCGTACGCGACCTGACGAGAGCGATCTCGTGGTGAGAGCGACGGCTGAAACTCTCGCTCTCACGTATTCAAGCTCTCGACAAGGGCGTCTGCTCGTCGATGCCGCCTCTCATCCGGCGGGAGGGGCGGCGTCGCCGCCTGTGGTCAGCCGCGGCGGATGAGACCGCGGAGCTTACCCGGCTCCTGGTCGTGCTGCGGCTCCGGGTCCGCGCTGCGGCAGGTGTTACCCATTGCCGCGCAACGAGACGGGGCGTATTGACGGGCGGGATGGGGCGGTCCAGGCCGTATCCGCGAGCAGGGTAAGGACGGGGAGCCGGTTATCACCAGGGCGCCGTCACCGTCCCGCCGGGCAGCGACGCGGGCGGCGAGCTCCGGTGAGGAGTAGAGCAGCGGGCCTTCGAGGCAAAGCTCTACGCGTAGTGCCCGGCGCGCCCGAGGCCGCGCCGCTGCTGCGGGCCGGCGTCCGGCATCACGAGCTCCGCGAAGCCGCGTCGGCAAATGCACCGGAAAGCCGACGCTGAGAGATGCGGCGACGCCCCGCGGGCGGCTGAGAGCAGCCCGCGGGGCGTCGGAGATGCAGGCGGGGCTCAGACCGGGCGGATGTTCTCCGCCTGCGGACCCTTCTGGCCCTGGGTGACGTCGAACTCCACCTTCTGGCCCTCCTGCAGCTCCCGGAAGCCCTGGGCAGCGATGTTGGAGTAGTGGGCGAAGACGTCCGGGCCTCCACCGTCCTGCTCGATGAAGCCGAAGCCCTTCTCGGAGTTGAACCACTTCACGATTCCCGTAGCCATGTCTCATGCCTTCCAGTCGATGAACGCCGCCCACACGATGTGGGAGGCGGAGGTGATCGCCCTGGTTCCTGCGGCACAGCACAGCAAAAAAGCCCACGCCGGAGGCATGGGCAAAGTGAGGATCCGAACCACGACAGCTAACGGGGACGGTACACGCCCCCACTCGCTGTGACCAGAGGAAACGCCTGACGCACAGGGTCAGACGACCGTCAGGACGTGCAAGGCGCAGCGCGGGACAGCGGCTCGAGGTCGCCGGAGAAGGCGGCGTGCACGGCGGCGGCCAGTTCCCGGGCCCGCCCCTCGCCGTCCACGTCGTACAGCACGACGTAGACCGGATCGGCGAACGAGTCGGGGCGGATCTGCCGGGAGCCGATCAGGTGGCTGACTGCATCGCGGACGGCGCCGTACACCGGGGAGTCGAGAGTGCGCTGCGGTGCGGTGAGCGCGTCGGCCTTCACCGTCCACCCCGGACCCTGGCGCTCGATGGCGACGAACACGGCCCGCTGCTCCTTGGCCGCGCTGTATGTGGTGGTGAAGGCGTCCAGGCCCGTCGCGTCCGGGATCCGGTCGGCGGGGCAGGGGGTCGGCAACGACTGCATGAGCAGCATCCTCCCAGGTGACGGTTCGCTTCACGTTGACTCAGGACGTGTCCTTATACAGGGCGGGGCATTGGGCTCCATGACACATATGCCGGCCCGGACGCCCCACGTCGAGGCCGGCGCGGTCCGCGGCCCCGCTTCCGCGCTCGGGCGACGGGGCCCCGTCCGCAGCTCCCGGCTTCCCCTTCCCGCGGCCGTACGACCGAAGGCCCTGGCCTCCCTCGAGACCAGGGCCTTCGTGCTGCCCGAGCACTGTCCAGTGCACTCTGGGCTGCATGGCGGACTGACGGGGCTGCCGGACCGGTGTGCCCAACCACGGAGTGCCGGCCCGGCAGCCCAGAACCGCAGCACCAGAGGGTGCCTGCGGTTTCCAGCAGGGGCAGGGACGACGGAGTCGGCCCGCACCGCACAGTCAGCCTCCGGGCCAGGGAGAGCGGTCGGCGAGCACCGCCCACGCCTCGTCCAGCCGGCCGGGCACGAGACGGCCATCGGTCTCCCACTGCCGGTTCAGCTCGGTGAAGATCAGCTCCAGGCCGGGACGGGGAACCGTTTCCCCGCTCCCCCGCTGCGCTCCGATGGCAGGCGTGAGCCGCATCGTCGCGGACGTGAGGGGTGTTCACGAGTACGCCTGAGCAGGCATCTCCCGGCCCGTTGAAGATCGCTTCCCAGGTGCAGGATGATCGCTTCCCGTTCCGGACAGCGCCGAGGACGACCTGGACTTTCACTGAGCTTCTTCAGCGCTGCTGGTCCGAGGTGGTGTGGCCGGGTCAAGCTTCTACAGCGGAAGGAGAACTGTGGGTATCGCTGGCGGGTTTACACCCAACACGAGTGTCCATGCGGAGTTGAACTTTGCCGTTCCGGAAGGAAGGAAGGGCTATCGGCGTCTGGTGGAAGAGTGGTTCGTCGACGCTGCCAGGAGTCTGAGTGGGGCAGCGCTGGAGCCTTTCGCCTTTCACGCATGGCCTCGATCTAACGGGCCGTGGAGCTGTGCTGAGCAAGTCGGGACTCCCGTACGGCGAACCCGGTGAGCTGTGGGGAAGTCTGTTCACCACGAAAGTGGCCCGCGGTAGACGCACGCGCTCCAGCCGGGCGTGGTCGCCGTCGGAGTGGGATGCTTTCCTCGACGGTCTCGAGAAGGTCCCCTTCGAGGTGGCACTCAAGCTGACGCGACTTGGTGCGGACGGGTACCCTGCCGGACCTTGGCTCAAGGTCACCGCCGAGCGGGACATCGAGGCTCCCGAGTGGGTGCGGCTCACGGCCGATCGCTCCTCGGAGGAGTTCTTCGCCCCGGATCACTCTTCCGGCGTCCAGCTGCAGTGGATCACGTTCCTGCGCCGCCAACTGGTGGAGGCGGGGCAGACCTGCCTCTTCGGGTGCTTGACGGACGACGTCGAGACGACCACCCAGCGGACGGCCCTGGAAGCGTCACTGGGGCTCTTTCAGGACGAGACCCTCCCGGAACTGGACTCCCGGCTGCGCGGTTACTCGTGGATCACCGTGTGCTCCCCCGGTGTCGCAAGCCGCCTCGGAGGTTCTGAGGCGCTCCGGTCTTCCGGGGCGTTCTCATCGGTGACTCCGCTGGTCGACGTCGGCCTGGCGCTCCAGGCGACGGAGGACATGCGCGACTACACTCCTGACCGCATTGCCATGGTCTACCGGCAGCTACAGGCGGTGCTACCGCCCGGTGAGCCGGTGGGCGGGTACTCGGACATGACCCTTCGGCTGGTCTTCGGAGGGCGCTGAGGCGGTCCGGTGGCGGTGCAGCGGACGGTGCGACGCCGGGTGTTCAGCGCCTGCAAGAGGTCGGCGACGGCAGCACCTTCCCGACCGCCAGCCACCTCGCCGCCTACGCCAGCCTCGCACCCGCGACCCGCAGTTCCGGGTCGTCGATCCGCGGCGAACAGCCCTCCCGGAGAGGAAACAAGCAGCTCAAACGGGCCTTCTTCCTCTCCGCGTTCGCCGCCCTGGCCGACCCCGCTTCCCGGGCCTACTACGACAAGAAGATCGCCCAGGGCAAGCACCACACCCAGGCCCTGCTCTGCCTCGCCAGGCGCCGAGCCGACGTCCTCTTCGCCATGCTCCGCGACGGAACCTTCTACGAATCCCGGCCCGCCACCTCGGGCTGATCCTCATCGCGCACGCCGCACACCGGGCAGTCCCATTCGTCGAGACAGTCGATCACGACAGGGTGACTGCAGAAGACGCACGGACGCATGCCCTCCTCGGCTGATTCCTGCACACGCGCTTCATCGCTCATGGCAGGCAGGGTGCCAGACGGCCTCCCGCCCGGCACCCACCACCTTGACCAAACACATAGACACCTCACGTTGCTAGGCAGTCAAGTCGGTCGGGCTGGGTCCTCGAACAACGGACTCGCGGGTAGCCTCGCGGCATGACCGAGTCGACCTCTCCCCAGCAGCCTCTGCCGACGTGGGACCAGGTGGTCGTTCTGCGGGACTTCATCCACGCCCGGACATACGCGGCCGCCGTTCCGACCATCCGCCTCAACGGCGAGCCGCCTCATGCCCCGGGATCCTCTCTTGCGCGTGTCGCGGAGGTCAACGGAGCACTGTACGAAGTCACGTCGCACCTGTGCCGTCGCCTCTATGCCGAGCTTGCAACAGGTCGCCCAGGCCCCATCGCGGATGTCTCCTGGGCGGCCCTGGCGTCGATTGCCGAGGCCTGGCGGGATGACCCTGAGCTGCCGGGCTGGATGAGCGAGCTCCTGGTCACGCCGCACTGACTTCGAGCGCTGGCGGTGCTGGGAACGCCGCCTGTTCGTCGAACAGCTCGTGCTGCTGGAGGCAGTGGTGGAGCTGGCCGATCATGCGGTTGAAGAGGTTGCGCAAGGCGGAGGCATGCCAGTCTCCATGACCGTCGCGGCGCCTGCGGTAGTGCGCTTTGGCGCCGGGCGAGGAGGTAAGGGCGGCGAATGCCCAGAGGTATCCGGCGTGGTTGAGGCGGTCGTTCTTGACCCATCGGCGGGTGATGGCGGACTTCTTCCCCGACGCCCTGGTGATGGGCGAGGAGCCGGCGTAGGCCTTCAGGCCGCGGGCGTCGGCGAACCGCTCCCGGTCGTCGCCGATCTCGGCCAGGACCCGGGCGCCGAGCTGGGCGCCCAGGCCGGGGAAACTGAGAATGACCTCGGCGTCCTCGTGCTGGACGAAGGCCTCCTCGACGGCTTTGGCGAGGTTGTCGGCGGCGGTGCAGGCAGCTTCCAGTTGGAGGAGCACGGCCAGCATCTGCTTGCCGAGGGCGTCTTCAACCAGCGGCGGCTGGTGGGCCCAGTCCGTGCGGAGGGCTTCACGGAGCCGCTCCGTATCCGCCTCGATAGCGCGCTTGCGGCCGGCCCGCTTGAGGGCAGCTGTGATCTGCGACCTGGTCAGTCGACGGGCCATGACCGGAGTCGGGGCAGCCTTGAGGAATTCGCGAATCTCGGGCCGGCACAGACCGTTCTGCCAGATTGCGGCAGCTGCCAGGGCCGCGGGGTAGTACTCGCGAAGCAGGGAACGGAGCTGGTTGGACATCTGCTGCCGGTTCCACGTGGCATCCTGCTGGGCCCGGGCCAGGACAGCGACGGCACGGGCCAACTCGGAGTCCGCCGGCAGCGGCCGGTGGGCGTGAATGTCGGTGCGGAGAATGTTCGCCAGCACGAGGGCATCGCCGGGATCGGACTTCTTGCGGGAGACGGCGTGCCGGTCGCGGTAGCGGGCCGCTGCCATCGGGTTGATCGCGAACACCGGCCGCTTCCCGGTCCGCAGGACGGCGACGAGAAGGCCGCGGCTGGTCTCGATCGCCACCGGAATCGGGGTCTCTTCGGTGTCGCCGTACTCGGCGAGCAGGTCCAGGAGGATCTTGTAGCCGGCCATGTCGTCGGTGATGTGCCGTTTGGCCAGGAGCCGGCCGCTGTCGTCGACGAGTGCGACGTCGTGGGTCTTCTCCGCCCAGTCGATTCCGCAGTAGATCAAGATGTTCCCTCCCCAGGGGTGCGGGTGTATGCGCTGGTCACGAGCGCATGCGGGCCACGCAGCTACCTAATTCCAGGCCTCGGCCATCAGGGCCGGGCCGCCACCTCACTAGCCGTTCGTGACACCAGCGCACCCCACGGGCCTCGGTCTATGCGGGAGCTCGGACGGCTCGGGCGTATCAAGAGGTCACCGCGGGGCGGGCTCGCACCACCAACACCAACGAGTGATCAAGGCGCAGAGTGGTGACGGCCACGCGAGCGCCGGACGTCGCCGCTCTATGTGTAGGCATCCGCTGCCCGGGGCACCCAAGGCGTCCGCCCGACGCACACGAGGCCGCCACTACTCGGCAGCGAGGCCGTCCGCACGATCTACCCAGAGGCCTCACGGACCAGGGTGGCGACAGGGCGTAACGGACCTCACCACTCGAACACCGCGGTGAAGCCACTCAGCACCACCGCGGTCCCTACGAAGGAATTAGGGGCACCCCCCGCCTCAACTGGCCGCCTGGTTCCGACCCCTACGACCGATAGACCAGTCAATCTTGTGATGGATCCAGACAAGAACGCTTCCTCCACAGAAGGATTCGATCATGCATTCGGTAAATCTTGGTGTCGCGGCCGGCCCCGAGGGCCGGCGCATGACCACATCTAGCCGCACGCCCTTGGGGGAACCATCAACACCGTCATACGACGTCGCCGTTTACGCACCACCTTGATATCCGCGCTGTCGACGATCGCCCTGCTGCCGCTCGCCTCAACCACCACTGCCGCGACAACCGCCGAATCCGCTCCTGGCCAGGCCCGCACCTACGTGGTGCCGGCAGGCTCCCCGCTCCCCTCCCTGTCCGACCTTCGCACAGGCGCCGAACGACAGCTGGCAGCAGCTGAGGCGACAGCGGAACCAACGACGCCGCTCGAGGTGGTCGGCCCCGCCGCCGCTTACGGCACGAAGACCACCATCCCCGGCGTGACTCCCCGCACGTCTCCCGCCCCTGCCTCCCGGTCTCTGGCTGCCCCGGCGGCTGTGTCGTACCCGGAGCCGGCCCGGACGATGTCGCTGGCCGAGTGCAAGGCGAACATGGGTGGCACCGCGAAGCTCTACCTCAAGTCCCGGTTCGCCGTGTGCACCGCCCTGCAGGTCACCACAGTCTGGGCCCGGTCACAGGGACAGCTCGGGACCAGCTCCTACACCGTCTACATCCGCGGGACGGTGCCCAAGGAGTCCGACCGCACGATGTTCTTCGACTACGACCTCACCGACTTCACTTCCGTCGGCACCACCGGCGCTGCCGGTCTGCGCATCAGCCTGAAGGGAGTCATCCCCCAGAACTGGCCGGCGGCCGCTAGGCCGGTCCTCAGCAACACCCTGCCTGTCACCAAGACACAGCCGCAGATGCAGGCCAGCCCCCACTACACCCACACCCTGCGCTACGCCCCCGGGCAGGGCAGCGGTGCCGGCGCGGCCGACCTCATCTCAGCGGTCTACCAGCCTGAAATCGTCGCCACCCTGCCTCCGGGTTGGGTGGGACCAAGCCCGGTGACCGGGAAGCCATTCATGTTCGCGCCGCGGTGGGACGCAGCCTCCTACCTGCGGAACTCCACCGGCGGCGGCAACCCCGCCAACAAGGGCGGCGCGGCATTCAGCATGATGGCCACCCTTGAGTACAGCTCCAAGGCCGGCGCCCCAGAGGAGGCCGTGGCCAGACACATCAAGCAGGCGTTCACCAACGCGACCGCCACCAAGCCGCTGAACGCTCAGAAGAACGTCCCCGGCGACAACCTGAACGAACCCTTGCACCGCCTGTTCCTGGACAAGCGGCGGCGGGACCGAAACCGGGCGGTCGCGGTGCGCGAGTGCACCCGCTACTGGGGCGCGAACTACACCGACGGTGGCAAGGAGTGCGACGAGTTCCCCTTCGCCACCACCTATGAAGGCTCCGCCGCCTCCGAGTTCGACGTACACGTCGAGAAGAACAACTTCTCCGTCCTGCCCGTGCCCGGAGCGCAGAATGGCGCGGCCGGTAACCTGCTGAGCGGCTTCTACAACGCCAACCGGATCATCGACGGTCTGGAAGACGGCTTCATCGTCAAGATCAACTGACCTGAGGGCTCGTGGCCGGCGCCCACGCCGCGCCGGCCACGATCTGGTCAGGCCTTGGGCCAGAAGTCGATCACGTACTTCTCCACTCCGTAGGCGACGCCTTCGGTCTGCGTGACGCGCGCGACCTCGGCGCGGCCGGTACAACCGACACGGACCCGCCACCAGCCCGGAACACCGAGCTGAATTAGGTGATCCGACCGCCCCAGGGTCATGGTCCACACCGCGACGTCCCCGGTGGTCGTCTCAAAGTCGACCTCGCCGATCTCATCCCACTCGACAAGCTCGGGTACAGGCTCGGCGTCCCAGATCCTGACAGTGACCGCCGCGGTGTGGGTGTGACCGGCGCTGAACAGGTCGAAGCGACGCTCGTGCCGGGCCAGGAACACCCCCCACTCGTAGCCGTCCCCGAATGGCACGGGCACCGCAGCGTCGTCCGACTCCTGGAACCCGAAACCTCTGAACGCGACCTCGACGTCCAGAAGCTGCTTCTGCAGTAACTCAGGCACGACGCCCTCTCCTCCTCGATGGGCCTGGAAGGCCCGGCTTCGGCACTATAGGACGCACCGGAACGACCCAGAAACCCGATTCGTTCTGGCCACTCACCGGGAGCCAGGAGCTCGATCGGGCCGTCGGGGTCGTACCGGACCGTGTGGGTGCTGGTGTGCCTGGCGGGTCTCGCTGCCGGGAGCGTCGTGTACGGGTCGCCGGCGGTCACCGCTGGGGGTCTCGCCGCCCTCGGCTCTGTCGGCTCCGTCGTCCTGGTCCTGGTCGTATCGGCTGAGGAACCGGGCGAAGCCGCGTGTTGCGCGGGCGAGCAGGGCCGGGGAAGGGACGCCGTAGGCGGGCGACTGCAGGCCGCGGCGGCCTCCCGGGGCCGGAACGGTGATGTCGGTGTGTGCGCAAGGCGGCGACACCCTCGACCGGTCGAGGCAGTCTTCGCGAGTAGAACGTCGGTCGGCCCGGCTCGGCGGGGCGTTCGATGATGGGTCAGGTCACCATCGCTGGATAGTTGTCCAGCTGCGGATCCATGATCCGAGGATCACTGCGCGGATTCCGTGTCGGAAGCATGTGTCGGGGCGACTTTCCACCGATCGGCTCGAATCGCTGGAACGGTCGGATCCCGTAGGGTCCTCCGCTTCGTCGGCGACACCGAGTCCCTCGACCTCTTCCAGTTCATCGAACGGGCTGTCCCAGCCAGTCGTGTCACGGACAGCTCTGCCGTAGGAGATTGCTGCGGACCGCAACGTCTCGAAGGCGTCGATGCCGGCTTCTCCCACCGAACCCGGCTCGGACATCAACCGAGCGTGCTGCCGCAGAGCGGCGATCGATTGCTCCAAGGCAATCGGAACGTCCATGGGCTTACTTCTGTTCGCCGTGGGAGTTCGGGACCCACGGTGCACTACTTCCGAAGCGCTTGCGGAATACCGTGCCGGGCATCGCAAACGCCGCTTCCACCGCGTCGTCGTCGATGGTGTTGCGTGCGGGGCGCTTGGGAACCTTCCGGTAGCCGCATGCGCGCATGAGGTCGGTGGCCGATTTCCAGCTGTCGGAGGCCACCACCACCTCGTCGACGGCGTCGCAGGCATTGCTCGCATCGGCCAGGACCGCGTATGCGATGACCGTGTCCTTGATTGTGGCCTTGGCGCTCATTCCGCCCATCTGCACTCCAATCGGTGACGGCGGGGCCGCAGTACGGCCCCGCCGCGGGATCCTAGACGTCACCGTCGGAGGACCGGCTTCGGCAGCAGCGTGCTCAGTAGCTGAGCAGTCTCCGCCTCCATGTCCACTCCCCCGCCGAGGCCCTCGTTGATTCGGGCCAGCCGCGCGGCGGCTTTGCGCAGGGCGTCCACGTCCCCGGCCGCGTGGTGGGCCAGGAAGACCTGTCGGTGAAGAACTTCGTTCTCTTCGCCGGCGACGAGGCCCTGGTTCGCGGCCCAGAGGGCGCCAGCGTAGTCGGCAGCCTCCCGGCGGCGGGTAGAGAGCTCGTAGGCGACGTCGACGATCGCCGAGACCATCTCCTGGATGGCGGGCTCGGCCCAGGCGTAGCGCTGGGGGTCGATGGCGGCGAAGGGCCGGCCGCGGACGAGCGCGAGGGCTCGGTGCAGGGCGAGCTCGCCGTCCTCGTCGTGGCGGGCGAGGCCGATCCTGGCGAAGTTCTGGAAGGTGCGCCAGTCGCAGGTGACGGCCTGGGCGAGGCGGTAGCGGCTGTCACCTGTGTCCTGGACCCGCGGGAAGAAGGCCTCGCCGCCGGCGTTCTTGCCGAGCCAGGAGCGGGTCCTGGAGATGACGGCGTTGCGCATCTGCTTGTTGACCAGGCGGCCCGGCCAGAGGGCGTCGTCGATGGCGTGGTGGTCGGCGCCGGGGTTGAGCGCGAGGTAGGAGACGAGTTCGACGGCTGCGCTCTGCCTGTTGGAGTCGATCCGGCCTGTGGCGCCTTCGATGACCACTCGTCCGAGCAGCAACACCGTCGGCGCGGTCTCGTACGTGGCCTCGGTACCGTCGGCGTCATCAACGGCGCGGGCCGGGGCAGGCACCGGGAGGGGCGCCGGGATCGGATTCTCGGCCTCAGGGATCGCCTCGGAGGGGCCGGTCTCATGATTCGTCAGCGCGGGGGCGGCTTCGGCCGTCGGTGCAGGCGCGGCAACTGGGGCGCGAGGGGCGTAGTAGCGGTCAGTGGGGGTCCAGCCGCTGGTGCCGTGCTCGGCCTGGTCGTCGGGGTCCTCGGCGATGTGGGCGGCGGGCTGGCCGGTCGGCTCTGGCGTCTCGTCGGTGGGGGCGTCGGCCTCGGTCTGATGCTCGGTCTCGAGCGCTTCCCGCTCGATGTCGGCGTACTCGTCTGGCATGCCGTCTTCGTCGGCGCTGGCATCTGGCTGCGGTGCTTGGTCGTCGCTGGTCTCTTCGATGTGGTCTGACGGGTCCTCCTCGTCCGCATCTGCCTGGTCTTGCTCAGCCTTGTTCTCTTCCTCCTGCTCGTCGGTGTCGAGAAGGCCGTCCAGCCACTCGTCGCGGGCGGGTACGTCGGTGGTGTTGCCAGACAGGGTGAGGAGTTCGATCGCGTCGGCGAAGTGCGGGTCCGACAGGCCTTGGAGCTTGATCGGCAGACTGGAGCCCGGCAGGACGATGGTCTCGTCCGGTCCCGCGCAGTGGAGGCTCCAGCCTTCATCCGGGGCCAGGTGGGCATTCTTGCCGGCCGTGACGACCGCGCCGGCGACCCGCGGCTGCGCCGTGATCAGGTGGATCAGCGCCTCGGTCTGGGCCCCTTCCGGGAGGTCGGCGGCGAGGAGGATGTGGGGCGTCCACGATCCTCCGGCGTCTTCCTGCAAGCGGGCCGTGCGGAGGGTGGGTGCGCCGATCGCGGCTAGGGCGCGGCGCTGGTCGGCCGTGTGGCTGGTCAGTTCGGCGATCGCGTCGGCGAGGGAGGTGGTGCGGGCGACGCGCTCGGGTGCTGCGTCGTCGAGGCCGGCGGCGGTGCCGGCCAGCGCGGTGATCTCCAGGTGTCCGGGCAGGGGGGTGCTGGCGAGCTCGACCGCGATGGCCTGAAGGACGTGGCGGGCGTGGTCGGCGTCGCCCTCCAGGTGCAGCACGCCGACGTGTTCCAGGTCGACGAGGACCAGGTGGCCTGCGCCGTCCCAGCCAAGGGAGACCAGGGCGGGGTAAGGCGCGTCGGCGCCCTGGAGGGCGTCGTGGTCGGCGAGGTCGGGGCTGGAGGCTGGACAGGTCCACAGGTCTGTGCGGCCGGCGGCGCTTGAGAAGGGCTTCATCGGGGGTACGTCGCTGTCGAGGTGGAGTTCGACCTTGTGCTCGTGCAGGACGACGGCGGTGACTACCGGCAGGTCGCGCTCGGCGGCGGCAAGGTTGAGGGCCAGCGTGCGCAGGGCGGTGTCGAGGAGGTCGAAGCCCGTGGGGTGTTGGGCGGCGCGCAGACCCTGCTCGGTGGCGGCGGCGCTGCCGGTGGGCATGGGGATGCGGCGGCCGGGCCGGCGGCGTCGCTGCTGGAGGATGCGGCGGGTTGCGAGCGTGCCGATGAGGGCGGCGGCCAGGGCTCCGGCGCCCATATAGACGGCAGCGGGCGCCAGCGCCTCGCCAGTGTCCTGCGGCTGCTGGGGGGTGTCTGCCTTCTGATCGTCCTGCGGGGGCGTGGGAGCGACAGCGGTGGGGGTGGAGGCGGCGGGCGCAGGGGTGGTGGGCTTCGAAGGTTGTGGGGCGGGGGCGGTCGGCTTGGGGGTGTCCGTCGGCGTGTCCGGCTTCGGGGGCGTCTTGGTGTCCGGGGCGGGCCGGCTGTCGGGAGCGGGGGCCGGGGCGGTTGCTGTGGGGAGGGTGAGTGCCTGGCCGGGGACGATCAGGTCGGGGTTGTCGAAGGTCCCGCCGCCGGGCAGCGGCTTTCCCTTGTTGGCTTCGAAGATCTTCGGCCAGTCCTCGGGGGCGCCGTGCTCGTCAGCGATGCCCCACAGGTTCTCACCCGGCTCGACGACATGCTCGGCCTGGGCCGCAGCGGGCTTGGGGGCGGTGGCGCCGGCCTGTGCGGGCCCGGTCGTCTCTGGCGTGGTCGCGTCGGGTGCCGGAGCTGGGGCGGCTGGTTTGGCGATGTCGGCGTCGGCGGGGAGGCGGATTACGGCGCCCTTGGGCAGGAACTGGTCGCCGGCCGCGAGTTGTGGGACCGAGGGGTTGAGCGCTGCGATGTCTTTCCAGCGCGGTCCGCTGCCCAGGTACTGCTCCGCCAGGTCCCACGGGAGCTCGGAATCCCCGGTGACCGTGTGAGTGGGCCAGGTGTCCTGCTCCGCCGCGGTCGGCGCCTGGGCGGTCGCCGCGCTGCTGGTGCCGGCGGTCTGTACGGCCGTGGCCGCGATGGCCGGGCTGGTCGTCGTGGCCGAGGCCGCGGTGGGGGCGAGCAGGACGAGGCTTCCGATGAGGAGGCCGGCGAAGGATTGCATTCCGCCGAGGCCCTTGATCCGCCTCGCCTTGCGGCCGCGGAACAGGGCGACGATCTCAACGAGGGCGGAGAGGGTGAAGGCGGCCCAGCCGATCCAGCCGATGGTCGTGAGCACCGTGAAGAACAGCCGGCCGTCGTCCTGCTGGGTCAGCAGTTCCCATCCACCGACGAAGTCGGTGGGCTGATGGCCAACGGCCAGCAGGACGAGCGGGATACCGGCGATGAGGGCGGCGAGGACGGCGAGGCCGAGCAGGGCGCGGAGCAGGCGTAGGGGGGTGCGCATGGGGTGGTCAGCCTCCGGCGTGGGTGTGCAGTCGGGCGTGTGCGGTGCCGGACACGTTGATCGTCGATGTGCCTACGAACTGTGCGAACAGCGTGTTGTAGGTGTCGTGGACGGTGACTTCGAGGCGCTGGCCGCCATCGGTGATGGTTACGGAGCCCGAGACGTTCTGGGCGGCGAGGTAGTCCTGGGCGGCGGCAACGGCGGCGTCCGGGTCGACCGTGATTTCGGTGCCTTGGACGGCTTCGGGGATGTTGAGCTGCTGGCCGGCGGCGCGGGCGGCCTCTTGCGCGAGTCCGGTGGCCTTGTTGGTTGCGTTGAGGGCGCCGCCGCCGTCGACCAGTAGTCCCATGATCATGATGATTCCGATGGCGCTCAGCGCGTAGAACGGTGAGAGCGACCCTTGGTCGCCGCCGTGGCGGATGCGGTCCCGCAGAGCGGTGATGGGGTGGGTGAGGGCGGTGATCACTGGCGGCCTCTGTAGGAGTCGATCGGGCTGGTCCACGAGGCTTGGAGCGTGCGGGATCCCGGGAGCCCCGGCAGTCCGATCTCGCCGAGCGGTGCGGTGCAGGCAACGGTGACGCGGACGGTGGCTTCCTGGCCGATGTCGAGGCTGTACCCGGAGGTGTCGACCGAGACGCTGGAGGAGGCGCAGCGGATCCCTTCACCGTTGAGGCTGCGGGTCGCGGCCGCCGCCCCGGCTGCCTGCGCGGCACCGGCTTCCCGTTCGAGGGAGGCGGCGCGGGCGGCCGCGCGGGCGGCGCCGTCCACGGCGCCGGAGGCATCGGTTACTCGTCCGAAGGCGATCATGAGGAGGATGAGGGCGATGATGGCTGGCGCGAGGATGACGGTCTCCACCGAGTAGCTTCCGCGGTCCTCACGCCAGTTGTAGTGCGGGGCCTGTGTCATTGCGCCGCCACCCAGCGCTCGACTGGAGCCTCAGCGCTCTGGACGACGTCCAGCTCGAAGCCGGGGACCAGGGTTGCGACGGTGCCGCGGACGGTAATGCGGATCTGCTCCGGGCCGCTGCCTTCGGCGGAGACGCTCGCCCCGCGGACGCTGCCGTACTTCGCGAGGAGTTCCTGGGCCTGGGCGACGCCGTCGCCGGTGCTGGCGCCGAGCTGGCGTCCGGCCTCCGCTCCCTGGGTGGCTGCGGAGCGGGCGACGGAGCGGGCGTGGAAGTACATGCCGGTCTGGATCGCGGCGAAGACCAGGAACAGCACCATGACGGCGAGCACGGCCAGCTCCACGCTGCCTGAGCCACGGTCGCCCTCGTGTCGCCGGCGTGCGCGTAGGCGCCGCCGCCGGTTGCTGACCTGGTCTTTCACGCCGCTCCCCTCCTCGTCGTGGTTGGTTTCAGCCGCTGATGAGCGGGATCTTGGCGTCGGTGAAGGTCTTGATCGCGGCGACGACCGCGATGGCGATGGCGATGACGACGCCGGCGATGACGGCGAGTTCAGCCGAGGTCTGGCCGGCGTCGCCGCCCTTCTTCAGTCGCTCCCAGCGGGCGGCGAGGACGGTGGTCAGGGCGCGGATGTGCATGGTTCTCTCCCTTGGGTTCAGCCGTTGAACATCGAGACAACGGGTGGCAGGACGACGAAGACGAGCATCAGCAGGACCGCGAAGGTCACCGGCAGCACCATGCTCGTGCTGGCTTCGTTGGCTTGGGCTTTGGCGTCGGAGAGGATCGCGACGCGCAGCTGGCGGGCTTGGGCCTGGAGGGTGGTGTAGACGGCGGCGCCGTCGCCTGCGAGGGCGAGGGTGTCGGCGGGCCGGGTGAGTTCTGGGATGTCGAGCTCTTCGCCGAGCTGCTTGAGGGCGTCCCAGACGGTGACGCCGGCGAGGTCGGCCTCGTAGAACGCCTGCCGCATCCGCTCGAAGATCCAGCCGTCACCCACGTCTGCGGTGTCGGTCAGGGCCTGGGCGGCGCCGGAGTTGGCGATGCGGGCCAGGGCGACGCGGTCGAGGTAGCTGGCGGCGGCGTGCCGTACGACGAGGCGGGCGGCCGCAGCTTCGTTCTTGACCTCCTGCCCGGGCCACAGCCAGAACAGGGCGCCCAGGCCGAGGCCTGCGGCGGCTGGCATCACGAACGGCAGGCTCACTCCCAGCATGGACAGGAGCGCACCGGCCAGCTGCGGCAGGACCAGTCCGTACAGCGCGAACAGGGCCCGCTTGCCGAGGTGCTCGGCGGGGCTGATCCGCAGGAGGGCGAGGTCCCGGACGGGCAGTGTGATCCGCTCGCCGAAGCCCGCCAGGAGGCGGGTGCCGACCCTCTCGGGCAGGGACCCGGTGCTAGTGGCGGTGATCTTGGGCTGGCGGGCGATGTGGTCGGCGTCGAGCCGGTCCATGACGGAGACGACATCGGGCCGGACCGGCCACAGGGCGCGGATGGCGACGCCGGTGAGGGCTCCGGCGGCCGCGGCGGGCAGGACCGCTTCCATGGGGATCATCGGGCGGCTCCCGTCGCGGCGGCCGGCTCGGCCGGGGTCAGCGGATTGAGGAGGCGGGGGTCCGGCTTGGTGGCGGCGGCCCGGCGCAGCCAGGCCAGTGTCCAGGCGAAGAGCCCGCCGAGGATCGCGAGGGCGAGCTGCCCGGCTGGGGACTGGTACCAGGCGGACCAGGCTTCGTTGAGCATGCAGCCGACGAAGACGATGCAGATCACGATCGAGACGATGCGCGAGGACTTGCGGATCTTGGCGCGGTCGGACTCGATGTCGCGGGCGTCGGCGGCCTGCTGGTGGATCGTCACCGCGAGCGCCTCCAGCGCGGTCGACAGGCCGGGTCCCATGTTCGCCGCGTGCGACTGAAACAGCAGCGCGACATGGTCCACGACACCGTCGCCGAGCTCGTCCGCGAACAAGGCGAAGGCCTGCTTGGAGTCCATGCCGGAGCGCAGCCGCTCATCCAGCGCCCGGACGTTGACGGCGATGGGGGCGGGGGCGTTGCGGGCGCTGGCGCGGATGGTCTGCACGAGGCTGATGCCCGCGGTGTGGATGCCCGCCAGCCCGTTGAGCCACTGACCGATCGCCTCCAGCCGCTCGATCCTCTGCTCGGCGGCCGTGCCTGGGTTGAGGAGGAAAGGGAAGCCCAGGACCGCAGCGCCGGCAAGCACTCCGTGAACGGGCCAGCCGGTCCACGCCCACACCACAAGGATGGTGATCCCGGCGGTGGTGACCAGGGCGCGCCAGCGGCTCTGCCAGGCCTCGGGCAGGCTTGCCTTCGCCGCCTGGATCCGGCTGGCGCGGCGGGAGGCGGGCTTCGCCGGGTCCACGACGCGGCCGCGCCACTCGCGCACGGCGAGCAGGCCGGCGAGGACCATGACGAGGGCGCACAGCGCGGCTACCAGAGCGAGCTGCGAGGAGTTCACCACGCCTCCCGGATCTTGGGTTCGGTCATCAGCTGTGAAGCCATCACACGAGCAGGCCTGCGAGGACCACAGCCGCGCCCTTGACGGTGGGGTCGATGCAGGCGGTTTCGCGGGTCACCGGGGTTTGTGTTCTGCAGGTCGGTCATCGCGGCTGCACCACCTTCAGGGGCGGGCCCCAGGCGCCGTCGGGGTTCTGGGTCAGCCAGCGGCGGTCGAAGCTACCGGTGCGCTCCAGGAGGTCGATGAAGGACGGCATATTGCGGTAGACCGCGCGGGGTTCGATGCCGTGGGGCGCGAAGAGTTCGCTGGTGGTAGGTCGTCCGCCTTCGCCGACGACGTCGTGGACCTCGTAGATGTGAGAGACGAAGCGGTGCTTGCGGCCGCCGATCGCGGTCTCGTCGAGGTAGGTGAGGTAGACGACCACGTCGATCGCGGAGGCGATCAAATGGTTGGCGGCCTCGGTCTGCATGCCGGCCTCGGTGCACAGCTGCACCAGGCGGGAGACGATCGCGTGCGGGCGGCGGACGTGCAGGGTGCACATCGATCCGGAGCCGCCCGCGGACATGGCCTGGAGCATGGGGAGGACCTCGGTGGAGCGGACCTCGCCCACGATCACCCGGTGCACGTTGTAGCGCAGCGCGGTGGGGAACATGTCGCCGATGGTGACTTCACCGGAAGCGCTGCCCCCGCGGACTTCGCCGTTGGACTGGCGGGCCTCGAACGCGAACGTGAGGGGGCCCGGCTTGCCCTCCGGGCCGGGCTCATCCAGGTAGAGCTCGCGGTCGGACTCCAGGGTCGCGATCCGCTCCCCCGGCGGGATCTCCCGCCCCAGGGCGCGCAGCAGGGAGGTCTTGCCCGCGCCCATGTCGCCGACGACCAGGATGTTGAGCTTCGCCTGGACACAGGCCAGGAGGAAGGCCCGCAGCAGCGGGTTGAGCGAGCCCCACTGGACGAGCTCGTCAATCCCGTGCTGGCGGATGCGGTGCTTTCGAATCACCACCGACGGCCGGGTGGTGAGCAGGCTCGCGGTGACGCGGGATCCGTCGGGCATGCGGAAGCCCACATTGGGGGTGGCCTGGGTCAGGGCGCGCTCACCGTGACCGGACAGGCCCGCCATCCGGTTGACCCAGGTGATCAGCTCCTCGTGGGAGTCGGCGACCCGATCGATGGTGCGGCGCGGCCGGTCGTAGTACTCGATGTGCGCGCGGAGGCCGTCGACCATGACGTCTTCGACGCCCTCTTCGTCGAGCAGGCCCTGGAGGCGGCCGCCGCGGAACATCGCGTCGAACACGGCTGCTCCGACAGCGTGTTCTTCGGCCGCGGACAGGGCGGTGTTGCCGTGTGCGTACTTCGAGGCCCACCGCGCGACGGCCTTGGTCACCATGGAGCGGGCCTGGGCCCTGCGGTCGTCTTCCTCGAGGAGGCGGCTTGGATCGTGCGCGGACAGCTCGGCGGACACCTCGGCCTGGAGTGCCTCGATCACATCCCAGCCCACCGGCAGCTGCCCGGGCAGGCCGGCCAGCTTCGGGACGGCGCCCGGACTGACGGCCGTCTCCGGGCGACCAGGAGCCGGCAGAGCGGGTGCCGGTCCAGGTACGGCTGCGGGCTTGGGGACCCGGGCTGTACTGATGCGGCCGGCGAGCAGTCCGGCGATGTCTGCGGGACCGTGCGCTGTCGGGCTGTCGGGGCGCTGCTGGATGTCAGCCACGGGTTTCCACCCGTCCCTGGCCCAGGCGCTGGAGCACTCCGGCGATCTGGTGGGGGGTGGGTGCCGGGAGGGCGGGCGGGTACTGCTGGTGAAGCGCGCGGCGGGAGGCGGCCGCCTGCAGGTGGCCGAGAGCGGTGCGGGCGGAGCTCAACAGCGGGGACTTGTTCAGCTTCCGGGGGGCGCGACCGGTGCCGGCGAGGTAGGCGGCGGTCTCGGGCTCCCAGGGCAGCGCGACCATGACCGGCAGGCCCAGTGCGTCAGAGACCTCGTGGGCGCGGCGGGGGCCGTCCTCGATGAGGAGGACGCCCAGGGCGTTGGCGCCGGTGCCGCGGTCGGTGAGCTCGCTGCGCAGCGGTTCCGTCATGTGCCGGGCCAGGGTGAGGGACTGATCGGTGGCGCGTACGACGAGCAGGACCAGGTCGGCTCCCTGGAGGAGCGGTGCGGGGGTCAGGGTGGGGTGGAGGTGGCCGGCTTCCAGGGCCAGTCGGCCGGCGTCGATGATGACGTCGTATCCGCCCTCGTCCGACAGCACCCGCATCACCTGGGCCAGCGCGGGCCAGGTCCGTGCCAGGGCAGGGGCCTGGGCGGGGTCGGTCAGACCGGGCAACACCTGGCGGTGGCCGGAGGCGTCGAGGCCGACGAGGTGGCTCGCGAAGGCCTGCGCGAGCGCATCCTCACCGGCACGCTCGGCGACAGCGAGGTGGTACAGGCCGGTCCCGGCTGTGATCTGGGCCTGGAAGAAGCCCGCGCGCAGAGTGCCTCCGGCCGGGTCGCACTCGGCGAGCAGCGAGGGCCGCGTGGAGGACAGGGCCATCGCAAGGGCGCTGGTGGTGACACCGCACGACTTCGCGCTCACCAGTGTGGTGACCGTCATGACCCGCTCCGCACGTCGCGAACCAGGGCGATGCGGCCGGACGAGGCCCGGGTGGCCAGCAGCGGTCCGTCCGATGGAGCGACGGCCAAGTTGACGACGACGGCGCCGGAGGCGTCGGGCCGGCTGACGGAGACCACGATTGCCTTGACCGACGTGGGCGGGGCCTCAGCACCGTCCTTGCCGGTGGGCTGCTCGCCCTGGCCGGGGACCGTGACCGCGAGGACCTTGTCGCCGGGGACGAGGGAGCCGGCGGGGGCCTGGCCGCGCTTGACCTGAACACCGACCTGCTGCTTGTCGTCTCCCAGGCCGGTGCCGGGCTGCAGCTGGGAGGCCACCAGCAGGCTGCCCTTGCGCAGGTCGACGGCAGGGCGCTTGCCTACCACCACCGTCCGGTCGGTGGCAGGCATCGGGGCCAGGGCTGAGTCGGCAGAGACCTCCGCGACGACGATGTCCGCGTCCGTCAGGGGCTGCCCGGCGGGGACGTCGTTCGCGATGGCCAGCACCTTCGTGCGGTCGCCGACAGCGGACACCGCGGCGGCCGCGCCGAGGGCGGCAGCGACGGCCAGGACGGTGCTCAGGGCAGCCGCGGCATACCGGCGCTGCTTCTTCACCGGGGCCACGGTGGTGATCGGGAGTTCGGTGCGCAAGCCGGCTGGACGCGGCACCGGCGGGGCGGCGGGGGTTTCCATTCGGGATACTGCCTCTCGGGGAAGTGCAGGCGGTGCGCGTACTAGTTGAGGACCTGGACCTCGGCGACGGTGACGTCCACAGCGCTTTGCCTGGTCTCGGTGAGCTGCCCTGACTGTCCAGTCGTCGCCTGCCAGCCGATCGTCCAGGTCGATGTCGCGTTCACGTGATACGTGCCTATCCCGGTGGTGGAGGAGGGCGCGGTGTAGCGGTGGCCGCAGTCCGGAGAAGGCTGCTTGCCGTACTCGGCCTTGTAGGGCGTGCCGGGAGTCGTGCAGATGACGCTCTTACCGTCGCCCATGTTCCACACGATCCGGCTGACCTGTGCCGTCGCGGTCACGGTGATACCACCGGCTGAAGCCGAGGCGACGTTCGGCCCGTATGTCTCCGGGCCCCGTTCGGTCCACAGGTACACGGGCATGCCGACCACGCCCTTTCCGCCAGGCTTCGGGGTGATGCCGATCTGCGGTCCACGCAGCAGCATTCGGTCCACTGCCTGACGAGCGAGGGTCGCCGGGTCGACAGCGACTGCGGCGGGTGGTGTAGCCGCCCACATGTTCCGCACATTGGTGAACTCAGTGAGGCCGTTGTCGTAGGTGCAGCGCTCCTCGTAGACGGCGCCGTCGTCGGGTTCGTGGCCCTCCCAGTCGAGGCTGCCGGCAATGGGTTGCGGATCGAGCTTCTTGTACGTGCACACCGGCTCGGTGGCCGGTCTCGCTCCTCCGCCTCCGCTTCCTCCGGAGGTTCCGCCCGAAGCCGGCGCGCCGCCGCTGCCGCCGCCGGAACCGGGCACGTCGACTTCCACCTCGCAGAAGAAGGGACCACAGTGGGAACCGCTTTCCCCGTCGGGGCCGTCTGCCTGGGCGGAGGCAACAGAGATCGCTGTCATGCTGAGTGCGAGAAAGGCTGTAGCTGCCGCTCGAGGGGTCAGCACGACTTACCCTGCGGTTCGTCGCGGATGACGCGCCATCCTGCGGGCCACTTCTCGATGGTGGCCTTGATGACGTACCGCACGAGCCTGTTCTTGGGCATGGCGGCCGGCTTCTGGGTGTTCACATCGGTGACGGTCCAACGAGAGATGTCCAGGCAGCTTGAGAGAATGACGTGCGGGACCTTGCGGTCGATGTCGGCACTCGTCGCGGTCGGGTTGTTCACAGTGACGGTGCCGAGGACTACCGCATCCTTTTTCCGCATATCGGCGGCGCCCGTCTCAACCTGCGCCAGAGCTGCTGCAGCCGCGTACTTCTCAATGTTGCCAGCCTTGCCCGCCTTGTCTGCGTAGCGCTTCTCCACTTCCTTCCAGTGCGCAAGGTAGGTGGCGATCGCTTCCGTCTTCGCGGTCTCGACCGGGTCTGCGACGGGCTTAGGTGGGGTCGACGTGACCGACGAGGTGGAGGTCGTGTGCGGCTTCGCTTCCGGAGTCTTCTCAGCGCTGGCGCATCCCCCAAGGAAGAGTGAACCGGCGAGAAGGACGGATCCCGCTGATCGGAGCGGCGCCGTTCGAGGGTGCACGCGTCGCATGTGCGTATGAGTCGTCACGATGTCTCCCGTTGCATATGCAGTCACCTGGCGCCACCTGCGCTGGCCGCTCCTACAGAGCTCGCTGTGAACCGCAGCACCACTTCATTTGCGCGAAGGCCAAGACTAAGCAAGATCACATCAACCACACCGGGTATAACAGCCGTTGAGCCTCAGGGATGCGATGAAATCAGCCAAAATCGACCTGAGTTCAGATATCAATCTGTCAGGTCGTCGAGTCACTGAACCGTCTTCAGCAACGGCCTCCAGGGCGAGACCGATCTAATGACGGTCATACGGTTGGGGTTGCTGCGTGATCATGGAGGATCTGCCATTACTGCAACGCGCCGCGCCGTAATTGACCCGTGCCCGGGCGACGGTCGAGCCGGTTGACGAGGCTGAGCTCTCGCCTGGTCGGCTGGTGCCCCCCAGGGCCGGCGGTCGGTAGGCGCGCTCAGCGGGACGCCTCGCGAAGTAGCGCGACGACCGGCGGGCACGCGCCTTGACCATTTCAACGACGGCGCCTTCGGCATCGAAACCGGTACACCGATCCGCAGCCCCCGCGAGTCCGCGACCCTCAGGGGCTGCACGACCAAGCTCCCGCCCTGAGCCACTCGTTTAGCTGAGAATGCCTCAGTTCAGCACGCTCGCATGCCCCTTCATCCACCAACTGGTCGACGCGCGAGCTCGGCTCCGAGTTCCTTGCCGACATGGCCGCGCCCCAGGAGCAGCTAAGGCGGCTGCCGCTCATCATCGAGCATCCCAACAGCGTCGGATCGATCAAATCAAGCCGTAGCCGGTATGGGCGGTTGGTAGAAGGTGCCGTCCGGTCCGCCACCGGCGCTGTCCCACCGCCCTGTTGTCTGGGCCGAAACGGCGGTACCAGCGGCGCGACTATCTTCCACAGCCCATCGGGGACCAGTTCCCGCGGAAGATCCACAGCCATGGCGGACGATCATGCCGCAAGCGGCACCCGCGGCCCGCGGCCGGGGCAGTGTGGGTATATCACCTGGTCATCGAGCCCCACGACTTCTAGCCTGCTCAAATGACCGAAGATGGACCCGCGGTACGCGTGGGAGAGCCCGGACCGAGACCGGTCCACCTGCTCTTCTCCGAGCCGACAAGACCCTATGGGGAAGACCCCACACTCGACTTCCTCGTGAAAGCTCGCGGGCGGTGGGTGAGCATCGAGACCTTGGTGCGGACGTGGGGCGGCGACGGCCTCGACACCTTCCTCTCCTCACTGGTCGAGGACTTCCGCGGCTGGGAAGGAACACGCGGCTGGCGCTCCCTGGAACGCGACCTGACGATCTCGGCGGAGCACCGCCCGGGCGGCTACGTCCACCTGACGTGGGGAATCCACGACCGGCCTCCGTCCGAGGAGTGGCACTTCGAGACCACCACCGTGCATGCGGCCGGCGAGGAGATGCGAAACCTCGCCGCAGAGTTCCAGATGTTTCTCACAAGCACGGTCGGATAGCTGAGCCACCACGTGAGAAAACCTCTTAGCTACCTCCGCGAGAGCTCATTCTCCGGCGGCTTTCAGTGCCGCCCTACAAGGCTTTTCCATTATTCAGAGTGACCGCTGCACGGAAGCTGTGTTAGAAATCCGTTCTCGTGCACAAGCCAGGTGGGTTCGGGCCGCGGTCAGGCTGTGGCGGGCCGGAGCGCGAAGAAGGTCCACAACGTCTCGCTATCGGATCGGTGACGTCCCGGCGTCCGCGCCCTGACGGCACCCCACGGCACGCGATCGGCGTGGTGGCAGACATCTGCACCTGCGGGGATGGGGTGTAGTGGCGTTAATGGTGATATGGCCCCAGATTTTCGGTCTGGGATGGCCCCACGTTGGTGGCTGAGCGGTGGTAGTTGTGGGGCTGTTGAGGTGGGCTGATGGGCATGATCGAGAATGCTGCGCATGACGATTTGAAGAGCACCGGCAGGGCGGTGGCACTGGGTCAAGGTGGGGACCTGGGACACGGTCAGGGACGGTGATCGCCGAATCGGTGCTGCCTGCGGGACAGCGGTCCGCTCCTACCAGTTCCGTCTCTATCCGCCTGAGTCCTCCATGTTTGAGCGCTGCGTCGGCTTGGCATGGTGCTCCGGGTGCCGGATCTACGCCGGTGCGATGATCCACATTCCGCGAACACGTGTCCTCATCGACGCACTGGGTCCCTGCCTGAGGACGAATCTGTTCGACTGCGCCGCAGCGAAGCGAAGCTGGTCGACTATCTCGAACTGCAAGGTCACCGAAAGCTGTGATCCACATCCAGAGGGTGACCGATCCATCGGTGATACCATCGTCCGGGTCAGCGCCCGCGCTGGGATCGAGATCCGCTTCACCCGTCGTGACTCCCGCCGCAGGCTCGCCACCTCAGTACGGTAGAGGGGTAGGCCGCCCGGGCAGTTGATCACCTTGTCCGCGCCCGGTCCCGCGCTGCCAGTCCGGAGAACGCAGACGCCATGTCAGCCGTCCGTCCGCGGGGCTGCAGGAGCCTGACCAGTCAGGAGCGAATTCGACTGCTCGGTCATCGTCTGAATCTTGCTGATCAATCGCTTTTGCGGCCTAAAGGGACTAAAGGGACCGGCTCAAGCAACTGGCGTTGCGGATCCACGCTGCGATCGAGCGGTCTTGCTACCGACGTGACCGGGCTGGATCGTACGAGGGTCGACTGCTTCCCCGGGCGCTCCTGCCCGGTACAGGCCATCGGGCTCGGCGTCACGGTCATGGGGCAACAGGTAGAAGACACGTCGCTTCTGCAGTCCGCTGTCTGGGTCTGCCTCGGCTGCGTCGCTCAGTTCGGCAAAGCCGATCATGCGCCCGTCGCGGTGGTAGCGCGGCTTGCCTCGTCGGCGTGGGGTTTTGTCCAGGGCTTGGCGGACGTAGTCGAGCTCCTCGGGGTCTTCCAGCCACACCACGTTGTCTTCGTGGGTGAGATCGCTTGCCGTCAGTAGCGAACTCATGGCTTGGGTGCCTCCTCGGTCATGTTGGCCATCAGCGGGCCCGGGTTCCTCCACGCCGCGTTCGGCGCCGATGTCGATATGCGACGGGCACCCGTGGGGCTCGACGACTTGGTGGCTCGGCTCATTTTCCTAGTCCATGGTATGTGTGTCGGTCGCTTCGCGGGAGCATGCGTCCTGGCGTCATGTGAGGCTTACCCGTCTGCTTCGCGTCAGGTCGGCTCTTCGTCGGCCATGAGAGCGAGCCCGGGATAGAACTTCTGCCCGTTCGACCGCAACATTTCGCTCGGTGATGCGACGCCCGCCTCGGCTCTGATGCGGGTAGCGAAAGCGCGGGTTGTAGCCGGGCGCAGACCTTCTCCGTCCTGGCACCAAGCGCTGTAGGCGCGGTAGAGGGCGCCCTGTTCGACTTTGAGGTCGCGGGGTTCCTCGAGGTTGCCGTTGGTGATGCAGCATTCGGCGAGGAAACGTCCGATGTGGTCCTCGGTGGTGGCATAGGCCTGGGTGGCTGTGCGGACGACGCTGGGGCCGGTGAGGGGCGGCTTGGTGGCGAGGTAGGCCTTGGCTCCTTGGATCATCCAGTGGAGGATGCCAGGGCCTTCGTCGTGGACAAGGATTTCCGCGAGGTTGTCGATCTTTCGGTGATCCGGCACGACTCTCTCGAAGGGGATGAGGCGGATGCGGCGCCAGAAGGCGTGACCGCCGGTTCCGACCTCGGGCCGGTGGTTTCCGAGGAGCCACAGCTTGTGCGTGGGTTCGAAGCTGAAGAAGTCCTGGCGCATGCGGCGGGCTTTGAGGCGGTCGCCGCCAGTGAGGAGTTTCACGCGGGCTTCGTCGAACTTGTCGTGGGGCTTGAGCTCACTGCAGACGAAGAGCCGACGTCCGTGGAGTTCGGTCAATTCTGTGGAGTGCTCGTTGAACTTGCCACGTTCCATGAGGAAGCCGGGAGGCGCAACGTCGGCGTAGTCGCCGAGGATCTTGATGACGACGTCGAGAAGGGCGGATTTGCCGTTGGCGCCGACACCGTAGAGGAAGGGGAGAACCTGGCCGCCGACGTCTCCGGTGATCGAGTAGCCGAGGAGGAGATGCAGAAAGTTGATCATCTCCTTGCCCTTGTCGTCGTCGCCGAAGGTCTGGGTGAGGAAGGCGTGGAAGCGCGGTGTGGGCATCGCTTCGGGTGCCAGGTACGTGGCCCTCGAGTGCAGATCTCGGGTGGGGTCAGGTTTGCGGAGCTCGCCGGTGCGCAGATCCACAACGCCGGCAGGGGTACACAAGGCGTACTTGTCGCCGTCGAGCGTGTCGGGGTCAAGGGCGAGTTCGGGCGAGGCCTTCGCTTGGGTGAGCATCGCTTTCACGCCGGAGGTGGACATGGCGCGCTTGCGGTGCTGGGCGAGTTCCCTGTCGGTGAAGACTCCGCGGGGGTCGTGGGTGGGGAGCTCTTCGGCCATGTCGCCCGCGGCCCAGATTGCGGCCTTCTCGCCGCCGGTGCGCTTCCAGCGGTACTCGTCCCATACGTACCAGCCCAGGCCTTCGACGTGGCGGAATCTGTCGTGGTGCAGGTGAGCGAAAAGCTTTGCGTTGCCTCGGTCGCTGAGGCTGTGGAGGAGTCCTGACTGGATGAAGTCTGCGGGATCGGCAGTGGTGGGCCCCGAGCTTTGCTGGGTAGGCAGGCGCCGCGGTGTCTGCGGAGGTTCGGTGACGAACGCGGCAAGCTGTTCAGCCGCCGCCTGGGCGTTGAACCCGGTGCTTCCGGCGCTGCTCATGTGCGTTCCTTGGGGTGGATGGGTCGGGCGCTGCCGGCGCGCATGCCGGTCTCGATGATGAGGGCGTTTCTTCGAGGTTGGTGGGGGCGTGCGTGTGTGGCGGCTTGGAGGAGGAGGTCGCGGCATTCGGCCTCGTCTAGGTGCCCAGCCTGTGCGAGTCCTCCGGCGGTGAAGGCTGCCCGATTGAGTTTTTCGGTGAAGGCCATGCCGGAGGGGCTCGCTACGCAGGCTCGGATTTCTTGCAGGAGCGAGGCGAGTACGCGCTGGCCGTTCTGTGCGGGACGGGGGGTGCGGGGCCGTGGGGAGGGCACCTTGAGGGCTGGAGGCGGCACGGTGGCAAGGCTGTGGCCGGTGCGGGTGAGCTCGGCCATGAGCCATAGGGGCAGTGGTGCTGGCTGCCGTGCTCCGGGCAGGGCCGTGTATGTGCCTGCTTTCGTTCGCGTACTTGGAGCGACGATGTAGCCGTTTGTGGCCCGGATGTCCACCTGCCAGGCGAGGGCAGTCTTGTTGCTGGATCCGCTGGATGAGCGGAAGGCCGGTCCGCTTCGGGGAGCGCGGTACCAGATGTGCATCCCTCCCGAGGGGGTGCGCACTCGGAGGGTAGTGGTGTCCGTACAGGGGTTGGGCCGGTTGCGGTGGGCGGCTAGGAGAGCAAGGGTGTCGAAGCCGCTCTGGAGCCCGGTCAAGTCGACCGCGTCGTGGATGGGGATTCCAGGAAGGAGGCGCGCGCGGGCGGGAAGGGTGGTGGTGTGGGCGTCTACATCGATGACCACAAGTCGTGCTGGGCCGCAGGCGACGCCAATCCCGAAGTCGGGCTGGGCCTTCCACCAGTGCTTGATGGTGTCCAGGTCAGTGGTGGCAGCGTGGAAGCCGTGGCACCAGCCATTTCGCGTGTGGCAGGGGCAGAGGTGTGGCGGATGCTCCGAGCGGCTGCAGTCCGGGCAGTTGGGTGCCGGTCGCTTGTCTCCAGGGATCAAGGGATGCACCGGGTAGCCGTGCTGGGCCATCCACGAGGCGATGTCCAGTGGCGTCCGTCCGGTCGTCGCCGGCGACGGCTGAGGCTCGGAATGAACGGGCACGGGTACTTCCTTGACGGTGTCTCGGGATTGTTCTCGAAACCTAGGGCCTTCAGGGGCAGTGGCAGCCCAGCCACTTGCGAGGGACTGAAGGGACTGAAGATTCACTATGCGGGAGGTTAGCGCAGAGACGTGCGCGACTCACCCATGACGTCGCCGTTCTTGCAAAGTTGAGTCCCTTTGGTCCCTCAGTCCCTGAACTTTCTACCGTTTTGCCCGAAACGTCACCAACGACAGCCACCTGAACGATCGGCGTGTCGCCTGCAGGCCTATTCAGCCCCTGAGCCCTAGCGAGTCCCTGTGCCCCCCTCCCCGTTCCCCCGTCCCCCTGACCCAGGGGCTGAGCTGAGCCGTCAGAGCTTCGGTCCCTGTCGCTTCAGTCACTACAGAAACCCGCTGGTCAGGGGGCTCGGGCGGTACCGGCAGGGACTGAAGGGACTCAGTTCTGCAGTTATGAGCTGAACAGCGTTACAAGCACTGCTTCACGCCCGCGCATACACACACGCACACGAAGGATGGAAGTAGGGAAGTTCGGTCACTTCAGTCCCTCTCCTAGGGGCAACATCGCTCTGAACTGCAGTTTTCTGGAGGGACTCAACGCCCAGGGACTAAAACAGCTGCCAGCCCTCCTCCTGCGAGAGAGCTCATGAGTTGAGAACAGCAGAACAACTCGAGCCGCAGTGGCCTGAGGCCGGCCCAGCTGCCGAAGGAGCACCTGGCCACGAAGTCAGCCCCTGCCCCACTGTCCACGCGCGCGATGCAGCGCCCCTGCAGATGAGTCGCTTCCACCGGATCCCAGGAGAAGGCAGACCCTTTGCCCTCTATCAGTGACTGAAAGGCGACTGGGCCACAGCAGGCATCCCCATGCCCTATGTCGTGTAGCTGTATCGGAACTTGAGTCGCTTCAGTCACTGACAGGCGGTTTCCAAGCAGGTCGACCTGGCCTTTTGCAACGCGACGAAAGGACTCAAGGGTCGGATCTTCAGTCGCTGACTGGGACCAGCTATCCACTTGGAGGGACCGAAGCGACTGAAGCGACTCAAGTTCCGATACAGCTCACGGAACATGCTTGGCTCAGACGAGGTCTGGCCGCGCCGCGAGGCTGCTCCCGCCCTTGAGGAGGTGCACGCGTGGCAGTGGAAGACGATCAACCCGCCAAGTGAAGCGCTCAAAAAAGCCGACCAGAGTTCCCGTTCGTGGCACGCTGCAGAATCGCTGGAAGGCGGCTGGTGCGGAGGCAGAGTCCCTGAAACGCATGGCAGGATTTCTCGGCTCAGGCGGCGATGCCGCCGGGGCGCAGCCAGGCGTCGGAGAGTTCGGCCAGGCCGAGAACCGGTGTGAAGACGGGCTCGAAGGGGCCGTGGGTGCGGAGCTTGTCAAGGGTTGTGACGCCGACCCGAACCGGGGTGGAGGCTAGCGAGGGGTCGCTGGCGGCGAGGCTGCGCAGGTCGGAGATTCGGCGGGCGAGGCGGTCCTCGGAGGCTCCGGTCAGTACGAGCAGGAGCCGGGGGAACGCGGGGTACCGGTAGCGCCAAGCCGGCATGGCGGCTTGGCGCCGGGGCCCTCGAGGACCTTTGGCGGTCTGGGGCTGAGGCGCGTACTCGTGGTAGGCGGCGTAGGCGTGGAGTTTCTGGGCGAGGCGGGCGATGGTCATCTGGGTGCGGTCGACCTCGACGAAGAAGGTCAGCAGGGTCCGCTGCTTGGCCTCGGTGTGGACGTAGCTTAGGACGGCGTCCGGGACGAGACACAGCTCCTCCCCCGGCCGGGCTTCATCGCGGTAGTAGTGAGCGATCTCGGGCGACCAGTCCAGGGGACCGCACTCGTGGCCGAGACGGCGCGCGTGCTCGACGAAGGCCGCTCCAGTCTCGACTACCGCGAGGGTGTGCTCCTGGAGCGGGCCGAGGGCGGCTTCCGGGCTCATCCGGTACGCGCGGGGCTGGAGCAGTCCGACCGCCTCCACCGCTTGAGCGCCCTTTTCCGTCAGCCACCAGAGCAGCTCGGTCTGGCCGGTGCTGCGTCGGCCTACGACCTCGGCGAAGCCGGCATGGCGGAGAGTGTGGAGCTGTCGGCGCAGGTACTCGGTGCGCGTGTGGTGCGGAGTGACGAGCCGGTGGAGCTGTCTCGTTGAGACCAGACGGTGCTGGTAGATGACCTGAGCAGCCTGCTGGGCGACCTGGCCCAGCCCGGCGGGGGCGAACTGCGGATAGGGCATGGGTGCTTCCGTTCTCCTAGTCGATGATGCTGGTGGGGTCACCGGCGCTCGGGCCGCTGGGGCGCCGGCCGGTGTGGTGGGCGAGGACAACGGCGTCGAGCTCTTCCAGGTCGGCGAGGATGTCTCTCAGCGGACGGCGGTTGAGATTGCTGTCGATCGCCTGGTCGAGGGCGGGGACGCCGGCTGGGTTGTCGTAGTGCTGAAAGATCTCGTCCACGGGCAGGCCGCGGACGCGAAAGGGCGTGGTGCGGGCGCCGTTGAGGTTCACGGACATCACGTAGTGGTACTTGGGGAGTTCGGTGATCGTCTCCGGGCTGACGTGTCCGTTCCACCTCTTGGCGACGAAGGCTGCCTCGTCAAAGTCCGCAGCGCAGGTGCTCAGCCAGGACTGGTTCTGCAGGAGGGCCTGGCGGGTGATGGCGGAGAGGCGGAGCACCATCTGGGTCATGCCGATGAAGCGGACCTCGTACTTGCGCAGCTGCTCGGCGATGGCGGCGAGGAAGCCCTTGCTGCTGCTGTCGAGAGCGGTGAGTTCGTCGCCCCAGGCCCAGAAGGTGGCCCGCTTCTCACGTGGGGTGTCCTGCCGGGAGAGTCCGGCGCGGTGAAGGTCATGGATGAGGAGGCAGCTGACGAGGGCGTCGCTCTCGCTTCCGGACGGGCAGACGAACACCACCTTCGAGGTGTCCATCGCGTGCCGGACGTCGTACGCGGAGCGGGGGCTGCCGAAGAAGCCCTGGAGGCTCTGGCTGGTGTCAAGGCGGTCGATGGCGTAGGTGACGGTGGGCACCGCGTGCGGTCCCAGTTTGGGGAAGGTGTTCTCCCAGTACGCGCGGACGCGGTCGGAGAGCTTGGGCAAGAGCCGCTCACGCCATTCCTCGTCGGTGAGCCAGGTGCGCAGCTGGAACAGAGTGCACTGCGCCCGCGGGACGCCGGCCTGGACGGCCTGGAGGTTGAGCAGGGCCAGGGCCTGGGAGGCGCGGGCCAGGATCGTCCGGGCGCGGGGTGCGTTGTCGCCCCAGTCCTGCGCCGCGGCGATGCCTTCGGTGACGGAGCGGACGATGTCCTGGACGTCGGAGAGGGTGCGGCCCTCCATCGACAGCGGGTTCCAGGAGACGACCGGCTGGTCCGGGGCGGCCTTGGCGAGGTTGATCTCCCAGAGCCGGTCGGCGATTTCCGGGTGCGCGAGGTAGGGCTTGGCCCGGGCCCAGCCCTCGCCGTGCGGGTCGAGGAACCAGCAGCCGTAGCCGGAGTGCGCCATCGCGATGCACTGCACGAGGGCCTCTTCGGTCTTGCCGTGGCCGGCCTTGCCAAGCTGGAGGCCGAAGAGGAGGTCCTGCACGCGGGCGGCAGCGATCCGCTCGCGGCCGTCGGGGTAGACGACGGCGCCGAGCGGGATCAGGTCGCGCTGCCCGGTGTAGACGGGGAGGTCGGCCGGGGCCGGCGGGACCAGGCCGCCGGAGCGGACCACGCTGGACGCGGTGCACTTCACCGTCGGCGGCTTGAGCCATCCGGCCAGCTCTGGCACCGTCAGCCACTGCCGACGGACCGGCGCGAACTCCCCGCTCGCGAAGCGGCGCTCGAACCGGCCGATCGACCAGCTGCGGGGCCGGTGGACATTGAGGTAGTTCTCCCCCGAGGTCATCGACAGCGCCGCGATCAGCTGGTGCATCCGCGCCAGGGCCAGCTGCGGATGGGCGGCCTCGGTACGCAGCAGGATTTGCACGGCGAAGACCGCCCCTGCGGCGGGTACGAGCTTGCCGACGCCGTCGCGCAGGTCGGTCTGCCGCGGGATCCGCTCGGAGCGGCTGGAGGCGTCGGCGCCGCCGGACCAGGCGGAGGTCGTCGAGCCCCAGAAGCCGCCTCCGCCCAGGCCGCCGGTCAGGCGCTCGCCGTACGCGGACGGGCCCCGGCGGGCGGCCCGCGCCATCAGGCGGCGCCGGCGTCGGGCCAAGCGCCGTTCACCGACCGGTACCAGGTCGAAGACCGCCTCCGCCTCCTCCCCGTCCTCGGTGCGCACGGAGGACATGGCGGCGGCCAGCTGCTGGAGCGGGTCCGGGCTCAGACCGAGGGAAGCGAGGGCTTTGTAGTCGGGCAGCCCCAGGGCGAGCTCGGCACGCTGCACGTACCGGCGCGCGCTGGGGTGGGCAGCGGACGTCTGCGCCGTCTTGGAGAGGGAGATGACGGCGGTCACGGCGTTCCTCCCGGGCCGTTGAAGCGGACAGGGCGGATGTCGGCCTGGTTGTGCTGGGTGCGGATCTCGACCTCGGCGAAGCCGGGCATGTTCAGAATCGCGGCCGCGGCGGCCGGCCCTTCGATGTAGCAGCGCATCTTTCCCTCCACGGCGGTGTACCGCAGGCGCACTGCGGATCCGCGGGCCGGGACACCGTCGGCGGCGTAGTGCACGCGCCCAAGCTGGCGGGCCCAGCGCCCGACTTCACCTGCACCGGGGTCGAAGGTGGCGGTCGGGATCACCTCGACCTGAACCCGGTCGGCGAGCGCTTCCCGAACGAGTGCCGCGCGCCGGATCGTCCACCACACCCAGACCGCAGCCCCAAGAACGCCGAGGGCGACGAGGTACGGCGTGGCCGCGCTCAAGACGGCCTGGAGCCGGACGGGGAGTTCGTCGACCGGCAGGCCGGGGAGGCTCATGTCGGCCGGGCCGAGGTCGACCGGAACGGGGCGGTGTGGTGCACGGTTCCTCCAGGAGGGTGGGAAGAGGCCTTCCACCTGGACCAAGTAGGAGCTCACGGCCAATCCAGACACCATGCCTGAACGCTTTGCCGTCCCTTGACGATTGAGGAGTCTCCGCCTGCTTTGCTGTCCCGTCTCAGCGAAGCCAGTCGTTGAGACGGGAGCACCAAAGCGGAGCCACTTACCCCTGACCTGCGGCGACTGGATTGGATGAGTCGGGTCGGTGGACGACTGGGTTCGCTGAGACGGGACACCTGAGGAGGTCACTGGAGGCTTGCCATGAACGGCACGCTGTTCAGATGACCTACGACTTCACACGGCACATGGACGAGATCGCCACGTGGTACCACGGTGTCCTCAGCGACCTCTACCCCGCTGGCCCCGACCGGGACGCGAAGAGGCTGCTCCTGGCCCATCACCAGGAGTTCGCCACGCTTGCCGCCAACGACCCGTCCCCCACCATCGGCGCGGCCGCCGTGCAGTGGGCCAGGGCCATTCTGGTCCTGGCCGACGCCGAGCGAGACCTCGGTCGACCGGGATGGCAGCCTGAGTGGACCGAGGTGTACGAGTATTACGTCTCCGGCAATGACCCCGTCGTCGGGCCCTTCGGCCCCGCAGGGCCCGAGTGAACTCCGCCCCCTCTTGGTGAATTGGCGGCAGAACAACGGCCAAGCAGACCGGGTGCGCGGCCGGACCGCGGTCTACCGGAAGACGACGCACCCGATCCTCCCCAAGTCCCCCACCCGGACACCGGGGGCAACTGGTCGTTCCTCCTCACCCTCGCGATGCTCGGCGACTACAAGGAACGCCGATAGGAGTCCAACCAGCTCAGGAGCCGCACCGACGCCGAGCAGGCGTCGCGCAGCGCCCGGCGGACGTAGCCGTCGCCGCCCCGGAGAAGTCTGTCAGTGTGCAGCCCCCGGCCGGGCGAGGACAACCCCGGTCGAGACTGCCACCGCGCCCTTCCGCGCGCCCGTCGGCGCCGATCAGCACCGTCCGCTGTGGGCGGCGGCCCACAGCGCCCCGTCGGCGTCGAGGAGGGCGTCCATGGCCGTCACGAGCGCCGCGAGGCCGTGGACGAAAGCAGGGTCTGGAGTCCGGGGGAGCTCGGCGCGGCCGTGGGGGCCTCCTGGGGGGAAATCTGGCCGGTGCCGGCCCCGGCCAGACGTCTTGTCACTCCTCTTCGTCCTCTGGAGTGTCCTCGAGGGGCGCAGGGCCGTGGAGGTCTTTCGCGTCAACCTCCAGGCCGCTGGAGTCTGTCCAGTCGCGGTGTGCCCGCATGCTTTCGATGAGTTCCTGCCGGTCGGCGGGCGACATCGTCATGGCCTCGAGGAAAGCCAGGACAGTCAGGCCCCATTGCTCCTTGCGGCTCGCGAAGTGCTTGTTCTGGAGGAGCTCGAGGGCGCTGCTCTTCTCCACCGGGACGAGGCGCGGCGGCCAGGTCACCTTTGCTGCGTCCTCCACCGGCACGGGCGTCGTCTCGCGGAGGATGTGGATCAGCTTTCCTTCCGGGTTTCGCGGGACGATGAGTCGGGTGTCCCAGTAGCACGCGCCCAGGTTGAGACGACTTCCGGTGACTACAGGCCCGGCGATCTGCCAGCTGACCGTAGCGACGAAGTAGGTCTCCGCGCCGAGCCGGTATGCCTTCAAGTCGGTCACGTCCGCGAGCTCGACCAGCGAGGCCCTCCCATCCACCCAGCCCTTAGCCAGTTCGACCGTGCCGGCCTGGGTCATGGTCTGGAAGTCTCCCCGGGAAGGAGTAATGCCCCAATACTTGGTGAGCATCCACTGCACGAAGTCGGCGCCCCTCTCCGCCAGCAGCGAGCGCACGTCCGGCTCGTCAGGCCCCTCGACCTCGACCTGAGGGGCGACCAGGTCGAGGACATCGTCGAGGTTCGTCAGGTGCCTGAACCGGTCACCCAGGCCCTCGACGTCAGCGTCCATCGGCGAGGGGTACGCCCCGGTGCCCTTGGTGAAGTCGGTGTGGTTCTCGCTGACGAAGTAGACGGTCTCCTTGGGGTGATTCCGCGCATACTCGACGGCGGTCAGCCAGATCGCTACGTCCCGTGCGCCGACCTTCACGCCCTTGGTGACGTCGCCCTTGCGCCGGGCCGGGTGAAGGACATTGGCCTCGCGGTACATGCCTTCGCGGAGCGCGTTCTCGCTCGTCGGGAGCACTTCCAAGATCTCGCGGTACTTCACACGCCAGAGAGCGCGTACGCCCTCCGGGTCGGCCGCGCCTAGTTCCGGCTCCGTCCTGTAGCTCTTGCGTTGCAGCTGGGCCAGCGCGGAGGCCGCCGCCTCGTGCGCGCTGTTGTACTCGAGAGCCTTCTGGGCCACGAGCTCCTCGACGACCATCCACGGGGCGCCGACCCGCTCCGTCTTGGTCCGCGCGATGGCCCGAAGGAGCTCCGCCTTGCTGTCCTCGAGGCCCATGCCGCGTATGACGCAGCTATCCAGAATGATCAAGTTCTCGCCTTAACTCTCGCGGTACGACCAGCAACGAGTAGCACCCCGAGACGGCACCGTGCACGCAAGTTCCCGGTTCCCACCGGCCGATACGGCAAGGGCCCCCGGGGCAGGCATCCCTCGGGGCCCGCGAGGGCCAATGCAGTTGACGAAGGTGTTCCCCGCCGAGCTGGTCGACGCGGCGATAGCCAAGACCGTGCCGAGCGGCGGCGCCGCCTCCTGCCGGCGAGGCTGGTCGTGTACTTCGTCCTGGCCCTGTGCCTGTTCGCCCGGGAGTCGTACGAGGAGTTGCTGCGGGTGCTGACCAGCGGCATCCCGAGCAACCGGGCCCTCGCGCGGGTGAATCGGTCGTCGTTGTGCCGGGCTCTCAAGGGAGCGCAAGACCCGACATCGCCCTAGATGTCAGCGCCTGCCGTGCGCCCATCAGTCACTGTGGCGGCAATCAGCGCCACAAGGTTGTCGGTCCAGCAATCGGACTCTTTTGTCGCTACCTCAACACCGCATCCGCCGCAGACGAGGTTGGGCCCGTCTTGGCCAGCGAGCCCGCAGCAACCACTGACACGCGGCAGGTCAGGGTGAAGCTCTGTCCCAGGAACGTCATCCGGGTGGAAGATCAGAAGACTGCCGTCGAAGTTGGTCTTGAAGGTCCCCTGAGACATCCGAGGCGGAGCGACCTCGTGGCCCGGCGGCCGCTCGGGACCCCTCACTGGTTCCCCCGACACCACTTCGCTGGTCACGGGCTGCTGGCAGTTGGCACAGCGGAAGATGGTCATGCCGTCATTCTCTCGGGCTGCACGAGGCGCTATGAGGTTGGGACGCAGGACGTCCGAGCGGGAACGGCCGTTTCAGCCGATGACGCGCACGACGAGCAGGATCGGGCCCAGGTTGGCCTGCTTGACGACCTCCACGACGCGGCCTGGTTTCGGCGCGTGCACCACGTATCCGTAGCCGATCGCCATGGCGACGTGTTCGGGGCGGGAGGCGGAGCCGACAGCGAAGAGTAGGTCGCCCGGCTGGATGGCGCTGGTCGGGACCACGTGGCCGTCGTGGATCTGCGTGTATGTGGTGCGATTGATCTCCTTGCCGGCCACTCCGTACGCGCGCTGGGTCAGGGAGGAGCAGTCGCACCTCTCGGACGGGTCGCTGCCGTGGGGGTTTGTGCAGCTGCCACCCCACTGGTACATGGTGCCGAGCTGGCCGAGCGCCCAGCGGATTGCGGTCTTCACCTGCATCGGCGCAGTGGCCGGGATCTGGTAGCCCTCCGGCAGCGAGCCGGGCGGGACCTCCCCGAAGTCCACACTGCCGCCGTGACCCGCGCACCTTCCCGGGCCGAAGCCGCCGCCGAGACCGGGCTGCCCCAGGGTCGAGCCGACGGGGGCCGCGCCGAGGGTTGGGGCGATGGCCTGCTGGAGGGCGGTCGCGAGGGGCTCGTGCTTGGCGTACGCGTCGGGGAAGCCGGACCGCTGGACCTTTTGCGCAGCCACGGTGACAGGCATCTGCTCCCAGTCCTTGAGCTTCACCAGCCTGTCGTAGAACTTCCCGGCGGAGTAGACGGGGTCCATGATTTGCTCGCGGGTCCCCCAGCCTTGCGAGGGCCGCTGCTGGAACAAGCCGAGCGAGTCGCGATCGCCGTGGTCGAGGTTGATCAGGGTGGACTCCTGGAGGGCGGTGGCCAGGGCGACGACCTGGCCGCGGGCCGGAATTCGCTTCTGAATGCCGGTCGCGACGATGATCTTGGCGCTGGGGATCTGTTTCTTGGGCTCGGAGAGGCCGGGCACGTTCGCATCGCCGCTTCCTGCGAGCATCTCCTTGACCTTGCGAGCCGTCTTGGCCGTGTCCGGGTCGAGGCCGGGCTGGCCGCTGGCGGGGCATCTTGCCGCCGCCGCTGCGGCGGCGTCGGCCTCGCTCTGGCCGAGGCCAGCCACGTGGGCTCCGACTGCGGCAAGCAGGACAAGCGCCAGGCCGAGCAGGCCCGTAACGCCAGCCAGCCACCCCTTGAACTTCTTCTTCATGAGCGGCCCTGCCGACGGCGACGGATGTTCAACTCCCTTTCCTCGTTACGGCTGAGGGAGGCGTCGCTGGGACGCTGTGAGGTTGCGGGCTCGGCAGGCGCTGACTGACGGGTCGGCGCTGGCCGCTCCATCGCCTGCGGTGCCTGCGAGTTTGGCTGATCCGGGACTACGTCCCGCGACGGCGGCTGAGTGGGCGGGGTCCATGGGAGGCGGGCCGGCGGCCGAGTGGGCGGCGTCACCACAGGTCGAGCGGGAGGGGTCTCCGGCGGCTGAGTGGGCGGGGTCCATGGGAGGCGGGCCGGCGGCCGAGTGGGCGGCGTCACCACAGGTCGAGCGGGAGGGGTTACCGGCGGCTCAGTAGGCGGGGGCGGCGGGTCGCTGGGCTGCGGCAGTGCCGGGTTCAGGTTGCCCGCGTTGCCGGGCTGGGGCTGGGGCTGGGGCTGGGGCTGGGGCTGGGGCTGGGGCTGGGGCTGCAGGCCTGCGGGCCGGGCGGACTGGGCGGGCCGGCGGCCGCCGTTCTTAACGCCGGACTGGATCCGGTTCATCAGCGCGACGGTGCTGACGCTGGAGCTCGTGGCATAGCCGAGGGCGGCGATCGGATTGCCCGAGGCGATAGAGACACCGACCATCGCGGTGCGGACCGCTCCGCGGGTGACCTTGCGGGCGATCGACTGGTTCTTCGCCACCGGAGTGGAGGACGGGGTGAAGACGGAGCCGTTGGTCCCGCCGATCCGGGCCGAGGACATCTTTGCGCGGAAGTTCGCGGCGGTCTGCTTCGACTTGACCGTGAGGGCCTTGCGCTTCTTGATCGCGCCGATGCACACGATGTCCACGGCGAGGAAGCGCAACGTGAGCTCGTTGCCCCAGTCCTGCCGAACGGGGTCGAGGACGGCCTGGACGATCAGGATGAGGACTGCGAGCCCGATGATGGAGGCGAGGAGCTGTCCCAGGGAGTGCAGGACGGATGCGGCCCAGTCCCACAGGTAGCCGCGGCCGGCGCCTGGCATCAGGCCGGCCACGAGGGCGGGTTCGGCCCGTACGGCGTCCCAGGCGATGCGGCACTGCGCGACGAGGAAGCTGCCGGCGAGACCGGCGATCAGGACGGTGACGATCAGTGCGGCGACGAGCAGGAAGATCGCGCCGCCGACCTTATCCATCGACGCCCGCTTCGCGGCCTGCACATCGCCTTGGACGCAGTCCTTCTCGAACTGCTCCATCGGCGGGTTGCCGAAGTGGTCGACGGCCCACTGCTTGACCAGGGGAAGGGTCCAGTCGGTGATCGTCGCCCCAGAGGGGTCGATCCAGGCCCGGTACTGGTTGAACTTCTTCAACCGGTCCATCTGCTGGTTCATGGCCCGCTCGTAGGCGAGCTGCGTGATCTTGGTGTCGCTGTACTTCCTGGCGCAGGCACCTTCGAAGACCCGGCCGTACTGGAGCAGCATGGCCGGCTTCACGATGAAGGCGTCCGTCAGCGCGTTCGTGAGCGGGCGGGAGAGTGACCGGGAGCTGGCCGAGTCCTCGTCGCCGGGGGCCTTCTCCTTGGGACCGGGGTTGGCGTCGAGGATGATGTCGGCAACCTCGAGAGCCAGACCCCGGGCGGCGGCGATGGCGCCGTCCTGCTCCCCCAGCAGGAGCTGCGGGGGCGAGGACAGCAGCGTGGCGGTGAGCGCGGCGATCAGGAGGGACAGCGCCGCGTCCCCCCACCCCTTGGCCCGGTCTCCGAAGAAGATGCGGACGACGGTGACCAGGGCGCACACGGACAGGAACAGGGACGGCAGGCCCATCTGCAGGATGACCTGGGTGTGCAGGGAGTTGGCGACGGACAGGACCGGTGTCAGGAGGAGCTTGGCGAGGCCGAAGCCGAGGGCCCAGACGATGAGCCAGCAGCAGAAGGCGATGACCCACTTCGTGATCATGAAGGCCAGCTCGGTGATCAGGTTCTGGATGCCCAGGTCCCAGTCGGTCAGGCCGCCGGTGTCCGACTTCACGGTGTAGGCCGAGATCGGCAGGTTCCGCTCGTCGGTGACGTTGAAGACGGCCAGGACGCCGCCTTCATCGGGCAGCAACTCGCGCAGGCGCTCCTCCTCGGCCTTGAGGTAGGCCTCCTGCATGTCCTCCGAGACCCGCTTGTTGAGGTCGGCAATGATCTTCTCGATCTCGGCGAGCTCCTCCTGGGTGGGCGTACGCGTCCCGGGCGGGTTCGGCCCAAGGGGGCTCGTGGGCGTCGGGGTCGCGGACGGGCCCGGCTCGGCGAGCGCCGGCAGCGAGGTGAGCATGGTGAAGGCGGTGGCGGCGAGCGCCGCCGCGAACAGGACGAGGCGCAGGCGGGCGGTGCCGAGCAGACGCAGCCGCTTCCAGGGGGCGCGCGGCGTCCTCATGCCGCCGCCTGCTGGCTGGTCGGGGTGGTGTGGATGACCCGCTCGATCGCATGGTCGAGGGGGATGAGGACCCGCATGAGGCCGATGCGGCCGGCCAGGTCGCGGTAGAGGCACTCCCCCGCGCGGGCCCGGCGCTGGTCGTCGGGCAGGCCGAGTGGCGAGAGGCCGCCGGTCACCAGGTCCAGGAGGTCGGTGTCGGTGGGGTCGACCCCGAGGAATTCGAGGCTGCGCGCGGCCAGCGGGCGGCTGGTCTGCCGGAAGACGAAGCGGTGCGGGATGAGGCCGCGGACGATGGTGCCCTTCTCGCTGTCGGACGGGCCGATGTCGTCGGCGTCGTGCGAACCGACGTACGCGGCGGCGTTGCGCTTGCGGCCGTCGCGCAGCAGCTCCAGGAGCAGCTCCAGGCCTTCGTCGCTGGAGGTGAGCCACCAGCACTCGTCGAAGACGGTGACCGCGAACTCGTCCCGGCTGCGCATCGCGGTCTCGCGGGAGACCGCGGCGATGAGGTACATCAGGGCCCGGCCCAGGACCTTCTCGAATTCCAGACGCTGGATCCGGTGCTCGCTGGCGAGCTCGGACTTCTTCGGCAGGGCGAGTGAGGACACCAGGAAGACCACGCTGTCGGCGCGGTGGGTGTCGACGACCGGCAGGGTGTCGTCGAACACCACTCGCGCCAGGTCTTTCCGGGCGACCGAGGCGAGCTTGCGGGCCAGGCCCTGCGCGGCCGTGTCCCCGGCGCCGCGCGCGGTGAGCTCCTCCATCAGGGCGCGCATCGACGGCTCCGGCCGGGCCAGGACGGTCTGGACGGCCTCCGACAGGGCGACGCCCTCGAGGTCCATCGGCCTTACCCCGAGGAGGAGGGTGAGGAAGGATTCGGTGAAGCGGGCTGCGACCTGCGGGCTGTTCTCCTTGTAGAGGCGCAGCGGGTCGAGGGAGACCTCGGCGGTGTGGTCGATGCGGATCAGCTGGGTGGTGCCGGGGCAGGCCTTCGCGAAGCGGGCCCATTCCTGGTCGGTGGTGCGGTCGACGATGACGGCGCGGCCGCGGCTGCCGGGGCGGCCGAGCTGGTGGCCGCGGGCGAGGACGTTGTAGACGGCGCCTTTCATGCCGACGGATTTGCCTGCGCCGAGCTCGCCGAGCCAGGCCATCGACGCGGACGCGTTTTCGCGGGGTCCGCGGGCGGGGTCGATCAGGACGGGGCGGGCGCCGCCGGAGGCGATCTGGAGGCCGTAGAGGCCGCCGCGTTCGTCGCCGAGCTGGGAGCCGCACCAGGGCATGGCCATCGCGAAGTCGCGCGCGAGGAGGATCTGCGCGTAGCCGGCCATGACGCGGGGGGTGCGGCAGCCGGGGAGCATCGCCTGCCAGAGGCTGGCCTGCTCGCCTGCGGGCCGGGAGAAGGTGTAGTCGGTGGAGCCGAAGTCGGAGGCGAGGGCGGCGGCGCGGTCCATGGCGTCGTCCGGGCTGTTGCCCCACACGGCGAGGGTGACCATGGCGCGGATCTCGACCTCGCGCCGGTTCGCTGTCAGCCTCTCGTGGTACTCCTCGTTGTCGGCCTGGTTCCGGGCGACGGCTGCCGGCGGGCCGGCCGGGTCGCCTTCGTACTCGGCGGCCTGTGCCTTGAGGTGACGGGCGCGCTTGCGGACCTTCGGCTCAGCCTTCGAACCGGGGACGATGACCAGCCGGGCGGTCCAGTCGACGGGGTAGGCCAGGTCGTCGAGCTGCTGGAGGTAGGCAGCCCCGGGCAGCGCGAACGCTTCGGGCATTTCTGAGAGGGCCAGGAGCGCCTGGTAGGAGTCGCCCCACTCGCTGGAGACCTGGAGGAAGCGCCGCGTGAACGGGTTGGCCGGCAGCGCGGGGCCGGCGTTGAAGTCGGCGCCGCCCTCGCCGACGAGGATCTCCCCCAGCGCCGCGACGTTCCGGCCGCGGCCGCGGACCGGGGTCTCGGTGCCGTCAGGGAGGAACGGCTCGACGAGCCCGCGGCGTGCGCTGTGGCCGTAGATCCACAGGATCTCCGCCTCGGACGCCGGCCGCATCGACACTCCGGTAGGCCACTGGGCCCGGATCCGCTGGGCCTGGTCCAGGCGCCGCTGCACCTCCGTGCCGGTGACGGCGGCGGGCATCAGACCGAGCTGCAGGGAGACTTCCGCCTTCGCCGCCCGGAACGCGGACATCACCGCGTCCTTCTGCGACAGCGGGGGCAGTGGGAGCGCGAGCCAGTCGGTGCGGCCGGTCAGCTCCATGGCCTCCAGCTGGTCCAGCACCGCATGCCCGAGACTTGCGTAGCGGGGGGCGCGCGCCAGGTCGATGTCGTCGACCATGGCCCGCACCACCGCGGTCGGGTCGATCTGCGGACACAGTGACAGCAGCATCGGCTCGCCGGTGAGCGCCTTAAACAGGCCCTCCAGAGCCTTGAGGCGACGCTTCTTCACGACGGCCGGGGCGTGGGAGTAGTTGGTCGCGGCAACGCGCCAAACCGCCCAGACAGTGCCGTGGGTGGTGAAGATCAGGTTCTGCTGGACGTGCCGGATCGGCAGGCGCATCGTCAGTTCTCCAGTCTGCGGGTCGTGGGGACTCGGCGGGCGAGGAGGGCCTGCACCCCCGAGGCCACCGGCGCGGAGGGCGCAGAGGGCCCGGCGGATGCCGGCCGCTCGGTGGCGGGCCTCGCGGGCCGGGGCCGGGTCTGCTTCGGCAGGGGCTTAGGTTCGGCGGCGGCAGGTGTCGCCGGGATGGTGGCTTCGGCGGCCTGTTCGTCGGCGGGCAGGTGGATGCGGGTGTCGCCGCGGGTGGGCCGGGCCGGCCGGTAGGTGCGGCTGCGGAGCTGGCCGCGCCGTGGCGCGGCCAGCATCAGGGCGATGCTCAGCAGGGCGGCCGCGGGGTTGCGGCCGTCGATGTGCAGGTGGCGCAGTACGAACGCGGCCACGGCGGGCAGGACCAGGAGGGCGGCGACGTCGAGCCAGCCGTGGCCGCCCCATAGCGGGCGGGTCAGGATCAGGGCGGCGACAGTGCCGACGATCCCGGCGAGCTGGGTCAGGGTGTAGGGGCCGCCGGGCAGCCGGATCCCCCGGCCGCCGTTAACGTCCCGGATCACGCCGTGGACCAGGGGCGCGCGCCGCGCCTTGGTGTAGCAGCGGCCGATGAGCTCGCCGTCCAGCTCGCTCTCGGCGCCGTGTGGGCTCACTGGTCCATCCGGGACAGACTGTTGCCGCCGTTGTAGTTGGTGATGTCCTCGGTGGTCTTGTCCTTGAGCGCGCCCATGTTCGCGGACAGGCCCCAGACGATGCCGGCGAAGATGACGGCCATGATCGTCGGGCCGGGCGCCTTGGTCTTCCAGCCGACGACGATCACGAAGATCCCGCACAGGACCGGGATGGCCACGTTGAAGATCAGGCTCTTGATGTCGTTGCCGAGGCCGGTGCCGGTCTGGATCCAGCCGGCGGCCAGCGTGATGGTTTCAGGCATGCTCGTGCTCCTTCTAGGAGGTGGGGGTGGTGGCCGGACCCGGTGTGCCGGAGGCGACCGGGGCCGGAGGCGGCGGGGTGAGGGCGGGGGCGCCGTCGAGGCTGGCGATCTCCCAGCGGTCGGCGCGGGCCTTGAGGGTGAGGGCGTAGGTGAGCGGGAGGCGCACCCCGTCCCGGCCGGTGGCCCGGAGGGTGACGAGCAGGCGCAGGGTGGTCCCGTCGCCGGGGACGGAGACGACCAGCTCGCCGCCGGACTCGCCCTCGGCGGCGAACTGGTCCACCGCGATGCCCGCATACGGCGCCGGGGACGGCGCGGTCAGGCGGGTGCCGGGGGCCAGGTAGCGGTCGAGCTCGGCGCCGGCCTTCGTGAGGTAGGCGGTCAGGAAGCTGGTGACGGCCTGGGTCCGCGGGTCGGTGGGCAGCGCCGGGTGCATCGCGCCGTAGACCAGCTCGGGGGTCGTGGCCCTCTCGGGTGCGGCAACTTCAGCCGGCAGCGCGAGCGCGGTGTACGCGGTCGCTCCCCCGCCGCCGGGCGCCGTGGCCACGGGCACCTGGAAGTAGCGCAGCGCGCCGGTCGTGGTCGCAGGGCTTGAGGAGGCGCCCGGTTGCATGGATGGCGTGGCCGAAGGCGTCGCGCCGGTGACGCGGGCTGCGACTGTGACCGACCAGACCGAGGTGTCGATCTGGCGGAGCCGGACGACGGTCAGCTGCTCGCCCCGGCGCCGGCCGGAGACTCCGTCGAGCTGGAGGTTGCCGGCCGGCGGGTAGTAGGCGGCGAGCTCGGGCTCGTCGCCGCGCCCGGCGGACAGATAGGCGGCGAGGAAGAGGCTCGCGAAGCCCGCCGCGCCCTGTCCGCCGCTCGCGGCCGGTGTGGATGGTGTGTTCTTCGGCGCCGGGGCCGGGGACGTCGTGGGGACCGAGAGGTAGGCGAGCGTGCCCAGCAGTGGGCCGAGCGCGATCAGGGCCCAGACGAGCCAGCGCAGCAACGCCGTGGAGTTGGCCTGGGCGCCGGTCGACCAGCCGCCGACCCATCCGGTCTCCTGCTTGGCCTCGGCTTCATGGACGGTCGGCGTGTGCGGGTCGGCTGATGGGGCAGGCTGCCGGCGGCCGGTGGGGGCGGGGCTCATGCCGTGCCTCCCGCCGCGCGCAGGGTGTGGCCGGCCAGCTCCGCGATCCGGTTGCGGAGTTCCGCTTCGGGTCGGCGGCTCAGTGCGGCGAGCGAGGCGAGAACGGGCTCGGCGTCCTCGTCGAGGAAGGCGCGGAGCTTGTCGTGGGTGCCGGTGTCGAAGGGGTGGGCGACGAGGGCGGCGCCAAGGTGGATGAGGAGACGCTGGGCGCGGGTGACGCGCTCCTCATCGGCGTCCAGTGACGTCGAGGCGGCGGGTGTGGTCAAGACGCATCTCCAAAGGGGGGAGCGGACGGTGGCCGGGGCGGGGGTCTGGTTCATGCCGCGGCCTGGGGCCGGAGGGAAGCCGTGAGGCGGGCCCTGGCCCGCGAGCGCCGGCGCTGCCAGGCGCCGTCCGTGATCCCGGCGCGGGCCGCGGCCTCGGCGTCGGGGATGCCGCCGCTGATGTGGTGCCAGGCCAGTGCCTGCGCGTCCGCGGTGGACAGCGCGCCGTCGCGCATCGCGTCGAGGAGGAGCTCCAGGAGCTCCAGCCGAGCCGGGGCGGTCGCGGCGTCTTCGGCCGGGCCCGCATGGAGGCCGGCTTCCACGGCGGCCGCGCGCACGGTACGGGCGCGGGCGACCTCGTACGGGCCCGGCGACCGGTCGGCGAGCTGCTCCGCAGCCGCGAGGTCCTCCCCCACCGGGCCCTGCTCGGCGGCGAGCTCGGCCAGGACCTGGCGCAACGTGTCGAGCGCCAGGTTGGCGGCCGGCCGGCCGGGGCGGAGGTGGATGCGGCCGGAGCGGGCGACCTCGTAAAGGGCGGTCACGGTCACGTGACCGACGGCGTCGCGGGTGCGGCCGCCGGTGGCACGGACCTGTCCGCGGGTGATGCGGACGGCGGCGGGGAGCATCGCCTGGACGATGACGCGGCCGGCGAGGACGGCCGATCGGTCACGCCCGGCGGCGCGCTGGAGGAGGGCACGCAAGACGGCATCGGTCAGCGCATCGGTCACGCCGCCGGTCGGACGGAGCGCGGCAAGTAGCTGCTCGGGCGTCAGGGAGCCGGCCCAGGAATCGGTCACGGCCGCGATGCCATCGGTCAAATGGCCATCGGCCACCCAGTCGGTCACCGCCTGGCGGAGGGCGGGGTCCGCGCGCAGCGCGGCCCAGTCGGCATCCAGCCGGTCGAAGTACCCGCCGCCGGCGGCGGGGTGCGAAGCGTCGTGCACGGCACGTCTCCTTTCGGATCTCGTGCCGTACACACTCCTCAGACCGGCTTGCCCGAAGGCTTGCCCAGCGCCCGAAAAGCCCAGCTGGAAAGCTTGCCCGCCGCCTGGGCAAGCCTCATGTGACCGCCTGGGCAAGCCTGCCGGGGGGTCGGGCAAGCCACCTTGTGGCCGATCCGTGCAACCTGGGCAAGCCTCCCGCTCCCCTGGGCAAGCCTCGCGAAGCGAGGGCCGAGGCTTGCCCAGGGGAGACCGGGCCCAGGATGCGGGCGGGTGACCGGAAGGCCAAGGGTCGGTCATGACCGGTGGCCGATGCGGCCTGGATCGGCCACAGCCCACCGTGCCCGGCATCGGCCACGGGCGCCTCCGGCCATCGGCCACAGCCCGACCCACGTACCGATCGGCCACGGCCGGACGGATGCCCGAGGCAGCTAGCGCCCATGACCGATCGCCGGGTACGGCCCCCGAAGGGCACGTTCCGGCAGCGCGAGCCCTAGCGAACGAAGGTGCAGCCGGCCCTGGCCGATGAACCTCGAGACATGGCGGTGGCCGATGTCCAGGATCGGTCCTCGGCCACTGAGGAATGTCTGGGCGGTCAGCTTCGTGCGAGCCGGAGGTGCGCGCGGCCCACTCCCCCGGCTCCACGGGCTGTGGTGATTACGCCGTTATCACCGGCGCGCGGAGCGATCCCATCGACAGCCGAGGCTTGGTGATTACGGCGTTATCACCGGCGATCGGTCATCGGCCACGGGGGAGCTGATCGGTGCCGCATGCATCGGCCATTCTGGGTGGCGGTCAGGGGGCGTGCTCAGACGGACATGGCGGTGGCCGATGCCCAGGATCGGTCATCGGCCACTGAGGGAGTATGGGTGGTCAGCTTCGGGGACCGGAGGTTCGTGCGGCCTACTCCCCCACTTCACGAGCTGTGCTGATTACGCCGTTATCACCGACGCGCTGAACGAGGATCCGTCATCGGCCACAGGGACAGTGATCGGTACCGGCCGTCAGGTGTGACGGTCAGGGTCGCGCGGAGACAGACATGGCAGTGGCCGATGCCCAGGAACGGCCATCGGCCACTGAGGGAGGCGGAGCGGTCGGCCTCGCGTGCGGACCGGAGGTGCGCGTGGCTCACTCCCCCGAACTGTGCTGTGGTGATTACGCCGTTATCACCAGCGCGCTCAGTGATCCCACCGAGAGCAGGTGACTGGTGATTACGGCGTAATCACCGAGGATCAGCCATCGGCCACGGGGGAGCTGATCGGTGCCGCATGCATCGGCCATTCTGCGCCGCGGTCAGAGTGAGCGCGAAGAGGGACATGGCAGTGGCCGATGCCCAGGATCGGTCATCGGCCACTGAGGGAGATACGGACGGTCAGCTACGGACGGACCGGAGATGTGCGCGGCCCTGAGTCCGGCGCTGCTCCGTCAGGTATGCGGTGGCCTTGTCGAGGCGGCGTTGGCCGGTGCGGGGGGACACATTGAGGCGGCGGGCGACTTCGGCGCCAGAGAGCCTCTCCCCTGTTTCCTCTGCCTCGGCGAGCCATGCCGCGACGGCCTCGACTTCCTGCTGCACGGAGGTCACCTCCGGCTCGTCGGTCTGCTCCAGCAATGGAGCGGCAGCCGTTGCAGTGCCGGGATCGGTGGGCCCCCAGGTGGGCGAGCCGAGTGTCGGTTCCGATTGAGTCGGGGGAAGATCCAGGGAGGTCTGTACTGCTATTCCCCCGGCTTCCCGCTGTTTGCCTACTGTCGGCGCAGTCGGCACTGGCTCACGGAAATGCTGCTCGGGAACGGTTGAGGCTGGCGGGGTGGAGAAGGCCTGCGGCGTGGACGGCTCGAAGAACGGGTGCGGCTCGGAGACCGAGTGCTTCATGACGTCCAGGGAGTCGGGATGGACGCCGTGCTCGTCAACTGCGGATGCTCGGTCATCGGTCATAGCCGGTGCTGCTGGCGGGCCATCGGTCACTTGCGCCGCAACCGCGTGGCCGACGGCGGTGACGTCCTGCTGCGTGGCCGCCGCGAGCTCATCATGGACTTCCCCGCCGGCTTGGCGTTCCGCGTGCCCGGCAGTTCCACTCGGTCCGGAGTCCAACCCCCGTTGGTGCTCATCGGCCGTAGGTATGTCGGCCATGTGCTTGTCGCTTTGGGCCTCCATCGCCATGGAGGAGCCCAGCTTCAGACCGGCTTCCTCAAGGACGTGCGGAGCGGTCTCCGTAAGCGGGACGCCGTACTTGGCGAGTCGCAGCGGCATCAGTGACTCGACTGGGGCTTTGCGCCTCCAGTTGCGACCGTACTGGGCTTGAAGCTGAGCCTCGTAGACGAGGCGGTACTGCTCCAACTTGATCACGCGTTCATAGGAGCGGATCTCCCAGAGTTTCATCCTGCGCCAAAGACGGAACGTGGGCAGCGGAGACAGGAGCCAGCGGGTGATCCGAACGCCCTCCATGTGCTTGTCTGCCGTGATGTCAGCGATGCGGCCCACTGCGTGCCGGGCTGCTTCAACGGTCACGACGAACAGCACCGGAATGACGGCGTGCATACCGACGCCCAGGGGGTCGGGCCACGCCGCCGCTCCGTTGAACGCGATTGTGGCTGCGGTCAGGAGCCAGGCTGTCTGCCTCAGCAGGGGGAACGGGATCCGGATCCATGTCAGGAGCAGGTCCAGGGCCAGCAGGACGCAGATGCCGGCGTCGATGCCGATGGGGAAGAAGTACGAGAAGTCACCGAAGTCCTTCTGCACGGCGAGTTCGCGTACGGCTGTGTAGGAGCCGGCGAACCCGATGCCAGCGATGACGACCGCGCCGGCGACCACCACACCGATCAGAATCTTGTGCGTGCGTGTCAGCTGCACCGCGGCCACCCGCGATCCCCTCCCGTTCAGTCTCAAGCGTCAGCCTGGTTTCCGGCTGCGGTTTAAAAAGATCCAGCCCACGATGGGCGGCCGTGTCTCAGGAACGTGGGGAGACAGGGCCGCCCGGCTTCGGCGTCAGTCCTCAGTGAGCAGCTTCGCCAGAGTTTGGCGGTCCTCATGGGACATGTGCTGGCGTGCCAGTCGGTTGAGGGCCTGGGGGTTATGCCACGGAAGACTGGATGCAGCATTCGCACCGTCTCGGTCTGCCGCTGCTGGAGCTGTGTCGGGTCGCTCCGTGGATGCCACCAGGTGTCCGTCGATAACGCCGTAATCAGTGTGAGGCCCTGCCTCAGCGGAGTTGTCCAGGCTCGAGCCGGCGATAACGCCGTTATCACTGTTCGGCTGCTCTGTTCCGAAGCGGTTGATCTGTTCGTTGGTGGTTGCGGCGTTGCCACCAGCGTTCAGGGGTGCGGCGGGGGAGGCCGGGGGATTGCGCCTCTGTCGGTTCTCCTGGGCCTGCCTGGCTCTGGCGTCTGCCGTAGCGCGCTGCTCGGCAGGGGAGAGCTTGCCAAGTCCGCGAACGTGCTCGACCTTCCGCAGTCCCGCTTCGAGGTCGGCCTGCAGCTGCGGTTCGAGCTCGAGGAGAGACAGGCGTTGCGAGATGTACGGCTGACTTACGCCGAGACGCTTTGCGGCCTTGTGCTGAGAGCCGTAGAACTTGACCAGCGTCTTGAGGGCTTGAGCCTCCTCCAGGTCGGAGAGATTCTCCCGCTGAGCGTTGGCGACGAAGGCGGACTCCAGCAGGACCTCGTCGGTGGAGACGCGGGCGTCGTCGACGGTGACCTTGATCGAAGTGAGGTTTGCCTCTTTGGCGCCGGCCAAGCGGCGGTGGCCGTCGATGACGACGTACTCGGCACCGGGTTCCAGCTCTGAGGCTCGCTCAGGCCGGTCACGGAGATAGGCCTCGACGGACGCGACAGTGATTGCCTGGATCTGGCCCACTTCCAGGAGACTGGAGGCCATACCGGATACATCGCCCAGGGCTTCCCGCGGGTTGTCGGGGTTACCGCTGATGAGGGCCAGGTCCAATACGGTCGGGTCTCCGCCGAAAGCGGCATCGGTCAGCTGCCGTCGCACACTGCGTGCCTGGCTCGCGCGAGCGAAAGACGAAGATGCCCCGAGCTGGTCTCGCTTGCTCATGAGATCTCCCTGGCGATCTGCCGCATGATCTCCGACTGATCGCTGTGCGGCGCGTACGCCAGCAGGGGACGGTGCATGCGCACGGCCTCCCGCTGCTCTTTCAGGTCACCGATGACAGCAAGGACGCGCGGGTCGCCAAGCTCACGCCATTCCTGCAGGGAGGAGGTCGCGACGAAGCCGCGTCGGCTGTCGTAGAGGTTGACGACCAGGCCGAGATACTCGATGTCCAGGCTGAGGTCGTCTCGCAGAGACTCGATCTGGTCTGCCAGCATGGCGTAAGCGGTTGCTGATGAGTCTTCAGCGAGCACCGGGATGACCATCCCGGAGATCCCCTCGCCTTCACCCTGGCGGCGGCGGCCGTAATAGATGGCCGCGTCGGTGGCCATGCCCAAGCTGGGCGGACAATCGACGACGATGGCGTCGAAGTCCTTCTCCAGCGGCTCAAGGGCACGTTCCAGCGCGGCCTCCTTGTTTCGCATCCGGGCGACAGCGATCTTGGCGTCGAGGAGGAAGCCGTCGGGACAGGCGGGCAGCACGTGCAGGCGCTTGCCGAACCGGGGCTCCTCGATGGTGACCACAAGGTCTCGCAGGTTGCCTCTCGCCTCCCCGCACATGTGCAGCACAAGGCTGTCTGCTCCAGGAGCGATCTGCCCTACCCCGAGCTGATCGCTGAGGTGTCCCTGCGGGTCGTAGTCGACCAGGAGGACGGACATCCCGTCCTCAGCCAGGGCGGAGGCGATGCCTGCGGCGACAGCCGTCTTTCCCACGCCGCCCTTCTGGTTGATGACGATCTTTCGCTGTGCGATACCGGTGACCGGGCGGTGCCTGGGGGAGGGATGCGTGTCCAGCCACAACTGAATGGACTGAGCAAGGCCCTGTACGAACGGGATACCTCGCTCGTTGCACGTGCTCTTGAGCTCGTCCCACTGCCCGGGCGGGAGCCAGGTGGAGAACGACGTTGAGCCGGCCGTGTCGATGGGGGAGTAGTCGGCGTCGGCCGAGTGCCACGCCGAGATTCCCTCAGACGCGGCGTCCTGGATGTCGACGCCAAGTTCGGCGGCGCGAACCTTCAAGTCCTGACGAAGCCAGGACGGCAGCTTGGAGACGACCTTCTCTCTGTCTCCACTGGGGTTTGGAGTGACCATGAGGTCAGCTTACTAACTTCTGCCGTGGAGGTGTGTGACGGCAGGTCATGCAGCGTGTCACCAGGAGGTATCCGTCATTTCGGTATCACTGCACGCGGGGCTTGAACCGCCAGGCGCGTTACCAAGGTCGGGTGAGGAGTCTTTGCCGTCCGCGGGTCACGACTCACGCTTGGGCTATGCAGAGCCTTCAGCGCACGGGCGAGTGGCGCGCCCAGCCGGCAGGCCGAGCAGCAATGCGGGACAACGCGGCCGGTCCCGGCGCTGCCCGGGCGTGGTTGTCGCGGGACCGCGGCTACGATCGCGACAAGCACCGTGCCCCCGGTCTGGGACTTTGGCGTGAAGCCGCTGATCGCCCTCCGCGGCACCGAACGTGCCTCCGGACTGGGCACCCACCGCTGGGTCGTGGAATGTGCTTCGCTCACCTGCATGGGATCTGGCGCCCGCGGATCCGTTGGGGGATACGAGACGACATCCACGAAGCCTTTCTCACTGCCAGTAGTCCCTTGACCGAAGCGTCATAACCACCTCGTTCGGCCACGTCCGTCTGACCCGTCCGAGCTGCTCACGCAGCTCGTCCAACCAGCCGTCTCCCGGATCCAGGGCGACGCGGACCGAAACCCCGGACTCGCCACCGTCGTCCACCGTGACGATGGGACGGGCCACCGAGAATCGCCTGTCGATGTCAATGAGGATCTCGGTGTCGCCCATGACCGTCCAGCGGATGCCCTCTCTGGCGGGGAGCTCGTTCAGGGCCGTTGACCAGTCGTCCATGACTTCCGGTGACAAGCACAGCCCAAGGCGCCCGCTGACGAAGGCGCTCGTGATGATGAGCTCGGCATCAAGGTAGTCGTTGTACGGCGCGTTCCCGGGCTTGTTCCGCCCAAGAATGCGTACCCGGAGGCTGCTGTCCGGGTCGACAAGGCAGATCAGGTCCAGGCTCTCGCCCTCGTCCACGTGCCCTCCCAACCCCCGGCGTTCCCGATCATCATGCACAGGTCGCGAACTGGTGCCGGAGTGTGCTTCGTTAGGAGTCTCAAGCAGCCGCTGGGTCTCGACGGCGGTTCGTTCGGCGGGGGAGGGGCGCCTGGAGGCGCGCCGGCGGCCTGGCTTTTGACGTGACACGGAGTCGAGCTGCTGCTTCGCTGGGGCCTATGGGGTCATCGGCACTATTCGGCTCAGGCGACCCTGCTCCGCCGCGCCTCGGCCAGGATCCTTGATCGCCAGCTTCCTGAACGCGTCCCAATACCGTGCCAGCTGGTCCAGCGCTACTTCTGCCCTGCCCCGAATCATGTCTCACGACCAAATGTCGACGAAGCGCGGTCCCTCTCGATGGGTGCTCTGCTTCGGTCCTCGGCGACATCCTGTGCACGCACCTGTGCACAGAGCGGAGGCATGCCCGTTGGAGATCTGTGGTCACGTGGCCGCTTCGTGGAGCGCAGCCCGGGCCACGGCGTCCGGCCCGTGTGAGTCAGCACGACAGTGGGCGGGCACGACGACTGCCGGCTGACTCACACGGCCCTTATCCACGAAGAGCTCATCAGCCGTGTTCGGACTGCCGGTAGAGGTCTGGGGCGAACGCGCCGAGGGCCTGTTCCGTAACTCGTGTCTGCGTCGCCGCGACGACACTGTCCTCCGCGGGGTCGCCCGACAGGTACGGGCCGCCACTTGACCCCAATCCCATAAGGCAGGGAATGCGCATCATCGTCTTGCCGACCACCCAGGTGGTGACGCCCGAGCAGTGGAGGCCCCGGGCTGTGTACGGGCAGCCGAAGAAGTGCGCGGACGGGCCGGGTTGCCGTGAATGAGATGGGCTGGACGCCGGACTTGGGGGAGACTGCGGCCTGGGAGCGGCCTACGTGGGCTGACCAGCGAAGGCTCGGCGCCATGATGTTGTCTGGCCCCCCAATTTGGTCTTACTCCGCACCCGACGGCGCCGGCCTGGCGGCTGTCCAGACCGGCGGACGGGGCGACTTCACGCAGGGACGCCGAGCGGCGGATGATCGAGCACGCGGGGCTTGTATTCGACCAGCTGGATACAGCCGTCGAAGGTGCGGTGCTCGATCATCTCGAGGGCAACGTCTGGATAGCCGTCGTAGATGCGTTCTTCGCCCGTGCTCCCGGTGATCACCGGGAACATTACGACCCGGAAGCGGTCGACGAGTCCGGCTCGTAGCAGGGACCGGCTCAGGCTGAGGCTGCCGATCGTGCTGAGGAGTCCCGAGCCATTCGACTTCATGGCGCGGACCGCCTCGACGGCGTCATCGCGGACGAGCGTGGAGTTGGCCCACGCCAGCGGCTCCTCGAGCGAGGAGGAGAACACCACTTTGGACGCTTGCGTGAGCTCGTCGACGGAGGCCTCTTCTTCGGGCCTGAACTCGTCTTGCCCATTGGGGACCTGGCCTTCAGCGAAGCCCGACATAAGGCGGTAGGTGTTCGCTCCCATCAGGTAGGTGGCGTCGGGCTGCTCGCCGAGCCATGCGAGGTACTCCGGTCCCTCGAGGCCCCAGAACCCGGGCCATCCCTCTCCCGATGCGTAGCCGTCGAGGGAGGTGATGAAGTCAACGAGAAGCTCCGACATGGCGGCGTCCTTTCCTGGGGTGTCACGAGCTTGGACTGGTCGGCAGCCACAAACTCATCGACCGCGCCGTGAAGTAACGAGAAACCCATGACGCTGCGGCCGAGCAGACCGGCGGGGCGCCAGCCGCGGGCGGCCCGGGCCGACCGTCACCCTCACCCGGGCAGGCACAACGAGCGGGGCCAACTGAAACGGTCAGCCACAGCCGCGCGAAAGACACCCGTTTCCCGTAACCGACGACCTGACCAAGAGCTCAAAACGCCACGAGAGGCCACGTGCGGGCCTCCTGGCTGGTCGCAGGTCGATCCATACCAGGCGTGCCGAGTTCGGCGATTCTAGGGCCCATTCTACGCGTCGCTTTTCGTCGTCGATTGCCCAATTGCCGGATTAGAGTCCGGAGCGAGGTCACTTGTGGTGGGCTCCCAGTTGGGGAGCCCACCACAAGTTTGGCAACGGCATACCATCGGCACGGCGTCCGGCCCTGCCACCACTCGGCGACGATGCCCGGTGTGGGGGTGCCCGGCTACCGCCAGCGGGAGCCGCCGACAGGGCTGTGCAGGCTGAGCGTCGCCCGAGAGGCGGTCACCGCGTTCAACCTTTCACTGAAGCGAGAATGCAGAGCTCATTAGCCACCGGTCCGCCCGCGGAGCGTGCTTGAGTCCGTTCGTCTACGACCAGCGCATGTCCAGGGCCGACAGCTCCTCTACCCGTTGGACCGACAGTTTCCCGGTCTTGGCCCGCTGCTGGCTGATCCAGGCGCCGAGCCGCAGGGTTCGCCGTCGCCCTCTTCAGTGTGGCTGCGCGGTACGTCGAGGGGACCCCCTCGGGCGCAGTACTGGGCAGCGGCTCGCGGCTATGCGCCCACATCCTCCCGGCTCCGCTTGACAGGCGCGGGGGCCGCGTAATGCCGAGCGAGGCGAGCAGCACCTGCTGATGACCTGGGTTCGCAGGCCGACGGCAGGGAGTTCGGCGGGGGAGTGGGGTGTGAGTTCCACGACCGCGCGGGCCCGCAAACTCGCCGTCCGCTTCGAGGCCACCGTCCTGATCGCCGCGATTGGCGAATGATTATGACCGGCCTGGGCTGTCGGTTCCTCATGCCATGCTGACCGCGACCAGGGCCGACAGGGTGAGGGAGAGACCACGATGGGGGCTCAGTACTACGGCGCCGGCAGCGAGAACGGCGACCGCATCGACGACCCCTCCGAGGACGCGCTGTTCATGCTGATCAGCGACCTCAACGACTCCGACAACACCTTCGTCGTCGTTCAGCCCGACGAGGACGACCCCGTCTGGTTCGCTTCAGTGGCCGTCCTGGACGAGGGCGGCTACGAGATCGTCCGCCGTGACACCACCCGCAACGAGCACGAGGTCACCACGGCGACCGGCATCAACGACATCGCCCGTGACCTCACCATCTGGATGGCCGCCCGAGACTTCCCCGGACGGCCAAACAGCTAGGTCAGCGCGTTCTAAAACACCGCCTAGCCTTGCCGGAGCGCCGTTCCGGCACACGCTGCCTGGGTCACGTGGCTCGCAGACGCTCAATGACCTGCATGGGGCTCTTCTCCAGTGTGAACCAGTCTGCGACGACCACCCGGCCTGCGTCCTGGGTGTATGCCAGGGCTGTATCCAGAGCGGGCTGCAGATCCGCGCTGAGGAGGTCGGCTTCGCACGCCTGCAGCGGGTGCTTGGCCACTACTGCGTGGCGTCGACGCCCGGATTGGGTACTGAACGTCAGCAGAGGCGTGTCTTCATAGGGGTAGTCGCCCTTGAATAGCGTCCTGAGGATGGCCAGCGATGCGCGGGCGCGGATGCGGGAGGGCGTAAGGGGGCTGCCGGAGAGAACGGCCAGGAGGTCCCCTGCCAGGCGCCAGTCGAGCAGAGGATGGTGGGCCATGTTGGAGTAGTCACGCAGGCAGCGCGGACACGAGGAGGTGCATACGCTGGCATGCTCCTCCTCCTTCAGCTCGTTCAGGAATGTGTCGGTGGCCTTCATATAGGCGTCGATGATGCCCGGACTTCCCAGGTGTGTGCTGAACCCTGCGCCGTTTTCCAGTGCGTCGGCGAGGAAGGCGTAGACGACGTGACCGTCGTGGTGGGCGCCGGGGTGGATGCCGGCGAGGAGTTCCTGGCGGGCGACGTCAAGGTAGCTGGCAGCGGCGCTGCGGAGCAGGAACGCCAGGGAGTACCAGGCGGCTCTTCTGCCCTCGCTGATGTCGGCGCCGTAGGCGGGGGCGGCGTGGGTGAGGTTGAGGCGATAGCCGTTGCCCCGGTCGAGGCTGGATGCCGGACCGAAGAAGAGGAAGTCAGTGGGCAGTACGGCGCCGAGCGCGACATGGACGGGTTCACCGTAGCTTGGGCCTGAGGCGCCCTCGGCCAGGTAGCCGCCCCAGCGGCCCGGGGCCCGCCGCAGAGAGAAAAGCTCTCCGTTGTTGTCGTTGACTACGTAGCGTTTGCCGGGACCGGCCAGGACGTGTGCGCTCCGCCAGGGCGTGAAACCAAGTTCAGACAGGTTGGTGGCAGCGCGAGAGGAGACGGTGTTGGGCGTCCAGGCGAAGACGCCGTCGAAGTCACGGGATTCGCTGGAGCGGAATCCGGCTGGTTCGCGCAGGTCGACGATGCTGTAGTCCTCGGCCAGACATACCGGGCAGGGGCCCTGCTGGGAGGGATGCTCTTCGACGTGGTTGCATACCCGGCACAGGCCCACGGTGCGGGGGTTTTCCAGTGGTTCTGCAATGGGCTGCGGCCCCTGAGGGAGCGGTTCGAACTCGGTCACTCCGGTGACCGTGTACACCGTTCCGTCCTTCACGATCTCACCGCCGGGTGCGAACTGTGAGACAGCCATGGCGATGTCGCGGTCGATGGCTGCGTCTGGAGGCCACGGGTACTTGTGCCTGGGCTCCTCCAGGTAGAGCTGGCGGACTCTGGTGGGGAACCCGAACATGGGGAGGATGCCAGCATGTGCCAGCCGCTCCGCAAGCTGCACGGAGCCTGTGGGGCTTGCGGCAGTGTCAGTGATGTCACGCAGCAGCTGCTCCGTCCAGCCGTCGTTAAAGATCTGGCCGGGCTGCAGTGGGGTGAAGGCCGTCAGTGCCTGCGCGGTCTGCGACAGCAGTTTGTGCTGCTGGCTGATCCACTTGCGGACGTCGGGCAGCGCGGCTGCCCAGTCCTGAGCCAGGCCGAACTCTCCGTGTACACTTCCCGTTCCTCCATGGTCATCGAGGCTGCGGAAGGACTGGCGCAGGATTTCGGCCGCCATGGCCCGTTTGAGGATTTCCGGGCGTTCGAGGGCGAGATATGGCGCGGGAGTGGGGTCGGTGGTGATGGCCGACGGGTCGGCGAAGTAGTGCTCGTCGTGGCTGCGTCCGCGGCAGACCGTCAGGGCCACGGCGACTGGTGAGGAGCGCCGCCCGGCGCGGCCTACGCGCTGTTGGTAGTTGAACCGGCTGGGAGGCATGTTGGCCATCAGCACGGCAGACAGCGGGCCGATGTCCACACCGGCTTCCATCGTTGTGGTGACCGACAGCAGGTCGACCTCATGGACGAGCGGGATTTCGGGGGGATCGCTCAGGAAGACGTGCTGGAAGCGTGCCTGGCGGGCCTGGGCCTCGATGCGTCCCGTCTGCCCGGTGAGTTCAGCACAGTTGAGCCGGAAGGCTGCCCGTTCGCTGGAAGCCTTCCAGGCGTAGTAGTCGCTTTCTTCGGGAGCGGTCAGCTGTGATGGCTGGAGGGGGAGTTCACTGCGGCAGCGGGTGCAGGTGCCCGCACTGGGGGTGAGATGCCGTCGGGCACAGGTGGGGCACTGCCACACCTCGCCGGGTGCGCAGCGGACAGCTACCTTGCGGGGGTCAATGACATAGCCGGAAGTGACGGCATCGCCCCAGGCGCTCTCGGCGTTGTGCTGGACATCGTCGTAGTCCGTTCCCCGGTGCGCGGCGACACTCTTCCAGAAGTCTCTGAGCCGGGGCGGCGGCGTGATGCGCTCATCGCTGCGCATGTGGAAGAACCGGCGTAGTTCGGCGAGGATGCGCAGGCTGGCCTGTCCCAGCCCGTCGGCGTCTGGCGCGGGTCTTGCCACTGTGATCGCCCCCAGGCCCAGGGACTCCACATCGCGTCCCGCACCGGAGAAGAGGGCCTCGATGGTGTTCTCCAGCAGCCCGTCTTCGGAAAGAAGTGCCGCTTGCTGGGCTGCTGAGGTGCCTGCGGTCAGAGATGGCGGCTTCTGCGTCCAGTCAAACAGTTCATGCCAGTCCAGCTGCCCGATCGACTGGACACTGGGCTTCGGGCCGGCCGGATTGACGCCCAGGGCGAGCAGTCGCGCGTTGACCTGAACCTTTGCGAGGGATTCCAGGGTGGGAGGGGCGGTAATCCGCTCGGTGACGGCCTGCACCGCATCCTCATCTTGATCGAAAATCGCCCCGCGCAGGGCATCAAAGTCCTGCTTGCTGCGCTTGCGAAGACGGGCGATCGCGTCGTCAATTGCGGCGGACTTCTGCCCGGACAGCTGGGCTCTGACCGCTGCAACATCATCAGCGGAGACGGCAGTAGCGCGCAGTTCGTCGAGGGCCAGGAGGCGGACGAGGTCCTGGTAGTGGCGCAGTGCCATCCCTGCCGAGAGTTTGGCTGCATCCTGACGGCTGTCGGTGAAGACGATCAGCTTGCGTTCGCGGCGGTCTGTGAACTGTTCCGCCAATTCATCTGAGAGGACCTGGTTGATCTTCTCGAAACCGGTCCGCATGGTCCGTACGGGTGAGGTGAGACGGACGGGGTCGGTGATAGGCCGGTGCCGGGACTCCTTATCGTAGCGACGCTCCCAGTCCGCTCCGCAGCAAGGGCTCTTGGTCGGGAAAGGGGACAGCTGGGATACGTCGAGCCTGGGCTGTCCGGTGGTCTTGTCCACGGGGCTGGTGACGTGGAAGCTCCAGCCTGTTGCGCCGGCGTCCTTGTTGCGCAGGAGGCCGCTGGCAGGGTCGTAGATGCTGCGCCGGAATGTGAAGCGGACACTGCCGTTCCCGCCGGTCCAGCGGGCGTCGTCGTCGGCGCGCTGGGGCTGGGTGGAGGGCCAGTAAACGACGTAGTTGGCGGCGGTGCGGTCCCTGCCTGACTGGTCGGGGACGCGGGACAGGTCGGGGCTGTCGGGCAGCAGGACGGAGTTGAACAGCTTGGCGTTCATGTCACTGCGGGGGGCGTAACCGCCGAGCATCGCCTCGCCGCACGACTGGCAGTAGAGCAGTTCCAGGACGCGGGCGCCGCATTCGCAGGACGGCCGGGGAACGGCGTAGACCTTGCCGGTCGTGCGTCCTGGCGACTGGAAGTCACGCGGGACTGCGGGGCAGGCCGGGTCACTGCAGGTCCACATGCCGGCCACATTGCGGAAGAAGAGGTGGATGCGGATCTTGGGCAGCGAGGTGGTCTTCTCTGCCGCTGCGGTTCGGATGGCCGCAGCGGTTCCCCGCAGCGCCTGGTCGGCTTCGTCCTGGCTGCTTGCGGGGAAGAGTTTGCGGGCCAGGGCGGAGGCCGGCTGGGAGGGCGAGGCTGTGGTTCCGGTGCCGGCAGCGAGAACGTCGGCCATGGCGTGGGCCGCGCCGGTAGCGGCCAGCAGCTGTGAGGCTTCCTGCGGGGTCAGAGACCTGGAAGCGGCCTTCGCGAGCTGCGGTGCGCTGGCGGAGATGTCGGCCGGACCACTGGTGCGTGGCGCGGGTTCACCGGGGATGAAGTGAAAGGAGTTCTCATCGCGGGCGAAGAAGTCCCTCAGGAATGCCCGGTCCTGTGTGCGCTTTTCATCCAGCGATGCTGACGCCGCCAGGATCCGGAGCTTGTCGGGCCGTCCGCTCAGCCCGAGCCGGTGCAGCAGGTTGCGGATCAGGTAGGCGATCTCTGTGCCCTGCGTGCCGCGGTACATGTGCAGCTCGTCGAGCACGAGCGTGAACCGTGCGTCCTCGGATGAGTCGAGCCACTGCTGGGTGCTGAGAAAGAAGTCCTCATCACGGCTGCGCTGCAGCATGACGTTCAGCATCGAGTAGTTGGTGATGAGGATGTCCGGGGGTGCGTCGTACATGTCCCACCTGCTGCGCATCTCTGCTCCGTCCAGACGCGGGGCGAAGTAGCGCAGATTGCTGTCCTTGCCTTCGTCAGCGGCCTCCCTGGCCCGTTCACCGCGTGCCGCAGTGGCTTTGAGATAGGCACGCAGCTCGTCGACGGCGGACTTCTGGTGGGACGTGCCGGTAACGGGGGTGCTTCCGGTGAACCGGCCGAAATAGAAGCGGTGGCCGTGCCGGTGGCTGTCCAGCCAGGAGCGGACCCTGTCACTGTCCAGGGCGCGCCTGAGACGTACCAGCTGGTCGTCGACCAGTGCGTTCATGGGGTAAAGAATCATGGCGCGTACGGCTGCAGTCCGCCCCTGCTCGCCCTGGCGCTGGGGCTGGTATTGCGCTGAGGCGCGTTCCCACCAGGGGCAGTGCGGTGCCGGGGCGGGCTTCCATCCCTGAGATTCCCGCAGCAGGTCGGCCAGAACCGGCAGCAGGAAAGCTTCGGTCTTCCCTGATCCGGTGCCGGCTGTGACCACCGCGTTCTGCCCGCCTGTCCTGGTGCAGGCAAGCGTGCGCTCCTGATGGGTATAGAGCTCCATGCCCGGATCGAACAGGCCGCGTTCAGTGAAGGCAGCCAGTTCAGCGGGGGCTCCGGCGAGTTGTGCCGACTGGGCCAGGGAACGCCCAGTCAGCGCGTACTCAGCGCGCAGTTCGATGAATGGGTCCGCGAAGACACCGCCCGCGCGGTCCAGCAGCGAGCGGCGCTCAGCTTGCAGCGCGTCATCGCGCACACGGAAAGCGGTGTCGTAGTACCGCAAGTAGGCCTCGCGCAGGGCATGGTGGGCCGCGAAGGCATCCAGACCGGGGGCGGGTGTGCTCATGAAATCTCCAGGCTGCGACGCAGGGAAAAAGCGATGCGTTCGGCTATGTGCTGCGGGACGCCGTCGTAGCAGTCCCCTTGTGCGGTGCGGGTCCCGGCCAGGCCTGTGCACAGGACCGCGGTGGTCTCCTGCGCCAGCGGCAGCGGGGCTTGCCAGCTGGCGGTCAGGCATCCCAGCGTTCTTCTGCCTCTGCCGCCAGATTGCGGGCTGGCAGTCCAGCGCAGGGGGAACACGGTGGCAGGGAGGGCGGCGTGGATTCCTTCCCGGCGGCCCACGGTGTGCCAGGTGCCCGGTCCGGACAGGGCAGGTGTATGTGGAGCCTGCCGTGTCTGCCGTACGGGCCTGCGCAGCAGAAGGTAGCGGGGCAGACTCCCGTACAGCTGGTACTTGTACAGGCCGGGCAGGGGCTGGTTGCGTGAAAGATCGACGGCCTCGAACTTTCCCGTCGCGGGATTGAGCCGTTCTGCGGCGCTGTTTCGTGCTGGTGGTGCTGCGCCAGGGCCTGGTTCGAAGTGAGCGAGCTTGCGGGCACGTGCCTCTGCAGCGCAGGGTGTCACCTCCGTACCCAGCGAGGCAGCCCATTTGTGCAGCTGGGAGGCCGAGGTGTACGCAAACCACACGGCGGCCGGCAGGGGAATACCGTCTACCGCCGGACCAGCCTGCCCGGTTACCGCTCCTGCCTCGCGGCACAGCCCGGGGTCAAAGGGCCTGGTGCCTGTCAGCACGGCGGTCTGTGTGCCGTCCGGCAGACTGGTGATCTGGCAGGGGAGCGCACTCCACCGCCCCTGGATCCAGTCGACGGACAGCAGGCCCAGACTCTCCAGCCGGCTGATCCAGCGGGTCGCGCTTTTTGAGTCCGTGCCGCTCGCCCAGGCAGCATCCCGCACCAGTGATGCCAGGCGGCCCGATCGCTGGTGGGCCGCCCACACGACAAAGACGTCAGGGTCGAACACGCCTGAACCTTCCCTGGGAGTTCTGGGTCAGCACGGCCTGCCGGTAGCGCTGCCAGAGAGCTGCGTGGGCATGGCCCGCCTGGTCATCGAGCAGGACCTGAGCCCAGAACTCCCTGGCTGCCCGGCTCAGTACGCCTATCTCGGGCTCGGCACTACGCATGAGTGTTACAGCTGGTGCGCCCTGTGCGGGCAGGACGACCAGCCACACTGCGTCAGCCGGGACGGGAACCCTGGCTGTTCCCCTGCCGCACAGACCGGGCGCGTGCTGTCGCCACCACGGCGGTTCCTGGGGTCGGCCGATGAGGGAGAACCTGCCCTGCGCCGTGAGGAAGCGAGCGTCGCCGGTCAGCGGCACGACCACGGTGCCAGCGGGCGCCTGCTCCGTACTGGGGGGATCCAGGGGTCTGGGAGCAGCGAATTCTTCGAGGTGGAAGACGAGTTGGGCACTGTCAGCAGCAAGCACATGTTTTCCGGGCGTCAGGCCTCTGTCGCGCAGAGAGACAACAGCAGGGTGGCCTGGGGGAACGTCCAGCGGCTGGCCGTCCAGGGTGACAAGCGCCTTGTCCTGCACCGCCTCCGGTACCACAAGGTCGGGCTCGCCGCCCAGCATGAACTGTGTCCTCAGCCCCCATTCTGATCTTGTGCGCAGTCCGTTGCGCAGGCTCAGGCGGGGCCCTCCCGCGTAGCGGACATGGCCGGTACCGGCCTGTGCCAGGGCATCAGTGAGTGCTGACTCATCCGTGAACTCGACCGCGGAGGTGACCTGCCAGCCGGGCAGGGGCCCCTGTTCAGGGAGGTACCACTGCTGTCCGGCCTCTGTTATGAGGGTCTTGAGCTGCTGCTCGCCGGAGGGGCGGAAGAGAAAGATATACGGCTCGTAGACGGAGAGCATGTCTGTTTCTGTCCAGCCGCCCGCCACGGGATCTTCCCGCAGGGCCAGCAGGGGCCGGCCGCCGGGGACGCGCAGGGCTGCGGTGCTTCCCTTCGCCGTGAAGCCTTCACGGAGGGCGGACGCGGGCTCGGGTACGTCGCCGGACAGCTCGTATGCACTGCTTCCTGTCCCGGCTGAGAGCTGCACGTGTCCGCCTGGGTGCTCCAGCAGGTCCTGTGTGACGCCGGGTACGACGTCGGCGTGCCAGCCGGCTTCCCAGCCGGTGAAACCGTCCTCGAGCACCAGGCGCAGCGGTACCAGGCGCAGGCCGTCGGCAAAGCCCGGTGAGACCGTGCCGTCCCAGCTCTCAGCGAGTGAGGTTAACAGCGGCTCAAGAAGGCGCCGGTCGGCATCAGACTCAAGAGCCAGGCGCAGTTCTCCGGACAGGCCCTGGGGGTGCCGGCGGCTCCAGGCGGCGAGATCCTGCAGCAGGCGTGCACCATCAACTTTCCGGTCCGGGGTGACCTCAGCCGAGATCTTGAAGAACCGTGTCAGAGCTGCGTGGTCTGATGCCCTGACCAGTGCCTGTGACTGCGCATAGCCGATCTTGCTGCGGGCCGGATTCGGTCTGATGGTGCTCAGTCCGCGGGCCCCGTCCATTTCTCCGAGCCAGGTGTGCAGTTCGTTCCACAGGTCGGCTACCGTCCGGTAGTAGTGCTTCAGCCGCTGCTCGTGGAGCTGGCCTCCCCATGGGGGCCGCAGTACTTCTGCGAGACGTGCGTAGTATGCCGGCGCACCCGGTCCAGGCGTCGTCCGCCGCATGTTGGCTGCGGCCAGGACGGCGGAGCCCAGCAGGGGCAGGCACGGGGGAGGGTCTGTTCTCTGCGTCCGCTTCCAGGCAGCGCAGCGCTCGGCAACCGGTTCGTACGGGTCACCGTGCCAGGCAAGCACGGCACTGACAGCAGAGTCGAGCGGTTCTACCGGTGCAGAGCCGCGCAGGGCCAGCATCTCCGGCTCGCCGAGGAAGAAGAGAACCGGAGTGCCGGCACGGCTCTCGCTGAAGAACTCCTGCTCGAGGCGGTGCTGCCACCACTGGTAGGTCTGCCATACCTGGGTGAACTGCAGGCTCACGGGCTTACCTCGTTGCCGGAGCAGCCGACTTGGGTGCGCAGAGCGCCGCTGGCCAGGCCAGCACAGCAGAAGAGAATGTGCCCACGACAGCCCCCAGGCATCAGATCATCGCGCTGCCCAGCAGACAGTGCCTCACACAACTATCACTTAAGTTTCACCGTTGGCGCCCAGACGGCGCAACTCTCAATAAGCGTTCCGGTCCGGGGTCCCCGCAGCGCCCAAGATCTGGGCAGGCCAGCCGGCCCCGCCCGTCAGCCAGGACGACACAGCCGCGTGCCGTTAGCGCGACGGCCCGCAGGAGCAAGCATTTTGCCTCTGCCTGCCGTACCCCGCAGCGGTGTGCTTCCAGATTTTGATGCCTGCAGCCCGGGGGAGGCTGAGGGGCCGGTTGTCAGCGGTGCGCACCGCCTGGGTGAGGAGGCCGTTGTTCCAGTCCTGGTGCAGGCGCAGGGCGCCCGCAGCAGCGGCCGCCGGCGGCACCGGGAATCCTTGCAGGCGCCGGCGGCTGGTCATGGCGGGTGCACCATGGATCCGGGACGGGTGGGCGGGGTTTCGCAGTCATGGGCCAGGTACGGGTTCAGCGTGAGCCAGCCGCAGGTCTGCTCAGCTGCCCACGAGATGAAGGTGAATTCCCTGGTTCCCGGCTCCGAGGCAGGCACCGGGCAGACGCCAAGGGACACCCTGGTGCACTGGGACGCCCTGCCCGGCGAACCAGTCTGTCAGAGCAGGCTGGTAGATCTTGAGGCATGACTGTTCCTGTCGCTCCTGAACCGCACGTGGCGTTCTCTGAGCTGGAGACTGCGGACCTGACTGTTGATGCGCTCTACGCGGGCGGTACCAAGGGCAACAAGGCGGACGACCCGATCTGCAAGCTTATAAAGGGTGTCGGGAACCAGGGAGGCTTCCGGTGTGCCGGATCGTCGGCCAAGGGGACCGTGAAGCTGGCTGTGCTCTACACCAGCGGAGGTGAGGTCGACTGGCCTGACCACCTGGACGTGGAGACCGGGACGTTCACGTACTACGGCGACAACAAGAAGCCCGGACAGAGCCTTCACAGCACACCGCGAGCAGGAAACGTCCTGCTGCGTGACGTGTTCGCAGCATCACACGGAACCGCAGCCGAACGGGCGGCGGTTCCCCCGTTCTTCCTGTTTGAGAAGGCAGCACCAGGTTTCTCTGTGCGCTTCCGCGGCCTGCTGGCACCTGGCGGCCCCACTCTCACACCGGACGACGAGCTGGCTGCCATCTGGAGAGCGACCGGGGGGCTGCGGTTCCAGAACTACCGGTCACGCTTCACCGTCCTCGATCACGACCAGATCCCCCGCAGCTGGATTCAGCACCTGCTCGCTGGGGGAGACCCGGTTGACGGCGGCTGCCCGGATGCCTGGCATACCTGGGTCGAAGGTCGGGTGTACCGCCCGCTGCTGGCGCCGGTGACGACCGTCATCCGCTCCAAGAGCGACCAGCTCCCGGACGACACCGTGGGAACGGCCATGCTGGAAGAGATCAGGGAGTACTTCCGGGGCCGTGAGCATGACTTCGAGGCTTCCGCGGTTGCCATCTGGCGGATGATCGCCCGGAACACGGGGGCAGTGGACGTCACACGCCCCAGCCGGGACGGCGGACGTGACGCGGTGGGCACATACGGTCTTGGCCCTGCCTCCAGCCGCATCGCAATCGACTTCGCACTCGAAGCAAAATGCTATGGGACAGGGAACTCCGTAGGCGTGCGGGAAGTTTCACGGCTGATCTCGCGGATCAGGCACCGCAACTTCGGTGTTCTGGTGACCACGTCCTACTTTCACCGGCAGGTGCAGGAAGAGGTTTACGAGGACGGCCACCCCATCGTCCTCGTCGCCGGGCGGGACATTATTGACGCGCTGCGCCAGAATGGCCGCACGACCGTAAGTGCTGTCCGCCAGTGGCTGGAGCAGAGTTTTCCCGGGACATAGCGTCAAAAGCGCGTTTTGTGATCCGACTCACTTCACCGGCTCAACAGCTATGGATGCTTTTAGATGACTGAGAATTTTATTTTCGGACTGGCCCCAGCAGAAGACCCCGAAGCGGCAGCTGCTGCAGCCGGAATTTCTGCGGTAGCTGCATCCGGAAGTCCTGCTTCAGGAAACCGTGTGCATGACCCGGACCTGGAAACTGTCTTCAGCTTCTTCATGCCTAGTGTTGCTCAGCGGATGGGAGTCATGATCCGGAGGGCCACGGACGAGGTTATCGCCACTCCCCGGACACGACGTTGGACGCTGGACCAGTGCAATGATCAGGAAAAGGCCTACCTGGGCGTTAATATCGAGAATATCGTGCGCCAGGAGTGCGACCTGGCCGAAGGAAAGCATGGCATGGACTTCGACGTCATGGGTGTTGACGTCGACTGCAAGTGGTCCCGCACATTCGGAGGCTGGCAGATACCGCCTCAAGCTGTGGGTCATATTTGTCTGCTCGTGCACGGCGATGACGTATCAGGTCAGATGGCTGTCGGACTTCTCCGCATCAGGCCTGAAATCCTTGTAGGCGGTAACCGCGATCTGAAGCGGACCATTCAGAGCCCTGGCGGTATGAGCGAAATCCGCTGGCTCGTCCCGCCGAAGTCGCCGCTTCCGGATAATTTCCTCATGAGTCTCCGCAAGCAGGATCGTGATGCCATCATTGCGCCACGGGGAGGCAACGAGCGGGCCTACGAGCTCTTCAAGCGCTGCGAAGGAATGATCATCTACCGGCACGCAATCGAATCCATCGGACAGCAGGTGGATGATGCACGCAGATTTCGCGGAGAGACTCGCAAGAAGCTGGAAGATGAGGGCTTCGAAGTACTTAACGGTCACTGGAAGGCTCACCGGGAGCGAGCATGGCGGCTCGGAAAAATAGAACTCACCAGCGCAAGCCAATGGGTCTGCCTGCGAACCGACGGGTCCTCTCCGGCGCGACGGGCAGCTCTGGAGCCGGGCAGGAGAGAGGAATCCCTCGCATACCGGAAGTTCTTCAGCGAGCAGATCGCCGCGGAACGAAAGGCTATAAAGAAGGCTCAGAAGGCTGCGAGAGCTGCGGCAGCTCAGGGTTCGGTCAGCTCCGTCATCCCGGATGAAAATACCGAGTTCGTCAAGCAGGCAGTAGTTAAAGCCGAAAAGGCGGCTGTCGAACGAGCCGCCAGCCTCCCGCCCGGATGATTTCAACAAAATGAAACAGCCGCAGTGAGCCTCTTTCATCGTGGGCTGTCGGGTGAACCAGGCTGGTCAGGGGCGGTGACGTGGCGAAGCCCTTCGTCGTTGGTGTGGTGACCTCACTCAACACGCCGACGGCCGGGGGCTTCGTTCCTTCCGTATCCTTCCACGCTCGATGTCCGGCACGAGCTGGTCGAGCATGTCTCATGGCTCATCGAGGCCCGAAGGTGTGAACGCCGCACTCGCTGGCGCAAGTTGAGCTGCTTCCGTCAGGCACAACCCGCCCTTGCCCACCTGCGCAAGAACGAGACGCTCGCCCAGCTCAGCGCCGGGTTCGGCGTCTCCGAAGCGACGGCCTGGCGGTACGTGGACGAGGCGGTCGACGGCCTCGCCGCCTGGGCGCCCCGCCTGCGCAAGGCCCTGACCGGCCGAGGCGAGGACGGTTTCGTGATCCGAGACGGCACTCTGATCCCCACCGAACGGGTCGTGGCGGACGAACCGTACTACTCCCAGAAGCACAAGAAGCACAGCATGAACGTGCAGGTCGTCGCCGCACCCGACGGCACACCCTTGTGGTTCTCGCGGGCCCTGCCCGGACGCACTCACGATCTGACCGCTGCCCATGCTCACGGCGTGATCGAGAACTGCCACACGCGACAGATCCTCGTCCTGGCCGACCGCGCCAACCAGGGCGCCGGCGCCACCGTCCGTACCCCCTACTACCACCACAACGAACTGCCCGAGCACTACCAGCAGTACAACAGGGACCACGCCCGACTACGCGCCCCTGGCGAACGCGTCTTCGCACAACTGAAAACCTGGCGCCTCCTTCGTCGAGCCCGATGCTCGACCAACCGCATCGGACGCATCGTCGCCGCCGTCCACACCCTCCGGATCTGCGGATACGGAGGATGAAAGAGGTTCACTGGGCGAAAAGCAGGGAGCGGTCAGCGTGCGGTCAGCAGTGCGGCCACGGCCTGCTGGTGGATGGCGTAGACGTCCGGGAGCTCGGTCAGGGACGCGCGCTCGTCGATCCCGTGCAGGCCTCGTAGGGGACGCCGAAACCTGCCGTGGCGCGGTCGCGCGACGGCAAGGTTTTCCTCACCGGCCGGCTCACAGTGATTGGCAGCGTCAGCGTTGCCCAGCAGACCTATCTGTGGTCCTGGGCGAACGAGTCACTCCCGCACGCCGCCCTGGGCGACATGGAGAGGGTGCGGCAGTTCGGCGAGGAGAACGGCTACCCCGTCCTTCCTTGGCCAGGCTTCAAGAACGACCCCGAACTCGTCGCTGAGGCTCGGATGGTCGCGGCCTCCGTGCTCGACGCCGAGGGACTGTGGGCGGAGTCGATGGACAACGTGCAACTCCACTTCATGATCCATGACCTGGCGCTCGCTGCCGAGTGAGAGTGACAGTTGCACGGACTCCCAGGCAACCGGTACTGACCGCCGGACGTTAAACGGCAAGCTCACACCTGGCTACGAGATGTCTGGACCGGCCTGCCGGGGCCCTGCCACAGCTCCACCACGCTTCCGACACGCAGACCCCAGCCGCCCATGGCGCCGGCCTCGGCCTCCAGGACGTGGCGGGAAGAGAACCGGGGCAGACCAAGCCGGTTGGGGTGCATGGTAGTCATCGCGATGACGCGGAGACGGCGGTCAAGGTAGGCCACGTCGATCGCGAACCGCATACGGAAGGTGTGCATGCTGCCGGCCGGAGTGAGCAGCAGCGCCCCGTCGACTCCGTCCCGCCCGAGCAGCCCCCGCATCCGGGCCCGGTAGGAGGAGGCCACCTCCAACTCGACCTCCACCAGCCCGCTGCGCAGCCGCCCGCCCCCGTCTCGCCACTCCGCCATGCGACCACCCTAACTAGGGCTTCCAAGCACGGATCGTCAGGCCGACGATCGGCGTACCGGGCTCGATCCGGTCGTTGTCGACCAGCCACTTCTGCACGGCGGCCATGACGTCACCGCCGGCCGCGTCGACCCAGGCCTTGAACACGGCGCCGCCGATCCCACCCCTCGTCGGACAGCGTAGGCCCCGACCGTCCCACTGCCTGCAGGCCCAACCTCTTGGCATCCGTCCTGTCCTCTAATGCCAGCCACTGAGGGCCGCAGAGAGCTTCCGGTGCCACTGATCGCGCCGCAGACCTTGGGCCGCGGGCTGGGGGCCGAGCGCGAGGACCTGGTCGGTGACGTCGTAGGTGATGCGATAGGCCATGACCTGGGTGGCGAGGTCCATCCATTCCTGTGTCTTGTGCGCGGGGGCCACGGGGCCGAGGGCGGTAACGAACCACATCGGGAGCAGTGCCCGGTCGCGGATAGCGTCGGCCAGCCGGCTGCGCAGGGCCCATTCCAGCTTCCGTTGGGCATTATCGCCTGTATCGATGACTGACGAGCTCCTCGCGCGCAGTGTCTCATCTCGGGGCGTCTTTGGCACCGGCGGCGGTCCTCTCGGCGTGCGCCGCGTGGGTCTCGGCGGCTTTCCTTGAGGCGGCGAAGTCGAGCGTGGCCTGCTTGAACGCAGGCGATGTCCGCTTGGCGGCGGTGAGGATCCTGGCGGCCTCGACCACCTCCGCGCGGTGTGCTGCTCGTTCGGCTCAGTGTCGGCCGCGTTCACAGTGTCTCGGCCGAATCGGGGCAGCATGGTGAGTGGCGTCCGCCTGGGAGTCCTTCGCACGTCGACCGGGCGGACTGCTCTTGTGCCGGGCTACAGCGTGCCCAGGGCAGCAACGACCTGCCGAGAATGACCGCCTCGTCTTTTCGCGGGTGCGTGGAGCAGAGGACGGCCTGGCCCGCCTTCTTGCGGGTTCGGGGCCATCCCCGCGGGTGCGGGAGCAGCTTCACCTACAAACCGACCGCTGCGAGCCACAGGGATCATCCCGCGGGTGCGGGGAGCAGGTACCCAGGTACTACCCCACGAGATAGCTGAGGGGACCATCCCCGCGGGTGCAGGGGAGCAGCGCTCAAGCCTCTTCACCTCGGCGCGGCGGTCGGGACCATCCCCGCGGGTGCGGGGAGCAGTTGGGGGTGACGGTGTGGTGGAGCATGATCCCGGGACCATCCCCGCGGGTGCGGGGAGCAGTCTCAGACGTTCAAGGTCGAGGACGGCGGCCAGGGACCCTCTCCGCGAGTGCGGGGAGCAGGACGCGAGCACCACGTTCCTCGCCGACATCCAGGGACCATCCCCGCGGGGCGGGGGAGCAGACGGGCACGCCGTTGCTGGACAAGGTCAGGTAGGGACCATCCCCGCGGGTGCGGGGAGCAGCCGGCCGTGAGACCGAAGCGCGGCGCGCTCGTGGGACCATCCCCGCGGGTGCGGGGAGCAGAACTTCTCCTGCGGGTGCGGGGAGCAGATGGTCTCCCTGATCACGAAGTCGCCCTCGGTGGGACCATCCCCGCGGGTGCGGGGAGCAGGCCATCACCGACTCCGCTCTGCTGCGCCAGGTGGGACCATCCCCGGGGGTGCGGGGAGCAGCACCGGCCGATCGAGCGCGGCCCGGGGGAGAAGGGACCATCCCCGCGGGTGCGGGGAGCAGGCGGAAGATCCGCAGCGGCAGCGTCCGGAACAGGGACCATCCCCGCGGGTGCGGGGAGCAGCACCACCAGGGGGGCGAAGGTGACGCGGAGCCAGGGACCATCCCCGCGGGTGCGGGGAGCAGTCCCACACCTGCGTTGCGGTGTTGATCGGCTTGGGACGATCCCCGCGGGTGCGGGGAGCAGAACCCGCGCGCCCGGACGGCTCCGCGCCGCAAGGGACCATCCCCGCGGGTGCGGGGAGCAGTTTTCGACGACGCACATCGTCCGCTCATCCCGGGGACCATCCCCGCGGGTGCGGGGAGCAGGAGCCGACGACCATCAGGTGTCGGATCACGTCGGGACCATCCCCGCGGGTGCGGGGAGCAGTCGGGGTGGCGGAGCAGTTCCTGCTGGAGGTGGGGACCATCCCCGCGGGTGCGGGGAGCAGTACCCGTACGCGCGTTCCATGCGCCGGATCCAGGGACCATCCCCGCGGGTGCGGGGAGCAGGTCATCGAGCCCGACGACGACAGCGACATGGAAGGACCATCCCCGCGGGTGCGGGGAGCAGCCGCTGACCGGGAACCTGGCGCTGGGCTGCGTGGGACCATCCCCGCGGGTGCGGGGAGCAGTTGATCTGCCAGAGACCGACACAGCCGATGGAGGGACCATCCCCGCGGGTGCGGGGAGCAGTTCTCCGCGTCGGCCACGACCGCGGACAACACGGGACCATCCCCGCGGGTGCGGGGAGCAGACGCCATCGCGGGTTGGGGTGGTCACTGGGACGGGACCATCCCCGCGGGTGCGGGGAGCAGGCGATCGCGTCCCGGATGGGCCCCATCAGCCAGGGACCATCCCCGCGGGTGCGGGGAGCAGACTGCTTGACCTGCCCTCTTCTGTGGCCTGGAGCCGGTTCTCAACCAGTTTCACTGCATCCGGCAATTCGCCCAAGCAGCCCATTCGTTTCATTGGTCTGATCGTCAACCGCTCAGGCTAAGCAGTCGGCGCGCTTCGAGGCTCCAGATCGAGGAAACTGGATGAGATCTTGGCTGTTTTCGCCATATGGCCATCACTTGCCGGAATATGCCGGTAGTCATCTGGCATGACAAGCGTGGGGGCGGGGCGTTCAGGCCTCAGGGGGCGGCTTGCCGGGCCGGCGTTGGTGGTGTGGGCCAAGCATGACAGGGACTCCGATGGGTGGCTGCCTCTCTGGCAGCACATCGAGGACAGTGCTGCAGTGGCGGGCTTGCTGTGGGACCGGTGGCTGCCTGCGCGTGTGCGTGGTCTGATCGGCGCGGCGCTTCCGGGTGGAGAGGCTGATGGCCGGCTGCTGACGGTGTGGCTGGCGGGTGTGCATGACATCGGGAAGGCGACTCCGGCGTTCGCGTGTCAGGTGGAGCAGCTTGCTGACCGGATGCGGGTGCAGGGCCTGGAAATGAAGTCGCAGGGGGCTATGGGGCCTGATCGCAGGTTGGCGCCGCATGGGCTTGCAGGACAGGCGTTGCTGGGGGAGTGGCTTGAGGAGCAGTGTGGCTGGGCGGCTCGGCAGTGTGGGCAGTTCACGGTCGTGGTGGGCGGGCATCATGGGGTGCCGCCCGAGCACGGTCAGATCACTGCGTTGGACAGTCGTGGTCAGCTGCTGCGTACGCCGGGGAAGAGCCGTGCTCTGTGGCGGCGGGTTCAGGATGAACTGCTGGATGCCTGTGCGGACGAGTTCGGTGTGCGGGACCGACTGGGGGCTTGGGGTGCGGTGCGATTGCCGCAGCCTGTGCAGGTGCTGCTGACGGCGCTGGTGATCGTCTCCGACTGGATCGCGAGCAACCCGGATCTCTTTCCGTACTACCCGCAAGACGTTTCCCGGAGCGGTGCAGAGCGTGCGGCCGCGGCGTGGCGCGGCCTCGATCTGCCGCAGGCCTGGTGCCCAGAGGAGCCGGACGAGGATGCTCAGGAGCTATTCGCTTCCCGGTTCGCTCTTCCGTCGGAGGCGAAAGTACGGCCTGTGCAAGAGGCGGCTGTAGAGCTGGCCCGGTCCATGGCGGAGCCGGGGCTGATGGTCATTGAGGCGCCGATGGGGGAGGGGAAGACCGAGGCAGCGCTTGCTGTGGCGGAGATCTTCGCGGCCCGGTCGGGTGCGGGTGGTGTGTTCTTCGCGCTGCCGACGATGGCTACGGGGAGTGCGATGTTTCCCCGGCTGCTGAGCTGGCTGAGGAGATTGCCTGCCCGGGAGGGCACACGGCACTCGGTGCTGCTGGCTCACTCTAAAGCCGCGTTGAACGATGACTTCGCCGACCTCATGCGCGGTACGCGGCCTGTGGTGGCGGTTGATGCTGACGCGCCGCAGGGTGTGGTGTGGCGGCCGGGAGACAGCGGTCGTAGTGCCCCGGCGGACCTGGTGGCACATGCCTGGTTGCGGGGGCGGAAGAAGGCGATGCTGTCCTCCTTTGTCGCGGGCACCGTGGACCAGCTGCTGTTCGCAGGTCTCAAGAGCAAGCATCTGGCGCTGCGGCACCTGGCGGTGGCCGGGAAGGTCGTCGTCATCGACGAGGCCCATGCGTACGACGCGTACATGAGTGTCTACCTCGACCGGGTCCTGTCGTGGCTCGGCGCGTACGGGGTGCCTGTCATGGTGCTGTCTGCCACGCTGCCGGCGGGCCGTCGCCGGGAACTGGTGAAGGCGTACGCCGGGCCCAGCATTCAGGGGCCGGCGGCTGCGGCGTTTGAAGCAGTCGCGGCGGCCGGTGACTATCCGCTGCTGACAGCGGTGATTCGGGGCGGCGAACCTGTGATGCGCCGACCGGTGTCCTCTGGCCGGGGTGCGCCTGTCCGGCTGGAGCGTCTCGAGGACGGTCTGGAGGTTCTCGGAGACCGGCTGGAGGCGGAGCTCAGCGGAGGTGGCTGCGTCCTGGTGGTGCGGAACACGGTCAGCCGGGTGCTGGAGACGGCACGGGCGCTGCGGGCGAGGTTCGGCGAGGACCGTGTCACTGTCGCGCACTCCTGTTTCCTCGACATCGACCGTGCGGCGAACGACGCGGCGCTGCTGAGGCGTTTCGGGCCGCCGGATAAGGCGCCCGACCGGCCCGTGGGGCCGCATATCGTGGTCGCCAGCCAGGTCGCGGAGCAGTCCCTTGATGTTGATTTCGACCTTCTCGTCACGGATCTTTGCCCGGTTGACCTGTTGCTTCAGCGTATGGGGCGTCTTCACCGGCATCAGCGTGGAGCGGAGCAGGCGGAGCGTCCGCCGCGGTTGCGTGAGGCGCGGTGTCTGGTGACGGGGGTGGACTGGGACGGGGGCGTGCCGGCTCCTGTGCGGGGGTCGGTCGCCGTGTACGGGGCCTATGCCCTGCTGAGGTCCGCGGCGGCTCTGCTGCCCCACCTTGATGGCGGGCCGGGGCGCCCGGTGCGGCTCCCGGAGGACATCAGCCCGCTGGTGCAGAGCGCCTACGCGGACGGTCCTGCGGGGCCGGAGGAGTGGGCGGATGCGCTTGCTGAGGCGCTGGCCAGGCATGAGGAGCGTCGGGCGGATCAAGCCGACCGGGCGGCGACGTTCCGGCTCGACGAGGTCGGCAAGGCGGGCAGGCCACTGTTCGGATGGGTGGCCGCGGGCGCTGGGGACGCGGATGACACGCGGGCCGGGCGCGCTCAGGTCCGTGACAGCCGCGAGAGCCTGGAGGTCGTCGTGGTCCAGCGGCGTGCCGACGGGGTGCTGACGACGGTGCCGTGGCTGGCTCAGGACCGCCACGGCAAGCAGATCGGCGGGCTGGTCCTGCCGCAGGACCAGGTCCCGGCGCCGCTCGCGGCGCGTACGGCGGCGGCGAGCGGACTGCGCCTGCCGATCCAGTTCTCGTACGCCGAGGTCATGGACCGGGCTATCGCCGAGCTGGAGAAACTGTACGTGCCCGCGTGGCAGGTGAAGGACAGTCACTGGCTCGCCGGGCAGCTGATTCTCGCGCTCGATGAGGATTGTCAGACCCGGCTGGCAGGCTTCTCCCTCCGGTACAGCAGGACCGACGGACTCGAGGTGACCCGTGCCTGAATCCACTGAACTCGGCTCAGAGAGGCTGTCGTTCGACCTGACGACACTGCCGTGGGTCGAGGTGCTCCGGCTGGACGGCGTTCAGGAGGAGCTGTCGCTGCGTGAGGTCTTCGCTCGGGCGGGGGAGCTGCGCCGGATCACGGGGGACCTGCCGACCCAGGAGTTCGCCCTGGTGCGGCTGCTGCTGGCCATCGCCCACGACGCGTTCGAGGGGCCGGCGGACGTCGAGGAGTGGTCGCTGCTGTGGAACGATCCGCAGTGCCTCAGCCGCGTGGACGGCTACCTCGACACCTACCGGGACCGGTTCGACCTCCTGCACGCCAAGGCCCCGTTCTTCCAGACGGCCGGGCTGCGTACGGCGAAGGATGAGGTTTTCTCGCTGAACCGGATCGTGGCGGACGTTCCAAACGGCGAGCCGTTCTTCACCGCCCGGATGCCTATGGTCAAAAGGCTGAGTTTTGCCGAAGCCGCTCGGTGGGTCGTCCACGCGCACGCCTACGACACCTCTGGCATCAAGAGCGGTGTTGAGGGAGACCCCCGGACCAAAGACGGCAAGGTCTATCCCCTGGGTGCGGGGTGGGCCGGCAATCTCGGCGGTGTGTTCGTCGAGGGCCGCAACCTGCGCGAGACGCTGCTGCTCAACCTCGTGGCAGCCGACACCAGCGGCCTTCGTTTCGAGTCCGGTGACCTGCCCGCGTGGCGCCGCGCCCCGAGCGGACCCGGCGGTGTGGAGCGCACCCCGACCGGGGTGCGGGACCTGTACACCTGGCAGAGCCGGCGTCTGCGGCTGCACGTCGACGCCGAGGGCGCCTACGGAGTGGTTCTCGGCTACGGCGATCCGCTGCACCCGCGCAACAGGCACGTGCACGAACCGATGACCGCCTGGCGGCGCAGCGAGGCGCAGGAGAAAAAGCACGGTGAAGCTCTCGTCTACATGCCACGCGAGCACGACCCGGAGCGGTCCGCGTGGCGGGGCCTGGCCTCACTGATCGCGGACCGGGCGCAAGCCGTGACAGCTGGGTCGAATGTGCCCGGTCTGCTGCGTCCGGGGATCCTGGAGTGGATCGCCCGCCTGGTGACCGAGGGCGAGCTCCCACGAGGTTTCCTCCTCCGGGCCCGGATCATCGGCGCCCAGTACGGCACCAAGCAGTCCGTTGTAGACGAGGTGGTCGACGACCATCTGGCTATGGCCGTGGTCCTGCTGCACCGGCAGGACCGTGAATACGCCCAGCAGGCGATCGACGCCGTCACCGACGCCGATCAGGCGGTCAGAGCACTCGGTGACCTGGCCTCCGACCTGCAGCGCGCGGCGGGCAAGGACAACGACACTCCCAGGGTCGCGGCGCGTGACCGCGCCTTCGGCGCTCTCGAGGGCCCCTACCGCATGTGGCTGTCCGGCCTGGGCTCAGCAGATGACCCCTACGAGCAGCGCACGGTGTGGCAGCGCCAGGTATACCGGATCGCCGCCGGTCTCGGTGAACGGCTGATCGCCGACGCGGGCGAGGCGGCATGGCAGGGCCGCACAGTGCCGGCCAAGCAGGGGAGCGTATGGCTCAACTCGTCGCTCGCGCGCACGCGATTCACATCCCGGCTCGGAGAAGCACTGGGCCACCCCTACTCCGACCAGTCCCCGAACGCGGCAGCTCCCGCGCCGACGGGCCCCTCCCAGAAGGTGCAGGCATGACGACCATCACCACGGCCCCCGCCCCGGTTCGCGAGCTGGTCGCCCAGCTCGCCCACCGGCGCATCAGCAGCTGGCAGGCGAGCTACCTCGCCGACGAGGCGAACGCGGTCGCCGCACTGGCCCGGCTGCGCCGGGGCGCCGGCCGCGACGCCGGCCAGCTGCCCGACCTGTGGAACCTCATCGACACCGCCCCGCTGCACGAGGTACGCCGTGACGGCAAGCCGCTGAGCGAACGCGAACTGGTACGGGCCGACGACGCCGTCCATGTCGCCCTCACCCTGTGGGCCGTGCACCAGCAAGGCCGCGGCAGCGCCATGCACCAGACACACCGCCGCGAACGCCCCCGGGGCCTAGGAGCCGCAGTACACCGGCTGATGAAACCGGACGAGATCGACGAGCCTCTGCGCAAGCGGCTGGTACGCGCGGGCAGCGCACCGAACCTGACGGTCCTGGCCCAGCGACTGCGGGACATCGTCACCTTCCTGCGCCGCACGGAAGCCGCTCTCGACTACGGGCTGCTCGCCGGGCAGCTCTACCAATGGCAATGGCCCGGCGGCGCGGACACCGTGCGCACCGAGTGGGGCCGTTCTTTCCACGCCTGGCGGGAGGACAACGAGCTCCGGCGCACACCCGCGGCCGGATATTCCGCCGCAGGCGCCGAAGCTCTCAACCCCACCGCTCCAATCGACAAGGACGCTTCGTGAACCGCATCTTCCTCGACGTGCACGCCCTGCAGACCGTACCGCCCAGCAATTTGAACCGGGACGACACCGGCGCCCCCAAGTCCGCCGTGTACGGGGGAGTGCCACGTGCCCGCGTCTCCAGCCAGGCCTGGAAGCGCGCGACCCGCGAGTACTTCGAGGACGAGCACCTGCTCGATCCCAGCGAGCTCGGTGTGCGGACGAAGAAGGTCGTGGAAGTCCTCGCCACCCGCATCGGCGCGATCGACCCGGCACTGGAAGGAGAGCTGGCACAGCAGCTCGCCGCGGAGGTCGTCCAGGCCACCGGCCTGAAGATCGAGGTGCCCAAGCGCAAGGCGGCCGCGGCCAAGGACGGGGAGAGCGACCCCCTGCCCGAGGCGAAGTACCTGGTTTTCCTCAGCGCCCGCCAGCTTGACGGACTGGCCCGCCTGGCCGTCGAAGGCGCCGCCGACATCAAGGCCTACCTGAAGGACAAGGAGAACAAGGCGCGCGCCAAGCAGATCGCCGACACCTCCCACTCCGTCGACATCGCGCTGTTCGGCCGCATGGTCGCCGACGTCGCCGACATCAGCGTCGACGCCGCCGCCCAGGTCGCCCATGCGATCAGCGTGCACCGTGTCGAGAACGAGTCGGACTATTACACGGCCGTCGACGACAAGAACACCGATGCGGAACCCGGTGCGGGCATGATCGGGACCGTCGACTTCAACTCCGCCACGCTCTACCGCTACGCGGCGCTCGGCGTACACCAGCTGGCCGAGAATCTCGGCCAGGGCCTGCGTGAGGACGAGCCGCTGACCACGCCGGTCCGCCGCGCCGTCGAAGCGTTCGTCCGCGGTTTCGTCTCCTCCCTACCCAAGGGAAAGATCAACACCTTCGGGCACCACACCCTCCCGGACGCGGTCGTCGTCAAACTTCGCACCACCCGCCCCATCAGCTTCGTCGCCGCCTTCGAAGACCCGGTACGCGGCGACCAGGGCGGGCACGTCCGAGAGGCATGCGAACGGCTCGCGGAGTACATCCCGGACATCGAGCGGGCATACGGCGACGAAGACTCCACCCTCACCTGGGTTCTGCGGGTCGGCCCGAGCACACACAAGCTCGCCGGCATCGGCACCGAGACCGAAAAGATCGGCGACCTCGTCGCCGCCGTGGGCCAGGCCGTCGCAGAACGGCTGGAGAAGCCCGAATGAGCGTCCTCACCCTCAAGCTCGCCGGCCCCCTGCAGTCGTGGGGGGCCTCTGCCCGCTTCGCCCGCCGCACCACCGAATCCGCCCCGACCAAAAGCGGCATCATCGGCCTGCTCGCCGCAGCCAAAGGCATTCAACGAGGCGACGACGAAAGTCTCCGACGCCTCGCGGCGCTGCGGTTCGGCGTACGGATCGACCAGCCCGGCGCCCGTCTACGGGACTTCCAGACAGCCCACCACGCAGTCACCGGCAAATCCATGCCGCTCTCCGAGCGCTACTACCTCGCCGACGCCGTATTCGTCGCCGCACTCGAAGGCGACCACGAACTCCTCACCGACCTCCACGCCGCCCTGCGCACACCGGTATACGCACCGTTCCTCGGGCGCCGCTCATGCCCACCGGCCCACCCGGTCGACCTCCACCTCCACCACGGCCCGGACCTCCTGCAGGCCCTGCGCGACGAACCGTGGCAAGCCTCCGCCTGGTACCGCCGACAACACCGCGACGAAGCCGCCGTGAAACTGGCCGTACTCCACGAGGCAAGCCCGGACGACACCAGCGGCGACGTCCTGCGCGACCAGCCGGTCAGCTTCGCCACCGAACACCGCCGCCACGCCCTGCGCACCGTCGTGCGCAGAGAAGTGACGGTTCCCAACGATGCCGCAGCCACCCGCAAGACCCGGCCCACGGCCACCCCGCACGACCCCTTCGCCGCTCTGGAAGAAGAAACGAGCGCCTGATGTACCTGACCCGCTTCCGCATCAACACCGCGCGCCCCGGCTCCCGCCGTCTGCTCGCCTCACCCCAGGCGCTGCATGCGGCCGTCATGTCCTCCTTCCCCGCCCTGCTGCCTACGGACGGCCCGGAATCCAATGGACAGCGGGTGCTGTGGCGCCTCGACCAGAACGCACGCGCCGAGGTCATGCTCTTCGTCGTCAGCCCGGACCTGCCCGACCTCACCCACCTCGTGGAACAGGCCGGATGGCCGGCAGTCGCCACCTCGGACTCCCCGGGCTGGCAGACCCGCCCCTACGCACCGCTCCTGGACCGCCTGGCCAAGGGAGAACGCTGGAACTTCCGGTTGACGGCCAACCCCGTCCACCACATCCGACGCACCAGTGACGAACCGCGCAAACGCACCGCACACCTGACCCCGATCCATCAGATGGGCTGGCTTCTCGACCCTGACCGCCAGGAGCGCTCCGGATTCCGCATCCTCGAGAAGCCGGACGACAGGCGGCTGCTGCCCGCAGGCACCACGCACCACAAACACCCCCATCATGGAGATCGCTACGAACTGACCGTCCGTGACCACCGGGCCCTCGCCTTCGATAAATCCCGCAACGCCGGGGCCCCACGCCAAAGCCCGGTCAGCCTTGTCACCGTCACCTTCGACGGCCGCCTCGAGATCACCGACCCCGCCGCCATGCGCCGCACCCTCACCAGCGGACTGGGCAAGGCCAAGGCATACGGCTGCGGCCTCATGACACTCGCGCCCCTGCCGGCGGAGTGACCTCGTGACGACAGTCTCCCGACGCGCAGCACTCACCCCTCGCGACCTCACCCGCACCGGCGAACGGCTCTCCTTCATCTATCTGGAGCGCTGCACCGTGCACCGGGACGCCAACGCCATCACCGCCGAAGACGCCGACGGCACCACCCACATCCCCTCGGCAACCATCGGCACCCTGCTGCTCGGCCCCGGAACCCGCATCACCCACCAGGCCATGAGCGTCCTGGGAGAAACCGGAGCCGCTGTCGCCTGGGTAGGCGAGCAAGGCGTGCGCTACTACGCCGGCGGCCGCGCCCTGACCCGGTCCTCTGCCCTTGCGGAAGCACAGGCGACCCAATGGGCGAACCCACGTTCACGCCTCGCCGTCGCACGGGCCATGTACCGCCTCCGGTTCCCCGACGAAGATCCCGAGGGACTGACCCGCCGCGAACTCCTGGGCAGGGAAGGGACCCGGGTCAAAGCCTGCTACCGAGCCCAGGCCGCCCGCACCGCAGTACCGTGGCGCGGCCGCAGGTACGTGCCAGGCGACTTCTCTGCCGGTGACCCCGTCAACCAGGCCATCACTGCCGCAGCGCAATGCATGTACGGCATCGCGCACGCGGTCGTCGCCTCCCTCGGCTGCAGTCCGGCACTCGGCTTCATCCACTCAGGCCACGAGCTCTCCTTCGTCCTGGACATCGCCGACCTCTACAAGACCGAAATCGGCATCCCCCTGGCCTTCGACATCGCGGGCCAGGACGAGGAGGATGTCGCCTCCCGCACACGCCGGGCCCTTCGCGACCGCATCCGCGAGACATTCCTGCTCGATCGCTGCGTCGACGACATCAAACGCCTGCTGCTCCCGCCCGCCGACTCCGGCCCAACTGTTGCTGCCGATGGAGACGTCGTCACACTCCAAAGCGACAGAGACCAACGAGTCGCGGCCGGACTCAACTACGGATCAGACGGTGGTGAGGACGGGGCGATGACCTGGTGACCGTGATCGTCCTGACCAACTGCCCACCCGGACTGAGAGGCTTCCTGACCCGCTGGCTTCTCGAAATCTCCGCAGGCGTCTTCATCGGAAATCCCTCCGCCCGAATCCGCGACATCCTCTGGCACGAAGTCCAGCAGTACGCCGACCAGGGCCGAGCCCTCCTCGCCCACACCACCAATAATGAGCAGGGCTTCGCCTTCCGTACCTTCGATCACGTCTGGCACCCCGTCGAACATGAGGGCCTCACGCTGATCCGCCGCCCGAAGGCAGGAAGCGCCGAGAGGACAAGCGACACGCCACCGAAACCAGGCTGGAGCAAGGCATCGAAACGGCGCCGTTTCGGAAGATCGTGAGCAAGGAAACGCACCTTTCGTTCGATATGTCGGATGCAGCGAAAGTGGCGCGGAAGAAGAGTGGACCGCTCTAAAAACGCAGGTCACGGAGTCTGCTCCCCGCACCCGCGGGGATGGTCCCTCGTCGTACGGGAAGACGGCCCAGTCGGTGGGCTGCTCCCCGCACCCGCGGGGATGGTCCCAAGTTCGTCACCCGGCGGCCGCTCCAGCTCTCCTGCTCCCCGCACCCGCGGGGATGGTCCCAGGTAGGCACGCAGGCCGCGCACGTCTCCGTTCTGCTCCCCGCACCCGCGGGGATGGTCCCAACGCCGCCGCTGCGAAGATCATCCTCAAACACTGCTCCCCGCACCCGCGGGGATGGTCCCGCGCCGGCCGAGAGCTGGATCGTCTCGATGTCCTGCTCCCCGCACCCGCGGGGATGGTCCCTGTCCCGAAGCCTCCGGGCCGCCGGCGGCCCTCTGCTCCCCGCACCCGCGGGGATGGTCCCGGGAGACGGCCGCAACTGGCGTACCGGCACAGCTGCTCCCCGCACCCGCGGGGATGGTCCCTGACGAGGAGAGGCGGGATGCAACGTGCGAGCCTGCTCCCCGCACCCGCGGGGATGGTCCCCCCGAGCAGCTCGCCGCCCACCGCGCCAAGATCTGCTCCCCGCACCCGCGGGGATGGTCCCTCGGGAAGGCCGAGCTGGCGGATGACAAGCGACTGCTCCCCGCACCCGCGGGGATGGTCCCCCGCTCGCTTGCTGCGTGTTCCGACGCAAGACCTGCTCCCCGCACCCGCGGGGATGGTCCCCACGCCGGCAGCGGCGACCGGGACGTCTTCAACTGCTCCCCGCACCCGCGGGGATGGTCCCCACGGCGTCCCGATGACATCCACCGTGACGTGCTGCTCCCCGCACCCGCGGGGATGGTCCCGGCGGGGCGTCCCTCTGCCTGCCAGCAACCCGCTGCTCCCCGCACCCGCGGGGATGGTCCCTTCAACCGGGGTAACTCGGTTAAGTACATCTGCTGCTCCCCGCACCCGCGGGGATGGTCCCGGCCCTGCCGAAGGCTGGTCCTGGTGGCAGTGCTGCTCCCCGCACCCGCGGGGATGGTCCCTCGCCCGGCGTTCACAACCTGATCGCCCCGAACTGCTCCCCGCACCCGCGGGGATGGTCCCGCCTCCGCCCGCAGCCGCTGGGGCAACCCGTCCTGCTCCCCGCACCCGCGGGGATGGTCCCTCCGCGAACACCACCTTGGCCGGCGGACGCGGCTGCTCCCCGCACCCGCGGGGATGGTCCCCACGCGGGCATGTGGGCCGCCGGCCAGCCGACCTGCTCCCCGCACCCGCGGGGATGGTCCCGCCAACGCGGCCAGCACCTACAAGCTCCGCGTCTGCTCCCCGCACCCGCGGGGATGGTCCCCGAGCGGAGCGAGGTTGGGTGTGGCCTCCGACCTGCTCCCCGCACCCGCGGGGATGGTCCCCGCATCGTCTGAGGTGAGGGCATGAACAAGAACTGCTCCCCGCACCCGCGGGGATGGTCCCCAGGCCGCCTACGAGGAGAGCAAGAAGCTCGGCTGCTCCCCGCACCCGCGGGGATGGTCCCAGGTCCGGGAGGGGGCCGGTGAACGGTCCGGCCTGCTCCCCGCACCCGCGGCGATGGTCCCCACCGCAAACGGTGCGGGGCAGTCCCGGCCCGCTGCTCCCCGCACCCGCGGGGATGGTCCCGGCGCGGGCCGACCTGAAAACGGCGCGGAAGACTGCTCCCCGCACCCGCGGGGATGGTCCCGGCTCGTACAGCCTCTTCCCGGTGGGCCTGGCCTGCTCCGCATCCGCGGGGATGGTCCCCTCCTCGCGCAGCTCGGTCCGCTCCTGCCGTTCTGCTCCCCGCACGCGCGGGGATGGTCCCGCGAGGGTCAAGGCGAATGAACGTACAGCGCTGCTCCCGGCGTGGGAGTGGTTAGGGCTGCCAGGTGCGGAGGAGTTTTGCGATGCGGGCGGTGGTGGTGTGGGGGGTGTAGAGCTCGTGGGCGAGGGTGGTGAGTTGGTCGCGGGTGGGGTTTGCGGGGATGCCGCTGGCGTTGAGGTACATGACGGTGACGGCGCAGGCGACGGTGAGGTTGGAGCGTTCGAGCCAGCGGCAGCGTCCGAGGGTGTGGGCGAGGGCGGCGGCGCGGGTGTAGGGGCCGTCGTAGATGGGCTGGTTGAGGAGTTCGGCTTGGTGGCGGGCGACGGCGGCGAGGGGTACGCCGAGGTCGTCGGGGGCGGGGTCAGCGCGGCCGGCGCGTTCGGTGACTTCGAGGATCCAGGAGAGGTCGATGTGGAGGGACATGCTCACGCGGCGGCGCCGCGGTCCTGCTGGGTGGCGGGGGGCTTTGAGTCGAGGTGGGCTTCGAGATTGTCGAGGTAGTCGCCGTGGGTGTCGATCAGGGCTTGGGCGGCGGTCATGCCGGCGGCTCGGGCGCCGGTGGTGTCCTCGGCGATGAGGCGCTCGATGTACCGGTTGAAGTCCAGTCCGCGGGCTGCTGCGGCGTCCTTGCCGGCGGCGAGTGTGTCGGGTGTCAGGCGGAGCTGGGTCTGCTTCCTGTTCGTGCTCATACAGAGTAAGGTAGCAGGGTGGTAGCAGGTACACGAGAAGGCAACGGCCTACAACTGCACCCACCTCCGCACCGACGGGGATGATGCCGTAGCGACGTGGTGGCCGCGCGATCGTCACCATCCATGCAGGGGCGAGAAATTGCGCGGTTTGCCGGAATATTCGAAAGTGGCGAGAAACGGGTTAGGTCCGGAGGAAAACTGCTGGTCATGGAGTCTGCTCCCCGCACGCGCGGGGATGGTCCCTTTCTTGGCACCTCCATGATGCACGGCGCGAGCTGCTCCCCGCACGCGCGGGGATGGTCCCACCTGCATGGCCTGCACGTGGCGGTCGCATCCCTGCTCCCCGCACGCGCGGGGATGGTCCCTCTTCGGTGAGGCCTTCGCCGACTGAGGCGCCCTGCTCCCCGCACGCGCGGGGATGGTCCCTTCACCGGGCTCTACGACGGGACCAACCCCGTCTGCTCCCCGCACGCGCGGGGATGGTCCCTCCGTCGCCTCCACCGTTCGGGATGCTCTCGACTGCTCCCCGCACGCGCGGGGATGGTCCCGGTCAGCTGCTCTTCCGGGCCGACGGGTCGGTCTGCTCCCCGCACGCGCGGGGATGGTCCCGATCGCCGAGATCATGTCCGAACTCTCCACGACTGCTCCCCGCACGCGCGGGGATGGCCCGTCCTCTTTCGCTGGTCGTACCGGGCGAGGTACTGCTCCCCGCACGCGCGGGGATGGTCCCGCGGAGAACCGGGCGAAGATCGCGCGGGCCTACTGCTCCCCGCACGCGCGGGGATGGTCCCGAGCGCATCGGCAACAACGCCCGCGGCTCCGACTGCTCCCCGCACGCGCGGGGATGGTCCCCCGGACCGCACGTCGGTCCTCATCCGTATGAGCTGCTCCCCGCACGCGCGGGGATGGTCCCGACTCCGTACGCATGGCGATCCACGACGCACACTGCTCCCCGCACGCGCGGGGATGGTCCCGGTGACGAGGACAAGGCGTCGGAGATCATCGCCTGCTCCCCGCACGCGCGGGGATGGTCCCGCCCCAGGCCCCCGCGCGAGTGGGGGCCTGGGCTGCTCCCCGCACGCGCGGGGATGGTCCCCCCGTGCAACCCCCCGGAGGACCCGCGCAGCTACTGCTCCCCGCACGCGCGGGGATGGTCCCGCCCCAGGCCCCCGCGCGAGTGGGGGCCTGGGCTGCTCCCCGCACGCGCGGGGATGGTCCCGCGCGTGCCCGCACCCGCAACGGGAGAACCACCTGCTCCCCGCACGCGCGGGGATGGTCCCCGCCTACGCAGCCGCAGCCGTCAGCGGCACCTCTCCTCCCCGCACGCGCGGGGATGGTCCCTCGAACGACGCAGTCAGCATGCCGCCGACCTCCTGCTCCCCGCACGCGCGGGGATGGTCCCTCGAACGACGCGGTCAGCATGCCGCCGACCTCCTGCTCCCCGCACCCGCGGGGATGGTCCCACTGTGCTGGGGTGGACGTAGGCAGCGGGCAGCTGCTCCCCGCACCTGCGGGGATGGTCCCACCATGTTCTTCACCGGCTGGCCGGTGATGGTCTGCTCCCCGCACCCGCGGGGATGGTCCCGCGTCCGGCATCAGGAACGCGACGCCGTCCTTCTGCTCCCCGCACCCGCAGGGATGGTCCCGGGCATCCCGGCCCCGAAGCTCATCCCGCCCCCGGCTCCCCGCACCCGCGGGGATGGTCCCACGGACAGTGCCGCCGCGGTCCGCCGGGTCTCCTGCTCCCCGCACCCCCGGGGATCCCGCCGCCGCAGGCAAAAAGCCGGTCGTCCAGGACTGCTCCCCGCACCTGCGGGGATGGTCCCACCACCCCGCGCTGCCGGGCGGCCGCAGTTACTGCTCCCCGCCCCCGTGGGGATGGTCCCGGCAGGATGCCCGCCCGGTGCAACGTGCGACGGCTTCCCAGGCGGGCTCTACTCCCATCGTCCGCCTCAGCACCATCGGGCGCGCGCCGGACGACCTCTCGGGGTGCGAGGCCGCTTAGTACCAGAGGGTCAGAATGTCGGCCTCGCCTACTTGCGAGGAGCCGTCGGGACCGTACAGGACTCTCCAGGGCTTGTCGTCGGAGCGCGTTGGGCTGCCAATGCCATTGCCGACGAACTGGCCATCCTTGTCCGTGCATCGCCAGTTGATTCGCTGGCCTGCCACGGTGAACTGCGCGCCAGGCAAGCCGGCGCACCGCAGCGTTGATCCGTCGCCAGGGTCGCGAATCTCCAGCGCCCACGGCACATCTCGAGCGTTCTGGGGGCTTGGAGGTCCTGTCGTGATGTTGACGCGTGTCTAGGACGGCCTCTTTTGGCCCCGGGGGAACGGCTTCGTGTGGCCCCACCGCGGAACGGTTTGAAGTGGCCCCACCTGGCAGTCGGTACGACGGGGATGCACTCGTTTGGAGTAGTGCGGTATTGACCCGGGTTCAAGCCCGGCATCACGCTGTGTGAGTACTTGATTACGGCCGTGTCAGGAGGCCGGGCTTTGCAGCGTGTTGAGTTGTTCGAGCGGATCCGCCGCGACCGGAGGCTGGAGAACGCCTCCGTCCGCGAGCTGGCCCGCCGTTACGCGGTCCACCGCCGGGTGGTCCGCCAGGCCCTGGACAGCGCGTTGCCGCCCCAGCGCAAGGAGCCTGTGATGCGCCGGTCGGCGCTGGATCCGGCCAAGGGCTGGATCGACGAGATGCTGCGGTCGGATCTGACCGCGCCGCCGAAGCAGCGGCACACCAACAAACGGATCCTGGACCGACTGCGCGACGAGTACGGCTTCACCGCCGTCGCCTACACCACCCTCAACGACTACCTGCGGGTCCGTCGGCCTCAGATCAAGGAGGAGGCGGACCGGGCCCGGATGATGCACGAGGGCATGGTTCCGCAGTTCCACCGGCCCGGTGAGGAGGCCGAGGTCGACTTCGCCGAGGTCTGGGTGCGGGTGGACGGCAAGCCGATGCAGTGCCAGCTGTTCACGCTGCGGCTGTCGTATTCGGGCAAGGCGGTTCACCGGGTGTTCTCCACGTCGGGACAGGAAGCGTTCATGCAGGGGCACGTGGACGCCTTCCGGATCCTCGGAGGCGTCCCGACCAGGCACATCCGTTACGACAACCTCAAGCCGGCGGTCTCCCAGGTCTGCTTCGGCCGCTCGCGGGTGGAGTCGCAGAGGTGGGTGGCCTTCCGGTCGCACTATGGATTCGACGCGTTCTACTGCCGCCCCGGCATCGAGGGCGCCCACGAGAAGGGTGGGGTCGAGCACGAGGGCGGCCGGTTTCGCCGCTCGCACCTGGTCCCGGTCCCCGACGTCGACACGCTGGCCGATCTGAACGCGCGGATCGAGCAGATCGAGGCGGCCGAGGACGCCCGCCACATCGACAACCGGCCCACGTCGGTCGGCTTCGACTTCGACTACGAGGCCCCGCTGCTGGCGCCGTTGCCGTTCGAGGAGTTCGACGTCGGGCTGACGCTCACGCCGAAGGTCGACAAGACCTCTCGGATCACGGTCCGCCAGAACAAGTACTCGGTGCCGGCCCGGTTTATCGGTCAGAACGTTCGCGTCTCGCTGCGGGCGGACGAGGTCTGGGTCTTCGAACGGCACGAGCTCGTCGTCCGCCACCCGAGGCTGGCCGGCCGCTACGGCTTCCGGGACCTGCTCGACCACTACCTGGAGATCCTGCGGACCAAGCCCGGGGCCCTGGAGAACTCCACCGGCCTTGCCGCGGCCCGCGAAAGCGGGCTGTTCACCCCGGTCCACGACGCGTTCTGGGCGGCCGCCCGCGAAGCCAGAGGCCGGGCGGAAGGCACCCGGGCCCTGATCGACGTCCTTCTATTGCACCGTCGGCTGCCCGGCGAAGCGGTGATCGCGGGGATGAACGCGGTCCTCCAGGCCGGGTCGGTCTCCCCGGACCTCGTCGCGATCGAGGCCCGCAAGGCCGTCGCCGCCGCCGGCGGACCACCGCCCGTCGTGATCGCCCCGCCGACGACCGCCGCTGCCGCCGAGGACGGGCCCGAAGACCAGGACATCGTCTCCGCACGGGTGATCTCCCTGCCCGCACGTCGTCCTGAACTGCCGCCGGACACCCGGCCGGAACCCTCGCTGGCCGCCTACGGCCAGTTGCTCTCTATCCAACCGAAAGGCTCAGCATGACGCAGAGCACCTCCTCCGCCCCGGCGACCACGGGGCGGTGGGGCTCCTTCGGCCTGCCCGCTCAGCGCGGGGCCGACCCGTCGGCCACGATCGACGCGGCCTGCCGGAACCTGGGCCTGTCCACGATCCGCGGCCGCTGGGAGGAGTTCGCCGCCCAGGCCCTGCGCGAGCACGCGTCCTACGCGGACTTCCTGGCCGAGCTGCTGGAGAGCGAGTGCGAGGACCGCGACGAGCGGCGCAAGTTCCGCCGGGTCAAAGAGGCGGGCTTCCCCCGCAACAAGCGCATCGAGGACTTCGACTTCTCGAAGAACCCCAACGTCCCGCCCGAGGTTATCAACACCCTCGCCCAGCCCGCCTGGGTCCAGGCCGGCAACCCGCTCTGCCTGATCGGCGATTCCGGCACCGGCAAGTCCCACCTGCTGATCGGGCTCGGCACCGCGATCGCGGAGGCCGGCGGGCGCGTCCGCTACACGACCGCGGCGAACCTGGTGAACGAGCTGGCCGAGGCCGCCAGTGACAAGCAGCTGGGTCGCACGATCAAGAAGTACGGCCGGGTGGACCTGCTCTGCCTGGACGAGCTCGGCTACGTGAAGCTCGACCGGCACGGCGCCGAGCTGCTGTTCCAGATCTTCACCGAACGCGAGGAACGGCACGCGATCGCGATCGCATCGAACAGGCCGTTCACCGAGTGGGACCAGACCTTCACCGACAAGCGGCTCTGCCAGGCCATCGTCGACAGGCTCACCTTCGAGGCCCACATCATCGAGACCGGCACCCAGTCCTTCCGCCTCGCCAGCACCACAGCCAAGCGCAAAGCGGCTGCGGCCTGATCACGAGAACGGACCACCGCCAGGCCTACCGGCTCAAAGAAGCCAGGTCGTCGGGGACGACGGCGACACTGCCACCGCCTGACGAGAGCGGTCTCGCGGTGAGAGCGACGGCTGAAGCTCTCGCTCTCACCGCCTATTGAAGGGTCGACAAGCGAGACCCCGCGCGGGGCCCGAGCGGCTCACTGAGAGACTGCAACGAGTTGAGTCTCTTGGGCGGGGGCGGATATGAACCGAAGACTGTTCGGTCTGGCATGCACGCTGATCCTGACGGCATCGGTGAGTGCGACCGGCTGCGGACGCTACTCCCCATGCCCGGGGGCGGGTCAGCGGCCAGAGGGACTCAGCACGAAGGATCTGGCCGGCACCTATCAAAGCTCTGCCGGACGCTTGGCCCTCGACAACGACGGGACGTTCAGCACCGTCGGGTGGCCCACAGATCTTGACGGAGCCACCGGAGACACGAAGGGCAGAACCGGAAGCGGAACGTGGAAGCTGGCTGCCGTCAACGACTCCGGCTGGCCTGTCTCCTTCACCTTCCACAAGATCAGCGGCTACTGGAACAGCGACGTCAACGGTGGGTACTACGGAGACGGCCTTTACGTCAGCGGCAGTCGCGAGAATCCATACCTCTACGGCTACGTTGGCGACCCCGACAGCTGTGAACTCGACACCTTCACACGCGACAGCTGAGACGCGTTTCCCAAGGCCTCTGCCGATGAACCTGCATGTCGTTCGCACGTGAGCCAGTACTTCGACAGTGACCCAACAAGGCGCCCGCCCGTCCGCAAACCTGTCAGGGGAAGCAGCCGGGCGGGCTCCGTGGACCCACGCTACCGGCCGACGCGGACCGCCGTCCGCACCTGACCGCCCCCGTCCCAGAACGCCCGCGAAAGGTCACCCGATCGAGGGGTGGGGCCACTCCAAACCGTTCCTCTCCGGCACTGCCCTGACCTGTCACCCACACGGCTTAAAAGTGGGGCCAGACGAAACCGTTCCGGTGGGGCCACTGGAGACCGTCGCAGACATGACGCGCTTGATGACCCGCACGTTGCGCTCCCAGGGGGTATCGAGGCAAGCGGCGGTCTCTGCGTCGTGCCAGCAGGGGTCGTGGACGACGTTTCCGACGTGACACCGAAGGGCCTCAGGGTCGCTGGACAGCAAGGACCTATGGGGGCAGTCGCCTGCTTCGAAGGAGGCAGCTTCTTTGTAGGGTTCCAGGAGTTCGCCGTCCTTGGAGAAGGGCTGGACGTACACCTTGCTCGTGGGTCGCAGCGGTTTGGCAGGGTCTTCCTCGAGTGCCCCTGTGACCACTGCAACCGTGATGCCACTGATGATCGCCGCGATGAGGCCTACGAACCACACCCAAAGGTGCTGCCACCAACGTCGGCCAGACTCCTGGGGCTGACTGCCTGATTCCGGAGCGCTCATGGCATCAGCATCGTGGCTTCGGTGAGTGGCCTGACTCATCGGCTCACCCTCAGGGCTGTGTATCCGCCCAATAGCCCTATGCCCCAACGAGGCACCGGAGGGCGGAGCGTTTCTCCGGTGAACCTCTTCACCCGCGCGGCTGAGCCGAGGGCGAAACCGCTGGTCACCGCCAGGTGTTGCCGGTAGTCAACGCTCGTGATCAAGAACATGCTGCGCGGCGCTGCCGCGCTCTCCCTCGCCCTGACCCCGCTTGCTCTCCCTTCGGCGGCCACCGCCGCCCCTGCCGTACCTGCAGCCGCCGCGGTCTTGAACCTGGCCGATGCCGTCGAGCAGATCCCGCTCGCTGACGAGTCCCGCGCCGGGTACCAGCGGGACAGCTTCAAGCACTGGAACCGGGGCCTGGACCTGACCGACGGCTGCAACACCCGCAACGAAGTCCTCCTTGCCGAGGCCACCGCGGCGCCGACCGTCGCGGCCGGCTGCAAGCTGTCCGCCGGTACGTGGCTCTCGTACTACGACGGCCAGGAGGTCAACGACCCGGCCAAGCTCGACATCGACCACATGGTCCCGCTTGCCGAATCCTGGGATTCCGGCGCGAGCGCATGGACGCCCGAGCGGCGCGAGGCGTACGCCAACGACCAGGACGCCGCGACCTCTCTCGTCGCGGTCACCGCGCGCACGAACCGGTCGAAGGCCGACCAGGACCCGCGGGAGTGGATGCCGCCACTGCCCGACGCGCACTGCCGGTACGTCTCCGAATGGGTCGCCACGAAGCTCCGCTGGGGCCTGGCCGCCGACCAGGGCGAGGCTGATGCGCTGAAGGTGTACGCCGACGCCTGCGAGACGACCGTCGTCCACTACACCCCGGCCCCGTAGCGCTGGAAAGCATCGTGCCGCCCGCGACCGGGGTCACCGGGTGCGGGCGGCACGTAGGAAGCGCACCAACGACCAGTCGGCCCGACTACCCACGGCTGACCGTAGCGGCCTGCGGGCGGCGAACGGGGGGCGTATCGGTTCGCCGCCGCCCGCACGGACTACAGAGCCGTACCGCAGGTGACGGGCTGGTTGACGACTGCCGTCCCGTGAGGCGGTGTCAGGCGGCGGGCGTGGTGCGGGGGCGCGGGCGTTCGGTGGACAGGACGGCCCACACTCGGCGGCCGTCGTCGGAGGTGTCCGTGCCGCAGCTGGCGGTGCCGGGTACGGCGGCGAGGTCGGCGAGGATCGTCTCGTCGGGTTCGGACCCAGTGTGGCTGAGGACGGCGATGAGGAGCATGTCGTCCTGGTCGGCAAGGTGAACGCTGATCCGCCGGCCATCGTCGGCGGCGGCCGCACCGACGAGGATGCGCACGGTCTTCTCGAGCGCGTCGTCCGCGGGGTGGGTGTACCCCCAGGCACGTACGGTCTCGGTCACCTTGCCGACGGCCTGGCCGGCGACCCACGGGTAGCCGGTGAGCGCCCAGTTCGCGGCACGCCGGGCCCGGATGCTCATGCGGGGCTGACGCGCCTGGAGACGGGCCTGCCCGGGGCCGGGGAGCGGCAGCGAGTGGGTGACGGGCTTCGTCGACGGCTGCGGCCGAGGAGCCTCGACGGGCTTCTTCTGCGGAGGCGGCGTGCGCGGCGGATAGCTCGGCGGCACCTTCGGGCCCTTGTCGTCCATGGGCAGCGGATCGGTCACGACAGCCTCCTTGCGCTCCCGACCATCCTGACAGCGTGGCCCGGTCTGTCGAGGCTGATTGCGTAGGTTGCCACGCAGAGAGCCATGCCGACCGTCGCACGACTCAAGGTCAGCAGACGATCCGACCGAACTGCGCCATCATCCGGTCGATACGCTCCTGCGTACGTGGAGGGCGGTTCCTGCAGATCACCTCCGTACCATCGGATGCCACCCAACTTCCGGCCACACCGCCATGGTGACTACACGCCCCCCTCTTCCCGATCGACAACGAGACGGATCCGTCTGCGCAGACGGATCCCTGGAACGTCCACTCGATAAGTGTTGATGTTGCAGATGCCACCGGGGTGGGGCGCGACTTCTCAGTGTCGCTAGGGTCGCCCCGGACAGCTCCGAGAACCGCCAAGCCGATAATCAGCGGGATGACCATGATCCCGCAGAACACCCCAAAGCCCCGCCAGGCAGCAACACAGACGCGTCTCAAACCAGCCCAGGCCGAACGCACTGTGGCTCTCCCCCCAGCCGTCTCTCCCGACGGCTTCTGACTCCCTACGGGGCCGAATAGGCCAGCTGGGGTACCCCGCATGAGTGAGTGGGGGATCGCCCTGATTGCCGCCGGGTCGGCCATCTTGGGCAGCATCGTGACGGGGTTCTTCGCGTGGAAGGCCGGCCACCGGCAGGCCGCGGCGGCAGAGGCCGCTGGGCAGGCGCAGGCGGCCGCGCTGATATCGACCGTCCAGGCCACCCTCGACGAGCAACGCCGGACTCGCGCCGACGAACGGCGACGGCAGGTGTACGCGGACATGCTCACCGCAGTGACCGACCTTCAGCGCCACAGAGACGACCACGATGCTCTGACTCGCGCGCTGCGCGCCCACGACCTGGTGGTACTTGAAGGGCCCGATGACGTTGCTCAAGTCGCCATGACATTCATCGTGCGGGCTAGAGGGCTTGAAGGGGTCGCAGCGGCATCCGCCGAGGAACTGGTCGATGCCCGCAGGGCCTACATTGACGCCGCAATCCTGGCGCTGCGCGATCTTGACGATCGTTGAGGATGGTAGGCCTGTCTCTCAGCCCCGAGGGACCTCGCCGGCAGGCCGGGCGAGGACCCGACGGAGTTCATCGACCAGCTCGGGCGAAGGCGGCGGAGCGGCAGCGACCACGGCCTGGATGTGCGCGATGACCTCGGGACCGAGGTTCCGCTCGTAGCGCTCGCGGATCCGATGCGCGTAGCTGACGGGAGCCGGCGGAGGGGTCGTGTCGGTCATGCAACCGTAACGCACCAGGGCCCGAGCAGTGACGCCAGCGAGGGTGGTGGTCTCGACCGTCAGGCCCGAGACCACCACCCCCAACGCTGCTACCCGGTGCCGATCAGGTCAGTCCTCCTCGCGGTGCCGGGCGACTTCCTCAACGCTCCAGCCCACAACCGCGGCCACGTCCTCGTCCGGAGTGCTGGTCAAGCTGAGCCAGTCCTGCAGCAAGTCGGCGAAGCTGGCCGGCACCCCGACCGGCTCGACGGCTTCCTGGTCGTCGTCGTTGTCGACGTTCTCGTGGAGGATCCACTTCCCGGCGGGGTCGAGACGCCGCACGGCCATGTCGTAGCCCTTGTCACCGCCGATGCCGCGCTCGATGAGCTCCCCGGTGCGCCAGTCCGTGATCTCCCAGGCCTCGCCGTACGTCTGGCCGGCGTCGATGATGCGGTGGCCGTCCTTCTCAAGTTGTTCGATGCGCTCGAGGTGGCTGAGCCGGTCGTCGAGGCTGCGGCGGAGCAGGGCTTCGATGTACTGCTGAACCGGGCCGGTGATGAGCGGAGTGCTGCTGGCGATGGTGTCGGTCATGCTTCCCCCTGGGGACGTGTTGGCCGCGGCGTCAGTAGTCCTCATCAATAGGCCGCTCATGCTCCTCGCAGATAGTCGCGGACATCTGCGCGAGAAGGCGTCTCACGTCGCGCGCATCAGCGCGACCGTCAGCAATCAGGTCGAACATCTCGATTACAGCAGCGGTTTCGATCTGAGTGCCCCACCCGTCGGCTTCCTCCCTTTCCCTCGGGTAGGCAGCGAACGTTCCCCAGGACCATCTGACGCCTGTGATGGTCTGCTCGCCGACAGCAAGATCGGTGGTTACGTCGATGGGCATCTGCTGCTCCCTAAAGACGGATCGTGGTTGCCGTAGCCATCTTGGCTGGAGGGTGGGGGCAGTGGGTGGGATCCGGCCGGATCCCACCGCGAGCGTCAGAACGGCGAGGGGCTATACCGGAAGAGCGCCTCGAGGTTCTTACAGCGGGTCGGGACCGCACAGCCCGCAGTTTCGCTTCTTCGATCCCTTCCGGCGCAACTCTTCAGCCGAGTACAGCTTCGGCAGCCGGGGCCAGTAGATGTAGCCCGGGTCTGCTCCTGCCTTCGCGGCCTTGATGGCATCCTCCAGAGAGCCGACGCTCCGCTCGACTGTGTTCAGCGACGAGCAGTCCCATCGGTGAAGACGGGCACCGCCCGACCCGACGGCGTAGGTCTTGCCCTGGTCTACCTCCTGTTGCCAACGCGCAATGTCGGTCCGCGCTTGCTCACGGACGTCACGGATGTGCGAGCAGGGGCGGCACATACCCTTGATGTACTCGCAGGAGCACGCGCCGCAGTCCTGGCACGGGATGCAGGCGTGGGTGCGCTGTTCGGGAAGCAGCGGGGACTCGTGGACGGTGATGACCTGTCCGGCGCCGACATGGTCCATGACGTCTGCGGCCCCCACAGACTCAAGTTCGTCAAGGAACGGCTGCATGTCGTCGACTGAGGCCAGGCCGGCGAGCCTGGCAACCTCGTGCGACCCGGTCTCCGTGTCCAGGCACGCCAGGAGCAGGGCGTAGATGAGGCGTGCAGTCGGGGTCAGGCTCTCGTCGGTTAGAACGCCGCGGTCAACCATGACGACGGGACTGGGACGGCCGAATCGGCGGACGGGCATGGACTCTCCAGGTGCGCGTGTGGTCGGACCAGGATGGCGCGCGGCGCTGACATTGGCCGCGCGCCATCGAGGAATGGCTGGTTAGAACGGGGCGTGGCTGGCGTATGCCTCGATCTGGTCAGGCGTGCCGTACTGCCGTGCAAGTTGGGCGCGGAGGCGGGCGGTCTCCGCTGCGTCGTTGTCGACGGGGGGCGCGGGATCATCGGCCGGGCGCTCCTGTGCGGCCTGCTCCTCCCAGGACGCAAGGACGGCCGCGGCGGCCTCCTGGGCGGCGGCTGCGTCCGCGCGGCACTCAGAGCAGTAGGGGTCCCCCTCCAGGGCCACGATCGGCATCCGGCACGCCGGCTCGGCGCACTCCCGGTACGACAGGCCCGAAGCAGCGGCACGCTGCGCTGGCAGCGGCCCGGACGGTGCCGGGGTGCGCTCCTTTCGCTTGCGGGCCTGCGCCGCCTTCCAGTCGGCCGCACGGACCGCGCACAGGCGGCACTCCTCCTGCGTCTCGGCGTCCCGGCCGTTCTCGCACCGGATGTCCGCGCACGCGTAACAGTCGCCTCGACGCAGCGGGCGCACCATGCCGATCGCGGCACCTACCGGGTTCTCGAGAGTCCCAGTGTGGAATTTCTCGGCGTATCCGTGGTGCAGCCACCGGTACAGGATCCGCTCGCCGATCTGCTCTGGCGTCCGGCCGTCTGTCGCCATCGCGGACAAAATCGCATCCGAGAGGCTCGGGAGCTCCGGCAGGTCGTTGCCAAACTCCGGCGGGTAGAACGCGCGGACCTGGCGCACGATGTTCAGCTGCGCCTTCGTGTGCTTCGCCTTTCGGCTGGCGGCCGGGGTCTTCGAGGTGGTGGAAGAGGGCTGCGTCTTGCCGGACGCGGCGGAGCCGCCTTCGCCCCCAGCCGCCCTACTACCTGAGGTTGAAGGGCTACGCCCGTCCACGGGGCGACGCCCCGAAGGGGCATCGGACTCTGGAAAGGAAGGGTCTGGACTACCGGTTCTAGATAGGGCGTCACTCATGACGCCACCGGTCACGTCATGAGTGACGCCACCGGTAGCGTCACCGGTGACGCTACCCCCCTCCTCTTCGGTGCCTTCCGGGGTGGCCTCATCCATGACGCCACCCCCCTTCCTGGGCTTCTTCCGCCGGGCCCGCTCCTTACGCCGCTGCTCCTCGCGCTTGGCGTGCTGGGCGCGCAGCTTCTCGTCGTACGCGGACTGCCAGCCCATCAGGTCGAAGTCCGGCGCGTGCTCGCTCACCCATGCCTCGACGTCCAGGCCAGGAATCGTGTGGCCGTACCGGGCAACGAGCTGCGGCGGGGTCCCCGCAGGCGGCGTGACGCCGTGGATCAGCCAGGCGTCGAAGATCTCGTAGAGGTTGGCGTCGTTCTCGTCCGGCTTGCCTTCCACCTTGCGACGCTGGATTTTCACCAGGCCGATCTCTTTCTCCAGGTAGTCGCTCGCGCGGTCCACGGTCTGCTTGGAGCAGTCGAGTGCCGTGGCCAGGGTCTCGCGGTAGGGGTAGCCCTGGCGGGTGTCGCGTGAGCTGACGTCCGAGAAGCTCACCAGCAGGTCGTACAGGGGCTTGGCCTTGCCCGCGTTGAGGCCAGCGTCCGGGTCGCGCGTGACGCAGACGGCGAACATGCCGAAGCGGAGGCCGCTGGAGCCGGGTCGGCTCACGCCCGGGCGGTGTCGGTTGGAGGGGCGGCGTGACTGGGTCACAGTGCACCCCCCGTGGCCTGCCGGAGGTGCGGTTCGTGGCCTGCCGTACGGGCGACGATGACGGGGGTGCTACTTGCCGGTACCTGAGAGACCGGTACTCTCTTGTTCATGGACGACCTCGCTCTATGCGTGGCGGGAACGTTCGATGCAGCGGGCGACCACCCGCTGTGGTGCTTCGAAGGCCGGCTGAGCTGCGAACTCGCCGGCCTTCGGCATGTCAGCCATCGGGCTGGTTGTAGACCGTGCGGAAGAACTCCAGGAACGGTTCGGTGGCCATGATCAGGGCGTTGTTGGCGCGGCCGTACGGATGCGGCTTGTCGGGGCCGAACGGCCACTGATCGGCGTATCGCTCCGAGGAAGCGATGCGGCGGACGCCTTCGCGGGTGATGCTGTCGACGATCCCGAGCTTCATGAGCAGCTCGGCGCCGGATGTGAACGTCACGGCGGGCGGCTGGCGGTCGTCATTCGTGTGCTCGGGGTTCCGGGGGCTTATCGCGCCCCCCGGTGGTTCGTTCCGCTTCGCGCAGCGCGAAGTAGACTCATGGCGGATCTCCTAGCGGGGATTCTCCTAGCCGCTTGTCTTCGCAGGTCAGCGGCTATAAGGGCGGTCGGCCGGGGTGATGACCGGTCGGCCGTCATTGACGTCTGGCTGTGGTTACAGGCCCATCACGTCACTCCTATCAACGACTACTCCAGAGCTTCGGCGCGTTCTGCCAGGTCCATCAGTTCCGGCGGGGCGCCGGGGCCTTCGACCAGTACGAGCTCTCGGATGGCTTTCCGGGAGGCGACGTGCGTCCGGATTGTCTCCGGATCCAGGGCTTCGGCGCGCAGCAGGCAGGCAAGCGCTTCGCCGGTGTGACGCCGCTGCGCGTGGGCTCGCCCCAGATCCATCAACAGCCTCCCCTGGCGTTCGGGGGAGAGGCCTTCGGCATCGATGGCGAGACCGATGTCGAGCGCCTCGCCCGCGTCTCCCAGTTCTACCGCTGTCGACACGGCCTGGATCTCGACGTTCGTTACGCCGAACTCCAGGTCGAAGTCGTTTCGGTCCTCGCCTATGCGACGTGCCACCTGGCGGGCGGCATCGATCGCGGCCCGGGCGCCGGCGCGGTCGTGGCCGCGGGCGTGGACCAGGGCGAGTGCCAGGTGGAGAGATCCGAGGACGGACAGCCCTTCGACGGGGAGGCCGTCCCGGGAGTCGATGGTCTCGAGCGCCTGGATTGCCGTTGTCGCTGCGTGCTCCGCCTGCCCGAGCATCCGCAGACGGACGAAGGCGTGCACGATCCGGAAGACCCCGGCGCACACGTGCAGGTTGTTCCCGGACAGCTCGGCGGCCCAGATCGCCCTGTCGGCAGCGACCCAGGCGGCATCCGCGGCGTCCTGCCGGACGAAGGCAGCCGCGAGCGCCTGATACGTCCGGGCAAGAAGGAGGTACGCCGCTTCCCGCTCGCTCGGTTCCACGATCCTTACGGTCTGCTCGAGGTCCGGAAGGAGCTCGGTCAAACGGGCGCTGACATCGGCGAATTCGCCTGCATGCGTCAGCTCCCACATCTCGTCGACATCCGCAGACAGCTCATCCAGCCCCTTGCGGGGTGCTGGCCGGAGCGCGCCGAGGATCGTGCCGATTGCGGGGTGTCCGGAGATCAGGCGCCGCGCCTCGTCGAGGTCGTTGGACTTGTACACGTGCGTTTGCAGTGGGGGTGATGCGGCCTGTCCGGGTGCTCCCGGCTTCAGCTGCTGGACGGAGACGCCCAGGGCGTCGGCCAGGTCCTGCAGCACGTCGAGACGCTCAACCCGCTGGACGCCCCGTTCGACCTGCGACATCCAGCTCGACGTCTTCTGCAGCCGTCCGGCCAGCTCCGTCTGCGTGAGCTTCCGGGATTGCCGGAGCTGCTGAATGTGCCGGCCGAAGGCGCGGTCCTTCGGCTCGACCTCCTTCCCTGTGCGCTTCACGTTGCCTCCGGTCCCGAGGACGGCCTCTTGCCTGCCGTCTCGTGCATGAACGTCACTTCCACGTTGGTCAGATATTGCTCGCGCTCCTTCAGCATCTGGCGCGTGTGCGGCTGCTCCTCGTGAGCCTGGAACGCCGCTTCGTCTGCATACAGCTCGTAGAAGACCCGAACCAGCGGCTCATCGACGGGCGTGTGGCTGACGTACACGAGCGTGCCCGGTTCGGTGCGGATGCCCTCGAGAGTGCGGGCCACGAGGTCGTCGAACTGCTGGGCTGCGTCGGCGTCACGGGTGGTGAACCGCACGGTGAGTGCGTATCCGCGTGTCACTGCTCCTCCTGAATTCGTCATGGGCACAGTCTCACACTTGAAGCGTTCGTGCTAGTCGCACTGTGAGTGTTGACTAGCACTTACAGTGCGAGTAGGTTCGTTCATGCCGCCACAACGGCGGCAGCAAAAAGGGCCCGGCGTCCTACCGCCGAGCCCTGACGCAAACCCGCCCTACCTGCGTTACCAGGAGGCAGATCCACATGAGCCAGGGTAATCCCCTCTCCCCCTCCCCCGTCCCCCTTCCCGACGTGTTCTCCGAGGCGCTGCGCCGGGTCCGTACGGACCGTGTGGTCCGCCCGGTCCGCCGGACGCTCGCCGAGATGGCCCCCGGCTACACCCGGCAGCCGGTTCTCCGCCTCGTCCCGGCCGCGCCGGGCGCCGCGAGCGACGCGCCGTGCCTGTTCTGCGACCAGTGGCTGTGCCCCGGCAACTGCCAGAACTACGTCCCCGCCCCGGCCTCCGTCCGCACCGCTGTGAAGGCGGTGGCGTGATGGCGGGCATCGAGTACGACGAGCTGGACCCCCTGCTGATCGCCGCGATCGAGGACATGTTCGCCGCGATCCACCCCCTCGACTACCTCGACGACGTCCTCGCCTCCGACGTCCCCGTGGCCGCCGAGAAGGCCTACTGCTTCATGGTCCTCAACGAGATCCCCGACGACGACGCGACGGGCCTGGACTGCGACGGGGAGCAGGCGTGAACGACTACCCCTCCCGCCACGTCCCGGGCGCGATGGCGCCGATCCCGTCCCGCACCGCGCCGGTTCCGCCGCTCGACGACGAGCTTGCCAGTGTCCTCGACGACATGGTCGGCATCCACCCCGCGATCGACCTCATGGTCGATGCCCTGCGGTTCCTGGCCCTCGACAAGCTGACCGCCGACAAGACCCAGTCCGCGCTCGTCACCTTGGCCGGCGCCGACGCGAACGTCGTCTCCACGATCGGCCTGGTGGTACAGCGCCTCACGAACCCCGCCACCAACCCCGGCCTGGCAGTCCTCGACGCCCAGACGGCGAAGGACGTCCAGCAGCTCGGCGAACAGTTCGCCTACGACCTGGCCGAACTCGCCCCCGGCGACAAGACCACCGAAGCCGCCGCCCTCATCGACGGCATCTGACCCCAGCTCCGCCCCTCGGGGCCCGGCCGTACGCCGGGCCCCTCCACAACCGCAGCCCGAGGAGTCCAGCCGTGCCGCAGACCACCCCGATCACCGCCGAACGGATCGTCGCCAAGTACGCCACCGCCGTGGCGTCCGTCATCGGCGAACCGCCGGCCACCAACCTGCCCGACTTCGCCGCTCAGCTCCGCACCGCCGCCGTCTACCTCGAACGCAGCGGCATCAACGGCGGCGACGAGCTCGACACCGCCGCCCTGTACCTGGACGACCTCCACGCCCTCCCCGCCGACAAGCAGCAGGCGTGGCTGGAGCAGGCGGCCGAGTCCCTGAAGGACACGGCCGACATGGTCGCCGAGTACCACCTCTGCTGACCACCCTCCCCGCGGGGTCCGGCCCGGGAGCCGACAACGGGCCGGACCCCCTCACACCGCCACGGAGCACCAGATGATCCACCGCATCCTCCACGCCCTCGGCATCACCGCGATCTGGACGTGCACCCAGTGCGGCACCAACAACGCCGACACCAGCACCAACTGCATGATCTGCGACCTCAGCTAACCCGCCCCTCCCGCACCAGCCCTCGAAGGAGTACCCCATGGCCATCCCGACCCCGATGGAGTTCCGTACCGCGCACGGCGACCCGGCCGGCTGGTGCGGCGCCGAGATCGACGAGTACCTCGACGACTGCCTCGCCACCCTCCCCACGCCCACGCCGGCCACCGTGCACCTCCTCACCGGCGGCGGCACCCGCTCCGGCGAGAACCCCCCGCCCGCCCTCCCGGCCAACGCCGCATGACCGCCCCCACACGCGACCAGGCCCTGGCCGCCGCCGCCGAAGGCCTCGCCATCCTCACCGCCGAGAAGCAGCGGGCCGACCAGACCGGCGGGAACCCGGCCACCGACGCGCAGCTGTCCGCGCTCGCCGACGCCGCCGCCCTCATCGCTCGCACGCCCGACCCGAAGTAGCCCCCCGCAGTTCCTCCCCCGAACCGGAAGGACACCGAACCCCCGTGAGCACCCACCCGGCCGGCGAGCAGCCGCCGTACGACACCGAGAGGGACCACGCGGCCCTGCCCGCCGCCGGGCAGCGGAAGCTGAACAACTGGCAGATCTGGGCACTCGCCGGCGCCACCATCCCGATGATCGCCGTCGGCATCGGCGGCGGCATCGGCACCTTCCACAACGCCAAGACCCAGCTCGGCAGCAGTGAGACCGCCCTCGGCATGCTCGCCGCTGGCGAAGGCGCCACCCTCATCGCCGCGATCGTCATGATCGCCGTCACCATGCTCGGCCAGGCCGCCCCCCTCATCGCCCGCGCCGCCCTCTGGATCGTCCCCGTCGCCGCCTCCGTCATGGGCCTCGTCATCGCCCCCCGACTCCGTGAAGCCGTCATCTACGCCCTCACCCCCCTCGCCATGACCGCGGCCGCCGAAGGCGCGAGCTTCGTCGCCCGCCGCATCGTCACCTACACCAGCAACACCGACACCGAAGCCCAGCGGCGCAACGCCGAGCTCATGCGGCGGATCGCGTTCCACCAGGCGCAGGCTCAGCGTCATCCCGACCCGAAGGTCCGTAAGCGGTCGGAGCTCAAGGCGTGGACGCTCATGCGGAAGGTCGGCAGCGGAGACGCCGAGCTCGGCTCAGGGCTCATCGGCGTCCAGCGGGACCGTCTCACGCAGGGAGCCGACGCGGCTCTCCAGGGGATGCTCGCCGGGCCCGCTGAGCCGATGCTCCCGGCTCACCGTGAGCCGCTCGCCCTGGAAACCGTCTCACCGGCTCAGCCCGTGGAAGAGCCGTCTCACGGCCCCGCTGAGTCGGCTCACGCCCTCGGTGAGACGGCCCCGATGGGCATGAGCCGCACGGCTCACCCGGCCACCGCCACCGACACGGCCAGCCCGGTCCTCGTCGACACCCGCCCGGGACTGCACCCCGCTGACCAGCAGGTCTCACGTGAGCCCGTCTTGATCCCGGCTGAGCCGCCCCTCACCAAGGCCCCCCAGCTCACCGCCGACACCACCACCGCCGAGACGGGTGAGCCGAGCGGTGAGCCCGAGTCGACGCTCGACGAGCGCGAGCAGCAGATCACCGTCCTGGCTCAGCGGCTCAGGGCCGGTGAGCCGCTCACCAAGTCCAGCGCGGCTCAGCTCCTCGGCGTGAGCCCGGCCACCGCCGGTCGCCGTCTCAAGGACGCCCGCGACCGGATCACCGACGGAACGGGGATGTACCTGTGAGCCCGAACCAGCTCGAGACCGTGAGCCGCCCCGACTCGCCCCCGGCCCCGCACGTGAGCCGCCGGGCCCCCGCCGGCCCCCGGCCCACGACCCCCGTCCCCCGAAGGCCGCCCCGCGACCCGCGGGTACCTCCTCCGCCCCCGACCGCGCCGACCTGGGCCCACCGCCTCGTCCCCGCCACCGTGCGGGGCGCGCTCGCGGGCCTCGGCTGGTGGGAGAACCCGATCCCCCAGCCGCCGTCCGGCCACCTCGACCAGGTCCTCGCGGTCCTCGAGAAGTACGGCTGGTGCCAGTCCCTCGACACCGACCCCCTCGGCCGCATGTGCATCCGCGGCGCACAGGGACTCCTCGAGAGGACCGGGCACGTCACCCCCGCCGTACGGGACCGAGCCGTCGACCACATGCAGACCGCGCTCGCCCAGGCCGGGATCACCATGCAGTTCTTCACCTGGAACGACCTCCCCGGCCAAGAGTTTTCCCACGTCACGACCCTGATCACCAGGGCCGCCCGCCACGCACGACAGATCGGAGAGTGACCCCCGTGTCCACCCCCAGCCCGGACGAATTCGAGCGGATGATGAACGACCAGTTCAACGCCCCGGGCCACCACTACGGCCCGGGCCCGGCCGCGACGACCGCCGGCATGTACGACCCGAACCCCTACGGCCCCCCGGCCCCCGCCATGCCCCCCATCGCCGCGTACGCGCAGGCCAAGCCCGGTCTGACCAAGCGCGGGAAGGTCGCCCTCAGCGTCGGCGCGACCGTCCTCGCCGGAGGCGCCCTCATCGGCTACCAGTCCCACACCGCCACCGTCGCCGAGAACCAGGCCCGCGCCAAGGAAATGGAGGTGCAGGCGCAGCTTCTCCGTATCGAGGAGCTGAAGGAAATCAACCGGGCGAACGAGATCAACCGGAATTCGATGAAGACCGAGGAAAAGACCCGTCAGGTGTCCGTGGATTCCTGCATCGACCAGGACAAGAAACTCGTCGGGAAGGGCATGGGATCCCCCTCCTACCGTGAGGTCATCGACAACTGCCTCACCCGCTACAGCGCCCAGAAGGACACCACCCGCTTCGACGCCGCCGCGTCCACCACCCCGGTCACGAACACCAGCGGCGGAACGAACGGGGACGGCCTGAACGGCTTCCTCGTCCTGGGGATCGGCGCGGTCGCCGTCCTCGCCTTCGGGGCCGCGAAGCGCGGCACCCGCCCCGCCGACGCGTAACCACTGACTTCCTACTTCCCACCCGGAAAGCCCCGTGAGCAGCCGTTTCTGACCCCTGAGAGGGCCGTCACGGGGTTCTCCACCGCCCGAAGTCAGTGGTCAGTCACTAGAGAGAGCGAGGATTGTGATGGCGGTCGACACGGCCCCCGCAGTACCCGGCCCCCACGACAAGCCCGCGGGCAGCGCCCCGGCTGCGGGCGGTCTGCTGAGCTCGTTGCTGACGCCGGTCGAGCCCGCCCGCCCGGTCGCGACTATGGCCGCCACCAGCACGGCTGCTGCCCCGGCGGCCGAGACGTCCGTCGGAATGTCCAGCGACGCTTTCCACGACACCCCCGACACCGCTTCCGATGACTCGTCGAATTCCTCCAAGTCAGCCGGAACGAATTCTGGCAAGAAGCCCCCGAGCGTTATTCGGGCGTGGCTTCTTGCCGGTGCCGAGCGGTGGAAGAAGAACGGCGGAGCGAACATCAAGCGCCTGGAGCTGAAAAAGGCACAGGCCGCTGTGGACGCTGCTGCAGCCCGGCAGATGAAGCAGGCGACGAACCCTGCACCCAAGCCGTCCCCCGCGCCCGCGAGCAGCAGCGGCGGCGGGAAGGGAAGCGTGAAGTCTTCCACCGGCCGGACGGGAGCAGCACCCCGGAACACCGCACCCGCACCCGCGCCAGCTCCGGCCGCGCCGAAGGCTCCCACGCCGCCCAAGACGACGTCCCAGAAGACTCCGCCGGCTCCGAAGCCCGCCCCCGCGCCCAAGCCTTCCCCGGCTCCCGCCCCAACGTCCGGGAGCAAGTCGGCCGGAACGAAGACGACCGCGACCAACCCCGCGCCCGCGTCGAAGACGCCCTCCCCCGGCCCGAAGCCCGCGGCCGCGCCAACTACCCCGGCCCCGAAGGCTCCCAAGGGAGCGGAGACGCCGGGCAACCCACGCAAGGAGGCCGCTGGCGACGCTGCCCGTTCCGGGGCAGGCAAGGCCCCGGAGAAGCCGTCCACGGGCGCCACAGGCCCACGCGGAGACGCGGGTAAGCCTGGCACCGCCCCGGCCAAGCCCGCCGCCACCTCGGGCGCGAGCGGCCCCAGCGCCGACAAGACGCCCGCCCCCAAGACGATCCCCGCGCCCCGCACGGGCGAGACCGGCGGCCCGAAGGACACGACGAAGTCGAAGGCCAGCAACACCCCAAAGGTCCGGGCGAAAGAGAAGGAGAAGGAGAAGGAGAACGGGAAGACCGCGCCCGGCCCTGCAGCGGACAAGAAGACCGCGGCCAAGGACAGCACCGACAGCTCGAAGAAGCCCGCCGGTGAGAAGCACGCCGCCCCGTCGAAGCCCGACAGCGACTCGACCGCGTCCCGCCCCGCCGGCAGCGCGGAGCCCGGCCCCATGTTCACCCGCGAGGCCCGCGAGACCGGCTACCGCGACGGCACCCGCGCCGCCCGTACCGCCGCACAAGCACGCGCGTACAAGCACGGCATCGCCGACGGCTGGCACGCCGTCATGGACGCCGCCGACGACGAGAAGACCCGCCTCGACCGCGCCCGCGACCTCCGCAAGGAGGACCGAAAGGACTCACCCGTGACGACCGCCCCGCCCAAGCCCCCGGTACCGCCGAAGCCGTCCACCCCGCCCACCGTGTCGCCCGCCGGGCCGCCGGCCGACACGGCCCCGGCCCCGGCCTGGCCCCTGACCGTCACCGGCATCGACGCCGACCACGTCCACCTCGGCCCCGACGCCAACAAGCCCTCCATGGCCCGCGGCGAAGTCCGCACCCTGAAGGGCTTCGAGCGGCGCCTCACGGACAAGCACGGCCAGGTCCAGATCGTCGCCGAGCAGACCCGCGGCCTGGCCCGGCACGCCGAGGAGCAGGCCAAGAAGATCACCGCGCTCCTGGAACAGGCGAAGGCGATCAAGGGCGGCGACAAGCTCGTCGAGCGCATGGTCCGCCTCCAGGACGCCGCCCAGGCGCAGGTCACCCTCGCCGAAGAGATCCGCACGCGGGCCCTGCGCGGCGCCGACGCCACCAGCGCGGTCCTCGCGAACGTCATCACCCGCTACGGCGCCATCTACCAGGCGGTCGTCGACTCCGACGAGACCGCGCCCGCCGAGCTCAGCTTCTACAAGAGGTGACCCCCATGACCGACCTGACCTACACCCGGCTCACCCACGCCATCGCCAGCCTGGAGAAGAACATCGCCCGCGACTCCGACGAGATCCAGGTACGGGCCCAGTTCATGGACGTCATCGCACAGGACACCGCCCGCGTCGCCGAGATGATCGGCGCGATGAACGTCGACTCCGAGACCGTCGGTGAGACGAAGGAACTGGCGAGGATCCTGCACGGCCTCAGCGAGGCGACCCTCGCCTACGCCGCGTCTGCCGACACCACCGCGAAGTCCGCACACGCCGTCGGCGAGCAGGCCCGCACGACGCACGCCGGAATCGACGAGGCAGTCTCCCGCGCCACGGTCGACGTCTCCGAAGTGCACCGCGACTGGTTCCGGCAGGAGTAACCCCCGGCACCGCACCCCCGTAGGGCCGGTCACGCCGACCGGCCGGCCCAACCCCCTCTTCCCCTCACAGCCCCCGCCCCGACCCGCTGGAGACCCGTCGTGACCACCCCCGCCCCGGCCACCCTCCGGTCCGCCGCGACCGAGCGGACCGTCGCCCTCGCCACCACCCTCGCCCCCATCGCCACCGGCATCGCCGCCCCGTTCCTCGACGGCGGCGCCGCATTCACCGCCACCCTCGCCTACGGCGCCGGAGCCGGGTTCCTCGCCACGAACTTCATGGGCCGTCTCCCCCACAAGATCCGCGAGCAGATCCCCGGCAACGACATCGTCGCCGCCCACCGCTCCCCGATGTTCGTCTCCACCCTGACCACCGGCATGGCTCTCGCCGCGGGCACCCTCGGCGGCCTGGAAGGTACCGACGCCCTCATGGCCGGCGTCCTCGGCCTGCCGTCCATCCCCGGGATCGTCTCCCTCGGCTGGTGGGCCGCCGTCGGCCTCGTCCCGTTCAAGCTCCGCACCGTCCTACGCCGCCGCCCCCACGCCCCCGCCGCAGGCAATCCCACAACTGCAGGCGCCGCTACGCACCCGTCGACCAGCCGACTGGGCATGTCCCCCGAGGCCGAAGCGATCGTCCAGAACTGGGGCCGCCACATCTCCCACCCCGCCACCGGCGCCCACAAGATGCAGATCCTCACCCTCCGCACCGTCGCCGCCCACCGATGGACCGGCACCATCACCGCCCCCGTCGGCACCACCGTCAACGTCACCCCCGAGACCGTCTCCAGCGTCTACCGCGTCAACCCCGACTGGATCCTCATCCGCCCCGGCGCCCACGCCGGCGAACGCCACATCACCGTGAACTACCAGGCCCCCGCCGAACTCGACCCCACCACCCTCGCCGGCGCCTGGGCCAAATACGTCGCCACCACCGTCATGAAGGGCTCCCACCTCGAAGAAGTCCAGGAAGACCCCGCCACCGGCGGCGAAGTCGCCGTCGTTGTCGCCGACGAACACACCCCCCGCCTCATCACCCCCGCCCACGACGACATCGTCGGCGCCCTGCGCACCAACACCCTCCTCTGCTCCTACACCCCCACCCCCGGCGACCCCCGACGCGGCGTCATCCGCCTCATGAAGCACAACCCCCTCCAGGAAGGCACCCCCTTCCCCGGCACCCACGTCCTGAAGATCTCCGACGGCGGCTACGTCCAGATCGGACGACACGTCTCCGGATTCCCCGCCCGCCTGCAGTTCACCGACCCCGTCCTCGGCGCCCGGCACCTGTTCATCGCCGGCGTCACCGGCTCCGGCAAGGGCGGCCTCGTCCAGATCGTCGCCCTCGCCGACCACGTCAACGGCCACGCCATTCTCTACGGCGACCCAAAGGGATCCTCCAACCCCGACGTCGAGCTCATGGCCTGCTACTCCGGCCTCGGTGAGGAAGGCGTCATGGGCACGCTCCGGGTCGGCTACGCCCTCATGCAGCACCGGATCGCCGAGTCCGCCCGCCTGAAGATGAAGAACTTCATCGCCACCCCCGACCGGCCCTGGGTCCGCCTCATCCTCGACGAGGCCCACGTACCGCTGTCCGAGCTGGTCGAGACGAAGAAGGAAGCGAAGATCATCGTGGATGCGCTGGCCGCGAAAGCCCGCTCCCTTGGCATCATCCTCACGATCGTCAACCAGGCCGTGAACGCCGACAAGCTCGGCGGATCCACCGCCATCCGCACCAACGTCATCCAGGGCGGCTCGCTCGTCATGCTCCGCACCGACAGCGACCAGGCCCACCTCGCCTCCACCGGCTTCGACGGCATCGACCCCGGCTCCATCCCCGCCTGCTGGGACGTCGAACGACCCCTCATCTACGACGAGAAGGTCGCGATGAAGGACCCCAAGTCGACCTTCGGCCTCGGCTACACCCTCGGCCCCGGCGGCGCAGCCGAGATGATGCGCACCTTCGTGCTGGAGTCCGCCGCCCCGTACGTCGACACGACCGCCGTCGCATACCCGGCGGACTGGCCGGACTGGGACCGGCGGCACGAGATCGCCGCCACCCCTGTCATCGACGACGGCAAGGCCAGCGAAGCGGGCAACGACGGAAGCGACTTCAGCTCCAGCCTTCCGCCGTCCGCATGGGGCCTCCCGAAGAAGCCCGAGACCGCCGAGGAGAAGATCCTCCGCGCTCTCGAAGACCTCGGCGACCCGGCCGGCCTCGAGACGGTCTACGCGCACAAGGACCAGATCGGCGCGCTCGCTGGCCTCGAGGGCCCCACCCTCAGCAACACACTCAGCACCCTCGTCAAGGCCGGCAAGACCCACCGCCAGGTCAAGGACGGGAAGGAGGTCCGCGGCTACTACGGCCTCGGCCCCGCCCCGGCCGAGCCCAGCACGGACGAGGGCGGGGACAAGAACAGCGACTGAAGGGACTGAACTTCCGACTTGCCTTCACGGGCATGCGGGCGCCGGGGGATAGCACCTCAGACAAACGCCGCCGTGGCTGCCACCATGAATCCCGGTAGCAGAAGTCGCCTTTCTTTCCTGGTGTCCCCGCGCTGTGAAAGAAGACCACTCGCTCCACGGCCCCGCCAGTCTCCCCCGTCTGGCGGGGCCGCTCCATGTCCAGCGAGGCCTACTTCACCGGCTTCCACACCTCACAGCCCTCAGACGTGAACTGCCCGTCAGAGGACCGGATCGTCACCGTAATTTTCCGCGCCGAGGTAGCGAAGTTGTTGTCGATGATCTCCCCCGCCTCACTGGTGCGCTCCCAATAGCAGTTCTCCATCTTCCCCTCCGCCCGGTACGTACCCGGCGGGATCGTCTCGTCCTGCCCCTCGGCCGCCGGCTTCGACGACACGACGTACGTCCCGCTCGAGTACCACTGGTCGTAGTCGCCCGACACCGCCTGCTTCAACGCCGTCGCCCACTTCGGGCACAGCTTGGGGATCCCCGCCTGCAAGATCGCCTTCTTATCGCCTTCGAGATTCCCCGACTCCACCAGCCACTCCGGGCGCGAGTCCGCCTGAATCGAGCTGATCGGCAGCGACTCGCAGATGTCCTTCACGAAGGCCGACGCCGTCGAGTACGTCCCGTCGTACTCCCAGCCCTTCTCGTCCGCGAGCTTGTCGATCTCGCCCTCAGGGCCGAACGCGTAGACCGGCTCCTCCGTGGCGTACGGGTCCTCGGTCGAGAACGGCAGCTCCGTCTCCGTCTCCTCGGCTGTCGGCTCGACGGTCGGCGTCTCGTTCACCACGGTCGGGGCGCCCGACACCCCGTCACCCCCTCCGGAACACCCGGATATCAGCATTGCCACCACGGCCGCGCTAGCTGCCGCAGCTCCCACCCCTCGCACATGTCTCATCGCGGCAGGATGCCATCCCAACCCGGCCGGGGGATCACAAACCCGCAGATCGGGGATCATCACAGGTAAGGCGCGGGGCCCGACCGACAACTTCAATCGCGGGAGCCCCACCGCCATGCCAGCATCCAAAGCCCACCAGGCAGATACCGCCGGCCGACGCGCAGGCCTGATCCGCCTCCGCCGCCAGGGCATACCGTTCGACGACGCCCGGGTCCTCGCTCTCGGCTACTCCTCGCCCGGCGCCGCCCGCAAGGACCTCGTTCGCTCGCTTCAGGCGAACCGCGACGAGGAAGCCGCCGAGGCGAGCATCTACCGGCAGCAGGAGAACGAGCGCCTGGACGTCCTCCAGGCGGCCGTCTGGCCGCAGGCCACGGAGATGCGTCCCATCTACGACAAGGACGGCGTGCAGATCGGTGAGGGTGTCGACGTTCGCGCCGTCGACACTCTCCTGCGGCTCATCGACCGCCGCGCAAAGCTGAACGGCCTCGACGCCCCGGCCGCTGTCGAGCTGTCCGGCCCGGGCGGAGGCGCGGTCCGACTGGACTCCGTGAACCTTGCCCAGCTGAACCAGCTCATCGCAACCGCCGGCGACCCGGACCCCGACGAGGACGACGACGAGCAGGACCCGGACGGCGCGTACGAGATCATCCTGCTGACCGGGCAAGACGTGTGGCCCTACACGTTCATCGCCGACGACTCGGGTGGCGGATGCGGCAAGATCCCGATGCCCGCCGATGCGGCCCCTGAGGAGGCACAGACGGCGATCTTCACACAGCTTGCGGACCTCACCCGCATATTCCACGGCGTTGAGATCGACGTTGAGTGGTCCTCCCCGACGCCGGACTCGTGGGTAGGCCACATCCGGCGTGTCACCGCGGAGGAGCCTGCTCCGCCTGGCGCGGTACCTGGAGTCGGCTGACCACGGATTGGCTCACCGGGCACCGAAACCGTCATGTTGAACTCCACGTGATTCCCCATGAGCAGCGTCACCTTCCCCAGGTAGGTGTTCGACCCTGTCTCTCTCGCATCCCTGATCGCTGGAGGGGCCACGGCAACCTCCGTATCTTGGTGCCATGACGGACAGGGACGAGGCGAGGCACTGCGTGAACCGCTGGGGTGACACATCAGACCCTGTCCCGGCGGGACGGGGGCTTCGCCAGGAGGTGTGCCGGTGCTTCGACCAGTCCAGGCCGCACCCGCGTGCCCGCGTCGGATTTCACACCGAACGGCAAGACACCTCCGCCCCGGGTTGGCAGCACCTGCTGGACCTGGTGGACGAGGCCGCCGCCGACGGACGCGAAGAGTTCCGTCCCCTAGTCGAGCTCAGCCCGGAAGAGCGTCGGCAGGTCATCACCCTGCCACCGAGCATCGCCACGCTGACGGCGGTCAAGCACCTCGTGCTCTACGGCAGCAACCTGGTCCGGATCCCGCCCGAGATCGGCGCCATGGCTAGCCTGGAAGAATTCACTCCGTACACCTCGTACCGACTGCACTGGCTCCCTTACGAGATCACCCGATGCCAGATGCTGACCCGTAGCACAGTGAGCACGCGCGCGTTGTTTGGCAACGAGAAGCTGCGAGCACCCTTCCCGAGGCTTCAGTCAACCCGGGACTCCGTTGCGGACCTCGACCTGGAGAACCTGGATCCCCGGCGTTGGGGCGCCACCGCCATTCACAGCTGCAGCGTCTGCGATCGTCCGATCGCGCGGGCCGGACTTCATCAGGTGTGGATCTCGCTGCGCGTAGCCACCGACGTGCTTCCTCTGCTGGTCAGCGCCTGCTCGCTGGCATGCGTTGCCCAGCTGCCTAACGGCGCGAAGGGCTACATTCCCGCACCGCACAGAGGTGGCCGAGTTGACCAGCCGGCGTTCGCCTGGGACTGATCGAGATCATCCTCGCCGCCCGCCGTAGATGCGAGCGAGCACAATCAAGTACCTGTGGGATCGAACGTCTGCCCGGGGAGACTGGCGCCCTCCATGGGGAAATACGTGATCGCCGACACACGCTGAACGATGAGATAGTCCCTCGTTCACGCGGGTGTCAGTCCGCCGCCGGGGCGGCGGACTCTGAAAGCGGACAAGTAGAGGTCAGCTGGCTTTGACCGACTCCTCGGCTCGGGCTCGGGTGGAGGCGAGGCAATAAAAATCGGTGCCGGTTTCGATGATGGTGCCGTTGAAGGTGAGCCGGTCGACGACGGCCGCGCAGAGGCGAGGGTCGGTGGATGTCTTGGCCCAGGCCAGCCACCCAAGGAGGGAATCCCTGATGGAACGCGTGTACCTCAACGACTGCAGCGGTGAGTGCCGCATCCACGTCGAGAGCGACGAGGCGGAGATCGCCGCACTGCGCGCCGAGCTTGGCACGCAGACGTCCGGATCCGTACGGCAGCTCGTCGAGATCCACGCCCAGGACCGCTGGCGCGCGATCACCGGAGCCCGCCTCGTCGCCCTGCTCCGCTCCCACGCCAGGGTCGAGAACGGCGTCCTGGCCGAGCGCGAAGAGGCGATGGCCACGTGAACCGGCCGACACACGGGGCACTGCACCACGTCGAGATCTGGGTTCCCGATCTCGATCGCGCCCTCGCTTCACTTGGCTGGCTGCTTCAGACGCTGGGTTACGCCGTCTCACAGAGCTGGGACACCGGCCGCAGCTGGCTGCTCGGGCCGACCTACCTCGTCCTCGAACAGTCCCCGGCGCTTACCGCCGACCGATATGACCGCCGTCGACCCGGGCTGAACCACTTGGCCTTCCACGTCGAGGACGCCACTACCGTCGACAAGCTCGCCGTCGACGCGGCCCAGCACGGCTGGAGCCTGATGTTCACCGAGCTTCACCCGCACGCCGGCGGCAAGCAGCACTACGCGGCCTATCTGGAGAACGCCGACGGTTTTGAGGTCGAACTTGTCGCGATCAGCTCACCCCAGAACGGGTGAGATCGACATCCACAACTCTTGACAACTTCTCCTTCTGTGGCCGCCGCTCGGGGCGTCGAAGGAGTCAGTCCGTCTCGACGTAGGCGACCAGGACGACCGTTCCCAAGGCGGTTGGCACGTACAGGATCCGGACGCCGCCCTCGCGGTGCTCTCGGATCGCACCGTGCTTCGACAGCACGCCGATCTCGGGGTTTCTGGAGATGGTCACCAGTACGGGGTCGAGCCGGAGGCGTTCGGCCTCCGTCATTTTCTCGATCTGGTCCTGCGCTACGTCGTAGAAGACGATGCGGGCGCGCTTGGGTGCGTGGCGCCCCATCAGGCGACGTGCGTGGTGGGAGCAGAGTCGTCGATCGGAGGCTGCCCCAGGTTCTCGCGCAGGTCCTCCCAGGAGGTGACGCGGTCCAGGTCGACGCCCTCGCCGGCCAGACGCTCCAGGACGTAGGCGATCTGCGGGTCGCCGTCAGCCATCTCCCGCGCGTCGGCCCGCAGTGCTTCCTGCTCGGCCGGGTCGAAAACGATCCGCATCGCGGCCTCCAAGTCGTAGACGCTGCATCGAGGCTAGCGCAGGAGTATGCGACCAGAACCCGGAAGGCGATATGCGTGGGCCGCCCGGGGTTCGGGACGGTGTGCGGCCGACGGGAACGAAAGGTGCCGGCGCCCGCCGAACGAGTGCAGCAGCTCTTCCGCCAGGAAGCCCCACGGCAGCTGCCGCTTGTCGAGGACGCCATGGGCAGGCGGGCACTGGCCCTCTTGCTGCAGCTCGACGCGGCCTGCGAGGCGGTCGTTGTCCTGGGGCAGGCCACCAAAGAGGCCTTCCGGTCACACCGCGACGCGACAATCAATCATGCTGGGCTTCCCCTGGTCGGTCCCGAGGCCGGTGCCCGCATTCTGGGCGAGATCGGCGACACGACCGGACTTGGTTCGCCACGGCTGGAGGGTTGAAGGCGTACGCCGGATCTGCCCCCTGATCACCGGGGCCTCCGGCAAACGCCGATACGTCGGATGCCGATTGGTCAAGAACAACCGGCTCCACCACGTAGGCCACCACCCGTGGGGCTTCGCCTCCCTTAGCGGCTCAAGCTGCGCGGGCTACCGACGCTGGCGGATAGGCGGGGATTGGCACATGCAGGCTCTACGGCACCTTCTCCTGCTCGGCCAACTCCACCACTGCCTTCAGGCGCGCTGTCTGTTCGACGAGGCGAGCGCCCTTCCAGCAGACACCGCTACGGGGTCACCGACGGGAAGTCCTTCTCCGGCGCAGCCTTGACGAGACCCGAGCTGACGGGGTGCTCGTCGTTGACAAGAATGAGCCGGTTCCTGGCCCAGGTATCGAGCCGGTCGCATGCCCAGGCCGGGTCGTACGCTGCCGTGGGCAGCTGCGGTATGCGCTTTCGACCGGTGTCGTCGAGCCGATAGGGGACGTTGAAGGCCGTGTTCCAGCCGTCCAGGTTCACGGCAAACCGCTCTTCCGCCTCTGCCGGACTGATGCCCAGGTACTGAGCGATCTCTGCCCAAGAGCTGCCTCGCTCGCGCTCGTAGATCACGGCCGAGGCCAGCGCGTGCTCCGCGAGTTCGATGAGCTGGAATGCCTGGCTTACCCGGCCCCCGGGACCGGAATCAGGGTCGTTGCCGGTGGCGACCAGACCAGCTGCGCCATCCGCAACATCCGCTGCGTGATCACACAGAACGAGGCGGGCCAGCGCCTGGCGGGTGAATCGGGCACGGTCGGCGTCATACGGGGTCGTCTCAGTCACCCCCACAGCCTCGCAGGCCCTGTCCGCAGCGAGTACCCGATTTCCGCTGCGGACCGGCCTCCGCTTGACGCCTTAACTGCATGAGGTGTCTCTCCATGCGACAGCCCGGACCGGCCCCGACAGCGCGGGCCGCAGCCCAGTCCGCTCCCTGATCCGCGCCGTGGCCCGGGCTGCGTCCGTGGACGCACGGTAGCCGTCAGGTCCGATAACGCTCCCGGCGTCGCAGCGGGAGGCGGGGGCGTTCCGTGTGTGGGCGGGTTTGTGTGGTTCGCGTCCTTGGTGGCGGTGCTGGTCAGTCGGCTGGGGTGGTGGGGTGGATGAGGGTGTGGAGCATGTGTTGGGTGGTGGGGTGGGTGGAGTGGATGCGGGTGGTGTGGGTGCCGCGGGTGAGTAGGACGCGGTAGGTGTTGAGGGCGTAGCGCAGGTATTGGTCGGGGGGCAGGTGGCGGAGGGTTTCGTCGCGGCTGTGGTGGGGGTGGGCTTCCCAGTGGTCGTTGTTCCAGGTGAGGTCGCGGCCGATGATGACGCCTGCGTCGCGGTATTCGAGGCCTTGTGCGGTGTAGATGCAGCCGATCTGCTGGTGTCCGCCGGTGTGGGTGGCCCAGAGCTGGTTGTGGGGGGCGAGGGGGCGGCCGTCGTCGGGGTGGGTGAGGGCGGATGCGGCGTTCCAGGCCGCGTGCCAGGTCCGGTCCGGGGCGGCGGGGCTGGTGCTGGGGACGTCGATGGTGATGTCGAGGGGGAGGGTGGTGGCGCCGCGGGGGCGGCTGCGGGTCCAGGGCCAGCAGAATCCGGCGGTGGTGCGGGCGGTGTGCCCGGCGGCGGTGGCCTGTTCGACCCACTGCTGCAGCTGGAAAGGGTCATCAGCGAGCCCCAGGTCGTAGCCGGTGTGGCCCTTCCAGGGGCGGGGCGTGCCGTAGAGCAGGGCGTCGACCCAGGCGGTGTAGGCGGCTGATCCGGCGCAGCGGAACGAGCCGGTGAGCTCCAGGTGGTGGTGGGCGCGGCCCAGGTGCCCGGCGGCGGCTTGGATCTCTTCGACGGTGGTGCCTTCGTCGGGGCGGATGATCTGGCGTTCGTCGAGGAAGACGACGGCGAGCGGGACGTGTGCGATCACGGCGGCCAGGTCCGGCGGCAGCCCGTGGCCGCCGCGCTTGATCCGCTGCGCCTCGTCGATGACGAGCGCGCCGGCCTGCCGGGCGGCGGCCCGCAGGTAACCGATGCCGGGGAACAGTTCACGGGCGGCGCTGTGACCGCTCACGGCGTCCAGGAGGTGGGCGCGCAGGGTCCCGGACGGGGTGATGAAGCGGGGGCGGGTCGTGGGGTGGTGGCGCATGAGGTGGCCTAGCAGCCGCACGGCGAGCGCTGTCTTGCCGCTGCCCGGCCCACCGCGCACGGTGATGACCGCACCCGTCCCGTCGCCGGGCGCCGTACTCCCGCCGCGGCCAGGCAGGTGGAGCGCCGCGGTCGCGCGGATCTGCAGGAACGCGTCCTGCTGGTCGCCCACCAGGGCGAAGGCGCTGTTGCCTTCCAGGACGGAACCGACGTGGTCGAGCAGCCTGCTGGAGGGCTCCCACCGGATGCCCTCGAATACCGCTCTTCGGGCGGCGTCCGGCGCGGCCAGGTCCCCGGCCCGCAACAGTGCGGCCAGGTCCTCCGCTGGTGCGGACAGGTCCGCACCGCTCAGGACGGGGATATCGGCGACGGCGGGAGCACCGAGGCGCAGGACAGCCGCCTCTTCGGCGCTGGCGTTATGCAGCACCACCACCGCCCGCACATCCAGCCTCGGCGCCCGGGCGGGCCGCCAGTGCTGGAAGAAGCTCCGGTAGGCCGCGACCTGAAACACCGGATGGGCCGTCACCACCCCGTCTGTGCGCAGGACCCGCCCGGCGTCGAGAACCCGGCAGGACTGCCACTGCTTCAGCTCCACGACCACCAGCCCCAGCGCCCCGTCCGCCTTGGTACCGACCAGCAGCGCGTCCAGGCGCCGGCCACCACCCGGCGTGCCGTACTCCAGATACACCCACAGGTCCGATAACCCCGCCCGCACCAGCGCCCGCAGCAGAGGCGGCCAGCTGTTGCGCCAGCTGCGTACCTCCGCCTCGCCCGGCACCCCGAACCCGGCAGCCGTGTACCGGACCGCGCACTGCTTCAAGAACGCCGGATCCTCGACGCGGGCGGCGAGCTCATCCACCCTGCCCGACGCCGCGCACGCCACCCTCTCCACGGTCGTCCCCGGCGCGGGACGCGGCGAGGGGAGAGTGGCATCGCTGTGTGCGGACGCTGCAGTTGTCTGTTCGAACATGTGCTTCCCCCGGATTCCACGACACCTCCCAGCCGCCCCGGACTGCGGCGAAGTCCATGCTCCGACCGTCCTGGGGGTCCGGACCACGGCCTCACACGCACCGGCGGCGTCAGCCGCCGGCTAGTCAGAGTCCAGGCTCAGCCTGCGAGTTGTCGTCCTCGACCAACATCTGTCCTGCAGGCTATCAAAAAGAAAAACTTAGCCAGCACTCGATAAGCGCATCACTATGATGGCCTGCATGAAGAGTTCGACGTTCGTCATGGTCCACGTGGGCCAGAGCACCGAGTCCCAGCGCAACCTCGAGCACGGCATCGAGACGCTCTCCTGGGGCTTCCCGGAGAAGAAGCCCGAGTACGACGGCGCCCGCCCCCGCTTCGCGGTCCTGGCCACCGGCGCCTCGCCCCGGGTCCAGCTCGAGCAGTGGCTCAAGGACACCGCCACCCTCTACCTCTTCCAGGTCCGCGGCGGCTTCTACGAGGGGAAGTCCTGGCACTGGCCCGACGAGGAGGTCGAACGGCGCCTGAAGTACCCCCAGCGCTTCGGCATCGAACCTCTGGCCAAGCTCGACAACGTCCCCCTGGGCCCCGACGGACCGCTCACCGAGGCGGGCAGCGACGCGATCCGCCGCTCGGGCACCGACCGCGGCATGGGCAAGCTCGTCCAGATGCCTGCCCAGCGTCTCCTGGAGCTCGCCGGTCTCCCCTTCGATCCCGACGAGCCCGAGGACGTCCCCCTGGACAAGTCCCCGGGCTTCACCGCCGAACAGGTCGAGGGCAGGAAGAAGCCCCAGCGCCGCCGCCGCGGCGCCGGCTACATCTCCGACCCCAAGAAGCGCAAGGCCATCGAGGAGTACGCCGAAGCGTTCGCCACCTCCCACTACGAAGCCGAGGGCTGGACGGTCGAAAAGCTGGGCAAGCCGTACGACCTTCGCTGCACCCGCGGCACCCAGGAACGCCATGTCGAGGTCAAGGGCACGACCGGTGCCGCAACGAGCGTCGAACTGACGATCAACGAGGTCCTGCACGCCCGGGACGAGAACAACACCGTCGACCTCTACGTCGTCAGCGACATCAAGGTCGACACCCGCACCGACCCCTACACCCCCAGCGAAGGCACCGTCTCCCACTACACCGACTGGGAACCGGCCGAGGAAGACCTCCGACCGCGCAAGTACGAGTACCGACTTCCCGACACGACCGGCTGAGCCTGCTGTTCAGCCTCATGAACAGTTCGTCCCTGCCGCCCGCGGCGTCCTTGTGTGTGTCGCCGTCGGCGCCTTGCCCGTCCGCCGGGCCGAAGCCGCGCGGCGTCGACCCGTCCAGGTGGTCCGGGGGCTGATCCCGGCTCCGCCACCTGTGAGGAGTGTTCTGGCGGGCATGGAACCGATAGGCCCCATCCACGTCAGCGAGCCCGGCTTGATCGTCCTGGACCTCACCGCCACCGACGAAGCGACCCTCCAGGCAGCTGTCGAGGAACCGGCCGGGTGCTGGGCGACCTCCGGGACACGGCGGGTGGGGCGGGTCCCCGGAGAGCCGGGTGTGAACGTACGGCTCTCTACGCCGACGTGCGCCGCTGACCCATCAGCTGCCTCTCCGGCCGACTGGCGCCAGCCCCCAGGCTGGCCCGGCCCGGGCTGCCTGGTCGGACGGCTGGGTGTGGGGCTTGGGATCGGGGGCATGCGGGTGGTGAGCGCATGGGACCGCTCTGGATATGCAGGGCCTGCCGACCCCCCTTCCGGCGGGCTCTTGGGTGGATGAACGGCCCGCACCGGGTGACGGTGCGGGCCGTTCACCATGTGGGGGCGTGTGCCGGGCGGCGCCGGATCGCGGAGCGGTTGCCCCCGGCCCGCCTTCCTCGTACGCCCGAGGTCCTCGTACGGGCTGCTCGGCTTGCCCGTGGCACTGGCCGTGTCCGAGGCTTGCCCAGGGCCGCCTAAGGCTTGCCCGGTCGCGAGAATCACCAGGGCAGAAGTCCGCGCGAGAGTCGGGTAGTTGCGCGGCTAGAGTGCGGATCGTCCGCCCTCGTGCAGCACTCAGCCCGGGAGCGGGCCGCGGAGCCCGCTGTGGCTTTCCCGCGCCGCCACGAAGGGGTGATCGTGCTCGGCCTGCTGTTCCTCGGCTACGTCCTGCACGACCGCCCCGCCTTGCGCGAGACCATCGGCGCCTCTTCCCCCACCGCCGCGTCCGGCATCGCGTTGATGGCCCTGACCCTGCCTCCGCCGCCGGTAACCCGCTCCACCGCCCTCGCCCCGGGTACGCACGATGGCGCGCCCGGGGCGAGGGCCACGGGCAAGCCCGTGTGGACGGGCCTCCGGGACAGTTGCACCGGAGGGGGGCTGGAGGGTTGCACGTAGAGGTGTACTAGGAGTTGCACCGGAGGTGTGACCGGGAGTGGGACCCTCCCTTTCGTGATCCTGGGTATCGTGCCTGGTCAGGCCCGGTGGGCAAGCCTGATCGCCACGACGACACCTCTTTCTCCGCGATAGCCGGAGGAAGAGGCCTGCTTCATTTGAGGGCCGGGCTGGCGTTCGCCACCGCGGTCCAGTCCAGCCCAGCTCAGGCTGGCCCCGGCAGCGCGCCGGAGGGGGGTGGCGTCATGGATGACGCGGAGGTGGCGTCACCCATGACGCCCAAGGTCTATAGCCCTGTCGAGAGCCCTGATCAAGAACCCGCCGACCCCTCCCTCCGTCCGTCCGTGCAGGTAGAGAACGCGTGCGTGAGGAACACGGACGGAGGCGGCGGCGACGTCGAGGACCAGGAGCACGGGCCCGTGACGGCCGGGGAGGAGCCGACCTCCGTTGTGCGGCCGGTGGAGCTGACGCCGGGCGTGGAGGTGCTGCGGGCGATCGCGGCCGAGGCCCCGGAGTGGACGGTCACGAACGCCGTCTCGCTGCGGGACCAGGGCCGCACGGTCACCGGGATGCTGGAGACGGGTTTTACCCCGCAGGAGGTCCGGCACGTGCTCCTGTCCCGGCAGCTGCCCCAGCCTCTTCGTACTTCGGTGGCCAGAGTGATCAGCGGGCGGTTGCGGCACCTGATCGCGATCGGCCCCGCTTCCGGGATCACCCCGATCCCCGTACAGCCGGCCGGGCACCTACGCCCTGGCGCCCCGTGGGCCCGGGGACCAGGACGAGACGCCGATCCCGGCGTCCTGGGCGCAGCGGCGCGCGCAGATGGACGCGGAAAACGCCGGCCGCGGCCGCTACCGGCCCTGCGCCGGAGACGAAGGCCTGTGTCCCCACGACGCCCTGCCCGGCCTGGACCGGTGCGCGCACTGCCTCGGCGGCGAGCGGCCCACCTGCGCCAGCGGCTGCGGCCGCGGCGTGGTGGCACCCGGACTACGGTGCATCGTCTGCTCCAAGCCGCCTGCCGCTGTCGAGATGGGCGACTGCCCCGGCTACGGCGGCCGGACATGCGGGCGGGCCGTGCAGACCGAAGGGCTCTGCGCGCGCTGCAAGATCGAGGCAGAGAAGGAACGGGCCGCCGCCGAGGCCCAATGGACCGCTGCCCGGGACGCCGCTGTTGCCGCCGCCCAGGCGGCCGAACCCACACCCGCCCCCTCCTGACCCGCGGACGACGACCTCCTCCCTCACCCCGTTCGGGCTGTCTGGAAGTGGAGCGGGTGCGCGGGCCCGTCGTGGTGAGTGGGAACGGCCCCACTCACCACCGAGGGGCGTGGTGAGTTCTATCTGTGAGGCTCACAGTTCGTTTCCCCAGGTGGACGTGTATCTGTGAGGTTGTGAGGGACTTTCCACGGTGAAGAACCGGGCCGGTCCCGGATGACCTCCACCCGCCCGCCGGCCCCGCCCGCCCCGGCCGACCCGACCCCGGGCGTGCCCCGGGAAGCGCTCGACGTCACCGACCCCCGGCCGCCGACCACCCTGCCGGGCGCGCCCCCTGCAAAGGCCACCCCCGCGCCCGCGCCCGCACGGCCCGCCGCCCCGGGGCCCGCCCGCCGGACCGCGCCGCCGACGATCAGGCGCCCGGCGAAGAGCACCCCGAAGAGGAGCACCACCAGGACGGCTCCCTGGAAGGCGGCCAAGCCCCGCAAGAGCCCGAAGAAGAGCACGGCGCCGCGTCGGCAGCCGACGACCGGTCAGACGCCGCAGATGCGGCAGCTCTGCCGTCAGGCGCAGCAGATCCAGGCACCCATGGGCGCGGGGGAGTGGTGCCGCAAGGCGTACGGGCGCTGACCGCGCCGTATCGGCCCGGGGCGTGGCGAGCGCAGAAAAGACCGGCCCCCTGCCGCCTAGGGCGGGTGGTACGGGGGATCCGGCTGTGAATGGGTGCAGTAGTGGCACTGGATGGGCGTCAGCAGGGGCGAGCGGGTCCAGGCTTGCTCCATGCTGTGCGGCGATGGTGATCACGGCTGTCATGAGGTGACCAAGCTGCTGCCGTCGGCTGCCCATCGCGAGGGTGGCCGGCTGCCATGGGCGCAGGCGCGTTGGAGCCGGGTTCTCAGGCGCCGTCGGGTGACGGCGGAGAGAAGACGTACTGGGCTGCCTGCTCGTTGGACAGGGCAGCTGCGATTCGCTTGCGCATGTCGTCTGACATCGGAGGCAGGTCGTCCAGAGGGAACCAATCGGCAGCTGTGTTCTCGCCGTCGGCGGGATGCGGAACGCCGGACTGCCAACCAAAGCGGAACACCAGGTCGAGATACTGCGTCTGGTCCCCGTTGTCATAGACGACAGGGTCCGTGACGTGAACCATCGCCAGCCGCTGCGGAACTGCCACGATGCCGGTCTCCTCAAGAACCTCCCGGGCTGCGGCATCCGCCGGTTGCTCCCCCGGATCGATGATCCCAGTCACTGGCGTCCACTTGCGGTTATCTGCGCGCTTCGCCAAGAGGACCTGGTCATCCCTGACGACGACCGCGGTGACGCTTGAGAGCCACAGCGGATCGTTTCCAATTTTCTTGCGCAGCGCGAGGATGAAATCTGGTGTTGCCATCAAGTCACGATATCGACCCTGCGCTTAGGCATGCCGCCCGCCCCCGAGTCTGTTGATCACCAAGTTTCCAAACACTTCACTCAGCTTGGATCGTCGTTGTCTGTGTGGTGGGTGGCCGCGGTGGTGAGGAGGCGTTCCCAGGTGCGGGGGGTGTGGCCGTGGAGTTCTGCGAGTTCGGCGGCGATGCGGCCCTTGGGGGTACCGGCGGGCGCGGTGGCGAGGGCCTGGGCGGCGACGGCAAGGCGGGGGTCGCCTTCGTACGCATGCTGTTTGCGGGGTCTTGGGGTTCGCCGGCGCGCCGGCCGCCGCCTTTGCCTTGTCCGGGGGCGTTGTCGCGGCGGTCGAGGACTTCGCGGCGGGTCCACAGGCGCGCGCCGTAGAGGGTGGTGCCGCGGGAGAGGTGGCCCTGGGTGGCGTAGGCCTGGACGGTGGAGGGAGTGATGCCGAGGATGACGGCGGCTTCCTTGTCGGTGAGGAGGTCGTCGGGGTGTTCGCCGTCGGGCAGTGCGGGGATCGGCCGGCTCCGCGGGGTAGGCCTCGGTCTGGGCGAGGTCGTAGAGGAGGAACCGGCTGACCCTCGGCCGGGCGGGCGTGGGAAAGAACATTGCTCGGATCCATCCGTCGGGACTCTGATGGATCCGGTGGGCAGGAGATCTGTTCCAGGTGGTTCAAGGTGTGAGCAGAGGCATGTCGAGGAGGTCACTGCGCGCCGGGTGACTGTCGGCGGGGTGCTGTGGTTCCAGGGACACGGTTCCTGGCCGTATCGTCGAGCACGCGCTGGCGAAGGTTGAGTTCTCTGTCGAGTTTCGCTGCGGCGTCCTTGTCGAGTCCTTCATCGGTCACCTGCCAGTAGTGCGGTTCGTAGCGACGGCGAGGGCGGGCCGGCTGGGAGAACAGCAGGCTCGTCGCTGATTCGTCCACGCCCTGGATGCCTGGGGGCTCCGCGCGGCGGATGAGACCGAAGTCGAGCAGGCGTTGGCAGCCGTCCTCCCAGGCGTCGTCACGCAGGCCGAAGGTCTGCGTGCGGGGCTGCGCGGTGAGGAAGACGCCCGATGTGCGGTGCTTTCTGGGTGCCCACTTGCTCAGCATCCTCAGGATGAGCCAGGTGGCGATCTCGGAGGGGTTGAGCACCTGGATCCAGCCCTGGAGGAAGAAGGCGGCGGGGATCGTGATCGTCTTGGCGGCCTGCCATTGACGCGTAGGAACCGTGTAGAGGTCCGGGGTCTGATTCCCACCTCGTCCGCTTTCCTTCATCAGCGAGAAGCTTTCGTACAACCGCTGCCCGCGCGCTCCTCGCGGCACGGTGACAAGGGCGTCCTCCTCGCCAAGCCCTTCTAGGGTCCTCAGAGCACCCTTGACCTGTCCGAGCCGCAGATCCTCCAGCTTCCTGCTTCGAAAGGCGGCAGGCATGTAGGTGTTCGTCGCTGTGTCGTAGGCACCGTCGATGGCGATGAGGTCGGACCACGATCCGACCCCCTTCAGCGGTCGGACGTTCTTCCACGGGGCACCCGCACCCAGTCGGCATTGCGCCTCGAAGACCGCCAGCAGGTAGAAGCGCAGCGCGATACCCCGGGGAAGGATCAGCTTGGTGAGCCGTGAGCGTTCCTCTGCCGCAGCCAGCAGGGGGCTACGGAGGACGATCGGGTCCGGTTTCCCGCCTGCCTCCCACATCTCATGCAACGTGTTGCAGGCCTGCGTGACCGACTCGTTCTTGCGCATCTGCGCCAACCTGCGCAGCCTTCGGGCGTTCGTCTCCTGTGCGTCGGCCACATGCGCTCCAAAGAATATTCGGCTTCTTGATCCCGGTGTTTTGATCCGGGTGAAGGGATAGCTCGCTAGCCCTTCACCCGGATCAAAACCTTGATCATGCCACGTGGAAGGCGCTTCAGGAGCACCCACCATTACTCATGAGCCCGCTCGGCGGCCGCTGTTCACACAGATGTGAACAGCCCCGGCTACCAACCGGGTCGCTCGCTCGAAGAGACCTTCAGAGAGGACAGTAAGTGGCAAACACCCAGCACCCCGAACCCTTGCCCCAGCGTTGGGCGATCATCCTGCTCGCCGGCGTTGTGGCGGGAGCTCTCGTCACGATTCTGGCGGGTCCGCTTCTGGGACTGAGTGCCTGCGGCGCGACCGTAGTCGCCCTCCACCAGCTCATGGCGTAGCCGGCCCGGCGGAGGGCGGCAGTAGAGCCCTCCGCCGGGGTTTGCCCGGCGTCAGGGTTGGCAGGCCCGAGATGTCCTGGGTTACGGCACCCGACTCCGCCTGAACGGCCGTGCCGTCGCAGTTGGGTAGCAAGCGCGGTGGCACGCGGGACGAGCCCCGCTCGCCGGGATACCTTCCCGCTCCCCGGACCTCGGGGCCGGCCCGATGCTCGGGAAGTGGGGATGTGAACCACGGTGCCAGGGGTGTGGAGCGCTTGGGGGCGCTCTGGATATGCAGGGCCCGCCGGACTCCCCCTCCGGCGGGCCGCGCCATGGTGCGAGAACGGGAGATGCGTGATGCGTGAGTCGTACGACGAGTACGGGACGGCGGGCTGGCCGAAGGTGTCGGTGGCGGCCTGGCGGTGGGCGGTTGACTCGGGTCTGGTCCCGGCGGCGGACGCCGGGACGGGGGAGTGGCCGCGTGCGGTGGTCCAGGCTGCCGACGCGGAGGGGATCCGGGCGGCGCTGCGGGGTCCGGCGGGGGCGTCGTGGGCGGCGGAGCGGCTGATGGAGGCGCTGGGGCAGCCGTTGCCGTTTGGCCGTCCGCGTGTGACCGCGTCGGCGGTGGGCCACCTCGTGCGCGCCGGCCTGCTCGCCTACCTCGGCGGTGACCCGGCTTTTCCCGACGTTCGCCCCGATCAGGTCGCCACCCTGGCGCGGCATCGGGACCTGCCCGCGCTCCTGACCGCCACGTCCCCCTCGGCCCGGACCAGGCCGCCAGGCGCCTCGGCGTGCGCCGCACCGACTTCGATCAGGTCGCCCGCCTCGGCTGGATCGCCCCACCGGCACGGTGGAGATCGACTCCAAGCACCACGGCGGGATGACCGAAGTCCCGCTGTACTGCGCTGAGGACATCGCCCTGCTGCCGGTCGCTCGTCCGTTCGTTTTACTCGGGCAGAGGCCCTTCCCACTGTTGCCTGACGACCTCGCCCCGATTCCTGGAACGAACCGCATCGTTGTGGGCCTGATGCTGCTGCATTAGCTCGTCGGCCTTGGCCATCTGAAGGGCTGACTCAATGACAAAGGCGCGTCCGAAGTCGTAGTCCTTCTCGGTAACCGTCAGGAATCCAGCGGGCCTGAAGCTGGCCCCCTGACGCGTCCTGATCACGACAGGCGTGATCATCGCGAACTGAGAATAGCGCCGGTAGTCGACGCCAAGCGCTGTCATCTGCATCGCCCTCCGCATCGACATCGTGGCGGCAGTCAGATCTTCCAGCTGTTTCGATATATCGCTGACGAAGACCTGCAACCCCCTGAGCCCCGCCTGCCGAGAGCCCGAGTCCTGTTTGATCCTGAGGCTCTGGTCCCGGTAACCACGCAGGTGTTGCCCGAAACGGAAGGGTGGGCGCCGGAAATAGGTGACCTGCCGGGCGCTCGTGTAGTGGTCGATGAGGTCATCGAACGCGATCGACAACCCTGCCATGGCCTGCCCCAGGTCTCCCTTGTCCATGCAGGACTGTGAGTATCGAAGGACGTCAACCGTTTGCTGGCGCGTGACAAGGTCGATCATGTCCAGGCTGGTGAAGTCGACCGAGAAGATCAGCTTGGTGGCGTCGGTGAAGAAGGTCGAGACATCTGCCTTGGCCTGAAGGATGGCCTGGCTGGAGGGGATCGTCCCGTAGTGCTTAAGCGCGACACGAATCTTGTTGACGCGGTCGAGGGCCTGCTTGCTGGGCAAGTCCTGGCCGTCCGGGAGGGCAGGCTTCAACCGCTCCCAGTACTGAAGGAACTGCATGCTGCTGGGCAGGTTGACCTTGAGATGGTCGGCAGCGATCAGCAGGAAGTGTTCAACCGCGTCCTGGAACGACAGGATTGCCGTCGCGGACAGCGGCTCGGGCTGCTGGCTCTGGAGTATGCCCTGCTCGTGGAGGAAGCGGACGAAGGCCAGGCGCTTGATCGTCTCCGGGCTGAGCGAGTCGGACAAGGTGGCTCCTAACGGCGTAGTTGCGGAAGGCCGAGGTCGACAGGGGGCCGCCTCGTGTTGCGGAGGGCTTCACTCCCGCTTGCTTCGGAGGAAGACGAGGGTCTGGTCGATGTCGTCGATCTCTCCGAGCCACGATTCCGCCTCAGCGCGCTGGCGCCGCAAGAGCAGATCCTTCTCCAGTTCGTTCAGCCGCGCCACCATTTTCGGGTTGACCTGAAGGACGGGGCAGCGGATGCAGGTGTGCTCGTGGCGGCAGTGAGTCCCGTAGGTGACCGTGTCCGTACGGTTCGCCGACGGCTCCACCGTCGAGCGCACCCGCGCGCTCCCGCAGGCCTCCGCCCACACCGAAGACCGCCTGTCCGGGTGGATGGCCGAGGAGGAGGCCGACGCCCTGGCGGTCGTTCATCTCGGCCTGCACGCCCCTGGCCGAGCCCTGACCCCGGCCAGGCGCCCAATGTCCGCACGCGCTCCGGCTTGCAACCACAGGCCCGTGAGTCTCTGTCTTCCTCACCGTGATAGCGAACCGACGGCCGCGACCGGCCTCAGACGACCGGGAGCTGCGGCTGTGGAAGGTCGGCCGGGCCCTGACCATCACCTTCGCCGCCGCGGTCCTGGTGGCCGGCGGCATCTTCTACGGCCTGGTGTACCTGCTGGACTTCCAGGAGATCGACACCACCAAAAAACTCGACGCAAAGACACTCTTCGACTTGGTCAAGCTCTCCTTCGGCGTAGTCGCCGGGGCCGGTGCGCTCGTCGCCCTGGTCGTCGCCTACCGCCGCCAGCGCGTCGACGAAGCCGGCGCACACCGCGAAGCCACCCGGCTCCACACCGAGCGCTTCTCCCAGGCCGTCGAGCAACTCGGCTCCGACTCCCCGGCCGTCCAGCTCGGCGGCGTCCACGCCCTGGCCGGACTCGCCGACGACGCCCCCGACAACAACCTCCGCCAAACCTGCATCGACGTCCTGTGCGCCTACCTCCAACTCCCCTTCACCCCCGACCCCGGCAACGACCCCGCCCACCAGCAGGAACACCACCGCTACCTGGCCCTGCGCAAGGTACGGCACACGATCCTGCGCCTCATCGGCGACCACTACCGCCGCCCCCAGGGAACCCACCGCTCCTGGCAGGGCTGCGACCTCGACCTCACCGACGTCATCATCGACGGCCCTATCGACTTCAGCGGCGCGACGTTCTCCGACGGCGCGGTGTCCTTCCGCGGCGCGACGTTCTCCAGCGGCATGGTGTCCTTCCAGGGCGCGATGTTCTCCGGCGGCAGGGTGTCCTTTTACGGCGCGACATTCTCCGGCGGCGCGATGGACTTCGACGATGCGACGTTCTCCGATGGCACGGTGTCCTTCCAGGACGCGACGTTCTCCGGCGGCATGGTGGGCTTCGGCAGCGTGATGTTCTCCGGCGGCCTGGTGTCCTTCGGCAGGGTGACGTTCTCCGGCGGTGCGGTGTCCTTCTACGATGCGACGTTCTCCGGCGGCAGGGTGTTCTTCAGCATCGCGACGTTCTCCGGCGGCATGGTGGGCTTCGACCACGCGACGTTCTCCGGCAGCACAGTGTCCTTCCAGGGCGCGACGTTCTCCGGCGGCAGGGTGCGCTTCAACGACGCGACGTTCTCCAGCGACATGGTGGGCTTCAACGACGCGACGTTCTCCGGCGGCACAGTATCCTTCAACGGCGCGACGGGGGTACCCCCGCACGAGCTTCTCGCCGCCGTCGGTACTCCCGTTCCTGCCACAGTCGAACTGCCCGGGATTTGGCTGTCCCCGGATCCACAACCGCAGGAAGGCTAAAACAGTCGTCTGCGCCCCACTCTCGCCCAATCGATCATCCAATCGGCGACCTGCGGAAAGACAGCTCTGGCGGAAGGCGCAGAAAGGCCGGCCCTCATCGCCGGGGCGGGCGCTTCACGATTCCGCGGTCGTCGGCCGGTTGGTTGAGGTGCCCGTCAGCTCGGATCGTCGTCGTCCGTGGGGCTGTGGAGTGCTGCGGCTGTTGTGAGGAGGCGTTCCCAGGTGCGGGGGGTGTGGCCGTGGAGGTCTGCGAGTTCGGTGGCGATGCGGCTTTTGGGGGTGCCGGCGGCTGCGGCAGCCAGGGCTTGGGCGGCGGTGGCGAGACGGGGGTCGTCCTCGTAGGCGTGCTGTTTGCGGGGGCCTTGGGGTTCGCCGGCGCGGCGGCCGCCGCCTTTGCCGCGGCCGGGGGCGTTGTCGCGGCGGTCGAGGACTTCGTGGCGGGGCCAGAGGCGGGTGCTGTAGCGGGTGGTGCCGGGGGAGAGGTGGCCCTGGGTGGCGTAGGCCTGGACGGTGGAGGGGGTGATGCCGAGAACGGCGGCGGTCTCCTTGGCGGTCAGCAGGTCCTCGGGGTGCTCGCCTTCGGGCAGCGGGGGGATGGGCCGGCCCGCGAGGTAGGCCTCGGCCTGCTCGAGGTCGTAGAGGCGGTGGCGGCTGTCGGGCAGGAGGCTGGGGACGCGTTCGCGGAAGGCGGGGGCGTCGCGCCGGTTCCAGGTGGGCAGGGGGACGCCGGCGCGGGCGGCGATGTCGGCTTCGTTGATGACGGGGCGGTTGCGGGGGATCACGTTGTCTCCTCGAGGGCTGCTGCGCGGGGCGGAGCGGTAGAGTTGGGGTGCAGGTCTCTCGTCAGAGGTCTTGCGAATACGGGTACGAGGCCGGCGGTGTGCCGGGCCGCTCTTTGAGCGGCTCTCCGCCGGCCTCCACTCTTCCCGGGGCCAGCATCCGACACTTCAAACGTTACAGCATCAATCCTCGGATCGGCAGTCCCCTGTCCGGCGGACCATTGATCCGTCTCGTCGGCCACACCCCCACTTGCCATTCGCCGAGCAGCCTTGCGCTCCGGTCACCGAGCGCGGGCCCGTCGTACTGCGCGGGGGCGCTCTTGCTCCCGCTCCCACGAGTGCGTCGGAGCTCCGACGACGGCCAGAGCGTGGCCTACCCGGGTCCTTGTCCGCATGGGAGCGAAATCCCGGTGGCCCTGACAGCTCAGGCCAAGGTGACCCGTCGCTGCGCCGTAGCAGGGCGCAGCGGACCTCCGGACGCCGGCGACGAGAGGGAAGGGCGCAGCAGCGCCGGAAAGGCCGGCGGGCGCACCTGGGCGCACCTGGGCGCGCAGGAAGCGCGCCCGGGCCCGACGAGGGCGCGCCGCAGTCCCGAGCGCGGCCGCAATCGACGGGTGGGCGTGGGGGTGGGGCGCGGCGCGGTCCTGGCCGGACCAGGCCCAGCCGGACCTCGCCACATCCCGGCCAGCACCCCACCGCGCCCCACCCCCACGCCCACCCTCCCCGCCGTTCCGGGTACGGGCGCTCCTGGGCGCAGCAGGGATACAAAGGAGCCTGACGGCTCTTCACGGGCCCCGACGACCAAGGGCTCGGCCCTGCCCATCACCCCGGCCGACACGGGGCCGTAGGGCGCACCGCGCGTCTGATCGCGGACCGGCAGGCGTCTCCGTAGGCATGGCGTGGAGAGGGTGGGAACTTCGGAATGCCGCGCGACTGTGGGGCGCGGTCTCTCTCCTGCCCCGCGCAGCGGGGTCCCTGGGCGCTGCGCGCCGGGAGTGGGTCCGGGCGCGGTGCGCCCGGTTTTCTTTCCCCGCGCAGCGGGTGTCCCCGCTGCGCGGGTTCCCGCTGCGCGGGTGGGCCGCTGTGCGGCCCATGGGGGCCCGGCGCTGCGCGCCGGGAGCGGGGTTTCCGTTCCGCTGCGCTTCACGGGCCCGCCCGTTGCGCGGGCGGGGTGGGTTCTGGCGCTGCGCGCCGGGGCGTTGCGGGCGATGGGAAAGAGCCGCTTTGAGCTGGGGTTTTCAATGGACGAGTGAGATTTGAAGCTGTATTCTTAGTGGTGTCGGAAGGGCGGCACACCCGACCGGCATCCCGTATTCGTCAAGCGAAAGGAAGGCCCACCGTGGCCCGATCCTTGTTGCCCCAGCACCTCGAAGACCGCCGAAAGGATCTCCGCGTCTTCGAGTCCCTGCCCGCGAAGGCACACCCCGGATACAGCCCCCGTCTCGGCCGCCGTCTGCGCACCGTCTCCGACCTTTACGACCGCACCACGGTCCTCGGACACATCACGATCTCCCCGGACGAGGCATACGCCGTCACCGACAAGTCCGCCCCCCACGCCCTCTACGACATGATGATCATCTCCGCCGGGCCCACCGCCCGCCCCGGACTCCACGACCACACCGTGCAGTTCGGCAAGGGATTCGGCGTCATGGCCCACAGCTTCGCCACCCACTGCCACGCCTCCGACCTCACCCCGGTCATCTCGTGGAGCTACGACCCCCACACGCTCGACCGCCAGACCATCCAGAGCGAAAAGCGGTTCCACGCCCACCTCGTCGGCCGCACCCCGGCCGAGCGCGTCACGGTCACGGCCAACGCGATCAGCGCCCGCCAGCTCTCCACCACCAAGGCCCGCCAGATCGTGGAAGAGGCCTCCGTCCTCGGCTCGCTCCTCAGCGCCGACTGCATCGACCCCGAAGCGCTCCGCGTCCTCACCCCCGTCCCGGCGCTCTCCACCCCCACGGCGACCGTGACCGCCCAGTTCCTCCTGCCCGGCGGATGGCAGAGCCTGACGGCCCCCGGGCTGCACGATGACCTCTCCTACATCCACCGCAAGCTCCGGCGCACGTACGACGAGATCATCCGCACCTGCACCACCGGCACCACCGGCCTGTGGGAAAGGCCCCTCATCCGCCGCCAGTTCACCGAGGACGACATCAGCCTCCCCCTCCGGCCCGAAACTCGCGCCACCCTCACCCACTACCTCCGGGCCCTGCGCCCCGAAATCCTGGCGCACCACCGGGGCACCCACTTCTACCCGCTCGCCGATCTCGCGTACGCGGTCACCATCGCCGAGCAGGACGGACAGGTCTACCTGCACCTGCGCATCAACCTGTTCTCCGACCTCGGAGGGGCCGGAATCAGCATCCTCGACGGGATCATCGTGACCACAAAGAAGGGAGCCGGAATGCTCCGCACTGACGAAATCGCGGCCCGCAACACCTTCCAATCCGATTACGTGACCCAAATTCACCGCCACCCGCTCGCCACCCGGGTGTTCTTCCCTCGGCTGTAACCACCCAAAAGGAAAGAGGACACCCCCGACCCGGGGGTGTCCTCCCATTCCACCAAAGCTACATGCTGCATCAACTGATGCAGCCGAAACCCCGAAGCCCGGCCCACCCTGTAGCCAGCCGCCCGCGAAGCGGGCAGGGCCGGGAGCGCAGCGGACGGTCCATCAGGGCCCGGGCACCGGGCCGCTCGTGGCGCACAGCGCCACACCCCGGGGCTGAAGCGCAGCGAAAGC
>NZ_LIVX01000011.1 GCF_001905665.1 Streptomyces sp. CB02261 | reverse complement strand
CTTCCTCGATACGGCACGTATCGAGGTATTCCCGCAGCGGAGAACAGCGCGGGGAATCACAGGAACGAACCGAATGGAATGCGAAAAGAAACTCGCCGGCACAATTCTGTGCGAGGCGGGAAATACCTGCAGCTGGGGCCCGCACCCCGAGGGATGCGGGCCCCAGCTACGAAATGCGCGTCCGCGTCAGGCGGGGACGATGTTCTCGGCCGTCGGGCCCTTCTGGCCCTGCGCGATGTCGAAGACGACCTTCTGGCCCTCGACCAGCTCCACCACGTCCTGGGCGGCGATGTTCGAGAAGTGGGCGAACACGTCGGTGCCGCCGCCGTCCTCCTCGATGAAGCCGAATCCCCTGGCCGCGTTGAACCACTTCACAGTGCCGGATGCCATGTCATATCTCCTCGGGAGAACTGGATGATGGCCCGACCTGAAGAATCGCCGGAGATACGGGAACAGTTTGACAGTAGCACGCCGCTTCAGTCCCTGGACGGGAATTAACCCTGCCTTGCTCCTTTCGGTGACAATTCTCCGCGCGCCATGCGGCAAACTCTCACCTCGCGGTCCTAGATACCGTCGCGCCCGCTGTGCCTCAGCCGTAGATCTTGACCTGGTCGATCGTCCAGAAAGCGCTGTTCGTCCCCGTGTACCGGAACCCGAGCCGGAACGTCTCCGCTCTCGTCGGAGTCGGCGACGGCGAACACGTTCCGCGCCCGGACGTCGGTCTCCCGGCTCTGGCCCCGGTCGGCACCGGTCCAGAACTCGTCCGTCGCGAGCGACCAGCCCCGCCACTCGGTGACGCCTCCGCTGGGGACACCGTCACCCCTCGTGGTCCAGGACCGTCGGGGCGATGTCGGTGATCTTGATGTCGTGGCGCCCCGAGCCGGCCGCGTGATCGGAGCCCTCGGCGAGGACGAACGTCTCGCGCTCCGCCAGGCAGTTGCCGCCGTGCCCGCCGACGTCGGTGTGTCCGTGTGGTCGCCAAGCACAGCGGCCAGGCCCTCACCGCGTCCGGCTTCGGAGGTAACGCGACCTCACCCGGCAGCCCGTGAACGCGTCGATCGCGGCCAGGCAGACCTGGCACCTCACCCGCACCTCGTAGCCTCGACGCCAGGACGCCGTAGGTACCTGAGAGGCCCGGACGCGCTGGTCAGGGCCTACGACGTCAGCACTCGATGATGTTCACCGCGAGACCGCCGCGGGCGGTCTCCTTGTACTTGACGCTCATGTCCGCGCCGGTCTCCTTCATGGTCTTGATGACCTTGTCCAGGGAGACCAGGTGGCTGCCGTCGCCGCGCATCGACATCTTCGCCGCCGTGACGGCCTTGACCGCCGCCATGCCGTTCCGCTCGATGCACGGGATCTGGACCAGGCCGCCGACCGGGTCGCAGGTCAGGCCCAGGTTGTGCTCCATGCCGATCTCGGCCGCGTTCTCCACCTGCTCAGGGGTGCCGCCGAGGACCTCGGCGAGCGCGCCCGCCGCCATCGAGCAGGCCGAGCCGACCTCGCCCTGGCAGCCGACCTCGGCGCCGGAGATCGAGGCGTTCTCCTTGAAGAGCATGCCGATGGCGCCCGCCGCGAGGAGGAAGCGGACCACGCCGTCCTCCTTCTCCTCGGGGGAGGCGCTGCCGGCCGCGAAGTTCATGTAGTAGTGCAGGACCGCGGGGATGATGCCGGCCGCGCCGTTCGTCGGGGCGGTGACCACGCGGCCGCCCGCCGCGTTCTCCTCGTTCACGGCCATCGCGTAGAGGGTGATCCACTCCATGGAGTGCGCCATCGGATCGCCCTCGGAGCGGAGCTTGCGGGCGGAGTTCGCGGCGCGGCGGCGGACCTTGAGCCCGCCGGGCAGGATGCCCTCGCGGGACATGCCGCGCGAGACACAGGCCTGCATGACCCGCCAGATCTCCAGCAGGCCGGCCCGGATCTCGTCCTCGGTGCGCCAGGCCTTCTCGTTCTCCAGCATCATCGCGGAGATCGACAGACCGGTCTCCTTGGCGAGGCGGAGCAGCTCGTCGCCGGTCCGGAAGGGGTACTTCAGGACGGTGTCGTCGGGCACGATCGGGTTCTCGCCCGCGACGGCGTCCTCGTCGACGACGAAACCGCCGCCGACCGAGTAGTAGGTCTTCTCCAGGACGAGGCCGCCGTCCGCGTCGTACGCGAAGATCGTCATCCCGTTGGCGTGGTACGGGAGCGCCTTGCGCCGGTGCAGGATCAGGTCGGCGTCGAAGTCGAAGGGGATCTCGTGGGCGCCGAGGAGGTTGATCCGGCCGCTCGACCTGATGCGCTCGACCTCGTCGTCGGCGGTCTCGACGTCCACCGTGCGGGGCGAGCTGCCCTCCAGGCCGAGGAGGACCGCCTTCGGGGTGCCGTGGCCGTGGCCGGTGGCGCCGAGCGAGCCGTACAGCTCGGCCCGTATCGAGGCGGTGTGGGCCAGCAGGCCCTCGTTCTTCAGCCGGCGGGCGAACATCCGGGCCGCCCGCATCGGGCCCACCGTGTGGGAGCTGGACGGGCCGATGCCGATCGAGAACAGGTCGAAGACCGAGATGGCCACGGGAGAACTCCTTGTGGGGGGCTAGACGCCGTTGTCTGCCGGGGTGGTGCAGAGCCGAGCAGGAAAAAGGGGGTGGGGCACCGCGCTCACTGTCCAGTGTGCGCGGTGCCCCGGAGCTGTCGTACGAACGAAACCGGAACTAAAGCGTACGAAATTACTTCAGGCCGGGGTACAGCGGGTGCTTGTCGGCGAGGGCCGTCACGCGGGCCTTCAGCGACACGGCGTCGAAGCCGGGCTTCAGGGTCTCCGCGATGATGTCGGCGACCTCGGTGAAGTCCTCGGCCTGGAAGCCGCGGGTGGCGAGCGCCGGCGTGCCGATCCGCAGACCGGAGGTGACCATCGGCGGGCGGGGGTCGTTCGGAACGGCGTTCCGGTTGACCGTGATGCCGACCTCGTGGAGACGGTCCTCGGCCTGCTGGCCGTCCAGCTCGCTGTCGCGCAGGTCGACGAGGAGCAGGTGGACGTCCGTACCGCCGGACAGGACCGAGACGCCGTGGGCGGTGACGTCGTCCTGGACCAGGCGCTCGGCGATGATGCGGGCGCCGTCCAGGGTGCGCTGCTGGCGCTCCTTGAACTCCTCCGAGGCCGCGACCTTGAAGGAGACGGCCTTGGCCGCGATCACGTGCTCCAGCGGGCCGCCCTGGAAGCCGGGGAAGACCGAGGAGTTCAGCTTCTTCGCGAAGGCCTTCTTCGCCAGGATGATGCCGCCGCGGGGGCCGCCGAGCGTCTTGTGCGTGGTGGAGGTCACCACGTCCGCGTACTCGACCGGGTTCGGGTGCAGACCGGCGGCGACCAGGCCCGCGAAGTGGGCCATGTCGACCCACAGGTAGGCCTCGACCTCGTCGGCGATCCGGCGGAACTCGGCGAAGTCCAGCTGGCGCGGGTAGGCGGACCAGCCCGCGATGATCACCTTGGGGCGGTGCTCCTTGGCGAGGCGCTCGACCTCGGCCATGTCGACCAGACCGGCCTCGTCCACGTGATACGCGACCACGTTGAACTGCTTGCCCGAGAAGTTCAGGCGCATGCCGTGGGTGAGGTGGCCGCCGTGCGCCAGGTCCAGACCCAGGATCGTGTCGCCGGGCTGGGCGATCGCGAAGAGGGCGGCCTGGTTCGCGGAGGCGCCGGAGTGCGGCTGCACGTTGGCGTACTCGGCGCCGAACAGGTCCTTGATCCGGTCGATCGCGATCTGCTCGGCCACGTCGACGTGCTCGCAGCCGCCGTAGTACCGGCGGCCGGGGTAGCCCTCGGCGTACTTGTTGGTGAGGACGGAGCCCTGCGCCTCCATGACCGCGACCGGAGCGAAGTTCTCCGAGGCGATCATCTCGAGGGTGGACTGCTGACGGCGGAGCTCGGCGTCGACGGCGGCGGCGACGTCCGGGTCCAGCTCGTGGAGGGGAGTGTTCAGAAGCGACATGAATCGATCCCTAAGGGGTCTCGGGCCCGGTCTCAGTTCCCGGCGGAGAACTCGGCGTACGCGTCGGCGGAGAGCAGGTCGTCCGGCGTCTCCGTGACGCGCACCTTGAACAGCCAGCCACCCTCGAACGGAGCCGTGTTCACCAGGGACGGGTCGTCCACCACGTCCTGGTTGGCGGCGACGATCTCACCCGTCACGGGGGAGTACAGGTCGCTCACGGACTTCGTCGACTCCAGCTCACCGCAGGTCTCGCCCGCCGTGACGGTGGAGCCGACCTCGGGGAGCTGGGCGTAGACGACGTCACCGAGCGCGTTGGCCGCGAACTCCGTGATGCCGACGGTCGCGACGCCGTCCTCGGCGTCCGACAGCCACTCGTGCTCCTTGGTGTAACGCAGCTGCTGGGGGTTGCTCATGACCTGATTCTCCTGGATCGGGGGAGTACTGATGAACGTGGGTCTTGCGGGGTGAGACGCGAGGTGAGACGGATGCGTCACGTTCTGCTGCCGCGCAGCGTCACTTCCGGCGCTTGTAGAAGGGCAGCGCCACGACCTCGTACGGCTCGTGGGTGCCGCGGATGTCCACACCTACACCCTGAGTGCCGGGCTCGGCGTGCGCCGCGTCCACGTACGCCATCGCGATCGGCTTTCCGAGCGTCGGGGACGGGGCGCCGGAGGTGACCTCGCCGATCACCACGCCGTCCTTGACGACGGAGAAGCCCGCGCGGGGGACCCGGCGGCCCTCGGCGACGAGGCCCACGAGCCTGCGCGGCGGGGCGGTCTCGGCGCGCTCGGCGGCGGCCTCCAGCGCCTTCCGGCCGACGAAGTCGCCGCCGTTGGTCGTCTTCTCGAACTTCACGACGCGGCCGAGGCCCGCGTCGAAGGGGGTGAGGGCGGTGGTCAGCTCGTGGCCGTACAGCGGCATGCCCGCCTCCAGGCGGAGCGTGTCGCGGCAGGACAGACCGCAGGGGATCAGGCCGACGCCCTCGCCCGCCTCGGTCAGCGCCTTCCAGACGCCCTCGGCGTGCTCGGGCTTCAGGAAGAGCTCGAAGCCGTCCTCGCCGGTGTAGCCGGTACGGGCGATCAGCGCGGGCACGCCGGCGACGGTGCCGGGCAGACCGGCGTAGTACTTCAGGCCGTCCAGGTCGGCGTCGGTCAGCGACTTCAGGATGCCGGGCGACTCCGGGCCCTGGACGGCGAGCAGGGCGTACGCGTCACGGTCGTCGCGGACCTCGGCGTCGAAACCTTCGGAGCGGGCCACCAGGGCGTCCAGGACGATCTGGGCGTTGGAGGCGTTGGCGACGACCATGTACTCGGTCTCGCCGAGGCGGTACACGATCAGGTCGTCGAGGATGCCGCCGTCCTCCTGGCAGATCATCGTGTAGCGGGCGCGGCCGTTGCCCACCGTGGAGATGTTGCCGACCAGGGCGTGGTCGAGGAGCTCGACGGCCCCCGGGCCCGTGACGGTGATCTCGCCCATGTGGGAGAGGTCGAAGAGACCGGCCCGGGTGCGGACGGCGAGGTGCTCGTCCCGCTCGCTGCCGTACCGGAGCGGCATGTCCCAGCCGGCGAAGTCGGTCATGGTCGCGCCCAGCGAACGATGCAGGGCATCGAGGGCGGTCAGACGGGGGGCAGTGCTCATGGGGTGGCTCCCGGGTCCCAAGGGCGTGATCGGTGACGAAACACATGACGGGCGAGGACGTCCTCCCCATCTGTCATGGAACCTGAGAGGTTCACCGAGGGCATCTCGTCTCCGAGAGTTCGGCTTGCACCTTGGGTGGGGACACCCAAGGGTGTCCCGCTTTTCAGATCTGCCTCATCCACGCGGTACGGGGCCTGAGAGATTCAAGGGAGGGTCTTGCTCCTTCGGCGTCCGGACACGCTGGGCGGTCCGGAACTCTCCCGCGCGGATTCGAGCGGCCGGTATGCGATTGTGTGGCGACTGTGCGCGCCTGGCGGGCACATCATTGCACGCGAGCTTCGCGGGGCATATCGCTTGTGTCCCATTACCGTTTCTTTACACTTTGTGGGCAAGGGTCTCCCGTGGCCCGGCAGGGGGAGAAGCGATGAGGATCCAGCACAGCGGCGCGTGCGCGCCGAGTACGGGGATACCGTCCCAACGGGCCCGCGCCAGGACCCGCGGCCGCGGTCGGCTGCTGCGGGACCTCCGCGAGCGCGGCGGCCGGGGCCCGCGCGCCCTCACCTTCGCGGCCGGCGACCTCGTCGTCGTCTCCGGACTGCCCGGCAGCGGCAAGTCGACCCTCATGAAGCGCGCCGCCGCAGGCACCGGCATCGACTCCCAGGACGTCCGCGAGCACTGGCAGGCCCGCATGCCGCGCTTCCTGCCGTACGCCGTCTACCGCCCCCTGGTCCGGCTCGCGCACTACGCGGCGCTGCACCGCGCCCTGCGCTCGGGCGCCGGGGTGGTCGTGCACGACTGCGGCACCCAGTCCTGGGTGCGCGGCTGGCTCGCCCGCGAGGCCCGCCGACGCGGCCGGGCCCTGCACCTGCTCCTCCTCGACGTCCCCCCGGACACCGCCCGCGAGGGCCAGCGCGCCCGCGGCAGGGGCGTCTCCGCCTACGCCTTCGCACGGCACCGCAGAGCCGTCGGCCGGCTCGTCCGGGCCGCCGAGTCCGGGCGCCTCCCGCACGGCTGCGCCTCCGCCACCCTGCTCGACCGGGACGCCGCGGACACCCTGCGGACGATCGGCTTCCGGGAGGCCGCCTGACGGACACGCCCGACCCGCGGCCTCCCGTTTCCGTACCCTTTTCGCCACGACGGCGCCGAGGCGGCGTTAGGGTGCTGCCGGGCGGCCGGTGCGGCAGGCCGTGCGAGAAGGGGATCGGGACCGTGGACGTGACGTGGCCGGGCAACGAGCTCGAAGAGGTCCTTGCCGCCTCACTCGGCAACCCGGCGGCCGGCGGCCGCCTGGTCGAGGTGCTGGGGCGCAGCCCGATCTGGGTCCCCCTGCCCAACGGCGGCGGACCCGACAGCACCGACCTCGACCTCGCCACCATGGAGATCGACGGCGCGGCCTTCGTGCCCGTCTTCAGCTCCGAGCAGCAGTTCCTCGCCTGCGTCGGCACCCACATGTCCTACACCGTCGCACCCGCCCGCGACTTCGCCCGCGGCCTGCCCCCGCAGCTCGGCATCGCCGTGAACCCCGGCGGCACCGTCGGCGTCCCGCTGCCCCCGCCCGCCGTCGCCGAGCTCTGCCGCGTCGGCCGCACCCCGCTCGACGGCCCCGCCACCGGCGGCCGCGTCCGGCTCTTCGAGCCCGACTGGCAGGACGACCCGGTCGACTTCCTCGCCGCCGCCACCGCCGAGTTCGAGGCCACCGGCGTCGTGACCAGCGCCCGCCGCGCCCTCGCCAGCGTCGAGGGCACCGAACCCGCCCTCTTCATCGGCGTCCAGCTCGCCGCCTGGGACGGCGTCGACCGCAACGCGCCCCTGGACGCCCTCGGCCGCGCCCTGGGCCGGGTCGAGGTCGCCTGGCCGGTCAACCTCATCCTGCTCGACATGGCGCAGGACCCGGTCGGCGACTGGATGCTGGAGCGGGTGCGCCCCTTCTACCAGCGCGCCGCCGGCTGACCGGCTCCCTGTCTAAGCTGGACCGAATCGTGGCTGGAAGAACGTGGTGAACGGAAGAGGGGCGGAACCCAGGGTGAGCGCGTCAGGCACCGCTGCGGCCGGAGAGGTCGAGCACATGCTGCGCCAAGTGGCGCCCGGACGCTACGACGCGTACGAGCAGCTCCTGCACGCCCTCGCCGACGGCGAGCTCTGGATGCTGCTCTGGCACGGCACCCCCGGAGCGTCCGACGCGCAGTACGGGAACATGGAGGTCGACGGGCTCGGGTACGCGCCCTGCGTCACCTCCGCGCAGGAACTCTCCGCCTCCGGCTGGACCCGCGCCCACGAACTCGTCACCGGCCGCGAGATCGCCCGCGCCCTCTACCCCGACCGCTGGGGCGTCTGGCTCAATCCGCACGCCCCCGGCGGCGGCGTCGGCATCCCCTGGGCCGACCTGCGCCGGATCGCCACCGGCCTCGACCGGATGCCCGCCGGGCCGCTGCGGGTCACCGAGCCCGCCCTGGAGATCCCGCAGTTCTACGCCCTGCTCACGCAGAACGCGCACCGCACCCCGGCCGTCCGGGCGCTGCGCCGCGGCTGGGTGCAGCCCGCGCTCGGCTCCCCGTACCTCGCCATCGGCCTCGACCTGTACGACACGTCCCCCGCGGCCGTCGACACGGTCCGCGCGATGATGCGCCAGTCGATCGGTGCCGTGCCCGACGGGCTGCCCGTCTCGACGGTCGCCCTGTCCGACGCGTACGACCCGGTGGCCCTGTGGCTGTGCGCGAACGGGCGTCCCTTCTACGACCGCGAGGCGCACGCGGGACGCGGTTCGGCGCCCGTCCCGGGGTACGGCTACCCGCCGCCCGCGCCGTCCGGATACTGAGACGCCTCCCTTGTGCCGTTCCGTCCCACCGGCCTCCGGAGCTCGCTCCGGAGGCCTTCGTTCGCCCTGATACCGCCCTTGGAACGCCCAGTTGAGGGACATGTCCGTTAAAGGGGAAGAGGCCCCGAGTTGGTCCGCTCAGGTGATCGTGGCGTCCGGATAACGGAAGTCGCAGCACCGCATCACGTTTGAGCAAACATTCCCCGTCAGGGCTGGCGGGTGATCGCGAACGCATTGAAGACTCCCCGGAACACCGGGCGTTCGGCTCCTTTCGAGCAGATGCCCAGCAGGTTGTTCCACCGAGCCGCTACCCGCGGCGGGCAAGGGCCGGCTACCGGCGGCCGAGAGGGGTCCTCACCACGATGACGGCACCACTGCACAAGGCGAGTGCGGTCGAGTCGACCGCCACCGCCGACGCCGCGCCCGACGCACCCGGCACTCCGGACACCTCCGGTGCCCCCGGCAAGGCGATCGAGGGCCGCTCGCCCTGGAAGATCGCCTGGACCCGCCTCAAGCGCGACAAGCTGGCCCTCGCGGGCGCCTTCGTCGTCCTCTTCCTCGTCCTGGTGGCGATCTTCGCGCCGGTCATCGTCGGACTCCTCGGCCACCCGCCGGACGAGTTCCACGAGGACCAGATCGACCCGCTCTTCGGTACCCCCATCGGCTCCTGGGGCGGTGTCAGCTCCGAGTTCCTCTTCGGCGTCGAGCCCGTCAACGGCCGCGACGTTTTCAGCCGGATCGTCTACGGCGCCCGGATCTCGCTGCTCGTCGCCTTCCTCGCGGCGGTCTTCGCCGTCGTCCTCGGCACGGTCCTCGGCATCATCGCCGGCTACTTCGGCGGCTGGATCGACGCGCTCCTCAGCCGGGTCATGGACGTGATGCTGGCCTTCCCGCAGCTGCTCTTCACGATCGCCCTCGTCTCCGTCCTGCCGAACGAACTCCTCGGCCTCGACGGCTCGGGCGTCCGCATCGCCGCCCTGGTCCTCGTCATCGGCTTCTTCGGCTGGCCGTACGTGGGCCGCATCGTCCGCGGCCAGACCCTCTCGCTGCGCAACCGCGAGTACGTCGAGGCCGCCCAGAGCCTGGGCGCCGGCCGGCTCTACATCCTGCGCCGCGAGCTGCTGCCCAACCTGATCGCCCCGATCACGGTCTACGCGACCCTCATGATCCCCACCAACATCCTCACCGAAGCGGCGCTCAGCTTCCTCGGCGCGGGTGTGAAGCCCCCCACCGCTTCCTGGGGCCAGATGCTGTCGACGGCCATCACCACCTACGAGGCGGACCCGCTCTTCATGGTGATCCCCGGCCTCGCGATCTTCATCACCGTTCTGGCGTTCAACCTCTTCGGCGACGGCGTGCGTGACGCGCTGGACCCGAAGGGCTCCCGCTGACCGTTCGCCGACGACACGCAAGACCCGCCCCTGCCGCTGTCGACAGGAGGCCCATCCCAATCGGCGGACCGCCGTATCGGCCGCCACTACCCGGAGGTTGCGAGACCCATGACTCTGATGAGCTCTCAGAGGCGCAGGATCGCCGCAGGCGCGCTGCTCGCGGCGGCCACGATGGTCGTCACCACCGCTTGCGGCGGCGACAACGGCGGCAGCGGCGACAAGGGCAAGGGCGGCGCGCCCGGCTTCAACGCCGCGGTGAACCAGATCGCCAACCCCTCCGACAAGAAGGGCGGCGAGCTGAAGTTCATCGGCTCGCAGGAGGCCGACTCGTGGGACCCGCAGCGCGGCTACTACGGCTTCGTGTGGGACTTCGCCCGCTACTACACCCGCCAGCTCGTCACCTTCAAGGCCGAGCCGGGCGCCGCCTCCACCGAGCTCGTCCCGGACCTCGCCACCGACGCCGGCAAGGTCTCGGCCGACGGCCTCACCTACACCTTCACGCTGAAGGACGGGGTCACCTGGGAGGACGGCAAGCCGATCACCTCCAAGGACATCAAGTACGGCATCGAGCGCATCTGGGCCCAGGACGTCATCTCCGGCGGCCCGATCTACCTCCAGCAGGTCCTCGACCCCAAGGGCGAGTACAAGGGCCCGTACAAGGACACCACCCCGGACAAGCTCGGCCTGAAGGCGATCGAGACCCCGGACGACAAGACCATCATCTTCAAGCTGCCGGTCGCCAACGGTGACTTCCTGCAGATGCTGGCCATGCCCGCCGCCTCCCCGGTCCGCCAGGACAAGGACACCAAGGCCAAGTACGGCCTGAAGCCCTTCTCCTCCGGCCCGTACAAGTGGCAGTCGTACACCCCGAACAAGTCCATCAAGCTCGTCCGCAACGACAAGTGGGACGCGAAGACGGACACGATCCGCAAGGCGCTCCCGGACAGCATCAGCGTCACGTTCACCACGAACGCCGACGACATGGACAACCGTCTGGTCGAGGGTGAGTACGACCTCGACATCAACGCCACCGGCATCGGCTCCGCCGCCCGCCAGAAGGTGCTCCAGAAGCACAAGGGCAACGTCGACAACCCGCAGACGGGCTTCATCCGCTACGCGGTCTTCCCGCAGACGGTCATCCCCAACGTCGAGTGCCGCAAGGCCATCATCTACGCGGCCGACTCCAAGTCCCTCCAGACCGCCCGTGGCGGCCCGCAGGCCGGTGGCGACATCGCCACCAACATGCTGCCGCCGGCGATCAAGGGCGCCGACCCGAAGGCCGACCCGTACGGCAAGCTCGCCGGCAAGCCGGACCTCGCCAAGGCGAAGGAGGCCCTGAAGAAGTGCGGTAAGCCGAACGGCTTCAAGACCACCATCGCGGTCCGCAACAACAAGAAGATCGAGATCGCGACCGCCGAGTCCCTCCAGCAGTCGCTGAAGGCCGTCGGCATCGACGCCCAGATCGACCAGTTCGACGGCGCCCAGACCTCCGGCATCATCGGTTCGCCGAAGGTGGTCAAGGACAAGGGCTACGGCATCATCATCATGGGCTGGGGCGCCGACTTCCCGTCGGGCCAGGGCTTCCTGCAGCCGCTGGTCGACGGCCGCTTCATCCTGCAGAGCGGCAACAACAACTTCTCCGAGCTGAACGACAAGGCCGTCAACGGCCTGTTCGACCAGGCGCTGAAGGAGACCGACCCGGCCAAGGCCGGCGAGCTCTACAAGCAGATCAACACGAAGGTCTCGGAGGCCGCGGTCTACCTGCCCTTCACCCACGAGAAGAACATCATCTGGCGCAGCTCCCGGCTGACCAACGTCTACACGGCCGACGCCTACAACGGCCGCTACGACTACGCGTCGCTCGGCGTCGTCAAGTAATCCGACCCGCTCCACCGGCGCACCACCCGCCGCCAGGTCCGAAGGGCAGGTGATGGCCGAGGGCGGCGGCCGGGGGACCCGATCGGGTCCCCCGGCCGCCGACCGGCCGACCGCATGCTTGCATACATAGTCCGACGGCTCTTCGCAGTCGTCGCGATGCTGCTCGTCGTCACCTTGGTGACGCTCAGCATCTTCTTCCTCATCCCCAAGATGACCGGCAGCGACCCTGCCGCGATGTTCGTCGGCAAGCAGGCGGATCCGGCTTCCATCGAGGCCGTCCGGCAGAAGCTCGGCCTGGACGAGCCGATCCTGGTGCAGTTCTGGCACTTCGTCTCCGGCATCTTCGTCGGACGCGACTACACCGGTGGCGGCGACACGATCCACTGTGCCGCGCCCTGCTTCGGCTACTCGTTCCGCACCGAGCAGGACGTCTGGTCGATGCTGGTCGACGCCTTCCCCGTGACCCTCTCCATGGTCATCGGCGCGGCCGTGCTCTGGCTGGTCCTCGGCGTGTCCACGGGCGTGGTCTCCGCGCTCAAGCGGGGCACGATCATCGACCGCGCGGCGATGATCACCGCGCTCGCCGGCGTCTCGCTGCCCATCTTCTTCACCGCCATGCTGGCGATGTTGGTCTTCCGCACGCAGCTGGGCTGGGTCAACGCCTCGTACACGCCGATCAGCGAGTCCTTCGGCGGCTGGTTCGGCGGTCTGCTCCTGCCCTGGGTGACCCTCGCCTTCCTGTACGCGGCGATGTACGCGCGGCTCACCCGCGCCACCATGCTGGAGGTCCTCGGCGAGGACTACATCCGCACCGCACGGGCCAAGGGCCTCCCGGAGCCGGTCGTGCTCGGCAAGCACGCCATGCGCTCCACCATGACCCCCATCCTGACCATCTTCGGCATGGACCTCGGCGCCCTCGTCGGCGGCGCGATCCTGACCGAGACCGCGTTCAGCCTCCACGGCCTCGGCGGCCTCGCCATCAAGGGCGTGAGCGAGCGTGACCTGCCGCTGATCCTGGCCGTCACCCTCATCACCGCCGCCTGCGTCGTCATCGCGAACCTCGTGGTGGACCTTCTGTACGCGGTGATCGACCCCCGAGTGAGGCTCGCATGACGGACAAGCTGACGAAGACCGGCACGGCGGTGGGAGAACCCGTCGCCACCGGGAAGTCGGCGGGCACGTCCGCCCCCTCCGACGCCTTCCTCGACGTACGCGACCTGAAGATCCACTTCCCGACCGACGACGGCCTCGTCAAGTCGGTCGACGGACTCAGCTTCCAGCTGGAGAAGGGCAAGACCCTCGGCATCGTGGGCGAGTCCGGCTCCGGCAAGTCGGTCACCTCGCTCGGCATCATGGGCCTGCACACGGTCGGCCAGTACGGCCGCCAGAAGGCGAGGATCTCCGGTGAGATCTGGCTGAACGGCCGCGAGCTGCTCTCGGCCGACCCGGACGAGGTCCGCAGGCTGCGCGGCCGCGAGATGGCGATGATCTTCCAGGACCCGCTGTCCGCGATGCACCCGTACTACACGGTCGGGCACCAGATCGTGGAGGCGTACCGCGTCCACCACCCCGTCGACAAGAAGACGGCGCGCAGGCGGGCCGTCGAACTCCTCGACCGGGTCGGCATCCCCGAGCCCGCCAAGCGGTTCGACAACTACCCGCACGAGTTCTCCGGCGGCATGCGCCAGCGCGCGATGATCGCCATGGCGCTCGTCAACAACCCCGCGCTGCTCATCGCGGACGAGCCGACGACGGCGCTGGACGTCACGGTCCAGGCCCAGATCCTCGACCTGATGCGGGACCTGCAGAAGGAGTTCGGCTCCGCGGTCGTCATCATCACCCACGACCTCGGTGTCGTCGCCGAGCTCGCCGACGACATCCTCGTGATGTACGGCGGGCGCTGCGTCGAGCGCGGACCGGCCGAGTCGGTCTTCTACGAGCCGCAGCACCCCTACACCTGGGGCCTGCTCGGCTCGATGCCGAGGATCGACCGCGACCAGACCGAGCGGCTCATCCCCGTGAAGGGCAACCCGCCCAGCCTCATCAACATCCCGAGCGGCTGCGCCTTCAACCCCCGCTGCCCGTACGCGGACGTCCCCAAGGGCGGCATCACGCGCACCGAGCGGCCCGAGCTGGCGCCGGCCGGGGACCGCCACTTCTCGGCCTGCCACATGCCGCAGGAGGAGCGGACCCGCATCTGGACCGAAGAGATTGCGCCGAAACTGTGAGCGACATGAGCGACAACACGGAACCTCTGCTCAAGGTCACCGGCCTGAAGAAGCACTTCCCCATCAAGAAGGGGCTGCTCCAGCGCCAGACCGGCGCCGTCAAGGCGGTCGACGGGATCGACTTCGAGGTCCTGCCAGGTGAGACCCTCGGCGTCGTGGGCGAGTCCGGCTGCGGCAAGTCCACGATGGGCCGGCTCATCACCCGGCTGCTCGAACCGACCGGCGGCACCGTCGAGTTCCAGGGCAAGGACATCTCCCACCTCGGGGTGGCGGGCATGCGCCCGTTCCGCCGGGACATCCAGATGATCTTCCAGGACCCGTACGGTTCGCTGAACCCGCGCCACACGGTCGGCACGATCGTCTCGGCGCCCTTCAAGCTCCAGGGCGTCGAGCCCGAGGGCGGGGTGAAGAAGGAGGTCCAGCGGCTGCTCGGCCTGGTGGGCCTGAACCCCGAGCACTACAACCGCTACCCGCACGAGTTCTCGGGCGGCCAGCGCCAGCGCATCGGCATCGCCCGGGCGCTCGCCCTCAAGCCGAAGCTGGTCGTCGCGGACGAGCCGGTCTCCGCCCTGGACGTCTCCATCCAGGCGCAGGTGGTCAACCTGCTGGACGACCTCCAGCGGGAGCTGGGCCTCACGTACGTGATCATCGCCCACGACCTGTCGGTCATCCGGCACGTCTCCGACCGCATCGCGGTCATGTACCTGGGCAAGATCGTCGAGCTCGCGGACCGCAAGTCGCTGTACGAGAACCCGATGCACCCGTACACCCGGGCCCTGATGTCCGCGGTCCCGATCCCGGACCCGCGCCGCCGGGGCGCCAAGAGCGACCGCATCCTGCTGACCGGCGACGTCCCGTCCCCGATCGCGCCGCCGCCGGGCTGCCGCTTCAACACGCGCTGCTGGAAGGCCACGGACGTCTGCCGCACCCAGGAGCCCCCGCTCGTGGAGCTCCGGCCGGGCCAGCGGGTGGCGTGCCACCACCCGGAGAACGCGGAGTCCCTGACGGTCCCGGCGGCGAGGGAGTCGGTGGAACTGACCTCGAAGCCGGACGCGTAACCCCCGAGGCCGCGACAAGCCTCGGGGCCTGCGCCCGGGTCGCCTGCCTCCGCCCCGCCGGACCGCCGCAGCCTCCGGGCGACGCCCCGGGGCCGGGCGTCGTAGCGGGCGCTCGATCCGCCGGGCCGGCCCGCAGCGGGCGTTCGACCCGCCGCGGCGGGCCTGCACCCGCCGTTGTGGGCGTTCGTTCCCCTGGGGCGGCGCCCACCCGCCGCCCCTGTTGTGGGCATTCGTTCCGCTGGGGCGGAACGGGTGGGCACAACGGAACGGCGCCCCGTGCCGGGCCTAGGCTTCCGGGCCTGAACCCGCACCCGGTGTGCGCCGCACATGGGGTGCGGGTCAAGGCGCAAGGGGCGGAGGCGCCGCCAAGGGCGCCGTCCCGTGTGCCCACCCGTCCCGCCCTGCGGGACGATTGCCCACACGGCGGGTGGGCAAGGGCAATGCGGTGGTGGCCCGCGCCCCCGCGCCGGGCGGCGCCGCACAGGCAGCGCGGCGATGGCCCGCGAAGGGCGGCGCACCGCGTCGGGTGGCCCCGCAAGTGGCGGGTCCCGTCCGCGGCGGCGGCCCGCGCGTGCCCGCGCCGGGTGGCGCCGGACAGGCAGCGCGGCGGCGCCCCGCGAAGGGCGGCGCGCCGCCCCGCAGCCGGCCGCGCCCCCGCGGGGTGGCCCGGGGCGGGGGGTGGCCCGGGCGGTCGGGACAATGGGGCGGTGCTCCACAATCTGTTCAGTCCCGACGTCCAGCACGCCCTGGACCTCGTCGGCATCTTCGTCTTCGCCATCTCCGGCGCCCTCCTCGCCGTCCGCAAGAACTTCGACGTCTTCGGCATCGCCGTCCTCGCCGAGGTCACCGCCCTCGGCGGCGGCCTCTTCCGCGACCTGGTCATCGGCGCCGTACCCCCCGCCGCCTTCACCGATCTCGGCTACTTCCTCATGCCGCTGATCGCGACGGTCCTCGTCTTCTTCCTGCACCCGCAGGTCGAACGCACCCAGCGGGCCGTCAACGTCTTCGACGCCGCCGGCCTGGGCCTCTTCTGCGTGACCGGTACGACGAAGGCGTACGACTACGGCCTCGGCCTCACCGCCTCCGCCGCGCTCGGTCTCGCGACCGCCGTCGGCGGCGGTGTCCTGCGGGACGTGCTCGCGAACGAGGTGCCGTCGCTGCTGCGCTGGGACCGCGACCTCTACGCGGTGCCGGCGATCGTCGGCGCGGTGATGGTCGTGCTCTGCATCCGCTTCGACGTCCTCAACCCCTTCACCAGCGGCGCGGCCGTCCTCACCGCCTTCGCGCTGCGGCTGCTCGCGCTGCACTACCACTGGCGCGCTCCGCGGGCCTGGAACCGGCGCTCGTCCGCGCGCGAGGAGCCCGAAAAAGCTACCGCTCAGTAAGTAGCTGCGGTACCGTCGGAGACATGAGCATGAGCACCTCCCTCGCGACCAGCGAGTTCGACCGCGACACCGCCCTGACCCTCCGCGAGCCCGGCGTGTACGACGCCGAGCTCTCCGCCGGCTGGACGATCATCCACGCGGTCAACGGCGGCTACCTCCTCGCTCTGCTCGGCCGAGCCCTCGGCGAGCACCTCCCGCACCCCGACCCCTTCACGATCTCGGCGCACTACCTCACGCCGTCCGTGCCGGGTCCCGCGGTGATCAGGACGGAGACGGTCCGTACGGGCCGCACGCTGTCCACCGGGCAGGCCTCGCTCTTCCAGTACGCGGAGGACGGCACCGAGGTCGAGCGCATCCGGGTCCTCGCCTCGTACGGCGACCTCGACGCGCTCCCCGACGACGTCCGCACCACGGCGACGCCCCCGGCGATGGCGGCCATCGAGAACTGCTTCGGCGCCTCGGACGGCCCCCGGCCCGAGATCCCCGGTTCCTCCGCGATCACCGACCGGCTCGACATCCGGCTCGACCCCGCGTGCGTCGGCTGGGCGATCGGAGCGCCCTCGGGCAAGGGCGAGATGCGGGCCTGGTTCGGCCTCGCCGACGGCCGGGAGCCCGACGCGCTGTCGCTGCTCCTGACGGTCGACGCCCTGCCGCCGACCTCCTTCGAACTGGGCCTGAAGGGCTGGACCCCGACCGTCGAGCTCACCACCCACGTCCGCTGCCGCCCCGCCCCGGGTCCGCTGCGGGTCTCCATCACCACCCGCAACCTCGCCGGCGGCTTCCTGGAGGAGGACGCGGAGGTCTGGGACAGCGCCGACCGCCTGGTGGCCCAGTCCCGCCAACTGGCCCGCGCGCCCCGAGCCTGACCCGGACGAGGCGCACGGGGCGCACCGGACGGTGCGCCCCGGCGGCGTAAACCGGCCACCCGCCGGGACCGGCGGCGTGGGCTCGTAGAATCGACCCACCATGGCATACCTCGACCACGCCGCGACCACGCCCATGCTGCCCGAGGCGATCGAGGCGATGACCGCCCAGCTCGCCGTCACGGGCAACGCCTCCTCCCTCCACGCCCCCGGACGGCGGGCCCGGCGGACCGTCGAGGAGGGGCGCGAGACCCTCGCCGCCGCGCTCGGCGCGCGGCCGAGCGAGGTCGTCCTCACCTCCGGCGGCACCGAGGCCGACAACCTCGCGGTGAAGGGCCTGTACTGGGCCCGTCGGGACGCCGACCCCCGCCGCACCCGCGTCCTGGCCAGCCCCGTGGAGCACCACGCCGTGCTCGACGCCGTCGACTGGCTCGCCACCCATGAGGGCGCCGACGTCGAGTACCTGCCGGTCGACGCGTACGGACGGGTGCACCCCGAGGCCCTGCGGGAGGCGATCGCGCGGGACCCGGACTCCGTCGCCCTCGCCACCGTCATGTGGGCCAACAACGAGATCGGCACGGTCATGCCGGTCCGCCGACTCGCGGACGTGGCGGCCGAGTTCGGCGTACCGCTGCACGCCGACGCCGTCCAGGCGGTCGGTCAGGTCCCGGTCGACTTCGCCGCGTCCGGACTCGCCGCGATGACCGTGTCCGGCCACAAGATCGGCGGCCCCTACGGCATCGGCGCCCTCCTCCTGGGCCGCGAGCACACCCCCGTACCCGTGCTGCACGGCGGAGGCCAGGAGCGGCACGTCCGCTCCGGCACCCTCGACGTGCCGGCCGTCGCCGCGTTCGCCGTCGCCGCCCTGCTCGCCACCGAGCGGCGCGAGGAGTTCGCCCGCGAGGTCGGCGCCCTCCGCGACGAGCTCGTCACCGCCGTCCGTTCGGCCGTCCCCGACGCCCTCCTCGGCGGCGACCCCGTCGAGCGGCTCCCTGCCAACGCCCACTTCACCTTCCCCGGCTGCGAGGGCGACTCGCTGCTGCTGCTGCTCGACGCCGCAGGGATCGCCTGCTCCACCGGCTCCGCCTGCACCGCGGGCATCGCCCAGCCGAGCCACGTCCTGCTGGCCACCGGCACCGACCCGGACCTGGCCCGGGGCACCCTGCGGTTCTCCCTGGGCCACACCTCCACCAAGGAGGACGTCGCGGCGGTCGCGGGCGCGATCGGCCCGGCCGTCGAGCGCGCGCGGACGGCCGGCCTCACCTGATCCCCGCGAGGCCGCCCGGGCGGGCCGGTCAGGTGGGTCTCTTCGACGCCTCCCGCACCAGCTTCAGATAGCGGTCCCAGTCCCAGTGCGGACCGGGGTCGGTGTGGTCGGTGCCCTCGACCTCCACGTGCCCGATGATGTGCTCGCGGTCCACGGGTATCCCGTGCCGCGCGCAGATGTCGGCGGTGAGCCGCGCCGACCCCGCGTACATCGCCGCCGTGAAGTCCTGCGGCCGGTCGACGAAACCCTCGTGCTCGATGCCGATGCTCCGCTCGTTCATGTCACGGTTCCCGGCGTGGAAACCGACGTCGAGCTCCCGGATCATCTGCGCCACGTGCCCGTCCTTGCGGACGACGTAGTGCGTGGCCGCGCCGTGCCCCGGGTTCTTGAAGACCTTCAGGGCGGTCGCGTAACTGCCCTGGACGACATGGATCACGACCCGGTCGATCCGGTAGTCGTCCGGCCGGTCGGCCCGCCGCCAGTTCGCCCGCGACGCCGAGGACCACTCGGCGGCCCGGTGGTCCAGCTCACCCTCGACCCGCTTCTTCTCCATCCCCGGCAGCCGCCACCAGGCACGCGCCAGCTCGTCCCGCGCCAGCGCGGCCGTGCCCAGCACGGCGGCCCCGCCCCCGAGCAGGACGGCGCGCCGCCCCACCTTCTTGTTCGGCTTGCTCCCCATGCCACCGAGAACGCTTACTACCGCGACCGTGGTTCCCGTCGCCCCGTACCCTGGTAGGGCTATGACTCAGACTCCGCCCCCGCGCCCCCTCCGCGTCCTCGCCGCCATGTCGGGCGGAGTGGACTCCGCCGTCGCCGCCGCCCGTGCCGCCGAAGCCGGTCACGACGTGACCGGCGTGCACCTCGCGCTCTCCGCGAACCCGCAGTCCTTCCGCACGGGCGCGCGTGGCTGTTGCACGATCGAGGATTCCCGCGACGCCCGCCGGGCCGCCGACGTCATCGGCATCCCCTTCTACGTGTGGGACCTCGCCGAGCGGTTCCGTGAGGACGTCGTCGACGACTTCGTCGCCGAGTACGAGGCCGGCCGCACCCCCAACCCGTGCCTGCGCTGCAACGAGAAGATCAAGTTCGCGGCGCTGCTCGACAAGGCGCTCGCCCTCGGCTTCGACGCGGTCTGCACCGGCCACTACGCGACAATCGTCCTGAACGAGGACGGCACCCGTGAGCTGCACCGGGCCTCCGACATGGCCAAGGACCAGTCGTACGTCCTCGGTGTCCTGGACGAGAAGCAGCTCGCGCACGCCATGTTCCCCCTGGGCGACACCCTCACCACCAAGGACGAGATCCGCGCGGAGGCCGAGCGGCGCGGGCTCGCGGTCGCGAAGAAGCCCGACAGCCACGACATCTGCTTCATCGCCGACGGCGACACCCAGGGCTTCCTCGCCTCCCGCCTGGGCAGGGCGGAGGGCGACATCGTCGACGAGGCCGGTGCGAAGGTCGGCACCCACGACGGCGCGTACGGCTTCACCATCGGCCAGCGCAAGGGCCTGCGGATCGGCCACCCGGCCGCGGACGGCAAGCCCCGCTACGTCCTCGACATCTCGCCCGTGAACAACACGGTCACCGTCGGCCCCGTCGAGGCCCTCGACGTCACCGGCCTGACGGCGATCAAGCCCCGCTGGTGCGGCGCCGCACCGGAGGGCTCCGGCCGCTACACCGCCCAGCTCCGCGCCCACGGCGGCGAGACCGAGGTGACGGCGTCCCTGGCGGACGGCGAGCTCACGGTCACCTTCGCCGAGCCGGTCCGCGGCGTGGCGCCCGGCCAGGCGATCGTGCTGTACGACGGCACCCGCGTGGTGGGCTCGGCCACGATCGCGACGACGACCCGCCGCACGACGGCGACCGCCACCGCGTAGACCCCCCTCAAGCGGCGCCCACGGCCTCCCGGTCCTCGCACAGGAACTCCACGAGGACCGGGGCCAGGACGTGCGGGGCGACCTCCTCCGTCTGGCCCGTCAGGGTGCGGTGCCGGGCGCGGGGGAGGGCCGCCGTGACCGCGCGGGCCGCGTCCCGGGTCCCCACCGGGCTCGCGCCCCCGTCGACCACCAGGACGCGCGGGGCGACCCGCCCCAGGGACTCCTCGTCGCCCGTGCAGGGCGGCTCGTACACCGACACCGCGCTCATAGGAAGCCCGGCCGCCGCCCCCGCGAGCGCGAGCGCGCCGCCCGCCCCCGTGCCGTGCACGGCCGCGCCGGGGCCCGCCGCCTCCAGGACCGCCGCCAGGTCCTCGATCTCCCGCTCCACCGCCGCGGGCCCGCGCCGCTCGTACGTCACGACGGTGAAGCGCCCGGCGAGCAGCGCGGCCAGCGCCCGCTCGCCCCCGCCCGGCGCCCCGCCCACCAGGACGACCGGGCGCCCGTCCCCGTCCCCGTACCGCTCGTACGCGATCGGCGTCCCGTCCCGTGACGCGACCCGTCCCCGGACCCTGCTCAGCGCGGTCTTCACCTCGTCCATGGCAGTGCAGACCCGGCCCGTCACCGGAACTCATCGCCGGACAACGGGATTTCCCCAAGAATCTCGGAAGCGCCTGGTCAGCGCCTACGGTGGAGCGCATGAACATCTGCGTCTTCCTCTCCGCGGCCGACCTGGACGAGCGCTACACGGCCCCCGCCCGCGAGTTCGCCCGCCTCCTCGGCAAGGCCGGGCACACCCTGGTCTGGGGCGGCTCCGACACCGGCCTGATGAAGGTCGTCGCGGACGGCGTCGAGGAGGCCGGCGGCCGGCTCGTCGGCGTCTCCGTCGACTTCCTCGCCCACAAGGCCCGCCCGCACGCCGACGAGATGGTCGTCACCGCGGACCTGTCCGCCCGCAAGGCGCTCCTCCTCGCCAAGTCCGACGCGATCGTGATCATGGTCGGCGGCACCGGAACCCTCGACGAGGCCACCGAGATCCTGGAGCTGAAGAAGCACGGCCGGCACGGCAAGCCGGTGGTCCTGCTCAACACGGCCGGCTTCTACGACGGCCTGAAGACCCAGCTCCGCCGCATGGACGAGGAGGGCTTCCTCCCCCTGCCCCTCACCGACCTGGTCTTCTTCGCCGACGACGCCCCGACGGCCCTCGCCCACCTGGAGGAGAACATCCGCGCGCGCTGATGGGAGCATGGCTCCCATGGCTACACATGTGATCACCGGAGCCGGTTCCGGCATCGGCGCGGCCGTCGCGCGCCGCCTCCACGCGCGCGGGGACGAGCTCGTGCTGCACGCGCGGGACGCGGGTCGGGCCAAGGAGCTCGCCGCGGAGTTCCCCGGCGCCCGGACGCTCGTCGGGGACCTCGCGGACCCGGACCGGCTGTCCTGGGCGTTCTCGCACCAGACCATGCCCGAGCGGGTGGACAGCCTGCTGCACATCGCGGGCGTCGTCGACCTCGGGCCCATCGGGGACCTCACCCCGAAGACCTGGCACCACCAGCTCAACGTCAACCTGGTCGCCCCGGCCGAACTGACCCGGCACCTCCTGCCCCAGCTGCGGGTCTCCCAGGGCCACGTCGTCTTCGTGAACTCGGGCGCCGGGCTCAACGCGCACGCCGAGTGGGGCGCGTACGCCGCCTCCAAGCACGGTCTCAAGGCCCTCGCGGACGCGCTGCGCCACGAGGAGCACGCCAACGGCGTGCGGGTCACCTCCGTCTACCCGGGCCGTACCGCGAGCCCCATGCAGGCGAAGGTCCACGCCCAGGAGGGCAAGGAGTACGACCCCTCGCGGTGGATCGACCCCGAGTCGGTCGCGACGGCGATCCTCACCGCGATCGACCTGCCGCGCGACGCGGAGATCAACGACCTCTCCGTCAGGCCGGGACGCTGACCATGAGCGACTCGGACCACACGAAGCTCTGGGGGCCCGCCACCGGCGTCGGTTCCCTGCCGGGCGGCGACGCCCGGGAGGCCGCCAGGGCCGCCACCGGCTCCTTCGAGGACTTCCCGTTCCTGGCCGAGCTGCCCGCCCGCGGCCCCGGCGCCGACATGATCGGCCGGACGATCGGGATGCTCGTCGACCTGTACGCGCACGTGGAGCCGAGCGGCTGGCGGATCAGCGACCGGCCCGGCCGGGACACCCGGCGGGCCCGCTCCTGGATGGGCGAGGACCTGGACGCCCTGGAGGAGTTCACCCAGGGGTACGAGGGCCCGCTCAAGGTCCAGGCCGTCGGCCCGTGGACGCTCGCCGCGGCCCTGGAGCTGCGCGGCGGCGAGGCGGCGCTCGGGGACCCGGGCGCCTGTCGTGACCTGGTCGGATCCCTCGCCGAAGGCCTCCACGGGCACCTCGCGGACGTGCGCAAGCGGATCCCCGGGGCCAGGGTCGTCCTTCAGCTCGACGAGCCCTCGCTCACCGCGGTCCTGCGCGGCCACGTCCGTACCGCCAGCGGCTACCGGACCTACCGGGCCGTCGACCGGCAGGTCGTCGAGAGCGCCCTGCGCGAGGTGATGGGGGTCCACGACGGACCGGTGGTCGTCCACTCCTGCGCCCCGGACGTCCCCTTCGCCCTGCTGTGGCGGGCCGGAGCGGCCGGTGTCTCGTTCGACTTCGGGCTGCTCACCGAGCGTGACGAGGAGACGATCGGGGAGGCCGTGGAGGCCGGCACGAAGCTCTTCGCCGGTGTGGTGGCGTCCACCGACGGCCCGTTGTCGGACCCGGGCGGTAGCGTCATGTGTGTCAGGACGTTGTGGCGCAGGCTGGGGCTGAATCCGGGGACTCTCGCGGAGTCCGTGGTCGTCACGCCCACGTGCGGGCTGGCGGGCGCTTCGCCCGCCTACGCCCGCGCGGCGCTCGCTCACTGCGCCCGGGCGGCGACATCGCTCGCGGACAACCCAGAGTGACCGGGTTTCGAGGCACGGGAGGACGGACGAAGGTGGCAGTCGAACAGGGGGCCCTGCCCGCCGAGGCACGGGAGAAGCACGCCGATCTGGCCGAGCAGGTCGAGGAGCACCGCTTCCGGTACTACGTGAAGGACCAGCCGGTCATCAGCGACGGCGAGTTCGACAGGCTCCTGCGCGCCCTGGAGGCGCTGGAGGAGGAGTACCCGGAGCTGCGGACGCCCGACTCACCGACCCAGAAGGTCGCGGGGCAGTACGAGACCGAGTTCACCTCCGTGGAGCACCGCGAGCGGATGCTCTCCCTGGACAACGCCTTCGACGACGAGGAGTTGGCCGCCTGGGCCGAGCGTGTCGCCCGGGACGTCGGCACGCCCGACCACCACTTCCTGTGCGAGCTGAAGGTCGACGGCCTGGCCGTGAACCTGACGTACGAGCACGGGCGGCTGACCCGGGCCGCGACCCGCGGCGACGGGCGCACCGGCGAGGACATCACGCCCAACGTGCGCACGATCGCCGACATCCCGGAGCGGCTGCGGGGCGACCGGATCCCGGACCTCGTGGAGATCCGCGGCGAGGTCTACTTCCCGATGGAGGCCTTCCTGGGGCTCAACGCCCGCCTGGTCGAGGCCGGCGACAAGCCCTTCGCCAACCCGCGCAACGCGGCGGCCGGTTCGCTCCGCCAGAAGGACCCGAAGGTCACCGCCTCCCGCCCGCTCCACATGGTGGTGCACGGCATCGGCGCCCGCGAGGGCTTCGACATCGCGCTGCTCTCGGAGGCGTACGGGCTCCTCCACGAGTGGGGCCTGCCCACCGCCCGGCACAACAAGGTGGTCGGCTCGCTCGACGAGGTGCGGGAGTTCATCACGTACTTCGGCGAGAACCGCCACTCGGTCGAGCACGAGATCGACGGGGTCGTGGTCAAGCTCGACGAGATCCCGCTGCAGGGCAGGCTGGGCTCCACCGCGCGCGCCCCGCGCTGGGCCATCGCCTGGAAGTACGCGCCGGAGGAGGTCAACACCAAGCTGCTCGACATCAAGGTCGGCGTCGGCAGGACCGGGCGCGTCACGCCGTACGCGCAGGTGGAGCCGGTGACCGTGGCCGGCTCCGAGGTCGAGTTCGCCACCCTCCACAACCAGGAGGTGGTGAAGGCCAAGGGCGTGCTGATCGGTGACACGGTCGTGCTGCGCAAGGCCGGCGACGTCATCCCGGAGATCCTCGGGCCGGTCGCCGACCTGCGGGACGGCACCGAGCGGGAGTTCGTGATGCCGGCCGAGTGCCCGGAGTGCGGGACGCCGCTGAAGCCGATGAAGGAGGGCGACATCGACCTCCGCTGTCCGAACGCCCGGACCTGCCCGGCCCAGCTGCGCGAGCGGCTCTTCTTCCTGGCCGGGCGCCAGTGCCTGGACATCGAGAACTTCGGCGCGGTGGCCGCGGCGGCGCTGACCCGGCCCCTGGAGCCGGCCGAGCCGCCGCTCGCCGACGAGGGCGACCTCTTCGACCTCACCATCGAGCAGCTGCTGCCGATCAAGGCGTACGTCCTCGATCCGGACAGCGGGCTGCCCAAGCGGGACCCGAAGTCCGGCGAGGAGAAGATCGTCACGGTCTTCGCCAACCAGAAGGGCGAGCCGAAGAAGAACGCCCTCGCCATGCTGGAGAACATCGCGGCGGCCAAGGAGCGCCCCCTCGCCCGCTTCATCAACGGCCTGTCGATCCGGCACGTGGGGCCGGTCGCGGCCGAGGCGCTGGCCCGCGAGTTCCGCTCCCTGGAGCGGATCGAGCAGGCGAGCGAGGAGGAGCTGGCGGCCGTCGACGGCGTCGGCGGGATCATCGCGGCCGCGGTGAAGCAGTGGTTCTCCGAGGAGTGGCACCGGGAGATCGTGCGCAAGTGGCGCGCGGCCGGGATCAGTCTGGAGGACGAGGGAGCGGGCGAGGACGAGGGGCCGCGTCCGCTGGAAGGTCTCACGGTCGTGGTGACCGGCACCCTGGAGAAGTTCACCAGGGATGGCGCAAAAGAGTCCCTGCAGCGGCTCGGAGCGAAGGTGACCGGTTCCGTTTCGAAGAAGACCGCCTTCGTGGTGGTGGGTGAGAACCCAGGTTCGAAGTACGACAAGGCGATGCAGCTGAAGGTTCCGGTTCTGGACGAGGACGGCTTCGCGATCCTGCTCGAACAAGGGCCCGACGCCGCCCGGGAGGCCGCCGTCCCGGTCGCCGGCTGACCCTCCCACCCGTCCCCGCCGCCCGCCGCGAAGGCCCCGTCGCCGTCCCGTCGGGGCCCCGGTCGGCCCCTGGAACATCACCCGTTCGGCGCATACCAGATCGTTACGGGTGGCCGGGTCGCATTCGGGCAAGACAAGGAGAGCGCTGCCCGTCGAAGCCCTCGGCGGCCTAGTGTGGTGACCGTGCGTCTCGTCCTGCACGGCCGCGCGAGGGCTCTGCCGGTCATGGCGCCGGGGCAACGTCCCCGTCGACACGAGAGACGGCCGCCCGACGGCGGCCGTACGACGGACGACCGGACGACGGACGGCCGCGCGACCGCGGCCGTCGCACACCGACGGCACCGCCGCCTGTGAGAGGGACGGGAATGGAACCGACCGAGAGCGCCGCCCGGGTCCCACGGCCACACGGCCGTGCGGTCCCCCTGGGCTTCACCTCCCGGCTGCCCGCAGCCGTGGTGGGCATCGCCGCAGTCGTGCTCGTCGCCGGGCTCCAGCGGGCCCTGAGCACCGGCCACGCACTCTTCCCCGGCGGCGTCACCGGGGGCTCCCTGGCCGTCCTCGCCGGCCTCATCGTCGGCCACCTGGTCGCCCTCGGCCGCGACCGCTGGTGGGGCGGCACCGGATCCGGCGCCGCCCTCACCCTCGCCGTGCTCCTCCTCTACGGTTGGGTGCCCGCCGGACTCGTCTCGCTGACCGTGGTCACCCTCGTCGGCGCCGCCCGCCGGCAGCGCTGGCGGCAGGGCCTGCTGCACGGCGCCGCCGACATCATCGGAGTCGTCGCCGCCGCCCTGGTCCTCGCCCTCTTCGGCGACGTGTCCAGCGTCGAGCGGCCCTGGCAGCCCCTCGACTGGACGATCGGGGACCTCCCGGAAGTCGTGCTCGCCGCGGGCGCCTATCTCGTGGCGACCCGCGTCCTCCTGTGGTACACGCTCGCCCCGCAGAGCGGCGGCCTGCCCACGATCGCCCGCACCGCCCTCCTCCGGCAGGGCCTCGTCGCCGTCGCCCTGCTCGGCATCGCCCCCCTGATCTGCCTCGTCGCCGCCACCAGGCCGGTCCTGCTGCCGCTCTTCGCCGTTCCCCTCATCGCCCTCGACTCCACCCTCTGGATCGCCCGTGCCCGCGCCGAGGAGCAGCTGCGCGACCCGCTGACCGGCCTCCCCAACCGCCAGTGGCTCCTGGAGCGGGCCTGGACCGCGCTGGAGGAGGCCGAAGGCGAGGGAGCCCGCGCCGCCCTCGTCCTGATCGACCTCGACCGATTCCGGTCGGTCAACGACACCCTCGGTCACCTCGCGGGCGACCGGCTGCTCCTCCAGATCGCGGACCGGCTCCGCCTCGCCCTGCCGCGCGGCGCCGAGGCCGCCCGGCTCGGCGGCGACGAGTTCGCCGTCCTGCTGCCCACCGCCGACTCCACCACCAGCGCCCAGCGGGTCGCCCGCCACCTCGTCGCCGAACTCTCCTCACCGCTCGACCTCGACGGACTCACCCTCGTCCTGGAGGCCAGCGCCGGCGTCGCCGTCTTCCCCGACCACGCCCTCGACGCCGAAGGCCTGCTGCGCCGCGCCGACGTCGCCATGTACCAGGCCAAGCGGGACCGCACCGGCGTCGAGGTCTACGAGTCCAAGCGCGACTCCAACACGCCCGACCGGCTCGGGCTCCTCGGCGACCTGCGCCGTGCCCTCGACGCCCACGAGGTCGAGCTCCACTACCAGCCCAAGGTCCGCTTCGACGGCCAGGTCGCCGGCCTCGAAGCGCTCGTCCGCTGGGTGCACCCCGAGCGCGGAAAGGTCCCGCCGGACGAGTTCATCGCCATCGCCGAGTCCTCCGGCCTGATGCCGCACCTCACCGAGTACGTCCTGGAGACCGCCCTCGCCCAGGTCGCCCGCTGGCGCGCCCAGGGACTCGACGTCCCGGTCGCCGTCAACGTCTCGCCGCGCGACGTGCACACCCCCGGTTTCGCGGGCGCCGTCGCCGCCCGGCTCGCCCGCCACGGCGTCCCGGCCGGCGCGCTCCAGCTGGAGATAACGGAGCACGTGCTCCTGGAGGACCCCCAGCGGGCCGCCGACACGCTCAACGGGCTCACCGGCCACGGCGTCAAGATGTCCCTCGACGACTTCGGCACCGGCTACTCCTCCCTCGTCCATCTGCGCCGGCTCCCCGTCAGCGAACTGAAGATCGACCGCTCCTTCGTCGCCCGGCTCGCCGTCGACACCGAGGACGCCGAGATCGTCCGCTGCACCGTCGACCTCGCCCACTCCCTCGGCCTCCTCGTGGTCGCGGAGGGCGTGGAGGACGACGAGACCTGGGAGCGCCTGCGCGACCTGGGCTGCGACGCCGTCCAGGGCTGGCTGGTGGCCGCCGCGATGCCCCCCGGCGAGGCGACCGCCTGGCTCCTGGCCCGGGGCGAGCACGGCTGGCGCCGCCCCGCCGACCTGGCGGCCGAGCTGAACCTGGACCAGCCCTCCGGACAGGTGGTCCAGTAGCCCGCGTCCACCCGCCACCTGGACGCCGGGCAAACCGTTTCACGGGCAGCGGCACCGGCCCCATAGGATGGGGCCACACCATCAAGCTCACCCCGTGAGGATCCGCATGCCTGGCATCACGCGCGAGGAGGTCGCCCACCTCGCACGGCTGGCGCGTCTGGAGCTGAAGGGCGAAGAACTCGATCACTTCGCCGGCCAGCTCGACGACATCATCGGCGCGGTCGCCCGCGTCTCCGAGGTCGCCGACCAAGACGTACCGCCGACCTCCCACCCGCTGCCGCTGACCAATGTCATGCGCGCGGACGAGGTCCGTCCGTCGCTCACCCCCGAGCAGGCGCTCTCCGGCGCCCCGGCCCAGGAGCAGCAGCGTTTCAAGGTGCCGCAGATCCTGGGGGAGGACTAACAGTCATGACGGACAACATCATCAAGCTCACCGCGGCCGAGATCGCCGGGAGGATCGCCGCCGGCGAGCTGACCGCCGTCGAGGTCACCGAGGCCCACCTCGCCCGCATCGAGGCCGTCGACGAGAAGGTCCACGCCTTCCTCCACGTCGACCGTGACGGCGCGCTCGCCCAGGCCCGAGCCGTCGACGAGAAGCGCGCCCGCGGCGAGAAGCTCGGCCCGCTCGCCGGTGTGCCGCTCGCGCTCAAGGACATCTTCACCACCGTCGGCATGCCGACCACCGTGGGCTCGAAGATCCTGGAGGGCTGGATCCCGCCGTACGACGCGACCCTGGTCAAGAACCTCAAGGCCGCCGACGTCGTCATCCTCGGCAAGACCAACATGGACGAGTTCGCGATGGGCTCCTCGACGGAGAACAGCGCGTACGGCCCCACCGGCAACCCCTGGGACCTGACCCGGATCCCCGGCGGCTCCGGCGGTGGCTCGTCCGCCGCCCTCGCCGCGTACGAGGCCCCCCTCGCCATCGGCACGGACACCGGCGGCTCCATCCGCCAGCCCGCCGCCGTCACCGGCACCGTCGGCGTCAAGCCGACCTACGGCGGTGTCTCCCGCTACGGCATGGTGGCCTTCTCGTCCTCCCTCGACCAGGGCGGTCCCTGCGCCCGTACGGTCCTGGACGCGGCCCTCCTCCACGAGGCGATCGCCGGGCACGACCCGCTCGACTCGACCTCCATCGACGCGCCGGTCCCGCCGGTCGTCGAGGCCGCGCGGAACGGCTCGGTCGCCGGCATGCGCGTCGGCGTCGTCAAGCAGTTCCGCGGCGAGGGCTACCAGGCCGGTGTCGTGCAGCGCTTCGACGAGTCCGTCGAGCTGCTGAAGTCGCTGGGCGCCGAGATCGTCGAGCTGGACTGCCCGACCTTCGACCTCGCCCTCTCGGCGTACTACCTGATCGCGCCGTCCGAGTGCTCCTCCAACCTGGCCCGCTTCGACGCGATGCGCTACGGCCTGCGGGTCGGCGACGACGGCACCCGGTCGGCCGAGGACGTCACCGCCCTCACCCGCGAGGCCGGCTTCGGCGACGAGGTCAAGCGCCGCATCATCCTCGGTACGTACGCGCTGAGCTCCGGCTACTACGACGCGTACTACGGCTCGGCGCAGAAGGTCCGTACGCTCATCACCCGCGAGTTCGAGCAGGCCTTCGAGCAGGTGGACGTGATCGTCTCCCCGACGACCCCCACCACCGCCTTCCCGATCGGCGAGCGCGCCGACGACCCGATGGCCATGTACCTCGCGGACCTGTGCACCATCCCGACCAACCTGGCCGGCAACGCCGCCATGTCGCTGCCCTGTGGCCTCGCGCCCGAGGACGGTCTCCCGGTCGGCCTGCAGATCATCGCCCCCGCCATGAAGGACGACCGGCTGTACAAGGTCGGCGCCGCCGTCGAGGCCGCCTTCGTGGAAAAGTGGGGACACCCGCTGCTTGAGGAGGCTCCGTCGCTGTGAGTGCCATGGCAAAGAAGGCCAAGAACTTCAAGAAGTCGAAGACCGGCGTCTACGTGTCGCTGGCGTCCACCGCGTTCGGCGCCATCAGCGTCGCCAAGCAGGCGAAGCTGGCCCGCAGCGACGGCGACATGCTGCGGCTCGTCGACGCCGCGGTCTCCGCCGCCGCCATCGTGACCGGCCTGGCGATCCTCTACCGGGAGCTGAAGCGCCTGGGCGACGAAGACGTCCTGCTGGGCTGAGAGGGAAAGTCTCACCGTGACTGTCACTGAACTGCTGTCGTACGAAGCGGCGCTCGCCGCGTACGACCCCGTCATGGGCCTCGAGGTCCATGTCGAGCTGGGTACCAAGACGAAGATGTTCTGCGGCTGCTCGACCGAGCTGGGCGCGGACGCCAACTCGCAGACGTGCCCCACCTGTCTCGGCCTGCCCGGCTCGCTCCCGGTCGTCAACGCGATCGGCGTCGAGTCCGCCATCAAGATCGGCCTCGCGCTGAACTGCGAGATCGCCGAGTGGTGCCGCTTCGCCCGGAAGAACTACTTCTATCCGGACATGCCGAAGAACTTCCAGACCTCCCAGTACGACGAGCCGATCGCCTTCAACGGCTACCTGGACGTCCAGCTGGAGGACGGCGAGGTCTTCCGCGTGGAGATCGAGCGCGCCCACATGGAGGAGGACACCGGCAAGTCCACCCACATCGGTGGAGCGACCGGCCGCATCCACGGCGCCTCGCACTCGCTGCTCGACTACAACCGGGCCGGCATCCCGCTGATCGAGATCGTCACCAAGCCGATCGAGGGCGCGGGCGAGCGGGCCCCCGAGGTCGCCAAGGCGTACGTCGCCGAGCTGCGCGAGCTGATCCGCGCCCTCGGTGTCTCCGACGCGCGCATGGACAAGGGCCAGATGCGCTGCGACGTGAACCTGTCGCTGCGCCCGCACGGCACCAAGACCTTCGGCACCCGCTCGGAGACGAAGAACGTCAACTCGCTCCGTTCGGTGGAGCGCGCGGCGCGCTTCGAGATCCAGCGCCACGCGGCCGTGCTCACCTCCGGTGGCACGATCGTGCAGGAGACCCGTCACTTCCACGAGGACGACGGCTCCACCACCGCAGGGCGCATCAAGGACAACGCCGAGGACTACCGGTACTTCCCGGAGCCCGACCTCGTCCCCGTCGCCCCGGCCCGCGCCTGGGTCGAGGAGCTCCGTCAGGGCCTCCCCGAGCTGCCGCGCGTGCGCCGCAACCGGCTCCGCGAGGAGTGGGGCGTGTCCGAGCTGGACATGCAGTCCATCCTCAACGCGGGCGCGGTCGACGCGATCGTCGCCACGATCGAGGCGGGCGCGGACGCGGCCTCGGCACGCAAGTGGTGGATGGGCGAGCTCGCCCGCAACGCCAACGAGCAGGGCGTCTCCCTGGAGGAGCTGGCCATCACCCCGGCCGACGTGGCCCGGGTCTCGGCCCTGGTCGCCTCCGGTGACCTCAACGACAAGCTGGCCCGTCAGGTCATCGAGGGCGTTCTCGCCGGCGAGGGCACCCCGGACGCGGTCGTCGAGAAGCGCGGTCTGAAGGTCGTCTCCGACGACGGCGCCCTCGGCACGGCGGTCGAGGAGGCCATCGCGGGCAACGCGGCGATCGCCGACAAGATCCGCGGTGGCAAGGTCGCGGCGGTCGGCGCCCTGGTCGGCGCGGTCATGAAGGCGACCCGCGGTCAGGCGGACGCGGCGAAGGTCAAGGACCTGATCCTGGAGAAGCTGGGCGTCAGCGAGGGCTGAGCCTCTTCCCGTACGTCAGGGGGACGGCCCCGCACCGGAGTTCCGGTGCGGGGCCGTCCGCGCGTCCGCGCCACCGCTTGAAAGAGGGCGCCCTGCCTGCGGCTGTGATCATGGCCGGAAAGCGCTTGGATTTCCGTCCCCTCCTCTTGGACGTTCACCGCCGCGCCCCCGTCGGGTCTTCTCGCCGTCACCCCGTCTCACTACCGTCCCCGGCGTACCACCCAATGGCTCGAAGGCGAACCATTGGCCGTCGACTGGAGGTCGGTCTTGTCATCGGAGATGTCCCGCAGAAGGCTCCTCGCACTGGGTGGAGGCGCCCTCGGTGTCGCCGCCACCGGCTCGCTGCTGCCGCCGTCGTTGCAGGCCGCGATGGCCGCGGAGCCCCCGGCAGGGGGGATGTCGGCGGTCCGGCACGTGGTGATCCTGATGCAGGAGAACCGATCCTTCGATCACTACTTCGGCACCCTCCGCGGTGTCCGCGGATTCGGCGACCGCAATGCCATTGAACTTCCCTCCGGCGCACCGGTGTTCGAACAGCCGGCCGCGCTCGGCCGGACCGTGCTGCCGTTCCCGATCCGCGGCGCAGCCGAGACCCAGAAGAAGGACCTCCAGTACATCGGGGACCTCGACCACTCCTGGGGCGGCGGCGGCAAGGCCTGGCGCGGAGGCTGGATGGACGGATGGGTCTCGGCCAAGACCGCCGCCACCATGGCGTACTACGACCGGCAGGACATCCCCCTGCACTACGAGCTCGCCGACACCTTCACCGTCTGCGACGCCTACCACTCGTCCATCCACACCTCGACGAGCCCCAACCGCAACCACCTCTGGTCCGGCTGGACCGGCTTCGAGGCCGACGGCAGCCGGGCCGTCACCAACGCCGCGTACGCCGAGGGCACCCACCCCGGCTACGGCTGGCCCACCTACGCCGAGCGCCTCGAAGCCGCCGGACGCAGCTGGAAGACGTACACCGAGTGGGAGAACTTCACCGACAACAACATCGAGTTCTTCACCACCTTCAAGAAGATCGCCCGCAAGGCGCTCGCGCACACCGGCGGGCACACCTTCATGGAGTCCTTCTACGCCGCCGTACGCGACACCGACGACACCACCGAGCGCACCCGTCTCCTCGGCCTCCTGGAGAAGGGCGTCGCCACCCTCACCGAGGCGGAACGCTCCCTCTTCGAGCGCGGGCTGCGCCGGGTCGAGAGCGGCACCCTCGCCGACGCCTTCCGCGCCGACGTCGCCGCCGGCACCCTCCCCGAGGTCTCGTACCTCGTGCCCTCCGCGATCGACTCCGAGCACCCCGGCTCCTCCTCGCCGATCGCCTCCGCCACCCTCGTCTACAAGGTGCTCGACGCCCTCGGCGCGCACCCGGACGTGTGGCGCCACACCGTCGTCCTGATCAACTACGACGAGAACGACGGTTTCTTCGACCACGTGCCGCCGCCGGTCCCGCCGGCCGGGAACACGGACGAGCGCTGGAAGGGTCAGCCCACCGGCCTCGGCATCCGCGTCCCGCTGCTCGTCGTCTCGCCCTGGTCGGTCGGCGGCTACGTCTGCTCCGAGACCTTCGACCACACCTCGGTGATCCGCTTCCTGGAGCGGCTCACGGGCATCCGGGAGCCCAACATCACCCCCTGGCGCCGGGCCGTCACCGGCGACCTCACCTCCGCCTTCGACTTCACGCGCGGCCGCCGCCTGCCCGACGTCGAGCAGCCCGGCCCGATCCCGCCCTTCTCCGGCCGCTGGCGGCCCCAGCCCCCGACCGTCCAGCGGATGCCGGCGCAGGAGCCCGGCGTCCGCCGCGCCCGCCCTCTGCCGTACCAGCCGGACGCCTCCGCGACCGTCGCGGCCGGCTCCGTCACCGTGGCGCTGAGCAACCGGGGCAAGGCGAGCGCGCACTTCGCGCTCTACCCGTACGCGGGCGAGTTCGCCGTCCCGCAGCACCAGGACGTCAGGGGCACGGGGGAGTGGACCGTCCCCGTTCCGGGTGATCACTACCGCTTCACGATCACCGGCCCCAACGGCTTCCGGCGCGAGTTCGAGGGCCCCGCCGCGGGCGGCGCCGAACTCGCCTCGCGGATCGACCACCACGACCGTGACCTGCACCTCACCGTACGGAACACCGGACCCGCGCCGCTCTCCTTCACGGTCAGGCCGCTGGGGTACGTGGACGAGGCCGACCTCGGCGACTGGACCCGGACGGTCACCGTCAAGCCCGGCCGGACCCGTACCGTCGTGCACTCGGCCTCCGACGCGCACGGCTGGTACGACGTGGAGGTGACCGCCGCCGACGGCTTCCGCCGCCGGCTCATGGGACACATCGAGAACGGCCGCCCGAGCGTCTCCGGCTGAGCGCCCGCGGTGAGCCGTGGTGCCCGGGGGGCCGGGACTTCGGTCCCGAACCCCCCGGCACGCCTGTGAGTATCGACACGAAACGGGCAAACGATCACGTTTGGCTGCCAGAGTGGGCCCTCTATAGGTCATGTGTTCCTCTCGGGCCGTTCCCGTGAAGGAGCCAGGAACCATCCAGGGAGCACGTCCTTTGGCAGCCATCGCACGGTGGTGCGTCACGCACCGCCTCGTCGCCGTCCTCCTGTGGCTCGTCGCCCTCGTCGGGGTCGGCACCGCGGCGGCCGTCGCCGGCAGCGCGTACTCCAACGACTACGAGGTCCCCGGCACCGAGTCGGGCCGTGCCACCGCCCTCCTCGACCGCGGCTTCGACGGCCTCGGCGGCGACAGCGACACCATCGTCTGGCACACCGACCGGGGCAGCGTCCGCGCGGACGCCGTCGAACAGCGCGTCACCGCGATGCTCGACAAGGTCGCCGAACTGCCCGGCATCGCGGCCGTGACCTCGCCGTACGGTGACGACCGGAGCCAGGTCAGCGAGGACGGACACACCGCCTACGCCACGGTCACCTTCCACGAGCAGGCCGACGACATCCCCCAGGCGCAGGTACGCGCCCTCGTCGACACGGCCGAGTCCGCCGAGAACGAGGCCGCGGGACTCTCCGTCGAGCTCGGCGGCAGCGCCGTCGCCCTCACCGAGGCCCCCGGCGGCCACATCGCCGAAGTCGTCGGCGTCGCCGTCGCCGCCGTCGTCCTCTTCCTCGCCTTCGGCTCCCTCGCCGCCTCCGCGCTCCCCATAGCGACCGCGCTCGTCAGCGTCGGCATCGCCTACTCCGGGATCGTGCTCCTCGGCCACCTGATGACCGTCGCCGACTTCGCCCCCATGCTCGGCATGCTCGTCGGCCTCGGCGTCGGCATCGACTACGCCCTCTTCATCGTCACCCGGCACCGCAGAGGCCTGAAACGCGGCCTGTCCGTCGCGGAGGCCGCCGAGACCGCCGTCGCCACCACCGGCCGTGCCGTCGTCTTCGCCGGCGCCACCGTCTGCATCGCCCTCCTCGGCATGCTGATCCTGCGGCTCAGCTTCCTCAACGGCGTCGCCATCGCGGCCTCCCTCACCGTCGTCCTCACGGTCGCCGCCTCCGTCACCCTCCTCCCGGCGCTGCTCTCCTTCATCGGCGTCCGGGCGCTGTCCCGGCGCGAACGGCGGGCGCTCGCCGAACACGGCCCCCAGCCCGAGCTGCCCACCGGCTTCGCCGCCCGCTGGTCCGCCTTCGTCGAGCGGCACCCCAAGCTCCTCGGCCTGGTCGCCGTCCTCGTCATGGGCGTCCTGGCGCTGCCCACGTTCTCGCTCCACCTCGGCACCTCCGACCAGGGCAACAACCCGGCCGCCGCGACCACGCGCAAGGCGTACGACCTGATCGCCGACGGCTTCGGGCCCGGGGTCAACGGCCCGCTCACCCTCGTCGCCGGGCTCGACGGCGCCGACGACCGGGTCGCCCTCGACCAGCTGCCGGCCGCGCTCTCCGCCACCCGCGGGGTCGCCTCCGTCTCCCCGGTCACCTACAACAGCTCCGGCGACACCGCCGTCCTCACCGTCGTCCCCGACTCCTCGCCCCAGTCCAGGGCCACCAGCGAGCTCGTCGACCGGCTCCGGGCGGACGTCCTCCCGAAGGCCGAGGCGGGCACCTCCCTCGACGTCCACGTCGGCGGCCTCACCGCCTCGTACGACGACTTCGCCGAGGTCATCATCGGCAAGCTGCCGCTCTTCGTCGGGGTCGTCATCGCCCTCGGCTGTCTGCTCCTCCTCCTCGCCTTCCGCTCGATCGGCATCCCGCTCAAGGCCGCCGCCATGAACGTCGCGGCCGTCGCCGCCGCCTTCGGCGTCGTCGTGGCGATCTTCCAGTGGGGCTGGGGGAGCGAACTGATCGGCCTCGGCAGCGCCGGCCCGATCGAGCCCTTCCTCCCCGTGATCATGGTCTCCGTGCTCTTCGGACTCTCCATGGACTACCAGGTCTTCCTGGTCAGCCGGATGTACGAGGAGTGGCTGGAGACCGGCGACAACCGGCGGGCGGTCCGGGTCGGCCTCGCCGAGACCAGCCGTGTGATCAACTCCGCCGCCGTCATCATGATCTCCGTCTTCCTCGCCTTCGTCCTCTCCGGCGACCGGGTCATCGCGATGTTCGGCATCGCGCTCGCGGCGGCCGTCGCCCTCGACGCCTTCGTGCTCCGCACCCTCCTCGTCCCCGCCCTCATGCACCTCCTCGGGGGCGCGAACTGGTGGCTGCCGCGCTGGCTCGACCGCCGGCTGCCGCGGATCAGCATCGAACCCCCCGAGAGCCGCGAGGCCGCCGACGCGCGTGCGAAGATCCCTACGCAGCGCGTGACGGTCCCGGCCGTGGAGGAGAGGAACGACGATGTTCGCGATATCCCTGGGTGACGACGGCGCCGAGCTGAGGCCCCTGGAGCCCTGGCAGGCCGAGGAGTTCCTGACCCACATGGACCGGGGACGGGACTTCGTCGGGCAGCACATCGCCCTGGCGGACGCCGTCGCCGACCTGGACTCCGCCCGCTCCTTCCTCCGCTCGTACGCCGAGAAGGCCGCGAACGACACCGGACGCATCTACGGCATCTGGGCCGGGGGCACGCTCGTCGGCGGCGTCCTCTTCCGGACCATGGACGTGACGCACGGGACCGCCGAGGCGGGCTGCTGGCTGGAACCCTCCGCCGCGGGCAAGGGCCTGATCACCCGGGCCTGCCGGGTCATCATCGACTGGGCGGTCGAGGAGCGCGGCATCCACCGCGTCGAATGGCGCGCCTCCGCGAAGAACGGGCCGAGCATCGCCGTCGCCCGCCGCCTCGGCATGACGCGGGAGGGCGTCCTGCGGGAGAACTACCCGCACCGCGGCACCCGCGCGGACACCGAGCTCTGGGCCGTCCTCGCCACGGAGTGGCGCGCGGCGAAGGCCGAGGCGTCTTAAGACGGCTCTCATGTGTGCCCCCTAGCGTGCGCCGCATGGACACCAAGACGACGACAGAGAAGACCGGCGAGAGCGCGGAGAGCGCGAAGACCGCCGAGGCGGACGCCCCGGCGGAGGCCGTCGAGGCCGCGCCCGCAGGGGAGCCGCTCGACGGCCACGGCACCGAGCCGCTCGACGAGGACGCGGACGACCAGGACACGGACGACGAGCTCGCCGCGGAGGCCGCCCCCGCCTCCGCCGGCATCGGCGGCGCCGCCGCGGCCGTGGTCTCCGCCGCCCTCGGGGCCGTCGCCCTGACCGGCACCTGGACCGGCAAGGTCGTCGCCGAGCGCGAGACCCTCATCGGGCAGATCAAGACCTCCGGGACCGGTACCCCCGCCCAGCAGATCTCCGAGATCTACGGCGACGCCTGGCACACCACCGCCCTGGTGAACGGCGTCTTCGCCTTCGTCGCCCTGTTCGTCGCCGTCCTCGTCCTCGTCCTCCCCGGGCGCCCCGCCTGGGTCCGCGCGGTCGCCGTCGCGGGCGCCGTCCTGGGCGGCATCGGACTGCTCCTGTCCGCCGGTACCTACTTCGACCTGTTCCTGAGCCTCCCCAGCGCCGGATCCTGAGACCGCCTAAGGCCCTCCTGAGGCCCGCCTAAGGACCCCCGTACGCCGAACATGCGGAACACGCCCGATGTGGCCGCAGCCCCTGGGACACGACAGTAGAGGCATCGCAGGAAGCGATACCGACACCGCGGAAGACCAGGGAGCACCCCGATGTTCGAGTACGAACTCCACCGCATGAACCACGCCCAGCTCGTCCGCGAGGCCGCCGCCCAGCGGCTGTCCCACGCGGCCGCCGAGTCGGGCGGCACCACCCGGGGCCTGCGCCGCCTCGGCCGCAGCAGCGGGAGCCAGGACTCGGAGGGGCGGGTGAGCGGCGACGGACGCGGCCGCTTCGTCCGGGCCGCGTGACACCCGTATGAACCAGGGCACGGACGTCTGTGCGATGCTCGGCGCCGTGGAGACCAGGTCAGTCAGCCCCGTGTTCGTCGGCCGCGCCGGCGAACTCACCGCCCTCACCGAGGCGCTCTCCCGTGCGGACGCGGGAGAGCCCCAGGCCCTGCTCGTCGGCGGTGAGGCGGGGGTCGGCAAGACCCGGCTGATCGAGGAGTTCCTCGACACGGCCTGCGGCCGGGGCGCCGTCGTCGCGCTCGGCGGCTGCGTCGAACTCGGCGCCGACGGACTGCCCTTCGCCCCCTTCGCCACCGCGCTGCGCTCGCTCCGCCGCCGGCTCCCCGGTGAACTCACCGAGGCCGCCGACGGCCAGGAGGGCGAACTCGCCCGCCTGCTGCCCGAACTGGGCGACCCCGGACACCACGACTCCTCCGACGAGGACTCCACCGCCCGCCTCTTCGAACTGACCGTACGGCTCCTGGAACGCCTCGCCGCCGACCGTACGATCGTGCTCGTCCTCGAGGACCTGCACTGGGCCGACGCCTCCACCCGGCACCTCCTCACCTATCTCCTGCGGACCCTCCGCCGCGGCCGGATCGTGGTCGTCGCCAGCTACCGCGCCGACGACATCCACCGCCGCCACCCCCTGCGCCCCCTCCTCGCCGAACTCGACCGGCTCCGCACCATCCGCCGCATCGAACTCGCCCGCTTCACCCGCGTCGAGGTGCACCGCCAGCTCACCGGCATCCTCGCCGCCGAACCCGACCCCGGTCTCGTCGAAGAGGTCTTCGAGCGCTCCGACGGCAACGCCTTCTTCGTGGAGGAGCTCGTCGTCTCCCACGAGGCCGGCTGCGCGCCCGGCCAGCTCAGCGACTCCCTGCGCGACCTCCTGCTCGTCCGGGTCGAGACGCTCCCCGAGGACGCCCAGCAGGTCGCCAGGATCGTCGCCGAGGGCGGCTCCACCGTCGAGTACGGCCTGCTCGCCGCCGTGTCCCGGCTCACCGAGGACGAACTCATCGAAGCGCTGCGGGCCGCCGTCGGCGCCAACATCCTGCTCGCCGTCCCCGACGGCGACGGCTACCGCTTCCGCCACTCCCTCGTCCGCGAGGCCGTCAGCGACGACCTGCTGCCCGGCGAACGCTCCCGCCTCAACCGGCGCTACGCCGAAGCCCTGGAGGCCGACCCCGGGCTCGTCCGGGCCGACGAGCGGGCCACCCGGCTCGCCACGTACTGGTACCACGCGCACGACCCGGCCAAGGCCCTGCCCGCCGTCCTCCGCGCCTCCGTCGAGACCCGCAAGCGCCACGCCTACGCCGAGCAGCTCCGGCTCCTCGAACGGGCCATGGAACTCTGGGACGAGGTCCCCGTCGAGGCCCGGCGCTCGCTCCGGCCCATCGACTACGCCGAGGCCTACCCGCCCTGCGGCTGCGACCCCGAGACCAGCGCCCTCAGCTACGTCGACCTGCTCGCCGAGGCGGCCGTCGCCGCCCGCCTCAGCGGCGACCGCGAACGCGCTCTGAAGATCGGCAAGATGGCACTCCGCCTCCTCGACAACCCGGAGGAGAAGGACCCCCTGCGCGCCGCCTGGTTCTGGACCGAGAAGGCCCGCCTCCAGTCCAACCTCGGCCGGGGCGACGGCCGGCAGGAGATCGCCCGCGCCCAGGAACTCGTCAAGGGCCTGCCGCCCTCGGCCGTCCACGCCGTGGTCCTCGTCGGCGCCGCGGGCTGGGGCATGCTCCGCAACCCCGGACCCGAGGCCATCACCGCCGCGGAACGCGCCGTCGAGTACGCCCGGCTCGTCAAGGCCGAGTCCATCGAACTCAACGCCCGGCTCACCCTCGGCACCCTCATGGCCGGCGCGGGTGACGTCGAGGCGGGTCTCGCCGAGATGCACGAGGTACGGAAACGGACCAAGGCCCTCGGCCACTACACCGAGACGGCCCGCGCCCACATCAACATCGCCTCCTCCCTGGAGTCCCTCGGCCGCTCCCAGGAGGCCGTCGAACTCTGCGACACCGGCATCCGTCTCGCCCGCTCCTACGGCCTCGTCGACAGCGTCGGGTGGATCGAGGCCAACCGGGCCGAGTCGCTCTACTCCCTCGGCCGCTGGGACGAGACCCGGGAGGCCGCCGAACGGCTGCTCCGCTCGGCGACCAGCACCAAGCCCCGCGGCTCCGCCTCCCTCCGCCTCGCCCAGCTCGCCGTCGACCGGGGCGAACTCGACGCGGCCGGCGGCCACCTCGCCGACGCCCGCACCGTCTACGGCACCCGCGACCCCATCCCCCAGTACACCCTGCCCATGAGCCAGGTCGAGATCGCCGTGGCCGCCGCCGAGGGGCGCGTCGCCGACGTGCGGCCCCGGCTCGCCGCCGCCGAACAGGGCGGTTTCCCGCCCAGCACCCACCGCTACGGCTGGCCGCTCGTCCTCACCGCCGTCACCGCCGAGGCCGACACCCGGGGGCTTCCCGCCGCCGACGAGGGCCGCGCCGAGGCGCTCGACGCGATCCGCCGCTGCCTCCGCGGCCTCGCCGCCCCGGCCCCCGTCTGGGCCGCCTACGCCCGCCAGGTCTCCGAGGAGCTCGCCCGCGCCGAGGGCCGCGAGTCCGCCGCCCGCTGGGCCGAGGTCGTCGCTGCCTGGGAACCGCTGGAGCGCCCCGCCCAGCTGGCCCGAGCCCGCCACCGCCTCGCCGACGCCCTGCTGGTCGAAGGAGGCCACCGTGAGGAGGCCACGGCCCTGCTCCGGGAGGCCCACGCCACCGCCATTCGCCTCGGCGCCCGCCCGCTCCGCGAGGACGTGGAACTCCTGGCCGCCCGCGCCCGCCTCTCCCTGACCCCCGAGAAGCCGTCTCAGGAGCCGGCGGAGGCCGCGGACGACACCTTCGGTCTGACTCCCCGGGAACAGGACGTCCTGGGCCTGGTCGCGGCCGGCCGCACCAACCGCCAGATCGCCGAGGAGCTGTTCATCTCCCCCAAGACGGCCAGCGTCCACGTCTCCAACATCCTGGCGAAGCTCGGCGTCGCCGGCCGCGGCGAGGCCGCCGCCCTGGCCCACCGCCTCCACCTCCTCGACCCGGCCCTCTGACGCCCGCGCCCCCTGCGCGCCGCTCGCCGCCCGGTCCGAGCCCGGCTCCGGCCCTCAGCTCACCTCCAGCCGGAGGATCCTGTCGTCCCCCTCCTCGGGCGTGCCCCGGGTGTCGGTCTCGCTGGTCACCAGCCAGAGCCGCCCGCCGCCCTCAGCCAGGACCGTGCGCAGGCGCCCGTACTCCTCGGTCAGGAACGCCTCGGGGTCCGCCGCGAGCTTCGTGCCGGAGAGCGGGACCCGCCACAGCCGCTCCCCTCTGAGCCCGGCCATCCAGATCGCGCCCCGCGCGTACGCGATCCCGCTGGGGGAGGCCTCCGAGGTCGGCCACTGGGCCACCGGGTCCACGAAGCCGGCCCGCCCGGCACGTCCCTCGACCTCCGGCCAGCCGTAGTTCCTGCCGGACTCGATCAGGTTCAGCTCGTCCCAGGTGTTCTGCCCGAACTCGGCGGCCCACAGGCGCCCTGCCGTGTCCCAGGCGATTCCCTGCACATTGCGGTGCCCGTACGAATAGACCACCGATCCGGCGGACGGGTTGCCCGGCGCCGGCGCGCCCTCCGGTGTCATCCGCAGGATCTTCCCGCCGAGCGAGGCCCGGTCCTGGGCGAGACCGGTCCTGCCCGTCTCGCCCGTCCCCGCGTACAGCATGCCGTCAGGCCCGAACGCGATCCGCCCGCCGTTGTGCACGACCCCCTTCGGGATGCCCGTCAGCACCGGCTCCGGAGCGCCGAGCCGGTCCCCGTCCCCGTACCGCATGCGCACGATGCGGTTGTCGGACTCCGCCGTCAGATACGCGTACACCCAGCCGTCCCGGACCGCGAGGCCCATGAGGCCGCCCTCGCCGCCCGGGACCACGCCCGGCACCACGCCGAGCGGGGTCTTCGCCCCGGTCCGCCCGTCGACCCGGGTGATCGTCCGCTCGTCCCGCGAGGAGACGAGCAGGTCCCCGCCCGGCAGCGCCGCGAGTCCCCAGGGCGACTTCAGCCCCTCCGTGTGGGTGCCCTTCGCCGCCGCCCCGCCCTTCGCGGGAGCCGTCCCCGGGGCCGGGGACCCGGACGGGGCCGCGCTCACGGTCGCGGTCGCCGTGACGGACGTCGGCGGGGCCGTACCCGGGGGGTCCTCCGCACCCCCCGAGGAGCAGCCCGCCACCAGGACCAGCACGGCGGCGCCCCACAGGGCCTTCACAACAGCAGGACGGCTCATGGCACGGTCCCCTTCGACGAGTCGAGCGGCATCCCTTCACCCTTGATACACCGCTCGCCGCTATCAGGTTCCCTCCCGCCGTCGAAGATCGCCGCACCTCAGTCCCAGGACCCCCGGGGCGCCGGAAGCCCCGCGATCTCCGCCAGGTCCTCCGCGGTCAGCCGCAGCCCGGCCGCCCGGGCGTTCTCCACCGCCCACCGCTCCCGCTTCGCCCCCGGCACCGGCACGACGTGCGGCCCCCGGCCGAGCACCCACGCCAGCGCCACCTGCGCCGGCGTGACGTCCGCCCCGTGCCGCGCGGCCACCCGCCGCAGCCCCGCCACGAGCGGCTGGTTCGCCGCCATCATCTCGGCGGTGAACCGGGGGTGCCGGGCCCGCGGATCGTCCCGCTCGAAGCCGCTGCCCGGGGTGAGCGTCCCCGTCAGGTAACCGTTCCCCAGCGGCATCGCCGCCAGGAAGCCGACGCCCCGCGCGGCGCACCACGGCAGCAGCCGCACCAGCGCCTCCTGCGACCACACCGACAGCTCGGCCTCCACCGCCGCCACCGGGAACACCTGCTGGACCCGCTCCAACTGGCGGATCGTTCCCTCGTACCCGTCACGGCCGGCGCCCGCCGCACCCCGGCGGGCCGACCGCGCGCCGACCGCGCACAGACCGAGCGCCCGCACCTTGCCCGCCGAGACCAGCTCGGCCATCGCGCCCCAGGTCTCCTCGACCGGCACCTCGGGGTCGGCGCGGTGCAGCTGGTACAGGTCGATCACATCGGTCTGGAGCCGCCGCAGGGAGGCGTCGCAGGCCCGACGCACGTACCCCGGCCTGCCGTTGGCGACCACGTGCTGGTCGCCGACGAGCAGTCCGCACTTCGTCGAGACGAAGGCGTCCGCCCGTCGCTCCTTCAACGCCCGCCCCACGAGCAGCTCGTTGGTGAACGGCCCGTACATGTCGGCGGTGTCGAGCAGGCTCACCCCGGCGTCCAGCGCCGCGTGCACCGTCCGCAGCGAGCGGTCCCCCCGCTGTTCCGAACGGCTGTACGCCCAGCTCATCGGCATGCACCCCAGGCCGATCGCACCCACGTCGAGCGCCGTCGCCCCGATAGTCCTGCGCTCCACCTGCCGGTACCCCTCCCTGTGCCGTCCCCCAAAGTAACCAATGGGGCCCGGGATTCTTCGCATAGCCTCCCGGTCATGAGACGCGAAGACATGACCGCTGACGTGTGGCTTCCGATTCCCGCGGACGAGATCGAGGGCCTCCCCGAACCGGGTACGTCGGGCCTGAACTACCGCTTCTGGGACGGGGGACCGGACTTCCCCGCCGACCCGGCGCACTGCGCCTTCTACGTCGTCCCGTACATGAAGGGCACGGAGATCGCCGTCCGGCCGCTGGCCGCGATGACCTCGGTCCGGGCCGTGCAGACGCTGTCCGCCGGCATCGACCACGTCACGCCCGGCATCCCCTCGCTGCCGCCCGGCGTCGCTCTCTGCAACGCGAAGGGCGTCCACGAGGCCAGCACCGCCGAACTCACGCTCGCGCTGATCCTGGCCTCGCTCCGCGACATCCCGGGCTTCGTCCGCGGCCAGGACGCCGAGGAGTGGCGGGCCGGCTTCTACCCGGCGCTCGCCGACAAGTCCGTCCTGATCGTCGGGTACGGATCCATCGGCGCCGCCATCGAGGACCGGCTCGCGCCCTTCGAGTGCGCGCGGGTGGCGCGCGTCGCACGCTCCGCGCGCACCACAGCGCGCGGTCGGGTCCACGCCCTGACGGAGTTGCCCTCACTGCTCCCGGAGGCGGACGTCGTCGTGCTCTCCACGCCGCTCACGCCCGGGACCAGGCATCTCGCCGACGCCGGCTTCCTGGCCCGGATGAAGGACGGGGCGCTCCTCGTGAACGTCGCCCGCGGACCGGTCGTGGACACGGCCGCCCTGCTCAAGGAGGTCGAGAGCCGACGGATCACGGCGGCGCTCGACGTCACCGATCCGGAACCGCTGCCCGCCGGGCACCCGTTGTGGCACGCTCCCGGTGTCCTGATCAGTCCTCACGTGGGGGGTTCGACCTCGGCCTTCATGCCGCGCGCGAAGCGGCTCGTGGCGGGGCAGCTGCGGCGGTTCGTGGCGGGCGAGGAACTGGTGAACGTCCTCCTCACCACCGGCTGAGCCGCGTCGGTCCGCGCCGCGACCCGCCGTCGCGGGTGTGGCGGGAGCGCCGCGGGGAAGGCGCCCGGGAGGAGCCCCGGTTGGGCCGGTCGGGTGGTGAGCGCCCCCGACACGCGCTGCGTACAAGCCCCAGGCCGTCACGCAGAGTACTGCGACCCTGTCCCTGAGTGACGGTCCTGGTGTATCGTCCCGGAGCGGGGGACTGCGTCGAGTACGGGCTGACGCTGGGGAGCGACGTGACGGGACATCAGATTCCGAGGGGGGCGACGGGTGAGGCACGGCCGGAGGACCGACGATCCGACGGGGCGACGCCGCCACCGGCGAGCCTTCCGCGCCTCGCCACCGGCCTCACCCGAGCCGTCCCGGACCAGACCGCGCCCCACCGCGCGCCCCGCCCCGCCGCACCGCCGGACACCGCACGGGACTCCGGACCGGACACCGACGACCGCGACGGGCACGCCTCCGGGCGGGCCGACGAGCCGCCGGCGCGCCCGCACGACGCGGCCGGGTGCGCCGGTGCGATCCCGGAGGGCCCGGTGAACGCGCCCGGGGCGGTCCTCGCGCGCCGTGCCGTCGGCGACGACTCCGGCCGCCCCGCCCCCGGTCGCCCCGGCACCGGAGGGGTCGTCGCCCAGATCGCCCTGGGGCTGATCTGCGCGGGCTACACGACCGGCGCCTCGCTCGGCTGGGGCTCACCGGAAGTCGCCCTCTTCATGGGCGACTTCGGACTCAGCGCCGCCGCCCTCACCGCCGCGGTCTCCTGCTTCCTCTACGCCCGCACCCACCGGGGCAGCGCCCGCCCCGCCTGGCTGCTCTTCGCCTTCTCCTCCTTCATGGCCGCCGCGGGCAACGCCGTGTGGGGGTGGTACGAGGTCGTGCTCCGCACGGAAGTGCCCGACTCCTCCGTCGCCGACCTCTTCTTCTTACTGTTCGCACCGCCGGCCATCGTCGGCCTCCTCGTCCTCGCCAAGAAGCCCGTCACCCGGGCCGGCTGGGTCTGCCTCGGGCTCGACGCCTGGCTCATCGGCGGCTCCCTGCTCACGCTCTCCTGGAGCCTCGCCCTCGCCCGTACCGCCCACGTCCAGGACGAGTCCGTCGCCCAGTCGGCGCTGTCGCTGGCGTACCCGCTGCTCGACATCGTCCTCGTGAGCATGGTCCTGGTCCTGCACTTCCGGCGCTCCCAGGCGAACCGCTCGGCGACCAACACCGCGATCGCCGCGCTCGCCCTGACCGTCCTGTGCGACGCCCTGTTCACCTCGCCGCTGCTGCGCGAGAACTACGCCTCGGGCCAGCTGCTCGACGCCGGCTGGTTCGCCGGCTCCCTGCTGCTCGCCTACGCGCCCTGGGGAGTGCGCCGGCTCCCGGACAGCGCCGCGCCCGCGCGCGGACCGTGGCTCCACAGCCGTCCGGTCGCCGGATCGCTCGCGGCCCTCACGCCGTACCTCGCCGCGGCGGTCTGCACCCTCGGCATCCTCTACAACGTCGTCGAGGGACGCCGGGTCGACCGTGTCGTCGTCCTCACCGGCTGCGCGGTCGTCCTCGCCCTGGTCGTACGGCAGGGCATCATGCTCCTCGACAACATCGCCCTCACCCAGGAACTCGCCCACAAGGAGAACCACTTCAGGTCGCTCGTCCAGGGATCGAGCGACGTCATCATGATCGCCGCGCCGACCGGGATCCTGCGCTACGTCAGCCCCGCGGCCTCCGGTGTGTACGGACGGGACGCCGAGGAGCTGATCGGTTCCGAGCTGGCCTCGCTCATCCATCCCGAGGACCTCGGCGCCGTCGTCCACGAGGTACGGCGTTTTCTGGCCGCCTCGCCCGCCGAGGAGCCCACCACCCGGATCGAGTGCCGTTTCCGCTCGGGCCGCGGCGACTGGCTCCACGTCGAGTCGACGGTCAACCGGCACCAGGGCGGTCTGATCTTCAACAGCCGGGACGTCACCGAGCGGGTACGCCTCCAGGCCCAGCTCCAGCACAACGCCGAGCACGACCCGCTGACCGACCTGCCCAACCGGGCGCTCTTCACCCGGCGCGTCCGCCAGGCCCTCGGCGGCCGTCGCGCCTCCGACCCCGGCACCGCGGTGCTCTTCATCGACCTCGACGGCTTCAAGGCGGTCAACGACCGCCTCGGCCACCAGGCGGGCGACGACCTCCTCGTCCAGGCCGCCCGGCGCCTCCACGACTCCGTACGGGCCGGGGACACGGCCGCCCGGCTCGGCGGCGACGAGTTCGCCGCCCTCATCCTCGGGGACGGCGGCCGCGACCAGGCGGCCCGCCGGAGCCAGGTCGAGGAGATCGCCGACCGGCTGCGGCTCACCCTCTCCCGGCCGTACCGCCTCGACGGCGGTAACGAGGTGCGGGTCGCCGCCTCCATCGGGGTCGCCTTCGCCGAGCCGGGCATGGAGGCCGGAGACCTCCTGCGCAACGCCGACCTCGCCATGTACCGGGCCAAGGCGGCCGGCAAGGACCGCGTCGAGCTCTACGCGCCCCAGATGCAGGCCGAGGTGGTACGCCGGACGGAACTGGCAGCCCGGCTGCGGACCGCCCTCCACGACGGCGAGTTCGCCCTCCTCCACCAGCCGGTCGTCGACCTCGCCACCGGCCGGATCTCCGCCGTCAGCGCCCAGGCGCGCTGGAGATCCGCCCAGGGCATCCTCTTCACCCCCGCCGAGTACCTCCGGGTCACCGACGACGGCGAGCGCACCGCCGAGATCGGCCGCTGGCTGCTCGAAGCGGCCGTCGAGCAGGCCGCCGAGCGGGCGGGAATCGGCCACCGCACACCCGTGTCCATCCGGCTCTCGGCCAGTCGGCTCCTGGACCGCTCGCTCCCGCTCGGCTCGATCGAGTCCCTGCTCACCCGGCACGGCCTGCCGTCCGGTTCGCTGATCGTCGAGGTGGGCGACAGCGACCCCAGGATCTCCCTCGACGAGCTGGAACAGCGCCTGATCACCCTGCGCCGCCTCGGGGTGCGGATCGCGCTCGACGGATTCGGCAGCGGACATGTCGCGATCAACGCGCTCCGACGCCTCCCCGTCGACATACTGAAGCTGGACCGGGCCCTCGTCGAGGGCGTGGTCGAGTCGGCGCGGCTGCGCAAGATCACCCGCGGGGTGCTCCGTATCGCCGGGGAGCTCGGCGTGCAGACCGTCGCCGAGGGCGTCGACGTACCGGAGCAGGTCATCGCCCTGCGGGCGATGGGCTGCGGTCACGCCCAGGGCATGGCCTTCTCGGGCCCGCTCGACGAGTACCGGCTGCGCAGAGCCCTGGTGCGGGACGAGTACCCGCTGCCCGGCCCGGTCCCCGTCCGGGTCGGAAACCGTCCCCCGATCCGCTCAAATAATGAGACGCCTGTCCCACCCACTTGACAGTGGTGAGGGCTGAGAGGGAGGGTCAGTGCCATGCGCACCCGAATTCTCGTACTTGGAAAGCGCGTCGGCTGAAGCAGGGACCCACTGGACCCCGCTCAATACGCACCCGACGCGCTCCCCTCGCTTGCCTCACGGCACGAGGGGTTTTTTGTTGCACCGGCTCCCTCCAAAGTCGCCGCAAACCCTCGTAGAACACCTCGCAAAAACCCTCTGCTTCGAGAAGAGATGCTGATGACCGACCAGGCCACCGGGCACCATCCGCAGCCGCGGCCCCGTAGCGGCGCGCAGCCCGCCATCACCGTCGAGCACGTCACGGGTGCGCAGTCCCTCATCCGTTCTCTCGAGGAAGTGGGCGCCGACACCGTCTTCGGCATCCCCGGCGGGGCGATCCTCCCGGCCTACGACCCGATGATGGACTCGAAGCGGGTGCGCCACATCCTGGTCCGCCACGAGCAGGGCGCGGGCCACGCGGCCACCGGCTACGCCCAGGCGACCGGCAAGGTCGGCGTCTGCATGGCGACCTCGGGACCCGGTGCGACCAACCTCGTCACCCCGATCGCCGACGCGCACATGGACTCCGTCCCGCTGGTCGCGATCACCGGCCAGGTCGCCTCGAAGGCGATCGGCACGGACGCCTTCCAGGAGGCGGACATCTGCGGCATCACGATGCCGATCACCAAGCACAACTTCCTCGTCACCAAGGCCGAGGACATCCCGCGGACGATCGCGGAGGCCTTCCACATCGCCTCCACCGGCCGCCCCGGCCCGGTCCTGGTCGACATCGCCAAGGACGCCCTCCAGGCGAAGACCACCTTCAGCTGGCCGCCGCAGACCGACCTGCCCGGCTACCGCCCGGTGACCAAGCCGCACGCCAAGCAGATCCGCGAGGCCGCCAAGCTGATCAGCGCGGCCAAGCGCCCCGTCCTGTACGTCGGCGGCGGTGTCCTCAAGGCCGGCGCCACCGGCGAGCTGAAGATCCTGGCCGAGCTGACCGGCGCCCCCGTCACCACCACGCTGATGGCCCTGGGCGCCTTCCCCGACAGCCACCCGCTGCACGTGGGCATGCCCGGCATGCACGGTGCGGTCACCGCCGTCACCGCGCTGCAGAAGGCCGACCTGATCGTCGCCCTCGGCGCCCGCTTCGACGACCGCGTCACCGGCAAGCTCGACAGCTTCGCCCCGTACGCCAAGATCGTCCACGCGGACATCGACCCGGCCGAGATCGGCAAGAACCGTGCCGCCGACGTCCCGATCGTCGGGGACGCCCGCGAGGTCATCGCCGACCTGATCCAGGCCGTCCAGGCCGAGCACAGCGAGGGGAACACGGGCGACTACAGCGCCTGGTGGAGCGACCTGAGCCGCTGGCGCGAGACCTACCCGCTCGGCTACGACCTGCCGGAGGACGGCAGCCTGTCGCCGCAGCAGGTCATCCAGCGCATCGGGCAGCTCGCCCCCGAGGGCACCATCTTCGCCGCCGGTGTCGGCCAGCACCAGATGTGGGCCGCCCACTTCATCGACTACGAGCAGCCGGCCACCTGGCTGAACTCCGGCGGCGCCGGGACGATGGGGTACGCGGTCCCCGCCGCCATGGGCGCCAAGGCCGGTCTGCCCGACCGCCCGGTCTGGGCGATCGACGGCGACGGCTGCTTCCAGATGACCAATCAGGAGCTCACCACCTGCGCCCTGAACAACATCCCGATCAAGGTCGCCATCATCAACAACGGCGCCCTCGGGATGGTCCGCCAGTGGCAGACCCTCTTCTACAACCAGCGGTATTCCAACACCGTCCTGCACTCCGGACCGGACGACGTCCAGGCGAACAAGGGCACCCGCGTCCCCGACTTCGTCAAGCTGTCCGAGGCCATGGGCTGCGTCGCCCTCCGCTGTGAGGACCCGGCCGACCTGGACAAGGTCATCGCCGAGGCGAACGCCATCAACGACCGGCCGGTCGTCGTCGACTTCATCGTCCACGAGGACGCCCAGGTCTGGCCGATGGTCGCCGCCGGCACCTCGAACGACGAGGTCATGGCCGCCCGGGGCGTCCGCCCCGACTTCGGCGACGGCGAAGACGACTGAAGCGCGGAACGAAGCAGAGCGAAAAGGAAGAGACCCAGACCATGTCCACCAAGCACACGCTCTCCGTTCTCGTCGAGAACACGCCCGGCATCCTCGCCCGGATCGCCGCCCTGTTCTCCCGCCGCGGCTTCAACATCGACTCCCTCGCCGTCGGCGTCACCGAGCACCCCGACATCTCCCGCATCACCATCGTGGTCAATGTCGAGGACCTGCCCCTCGAGCAGGTGACCAAGCAGCTCAACAAGCTGGTCAACGTCCTGAAGATCGTCGAACTCGAGCCCAGCGCCGCGATCCAGCGCGAGCTCGTCCTGGTGAAGGTCCGCGCCGACAACGAGACCCGCTCCCAGATCGTCGAGATCGTGCAGCTGTTCCGCGCCAAGACCGTGGACGTCTCGCCCGAGGCGGTCACCATCGAGGCCACCGGTTCGAGTGACAAGCTCGACGCGATGCTCAAGATGCTGGAGCAGTTCGGCGTCAAGGAGCTCGTCCAGTCGGGCACGATCGCCATAGGGCGTGGTTCCCGGTCCATCACGGACCGGTCCCTGCGGGCCCTCGACCGCAGCGCCTGAGAGTCATCGGAGGCGGACGGCCGGTCCACCCGGCGGTCCGACTGACGAGACCCGAAAACCTTCCTCCCGCTCCCCGCCGTACGGTGGGACGCAACACCAGCACCTCAAGGAGATTCCCAGTGGCCGAGCTGTTCTACGACGACGACGCCGACCTGTCCATCATCCAGGGCCGCAAGGTCGCGGTGATCGGATACGGCAGCCAGGGCCACGCCCACGCGCTGTCGCTCCGTGACTCCGGTGTCGACGTCCGCGTCGGTCTGCAGGAGGGCTCGAAGTCCAAGGCCAAGGCCGAGGAGCAGGGTCTGCGCGTCGTCTCCGTGGCCGAGGCCGCGGCCGAGGCCGACCTGATCATGATCCTGACGCCGGACCCGATCCAGGCCCAGGTCTACGAGGAGTCCATCAAGGACCACCTGAAGGAGGGCGACGCGCTCTTCTTCGGTCACGGCCTCAACGTGCGCTACGGCTTCATCAAGGTGCCCGAGGGCATCGACGTCGCCCTGGTCGCCCCGAAGGGCCCGGGCCACCTGGTCCGCCGTCAGTACGAGGAGGGCCGCGGCGTTCCGTGCATCGCCGCCGTCGAGCAGGACGCGACGGGCAACGCCTTCGCGCTGGCGCTCTCGTACGCCAAGGGCATCGGCGGCACCCGCGCCGGCGTCATCAAGACGACCTTCACCGAGGAGACCGAGACCGACCTCTTCGGCGAGCAGGCCGTCCTCTGCGGTGGCACCGCGGCGCTGGTCAAGGCGGGCTTCGAGACCCTGACCGAGGCCGGCTACCAGCCGGAGATCGCGTACTTCGAGTGCCTGCACGAGCTGAAGCTCATCGTCGACCTCATGTACGAGGGCGGCCTGGAGAAGATGCGCTGGTCGGTCTCCGAGACCGCCGAGTGGGGCGACTACGTCACCGGCCCGCGGATCATCACGGACGCCACCAAGGCCGAGATGAAGAAGGTCCTCGCGGAGATCCAGGACGGCACCTTCGCCAAGGAGTGGATGGCCGAGTACCACGGCGGTCTGAAGAAGTACAACGAGTACAAGACCCAGGACGAGAACCACCTCCTGGAGACCACCGGCAAGGAGCTGCGCAAGCTCATGAGCTGGGTGAACGACGAGGAGGCGTAAGCCTTCCCGGGCTGGGGATCCCCCCACGCCCCCTGGGGCGTGGGGGAGGGCCGGGCACTGTGTCCGGCCCCTTCCCGCATCGTTGGACACCCCGTCCAACCACGGACGGGTGATCCTTCCAACGAGGCGCATGAACCGCGCCGGTGCACCACTACACTTCTCAACAACATTCGCGTTCAGGCCCACAGCGTCGTGCGCTTTCACGCGGCAAGCCCCCTCCACCGCCTGCGGCCGTCGGGACGGCCGTCCGCACTGGATCTGTGAGGACTCACGTGAGCTCGAAACCTGTCGTACTCATCGCTGAAGAGCTGTCGCCCGCCACCGTCGACGCGCTGGGCCCGGACTTCGAGATCCGGCACTGCAACGGCGCCGACCGCGCCGAGCTGATCCCGGCCATCGCCGACGTGGACGCGATCCTGGTCCGTTCCGCGACCAAGGTCGACGCCGAGGCCATCGCCGCCGCCGGCAAGCTGCGGGTCGTCGCCCGTGCCGGTGTCGGTCTGGACAACGTGGACGTCTCCGCCGCCACCAAGGCCGGCGTGATGGTCGTCAACGCCCCGACGTCCAACATCGTCACCGCCGCGGAACTCGCCTGCGGTCTGCTCGTCGCGACCGCGCGCAACATCCCGCAGGCCAACACGGCGCTGAAGAACGGCGAGTGGAAGCGCTCCAAGTACACGGGTGTCGAGCTGAGCGAGAAGACCCTCGGCGTCGTCGGCCTCGGCCGCATCGGTGTCCTGGTCGCCCAGCGCATGTCCGCCTTCGGCATGAAGATCGTCGCGTACGACCCCTACGTGCAGCCCGCCCGCGCCGCCCAGATGGGCGTGAAGCTGCTGGCCCTGGACGAGCTCCTCGAGGTCGCCGACTTCATCACCGTCCACCTGCCGAAGACCCCGGAGACCCTCGGTCTCATCGGCGACGAGGCGCTGCACAAGGTCAAGCCCTCCGTCCGGATCGTGAACGCCGCGCGCGGCGGGATCGTCGACGAGGCGGCGCTGTACACCGCCCTCAAGGAGGGCCGGGTCGCCGGCGCGGGCCTCGACGTGTACGCGAAGGAGCCCTGCACGGACTCCCCGCTGTTCGAGCTCGACCAGGTCGTCTGCACCCCGCACCTCGGCGCCTCCACGGACGAGGCCCAGGAGAAGGCCGGCATCGCCGTCGCCCGCTCGGTGCGCCTCGCGCTCGCCGGTGAGCTCGTCCCGGACGCGGTCAACGTCCAGGGTGGTGTCATCGCCGAGGACGTCAAGCCGGGTCTGCCGCTCGCCGAGAAGCTCGGCCGGATCTTCACCGCGCTCGCGGGCGAGGTCGCGGCCCGTCTCGACGTCGAGGTGTACGGCGAGATTACCCAGCACGACGTCAAGGTGCTCGAACTCTCCGCGCTCAAGGGCGTGTTCGAGGACGTGGTCGACGAGACCGTGTCGTACGTCAACGCCCCGCTGTTCGCGCAGGAGCGCGGTGTCGAGGTCCGGCTGACGACGAGCTCCGAGTCGCCCGACCACCGCAACGTCGTCACCGTGCGCGGCACCCTCTCCAGCGGCGAGGAGGTCGCGGTCTCCGGCACGCTGGCCGGCCCGAAGCACCTCCAGAAGATCGTCGCGGTCGGTGACTACGACGTGGACCTGGCGCTGGCCGACCACATGGTCGTGCTGCGGTACGAGGACCGTCCGGGTGTCGTGGGCACGGTCGGCCGGATCCTCGGCGAGGCCGGTCTGAACATCGCCGGCATGCAGGTCTCCCGCGCGGAGGAGGGCGGCGAGGCGCTCGTCGTGCTCACCGTCGACGACACGCTCCCGGCGCCGGTGCTCGCGGAGATCGCGGAGGAGATCGGCGCCACGTCGGCCCGCTCCGTCAACCTGATCTGACGCAGGCCCGTCACCTCGTACCCGGTCCCTAGACGCTCGTCTTACACAGGTGTCTAAGGGCCGGGTACGGTGCTGTCATGGGACACAGGGAAGACCTCCTCGAAGGTGCCAAGCGCTGCCTCCTGGAGAAGGGGTACGGGCGCACCACGGCCCGCGACATCGTCGCCGCGTCCGGCACCAACCTCGCCTCCATCGGCTACCACTACGGCTCCAAGGACGCCCTCCTCCAGCAGGCCTTCCTCGCGCTCACCGAGGAGTGGGGCGACCGGGTCGGCCCGGCGGGCACCGGCGAGGAGGGGCGGGCGCTGCCGGCCGAGCCGTACGCGCGCTTCCACACGGTCTGGGAGCAGGTGATCGCCGCCGCCGGGGCGAGCAGGCCGCTGTGGAAGCTTCAGACGGAGATCGTCACCCGGCTCGACGACGACGAGAAGCTGCGTGAGGCGATCAAGGAGCCGCAGCGGGAGGGCCGGCTCGGCATGGCCGAGGGCTTCCTGGGCCTCGACCCGGAGGCGGACCCGGAGAAGGCCCGGGTGGCCGGGCTGCTCTGTCAGGCCCTGGCGACCGGGGTGATGATCCAGTGGATGGTCGACCCGGACACGGCCCCGAGCGCCGACGACCTCACGGCGGGGCTCAAGGTCCTGATGGGCGAGGGCGACTGACGGCACGTCGGCCGGGACGGGGTGTCCACGCCCCGGCTCAGCGCCACGGGACGTTCCGCCAGGGGCTGCCCTCGTGCTCCGTCAGGACGCGGTGCGCGGCCACGTTCTCCTCGTGGTACGGGCCGTACTCCTCCCCGTCGAACCGCAGCACCCGCCCCAGCGCATACCCCACCGAGTAGTCCTGCCACGATCCGTAGGCCGCCCGGGCCAGCGCCCCCGCGTGGACGATCGCCTGTTCGGCCTCGGGGGGCGTGCAGAACCGGGCCGAGAGACCCCAGCGGGCCATGTTCACGGCACGGCCGTAGTCGTACGCGACGGTCTTCCGCACCCGTCCCTCCGGCGGGAGCAGCCCCTCGGCGCGGAACCGGGCCTCGTAGCGCAGGACCCGGCGCACCAGTTCCTCGATGTGCCGCACCGACGCCGGGCCCGCGCCCAGGTCCTGGGCATGCCCGGCGGCCGTCTCGCGCCACTCTTCGGCCGACGGCATCCCGGCCCGGCCGGTCCGCAGTTCCTCGCGGACCCGGAGGACGAAGTCCGGCTCCGGCGGGCTGTTGCGGCCGTCGAGCAGCGCGTCCAGCTCCTTGCGCCAGCCCGCCCCGTCCGTGACGTCCCAGCCGTCGCGGAGGGTGTCGAGGATGGTGGTGTATCCCATGTAGGCCGTACCGACGTCGTTCCACGGGACGCCGTTGCCGAACGCGAGAGGGGCGCCGCAGGCGAGGCCGAAGGCGAGCGGGCCGTGCAGGGGCCCGTGGCGGAGGGCGGTGAAACGGCCGTCACGCCCCCGGCCGTGCTCGGCGTACACCCGCAGCCACCCCGCCCGGTGCTCGGGGGTGGCGGGCAGCAGCAGCTGGGCCGGGGTGCCGCCGTTGACCGCGAGGAGCACCCGGGGGTCGCTCCACCGGAACTGCGCGGCCCATCTCAGGGTGATCTGGTGGAAGACCCAGTCGGGGTGCCACGGCGGCAGCATCCCCCGGGTGAGGACCTGCCGGACGACGAGCCCCTTCGCGACCTGCTGGGGTCGCCAGTAGACGTCGTCCGGCTCGGCGTCCACCTCGGCCTTGGGGGCGCCGATGAAGAGCTCGGCCCCGGCGAGGACCCGGACCTGTTCCGCGAAGTCGCCGCGGAGTGCCGCCTCCCGCAGCAGGTGCTCGGTCTCGGACGGCGGGATCCACGGGACGGCGCGGGCATCGGGGCGGGGGTTCATGACCACGGGATGTTCCGGTAGGGGCTCGAAGGGTCCTGGGTGAGGATGCGGTGGACGGCCACGGACTCCCGGTACATCGGCTCGGGGTCGCCCTCGTCGAAGTGGATCAGCCGGGCGAGGAGATAGCCGAGGGAGAACGCCTCCCAGGAGTCGTACGCCTGCCGGGCGGGTTCGAGGATCCTCAGGAGGGACTGCTCCGCCTCCTGCGGGTCGCAGTACCGCGCGCCGAGCGCGAGCCGTACGACGTTCACGGCCCGGCCGTGGTCGAAGGCGGCGAGGGTGTCGATCCGGCCGTCGGGGGCGAGGAGGCCGTCGGCGCGGAACCGCTCCTCGTAGTGGGTGATCCGGCGCAGGAACCGCTCGGCCTCGGCCAGGTCCTCCCCGTAGGGGTCGTCCCGCTCGAAGTTCACGGTGACCATCGAGGCCCACTGGGCGTCGGTAGGCGGGTGGCCGAGGCGTGCGGCGAGGCGGCGCCGCATCCCCAGGACGGCCTCGGGGACCCGGCCGACGAGCCGGGTGGCGATGAGGGTCCGCAGCTTGTCCCGGAAGTCCGCCCGGTGGTGGACGGCCCAGGGCCGGCGCAACCGGGCGACATCGGTGGGGTAGTCCTCGTACTGGGCGCCGAGCCCGTTCCACACCAGGCCGTTGAGCACGGCGAGGTGCGCGCCGAGCGCCAGGGCGTGCGCGACCGGTCCGTGCAGCGGCCCACCGGCGTGGGTGAGCAGGCGGAGCCGCGCCGGTCCGCCGCCCCGGATGCCCGCCTCCTCCCAGGTCCGCCGGTCGGCGGCCCGGGCCGGGAGCGCGGCCCCGAACGGGGTGTCCGGGTTGACCGCGAGCCACCACCGGTCGTTCGGCCAGGCCGCGGCGAGTCTGGCGAGGGTGGTCTGCTCGAACACCCAGTCGGGGTGCCACGCCGGCAGCATGCCCTCGGTCAGCACCGGTACGACGGTGCGCCGGGCGGCCTTGTCGCGCCGGGCGGGGAGGGGCGGGGTGTGGCCCGGAGCGTCCGCGTGCACCCGTGCCTGCAGGACGTAGAGCCGGGTCCGCCCGAGGGCGTCCAGGGCGGCGGCCCGGTCGCCGCGCGTCCCGGCCTCGTACAGCAGCCGTTCCGTGTGCGTCGGCGGCGCCCAGTTCCCCGTGATCACGGGGAGATCCTATAAACCGGCCCGTACGGAAACAGGCCTGGAGGGGCGGGTGTTCAGAGCCGGGCCGACTTCAGGGACATGTGGAGGAGGAGGCGGTCCTCGCCGTCGTCCAGGTCCAGACCCGTGAGCTGTTCGACCCGGGACAGCCGGTAGTACAGGGTCTGGCGGTGAATGCCCAGGGCGGCCGCCGTGCGCCCGGCCTGGCCCGCGTTGTCGAGGAACACCTCGGCGGTGCGGGCCAGTTCGGCGTGGGCGGGGGCGAGCAGCGGGGCGACGGCGGGGTCGACCTCGGGGTGGTAGAGCGCCGCGAGCAGCCGGTACGGGCCGATCCCGGCCCACTCCGCGACGGGCCCGAGCGTCGGCTGCGCCGTGGCGGCACGGGCCGCCGTGTTGGCCTCCCGCCAGGCCGCCGCGAGCTCCGTGAGCCCCCGGCGGGGGGTCGCGATGCCGGCCGGTGCGGCGGCGCGCAACCGGTCGGCGGCCGCGTGGGCGGGGGAGAGGTCCTCGGCCGTGCGCAGCCGTACGAGGACGGCGAGGGACTCGCCCTCCGGGATCGTGGCGACCGCCGCCGCGCCGGGGACCGCCCGGATCGACGGGGCCTCGCCCGGCCAGGGGGTCACGCAGACGACGGTGTGCAGACCGTCCGCGCTGGGCCCCAGGGCGGCCCGGAGGGCCGCGACGGCCATGTCGCTCTGCCAGCCGCGCCCGGCGGTGAGGACCGCGGCGAACTCGCGCGAGAGGTCGGCGTCCGCGCGCTCCTCGTCGGCGATGAGGTCGCCGATCCGGGTGGCGACCTCCATCGCGGCCGTGAGCTGGGCGGGCGTGGGGCCGGGCTCGGCGTCGAGGAGCCAGACGTACCCGAGGACGACGCCCCGATGCCGTACGGGCAGGCACAGGCGGTCCCGGAACACCCCGGCGTCGGGGGCGGCCGGGATGCGGATCGGGCCCGTCGCCCGGGTGATGCCGAAGCCTTCGAACCAGGCGCGGACCGCCGGGGTCGACTTCCGGGTCAGGATCGACCGGGTCCGGACGGGGTCCATCGCGGTGTCGTCGTCGCTGTCGTGGGCACCGAAGGCGATCAGCCCGAAATCGCGGTTCTCCAGGGTCGCCGGGGCTCCCAGCAGCGCGGAGATCTCGTCCACCAGTTCTTGGTAATCGCCCTTCACAGCGCCATTCTCGCACCCTCTCAGACATGTGTATGAGACGCCGCGCACGGATGCGTGACAGCTGTAGATGGCGGACGATCGGAGCGATCCTTAGGTTTCACGGTGGTTCTTCGTGCTGTTCCCGGTTTCTTCCGAAACATCGGGTACAGCATCCTTCGTCACCCTGTCCTTCTGGAGGTCCCCGTGCTGGGTCCCGTGATCCTCGCCGCGTCGCGCAGCGACAAGATGCGCCGTTTCGTGTCGGCCGCCCCCGGGACCAAGCAGGTCGTCGCCCGCTTCATCGCCGGGGAGTCGGTCGACGACGTCGTCCCGATCGTCCAGGAGCTGAGCGACCGCGGCCTGGAGGTCACCCTCGACGTCGTCGGCGAGGACATCACCACCGTCGAGCAGTCGTACGCCGCCCGGGACGCCTACCTGGAGCTCATCAGCCGCCTCAAGGAGCTGGGCCTCGGCGAGCGCGCCGAGATGTCCGTCAAGCTGTCGATGTTCGGCCAGTCGCTGGAGAACGGCCACGAGCTGGCCCTCGCGAACGTCCGGACCGTCGTCGAGGCCGCCGCCGAGATCGGCACCACCGTCACCCTGGACGCCGAGGACCACACCACCCTCGACTCGATGTTCGCCATCCACGAGGAGCTCCGGAAGGACTTCCCGCAGACCGGCTGCGTCATCCAGGCCTACCTCTTCCGCACCGAGGACGACGCCCGCCGCCTGGCCGAGAACGGCTCCCGCGTCCGGATCGTGAAGGGCGCCTACAAGGAGCCCGCCTCCGTCGCCATCCAGGACAAGCCCGGGATCGACAGGGCGTACGTCCGGATCATGAAGATCCTCATGGACGGCGAGGGCTACCCGATGATCGGGTCCCACGACCCGCGCCTGATCTCCATCGGCCAGGAGCTCGCCCGCCGCGCCGGGCGCAAGCTGGACGAGTACGAGTTCCAGATGCTGTACGGCATCCGCGGCGAGGAGCAGACCCGCCTCGCCGCCGAGGGACACCGCATGCGCGTGTACACCGCCTACGGCACCGACTGGTACGGCTACTTCATGCGCCGCCTCGCGGAGAAGCCGGCCAACCTCCTCTTCTTCGTCCGCTCCATCCTCACCAAGGGCTGAGCCCACCTCTCACTAGGAGTATCGAGACCCATGGACGCTGTCACCCAGGTCCCCGCTCCGGTCAACGAGCCGGTGCACAGCTACGCCCCCGGCTCCGCCGAGCGCGCCCGCCTCGAGGCCAAGCTCAAGGAGCTGTCCGAGAACCCGCGCGAGCTGCCGATGACCATCGGCGGTGTGAAGCGCCTCGGCGGCGGCGAGGAGTTCAAGGTCGTCCAGCCGCACAACCACAAGGCCGTCATCGGCACCTTCCGCGGCGCCACGGAGCAGGACGCCCAGGACGCGATCGACGCGGCCCTGGCCGCCGCCCCGGCCTGGCGCGCGATGGCCTTCGACGACCGCGCCGCGATCATCCTGCGCGCCGCCGAGCTGCTCGCCGGCCCGTGGCGCGAGACGCTGGCCGCGTCCACGATGCTCGGCCAGTCGAAGACCGCCCAGCAGGCCGAGATCGACACCCCCTGCGAGCTCGTCGACTTCTGGCGCTTCAACGTGGCGTACGCCCGCCAGATCCTGGCCGAGCAGCCGCCGGCCAACTCCCCGGGTGTGTGGAACCGTCTGGACCACCGCCCGCTGGAGGGCTTCGTCTACGCGATCACGCCGTTCAACTTCACGGCCATCGCCGGCAACCTGCCCACCGCCCCCGCCCTCATGGGCAACGTGGTGGTCTGGAAGCCGTCCCCGACGCAGACCCACTCCGCCGTGCTCCTCATGGAGCTCCTGGAGGAGGCCGGCCTGCCGAAGGGCGTCATCAACCTGGTGACCGGCGACGGCATCGCCGTCTCCGAGGTGGCCCTGAACCACCGCGACCTGGCCGGCATCCACTTCACCGGCTCGACCAAGACCTTCCAGCACCTGTGGAAGACGGTCGGCAACAACATCGAGAAGTACCGCTCGTACCCGCGGATCGTCGGCGAGACCGGCGGCAAGGACTTCGTCGTCGCCCACCCGAGCGCCGACCGCGCGATCCTGAAGACCGCGCTGACCCGTGGCTCCTTCGAGTTCCAGGGCCAGAAGTGCTCCGCGTCCTCCCGCGCCTACGTCCCGGCGTCCATCTGGAACGACGGCTTCAAGGAGGAGTTCGCGGCCGAGGTCGACGGCATCAAGATGGGTGACGTCACCGACCTGACGAACTTCATCGGCGCCGTCATCGACGAGCGTTCGTTCGCCAAGAACAAGGCCGCGATCGACCGTGCGAAGGCCGACGAGACCTGCACGATCGTCGCCGGTGGCACCTACGACGACTCGGAGGGCTACTTCGTCCGCCCGACCGTCATCGAGTGCACCGACCCGGAGAACGAGGTCTTCACGACCGAGTACTTCGGCCCGATCCTCGCGATCCACGTCTACGAGGACGACAAGTACGACGAGATGCTGACCCAGATGGAGTCGGCCTCGGACTACGCCCTCACCGGCTCGGTCATCTCCGGTGACCGCGCGGCGACCGCGTACACGATGGAGAAGCTCCGCTTCGCCGCGGGCAACTTCTACATCAACGACAAGTCGACCGGCGCCGTCGTCGGCCAGCAGCCCTTCGGCGGCGGCCGCGCCTCGGGCACGAACGACAAGGCCGGCGCCCCGCAGAACCTGATGCGCTGGACGCTGACCCGCGCCATCAAGGAGACGCTGGTCCCGCCGACCGAGTACGGCTACCCGCACATGGGCTGACCCGCCCGCGGCACCCCCTGATCACCGCCCCCCTCCCCGGTCCCCCAACCGGAGACGGGGGCGGTTCTCATGTACCGGCCGGGCGCCCCGGGCCGCTGTGCGAGTCTGGGCCCATGACCGTGAGGATCGCGCCCACCCATGACGTCGGGGCCGACCGGCTCCGCTCCGTACGCGAGCTGCTCGACTCCGCCTTCGAGGGTGACTTCACCGACGACGACTGGGACCACACCCTCGGCGGCGTCCACGCCTGGACCGAGGACGAGCGGGGCATCACCGCCCATGGCGCCGTCGTGATGCGCCGGGCCCTCCACCGCGGCCGCTCGTACCGCGTCGGGTACGTCGAAGGGGTCGCCGTCCGCGCCGACCGCAGGCGTCAGGGGCTCGGCGGGGCGGTGATGGCCGAGCTGGAGCGGGTCATCGACGGGGCGTACCTCTTCGGGGCCCTCGGTGCCACGGACGACGGGGCCGCGCTCTACCGGGCGCGCGGCTGGCAGGTCTGGGAGGGGCGTCTGGAGGCCATGGGGCCCGAGGGGGTCGTCCGGCTCGCCGAGGAGGAGGGGTTCGTCTATCTGCGCCCGGCGGCCGGCCGGGAGCTGCCCGATCCCGCCGCCGCCCTCGTCTTCGACTGGCGGGACGGCGACGTGATGTGAGGCCGCTTCAGGGCGCGGGCGGGCTCTGCGCCTCGCGGCCCTTGGCCGCCTCCAGGTGGGCCGTGTACAGGGCGGAGAACATGGAGACGAGGGCGATGGAGATCGCCAGCCCGCCCGTGCCGAGCGTCCCCATGAAGCACGCCGTCGTCGCGCCGCCGACCAGCACGAGCCACACCGCGACCGCCGCCTTGCCGCGGCGGCTCAGGAACAGCCACCGGCCCGGCGCGGCCGGCGGAGCCTCCAGGGCGCCCGCCGGGCCCGTCGTCGCCGCGCGCGGCCGCTTGAAGTAGCCGTACACCAGCCACTCGCCGCACAGTTCCCAGCCCTCGGGCTCAAGCTCGGCCAGGACCTTCGCGCGGCGCCGGGCGCCGATGACCTCGCGGCGGTACTCCCACCGCAGCGTCGCCGTCGCGGGGCGGCGGCAGACGAAGCGGCCGAGCGCGTCGAGCGACTCCACCTCCCAGCCCTGGTCGCCGTGGACGGCGAGCATCCGGCGGTCGTTGAAGAGGTCGGCGGTCCAGGTCCAGGACTCCGCCCGCTCGTCCGGCTCGCCGGGTGCCGGGGCGAGCCCGCCGAGCCGTGCGGCGAACCCGTCCGCGGGACCGAACTCCTCCCGCGGGTCCGCCCCCGTCTCCGCGAGGTGGGCGCGCAGGTCCTCGACGGTGGCGGTGATCTGCTCGTCCGGTACGCCGGCGGCACGCAGCGCGCCGGAGAGATCGGTGAAGTAGGCGTCGGTGGTCATGGTGTCGTTCCCCCTGGAGTGAGCATGGCGCGTACGGTGCGGTGGAAGTCCAGCCAGGCGCCGCTCTCCGCGGCGAGCAGCTCGCGGCCGGCCCCGGTGAGCCGGTAGTAGCGGCGTCCCGGGCCGCGCTCGGCGGCGCGGAACTCGGCCTCCACCAGGCCGGCCTCCTCCAGGCGGTTCAGTACGGGATAGAGCGTCCCCCCCTTGATCTCGCCGAGTCCCGCCTCGGCGAGCGCCTTGGCGATCTCGTACCCGTAGTTCTCTCCGTCGGTCAGGCGGGAGAGGACGAGCAGGTCGAGGACTCCCTTGAGCCAGCTGGATCTGCGGTCTGCGGCCATGGCCTCATTGCATCACCAGCTAGGTAGGTATGCAAGCTAGATAGAAACGCCGGGGGAGGGTGCCGTCTCAGATAGTAGGAAGTCCGAGTAATTGTGGAGACAGATGCGGCTGCCTGTCCTAGCGTTGTAGGAGCCGAACGTCTCGCTTCATCAGCGAATGGCGGCCGAGAGCGCGATGCCCTGTGCAGGTAACCCCTGCGGCGGCGCTCCCCGCCCCTGCCGGCGCCTTCGATCACCACTGATCTCCGCACATGCGGATCACCGCTGATCCCGTGGATCACCACTGATCTCAAGGAGTCGATCTCTCATGGCCACTCAGACCGCCCGCCGCGTCCGCCACTCCGCCAACCGTCCCAGCGACGAGGCCCGCCAGAACGCCGCCGCAGCCCTCCAGCGCGCCCTCGACCGCCGTGACAACGGCGGCTCCACCGGCCACTGAGGCCCGCCCGCGTCGACATGGCGGTTCGTCCACATGGTGGACGTAGCGTGTCAGACGATGGGACGAAGAGTAGGGTGCCGACATGTCTCACAGCATCGATCTCGCAGTCATCCCCGGCGACGGCATCGGCCAGGAGGTCGTGGCCCAAGGCCTCAAGATCCTCGCGGCCGTCCTTCCCCAGGACGTGAAGCTGGAGACCGAGGAGTACGACTTCGGCGCCAAGCGCTACCACGCCACCGGTGAGACCCTCACCGACGCCGATCTCGCCTCCCTCAAGAAGCACGACGCCATCCTGCTCGGCGCCATCGGCGACCCGTCGGTGCCCTCCGGCGTCCTGGAGCGCGGCTTCCTGCTGAAGCTCCGCTTCGCCTTCGACCACCACGTGAACCTGCGTCCCTCGAAGCTGCTCCCCGGCGTCGCGACCCCGCTCGCCGGGCAGCCGGAGATCGACTTCGTCGTGGTCCGCGAGGGCACCGAGGGCCCGTACACCGGCAACGGCGGCACCATCCGCAAGGGCACCCCGCACGAGGTCGCCACCGAGGTCTCGGTCAACACCGCCTTCGGTGTGGAGCGGGTCGTCCGGGACGCCTTCGCCCGCGCCCAGGCCCGCCCGCGCAAGAAGCTGACGCTGGTCCACAAGAACAACGTGCTGACCTTCGCCGGGCACCTCTGGACGGACATCTTCCAGAAGGTCGCCGGGGAGTTCCCCGAGGTCACCACCGACTACCTGCACGTCGACGCCGCGACGATCTTCCTCGTCACCGACCCGGCCCGCTTCGACGTGATCGTCACCGACAACCTCTTCGGCGACATCATCACCGACCTCGCCGCGGCCGTCTCCGGCGGCATCGGCGTCGCCGCCTCCGGCAACATCAACCCGAGCGGCGAGTTCCCGTCGATGTTCGAGCCGGTCCACGGCTCCGCGCCGGACATCGCGGGCCAGGGCAAGGCCGACCCCACGGCCACCGTCCTCTCCGTCGCCCTCCTGCTGCGCCACCTCGGCTACGAGACCGAGGCCGCCCGGGTCGAGGCCGCCGTCGCCGCCGACCTCACCGAGCGCGGCGCGGCCGTCCGTACGACGGACGAGATCGGCGACGCGCTCGCCGCGCGCGTAGCGAGCTGACCCGCGCCGACTGCCATACGACAGCAGCCGCCGGGTCGCACCTGCACCCGGCGGCTGTACCTGTGCGGTCGTGGGGTGCCACCATCGAACCCTGGACCGTGTTCACCCGTTTCGTGCACCGGTTCCCGCGAGCGATAATCGGACGTGGGGCCGCGGCATGCGGGCATGCTCGGACGTCCACACAGTCATGGACTTCGGTCCGTGACTGAGGCGTGAGCGCGGTCCTCCCCACACAACCGGTGAAGGACACGCACTCATGACGACGCCCACGATCGAGCTCAAGCCCTCCTCCAGCCCGCTGTCCGACGCGGAGCGCGAAGCGATCCTGGCCGACCCCGGATTCGGCCGCCACTTCACCGACCACATGGTCACCATCCGGTGGACCGAGGGCCGGGGATGGCACGACGGCCAGCTGGTGCCCTACGGCCCGCTGCACCTGGACCCGGCGACGAACGTCCTGCACTACGCGCAGGAGATCTTCGAGGGCCTCAAGGCCTACCGCCGTCCCGACGGCTCGGTCGCCAGCTTCCGCCCGGACGCCAACGCACGCCGCTTCCAGGCCTCCGCGCACCGCCTGGCCATGCCGGAGCTGCCCGTCGAGACCTTCGTCGAGGCCTGTGACGTGCTCGTCCGGCAGGACAAGGCGTGGGTCCCGGAGCACGGCGGCGAGGGCTCGCTCTACCTGCGTCCGTTCATGATCGCGACCGAGGTCGGGCTCGGGGTCCGTCCGGCCAACGAGTACCTCTTCGTGGTCATCGCCTCCCCGGCGGGCCCGTACTTCCCCGGCGGCGTGAAGCCCGTCTCCATCTGGCTCTCCGAGAACCGCGTCCGCGCCGTCCCCGGCGGCATGGGCGACGCCAAGACCGGCGGCAACTACGCGGCCTCCCTGCTCGCGCAGGCCGAGGCCATCGCGAAGGGCTGCGACCAGGTCGCCTACCTCGACGCCGTGGAGCACAAGTGGGTCGAGGAGCTCGGCGGCATGAACCTGTACTTCGTGTACGGGAACAAGCTGATCACCCCCACCCTCACCGGTTCGCTGCTGGCCGGCATCACCCGTGACTCGCTGCTCAAGCTGGCGGCGGACCTCGGCCTGGAGCCGGAGGAGGGCCGTGTCTCGATCGACCAGTGGCAGGCCGACTCCGAGAACGGCACCCTGACCGAGGTCTTCGCCTGCGGAACCGCCGCCGTGATCACCCCGGTCGGCACCGTCAAGTGCGAGCGGGGCGAATGGCAGCAGTCGGGCGGCGAGCCCGGCGCGGTCACCATGAAGCTGCGCGAGGCACTGCTCGCCGTCCAGACCGGCAAGGCCGAGGACGTCCACGGCTGGATGCACGAGCTGGGCTAGTCGCTCACTCCGCCTGTGTCAGGGCTTCCGGGGCCGTCACGGTCCCGGGAGCCCTGTGCGGTGTCAGGACGGCGTACAGCGCGCCGCCCACGATTCCCGACAGGACGAAGCTGCAGTCGATCCCGCCCGTCAGGGCGAGCAGCGGTCCCTCGTAGAGGGGTGTCGACACCGAGGCGAGGCCGGTCGCCGCGCCGATCGCCCAGGAGGCGGTGGCGCGCGGCTGCCAGCCCGCCGCGTACCAGTAGATCCCGCCGCGCGCCCGGCGGTTGTAGACCTGGAGCGCCTCCGGGTCGTACGTCCCGCCGCATCGGGCGTGGCCGATCAGCGTGATCACCGCCCACGGCGTGCCGATGGCCGTGAGGAGCAGCACGAACGAGGTCATCGCCGTCTGCGCGTCGGACGCGAAGTGGCCGAGGAAGACGAAGGCGGTCGCCACCGCCGCGACCACCAGGGTGGCGCGGGCCCGGGTGGCCTTCGGCAGGATCGCGTCGAGGTCGAGCCCCATCGAGTACAGCATCAGTCCGGCGTTGCCGACGGACCCGGCCGTGGCCGCGACGAGCAGCGGGACCAGGTACCAGGTGGGTGAGGCGGCGACGAGCGGCCCCGCGTAGTCCAGCGCGCCACGGGCGGCGAGCGCCGTGTACGTACCGAAGAGCTGAGGCACGAGCAGTCCCACGACCAGGCCGAGACAGGTGGCCCGCCAGACCTTCGCCGCGCTGTGGCGCACGGGGGAGACGTACCGGGTGTAGTCGCCGAGCAGGGTGATGAAGGCGACCGGGCCGCTGAGCCCGGCGGCCACCGCGGAGAGCAGCCAGGTCGGCCAGAACGAGCCGAGCAGGTACGGGGTGTCCGGTACCGCCGCCGTCGTGAAGTCCCCGGCGTAGGCGACGAGGCCCACGGCGAGGAGCACGGTCATGCCGAGGGCGAGGGCCTTGCTCAGCCTGAGCAGCAGCCGGTAGCCGTACACCGCGGCGACCGCCGTGCAGGCGGCGAGCAGCGCGTAGACGGCGGCGTGGGCGGCGCCGCCGGTCGGCAGGCCGACCAGGCGGGCGAGCGTGCCCACCATGACGTCTCCGCCGATCCAGAGGGTCAGCGCCGTGTAGCCGAGCGAGAGCAGCAGGCCGACCACCGAGCCGACGAGTCGGCCGCGTACGCCGAAGAAGGCGCCGGACGAGGTGGAGAGGTTGGTCGCGGTCCGGAGCGACACGAGCGCGAGCGGCGCGGTGACGGCGACTCCGAGGAGGGTGCCGGCCACGACGGAGGTCACCGAGCCCCAGAGGTCGAGGCCGAAGGAGACCGGCAGCCAGCCGAAGACGATCACCCCCAGGCACAGGTTGGATCCGAGCAGGATCGCCACGAGGTCGCGGGGGCCGCTGGTGCGTTCGGCCTCGGGGATGGTGTCGACTCCGCGCTGTTCTATCGGCATGGGGACTCCTGGGGACGGGAGCGGCGGAAGATTTAGAGTGGCGCTCAATGTGACCCGTGGCTGTACCTCACGTCAATGCTTGGAACCGAGCGTCTCAGCATTTAGAGTGTCGCTCAAACAGGAGGTGTTTCGGACGTGCGACTGACCCCCACGGAACGCGACCGGCTGCTGCTCTTCGGCGCCGCCGAGCTCGCCCGTGCCCGCCGGGCCCGGGGCCTGCGACTCAATGTCCCCGAGGCCACCGCGCTCATCGCGGACACGGTCTGCGAGGCGGCCCGCGACGGCAAGCGACTCGCCGAGGCGATCGACGCCGCCCGCTCGGTCCTCGGCCCCGACGACGTGCTCCCCGGCGTCGCCGACGTGGTCACCGAGGTCCATGTCGAGGCGGTGTTCGACGACGGCTCACGGCTCGCGGTCGTCTCCGACCCGATCGGCGGCGGCGGCCTCGGGGAAGGGGCGCCCGGCGCGCTGCTGCCCGGCCCCGGACACCCGGAGACCGAGCCCGCGCTCACCCTCCGCGTGCGCAACACGGCCACCGTCCCGGTGAGCGTCACCTCCCACTTCCACTTCTTCGAGGTCAACCCGCGCCTCGACTTCGACCGGGCGGCCACCTACGGCATGCGGCTCGCCATCCCGGCCGGCGCCTCCTTCCGCTTCGACCCGGGCGGCGAGGCCGAGGTCGGGCTCGTCCCGATCGGCGGCGCCCGCGTCGCCATCGGCTTCGCGGGCCTGGTCGACGGCCCGCTGGACGCGCCGGGCGCGAGGGAAGAGGCACTGAGGCGCGCGGCGGCCTGCGGCTACCTGGGCGTCCCGTCCGACGAGGAGGGCAACTGATGGACCCGTACGAGTACGCATCCGTGCACGGCCCGCGCGCCGGCGACCGTGTCGTCCTGGGCGACTCCGGGCTCGTCGTCCGGGTCGAGTCGGACTCCCAGAAGCCCGGCGACGAGTTCCTCGCCGGCTTCGGCAAGACCGCCCGCGACGGACTGCACCTGAAGGCCGCCGCCGTCCGCGAGACCTGCGACGTCGTCATCAGCAACGTCCTGGTGATCGACGCCGTCCTCGGCATCCGCAAGGTCTCCATCGGCATCCGCGAGGGCCGGATCCACGCGATCGGACGGGCCGGCAACCCCGACACCCTCGACGGCGTCGACGTCGTCGTCGGCACCGGCACCTCGATCGTCTCCGGCGAGGGCCTCATCGCCACCGCCGGAGCCGTCGACACCCACGTCCACCTGCTCTCGCCCCGGATCATGGAGGCCTCGCTCGCCAGCGGCGTCACCACGATCATCGGGCAGGAGTTCGGCCCCGTGTGGGGCGTCGGCGTCAACTCGCCCTGGGCCCTGCGGCACGCCTTCAACTCCTTCGACGCCTGGCCCGTCAACATCGGCTTCCTCGCCCGCGGTTCGTCCTCCGACCCGGCCCCGCTGGTCGAGGCCCTCGCCGAGGGCGGGGCCTCCGGCTTCAAGGTCCACGAGGACATGGGCGCCCACACCCGCGCCCTCGACACCGCGCTCCGGGTCGCCGAGGAGCACGACGTCCAGGTCGCCCTGCACAGCGACGGCCTCAACGAGTGCCTCTCCGTGGAGGACACCCTCCGCGTCCTGGACGGCCGTACGATCCACGCCTTCCACATCGAGGGCTGCGGCGGCGGACACGTGCCCAACGTCCTCAAGATGGCGGGCGTGCCGAACGTCATCGGCTCCTCCACCAACCCCACCCTGCCCTTCGGCCGCGACGCGGTCGCCGAGCACTACGGGATGATCGTCTCCGTCCACGACCTGAAGACCGACCTCCCCGGCGACGCCGCCATGGCGCGCGACCGGATCCGGGCCGGGACGATGGGCGCGGAGGACGTCCTGCACGACCTCGGCGCGATCGGGATCACCTCCTCCGACGCGCAGGGGATGGGAAGGGCCGGCGAGACCGTACGCCGGACCTTCGCCATGGCCGGGAAGATGAAGGCCGAGCTCGGACCCATGGAGGGCGACGGCGCGCACGACGACAACGCGCGCGTGATGCGCTACCTGGCCAAGCTCACCATCAACCCGGCGCTCGCCCACGGCCTCGCCCACGAGATCGGCTCGATCGAGACTGGCAAGCTGGCCGACATCGTGCTGTGGCGGCCGGAGTTCTTCGGCGCCAAGCCGCAGCTGGTGCTGAAGTCCGGCTTCCCCGCGTGGGGGGTCGTGGGCGATCCCAACGCCGCCACCGACACCTGCGAACCGCTCGTCCTCGGGCCCTTGTTCGGCGGGCACGGCGCCACGGCCGCCGACCTCTCGGTCGCCTTCGTCGCCCAGGCCGCCGTCGACCTCGGCGCCGACCGGATGCCGACCCGGCGCCGCCGCGTGCCCGTACGCGGCACCCGCGGCATCGGCCCCGCGGACCTGCTCCTGAACTCCCGGGTCGGAGACGTCCAGGTCGACGACCGTACCGGTCTCGTCTCCCTCGACGGCTCACCGATCCGCTCCGAGGCGGTCGAATCCGTCTCCCTCAACCGCCTCTACTTCCTCTGACCTTCCCTAGGACTCCTCGATGACCTACCGCATGCCCGCCGAGTGGATGCCGCACGAGCGCACCTGGATGGCCTGGCCCAGCCCCAACCCCACCTTCACGAACGAGGGCGAACTCGCCGAGGCCCGCGCCGCCTGGGCGTCGGTGGCCCGCGCCGTCCGCCGCTTCGAACCGGTCACGCTGGTCGTCGCCCCCGGCGACGCGGAGTCGGCCCGCGCCCTCGTCGGCCCCGACGTCGACCTGGTCGAGCGGGACCTCGACGATGCCTGGATGCGGGACATCGGCCCCACCTTCGTCACGAACGGCACCGAACTCGGCGCCGTGGACTGGGTGTTCAACGGCTGGGGCGCCCAGGACTGGGCCCGCTGGGAGCACGACTCCAAGATCGCCCGCCATGTCGCGGACCTCGCCGGGGTCCCCGTACTGCCGTCCCCGCTCGTCAACGAGGGCGGTGCGATCCACGTGGACGGCGAGGGCACGGTCCTCCTCACCGACACCGTCCAGCTCGGTCCCGGCCGCAACCCCGGGTGGACCCGCGAGCAGGTCGAGAACGAGATCCACGCCAAGCTCGGCACCACCAAGGCGATCTGGCTCCCCAACGGCCTCACCGGCGACTACGGCCTCTACGGCACCCAGGGCCACGTCGACATCGTCGCCGCCTTCGCCCGCCCCGGCACCGTCCTCGTCCACAGCCAGCAGGACCCGGCCCACCCCGACTACGAGCGGTCCCGGATGTACGTGAACATCCTGCGCGGGCAGACGGACGCCCAGGGCCGCCCGCTGGAGGTCGTCGAGATCCCCGCCCCGACCGTCCTCACGGACGAGGAGGGCGACTGGGTCGACTACTCGTACATCAACCACTACCTGTGCAACGACGGCGTGGTCCTCTGCGCCTTCGACGACCCCCACGACGAGCTCGCCGCCGAGATCTTCCGCCGCCTCTTCCCCGAGCGCGAGGTCGTCCTCGTCGACGCGCGGACGATCTTCGCAGGTGGGGGCGGCATCCACTGCATCACCCAGCAGCAGCCGAGGGTCTGAGCGCCGGCGGTCATACGGTAGAACGTACGAGTGAGTCAGAGCAGCAGCCCACCGCCCCACCCCCGCCGGCGCAACCAGGCCGCCCCGCCCCGCGAGGACGTGCTCGCCGCCGCCATGGGCACCATCGCCGAGCGGGGGCTCGACGGGCTGACGATGGCCGGCCTCGGGCGGCAGGTCGGCATGAGCAGCGGCCACCTCCTCTACTACTTCCGCACCAAGGACGAGCTGCTGCTCCGGACCCTGGAGTGGAGCGAGGGGCGGCTCGGGGCCGAGCGGAGCGCCCTGCTCTCCGGCCCGGGGACCGCGCGCGAGCGGCTCGACGGGTACGTCGACGTGTACGTGCCCGACGGGCCGCGCGACCCGCACTGGACGCTGTGGCTGGAGGTCTGGAACCGGTCGCAGAACGCCGACGACGACGCCCGCGCCCGGCAGGCCGCCATCGAGGGCGCCTGGCACCGGGACCTGGTCGCCATCCTCGCCGAGGGCGTCTCGCGCGGGGAGTTCCGGCCGGTCGACCCCGACCGGTTCGCGGCCCGGATGCGGGCCCTGCTCGACGGCTTCAGCGTGCACGTCGCCGTCGGCATCCCGGGCACCGGGCGGGAGCAGGTCCTGGAGCACGTGCGGGAGTTCATCGACCAGGACCTGCTGCCGCGCGACTGACGTGCGGGGGCCGCGACCGCAACGCACGTAAGTACACAGGATCGTTGCGGCCTGCGGCCTTGAGTCCTGCACCGTCCCTCGGGCACGGTTCCGGACCATGGGACGAGAGCACTGGAAGAAGATCTGGGTAGGCTCGGCCGGCAACATGGTCGAGTGGTTCGACTGGTTCGTGTACGCGAGCTTCGCCACCTACTTCGCGGGCGCGTTCTTCCCCGAGGGCAACGACACCGCCAAACTCATGAACACCGCCGGCATCTTCGCCGTCGGGTTCTTCATGCGGCCCGTCGGCGGCTGGCTCCTCGGCCGCGTCGGTGACCGCAAGGGGCGCAAGGCCGCCCTCACCCTCACCGTCACCCTGATGTCCGCGTCCGCGCTCCTCATCGCGGTCGCGCCCACCTACGCCGTCGCGGGATACGGCGGCGCCGCCGTCCTCCTGGTCGCCCGCCTCCTCCAGGGACTCTCCGTCGGCGGCGAGTACGCCGCCAGCGCCACCTACCTCACCGAGGCCTCCGACCCCGAGCACCGCGGCTTCGCCTCCAGCTTCCAGTACGTCTCGATGACCGCGGGCCAGATCCTCGGCCTCGGCCTGCTGCTCGTCCTCCAGCACACCCTCACCACCGAGGCCCTGCACGACTGGGGCTGGCGCATCCCCTTCGTCATCGGCGCCCTCGGCGCGGCCGTCGTCTTCTACCTGCGCCGCACCATGCTGGAGACCGAGGTGTACGAGGAGACCGCCGACGACGCGGTCGCGGGCGACCGGAAGGGCACCCTCACGGCGCTCTGGGCGCACCGGCGCGAGGCCTTCCTCGTCGTCGCGCTCACCATGGGCGGGACCGTGGCCTACTACACGTACACGACCTACCTCACCAAGTACCTTTCCAACTCCGCCGGACTCCCCAAGCAGACCGCGACCCTGGTCTCCTTCTGCGCCCTGATCGTCTTCGCCTGCCTCCAGCCGCTGGCCGGGCACCTCTCCGACCGGATCGGCCGCCGACCGCTCCTCATCACCTTCGCCGTGGGGTCGACGCTGCTCACCGTGCCGATCATGACGATGCTGCGGCACGCGGGCTCCTTCTGGCCGGCGCTCGGGCTCTCCCTGCTGGCGCTGGTCGTGATCACCGGCTACACCTCGATCAACGCCTGCGTGAAGGCCGAGCTCTTCCCCACCGGCATCCGGGCCCTCGGCGTCGCGCTGCCGTACGCCGTCGCCAACGCCCTCTTCGGCGGCACCGCCGAGTACGTGGCGCTGTGGTTCAAGGACGCCGGCATCGAGTCGGGCTTCTTCTGGTACGTGGCGGGCTGCGCGGCCGTCTCCCTGGTCGTCTACCTCACGATGCGCGAGACCCGGGACATCGACCTGCGCCGGGTGGGCGGCACGGGCGGGCCGGAACGGGCCGGCGAACCGGAGAAGACATCGGCCCCCGCCGTCTGACCGCCCCCGCTCACGGGCGCGCGCTCGCGCGGGCGCTCTCCACCCGCTGCTGGAGCTTCTGGAGGACGCCCCGGGCGCGCGGGCCCAGGGCCGCGACGTCGGCACGGGTCTCGTAGGCCAACACGCTCACCACGGTGTCGCCGGTCCGGCCGGTGTACAGGACGTAGGGGTAATCGGTTCTGGTGCCGGCGGCGTCCGCCGTCTGGGTGCCCTCCTCGGCCATCACCTGATCGAGTCCGGTCACATCCGGCGCCGCGGCCTGGCGGACCGAGGACCAGCGCAGCTCGCCCGACTGCTGTGTCGGGCAGCGGCGCGTGGTGTCCTCGGAGCTTTCGACGAACGCCTGGGCCGTCTCCGCGTCCGCGAAGACCCGGACCTCGGTCGTCGAGGGGAGATGCGACCCGGTGCTGTTCACGGTACGGCTGACCGAGGCAAGGGTGCCCGACCTGGCCGCCTGCTCGAAGCCCTTGCAGTCCTGCCCCACCTCGTACTCGCCCGCCGGGTCCCGCTCGTACGGGTCGCCCTTCGTGTAGCCGGGCCCCCAGTCCTCCGGCGCCATGGCCACGCGCTCGGCGAGGGCGTGCGCCCGTGCCCGGGAGGACGAGGAGTCGGCGGGCGGGCTGGACGCCGCGGGGCTCGTCGGGCTCGCCGTCGTGGGGCTGTCGTCGTCGCCGCCGAGGAGGGCGACCAGACCGATGCCCAGCGCCGCCGCCACCAGCACTCCGCCGACGGCGATCAGGACGACGCGGCGGCGGCCGTCCCCTCCGGGGGAGGGCGGGGGCTGCGCGGTGGAGCCGGAGCCCGGGGGCGTGCCGCGGCCGGCCCCGGACCCGGACCCGGGGCCGCGCTCGGGGTCGGGTTCCGGCGAGGGCGGGCGGAGCGGTCCGGACGGCGGGCCCGAGGGAGGTCCGGAAGGCGGTCCCGAAGGCGGCCCGGCAGGCGGTGGTGTGGTCACGCGGATGATCCGTACCACCGGCGCACCGCCCGCATCCTGAGACTGTGCTGCTGTCACTCGCGCGGCTGTGTCAGACTTCCGGCGTGCTTGCTACCACGATGATTATCGGCAGCAGCGCGCCGGTCCGCAGTGGCCACTGAACCGCGGCACAACCCCCGCGGCAGTGGACACCGTGCCCCAGACCCGCGCGCAGACCTCTCGCACCCGCGAGGGGTTTTTTCGTTTTCCGGCCCCACCCATGGCGGAAGCGGACGACGCGTGAGAATGGGGGCAAGTGGATCCAGACCTTCCGGAGCCACATCCGACAGGAGCCATCACAGTCATGACCACGGAGAACGCCGAGAGCTCGCGCCTCGACGACAGCTTCCATGTCTTCGACACGACGCTGCGCGACGGGGCGCAGCGTGAAGGCATCAACCTCACCGTCGCGGACAAGCTGACCATCGCCCGGCACCTCGACGAGTTCGGTGTGGGCTTCATCGAGGGCGGCTGGCCCGGCGCCAACCCCCGCGACACGGAGTTCTTCGCCCGCGCCACGCAGGAGATCGCGTTCAAGAACGCGCAGCTCGTCGCGTTCGGCGCCACCCGCAGGGCGGGCGGCGACGCCGCCGAGGACCCGCAGGTCAAGGCCCTCCTGGACTCCGGCGCCCCGGTCATCACGCTGGTCGCCAAGTCGCACGACCGGCACGTCGAGCTCGCCCTGCGCACCACCCTCGACGAGAACCTGGAGATGGTCCGCGACACCGTCGCCCATCTGCGCTCCCAGGGCCGCCGCGTCTTCGTCGACTGCGAGCACTTCTTCGACGGCTACAAGGCCAACCCCGACTACGCCAAGGCCGTCGTCCGCGCCGCGCACGAGGCCGGCGCCGACGTCGTCATCCTCTGCGACACCAACGGCGGCATGCTGCCCGCCCAGATCCAGGCCGTCGTCGCCACCGTCCTCGCCGACACCGGCGCCCGCCTCGGCATCCACGCCCAGGACGACACCGGCTGCGCCGTCGCCAACACCCTCGCCGCCGTCGACGCCGGCGCCACCCACGTCCAGTGCACAGCCAACGGCTACGGCGAGCGGGTCGGCAACGCCAACCTCTTCCCCGTCGTCGCGGCCCTGGAGCTCAAGTACGGCAAGAAGGTGCTGCCCGACGGCGCCCTGGCCGAGATGACCCGCATCTCGCACGCCATCGCCGAGGTCGTCAACCTCACCCCCTCCACCCACCAGCCGTACGTCGGTGTCTCCGCCTTCGCCCACAAGGCCGGGCTCCACGCCTCCGCGATCAAGGTCGACCCCGACCTCTACCAGCACATCGACCCCGAGCTGGTCGGCAACACCATGCGGATGCTCGTCTCCGACATGGCCGGCCGCGCCTCCATCGAGCTCAAGGGGAAGGAACTCGGCGTCGACCTCGGCGGCGACCGCGAGCTCGTCGCGCGGGTCGTCGAGCGGGTCAAGGAGCGCGAGCTCCAGGGCTACACGTACGAGGCGGCCGACGCCTCCTTCGAGCTGCTCCTGCGCGAGGAGGTCGAGGGCCGCGCCCGCCGCTACTTCCGTACGGAGTCCTGGCGCGCGATCGTCGAGGACCGCCCCGACGGCACCCACGCCAACGAGGCCACCGTCAAGCTCTGGGCCAAGGGCGAGCGGATCGTCGCCACCGCCGAGGGCAACGGCCCCGTCAACGCGCTGGACCGCGCCATGCGGCTCGCCCTGGAGCGGATCTACCCGCAGCTCGCCAAGTTCGAGCTGGTCGACTACAAGGTCCGCATCCTGGAGGGCCGTCACGGCACCGAGTCCACGACCCGCGTCCTGATCACCACCAGCGACGGCAACGGCGAGTGGTCGACGGTCGGCGTCGGCGAGAACGTGATCGCCGCCTCCTGGCAGGCCCTGGAGGACGCCTTCACGTACGGGGTGCTCCGGGCGGGCGTCGACCCGTCCGAGTAGGGGTTCCCCGGACCGGTCGCCAAGCCCGGATGGTCCCGAACGGTCCGGCTATGTCCTGTTCGGCGTCGTTCGGGTAGCGTCGAACCATGAGGACCAGGCCGCTCTCCGTACTGTCGGCCCTCGCCGGGCTGATTCTGCTCCTGCTCCTGGCCCTGGCCCCCTCCTCGGGCGCCAGGGCCACGGGGATCCCCGACGCGGCCGCCGCCCTGAAACAGGGCCCGGTGTACGTCGATCCGGGCGCCGCCGACCAGCTGTCGAAGGCCCAGGCCGACGCCCTCGCCCAGAAGATCAAGGACGCGGACAAGCCGCTCTTCGTCGCGGTCCTGCCGGCGAACGCCGCCTTCCCGCCCGAGCGCCTCTTCCCGGACCTGCGGGCCCAGACGGGAATCACCGGCCTCTACGCCATCAGGCTCGGCGGCGGCTTCGACGCCCAGGCGGACCGCTCCGTGATGTCCCCCGGCACCGTGGACGACCTCGTCACCTCCGTACGGCAGCCGGGCGTCGACGCCGCCACGGAACTCGACAACTTCGTCGACCAGGCCCTGCCCGCCCTGCGCGGTTCCGCCCCCTCGACCTGGGGCTCCGTCGGCACCGACTCCGGTGTCCCCGTCGCCGGACTCGTCACCCTCGGCGCCGTCGCCGCGGTCGGAGGCGCGGGCGCCTACGCGGTCGTCCGCCGCAACCGGATGCGCAAGGAGGCCGAGGAGCGCGCGGCCCTCGACGCCCTGCGGGTCGTCGTCGACGAGGACATCACCGCCTTCGGCGAAGAGCTCGAACGTCTCGACTTCCACCCCGCCGAGCCCGGCGCCGACGACGCCATGCGCGGCGACTACGAACGCGCCCTCGACTCGTACGACAAGGCCAAGTCCCTCATGGCCGCCGCCGCGCGCCCCCATGACGTCCGCGCGGTCACCCAGGCGCTGGAGGACGGCCGCTACTCCCTCGCCGTCCTCGCCGCCCGCCGCGAGTCCCGCCCGCTCCCCGAGCGCCGCGTCCCCTGCTTCTTCGACCCGCGCCACGGGCCCTCCACCGAGGACCGCACCTGGACCCCGGCCGGCGGCGCCGCCCGCCAGGTCCCGGTCTGCGCCGCCGACGCGGCCCGCCTCGACGACGGCCGCGACCCGATGGCCCGCACGGTCGACGCGGACGGCGTGCGCCGCCCCTACTGGGAGGCGGGCCCGGCCTACGGCCCCTGGGCCGGCGGCTACTTCGGCGGCGGCATCCTCCCCGGCCTCCTGATGGGCACGCTCCTCGGCTCGATGCTCGCCACCCCGGCCTACGCCGGCGAGTACGGCGGCGGCGAGTTCGGAGGCGGTGACTTCTCGGGCGGCGACTTCAACTCCGGCGACTTCGGATCGAGCGACTTCGGGGGCGGCGACTCGGGCGGCTTCGGCGGGGGTGACTTCGGCGGAGGCGGAGGCTTCGACGGCGGGGGCGGGTTCTAGACCAGCGGCTTCACCGACATCAGGAGATGGCGGTGGGCCGCTCCCGGCCCGTCGGTGAGGAGGGCGCGCTGCCCGGGGCCCAGGAGATGGAAGTGGACCTCGGGGGAGTCCAGCGAGGCGAGGGCGTCCAGGAGGTACCCCGGGTTGAAGGCGACCGTCAGGGTGTCCGTGCCCGTGAGGGCGGACGGCAGGTGCTGGGAGGCGATGTCGTCCTCGTACCCCGCCTGGAGGTGGAGGGCGGTGGGGGTGAAGGTCAGCTGGACCGGGCTGTCGCCCTCGGCGACGACCGCGACCCGCTTGACGGCCTCGGCCAGCGGGGCCCGTTCGGTGACCGCGAGGGCCGGGTCGCCGAGCGCGAAGAGCTTGTCGTGGCGGGGGAGGCGCCCGTCCAGCAGTCGGGTGGTGGTGCGCAGGCCGCCGCTCTCGAAGCCGATCGAGCCGCCGTCGAGGGCGAGCCGCGCGGGACCGGCGTCCGCGAGGGAGCGGGCGATCTCGGTGAGGCGCCGGGCGGGCACGACGACATCCGCGTCCTCCCCCGGGGCGGCGGCCTCCGGCTTCCACTCCAGGGTGCGGACGGCGTAGCGGTAGCGGTCGGTGGCCGCCAGCGTCATGGTCGTCCCGTCCAGGGCGAGCCGTATCCCGGTGAGGACCGGCAGCGAGTCGTCCCGGCCCGCCGCCACCGCCACCTGCCCGACCGCCGCGGCGAAGGCGTCCCCGTCCACCAGGCCGCGGACCTCGGGCAGCGCGGGCGGGGCCGGGTAGTCGTCGAGCGGCAGCAGGGAGAGGCCGAAGCGGGCGTCGCCGGAGGTCACCGAGAGCCGGGCGCCCTCCACGGCGAGCTCCGTGAGGCCCCGGGGCAGCACCTTGCAGATGTCGAGCAGCCGCCGCCCGAGGACCAGCGCCCGCCCCTCGACGTCCGTGTCGGCCTCGACCTCGATGCGGGCGGAGGCCTCGTGGTCGAGACCGGAGACCCGCAGGCGCCCGCCCGCGGCCTCCAGGAGCAGGCCGCCGAGGACGGGCATGGGGGAGCGGGCCGGAAGGACGCGCGCGGCCCAGGTCACGGCGTCGGTCAACACGCCGCTGTCGATACGGAATTCCATGCCGCCGACGCTAGCCGCCGCCACTGACAACGCCGTCGACCAGCGATTCCAGGCGCCCCGTGGCGAATTCGCCCGTGCGGGAAGGGAAGTGACGGCCTGATCGTTCCAGTCTCCGACCGCGTCAGAGACCTGCAGGGGGAGTAGCGCCATGAGTGACGTCCACGGCACGGTGGAGCCAGGATTCGAATCCGTACGAGAGGAGTTCGCCACCGTCGTGGCGAACGAGGCGCGCGACGGAGGCGCGCAGCTCGCCGTCCACCACCACGGCCGGCTCGTCGTGGACCTCTGGGGCGGCGACGGGGTGGACGGGGACTCGCTCCTCGGCCTCTACTCCTCGTCCAAGGGCGCCATGGCCCTGGTCACCGCCCTCCTGGTCCAGGACGGCGTCCTCGACCTGGACCGCACCGTCGCCTCCTGGTGGCCCGAGTTCGCCGCCGAGGGCAAGGGCGAGGTGACCCTGCGCCAGCTGCTGGCCCACCGGTCCGGTGCGATCGGCGTCGACGGCGGCTTCAGCGCCGAGGAACTCGCGGACGACCGGGCCATCGCCGCCCGGCTCGCGGGGCAGCGCCCCTACTGGGAGCCGGGCACCGGCCACGGCTACCACGCCCTGGTCATCGGCGCCCTGGTCGGTGAGGTGGTCCTGCGGGCCACCGGCCGGACGATCCGGGACCTGTTCGAGGAGCGGGTCCGCGCCCCGTACGCGCTCGACTACTACCTGGGCCTGCCGGAAGAGCTGGAGCCCCGCTTCCGTACGGCCCTGCCGATGCTGCCCACGCCCGCCGAGCAGGCGCTCCTCGCCGAGAACCCGATCGCGCCGGACAGCCTCATGGGCGTCGCGTTCAACTTCCACGCGGACCCGCCGTTCGACATCGTCGCGTACGCCAACTCGCGGGCGGTCCGGGCCCAGGCGCCGGTCTCGGCCGGTGGCGTCGGCTCCGCGCGCGGCCTCTCGCGGATGTACGCGGCGGTCGCCGGCGAGCTCGACGGGCGCGCCCCGCTCCTGAAGCCGGACACCCTGGCCGAGGTGGCCCGGATCCACTCCCGGGGCGTGGACCTGGTGACGGGCGAGGAGAACGCCTTCGGGCTCGGCTTCGTCCCGCTCGCCACCCGCTACCCGGCCCTGAGCGCGGCCGCCGTCGGGCACAGCGGGGCCCCCGGCACGCAGTCCTTCGCCGACCCGGCGACCGGGCTCGCCTACAGCTACGCCCGCCGTCGCTTCGCCTTCGCCGGCGGCCCCGGCGCCGCCGAGAACGCCCGGCTGATCCCGGTGGTCGTCGAGGCGGCCGCGAACGGGCGCTGAGACCGCGCCGGGCCGGGTCGGGGCCGGGTCGGGGCCGACCAGCCGTCCCCGGCCGCGCCGCCCGCGTGAACGCCGGCGGCCGCGCCGCCCGCGTGAACGCCGAGCGCCCGCCTTCCGCTGCTGCTGCGGAGGGCGGGCGCGCTCGTGTGTGCCGGGGGAGGGACGAGGCCGGACGGCGTCGGGTCCCGAAAGGGGGGCTGGGGTCAGGCGGCCCCAGGGTCCCGGAAGGAGGGGCGGAAGCCAGGCGGCCCCATGCTCCCGCGAGGAGGCCGGTGTCAGGCGGCGTTCTTGATCGCGGAGATGTCGAAGTTCAGCTTGACCTTGTCGCTGACCATCACGCCGCCGGTCTCCAGGGCCGCGTTCCAGGTCAGGCCCCACGCGGAGCGCAGGATCTCGGCGGAGCCCTCGAAGCCGACGCGCTCGTTGCCGTAGACGTCCGTGGCGCTGCCGTTGAACTCCAGGTCGATGGAGAGCGGCTTGGTGACGTCCTTGATGGTCAGTTCGCCGGTGATCCGGTACTTGTCGCCGCCCAGCTGCTCGGCCTCCGTCGAGCGGAAGCTCATCAGCGGGAACTGCTCGGCGTCGAAGAAGTCGCCGCTGCGGAGGTGGCCGTCGCGGTCGGCGATGCCCGTGTCGATGGAGGCGATCCTGACGTCGATGGAGGCGGAGGAGGCGGCCGGGTTCGCGCCGTCGAGCCGCAGCGCGCCCTCGTGCTCGGCGAACGTGCCGCGCACGTTGGTGACCATGGCGTGACGGACGGTGAAGCCGATGCTGCTGTGCGCGGGGTCGATGGTGTAGTCGCCGGTCAGGGCAGCCAGGGCCGGGTCGACCGGGAGGGTGGCGACGGCGACGGCGGACTCGTTGCTCCTGCGGGTGAAGATGCCCATGACGTGCTCCTTGTCGGTGTGGGTCGAAGCGCTGTTGTTGAAGCTTCAACGAGAATGACTGTAGCCCTATTCCGTTCAACATTCAACATCTCCGGGAGATGTTCACCCACGCGGTGGCACGAGGGACGCCCCGCCCTCTGGCGGACGCGCGTAGAACTGCGGCATCATCCCGGTGCGAGACGCGCACCAGAACCACCTGCACCCCCAGGACCACCCCCCGTCACGGTCACCAGCAGGAGGCACTCCCGATGAAGCTCCGCTCCGTCCTCACGGCCCTCGCCCTCGTCCTCGGCGCGCTCTTCGCGCCCGGCTTCGGCGCCCTCACCGCCGCAGGCGAGGCCCACGCGGTCACCAAGATCAGCCACGCCACCGCGACCTCGATGTTCCGGTCCTCCGGAATCACCTGGTCCTCCTCCGGCGGCTGCTCCACCCGCTCCAACCCCACCTGCACGTCCTTCGAGCAGCTCAACCTCGCCACCGCCCAGGGCGCCCAGACCCTCAAGAGCGCCAGCGGCTGCGCCCTCAACATCACCGGCGGCACCGAGACCGGTCACGCGAGCGGTACGTACTCCCACTGGAACGGCTACAAGCTCGACTTCAGCAAGTACACGTGCCTCGGCAACTACATCAAGAACACCTTCACCTACATCGGGGTCCGCGGTGACGGAGCCCCGCAGTGGAAGTCCGGCGCCGGCAACGTCTACGCCGACGAGGGCAACCACTGGGACGTGACCTTCTACAACTGCGGCGGCTGCTGACCGCCCACCGCGCCCGAGAAGCCCCCTCCGGTGGTCACTTGGACTAACCGAAGGGGGTTCTTGGACTGGAGGGGCCCGCGCGGCGCGATCTCGTTGACGGTGCCGACGGGGCGGGGCCAACTAGGCGCATGCCCCTCTCCCGTTCGCGAAGAATCCGTGCCGCCTGCGCGCTCGTCGCAGCCTCGTCCGCCGTGTTCGCCCTGGCCGGGCCCGCCCTGGCGGAGAGCGACGCGGGCCCCGGGCCGCTCGCCGGGACCGCCGCGGCCGCCACCCCGGTCATCACCTCCGCCCAGCTGTCCGTCGCCGTCGCCGAGGACTTCCCCCGCGTCCTCTCGTACACCGACCGCGCCAGCGGCGCCCGCCTCCTCGGCAGTACGGCCCCGGTCACACGGGTCGTGCTCAACGGCACCGCCCGCGCCGTCCAGGCCAAGGGCGCCCCCGTCCTGACCGCGACCTCCGCCGCGTACACCCTCACCTTCCCCGAACTGCCCGGCGTCGAGATCGACGCGCGCCTCGGCGTCGAGGGGCGGACCACCACCTTCCGGGTGACCGCGGTCCGCGACACCGAGGGCTTCCGGGTCGGCACCATCGACATACCCGGCCACGACCTGGTCTCCGTCGGATCCTCCGACCCCGGCGCCGCGACCGCCTTCACCCGGCTCGACCCGGACTCCACCCGCACCGCCGACGTCTTCGCGCGGATCACCGACGCGACCGCGGCCGAGGCCGCCCCCGTGGGCGCGACCTACGCCCTCGTCAACACCGGCCGGCTCGCCGCCGCCGTCGAGTCCAACTCCAGCTACGACAAGCCCTCGGGCGCGTCCGCACGCGACGGCGCCCGCTTCTGGCACCAGGCCCGCACGAACGGCACCGAGACCCGCGTCGGCGTCTGGTCCGGCCAGTGGACCTACCGCGGCGAGGGCGCGCCGAAGCCCGCCGACGGCGACGGCCTGCCCTGGGCCAAGGTCGTCGTCACCCCCGACGCCAACGCCGACGGCACCACCGACTGGCAGGACGGCGCCGTCGCCTTCCGGACGATCGGGATCAAGGCCCCCGGCAGCGAGAAGACCCCCGACCGGGTCGTCGCCCACATCCCGTTCAACTTCGCCTCCCAGGCCACCCACCCCTTCCTGCGCACCCTCGACGACGTCAAGCGGATCTCGCTCTCCACCGACGGACTCGGCCAGTTCGCCCTGCTCAAGGGGTACGGCTCCGAGGGCCACGACTCCGCCCACCCCGACTACGGCGGCAACTACAACAAGCGGGCCGGCGGCCTCGCCGATCTCAACGTCCTCCTGCGCGAGGGCGGGAAGTGGGGCGCCGACTTCGGCGTCCACGTCAACGCAACCGAGGCGTACCCCGAGGCGAAGAACTTCAGCGAGACCCTCGTCGACAAGACCAGGCCCGGCTGGAACTGGCTCAACCAGAGCTACTACATCGACCAGCGCCGGGACATCAACAGCGGTGACCTCGCCCGCCGTTTCCAGCAGCTCCGCGACGAAACCGACCGGAACCTCTCCACGCTCTACATCGACGTCTACTACACCCACGGCTGGATCGCCGACGAGACGGCGCGGGCCGTGCGGGCCCAGGGCTGGAACGTCGCCACCGAGTGGTCCGACAAGTTCGAGCGGTCCTCCCTCTGGTCCCACTGGGCCAACGACCTCGACTACGGCGGCGCCACCAACAAGGGCCTCAACTCGCAGATCATCCGCTTCATCCGCAACGGCGAGAAGGACATCTGGAACAACCACCCGGTCCTCGGCCAGACCGCGCTCGTCGACTTCGAGGGCTGGACCGGCGAGACCGACTGGAACGACTTCACCGCCAACATCTGGCAGCGGAACCTCCCCGCCAAGTACCTCCAGCAGCAGCGGATCACCCGCTGGAACGGTGACGACCTCACCTTCACCGGCCAGGTCCGGGGCACCGTCGAGAACGGCCGCCGCACCTTCTACGACCACGGCCGCAAGGTCCTCGACGGCGAGGACTACCTGCTGCCCTGGGACGGCGGAAAGAAGCTCTACCACTACAACAAGTCCGGTGGCAGGACCAGTTGGGCCGTCCCGGCCGGCTCCGGCTCGTACTCCGTGTACAAGCTCACCGACAACGGGCGCGTGCGGACCGCGACCGTGCGGCCCGTCGACGGGAAGATCACCCTCGACGCCGTCGCCGGCCAGCCCTACGTGCTCCACCCCGACCGCGCGCCCGCACCGCGCGCCCCGCAGTGGGGCCAGGGCACCCCGGTCGAGGACCCCGGCTTCAACGACGCGCGGCTCTCCGGCTGGACCAAGGCCGGCACCGTCACCCGTGACACCGACGCCCAGGGCCGCAACAGCGCGAAGCTCTCCGGCACCGCCACCGCCTCCGTGGGCCGGTGGATCACCGGCCTCACCCCCGGCGCCCGGTACACCGCCTCCGCCCTGATCGAGGTGCAGCCGGGCGCGAGCAGGCCCACCACCCTCTCCGCGGGCGGCCGTTCCGTCACCGTCGAACGGTCCACGCTCCAGGACCGGGTCGCCGCCTCCGACTGGCACGGCACCCGCTTCCAGCGCGCCAAGGTCACCTTCACCGCACCCGCCGGCGGCACGACCCCGCTGAGGATCCAGGCCGCGGGCGGCAGCGCCGCCACCGTCCGGATCGACGACGTGCGGATCGTCGCCAACGCCCCCGCCACCAAGGCCGGAACCCTGGTGTACGAGGACTTCGAGGCCGTCGACCAGGGCTGGGGCCCCTTCCTCAAGGGCGACTCCGGCGGTACGACCGACCCGCGCACCCACATCGCCCAGCTCCACGCCCCGTACACCCAGGCCGGCTGGAACGGGAAGCTGATCGACGACGTCATCGGCGGCGCCGAATCCCTCAAGTCCCACGACGAGAACAGCGGACTCGTCTACCGCACCGCGCCCTGGACCGTCCCGATGAAGGACGGCCACAGCTACCGCGTGGAGTACGCCTACCAGTCCAGCCACGCGGGCGCGTACGAGTGGATCACCGGCTACGACCGCGCGGACGGCACCTCAGTGGAGACCCGGCGCACCCCGCTCGGGCAGCAGAGGACCAGCGGCCACTTCTCCGAGACCGTCACCGCGGGCTGCGGCGACACCTGGACCGGACTGCGCAAGCGCGGGGACGCCCCCGACGGCGCCGACTTCGTCCTCGACGGCTTCACCGTCACCGACCTCGGCCCGGCCGCCGAGCGCGCCGCCTGCGGCACGCTCACCGTCACCGCGCCCGACACCCTGGAGCCCGGCCGCCCGAACCGGGTCACGGCCACCTTCGGCAACGACGAGACCGCCGGGGTCACCGGCGCCCGGGCCGTCCTCGCCCTCCCGGCGGGCTGGACCGCCGAACCGGCCGCCCCCGTCACCCTGGGCACGGTCGCGGCGGGCGGCAGCGCCACCGCCACCTGGCAGGTGACCCCGCCGGTCGACGCGCCCTACCGGCCGTACACCCTCGGCGCGTCCCTCACGTACGACCTCGGGGGAGAGGAGCGGAAGCTCACCGCCGCCACCACCGCCCGCACCCTGCCCCCGCCGCCCACCGCCGACAGCTGGGCCAGCGACCTGGACTGGACCTCGGCCACCAACGGCTGGGGGCCCGTCGAGCGCGACCTCTCCAACGGCGAGACGGGCACCGGCGACGGCTCCCCGCTGCGGATCGGGGGCGTGACGTACGCCAAGGGTCTCGGCAGCCACGCCCCCGCCAAGGTCCGCTACTACCTGGGCGGCCGCTGCACCACCCTCACCGCCCAGGTCGGTGTGGACGACGTCCAGGCCACCCGGGGCAGCGTCCGGTTCAGCGTGCTCGCGGACGGTGCCGAGAAGGTGAAGTCCCCGGTCCTCAAGGCCACGGACCCGGCCTGGTCGCTCACCGCGGACGTCACCGGAGCCTCCTACGTCGACCTGGTGGCCGACGACGGCGGCGACGGCAACGGCAACGACCACGCGGACTGGGGCGACGCCCGCTTCCGCTGCGGAGGCTGACGGCGCGCGGACCCGGCGGAAAGCGCTTTCACCGGGTCCGTGCCGTGCTCATTGATTGCGTCCGAAAACCGGTGCTACACCAGGCGCAGAACGGTCTCCACCACTTCCCCCGGGAGGCTCCCGTGCCCGTCTCCGCCTGGTCCCGCCGCTCCTTCCTGATCTCCGCGTCCGCAGCCGCGGCCGCCCTCGGACTTCCCTCCGCCGCCCATGCGGCGGAGGAGAACGAGTTCGAGACGCTGCGGCTGCGCTGGCTCGACCTCCAGCTCGGCTCCGGCTTCGACGCCGGGGCCGAGCCCTACGCCTCACGCCTCGCCGAGACGGGCACGCTCGCGCGTGCCTTCCGCTCGGCCATGGCCCCGGCCGCGGGCTCCCTCTGGCCCGACGCCCCGTTCGACCCGCCGGCCGGCATCACCCAGGGCTACAGCCGCCTGTGGACCATGACCCAGGCGTACGTACAGCCCGGCACCGGCCTCACCGGCGACGCGGGCCTCCTCGCCGACGTGCTGCGCGGCCTGGACCACCTCTCCGCCACCGTCTACCGGGCCGGCGCCCCGCGGTACGGCAACTGGTGGGAGTGGCAGATCGGCAGCCCGCGCCTCCTCATGGACATCGTGGCCGCGCTCCACCCGCACCTCGGCGCCGAGCGGATCGCCGCCGCGTGCGCCGCCGTCGACCACTTCGTCCCCGACTCGGTGCTCACGCGGTACACCGGCACCTCCACCGGCGCCAACCGCGTCGACCTCTGCCGCTCGGTCGCCCTGCGCGGAGTCGTCGGTGCGAACCCGGCCAAGATCGCCCTCGCCCGTGACGCGCTCTCGCCCGTCTTCCCGTACGTGACCGAGGGCGACGGCCTCTACGCCGACGGCTCCTTCGTCCAGCACACCTGGGTCGCCTACTCCGGCACCTACGGGCAGGTCATGCTCGACGGCCTCGGCCGGCTCTTCTCGCTCCTCGCCGGATCCACCTGGGCCGTCACCGACCCGAACCGGCAGATCGTCCTCGACAGCGTCGAGAAGGCCTACGCGCCGCTCATCCTCGACGGCCTGATGATGGACAGCGTCAACGGCCGCGCCATCAGCCGCGGGTACCTGAGGAACGACGACCGCCGGATCATGCGCTCCGACCACTTCCACGGCCAGGGCGTCATCGCCGCCATCGCCCTCCTCGCGGGCGGGGCCTCCGCCGCCGAGCGGGACCGCTGGCACGCGCGCGTGAAGGGCTGGATCGAACGCGACACCGTCTCGCCGATCCTGTCCGCCCGTCAGTTCGGCGTCGCCGACCTCGCCCGGCTGCACGCCGTGGCCGCCGCCCCCGTCCCCGCCGCCCCCGAACCCACCGGCCACCGCCTCTTCGCCGCCATGGACCGGGCCGTGCACCGCCGACCGGGGTGGGCCGCCGGCATCGCCATGGCCTCGGACCGGATCTCGTTCTACGAGTGCGGCAACGGCGAGAACCCGCGCGGCTGGCACACCGGCGCCGGAATGCTCTCCTGGTGGACCCCGGACCTCGGCGACCAGTACACCGACTGGTTCTGGCCCACCGTCGACCCGTACCGCCTCCCCGGCACCACCGTCTCCACCAGGCGCCTCGCCGACCGGGCGGGCGGCGAGTGGGGGGCGCCCAGGCCGGCGGTGCGCTGGGTCGGCGGGGCCACCGACGGCGAGTACGCGGCCGTCGGCCAGCATCTGAAGGGCCTCGGCTCCACCCTGGAGGCCCGCAAGTCCTGGTTCTGCGCGGCGGACGCCGTCATCTGCCTCGGGGCCGGGATCACCGCGACCGACGGCGTGCCCGTCGAGACGGTCGTCGACAACCGGCTCCTCGGCGAGGGCGGCACCCAGGCGTTCACCACCGGCCGGGGCTGGGCCCACCTGGAGGGGCACGGCGGCTGGGTCTTCCCGCGGGGCACCGGAGATCTCCGCACGCTCCGCGAGGACCGCACCGGCGCCTGGAGCGACATCAACACGACCAGCTCCACCGAACGCCGCACCCGCCGCTACCAGACCCTCTGGCTGGATCACGGCACCGACCCGGTCGCCGCCTCGTACGCGTACCTCCTGATGCCGGGCGCCTCCCGGCGTACCCTCGCGGCCCGCGCCGCCGACCCCGGCTGGCTGCGCGTTCTCGACAACACGGCCGACCGGCAGGCGATAGCCGTCCCGTCTCTCGGACTGACCGCCGCGAACCTCTGGCAGGCCGGTACGGTGGGACCCCTCACCGTCTCCGCGCCGGTGAGCGTCCTCGTCCGGCGCCGCCGTTCCGTCCTCGATCTGAGGGTCTCCGAACCGCTCCGCACCGGGCAGCCGCTCGAAGTGGTCTGGAACGGACCGGTCCGCCGGGTGCTCTCGCACGACCCCTCGGTGGAGGTGCTCGGGACCGGCCGGACGCTGCGGCTGCGGATCACCCCGGGGACGGCGTGCGCCACCCACCGGTGCGAGGTCCTCCTCTAGGCCCGGCGAGGTCTATGTCGAACCCCTACAAACACGGGGGGTGTCTCACTGTTGACTCGGGCTGGACGGGTCCGTGTTCTGTCCAGCCTCGCCAGGATTCGACACGGGAGACTGTTCGGAGTGGACGGCGGGGTTTTCTTGTCCGACTTCGTAGGGTCGGTACATGACCGTTGTGGACCAGATCCCGAGCGAGCCCGCTGACGCCCGAGGCCGTGTGGCCGAGCTGCACGTCCTGCGCGAGCAGGCTCTCCGCGGCCCGAGCGACCGCGCGACCGAGGCCCAGCACGCGAAGGGCAAGCTGACCGCGCGCGAGCGCATCGAGCTGCTGCTCGACCCTGGTTCCTTCAGCGAGGTGGAGCAGCTCCGCCGCCACCGCGCCTCCGGCTTCGGCCTGGAGGCGAAGAAGCCCTACACCGACGGTGTCATCACCGGCTGGGGCACGGTCGAGGGCCGGACGGTCTTCGTCTACGCGCACGACTTCCGGATCTTCGGCGGCGCGCTGGGCGAGGCCCACGCGACGAAGATCCACAAGATCATGGACATGGCCATCGCGGCCGGTGCCCCGCTGGTCTCGCTGAACGACGGCGCGGGCGCCCGCATCCAGGAGGGCGTCTCGGCGCTCGCCGGCTACGGCGGCATCTTCCAGCGCAACACGCGCGCCTCCGGTGTCATCCCGCAGATCTCGGTGATGCTCGGCCCGTGCGCGGGCGGCGCCGCCTACAGCCCGGCGCTGACCGACTTCGTCTTCATGGTCCGCGAGACCTCGCAGATGTTCATCACCGGCCCCGACGTCGTCAAGGCGGTCACCGGCGAGGAGATCACCCAGAACGGCCTCGGCGGCGCCGACGTCCACGCGGGCGTCTCCGGTGTCTCCCACTTCGCCTACGACGACGAGGAGACCTGCATCGCGGAGGTCCGCTACCTCCTGTCGATGCTCCCGCAGAACAACCGCGAGAACCCGCCGTCCGTCGCCTCCGAGGACCCGGCCGACCGCCGCTCCGAGGTCCTGCTGGACCTGGTGCCGGCCGACGGCAACCGCCCGTACGACATGCACAAGGTCATCGAGGAGCTCGTCGACGACGGCGACTACCTGGAGATCCACGAGCGCTGGGCCCGCAACATCATCTGCGCCCTCGCCCGGCTCGACGGCCAGGTCGTCGGTCTCGTCGCCAACCAGCCCCAGACGCTGGCCGGTGTCCTCGACATCGAGGCCTCCGAGAAGGCCGCCCGCTTCGTGCAGATGTGCGACGCCTTCAACATCCCGATCATCACCCTTCTGGACGTCCCCGGCTTCCTCCCGGGCGTCGACCAGGAGCACGGTGGAATCATCAGGCACGGCGCCAAGCTGCTCTACGCCTACTGCAACGCGACCGTGCCCCGGATCTCGCTGATCCTGCGCAAGGCCTACGGCGGCGCGTACATCGTCATGGACTCCCAGTCCATCGGCGCCGACCTGACGTACGCCTGGCCCACCAACGAAATCGCGGTCATGGGCGCCGAGGGAGCCGCCAACGTGATCTTCCGCAAGCAGATCGCGGACGCCGAGGACCCCGAGGCCATGCGGACGCGCATGGTCAAGGAGTACAAGGCCGAGCTGATGCACCCGTACTACGCCGCGGAGCGCGGCCTGGTCGATGACGTCATCGACCCCGCCGACACCCGCCAGGTGCTCATCCGGTCCCTCGCGATGCTCCGCACCAAGCACGCCGACCTGCCGTCCCGCAAGCACGGCAACCCGCCTCAGTAAGAGGAGTCATCCACGTGACCACCCCTGCCAACCTTCTCCGCGTCGAGAAGGGCCACGCCGACCCCGAGGAGCTCGCCGCCATCACGGCGGTGCTGCTCGCCCGCGCGGCCGCCCAGCCCGAGCAGACCGAGCACCACGGCCGCACCGCGGCCGGCTGGCGCCGCCTGGAGCGCGAGCACGGCTTCCGCGCCCCGCACAGCTGGCGCTGACCCCGCCCGTACCGAAGGCCCCCGCTCCTCCACCGGAGCGGGGGCCTTCGGCATGCCCGGACGCCACGGGAACGCACCGGCGGCACGACGAGGCCCCGAGCACCGGTGGGGTGCGCGGGGCCTGTCACATCCGTGGGACGCCTGCCGGGACTACCGCAGTCGGGCCATGAGGGCGTGCTCGACGAGCGTGATGAGCGCGCTCTTGGCGTCCGCGCGGTGGCGGGCGTCGGTGGTGATGATGGGGGTGTCCGGGCCGATCTGGAGGGCCTCGCGGACCTCCTCCGGCTGGTACGGCTGGTTTCCGTCGAAGCCGTTGAGGGCGATGACGAAGGGCAGGCCCGAGTTCTCGAAGTAGTCGACCGCCGGGAAGCAGTCGGCGAGACGACGGGTGTCGACGAGGACGACGGCGCCGATGGCGCCGCGGACCAGGTCGTCCCACATGAACCAGAACCGGTCCTGTCCGGGGGTGCCGAACAGGTAGAGGATCAGGTCCTGGTCCAGGGTGATGCGGCCGAAGTCCATGGCGACGGTCGTCGTCGTCTTGTCGCCGGTGTGCGTGAGGTCGTCGATGCCCGCCGAGGCGGAGGTCATGACGGCTTCGGTACGCAGCGGGTTGATCTCCGAGACGGCGCCTACGAACGTGGTCTTGCCCACGCCGAAGCCACCCGCCACCACGATCTTCGCGCTGGTGGTTGAACGGGCCGCGCCGCCGCTAGAGCTTGCGAAGTCCACTGAGCACCCTTTCGAGCAGTGTCACGTCTGGCTGGCCGCCGGCGGCTGCGTCGCCGCCCGGCTGGTGGATGGCGACGAGTCCGGCCTCGGCCAGGTCGGCGACGAGGATTCGGGCGACGCCGAGGGGGATGGAGAGAAGGGCCGAGATCTCCGCGACCGACTTGATCTCGAAGCAGAGCCGGCAGATCCGCTGGTGCTCGGGCAACTGCCCCTGCAGCCGGGACGGGTCGGCCGTCGTGCTGACCAGTGCCTCGATGGCGAGCTGGTAGCGCGGCCGGGTCCGGCCGCCGGTCATCGCGTACGGACGCACCAGCGGGTTGTGCCCGCCGGAACCGCCCGAGCCGCCGGAAGCGGCGGCGGACGGAGCGCGCGAGGCGCCGTGCGCGCCCGCGGAAGGACCCTGAGGCTGCCGGTAGGGCTGCGACGCACCCTGTCTGCTCGGTGTGGAGGGAAAGTTGAACCGGTTCTGCGCGGTGTCGCCGAGCGGCGCCTGGTGCGCGTCATAACCGTTGTAGGGGCTTGCGCCCGGTGGTGTTCCCACGTTCTCCTCCTCGACTGCCTCGCGGTCCATGTCCCGTGGAACCGCGCCACCGCACCCTACGGGGCGGTGGCGCGAAACGCACTGTCTGTCTGTTAGTTGAGAAGACTTCCCTGAAGCTCCGCCCGGAGGTCAGGAGTCAGTACGGTGCCCGCGCGGTCCACGAGCAGGGCCATCTCGTAGCCCACGAGACCGATGTCGGCCTCGGGGTGGGCCAGCACGGCCAGCGAGGAGCCGTCCGAGATCGACATGATGAAGAGGAAGCCGCGCTCCATCTCCACCACGGTCTGGTTGACCGCACCGCCCTCGAAGATCCGGGACGCGCCCGCGGTCAGCGAGGTCAGTCCGGAGGCGACGGCCGCCAGCTGGTCGGCGCGGTCCCGGGGGAACCCCTCGGACATCGCCAGCAGGAGTCCGTCGGCGGAGACCACCACCGTGTGCGACACCCCGGGGGTGTTGTCCACGAAGTTGGTGATCAACCAGTTCAGATTCTGCGCCGCCTGGCTCATGCTCACACTAACGCTCCTGGTTGTAGGTACTGCCCGGGCCGAGGCCCGATCCGTTCGTGTCCGTTCCCGCGCTGCGTCCCTGCTGGACGCCCCGGCGCAGGTTGCTCAACCTGCCCCGTACGTCCTCAGGGGCGCGGGAGACCTGGGGGCCGCCCTGCGGGGTCTGCTCAGCCGTGCCCTCGACCAGGTTGGCCTTCGGGACCCGGCGGGGGAGACCGGAGGAGGTGACCCCGCCCGCCTTCGGGTCCTTGAGCTTCCCGGCCCGCTGCCAGCGCTCGTCGTTGGTCGAGCGCCACGCCTCGGGGCCGTCGGCTTCGTTCTGCTGCTGCTCCTGCGCCGGCTGCGCGGGCTTCGCCTGCTGCGGTGCCTGCTGCTGCGGCACCTGCTGGCTCTGCGAGGCGACGCTGCCGCGGCGCGGCAGTCCGGCATCGGTCAGCGCGTGACCGGCGTCCGGGGCGGCACTCGGGGTCGGACCCGGACGGTCGAAGCCTACGCGCTCGGGGGCCTGTTCGGGAGCGCGCGGAGCAGATTCCGTTTCCGCTCCGTACTGCTGCTGCCAGCCGTTGTCGTAAGTGTTCTGATCCTGCCACTCCGCCTGCTGGGACTGGGGATCGAACGTATTGCCGTACTGCTGGTGTTCGGCCTCCGGGGCCTCGTACGAGGCTTCCGCATAGCCGGGCTGCTGGTACGTCTCATAACCCTGCTGCGGGTACGCGTAGCCGTCCTGCTGCGGGAGACCGGCCGGGTCCTGCGGGGCGTAGCCGCCCGCGTACTCCTGGCCGTACCCCTGCGTCTGCTGGGGCTGCTGCTGCCCGTACTCCTGCGCCGGGGCGTACTGCTCGGCCGTGTACTCCTGGGCCTGCTGCTGCCCGTACTCCTGGCCCTGGCCGTACTCCTGGCCCTGGTGCCCGTACGCGTCCGCCTGCTCCGGCTGCTCGGCCTGCTCGGCCTCGTCGCGGTAGAGCGGGCGCTCGCCGCCCTGCGCCTGGGCCTCCAGGGCGGCACGCCGCCCCTCGCGCTTCAGCGAGCGGTCGACCGGGTCGATCGGGCGCTCCTCCTCGGCCTGCTGCTCGTAGCGCGAGTCGTCGAAGCCGAGGTCGGCGGCGGTCAGCATCGGCTGCTGCTGCGGCGCGCTCTCGAACGCGTTCTGCTGCTGCTGCGGAATGATCTGGGAGACGGTGAAGTCGTCCTGGAGCGGCTGCTCGCCGCCACCGCCGTGGGTGATCGCGTCCGGCAGCATCACGAGCGAGGTGGTGCCGGCCTGCTCGCCCGAGGGGCGGAGCTGGACCCGGATGCCGTGGCGGTCGGCGAGGCGGCCGACCACGAACAGGCCCATGCGCTGCGAGACGGCCGCGTCGACGGTCGGCGGGTTGGCCAGCTTGTGGTTGATGTCCGCGAAGTCCTCGGCGGTGAGACCGATGCCCTTGTCGTGGATCTCGACCATCACGCGGCCGTCGGGGAGACGGGTCGCGGTGACGCGGACCTTGGTCTGCGGGGAGGAGAACGTGGTGGCGTTCTCCAGGAGCTCGGCGAGCAGGTGGACGAGGTCGGTCACGGCCTGGCCGTGGATCTCGGCCTCCGGGACGCCCGCGAGCTCGATGCGCTCGTACTGCTCCACCTCGGAGGAGGCGGCGCGCATGACGTCGACCAGCGGGACCGGCTGGTCCCAGCGGCGGCCGGGCTCCTCGCCGGCGAGGACGAGGAGGTTCTCGCCGTTGCGGCGCATACGGGTGGCCAGGTGGTCCAGCTTGAAGAGGTTCTCCAGCTGGTCCGGGTCGGCCTCGTTGTTCTCCAGGTCCGTGATCAGGGTCAGCTGGCCCTCGATCAGCGACTGGTTGCGGCGCGACAGGTTGGTGAAGATCGCGTTGACGTTGCCCCGGAGCATGGCCTGCTCGGCGGCGAGCCGGACGGCCTCGCGGTGGACCTGGTCGAAGGCGCGGGCGACCTCGCCGATCTCGTCCTGCGTGTCGATCGGGATGGGCTGGACGCGGGTGTCGACGCGGCCCGGCTCGGTGCGGGAGAGCTGGTCGACCAGCATCGGCAGGCGCTGCTCGGCGATGCCGAAGGCGGCGGTGCGGAGCTGCTGCATCGAGCGGCTCATCTGGCGGGCCATCATCCCGGCGAGGATGAACGCGGCGAGCAGGGCGACGACGACGATGCCGCCGATGACCCAGGCGTCCGTCTTGGCCTCGTCGGAGATCTTCACGGCCTCGTTCACGGCCTTGTCGACGAGGACCTTCTCGACCTCGGAGTAGCCCTCGAACTTGGCGGTGGCGACGGCCATCCAGGACTCGGCCGTGATGCCCTTGGACTTCAGGGCCGCGAGCGCGTCGGGGTTCTTGGCGGTGCCGATCGCGGAGGCCACGCCGGAGTAGACGGAGCCGTCCTTGCCCTTGGGCAGTTCGACGCCGGCGGCCTGCATCTGCTTGGCGCCCTCGGCGGCCTTGCCGGCCATGACCTTCTTGAGCAGTTCGACGTCCTCGGGCATACCGCCGGAGGCGTACTCGCCGAGGGCGATCTGCTCCAGGTAGTTGTACGAGTTGAACGCCACGGACTGCTGGGCGAAGACGGCCTCCTGGCGGCTGGGCCGGACCAGGAGCTGGGTGCCGATCGAGCGCTGGAGGGACTCGGCGCCCTTGGCCAGCTGGACGGCGTAGACGCTGCGGCCGTAGGCCGTGACGTTGCCGGTGCCGAGACCGAGCTCGTTGGAGAACTCGGTGAGGTAGTGCTGGACGCCGGTGTACCCGAGCTGGGTGTTCACCGGGTCGAGGGAGCGGGTGTACGCGGCCTTGCGCAGCGCGTCGAGCTTCGGCTCCTCGTCCTTGAAGAGGCGCAGGCGGCGCTCCAGGCCCTGGCCCGAGGGCAGGTTCTTGGCGGCCTCGTCGAACTTGACCCGGGCGGCGTCGGTCGCGGCGTACGCCCGCGTGACCTCGTCGCTCTTGCGGTCCTCGGCGCTCTTCGCGGCGAGCAGCGGACCGGCGGTGAGGTCGCGCTCGTTGAGCAGGGCGGTGCTGTACTCCGAGGCGGCGCGCACGATGAGCGCCGTCTTCTCGGCGTCCTGCGCCTCCTGCCAGGTGTCGATCGCGCCCTTGACCTGGAAGCCGCCCATGACGAGGCCGACGAGCACGGGTATGAGGAGGATCGCGTTCAGCCGGGTGGGCACCCGCCAGTTGCGGGGCGACAGCTTGCTGGAGCTTCCCTTGGCCTCGGCCGCGGTCGGCGGCGGTGTCACGGGCACGTCCGCGGGCGACACGGCAGTACGCGACGGCGGCGTGAAGTTGCCCCGCGCGCCCCGCGTGTCCTGCTCCGCGGAGCTTTCCTTGCTTCGCCTCACTCGACCAACAACCTCTCGGCGTCGGCACCTACGTTGTGCCGGTGTTTCGTTCAGGGCCGTACTACTCGGGAGTTCATGAATTGCAGCACGTGATGGGGGTCCGTTCCAAACAGTGGGATACGGCCCCCCTCAGTGGTCCATGCCGCACATAAAACGGGCATAAAGAGCGAGCCCCGCCAAATGGCGGGGCTCATGTGAGCGCAGTGACACCGATCGGATGCGTCGTGTGTCCAGGACGCTCCAATTCTCTGTCGAAACGTTATGAACCCCCGGGCGGCCGTGTCGAAGGACACAGACCGCCCCTGGCAGCGGCATATGACACCGCCCGGACCGACCCCGCTACTTGAGCCGGGCCATGAGGGCGTGCTCGACGAGCGTGATGAGCGCGCTCTTGGCGTCGGCACGGTGGCGGGCGTCGGTGGTGATGATGGGGGTGTCCGGGCCGATCTGGAGGGCCTCGCGGACCTCCTCCGGCTGGTACGGCTGGGCCCCGTCGAAGCCGTTGAGGGCGATGACGAAGGGCAGGCCCGAGTTCTCGAAGTAGTCGACCGCCGGGAAGCAGTCGGCGAGACGACGGGTGTCGACGAGGACGACGGCGCCGATGGCGCCGCGGACCAGGTCGTCCCACATGAACCAGAACCGGTCCTGCCCCGGCGTACCGAACAGGTACAGGATCAGGTCCTGGTCCAGGGTGATGCGGCCGAAGTCCATGGCGACGGTCGTCGTCGTCTTGCCACCGGTGTGCGTGAGGTCGTCGATGCCCGCCGAGGCCGACGTCATGACGGCTTCGGTACGCAGCGGGTTGATCTCCGAGACGGCGCCCACGAACGTGGTCTTGCCCACGCCGAAGCCACCCGCCACCACGATCTTCGCGCTGGTGGTTGAACGGGCCGCGCCGCCGCTAGAGCTTGCGAAGTCCACTGAGCACCCTTTCGAGCAGAGTCACGTCCGGCGTGCCGCCGGTCTCTCCGTTGCCCGGCTGGTGGATGGCCACCATGCCGGCCTCCGCCAGGTCGGCCACGAGGATGCGGGCGACACCGAGCGGCATCGACAGCAGCGCCGACACCTCCGCCACCGACTTCACCTCGCGGCACAGGTGGCAGATCCGCTGGTGCTCCGGGAGCAGGGTGGCGAGATGTGCCGGGTCGGCCGTCGTGCTGACCAGTGCCTCGATGGCGAGCTGGTAGCGCGGCCGGGTCCGGCCGCCGGTCATCGCGTACGGACGCACCAGCGGCTGGTCGCCCTCGTATCCGTACTCGTCGACTGAGGCGCCGTACGGATCGTGAGAGGCGGGGGGCGGGGTCATGAATCCTCCGGGCGTGACAGCAAAGCATCTGCCGTCTGATGGGGCCGGTGGGGGGCCGGGTGGGGCGGCCGGACGGTGAACGGTGCCCAGGGCGGTACGGAGGGGCGTACCGCCCTGTCGGTCGGTCGTGCGGTGAGGTTGTCCGGGGTGGGGGACCGGCTAGTGGAGCAGGCTGCCCTGGAGCTCCGCGCGGAGGTCCGGGGTGAGGACGCTGCCGGCCCGGTCGACGAGCAGCGCCATCTCGTAACCCACGAGGCCGATGTCGCACTCGGGGTGCGCGAGCACGGCCAGTGAGGAACCGTCGGAGACGGACATGAGGAAGAGGAATCCGCGCTCCATCTCCACGACCGTCTGTGCGACGGGGCCCCCCTCGAAGATCCGGGACGCGCCCGCGGTCAGCGAGGTCAGTCCGGACGCGACCGCCGCCAGCTGGTCGGCGCGGTCACGGGGGAAACCTTCGGACATGGCGAGCAGGAGTCCGTCGGCGGAGACCACCACCGTGTGCGACACCCCGGGGGTGTTGTCCACGAAGTTGGTGATCAACCAGTTCAGGTTCTGCGCCGCCTGGCTCATCGCGTTCAACTAGCGCTCCTGCTGATGGTTCGGACCGAGGTGGATGCTACCCGTGGTCGAGTTGCCCGCTTGTCGGCCCTGCTGGATGCCGCGGCGCAGATTGGTCAGCCGGCCGCGGACGTCGTCGGGTGCGCGCGAGACCTGAGGGCCGGCCGTGTGGGCCTGCTCCTGCGCGGTCCCGGGCACGAGGTTGGCCTTCGGCACGCGCCGCGGAAGGCCGGAGGTGGTGACGCCGCCGGCCGCGGGCTTGCGCACCCGCTCCGCCTGGCGCACCAGCTCGTCGTTGGGCGAGGTCCGCCAGGCGGCCCCGCCGTTCTGCCGGTTGGCGTCGGCGGCCGGGTCACCGGCCTGCCGGGGCGCCGGGGCGGACGGCTGCGGCACGACGGGCGTCTGCGCCGTCTGCGCCGCGTCCGGCACGCGACCGGCGCCGGAGCCCTGCCCCTGCTGGTGCCAGTTGGTCTCCAGCGTGTCGTACAGCGGCGTCCGGCCGTCGCCCGCGCCGCTCGCCGGCGGCAGCGCCTCCGGACGGCGCGGCTGCCCGAGCTGCGGCTGACGCGGCTGCGGCTGCTGCTGGACCGGCTCGGAGCCCGGACGCCGGGCACCGAAGTCACCGCCGTCACGCTGACGGGGGGCGGGCGCCTGCGGAGCCTGCTGCTGCGCCTGCGGTACGAAGGGCTGCTGGCCGAACTGCTGCTGCTGGCCGCCCTGGTACTGCTGCGGAGCCGACCGGCCCTGCGGCTGCTGCGGCGCGCCGAAGTCGGGACGCGCGAACTGACCGGTGGAACCGGGGCCCTGCGGGGCACCGAAGTCCGGGCGGGGGAACTGGCCCGTGGAGCCGGGGCCCTGCGGGGCGTCGAAGTCCGGGCGCGGGAACTGCGCCGTCGACGCCGGGTCCTGGGCACCGCCCTGGTACGCCTGCGGGGCCTGCTGGGGGCGGCCCTGCGGCTGCTGCTGCGGGGCACCGAAGTCGGGCCGGGGGAACTGGCCCGTGGAACCGGGGCCCTGGGGAGCCGCCGGGGCCCCGAAGAGGCCCGTCGTCTCCGGCTCCTCGTGACCGCGCGGGGCGTCCAGCGGGGACATCTCCTGCTGCGGGCGGCGCACCGGCTGCTGCTGCGCCGGGTCGTTGCCCCAGCTCGCGGCCTGCGGGCGCTGCTGCTGGGCGTTGCCGTTCGGCAGCTCGGCGCGCTGGGCCTCGTACCCGCCCGGCCGACCGGCCTGCGGGGCGCCGGGACCGGCCTGCGGGCCGCTGTTGTTGCCCCACACGTCGGTACGGGAGGGGATGGCGCTCGCGGCGCCGCCGATGAGACCGCCGCCGGGGCGCAGCGGGTCCTGGCTCTGCGGGGCCTGGGGCGCCTGCGGGGCCGGGGGGACCTGCGGCAGCCGGCCGGTCTGGTCCAGCTGGGCGTTCTGCGGCTGCGGGGCACGGGTCTGGGGCGCGCCCTGCGGGCCACCCGCGAGCGGAGCGCCGTCACGGGCGGGCAGCGCGGCCCGGGGACCGCCCGCGCCGACCTGACCGCGCGGGGCTCCGGCGCCGAGCAGGCCGCCGTTCGCCGACGGTCCGCCGCCCTGCCCCGGACGTCCGCCGCCGGGGCCACCGGCCGCGCCGGGGCCGCCGGGAAGCCGGCCGCCCGGAGCGGAGGCACCCTGCGGCATCGCGCCCTGGCCACCGGCACCCGGCTTCGGCATGGGCTTCTTGCCGCCCTGGGCGACGTCGACCGGGAGCATGACGAGCGCGGTGGTGCCGCCCGAGTCGGAGGGACGCAGCTGGATGCGGATGCCGTGTCGCAGGGACAGGCGGCCGACCACGAAGAGACCCATGCGGCGGGAGACGGAGACGTCCACGGTGGGCGGCGAGGCGAGCCGCTCGTTGATCGCGGCGAGGTCCTCCGGGGAGAGGCCGATGCCGGTGTCGTGGATCTCGACCAGCACGCGGCCGTCGGGCAGCGCGTGGCCGGTGACCCGGACCTTGGTCTGCGGGGAGGAGAACGAGGTGGCGTTCTCGAGCAGCTCGGCGAGGAGGTGCACGAGGTCGTTGACGACCCGGCCGGCGACCTCGGTCGCCGGGACCGCCGCCAGTTCGATGCGCTCGTACTGCTCCACCTCGGAGGCGGCGGCACGCAGGACGTCGACCAGCGGGACCGGGCGGGTCCAGCGGCGGCCCGGCTCCTCGCCGGCGAGGACGAGGAGGTTCTCACCGTTACGGCGCATACGCGTCGCGAGGTGGTCGAGCTTGAAGAGCGAGGACAGCTGGTCCGGGTCGGCCTCGCGGGACTCCAGCTCGGAGATGAGCGAGAGCTGGCGCTGGATGAGGCCCTGGGAGCGGCGCGACAGGTTGGTGAACATCGCGTTGACGTTGCCCCGGAGGAGGGCCTGCTCGGCGGCGAGGCGGACGGCCTCGCGGTGCACGTCGTCGAAGGCCGCGGCCACCTGGCCGATCTCGTCGCGGGAGTGCACACCGACGGACTCGACGGAGGTGTCGACGTCCTGCGGGTCGGACTCGGAGAGCTGCTTGACCAGTTCGGGCAGCCGGTCCTGGGCGACCTTGGTGGCGGTGTCCTGGAGGCGGCGCAGCGAGCGGATCATGGACCGGGCCACGACGAAGGCGCCGATGAGCGAGACGCCGAGGACGAGGAGGATCAGCGCACCGTTGATGATGGCCTCGCGCTGCGACTCCTGCCGCAGCTCACGGGCCATGGTCTCCATGTCGCCGAGCAGACCGCGCTCGATGCGGTTCATGGCGGCGATCTTGGTGCCGTACTCGTCGGTGAAGTTCAGGTGACCGCGCCTGGCGCCGCTCTGCATGGCGTCGTCCATGTTGAGGACGCGCTCGGCGTACTTCTCGGCGGCGGTGATCGACGGGTTGCCGGTGTTCAGGGACGCCGTCCGCTCGGTGGCGTCACCACCGGTCGACTCGTAGATCGCCTGGAAGGACTTGAGCTCGACACCCTCGGAGTTGAGCGCGGCCTCACCGTAGAGGCGGTCACCCTGCTGGATCTTGCCGGAGGTCCGGTCGTTCGCGGGCAGCGCCGCCGCGATGATCGCCTGCTGGATGGAGGCGTACTCCTTGGCGGACGAGAACGCGGCGAGCGCCCGGGTCCGCTTGATCATCTCGGGGTTGCTGGTCGCCTGCGCCATGTCCTGGGAGAGGCTGAGCAGCGAGCGGATGAGACGGCTGTACGCCTCGACCGTCACCGAGTGGGAGACGCCCTTCTCGTAGGCGTTGCCCCGGATCGTGTTCAGCTGGATGACCTGCGAGGCGATCTGGCTGACGTTCTGGCGGATGCTGCGCAGCGCCTCGTCGCCCTCGGTGGCCGGGATGTCCTCGGTGGCCTCCAGGAAGGCCTTGTACTCGAGGTCGGTCTTCCGGCGCGGGTTGGCGACCTGGTAGTCGCTGACCGGGCGGCCGTTGACCAGGGGGCCCGCGGACAGGTCGCGCTCGGCCTGCAGGGCCTGCGCGAGGTCGGTCGCCTCGCGGGTCAGCTTGGTCAGCAGCTGCATGTGGTCGAGCTGCTCCATGTCCTGGAGCGACTCGCTGATGCGGATGCCGCCCAGGGTGGTCGCGGCGACCACGGGGAGGGTCAGCAGGGCGACCAGGCGCGTGGAGATGCGCCAGTTGCGCAGGGCTATTCGGGGGCCGACCTCGTTCTCGGCCCTGGCCTTGGGGGGTGCGTCGGACGGCTCGGCGGAGGCGGCCGCGGCGCTCGTGCGCCTGCCGCCGTCACCGCCGTCGCCGGACGGTCCCTGACCCTGGTTCGGGGTGTGCGGGGCCGAGGGACCGCGGTCGGTCCCGGCACGCGGTTCCTGCTCCGCCGGAGTGTCCGCTCGGCCCTTGCGGGCCTGGGGAGACCCCGAGCCATCCCTCTTGAAACGTCCCTGCACTAGCGTCGCAACCTCTGGACCAGGCGTCCTTCCGGATGAACGGAGAGGACGGTGTCGGCGTCGTTCGGGGTGTGTGGAGCACCCCATGTGGTCGTCGGTGACCGGCGCAGTTCCCCCTTTCCCGCCACTCGGCCGGCGCTGCGTTGCGCCCCCTGCGTGCCGGCTTGAAACCCGCGGCGGTGCGTGGAATTCCAGCACAGTGCCGGATCTCCAACAAGGGCCGCGTGTCGCGCCGGGAGGGTCATGACAACCCGTGCGCGGAGTGTCACCGCATGTAGAAGATGATCGCGGAGGATTAGGACTTTTCCCCTCCAATGGCTGCGCATGCCCCTGTGTCCCAGTCGACATGATCAGGAGCGGAATAGAGCATTCAGTGGCGGAATGTCCCTTTCCGTGGCGACAGACGACGGTCCGTAATGCCCGGAATGTGAGAGCGGTGGTGAGCAAACTCACACGAGAATCGATGTCTTAGCCATGCATTCGAAGGGAATCGCATGTTTAGCCTGACGCTTTACACCCTCACGCGCCCGCATGCGGCGCCCGTTCCGGAACAAGGTCAGATCACCGCGATGAAGACGACGACGCCCGGCACCACGGCCAACCCCCGCCGTTCCACCCTCGTCCACCTCACGGACGCCGCAGAGCTCGACCGGGGCGCCCGGCCGGAGTACGCGGCCGAGCTGCCCACCAGGACGGCCAACCCCCGCCGCACCATCCTCATGCAGCCCCCGGCCCCCTACCAGCCCGAGCCGTACGCCGCCGCGTCCCGCTGATTTCGCAGGTCGGCAGCCCCGCGCCGCGTTAGCCTGGAGCGTCAGACTCCAGCCAGCAGCAAGTGAGGGGCGACAGCACTCGTGCGCATCGCCAGATTCTCCATCGACGGCAATGTGGCCTTCGGCGCCGTCGAGGGCGAGGGAACCGTCGAGTCCGGCGGTCTCGTCCTCGACATCATCAAGGGCATTCCGTACACCGACTTCGAGCTCAGCGGCACCAAGGTCCCGCTGAGCAAGGTACGGCTCCTGCCGCCCGTGCTCCCCAACAAGGTCGTGGCCATCGGCCGCAACTACGCGGAGCACGCCGCCGAACTCGGCAACGAGGTCCCCGACGTCCCCGTCGCCTTCTTCAAGCCCACCACCTCCGTGATCGGCCCCGGCGACGCCATCGAGTACCCCTCCTTCTCCAGCGAGCTGCACCACGAGGCCGAACTGGCCGTGGTCATCGGCCGCATGTGCCGCGAGGTGCCCCGCGAGCGCGTGAAGGACGTCGTCTTCGGCTTCACCTGCGCCAACGACGTCACCGCCCGCGACGCCCAGCAGCGCGAGAAGCAGTGGGCCCGCGCCAAGGGCTTCGACACCTCGTGCCCCCTCGGCCCCTGGGTGGAGACGGGCATGAGCATCGCCACCGCGAGCGACCTGACCGTCCAGGCCACGGTCAACGGCGAGCAGCGCCAGCTGGGTCGGACGAGCGACATGATCCGCTCCATCGAGGACCTGGTCGTCCACATCACCGAGGCCATGACGCTGCTCCCCGGCGACGTCATCCTCACCGGCACTCCCGCCGGGGTCGGCCCCCTCAACGTCGGCGACGAGGTCGCCGTCACCATCGAAGGCATCGGCACTCTCACCAATAGGGTGATCAAGCGTGGCTAACGCGAACATCCGCGTCCGTTTCTGTCCCTCGCCGACCGGCAACCCCCACGTGGGCCTGGTCCGCACCGCTCTCTTCAACTGGGCCTTCGCCCGGCACAACGAGGGCACCATGGTCTTCCGCATCGAGGACACCGACGCCGCGCGCGACTCGGAGGAGTCGTACGAGCAGCTGCTCGACTCGCTGCGCTGGCTGGGCCTCGACTGGGACGAGGGTCCGGAGAAGGGCGGCCCCCACGCGCCGTACCGCCAGTCGCAGCGGATGGACATCTACAAGGACGTCGCCGACAAGCTGCTCGCCGGCGGGTACGCGTACCACTGCTTCTGCACCGCCGTGGAGCTGGAGGCCCGCCGTGACGCCGCCCGTCTGGCCGGCAAGCCCTCGGGCTACGACGGCACCTGCCGCAAACTGAGCGACGAGCGCATCGAGCGCTACCGCGCCGAGGGGCGCGAGTCGATCGTCCGCTTCAAGATGCCCGACGAGCCGATCACCTTCACCGACCTGGTCCGCGGCGAGCTCACCTTCACCCCGGACAACGTGCCGGACTACGGCATCCTCCGGGCCAACGGCGCCCCGCTGTACACCCTGGTGAACCCGGTCGACGACGCCCTGATGGAGATCACCCACGTCCTGCGCGGCGAGGACCTGCTCTCCTCCACCCCGCGCCAGATCGCGCTCTACAAGGCGCTGATCGAGCTGGGCGTCGCCAAGGAGATCCCCGCCTTCGGCCACCTGCCGTACGTCATGGGCGAGGGCAACAAGAAGCTCTCCAAGCGCGACCCGCAGGCCTCCCTCAACCTCTACCGGGAGCGCGGCTTCCTCCCCGAGGGCCTGCTGAACTACCTCTCGCTCCTCGGCTGGTCCTTCTCGGCCGACCAGGACATCTTCACCATCCCCGAGATGGTGGCGAAGTTCGACATCGCCGACGTCAACGCCAACCCGGCGCGCTTCGACCTCAAGAAGGCCGAGTCGATCAACGCCGACCACATCCGCATGCTGGACGTGAAGGCCTTCACCGAGGCCTGCGAGCCCTGGCTCCAGGCCCCGCACGCCGACTGGGCGCCCGAGGACTTCGACCGCGCCGCCTGGGAGGCCATCGCGCCGCACGCCCAGACCCGCATCACCGTCCTCTCGGACATCACGGCCAACGTCGACTTCCTCTTCCTCCCGGAGCCGGTCTTCGACCAGCCCTCGTGGGACAAGGCGATGAAGGGCGAGCCGGCCGCGCTGCTCACCACGGCCCGCGAGAAGCTCGTGGACGCCGACTGGAGCGACCCCGAGTCCCTCAAGAACGCGGTCCTGGTCGCCGGCGAGGCCCACGGCCTCAAGCTCGGCAAGGCCCAGGCCCCGGTCCGCGTCGCGGTCACCGGCCGCACGGTCGGCCTGCCCCTCTTCGAGTCCCTGGAGATCCTGGGCAAGGAGAAGACCCTGAGCCGCATCGACGCGGCTCTGGCGAAGCTCGCCGGCTGACCCCTGCCGCGCGGTACGGTCGATCCATGACCATCCGCGCGATCCTGTGGGACGTCGACGACACGATCTTCGACTACGCCCGCGCCGACCACATCGGCATGAGCGCGCACCTGACGGCCGAGGGCCTGGTGGACGGATTCGACTCCGTCGACCAGGCCCTTCGTCGTTGGCGGGAGCTGACCGCGGTCCACTGGCGCCGCTTCGAGGCCGGCGGCGTCGACTTCCAGGAGCAGCGCAGGGAGCGGGTCAGGGACTTCCTGACGGCGCCCGCGCTCACGGCCGCCGAGGCCGACGCCTGGTTCGAGCGGTACGTCTCCCACTACGAGGCGGCCTGGGAGCTCTTCCCCGACGCCGTGCCCGTCCTGGACCTCCTGGCCGATGACTACCGTCACGGGATCCTGTCCAACAGCAGCCTCCACAACCAGGACCGCAAGCTGCGGGTCCTGGGCGTACGGGACCGGTTCGAGGCCGTCCTGTGCGCGGCCGAGCTCGGCGTGGCCAAACCGGCCCCCGAGGCCTTCCACGCCGCCTGCACCGCCCTGGACCTGCGTCCGGAGCAGGTGGCGTACGTGGGGGACCAGCCCGACATCGACGCGCGCGGCGCGGTGGAGGCGGGGCTGCGGGGCATCTGGCTGGACCGGGCCGGCACCGGCGGCCGCCCCGAGCTGAACCGGATCACGGACCTCCGCCAGCTCCCGGACCTGCTCGGGGCGCATACCCGTTTTGGAGCACCGTCCACCTTCGGGTAATGTTCTTCCTGCGCCGAGGGGAACAAGCCGAAAGGCAAGAACCCGAAAGCGCAAGCCGAGCAAGATCCCCCTGGTGGGGACATTGCCCCGGTGGCCTATGGTGTAATTGGCAGCACGACGGTTTCTGGTTCCGTTAGTCTTGGTTCGAGTCCAGGTAGGCCAGCTCGCAGAGCTTTATCTGCAATCGTGGATGGCATCCACAAAGCCCCCGTTGTGTAGCGGCCTAGCACGCCGCCCTCTCAAGGCGGTAGCGCCGGTTCGAATCCGGTCGGGGGTACAGATCCATCCTGTAGATCACTTGGGTAGCTCCCGGTGGATCTACGGTGACATCACCCGGCTCCGGCCGGGTGGGATCGCTAGGGCCCCCGTTGTGTAGCGGCCTAGCACGCCGCCCTCTCAAGGCGGTAGCGCCGGTTCGAATCCGGTCGGGGGTACGGTGTAACCACCATGGCCTATGGTGTAATTGGCAACACTACGGTTTCTGGTACCGTCATTCTTGGTTCGAGTCCAGGTAGGCCAGCTCGCAGAGCTCATCTGCACCGCGGATCTGATCCGCAGGGCCCCCGTTGTGTAGCGGCCTAGCACGCCGCCCTCTCAAGGCGGTAGCGCCGGTTCGAATCCGGTCGGGGGTACGCGATGAAGAAGCCCTTCCCTTCGGGGGAGGGCTTCTTCGCTGTTCGGCACCGTACGCACAACTCCGGCCCACCGCTGCGGCGTTGAAGCGGTGGGCCGGGACGTACGGAACAGAGGGAGAGCGTCAGCCGGTGCGGCGGAGGGCCTCGGAGAGACGGGCGGCCGCGTCGATGACCGCCTGGGCGTGCATACGGCCCGGGTGGCGCGTCAGACGCTCGATCGGCCCGGAGACCGACACGGCGGCCACGACACGGTTCGACGGGCCGCGTACGGGCGCGGAGACGGACGCGACGCCGGGCTCCCGCTCGCCGATCGACTGGGCCCAGCCGCGGCGCCGTACGCCCGACAGGGCCGTCGCCGTGAAGCGGGCGCCCTGGAGCCCGCGGTGCAGCCGCTCGGGCTCCTCCCAGGCCATCAGGATCTGCGCCGAGGAGCCCGCCTTCATCGTCAGCGTCGAGCCGACCGGGACGGTGTCCCGCAGGCCCGAGAGACGCTCGGCGGCCGCCACGCAGATGCGCATGTCGCCCTGGCGGCGGTAGAGCTGGGCGCTCTCGCCGGTCACATCGCGCAGATGCGTCAGAACCGGGCCCGCGGTCGCGAGCAGGCGGTCCTCGCCGGCCGCGGCGGCGAGCTCCGCCAGCCGCGGTCCGAGGATGAACCGGCCCTGCATGTCACGGGCCACCATCCGGTGGTGTTCCAGTGCCACGGCGAGACGATGTGCCGTGGGTCGTGCGAGTCCCGTCGCCGCGACCAGTCCTGCGAGGGTGGCCGGACCGGACTCCAGGGCGCTCAGGACAAGGGCTGCCTTGTCGAGAACGCCTACGCCGCTAGAGTTGTCCATGCAACGATATTCACGTCTCACTCTGTGAAACGCAAGTTCAATTTCCTGCGGAACTTGTCACTCTGGTGAGGCGGCCGCACAACGGCCCGCGAAACGGGTCTCTAGTTGTGCCGGCGAAGACGTCGGCCGGAGGGAAAGCGATGGGTAGGACACTCGCGGAGAAGGTCTGGGACGACCATGTCGTCCGGCGCGCCGAGGGCGAGCCCGACCTTCTCTTCATCGATCTGCACCTGCTGCACGAGGTGACCAGCCCGCAGGCCTTCGACGGCCTCCGCCAGAACGGCCGGCAGGTGCGGCGCCTCGACCTCACCATCGCCACCGAGGACCACAACACCCCGACCCTCGACATCGACAAGCCCATCGCGGACCCGGTCTCCCGGGCCCAGCTGGAGACCCTCCGCAAGAACTGTGCCGAGTTCGGCGTCCGGCTGCACCCGCTGGGCGACGTCGAGCAGGGCGTCGTCCACGTCGTGGGACCGCAGCTGGGCCTGACCCAGCCCGGCACCACCGTGGTCTGCGGCGACTCGCACACCTCCACGCACGGCGCCTTCGGCGCTCTCGCGTTCGGCATCGGCACCAGCCAGGTCGAGCACGTGCTCGCCACCCAGACGCTGCCGCTGGCCCGCCCGAAGACGATGGCCATCACCGTCGACGGCGAGCTGCCCGAGGACGTCACGGCCAAGGACCTGATCCTGGCGATCATCGCCAAGATCGGCACCGGCGGCGGTCAGGGCTACATCCTGGAGTACCGCGGCTCCGCCATCGAGAAGCTCTCGATGGAGGCCCGGATGACCATCTGCAACATGTCGATCGAGGCCGGCGCCCGCGCGGGCATGATCGCCCCCGACGAGACCACCTTCGCCTACCTCAAGGGCCGTGACCACGCCCCCGAGGGCGAGGACTGGGACGCCGCCGTCGCGTACTGGAGCACCCTGAGGTCCGACGAGGACGCGGTCTTCGACGCCGAGGTCGTCATCGACGCCGCCTCGCTGGCCCCGTTCGTCACCTGGGGTACCAACCCGGGCCAGGGCGCGCCGCTTTCGGCGAACGTCCCCGACCCCGCTTCGTACGAAGACGCCTCGGAGCGCCTCGCCGCCGAAAAGGCCCTGGAGTACATGGGGTTGACCGCCGGGCAGCCGCTGCGCGACATCAAGGTCGACACCGTCTTCGTAGGCTCCTGCACCAACGGCCGTATCGAGGACCTGCGCAACGCGGCCGGTCTGCTGGAGGGCCGCAAGGTCGCCGACGGGGTCCGCATGCTGGTCGTCCCCGGCTCGGTCCGGGTCGCCCTGCAGGCCGTCGAGGAGGGCCTGGACAAGGTCTTCAAGGAGGCCGGCGCCGAATGGCGGCACGCGGGCTGCTCGATGTGCCTGGGCATGAACCCCGACCAACTGGCGCCCGGTGAGCGCTCCGCGTCCACCTCCAACCGCAACTTCGAGGGCCGGCAGGGCAAGGGCGGCCGGACCCACCTGGTCTCGCCCCAGGTCGCCGCCGCCACCGCCGTCCTGGGCCATCTGGCCTCCCCGGCCGATCTGTCCGACGTCGCCACCACCGCGGGGGTCTGAGGAACCATGGAAGCTTTCACCACGCACACCGGCCGGGCCGTCCCGCTGCGCCGCAGCAACGTCGACACCGACCAGATCATCCCGGCGCACTGGCTGAAGAAGGTCACCCGCGACGGCTTCGAGGACGGCCTCTTCGAGGCCTGGCGCAAGGACTCCGAGTTCATCCTCAACCGCCCCGAGCGGCAGGGTGCCTCGGTCCTGGTCGCCGGCCCCGACTTCGGCACCGGCTCCTCCCGTGAGCACGCCGTCTGGGCGCTCCAGAACTACGGCTTCCAGACGGTCATCTCCTCCCGCTTCGCCGACATCTTCCGCGGCAACTCGCTGAAGAACGGCCTGCTGACCGTGGTCCTGCCGCAGGAGACGGTGGACGCGCTCTGGGAGCTGACCGAGGCCGACCCGACCGCCGAGGTCACCGTCGACCTGGAGCGGCGCAAGGTCCTGGCCGCCGGGATCGACGCCGACTTCGAGCTCGACGAGAACGCCCGCTGGCGGCTCCTGAACGGCCTCGACGACATCAGCCTCACCCTTCAGAACGAAGGCGACATCGCGGCCTACGAGGCGGCGCGACCGGCTCACAAGCCCCGTACAATTACGGCCTGAGCAGCGCTTTTCCACGACTGCGCCCCCCACCTCCCGGTGGGGGGCGCAGTCGCTTGTTGAGACCCTGTCGGGCGACAACTCGCCCTAGATGGCACAATCGGTGCATGGAACGCGACAGCCAACTCGAGCTCTACGAGGCAGTCGCCGCCCGATTGAAGGAAGCGCACACAAGAGTGCGCTCACTGCAAGTCCCGGAGGGCGTAAGGATGGCGCTGTCCCGGAAGCTGCTGGTCGTGACGGCCGCGGCGAAGCACGATCTCAAGGACGCGGCAGCGCGTCTGGACCGGTTGATGAAGGACCTCGACGAGGGCCGATTCCCAGAGGACGACTGACACCAAGAACTCCGCAGCGGATCTTCCGCGTTGCGGCACTAGGGTGATTAGACCGTTTCGTGTTTGATTTGCGGTATATACATGCCTAACGTGCGAAAAAGCTTGAACACTTTCGTTCTGGCAATGTCTCCGAAGGGGAAGACGTGAACAAGGCGCAGCTCGTAGAAGCGATTGCCGACAAGATGGGCGGTCGCCAGCAGGCCGCCGAAGCCGTCGACCACGTGCTCGACGCCATCGTGCGTGCCGTGGTCGCCGGTGACCGGGTCTCTGTGACGGGTTTCGGCTCGTTCGAGAAGGTCGACCGCCCGGCCCGCTACGCCCGCAACCCGCAGACGGGTGAGCGGGTGCGGGTCAAGAAGACCTCGGTCCCGCGCTTCCGTGCCGGTCAGGGCTTCAAGGACCTGGTCAGCGGCTCGAAGAAGCTTCCCAAGGGCGGCGAGGTCTCCGTCAAGAAGGCCCCGAAGGGCAGCCTCACCGGTGGTGCCTCCGCGACGGTGAAGAAGGCCGCCGCGAAGAGGGCGACCACCGCCAAGAAGGCCGCCGCGAAGAGGGCGACCCCGGCGAAGAAGACCACCACGGCCGCCGCCACGAAGGCGACCCCCGCGAAGAAGACCACCACGGCGGCCGCCAAGAAGGCGACCCCCGCCAAGAAGGCGACCACGACCGCGGCGAAGAAGACCGCGAACGGCGCCGCCAAGAAGGCCACCACGGCCGCCGCCGCCAAGAAGGCGACCAAGGCCACGGCCAAGAAGACCGCGCCGGCCGCGAAGAAGGCCACGGCGACGAAGGCGCCCGCCAAGAAGACGACGGCGCGCAAGACGACCGCCAAGAAGACCGCCGCCAAGAAGTAGGACGAGCGGTAGACACCCGCCGGGCCGGGCTCCCCCCAGGGAGCCCGGCCCGCGGCGCGTCCGTGGCACCCCCTAGAAGGTCTGCAGCGTCACCAGGGTGATCCGGGCGTCGGCCCCCGACGTGCCGGGCTCCACCTCGATCCGCACCCGCTGCCCCGGCCGCAGCAGCCGCAGCCCGCCGGCCTCGAAGGCCTCCGTCCCGAACTCCACGGGGGTGCCGTCGTCGAGCAGCACACTGCCGCTGCGGGTCTCGGGGTCGTACGTGAACGCGGTCGCCTGCATGGACCGCAGCCTATCCGGCCGCCGACAGCCACCGGGCGGCCGTCCGCGGGCCGAGCCCCAGCGCCCCGGCCGCCACGAGATCCTCACCGGTGTCCACGTCCCGGCGTACGGAATCGACCCCGCTGAGCGTGATTTCCACCGCCCCCGATGACAAATGCCGGAGCCTCGACGGGCCTCCGAATGCCGGTTCCAATTCCACCCCCGGAGCCGCCGAGAGGAATGTCGTACCTATTTCGGCGGCATCCGCGAGAAATGCCCGCGGAAATTTCCGGGCCGTGTCGAGCACCCGGCCCAGCTCCTCAGGCCGCAGCGCCGGCAGGTCCGCGTTGAGCGCCGCCACGCGCGCACGGGGCCGTCGGGCCCGCACGGCGCCGACCCCGTGGGCCAGCGCCGCGTTGAGCCCGGCCGCCGGGGCGTCCGGAACGATGCGCGCCCCCAGCGCGGCGAGGACCGAGGCGGCCGCGGGATCGTCCGTGACGACCACCACATCCCGTACCCGCGCGCAGTTCAGCACCGCCCCCACCGTGTCCTCCGCGAACGCCAGCGCGAGCCGGGGGCGCAGCAGGGCCCCGGCCGCGGCGGCCAGTCTGCTCTTCGCCACGGCGAGCGGCTTCAGCGGCACGACCAGCGACCAGTCGTCGTCCGCGTCCGTGCGTATCGGGCGCCTCGCGTGCCTCGGGTGCGTCGGTTTCATCGGGGACCATTCTGTCCCGCCCACGCGCTCTCCCGGAGGGCCCGGGGCGTACGGTGTCACTCGACAGACCAGGAGCATGGGGCGACACTTGACCCCCTGCCAGCCAGTCCCGGAGAAAGGTGTCCGAGTGCCCCGCCGCAGAATCGGCTTCTGGTACCGCCTCGCGGCGGTCATCGCCAAGCCCCCCCTGGTGGTTCTGTTCAAGCGGGACTGGCGCGGTATGGAGCACATTCCGGCCGACGGCGGATTCATCACCGCGGTCAACCACAACTCCTACCTGGACCCGCTGTCGTACGCGCATTACCAGTACAACACCGGCCGCGTCCCCCGCCTCCTCGCCAAGGCGGCCCTCTTCAAGGCCCCCTTCGTCGGCATGATGCTGCGCGGCACCGGCCAGATCCCCGTCTACCGCGAGACGACCAACGCGCTCGACGCGTTCCGCGCCGCCGTCGACGCCATCGAGCGCGGCGAGTGCGTCGCCTTCTACCCCGAGGGCACCCTGACCCGGGACCCCGACATGTGGCCCATGGCGGGCAAGACCGGTGCCGCGCGCGTCGCGCTGCTCACCGAGGCCCCCGTCATCCCGGTGGCCCAGTGGGGCGCCAACCTGGCGATGCCGCCGTACGCCAAGGAGAACAAGCTCCGGCTGTTCCCCCGCAAGACGCTGACCGTGCAGGCGGGTCCGCCCGTCGACCTCTCGCGTTTCCACGGTCTGGAGCCGACGCCCGAGGTGCTCCGCGAGGCGACCGAGGTCATCATGGCCGCCGTCACCGCCCTCCTGGAGCAGATCCGCGGCGAGCAGGCGCCCGCCGAACCGTACGACCACCGCAAGGCCCGGCTCCAGCAGCGGCGCAAGGCGGCAGAGGGGGGCACCAAGTGACCAGGGCAGCTGTCTTCGGCAACGGATCCTGGGGCACCGCCTTCGCGATGGTGCTCGCCGACGCGGGGTGCGAGGTGAGCCTCTGGGGCCGCCGCGCCGAACTCGCCAAGGAGATCAACGCCACCCGGACCAACCCCGACTACCTGCCCGGGGTCGAACTCCCCGCCGGGGTCACGGCCACCGCCGACCCGGCCGAGGCCGCCCACGACGCCGACTTCACCGTCCTCGCGGTGCCCTCGCAGACCCTCCGCGGCAACCTCGCCGCCTGGACTCCGCTGCTCGCGCCCGACACGGTGTACGTCTCCCTCATGAAGGGCGTCGAACTCGGCACCGCCAAGCGCATGAGCGAGGTGATCACCGAGGTCGCCGACGTGCCCGCCGAGCGCGTGGCCGTCCTCACCGGCCCCAACCTCGCCAAGGAGATCGCCGCCCGGCAGCCCGCCGCAGCCGTCGTCGCCTGCGTCGACGAGACGGTCGCCCAGCGGCTCCAGACCGCCTGCCTGACGCCGTACTTCCGCCCGTACACCAACACCGACGTGGTGGGCTGCGAACTCGGCGGCGCCGTCAAGAACGTCATCGGGCTCGCCGTCGGCATCGCCAACGGCATGGGCCTCGGCGACAACTCCAAGGCCACGCTGATCACCCGCGGCCTCGCCGAGACCACCCGGCTCGGCCTCGCCATGGGAGCCGACCCGCTCACCTTCTCCGGCCTCGCGGGCCTCGGCGACCTCGTCGCCACCTGCTCCTCACCGCTCTCCCGGAACAACACCTTCGGCACCAACCTCGGCCGCGGCATGACCCTCCAGGAGACGATCGCGGCCACCAAGCAGACCGCCGAGGGCGTCAAGTCCTGCGAGTCGGTGCTGGATCTGGGCCGCCGCCACGGCGTCGACATGCCCATCACCGAGACCGTCGTCTCGATCGTCCACGAGGGCAAGCCGCCGATCGTCGCCCTCAAGGAGCTGATGTCACGCAGCGCGAAGCCCGAGCGCCGCTGAGCGGGCCCCCCGCACTGAGCCGTACGCGCCCGGCACGCAGCGGGGCGCACGGCCGTTCGGGAGTCGCAAGGTACGCTCATCGCGATATGAGCGAGAACACCCAGAGCCCCCGCAAGCCGCGCGTGGCCGTCGTCTTCGGCGGACGCAGCTCCGAGCACGCCATCTCCGTCGTCACGGCGGGCGCCGTCCTGAGCGCCATCGACCGGGACAAGTACGACGTGCTGCCCATCGGCATCACGACGGACGGGCGCTGGGCGCTCACCGCCGACGCCCCCGAGCGCATGGCCATCGCCGACCGCGCCCTCCCCAACGTCGCCGACCTGGCCGAGTCCGCGGAGGGCGGCGTCGTCCTCTCCGTCGACCCCGCCAACCGCGAGGTCGTCCTCAGCGAGCCCGGCTCCGTCCCCAGGGCCCTGGGCGAGGTCGACGTGGTCTTCCCGATGCTCCACGGCCCGTACGGCGAGGACGGCACCCTCCAGGGCCTCCTGGAGCTCTCCGGCGTCCCCTACGTCGGCGCGGGCGTCCTCGCCTCCGCCGTCGGCCAGGACAAGGAGTACATGAAGCGGGTCTTCGTCTCCTTCGGACTGCCGGTCGGCCCGTACGAGGTCATCCGGCCGCGCGAGTGGGAGCAGAACCCGGCCGCCGCCCGCAAGAAGATCGTCGAGTTCGCCGCCGAGCACGGCTGGCCGCTCTTCGTGAAGCCGGCCCGCGGCGGTTCGTCCATGGGCATCACCAAGGTCGACGACCTCTCGGGCCTGGACGAGGCCATCGAGGAGGCCCGCCGCCACGACCCCAAGATCCTCGTCGAGTCGCTGCTGCGCGGCCGCGAGATCGAGTGCGGCGTCCTGGAGTTCGAGGACGGCCCCCGCGCCAGCGTGCCGGCCGAGATCCCGCCGGTCACCGACCACGACTTCTACGACTTCGAGGCCAAGTACATCGACTCGGCCTCCGGCATCGTGCCCGCCCCGATCGGGGACGAGGCCACCGCCGAGGTCCAGCGCCTCGCCGTCGCCGCCTACGAGGCAGTCTCCTGCGAGGGCCTGGTCCGCGCCGACTTCTTCCTCACCGAGGACGGCGACTTCGTGATCAACGAGATCAACACCATGCCGGGCTTCACGCCCATCTCCATGTACCCGCGCATGTGGCAGGAGAGCGGCGTCGGCTACTCGGAGCTCGTCGACCGGCTCATCCAGGCCGCGCTGAACCGCTCCACGGGCCTGCGCTGACCGGAGCCGACCCGGAAAGACCGTGCCCCGGCCCCTCAGAGGCTCGGCGGCACGGTCTTCCGTACGGAATCGGCGAGATCGGCCAGCGGCGTCACGTCGTGCGCGAACCGCTCGTCGAGGGTCACCTCGACATACGCCTTCCGATACGTCGAGGTGAGACGGGGCCCGCCGCCCTCCGGTCGCTCCAGCATCCAGTTCACGCCGTTCGCGTCGATGCCCTGCGCCTTGGGATCGCTCATCTTTTCGGGCCGGGGCACCCCGCAGCGCAGTACGATCGCACCGTCACCCCAGCCGGCGGTCAGCTCGGAGCCGGGCTCCGGGTCACTCCGTTCCAACCCCGCCACGGTGTCGGGAAGCTCCTTCGCCAGGGCCTGGCAGAAGGCGGCCTCCGCCGCCGGGGGACGGGGGACCTCGACGGACGCCGCGGCGTCCGTCGAGGAACAGCCGGCGGCGGCCAGCAGCAGAACGGCGGCCGTCACGGCGGCGGACAGGCCGAAGGGCCGGTGCGAAGACATCACCGGCCAAGCGTAGACGGGGGCTACAGATGAACGACCGGGCAGGTGAGGGTGCGCGTGATGCCGTCCACTTGCTGGACCTTGGCGACCACCATGCGGCCGAGCTCGTCGACCGTGTCCGCCTGCGCGCGCACGATCACGTCGTACGGGCCGGTCACGTCCTCGGCCTGGAGCACCCCCGGGATCTTGGAGATGGTGTCGGCGACGATCGACGCCTTGCCCACCTCGGTCTGGATGAGGATGTACGCCTGAACCACGGAACCTCCAGGGCGACCACGAGGATCTTGTGGGAGAAAGGGACGCCACGGTACCGCGTCGCCGCGGGCCGCGGGGAGACCCGCGTGTCCCGGGGCACTGCCGGGGTGGCGTACGCAGGACAGAAGTTGACGGTCTACTTGACGGTACCCAGCACGGTGACGGCCCGCGACCCGCGGCGCGCGACCACGCGCCCCCGCCCGCCGGCCGGCACGAAGACACGAGGTGAGGCGCGGTGAAGGGCACAGTCGGAGAACTGGGCGAGTTCGGGCTCATCAGAGAGCTCACGTCCCGGCTCACCTCCACCCCGGCGGTACGGATCGGGCCCGGCGACGACGCCGCGGTCGTCTCCGCGCCCGACCGGCGCGTGGTGGCCAGCACGGACATCCTCCTCGAAGGACGTCACTTCCGCCGCGACTGGTCGACGGCGTACGACGTCGGCCGCAAGGCCGCCGCGCAGAACCTCGCCGACATCGCCGCCATGGGCGCGGTCCCCACCGCGCTCCTCCTCGGCCTCGTCGTCCCCGCCGAACTCCCCGTCACCTGGCCCACCGAACTCATGGACGGCCTCCGCGACGAATGTCAGGTCGCGGGCGCGGCGGTGGTCGGAGGCGACGTGGTCCGCGGCGACACGATCATGGTCTCCATCACCGCCCTCGGCGACCTCCGCAACCACGACCCGGTCACCCGGGGCGGCGCCCAGCCCGGCGACGTCGTCGCCTACACCGGCTGGCTCGGCTGGTCCGCCGCCGGCTACGCGGTCCTCTCCCGGGGCTTCCGCTCGCCGCGCGCCTTCGTCGAGGCCCACCGCCGGCCCGAACCGCCGTACCACGCGGGCCCCGCAGCCGCCGGGCTCGGCGCCACCGCCATGTGCGACGTGAGCGACGGCCTCATCGCCGACCTCGGCCACATCGCGGAGGCCAGCAAGGTCCGCATCGACCTGCGCTCCGGCCTCATCGACATCCCCACCCAGATGAACGACATCGGCCAGGCCGTCGGCGTCGACCCCATGCAATGGGTGCTCACCGGGGGAGAGGACCACGCCATCGTGGCCACCTTCCCGCCGGACGTGAAGCTCCCCGCCCGCTGGAAGGTCATCGGGGAGGTCCTCAACCCCTCCGCGCTGCCGCAGGTCACCGTGGACGGCGCCCCCTGGCACAGCGTGGGCGGCTGGGACCACTTCGGGGAGACCGAGTGACCTCCCGGCCCCCGCTCGTCCTGACCGTCGCCGGGTCCGACTCCGGCGGCGGCGCCGGCATCCAGGCCGACCTGAAGACCATGCTCGCGCTCGGCGTCCACGGCATGAGCGTGCTCACCGCCGTCACCGCCCAGAACTCGCGGGGCGTCCAGGGCGTCTGGGAGCTGCCGGCCGAGGCGGTCCGCGCCCAGTACCGGGCCGTCGTCGACGACATCGGCGTCCAGGCGGTGAAGACCGGCATGCTGGCCACGGCGGCGCTCGTGGAGACCGTCGCCGAGCTGCTCGCCGACACCGCCGCCCCCGTGGTCGTCGACCCGGTCGGCGTCTCCAAGCACGGGGACCCGCTGCTCGCCGAGAGCGCGCTCGACTCCGTACGACAGCGGCTGCTGCCCCGCGCCACCGTCGCCACGCCCAACCTGGACGAGGTGGCGCAGCTCACGGGCGTGCACGTCGTCCACGAGAGCGACATGCGGACCGCCGCCGAGGCGATCCTGTCGTACGGGCCGGAATGGGTCCTGATCAAGGGCGGGCACCTGCCCACCGGCGACGAGGCCGTGGACCTGCTGACGGACGGCTCCGACGAGCACTGGCTGCGCGCCCCGCGCCACGACAACCGGCACACCCACGGGACGGGCTGCACGCTCGCCTCCGCGGTCGCGTCCGGGCTGGCGAAGGGGCTCACGGTGCCGGAGGCGGTGCGGCAGGCCAAGGAGTACGTGACCGGGGCCATAGGCGCCGGGTTCGCCCTGGGCTCGGGCATCGGCCCGGTCGACCACGGCTGGCGGTTCAGGCCCTGAGAGCGCCGGAGGCCCCTGGGCATCCGGGACCCCGTCCGTGTCCGGGCCGTCCGTGTCCGGGCATGGCAAAAGGCCGGTTCACCGAGGTGAACCGGCCTTTCAAGGCAACCGCAGGGGCTGCGCTACGACAGAACGTCGCAATTAGCGCGAGACCTTGCCGGCCTTGATGCACGAGGTGCAGACGTTGAGCCGCTTCGGCGTCCGACCGACCACGGCACGCACGCGCTGGATGTTCGGGTTCCAGCGACGGGACGTACGGCGGTGCGAGTGCGAAATGTTGTTGCCGAAGCCCGGCCCCTTGCCGCAGACGTCGCAGTTGGCAGCCACGGGTCACTCCAAAAGCTTCAGGATTTACAGTGAATTCCGGCGCACCGGAATCAGGAGTCTGAAGTGGCTTGCCGGGGGACGGCCCGGTGTGAACCGGGCAACCGAAGCAGCATACAACGCCTGCCTCGGTGGAACGAAACTACCACGATCCGCACGGACCCCGTCCCGGGCCCTGGTCACTGGGGGTCCCCCCTGCTCGAGCGAAGCCGAGAGCTTGGGGGAGGGTCTCCCCGGGTCTACCCTGCGGTGAGCTCACCGCCGAAGGAGGACCCCCGTTGTCGCGAGCCCTTCAGCCCTTCGAGGAGCTCGTCGAGCTCGACGCGGAAGCGGTCAGGTCCTGGTCGGCGCGGACGCTGGACGCGCTCGGCCGGGAGCGCGAGGAGATCGACGCGATCAACGTCTACCCCGTGGCCGACGGGGACACCGGCACCAATCTGTACCTGACGGCGGACGCCGCCCACCAGGCTGTCGAGGCCGTCTTCGCCGCCACCGCCGCCGCGCCCGACACCGCCGAGACCGTCCGGGCCATGGCGCACGGCGCCCTCCTCGGCGCCCGCGGGAACTCCGGCACGATCCTCTCCCAGCTCCTCCGCGGCATGGCCGGGGTGCTCGCCGACGGCTGTGACGGTGATCACCTCGCCCGCGCCCTCGCCGAGGCCGCGACCGCGGCGCGACGGGCCGTCGCCCACCCCGTGGAGGGCACCATCCTGACGGTGGCGGGGGCCGCGGCCGAGGCCTGCGCGGCCGGCGGCGGGCTCGTGGAGGTGGCCAGGAACGCCCACGACGGGGCCAGGACGGCCCTCGCCGCCACCTCGGGGCAGCTCGACGTCCTCGAACGCGCCGGAGTCGTCGACGCGGGCGGACGGGGCCTGGTGACGGTCCTCGGCGCCCTCCTGGAGACCGTGACCGGCCAGGCCCCGGCCCCCGCCGACACGGCGGCGGTCCCGTACGCCCCCCGCGAGGAGTGCCCCGCCGAGGGCGGACCCGCCTACGAGGTGATCTACCTCCTGGAGGCCGGGGAGGCCGCCGTGGAGCTGCTGCGGGCCCGGCTCGACGCCCTGGGGGAGTCCCTGGTCGTCGTGGGCGGCGACGGACTGTGGAACGTCCACGTGCACGTCGACGACGCGGGCGCCGCCGTCGAGGCCGGCGTCGAGGCCGGCCGGCCGCACCGCATCCGGATCACCCACTTCGCCGCCGACGCGGCCGCCACCACCGGACGCGGCGAGCGCGCCCAGCGCGCCGTCGTCGCCGTCGTCCCCGGCGAGGGCCTCGCCGGGCTCTGCGCCGAGGCCGGCGCCACCACGGTCCGGAGCAGGCCGGGCGAACCGCCCGCGGGCGACGAACTCCTCGACGCGATCCGGCGGGCCCACGCGCGCGAGGTCGTCCTCCTGCCCAACGACGGCGACCTGAGGCAGACCGCCGTCGCCGCCGCCGAACGCGCCAGGGCCGAGGGCATCCGCGTCGCCCTCATCCCGACCCGGGCCGCCGTCCAGGGCATCGCCGCCCTCGCCGTCCACGAACCCGACCGGCGCTTCGACGAGGACGTCGTCGCCATGACGGCCGCCGCCGGAGCCACCCGCTACGCCGAACTCGCCGTGGCCGAGCGCCAGTCCTTCACCTCCGTCGGCGTCTGCCAGGCCGGCGACGTCCTCGGCCTCATCGAGGGCGACGTCGCCGTCATCGGCGAGGACCTCACCGAGACGGCCCGCACGGTCCTCGACCGGATGCTGTCGGCCGGCGGCGAACTCGTCACCCTCGTCGTCGCCGACGACGCCCCGCCCGGACTCGCCCCCGACCTGGAACGGCACGTCAGGAGCGGCTACCTGGCCGTCGACACCACCACGTACCACGCGGGCGCGGGGGCCCCGCCGCTGCTCATCGGGGTGGAGTGACACCCGACTGTCGGTCCCGTGGTGTGCAATGGAACGCGTGCCCGCGCTCGACGAACCACTCAAGAAGTCCCTCGGCCCCGCCACCGCCAAGGTCATGGCCGAGGCACTCGACCTGCACACGGTCGGTGACCTGCTCCATCACTACCCCCGCCGGTACGCCGAGCGCGGGGAGCTGACCACGCTGTCCGACCTGCCGCTCGACGAGCACGTCACGGTGGTCGCGCAGGTCGCCGACGCCCGTGTGCTCACCTTCAACGGCTCCAAGGGGCGCGGCCAGCGCCTCGAGGTGACCATCACCGACGGCAGCGGCCGCCTCCAGCTGGTCTTCTTCGGCAAGGGCGTGCACAAGCCGCACAAGGACCTGCTGCCCGGCACCCGCGCGATGTTCGCCGGCAAGGTCTCGCTCTTCAACCGGCGCCTCCAGCTCGCCCACCCGTCGTACGAACTCCTCCGCGGCGACAGCGAGGAGGCGGTGGACACCTGGGCCGGTGCCCTCATCCCGATCTACCCGGCCACCACCAAGCTGGAGTCCTGGAAGCTCGCCAAGGCCGTCGACGCCGTCCTGCCGAGTGCCGTCGACGCCGTCGACCCGCTCCCGGACGCCCTCCGCGAAGGCCGCGGCCTGGCCGAACTCCCCGAGGCCCTGCGGCTGATCCACCGGCCCCGTACCAAGGCCGACATCGCCACCGCCCGCGAGCGACTCAAGTGGGACGAGGCCTTCGTCCTCCAGGTCGCCCTCGCCCGCCGCCGGCACGCCGACACCCAACTGCCCGCCGTCGCCCGGCGTCCGGCCCCCGACGGCATCCTCGTCGCCTTCGACGCCAAGCTCCCCTTCACCCTCACCGACGGCCAGAAGAAGGTCTCCAAGGAGATCTTCGACGACCTCGCCACCGAGCACCCGATGCACCGCCTGCTCCAGGGCGAGGTGGGCAGCGGCAAGACCATGGTCGCCCTGCGCGCCATGCTCGCCGTCGTCGACTCCGGGGGCCAGGCCGCCATGCTCGCCCCCACCGAGGTCCTCGCCCAGCAGCACCACCGCTCGGTCACCGAGATGATGGGCGAGCTCGCCGAGGGAGGGATGCTCGGCGGCGCCGAGCGGGCCACCAAGGTCGTCCTGCTCACCGGCTCCATGGGCGCCGCCGCCCGCCGGCAGGCCCTCCTCGACCTGGTCACCGGGGAGGCGGGCCTCGTCATCGGCACGCACGCGCTGATCGAGGACAAGGTCCAGTTCCACGACCTGGGCCTGGTCGTCGTCGACGAGCAGCACCGCTTCGGCGTCGAGCAGCGCGACGCGCTCAGGGGCAAGGGCAAGCAGCCTCCGCACCTCCTGGTGATGACCGCCACGCCCATCCCGCGCACGGTCGCCATGACGGTCTTCGGCGACCTGGAGACCTCCGTCCTCGACCAGCTGCCCGCCGGACGCTCCCCGATCGCCAGCCATGTCGTCCCCGCCGCCGACAAGCCGCACTTCCTCACGCGCGCCTGGGAGCGGGTCCGCGAGGAGGTCGGCAAGGGCCACCAGGCGTACGTGGTCTGCCCGCGCATCGGGGACGAGGAGGACCAGAAGAAGAAGTCCAAGGCGTCCGCCGAGGACGAGGCCGAGAAGCGCCCGCCGCTCGCCGTCCTCGACGTCGCCGAGAAGCTCGGCACCGGGCCCCTCGCCGGCCTCCGGATCGCCGTCCTGCACGGCAGGATGCACCCCGACGACAAGGACGACGTGATGCGCCGCTTCGCCGCGGGCGAGCTCGACGTCCTCGTCGCCACCACCGTCATCGAGGTCGGCGTCAACGTCCCCAACGCCACCGCCATGGTGATCATGGACGCGGACCGCTTCGGCGTCTCCCAGCTCCACCAGCTCCGCGGCCGCGTCGGCCGCGGCTCCGCCCCCGGCCTCTGCCTCCTCGTCAGCGAGATGCCCGAGGCGACACCCGCCCGGCAGCGCCTCGGCGCCGTCGCCGCCACCCTCGACGGCTTCGAGCTCTCCCGCATCGACCTCGAACAGCGACGCGAGGGCGACGTCCTCGGCCAGGCCCAGTCCGGCGTCCGCTCCTCCCTGCGGGTGCTCACCGTCATCGACGACGAGGAGGTCATCGCCGCCGCCCGCGAGGAGGCCACCGCCCTCGTCCTCGCCGACCCGGACCTCACCGCCCACCCGGGGCTGCGCACCGCGCTCGACGCCCTGCTCGACAAGGACCGGGAGGAGTACCTGGAGAAGGGCTGACCGACACGGTGTGGACGGCGGTCATATCCTGAGACGGACGCACTGGACGACGCAGGACGAGGACACCGATGACCCGCGTGATCGCCGGCACCGCGGGCGGGCGCCGCCTGGCCGTGCCGCCCGGCAACGGCACCCGCCCCACCTCCGACCGCGCGCGTGAGGGCCTCTTCTCCACCTGGGAGGCGTTCCACGGCCTGGCCGGGGCGCGCGTCGCCGACCTGTACGCGGGCTCCGGCGCCGTCGGCCTCGAAGCGCTCTCCCGTGGCGCCGCCCACGCCCTCCTCGTCGAGGCGGACCCGCGCGCCGCGAAGACGATCCGGGACAACGTCCGGTCGATCGGGCTGCCCGGCGCCGAACTCCGTACCGGCAAAGCGGAGCAGATCGTGACGGGACCGGCGCCGTCCGACCCGTACGACCTGGTCTTCCTCGATCCGCCGTACGCCGTCGGCGACGACGATCTTCGCGAGATACTCCTCACACTCCGCTCCGGGGGGTGGCTCGCGGACGACGTCCTCGTCACCGTGGAGCGCAGCACCAGAGGCGGGGAATTCGGCTGGCCGGCCGGTTTTGAACCACTGCGGGCCCGTCGTTACGGCGAGGGAACGTTTTGGTACGGTCGCGCCGCCTCTACGTGCGAAGACGCACGATGACCGGACCGGAGAGCGAGGGACCCAAGTTGCGCCGCGCCGTCTGTCCGGGGTCATTCGACCCCATCACCAACGGACACCTCGACATCATCGCCCGCGCCTCCAAGCTGTACGACGTCGTACATGTCGCGGTGATGATCAACCAGTCGAAGAAGGGCCTGTTCACCGTCGACGAGCGGATCGAGCTGATCCGCGAGGTGACCGCCGACTTCGGCAACGTCGAGGTGGAGTCCTTCCACGGACTGCTCGTCGACTTCTGCAAGCAGCGCGACATCCCCGCCATCGTCAAGGGCCTGCGCGCGGTCAGCGACTTCGACTACGAGCTGCAGATGGCCCAGATGAACAACGGCCTCACGGGCGTGGAGACCCTCTTCGTCCCCACCAACCCCACCTACAGCTTCCTCTCCTCCTCGCTGGTCAAGGAGGTCGCGGCCTGGGGCGGCGACGTCTCCCACCTGGTCCCGCCGACGGTCCTTCCCCGGCTGACCGAGCGCCTGGCGCGGAAGTGACGCGCGGCCACCTCCGCTGACGCTCCGTCACCTGGTGTCGGACGGGCGCCGACTGCCCTTACAGTCGTCCCGTCCGTCTCCATCCAGCTGTAGAGAGTGGCGAGCACCCGGTGGACGTACAGAAGAAGCTCGACGAGATCGTCGCGACGGTGCGGGGCGCCCGCTCCATGCCCATGTCGGCGTCCTGCGTGGTCAACCGGGCCGAGCTGCTCGCCCTGCTCGAAGAGGTGCGGGAGGCCCTGCCGGGCTCCCTCGCCCAGGCCCAGGAGCTGATCGGCGGCCGCGAGCAGCTGGTCGAGCAGGCCCGCCAGGAGGCCGAGCGGATCATCGAGGCCGCCCACGCCGAGCGCGGCTCGATCGTCTCCCACACCCAGGTCGCCCGGGAGTCGCAGGAGGAGGCCGACCGGATCCTCTCCGAGGCCCGCCGTGAGGCGGAGGAGGTCCGCGCGGAGGCCGACGACTACGTCGACTCCAAGCTCGCCAACTTCGAGGTCGTCCTCAACAAGACCATCGGCTCCGTCGACCGGGGCCGCGAGAAGCTCCTCGGCCGCGGACCCGGCCTCGACCAGGACGGGTACGCCGACCCGGACGCCCCGGAGCACAGCTCCGACCCCCAGACCCTGATCCACCGGGCCGACGCGTACGTCGACGCCAAGCTCGGCGCCTTCGAGGCCGTGCTGAGCAAGACCCTGGAGGCCGTGGGGCGGGGCCGGCAGAAGCTGCACGGGCGGATCGCCTCCGACGCCCTGGGCGAGCACATGGCCGCCCAGGACGGCCTCGGCGGCGCCGTGCACACCAGCGACGCCGACTACCTGGCCGGGCTAGCGGAGCTGTCCGACCCCGAGCCGGTCCAGATCCCGGCTCAGCAGCAGCCCCAGCAGCCCCAGGCCGACCCGTACGCGGCGTACCAGCAGGTCCCGCAGCAGGCCGACCCGTACGCCGCCTACCAGCAGGCGCAGCAGCAGCAGCCCGACCCCTACGCCGCGTACCAGCAGCAGCCCCAGGCCGACCCGTACGGCTACCAGCAGCAGGACCCCTACGCGTACCAGCAGCCCGTCCAGCCGCAGCAGCAGACCGCCGCGCTCGACGAGACCAGCTTCTTCGACACGAGCATGATCGACCTGGAGCAGCTGCGCCGGTACGAACAGGGGCACTAGGGGCACCGGGGCCCGGATTGGGCCCTGGGCGAAGCGTCCAGTATCCTGGCTCTTCGGTCGCGCGTATCTCCGCGATCCTTGCTGCCCACGTTCCGGCAGCCTCCTCACGATGACGACCCGAAAGCAGGAAGAGCCCTGAGCACGCGCCTCGACCACCGCAACCCCCTCGTGTTCGACACACACGAGCTGGGGCGGCGTCCTGGTGCCCTCCAGCGGATCTCGCGTTCGGTCGAGGCCCCCAGGGACCTGGGCGTCGAAGGAGTGATCGGAGTGCCCCAGGGCTCTCCGGTGGACATCGATCTCCGTCTTGAGTCGGTCATGGAAGGGGTGCTCGTCACAGGCACCGCCCGTGCATCGGCCGAGGGGGAGTGCGTAAGGTGTCTGGAGCCCGTCGAGCTGGAGCTCGACGTGGACTTCCAGGAGATGTTCTCGTACCCCGACTCCGACGACCGGGGCCGCTCCAGGGCGGCCGCGGACGACGAGGCCGAGGAAGACGAGGACATGATCCCCCTCGAGGACGGCATGTTCGACCTCGAACCCGTGCTGCGTGATGCGGTGGTGCTCGCACTGCCGATGCAGCCGGTGTGCCGGGAGGACTGTGCAGGCCTGTGTTCCCAGTGCGGAACCAACCTGAACGAGAACCCGGACCACCACCACGACGTCGCCGACATCCGTTGGGCGGCACTGCAGGGACTCGCCGGTTCGCTGGGAACCGATGAGAAGGACAACATGAGCGGCAAAGCCTCTGACGGGGACGTCCGAAGCGCCGCCGAGAAGCAGGAGAAGTAGCCGTGGCTGTTCCGAAGCGGAAGATGTCGCGCAGCAACACGCGCCACCGCCGGTCGCAGTGGAAGGCTGCGGTCCCCACCCTGGTTTCGTGTGAGCGTTGCCAGGAGCCGAAGCTGCAGCACATCGCGTGCCCGAGCTGCGGCACCTACAACAAGCGCCAGGTCCTCTCGGTCTGATTGGGCTGGTGAGAGGCGCAATGTCTGAGTCCCGCAAGACGGACGACAAGACGGACCATGCCTCGTCCCACACGCTTCTGGAAGGGCGGCTCGGCTACAAGCTCGAGTCCGCCCTTCTGGTGCGTGCGCTGACCCACCGTTCGTACGCGTACGAGAACGGCGGTCTGCCCACCAACGAGCGGCTGGAGTTCCTCGGGGACTCCGTGCTCGGCCTGGTGGTCACGGACACGCTGTACCGGACCCACCCCGACCTGCCGGAAGGCCAGCTGGCCAAACTGCGGGCCGCGGTGGTGAACTCGCGTGCGCTGGCGGACGTGGGACGCGAACTCGAACTCGGCCTCTTCATCCGGCTCGGCCGGGGCGAAGAGGGCACGGGCGGCCGGGACAAGGCGTCCATCCTCGCCGACACCCTTGAAGCGGTGATCGGCGCGGTCTATCTCGACCAGGGCCTCGACGCGGCGTCCGAGCTGGTGCACCGGCTCTTCGACCCGCTGATCGAGAAGTCCTCGAACCTCGGTGCGGGCCTGGACTGGAAGACCAGTCTCCAGGAACTCACCGCGGCCGAGGGTCTGGGCGTGCCGGAGTACCTCGTCTCCGAAGAGGGCCCCGACCACGAGAAGATCTTCACTGCTGCCGCCCGCGTCGGTGGTGTCTCGTACGGCACCGGCACCGGCCGCAGCAAGAAGGAAGCGGAACAGCAGGCGGCGGAGTCCGCGTGGCGCGCGATCCGCGCGGCCGCGGACGAACGCGCGGCGGCGGCGAAGGCCGCGGCCGAAGCGGGAACGGGAGAGGTCGCCGACCCCTCTCCGACCGCCCACCGGGCGTCGGCCTGACGGCCCGCGCCCACCGCTTCCCGAGGACCCCGCCCCAGGGCGGGGTCCTCGTCTTTTCCGGTGCGGGACGGCCGGTAGGGTTGAGGCGCTGTCGAAGACGTCCGGAGGAGTCGCCGTGCCCGAGCTGCCCGAGGTCGAGGTCGTACGGCGCGGTCTGGAGCGCTGGGTCGCCGGGCGGACCGTGACCGAGGTCGAGGTGCTCCACCCGAGGGCCGTGCGGCGTCATCCGGCGGGCGGCGCCGACTTCGCGGCCCGGCTGCAGGGGCAGCGGATCGAGGCGGCGCGGCGGCGCGGCAAGTACCTCTGGCTGCCGCTTGCCGGCACCGGGACCTCCGTCCTCGGCCACCTCGGCATGAGCGGCCAGCTGCTCGTCCAGCCGGAGAAGGCCCTCGACGAGAAGCACCTGCGGATCCGGATCCGCTTCGACGACGCCGCCGGCACCGAGCTCCGCTTCGTCGACCAGCGCACCTTCGGCGGGCTCTCGCTCCACGAGCAGACCCCCGACGGACTCCCGGACGTCATCGCGCACATCGCCCGCGATCCGCTGGACCCGGAGTTCGACGACGTCTCGTTCCACAGCGCCCTGCGCCTGCGGCGGACGACCGTCAAGCGGGCTCTCCTCGACCAGTCGCTGATCAGCGGCGTCGGCAACATCTACGCCGACGAGGCGCTCTGGCGGTCCCGGCTGCACTACGACCGGCCGGCCGGCACCCTGACGCGGCCGCGCTCGGCGGAGCTCCTCGGTCATGTCAGGGACGTGATGAACGAGGCGCTCGCGGTCGGAGGCACCAGCTTCGACAGCCTGTACGTGAACGTCAACGGCGAGTCCGGCTACTTCGACCGCTCCCTCGACGCCTACGGGCGGGAGGACGAGCCCTGCCGGCGCTGCGGTACGCCGATGCGGCGGCGGGCGTGGATGAACCGCTCCAGCTACTTCTGCCCGCGCTGCCAGCGCCCGCCGCGTGTGACACCGTCGGCCTGAAGGCGCGGTTCAGGCGGTGGCCGGGGTCGCGCGCTCCGCGTCGTACCGCTCCCGGGCCGCCTCGACCTGGGGCATCCGCCCCTCGACCAGTGCGATCAGGCCGATCAGGCGCTCCGCGACCTCGCGGCCGAGCGGGGTGAGCCGGTAGTCGACCCGCGGCGGGTTGACCGGCTGGGCTTCACGGTGGACCAGCCCGTCCCGCTCCAGGGCGTGCAGGGTCTGCGACAGCATCTTCTCGCTCACGCCGTCGATCCGGCGCCGCAGCTCGTTGAACCGGAACGTCCCGTCGTACAGCGCCCCCAGCGTCAGGCTGCCCCAGCGGCCCGTCACATGCTCCAGCGTCCCGCGCGAGGGACAGGCCCGCGCGAACACGTCATAGGCGAGGTCGTCCGTCATGCCCTCCACGGTACTCCCGCACAGCGCCCCCTTCCAGGAACGCGCTGTCGGCCGGATCGCGCTGTCGGAAAGTCAGCGACCGCTCGGGCGGCGGGAGCTCAGTAGCCGAAGTTCTGGGTCCACCAGGGGCCGCCGTCACCGAAGTGGACGCCGACGCCGAGGGTCGTGAAGTCGCAGTTCAGGATGTTGGCGCGGTGACCGTCGCTGTTCATCCAGGACTCCATCACGGCTGCCGCGTCCGCCTGGCCGCGGGCGATGTTCTCGCCGCCCAGGCCGGTGACGCCCGCCTTCTCGGCGCGCGCCCACGGGGTGTTCCCGTCCGGGTCCGTGTGGTCGAAGAAGCCGCGGGCCGCCATGTCGGAGCTGAACGCGCCGGCCAGTGCCGCCAGCTGCGCGCTCGCGTTCACCGCGGAGCAGCCCACCTTGGTGCGCTCGGCGTTGACCAGGCGGAGCACCTCGGCCTCGGCGGCCACGGCGCGGTCGGCGGTGGAGGGGGCCGAGGTCTTCTCGACCGGGGTCTCGGTGGTCGGGTCCGGCTTCGGCGCGGGGGCCTTCGTGGTGGGCGCGGTCGTGACCCTCGGCGCCGGCGGCGTGGTTTTCGCCGGCGGTGTGGTCCTGGTGGGCTTCGGCTTCGGCGGGGTCGTCCTCGCCTTGGTCGGTGTCGGCTTCGGCGTCGCCTTGGGGGTCGGCTTCGTGGACGGGGTCGCCGAGGGCGTGGGCGTCTTCCTGCCGCTGCCCTCGCCCGCGCTCGATCCCGTACGGGTCCCGGTGCCGCTTCCCGCGGACGCCGATTCACCGGCCGGGGTCTGGGTGGCCCCGCCCTGCGTGGTCAGCTCCGGGGCCTGCCGGGACTGGCTCGGCCGCTCGGTCGTGCCGGCGCTGCCGACCGTGAACGTGTCCCCGCCCGGAACCAGGCCGGTGGCGACGGCGACCGCGCCGAGCGCGACGGCGGCGGAGGCTCCGAGCAGACCGGTGCGCACGGGCGTGCCGCGCCGCTTGCGGCGGGCACCCCGGTGCAGGCGGTCCGAACCGGCCGCGTACTCTTCTGCGGCGGGTGCGGCTCCGGCGCGACGGTGGCGTCCCATCTGCTCTGCCTTCCTCTGCTGGTTCTGCTGGCATTTGCTGATCTTTGCTGTCGGTACCGTTGCGGACCGGCAGTCGAACAGCGCGCGCCCGAACGGGTGAGGCGTGTTCGGTCGGGACTGTAGCCCATGCGGGACGGGGGCGACGTGCTCATCTGGCAATCCGCCCGCTAGCGTGCAGGCATGAACGACGATGTGCGGATGACCGCCTGGGTACGCGGCCGGGTACAGGGAGTGGGCTTCCGCTGGTTCACCAGGGCAAACGCTTTGGAGATCGGCGGCCTGGTGGGCTTCGCCCTGAACCTCGACGACGGCCGTGTGCAGATCGTGGCCGAAGGGGCACGTGAGAATTGCCACCGTCTGCTCGCCTGGCTCCACTCCGCCGACACACCCGGGCGTGTGGACGGCGTCACTGAGATCTGGGCCACCCCGCGCGGCGGTTACGACGGCTTCGCCATCCGCTGAGGAACTCCGCTCCGTGACCCCGGACGGTGACCGAGAGGGGCGTCCGGCGGACGGGCGGTAACAGGCGTGTGGCGGGGAAAGCCCCTGGTGGTTGCCAAGGAGCGTCCGTCGTGGAAGGCTGCCCGGTAAGGATGATCGCGACGCCCTGAGGCACCGAGTCTGCGAGGCCCTGCCGCCCCCTGGGCGGCCCTGGACTCCTCGGTCGCCCCTTCGAACGGGGCGTGATCGTGTTGACCGTCAAACTTTTTGGTGAGACTCTGGAAGCCCCGCGCACCTTAGCTGTTCGGCAGTGGAACCGGCACCACTAGCAGTACTGCCGAGCACCGCGGGTGCGAAATCCCTCACGACCCAACCGCTTCGGTCGGTCACTCATTGTGGAGGACCATCCATCATGGCAAAGGCGCTTCTCGGTTACGTCGGCGGCTCCGACCCGCGACTCCTCGCCGAGATGCGACGGCTTCAGCAGCGCGTCCAGGACCTCGAATCCGAGCTGGTACGGATCCAGTCCGAGAACGACTCGCTCGCCGCGGCCGCCGCTCATCACCAGGGAGAGTCGCTGCTGAACAGCATCGACCTCGACGTACCCCAGGCGGAGCCTGCGCTCACCTGACAACCCAGCCCCGCGGGGCCAGGTGGGAAACACTCACGCCGGCACAGCCGACTGGACCATCCAGCTCGGCACAGCTGGATCTGCAAGGGACGCTTCGGCGTCCCTTCTTTCTTTCACCCGTCGTTTCCCCCGCGTCCCACCCCTCTCCACCGAGGATCTGCCCTGCACCTTCGCGGGTGAAACGCACGGGCCCCGGTAGAGTCCCCGGGGTGCATCTCAAGGCCCTGACCCTCCGAGGCTTCAAGTCGTTCGCCTCGGCCACCACCCTGCGGTTCGAGCCGGGAATCACCTGCGTCGTGGGCCCCAACGGATCGGGCAAGTCCAACGTCGTGGACGCCCTCTCCTGGGTCATGGGCGAACAGGGCGCCAAGTCGCTGCGCGGCGGCAAGATGGAGGACGTCATCTTCGCCGGCACGACCGGGCGCCCGCCGCTCGGCCGCGCCGAGGTCTCCCTCACCATCGACAACTCCGACGGCGCCCTGCCCATCGACTACGCCGAGGTCACCCTCACCCGGATCATGTTCCGCGGCGGCAGCAGCGAGTACCAGATCAACGGCGACACCTGCCGGCTGCTCGACTTCCAGGACCTGCTCTCCGACTCCGGCATCGGACGCGAGATGCACGTCATCGTCGGCCAGGGCCAGCTCGACTCCGTCCTGCACGCCGACCCGATGGGCCGCCGCGCCTTCATCGAGGAGGCCGCCGGCGTCCTCAAGCACCGCAAGCGCAAGGAGAAGGCGCTGCGGAAGCTCGACGCGATGCAGGCCAACCTCGCGCGCGTGCAGGACCTCACCGACGAACTCCGCCGCCAGCTCAAGCCCCTCGGCCGGCAGGCCGCCGTCGCCCGCCGCGCCGTCGTCATCCAGGCCGACCTGCGTGACGCCCGGCTGCGCCTCCTCGCCGACGACCTCGTCCGCCTCCAGCAGGCCCTCACGGCCGAGGTCGCCGACGAAGCCGCCCTCCTCGCCCGCAAGGAGGCCACCGAGACCGAGCTGCGCGCCGCGCTCGCCCGCGAGGCCGCACTGGAGGCGGAGGCCCGCGCCCTCGTACCGCGCCTGGAACGCGCCCAGCAGAACTGGTACGCCCTCTCCCAGCTCGCCGAGCGCGTCCGCGGCACCGTCTCCCTCGCCGACGCGCGCGTGAAGAGCGCCGCCGCCGCACCCGCCGACGAGCGCCGCGGCCGCGACCCGGAGGACCTGGAGCGGGAGGCGGCCCGCGTCCGCGAGCAGGAGGCGGAGCTGGAAGCCGCCCTGGAGGCGGCCGAGCGCGCCCTCGAGGACACCGTCGCCCACCGCGCCGAGCTCGAACAGGCGCTGGCGGCCGAGGAGCGCCGCCTCAAGGACCTCGCCCGCGCCCTCGCCGACCGGCGCGAGGGCCTCGCCCGCCTCCACGGCCAGGTCAACGCGGCCCGCTCGCGCGCCGCCTCCGCCCAGGCCGAGATCGACCGCCTCGCCGCCGCCCGCGACGAGGCGGGGGAGCGGGCGGCCACCGCCCAGGAGGAGTACGAGCGCCTCCAGGAGGAGGTCGAGGGACTCGACGCGGCCGACACCGAGCAGGCGGAGCGCCACGAGGCCGCCCGGCGCGAACTCGCCGAGGCCGAGGCCGCCCTGAGCGCGGCCCGCGAGGCCGCCGGCACCGCCGAACGCCTCCGCGCCGCGACCCTCGCCCGGCACGACACCCTCGCCCTCGGGCTGCGCCGCAAGGACGGCACGGGCGCGCTGCTCTCCTCGGGACTCAGCGGACTCCTCGGCCCGGCGGCCGAACTCCTCACCATCACCCCCGGGTACGAGGTCCCCGTCGCCGCCGCCCTCGGGGCCGCCGCCGACGCGGTCGCCGCCACCGGCCCCGCCGCCGCCGCCGAAGCCCTCCGACTGCTGCGCAAGCAGGACGCGGGCCGCGCCTCCCTGCTCCTGACCGGTGCCCCGGAACCGGAACCCCGCGTCGCGGTGGGCGAGGGACATCCGTACGCCGCCGACCTCGTGCGCGGACCCGCCGAACTCGTCGCGGCCGTACGCCGTGTGCTCGCCGGCATCGTGGTCGTCGCGGACCTCGACGAGGCCGCCGAGCTGGTCAGGACCCGGCCCGCCCTGACCGCCGTCACCGCCGAGGGCGACCTGCTCGGGGCGCACTTCGCGCGAGGAGGCTCCGCGGGCGCCCCGAGCCTCCTCGAAGTGCAGGCCTCGGTGGCCGAGGCCGCCGCCGAGCTCGACGAACTGGCCGTGCGGTGCGCGGAGTCGGAGACGGCCCGGCGGGAGGCCGAGGAGCGTCGCCGTACCGCCGCCGCGCTCGTCGAGGAACTCGACGCCCGCCGCCGTAGCGCCGAGCGCGAGAAGTCGGCCGTCGCCGAGGCGCTCGGGCGGCTCGCCGGTCAGGCCAGGGGGGCGGCGGGGGAGGCCGAGCGGACCGCCGCCGCGGCCGCCCGCGCCCAGGAGGCCCTGGAGAAGGCCACCGCCGACGCGGAGGAGCTCGCCGAACGGCTCCTCGTGGCCCAGGAGGCCGCCGACCTCGGGGACGGCGGCGACGAGGACCCCGACACCGCCACCCGCGACCGGCTCGCGATCGACGGCTCCAACGCGCGCCAGACCGAGATGGAGGCGCGGCTCCAGGTCCGTACCCACGAGGAGCGGGTCAAGGCGCTCGCCGGACGGGCCGACTCGCTCGACCGGGCCGCCCGCGCCGAACGGGAGGCACGCGCGCGTGCCGAGCAGCGGCGGGCCCGGCTGCGCCACGAGGAGCGGGTCGCGGGCGCGGTCGCCGCCGGCGCCCGGAGCCTCCTGGCCCATGTCGAGGTCTCCCTGGTCCGCGCCGAGCGGGAGCGGGTGGCGGCCCAGGCCGCCCGCGCCGACCGCGAGGAGGGCCTGACGGCGGCCCGGACCCGGGGCCGGGACCTCAAGGCGGAGCTGGACAAGCTGACCGACTCCGTCCACCGGGGCGAGGTGCTGGGTGCCGAGAAGCGGCTGCGGATCGAGCAGCTGGAGGCGAAGGCCCTGGACGAGTTCGGCGTGGAGGCGGTCGCCCTGGTCGCCGAGTACGGCCCGGACCAGCCCGTGCCCGCGCCGCCCGGCGAGGCATCGGAGGAGGTGGCGGAGGAGGGCGCGGGCGACGCTCCGCCGCGTCCCTTCATCCGTTCGGAGCAGGAGAAGCGGCTCAAGGCCGCCGAACGCGCGTACCACCAGCTCGGCAAGGTCAATCCGCTGGCCCTCGAGGAGTTCGCGGCCCTGGAGGAGCGCCACAACTTCCTCTCGGAGCAGCTGGAGGACCTGAAGAAGACCAGGACCGACCTGCTTCAGGTCGTGAAGGAGGTCGACCTGCGGGTCGAGCAGGTCTTCACCGAGGCGTACCGGGACACGGCCCGGGAGTTCGAGGGCGTCTTCTCGCGGCTCTTCCCGGGTGGTGAGGGCCGGCTGATCCTCACCGATCCCGACAACATGCTCACCACGGGTGTCGAGGTGGAGGCCCGCCCGCCCGGCAAGAAGGTCAAGCGGCTCTCGCTGCTCTCGGGCGGGGAACGGTCCCTCACGGCCGTGGCGCTGCTCGTGTCGATCTTCAAGGCGAGGCCGAGCCCGTTCTACGTGATGGACGAGGTCGAGGCGGCGCTCGACGACACCAACCTCCAGCGGTTGATCCGGATCATGCGGGAACTCCAGGAGTCCTCGCAGCTGATCGTGATCACGCACCAGAAGCGGACGATGGAGGTCGCGGACGCGCTCTATGGCGTTTCCATGCAGGGCGACGGGGTATCCAAGGTCATCAGCCAGCGGCTGCGCTGAGCCTGTTCGTTCAAGTGTTGAAGCCATGAGGGCGTGTCTTGCTTCTTAAGTCACACGACATCGGGTATTGACTTCGAAACTTGAAGGCATAGTCTCTGCAACGTTGCTTTTACCTTCACGTGGTGGGCGGCGTGATGTTGTGCGCCACTGGAAGGGCTTTCCCCCACCGAGGAGTCCATGTGACCAACACCGCGCAGGCGCCCACGCCGCCGCCTTCCGATGGCCGAACAGCCCACCCGGACCACCTCGGCCACGTCATCTTCATCACCGCCTCCGCCGCCATGGGCGGCTTCCTCTTCGGCTACGACAGCTCCGTCATCAACGGCGCCGTCGAGGCGATCCGGGACCGTTACGACATCGGCTCCGGCACCCTCGCCCAGGTCATCGCCGTCGCCCTGATCGGCTGTGCCATCGGCGCCGCCACCGCCGGCCGGATCGCCGACCGCATCGGCCGCATCCGCTGCATGCAGATCTCCGCCGTGCTGTTCGCCGTCAGCGCCGTGGGCTCCGCCCTCCCGTTCGCCCTCTGGGACCTGGCCCTCTGGCGGATCATCGGCGGCTTCGCCATCGGCATGGCCTCCGTGATCGGCCCCGCCTACATCGCCGAGGTCGCCCCCGCCGCGTACCGCGGCCGCCTCGGCTCCTTCCAGCAGGCCGCGATCGTCATCGGCATCGCCATCTCCCAGCTGGTCAACTACGGCATCCTCCAGCTCGCCGACGGCGACCAGCGCGGTGAGATCGGCGGCCTCGAGGCCTGGCAGTGGATGCTCGGCGTGATGGTCGTCCCCGCCGTCCTCTACGGCATGCTCTCCTTCGCCATCCCGGAGTCCCCGCGCTTCCTCATCTCCGTCGGGAAGACCGACCGGGCCAAGGAGGTGCTCGCCGAGGTCGAGGGCCACGGCGTCGACCTCGACCGCCGCGTCGCCGAGATCGACCGCGCCATGCGCAGCGAGCACAAGTCCACCTTCAAGGACCTCCTCGCCACCGGGGCCCGCTTCAAGCTGCTGCCCATCGTCTGGGTCGGCATCGGGCTCTCCGTCTTCCAGCAGCTCGTCGGCATCAACGTCGCCTTCTACTACTCGGCGACGCTCTGGCAGTCCGTCGGCATCGACCCGTCGAGCTCGTTCTTCTACTCGTTCACCACGTCGATCATCAACATCATCGGCACGGTGATCGCGATGGTCCTGGTCGACCGGGTCGGCCGCAAGCCGCTCGCCCTCGTCGGCTCCATCGGCATGGCGATCGCCCTCGCCTTCGAGGCCTGGGCCTTCTCCGCCGACCTCGTCGACGGCAAGCTCCCCGAGACCCAGGGCGTCGTGGCACTCGTCGCCGCCCATGTCTTCGTGCTCTTCTTCGCCCTCTCGTGGGGCGTGGTGGTCTGGGTCTTCCTCGGCGAGATGTTCCCCAACAGGATCCGCGCCGCCGCCCTCGGCGTCGCCGCCTCCGCCCAGTGGATCGCCAACTGGGCCATCACCGCCAGCTTCCCGTCCCTCGCGGACTGGAACCTGTCCGGCACCTACATCATCTACACGGTCTTCGCCGTGCTCTCGATCCCCTTCGTGCTCAGGTACGTCAAGGAGACCAAGGGCAAGGCGTTGGAGGAGATGGGCTAACCCCCGCTGCCCCTCTCCTCACCCACGGAACTGCCCCGGCCCGAGGCCCTGTGCCCCGAGCCGGGGCAGTACGCCGTCGCAGAACAGCCGCAGACTCCGCCGGCCCTCCTCCACCGGCATCCCGCCGCACAGCGGGTGCAGCACCAGGGTCTCCAGGCCGAGCGCCAGGCACTCGTCCGGCGTGACGACCCGGTACACCCCCTCCGCGCGCAGCTCCGCCTCCGTCGTCGCCGCCGACCGCACCGCCGAGCGGATGTCCTTCGACTGCCAGGAGGCGTACGTCCGCGCCTCGTGCAGGAAGTGCTCCCCGTGCTCCGCCCAGGTCCGGTCCGGGTCCTCCGACAGATGCAGCAGCGGGGTCTCTTCGGCCGGCATCATCGTCCACCCCTCCGTGCCGTACTCGGCGCACCGCTCCCGGTAGTACGCCTCCAGCTCCGGCAGGTGCGCGCTCGGGAAGAAGGGCAGCCCGAGCCGGGCCGCCCGCCGCGCCGCCGCCCGCGACGAACCGCCCACGAGGAGCAGCGGGTGCGGCCGGGTGAAGGGCCGCGGGGTGACCCGTACCGTACGGCCCTGATACGTGAAGGGCTCGCCGGTCCAGGCCGTCAGCAGGGTCTCCAGAAGCAGGTCCTGGAGCCTGCCCCGCCGCCCCCAGTCGACTCCGCGCTCCTCGTACTCCTCCGGCCGGTAGCCGATCCCCGCCACCGTCACCAGACGGCCTCCGCTCAGCAGGTCCAGGACCGCGATGTCCTCGGCGAGCCGCAGCGGGTCGTGCAGGGGGCCGATGATCGCCGAGACGGTGACCGCGATCGTCTCCGTGGCGCCGAAGACCGCGCCGGCGAAGGTGAAGGGGGAGGGCAGCCAGTTGTTCTCGACCCCGTGGTGCTCCTCGGTCTGGACGGTGTCGATCCCGTGGGCGTCGGCGTACGCGGCCATGGCGAGGGCGGCCCGGTACCGCTCCGAGAGGGACTCCGGGGTCGCGCGGGGATCGACGAGGTTGAACCGTACGACTGTGAAGGGCATGGGAAGTCCCCCTCCGCGGGTGGGATGCCGGCGAAGGGGGACGGTAGCTGACGCGACGTCAGATGGAAACGGTCTCGCGTACCTCGGCGTCCCGCGCCGGAACCCGGGCGGGCGTGCGGGGCAGTACGGCGTACAGCACACCGGCCACCACGATCGTCGCGGCCCAGCCCAGACCGTTCTCGCCGATCCAGGAGGAGGCGAGCGGTCCGGCGAACCAGTCGACCTTCGTGAACAGCAGACCCACGAGCAGGGCCACCGCCCACGCCGTCATCGCCTGCCAGGCGAAACCGCCCCGGTACCAGTAGGCGCTGGTCCTGGAGGTGTCCATGAGGGCCGCCGCGTCGTACGAGCGACGCCGCAGCATGTCCACGCCGAAGACCCCGATCCAGGCCGAGAACGCCACCGCGAGCAGCGTCAGGAACGAGATGAACGAGCCGATGAAGCTGGTCGCCACCACCATCAGCAGGAAGCCGAAGACCAGGCTGATCACCGCGTTCACGCTGACCGCCGCCGCCCGCGACACCCTGATGCCCAGGGTCTGCGCCGTGAACCCGGCCGAGTACATCGACATCGAGTTGATCAGCAGCATCCCGAGCAGGGCGATCACCAGGTACGGCACGGAGATCCACATCGGCAGCAGCTCACCGATGAAGGAGACCGGGTCCTGGGCCGAGGCCAGGTCCGGGGTGGACACCGCCATCACCGCACCCATCAGCACCATCGGCAGGACGACGATCCCCGCACCGCCGACCGTCGAGCCGACCATGGCCTTCGAGGAGGCCGTACGGGGCAGATAGCGGGTGAAGTCGGGGCCGGACGGGACCCAGCTGATGCCGCCGGCCGCGATCGTGCCGATGCCCGCGACCATCATCGCCGTCGAACCGGCCGGCTTGTCGAAGACGGCCGACCAGTCCGTGTTCGCCACCAGGTAGACCAGGACGAGCACGGAGAAGGCACCGAAGAGGTACGTGGACCACGTGCTGCACACGCGCAGCGCGGTGATCCCGAGGCCGGAGACCAGAAAGGTGCAGGTGACGAAGAGCAGCAGCGTCACCACGATGAGGAGCGTGTTCGACTTCACGCCGAAGAGCAGGTCGAGCACGGTGAGGACCGCGTAGGCGCCGGTCACCGCGTTGATCGTCTCCCAGCCCCAGCGGGCCACCCAGATCAGCGCCCCCGGGAAGAGGTTTCCGCGCTGGCCGAACACGGCCCGCGACAGCGCCATGCCCGGCGCCCCGCCCCGCTTCCCCGCGATCGAGATCAGGCCGACGATCCCGTACGACAGGACCGGCGCGGCGACCGCCACGGCCAGGACCTGCCAGAAGTTGAGGCCGTTGAAGACGATCAGGCCGGCGCCCATCGTGAGCAACAGCACACTGATGTTCGCGGCGACCCAGGTCGGGAAGAGCTCGCGGACCCGGCCGGTCCGCTCGGCGTCGGGGACGGGCTCGAGACCGCGGGTCTCCATGGCGCCGTCGTGCGTCGCGCCTGCGGCTTCGGAGGCGTCGTGGGGCATGGGGGTACTCCGTACAGATGGGGGGGACCCACCCAGCGTACGTGCTCCGTCCCCGGCCCCTTCGTGGCCGATACTGAGGGGGTTATGGAACTCATCCTTGCTGTAGTCATCGCTCTGGTCGTCGCGGTCGCCGTGACGAGCGGGCTCGTGATCAGCGGCCGCAAGAAGAAGCAGCTGCCGCCGGCCGAGCCGCCGTCCACCACGCCGACCATCACCGCTCCGCCCGCCGAACCGCACGTCGGCGAGGAGGCGGAGACGCCGCGGGAGGAACCACGCCGCACGGTCGAGGAGGTCCCGCTCCCCGCCGAGGAGGCCGTCGGGACGCCGGTCGCCGTCGAGGACCCCGTCGTCGCCGAGCCGCCGGCCCCCGAGATCGAGATCCCGGAGCCCACCGCGGGCCGTCTCGTACGGCTCAGGGCCCGGCTCGCCCGCTCCCAGAACTCGCTCGGCAAGGGGCTGCTCACGCTCCTGTCCCGCGAGCACCTCGACGAGGACACCTGGGAGGAGATCGAGGACACCCTCCTCACCGCCGACGTCGGCGTCGCCCCCACCCAGGAACTCGTCGAGCGGCTGCGCGAGCGGGTCAGGGTGCTCGGCACCCGCACCCCGGAGGAGCTGCGCGCCCTGCTCCGCGAGGAGCTCATCGCCCTCCTCGGCCCCGACCTCGACCGGACGGTGAGGACCGAGAGCCCGGCGGACGTCCCGGGCGTCGTCATGGTCGTCGGTGTGAACGGCACCGGCAAGACCACCACCACCGGCAAGCTGGCCCGCGTCCTCGTCGCCGACGGCAAGTCCGTCGTCCTCGGTGCCGCGGACACCTTCCGCGCCGCCGCCGCCGACCAGCTCCAGACCTGGGGCGAGCGCGTCGGCGCCCGGACCATCCGCGGCCCGGAGGGCGGCGACCCGGCGTCGATCGCCTTCGACGCCGTCAAGGAGGGCATCGCGGAGGGCGCCGACGTCGTCCTCATCGACACCGCAGGCCGGCTCCACACCAAGACCGGCCTCATGGACGAGCTCGGCAAGGTCAAGCGCGTCGTCGAGAAGCACGGCCCGCTCGACGAGATCCTCCTCGTCCTCGACGCCACCACCGGCCAGAACGGTCTGATCCAGGCCCGCGTCTTCGCCGAGGTCGTCGACATCACCGGCATCGTGCTCACCAAGCTCGACGGCACCGCCAAGGGCGGCATCGTCGTCGCGGTCCAGCGCGAGCTGGGCGTCCCGGTCAAGCTGGTCGGCCTGGGCGAGGGCCCGGACGACCTGGCCCCCTTCGAGCCGGGCGCCTTCGTCGACGCCCTGATCGGCGACTGACCCGCGGTCCACGCGCACGCGTGAGGGCCCCCGCCGAGGAGAGGCGGGGGCCCTCACGCGTGCGCGGGGAGACGCCCTAGAGGTGCGTGCGGTGGCAGATGTACGCCAGGGTGCCGAGCAGCAGCCGCGCCTGCGGCGGCGCGCCCGCCGTGTCCAGCGTCGGGGGCCGCAGCCAGCGCACCGGGCCGAGCCCGCCCAGGTCCGACGGGGGAGCGGTGATGTGGCTGCCGGGACCCAGACCGCGCAGGTCCAGGTCGGCGTCGTCCCAGCCCATCCGGTAGAGCAGCTGCGGCAGCGCCGCCGCGGCGCCCGGCGCCACGAAGAAGTGCGCCCGTCCGGTCGGCGTCGCGCACACCGGGCCCAGCGGCAGTCCCATGCGCTCCAGCCGCACCAGCGCCCGTCGGCCCGCCGCCTCCGCGACCTCGATCACGTCGAAGGCCTTGCCCACCGGCAGCAGCATGGCCGCGCCCGGGAACTCCGACCACGCCTTGGTCGCGTCGTCGAGCCCGGCACCCGCCGGAACGGGCGCCGCGAAGGAGAGGGGATGCGCGCCCGGGGCCGGGCACGCCGGATCTCCGCAGGAGCACTGGCCGGAGACGGCCCGCGCGCCGGGGACCACGTCCCAGCCCCACAGCCCCGTGTACTCGGCCACCGCTGTGCACTCCGTGGCGCGTACGCGGCGACGTGCGCCGGACCGCATCTCACGAATGCCGCCGATCGTGAAACCCATGTCCCCTCCAACGGGTCGAGCGCGCCGGTGGTTACGACCCGGAGCACCGTCGTCACCTTTCGTCACGGACCGTCGGCGCGGGTTGGCGCGCGGTCGTGCGAGGGGTGGTGCGGGCCGGTGCGCGCGCCTCTCCGCGCATCCGTCCGCCGACTCCGGTTCGTCGCATGTCAAGTGAATCGCGTTCCACCGGCGGCGAGTTCATTCGAAGGGGTGGCGAATGGTGGCGTTTCTTGAATCGCCCTCGTGGAGCGGTGATCGTAGGATTACTTTCGGTACTCGAAACACGGGACCGCATGCGCACGCGGGTATGCCGGAGGCAACCCGGTTTCCAGTTCGAAGGAGCGCGAACGCCGGACGGGTGCCGCAAGACACGGCATCCTGATAGGGGTTCGCAGGACAGGTGATCAGGTGGATGGGGGCGTTCCAGTGGGCGGCAACGGCGCAGACGGTACGACTGCCGGCAAGCGCCCGAACGAGCAGCTGGGCTCGTGGTTCGTGCGCAGCGGCTGGTCCAAGGGCGAACTCGCGCGGCAGGTGAACCGCAGGGCGCGCCAGATGGGCGCGCACCACATCTCCACCGACACCTCGCGGGTGCGCCGCTGGCTCGACGGCGAGCAGCCGCGCGAGCCCATCCCGCGCATCCTCTCCGAGCTGTTCTCCGAGCGCTTCGGCTCCGTCGTCGCCGTCGAGGACCTGGGCCTGCGCACCGCGCACCAGTCGCCCTCCGTCTCCGGGGTCGACCTGCCCTGGGCCGGTCCGCAGACCGTCGCCCTGCTCAGCGAGTTCTCCCGCAGCGACCTCATGCTCGCCCGCCGGGGCTTCCTCGGCTCCTCCCTGTCCCTCGCCGCGGGACCCGCCCTCATCGAACCGATGCAGCGCTGGCTCGTCCCCACGCCCGGGGGTGACGTCGAGCGACCCGGCGGCCCCGCCGACCCCCACCGCCCCAACCGGCTCTCCGAGGTCGAACTCGACCTCCTGGAGTCCACCACCGCCATGTTCCGCAAGTGGGACGCCCAGTGCGGCGGCGGACTGCGCCGCAAGGCCGTCGTCGGCCAACTCCACGAGGTCACCGACCTCCTCCAGGAGCACCAGCCCGCCGCCACCGCCAAGCGCCTCTTCACCTGCGCCGCCGAACTCGCCGAACTCGCCGGCTGGATGAGCTACGACGTGGGCCTCCAGCCCACCGCCCAGAAGTACTTCGTGCTCGCCCTGCACGCCGCCAAGGAAGCCGGCGACAAGCCCCTCGGCTCGTACATCCTGTCCTCGATGAGCCGTCAGATGATCCACCTCGGCCGGCCCGACGACGCCCTCGAACTCATCCACCTGGCCCAGTACGGCAGTCGAGACTGCGCCACCGCGCGCACCCAGGCCATGCTGTATGCGATGGAGGCCCGCGCGTACGCCAACATGGGCCAGCCCTCCAAGTGCAAGCGGGCCGTCCGGATGGCCGAGGACACCTTCGCGGACGTGGGCCTCGACGGCGAGCCCGAGCCCGACTGGATCGGCTTCTTCTCCGAGGCCGAGCTCAACGGCGAGAACTCCCACTCCTACCGCGACCTCGCCTACGTCGCCGGGCGCTCCCCGACGTACGCCTCGCTCGCCGAGCCCGTCATGGAGCGGGCCGTCGAGCTCTTCGGGAAGGACCCCGACCACCAGCGGTCGTACGCGCTCAACCTCATCGGCATGGCCACCGTGCACCTCCTCAAGCGTGAGCCCGAGCAGTCCGTCGTCCTGGCGGAGAAGGCCCTCCACGTCGCCCGCAGCATCCGCTCCGAGCGGGTGAACACCCGGCTCCGCAAGACCGTCGACCACGCCGCCCGCAACTACAGCGACGTCGCCGAGGTCGTCCAGCTCACCGACCGGCTCACCCAGCTGCTGCCGGAGGCCGCCGAAGCGGTCTGACCGCCGTCCCGGCCCCCTCGCGAGCCCCCTCGACCCCGGCCGCGCCGGACGTCCCGTACTGCCCGACTCGGCTCCCCCGCCGCACGGTCACACGGACGCCGACGCGGCCGGTTCTCGCGTCGCCCGCAGCGTACGGGCGTCACCTCGTCGTGATCCGGCCGTTCACGGTCACGTAACACGCCCCACCCCTTCGTCACCGCTCCGAAACATCGAGCGGCATCGGCGGAAACCGCGCTGCGCGAATCTCTGGCCCATAACCGGCCAACCTCACGGCCGGCCGCTCTCTCCGGCCCCGCCCCGCACGGCCGTACCGACGACGAGGAGACGCCGATGGCACCAGCCATCACGACCCTGGCAGCAGACGCCCCCGAGCTGTCCGCCGCCAACACCGGGTTCATGCTCATCTGCTCCGCCCTGGTCATGCTGATGACCCCGGCACTCGCCTTCTTCTACGGAGGCATGGTCCGCGTCAAGTCCACCCTCAACATGCTGATGATGAGCTTCATCAGCCTGGGGATCGTCACGATCCTGTGGGTGCTCTTCGGCTTCAGCCTCGCCTTCGGCACCGACATCGGCTCGATCGTCGGCTGGTCCTCCGAGTACGTCGGCCTCAGCGGCATCGGCGTCACCGAACTGTGGGACGGCTACACCATCCCGGTGTACGTCTTCGCCGTCTTCCAGCTGATGTTCGCCATCCTCACCCCGGCCCTGATCAGCGGCGCCCTCGCGGACCGCGTCAAGTTCACCGCCTGGGCCCTCTTCATCACCCTCTGGGTCACCGTCGTCTACTTCCCCGTGGCCCACTGGGTCTGGGGCGCGGGCGGCTGGCTCTTTGAGATGGGTGTCATCGACTTCGCCGGTGGTACGGCGGTCCACATCAACGCCGGTGCCGCCGCGCTCGGCGTGATCCTCGTCATCGGCAAGCGGGTCGGCTTCAAGAAGGACCCGATGCGCCCGCACAGCCTCCCGCTGGTCATGCTGGGCGCCGGTCTCCTCTGGTTCGGCTGGTTCGGCTTCAACGCCGGCTCCTGGCTCGGCAACGACGACGGCGTCGGCGCCGTGATGTTCGTCAACACCCAGGCCGCCACCGCCGCCGCCATGCTCGCCTGGCTCGGGTACGAGAAGGTCCGCCACGGCTCCTTCACCACCCTCGGCGCCGCCTCCGGCGCGGTCGCCGGTCTCGTCGCCATCACCCCGGCCGGCGGTTCCGTCAGCCCGCTCGGCGCGATCGCCGTCGGCGCCATCGCCGGCATCGTCTGCGCCATGGCCGTCGGCCTGAAGTACAAGTTCGGCTACGACGACTCCCTCGACGTCATCGGCGTCCACCTCGTCGGCGGTGTCATCGGCTCGCTCCTCGTCGGCTTCTTCGCCACCGGCGGCGTCCAGTCCGACGCCAAGGGCCTCTTCTACGGCGGCGGCCTCGACCAGCTCGGCAAGCAGGCCGTCGGTGTCTTCGCGGTCCTCGCCTACTCTCTGATCGCCTCCGCGATCCTCGCCCTGATCATCGACAAGACGATGGGGATGCGGGTCAGCGAGGACGACGAGGTCTCCGGCATCGACCAGGTCGAGCACGCCGAGACCGCGTACGACTTCAGCGGAGCCGGCGGCGGCGCGTCCTCGCGCTCCACCGCCCCCGCCCCGGTTGTCACGGAGAACAAGAAGGTGGACGCATGAAGCTCATCACCGCGGTCGTGAAGCCGCACCGGCTCGACGAGATCAAGGAGGCCCTGCAGGCGTTCGGCGTCCACGGCCTCACCGTCACCGAGGCGAGCGGCTACGGCCGCCAGCGCGGCCACACCGAGGTCTACCGGGGCGCCGAGTACACCGTCGACCTGGTCCCCAAGATCCGCATCGAGGTCCTGGTCGAGGACGAGGACGCCGAACAGCTCATCGACGTCGTCGTGAAGGCCGCCCGAACCGGCAAGATCGGTGACGGCAAGGTGTGGAGCGTGCCGGTCGAGACCGCCGTCAGGGTCCGCACCGGCGAGCGCGGTCCGGACGCACTGTAAGCACACGAAGGAGCCGCCGGGTGACGAGCCTCGAAGTCAGCGAGAAGACCGAAGATTCGGGACCCGGCGGTTACGCGGCGGCCCGGCTGCTCCTCCTCCATGAGAAGGAGCGGTCCGGGCCGCCGCGCCGTGCCGCCCTCGCCCGGCTCACCGACGACTGGCTGTCCGGGCTCTTCACGGCCGCCGGCCCGCCCCGGGGGGTCGCCCTCGTCGCCGTCGGAGGCTACGGCCGCGCCGAGCTCTCCCCCCGCAGCGACCTCGACCTCCTCCTGCTCCACGACGGCAGCGCCGACAAGGCCGCGATCGCCGCTCTCGCCGACCGGATCTGGTATCCGGTCTGGGACCTCGGGCTCGCCCTCGACCACTCCGTCCGCACCCCCGCCGAGGCCCGCGCCACCGCGGCCGAGGACCTCAAGGTCCACCTCGGCCTCCTCGACGCCCGGCCCCTCGCCGGAGACCACGGCCTCGTCGCCGCCCTGCGCACCACGATCCTCGCGGACTGGCGCAACCAGGCCCCCCAGCGCCTCCCGGAACTCGACGCGCTCTGCCGTGATCGCGCCGAACGCATGGGCGAGCTGCAGTTCCTCCTCGAACCCGACCTCAAGGAGGCCAGGGGCGGACTCCGCGACGCCCAGGTCCTCCGCGCCGTCGCCGCCTCCTGGCTCGCCGACGCGCCCCGCGAGGGCCTCGACGCCGCCCGCCGCCGCCTCCTCGACGTGCGCGACGCCCTCCACCTCACCACCGGCCGCGCCACCGACCGGCTCGCCCTCCAGGAACAGGACGCCGTCGCCGCCGAACTCGGCCTCCTCGACGCCGACACCCTGCTCCGCGAGGTGTACGAGGCCGCCCGGACGATCTCGTACGCCACCGACGTCACCTGGCGCGAGGTCAACCGCGTCCTGAAGGCCCGCTCCACCCGCCCCCGGCTGCGGGCCCTGCTCACCGGCCGCGCGGGGAGCGGCCGCGCCGGCGCCGGCAAACCCCCCGTCGAGCGCACCCCGCTCGCCGAAGGCGTCGTCGAGATGGACGGCGAGGTCGTCCTCGCCCGCACCGCACGGCCCGAACGCGACCCCGTGCTGCCGCTGCGCGCCGCCGCGGCGGCCGCCCAGTCCGCCCTGCCGATCTCCCTGCACGCCCTACGCCACCTCGCCGCCACCGCCAAGCCCCTGCCCGTGCCCTGGCCCGCCGAGGCCCGCGAGGAGCTCGTCACCCTGCTCGGCGCCGGCGAGGCGACCGTGCCCGTCTGGGAGGCCCTGGAGGCCGAAGGGCTGATCACCCGGCTGCTCCCCGACTGGGAACGCGTCCGCTGCCGGCCCCAGCGCAACCCCGTCCACACCTGGACCGTCGACCGCCACCTCGTCGAGACCGCCGTCCGGGCCTCCTCGCTCACCCGCCGCGTCGGCCGCCCCGACCTGCTCCTCGTCGCCGCACTCCTCCACGACATCGGCAAGGGCTGGCCGGGCGACCACTCCGTCGCCGGGGAGACGATCGCCCGCGACCTCGCCACCCGCATCGGCTTCGACCGCGCCGACGTGGGCATCGTCGCCACCGCCGTCCGCCACCACCTGCTCCTCGTCGAGACCGCCACCCGGCGCGACCTCGACGACCCCGCCACCGTCCGCTCCGTGGCCGCCGCCGTCGGCACCGTCGGCACGCTGGAGCTGCTGCACGCCCTCACCGAGGCCGACGCGCTCGCCACCGGGCCCGCCGCCTGGTCGTCGTGGCGCGCCTCCCTCGTCTCCGACCTGGTCAAGCGGGTCGCGGGCGTCCTCGCGGGCCAGACCCCGCCCGACCCCGAGGCCGCGGCCCCCAGCGCCGAACAGGAGCGCCTCGCCGTCGAGGCCCTGCGCACCGGCGAACCCGTCCTCGCCCTGCACACCAGCCGGGCGGGGGAGGAGCCCGCGGCGGAGCACGCCGATCCGGAGGAGCCCGAGCCCGTCGGCGTCGAACTCGTCATCGCCCTGCCCGACCAGCCCGGCGTCCTGCCCGCCGTCGCCGGCGTCCTCGCCCTCCACCGGCTGACCGTCCGCGCCGCCGACCTGCGGGCCATCGAACTGCCCACCGAGCTCGGCGCCGGCTCCGTCCTCGTCCTCGACTGGCGCGTCGCCGCCGAGTACGGCTCGCTCCCGCAGGCCCACCGGCTCCGCGCCGACCTCGTCCGCGCCCTCGACGGCTCGCTCGACATCCCCGCCCGCCTCGCCGAACGCGAGGCCGCCTACCCGCGCCGGCGCGGCCTCACCGCCCCGCCGCCCCGCGTCACCGTCGCCGCCGCCGATTCCCGCCTCGCCACCGTCATCGAGGTCCGGGCCCAGGACGCGCCCGGTCTCCTCCACCGCATCGGCCGCGCCCTGGAGGGTGCGGCGGTACGGGTCCGGAGCGCCCATGTCTCCACGCTCGGCGCCAACGCCGTCGACACCCTGTACGTGACCCGCCCCGACGGCTCCCTCCTCCCCGACGAAGAGGCGATCGACCTGGCCCGGACCCTGGAGTCGGCCCTTCGCTGACACCCCGCCCCGACCCGCCCCCGCGCGCCGGATCCGGCGGGCGGGGGCACACACTTCGAGCGGCCCGATACCCTGGAGGGCAATCCGACCGCCCCCGACACCTGAGGATCCGCGACCGCCGTGTTCGATACCCTCTCCGACCGCCTTGCAGCGACCTTCAAGAACCTCCGCGGCAAGGGCCGTCTGTCCGAGGCGGACATCGACGCCACCGCCCGCGAGATCCGTATCGCGCTGCTCGAAGCGGATGTCGCCCTGCCGGTCGTCCGGTCCTTCATCAAGCAGGTCAAGGAGCGCGCCACCGGCGCCGAGGTCTCCCAGGCCCTGAACCCGGCCCAGCAGGTCATCAAGATCGTCAACGAGGAGCTCGTCTCCATCCTCGGTGGCGAGACCCGGCGCCTGCGGTTCGCCAAGACCGCGCCCACCGTGATCATGCTCGCCGGTCTCCAGGGTGCCGGTAAGACCACCCTCGCCGGAAAGCTCGGCCTCTGGCTCAAGGGCCAGGGTCACTCCCCGCTGCTCGTCGCCTGCGACCTCCAGCGCCCCAACGCGGTCACCCAGCTCGGTGTCGTCGCCGAGCGCGCGGGCGTGGCCTTCTACGGCCCGCAGCCGGGCAACGGCGTCGGAGACCCGGTCCAGGTCGCGAAGGACTCGATCGAGCACGCGCGGACCAAGATGTACGACGTCGTGATCGTCGACACCGCCGGCCGCCTCGGCATCGACCAGGAGCTGATGCAGCAGGCCGCGGACATCCGCGACGCCGTCAGCCCCGACGAGGTCCTCTTCGTCGTCGACGCCATGATCGGTCAGGACGCGGTCAACACCGCCGAGGCCTTCCGTGACGGCGTCGGCTTCGACGGCGTCGTGCTCTCCAAGCTCGACGGCGACGCCCGCGGTGGTGCCGCGCTCTCGATCGCGCACGTCACCGGCAAGCAGATCATGTTCGCCTCCAACGGCGAGAAGCTGGACGAGTTCGACGCGTTCCACCCGGACCGCATGGCGTCCCGCATCCTCGGCATGGGCGACATGCTCTCCCTCATCGAGAAGGCCCAGCAGACCTTCGACGAGGAAGAGGCCGCCAAGATGGCCTCCAAGCTCGCGTCGAAGAAGGGCCAGGAGTTCACGCTCGACGACTTCCTGGCGCAGATGGAGCAGGTCCGCAAGATGGGCTCCATCTCGAAGCTCCTCGGGATGCTCCCGGGCATGGGCCAGATGAAGGAGCAGATCGCCAACATCGACGAGCGGGACGTCGACCGTACGGCCGCCATCATCAAGTCGATGACCCCCGGCGAGCGCCAGGACCCGACCATCATCAACGGCTCCCGCCGCGCCCGTATCGCCAAGGGCTCGGGCGTCGAGGTCAGCGCGGTCAAGGGCCTGGTCGAGCGCTTCTTCGAGGCCCGCAAGATGATGTCCCGGATGGCCCAGGGCGGCGGTCTCCCCGGTATGCCGGGCATGCCGGGCATGGGTGGCGGCCCCGGCCGGCAGAAGAAGCAGATCAAGCAGGCCAAGGGCAAGCGCAAGAGCGGCAACCCGATGAAGCGGAAGGCCGAGGAGCAGGCCGCGGCCGAGCGCCGCGAGCAGGCCCAGGCGGGCGGCGCCTTCGGCCTCCCGGCCGCGGGGCAGACCCCCAAGGACTTCGAGCTCCCGGACGAGTTCAAGAAGTTCATGAGCTGACGCCGCTCACGGCGTGACCAGGGGCCCGGGACGGTACGAAACCGTCCCGGGCCCCTCTTCACCCCTCCGGGCCGCCCGCGGTGCCGGGCTCCTCCCGCTCTTCGATACTGGGGCGACAGCCGCCCCGAGGAGAGCCACGTGGCCAACCCCGTACCGCCGCGCGACCGGACCGACCAGCCCTGGCGCTCGGAAGGGGCCCCGCCGCCCCCGGCGCCGAAGCGGAGGATGCCGGGCGGCTGGGGCGGGCTGATCCTCACCGCGCTCATCGTGTACCTGATCACCAACCTCGTCCTGTCGTTCTTCAACGAGGGCGACGGGCCGACCGTCTCGTACACCGAGTTCAGCAAACAGGTCGCCGCCGGCAACGTCACCAAGATCTACGCCAAGGGCGACGCGATCCAGGGGCAGCTGAAGGACGAGCGGCCCGTCCCCGACGGCGAGGGCGACTACACCAAGTTCACCACCCAGCGGCCGGCCTTCGCCGACGACGACCTCTGGGCGCAGCTGACCAGGCAGAACGTCACCGTCACCGCCGAGCCGGTCGTGCGGGAACGCAGCTTCCTCGCCAACCTCCTCATCTCCCTCGCCCCGATGCTGCTGCTCGTCGGCCTGTGGGTGTTCATCGCCCGCCGCATGAGCGGCGGCATGGGCGGTGCCGGCGGGATGCTCGGCCGGAAGACCCCGCCCAAGCCCGTGGAGCTGGAGGGCGGGAAGCGCACCACCTTCGACGACGTGGCCGGCATCGACGAGGTCGAGGGCGAGCTGAACGACGTCGTCGACTTCCTCAAGAACCCGGGGGCCTACCGGGCGATGGGCGCCAAGATGCCCCGAGGCGTCCTCCTCGCCGGTCCGCCCGGCACCGGCAAGACCCTGCTCGCCCGCGCCGTCGCGGGCGAGGCCGGGGTGCCGTTCTTCTCCGCCTCCGCGTCCGGCTTCATCGAGATGATCGTGGGCGTCGGCGCCTCCCGGGTACGGGAACTGTTCGCCGAGGCCCGCAAGGTCGCCCCCGCGATCGTCTTCATCGACGAGATCGACACCATCGGCCGGGCCCGGGGCGGCGGCTCCGGCATGGGCGGCCACGACGAACGGGAACAGACCCTCAACCAGATCCTCACCGAGATGGACGGCTTCACCGGCTCCGAGGGGGTCATCGTCCTCGCCGCCACCAACCGCCCCGACGTCCTCGACCCCGCCCTCACCCGGCCGGGCCGCTTCGACCGGATCGTGCACGTCAACCCGCCCGACCGGGGCGGCCGCGAGGCCATCCTCAGGATCCACACCCGGGAGATCCCGCTCGCCGAGGACGTCGACCTGGAGCACGTCGCCCGGACGACCCCCGGCATGACCGGCGCCGAACTCGCCAACCTCGCCAACGAGGCCGCCCTCCTCGCCGTCAAGCGCGACCAGCGGGCCGTCACCCGCTCCGACCTGTCCGACGCCCTGGAGAAGGTCCAGCTCGGCGCGGAACGGCCGCTCGTGATGCCCGCCGACGAACGGCGCCGGACCGCGTACCACGAGAGCGGACACGCCCTCCTCGGCATGCTCCAGCCCGGCGCCGACCCGGTCCGCAAGATCACCATCGTGCCGCGCGGCCGGGCCCTCGGTGTCACCCTCTCCACCCCCGACTCCGACAAGTACGCCTACACCGAGGACTACCTCCGCGGCCGGATCATCGGCGCACTCGGCGGCATGGCCGCCGAACAGGTCGTGTTCGGCGTCGTCACCACCGGCGCCGAGAGCGACCTGGAGCAGGTCACCAACATCGCCCGCGGCATGGCGGGACGCTGGGGCATGAGCGAGCTCGTCGGCCGTCTCACCGCCATCCCGAGCGACGCCCAGCAGGCGTACGGCCTCGCGGCGGCCCCCGCGACCCTCGACACCGTCGACGCGGAGATGCGCCGGATCGTCGAGGAGTGCTACGAGAGCGCCCTGCGCCAGCTCCGCGCGCACCGCGGCCGGCTGGACGCGCTGGCCGCCGCCCTCCTGGAGAACGAGACCCTGGAGGAGGCCGAGGCCTACCGCGCCGCGGGCATCCCGCGCGGGGTGCGGGAGGACTGACCCCGAGCGGGGGGCCGGGAGACCGATCCCGGCCCCCGGCGGCCGCTACGGCACCCGCGCGAGCACGTACCGGAAGACGTTCGGCATCCACACCGTCCCGTCCGCCCGCACGTACGGGGCGAGGGCCTCCTCGATCTCCTTGGCCACCTGCGAGGGATCCGTCGCCAGGACCGCCTGGTCGAACGCGCCGGTCGACAGCAGCCCGCGCACCGCGCTGCCCTCGCTCGCGTACCCGAAGGGGCAGGCCACCCGCCCCGAGCCGGCCGGTCGCAGCCCGGCCGCGGCCACGAGGGCGTCGAGGTCCGCCCGGAACGCCGGCCGGCTGTCCGCGAGGCGGGCCGCGACCCGCAGGACCGGCTCCGTCGCGCACCGCTCCGGCGGCCCCCACCCGGCGAGCACGACGGTCGCGCCCCGTTGCGCCGAACGGGTGAGCGCCGTCAGTTCGGGGAGGAGTCCGTCGGTGGCGTGGAAGGCCGTGACGACGTCGTACGGACCGCCCGCCGGGGGCTCCTCCGTGACCGTGACGTCCTCCGGCAGCCGCTCCCTCGCGAGCTCCGCGCGCGCGTGGTCGCGGTCCGCGCCGGCCACCCGGGCGCCCCGCGCGGCGGCCATCAGGAGCGCCAGACCGGAGCCGCAGCCGAGGCCCAGCACCCGCGAACCCGCGCCCACGCCGAGGCGCTCGTAGACCGCCTCGTAGAGCGGGACCAGCATCCGTTCCTGGATCTCGGCCCAGTCACGCGCGGGGTGGTGCGGGACGAGCGTAGGTGTCATGGAAAAGTGCCCCAATCCGTGCTCGGACGACAGCCCCCGGTAATCAGGGAACTGCGCATCCCGGGCCGCGTCCAGTGCTCGCGCCGCACCGATTCACCCGGGGGAGGGGTGGTGCGCCGCCGTGCGCGGGCACCCGGTAGTGTCCTGGCGATCCTCCCCGGGCCGCTCCGGCCCCTCGGGGGGCGACCACGGCCACGCGCCGGAGCGTATGCGCTACTACGCACCAGCTTGACGCCCCCTGCGCGGCTTCTCCGCAGATCGGCGCACTGGCCCTCGTCAGGACGCATCAACGGCAACTGACGGGTACGTGCAAAATATTTGGGATGCCCCGTAATGGAACCCGGAGGGGATCCGGCTCGTTGTACCCGACGTGAGCACGACACCACCTGTTCTCGCCGCAGAGCTGGCACAGGCGTGGGCCGACATTCAGCGGCACCACCCCGAGCTGCCCGATCTTGCCGCGCCCGAGTCCCTGATCGGAGAGTCCTCGTCCGCCTGCGGCGCCGAACTCTCCTTCGAACGGCTGCTCCACGAGGCAGTCCACGGCATCGCCGCCGCCCGAGGTGTCCGTGACACCTCCCGCGCCGGCCGCTATCACAACCGCAGATTCCTCGCGATCGCCGAGGAGATGGGCCTCGACCACCCCGAAGAGCCGCACGCCAGCAGCGGCTTCTCCCTGGTCACGCTCAACCCCGAGGCGAGGCGGCGCTACCGGCCCACCATCGAGCGGCTCCAGCGCGCCCTCAAGGCCCACACGGTGGCCACGGCGGCGGACACCAAACGCTCCTTCCGCGGACCCGCCGCCCGGCACGGATCCTCGGGCGGCGGCGTGCGCGTCAAGGCCGTCTGCGACTGCGGGCGGAACGTGCGCGTGGTGCCCTCGGTGCTCGCCCAGGCCCCGATCGTCTGCGGCGGCTGCGGCAAGCCCTTCCGCATCCCGGAGACAGTGGGCGCCGCCAACTGACACGGCGGCGTGTGGCACAATGGCTAGCTGTACTCGACAGTCGCACAGGACCCCTCTCTCCTCCGGCTGACGCGTCCATCGGGCATCCGAGTACCGCAACCCCACGTGGCATCTCAAAGTGCCCAACCACGTCAAGACCAGGAGACACCACTTCAGTGGCAGTCAAGATCAAGCTCAAGCGCCTCGGCAAGATCCGTCAGCCCCACTACCGCATCGTCGTCGCCGACTCCCGCACCCGTCGGGACGGTCGCGCGATCGAGGAGATCGGCCTCTACCACCCGACGTACAACCCGTCGCGTATCGAGGTCGACTCCGAGCGTGCGCAGTACTGGCTGTCCGTCGGCGCGCAGCCGACCGAGCCGGTTCTCGCCATCCTGAAGCTCACCGGCGACTGGCAGAAGGCCAAGGGCCTCCCGGCCCCCGAGAAGGCCCTGCTCGTCCCGGCGACGAAGGAAGCCAAGCGCGCCTCGTTCGACGAGTTCGCGAAGGCCCTCGAGGGCGGCGACGACAAGGGTGAGGCCATCACCCCCAAGGCCAAGAAGGCCGACAAGAAGGCTGACGAGGCCGAGGCCGCGTCGACCGAGTCGACCGAGGCCTGAGCATGCTCGAGGAGGCTCTCGAGCACCTCGTGAAGGGCATCGTCGACAACCCCGACGATGTGCAGGTCGCCTCGCGCAACCTGCGCCGTGGCCGCGTGCTGGAGGTCCGGGTGCACCCCGACGACCTCGGCAAGGTGATCGGCCGCAACGGCCGCACCGCGCGTGCGCTGCGTACCGTCGTGGGCGCCATCGGCGGCCGTGGGATCCGAGTCGACCTCGTCGACGTGGACCAGGTCCGCTGAGAACGTCGGCCACATCGGTTGAATGATGTGCCGGCACGGGCCGGGGAGGGCTTACGAGCCCGCCCCGGCCCGTCGTCGTCTCTGGCGTACGAGCTGTGTGACAGGAGAGTGTGGAGCAGTGCAGTTGGTAGTCGCGCGGATCGGCCGCGCCCACGGCATCAAGGGCGAGGTCACCGTCGAGGTGCGGACGGACGAGCCGGAGCTGAGGCTCGGTCCCGGTGCCGTGCTGCTCACCGACCCGGCCGCGATCGGGCCGCTGACCATCGAGACCGGCCGGGTGCACAGCGGCCGGCTGTTGCTGCGCTTCGAGGGCGTCCGTGACCGCACCGGCGCCGAGGCCCTGCGCAACACCCTCCTCATCGCCGAGGTCGACCCCACCGAGATGCCCGAGGAGGAGGACGAGTACTACGACCATCAGCTGATGGACCTCGACGTCGTCCTCGCCGACGGCACCGAGATCGGGCGGATCACCGAGATCTCCCACCTGCCCTCGCAGGACCTCTTCATCGTCGAGCGTCCCGACGGCACCGAGCTGATGATCCCGTTCGTCTCGGAGATCGTCACCGAGATCGACCTGGAGGAGCAGCGGGCCGTCATCGACCCGCCGCCCGGCCTGATCGACGACCGCGCCGAGATCGTCTCCTCCCGGGACGCCGAGGCGGGTGACGACGCATGAGGCTCGACGTCGTCACGATCTTCCCCGAGTACCTCGAACCGCTGAACGTCTCCCTGGTCGGCAAGGCGCGCGCGCGGGGGCAGCTGGACGTCCACGTCCACGACCTGCGCGAGTGGACCTACGACCGGCACAACACCGTCGACGACACCCCCTACGGCGGCGGCCCCGGCATGGTCATGAAGACCGACCCGTGGGGTGACGCGCTCGACCAGACGCTCGCCGACGGTTACGAGGGCGGTGCCCACGGCCCGGTCCTCGTCGTCCCCACCCCCAGCGGCCGGCCCTTCACCCAGGAACTCGCCGTCGAGCTCTCCGAGCGGCCCTGGCTGATCTTCACCCCCGCCCGCTACGAGGGCATCGACCGCCGGGTCATGGACGAGTACGCGACCCGGATGCCGGTCTACGAGGTCTCCATCGGCGACTACGTCCTGGCCGGCGGCGAGGCCGCCGTCCTCGTCGTCACCGAGGCGGTCGCCCGGCTCCTGCCCGGCGTCCTCGGCAACGCCGAGTCCCACCGGGACGACTCCTTCGCCCCCGGGGCCATGGCCAACCTCCTGGAGGGCCCCGTCTACACCAAGCCCCCGGAGTGGCGCGGCCGGGGCATCCCCGACGTCCTGCTCAGCGGGCACCACGGCAAGATCGCCCGCTGGCGGCGCGACGAGGCGTTCCGGCGCACCGCCGCCCACCGGCCGGATCTCATCGAGCGCTGCGACCCCGCCGCCTTCGACAAGAAGGACCGCGAGATCCTCTCGATGATGGGCTGGGCACCCGAGCCCGGCGGCCGATTTTGGCGCAAGCTCGACGACGTGGAACAATAGGCCGCTGTCGTCCGTCCGGCGCGCGCCCCTGCCACAGGGGGAACGACGCCGCCAGGAGCGGACGACGCTCCGAATCATCTACGAACGTACCGCTGATGACCTGTGGCATCAGCGAGGAAAGAGACCTCCATGGCCTCCCTGCTCGACCAGGTCAACGCGGGTTCGCTCCGCTCCGACCTCCCCGCCTTCCGTCCCGGCGACACCGTGAACGTCCACGTGCGCGTCATCGAGGGCAACCGCTCCCGTATCCAGCAGTTCAAGGGTGTCGTCATCCGCCGCCAGGGTTCGGGCGTCAGCGAGACCTTCACGGTCCGCAAGGTCTCGTTCTCCGTCGGCGTCGAGCGCACCTTCCCGGTGAACAGCCCGATCTTCGAGAAGATCGAGCTCGTGACCCGCGGTGACGTCCGTCGCGCCAAGCTCTACTACCTGCGCGAGCTGCGCGGCAAGGCTGCCAAGATCAAGGAGAAGCGCGACCGCTGAGCTTCGGCTCCCGGCACGCTCGACGCTTGCGAGTCCTCGCACAGGCAGGCCGGATAGGCTCTGCCCCCGATGGACACCGAAGCACAGCACACGGAGCGCGACCCCTCTTCCGATCCGGAGGGAGGGTCGCGCTCCGCGCGCGTTTCCGGGGACGACGGGCCCGCGCCGGACGAGGCGTCGGCCGCCGGGACCGCGCCCTCCTGGCGGCGCACGGCCTTCGTGGGCGCCGCGTGCGTTGCCTTCGTGATGCTCCTGAGCCACTTCGTGGTGCAGCCCTTCCTGATCCCGAGCGGCTCCATGGAGCCCACGCTGCAGGTCGGCGACCGGATCATCGTCAACAAGCTGGCGTACCGCTTCGGCGGGGAGCCGGCCCGGGGCGACGTCGTCGTCTTCGACGGCACGGGCTCCTTCGTACGGGAGCAGCCGCGGGGCAATCCGGTGACCGGACTCCTGCACGACGGGGCGGCCGCCCTCGGCCTCGCGGAACCCGACGAGACGGACTTCGTGAAGCGGGTCGTCGGCATCGGCGGCGACCGGGTGATCTGCTGCGACAAGGACGGCCGGCTCACCGTCAACGGCGTCCCCGTCGAGGAGTGGTACGTCATGGCCGGCGACCGGCCCTCCAGCGTGCCCTTCGACATCGTCGTCCCGCAGGACAGGCTCTGGGTCATGGGCGATCACCGCAGCCAGTCCAGCGACTCCCGGGACCACCTCGGCAGTCCGGGCGGCGGGATGGTGCCCGTCGACAGGGTCGTCGGACGCGCCGACTGGATCGCCTGGCCCTTCGGCCGCTGGTCCACCGTTCCCGCGACGGACGCCTTCGGCGCCGTACCGGCCGCGCCGGCCGGCGGACACGGGGCGGGAGCCCATGGGTAGCCGGGGACGGCCGCCCGGCGGACCGGACCACGCAGCCGAGCAGACCGCGGGACAGGGCCCGGCCCTGCCGGGACGGGCCGAGCGGCGCAGGCTCGCGCGCAAGGTCAAGCGGCGCCGACAGCGCTCCGCGATCCGCGAGATCCCCATCCTGATCACGGTGGCCGTCCTCATCGCGCTCGTCCTGAAGACCTTCCTGGTCCAGGCGTTCGTCATCCCGTCCGGCTCCATGGAGCAGACGATCCGCATCTCCGACCGGGTCCTCGTCGACAAGCTCACCCCCTGGTTCGGCTCCCGCCCGCAGCGCGGTGACGTGGTCGTCTTCAAGGACCCCGGCAACTGGCTCCAGCAGGAGGCCACGCCGCCCGCCGACGACCCGGTCGGCGTCAAGCAGGCCAAGCAGGCCCTCACCTTCATCGGGCTGCTGCCGTCCGCCGACGACCGGGACCTGATCAAGCGGGTCGTCGCCGTCGGCGGGGACACCGTCCGCTGCTGCGGCGAGGACGGGCGGATCACCGTCAACGGCGTTCCGCTCGACGAGCCGTACCTGCACCCGGGGAACCAGCCGTCCACCATCCCCTTCGAGGTGAAGGTGCCGCAGGGGCGGATCTTCGTCCTGGGCGACCACCGCTCCGACTCGGCCGACTCCCGTTTCCACCTCGACGAGAAGGACCACGGCACCGTCTCCGAGGAGCAGGTCGTGGGACGTGCCGTGGTGATCGCCTGGCCCGTCGGGCACTGGCGGCGCCTGGAGGAGCGGGAGGCCTTCGCCGCCGTACCGGACGCCCCCACGGGGACCGGGGCGGCGCCCGGTCCTTCGCATAGTGTGTCCCAGCGGAATCTGAACGGATTCCCCGGGCTCCCGACCCCTGCGGAACTTCTGCTCGTTATGGGAGTGGTGGGCCTGTCCCTGACCCGGGGCGGGCGATCGCACGGACTGAGGAGTGGATGTGGGGGATTTGGCCGTCGGCGCACGATCCGGACACGATGAGCCCGACAAGAGGGCCGGCGGGGCCTTCGGCGATGACACGACGGGTGACGACGTGACGGATGACGAGCAGGCGCGGCCGCCGAGCGGCAGCGAGCCGGGTGGTGGCGACGACGCGGCGGACGGTCCCGGCAGCGGCCCCAAGAAGCAGCGTTCCTTCTGGAAGGAACTGCCCCTCCTCGTCGGCATCGCGCTGGTGCTCGCCCTGCTGATCAAGACCTTCCTGGTGCAGGCGTTCTCGATCCCCTCGGAATCGATGATGAACACCCTCCAGAAGGGTGACCGCGTCCTCGTCGACAAACTGACGCCCTGGTTCGGCTCCGAGCCCGAGCGCGGCGAGGTCGTCGTCTTCCACGACCCGGGCGGCTGGCTCGAAGGCCAGAGGACGCCCACGCCGAACGTGGTGCAGAAGTTCCTCAGCTTCATCGGCCTCATGCCGTCCGCCGAGGAGAAGGACCTCATCAAGCGCGTCATCGCCGTCGGCGGGGACACCGTGTCCTGCAAGGAGGGCGGCAAGGTCGTCCTCAACGGCAAGCCGCTGGACGAGTCCGCCTACCTGTACCCCGGCTCCGTCCCCTGCCAGGACTCCTTCGGTCCCATCAAGGTCCCCGAGGGCCGGATCTGGGTCATGGGCGACAACCGCCAGAACTCGCTGGACTCGCGCTTCCACCAGCAGCTCCCGGGCGGTGGCACCGTCTCGAACGACGAGGTCGTGGGCCGTGCCGTCGTGATCGCCTGGCCCGTCACCCGCTGGGCCACGCTCCCGATCCCCGAGGTCTTCGACCAGCCCGGTCTCGACCAGGCGATGACCGCCGCGCCCGTCGGCGCGGCCGGCCTCGCCGGAGCGCTCCCGCTGGTGCTGTGGCGCCGCAAGAAGCTCGCCGTACGGCATACCGCAGCGCGGTGACCCACGGGTAGGGTGCCGTCCCGGACCGTGGAGAGACCCACGGTCCGCCGACAGACCTACGGGGTGCGCAGATGAGCGGAAACATACGGACCCAGGGCGGCCACGGCCGCCTCGGCAGCGTGCTGTCGGGGCTGGCCGTGGCCGTCGGCTGTGTGCTCTTCCTCGGCGGCTTCGTCTGGGGGGCCGTGCTCTACCAGCCCTACTCCGTCCCCACCGACTCCATGACCCCCACCCTCGACGTCGGATCGAAGATCCTCGCCCAGCGCGTCGACGGCGACGAGGTGCGGCGCGGAGACGTCGTCGTCTTCACCGATCCGCTCTGGGGCGGCGCGCCCATGGTCAAGCGGGTCGCCGCCGTCGGCGGCGACACCATCGCCTGCTGCGACCGGGACGGCCGGCTCACCGTGAACGGCACGCCCGTCCACGAGCCCTATCTGAGGCCGGGACCGGGCGGCCGCACCGTCGCCTCCGGCCAGGACTTCTCCGTCACCGTCCCCGAGGGCAACCTCTTCCTCCTCGGTGACGACCGGTACACGTCGCTCGACTCCCGTACGCACCTCGACGAGGCCGGCCGGGGCTCCGTGCCCCGTTCCACGGTCGTCGCAAGGGTCGACGCCGTCGTCTGGCCCGCCAAGGGCCTCCTGGACCGTCCGACGGGCTTCGCGGGGCTCCCGGGCGGGATCTCCGAACCCGGACCCGTACGGCCCCTCCTCACCGCGATCGCGGCCGGCGGCCTCCTGGTCCTCGCCGGCGGGGCGTACGGCCCGGTGGCCCGCTTCCTCGCGAAGCGGCGCCCGGCGGGACGGCGGGCCGGGGAACGGGAGAAGGTGGGCTCATGACGGATGCCGACGCGCCGCCTGCGCAAGGCCCGGAGCCGGACCCGGCGACCGTCCGGCGACGGGTCGCGCGGGTCGTGCTCCTCGACCCCGACGACCGTGTGCTGCTCCTGCACGGGTTCGAGCCGGACGACCCGGCCGACTCCTGGTGGTTCACTCCCGGCGGCGGTCTGGAGGGCGCCGAGACCCGCGCTGAGGCGGCGCTGCGCGAGCTCGCCGAGGAGACCGGCATCACCGACGTCGACCTCGGGCCCGTGCTCTGGAAGCGGCACTGCTCGTTCCCCTTCGCCGGGCGCCGCTGGGACCAGGACGAGTGGTACTACCTGGCCCGCACCCGCGGAACCGAGGCCGCGCCCAGGCCACGGGCCCTCACCGAGCTGGAGAACCGCAGCCTCGCGGGCCTCAGATGGTGGACCTACGCCGAACTGTCGGCGGCGCGTGAGACGGTGTACCCGACCAAACTCGCCGAGCTGCTGCGCACGCTGCTCGACGAGGGACCTCCGAGTGCACCGGTGGTTCTCGCCCCGGAAATCGTTTAGGGGCGCGTTCGACTGGCGCACAATAGGGGGACGCACGGCTGAAGGGGAACATGCCATGAGCGCCGAGGACCTCGAGAAGTACGAGACCGAGATGGAGCTGAAGCTCTACCGGGAGTACCGCGACGTCGTCGGGCTGTTCAAATACGTCATCGAGACCGAGCGCCGCTTCTACCTCACCAACGACTACGAGATGCAGGTGCACTCGGTCCAGGGCGAGGTCTTCTTCGAGGTCAGCATGGCCGACGCCTGGGTCTGGGACATGTACCGGCCCGCCAGGTTCGTCAAGCAGGTCCGCGTCCTCACCTTCAAGGACGTGAACATCGAGGAGCTCAACAAGAGCGACCTCGAACTCCCCGGCAGCTGAGACCGTCGAACGGCTCCTCACCCCCACGGGTGAGGCCGTTGTCCACAGGACCCCGGCCCGTCCACAGCCCCGCACGCGGACCCCCGCCACCCGTCACAGTCGGTGACGGAGGTGGTACCGCATGACGCACACGACCGACAGGAACAGCGGCAGCACGGTCCGGACGACCCGGGCACTCGGACGGTACGGGGAGGAGCTGGCCACGCGCCGGCTCACCGCGGCCGGCATGCACATCCTCGCCCGCAACTGGCGCTGCGGCCGGACCGGCGAGATCGACATCGTCGCCCGCGACGGCGACACCCTCGTCATCTGCGAGGTCAAGACCCGGCGCCTGGGCTCCTTCGAACACCCCATGGCCGCCGTCACGCCCCGGAAGGCCGACCGGCTCCGCCGCCTCGCCTCCTGCTGGCTCGACCGCAACGGCACCACGGCGCCCCTCGGCGGCATCCGCATCGACCTCGTCGGCATCGTCCTGCCCCGCCGCGGCGCCCCCGTCCTCACCCACGCCCAGGGGGTGGCCTGAGATGGGATTCGCCCGCACCTGCTCCGTCGCCCTCGTCGGCGTCGAAGGCGTCGTCGTCGAGGTCCAGGCCGACCTCGAACCGGGCGTCGCCGCCTTCACCCTCGTCGGCCTCCCCGACAAGAGCCTCAGCGAGAGCCGCGACCGGGTCCGCGCCGCCGTCGTGAACTCCGGCGCCGACTGGCCGCAGAAGAAGCTCACCGTCGGACTCAGCCCGGCGTCCGTCCCCAAGGGCGGCTCGGGATTCGACCTCGCCGTCGCCGCCGCGGTGCTCGGCGCCGCCGAGCGGATCGACCCGCGCGCCATCGCCGACCTCGTCCTCATCGGCGAGCTCGGCCTCGACGGACGCGTCCGGCCCGTCCGCGGCATCCTGCCCGCCGTGCTCGCCGCGGCGGACGCCGGATACCGCCAGGTCGTCGTCCCCGAACAGACCGCGGGCGAGGCCGCGCTCGTCCCCGGGGTGTCCGTCCTCGGCGTCCGCAGCCTCCGCCAACTCATCGCCGTCCTCACCGACGAACCCGTCCCCGCGGAGGAACCCGTGGAGGAAGGCCGCCCCGACGCCATGCTCGCGGGACTCCTCGTCCCCGGCGCGGGCATCGGCACCGGCCTCGCCTCCGACCCCACCGACCCCGCCGGAGGCCCCGACCTCGCCGACGTCGCCGGACAGCACCGCGCCCGCCGCGCCCTGGAGGTCGCCGCCGCCGGCAGCCATCACCTGCTGCTCTCCGGCCCACCCGGCGCCGGGAAGACCATGCTGGCCGAGCGCCTCCCCGGCATCCTCCCGCCCCTCACCCGGCAGGAGTCCCTGGAGGTCACCGCCGTCCACTCCGTCGCCGGGATCCTCCCGCCCGGAGAGCCCCTGGTCCACCGCGCCCCCTACTGCGCGCCCCACCACTCCGCGACGATGCAGTCCCTCGTCGGCGGCGGAAACGGACTCCCCAGGCCGGGCGCCGTCTCGCTGGCCCACCGCGGCATCCTGTTCCTCGACGAAGCCCCCGAGTTCTCCGGAAAGGCCCTCGACGCCCTCCGCCAACCCCTCGAATCCGGGCACGTCGTCATCGCCCGCGCCGCCGGCGTCGTACGGCTCCCCGCCCGCTTCCTCCTCGCCCTCGCCGCCAACCCCTGCCCCTGCGGACGGCACAGCCTGCAGGGCGCCGGCTGCGAATGCCCGGCCTCGCTCGTCCGGCGCTACCAGGCGCGCCTCTCCGGGCCCCTCCTCGACCGCGTCGACCTGCGCGTCGAGGTCGAACCCGTCACCCGCGCCGACCTCCTCGGCCAGGGCGACCGGGGCGAGAGCAGCGCCACCGTCGCGGCCCGCGTCCGCGAAGCCCGCGCCCGCGCCGCCGCCCGCCTCTCCGACACCCCCTGGACCGTCAACAGCGAGATCCCCGGGCACGAGCTGCGCACCCGCTACCTCGCCGCGCCCGGAGCCCTCGCCGCGGCCGAGCGCGACATCGAGCGCGGCCTCCTCACCGCCCGCGGCCTCGACCGCGTGCTCCGCGTCGCCTGGACCGTCGCCGACCTCGCCGGACACGACCGGCCCGACAGCCAGGACATCGCCCTCGCCCTCGAACTGCGCACCGGCATCACCCGCGGCGTGCCCGTCGGAGCGGGGGAGCGGGCATGAACCTCCCCGCCGCCCCGGACGAACGACAGGCCCGCGCCACCCTCAGCCGAGCCGTCGAGCCCGGCGACGAGCACGCCGGACGCTGGCTCCGGCGCTACGGAGCCACCGGCTTCCTCGACCGGCTCCTCCACACCGCCGACGCCTCCCCTTCCGGGGGCCCGGCCGACGACGACCTCTTTCCCGGCACCGGACAGAAACGCGTCGCCTCCTGGCGACTGCGCGCCACCGCCGCCGACCCGGACCGCGACCTCGCCACCATCCAGGACCTCGGCGGCCGCTTCCTCGTCCCCGGCGACACCGAGTGGCCCCGTCAACTCGACGACCTCGAAGACGCCCGCCCCGTCGGCCTCTGGGTCAGGGGCCCCGCCGACCTGCGGACCTGGGCCCTGCGCTCCGTCGCCCTCGTCGGCGCCCGAGCCTGCACCCCGTACGGCGCCCACACCGCCGCCGACCTCGCCACCGGCCTGGCACGCAAGGGCTGGGTCGTCGTCTCCGGAGCCGCCTACGGCATCGACGGCGCCGCCCACCGCGGCGCCCTCGCCGCCGCCGGGGCCACCGTCGCCGTCCTCGCCTGCGGCGTCGACTCCCCCTACCCCCGCGGCCACGACCAGCTCATCCGCCGCATCACCGAACAGGGCCTGGTCATCGGTGAGTTGCCGCCCGACAGCCACCCCACCCCCAGTCGCTTCATCACCCGCAACCGCGTCATCGCCGCCCTCACCCGGGGCACCGTCGTCGTCGAGGCCCAGCACCGCAGCGGCTCGCTCGTCACCGCCCGCGCCGCCGCCCGGCTCGGACGCCACACCATGGGCGTCCCCGGCCCCGTCACCAGCGCACTCTCCGCGGGCGTCCACGAACTCCTGCGCGGCGACGCCACCCTCGTCACCGACGCCGACGAGATCGTCGAACTCGTCGGCGACATGGGCCAGCTCGCCCCGACGCGCCGGGGACCCGTCCTTCCCCGCGACCTCCTCGCGCCCGCGGCGGCGCACGTCCTGGAGGCCGTCCCCGCCCGCGGCCCCACCCCCACGACCGTCATCGCCCGCCGCGCCGGGACCACCCCAGACGAGACCCTCGCCAGGCTGTACGAACTCCACTCGCTCGGCTTCGTCGAACGGCACGGTGACGGCTGGGAGTTGACGCGGCCCGGCACGTCGGCGTCGAACGCGCGGCGAGGCGGTGCTTGACCTGGCGCATTCGGGTGAAAAGGTGATGGCGATGACCAACCGAGTTCTCTCGGCCGCGCCCGAGGGGCCGACACGCGCCACGGCCCGGGTTCGAAGATGTGGCCGACGGCGTCCACCCGGACCGGCGCGATCCGCCGATGTTCGCGCACCGCGACCGCGCACTCACGCTACGCTCACCAGGATTCCGTCCAGGACGCTTCCACCGACGTACCCGACAGCAGAACGGCTCAAGGCAACGCATGCCCCAGCACACCTCCGGGTCTGACCGCGCTGCGGTGCCCCCAGCAGCCCGGGGCACCGTGCGACCACCCGCACCGACCTCCCTCGACGAACTGTGGCGGTCGTACAAGGACACGGGCGACGAGCGCCTGCGGGAGCAGCTGATCCTGCACTACTCGCCCCTCGTCAAGTACGTCGCCGGCCGTGTCAGCGTCGGCCTGCCGTCCAACGTGGAGCAGGCCGACTTCGTCTCCTCCGGGGTCTTCGGCCTCATCGACGCCATCGAGAAGTTCGACGTCGAGCGGGCCATCAAGTTCGAGACGTACGCGATCACCCGCATCCGCGGCGCCATGATCGACGAGCTCCGCGCCCTCGACTGGATCCCCCGCTCCGTCCGCCAGAAGGCCCGCAACGTCGAGCGCGCCTACGCGACCCTCGAAGCCCAGCTCAGGCGCACCCCCTCCGAGAGCGAGGTGGCCGCGGAGATGGACGTCACGCTGGAGGAACTGCACGCTGTTTTCAGCCAGTTGTCGCTGGCGAACGTGGTCGCCCTGGAAGAGCTGCTCCACGTCGGCGGCGAAGGCGGTGACCGGCTCTCCCTGATGGACACCCTCGAGGACACCGCCGCCGACGACCCCGTCGAGGTCGCCGAGGACCGCGAGCTGCGCCGACTGCTCGCCCGTGCCATCAACACGCTCCCCGAGCGGGAGAAGACCGTCGTCACGCTCTACTACTACGAGGGCCTGACCCTCGCCGAGATCGGCCACGTCCTCGGCGTCACCGAGAGCCGCGTCAGCCAGATCCACACCAAGTCCGTCCTCCAGCTCCGCGCCAAGCTGGCCGACGTCGGACGCTGACCCGGCGCGGTCCGGTCGTACAGTGGAGCCGTGCCCAGGATTCGAGCGGCCTCGGTGGCCGAGCACCGGACGATGCAGCGCGGCGCCCTCCTGGACGCCGCGCGTTCCCTGCTGTCCGAGGGCGGTACGGAGGCGCTGACCTTCCCCGCACTCGCCGAGCGCACGGGCCTGGCCCGCTCCTCGGTGTACGAGTACTTCCGATCGCGCGCGGCCGTCGTCGAGGAGCTGTGCGCCGTCGACTTCCCCGTCTGGGCCGCCGAGGTCGAGGCCGCGATGGACGCGGCCGACACCCCGCAGGGCAAGGTCGAGGCGTACGTCCGCACGCAGCTGCAGCTCGTCGGGGACCGACGTCACCGCGCGGTCGTCGCGATCTCGGCGAGCGAGCTCGACGACGGCGCCCGCGAGAAGATCAGGGCGGCGCACGGAGGCCTCGTCGCCATGATCGTCGAAGCCCTCGCCGCGCTGGGTCAGCCCCAGCCCCGCCTCGGCGCCATGCTTCTCCAGGGCGTCGTGGACGCCGCGGTCCGCCGTATCGAACTCGGCGCCGCGGAGAACCCGACGGAGATCGCCGAGGCGGCGGTCACGATGGCCCTCCACGGGGTCGACGGCCCGCCGGCCTGACCACCCCCGCGCCCGTCCCCGGTCATCCGCCCGTCGGCAGCAGGCGCGAAGGGGCTCTCCTGGTCAGGACCAGGGGGTTCAGATAGACGTCGCCACGGAGCAGGCCCCAGTGGAGACAGCTCTCCGGGCAGTGCGCGCCCGGTGACACCCGGGCGATCGGGGTGCCCGCACGGACCGTGGTGCCCGCCCGCACCGACGGGGTCACCGGGGAGAAGGTCGTCCTGAGCGGGGGAGTGCCCGTACCCGGCAGGGTGAGGGTGAGGACGCCCCGGCCGCCGACCGGGCCCGCGAAGGTGACCGTCCCGGCCGCCGGCGCCAGCACCGTGGTGCCCGGGGGCGCGGCCAGGTCGACGCCGCGGTGCCCGGCGGCGTACGGCCCGGCCGGGGGCTGCCAGCCGCGGACGATCACGGGCGGCGGCGGACCCACGGGCCACAGCAGCCCGAGGGTGAGGATCAGTGCCATGAGATGCATGGCAGCAGGCTCCCCGGAGTGACCGGGCCTGACCGTTCGCACACGGTTTCTGTGGACCACCCGCAGCTTGTGGACAGCGCCGTCACCCGCCGCTCCCGGGGTCCCGTACACTTCCTATGGCGACCCGGGTCACCGGGTCGACTTCGCACGCCCCGCCACCCAGCCCTCACCGGTCGGTGGCAGCGCCTTTCGGTCCCTCGTGGCACGGCGCGTCGGGGCGTCAGGACATAACCGAGAAACCCAAGGAGATACGGCCATGGCCGTCGTCACGATGCGGGAGCTGCTGGAGAGCGGCGTCCACTTCGGTCACCAGACCCGTCGCTGGAACCCGAAGATGAAGCGCTTCATCTTCACCGAGCGCAACGGCATCTACATCATCGACCTGCTCCAGTCGCTGTCGTACATCGACCGCGCCTACGAGTTCGTCAAGGAGACCGTCGCGCACGGCGGCTCCATCATGTTCGTCGGTACGAAGAAGCAGGCCCAGGAGGCCATCGCCGAGCAGGCGACGCGTGTCGGCATGCCGTACGTCAACCAGCGTTGGCTCGGTGGCATGCTCACCAACTTCTCCACCGTCTACAAGCGTCTGCAGCGCCTCAAGGAGCTCGAGCAGATCGACTTCGAGGACGTGGCCGCCTCCGGCCTCACCAAGAAGGAGCTCCTGGTCCTCTCGCGCGAGAAGGCCAAGCTGGAGAAGACCCTCGGTGGCATCCGCGAGATGCAGAAGGTGCCCAGCGCCGTCTGGATCGTCGACACCAAGAAGGAGCACATCGCCGTCGGTGAGGCGCGCAAGCTCCACATCCCGGTCGTCGCGATCCTCGACACCAACTGCGACCCCGACGAGGTCGACTACAAGATCCCGGGCAACGACGACGCGATCCGCTCCGTCACCCTGCTCACCCGCGTGATCGCCGACGCCGTCGCCGAGGGCCTCATCGCCCGCTCCGGCGCCGCGACCGGCGACTCGAAGCCGGGCGAGAAGGCCCAGGGCGAGCCGCTCGCCGAGTGGGAGCGCGACCTGCTCGAGGGTGAGAAGAAGGCCGACGAGGCTGCCGAGGCCCCCGCCGCCGCCGAGGCGCCCGCCGCCGAGGCCACCGAGGCTCCGGCCGAGGCCGCCGCCGAGGCCACCGAGGCCCCGGCCGCGGACGCCGAGCAGGCCTGACCCTTCAGGACCCTTCGGGTGATGACGGCGGGGGCCCACGAAGCCCCCGCCGTCCACCCGTAGACCCGCCCGATCTTTCAGACTTCGAGAGAGAAACAGACTCATGGCGAACTACACCGCCGCTGACGTCAAGAAGCTCCGCGAGCTCACCGGCGCCGGCATGATGGACTGCAAGAAGGCCCTCGACGAGGCCGACGGCAACGTCGACAAGGCCGTCGAGGCCCTGCGCATCAAGGGCCAGAAGGGTGTCGCCAAGCGTGAGGGCCGCTCCGCCGAGAACGGCGCCGTGGTCTCCCTCATCGCCGACGACAACACCTCCGGCGTCCTCGTCGAGCTGAAGTGCGAGACGGACTTCGTCGCCAAGGGTGACAAGTTCCAGGCCGTCGCCGACAAGCTCGCCGCCCACGTCGCCGCCACCTCCCCGGCCGACCTGGACGCGCTGCTCGCCTCCGAGATCGAGGCCGGCAAGACCGTGCAGGCGTTCGTCGACGAGGCCAACGCCAACCTTGGCGAGAAGATCGTCCTGGACCGCTTCGCGCAGTACGCCGACGGCTTCGTCTTCTCGTACATGCACCGCACCATGCCGGACCTCCCGCCGCAGATCGGTGTCCTCGTCGAGTTCGACAAGGCCGACGCCGCCGTCGCCAAGGGCATCGCCCAGCACATCGCCGCCTTCGCGCCGAAGTACCTCACCCGTGAGGACGTCCCGGCCGAGGTCGTCGAGACCGAGCGTCGCGTCGCCGAGGAGACCACCCGCGCCGAGGGCAAGCCCGAGGCCGCGCTCCCGAAGATCGTCGAGGGTCGCGTGAACGGCTTCTTCAAGGACGCGACGCTGCTCGGTCAGCCGTACGCCCTTGACAACAAGAAGTCCGTCCAGCAGATCCTGGACGAGGCCGGTGTCACCCTGAAGCGCTTCACCCGCATCAAGGTCGGCATCTGAGTCCGTACGCGAACGCGACGGACGCCGGACCCCCCGGTAGGGTCTGAGGCAGTCGTCCGCGCACGCGCAGGACGACCGCAGATCTGACAGGAGGCCATTGCCGTACGGGAAACCGCGAGGACCCAAGGCAATGGCCTCCTTCGTATGTGCACGAGGAGATCTCCATGAACCAGGGCGCCGTACATCAGGGCGACGACAACAACGGCAGGACGGCCGGGCGCTACATGCTGAAGCTGTCCGGAGAGGCCTTCTCCGGCGGTACCGGTCTGGGTGTCGACCCCAACGTCGTGCACGCCATCGCGCGTGAGATCGCGGCGGTCGTCCGCGACGGCGCGGAGATCGCGGTGGTGATCGGCGGCGGCAACTTCTTCCGCGGCGCCGAACTCCAGCAGCGCGGCATGGACCGGGCCCGCTCCGACTACATGGGCATGCTCGGCACCGTGATGAACTGCCTCGCCCTCCAGGACTTCCTGGAGAAGGAGGGCATCGACTCACGCGTCCAGACCGCCATCACCATGGGCCAGGTCGCCGAGCCCTACATCCCGCTGCGCGCCGTGCGCCACCTGGAGAAGGGCCGCGTGGTCATCTTCGGTGCGGGCATGGGCATGCCGTACTTCTCCACGGACACCACCGCCGCCCAGCGTGCCCTGGAGATCGACGCCGAGGCCCTGCTCATGGGCAAGAACGGCGTGGACGGTGTCTACGACTCCGACCCGAAGGCCAACCCCGACGCGGTCAAGTTCGACGCACTGGAGTACGGCGAGGTGCTCGCCCGTGACCTCAAGGTCGCCGACGCCACCGCCATCACCCTGTGCCGGGACAACAACCTCCCGATCCTCGTCTTCGAACTGCTCACCGAGGGCAATATCGCTCGCGCGGTGAAGGGTGAGAAGATCGGCACGCTCGTGAGCGACCAGGGCACCCGGGCCTGACCCGAACCGGGGAACCGCCCCGCAAGGGGATGGACAGAGCCCTGCCGGTCGTACACCGTGCAGGACACAACGCGACGACACGCAGGAGCATGTGGTGATCGAAGAGACCCTCCTCGAGGCCGAGGAGAAGATGGAGAAGGCCGTCGTGGTCGCCAAGGAGGACTTCGCCGCGATCCGCACCGGCCGTGCGCACCCGGCGATGTTCAACAAGATCGTGGCGGACTACTACGGTGCCATCACCCCCATCAACCAGCTGGCGTCCTTCTCCGTCCCGGAGCCTCGGATGGCCGTGGTGACCCCGTTCGACAAGAGCGCGCTGCGCAACATCGAGCAGGCGATCCGGGACTCGGACCTCGGCGTCAACCCGAGCAACGACGGCAACATCATCCGGGTGGTCTTCCCCGAGCTGACCGAGGAGCGCCGCCGGGAGTACATCAAGGTCGCCAAGGGCAAGGCCGAGGACTCGAAGATCTCGATCCGCTCGGTGCGCCGCAAGGCCAAGGAGACCATCGACAAGCTCGTCAAGGACGGCGAGGTCGGCGAGGACGAGGGCCGCCGCGGCGAGAAGGAGCTCGACGACACCACCGCGAAGTACGTCTCGCAGGTGGACGAGCTGCTCAAGCACAAGGAAGCCGAGCTGCTCGAGGTCTGATGAACGACTCTTCCTGGGGGGCCCCGGCCGGTTCCGGCCGTAGGGGACCCGACCAGGGGCCCGCCCCGGCGGGTCCCGCATACGATCGGCATCAGGCGGCGCAGACTCGGCCCATGCCCATCGTGCCCGACGTTCCCGCCGGCGGATTCCAGGACGGTCATGGACGGGGGGCCGCTCACCCGAGCGGTCCCCTGTTCCGTGACGAGACGCCGCACGAGCACCCGCAGGAGCCCATGCACCGCCCCACCCCGCCTCCGCCGCCCGCGCCGCAGGCGCCACGGCCGAAGAAGAGCGCGGGGCGTGACCTGGGCGCCGCCATAGGGGTGGGGGTCGGTCTCGGCGCCGTCATCATCGCGTCGCTGTTCGTCTGGAAGGCCGCGTTCATCGGGGTCATAGCGGTCGCCGTGGTGGTCGGTCTCTGGGAGCTCACCTCCCGCCTCCAGGAGCGCAAGGGGATCAAGGCTCCACTGGTCCCGCTCGCGGTCGGCGGCGCGGCGATGGTCGTCGCCGGCTACGTCCGGGGTGCCGAGGGCGCCTGGGTGGCGATGGCGCTGACGGCGCTCGCGGTGCTCGTGTGGCGGATGACGGAGCCTCCCGAGGGCTATCTGAAGGACGTCACGGCGGGTGTGTTCGCCGCGTTCTACGTGCCGTTCCTTGCGACCTTCGTGGCGCTGCTGCTGACCGCCGGCGACGGCCCGCAGCGGGTGCTGACCTTCCTGCTCCTGACTGTGGTCAGCGACACCGGGGCGTACGCGATCGGCTGGCGCTTCGGCAAGCACAAGCTGGCTCCGAGGATCAGCCCCGGCAAGACCCGCGAGGGTCTGCTGGGCGCGGTGACGTTCGCGATGGCGGCGGGCGCGCTGTGCATGGAGTTCCTGATCGAGGACGGGGCCTGGTGGCAGGGCCTGATCATCGGTTTCGCGGTGGCGGCGAGCGCGACGCTCGGTGACCTCGGCGAGTCGATGATCAAGCGTGACCTGGGCATCAAGGACATGGGCACGCTGCTGCCGGGCCACGGCGGCATCATGGACCGCCTCGACTCGCTGCTGCCGACGGCACCGGTGGTCTGGCTGCTGCTCGCGTTGTTCGTCGGAACCGCCTGACCTGCGGTTCCTCACGAGTAGGGCTCGTCGTCCCCCGGGGCGGCGGGCCCTCCTTCGTATCTCTGCGACACTGGTATCACCATGCCCAAGCCCGGAGAACTCACTTTCGTCGCCCCCCGCGGAGCCAAGAAGCCGCCGCGGCACCTGGCCGACCTCACGCCCGCCGAGCGGAAGGAGGCCGTCGCCGCGATCGGCGAGAAGCCCTTCCGCGCCAAGCAGCTGTCCACCCACTACTTCGCGCGGTACGCGCACGACCCCGCCGAGTGGACCGACATCCCGGCCTCCGCGCGGGAGAAGCTCGCCGGGGAGCTGCTGCCCGATCTGATGTCCGTGGTGCGGCACATCTCGTGCGACGACGACACCACCCGCAAGACCCTGTGGCGGCTGCACGACGGCACGCTCGTCGAGTCGGTGCTCATGCGCTACCCGGACCGGGTGACCATGTGCATCTCCTCGCAGGCCGGCTGCGGGATGAACTGCCCGTTCTGCGCGACCGGGCAGGCCGGCCTCGACCGGAACCTGTCGACCGCCGAGATCGTGCACCAGATCGTGGACGGCATGCGGTCCCTGCGCGACGGGGAGGTGCCCGGGGGACCGGCGCGGCTCTCCAACATCGTGTTCATGGGCATGGGCGAGCCGCTCGCCAACTACAAGCGGGTCGTCGGCGCCATCCGGCGGCTCACCGACCCCGAGCCGGACGGTCTGGGCCTCTCCCAGCGCGGGATCACCGTCTCGACGGTCGGCCTGGTGCCGGCCATGCTGCGCTTCGCCGACGAGGGCTTCAAGTGCCGTCTCGCCGTCTCGCTGCACGCCCCGGACGACGAGCTGCGGGACACCCTGGTGCCGGTGAACACGCGCTGGAAGGTGCGAGAGGTCCTCGACGCGGCCTGGGAGTACGCGGAGAAGTCCGGGCGCCGGATCTCCATCGAGTACGCGCTCATCCGGGACATCAACGACCAGGCCTGGCGCGGCGACCTCCTCGGCCGGCTCCTCAAGGGCCGACGGGTGCACGTCAACCTCATCCCGCTGAACCCGACGCCCGGTTCGAAGTGGACCGCCTCCCGTCCCGAGGACGAGAAGGCCTTCGTCGAGGCCATCGCGCGCCACGGCGTCCCGGTGACCGTGCGGGACACCCGAGGTCAGGAGATCGACGGTGCCTGTGGACAGCTGGCCGCCGCCGAACGCTGAGCTTGTACTCTGAGCTCGAACACATCTCCATATTCCGACAGGGGAGCGCCACAGCGCTGAGAGTGCGGTGTCCGTCAGACCGCAGACCCTCTGAACCTCGCCCAGGTCATTCTGGGTAGGAAGTTCGGTCGTAACTCAAGCTGTTGCGCCCTGCCCGCGTCCGGTCCGCCGGTCGCGGGCGGGGCCGCGTCTCTTCCTGGTCATACCCAGGAGGAATCTCAGTGAGCACCAAGAAGACGGCTGCCGCCGCGCTCGTCGCCGCGCTGGGCGTCAGCACCCTCGCCGCCTGCGGCACGGAGGACGTCCGCGACGGCGCGGGCACGTCGGGCGCGCCCGCCCCCAAGACCGTGACGCTCGTCAGCCACGACTCCTTCAACGCCTCCAAGGAGGTGCTGGCGGAGTTCACGAAGAAGACCGGTCTCACCGTCAAGGTCCTCAAGAGCGGGGACGCGGGCGAGGCCGTCAACAAGGAGATCCTGACCAAGGGCTCCCCTCAGGGTGACGTCTTCTTCGGCGTCGACAACACCCTGCTCTCCCGCGCCCTCGACAACGGCATCTTCGTCCCGTACGAGGCGAAGGGCCTGGACCGCGTCCCGGCCGAGTACCGGCTCGACAAGGAGAACCGGGTCACGCCGATCGACTCCGGCGACATCTGCGTCAACTACGACAAGAAGTACTTCGCCGACAAGAAGCTCGCGCCGCCGCAGACCTTCGACGACCTGGCGAAGCCGGCGTACAAGGACCTGCTCGTCGTCGAGAACCCCGAGCGCTCCTCCCCGGGCCTCGGCTTCCTCCTCGGTACGGCCGCGAAGTACGGAGACGACGGCTGGCAGGACTACTGGTCGAAGCTCAAGGCCAACGGGGTGAAGACCGTCGACAGCTGGGAGCTCGCCTACAACCAGGAGTTCTCCGGCTCGGCCGGCGGCAAGCAGGCCAAGGGCGACCGGCCGCTCGTGGTGTCCTACGCCTCCAGCCCTCCGGTCGAGGTGCTGTACGGAGAGCCGCAGCCCAAGGTGGCGCCCACCGGCGTCTCCACCGGCACCTGCTTCCGGCAGACCGAGTTCGCCGGCCTGCTGGACGGGGCGAAGAACCCGGACGGCGGCAAGGCGCTGATCGACTTCCTGATCTCGAAGACGTTCCAGGAGGACATGCCGCTGCAGATGTTCGTGAACCCGGTCGCGAAGGACGCGGCCCTGCCGGAGCTGTTCACGAAGCACGGCGTGGTCGTCGCCAAGCCGGAGACCATGGCGCCGGAGAAGATCGCCGAGAAGCGTGACGCGTGGATCCAGCAGTGGTCGTCGCTCGTCCTGAAGTAGGGCGCGACCGCCGGGGGAGCGCGGCGCGGCTGGGGCTCATGGCCCTGCCCGTCGCGTTCTTCGGGGTCTTCTTCGCCTGGCCCGTGGCCTCGATCGTCGAGCGCGGGCTGAGGCCCGACGGGACCTGGCGGTTCGGGCGGATCGGCGACACGCTGAGCCGGCCGGACATCCTCGACGTGCTCGGCTTCACGGCCTGGCAGGCGCTCGCCTCCACGGCGCTGACGCTGCTCGTCGCGCTGCCCGGGGCGTACGTCTTCGCCCGCTTCGACTTCCCCGGCAAGGGCGTGCTGCGGGCCGTGGTGACGGTGCCGTTCGTACTGCCGACGGTCCTGGTCGGCACGGCGTTCCTGGCGCTCGTGGGCCGGGGCGGGCTGACGGACGAGCTGTGGGGGCTGCGGCTCGACACGAGCGTGTGGGCGATCCTCCTCGCGCACGTCTTCTTCAACTACGCCGTGGTCGTACGGACCGTCGGCGGGCTCTGGTCCCAGCTGGACCCGCGCCAGGAGGAGGCCGCCCGGGTGCTCGGCGCCTCGCGCTGGACGGCCTGGCGGACGGTGACGCTGCCCGCCCTCGTCCCTGCGGTGTCGGCGGCCGCCCTGATGGTCTTCCTCTTCACCTTCACCTCCTTCGGCGTCGTGCAGATCCTCGGCGGGAACCGGTACTCCACCCTGGAGGCGGAGATCTACCGGCAGACCGCGCGGCTGCTCGACCTGCCGACGGCCGCCGTCCTGACCCTCGTCCAGTTCGTGGCGGTCGGCGCGATCCTGGCCGTCCACGCCCGGACGGTACGGAGGCGGGAGACGGCCCTGCGGCTCGTACCACCGGAGCGGACCGCGCGGCGGCCGCGCGGGGTCGGACAGTGGGCGCTGCTCGGAGGCGTCCTCGTCTCGGTGGCGCTGCTGATCCTGCTGCCGCTGGGCGTGCTGGTGGAACGCTCCTTCGCCGGGCCCGGCGGCTACGGGCTCGGCTACTACCGGGCGCTCGGCTCGCTCGACGAGTCCGGCACCTTCCTCGTACCGCCCCTGGAGGCGATCGGGAACTCGCTGCGGTACGCGGTGGCCGCCACCGGCATCGCGGTGCTGATCGGCGGGCTCGCGGCGGCGGCGCTCACCCGGCGCGCGGGGCGGCTCGTGCGCGGCTTCGACGCGCTGCTCATGCTGCCGCTCGGGGTGTCCGCGGTGACCGTCGGCTTCGGCTTCCTCATCACCCTCGACGAACCGCCGTTCGACCTGCGGGCCAGCTGGATCCTGGTGCCCCTGGCGCAGGCCCTGGTCGGGGTCCCGTTCGTCGTGCGGACGATGCTGCCGGTGCTGCGGGCGGTCGACGAGCGGCTGCGGGAGGCGGCGGCCGTGCTCGGCGCCTCGCCGTGGCGGGCATGGCGTGAGGTGGACCTGCCGCTGGTGCGGCGGGCGCTGCTGATCGCCGCCGGGTTCGCCTTCGCGGTCTCGCTCGGCGAGTTCGGCGCGACGGTGTTCATCGCCCGGCCCGACAGCCCGACGCTCCCGGTGGCGGTGGCCCGGCTCCTGGGGCGGCCCGGCGAACTCAACTACGGCCAGGCGATGGCCCTCTCGACGATCCTCATGGTGGTGTGCGCGGTGTCCCTGCTGCTGATCGAACGGGTCCGGACCGACCGCACCTCCGGGGAGTTCTGATGCTGAGACTCGACGGGGCGACCGTACGGTTCGGGGAGCGGGCCGCGCTCGACGCCGTGGACCTGGAGGTCGCCGACCACGAGATCGTGTGCGTCCTCGGGCCGAGCGGCAGCGGCAAGTCCACGCTGCTGCGGGCCGTCGCCGGGCTCCAGGCGCTCGACCGCGGCCGGGTCCTGCTCGGCGGCGCCGACCAGGACGGGGTGCCCGTGCACCGGCGCGGGGTCGGCCTGATGTTCCAGGACCACCAGCTGTTCCCGCAGCGGGACGTGGGCGGCAACGTGGCCTTCGGGCTGCGGATGCGGGGGGCGGGCCGCGCCGAACAGACCGGACGGGTGGCGGAGCTGCTCGACCTCGTCGGTCTGCCGGGCGCCGAGCGGCGGTCCGTCGCCGCGCTGTCCGGCGGCGAGCAGCAGCGGGTGGCACTGGCCCGCGCCCTGGCGCCCCGGCCCCGGCTGCTCATGCTGGACGAACCCCTCGGCCAGCTGGACCGGGGACTGCGGGAGCGGCTCGTGGTGGAGCTGCGGCAGCTGTTCGGGCGCCTGGGGACGACGGTCCTCGCGGTGACCCACGACCAGGGCGAGGCCTTCGCGCTCGCGGACCGGGTCGTGGTCATGCGGGACGGGCGGATCGCCCAGTCGGGTGCGCCCGTCGAGGTGTGGTCGCGGCCGGCCTCGGAGTTCGTGGCCCGCTTCCTCGGCTTCGACAACGTGGTCGCGGCGCGGGTGAGCGGGACGGTCGCGGACACGGTGTGGGGGAAGGTCCCGGTGCCGGCGGACGCGCCGCAGGGCGAGCGGCGGCTCCTGGTCAGGCCGGGCGGGGTACGGATCGAGGCCGGGGGCCTGAGCTGCCGGGTCGAGTCCCGGACGTTCCGCGGCAGCCATGTGGCGGTACGCCTCCGCCCGGCGGAGGGCCCGACGCTGGAGGCCGAGCTCCCGCTGCGGGAGGTCCCGGCGGAGGGGGCCGAGGTGGGGGTGGCCTTCCGGGCGGAGGACGTCGTGGTGCTCGGCGACGACACGCCGTGGCGCGTGCGATGAGTTCCGCCCGCGGGAGGGGTCTTCTGGTTGTTCCGTCGTCTCCTCGTCGACCGCTCCGGAGGAACCACCGTGGGTCAGCTGCTCAGAGTCCAGAACTTCAACGTCTCGTCCGACGGCTTCGGTGCCGGTGAGGGCCAGAGCCTGGAGCGGCCCTTCGGGCACGCGGACCCGGGCGAGATGTTCTCCTGGGCCGGTGCCACGGCGAGCTGGCCCATGCGGAGCGAACCCGGAGGCAGCCGCGGTCTCGACGACTACCTGACGCGGGACTACCCCCGGAACATCGGCGCCGAGATCATGGGCCGCAACAAGTTCGGGCCCCAGCGCGGGCCCTGGCAGGACCACGAGTGGCGCGGCTGGTGGGGTGAGGAGCCGCCCTTCCACACGCCGGTGTTCGTCCTGACCCACCACCCCCGTCCCTCGTTCACGCTCGGGGACACCACGTTCCACTTCGTCGACGCGGACCCGGTCGAGGTCCTCGCCATGGCACGGGAGGCGGCGGGGGACAAGGACGTCCGCCTCGGCGGCGGGGCCACCACCATCCGGGAGTTCCTCGACGCCGATCTCGTCGACACCCTGCACGTGGCGGTCTCACCCATGAAGCTCGGGTCCGGGGCACGGCTCTGGGAGTCGCCCGACGAACTGCTCGACCGGTTCCACCGTGATGTCGTGCCGAGCCCGAGCGGCAAGGTGACGCACCACCTGTTCTGGCGCAGGTGAGCCGGGGCCCGGAGCGACCCCGGCCCGGCCGGGGTCGCTCCGGGCCCTCTCGCCGGCTTCAGCCCCTGAGCGGGAGCGCCGCGAGTTCCGCCACGATCCAGGTCAGGGGCAGGAAGACGGCCAGCAGGACGCCCGCGCGCATCCAAGCGGCCGAGCGGAGCACCGTCGGCGGGGCCCCGATTCGGAGCAGGGCCTCGGTGATGTGGGCGCGGCTCTGCCGGGACTCCAGGGCCGCGGTCATCAGGGTGGCGGTGGTGCAGGCCAGGATCAGGACCGCGCCCAGGCCCGTGAGGGGACCGAAGGCGCCGGAGCCGGCCCCGTGCAGGCTCGCCGCCGCGAGGCCGCAGGAGAACACCGCGCTCACCACGCCGAGGGGCCGGCCGATACGGCGGGCCTCGTCCGTCAGGACCCGACCCGCGAGCAGCCGGGTGGCGCCCGGCCGGACGGCCTGGAGGAGACGGCCGCAGCCATGGGTGATGCCGGGGCCCGCCATCGCGAGGCCGCAGGCGGTGAGGACCCAGCCGGCCAGGACGCCCACAGGGTTGCCGTCGAAGCGGCCCGGCAGCGGGAGGCCGTCGCCGCCTCCGCCCTGGCCCGCGTACGTCTCGACCGCCAGGCCGACCGCGATCAGGGCGACGCCCCAGGGCAGCCCGGACGGCATCGGCTTCTCCGCGCCCTCCGGTTCGGCGGGTGCCGGCCGTGGGCGCAGCGCCAGGCCCGCGGCCGTGGCGGCGGTGACGGGCAGCACGGCGAGCAGGGTGAGGGCGGCGGCCAGCGGGATCGGCTGGTCGGCGGCGAGGAGTTCCGCGGCGGCCCCGTCGAAGGGCAGCCCCGTGATGTCGCCGCGCAGGTGCAGGTAGAACAGCAGCGCGACCATGGAGCCGAGCGTGCAGGCGACGGCGGTCGAGGCGGCGGCGATGGCCGTGAGCCGGGCGGGGCCGAGGCCGATCGCTGAGAGCCCGGGCCGGGGGCGGGTGCTGGGGTCGGTGCGGGCCACGGCGACGGCGAACTGGACGGTGGCGGCCAGCGGCAGGGCGCACCAGAGCAGGCGCAGGACCGACGCCGAGGAACGCTCGGGGTGCCCGACGGCGTACCCCAGGGTGCAGAGGAGGAGGAAGCCCACCCCCGCCGCCGCGGCGGCGACGAGGAGTCGGCGGGTCAGGACGAGGGGGTGTGCCCCGCGGGCTAGACGGAGAGCGAGCACGCCGCGACGCCCTCCGCCCCTGACGCCGGGGGTACGGCGCCGACCCTGCGTCCGTCGAGGAGCGCGACCGTGCGGTCGGCGAGGGCGGCGACCTCGCCGTCGTGGGTGGCGAGGAGCACGGTGATGTCGTGCGAGCGGGCGGCGGCCGTCAGGGTGCGCAGGAGCTGGGCGCCCTCCGCCCGGTGCAGGGTGGCGGTGGGTTCGTCTGCGAACAGCACCGAGGGGGTGGTGACCAGGGCACGGGCGGTGGCGATCCGCTGGCGCTCGGGTCGGGTGAGGGCGTGCGGGCGCTTCCGGGCGCAGGCGCCGATGTCGAGGCGCTCCAGCCATTCCATGGCGGCGGTCTTCGCGGCCCGGTGGGAGACGCCGCGGAGCAGCAGCGGCAGGGCGGTGTTCTCCCAGCCGGTGAGCTCGGGGACGAGTCCGGGTTCCGGGTCGATCCAGCCGAAGCGGTCGCGCCGGAGCCTTTCGCGCGCGGCGGGGCCCAGGGTGTGCACGGGACTGCTGTTGAACCAGACCTCGCCCTGCTGGGCCAGGAGCTGGCCGGACAGGCAGCGCATGAGTGTGGTCTTGCCGCTGCCGCGCGGGCCGACGAGGGCGAGGATCTCGCCTTCGCGGACGCCCAGGGAGACGCCGCTGAGCGCGTCCGTACCGCCCAGGGCGCAGTGCAGGGAACGCGCCCAGAGCACGTCGTTGTCCGGTGGGGCCATCGCGTACACCTCGATGTCGGATCCGATCTGTGTTCCCTCGTCCGGGGGAACGAAGAGACGGGCCTGTCGGTCACTGGCTCCGTGAGGATCCAGGGCACGGCCAGGGATGCACCGTAAGGATTCAGATCCGCTTGTACGGACAGCACACGGCCCGGTCCGCCGCCATCCACTCGGATGGCGGCATGCCCGGGCCGGGGGTCACGCCGTGAGGGCGGCGTGATGCTGCGGGGCCGTCAGAGCTTGGTCCACGCCTCGGTGAGCACCGAGCGCAGGATGCCCTCGATCTCGTCGAAGGTGCCCTGGTCGGCGATCAGCGGCGGGGCCAGCTGGATGACCGGGTCGCCACGGTCGTCGGCACGGCAGTACAGGCCGTTCTCGAACAGCGCCTTGGAGAGGAAGCCGTACAGGACGCGCTCGGTCTCCTCGTCCGTGAAGGACTCCTTGGTGGCCTTGTCCTTGACGAGCTCGATGCCGTAGAAGAAGCCGTTGCCGCGGACGTCGCCGACGATCGGGAGGTCGTGCAGCTTCTTCAGGGTGTCGAAGAAGTTGCCCTCCTGGTCGAGGACGTGCTGGTTCAGCCCTTCCTTGTCGAAGATGTCGAGGTTGGCGATGGCGACCGCCGACGACACCGGGTGGCCACCGAAGGTGTAGCCGTGGAGGAAGGTGTTGTCGCCCTTGTAGAACGGCTCCGCGAGGCGGTCGGAGATGATGCAGGCACCGATCGGGGAGTAGCCCGAGGTCATGCCCTTGGCGCAGGTGATCATGTCGGGCACGTAGCCGAACTTGTCACAGGCGAACATCGTGCCGAGGCGGCCGAAGGCGCAGATCGTCTCGTCGGAGACGAGGAGCACGTCGTACTGGTCGCAGATCTCGCGGACCCGCTGGAAGTACCCGGGCGGCGGCGGGAAACAGCCGCCGGCGTTCTGCACCGGCTCCAGGAAGACGGCCGCGACGGTGTCGGCGCCCTCGAAGAGGATCTGCTGCTCGATCTGGTCGGCGGCCCAGCGGCCGAAGGCCTCGGGGTCGTCGCCGTGGATCGGGGCGCGGTAGATGTTGGTGTTCGGCACCTTGTGCGCGCCGGGGACCAGCGGCTCGAAGGGGGCCTTCAGAGCCGGCAGGCCGGTGATCGACAGGGCGCCCTGCGGGGTGCCGTGGTAGGCGACCGCACGCGAGATGACCTTGTACTTGGTGTGCTTGCCCTGCAGCTTGAAGTACTGCTTGGCGAGCTTCCAGGCGGTCTCGACGGCCTCTCCGCCGCCGGTGGTGAAGAAGACCTTGTTCAGGTCGCCCGGGGCGTAGTGGGCGAGGCGCTCGGCGAGCTCGACGGCCTTGGGGTGCGCGTACGACCACACGGGGAAGAACGCGAGCTCCTGGGCCTGCTTGTACGCGACCTCGGCCAGCTCCTGGCGGCCGTGTCCGGCGTTGACCACGAAGAGACCCGCGAGACCGTCGAGGTAGCGCTTGCCCTTGTCGTCGAAGATGTAGGTGCCCTCACCACGCACGATGGTGGGAACGGGCGAGTTCTCGTACGAGGACATGCGGGTGAAGTGCATCCACAGGTGGTCGTACGCGGTCTTGGAGAGGTCCTGGGTCACGGTTATCGAGTTCCCCACATATAGGTCTGCTTCTTGAGCTTGAGGTAGACGAAGCTCTCGGTGGAGCGCACGCCGGGGAGGGTGCGGATGCGCTTGTTGATCACATCCAGCAGGTGGTCGTCGTCCTCGCAGACGACCTCCACCATGAGGTCGAAGGAGCCCGCGGTCATCACCACGTACTCGCACTCGGCCATGGCCGTCAGTGCCTCCGCGACCGGATCAAGGTCACCCTCGACGTTGATGCCCACCATCGCCTGCCGTCGGAAACCCACGGTGAGGGGGTCGGTGACGGCGACGATCTGCATGACGCCCTGGTCGAGCAGCTTCTGGACGCGTTGCCGCACGGCGGCTTCGGAGAGGCCGACGGCCTTGCCTATCGCCGCGTAGGGACGGCGACCGTCCTCCTGGAGCTGTTCGATGATCGCCAGGGAGACGGCGTCGATCGTCGGGGACGAACCGGTTCCGGTTCTGGAGTCTGTGCTTCGACTGGCCACGGGTTCACTGTGCACCGAGATTGTCAGTCGTGCAACCCCAGAGCGATGTAATTCGTTGCGAGAGGCCTCCGATCTCACCGAATCCGAAGTTGCGGGAGGCCGGGGCTGTTGAAAGCGTCAGTCGAGCGACTAGGCTGAGGTGTCTCGCCCATCGGGACACCGCACAAGGACGTGCGACGACAGAACGTGACAGGAGGGGTGGCAAGTGACCACCGAGCTGCGCCGGCTGCGTAACTACATCAACGGGGAGTTCCGCGACGCGGCCGACGGCCGCACCATCGACGTGGTCAACCCGGCGACCGGCGAGGTGTACGCCACCTCCCCGCTCTCCGGCCAGGCCGACGTCGACGCCGCCATGGAGGCCGCCGCGGCCGCCTTCCCCGCCTGGCGTGACAGCACCCCGGCCGAGCGCCAGAAGGTACTGCTCAAGATCGCGGACGCCTTCGAGGAGCGCGCCGAGGACCTGATCGCCGCCGAGGTCCAGAACACGGGCAAGCCGATCGCCCTCACCGCGAGTGAGGAGATCCCGCCGATGGTGGACCAGATCCGCTTCTTCGCCGGTGCCGCCCGCCTGCTCGAGGGCCGCTCGGCCGGCGAGTACATGGAGGGCATGACCTCGATCGTGCGCCGCGAGCCCGTCGGCGTCTGCGCCCAGGTCGCGCCGTGGAACTACCCGATGATGATGGCCGTGTGGAAGTTCGCCCCGGCGCTCGCAGCGGGCAACACGGTCGTCCTCAAGCCCTCGGACACGACCCCCGCGTCGACCGTCCTGATGGCCGAGATCATCGGCCAGATCGTTCCCAAGGGCGTCTTCAACGTCGTCTGCGGCGACCGGGAGACGGGCAAGACCATGGTCGAGCACCCGACCCCGGCGATGGCCTCCATCACCGGCTCCGTCCGCGCGGGCATGCAGGTCGCCGAGTCGGCGGCCAAGGACGTCAAGCGCGTCCACCTGGAGCTGGGCGGCAAGGCCCCGGTGGTCGTGTTCGAGGACACCGACATCGACAAGGCCGTCGAGGACATCTCCGTCGCGGGCTTCTTCAACGCCGGCCAGGACTGCACGGCCGCCACCCGCGTCCTCGTGCACGAGTCCATCCACGACGAGTTCGTCACCGCCCTCGCCAAGGCCGCCGCCGAGACGAAGACCGGCCAGCCGGACGACGAGGACGTGCTGTACGGCCCGCTCAACAACGCGAACCAGCTGAAGCAGGTCGCCGGCTTCATCGACCGCCTCCCGGCCCACGCCAAGGTCCAGGCCGGCGGCCACCGCGTCGGCGACAAGGGCTACTTCTACGCCCCGACCGTCGTCTCCGGCCTCACCCAGGACGACGAGATCGTGCAGAACGAGGTCTTCGGCCCGGTCATCACCGTCCAGTCCTTCACGGACGAGGCCCAGGCCCTGGAGTTCGCGAACGGCGTCGAGTACGCCCTCGCCTCCTCCGTCTGGACCAAGGACCACGCGCGCGCGATGCGCATGTCCAAGGCGCTCGACTTCGGCTGTGTGTGGATCAACACCCACATCCCGCTGGTCGCCGAGATGCCCCACGGCGGCTACAAGAAGTCCGGCTACGGCAAGGACCTCTCCGCCTACGGCTTCGAGGACTACACGCGCATCAAGCACGTCATGACCTCCCTCGGCTGACCCTTCCGGCTCCGCCCCGCGGCCCCGGCACCCTTGATCGACAGGGTGTCGGGGCCGCGGTCCTTCGCTCGACGGACCGTCCATTGAAGCGGCCGGCGGCGGGCCGGGATGCTGCTCGGGTGAGAGCGACAGCCAGGAAGAACATGTCCCGCCGGTCCCTGCTGCGCGGCATCGGCGGTGCCGGGGCCGCGGGCCTGCTCGCCGGCTGCGGGGTCCCCGCCGCGTACGTCGACGAGGGGGAGCGGGTCGGCCGCGACGTCTCCGCGCGCGACCGGACGCTCGACTTCGCCAACTGGCCGCTCTACATCGACACCGACGAGGACGACACGTCGAAGCGGCCCACCCTCAACGGCTTCCGCGAGCGCACCGGGATCTCCGTCCGCTACACGGAGGAGATCAACGACAACGACGAGTTCTTCGGCAAGATCGGCCCGGCCCTGATGAACCACCAGGAGACCGGACGGGACCTGATCGTCGTCAGCGACTGGATGGCCGCCCGCTTCGTCCGCCTCGGCTGGGTGCAGGAGATGGACCGCGCCGCGCAGCCGAACGTCGCCGCCCACCTCGACCCGCAACTGCGCCTCCCCGCCTTCGACTGGGGGCGGCTGCACAGCGTCCCCTGGCAGTCCGGGATCACCGGCATCGCGTACGACCGCCGGAGGCTCGGCCGGGAGATCCGCTCGACCGGGGACCTGTGGGCCGACGACCTGCGGGGCAAGGTGACGCTGCTCTCCGGGCTCGACGAGTCCTTCGCGCTGCTGATGCTGGGCAACGGCGTCGACGTCACCCGGTGGACCGGCGACGACTTCCACGCCCTCTGCGAGCAGGTCGAGGGGCTCGTCCGTACGAAGCACATCCGCCGCTTCACCGGCAACGACTACATCAAGGACCTGTCCACCGGTGACGTGCTCGCCTGCCAGGCGTACTCCGGCGACATCATCCAGCTCCAGGCCGACAACCCGGACATCGAGTTCGTCGTCCCCGAGGAGGGCGGCGAGCTGTGGGCGGAGTCCCTGATGATCCCCAACCGCGCCCGGCACAAGACCAACGCCGAGAAGCTCGTCGACTACTACTACGAGCCCGAGGTCGCCGCCGAACTCGCCGCCTGGGTCAACTACGTGTGCCCGGTGCCGGCCGCGCGGGACGTCCTCGCGGACTCGGGCGACGAGGAGCTGGCCGCCCTCGCCGCGGACCCGCTGATCTTCCCCGACACCGCCATGCGGAGCAGGCTGGCGATCGCCCGGGACATCACCTCCGAGGAGCGGCAGGTCTTCGCGAAGAAGTGGAACGCGATCGTCGGACTGTGAGGGCGGAGAGAGGGCCGGCCGCAGGCGCGGCGGGCTGACGGACCCCCGTTTTTGAACACGTTCATAAGAGGCGTACGCTGCGGTCATGAGCGACACGAACGGGCCGAGAGCCCTGATCGAGCGTATCCGCGTCTGGCTGGTCGTCTTCGTCGTCTGTCTGGTCCTGAGCGGTGTCACCGCCTTCCCGCTCGTCACCGAACTCCGCTTCCTCGACGCCTCCTTGGACGGCTGGGCGGCGCCGCTGGCCGAAATCCTGCCGGGGCTCGCCGAGTGGATCGACCGCGTCCGCGGCGGGGTCGAGACCGCCGACGAGCAGGCCCCGTACCTGCTCTACGGCACCGACTGGCTGGCCTTCGCCCATCTCGTCATCGCCGTCGCCTTCTACGGCGCCTACCGCGACCCCGTCCGCAACATCTGGGTCGTCGAGTTCGGCATGATCGCCTGCGTCGGCATCATCCCGCTCGCCCTGATCAGCGGACCCGTCCGGGGCATCCCCTTCTGGTGGTCGGTCATCGACATGTCCTTCGGCGTCATCGGCATCCTGCCGCTGCTCCACGTCCGCCGGATGATCAAGCGGCTCGAAGCGGCGACGGCCGCCGAGCCCGCGCCCGCCTAGTCGGGCAGACCGTACGCCGCGACCATGACGTCCAGCGCGGTCCGGTTCATGTCCTGGCCCTTGGCGTCGGTCGAGTTCACGCTGTAGACGAGGGTGCGCGCGCCGTCGCGGGTCGAGGCGACGGCCGCGTTGTAGCCCCAGCGGCCGCCCGTCTTGCCCCACACCTCGCGCCCGCCGAGCCGCTTCATCCTCGGTGAGGGCGACAGCACCCGCACCTCGAACCCGCGGCCGCCGGGTCCCGGGCCGGGGGTCGCCGTCCCGCCGTGGGCGGCGGCCCGCTCCCTGATGCCGAGGAGACCGTGGCCGCCTGAGCCGCCGCGGGGACCGCGGCCGTCGTCGGTCACCGTGACGCTCAGGACGCCGTCCGCGCGGGAGAGCCGGACCTCGGCCGTGCGGGCGTCCGCGTGCCGGACCACGTTCGTCAGCGCCTCCCGCACGATCCGGTAGACGCTCGCCCCGGTCGCCGCGGGCAGGGCGGCCCGCACGCCGCCCTCCGTCGTGTACGTGACGGCCAGACCGCTTGTCCCTGAACCGCTCCACCAGACCGGGGAGCGCGGCCAGGTCCGGCTGCGGCTCCCGGGGCGCGGCGCTCTCGGGGCTCTCCCGCAGCAGCCCCAGCATCTGCCTGGCTCATCGCCTCGCGGCCCGTCTCCGAGACGGCCTCGAACGCGGCCTCGGCACGCTCGGGCGCAGCCCGTACCGCCACCGGCCCGGCCTCCGCCTGCACGATCGTCAGGCTCACCGCGTGCGACAGGATGTCGTGCATCTCCCGTGCGATCCTGGCCCGTTCATGGGCGGCGGCCCGCTCGGCCTCGATCCGGTGGGCGCGCTGCCGGGCGTCCTGGAGCCGTCCGAAGACATGGGCGGCGCCGAACACGAAGAGCGAGAAGGTCAGTTCGCGCGCCGACCGCGTGTTGAGCCACACCGACACGGGCACCGCGACCAGCAGGAGCCCCGCCGTCACGAGCCGCTTCCACGGGGGTGAGAGGAGCGCGACCGTGTAGACGCTGACGAGGCCGGTGTACGGCAGCGGCTGCCCCGGCCCCTCCAGGGCCACCTTGTAGAGCGCGCTCGTCGCCATGATCGCGAGCAGCACGGCGACGGGCGCGCGCCGCCGCCGGACCAGGGGCAGCACGGTCAGCGTCGTGAGCCCGTACGCGGACCAGGTCGCCGGTTCGAACTCGGGCGGGCGCGGCACGACGAACGGCATCGTCATCGCCGCCTGGACGAGCAGCGCGATCCCGGCGTCCACCGCCCACGGGTTCGCCGCGCCCCAGGTCCGCGCCCGCTCCCACCGGCCGCGCACGCCCCCCCCGTATGCCCATTACGGCTTGCGGCCCACCGCGCCGAACTGTGCGACCGTGCAGGCCTCGGCGGAGACCGGGCGCCAGCGGGCGCAGGAGACGATGCCGGGCTCCAGGACGTCGAGACCCTCCAGGAAGGAGGCGAACTCGGCGCGGCTGCGGGCGGTGATCGGCGGGGTCGCGTTCTCGTTCCAGAAGGCCATCGCGGCCTTGTTGCCCTCGCCGCCGAGCTCGGGCTCCAGGGTGGGATGGGTCAGCACCAGGTGGCTGCCGGAGGGGACGGCGTCCATCAGGGTCCGCACGATCGACCGGGCCTCGTCGGTGTCCAGGACGAAGTTGAGGATGCCGAGCATCATCACCGCGACCGGGCGGGAGAGGTCGAGCGTCGCCCCGGCCGCCGCCAGGATCTTCTCCGGGTCGTGTGCGTCGGCGTCCACGTACTCGGTGACCCCCTCCGGCGCGCTCGTCAGGAGCGCGCGGGCGTGGGTCAGGACGATCGGGTCGTTGTCGACGTAGACGATCCGGGCGTCGGGCGCGACCCGCTGGGCGACCTCGTGGGTGTTGTCGGCGGTCGGCAGGCCCGTACCGATGTCGAGGAACTGGCGCACGCCCGCGTCGGCGGCCAGATGGGTCACCGCGCGCCCGAGGAACGCCCGGTCCGCGCGGGCCACTTCGCCGATGCTCGGGTAGAAACCGGTGACCTGGTCGCCGACCGCGCGGTCCACCGGGTAGTTGTCCTTGCCGCCCAGCCAGTAGTTCCACACGCGGGCGTTGTGGGCGATGTCGGTGCGGATCCGGTCGTTCACGCGCGGGCCTTTCGCAGGACGTCGGTGAGGGTGTCGACCCGGTTCGTGGTGACGGAGTCGACCCCGTTCCTGATCAGCTTACGCATGGTGCGGGCGGTGTCCGCGGTCCAGGCGGAGACGAGCAACCCGTCCCGGTGCACCCGCTCGCTGAGCTCCCGACTCACCAGGCCGAAGCGGTAGTTGAGCCACCGCGGCCGCACCGCGTCGAGCAGGACCGGGCGAGGCGGCGCGAGCGAGGTCCAGGTCAGGGCGATCTCGGCGGCCGGGTCGGCGGCCCGCACCTGGAGCATGGCGACGGCCCCGGCGCAGTAGTACACCCGCTCCCCGGCCCCGCACTCGCGGACCGTCCCCACGATCGTGCGGACCGAGGACGCGTCGCCGCCCGGCAGGTCCAGCATCAGCCGGCGGTCCCCGGCGGTCAGCAGCGCCTCGCGCAGCGTCGGCACCCCGCCGTACGTCAGCTCGCGGACCTGCTCGTACGAGAGCGAGGCGAGCGGCCGGTCGTGGCGCCACAGGCGCTTCAGCGTGTCGTCGTGGAGGAGGACGGGCACCCGGTCCTTCGTCAGCCGCACGTCGACCTCGACCGCGCCCGCGCCCCGCTCGATGGCCGAGCCGATCGAGCGGAGCGTGTTCTCGCGGACGCGGTACGGGTCGCCGCGATGGCCCACGACGGTGACGCGCCTCCCGGCGGCTTCCCGGAAGGCGGACAGGTCCCTGGCGGTGTCGGAGTCCATGGACCCATTCTCGCCGTCGTCAGCGCGCGAGCCAGTCGTCGGTGTACGTGTCGATCTCGGCGGTGATCCGGGCCTTGCCGGCCGCGTCGAGGAACGAGGCCTCCACCGCGTTCTTCGCGAGGGCGGCGACCCCGCGCTCGTCGAGACCGAGGAGACGGGCGGCGACCACGTACTCGTTCTCGAGGTCGGTGCCGAACATCGGCGGGTCGTCGCTGTTGACGGTGACCAGCACCCCGGCCTCCACCATCTGCCGGATCGGGTGCTCGTCCAGCGTGGCGACGGCACGCGTGGCGATGTTCGAGGTCGGGCAGACCTCCAGGGCGATGCGGTGCTCCGCCAGGTACGCGAGGAGCGCCGGGTCCTGGACCGAGCTGGTGCCGTGGCCGATGCGCTCGGCGCCCAGGTCGACGATGGCGTCCCAGACCGTCTGCGGGCCGGTCGTCTCGCCCGCGTGCGGGACGGAGTGCAGACCGGCCGCGCGCGCCCGGTCGAAGTACGGCTTGAACTGCGGGCGCGGTACGCCGATCTCCGGGCCGCCGAGGCCGAAGGAGACCAGGCCCTCGGGGCGCAGCCCGTCGGTCGTGGCGAGGCGCACGGTCTCCTCGGCGGAGACCAGGCCGGCCTCGCCGGGGATGTCGAAGCACCAGCGCAGGACGGTGCCGAACTCGGCCTCCGCGGACTTGCGGGCGTCCTCGATCGCCGCCATGAAGGCGCGCTCGTCGATGCCCCGCCGGGTGGAGGAGTACGGGGTGATGGTCAGCTCGGCGTACCGGATGTTCTGCCGGGCCATGTCACGGGCGATCTCGAAGGTCAGCAGCCGGACGTCCTCCGGGGTGCGGACCAGGTCGACCACCGAGAGGTAGACGTCGATGAAGTGCGCGAAGTCGGTGAAGGTGAAGTAGTCGGCCAGCGCCTCCGGGTCCGTGGGGACCTTGGAGTCGGGGTGCCGCGCCGCCAGCTCGGCGACGATGCGGGGCGAGGCGGAGCCCACGTGGTGGACGTGCAGCTCGGCCTTGGGCAGGCCCGCGATGAAGGCATGGAGGTCGGTCATCGGGTCATCGTAGGCCGGGCGGTTCACTCCACGGGGTGAGGTCGTAGCATGGCGGGACCATGATGGGGGAGGCCCATGTCTGACAACCGAGACCAGTCGCGGGACGGGTACGACCCGGCGGACCCGTGGGCTCCGCCGAACCGTGACGGGGTGGAACTGAGCAAGCCGGCGACGCCGTCGCCGTCGCCTGTGCACGACCAGCAGACCGTCACGTCCATGCCGCTGACGCCCGATCCGGGCGCGGTGCCGCCGCCGCCGGTCGCTCCCGGCGGCCCCGCGGCCACGCCCGGCGCGTACGGCTATCCCGCGGCGGACACCTCCGGCGGGTACGGCTACCCGTCGGCCCCGACGCCGCCGGTCACCGCGGCGTCCTCCGGGTACGGCTACCCCGGCTACCCGTCGTCGTACGGCAGCGGCTACCCCGGCCAGCCGGGCTACCCGCAGTCGCCGTCCAACGGCATGGGCACCGCCTCGATGGTGCTCGGCATCGTCGCGGTCGCGGGCTTCTGCCTGTACGGCCTGGGGGTGATCCTCGGCGTCCTGGCGCTGATCTTCGGCGTCATCGGCCTGAAGAAGGCGGGCCGGGGCGAGGCGACCAACCGGGGCATGGCGCTCGCGGGTGTCATCCTCGGCGCGATCGGCACCGTGGTCAGCGCCGTCTTCCTGGGCTTCGTCATCTGGGCGGTCACCCAGGACTCCTCGACCTTCGACGACTCCGGGTACGACGACGACCCGTTCGCGTCGAGCCTGGTCGTCGAGAGCGGCCGCTGACGTACGCGGTCGTACGCGGGCGTACGCCTTCGTACGGCTGAGAGGGCCCCGCACCGGTCTCCGGTGCGGGGCCCTCCCGTGTCTCACGCTCCCCGCAGCCGCTCCCGCGCCTCCATGAGGGCGAAGCCCAGGAGGTTCAGGCCGCGCCAGCGGGCCGGGTCGTGGGCGCCGGGGTCGTCGGCCGCGAGGCCGATGCCCCAGATCGGGTCGACGGGGCTGGCCTCTACCAGGACGCGGGTGCCCGTGCCCAGGAGGTACGCGCGCAGGGCCGCGTCCGAGGAGAACTTGTGGACGCTGCCCTCGACCACGATCCCGAAGCGCTCCCGCTCCCACACCGCCCCGTCGAAGTCCCGCACCAGCCGCCCGGCCTTCTTGGCCTCGGCGGGGGTGGGAGCGTGGAGCGCCGCCCGCTCGGCGTCGGCGTCCCCGAAGAGGCGGGCCTTGGCCGCCATCATCCAGTGCTCGGCCGTCGCGTAGCGGACGCCCTCGATCACGAAGGGTGCCGGCCACCACTGGCTCAGACAGCTCGCGGAGAGCCGTCCGTCCGGGTGCGGGCGGTGACCCCAGAAGTGCAGCCACTTCACCTTGTCACCCCGGTTGACCTGCTGTGTCAGCTCCTCGATCTTGCTCATGCATGCGAGTCTGACAGCCGCCACGGACACTCCGTACGGAGATATTCGGGGCGCCTCGACACATGGTCGACCGATTCCGTCGCGTAACCAAAAGGCAACAACGGAATCACTTGTTGGAGGGCCATCCCTCTGTCAGGATCGGCACTCAATTCGAGCTGGAACAACGGAGAGCGTCATGGGCAACCGCTTCCAGGTGACGGACCGCTTCGCGGCCGGCGCACAGTACATCGGCGGGCGGCTCCGTGCCGGAACGTCCGGTCAGAACCACAGCGTGATCGACCCGGCGACCGGGGAGAGCGTCTACACCTACGCGCTCGCCTCCACCGCCGACGTCGACGAGGCCGTCGCGGCCGCCAAGGCCGCCTTCCCCGGCTGGGCGGGCGCCACCCCCGGCGAGCGCTCCGACGCGCTGCACCGCTTCGCCGGCATCCTCGCCGAGCGGGCCGAGGACATCGCCCGCGTGGAGTCCCTCCAGTGCGGCAAGCCCCTCAAGCTCAGCACCGAGTTCGACGTACCCGGCACCATCGACAACACGGCCTTCTTCGCCGGCGCCGCGCGCCACCTCCAGGGCCAGTCGGCCGGCGAGTACAGCGGCGACCACACCTCGTACATCCGGCGTGAACCGATCGGTGTCGTCGGCTCCATCGCCCCCTGGAACTATCCGCTCCAGATGGCCGCCTGGAAGATCCTGCCGGCCATCGCCGCCGGCAACACGATCGTCCTGAAGCCCGCCGAACTCACCCCGCTGACCTCCCTGATGTTCGCGCAGGCCGCCACGGACGCCGGTATCCCCGACGGCGTCGTCAACATCGTCAACGGCCCCGGGCGGACCGTCGGCGAACACCTCGTCGGCCACCCCGACGTCGTCATGACCTCCTTCACCGGCTCCACGCCGGTCGGCAAGCGGGTCGCGGAGATCGCCACCGCGACCGTCAAGCGCCTCCACCTCGAACTCGGCGGCAAGGCCCCCTTCGTCGTCTTCGACGACGCCGACCTGGAGGCCGCCGCCCACGGCGCCGTCGCCGCCTCCCTCATCAACAGCGGCCAGGACTGCACCGCCGCCACGCGCGCGTACGTCCAGCGCCCGCTCTTCGACGCCTTCGTCGCGCGCGTGGCCGAGCTCATGGAGACCGTCCGCGTCGGCGACCCCTTCGACCCGGCGACCGACCTCGGCCCGCTCGTCAGCCACCGCCACCGCGACGGCGTCGCCGCCTTCGTCGAGCGTGCCCGCGGCTACGCCACCGTCGTCACCGGCGGCGAAGCCCCCGGCGGCGACCTCAAGGACGGCGCCTACTATCGTCCGACCCTGATCACCGGCGCCGCGCAGGACAGCGAGGTCGTGCAGTCGGAGATCTTCGGCCCGGTCCTGGTGGCCCTGCCCTTCGACAGCGACGACGAGGGCATCCGGCTCGCCAACGACACCCCGTACGGCCTGGCCGCCTCGGCCTGGAGCCGCGACGTCTACCGGGCGGGCCGCGCCACCCGGGAGATCAAGGCCGGGTGCGTCTGGGTCAACGACCACATTCCGATCATCAGCGAGATGCCCCACGGCGGCACCAAGGCATCGGGCTACGGGAAGGACATGTCGGCGTACTCCTTCGAGGAGTACACCCAGGTCAAGCACGTGATGTTCGACAACACCGCGGTCGCCGCGAAGGACTGGCACCGCACGATCTTCGGGGACCGATAAGCACTCGACCTGCGGCTACCGCCGCGTGGTCCGCCGCCCGACCAGCGGCCCACACCATCCCGAAAGGGCACAGCGCATGGAGCAGTACGAGCCCGACAGCCTGTCCGCCGCGCAGACGGCGGCGATACGACGCAGCCTGACCAGCGGCCGGGGAGCCCTCAGCCGCCGTTCGATGCTGCGCGCGGGCGGAGTCGGCGCCCTCACGATCGGCGGCCTCGCCTCCCTGAGCGCCTGCGGCATCCCGCCGGCCAAGCGGGAGGGCCAGGGCACCGCCTCCACGGACGACTCGGCCAAGGAGAAGACCCTCGCCTTCTCCAACTGGACCGAGTACATGGACGTCAGTGAGGACGAGAAGGGCCGCCCCAGCCTGGAGGCGTTCACGAAGCGCACCGGGATCAAGGTCAAGTACACCGAGGACATCAACGACAACGTCGAGTTCTTCGGAAAGATCAAACCGCAGCTCGCGGCCGGCCAGGACACCGGCCGCGACCTGATCTGCGTCACCGACTGGCTCGCCGCCCGCATGATCCGCCTCGGCTGGGCGCAGAAGCTCGACCCGGCGAACCTGCCCAACGCGTACGCCAACCTCTCCGGCCAGTTCCGCCGCCCCGACTGGGACCCGGGCCGGTCCTACTCGTACCCGTGGACCGGTATCTCCACCGTCATCGCCTACAACGCGAAGGCGACCGGCGGCAAGAAGGTCGACTCGGTCACCCAGCTCCTCGACGACCCCGCCCTGAAGGGCCGCGTCGGCTTCCTCACCGAGATGCGCGACACCGTCGGCATGACCCTGCTCGACATGGGCAAGGACCCCGGGGCGTTCACGGACGCCGACTACGACGCGGCGATAGGTCGCCTCCAGAAGGCCGTCGACAAGAAGCAGATACGCCGCTTCACCGGCAACGACTACACCTCCGACCTGGACAAGGGCGACATCGCCGCCTGTCTCGCCTGGGCCGGCGACATCATCCAGCTCCAGGCGGACAACCCGGACATCAGGTTCTCCATCCCGTCCGCCGGTTACATCACCTCCAGCGACAACCTGCTCGTCCCCGCCCAGGCCCGGCACAAGACGAACGCCGAGAAGCTCATCGACTACTACTACGAGCTCCCCGTCGCCGCCCAGCTCGCCGCGTACATCAACTACGTGTGCCCCGTGGACGGGGTGAAGGACGAGCTCGCCAAGATCGACCCCGAGCTCGCGAACAACACGCTGATCCTCCCGGACAAGGCCATGGCCAAGAAGTCGCGCGCCTTCCGCTCGCTCACCAGCGCGGAGGAGACGGCGTACGAGGAGAAGTTCGCCAAGCTCATCGGCGCCTGAGGCCCACGTCGTCCACCTCTCTCACTCCCCTGGGACCACGACCCATGACTGACAAGACTGTTCACACCGGAAAGAACACTGGCGGCGGCGACGTCCGTCTCACCGGGATCAGCAAGACGTACGGCTCCTTCACCGCCGTCCACCCGCTCGACCTGACCGTCCCGCAGGGCTCCTTTTTCGCCCTCCTCGGCGCCTCCGGCTGCGGCAAGACCACCACGCTCCGCATGATCGCCGGCCTGGAGGACCCCAGCACCGGCACCGTCTTCCTCGGCGACACGGACGTCACCGACCTCCCGCCGTACAAGCGGCCGGTCAACACCGTCTTCCAGTCCTACGCGCTCTTCCCGCACATGGACATCAGCGAGAACATCGCCTTCGGCCTGCGCCGCCGCGGCATCAAGTCGGTGAAGAAGCAGGTCGACGACATGCTGGAGCTCGTCCAGCTCGGCGACAAGGCCCGGCACAAGCCGCACCAGCTCTCCGGCGGCCAGCAGCAGCGCGTCGCGGTGGCCCGCGCGCTCATCAACCACCCGCAGGTGCTCCTCCTCGACGAGCCGCTCGGCGCCCTCGACCTCAAGCTGCGCCGGCAGATGCAGCTGGAGCTCAAGCGGATCCAGACCGAGGTCGGCATCACCTTCGTGCACGTCACCCACGACCAGGAGGAGGCCATGACGATGGCCGACCAGGTCGCGGTGATGAACGGCGGCCGGGTCGAGCAGCTCGGCGCCCCCGCCGACCTGTACGAGAACCCGAGCACGACCTTCGTCGCCAACTTCCTCGGCACCTCCAACCTCATCGAGGCCGAGGTCGTCGAGACCGGCTCCGAGGTCGTCGTCACCGCCGGCGGCGGCAAGCTCCGGGTCCCCGGCGACCGCTGTACCTCCGCCGTCCGCCCGGGCGGCTCGGTGCTCGTGGGCGTCCGCCCCGAGAAGATCTCGCTCGCGCACGCCGACGACGCGGGGACGATAGCCGACGGCCGCAACCGGGTCACCGGCCGGATCGTCGACTCCTCGTTCATCGGCGTCTCCACCCAGTACGTGGTCAACAGCCCGGCGGGCGCCGAGCTCCAGGTGTACGAGCAGAACATCGAGCGGGACGCGCGCCTCCGCCCCGGCGCCCAGGTCGTCCTGCACTGGAACCCGGCCCACACCTTCGGCCTCGACGCGACGCAGGACATCGACGCGGGCGTGGAGACGGTGGAGGACGCCGGATGAGCACCTCCACTCTCACGAAGGAGGAGGCGGCGCCGGTCGAGGAACCGGTTCTGCGCAAGCCTCCCACCCGCAAGCGGCTCGTCCCCTACTGGCTGCTGCTGCCCGGCATCATCTGGCTGCTCGTCTTCTTCGCGCTGCCGATGATCTACCAGGCCTCGACCTCGGTGCAGACCGGCTCCCTGGAGAAGGGCTTCGAGGTCACCTGGCACTTCCAGACCTACTGGAACGCCTTCCAGGAGTACTGGCCGCAGTTCGTCCGCTCCCTGCTGTACGCCGGGACCGCGACCCTGCTCTGCCTGCTGCTCGGCTACCCGCTGGCGTATCTGATCGCCTTCAAGGCCGGCCGCTGGCGCAATCTGCTCCTCGTCCTCGTCATCGCGCCCTTCTTCACCAGCTTCCTGATCCGCACGCTGGCCTGGAAGACGATCCTCGCCGACGACAGCGTCGTCGTGGACGTGCTGAACGCGCTCCACGTCCTGGACGTGACCAGCTGGATCGGCTGGACCGAGGGCGACCGCGTGCTCGCCACCCCGATGGCGGTCGTCTGCGGTCTCACGTACAACTTCCTGCCCTTCATGATCCTGCCCCTCTACACCTCGCTGGAGCGGATCGACGGGCGGCTGCACGAGGCCGCGCAGGACCTGTACGCCTCCCCGGCGACCACCTTCCGCAAGGTGACCTTCCCGCTGTCGATGCCCGGCGTCGTCTCCGGCACCCTGCTCACCTTCATCCCGGCGAGCGGCGACTACGTCAACGCCGAGCTGCTCGGCTCCACCGACACCAAGATGGTCGGCAACGTCATCCAGTCGCAGTTCCTGCGGGTCCTCGACTATCCGACGGCCGCGGCGCTGTCCTTCATCCTCATGGCGATCGTGCTGGTCATGGTCACCGTCTACATCCGCCGAGCGGGAACGGAGGACCTGGTCTGATGCGCTGGATACGACGCAACCTCGTCGTCATCGCGGGCCTCCTGACGCTCGCGTACATGATCCTGCCCAACCTCGTCGTGATGGCGTTCTCCTTCAACAGGCCGAAGGGACGCTTCAACTACTCCTGGCAGGAGTTCTCCCTCGACGCCTGGAAGGACCCCTGCGGCGTCGCCGACATGTGCGAGTCGCTCTCGCTCTCGCTGCAGCTCGCCGCCTGGGCCACCGTCGGCGCCGTCGTCCTCGGCACGATGATCGCCTTCGCGCTGGTCCGCTACCGCTTCCGGGCGCGCGGCGCGATCAACTCGCTGATCTTCCTGCCGATGGCGATGCCCGAGGTCGTCATGGCCGCCTCGCTGCTCACCCTCTTCCTCAACATGGGGATCGAGCTGGGCTTCTGGACGGTCCTGATCGCCCACATCATGTTCTGCCTGTCGTTCGTCGTGACGGCGGTCAAGGCCCGGGTCATGTCCATGGACCCGCGCCTGGAGGAGGCCGCGCGCGACCTCTACGCGGGACCCGTGCAGACCTTCCTGCGCGTCACCCTGCCGATCGCCGCTCCCGGCATCGCCGCCGGCGCCCTGTTGGCCTTCGCGCTCTCGTTCGACGACTTCATCATCACCAACTTCAACGCGGGCTCCACCGTCACCTTCCCCATGTTCGTCTGGGGCTCGGCGCAGCGTGGCACCCCCGTGCAGATCAACGTCATCGGTACCGCGATGTTCGTCCTCGCGGTACTGGTGGTCGTGGCCGGGCAAATCATTACGAACCGGCGCAAGAAAACAGCAACAGCCTGAGCAATAGGCAGCCCAGGCACCGAAGGAGTTGGAAACCATGGCCCCAGTCGCCATGCGTCTCGCTGCACGATCTCTCTCCGACGCCCAGCCCGTCCCCTTCTGGCTGGAAGATCCCGGCAAGCCCGGCGCCCTGCCCGCCCTCACCGGCACCGAGAAGTGCGATCTCCTCGTCGTCGGCGGCGGCTACAGCGGACTGTGGACCGCGCTCCTCGCCAAGGAGCGCGACCCCGCCCGGGACGTCGTCCTGATCGAAGGCCGCGAGGTGGGCTGGGCCGCCTCGGGCCGCAACGGAGGCTTCTGCGCCGCCTCCCTCACGCACGGCTTCGGCAACGGGCTCGCCCGCTGGCCGGCCGAGCTGCCGAAACTGGAGGAGCTCGGCGAGCGCAACCTCGACGCCATCGAGGAGGCGGTCGCCCGCTACTCCCTGGACTGCGACTTCGAGCGCACCGGCGAGATCGACGTCGCCACCGAGCCGTACCAGGTCGAGGAACTGGCCGAGGTGTACGCGGAGATCGACCGGCTCGGTCTCGCCGACGGCATCGAGCTCCTCGACGCGGACGCCGTCCGCGCCGAGGTGGACTCGCCGACCTTCCTCGGCGGGATCTGGGACCGCCGGGGTGTGGCGATGCTGAACCCGGCCAAGCTGGCCTGGGGCCTCAAGCGGGCCTGTCTCGACCTGGGCGTACGGATCTTCGAGAACACCCCGGGCCTCGACCTGGTCTCCGTCGGCGCCGGCATGGGTGTCCGCACCCCGTACGGCAGGATCCTCGCCCGTCGGGTCGCGCTCGGCACCAACGTCTTCCCGTCGCTGGTCAAGCGCGTCCGCGCGTACACCGTGCCGGTCTACGACTACGCCCTGATGACCGAGCCGCTCAGCGCCGAGCAGCTCGCCTCCGTCGGCTGGAAGAACCGGCAGGGACTCGGCGACTCCGCCAACCAGTTCCACTACTTCCGGATCACCGCCGACCACCGGATCCTCTGGGGCGGCTACGACGCGATCTACCCCTTCGGCGGCAGGCTCAACGCCGAGATGGACCACCGCCCGGAGACGTACCTCAAGCTCGCCGAGCACTTCTTCCGCTGCTTCCCGCAGCTGGAGGGGCTGCGCTTCAGCCACGCCTGGGGCGGCGCCATCGACACCTGCTCCCGCTTCTCCGCCTTCTTCGGTACGGCGTACCAGGGCAAGGTGGCGTACGCGGCCGGGTTCACCGGTCTGGGCGTCGGCGCCACCCGCTTCGGCGGGGACGTGATGCTCGACCTGCTCGCGGGGGAGCGCACCGAGCGCACGGAGCTGCGGATGGTCCGCTCCAAGCCGCTGCCGTTCCCGCCGGAGCCGATCGCGTGGGCCGGCATCGGCATCACCAAGTGGTCGCTCGCCCGGGCCGACGAGCACGGCGGCCGGCGCAACCTGTGGCTCAAGGCCATGGACCGGGTGGGCCTCGGCTTCGACAGCTGAGCGCTGGTCGATCCACGCCGGCGTGATCCACATCACAACTGATGAGTAGCTGAATCCGCGTAAGAGAAGCCCCTCGAACCGCTCTCTCCGTACGGACATCGTGTCCTGACGGAGGGAGATCGTCGAGATGACTGGTACGGGGGCCTCGGGCGCCAGGAGTGCGGTGGAGTGGCTGGTCTCGGTCGCCCCCGATCCCGACGCCTGCCGGTGGGAGTGGGAGCGCAACCCGCACGGGGTCGCGCTGCTGCCCGCCGGCAGGCGCTGGGACGTCCTGATCCTGCCGGCGGAGCTCGGCTATCCCACGCTGGACGTGCTGACGCGCCTGGTGGACCGGCCGGGCCCGGTCCTCGCCGACTTCGGTGACGCCCGGATGGGCTTCTTCGTCCCGCCGGGCACCGCCACCCGCTGGCTCGGCAGCGGCGTGCGGGGCGCGGGCGCCGGAACCTGGATCGTCGTCCCGTATCCGGGGCGGGCGACGGGCGCGGTGCGCTGGCTGGTGACACCGGACGGCGCGGGCACCCTCACCGACGCGGCCCTCCTCGAACTGGCGATGCACGAGGCGGCGGGGCAGTTGGCCCGGGAGGAGAGGGGCCCCGGGCCGGAATGAGCGGAGGTGATCTCGGGGCAGAGGTCTTGACCACTTGATTGGTCTGGACCATGCTGTGGCGCGCTCGCACCTCGATTCCCCCACACCCGGAGGCAGTTGTGGACCGCGCCAGACCTCTCACCCTGCTCCTCGCGGGGGCCCTCGCCGTCGGCGGACTCGCCGCGCTCACCCCCGCGGCCCAGGCCGCCGACACCGAACTCGCCCGCAACGGCGGCTTCGAGGCCGGCCTCGACGGCTGGACCTGCACGGCGGGCAGCGGCGCGGCCGTCTCCTCGCCCGTCCGCAGCGGCACGAAGGCGCTCCGGGCGACCCCCGCGGGCAGCGACAACGCCCGCTGCTCCCAGACCGTCACCGTCAAGCCCGGCTCCACGTACACGCTCAGCGGCTGGGTGCGCGGCAGCTACGTCTACCTCGGCGCCTCCGGTACCGGTACCACCGACGTCTCCACCTGGACGGGCTCCGCCCCCGACTGGCAGCGGCTCGCGACCACCTTCACCACGGGCGCCTCGACCACCTCGGTCACGATCTACACCCACGGCTGGTACGGCACGCCCGCCTACCAGGCCGACGACCTCTCCCTGTACGGCCCCGGCGGCGACCCGGTGCAGCTCCCGGCCGCCCCCACCGGCCTCGCGGCGGGCTCCCCGACGTCCACCACCGTGCCGCTGACCTGGTCCCCGGTGTCCGGCGCCACCTCGTACCACGTCTACCGGGGCACCACCCGGGTCCAGACGGTCAGCGGCACCTCGGCCACCGTCACCGGACTCACCGCCTCCACCGCGTACACCTTCCAGGTCAGCGCCGCGAACAGCGCCGGGGAATCACCGAAGTCGGCCGCCGTGACCGCGACGACGACCAGCGGCGGCAACCCGGGCAACCCCGGCCTGCCCGCGCACGCCCTCGTCGGCTACCTCCACGCCAGCTTCGCCAACGGCTCCGGCTACACCCGGATGGCCGACGTCCCCGCCTCCTGGGACGTCATCAACCTCGCCTTCGGCGAACCGACCTCGGTGACCTCGGGCGACATCCGCTTCAGCCTGTGCCCGGCCACGGAGTGCCCGAACGTCGAGTCGGTCGCCGACTTCAAGGCGGCCATCAAGGCCAAGCAGGCAGCCGGCAAGAAGGTCCTCATCTCCATCGGCGGCCAGAACGGCCAGGTGCAGCTCTCCACCACCGCCGCCCGCGACACCTTCGTCTCCTCCGTCTCGAAGATCATCGACGAGTACGGCCTCGACGGCCTCGACATCGACTTCGAGGGCCACTCGCTGTCGCTCCAGACCGGCGACACCGACTTCCGGAACCCGACGAGCCCGGTCATCGTCAACCTGATCCAGGCCGTCAGGACCCTCAAGGCCAGGTACGGCTCCGGCTTCGTCCTGACGATGGCCCCGGAGACCTTCTTCGTCCAGCTCGGATACCAGTACTACGGCTCGGGCCCCTGGGGCGGCCAGGACCCCCGCGCCGGCGCCTACCTCCCGGTCATCCACGCCCTGCGCGACGACCTGACCCTGCTGCACGTCCAGGACTACAACTCGGGCTCCATCATGGGCCTCGACAACCAGTACCACTCCATGGGCGGCGCCGACTTCCACATCGCCATGACCGACATGCTCCTCACCGGCTTCCCCGTCGCCGGCAACACGGACCGCTTCTTCCCGGCCCTCCGCGCCGACCAGGTCGCCATCGGCCTCCCCGCCTCCACCCAGGCGGGCAACGGCCACACGACGCCGGCCGAGGTGAACAAGGCCCTGAACTGCCTCACCAGGAAGACCGACTGCGGCACCTACCAGACCCACGGCACCTGGCCCGCCCTGCGCGGCCTGATGACCTGGTCGATCAACTGGGACCGCTTCAACCAGTGGGAGTTCTCGAAGAACTTCGACGCGTACAACTGGAGCTGACCGCCAGGATCAGCAGCGAGAGACACAGGCTGGCCAGCACGTCCAGCGGCCAGTGGTAGCCCCGCAGAACGAGCCCGGTCCCCGTCACCGCCGTCAGCACGGCGGCGACGGGGATCAGCCGGTTCGAGACGAGGAAGGCCGCGCCGAAGTAGGCGACCGCGGCCGTGGCCGTGTGACCCGAGGGGTAGTAGCCCTGCGCCCAGGGCTCCAGGGGACCGGGCCGGGCCGTCCACTCCTTCAGCGGGATCACCAGGAGCGGGACCGCCGCCATCGCGAGGCCCGCGGCGAGGGCGGCGGCCCGGCGGCCGCGCCACAGCGCGTACCCCGTCGCGCAGACGAGGACGGGCAGGGCCACGGTCATGTTGCCGAGATCGGCGCCGAGTTCGGAGAGGGGCCGGGGGACCGTGTCCACCAGGGCCCGGGACACCCGCTCGTCGAGCCTGGCCAAGGGGCCGTGGACGAGCACCTGCCAGGTCACGACGGCGAGGGTGACGAGCGCCCAGAAGAGAGCCGGCCGCCCTGGAACAGGGGGGGTGGTTCCAGAGCGGCCGAGGAGATCGGGCTGCCGCACGCCCCGGGGGGTATGGGGCGGGCGGCCATCCGATCGGTGAGGAGTTCCGGAGCACGAGGCCCCAGGGGTGTGCGCGACGGCACGGTGTGGGCGGGGCTGGGGAGGCTCCGCCCGGGGTGTTTCTCTCATCTGCAGAAACCGTACGTCAGAGAAGAAGGGACCGACAGCGGGAAACCCATCCCGCCATCGGCCCCCCACAGAGTCTTCACACGGAGCGTCAGATCCGGTCCGGACCAGACTCGGAACCGGACTCAGATCTGGGCGAACGCGTTCTCGATGACGTCGAGGCCCTCGTTCAGCAGGTCCTCGCCGATGACCAGCGGCGGCAGGAAGCGCAGCACGTTGCCGTAGGTGCCACAGGTCAGGACCAGCACGCCCTCGGCGTGGCAGGCCTTCGCGAGGGCGCCCGCGGCCTCCGGGTTCGGCTCCTTGGTGGCGCGGTCCTTGACGAGCTCGATGGCGATCATGGCGCCACGGCCGCGGATCTCACCGATGGCGTCGAACTTCTCGGCCATCGCCGACAGACGCGCCTTCATGACCTCCTCGATGCGCTTCGCCTTGCCGTTGAGGTCGAGCTCCTTCATCGTCTCGATGGAGCCGAGCGCACCGGCGCAGGCCACCGGGTTGCCGCCGTAGGTGCCGCCGAGGCCGCCGCCGTGGACGGAGTCCATGATCTCGGCGCGGCCGGTCACGGCGGCGAGCGGCAGACCGCCCGCGATGCCCTTGGCGGTGGTGATGAGGTCCGGGACGATGCCCTCGTCCTCGCACGCGAACCACTGACCGGTACGGCAGAAGCCGGACTGGATCTCGTCGGCCACGAAGACGATGCCGTTGTCGTTGGCGAACTTCACGAGCGCCGGCAGGAAGCCCTTGGCCGGCTCGATGAAGCCGCCCTCGCCGAGGACCGGCTCGATGATGATCGCGGCGACGTTCTCGGCGCCGATCTGCTTCGTGATGTTGTCGATCGCCTGGGCGGCGGCCTCGGGGCCGCAGTTCTCCGGGCCGGTGGGCCAGCGGTAGCCGTAGGCCACCGGCACGCGGTAGACCTCGGGCGCGAACGGACCGAAGCCCTGCTTGTAGGGCATGTTCTTCGAGGTCAGCGCCATCGTGAGGTTCGTACGGCCGTGGTAGCCGTGGTCGAAGACGACGACGGCCTGGCGCTTGGTGTACGAGCGGGCGATCTTGACCGCGTTCTCGACGGCCTCGGCGCCCGAGTTGAACAGCGCGGACTTCTTGGCGTGGTCGCCCGGGGTCAGCTCGGCGAGCGCCTCGCAGACCTCCACGTAACCCTCGTACGGCGTCACCATGAAACAGGTGTGGGTGAAGTCCTGGAGCTGCGCGGAGGCGCGGCGCACCACGGCCTCGGCGGAGGCGCCGACCGAGGTCACGGCGATGCCGGAACCGAAGTCGATCAGACGGTTGCCGTCGACGTCCTCGATGATGCCGCCACCGGCCCGCTTGGTGAAGACGGGGAGCGTGGAGCCGACGCCACCGGCGACCGTGTCGAGACGGCGGGCCTGAAGCTCCTGCGACTTCGGACCGGGGATGGCGGTGACGACGCGCCGCTCCTGCGGGACAGCGTTCATGCGGGGCTCCTGGGGGTGTTCTGGACGCACTTGCGGGTTTCCTCCGCAGGCTAGGCGCGGGGGAGGGGCGGAGGCATGCGCCGATCGGGAGTGATGGGGTCGTGTCGTTGTCCGTGATGGACAGGGCGGCCCCGCTTCCGCTCCCCGGGGGCGTCGGACCACACGGGTGGTCGAAACCCCTCCGGGGCGTCCGGGGGCCACTAGATTGACGGTGGCACAGAGACGGCGACCTGGCTGGTCAGGGGGCAGGGGTTCATGGAGACCGACGGCACGTACGAGTCACGCGACACGCGGGGGAGCGCGGTCCCGCGCCCGGCGGGTCCACCCGTGCCGCCCACACCGCCCCGCCCCCGCCCGGAGGGGCCCCTCGTCCCCCCGCCGCCCGCACACGCGCCGACGCGCGTCGGGGTCGCCGAATGGCTCCGCATCCCCCGGCCCGCCGCCGATCCGGGCATCTGGCGGCTCGGGCACCGGCCCCGCCCCCAGGAGGAGCCGGACGACGTGCCCGCCCGCCGGCTGTTCGCCGGAGCCCTCATCTCGCTGCTCAGCGGCTGGCTCCTCTGGTCCCTCCTCTGGAACGGCTACCTCGGCCGCTACTGGCTCTGGCCCCTGCTCGTCCTCACCCCGGACAGCTGGCGCACCGACGCCGACGCCTGGGCCGCCGCCAGCTACACCTACTACGCCCTCGTCGGAGGCGGCTTCCTCGTCTTCTTCGCCCGCGTCGGGCACGTCCCGGACATCTGGCGCCGCTACACCCGGAAGAAGGACACCCCGCCCCCGCCGCCGCCCCCGGCCGCCGACCCCGCCGAGTGGCCCGAGCTTCGCGACGCCGGGCTGACCGAGGCGGCCGCCCGGCTCGCCGAGGCCACCAGGGGTGGGGTCCTCGGCGACGTGGACTACGCCCGGATCCGCCGCGCCTGGCAAGGGGTACGGAGCCGGCCGGAGCGGCTCCACGCCTTCACCGAGGCCGTACGGACCCGGGGCGCCGCCGCCTGCGGCCACCCCTCGGGCCTGCGCGACCTGCCCGTCCGCACCGCCACCCACGACCTCGCCACCGACCAGGTCCTCATCGGCACCGCCGCCGACCACCCCCGCAACCCCTACGCCCGCCGCACCACCGGCGTCGCCCTGGAGCCGGGTCTCCTCGGGACCTCCCTGCTCGCCGTCGGACCCGCCGGATCGGGGAAGACCGTGCGGCTCGTGCGGCCCGTCGTCGAGTCGCTCTGCCTCCAGGCCCTCGCCAACCGCGCCGCCGTCGTGGCCGTCACCTCCCACGGCACCGCCGTCGGCCCCGACGAGGCCTTCGACGTGGTCGTCTCCGTCGGACGGCCCGAATCCACCCACGACCTCGACCTGTACGGCGGAGCCGACGACCCCGACGAAGCCGCCCGGATCCTCGCCGAGGCGCTCGTCGGTGACCTGGTGACCGACAGCAGGAGGGCGGCCACCGCGCTCGCCCAGCTGATCGGACCGTTCCGCGCGGCCCACGGGTGCTTCCCCGGAGTGCCCGAGCTGCGTGAGCTGCTCGGCGGGACACCCGAGGCGCTCGCCGCGCTGCGCGCCGCCGTCGCGGACGACCCCGCCCAGCTGCGTGAGCTGACCGCCCGGCAGCGCCAGGCCGAGCGCGGTGACGACGTCGGCGACCTCCTGGCCGAACGCATCGCCTTCCTCGACCGCCCCGCCTTCGCCCCGTTCTTCCGCACGGCGGGCGGCACGGACTTCCGCACGGCGGGCGGCACGGACGAGGGCGCGACCGGCGGGACGGACCGGCGAGCCGGCGCGGACAAGCACGCCGGCGCCGGCCGTCGTGGCGACTCCCCCGACCGGGAGCGGCCGCAGTTCTCCCTCCGCGCCGTCGAGCACCCGCTCCGCGTCCGCGTCGACCTCCCCGAACGCGGCCACGCCGAAGCCTCCCGGATCGTCTCCCGACTGCTCCTCGCCCAGTTCACCGAGGCCGCCCTCGGCCGCCGCGACCGCTCCCTCTTCGCCTGCCTGGTCCTCGACGACGCCACCTACACCGTGACCGGCGACTCGGTGCGGGCCGTCCAGCGGCTGCGCTCCGTCAACGCCGGCGTCGTCCTGACCCTGCGCAGCCTGGAGGACGTGCCCGAGCCGCTGCGCGGTCCGCTGCTCGGGGCCGTCGGCTGCCGGATGGCGTTCGCCGGGATCGCGCCCTGGGACGGCGGACGGTTCGCCGAGACCTGGGGCACCGAATGGGTGCAGACCCGGGACGTCACCAACCGGCAGATCATCTCCGACGAGCCCCTCACCAAGGCCCTGCACTTCATGCGACGCCTGGTGACCGGCAAGGCCGCGACCGCCGAGGCCGTGACCGTACGGGAGGTGGAGCGCCAGCGCTGGTCGGCCTCCGACCTCGCGCACGCCGTCCCCGCCGGGCACGCCGTGCTGTCCGTCACCCATGTGCGGGGCGAGTACGCGCCGCCGCTCCTCGTGGACCTGAGGAACTGAGGGAGCGCCGGGGCCGGGCGGGGCCCCGCCCGGAACGGGCCGCTCCGCGCGGCCGGGTGGCGGTCGAGCCGGAGCGGGCGTCCCGGGGCCCTGGCACAATCGGGGGCGCCGCTCGGCTGAGCGGCGCCCCCTCGCTCAAAGGTCCGACGGTCTCCCCATGCCGCCCACCCTCGCCTCGCTCGTCCAGCACTCCTCCCTGAAGCTCGTCGTCCGTGCCGGTGAGGACCGCCTCGACACCCCCGTCCGCTGGGCGCACGTCAGCGAGCTCACCGACCCGGTCCCGTACATGGAGGGCGGTGAACTCCTCCTCACCACCGCGCTCACGCTCGACGCGGAGGACCTGGAGGCCATGCGCCGCTACGTGCGGCGGCTGCTCGGCGCGGGGGTCGTCGGGCTCGGCTTCGCCGTCGGCGTCAACTACGAACAGATCCCGCCGGCGCTGCTCGACGCGGCCCGCGAGGAGCACCTGCCCCTCCTGGAGGTTCCCCGCCGGACGCCGTTCCTCGCCATCAGCAAGGCGGTCTCGGCCGCCATCTCCGCCGACCAGTACCGCGCCGTCACGGCCGGTTTCGAGGCCCAGCGCGAGCTGACGAGAGCCGCGCTCGCCGAGGGCCCCGAGGCCGTCGTCGCCCGGCTCGCCGCCCATGTCGACGGCTGGGCCGCGCTCTACGACACCTCCGGCACGGTCGTCGCCGCCTCGCCCGACTGGGCGGCGCGCCGGGCCGCCCGGCTCACCCCCGACGTGGAACGGCTGCGCGACCGGCCGGCGCCCGCCAGCGCCGTGGTCGGCGGCACGGACGACCGCGTCGAGCTCCAGTCCCTCGGCACCGGACGCCGGGTGCGCGGCGCCCTCGCGGTGGGCACGGGCGCGCCGCTGGGGACGGCCGAGCGGTACGCGGTGCACTCCGCGATCGCCCTGCTCACCCTCACGACGGAACGTTCCCGCTCGCTGCAGGCCGCCGAACAGCGGCTCGGCGCCGCCGTCCTGCGGATGATGCTCGCGGGCCAGCCGGACCACGCGCGCGCGGTGGCCGGGGACGTGTACGGCGGGCTGCTCGACGCACCCTTCCGGATCGTCGTCGCGGAACCCGCCGGGGCGGAACCGGCGGGCGAGCCCCCGCTGCCGCTGCTCGCCGAGGCCCTGGAGGCTGCCGCGGCCCGCGCCGGCGAGGCGGTGCTCGCCGTCCCCGAGAGCGAACAGCGACTCGTCGTCCTCGCCGGTGACGGAGGCGCGGTCGTGGCCGCCTGCGAGACGTACGCGGAGCGGGACGCCGACGAGGCCGGTGTGGCCATCGGGCTGTCGGCCCCCGCGGGACCGATCGTGGCCGCCTCGGCGTACAAGCAGGCCGAGCAGGCGCTCTCGGTCGCCCGACGCCGGGGGAAGGCGCTCGTCGAACACGAGGACCTCGCGGCGGGCTCGGTCCTGCCGCTCCTCGCCGACGACGCCGTCCGCGCCTTCGCCGACGGGATGCTCCGCGCGCTCCGGGACCACGACGCGAAGGGCCGGGGCGACCTGGTCGCCTCCCTCAGGGCCTGGCTGTCCCGGCACGGCCAGTGGGACGCCGCGGCGGCGGACCTGGGCGTCCACCGGCACACCCTGCGCTACCGCATGCGGCGGGTGGAGGAGATCCTCGGCCGCTCCCTGGACGACCCGGACGTACGGATGGAGCTGTGGCTGGCCCTGAAGGCGACGGGGGAGGACACGGAGTAGGGACCCCGCCCGTCGGCGGGCCCGTCAGCCGTCGGCGTCCCCGCCGCCGTCGCCGGAGCGCATGCTCCGACGCCGGTTGCTCCGCACCACCTGCCCGGCCGTAAGGGTCACGGCGGCGACGGCGCGGACCCAGCGGGGGCCGCCCCGCGCGGCCCACACCACGCAGACGCACCCTCCGACGGTGAGGACCAGGACGCCGGTCAAGGCGAGCAGGATCATGTGTTTCCCCTAGCGGAGCACCGAAGCCGTCTCGTCTGCGGACGGGTCGGTCGGTCAGTCGGTCGGACGGTCGGCCGGTCGGTCAGCCGGACGGGCGGTCTGTCGGTCGGACCATCCTGTCAGTGCCCTAGACGTCCTCCGACGCCCCCGCGTTCCCGCCCTGGCCTGCCCGATCGCGGGCAATTCTCTTGGTCAAAGGGCCGGACACTCCTTACGCTCCTGCTCATGACAAGCCCCGCCGTCGACCCGGCCCCCGCAGCACACCAGGCCGTGTCCACGCCCCGTACCGCCGTCCCCGCCGCCCCCGCCCGGCGGCGGATCACCGGCGCCGTATGGGCCGCGCTCGGCATCGTGTACGTCGTGTGGGGCTCCACCTACCTCGGCATCCGGATCGTCGTCGAGACGATGCCGCCCTTCCTCTCCGCCGGCACCCGTTTCGTCACCGCCGGCCTGCTCCTCGTGGGGATCATCGCCTGGCGCCAGGGCCCCGCCGCCCTCAAGGTCACCCGCCGGCAGCTCGGCTCGGCGGTGCTCGTCGGCCTGCTCCTGATCCTCGGCGGCAACGGCCTCGTCGTCCTCGCCGAGACCTCCGTCCCGTCCGGTCTCGCCGCGCTGCTCATCTCCGTCGTCCCGGCCTGGGTCGTGATCCTCAAGGCCACCACGGGCCTGCGGCCGAACGCCGGCGGGCTCGCCGGGGTGCTCCTGGGCCTCGCGGGGCTCGCCGTGCTCACCCTGCCGGGCCTCAGCGGCGACGTGAAGGCCACAGGAGTGGTCCTCGTCGTCGTGGCCACGTTCCTGTGGTCCCTCGGCTCGTTCTCCTCGGCCCGCCTCCCGATGCCCGCCAACCCCTTCACCGCCAGCGCGTACGAGATGATCGCGGGCGGTCTCGGCGGCCTCACCGTCGGCCTCGTCCGGGGCGAGCAGCACGGCCTGGACCTCGGAGACGTCTCCACCCGCTCCTGGGCCGCCCTCGCCTATCTGATCGTCTTCGGCTCCCTGATCGCCTTCACCGCGTACGCGTGGCTCCTGCAGGCCGCGCCGCTCTCGCTCGTCGCCACGTACGCGTACGTCAACCCCGTCGTCGCGGTCGCCCTCGGCGCCCTGGTCCTGAACGAGGCCCTGTCGTGGCCCATCGTCCTCGGCGGCGCGATCGTCGTCGGCGGCGTCTGTCTGATCGTCAGCACGGAGCGGCGCGGCTGAGCCCGTACCCCCTTCCTGTCTGCTTCGGCCAAAGCGGACAGGAGTCGGCGGCCACCACTCCACACCGGACAAGCCCCCGCCGGCCCGCTTCGCCCTAACGTGTCACGAGAGCGCGAGAGCACCCCCTCGCATCACCCCCGAAAACGGAAAGGGCCGGTACGCGATGACGACCACCCACGCCTTCTGGCTCGCCGGCCGCGAGGCCACCGGCGAGGCCACCTTCGACGTCACGAACTCGTACGACGGACGTCTGGTCGGCAAGGTCAGCGTGCCCACCGAGGCCCAGGTCGAGCAGGCCGTCGCCGCCGCGCACGCCGTCGTCGACGAGTTCGCCGCGACCCCGGCGCACGTCCGCGCCGCCGCCCTCGACCACGTGTCGAAGCGGCTCGCCGAGCGCACCGAGGAGATCGCCCTGCTGATCTCCGCCGAGAACGGCAAGCCCGTCAAGTGGGCCCGCGGTGAGGTCGGCCGTGCCGTCTCCGTCTTCCGTTTCGCCGCCGAGGAGGCCCGCCGCTGGAACGCCGGCGAGGCCCAGCGCCTGGACACCGAGGCCGGCGGCGCGGGCCGCCTCGCCCTGACCCGCCGCATCCCCAAGGGCGTCGTCCTCGGCATCGCGCCGTTCAACTTCCCGCTGAACCTCAGCGCCCACAAGGTCGCCCCGGCCCTCGCCGTCGGCGCCCCGATCATCCTCAAGCCGGCCCCGTCGACCCCGATCTCCTCCCTGATCCTGGGCGAGATCCTGGCCGAGACCGACCTGCCGGCCGGCTCCTGGTCGATCCTCACCGTGCCGAACGACCGGATGCCCGCCCTCGTCCAGGACGAGCGCCTCCCGGTCATCTCGTTCACCGGCTCCGACAAGGTCGGCTACGCCATCCAGCAGTCGGTGCCGCACAAGCACTGCACCCTGGAGCTCGGCGGCAACGCCGCGGCCGTCGTCCTGCCCGACTGGTCCTCCGAGGAGGACCTGGACTGGGCGGCGTCCCGCATCGCCACCTTCTCCAACTACCAGGGCGGCCAGTCCTGCATCTCCGTCCAGCGCGTGATCGTGGACTCCTCCGTCCACGACCGTCTGCTGCCGAAGATCGTCGCCGCGGTCGAGGCCCAGGTCACCGGTGACCCGTCCGACGCCGCCACCGACGTCGGCCCGCTCGTCGACGAGGCCGCCGCCCAGCGCGTCGAGGCCTGGGTCGACGAGGCCGTCGCGGCCGGCGCGAAGCTGCTCGCCGGCGGCAAGCGCGAGGGCGCGACCTACGCCCCGACCGTGCTCACCGACCTCCCCGCGGACGTCACCCTGGCCCGCGCCGAGGTCTTCGGCCCGGTGCTCACCATCGCCGTGGTCGACGGCGAGGCCGAGGCCTTCGCCGCGGTCAACGACTCGGACTTCGGCCTCCAGGCCGGCGTCTTCACCCACGACCTGCAGGCCGCCTTCCGCGCGCACCGCGCCCTGGAGGTCGGCGGCGTGATCATCGGCGACGTCCCCTCGTACCGCGCCGACCAGATGCCCTACGGCGGCGCCAAGCGTTCCGGCGTGGGCCGCGAGGGCGTCCGGTACGCGATGGACGACTACACCTACGAGCGCGTCCTCGTCCTGACGGGCCTCGCGCTGTAACCCGTACGCCCACGGGTCCACGAGACCAGGCGGCCTGAGCCCACTGTGCGGGGGCTCAGGCCGCCTTCTCGTCTTTCCGGACCGGCGGAAATCGGGTACGACGGACAAAGAGACCCAGGAGGTGTCCATGTCCGCGCCCACGCAGCGGCCCAAGGTCACCGCCCACGAGGCCCGGCAGACCGCCGAAGCCGCACGTGAGCGTGACTGGCACAAACCCAGCTTCGCCAAGGAGCTCTTCCTCGGCCGGTTCCGGCTGGATCTCATCCATCCGCACCCGCTTCCCGACCACGAGGACGCCAGGCGCGGCGAGGCCTTCCTCGCGAACCTCCGCGCCTTCTGCGAGACCCGGATCGACGGCGCCCGCATCGAACGCGAGGCCCGCATCCCCGACGAGACGATCACCGGGCTCAAGGAGCTGGGCGCGCTCGGGATGAAGATCGACCGGAAGTACGGCGGCCTCGGCCTCACCCAGCTGTACTACAACCGCGCCCTCGCCCTCGTCGGCTCCGCCAGCCCCGCCGTCGGCGCCCTGCTCTCCGCGCATCAGTCGATCGGCGTACCGCAGCCGCTGAAGCTTTTCGGCACGCAGGAGCAGAAGGACGCCTTCCTGCCCCGGCTGGCCCGTACCGACCTCTCCGCCTTCCTGCTCACCGAGCCCGACGTCGGCTCCGACCCGGCACGGCTCGCCACCACCGCCGTGCCCGACGGGGACGCCTACGTCCTCGACGGGGTCAAGCTCTGGACCACCAACGGCGTCGTCGCCGACCTGCTCGTCGTCATGGCCCGGGTGCCCAGGTCCGATGGCCACCCCGGCGGCATCACCGCCTTCGTCGTCGAGGCCGACTCGCCCGGCATCACCGTCGAGCACCGCAACGCCTTCATGGGCCTGCGCGGCCTGGAGAACGGCGTCACCCGCTTCCACCGCGTGCGCGTGCCCGCCGAGAACCGCATCGGCCCCGAGGGCGCCGGCCTCAAGATCGCCCTCACCACCCTCAACACCGGCCGTCTCTCGCTCCCCGCCGCCTGCGCGGGCGCCGGCAAGTGGTGCCTGCGGATCGCCCGCGAATGGGCGGGCGTCCGGGAGCAGTGGGGCGGGCCGGTCGCCCGGCACGAGGCCGTCGGCACCAAGATCTCCTTCATCGCGGCCACCACCTTCGCCCTGGAGGCGGTCGTCGACCTCGCCTCGCAGATGGCCGACGAGGACCGCAACGACATCCGCATCGAGGCCGCCCTCGCCAAGCTGTACGGCTCCGAGATGGCCTGGCTCATCGCCGACGAACTCGTCCAGATCCGAGGCGGCCGCGGCTACGAGACCGCCGACTCGCTCGCCGCCCGGGGGGAACGCGCCGTCCCCGCCGAGCAACTCCTGCGCGACCTGCGGATCAACCGGATCTTCGAAGGCTCGACCGAGATCATGCACCTGCTGATCGCCCGCGAGGCCGTCGACGCCCATCTGTCCGTCGCCGGGGACCTCATCGACCCCGGGAAGTCGCTCGCCGACAAGGCGAAGGCCGGGGCGCGGGCCGGCGGCTTCTACGCCCGCTGGCTGCCCGGGCTCGTCACCGGACCTGGCCAGCGGCCGGGGTCGTACGCGGAGTTCGGCCGGCTCGCGGGCCACCTCCGGTACGTGGAGCGGACCTCCCGCAAGCTCGCCCGCTCCACCTTCTACGCGATGTCCCGCTGGCAGGGCCGGATGGAGCTCAAGCAGGCCTTCCTCGGCCGGATCGTCGACATCGGCGCCGAACTCTTCGCGATGAGCGCCGCCTGTGTACGGGCCGAGCTCCTGCGCACCACCGGCGACCACGGCCGCGAGGCGCAGCAGCTCGCGGACGTGTTCTGCCACCAGGCGAGGCTGCGGATCGAGGAGCTGTTCGGGCGCCTGTGGTCCAACACGGACGACCTCGACCGACGGGTCGTGGACGGCGTCCTCGCCGGCCGCTACACCTGGCTGGAGGCGGGGATCGTCGACCCGAGCGGGGACGGCCCCTGGATCGCGGACGCGACCCCTGGCCCCGCGACCTCCGAGAACGTCCACAGAAAACTCCCCTGACGGCGGCCACCCGCCACGGACACGGGCGTGCCCGAGCCATCGAACGGCGCCGGCCCCGGGGCGACCCACCCGCCCCGTGGCACGGCGCCGGCCGGAGCCTCCCGCCCGCCACCCCCCGTTGTGGGCATTCGTTCCTCCCCCAGACTCCGTCCGGGGGGACCCCCAGGGCGGAACGGGTGGGCACAACGGAACGGCGCCCCATGCCGGGCCTAGGCTTCCGCGCCTGAACCCGCACCCCGTGAGCGGCGCGCTGCTGGCCGCGGGTCCAGGCGCCGGCCTTGGTTCCCGCCTGAACCCGCACCCGGCGCGCGCCGCACATGTGGTGCGGGTCAAGGCGCAGGGGGCGGAGGCGCCGCCAAGGGCGCCGTCCCGTGTGGGCAATCGTCCCGCCCTGCGGGACGATTGCCCACACGGCGGGGCACCGAGGGGTGCCCGCACGGGGGGCCGGGTCGTAGGGCGCCGCAGGGGCCGTGGCGGGGTTGGTCAGGGCCCCGAACCGGTAGGGCGCCGCAAGGGGCCCGGCGCCGCGGGGGTCGTCAGGGCCCCGGGCCGGCAGGGCGCCGCCAGGGTGGCCACCCGGTAGGGCGTCGCGCAGCGCGTCGTCCACGTTCCGGACCGCCACACCCCCGCACCGCAGGTCACGGCACCATGAGCACCGTGACCGTCATCGACATCCCCGGCTCCAAGTCCGTCACCGCCCGCGCGCTCTTCCTCGCCGCCGCCGCGGAGGGCACCACCACCCTTCTCCGGCCGCTCGTCTCCGACGACACCGAGGGCTTCGCCGAGGGCCTCACCGCCCTCGGCTACACCGTCCGCCGCGAGCCCGGCGCCTGGCACATCGAGGGCCGCCCGGCAGGCCCCGGCGCGGACACGGCCGAGGTCTACTGCCGCGACGGCGCCACCACCGCCCGCTTCCTGCCCACCCTCGCCGCCGCGGGCCACGGCACGTACCGCTTCGACGCCTCCGCGCAGATGCGGCGGCGGCCCCTCGGCCCGCTCAGCACTGCCCTGCGCGACCTCGGCGTCGACCTCCGCCACGGTGAGCGGGAGGGCCACCACCCGCTCGACGTCCACGCCCGCGGCGTGAAGGGCGGCGCGCTCACGCTGGACGCCGGGCAGTCCTCCCAGTACCTGACGGCCCTGCTCATGCTGGGCCCGCTCACCGCCGAGGGCCTCGACATCACCGTCACCGACCTCGTGTCGGAGCCGTACGTCGAGATCACCCTCGCGATGATGCGGGCCTTCGGCGCCGACGTACGCCAGGACGGCCGGACGTACCGGGTCGCCCCCACCGGCTACCGGGCGAGGACGTACGGCATCGAGCCCGACGCCTCCACCGCCAGCTACTTCTTCGCCGCGGCCGCCCTCGAACCGGGCCGTTCCGTCACCGTCCCCGGCCTCGGCACCGGCGCCCTCCAGGGCGACCTGGCCTTCGTGGACGTCCTGCGCCGCATGGGCGCGGACGTCGAGATCACCGGAGCCGGGACCACCGTCCGCTCCACCGGCCGGCTCCACGGCCTCACCGTCAACATGCGGGACATCTCCGACACCATGCCGACCCTCGCCGCGCTCGCGCCCTTCGCCGACGGACCCGTCCGCATCGAGGACGTCGCCAACACCCGCGTCAAGGAGTGCGACCGGCTCGACGCCTGCGCCGAGAACCTGCGCCGCCTCGGCGTCACCGTCACCACCGGCCCCGACTGGATCGAGATCCAGCCCGGCACCCCCACCGGACCCGTCGAGATCGCCACTCACGGCGACCACCGGATCGTGATGTCCTTCGCGGTCACCGCCCTGCGGACCCCCGGGATCACCTTCGACGACCCCGGCTGCGTGAAGAAGACGTTCCCCGACTTCCACCGCGTGTTCGACACGTTCGTCCACACCCCGTGAAGAGCGCCCGGTGTTTGCGGCAAGAATGGGGGGCATGAGCGACCGCCCCTCTCCTCTGGCCGATCCCCGTAGCGTCTTCTCCCCCGTGGATGTGGATGCAGGACGCCGGGACATCGTCGTCCTCGGCTCGACCGGGTCCATCGGCACCCAGGCCATCGACCTGGTGCTGCGCAACCCCGACCGCTTCCGGGTCACCGGCCTGGCCGCCTCGGGCGGCCGGATCTCGCTGCTCGCCGAGCAGGCGCACCGGCTGAAGGTCGCCGCGGTCGCCGTGGCCCGCGAGGAGGCGCTGCCGGAGCTGCGCGACGCGCTGAAGGCGCTGTACGGCTCCGAGCCGCTGCCCGAGCTCCTGGCGGGCCCGGACGCCGCCACCCAGCTCGCCGCCTCGCCGTGCCACACCGTCCTCAACGGCATCACCGGCTCCATCGGTCTCGCGCCGACCCTCGCCGCCCTCGAAGCCGGCCGCACCCTCGCCCTCGCCAACAAGGAGTCGCTGATCGTCGGCGGCCCCCTGGTGAAGGCGCTCGCCAAGCCCGGCCAGATCATCCCGGTCGACTCCGAGCACGCGGCCCTCTTCCAGGCGCTCGCCGCCGGCACCCGCGCCGACGTCCGCAAGCTGGTCGTCACCGCCTCCGGCGGCCCCTTCCGCGGCCGTACGCGCGAGCAGCTGGCCGACGTGACCCGCGAGGACGCGCTCGCCCACCCCACCTGGGCCATGGGCCCGGTGATCACGGTGAACAGCGCGACCCTGGTGAACAAGGGCCTGGAGGTCATCGAGGCCCATCTGCTCTACGACATCCCCTTCGACCGCATCGAGGTCGTCGTCCACCCCCAGTCGTACGTCCACTCGATGGTTGAGTTCACGGACGGCTCCACGCTCGCCCAGGCGACCCCGCCCGACATGCGCGGCCCCATCGCCATCGGCATCGGCTGGCCCGAGCGGGTCCCCGACGCGGCCCCCGCCTTCGACTGGACCAAGGCGTCCACCTGGGAGTTCTTCCCGCTGGACACCGAGGCCTTCCCGTCCGTCGGGCTCGCCCGGCACGTCGGCGGCCTCGGCGGCACCGCCCCCGCCGTCTTCAACGCGGCGAACGAGGAGTGCGTCGAGGCGTTCCTCGCCGGCAGGCTGCCGTTCAACGGCATCATGGACACGGTCACGGCGGTCGTCGCGGAGCACGGCGTTCCCGTCACGGGAACCTCCCTGACCGTGCCGGACGTCCTCGAAGCGGAGACCTGGGCGCGCGCCCGGGCCCGAGAGCTCGCAGCGAAGGCAACAGCGGAGGCCCGCGCATGACCGAAATGCTTCTCTACGCCCTGGGCATCGTGCTGTTCGCGCTCGGGCTGCTCGTCTCCATCGCCTGGCACGAGCTCGGCCACCTCTCCACGGCCAAGCTCTTCGGCATCCGCGTCCCGCAGTACATGGTCGGCTTCGGCCCCACGATCTGGTCGAGGAAGCGCGGCGAGACCGAGTACGGCATCAAGGCCATCCCGGCCGGCGGCTACATCCGCATGATCGGCATGTTCCCGCCCGGCGACGACGGCCGCATCGAGGCCCGCTCCACCTCGCCGTGGCGCTCGATGATCGAGGACGCCCGCGAGGCCTCGTACGAGGAGCTCAAGCCCGGCGACGAGACCCGCCTCTTCTACACGCGCAGGCCGTGGAAGCGCGTGATCGTGATGTTCGCCGGACCCTTCATGAACCTGGTCCTGGCGGCGGCGCTCTTCTTCGGCTCGATGATGACCCTGGGCATCGAGGGTCAGACGACCCAGGTCGCCGGCGTCCAGAAGTGCGTCATCGAGCAGAGCGAGAAGCGCGAGAAGTGCGCGAAGGGCGACCCCGTCTCCCCGGCCTTCAAGGCCGGCCTGAGGGACGGCGACCGGATCGTCGCCTTCAACGGCACCCCGGTGGCCGACTGGGACACCCTCTCCGACCGCATCCGCGACACCATCGGCCCCGCCACGGTGACCGTCGAGCGGGCCGGGCAGCGCGTCGACCTGCACCCCACCCTCGTCTCCAACAAGGTGCCGAAGAAGGACGAGGACGGCAACGTCGTCCAGCCGCTGACCTACATCGACGCCGGCTACCTCGGCTTCGCCTCCAAGACCGAGGTCGCGCCCCTCACCTTCGTCGAGACCACCGACCGGATGTCCGACCTGCTGGAGAACGGCGTCCACTCGGTCATCGCCCTCCCTGGCAAGATCCCCGGCCTCTGGGACGCCACCTTCGGCGACGGCGAGCGCGCCGACGACTCCCCGGTCGGCGTCCTCGGCGCCGCCCGCCTCACCGGCGAACTGATGAACGTCGAGGCCCCGCCCGAGCGGATCCTCGTGTGGTTCATGAACATCCTGGTGATGTTCAACGTCTCGCTGTTCCTGTTCAACATGCTGCCGCTGCTGCCCCTCGACGGCGGTCACATCGCGGGCGCCCTCTGGGAGTCCGTACGCCGCCACACGGCCCGGATCTTCCGGCGCCCCGACCCCGGCCCGTTCGACGTGGCCAAGCTGATGCCCGCCGCCTACGTGGTGGCCGGCGTCTTCGTCTGCTTCACACTGCTCGTCCTCGCCGCCGACATCGTCAACCCGGTGAAACTGACGTAGCTCCAGGGGAGGCCGGACCCGGTGGTGTCCGGCCTCCCACTCCCAGGGCGGTAACCTCGGAGACCTGAGCCCGCCGACGCACAACCTTGAGGTTGCACAGAAGATGACCGCGATTGCTCTCGGTATCCCGACCGTTCCGACCCGGCTCGCCGAGCGGCGCAAGAGCCGCCAGATCCAGGTCGGCAGCGTCGCCGTCGGCGGTGACGCACCCGTCTCCGTGCAGTCGATGACCACGACCCGCACCTCCGACATCGGCGCGACGCTCCAGCAGATCGCCGAGCTGACCGCCTCCGGCTGCCAGATCGTGCGCGTGGCCTGCCCCACGCAGGACGACGCCGACGCCCTCGCGACGATCGCCCGGAAGTCCTCGATCCCCGTGATCGCCGACATCCACTTCCAGCCGAAGTACGTCTTCGCCGCGATCGACGCCGGCTGCGCGGCCGTCCGCGTCAACCCGGGCAACATCAAGCAGTTCGACGACAAGGTCAAGGAGATCGCCAAGGCGGCCTCCGACGCCGGGACCCCGATCCGGATCGGCGTCAACGCCGGCTCGCTCGACGCGCGGCTCCTCAAGAAGTACGGCAAGGCCACCCCCGAGGCGCTCGTCGAGTCCGCCCTCTGGGAGGCCTCCCTCTTCGAGGAGCACGGCTTCCGCGACATCAAGATCTCGGTCAAGCACAACGACCCGGTCGTCATGGTCGAGGCCTACCGCCAGCTCGCCGCCCAGTGCGACTACCCGCTGCACCTCGGCGTCACCGAGGCGGGCCCGGCCTTCCAGGGCACCATCAAGTCGGCCGTCGCCTTCGGCGCCCTGCTGTCCCAGGGCATCGGTGACACCATCCGCGTCTCGCTCTCCGCGCCGCCGGCCGAGGAGATCAAGGTCGGCATGCAGATCCTGGAGTCGCTGAACCTGCGCCAGCGGCGCCTGGAGATCGTCTCCTGCCCGTCCTGCGGCCGGGCCCAGGTCGACGTCTACAAGCTCGCGGAGGAGGTCACCGCCGGCCTCGACGGCATGACCGTCCCGCTGCGCGTGGCCGTCATGGGCTGTGTCGTCAACGGCCCCGGCGAGGCCCGCGAGGCCGACCTCGGCGTCGCCTCCGGCAACGGCAAGGGCCAGATCTTCGTGAAGGGCGAGGTCATCAAGACCGTTCCCGAGTCGAAGATCGTCGAGACCCTGATCGAAGAGGCGCTGAAGATCGCCGAGCAGATGGAGAAGGACGGCGTCGCGAGCGGCGAACCGTCGGTCGCCGTCGCCGGCTGAGCCCTCTCCTCACGGGACCGGTTCGCCTCCGGGACGCTCGAACCGGACTCACAGCTGCGCCCGCCCGAACGCCCTGCCACCCACCCCCGGGTGGCAGGGCGTCGTGCTGCCGGAGGCGTGGTCCGGAAGCCTCCGGGTACAGTGCGGGAATCAGCAGAACCGCACGGTGAGGCCCCCTCGTGTTGACACAACCCGCCACCCGGGTCCTCGAACCCGCCGACCTCGGCGCCGCACTCGCCGTCCTGGAGAGCGCCCCCGTCGAGAACGCCTTCGTCGCCGCCCGCGTCCAGGTCGCCGGGCTCGACCCCTGGCGCCTCGGCGGCGAGATGTGGGGCTGGTACAGCGAGGGCCGGCTGCGCTCCCTCTGCTACTCCGGCGCCAATCTCGTGCCCCTGTGCGCCACCCCCGAGGCCGTCCGCGCCTTCGCCGACCGTGCCCGCAAGGTCGGCCGCCGCTGCTCCTCGATCGTCGGCCCCGCCGAGCCCACCTCCGAACTGTGGCGGCTCCTGGAGCCCAGCTGGGGCCCCGCGCGGGACGTCCGCGCCCGCCAGCCCCTGATGGTCGCCGAAGCGCCCTCCACCACCGTCACGCCCGACCCGCTGGTGCGCCGCGTCCGCAAGGACGAGATGGACGTGATCATGCCCGCCTGCGTGGCCATGTTCACCGAGGAGGTCGGCGTCTCCCCGCTCGCCAACGACGGCGGCCTGCTCTACCAGGCCCGCGTCGCCGAACTCGTCGGCAGCGGCCGCTCCTTCGCCCGCATCGAGGACGGCAAGGTCGTCTTCAAGGCCGAGATCGGCGCCGCCACCCGCCAGGCCTGCCAGATCCAGGGCGTCTGGGTCGCCCCCGAGCACCGCGGCAAGGGCCTCTCGGAGACCGGCATGGCCGCCGTCCTCCAGCAGGCCCTCGCCGACGTCGCCCCCGTGGTCAGCCTGTACGTGAACGACTACAACACCCCCGCCAGGGCCGCGTACCGCCGCGTCGGCTTCCAGGAGACCGGCGCCTTCATGAGCGTGCTGTTCTGAACGCGCTGTCCCGGGACGGCCGGCCGCTTGTAGGGTGCGCCGCATGGATGACGCAGAGGTCGTGATCGGGCCGGTCAATCTCGCCGCCCGGGTGGACGAGGCCCTCGCCGTGCAGGCACTCGCCTTCGGCCTGGACGACGACGAGATCGCCGTACGCCGCCACATCGTGCTGCGCCACCTGCTCAGCCCCGGCGCACGCGCCTACGGCGCCACCACCCCCGACGGGGCGCTCGTCGGATTCGTGTACGGGATGCCCAACGACCGCACCCACTGGTGGTCCACCGTCGTCGAGACCTACCTCCGCGCCACCGGCACCGCCGACTGGCTCGACGACTCCTTCGTCATCACCGAACTCCACGTCCACCCGGCCCACCAGGGGCGCGGCGTGGGCCGCGAGCTGATCACCACCATCACCGACGAGGCCGCCGAGCCGCGCTCCATCCTCTCCGCGATCGACACCGAGAGCCCGGCCCGCGGCCTCTACCGGTCCCTCGGCTACACCGACCTCGCCCGCCAGGTGCACTTCCCGAGCGCCCCCCGCCCGTACGCCGTGATGGGCGCACCGCTGCCGCTGCCGCGCCGGAACTGATTTCTCCGACCCGGGGCGGCCCGGCTAACCTCGGGGCCATCACCTTCTTTGTCCCGGCAGGAGTACGAGAACCATGGCCAACGCACCGGTCCAGCGCATGTCCCAGTTGATGGCGAAGACGCTGCGCGACGACCCGGCCGACGCCGAGGTCCTCAGCCACAAGCTCCTCGTCCGCGCGGGGTACGTGCGCCGCACCGCAGCCGGCATCTGGAGCTGGCTGCCCCTCGGCAAGAAGGTCCTCGCCAACGTCGAGCGCATCGTCCGCGAGGAGATGGACGCCATCGGCGCGCAGGAGGTCTCCCTGCCCGCGCTGCTGCCGCGCGAGCCGTACGAGGCGACCGGCCGCTGGGACGAGTACGGGGCCGAGCTCTTCCGGCTCCACGACCGCAAGGGCGGCGACTACCTCCTCGGCCCCACGCACGAGGAGATCTTCACCCTCCTGGTGAAGGACCAGTGCTCGTCCTACAAGGACCTGCCGGTCATCCTGTACCAGATCCAGACGAAGTTCCGCGACGAGGCCCGCCCGCGGGCCGGCATCCTGCGCGGCCGCGAGTTCCTGATGAAGGACTCCTACTCCTTCGACACGGAGGACGAGGGCCTCGCCCGGTCCTACGCCCTGCACCGCCAGGCCTACCAGCGCGTCTTCGAGCGCCTCGGCCTCGACTACCGCATCTGCGCCGCCACGGCGGGCGCGATGGGCGGCTCGAAGTCCGAGGAGTTCCTCGCCCCGGCCGAGGCCGGCGAGGACACCTTCGCCGACTGCCCGAACTGCGACTTCGCCGCGAACACCGAGGCGATCGCGTACGAGCTGAAGACGGTCGACGGCTCCGGCGTCGCGGCGGCCGAGGAGATCCCCACCCCGGACACCCCCACCATCGAGACCCTCGCCGCCTCCCTCGGCGTCCCGGCCTCCGCCACCCTGAAGAACCTCCTGGTGAAGGTCGACGGCGAGATCGTCGCCGTCGGCGTCCCCGGCGACCGCGAGGTCGACCTGGGCAAGGTCGAGGCGCACTTCGCTCCCGCCACCGTCGAGATGGTCACCGAGACGGACTTCGCCGCGCGCGCGGACCTCGTCCGGGGCTACGTCGGCCCGCAGGGCCTGGAGAAGGTCACCTACATCGCCGACCCGCGCGTCGCGCCGGGCACGGCGTGGATCACGGGTGCCAACAAGGACGGGATGCACGCGAAGAACGTGGTCGCGGGCCGTGACTTCGAGGTCGCCGAGTACGTCGACGTCGTCGTCGTCCAGGAGGGCGACCCGTGCCCGAAGTGCGGCACCGGCCTGAAGCTGGACCGCGCCATCGAGATCGGCCACATCTTCCAGCTGGGCCGCAAGTACGCCGACGCGCTCAAGCTCGACGTCCTCGGCCAGAACGGCAAGCCGGTCCGCGTGACCATGGGTTCGTACGGCATCGGCGTCTCCCGCGCGGTCGCGGCGCTCGCCGAGCAGACCGCCGACGAGAAGGGCCTGTGCTGGCCGGCCGAGGTCGCCCCGGCGGACGTCCACGTCGTCGCCGCCGGCAAGGCGCTCCAGATCGAGCTGGCCCTGGAGGTCTCCGAGAAGCTGGCCGCCGCCGGTCTCCGCGTCCTGGTCGACGACCGCGCGGGCGTCTCCCCGGGCGTCAAGTTCACCGACGCGGAGCTGATGGGCGTCCCGAAGATCCTGGTGGCGGGGCGCCGCTCGGGCGAGGGCGTCCTGGAGCTGAAGGACCGCCGCACGGGCGAGCGCGAAGAACTCCCGACGGCCGAGGCCATCACCCGCCTGACGCACTGACCCCACCGCCCCCGGGCCTCTGCTGGGCCGGTCCCGGGCTTCGCCGAGCCGGGCCGGGCCCGGACCCCGCTGGGCTCGCACCCCCCGTTGTGCCCACCCGTTCCGCCCTGCGGAACGGGTGGGCACAACGGGCCTGACAGGCCGCAGCACCTCGCAGCGGATCCGGGCCCGCGCGGCCCGGAGATCCCGCCACCCCGTCAGGGTTCCTCGTCGTGGTGGGTGGCGGGTTCCACCGACGTGCCCGTCAGGTCCTCGATCGCGTCCGCCGCATCCGCCCGCCCCGCCAGATACGCGTCCGACCGCGGTGGCACAGGCGGCGGCATCACATGCGTCATCGTCTCCGCGTGCCCCGTACCACCGGACGGCGTCGCCCGCTCCAGGAACCTCAGCAGCTCCACCGGGAACGGCAGCACCAGCGTCGAGTTCTTCTCCGCCGCCACCGCCACCACCGTCTGCAGCAGCCGAAGCTGCAGCGCGGCCGGCTGGTCCGACATGACCTCCGCCGCCTCCGCCAGCTTCTTCGACGCCTGGAGCTCCGCGTCCGCGTTGATGACCCGCGCCCGCCGCTCCCGGTCCGCCTCGGCCTGCCGGGCCATCGACCGCTTCATCGTCTCCGGCAGGGACACGTCCTTGATCTCGACCCGGTCGATCTGCACGCCCCAGCCGATCGCGGGGGAGTCCAGCATCAGTTCGAGCCCCTGGTTGAGCTTCTCCCGGTTCGACAGCAGGTCGTCGAGGTCGCTCTTGCCGATGATCGACCGCAGCGAGGTCTGCGCCATCTGGGAGACCGCGAACTTGTAGTCCTCGACCCGGACGAGCGCCTCCGCCGCGTCGACGACCTTGAAGTAGACCACCGCGTCGACCCGCACCGTCACGTTGTCCCGGGTGATGCCCTCCTGCGCGGGCACGGGCATCGTCACGATCTGCATGTTCACCTTGTGCAGCCGGTCCACGACGGGAACGATCATCGTGAACCCCGGCGCCCGCACGTCGTCCCGCAGTCGCCCGAAGCGGAAGACGACGCCGCGCTCGTACTGCTTCACGACCCGCGCCGCGACACCCGCGTACACGGCGAACGCGGCGCCCAGGCCTGCCGCCGCCATCAGCAGCTCTTCGATCATCACGGCCCCCTGGCATCGAGCCGAACAGTACAAAAAGGGTATTCCCCTACAGCCAGCTCGCGAACTCGAGAAGCAGTTCCGCGTCCTGCCGCCGCCCCGCCGCCACCGCCCGCGTCCCCGATTCGACCGCGCGGAACAGGGTCCAGCCGCGCAGCCGCTCCCGGTCCAGGTCCAGGGAGTCGGCCAGCTTGTTGACCCGCCGCCGGGCCGCCGAAGCGCCCGAGGACGCGGCCACCAGGTCCTCGACCCGGTCCCGTACGAGCCGGGCCAGGTCGTACGCCCGGTCGCCGACCAGCGGCTCGGGCCCGACCGCGAGCCAGGGCGCCCGGTCCCCGGCCAGGACCTTGCCCTGCCGGAAGTTCCCGTGCAGCAGCAGGGACTCGGAGGCTCCGCTCACCAGCTCCTGGCGCGCCGCGAGCGCCGCCGCCGTCAGCTCACCGGTCGCCGCGTCGTCCAGGTGGGAGCCCATCGCCTCGGCCTGCCGGGCGGTCCGCTCGGTCACCGTCTCGAACCCGTGCCCCGCCGGGGGCTCCACCCACAGCTTGCGTACGGTCCCCGCCGCCTCCAGGAGCGCCTTCGCCTCCGGCAGGGAGCGCAGCGAGACCTCGGGATGCAGTCGTTCGAGGACGAGCCCGCCCTCCCCGGCCTCGTCGAGGAGCTGGACCGCGCCCCAGCCGTTCCAGTGCGCCAGCGCGTCCCGCTCCCGGTCGGGCCGGGCGAACGGGGGCGCGATCTTGAGCGCCGCGGGGGAGCCGTCGGACCGCCGGACGAGGACGACGAGGCTGCTCCGCCCGCCGGGCGCCATCACCCGTTCGGCGTCCAGGGACGCGCGGTCGAGCACCTGGCCGGCGAGGGCGGGCAGCGTCTCAAGCCACGCGGCCGCGGCGGCGTCCCCGTACGTCTCACCGAGCGTCCTCGTCAGTCGCTGCGGCGGTTCGAAACCCATGCGTGCGTTGTTCCTTCGGTCGGGGCCGGACTCACGCCCGCTCGGCGAGCCCAGGAAAGGTTACGTCGCTGCCGCGCCAGCGGACGGCCCGTACCGCCGCCTCCCTGAGCGCGGCGGCCGCCTCGCGCCGCTGCGGGCCCTCGACGGCCCGCACCAGGTCGGAGTACACCCCGGCCACCCGGTCCTCGAGGACGGCCGCGAGACGCACGGCGCCGGCCGGGTCCGCGACCCGGAACGGCAGCGCGTACGCGGCCTCCGCCACCACCGGCGTCCCGCCGAGGTCGCGCACGGTCCTGCGCAGCGCGTCCCGGCGCGCCCGGTGGGCCTCGTACGCCGCCGTGGCCTCGGCCCTGCGCTCGGTTCCGATCCGGCCGCCGACGACCCCGTACCCGTACACCGCCGCGTGCTCGGCGGCCAGCGCGGCCTGGGTCGCGTCGAGGGCGCTCATGCCCGTGCTCCTTCGGTCAGCAGATAGGCGTGCGCGGCGCCGGCGGCGGCCACGGAGGCGAGCAGCCGGGCGTACTCGGGCGGGGCGGTGAGCAGGGCGGCGGTGTGGGCGTCGGAGGCCGTGCGCTCGGCCGCCGCCAGGTCCCTCAGCGCCGTCCCGGGGTCGGCGGCCACGGGTACGGGGGCGGGAGCGGACGCGACAGCGGTGGGGGAGGCGGTCGGCGAGGCCGTCGCGGGCCGTACCGTCGTGCCGCCCTCGCCGAGCGCCTTCGTGTGCGCCGCAACCGAGCGGCGCAGCGGGGCCAGCCGGGGGGCCAGGGCGGGGTGGGCGGCGAGCGCCGCGTCGTAACGTTCCAGCAGGGTCCGGGAGGCGGTCACGGAACGGAGCCGCAGGTTCGCCTCGGCCCGCGCCACCCGTTCGGCCTCCCGCTCGGCGGCGCTGGGCTTCCGGGGGCCGGGAGCCTCGGAGGTGCAGCCCGCGAGGGCCGTCGCGGCGGCGGCCGAGACCCCCGCCGTCAGGAGGGCGCGCCTGCCCGTCGTCGTCACGCTCTCTCCCTCAGCCGTGGTATGTCGTCGAAGATCGTCGGATCGCCGCAGGCGAGCGTACCCGCGGGCCCCGGGGCGGTGGACGGCAACACCCTCCGGGACCGGATACCCTTTGGTCTGACACGCGACGAACACACAACAGCACACGCGGCCGAGGAGTCACCCGGATGAGCACCACCCAGAGCGACAGGCTGCGCGGACTCGTGGAGCCGCTGGTCCACGCGAAGGGCCTGGATCTGGAAGAGATCGAGGTTTCCCGGGCCGGCCGCCGTGGACTGCTGCGGATCGTCGTGGATTCGGACGAGGGCGTGGAGCTGGACGCCTGTGCCGAGCTGAGCCGCGCGATCTCCGAGAAGCTCGACGAGACCGACGCGATGGGCGAGGGCGAGTACGTCCTCGAAGTCAGCTCCCCCGGCGCCGACCGCCCCCTGACCCAGCAGCGCCACTACGAGCGCGCCGCCGGCCGGCTGGTCAAGCTCCAGCTGAACGCCGACGGCGCCGCCGAGGAGCTGGTCGCGCGGATCCTGGCCGTGGACGAGGAGGGCCTCGACCTCGAGGTGCCGGGCGTGAAGGGGCGCAAGCCCACCGCCCGCCGGGTCGAGTTCACCGACGTCGTCAAGGCGCGTGTCGAGATCGAGTTCAACCGCAAGGACAAGAAGGAAGAGGAGGCGTAGCCGTGGACATCGACGTGAAGCTGCTCAAGGGCTTGGCGCATGAGAAGGAGATCTCCTTCGACCTGCTGGTCGAGGCGATCGAGTCGGCCCTCCTCATCGCCTACCACCGCACCCCCGACGCCCGCCGCCACGCGCGCGTGGAGCTGGACCGGGCCTCCGGCCACGTGACGGTGTGGGCGAAGGAAGACCCCTCCGACCTGGAGGAGGGCCAGGAGCCCAAGGACTTCGACGACACCCCGTCCGACTTCGGCCGGATCGCGGCGAGCACCGCCCGCCAGGTGATCCAGCAGCGGCTGCGCGACGCCGAGAACGACGTGACGTTCGGTGAGTACGCGCGCCGCGAGGGCGATGTCGTCGCCGGTGTGGTGCAGCAGGGCAAGGACCCGAAGAACGTCCTGGTCCGTCTGGACGACAAGCTGGAGGCCATCCTCCCGGTGCAGGAGCAGGTGCCGGGCGAGGACTACACGCACGGCCTGCGCCTGCGGACGTACGTCGTCCGGGTGGCGAAGGGCGTCCGCGGTCCGTCGGTCACCCTTTCGCGCACCCACCCCAATCTGGTGAAGAAGCTCTTCGCCCTCGAGGTGCCGGAGATCGCCGACGGCTCGGTCGAGATCTCGGCCATCGCCCGTGAGGCCGGTCACCGCACCAAGATCGCGGTCCGCTCCACCCGTTCGGGCCTGAACCCGAAGGGCGCCTGCATCGGCCCGATGGGCAGCCGGGTCCGCAACGTGATGGCGGAGCTGCTCGGCGAGAAGATCGACATCGTCGACTGGTCGGACGACCCGGCCGAGATGGTGGCGAACGCGCTCTCCCCGGCGCGGGTCTCCAGGGTCGAGATCGTCGACATGGCCGCCCGGTCCGCCCGGGTGACGGTGCCGGACTACCAGCTGTCGCTCGCGATCGGCAAGGAGGGGCAGAACGCCCGCCTGGCCGCCCGCCTGACCGGCTGGCGGATCGACATCCGTCCGGACACGGAGCCGAGCGGTCCGGAGGACTGAGATCGTTTTTGGCCAACAACTGTTCGATTCTTGCCCCAAACAGGTGAGGTCGGTACGGGGAGGTAGACTTAATCGTGTCTGGCCGGACGCAGGCCCGCGCGTGCCCTGAGCGAACCTGTGTGGGATGCCGGGAGCGAGCGGCCAAGAGCGATCTGCTGCGGATCGTGGTGAGCAAGGACGAGTGCGTTCCTGATCATCGCGGTACGCTGCCCGGCCGGGGTGCGTACCTGCACCCCGCCGTGGTCTGTCTCGACCTGGCGGTCCGTCGCCGGGCGTTGCCGAGGGCCTTCAAGGTCCAGGGCCCGCTCGACACCACGGAACTCCGTCACCACGTCGAGCGGTCGGCACCGCAGTGAACAAGAAGTACGGCACGGAACACCGTGCGGTCAGGTACCTCGCGAGTTGGAAGTAGGTCGAGATTGCGATGAGCACTCGATGAGTACGCGATGAGTACGCCCATGAAGTAGCGACGGTCCGGCGGTAACCGGACCTCACAAAGGAGCAAAGTGGCTAAGGTCCGGGTATACGAACTCGCCAAGGAGTTCGGTGTGGAGAGCAAGGTCGTCATGGCCAAGCTCCAAGAACTCGGTGAATTCGTCCGTTCGGCGTCCTCGACGATCGAGGCGCCGGTCGTGCGCAAGTTGACTGACGCTTTGCAGGGCCCCGGTGGCAACGCCGGCAAGTCCCCTGCCAAGCCCGGCGCGCCCCGCAAGGCAGCGCCTTCCCCCGCCGCGCCGAAGCCGGCGCCGGCCTCCCCCGCGCCGTCCCCGGCGCAGGCGTCCCGTCCCGCCGCCCCGAAGCCTGGAGCGCCCACCCCGGCGCCCAAGCCCGCGGCCGCGGAGAAGCCCGCGACTCCGGCTCCCGCCGGCTCGTCGCGTCCCACCCCGGGTCCGAAGCCCCCGGCCGCGCCGAAGCCGGCGCCGGCCTCCCCGGCTCCGACGACCCCGGAGTTCACCGCGCCTCCGTCGGCTCCTGCCGCCGGTCAGCAGCGTCCCGCCGGCGCGACCCCGGGCCCCCGCCCGGCCGCCCGTCCGGGCCAGCAGGCGCCCCGCCCGCAGGGCCAGGGTGCGCAGCGCCCCGGCGGCCAGCAGGCCCCCCGTCCGGGCGGTGCCCGTCCGGCCGGTCCCCGTCCGGGCAACAACCCCTTCACCTCGGGTGGCTCCACCGGCATGGCGCGTCCGCAGACGCCCCGTCCGGGTGGCGGCGCTCCCCGTCCCGGCGGCCCCGGTGCCGTTCCGGGCGCCCCGCGTCCGCAGGGCGGCCCCGGCGGCGCTCCGCGCCCGCAGGGTCAGGGCGGCGCCCGTCCCACCCCCGGTGGCATGCCTCGTCCGCAGGCTCCCCGTCCGGGCGGCGCGCCCGGCGGTAACCGTCCCAACCCGGGCATGATGCCGCAGCGTCCCGCTGCCGGCCCGCGTCCCGGTCCCGGCGGCGGTGGCCGTGGTCCCGGTGGCCCCGGCGGCCGTCCGGGTGGTCCCGGCGGTGGCGGCGGCGGTCGTCCCGGCTTCGCCGGTCGTCCGGCCGGTCCCGGCGGTGGCGGCGGCGGCTTCGCCGGTCGTCCCGGTGGCCCCGGTGGCGGCGGCGGTCGTCCGGGTGGTCCCGGCGGTGGCGGCGGCTTCGGCGGTCGTCCCGGTGGCTTCGGTGGCCGTCCCGGTGGTCCGGGTGGACGTGGTGGCACGCAGGGCGCCTTCGGTCGCCCCGGCGGCCCCGCGCGTCGCGGTCGCAAGTCGAAGCGGCAGAGGCGTCAGGAGTACGAGGCCATGCAGGCCCCGTCCGTGGGCGGCGTGATGCTTCCCCGCGGTGGCGGCGAGGTCATCCGACTGTCGCGTGGTGCCTCCCTCACCGACTTCGCCGAGAAGATCGGCGCCAACCCGGCGTCGCTCGTCGCGGTGATGATGAACCTCGGTGAGATGGTCACGGCGACGCAGTCCGTCTCCGACGACACGCTGACGATGCTCGGCGAGGAGATGAACTACACCGTTCAGATCGTCTCGCCGGAGGAAGAGGACCGCGAGCTCCTCGAGTCCTTCGACATCGAGTTCGGCGAGGACGAGGGCGGCGAAGAGGCTCTGGTCTCCCGTCCGCCGGTCGTCACCGTCATGGGTCACGTCGACCACGGTAAGACCCGACTTCTCGACGCGATCCGCAAGACGAACGTCGTCGCGGGCGAGGCCGGTGGCATCACCCAGCACATCGGTGCCTACCAGGTGGGTACCGAGGTCAACGGCGAAGAGCGTCGCATCACCTTCATCGACACCCCGGGTCACGAGGCGTTCACCGCCATGCGTGCCCGTGGTGCGAAGTCGACCGACATCGCGATCCTCGTGGTCGCGGCCAACGACGGCGTCATGCCGCAGACGATCGAGGCGCTCAACCACGCCAAGGCCGCCGGCGTCCCGATCGTCGTCGCGGTCAACAAGATCGACGTCGAGGGTGCCGACCCGACCAAGGTCCGCGGTCAGCTGACCGAGTTCGGTCTGGTGGCCGAGGAGTACGGCGGCGACACCATGTTCGTCGACATCTCCGCCAAGCAGGGTCTGCACATCGACTCCCTGCTCGAGGCCGTCGTCCTCACCGCCGACGCCTCGCTCGACCTGCGGGCCAACCCGAACCAGGACGCGCAGGGCATCGCGATCGAGTCCCACCTCGACCGTGGTCGCGGTGCGGTCTCGACCGTCCTGGTCCAGCGCGGAACGCTGCGCATCGGCGACACCGTGGTGGTCGGCGACGCGTACGGCCGCGTCCGGGCGATGCTCGACGACAAGGGCAACAACGTCGAGGAGGCGACCCCGTCGACTCCCGTCCTGGTGCTCGGTCTCACCAACGTGCCGGGTGCCGGCGACAACCTCCTGGTGGTCGACGAGGACCGTACGGCGCGTCAGATCGCCGAGAAGCGCGCTGCGCGTGAGCGCAACGCCGCCTTCGCCAAGCGCGTCCGCCGGGTGTCCCTCGAGGACCTCGACAAGGTGCTCAAGGCCGGTCTCGTCCAGGAACTCAACCTCATCATCAAGGGCGACGCGTCCGGTGCGGTCGAAGCCCTCGAGGCCTCGCTGCTCCAGCTCGACGTCGGCGAAGAGGTCGACATCCGTGTCCTGCACCGCGGTGTGGGTGCGGTCACCGAGTCGGACATCGACCTGGCCATGGGCTCCGACGCCATCGTCATCGGCTACAACGTCCGTGCGGCCGGCCGTGCCGCGCAGATGGCGGAGCGCGAGGGCGTCGACGTCCGGTACTACTCGGTCATCTACCAGGCGATCGAGGAGATCGAGGCGGCGCTCAAGGGCCTCCTCAAGCCGGAGTACGAAGAGGTCGAGCTCGGTACGGCGGAGATCCGCGAGGTCTTCCGCTCGTCCAAGCTGGGCAACATCGCCGGTGTCCTCATCCGCTCCGGCGAGGTCAAGCGCAACACCAAGGCGCGCCTCGTCCGCGACGGCAAGGTCATCGCCGAGGACCTCACGATCCACGGTCTGCGCCGCTTCAAGGACGACGTCACCGAGATCCGCGAAGGCTTCGAGGGCGGTATCAACCTCGGAAACTTCAACGACATCAAGATCGACGACGTCATCGCGACGTACGAGATGCGCGAGAAGCCGCGCGCCTGATCGCGTCCGATCGCACGCGTGAGCCGGGGCCGGTCGGCGGAAAGTATTCCGTCGATCGGCCCCGGCCGTTGCGTGTACGGTTTCCGGTGTCCCCGCCGAGCGGTCGGCGGGCACATCGAACCCGAACCGGCGGGACATCCGGACACACATGTATGTGGGGACACTGTCCTTCGATCTGCTCCTCGGCGACGTTCGTTCGTTGAAGGAGAAACGCTCCGTCGTCAAGCCGATCGTCGCCGAGCTCCAGCGGAAGTTCGCGGTGAGCGTGGCGGAGGTCGGCGGCCAGAACCTCCACCGACGGGCCGAGATCGGCGTCGCGATGGTGTCGGGGGACACGGGACACCTCAACGACGTACTGGACCGGTGCGAGCGGCTCGTCGCCGCCCGCCCCGAGGTGGAGCTGCTGTCGGTGCGCCGCAGGCTCCACACTGATGAAGACTGATTTGAGCAAGGCGAAGAAGGAGAAGGACCAGTGGCCGACAACGCGCGGGCGAAGAAGCTGGCAGACCTCATCCGGGAGGTGGTCGCCGAGAAGCTGCAGCGCGGCATCAAGGACCCCCGCCTGGGTACGCACGTGACCATCACGGACACCCGCGTCACCGGCGACCTGCGGGAGGCCACGGTCTTCTACACGGTCTACGGCGACGACGAGGACCGGGCGAGCGCCGCGGCCGGCCTGGAGAGCGCCAAGGGCATCCTCCGTTCGGCCGTCGGCCGGGCGGCCGGGACCAAGTTCACCCCGACGCTGACCTTCGTGGCCGACGCCCTCCCGGAGAACGCCAAGACCATCGAGGACCTCCTCGACAAGGCGCGGGCCTCGGACGAGCAGGTGCGGGAGGCGTCCTCGGGCGCCACCTTCGCCGGTGACGCCGACCCCTACAAGAAGCCGGGCGAGGACGAAGCCGCCGAATGAGCAACGCAGCAAAGACTCCCGACGGCCTTGTCATCGTCGACAAGCCGTCGGGATTCACCTCGCACGACGTCGTGGCCAAGATGCGCGGGATCGCGAAGACCCGCAGGGTCGGCCACGCGGGCACGCTCGACCCCATGGCCACCGGCGTCCTCGTCCTCGGCGTGGAGCGGGCCACCAAGCTCCTCGGTCACCTCGCGCTGACCGAGAAGGAGTACCTGGGCACCATCCGCCTGGGCCAGACGACGATCACCGACGACGCCGAGGGCGAGATCACGGCGTCGGTCGACGCTTCGAAGGTCACCCGCGAAGGCATCGACGCGGGCGTCGCCGAGCTGACCGGCGCCATCATGCAGGTGCCGTCGAAGGTCTCCGCGATCAAGATCGACGGCAAGCGGTCCTACGCGCGCGTGCGCGGCGGCGAGGAGTTCGAGATCCCGGCCCGCCCGGTCACCGTCTCCTCCTTCCAGGTGTACGACGTCCGCGAGGCGACCGCCGAGGACGGGACCCCCGTCGTCGACCTGGTCGTCTCCGTCGTCTGCTCCTCCGGTACGTACATCCGGGCGCTCGCCCGCGACCTCGGCGCCGGGCTCGGCGTGGGCGGGCACCTGACCGCGCTGCGCCGCACCCGGGTCGGCCCGTACAAGCTGGACTCGGCGAAGACGCTCGACCAGCTCCAGCAGGAGCTGACGGTCATGCCGGTCGCCGACGCCGCCACGGCGGCGTTCCCCCGGTGGGAGGTCGACGAGAAGCGGGCCCAGCTGCTGCTCAACGGCGTCCGCCTGGAGATGCCGGCGTACCCGGCGGGCCCCGTGGCGGTCTTCGGACCGGACGGGAAGCTGCTCGCGCTGGTCGAGGACCAGCGCGGCAAGGCCAAGAGTCTCGCCGTCTTCGGCTGAGCCGACCGGCTCCGACGCTCCGGTGGGGCGGGCACGCGCGCGTGCCCGCCCCACGTCGTTCCCCCGGGAGAGACTGTCCGGCGGAACGCCGAAGAATCACCCCATCGGGGAGGCGCTCGGAGTGAACGGGGGAGTGCCAGGGGGCGCGTTCGCCCGCGGGCGCCTCGGAGTGATCACCGGCGACCTACCGTCGTCACCATGGGACGCGGGGACCTGGCGACGCTGGTACGGATCTGCGATCAGGCGGGCCGGCCGCGCGGCACCGGATTCCTCGCCGACCACCACGGAACGGTCGTCACCAGTCACGAAGCCGTCGACGGGCTCAGCCGTGTCCTCCTGCACGCCCCAGGCGACCGGACCTGGCTCGCCGAGGGCGAGGCCGTCACCCCTCTGCCGGAGAGCGGCCTCGCCCTCGTACGGACCGAGGGCCTCGGCCTCCGCCCGCTGCCCGTCGCGACCCGCCCCGAGGTGGAACCCGGTACGTACGTGCGGATCGCCGCCCACGGCTGGCGCGAGGCGCGCGTGCTCGGCCCCGCCGCCGTCACGTACGCCGCCACCGACCGCTTCCACGCCGTCGCCGACGCCCTCGAACTCGCCATCGGCACCGAGGGCGCCGAAGCCCTCCGGTTCGGCGGAGAGGCCGCCGGCGGACCCGTCCTCGACACCACCACCGGCACCGTCCTCGCCGTCCTCGGCAGCGCCCTGCACGGCGACCGCAAAGCCGCCGGATACGCGGTCCCGCTCCGGCCCGAAGGCGCCCTCGCCGACCTGCTGCGGCGCAACGCGGCGACCGTCCCCGCCTACGGACCCGACCTGAACCTCGCCGGGATCCTCGAACTCACCGCCACCTCCACCGGACCCGTACGGGACCCCGACCCCTGGCCCGAGCCCGTCGAACGCCCCGAATGCGTCCGCGAGTTCGCCCGCCTCACCGCGGGCGACGCACCCGTCCTCGCGCTCGTCGGCGCCCCCGGCACCGGCCGTACCACGGCTCTCGCCGCCCTCTGCGCCCGCCGCGCCCGGGGCGTCGAGCCCGCCCCCACGGTCCGGCTGCGCGGTGCCGACCTGCGCGCCGAGGACCGCTCCCTCGCCGACGCCGTCGGCCGCGCCCTGCACCAGGCGGGCCGTATCGTCGCCGCCTCCGGGGCGCCCGGCGACACCACGGTCGCCACTCCGGAACGGGCCGCCGCCCTCGCCCGCGACGCGGGCCGCCCGCTCCTCGTCGTCCTCGACGGCCCCGAGGAGATGCCACCGCTCCTCGCCCACCGGCTCGGCGACTGGACGGCGGCCACCGAGGACTGGCTCCGCGCCCACCACGTCCGGCTCGTCACCGCCTGCCGGCCCGAGCACTGGGAACTGGCCGGCGCCCTCTACACCCCGGGCACCCTCCACCGGCCGGCGACCGGAGCCGGGGACGGGCCGCCCGCGCTCGCCCTCGGGCCGTACTCCGAGGGGGAGGCACGGGCCGTACGCGAGGGGTACGGGCTCGCCGAGACGGACCTCGCCGAGGCCGACGCCCGCCACCCCCTCGCGCTGCGGCTGCTCGCGGAGGTGCGGGCCGCGCTGCCGGCGGACGTGCCGGGGCGGCCCGGACGCGAGGAGATCTTCACCGCCTACCTGGACCTGCTGTGCCTGCGGATCGCCGTCCGGATCGCCGCCGGCTCCCGGCCGCTCGTCCGGGGCACCGCCGTACGCCGGCTCGCCGCGCGCGTGACAGGACAGGTCCACGAGGCGGCCCGCCGGTGCCTCGGCCCCGGACACGGCGTCCTCGACCGGGCCTCGTTCGAGGAGCTCTTCCCCTGGCGGGACGGCTGGGCCTCCGCCGTCCTCACCGAGGGCCTCCTCGTCCCCGCGGGCTCGGGCTACCGCTTCGCCCACGAGGAACTCGCGGACTGGGTCCAGGCGGCCCACCTGGACCTCGACACGGCCCTGCACGCCCTCCTCTTCGAGGGAACGGCGGACCCGGACCCGGGGGACCTGGCCGGGACGGTGGCGGGGGCGGAGGACCTGGACGGGAGGGGCCCCGGGGCGGCGGCCTCGGGTCCGGGAGACGGGGACGGGCCGGCCGTGCCCGACTCTGCCGGGCCGGCTGGCCCGGGGTCGGGTGGGCCGGGCCTGTCGGGTGTCTCCGGTGGGTCGGTCGGGGCCGCGTCGTCGGGTCCGGGGGACCGGTACGGGCCGGCTGGCCCGGGGTCGGGTGGGCCGGGCCTGTCGGGTGTCTCCGGTGGGTCGGTCGGGGCTGCGGCGTCGGGTCCGGGGGACCGGTACGGGATGAGCGTGCCTGTCGGGTCGGCCGGCCCGACGTCGGGGGAACCCGGCCTGTCGGGTGTGTCCGGGGGGCCGTCGGCGGCGGCGTCGGGGCCGGCCGGCCGGGGCAGGCGGTCGCTCGGCACGGGCCTCCGCGCGCTCGACGCTGTTCCCGCGACCCGCGGGTTCGTCGCCGCGCGGCCCGCGGGGGCAGCGGTGCCGGCCGGAGCGGGGCCCGCGGCGTCGGTGGGCGGGCTCACCGCCCCCGCCGAATCCCCCCTTCCCCCCGCCCCCGGCGCGGCGCCCGTGGTGCCCCGGCAGAGGGTCGTCGTCGAGGAGGCGGCGGCCCGGGGCGCGGCCGGTGGGGGCGGCTCGGCCGCGCCCGTCCCGCGGCACCGCATCGGGCCCGTCCTCCAGGCGCTGCTGCTGCTCCACCACGACCGGGGCCCCGCCGCCCTCGTCCCGAGGCTCGCCGTGCTCGCCGACGCCCTCGGCCGCTTCGCGGACGAGGGCCGTGAGGCCTCCGGTGACGGGCCTTGGTGGGCCTCACGGCTGCTCCGGGAGAGCGTGCGGCGGCTGCCGGACCCCCGGCCGTACCTGCCCGCGCTGCGGCTCCTCGCCGACCGGATCGGCGGCCGGGCCGAGCGGCACACCGTGTTCGCCGCGTTCGGGCCGGAGTTCTGGCAGGGGCTCGCGCTCGGTGAGGACGAGCGGATCGATCTGCTGCGGCGGCTCGTGCCCGCCGACCCCCCGTCCGGCCCGGAGACCGCCGGCGACCGGAGTCTCGACGCCGTCGCCGGGATGCTCGCCGCCGACCCCCGGGGCGTCCAGCCGCTCCTCTGCCGCTGGTTCTCCGACGACCGTCCCGTCCCCGCCGCCCCGCACGCGACCGTCGCCACCGCAGCCCAGGCCCTGCTGCACACCCATCGGGCGCTCGCCGTCGACGACCTGTGCGAGGCCCTCGTCGCCACCGCGCATCCGCTCGCCGACGGTCTCCTCGCCGCCCTCGCCGAGGACGAGCCCGCGGCCGTCTGCCGCGCCGTCGACCGGTGGGCGCACGACGACGGGCGCCCGGAGCGGCGTGTCGCCGCCGCCACGTACGGCCATCTGGTCGCCGGTCACGCCGCCACCTCCGCCGACCGCGAACTCCTCCGCTTCGCCGCCCTCGCCCTGCTCGCCCGCCCCGGGGACCAGGCCCTCCACGGCGCCGCCCTCGGCCTCCTGATCCGCGACCCGCACACCCGCGCCCGTCATCTGCCGCGCGCCCTCGCCGAGCCCCGGGTGCCCGCCGAGGCCCTCGTCGAGGCCCTGGCGGCCGACCCGGGACCGGTGCTCGCCGCCCTCGGGGCCCGGCTGCACGGCACGGGCGAGGCCCCGGCAGCCACCCTGCGCGCCCTCGCCGAGGTCGACGCGCCCGCGCTCGCCCGACGGATCGCCGCGCTCGTCCGCGACTACGTCGCCCGGCACCCCGAGGGCGCAGGGCACGTGGCCGCCTTCGTCGACCGGCGGTTCGAGGACGGCCCGGCGGCGCGGTCCGTGCTCTTCCCGCTGGTCGCCGGGCTCATCCGGGGCCGCCCCGCCCCGGTTCGCCGCGCCCTCGCGCCCGTCCTCGCCGCCCCCGGCACCGGCGCCTCCCGCCATCTGCGGGCCGAGCTGCTCGACGTACTCCTCGAACACGAGCGGTACGAGGCCGAGACGGGGGACCTCACCGTCCTGGAGGCCCTCCTGACGGCCGCCGCCGAGGGCGCGGAGCGCCGCAGCGAGCCGCGTACGAGGGAACTCACCCACCGGGTCGGCACCCTGTGGACCCGTACCCCCGAAGCCGCGGGGCGGCTGGACGCGGCCCTCGCGGGACTCGCCCGCGCCCGGCCCCCGTTCGCCGCTCTGATCGCCCGGTGGACGGTCGCCGCCCCCGCCGAGTGGGTGCCGCTGCTCGGCCCCGAGAGCCTCCAGGCCCTGCGGCACCACGGCACTTCCATGCCGATGCGAACCGACGGCCGTGGGCATGGCAGTCTTAGACCTGCGTAATCGGCGAACAGGCGGACGAGGAGCGGTCACAGTGCAGCGCTGGCGTGGCTTGGAGGACATTCCCCAGGACTGGGGACGCAGCGTCGTCACCATCGGCTCCTACGACGGTGTGCACCGCGGTCACCAGCTGATCATCGGGCGGGCCGTCGAGCGGGCCCGGGAGCTCGGTGTGCCGTCCGTCGTGGTCACCTTCGACCCGCACCCCTCCGAGGTCGTACGGCCGGGCAGCCACCCGCCGCTGCTCGCCCCGCACCACCGGCGCGCCGAGCTGATGGCCGGCCTCGGGGTGGACGCGGTGCTCGTGCTGCCGTTCACCGCAGAGTTCTCCCAGCTGTCCCCGGCCGACTTCATCGTCAAGGTGCTCGTCGACAAGCTGCACGCGAAGGCCGTCATCGAGGGCCCCAACTTCCGCTTCGGACACCGGGCCGCCGGGAACGTCGCCTTCCTGTCCGAGCTCGGCGCCACCTACGACTACGAGGTCGAGGTCATCGACCTGTTCGTCAGCGGCTCGGCGGGCGGCGGCCAGCCCTTCTCCTCCACCCTCACCCGCCGGCTCGTCGCCGAGGGCGACATGGCCGGGGCGGGCGAGATCCTGGGCCGCCCGCACCGGGTCGAGGGCGTCGTGGTCCGCGGCGCGCAGCGCGGCCGCGAGCTCGGCTTCCCGACGGCGAACGTCGAGACCCTCCCGCACACCGCGATCCCGGCGGACGGCGTCTACGCGGGCTGGCTGACGGCCGCGGGCGAGCGGATGCCGGCCGCCATCTCGGTCGGCACGAACCCGCAGTTCGACGGCACGGAGCGGACGGTCGAGGCGTACGCGATCGACCGCGAGGGGCTCGACCTGTACGGGCTGCACGTGGCCGTGGACTTCCTGGAGTACGTGCGCGGGATGCTGAAGTTCGACACCCTGGACGACCTGCTCCAGGCGATGGCGGGCGACGTGAAGCGCTGCCGGGAGCTGACGGAGGCGTACGACCGGGAGCACCACCCCACGGTCTGAGACCGACCTGAGCGAAGAGCGGGCGTCCTCCCACCGGAGGGCGCCCGCTCGTCCGTCACCGCCTCACCAGGTGACGAGGAGTTCCCGCGGGCCTCGGATCAGCCCCTTCGACTGCCACACCACGTCCTCGGGCCGCCCCGCGAGCCGCAGCTCCGGATAGCGCCGCAGCAGCGTCGACAGCATCACCTCGGACTCCATGCGGGTGAGCATCGCGCCCATGCAGTGGTGCGGACCGTGCCCGAAGGAGACGTGCCCGACGCCCTCCCGGTCGAAGTCGAGGGTGTGCGGGTCCTCGAAGACCTCCGGGTCCCGGTTGGCCGCGAGGTAGGAGGCGTACACCGCCTCGCCCGCCCGGATGGTCACCCCGCCGACCTCGACGTCCTCCGTCGCGATCCGCGGCAGCCCGACTCCGTTGCGGTGCGGGATCCAGCGCAGCAGTTCGTCCACGGCCCGGGGCAGCAGCTCCGGCTCGGCGCGCAGCCGGTCCGCCAGCTCCGGCCGGGTGAGCAGCACGTACACCATGTTGGCGCTGTTGTTCCGTACCGCGTGGGCGCCGCTGATCAGGATCGCCATGGCCAGCGAGACGGCCTCGTCGCCGGTGATCCGGCCCTCCGCGAGGGCCTCCGCGAGCTCTCCCGCCAGATCGTCCCGGGGCTCGGCGCGACGCCGGTCGAGCAGCCGGGTGACGTAGCCGCGGATCTGGGCCTTGGCGGCCCTGCTGCTCTCCGGGCCGGGGCCCGACGACAGGATGAGGTCGGGCCAGGAGGCCAGTTCCGCCCGGTCCTCCTCGGGGACGCCGAGCAGGTCGCACACCACCGCCATCGGCAGCGGGCCGTGCAGGTGCTTCATCAGGTCGGCGGGGCGGCCGGCCGCCTCCATCGCGTCGAGGAAGCGGTCGGTGCTCGCCTGGGTCAGCGGACGGAGCCGCCCGGTGCTCCGTCCGGTGAAGGTCTTGGTCACCGCCTTGCGGAGCTGGGTGTGGTACGGCGGATCGGCGTAGTTGAGCGCGGCCTTCGAGGCCACCATGTGCCCGGTCATCCCGGTGACCTGACGGTCGAGGAGAGCCGTCCGGCTGAACCGGGGGTCGGAGGTCACCGTGCGCACGTCCTCGTACCGCGTCACGAGCCAGGCCTCGTTCTCCGCGGTGAACGGCAGCCGGATGCGGGCGACGGGCTCCTTGACCAGGAGCTCGGCGAGCAGCGGGTCGAAGGCGAGGGCGGGGAGGTCGTCGACGGCCCAGGTGTGGGCGGGCGGCGGTGGTGCCGGTGCGGCGGTCGCCCCCTCGGAGGGTGACGCGGCTGAGGTCGGTCCGGCGATCGTCTCGGAGGTCATGACGTGCCTTGTTCCCGGCGGCGGACGGCGTCGATGCGCCGACCGTCGACAGCCCCCCGGACGGAGCACGCCCCCGCCATTCGGACCCTCACTCAGGGTAGCCATACGGACGCGTACGCGGTTGCGGGGTCGCGATCATCGGGTGAGTGTGGGCGGCAGCTCACGAACGAGACGAAGGAGCGAGTGTCGTGGTGACCTTGTGCAAGCCCGCGGTGTCCGTGCCCGAGCACGTGATCACGATGGAGGAGACCCTCGACCTCGCCCGCTCACGCCATGAGGGGCATCCCCAACTGGCCCTGGCGCTCCGCCTGATCAGCAACACCGGGGTGGCCCGCCGTCACCTCGTCCAGCCCGTCGAGGAGACCCTGAGGCATCCCGGCTTCGAGGAACGCAATCTCCGCTACGAGGCGGAGGCCAAGGCGCGGGTCCCGGCGGTCGTCCGTGAGGCCCTGGAGAACGCGGCGCTGCGCCCGGCGGACATCGACATGATCGTCTACGTGTCGTGCACGGGCTTCATGATGCCCTCCATGACCGCCTGGATGATCAACACGATGGGCTTCCCCAGCCACACCCGCCAGGTCCCCATCGCGCAGCTCGGCTGCGCCGCAGGCGGAGCGGCGATCAACCGGGCGCACGACTTCTGCATGGCGTACCCCGACGCCAACGTCCTGATCGTGGCCTGCGAGTTCTGCTCGCTCTGCTACCAGCCCACCGACATCGGCGTCGGCTCGCTGCTCTCCAACGGCCTGTTCGGCGACGCCGTCGCCGCCGCCGTGGTGCGCGGCCGGGGCGGCACCGGGATCGCCCTGGAGCGCAACAGCTCCCACCTCGTGCCCGACACCGAGGACTGGATCGCCTACAGCGTCCGCGCCACCGGCTTCCACTTCCTGCTCGACAAGCGGGTGCCCGCCACGATGGAACCCCTGGCCCCGGCGCTCCGAGAGATCGCGGGCGCGCACGGCTGGGACGTCGGGGCGCTGGACTTCTACATCGTCCACGCCGGCGGTCCGCGCATCCTCGACGACCTGAGCCGCTTCCTCGACGTGCCGCCGGAGGTCTTCCGGTTCAGCCGCGCCACGCTCACGGAGTACGGCAACATCGCCAGCGCCGTCGTCCTCGACGCCGTCCGCCGGCTCTTCGAGGAAGGCGGGCAGCCCGAGGGCGCGCGCGGCATCCTCGCCGGTTTCGGCCCCGGGATCACCGCCGAGATGTGCGTCGGACGGTGGGCCGGGGCGCCCCTCACACCCGAGCCGAGCCTCGGCGCCCGCCGCATCGTGGGCTATGCGCCGCCGTTCCGGCCGGTCCGCACGGCCGCCTGAACGCCGACCACCGCCGATCCCGTCGCGCACCGCGCTTGCCATGGACGTCGCGTCCCCAGAACCGCCCGAGCAGAGGAGAGCCGCATGTCCGCCACGCCACCGCCCCGCCGCAGGCGCCACCAGGCCCTGCGAGGCCCCGCCGCGCTCACCGCGCTGCTCGCCGGAGCGGCCGCCGCCACGCTCGCCGGCGCGCCCGCCGAGGCCGCCGCGCGCGCCGGGCGCGTGCCGATGCACCAGTGCTGGGTGAACGGGGTGTCCGCCCCGCCCGGCGAGATCGTGAGCGGCACCAACGGCGACGACCACATCTTCTGCGACAGCGACCTGGAGAACGTCACCGTCTGGGGCGGCTACGGCAACGACATGATCGAGGTGCGCGGCCTGGTCATCGACTCGGCCGTGATGGGAGGCGAGGGCGACGACGTCATCCGCGCCAAGCACCTCGTCCCGCAGAACGCCTCCAGCATGGTCCGCGGCAACCGGGGCAACGACATCATCAAGGTCGCCACCGTCGCCGGCGACGGCGCGACGCGCGGCGCGGTCGTCCACGGCGACGACGGCGACGACAAGATCACCACCGGTTCGGTCACCGGCCCGCCCGGCAGGTTCAACCGGGGCGGTGGCATCGTCACCGGCAACGACGGCATCGACACGATCAAGGTCGGCACGATCGACTTCTCCGGCCGGGTCCTCGGTGGCAGCGAGGCCGACGTCATCGAGGCGGCGGGCCTCGGCCCCGAGTCCGGCGGCCTCATCCAGGCCGGGCCCGGCGACGACCGGATCAGCGGCCCCGACGGAGCGGTCCTGACCGTCGGCCCCCACTGGGGTTCCGTCGACGCCGGCGTCGGCAAGGACACCTGCGTGGTGAAGTCGGTCTCCACCCGCACGTCCATCAGCTCCTGCGAGGAGCTCCCGAAGACGCCACCCACGGACGGCACGGGGAAGCCCACGAAGCCGACGGACCCGTCGGCCGGGCACCCCACGAAGCCGCCGCACCCGGCGGACACGGCGGCGGGGCAGGCCGCGAAGCCGACGGACCCGTCGGCGGGGCGCCCGCCGCACCCCGCGGACACGGTGGCAGGGCAGGCCGCGAAGCCGGACACGGTGGCCGGGAACGCCGTGAAGCCCGCGGACCCGTCGCCGGAGCAGGCCGTGAACCCCGTGAAGCCCGCGGACCCGTCGGCCGGCCGCCTTACGAAGCCCGAGAACCCCTCGGCCGCCCGCCCCACCAGGCCCGAGCCCTCCAACCCCTCGGCCGGCCGCCCCACGAAGCCTGAGAGCCCCTCGGCCGGCCGTCTCACGAAGCCCGAGACCCCCTCGGCCGCCCGCCCCACCCGGCCCGCGACGCACCTGAAGCCCGCGGACACGGCGGTCCAGCACCCCGCGAAGCCGGCGGACACGGCGGCCGGGAAGGTCGCCGCGCCCGCGGCTCGCTGAGCCCACCCGGTCACGTGGCCTGGCCCGGTCGCCGGTCCTGCCCGCCGCGGAGTCCGGCGGCTCAGACCACGGCTTCCCGCCGTACCCAGTGGCAGGCCGCCTCCTGCGCCCCGCCACCACCGAGGACCGGCAGCCCCTCGCCCCGGCAGCGGTCCGCGACCGCCGTCGCCTCGCCCGACGCGAGGACCTGACAGCGGACGTGGAAACGACAGCCGGCGGGGATGCGGGACGGGTCCGGAGGCTCACCGGTCAGCACCACCGGAGCGCCCCCGGACTCCGGGAGCACCGAGAGCAGCGCCCGCGTGTACGGGTGCTGCGGCCGGGTCAGTACGGACTCGACCGAGCCCGTCTCCACGACCCGGCCCAGGTACATCACCGCCACCCGGTCCGCGATGTTCCACGCGAGCCCGAGGTCGTGCGTCACCACCAGCGCGGAGAGCCCTAGTTCGTCCCGCAGGCGCAGCAACAGCGCCAGGATCTCGCCCCGTACGGACGCGTCGAGGGAGGCCACCGGCTCGTCGGCGACGATGAGTTCGGGCTCCAGGACCAGCGCCCCCGCGATGACGACCCGCTGCCGCTGGCCGCCGGACAGCTCGTGCGGATAGCGCAGGAAGAAGCGCTCCGGCGGGCGCAGCCCGGCCCGTGCGAGGGCCCCGGCGACCGCGTCCCGCTCGTCGCCCGCCGACCGGTGGACCCCGTGGATCCGCAGCCCCTCCGCCACCGCGTCGTACACGGTGTGCCGGGGGTTCAGCGAACCGCTCGGGTCCTGGAGGACCAGCTGCGCCCGCTTCCGGTAGGCCTTGAGGGCCGCGGAGGAGTACCCGAGCGGCTGCCCGTCGAAGGCGACCGTCCCCGACGTGGGCCGGACCAGGCCGAGCAGTGAGCGCGCGAGGGTCGTCTTGCCGCAGCCCGACTCCCCGACGAGGGCCACGATCTCGCCCGCGCCGATGTCGAGGTCCACCCCGTCGACCGCGCGCGCGACCGGCGCGCCCCGCCGCCCGGGGAAGGTGACGTGAAGGCCGCGGGCCGACAGCAGCGGCCGCGCGGATGTCCCCGTACTCATGACGCACTCCCCACATGGACGCAGGCGGCCCGGTGCCCGGTGCCCGCCTCCCGCAGTTCCTGGTCGTGCTCCCCGCAGGCGGCGACCGCCACCGGGCAGCGCGGATGGAAGGTGCAGCCGCCGGGCAGGTCCGCCGGGTCCGGCGGGTCGCCCGGCAGTCCGCGCGGCGCCCGCCGGGACGCGAGGTCGCCGACGCGCGGGAACGCCGAGGACAGTGCCCGCCCGTAGGGGTGCTCCGCGGCCTCGTACACCGCGCGCGCCGGCCCCTCCTCGACGATCCGGCCCGCGTACATCACGGCGAGCCGGTCGCAGGTGTCGGCGAGGACCGCCAGGTCGTGACTGATCATCAGGAGGCTGATGGACTGCTCGGCGACGAGCCGCTCGATCAGCCGCAGGATCTGCGCCTGGATCATCACGTCGAGCGCGGTCGTCGGCTCGTCCGCGACGATCAGCCGCGGGTCGCAGGCCAGGGCCATCGCGATCATCACCCGTTGCCGCTGCCCGCCGGACAGCTCGTGCGGATAGGCGGCCGCCCGGGCGGCGGGCAGCCCGACGTGTTCGAGGAGTTCCCCGGCCCGCCTGCGGGCGGCCGCGGGGGTCGCGTGGCCGTGGACGAGCAACGGCTCCGCGACCTGGTCCCCGATCCGGTGCACCGCGTTGAGCGAGTGCATCGCGCCCTGGAAGACGATCGAGGTGCCCGCCCAGCGCACGGCCCGCAGCCGTCCCCACGTCATGGTGAGGACGTCGTCGCCGTCGAGGAGGATCCGGCCCTCGATCCGCGCCGAGGCCGGAAGGAGCCGCAGCAGCGCGAGGGCGAGCGTGGATTTGCCGCAGCCGGACTCGCCCGCCACGCCCAGCTTGCTGCCCGCCTCCAGGGTGAGGTCGACCCCGCGTACGGCGGGCACGGCGTTCACGCCCGAGCCGTACGTCACCCGCAGGTCCCGGACGTCGAGGAGGCTCATCGCCCCACCCCCAGCTTCGGGTTGAGCACGGACTCGACCGCGCGGCCGCACAGGGTGAACGCGAGCGCGACCAGGGCGATGGCGATGCCGGGCGGGGCCAGGTACCACCAGTGCCCGGAGGAGACCGCGCCCGCCTCGCGCGCGTCCTGGAGCATCCCGCCCCAGGACACCACCGTCGGGTCGCCGAGCCCGAGGAAGGCGAGGGTCGCCTCGGTGAGGATGGCGGTGGAGATGCCGAGCGTGGTCTGCGCGAGCACCAGCGGCATCACGTTCGGCAGCACGTGTCGGGTCATGACGTGCCCGTGGCCGCCGCCGAGCGCGGTGGCCCGCTCGATGTACGGACGGGACTCGACCGCGATCGTCTGGGCCCGCACCAGGCGGGCGGTGGTCGGCCAGGAGGTCACGCCGATGGCCAGGATCACCGTCCACATCGACCGTGACATGACGGTGGCGAGCACGATCGCGAGGACCAGGGCCGGCATGACGAGGAACCAGTCGGTGATCCGCATGACGACGGTCGAGAACCAGCCGCCGTAGTGCCCGGCGACGATCCCCACCAGGGTGCCGATGGCGACCGAGAGGGTCGCCGCCAGGAGGCCGACGAGCAGCGAGATCCGCGCCCCCCAGATCAGCAGGCCGAGCAGTGAACGCCCGAACTGGTCGGTGCCCAGGGGGAACTCCGCGCTCGGAGCCTCCAGGGCCGTCCCGGTGGCCTTCGTCACCGACTGCACGTCGGCGCCGACGAGCAGCGGGGCGGTGAGGGCGAGCAGGGCGATCAGCGCGAGACCGGCGAGGCCGTACAGGCCGGCGCGGTGGGAGCGGTAGCCGCGCCAGAAGCGGGACGCCGTGTGCCGTCGGCGCTGCCACGCGAGCGAGGAGGCGGAGGCGGCGGGAGTCGGAGAGGTCATCGGCCCACCCGGGGGTCGAGCAGCGGATAGAGCAGGTCGGCGATCAGGTTCATCAGGATCATCGCTCCGGCGAAGACCACGAACAGGCCCTGCACGAGCGGCAGGTCGGGCACGCTGAGCGCCTGGTAGAACAGCCCGCCGAGCCCCGGCCAGGAGAACACCGTCTCCACCAGGATCGATCCGGCGGCCACATGGCCCAGATTGATGAAGATCATCGTGACGGTCGGCAGGAGCGCGTTCGGCACGGCGTGGCGGCGCCGGACGGCGTCGTCGCGCAGCCCCTTCGCCCGCGCGGTGGTCAGATAGTCGCCGCCCATCTCGTCGAGCAGCGAGGAGCGCATCACCAGCAGGGTCTGCGCGTAGCCGACCGCCACGAGCGTGACGACCGGCAGCACCAGATGGTGGGCGACGTCGAGGACGTACGCGAGCCCGGTCTCGCCGGTGCCCGACTCCATGCCGCCGGTCGGGAAGAGCCCCGGGACCGGGCCCATGCCGACGGAGAACACGATGATGAGCAGCAGCCCGAGCCAGAAGGAGGGCACCGACCACAGGGTCAGCGCGATCCCGGTGTTCAGCTTGTCGCCGAGGCCGCCGTGGCGCCAGGCCGAGCGGGTGCCGAGCCAGAGCCCGAGCGCCGAGTAGATCACCACGGCGACCCCGGTGAGCAGCAGCGTCGCGGGCAGCTTCTCCGCGATCAGCTCCCCGACGGGGGTGCGGAACTGGAACGAGGTGCCGAGGTCGCCGCTCAGCGCCTTGGCGCAGTAGTCGGTGAACTGCTGCCACAGCGGCAGATCGAGCCCGAACTGCCGTCGGAGAGTCGCGAGTTGCTCGGCCGAGGTGGGCACGCCGTGCGTCATGGCCTTCACCGGGTCACCGGGGATGATCCGGAAGAGGAAGAAGCTGGTGACCAGCACGGCGAAGAGCGAGACGAACGCGCCGCCCAGCTTCCCCGCCGCGTGACGGAGATAGCCGAGGGAGGAACCGGTGCGGGGTGCGCCGTCCGTGACGCGGGCCTTCTCGGCCCGCGGCACGTCGGCGGCGGTGCTTGCCGTCGTCACGGTCCTACTCGCGGTCGTCAGCGGTGGAGCGGCGGCGCAGACCGAGGACGACGCCGGCGCCGACCAGGAGCACCACGGCGGCGCCGACGCCGACGATCACCCCGGTGGACGAGCCGCCGTCGGAGTCGGTGGACCCGGTCGCGGGCACGGCCGACCACCAGCTCCAGTAGCCGTCCTGGCCCCACAGGTTTCCTGCGGCCTCGGGCATGGTCGTGATGGACGCGATCTGGTCCGTGCGGTACGCCTCCAGGGCGTTCGGGTAGGCCATGATGTTCATGTACCCCGTGTCGTACAGCCGGGACTGCATCCGCTTCACCAGATCCGCCCGCTTGGCGGCGTCGTACTCCACCGCCTGCTGCGCGTAGAGCGTGTCGAACTCCTTGTCGCAGATGAAGTTGTCCGTGGCCCCGGAGTCCTTCGGCGTCGCCGGGAGCGTGCCGCAGGTGTGGATCGACAGGACGTAGTCCGGGTCGGGGTTGACCGACCAGCCGTCGAAGGCCAGGTCGTAGTCGCCCTTGACCCACGGGTCGGAGACGCTGTCCAGGCACTCGACCTTCAGGCCGATGCCGAGCTTGCCCCACCACTCCTGGAGGTACTTGCCGATCGCCTTGTCGTTCGGGTCGGTGGCGTGGCACAGGATGCGGAAGTCCAGCGGCTTGCCGTCCTTGCCGACGCGCCTGCCGTCGGCGTTCTTGCGGTAGCCGGCCGCGTCGAGGACCTTCGCGGCCCCGGCCGGGTCGTAGGCCCGCTTCTGGGTGGCCTCCGGCTTCCAGAAGTACGAGCCGAAGCGCGGCGGGATGTAGCCCTCGCCCTCGACGGCGTGCCCCTGGAAGACCTTGTCGACGATGGTCGTCCGGTCGACGGCGAGGAAGAGCGCCTTGCGGACCGCCGGGTCGAGCAGCGCCTTGTGACCGTTGCCGAAGGTCTTCCCGTCCTTGGCCCGCGCGCCCGGGTTGGTGGCGATGGCGAAGAAGCGGCGGCCGGGGGCGTCGTTGACCTTGATGTTCTTCTGCGTCTTGAGCGCGTCGGCCTGGGCGGGCGTCAGGTTCGGGACGAAGGACACCTCGCCCTTCTGGAGGGCGGCGACGGCCGCGTCCCCGTCCTTGTAGTACTTGAAGACCAGCTCGTCGAACTTCGGCGCGCCCCGCCAGAACGTCTTGTTCGGCTTGAGCTTGATGTACTGGTCGACCTTGAAGTCGGTGATGACGAAGGGGCCGTTCCCGACGATGGGGAACTGCTTGTCGTTGTTGAACTTCGAGAAGTCGCCCACCTTCTCCCAGACGTGCTTCGGCACGATCGGCACGTCGAGCGCCGTCATCGTCGCCTGGGGCTTCTTGAGCCGGATGACGAGCGTCCGCGGGTCGGGCGCGGTGACCTGCGCGAAGTTGGCCGTGAAGCTGCCGTTGGCGGTGGCCGCGTTCGGGTCGGTCATCATCTTGTTGAAGGTCCAGGCCGCGTCCTCGGCGGTGGCCGGCTTCCCGTCGGACCAGGTCGAGTCCTCGCGGATCGTGTACGTCCACGTCAGCTTGTCCGGCGAGGAGTTCCACGCGGTCGCCAGGCCCGGGACGGGTCGGGCGTCCTTCGCGTCGTAGTTGGTCAGGTACTCATAGGCCAGCCGGTGGATGCTCGTCGAGGTGAGCTTCTGGGCGAGGAACGGGCTCAGCGAGTCGATGCTCTGCGAGACGGCGACGGTGAGCGTGTTCCCGGTGGCCGCCTTGTCGTCCTCGGCGGCGGCGGTACCGGGGACGGCCACGAGCGAGACGGCGGTGACACCGGAGGCGAGCAGCAGACGGAGTGCTCGGGGGGCGGGGGTGCGGCGGGGTGGAGCCTTCGTGACCATGACCATGGGACGTGACCTCGCGTCGGGGGATCTGTCGTGGATCTTGGGCTGAGGGTGGGTGAAGCGAAGGTGTATCAGCGGTGGTCTGCCGTCGTCAACGATCCGTCAAACCCCGTGTGGGCTGCGGGAATGCCGAGAGGCCCCGTACCGGTGAACCGGTACGGGGCCTCATTGGTCTACTCCTGTGACGCCTTACTGCTGAGGGGCTGGCGGTGCCTGCGGAGGCTGCTGCCGGTGCCAGTGCGGGGGCGGGACCTGGGGCTGTCCCTGATCCTGCCCGGGCGCGGAACCGGTGCCGTGATCCTGCGGATCGGCCTGCGGGGGCAGCGGCTGACCGGGCGCCGGCTGCTGCCAGCCCTGGGGCATCCCGGGCTGCCCGGGAGGCGCGCCGAACGGCTGTCCGGGCGCGGGCTGTGCTCCGTACGGCTGACCCGGGGCGGGCTGTGCTCCGTACGGCTGTCCGGGCGCGGGCTGCCCCGGCATCGGCTGACCGGGCATGGGCTGCGCCGCGTACGGCTGTCCTGGCGCGGGCTGCGCGCCGTAGGGCTGGCCCGGCTGCGGCTGGCCGTAGGGCTGCTGCGGCGGGTACGGCTGACCGGGCGCGGGCGGGCCTCCGTACGGCTGACCCGGCACGGGCTGGCCGGGCGCGAACTGCCCCGGCACCTGCTGCCCGGGCATCGGCTGTCCCGGCATCTGGTGTCCGGGCATCGGCGGGGCCATGTGCGGAGGCATCGCGCCCTGGCCGTCGCCGGTCCAGAGCCCCTGCGCCTGCTGGGCCCGCACGAAGTCCTCGGCGACCATCGCCGAGAGGTGGAAGTACGCCTCCCGGGTCTTCGGCCGCATCATGTCGAGGTCCACCTCGGCGCCGGCCGACAGGTGCTCGTCGAAGGGCACCACCACGACGCCGCGGCAGCGGGTCTGGAAGTGCTGCACGATGTCCTCGACCTTGATCATCTTGCCGGTCTCGCGGACCCCGGAGATGACCGTGATGGAGCGCTGCACCAGGTCCGCGTAGCCGTGCGCGGAGAGCCAGTCCAGCGTCGTCGACGCGCTGGAGGCGCCGTCCACGGAGGGCGTGGAGATGATGATCAGCTGATCGGCGAGGTCGAGCACCCCACGCATGGCGCTGTACAGCAGACCCGTGCCCGAGTCCGTGAGGATGATCGGGTACTGCTTGCCCAGGACGTCGATCGCCCGCCGGTAGTCCTCGTCGTTGAAGGTCGTCGAGACGGCCGGGTCGACGTCGTTGGCGAGGATCTCCAGACCGGACGGCGCCTGCGAGGTGAAGCGGCGGATGTCCATGTACGAGTGGAGGTACGGGATCGCCTGCACCAGGTCCCGGATGGTCGCCCCGGTCTCGCGCCGCACCCGGCGGCCCAGGGTGCCCGCGTCCGGGTTGGCGTCGATCGCCAGGATCTTGTCCTGCCGCTCGGTCGCCAGGGTCGCGCCGAGCGCGGTCGTCGTCGTGGTCTTGCCGACACCGCCCTTGAGCGAGATGACCGCGATCCGGTAGCAGGAGAGGACCGGCGTGCGGATCAGCTCCAGCTTGCGCTGCCGCTCCGCCTCCTCCTTCTTCCCGCCGAGCTTGAACCGGGAGGCGGCACCGCCGGGGTTCCGGCTGGACTTGGGCTTCTGCTTGTTGTTGCGCAGCAGGCGGTCGGAGGAGAGCTCCACGGCCGCGTTGTAGCCGAGGGGCGCGCCCGGCACGGACCGCTCGCGCTGGTCGTGCGTCACGGGCGAGGGCCAGGCGGCCCCGGTCCGCGGATCGACGGGCGGCTGCGCGTCGTGCGGCGGCTGGGGTGCGGGGGCCTGCGGGGGTACGGCGGCGGGGTGCGGGTAGCCGTATCCGCCGCCCGGCACCTGGGCCTGCGGCGGCACACCACCGGGGGGCGCCGGCTGTCCCCCTGGGCCCTGCGGCCCGGGAGGTGCCCCCGGCGGGTAGCCGTAACCGCCCTGCTGCGGAGGCGTCCCGGGGTGCGGGAAGCCGTAGCCGCCCGGGGGCGTGGGCTGCTGGGGCGCCTGCGGGTAGCCGTAGGAACCGGGCTGCGGGTGCTGGGGCTGGGACTGGTGCTGGGACTGCGGCTGGGCCGGCGGCTGTGGCTGCGGCTGGTGCTGGGCCTGCGGCGGTACGGCGCCGGGGGCGGCCGGCGCCGGGGGCGCGGGCCAGGCGGCGGCGGGCGGCAGCGGCGCGGCCTGCGGCACCGGCTGGGCGCCCGGGGCCGGCTGCGCGGGCCACTGCTGGGCGGGCCCGGGCGCGGCCGGCTGGAAGGACGGCGGCAGCGGCGGCAGCGCGGCACCGGCGCCCGGCCCCGCGGCGGGCAGGGGCCCTGGAGCGGCACCGGGGCCGAAGCCCTGCGGCGCGTCGGCGGGCGGGTAGGGGGCGGGGGCCACGGGCGGGACGCCGGCGGTTTCGGGCGCGGCTGGCTGGGCGTCCGGGGCCGCGGGGCCGCCGGTGGCCTCGGCGGGCAGCGCGTCGGTGACCGGCGCCGGGTCCGCGTCGGCGCCGACGGTGTCCCCGGCCTCCGGGGTCGCCACGGCATCGGCGGGCGTCTCGACGGCGGACTCGTCGTCGGTGTCGTCGTGGGTGTCCGAGGGGGCGGCAGGGACCGTGCCGTCCGCTCCCGGCCCGGTCCCGTCCGACGACGCGGCCGCCGCGGCAGGGCCGGTGGTCTCGGCGGGGTCGGTGCTCGGGGCGGCGGGTTCGGACTCGGCGGAGGTGCCGTCGGTCGTGCCCCTGGCGGTGGTGCCGTCGACGGTTGCGGCGGGAGCCGATCCGGAGTCCTGGGCCTCGCCCGGCGTCCGGCCCGGGTCGGGCGCGCCCTCCGTGGCGTCCGGCGTCGCGGAGGCCTCCGCCGCACGCTCCGCCATCTCGTGCTGGAGCGCGGCGGGGGAGAAGCGCACGGTCGCGCCGCTCTGGAGGTCACCGGAGGACGCCTCCGGTGCGGAGGCACCCGGCAGTGGCGCCGCCGCCGCAGCACTCGGCAGGGAGCCGTCCGGCACCGACCCGCCGGACGCCGGAGATCCCGGCAGGGAGGCGTCGGCCGAAGCGGCACCAGGCCACGAGCCCCCGGACGCGGAGGCGCCGGACGCCGAGGCGCCGGCGACGGGCGCCGTACCCACCGGAGCCACGCCCACCGGTGCGACCGGAGTCATCGGAGCGGCGGGCAGGACCGGAGCGGCAGGCGTGACCGGAGGAACGGCGACCTCGCCCGTCCCCACCGGCGGAGCCCCCGCGCTCCAGCCGGGCTCGAAGCCGCTGCCCGCCGGGAGCCCCGGCACGGGGAGCGGAGTGCCGCTCGGCGGCGGGGGAGTGACACCGCCCGACCCCGCACCGCCCGACGCGTTCTGCGTGTACCAGGCGGGCGGGGTGTAGTCGATGGTGAACTCACCCGTCATCTCGGCGGGATCCGCGTCGGACTGATCGTCGGCGGGCGGATTCCAACCCCCGTGGATCTCGTCGCGATCGCCGTTCACTTTGCCTCCTGGTGTGGTCGAGCACCCTTGTGCCGTTGTGGGCGGGGCCCGTCCAGCCTAATCGGCGCGGGCGACCGCCGGGCAGGGCCGACGGCCCCTCCGCGCCCCTCCCCGTGACCCGGTCCGGCCCCCAAGTGAACTGAGTGCGCCGCAGAGGGAAAACCCCGACCGTTCAAAACGATGCAAAAATGGACGTACTTGAACAACTCCATGGCGCTAGGTCGCCGTTCAGTCCATCCGGCGCGCGCCGCCCAACAATCCGGTCTCGGCATCGGTCGCCTGGGTCATGACGAACTGGCGGTCGCTCTGCGTGCACCAGAGGGTCACCCCGTCCGCGAGCGTGGACAGCGCCTCGTACTCATGGCGCGGCAGACTCATGATGCGGCCGATCTGCGCGGCCTCGTCGGGGGAGACCCGCTGCACGCCGACCAGCGAGGACTTCTCCAGGAGCCGGGGCGCGACCGGGCTCAGATACGGCAGCAGCGTCACCACCGACTGCCAGGGCGCCGACACGACCCGGCCGCGCGGCGGGCGCATGCCGCAGTCACGCACCACGACCACCGGACTGCCGGCGGACGCGCCCTGCGGCGGCACCCGCCCCACGTCGTGCAGGGCGATGCACGGCTGGCCGCCGCCCGCGGCCTGCGCGAGCGCCGTCCACGCCTGGGCGCGGCCGGTCTCGACCGCCACCCGGGCGCCCGTCGCGGCGGCCCGGAGGGCCAGTACCTGCGCGGTCCACAGCCCGCCGATGAGGGTGACGTCGTACGGGACGGGCCGGTTGATGCCGAGCACGGCGGGGCGGTTCTCGGCGTCGACGCCGATCACCATGCCGTCGTCGCCGACCGGCAGGGCCAGCGCGTCGAGTTGGTCGAGGGCGACGGAGTGCTTGTCCCGGCGCGGTCCGACGAGCCCGAAACCGAACCGGGGCCGCGTGCCCCGGACCGTACCGCGAGAGCCCGTACCCCGGGACTCCGTACCGCGTGCGTCGGGCCGCCCGGAGCGGGCCGGCGTACCGAAGGAGGAGACGGAGGAGGACATCAGCGCGCACCCCCCAGCGGCAGCGTCGCGAGGATGCCCGGCACCTGTTCCCGGTCCAGCCGCACCAGACCCGTCCTCACCCCGCGTGCCGCGCGCTCCAGTTCGTGCCGCGCGGCCACCAGTTCCTCGTCGCTGCGCCCGGTGATCCGTACGTGTCCGGCCACCGTCACCTCCTGCCGGTCCCCGCCGCTCAGCGTCAGGCTGAACGTCGTCGCGAGCGCGGGCAGCGAGGTCAGCAGGGCCACCAGCTGCGGCATCGAGGCCCCCGCGCGGCCGCCCTGGCCGCCCAACTGGGGCCAGCGCCCGACCCAGTACGTCGTGTGCCGCCGGTCGTCCACCCGCCAGGTCCGCGCGGTCTCCTGGGTCCGCCGCCCCTGCGTCTGCCCCCGGCCCGCCTGCGCGATCGCCATCGGGCTCGCGCAGGTGGAGGTGGCGAGCGCCGACGTGAGCTCCTGCTCCGTCAGCACGCTCGCCGAGAACCCGGCGCCCGCGAGCCGGCTCGCCAGCTGGTCCGCCGCCCGCACCACGCACTTCTGCGCGCCCCGCACGCCGCCGCCGCGCGCGGCGACCGCCTCCGGGCACAGTTCGGGGTCGAGCTTCAGCGCGATCCAGGTGATCCGCACCGCGGGCGAACCCGTCTGCGCCTGCAGCGGGCCGTAGTTGCGCGCGGCCATGGACTGCGCGGGCAGGTGCGGCGCGGGCGCCGGCTGGGTGTGCTGCACGATCTGAGCCGACTCCAGCCGGATGCCGTCCACGCTCAGCACGTCCCGGACGAGCCCGACGGGCAGCGGTCGGGCCGCACGGTCCGGACGCAGGGCGGTGCCGTCCGACTCCACCCGCAGGACCGCCGTCAGGAAGGTGCCGTCCCCGACCATGCCGACCGGGCGCCGGTCACGGTCGCTGTACGCGTACGTCCGCAGCGCCGGGTCGCACTCCACGACCGGCGCGAACCCCGGCTCGGTGCCCTCCGGCACCGTGAACGAGGCCGCCCGGCGCGTGCGGGCCCGCAGCGCGAGGAAGGTGCCGAGCCACTCGGGCAGGGAGCGCCGGTGGCGGCGCACGACGGCGAGGAGCAGGAGTACGACGGCGACCACGCCCGCCGGCACGAGGAGCATCGGCTCCACGACCCAGGCCACGACGAGCAGAGCCGCCGCCACCTCGATCAGTACGAGCTGTTGCAATTGGAACGAACCGAAGTGTCCCGGGCGCGCCTGGAGCCTCGGCGAGACCGAGGAGACGGGTCCCGTGGACGGGGGTTCGGAGGTGGTGGCCGCGGCGGGCCGCGTCCGCGTCGCGGAAGCCATGATGGAGAATCCCCCTCAATTCGTCCCGATCACCCTGGCCCGCCAGGGCTTTGGCGGCCGGATCACCCTACCCGCCCCACGAACCCCTCGGGACAGCAGGCATAGTAGGTGGCCGGTCCGACGGCCGGGGCCCGGGTGCCAGCTCCCCCGGCTCCCGCGCGAAGATCGCGCCTGACGAGAATGGGGACTCATGGCATCGCGGCGGGACGAGCTCAACGCGTACACCTTTGCGAAGAAGCGCACGGTGGCGGCATTCCTCCAACCCTCGCCCTCCGGCACGGAGGAGGGGGCGCCGAGGCCGCTGCGCGCGATCGTCCCCGGTCTGATCGTCGCCGCGCTCGTCGTCGCCGGCTTCGGCGCCTGGGGCATGTTCAGCCCCCAGGCCCCCAAGGGCTGGGACACCCCCGGTACCCGGGTGATCGTCGGCAAGCAGTCGACGACCCGGTACGTGGTCCTGGAGACCGGCAAGGGCAAGGACAAGAAGACCCTGCTCCACCCCGTCCTCAACCTCGCCTCCGCGCGGCTCCTCCTCAACCCCGACCAGTTCCAGGTCGTCCAGGTCGCCGACAAGAAGCTCGACGAGGGCAAGCCGCCGCGCGGCCCGATCCTCGGCATCCCGTACGCCCCCGACCGGCTTCCCACCGCGGACGACGCGGGCAAGGCCAAGCGCTGGGCCGTCTGCGTCCAGCCCGGCGGAGGCAAGGGCGCCAGCGTCCAGAAGGCGACCTTCCTCTTCGCCGAGCGGGACATCCCCCGCACCGAGGGCGCCGGCCGGCTGAAGAACGGGCAGATCCTCTACGTCAAGGGACAGAAGGGCTCCGCGCAGTTCCTCGTCGACCACACCGGCACCAAGTACCCGGTCAAGGCCGACAGTCCCGGACTGCTCACCGCCCTCTTCGGCCTCGGCAAGGAGCCGCAGCCCGTCACCGACGACTGGCTCGCCACCCTGAACACCGGCGACCCGGTGGACTTCCCGCACCTCGAAGGAACCATCGGCGCCCCCGCCGACATCCCGGACAGCACCCTGAACGAGACCGAGAGCCGGATCGGCATGGTCCTGCTCGCCCAGACCGGCTCCGGACCCCAGCACTACGTCGTGCTCGCCGGGAAGGTCCAGCCGGTCACCTCGTTCACCGCCTGGCTCCTCATCAACTCCCGGCAGACCGGCGTCCTCGACATGGACGGTGAGCCGACCACCGTCGACGCCTCCTCGTTCGTCCCCGACCCCACCGTCTTCCACGGCGAGGCGCGCTGGCCGCAGCTGAAGTCCACCCAGGTCAACGACTCCACCGGCGCGTCCGCCCGCGACACCGTGTGCAGCGTCCTCACCGGCGTCGACGAGAAGGGCGGGACGACCCTCGCCACCTGGGCCGGCACCAAGTACCCCGCCGACATCACGGCGGGCGGCACCAGCACGTACGTCACCCCGGGCACCGGCCTGCTCTACACCCAGATCCAGGGCAAGCAGAAGACGCCCGACGGCTCGCTGTTCCTCGTCACCGACACCGGTCTCCGCTACGCCGTCCAGGCCAACGGCGACAGCGACTCCGCCCGCTCCGAGATCGGCGCCGGGGACAAGGAGCAGCAGACCGACGGACGTCCGGAACCCAGCGACGCCCAGAAGCGTCTCGGCTACGAGAAGGTCATGCCGGCCCTCGTCCCGATCGAGTGGTCGGAGTTCCTGTCGAAGGGTCCACGACTCGACACCAACAGCGCGCGCCAGCCGCAGGGTTCCTAGGGGGTGGCACCGGTGACGACCACGTACCGCACGGCCGCCCTGCTCGCCGCGGGCACCCTCACCGCCCTCCTCGTGGCGCCCCCGGCGGCGGCCGCGCCGCGCCACGACGGGCCTGTCCTCGACGGCAGCGGCGAGTGCACCTTCCCGATGAAGAAGCAGATCGAGGGCATCCCCTGGCCGCTCCAGCGGGTGCTCCTCGACGAGCTGTGGCAGGACACCAAGGGCAAGGGCATCCGGGTCGCCGTCATCGACACGGGCGTCGACGACGTCAACCCGCAGCTGAGGACCGCCGTCGACGCCAAGGCGGGCAAGGACTTCCTCAAGCCCGACAAGAAGAACCCCGGTCTCGGCGACGAGCTGCGCGGCAAGACCGACGGCACCGTCGACGACGTCGGCCACGGCACCAAGGTGGCCGGCATCATCGCCGCCCGCCCCCGTGCCGGTACCGGCTTCGTCGGTCTCGCCCCCGAGGCGACGATCATCCCGATCCGGCAGAACGACGAGAAGAACAGCGGCAAGTCCGACACGATGGCGCTCGCGATCGACCACGCCGTCGCCAAGGGCGCCCACGTGATCAACATCTCGCAGGACACCACCCAGGCCCTCGACGCCGACTCGGACATGGCCAGATCCGTGGCCGCGGCGATCAAGAAGAACATCGTCGTGGTCGCCTCCGCCGGGAACGACGGCATGGACGGCAAGCTGAAGACCACGTACCCGGCCGCCTTCCCCGGAGTCCTCGCCGTCGCCTCGTCCGACCGCAACAACGAGCGCGCCGCCTTCTCCCAGTCCGGCACCTTCGTGGGCGTCGCCGCCCCCGGCGTCGACATCGTCTCCACCGTCCCCGGCGGCGGCCAGTGCGTCGACAACGGCACGAGCTTCTCCGCCCCGTACGTCGCCGGTGTCGCCGCCCTGCTCCGGGCCGAGCACCCGAAGTGGACGGCGGCCCAGATCGTCGCCCGGATCGAGCAGACCGCCGTCCGCTCGATCAACGGCCGCGACAACCACGTCGGGTGGGGGGTGATCGACCCGGTACGGGCGCTCGCCGACGTCCCGGGGACGCCGGCGTCCTCGCCCACGGCCGACCCGGCGCCGCCGAAGCCGCCGGCCCCCGAGCCGGCCCGTCTGGCGCTGTCGGAGACGCCTCAGGAGCGCTCCGAACGGCTCGCCACCTACGCGTTGGGGATCGGTGTCGTCCTGGTGGCCGTGGTCGCCGGAACCGCCATCGTGATCCGCGACAGCCGCCGTCGAAGAGGGGTCCGTTGACCCGCGTAACGGTCAAGTATCCGGACCTTCCTTTGCAGTTGGAACTGCCGCCGTCAATGGCTAAAGTGACCGCGGGGCGCACGGCAGTGCGAGCCCAGCACGGGGGCGGCATCAGAAGATTCCCGTCCGCATCACGAACGGAGGGCCCGACGGCCGAGCCGTCGACGCCACCGAAGGAAGAAGGGGCAAGATGTCGAAAGACCTGAACGTAACCAGTGCCGAACAAGTCAAGCTCGCCGGCCGGATCCAGGACTTCTCCGACGAGCTCCAGTCCCGCATCACCAACCTCAACGGCGTGGTCGACCGCGTCCAGGCGGGCTGGCAGGGCGCTGCGAGCAAGGAGTACGACCGGGTCCAGAACGACCTGAACCAGCGTCTGCGCAGCATGCGCCAGGAGCTGTCCAAGCTCGAAGAGATGATGCGCATGAGCGCCGACGGGTTCTCGCGCGAGGAGGAGGACCGTCTGCGGTCTTTCCGCACGATGGACACCAGCGGTGGCGCCGGCGGCGGCGGCAACCAGAGCGCCATCCTCGGCGTCTGAGCCACCCGACAGCCCTCCGCGCCACTCTCACTCCAGGAGTCAACACCATGACCACTGCGGTCAATTACGACACCGTGACGCAGGCGGCGGCCGACACCCGCCTGACCTCCACCACCCTCACCCAGAAGCTCGACGACCTCATGGCCGAGGTCAACCGCGTCGCCAGCAACTGGGAGGGTGAGGCCAAGATCGCGTACCGCGAGACCCAGGACCGCCTGACCCGCGACATGGCCGGCATGAACCAGGACCTGGCGCGCATCGCCCAGCTCCTCGACGAGTCGGTCATCGGCTACCAGGACACCGACCGGGGCAACGCCGCCCGGTTCCGCATGTGACATCCCGCGGACGTACGTGAGGGGGTGGCCCGTTCCCGACGGGCCACCCCCTCACGCGTGTCCGGCGCCTACCGCAGGTCGAACTCGCCGTCCCGGGCGCCGAGGACGAACGCGTCCCACTCGGCCTTCGTGTACCGCAGCACCGTCTCCTTGTCGAGGGACGAACGCATCGCCACCGCGCCCTCCGGGAGCCGCGCGATCTCCACCCGCTCCTCGTCCGGGCTCGTCCCCGGCGCGCCCTGCCACTCGACGCCGGAGATGTCCAGCGCGTACAGCTCGTCCTTCTGGCGCTGCTTCTCGGCGGCCAGGGCGTCGGCCGGGCTCCCGGCGAGCTCGGTGCTGTCGTGTGCTGCGTCGGTCATCGGCGCGTTCCCTTCGCGGTCGTACGGCGGTCCCTCCCACAGTAGTGGGACCGCCGTACCCGATCAGCGGGAAATCCGCGGCCCGCGGGCCCTGTTCCCCGTCCGCGCCGTCCCGTCAGTGCTGCTCCGGCAGCCAGCCCAGCTGCACCAGCGGCGTGCCCCGCTTCCGCGACACGAACGTGCCCCGGCCCTGCGGCATCGGCCTGGCCCGGACGTTGCCCAGGATGTCGCCCTCCTGCGGGTCGCCGGAGAGGATCACGCCCTGCGCGCCCAGCTCCCGCATCCGCTGCATGAACGGCTCGTACATCGCCCGCGAGGCACCCGCCTGGTTGCGCGCCACGATGAACCGGATGCCGACGTCCCGCGCGAACGGCAGGTTCTCCACCAGGACCGCCAGCGGGTTACCCGAGTTGGTCGCCACCAGCTCGAAGTCGTCGATGAGGACGAACAGCTGTGGACCCGTCCACCAGCTGCGGTCCCGCAGCTGCTGCGGTGTGATGTCGGGCTTCGGCGCCCGCTTCGTCATCACCGTGTTGATCGCGTCCATGTGCATCTGCATGGCCGAGGCCATCGGCGCGTATTCCAGGAGGTGCGAGGGCGCCACCGCCTCCAGCATCGTCCGCCGGTAGTCGCCGACCACGATCCGCGCCTGCTCCGGCGTGTACCGCTCGCACAGCTGCTTCGCGATGAGCCGCAGCAGCCCCGTCTTGCCGGACTCGCTCTCACCGAAGATCAGGAAGAACGGATCCGACTCGAAGTCGACGAACACCGGCTCCAGGTTCGTCTCGTCGATACCGATCGCGATGCCGTGCTGCGGGTACTCGAAGCCCTTCGGCAGCCGCTCCGCCGGCAGCTTGCGCGGCAGCAGCCGCACCGCCGGAGCCGGGGCCCCGTTCCAGCTCGCCCCCACCGACCGGACGAACGCGGCCGTTCCCTCCGACAGGTCGGCGGCCGAACTCGATCCGTCGATCCGCGGCAGCGCGCCCATGAAGTGCAGCTTCTCCTGCACCTGACCGCGCCCCGGCACCCCCGGCGGCACGTTCGCCGCGACCTTCCGGTCGAACTCGGAGTCCATGACGTCACCGAGCCGCAGTTCGAGGCGGCCCAGCATCTGGTCCTTGAGCGCCGCCCGCACCTCCATGTACCGGGAGGCGGTGATCACCACGTGGATGCCGTAGCCCAGACCGCGTGCCGCGATGTCGGCGACGATCGGCTCCAGCATGTCGTAGTCGTTGCGGAAGCTGCCCCAGCCGTCCACGACCAGGAAGACGTCACCCCAGGCCTCGCCGGGCAGCTCGCCCGCGGCCCGCTTGCGCCGGAACGTCGTCATCGAGTCGATGGAGTGCGTACGGAAGAACTCCTCCCGGCGGTTGAGGACGCCCATCACCTCGGCGACCGTCCGGCGCACCCGCTCCGGGTCGAGCCGTGACGCCACCCCGCCGACGTGCGGCAGGTCGGCGAGCGCCACCATGCCGCCGCCACCGAAGTCCAGACAGTAGAACTGCACCTCGGCCGGGGTGTGGGTGAGCGCGAACGACGAGATCAGCGTCCGCATGATCGTCGACTTCCCGGACTGCGGACCGCCGACCACCATCATGTGACCGGCCGCACCCGAGAAGTCCCGGTACAGCACCTCACGCCGCTGCTCGAACGGCTTGTCGATGAGGCCGAGCGGCACCGTGAGCCCGCCCTGACGCGTGTACTCCGTCGCCGTGAGCCCCCGGTCCGCCGTCTGCGCGAGCCCCGGAAGGAGCTGGTCGAGCGACGGCGCCTGGTCGAGCGGCGGCAGCCACACCTGGTGCGCCGGCACCCCCTGGCCCTCGAGCCGCCGCACGATCACGTCGAGGACCGTGTCCGCGAGCGCGTCGTCCTCCTCCGCGCGCTGGGCCGTCAGGTACGCCGGGTCCGGCGCCGCGTACACCACCGGCACCGGCGCCGCCGTGAACAGCGCGGGACGCCGCTCCACCGGCAGCTGACCGATCTCCAGACGCGGCCCGCCCGTCCGGTACGTCCCCGAGACGTACGCCGCCTTGAAGCGGGTCATCTCGTCCGTACCGAACTTCAGATAGCCCGAACCCGGCACCGACGGCAGGTGATAGGCGTCCGGCACGCCGATCGCCGTCCGTGACTCCGCCGCCGAGAAGGTCCGCAGACCGATCCGGTACGACAGATACGTGTCGAGACCGCGCAGCTTGCCCTCCTCAAGGCGCTGCGAGGCCAGCAGCAGGTGTACGCCCAGGGACCGGCCGATGCGGCCGATCTGGATGAACATGTCGATGAAGTCCGGCTTGGCGGTGAGGAGTTCGGAGAACTCGTCGATCACGAGGACCAGCGAGGCCAGCGGCTCCAGCGGGGCACCGGCCGCCCGCGCCTTCTCGTAGTCGTGGATGTTGGCGTAGTTGCCCGCCGACCGCAGCAGCTCCTGGCGACGCTGGAGCTCACCGCGGATCGCGTCGCCCATGCGGTCGACCAGCGTCAGGTCGTCGGAGAGGTTGGTGATGACCGCCGCCACGTGCGGCATCTGCGACATGCCCGCGAAGGTCGCGCCGCCCTTGAAGTCCGCGAGGACGAAGTTCAGCGTCTCCGAGGAGTGCGTCACCGCGAGCCCGAGCACCAGCGTCCGCAGCAGCTCCGACTTGCCGGAACCCGTCGCACCGACGCACAGACCGTGCGGGCCCATGCCCTCCTGCGCGGCCTCCTTCAGGTCCAGCATGACCGGCTGGCCGTCCTCGCCGACACCGATCGGCACCCGGAGCCGCTCGGCCACCGACCGCGGCCGCCAGGTCCGCGCCACGTCCACCGAGGCCGCGTCGCCCAGGTTCAGCAGATCCGTGAAGTCCAGGTTGGCCAGCAGCGGCTCGTCGTCGTCCCCGCCGCCCATCCGCAACGGCGCCAGCTGCCGCGCCAGGGCCTCCGCCGCCGGAAGCGAGATGCCGTCCGGCAGCCCCTCGTACGCGAAGCCGCCGCCGAACTCCAGCGACAGCCGGTTCGGCCGTACCACCACCGACAGGCCACCGCGCGGCTCGTCCAGCTCGCCCGAGACCACCTCCACGATCGTCACGCCCTGAAGGCCCTCGGGCGCCGCGAGCAGCGAGTCCGGCGGCACCATGCCGCCGTCCAGGACCACCACCACGTGCGGCTGGTCGAGCACCGGCTGGTTGTCCCGGGAGAACCGGGGCCGCCCGTCCAGCTTCGACCGGATCAGGCCCTCCAGCTCGCCCAGGTCGTCGCCGAACAGCCGCTTCGTACCGGCACCGTCGACCTGACCCGGCACCTGCGTGTGCGGCAGCCACTTCGCCCAGTCCCACCGCTCCTGCGAGGCCCGGGCCGCGACCACCGCGACCACCAGGTCCTCGGGGGAGTGCAGGGTCACCAGCTGCGCCACCAGCGCACGCGCGGCCGCCTGCGCCGACTCCGGCTCACCCGACACCGTCACGTGGTAGAAGGCCCGCATCGAGACCGCCATCGGCAGCCCGTCCAACGTGCCGTGCACCGCGAGGAACTGCTGCATCGCGCCCGCGCACAGCGGCTCCAGCTCGTCCACCGGAGCGGTGTCCGGCGCCACCAGCGGCGTCGCCAACTGCTGCGCCCCGAGCCCGATCCGCGCCTGCCCGAAGTCATGGTCGCCGACCCGGCGCTCCCACACCCGCGAACCCTCGGCCACCACCGACCACAACTGCTCGGGGGCGGGGTGCAGATACAGCTGCGCGTCCCGCTGCTTGCGGGCCGTACGCCGGACCGTACGCCGGGTCTGCGCGAGGTATTTGAGGTAGTCGCGGCGGACATCGGCCATTTGCCCCTGCGTACCGCGACGGAATCTGACGAACTGGGCGACCGCCATCGCGACCGTCGACGCCAGCATCAGAGTGCCCATGATCCGCATGATCGGAGACGGCGTCATGAAGAAGAACACCACCGACGAGCCCATGCCGAGCATCGGCAGGAGCTGCATCAACGCCGACTCCTGCTGCCCCCGCGGAAGTTCCGGCGGAGACTCCAGGACCAGTTCCTCACCGGGCACTTCCGGCGGAAGAGACCTCGGCGGGCGTTTGACGACGATCTGGCTCACCGGCGCATCAATCCCTCGTTGGAGGCGGGCTCGTGGCGGGAGCATCCACTCGGCACCCCTGTCGGCAGCCGGGCGCACGGACTTCCCCCATGGGACGGCGATCCTACTTGCAGCCCCCACCGGCCGTCCCCGGTAGGGTGGCGCGCGCATCGTGCGCAACCGCGAATCAGGGGGTCCACACAGTGAGTACGACCGCAGCGACCGGCTTCTGCCGCGTCACCGTCGTGGCGCCGGACAGCCGCATCGACGTCGCGCTCCCCGAGGACATCGCCGTCGCCGACGTCTACCCGGAGATCCTGCGGCTCACCGGACAGACCCAGGCCGCCGGCACCCCCACCGGCTACCACCTGGTCCGCCGGGACGGATCGGTCCTCGACGGCGCCCGCACCCTCGCCGCCCAGCAGGTCCTCGACGGCGAGGTGCTCTCCCTACGCCCGTTCGCCCAGTCCCTGCCGCCGGCCGTCTACGACGACGTGTCCGACGCCGTCGCCTCCGCCGTCACCCGCGACCGGCACCTGTGGAGCGACGAGCTGCTCCGCGGCGCCGGACTCCTCGGCGGCGTGCTGCTCCTCGTCCTCATGGGCTTCGTCCTCTGGTTCGCCGACCCGGTCCGCCACGACATGCACAGCCTGCCCGGGATCATCGCGGGCGCCGCCGGCCTCCTCCTCACCGCCTTCGCCGGAGTACGCGCCCGCGTGTACGGCGACCGGGCGACCGCCGTCGCCCTCGGCCTCGGCGCGCTGCCGCTGCTGCTCATCGCCGGCTCCGGCATCGTCGGCCCCGACGCCGGCCAGGGCCCCGGCCGCCTGCAGTTCCTGCTCGGCTGCGTCACCGTCCTCGTCGCCTCGGTGGCCCTCGTCGCGCTCACCCCCAGCGGCGACGCGCCCTTCGTCGCCGCCACCTTCCTGGCCGGCGTCGGCACCCTCGCCACCTTCCTGGCGATCCTCACCGAGACCACCGCCACCGAGACCGCCGCCGTCTGCGCGCCCGTCGCCATCGGCCTCGTCGCCTTCCTGCCCGGCCTCTCCGCCCGCTTCGCCCGGCTCCCCATCGGCTACGCCGCCCCGCGCAGCGCCGCCGACGACGAGTTCCACGGCGACCCGCAGCAGCAGGCCGGCGAGGACGCGCAGCCCGTCGACGGCGAGCGCATCGCGCTCCAGGCCCGCCGCGGCCACGAGATGCTCCTCGGCCTGGTCGGCGGCTGCGCTGCCGTCGTCGTCGGCTCCGCCGCCGTCCTCGGCTTCGCCGGAAACGTCTGGGGCCAGCTCCTCGCCCTCGCCTCCGGCCTGGCGATGCTGCTGCGCGCCCGCCTCTTCCGCTACACCTCGCAGGTCGCCTGCGTCCTCGTCGCCGGCATCGCCGCCATCGCCCTGCTCGTCCTCGGCCTCTCCCTCAACCCGCCGGCGGACCTGGTCAAGGACCTCCTGATGTACGGCGACCGGGGCGGCCTGGACATCCGTACGATCTGGCTCACCGCGGCCGTCGCGGCGGGCGCCGCGCTGATCACCGCGATCGGCCTGATCATCCCGAAGAAGGGTCTCTCCCCCTTCTGGGGCCGCCTCCTCGACCTGGCCGAGGCGTTCGTGCTGCTCTCCCTCGTCCCGCTCTGCCTCGCCGTCCTCGACGTCTTCTCGGCGGTCCGCTCCCTCACCAGCAAGTAGGACCGGGAGCCGGCGGCGCTCCGGCGAGCTGGTACGCTGTGTGACGGCCGTTTGTGTACGCGCTCCCGGAATGCCCCCGACTCGGTCGGAAGCCTCTGGAAGCTGCGCCCATCGGACCTTCGCCCGTCGAGTCACGGAAGCTTCCCCTGAGACCTAGACCAGGGGCACTCACGGGCGCACGAACACCAAGAGGAGAACCGCGTGGCTCTCGACGCCGCTGTCAAGAAGCAGATCATGACCGAGTTCGGCACCAAGGAGGGCGACACCGGCTCCCCCGAGGTCCAGGTCGCGATGCTGTCCCGTCGCATCTCGGACCTGACCGAACACCTCAAGCAGCACAAGCACGACCACCACTCCCGCCGTGGTCTGCTGATCCTGGTCGGCCAGCGCCGCCGCCTGCTGCAGTACCTGGCCAAGAAGGACATCCAGCGCTTCCGTACGCTGGTCGACCGCCTCGGCATCCGCCGCGGTGCGGCCGGCGGCGCCAAGTAAGACGCGTGGAGGGAGCGGTTCCCACTTTCAGGGGGCCGCTCCCTTTGCTGTACGTGCACAAAGTGCGCATCGGCACTTAGGCTGGTCGCACAACCCCATAGGACGAGCGAGGAGCCGCCGGCTCGCCGCCGGTCCTCGGTAGTGGCCCCCGGACACGACGTTCCGGGTGCTTCGATCGAAGACCGGCCAGCACCCGAGGCGCTCCTTCGCCACCGTCGCACACCGTCCCCGGCCACACGGGCCCCGGACGCAAAGACGAACACGTAGGAGAAACCCATAGTGGAGAACGAGACCCACTACGCCGAGGCCGTCATCGACAACGGCGCCTTCGGTACCCGCACCATCCGCTTCGAGACCGGCCGTCTCGCCAAGCAGGCCGCCGGCTCCGCCGTCGCCTACCTGGACGACGACACGATGGTCCTCTCGGCGACCACCGCCTCGAAGCGCCCCAAGGACCAGCTCGACTTCTTCCCCCTCACGGTGGACGTCGAGGAGCGGATGTACGCGGCCGGCAAGATCCCCGGCTCCTTCTTCCGCCGGGAGGGCCGCCCCTCCGAGGACGCCGTCCTCACCTGTCGTCTGATCGACCGGCCGCTGCGCCCCTCCTTCAAGAAGGGCCTGCGCAACGAGATCCAGATCGTCGAGACGATCATGGCGCTCAACCCCGACCACCTGTACGACGTGGTCGCGATCAACGCCGCCTCCTGCTCCACGCAGCTGGCCGGCCTGCCCTTCTCCGGCCCGATCGGCGGCACCCGTGTCGCCCTGATCAAGGGCCAGTGGGTCGCGTTCCCGACGCACACCGAGCTCGAGGACGCCGTCTTCGACATGGTCGTCGCCGGTCGCGTTCTCGAGGACGGCGACGTCGCGATCATGATGGTCGAGGCCGAGGCCACCGAGAAGACCATCCAGCTCGTCAAGGACGGCGCCGAGGCGCCGACCGAGGAGATCGTCGCCGCCGGTCTCGAGGCCGCGAAGCCCTTCATCAAGGTCCTCTGCAAGGCCCAGTCGGACCTCGCCGCCAAGGCCGCCAAGCCCACCGGCGAGTTCCCGGTCTTCCTCGACTACCAGGACGACGTCCTGGAGGCGCTCTCCGCCGCCGTCAAGGGCGACCTCGCCAAGGCGCTCACCATCGCCGGCAAGCAGGAGCGCGAGACCGAGCTCGACCGCATCAAGGAGCTCGCCGCCGAGAAGCTCCTCCCGGCCTTCGAAGGCCGCGAGAAGGAGATCTCGGGCGCCTACCGCGCGCTGACCAAGAAGCTGGTCCGCGAGCGGATCATCAAGGACAAGGTCCGCATCGACGGCCGCGGCATCACGGACATCCGTACGCTCGCCGCCGAGGTCGAGGCCATCCCGCGCGTGCACGGCTCGGCGCTGTTCGAGCGTGGCGAGACCCAGATCCTGGGCGTCACCACCCTCAACATGCTCCGCATGGAGCAGCAGCTGGACACCCTCTCCCCGGTGACCCGCAAGCGCTACATGCACAACTACAACTTCCCGCCGTACTCCGTCGGTGAGACCGGCCGCGTGGGCTCGCCCAAGCGCCGCGAGATCGGCCACGGCGCGCTCGCCGAGCGCGCCCTCGTGCCGGTCCTGCCGACCCGCGAGGAGTTCCCCTACGCGATCCGTCAGGTGTCCGAGGCCCTCGGCTCCAACGGCTCGACGTCGATGGGCTCGGTCTGCGCCTCCACCATGTCGCTGCTGAACGCCGGTGTGCCGCTCAAGGCCCCCGTCGCCGGTATCGCCATGGGTCTGATCTCCGAGGAGATCGACGGCAAGACCCACTACGTCGCCCTCACCGACATCCTCGGTGCGGAGGACGCCTTCGGCGACATGGACTTCAAGGTCGCCGGCACCAAGGAGTTCGTCACCGCCCTCCAGCTCGACACCAAGCTGGACGGCATCCCGGCCTCCGTCCTGGCCGCGGCCCTCAAGCAGGCCCGCGACGCCCGCCTCCACATCCTCGACGTGATGATGGAAGCGATCGACACGCCGGACGAGATGTCCCCGAACGCCCCGCGGATCATCACCGTCAAGATCCCCGTGGACAAGATCGGTGAGGTCATCGGCCCCAAGGGCAAGATGATCAACCAGATCCAGGAGGACACCGGCGCCGACATCACGATCGAGGACGACGGCACCATCTACATCGGTGCCGCCCAGGGCTCGCAGGCCGAGGCCGCCCGCGCCACGATCAACGGCATCGCCAACCCGACCATGCCGGAGGTCGGCGAGCGCTACCTGGGTACGGTCGTCAAGACCACCACCTTCGGTGCCTTCGTCTCCCTGATGCCCGGCAAGGACGGTCTGCTGCACATCTCGCAGATCCGCAAGCTCGCCGGTGGCAAGCGCGTGGAGAACGTCGAGGACGTGCTCGCGATCGGCGCCAAGGTCCAGGTCGAGATCGCCGAGATCGACCAGCGCGGCAAGCTCTCCCTCGTCCCCGTCCTCGCGGACGAGGACGGCGCCGCCGACGACAAGGGCGACACCGACCAGTGACGTCCCGTAGTTCCGTGACGACGGCCCGCCCCTCTTCGGAGGGGCGGGCCGTCGCCCGTACCCAAACGCTTCTCCCGGGCAAGGACGGCATCGGCACGGTCCGCCGCACGACCCTCCCCGGCGGCCTCCGCATCGTCACCGAGACCCTCCCCTCCGTGCGCTCGGCCACCTTCGGCATCTGGGCGCACGTCGGCTCCCGCGACGAGACCCCGGCGCTGAACGGCGCGACCCACTACCTGGAGCACCTCCTCTTCAAGGGCACCCACAAGCGGTCCGCCCTCGACATCTCCGCCGCGATCGACGCGGTCGGCGGCGAGATGAACGCCTTCACGGCGAAGGAGTACACCTGCTACTACGCCCGCGTCCTCGACACCGACCTGCCGCTGGCGATCGACGTCGTCTGCGACATGCTCACCGGCTCGCTGATCCTCGAAGAGGACGTGGACGCCGAACGCGGCGTCATCCTCGAGGAGATCGCGATGACCGAGGACGACCCCGGTGACGTCGTGCACGAACTGTTCGCGCGGACGATGTTCGGCGACACCCCGCTGGGCCGCCCGGTCCTCGGCACCGTCGACACCGTCAACGGCCTCACCCGCGGCCAGATCGCCCGCTTCTACAAGAAGCACTACGACCCGACCCACCTGGTCGTCGCCGCCGCGGGCAACATCGACCACGCCACGGTGGTACGCCAGGTCCGCCGCGCCTTCGAGAAGGCCGGCGCCCTCACCCGTACCGACGCCACCCCCGTCGCCCCCCGCGACGGCGCGCGCACCCTGCGCGCGGCGGGCCGGGTCGAGCTGCTCAACCGCAGGACCGAGCAGGCCCACGTGGTCCTCGGCATGCCGGGCCTGGCCCGCACCGACGAGCGCCGCTGGGCCCTCGGGGTGCTGAACACCGCCCTCGGCGGCGGCATGTCCTCCCGTCTCTTCCAGGAGGTCCGCGAGAAGCGCGGCCTGGCCTACAGCGTGTACTCGTACACCTCGGGCTTCGCCGACTGCGGCCTCTTCGGCGTGTACGCGGGCTGCCGGCCCAACCAGGTCCACGACGTCCTGAAGATCTGCCGGGACGAGCTCGACAAGGTCGCCTCCGACGGCCTCACGGACGACGAGATCGCCCGCGCCGTCGGACAGCTCTCCGGTTCGACCGTGCTGGGCCTCGAGGACACCGGCGCGCTGATGAACCGCATCGGCAAGAGCGAGCTGTGCTGGGGCACCCAGATGTCGGTCGACGACATGCTGGACCGGATCGCGGCCGTCACCCCGGACGAGGTCCGGGAGGTCGCCCGCGATGTACTGGCCCAGCGGCCCTCGCTCTCGGTGATCGGCCCGCTGAAGGACAAGCAGGCGGACCGGCTCCACCGAGCGGTCTCCTGACCCCGAGATCCCTAAGGAAATCAGAGCAATGAGCAAGCTGCGCGTGGCGGTCCTCGGAGCACAGGGCCGTATCGGCTCCGAGGCCGTGAGGGCCGTCGAGGCCGCCGAGGACATGGAACTGGTCGCGGCCCTCGGCCGCGGCGACAAGCTGGAGACGCTCACCGAGGCGGGCGCCCAGGTCGTCGTCGAGCTGACCACCCCCGCGTCGGTGATGGAGAACCTCGACTTCTGCGTGCGCCATGGCATCCACGCCGTCGTCGGCACCACCGGCTGGACCGAGGACCGCCTCGCGCAGCTGCGGACCTGGCTCGCCGCCTCCCCGGAGACCGGCGTCCTCATCGCGCCGAACTTCTCCATCGGCGCGGTCCTCACCATGAAGTTCGCCCAGATCGCGGCCCCGTACTTCGAGTCGGTCGAGGTCGTCGAGCTGCACCACCCGAACAAGGTGGACGCCCCCTCGGGCACCGCCACCCGGACGGCCCAGCTCATCGCCGCGGCCCGCGCCGAGGCCGGTCTCGGTGCCCAGCCGGACGCCACGGCCACGGCTCTGGCCGGCGCCCGGGGCGCCGACATCGACGGCGTCCCCGTCCACGCGGTACGGCTCCGGGGCCTGCTCGCCCATCAGGAAGTCCTGCTCGGCGGCGAGGGCGAGACCCTCACCGTCCGCCACGACTCCCTGCACCACTCCAGCTTCATGCCGGGCATCCTCCTGGGCGCCCGCCGCGTGACCACCGCCCCGGGCCTCACCTTCGGCCTGGAGCACTTCCTGGACCTGGGCTGACGGCCATGGGCGGAAAGATCACGTACGTCTTCCTGGCCACCGTGCTCGTCCTCGTCTTCGGCGTGGTGGCCCTGGAGGGCGTCCTGCTGCTCCTCACCGGCGAGCCCGCCGCCATGGGCATGGGCGCCGTGGCGTTCCTGCTGCCCGGGGTCGGCGGCTGGTTCCTCTGGAAGAACACCCGGTTCGCGCGCCAGGCGGGCCGCCTCGCCACCGAACTGGAGGCGGAGGGCGGCCTGCCCGTCGACGAACTCAAGCGCACGGAGGGCGGCCGGATCGACCGCGACTCCGCCGACGAGGTCTTCGCCCGGCGCAAGGCCGAGACGGAGGACTCACCGGACGACTGGCGCTGCTGGTTCCGGCTCGCGGTCGCCTATCACGACGCCCGCGACACCCCCAGGGCCCGCAAGGCGATGCAGCGGGCCATCGCCCTCCACGAGGGGCGTCCGGTCAGCGCGTGACGGCCGGGGCCACGCCGTACTCGGCGTGCCAGGCCTCGACCGTGTCGGCCGCCCGGTCGAAGGCCTCGACCCGGGAGAGGAAGTCGGCGTTGTGGTCGGTGAGCAGCATCAGCTGCTCACCACCCTGCCGACCCAGCACCAGGGCCTGCCCCTGGACGGTGCGGGGGAGCCCCAGCCAGCGCACCGGCTGCTGCACGGTCCGCACGGAGGTCACCTTCGCCCACGGCACGGTGACGGTCGAGAAGAAGGCCACGCGGCGTACGCCGGCGCGGCTCACCCAGGTCCCCATGCGGAGCATCCGCAGGGCGGCCAGGATGACGAGCACGGCGACGGCCAGGGTGGCGGCACCGCCGTCGAAGGCTCCCGCCGCGGCGATGATCACCGCGGCGAGGAGGACGAACGAGGCGAGCAGCAGCGCCAGGGCGGCCGACCCGACCCGCCAGGAACCCGGCCGGTAAGGACGCCGCCACTGGTCGTGATCGTCGAACGGCAGGGCGACGTGGTCGGTCGTGTCAAAAGCACGGTCGGCCGTCAGAAAGGGCAGGGGCACGACAGGTCCTCACTCACAGGCACGCTCGAAGGGGCAGTGCCCGGTGAGGCTACCTCAGCGGTTGTCGGACGCCTCGGACTGCTGCTGACGAGTGGCGGAGTCCCCGGAGTCGAGGGACGGCATCCCGAAGATCAGCGACCCGACGAGGCCTGCCACGACGGTCAGTCCGAGCAGCGTACGGCCGACGATCTGCGAGGCGCCAAGGCGCTCACGTGGCGGAGGAGTGACGTTACTGCGGAAGTGGTCGGCCTCCGCGACGAACGCGAACGGTACGGCCTCATCCCGGCGGAACATCAGAGCCACTCTCCTCGGTCGTCATGGTGCGTCACAGGTAGAGACGACGGATCCGACGTTTTGGTGCCCTTTTTCATCAAAGCGGCCGAATCTCATTCTCCGGTAGGACGCCGGGGGCCGATGCCACCGACCTGCGTGCTACTCCGCAGGGACGGCCATCCGGCCTGTCGGGGCACAGATGTCCGAACACCCGATGCGAAGTGTCCGTATTGCGACGTTTCACGAAGTTCATCTAGGCTGATCAAACGGACCCGGCGCTGCCTGAACCCCCGAGCAGGCAGCGCCGGGCTCCTTTCTCCTGTCCCCCTAAGGGCCACCCGGCGCTGAGCAGCGAGTAGCGTGTTACCCATGGCTCCGATCTCCACTCCGCAGACCCCCTTCGGGCGGGTCCTCACCGCCATGGTCACGCCCTTCACGGCGGACGGCGCACTCGACCTCGACGGTGCCCAGCGACTCGCCACCCACCTGGTGGACGCAGGCAACGACGGCCTCGTCATCAACGGCACCACCGGCGAGTCCCCCACCACCAGCGACGCGGAGAAATCGGAGCTGGTACGAGCGGTCCTGGAGGCGGTCGGCGACCGCGCCCACGTCGTGGCCGGCATCGGCACCAACGACACCCACCACTCGATCGAGCTCGCCCGCACCGCCGAGCGCGACGGCGCCCACGGCCTGCTCGCCGTGACGCCGTACTACAACAAGCCCCCGCAGGAGGGCCTGTACCGGCACTTCTCGGCCATCGCCGACGCCACCGAGCTCCCGGTGATGCTCTACGACATCCCCGGCCGCAGCGGCGTCCCGATCGACACCGAGACGATCGTCCGGCTCGCCGAGCACCCGCGCATCGTGGCCAACAAGGATGCCAAGGGCGACCTCGGCCGCGCCAGCTGGGCCATCGCCCGCTCCGGCCTCGCCTGGTACTCCGGCGACGACATGCTCAACCTGCCCCTGCTCTCCGTCGGAGCCTGCGGCTTCGTCTCCGTCGTGGGCCACGTCGTCACCCCGGAGCTCCGCGCCCTCCTCGACGCCCACCTGGGCGGCGAGGTCCAGAAGGCCACCGAGATCCACCAGAAGCTGCTGCCGGTCTACACCGGCATGTTCCGCACCCAGGGCGTCATGACCACCAAGGCCGCCCTCGCCCTCCAGGGCCTCCCGGCCGGCCCGCTGCGGCCGCCGCTCGTGGAGCTCTCCCCCCAGGAGACCGAGCAGCTCAAGGTCGACCTGGCCGCCGGCGGGGTAGAGCTCTGACAACGGACTTCACAACTGAACACTGACAACAGCAAGTGCACGAATGTCATGCGCGCCACGTGCCGAGGGGTACGTGGCGTGCGTGGTGAGGAGAGTCTTTTGAGTCATCCGCATCCTGAACTCGGCGCCCCGCCGAAGCTGCCGAAGGGCGCCCTGCGCGTCATCCCGCTCGGCGGCCTCGGTGAGATCGGCCGCAACATGACGGTCTTCGAGTTCGACGGCCGTCTGCTCATCGTCGACTGCGGCGTCCTCTTCCCGGAGGAGGAGCAGCCCGGCGTCGACCTGATCCTGCCGGACTTCACCATCATCCGGGACCGCCTCGACGACATCGAAGGCATCGTGCTCACGCACGGCCACGAGGACCACATCGGTGCCGTCCCCTACCTGCTCCGGCTCAAGCCGGACATCCCGCTCATCGGCTCCAAGCTGACCCTCGCCCTGATCGAGGCCAAGCTCCAGGAGCACCGCATCCGCCCCTACACCCTCGAGGTGAAGGAGGGCGACCGGGAGATCCTCGGATCGTTCGACTGCGAGTTCATCGCGGTCAACCACTCCATCCCGGACGCGCTCGCGGTCGCGATCCGCACCCCCGCGGGCATGGCCGTCGCCACCGGCGACTTCAAGATGGACCAGCTCCCGCTGGACGGCCGCCTCACCGACCTGCACGCGTTCGCGCGGCTCAGCGAGGAGGGCATCGACCTCCTCCTGTCCGACTCGACGAACGCCGAGGTCCCGGGCTTCGTCCCGCCGGAGAAGGACATCTCCAACGTCCTGCGCACGGTCTTCGCGAACGCCCAGAAGCGGATCATCGTGGCGAGCTTCGCCAGCCACGTGCACCGCATCCAGCAGATCCTCGACGCCGCCCACGAGTACGGCCGCAGGGTCGCCTTCGTCGGCCGCTCGATGGTCCGCAACATGGGCATCGCCCGTGACCTGGGCTACCTCCGGGTCCCGGCCGGCCTCGTCGTGGACGTGAAGACCCTCGACGACCTGCCGGACGACGAGGTCGTGCTGGTCTGCACGGGCTCCCAGGGCGAGCCGATGGCCGCCCTGTCCCGCATGGCCAACCGCGACCACCAGATCCGCATCGTCCCCGGCGACACGGTCATCCTGGCCTCGTCCCTCATCCCGGGCAACGAGAACGCGGTCTACCGCGTGATCAACGGCCTGACCCGCTGGGGCGCGCACGTCGTCCACAAGGGCAACGCCAAGGTCCACGTCTCGGGTCACGCCTCGGCCGGCGAGCTGCTGTACTTCTACAACATCTGCCGCCCGAAGAACCTGATGCCGGTCCACGGCGAATGGCGCCACCTCCGGGCCAACGCCGAGCTCGGCGCGATGACGGGCATTCCCAAGGACCACATCGTCATCGCCGAGGACGGCGTCGTCGTCGACCTGGTCGACGGCCGCGCCCGGATCACCGGCAAGGTCCAGGCGGGTTACGTGTACGTCGACGGCCTCTCGGTCGGCGACGTCACCGAGACCTCCCTCAAGGACCGCCGCATCCTGGGCGAGGAGGGCATCATCTCGGTCTTCGTCGTGGTCGACTCCTCGACCGGCAAGATCGTGGGCGGCCCGCACGTCCACGCCCGGGGTTCCGGCATCGACGACTCCGCGTTCGACGCGGTGATCCCGAAGATCGACCAGGCGCTCAACAAGTCGTTCCAGGACGGCGTCGTCGAGCCCCACCAGCTCCAGCAGCTGATCCGCCGCAGCGTCGGCAAGTGGGTCTCCGACACCTACCGCCGGCGACCGATGATCCTCCCGGTCGTCGTCGAGGTCTGACGTCTGACCAGCACAACTCCGGAGCGGGGCGCCTCGATTTGCATCGGGGCGCCCCGCTCCAGTACGTTTACGGCTCCGCCAGATCGGGAACCACCGGCGCCGCCGTGCGCCTTAACGGTTCTTCGGGAGGCGGGAAATCCGACTCAGATCATCTGATAAAGTCGGAACCGCC
>NZ_LIVX01000010.1 GCF_001905665.1 Streptomyces sp. CB02261 | reverse complement strand
ACTAGACACCGTGTCCAGCGCTTGTCCCAGAGTGAAGGGCAGATTGCCCACGTGTTACTCACCCGTTCGCCACTAATCCACCCCGAAGGGCTTCATCGTTCGACTTGCATGTGTTAAGCACGCCGCCAGCGTTCGTCCTGAGCCAGGATCAAACTCTCCGTGAATGTTTACCCGTAATCGGGTGACACTCGCGTTGAGCGGGACAGTCAGGCCGGAATAAGGCCGACTGTCCACAGCGTCCTCGCTGTGTATGTTGCCTACCAGTCCACAAGGGGCCGGCAGGACTTTCAAAGGAACCTCGCCATCCGAAGATGGACGGGGTATCAACTAATCTGGCGTTGATTTTTGGCACGCTGTTGAGTTCTCAAGGAACGGACGCTTCCTTTGTACTCACCCTCTCGGGCTTTCCTCCGGGCTTCCCTTCGGTATTTCGTGTTTCCAGCTTAGCAGACCGAATTTTCGTTTCTGCCACCCGCTGGAGCGGGTTGCCGGGCATGGAATTCGCTCTCGCTTTTCCGTTCCCGGCGGGGTCAAACACTACCAGGCTTTTCCGGTCCCTCTGACCACGCCCCCTGCGAGCACGCAGAGGTGTAGACCACTGGGGTTAGGATCTGGCTTGATAGGTGCTGCCGACCCGCGACTCAAGGCCGCGCTGGGGTCAGGCAGGAGTACGACAGTACATCCCACCTTGAGTTGAGGCAAATCGTTTCCGGTAGTCCCTAGCTCCGACCAACTGGTACGTCTCGGGCGGAACTAGGACTTCTCATGACATACGCTTCAGAACAGTACGCCGTCCAGGACAGGTAGTGACGGCGCCACACAATCTCCGCCCCTGGGAGGCTTCCCATGACAACCGTGACGTCGCCGCTTGCTGGACGCGCCATCGGTCTCGCCGCAGTTCCCGACCCGGTCTTCTCCGGTGCGATGGTCGGTCCCGGTACCGCCATCGATCCCGTACGTGAGCCCGGGGAGGCCGTCTCCCCCGTCGACGGGGTCATCGTCTCCATGCACCCGCACGCCTTCGTCGTCGTCGACGGCGAGGGACACGGGGTGCTGACCCACCTCGGCATCGACACCGTCCAGCTCAACGGGCAGGGCTTCGAGCTGCTCGTCAACAAGGGCGACACCGTCACGCGCGGCCAGGCCGTCGTGCGCTGGAACCCCGCGGACGTCGAGGCCGCCGGCAAGTCCCCCATCTGCCCCGTCGTGGCTCTCGAGGCCACCGCGGACTCGCTCTCCGACGTCGTCGAAGACGGTGACGTGAAGGCCGGCGACGAGCTCTTCGGCTGGCGCTGAGCCGGTTCGTCCTCGTGACGACCGCGCGTTCGACATTCAACGCGACGGCGGGTGCCGTCGCTCTATCGGAGACGGGTGAGATGGAGACAACGCTGCGAGGCGTCGGCGTCAGCCACGGTGTGGCGATCGGCGAGGTCCGGCACATGGGTACGGCGGTTCTCGAGCCGCCGGCCAAGCAGATTCCGGCGGACGAGGCGGAGCGCGAACAGGGGCGCGCCCGTCAGGCCGTCGAGGCTGTCGCCGCGGACCTCATCGCGCGCGGCAATCTGGCCGGTGGGGAGGCGCAGCACGTGCTGGAGGCCCAGGCGATGATCGCCCAGGACCCCGAGCTCATCGCCGATGTCGACCGCCGGATCGCCGTGGGCAGCACGGCCGAGCGCGGTATCTACGACGCCTTCTCGCACTATCGCGAGCTGCTCGCCGGTGCCGGTGAGTACATGGCCGGGCGGGTGGCCGACCTCGACGACGTGCGGAACCGGATCGTCGCGCGGCTGCTCGGTGTGCCGATGCCCGGCGTGCCGGACAGCGACGAGCCGTACGTGCTGATCGCACGGGACCTGGCGCCCGCCGACACGGCGCTGCTCGACCCGACGCTGGTGCTCGGGTTCGTGACCGAGGAGGGCGGGCCCACCAGTCACAGCGCGATTCTGGCGCGGGCGCTGGGTGTGCCGGCCATCGTGGCGCTGCCGGGCGCGGGTGAGCTGGCCGAGGGCACGCTCATCGCGGTCGACGGTTCGACCGGTGAGCTCTTCGTGGATCCGAGCGAGGAGAAGAAGGCGGCGCTGACGAAGGCCGCCGCCGAGCGGAAGGCCGCGCTGGCCACGTCCAGCGGGCCGGGTGCGACGTCCGACGGGCACAAGGTGCCGCTGCTGGCCAATGTCGGCGGTCCGGCGGACGTGCCGGCCGCGGTGGAGGCCGGGGCGGAGGGCGTCGGCCTGTTCCGTACGGAGTTCCTCTTCCTCGACGACAGCGAGAAGGCTCCGTCCGAGGAGAAGCAGGTCGAGGCCTACCGCAAGGTGCTCGAGGCCTTCCCCGAGGGGCGTGTGGTCGTGCGGGTGCTGGACGCCGGCGCCGACAAGCCGCTGGACTTCCTGACGCCGGCGGACGAGCCGAACCCGGCGCTCGGTGTGCGGGGTCTGCGGTCGCTGCTGGACCACCCGGAGGTGCTGCGGACGCAGCTGACCGCGCTGGCGAAGGCGGCCGAGGGGCTGCCGGTGTACCTCGAGGTCATGGCTCCGATGGTGGCCGACCGTACGGACGCGAAGGCGTTCGCCGACGCGTGCCGTGAGGCGGGGCTGCGGGCGAAGTTCGGTGCGATGGTCGAGATTCCGTCGGCCGCGCTGCGGGCGCGCTCGATCCTCCAGGAGGTCGAGTTCCTGTCGCTCGGCACCAACGACCTGGCGCAGTACACCTTCGCGGCCGACCGTCAGGTCGGTGCGGTGTCGCGGCTCCAGGACCCGTGGCAGCCGGCGCTGCTCGACCTGGTGGCGCTGTCCGCCGAGGCGGCCAAGGCCGAGGGGAAGAGCTGTGGTGTCTGTGGTGAGGCCGCTTCGGACCCGCTGCTCGCCTGTGTGCTGACGGGTCTGGGGGTCACCTCCCTGTCCATGGGCGCGGCGTCGATCCCGTATGTGCGGGCGACGCTGGCCAAGTACACGCTGGCGCAGTGCGAGCGGGCCGCGGCCGCGGCGCGTGCGGCGGACACGGCGCACGAGGCGCGTGTGGCCGCTCAGGCGGTGCTGTCCGGGGAGTGATTCCCTGGGTGTGCTCGACGAAGGGGCTTTCCGTCACCGAGGTGACGGGGAGCCCCTTCGGCGTGGGTGGGGTCAGTGGTGGGTGGTCCAGTCGTCGTCGGGGTCGGGGGGCAGGGGGAAGCCGGCTCGGTGGTCGACGCCCGGTTCCGGGGAGAGCGGTTCTCCGGTGCGGGCGTCGGTGCAGTAGGCGGCGAAGACCTCGGCCTCGGTGAGGGGTGCGAGGGTGCCGCCGCTGAGGCGCCAGCCGTGGAGCCGGTCGCGGTCGCCCGGGTTGCTGGTACGCAGGACGAGGCCGCCCGGGGCCCCGAGGGCGATGCCGGCGGCGAGGACGGCGGTGAACTCGGCGGCCGCGGTGTCGTCGACGGCGGCGGCGCGCGGGGTGCCGTGGGCGTGGAGGACGGCCAGGAGTTGGTCGTCGGCCGCCGGGACGCTGCAGACGAGGTGGTGGGTGCCGGGGCCCGCGGCGTCGAGGAGCCGGTTGAGGAGTCGGGCGGCGCGCTGGAAGGCGGCCTTGCCGATGTCTTCGCCGCAGGTGGCGCAGTCGCCCGCGGTGGCGAGGACGGTCGTGGCGTACTCCCAGGTGGCGTGGCGGACGGCGGTGTCGATGAGCTCGGGCAGGAGGGTGCTGAGGGGTTGCCCGGTGTAGGTGACCTGGGCGCCGGTGGCGGCGAGGTGAGCGGTGAAGCGGCTGCGGCTGGTGGGGTCGTCGGGGTCGATGGCGGTCTCGGCGCAGTAGGCCGCGTACTCCTCGGGGTCGAAGAGGGTGACGGTGGTGTGGCCGCCCTGGGTGGCGAGGGACCTGAGGAGGGCCTCGATCTGGCGGAGGTAGGTGGTGTGGTCGTCGAAGACGAAGCTCCGGTACCGGCGCATGGCCGTGAAGTCGTGCTCGTCGGCGAGGAGGCCGACGGTGCTGGGGACTTCGCGGCGCAGGGCGCGGCGGAGGTGTGCCTGGGTGGTTCCGGTCCGTGTCATGTCTCCCCCTGGGACGGTCCGATCAGTGCTCACTCACCGTAACCTTCGCCACTGACAGTGACCGCTCGGGGAGGCGTCGGCGGACGAGGCGGCTCTGGGCGGCGCTGGTGGCGACGAGGCCGGCGCCGAGGGCGGTCCAGCCGAGGGGGCCCGCCGCGACCAGGCCGGTCACGAGCAGGGGGCCGACGAAGCGCTGGGTGGACTGGGCGAGGCCGTGGACACCGAGATAGGCGCCCTGGGCGTCGTCGGGCGCCAGGGCGACCGAGATCTCCCACGAGGCGATGGTGTGGATCATCTCGGCGAAGGTCAGGGCGACGGCCGCGACGACGAGGGCGGCGATGGAGAGGGTGCGGCCGCCGAGGGCGGAGGCGGTGAGGGCGAGCGTGCCGACGGCGAAGAGGCCCGCGAGGGGGGCGAGGAGGCGGCGGGCGGCCTCGGTGGAGGAGCCGAAGCGGGAGAGCGGGACCTGGAAGATCACGACGAGGGCGCTGTTGGCGACCAGCAGGAGCGGGGCGAGGCCGACGGGGGCGTCGGTGGCGTGGACGATCCAGAGCGGCAGGGCGACCTGGAGGATCGAGTCGTGGAGGAAGAAGACCGACTCTCCCGCGGTGAAGGCGAGGAATCCCCGGTCGCGCCAGGGGTTGGCGGGCTTGGTGGTGGGGGTCGGCCGTGTGTCGCCGGACGCCGCGGCGATCCGGGAGGAGGCGGGGGCCGGGGGCTCGGCGCAGCGGAGGGTGAGGGCGGCCATCACCAGGTAGGAGAGGGCGTCACCGACGAGCAGGAGGTGGAAGGCGGTGGTGGTGCCGGCGGCGAGTGCGGCGGCGGCACCGAGCCCGCCGAGGGTCCAGCCGATGTTGGAGGTGGTGCGGTTGATCGCCTGGTAGCGGACGCGGTCGGGTCCCGCGATCCGGGCGGCGTAGAGCTTGGTGAGGACGTTGGTGGCGCGGTCGGGCAGCGCGCCCGCTGCCGAGAAGAGGACGAGCAACAGGTAGTCGTCGGTGGTCAGGAGCGCGAGGAGGGCGGTGGCGCGCAGGAGTTGGGTGCAGATGATGACGCGGACGAGGGGGAAGCGGTCGGCGAGGACGCCGCCGAGGGGGGCGCCCGCGATGCCGACCGCGCCGGAGACGGCGATGAGGAGGCCGACCTGTCCGAGCCCGAGGCCGGTGACGTAGGTGAAGTAGAGGGCCATGGCCGTGGACCAGAGTCCGGTGCCGCACTTGTCGATGAAGCCGATGACGAGCATGCGGCGGCCGTCGGGGCCTCCGGGGATGCGGTCCTTGAGGGCTGGTCGGATGGAGCGGGTCGAGCGGCTCATGAGTCCCCCTTGCCAACTGCTTTGTATTGATACATAGTTGATTACGTGACAGCACAATATGCGATCGCTGGGACGACGGCCAAGGGGATTGCCGCGTCCGTCGAACGAGGCGTGTCCGAGGGCGGGCTCGCCCCCGGGGACGCCCTGCCGCCCGTACGGAGGCTCGCGGACGCGCTGGGGGTCAGCCCGGGGACCGTCGCTACGGCCTACAAGGAGCTGCGGCAGCGGGGGCTCATCGTCACGCGCGGCCGGGGCGGGACCGTGGTGGCGGAGGTTCCCTCGGTGGCGTCCCGGCGGCCGCCGCGCGTGCCGGACGGTCTGGTGGACCTGGCCGGCGGCCATCCGGACCCGGCCTTCCTCCCCGTCCTGCGTCCGCCGTCGGCGGTCGCCCCCGTGTACGGGTCCCATCGCGCCGCGCCCCGGCTCGCTGCGCTCGAGGAGCTGACCCGGAGGTGGTTCGAGCGGGACGGGGTGCCGGCGCGGCACGTGACGTTCGCGCACGGGGCGCTCGACTGCATCGCGCGGCTCCTCTCGACGGAGCTGCGCCCCGGTGACGCGGTGGCCGTGGAGGACCCCGGTTTCCACCACCTCCTGGACCTGGTGCCGGCGCTGGGGCTGCGGGTGGTCCCGGTGACCGTGGACGGTGAGGGGCTCGAACCGGAGTCCTTGCGGACGGCGCTTCGGGGCGGGGTCCGCGCGGTCGTCTGCAGCCCTCGGGGGCAGTGTCCGACCGGAGCGTTCTTCACCCGATCGCGGCGGGACGATCTGGTGTCGGTGCTGAGGGAGTTCCCCGAGGTGCTCGTCGTCGAGGACGACCACAACGCGGAGGTCGGCGGGGCCGCGGCGTACACGCTCGCGGCGGCGGGGCTCGACCGCTGGGCGCAGGTGCGGACGGTGTCGAAGCACCTCGGGATCGATCTGCGCTGGGCCGGGGTCGCGTGCGACGCGGTGACGCTGGCGCGGCACGACGGGCGGATGCTGATGACCTCGGGCTGGGTCAGTCACGTGCTCCAGGGCACGGTGGCCGGCCTCCTGGGCGACGAGGCGGTACGCGCGCTCGTGGCGACGGGCGAGGAGGCGTACGGGGAGCGGCGCGCCGCCCTGATCGGTGCGCTCGGGACGTACGGGATCCGGGCGGTCGGGGCGAGCGGGCTGAACGTGTGGGTGCCCGTACGGGACGAGTCGGCGGTCGTGAACGGGCTGCGGACGCGGGGATGGTGGGTCGCCGCGGGGGCGCGGTTCCGGATCGGGGCCCCGCCCGCGGTACGGATCACGACGGCGACGCTCGCGCCCGGCGACGCGACCCGCCTCGCGGCGGACTTCGCCGAGGCGCTCGGCGACGGGCAGGCGACGTACGGGGGGTGAGGCGGGAGCCCTCCGGCGTACCCGGGGCGCTCCGAGACCACCGCCGAGGTCGCCTCCGGCGGGGGTGACTTCGGCCGGGTCACCTCCGGCGGAACGCCTGGGCGCTCCGGGGCTGGAGGGCTCCGAGGCTCGCTGGTGGGCCCTCGGGGCCCGGCGTGCTGCCGGGCACCGAGGGCGTCGAGCGCGGTCAGCCGCGGCGGGAGGCCGCCAGCGTCTCGTAGAAGTGGAGGAGGGTGAGGTCGTCGACCGAGCCGGCGTTGACGGCCTTCGCCAGGGGGGTGCCCTGGAGGAGGCGCTTGACCGGGACCTCGATGCGCTTGCCGGTCAGCGTGTGCGGGACGCCGGGGACCTCGATGATCTCGTCGGGGACGTGGCGCGGGGAGAGCTCGCTGCGGATCGTCCGCTTGATGCGGGCGATCAGCTCGTCGTCGAGGGTGGCGCCCTCCACGAGGTGGACGAAGAGCGGCATCCAGTAGCCGCCGTCCGGCTCCTCCAGGCCGATCACGAGGGACTCGCGGATCTCCGGGAGACGCTCCACGGCCTCGTAGATGTCGGCGCTCCCCATGCGCACGCCCTGGCGGTTCAGGGTGGAGTCGGAGCGTCCGTGGATGACGACCGAGCCGTGGTCGGTGATCGTGATCCAGTCGCCGTGGCGCCAGGCGCCCGGGAACATCTCGAAGTAGCTGTCGCGGTAGCGGCTGCCGTCGGGGTCGTTCCAGAAGTGGATCGGCATGGACGGCATGGGGTTGGTGACGACGAGCTCGCCGACCTCGCCGATGACGGGCTTGCCGGACGGGTCCCAGGCCTGGAGGTCGGTGCCGAGACCCGCCGCCTGGAGCTCGCCGACGTGGACGGGGAGGGTGGGGACGGCCCCCGCGAAGCACGAGCACACGTCGGTGCCGCCGCTGACGGAGGCGATCCAGAGGTTCTCGCGGACCTCGTCGTGGAGCCAGCGGAAGCCGTCGGGCGGCAGCGGGGAGCCGGTCGTGGCGACGCACTGCACCGCCGAGAGGTCGAAGTCGCGGCCGGGGTGGACGTCCGCCTTGGCGCAGGCCATGACGTACGCGGCGGAGGTGCCGTACAGGGTGGCGCGGGTCCGTTCGGCGACGCGCCACTGGGCGGCGGTGTCCGGGTAGCCGGGACTGCCGTCGTACAGGACGACGGTGGTGCCGGTGAGCAGGCCGGAGACCAGGAAGTTCCACATCATCCAGCCGGTGGACGTGTACCAGAAGAACACGTCCTCGGGTCCGAGGTCGCAGTGCAGGCCCAGCTGCTTGACGTGCTCGACGAGGATGCCGCCCTGGGACTGGACGATCGCCTTCGGCAGGCCCGTGGTGCCGGAGGAGTACAGGACCCACAGCGGGTGCGAGAACGGGACCTGTTCGTAGACCGGCTCGACGTCGGCGGCGACGAGGTCGGCCCAGGAGAGCGTGCCCTCGGGGGCCGGGGTGCCCAGGAGCGGGATGTGGACGACCGCGCGGAGGGTGGGCAGCTCGGCGCGGAGCTCGGCGACGGTGTCGCGGCGGTCGTGCTCCTTGCCGCCGTAGCGGTAGCCGTCGACGGTGAAGAGCACGACAGGCTCGACCTGCTGGAAGCGGTCGAGGACGCTGCGGGCGCCGAAGTCGGGGGCGCAGGAGGTCCACACGCCGCCGACGGCGGCGGTGGCGAGGAGGGCGACGACGGACTGCGGGACGTTGGGCAGGTAGCCGCTGACCCGGTCGCCGGGCCGTACGCCGAGGGCGCGGAGTTCCGCGGCGAGGGACCCGACCTGGCGGCGGAGTTCGGCCCAGGTCGTCGGCACGGGGTCATGTGTCTCGTCCACATGGAGCAGCGCCGTGTCGTGGGGGCGCTCGTCGGCGGCGCGCAGGGCGTGCTCGGCGTAGTTGAGGGTGGCGCCGGGGAACCAGTCGGCGCCGGGCATCGACCGGTCGCCGAGGATCCGCTCGTACGGCGTGGAGAAGCGGATGTCGAACCACTCGACGACCGCCTTCCAGAAGGCTTCGAGCTCGTCGACCGACCAGCGGTGGAGTGCCGGGTACCCGCCTTCGGCCGGGGCGCCGTGGTGTTCGGCCGCCCAGGTCTGGAAGCGGGTGACGGCGGCCGTGGCGATGCGTTCCTCGTCCGGCTGCCAGAGCGGCTCGGTCTGCGCTGATGTCATTGGGGCGGCTCCCTGGCTGTACGCGGGGTCGGCGTGTGTCCCGCGCACGTGCTGGGGTGTGCGCGCGACGCGGCTGACAGGACGATGCCATGTGATCGTCTTTCGCACCAGGGCTGCCCGCCCATGGTCGGACAGTTGAATATGTGCTCCCACCACGGGTGAACGGAAGTTGAACGAAGCTCGTATCGCCCCTGGTGGGTGGCAGGGTGATCACCATGGACGGTCGGGAACTGGTGCGTTCGATCAAGGTGTTCGGTTCGGTGCAGGGGTGGCGGACGGTGCGGGCGGCGTGGCGGCAGCGCCGTACGGATGCCTGGGGGCTGCCGCCCAGGGGGCCGGAGCGGGCCAGGGTGCCGGGGCTCGCGACGGGCGCGGAGGCCGCTCCGGGCGGGGGGACGATCCGTTTCGCACGGTCCTCGTTGCGGATCTGTGTGTCGGCGGGCGGCACCGTGTTCTGGGGGTGGGACGGGGCCGGGCCGCTTCCCTCGTACGCCCTGGCCGGGGAGGCGCCGGAACCGGACCCGCGGGCCTCCCTGGAGCCGGACACCGACGGCGGCTGGCGGATCGTGTCGGAGCGGGTGACGGTGGCGGTCTCCCGGCACGGGGCGGTGGAGATCCGGACGCCCGGCGGGGTGATGCTGCGGCGGGATCTGCCGCCCCGCTGGTGGGAGCCGGTGGCGGCCGGCGCGCCGGGCGAGGGCCCGGGGGCCATGGCCGTCACCGAGGCGGTCGAGGGCGAGCGGGACGGAAGGGTGCCGGCGGCGGGCGCTCCTGCCGGGGCGGTGGTGGCGGGCGCGCCCGGCGGGACGGTCGAGGCCGGGCCGGCGCGCTGGGTGCAGCGGAGCGAGGTGCCGGCGGACGCGCGGTTCTTCGGGCTCGGGGGGCGGTCGGCGGGGCCGCGCCTGCGGGACGGCTCGTACCGGCTGTGGAACACCGACCCCAAGGGGAGCTTCGGGCCCGGCGACGACCCGCTCTACCTCACCATGCCCGTGCAGTTCGTCGTCTCGGACGCCGGGACCCATCTCGCGTTCCACGACAACTCCTGGGACGGACGGGTCACCCTCGCCGAGGGCGAGGAGGGGGCGGGGTCGGGGCACGACCGGCCGGGGACCAGCGAGGTCCGGATGGACGGCGGGCCGCTGCGCTGCTGGGTGGTGGTCGGCACCCCCGCGCGCGTGCTCCACGGCTGGTCCGCGCTGACCGGCGCGCCGGCGCTGCCGCCGGACTGGGCGCTCGGGCCGCAGCACGCGCGCTGGGGGTTCGGCAGCGCGCGGGAGGTGCGCCGGGTCGTGGCCGGGTACCGGGAGCACGGGCTGCCGCTGTCCGCCGTACACCTGGACATCGACCACTACGACGGGCACCGGGTGTTCACGGTCGACCGGGAGCGTTTCCCCGATCTGCCGGGGCTCGCGGCGGAGCTGCGGGAGCAGGGCGTGCGGCTCGTGTCGATCGTCGACCCCGCGGTGAAGGCAGAGCCGGGGAACGAGGTCTACGACAGCGGGCGGGCCGCGGGGGCCTTCGTCCGGGACCCGCGGGGCGAGGAGGTCCGCGGGGTGGTGTGGCCGGGCGAGTGCGTCTACCCGGACTTCACCGATCCCGCGGTACGGGAGTGGTGGGGCGGCCTCTACGAGGAGCGGCTCCGACAGGGCTTCGCCGGAATCTGGCACGACATGAACGAGCCGGTGTCCTTCGCCCCCTTCGGTGACATGACGCTGCCGCGTTCCGCGCGGCACGCCCTCGACGGCCGGGGCGGCGACCACCGCGAGGCGCACAACGTGTACGGCCTCACGATGGCGCGGGCCGGGTACGAGGGGCTGCGCCGGCTGCGGCCCGACGAGCGGCCGTTCCTCTTCTCGCGGTCGGGCTGGGCGGGCATGCAGCGGTACGGGGGCACCTGGTCGGGCGACGTGTCGACGGGGTGGCCGGGGCTGCGGGCCTCGCTCGCCCTGGTGCTGGGGCTCGGGCTGTGCGGGGTGCCGTACTCGGGTCCCGACGTGGGTGGATTCGACGGCAGCCCGTCACCGGAGCTGTTCCTGCGCTGGTACCAGCTGGGGGCGTGGCTGCCGCTGTTCCGTACCCACGCGGCGATCGGCGCCGGGCGGCGCGAACCGTGGGAGTTCGGTCCCGAGGTCCTGGAGCACGCGCGCGAGGCGCTGGTCGAGCGGGAGCGCCTGCGGCCGTACTTCACCACGCTGGCCCGGCTGGCCCGTATGACGGGCGCCCCGTACGTACGGCCGCTGTGGTGGGGGACGCCCGAGGACCGGGTGCTGCGCGACTGCGAGGACGCGTTCCTGCTCGGCGACGCGCTCCTCGTGGCTCCCGTCCTGACCCGTGGCGCCGACCGGCGGGCGGTGCGGCTGCCGCGCGGACGCTGGTACGACACGGCGACGGGGCGGGCGTACGAGGGGCCCGGGCAGGTGCTGCTCGACGCGCCGCTCTCGCGTATCCCGGTCCTGGCGCGGGCGGGGGCGGTGCTCCCGGTGCGGGGGGAGGGGGGCGGTCTGGCCCTGGAGGTGTGGGCGCCCGCCGCGGGGCGCACGGGCGGCGGGCTCGTCGTGCGGGACACGGGGGACGGCTGGGAGCCGGCCGAGATCGAGCGGTACCAGTCGCGGCTCGTGGACGGCCGGGTGGTGGTGGAGCGGGTGACGGACGACGGGGTGGAGGCGCCGGGACTGCCGGTGCGGGTGCGGGGGGTGTGACGGCGGGGGCGCATGGCCGGACCGTCTCGGCCGACGCCCGGGCGCGCAGGCGTGTCCGGGCTGCCCGGGCGCAGGCGTGTTCGGGCCGCCCTGGCCGAGACGGATCCGGGCCGCCCTGGCCTGCGCCCGGGCGCAGGCCTGTCCGGACCGTCTCGGCCGACGCCCCGGGCCCTCGCCCGTCAGCCGTACGCCCCGGCGAACCACTTCCGTACCGCCTCCGTGTGGAGGGGGAAGGCCAGGTCCGCGGGCGCGTGGAGGACGTGGTGGCCGCTCGTCTCGTCGGTGGGGGCCGAGGGCGGGAGTTCGCCGGTCGGGCGGGGCGGGAGGAGACCGAAGAGAAGGAGGTGGCCGGCAGGGGAGCTCATCGCGTCGGCGAGGCGGACCCCCTCGGCGGAGGCCTCGATGCCGGTCTCCTCGCGCAGTTCGCGGGCGACGGCGGCGCGCCAGTCCTCACCGTGGTCGATGAAGCCGCCGGGCAGGGCGATCCCGCCCCGCGCAGGCTCGATGGTGCGGGTGATGACGACGAGGCCCGTTCCCGTTCCGTCCGTGACGGGGAGCAGGGCGACGGCCACGGGCAGCGGGTTGCGGTAGGCGGTGTGTCCGCAGGCCGGGCAGGTACGGGGCCAGCCGGCGTCGGCCGGGTGGGCGGCGCCGCAGCAGGAGCAGTGGGAGTCCTTCACGGGCCGACCGTACGCGATCACCCTTTCTCGGCGCTGCCGGAACTGATAGACGGTGTGCATGACAGGACTTGCTTCCGCTTTCCGTACCCTCGCCGTCACGGCCGCGGCCGGGCTGCTCGCCGTCACGGGCGCCGTCGCCGCCCCCGCTCCCCCGGCCTCGGCCGCGCCGGAGCCCAAGGCCCCCCGGGAGTTCGTGGCCCTGAGCTCGGTGGACCGGACGATCCTTCAGGAGATGCGCTACACGACTCCGCACAACTTCGTGGGTGAGCCGGTGGACGGTTACCGGCAGCCGCTGTGCATCCTGACCCGGCCGGCCGCCGAGGCGCTGCACCGCGCGCAGACGCGTCTCCTCGCGCGGGGCTACACGCTGAAGGTGTACGACTGCTATCGGCCGCAGCGGGCCGTCGACCACTTCGTGCGGTGGGCGAAGGACCTGGAGGACGAGCGGATGAAGGAGGAGTTCTATCCGCTCGTCGACAAGTCGAGACTGTTCGCGGACGGGTACATCGCGGAGAAGTCGGGACACAGCCGGGGGTCGACGGTCGACCTGACGATCGTGCGGCTGCCGGCGGCGCCCACGCGCGCGTACGTGCCGGGCGAGCGCCTGGTCGAGTGCTACGCGCCCCGGTCGGAGCGGTTCCCGGACAACTCCGTGGACATGGGGACCGGGTACGACTGCTTCGACACGCTCTCGCACACCGACGACCCCCGGATCCAGGGCGTGCAGCGGGCCCACCGGCAGCTGCTCAAGGCGACGCTCGCCGAGCAGGGGTTCGTGAACCTGCCGGAGGAGTGGTGGCACTTCACGTTCAAGCCGGAGCCGTTCCCGAGCACGTTCTTCGACTTCCCGGTGGCGCGGAGGTCGGTGGCCGGCCACTGAGCCTTCCGCGTCCGACGCGCCCGTGCCACACTGCTGACGGATCGTCAGATAACGGTGTGGCGGGCGTGCCCGCGGCTCGGGGAGGCGGCTCATGACGGCACGGACGCGCAGACCCGTGGTGGCCGGGTGGTTCACCGACGCCACCGGCCCCGAGGCGGACTTCCGGCTGCTCGGCACGCGGTGCACGGCCTGCGCGTCGGTCTTCTTCCCGCGCGAGGACGACGCGTGCCGCAACCCCGGCTGCCCGGGCGGCGGCACGCTCGCCGAGGTGCCGCTCTCCCGGCGCGGCCGAGTCTGGTCCTACACGGACGGGCGGTACCGTCCGCCCGCCCCGTACGTCTCCGACCCGGACGCGCCCTGGGAGCCGTACACCCTCGTCGCCGTGGAGCTCGCGGCCGAGGCGATGGTGGTCCTCGGGCAGGCCGCGCCCGGGGTGACGCCGGCGGATCTGGCCGTCGGGGCGGAGGTCGAGCTGGTGCCCGGCGTCCTGAACGAGGACGACCGTCACGTCTGGACCACGTGGAACTGGCGGCCCGTGCCGCCGGCCGCACGGGAGGAGCCGTCGTGAACGACATCGCCGTCCTCGGGGCCGGGATGCACCCCTGGGGCAAATGGGGGCGGAGCTTCGTCTCCTACGGGACGGCCGCGGCCCGCGCCGCGCTCGCCGACGCGGGCCTGGAGTGGGGCGACATCGGGTCGATCGTCGGCGCCGACACGATGCGGTGCGGCTATCCGGGATACGTGGCGGGGGCGACCTTCGCCCAGGCCCTCGGCTGGCAGGGTGCGCGGGTCACCAGCGTCTACGCCGCCTGCGCGTCGGGCGCCCAGGCCATCGGGGCCGCGCGGGCACAGATCCTGGCCGGGCTCGCGGACGTGGTGCTCGTCGTCGGGGCGGACTCGACGCCCAAGGGGTTCTTCGCGCCGGCCGGGGGCGAGCGGCCCGACGATCCCGACTGGCTGCGGTTCCGCGTCCTCGGCGCCACCAACCCCGCGTACTTCGCGCTGTACGCGCGCCGCAGGATGGCCCTGTACGGCGACACCCCCGAGGACTTCGCCCGGGTGAAGGTGAAGAACGCGGCGGCCGGCGCGCTCAACCCGCTGGCCCGCTACCGGAGCCCGGTGACCGCCGAGGCGGTGGCGGCCTCAGCCGTCGTCGCCGACCCGCTGCGGCTCCTCGACATCTGCGCCACCTCCGACGGGGGCGCCGCCCTCGTCCTGTCCAGCATGGAGTTCGCGCGCCGCCACGGGCACGCCGATCCGGTGCGGGTCCGTGCCGTGTCGACGGTCTCCCCCACGTACCCCAAGGCGGTGCTCGACCTCCCGGACATCGCGACCGACTCGGCGGTGGCCGTCGCTCCCGCCCCGCGCACCTTCCGTGCCTCCATCGCCCGCGCCGCCTACGAGGAGGCCGGGATCGGGCCCGAGGACCTGTCGGTCGCGGAGGTGTACGACCTGTCCACCGCGCTGGAGCTGGAGTGGTACGAGGACATCGGGCTCTGCCCGGTGGGCGAGGGCGCCAAGCTGCTCCGGGAGGGGGCCACGGCCCTCGGCGGCCGTCTTCCCGTCAACACCAGCGGCGGACTCGCCTCCTTCGGCGAGGCGGTGCCCGCCCAGGCCCTCGCACAGGTCTGCGAGCTGACCTGGCAGCTGCGGGGTACGGCCGGCGACCGCCAGGTGGCCGGGGCGCGGGTCGGCATCACCGCGAACCAGGGCCTGTTCGGGCACGGGTCGGCGGTGGTGGCGGTGCGCTGAAGCCCCCGCGTGCGGGGGCCTCGGCCGCAGAGGTGGAGAGCCCCCGCGTGCGGGCCTTCGGCACGCGGGGGCCTTCCGTCAGGTCGTCGCGCCCGCGTGGGTCCGGTCCGCGAGGACCAGGGCGTGCTGGACGACGGCCACGAGGACGTTCTTCACGGACTCGCGATCGCGGGCGTCGCACATCACGAGCTCGACCTCGGGATCCAGGTCGAGCGCCCCCCGCACGCTCTCGGCGGGGAAGCGCTGGGCGCCCTCGAAGCAGTTGACCGCCACCGTGAAGGGGATGCCGCGCCGCTCGAAGTAGTCGATGGCGGCGAAGCTGTCCTCCAGGCGTCGGGTGTCCGCCAGGACGACCGCGCCGAGCGCGCCCTGCGCCAGCTCGTCCCACAGGAACCAGAACCGGTCCTGGCCCGGAGTGCCGAACAGGTACAGGACGAGGTCCTCGCGGAGGGTGATCCGGCCGAAGTCCATGGCGACCGTGGTGGTCGTCTTGGCCTCCACACCGTTCAGGTCGTCGACGGGCCGCCCCGCCTCGCTGAGCATCTCCTCCGTCCGCAGGGGCCGGATCTCGCTGACCGCGCCCACCAGGGTCGTCTTGCCGACCCCGAATCCGCCGGCGACCAGGATCTTCAGGGTCATCGGCTCGACGAAGGGCTTGTTGCGGCTAGAGCGCCCGAAGGCCATTGATCACCTCGCGGAGAATGCTCACGTCCGGCAGCTCGGCCGGCGGAACGGGGCGGGTCACATGGACGAGTTCGTCCTCGACGAGATCACCGACGAGAACCCGGACCACCCCTACGGGGAGGTCGAGTCCGGCGGCGAGCTCGGCGATCGACTGGGGCTGCTCGGAGCAGCGTTCGACGATCTCCACGTGTTCGGGGGAGAGCGTCTGGTCCCGGCCGGGGTCGTCGGCTGCGGGCTCGGGAACGACCAGCGCGATCAGATCGAGCCGGTGACGGGTGGCGGCGCTGGTCCGACCGCGGGTCATCGCGTACGGACGGACCACCGGCCCGGCCTCGTCGTCGAACCAGTGGTGCGGGGCCGGGCTCTGGTCCAGCTGGTTCCGCTCGGCTGCGTCACTCATGCCGTCCGACTCACCCTCCCGAGGGCAGACCGGTCCGGGGGGCCGTGGCGAGGTGGGCCCCGACCCGCTTCACCATCAGCGTCATCTCGTAGGCGACCTGGCCCACGTCCGAGTCGGCGTCGGCGAGCACGGCCAGGCAGCTGCCGTCACCGGCGGCCGTGACGAAGAGGAACGCGTCCTCGAGTTCGACGACGGTCTGACGGACCTGGCCCGCTTCGAAGTGGCGTCCGACGCCCTTGGCGAGGCTGTGGAAGCCGGAGGCCACGGCGGCCAGGTGCTCGCCGTCCTCCCGGGTGAGGTCCTGGGAGGCGCCGGTGGGGAGGCCGTCGCCGGAGAGCACCAGGGCCTTCCGGATGGAGCCGACGCGCTGGACGAGCTCGTCGAGGAGCCAGTTCAGCTCGCCGTTTCCGTGGACGTGGCCGGAGGTGCTGGGTGCTGCGGCGTTCGGTGCGGTCATCGACCGTCCCCCTCGGGTGTCGTTCCTTGTGCTGTCGGGTCGTCGGGGTCGGCGTTGTGCCGCCGTCCGCGCTGCCAGCCGCGCTGCATGGCGGCCATGCGCGCGCGTACCTCCTCGGCGTCGCGCTCGAAGGAGTCGGCGTCGGCGGGCGCGGCGCCTCCGCCGGTACGGGCGTCCGCGCGCCCGCCCGCACCGCGGTCGGCGGGGCCGTCGGTCGCACGCAGCTGCGGCGCGAGGCTCGCCTGGCGGACGCGGCGGGGCAGTCCGCCGAACGGCTCGGGGAGCTCGGGCTCGGCGGGACCGTGGGGCTCTGCCCGGCGCTTCGGCGGGACCGAGCCCTCCGCCGGGACGGGGACGAGGGTGGGGCCGGTGCCGGGCCTGGGGACGCCGGAGCCTGGCCTCGGCGGCTGCGGGTCGTCCTGTCCGGTGCCGTGGGCGAGGTGGCCCCGGGCACCCGACGCCCCGGGAGCGGGGTGCGCCCGGCCGGTGAGCGACGGGTCCTGAGCGGAGAGGTGGTGGTCCCGGGCAGGGAACACCGGTGCGCGCTCGGGGCCCTCGTGGCCGTGGTCGGAGAGCCCGTGGGCCCTGTCGGAGGTGCTGCCGGGAGGCGAGTCGGCTCGGGGCGGGAGCGGCTGTGCGTGGCCCGGGTCGTCGGCGCGGGTCGGGAGGGTACGCGCGCGGTCCGGGTCGCCCGCGCGGGTCGGGAGGGCGTGCGCGCGGTCCGGGTCGTCGACGCGGCGGCCGTGGTCGGCGACGAGGGTCGGGGTGACGCGGCGACGCGGCAGCGGTACGGGGGCTCCCCCGTCGGCCGACGTCTCGCCGTGGCCGTTCGTCCGGTCCGCGGCCGGCTGGTGCTGCTCTCCCGCGGGTGCGAGGCCGCCTCGACGCCTGCCGCGGGGCAGGAACAGGCCGCCGCGCTCGCTCTCGGTGTCGAGGAGGTCCGCGGACCGGTCGAGGAGCACGTCGAAGTCCTCGCTGCCGACGGGGCCCTCGAGTTCGACGGGGCCGTCGAGCGGGGCGGGTCCCTCGGTCACGTCCGGGACCCTGGCGAGCGCCGGGCGCCGGCCGGGGAGGGCGCCGCCCTCGGGCGTCCCCTCGTCGGCCGGGACGGTGCGCTCCAGCGTCTTGCGGTCGAGGCGGAAACCCGCGCCCTGGGTCTCCGGCGCGTCGGTGAGCAGCGCGGCCGGGATGAAGACGACCGCGGTGGTCCCGCCGTACGGGGAGGTCTGGAGCGAGACGCGGACGTTCTGCCGCTGGGCCAGCCGGCTGACCACGAAGAGGCCGAGGCGGTCGGTATCCGAGAGCTCGAACTCGGGGGTCTCGGCGAGCCGCAGGTTGGCGTCGAGGAGCGCGTCGGGGTTCATGCCGAGGCCGCGGTCGTGGATCTCCAGGGTGAAACCGTTCGCGACCCGCTCGCCGAGCACCTGGACGGCGGTGTGGGGCGGCGAGAACACCGTGGCGTTCTCCAGGAGTTCGGCGATGAGGTGGGTGAGGTCCGCGACGGCGGGGCCACCGACGCCCAGACGGGGAAGGCGGCGCACCTCGATCCGCTCGTAGTCCTCGACCTCGGCGACGGCGGCGCGGACCACGTCCATGAGCTGGACGGGCTTGCGCCACTGCCGGGAGGGCGCGGCGCCGGACAGGATGACGAGGCCCTCGGCGTGGCGTCGCATACGGGTCGTGAGGTGGTCGAGCCGGAAGAGGTCGGCCAGCTCGTCGGTGTCCTCGGTGCGCCGCTCCATGGTGTCGAGCAGGGTGAGCTGACGGTGGAGCAGGACCTGGTTGCGGCGGGCGAGGTTGACGAAGACCTCGGAGACGCCGCGCCGCAGCTCGGCCTGCTTGACGGCGGCTTCGACGGCGGCGCGCTGCAGGGTGTTGAGGGCCTGGCCGACCTGGCCGACCTCGTCCTCTCCGTAGGCGAGGTGGGGCACTTCGGTAACGACGTCGACCTGTTCGCCGGCGGCGAGCCTCCGCATGACGCTGGGGAGGCGTACGCCGGAGACCTCCTGGGCCTCCTTCTGGAGGCGGCGCAGGTCGCGGACGAGCGCGCGGCCGATCCGGACGGAGATGACGATCGAGGCGAGCAGGGCGAGGAAGCCGAGGACGCCCGCGATGCCGGCCTTGAGGAGGACGCTGTACGCGGCGGGCTGGACCCGGTCCTGGTAGCGGTCGCCCGCGGCGGTGTTCTCGCGGGCCAGGTCGTCGAGGACGGGGCCCGCGTGGTCCTGCCAGTAGGCGGGTCCGACGGCGCGCGGGTTGTCGGTGGGGCCCTCTTCGATGATCGCGTTCTCGGCGACGCGAAGCGGCCTGGTGTCGGGGCTGCGCCAGTACTTCTCGAAGCGCTCGCGTTCGGCGGCGGGCAGGAGTTCGAGGTTGACCTCGTAGAACTGCTCGCGGTTGGCGATGAGGTCGGATATCTCGCGGATCTCCCGGGCGGTGACGCGGTCCGCGACGAGCGCGGAGAGGACGAGGGCGTCCTCGCGGGAGAGCAGCTCACGCGCGCGGGTGATGCCGACGAGGGCGCGGCCCTGCTTGTCCATCTCCACGTTCTCGAGGGCGTGGAGGGTGACGAGGAAGCTGTAGCAGGGGTCGACGAGCCGGTTGTAGAAGTCGAGGGCCTGCATGCGGCCGATGTCCCTTTTCTCCACGGAACGGCGCAGCGAGGCGAGGCCGTCGAGCGCCTGGAGGAGGGAGGTGAGCCGTTGGGCGGTGACGGGGCGCATCTCCTCGCGTACGCCCGGGTCGGCGGCGTTGGCGCGGATGCGGGCGATCTGGCGGTCGGTGGCCCGGCGGGTCTCGCGCAGGGAGCCGAGGGCGTCGGAGCCCCGGGGGTCGGCGAGGTAGATCAGCGACTGGCGGCGTTCGAGCTGGATGACCCGGGCGGTGTCCTCCAGCGGATAGCCGACCTTGTCGACGATGTAGCCGACGTCGAGGAGCTGGTCGGCCTCACGGCCCGTGAGGGCCGTGGCGAATCCCCAGAGACCGGTGAGGGAGACGAGCGGTACGAGGAGCAACGCCACGATCTTCCGGCGGATGGACTTCCCGCGAAAGCGCATGGCCTCCCCCAGCTCGGCCCCCGTGTGCGCGGGGGTCCTTCACGTTCGTGACGTCCGGCGTCAACACGCGGCGTCAACCTTGAGTTCCGACACTTGAGTTTCAACAAACGGCGGCGCGAGCCTACTACTGCATCAGGGCCTTCCCGAAGGCATGTCCGCGCTATTTTCAGCCTGTCGAGTGAGTGTTGATCATGAGATGTCCTGCTATTCGGTGAGTTGGGGTCGGCCGCTGTGGCGCAGGACACCTGATGACGCGCCAATTTCCCACCGTCAGGGGATGGCTCGAATTGTTCGTTCCGCTCCACTCCGTGTCATGTTCACCCGGGGGCGGGCGAAACCTTTTCCCTCTGGCGTGCGTCAATAGGTACGGGGAGGGTTCTGTCCGTGTAAAGGCGCGCAAGACGGGCAGCCGATCCTGAAGTCGTTCAGTGGTGGGGAGTGACAGGACAATGGAACACGAGGCGCGGTCGGCGCGGCAGTTGTGGGTGGACGAGGAGCGGGGCCGACGGCGGATGCCCGATCCGGTGCGTACCGCCGCCGTCCGGGCCGTGATGATCACATCGGTGACAATCATCCAGGCGGTGGTGGCCTTCTTGTGCTCCCTGGCGGGCTCTTGGCTGGCGTTCCCCGTGACCGTCAGCGCGGTGGTCTTCACCGTCGTGGCCACCTGGAGTGTCCTCGACGTCTGGATCACCCGTCAGGTGTGGCGCCAGCGCAACGGTGTGGTGTCGGAGCCGAGCAGCACGGCACGCCGGCCCCTCCGGGAGAAGCACGACGAGGGCCGGCAGCCGGGGGCGGCGTCGCTGTCCGAGGCGGCCTGAGCCACGCGCGGCACGGAGAATCCTGAGCCGCGCGGCACGGAGAAGACGGTACGGAGCAGGTGAGCGGCCCGGCCCCCTCGACAGGGGCCGGGCCGCTCGCCGTATCGCCGGGGGACGCCCGGCGTCCCGCTCCGGGCGTGCGCCGTCGCGCTACGAGGCCTGCGGCGCGGTCGGGTCGTCGCTCGTGTGACGGCGGAACATCCGGGTCGCCGTGATCTCGCCGTGGATCGTCTCCCCCTCCCCCGCGGTCTGGGGCAGCCCCGGACGCAGGTGCTCCTCCACGCTGATGTACTTCAGCCCGGCCCGGAGGTCGGCGTCGTTGCGCAGCCGGATCACCAGCGGGAACTCGGCGAGGGCCGTCGTGTCGAAGAGGCCCGTCGTGTACAGCAGCTGGACGCCCAGCGCGTCCGACACGGCCCGCTGGAGCTCCAGGAGGTAGGTGGCGTTGGCGCGGCCGATCGGGTTGTCAAGGAACAACGTGCCCGCGTGGCGGTGCTTGTCGCGGCCCCGGTCGTTGGAGCGGAGCGCCGCCATCGTGCAGTACAGGGCGATGGCGGCGGTGAGCAGCTGACCGCCGGAGAAGACGTCGCCCATCTGCCCGACGGGCACCCGCTCGGCGCGGAGCACCGCGTCCGGCTTGAGGATCTCGACGGAGACCCCCTTCGGTTCGAGGGCCGCCTGAACTCCGCGCAGCAGGAGCGACATGCCGTCGCGGCGCAGGTCGGAGTTCTTCTTGACGGCGGCGCGGGTGGCCTCGTCGACGACCTCGCCGAGCCGCTCCGCGAGGGTGGCCTGGTCGGGCTCCTCGAAGCGGATCCGCAGGAACTCCTGCCCCGACCACTCGCCGAGGCCCTCGGGGAGCCGGGAGAGGCGCTGCGCGGAGCGGAGCGTCGCCAGGGACGACTCCACGAGGCCGCGCAGCCGGTCCACGATCGAGTCGCGGTTGCGCTCCAGCTGCTCCAGTTCGTCGGTGAGGACCCGCAGGCGCGGCGCGAAGGCCTCGGCCCACTTCGCGGCGTGCTCGGGCAGGGCGGACGCCGGCAGTTCGCGGATCTGCTGGCGGGCCGGGGTGCGCACCTGTTCGTAACGGGTGGAGTTGGCGTGCCGTACGAGGATGTCGCTCGCCTCGCGGACGGCGGCGTCCGCCGCGGACAGCTCGGCGGTGCAGCCGCGCAGCGCGCGGCGCGTCTCGGCGGCCGTCGTGCGGGCCTCCTCCAGGCTGCCCGGGTACGCCTCGGCCTCGTCCCGCTCCTCGTCCGTGTGGTCGCGGAGCAGGTCCCGCAGCAGGGCCGCGGTCTCCTCGAAGCCGCCGGCCGCGTCCTCGGCGGCCCGGTGGTCGCGGAGCAGGCCGGCGTGGGCGGTGCGCGCCGCGTCCAGGGCGTCGGTACGGGAGGCGAGTTCGGCGCCGGCGGTGCGGAGCAGCACCTGTGCCTGTTCGGCGTCGGCGGGCACCAGCTCGTCGGGCAGCTCGGTGTGCGCCTCGCCGTCCTCGGGGGCGAGGCGCTCGGCCTCGCCGCGGAGCCGGCCGAGCTTCTCGCTCGCCTCCGACGCGCGGGTCTCCAGCATCTGCACGAGGGCCTCGGCGCGGGCGGCCGCGGCCTGCCGGGACGGGCCGTCGGCGCCGTCGGTGGATTCGAGGAGCTGCTCGGCGCGGGTCCTGACCTTGTTGGTGAGGCGGTCGAGTTCGGCGAGGGCGGCGGACTCGTCGCTCTCGGCCCGGGCCTGCTCGGCGCGCAGGTCGGCGCCCACGCCGACCTTCTCGTACAGCTGGGAGGCGGCCCGGTAGGCCTCGCGCAGGGTCGGGAGCGCGGCGCGGGACGCGGGCGCGTCGCCCTCGGGGAGGGTGTCGGGGGCGCCGGCGATCTCGGCGCGCTCGGCCCGCAGGGCGCGGGCGGTGCGGTGGGCGTCGTCGGCGGAGCGCTGGGTCGCGCGGCGGTCCTCGTCGGCGGCACGGGCGCGTTCCAGACAGGTCTGGGCGCGGGCCTCGGCCTCGGCGGCGTCGTCGGCGAGTTCACGCAGCTTGGCCTGCCAGGCGGAGCGCTCCCGCAGCCGGAAGGCGAGGCCCGCGAGGGCGTCGGCGACGCGGCGGGCGCGCTGCGCCGCCTCCTGGCGCTCGTCCCTGACCTGGGCGGCCTCCGCGGCCGCCTCCTCGGCCTCCGCGCGAGCGGACCGGGCCTCGTCGAGGGTCGCGGCGGCCGCCTCGGCGGTCTCACGGGCGGTCGTGGCGACGGCGGCGAGCTCGGCGAGCATCCCGGGCGGGCAGTCGGCGCGCCAGGACCCGATCCGGGCCGCGAGGGAGCGGTCCCCGGCGAGCCGGGCGGCGAGGGTACGGATCTCCTCGTCGCGCGCGGCGGCACGGGCGCGCAGGGCGTGGCGCTCCTCGTCGGCCGCGTGCTCGTCGTGCATGGCCGGGTTCGGCGGGACGAGGAAGACCCCCGTGTCGCCCGTCGGGTCCTGCGCCGGCACCGGGGCCAGCAGCGCGGCGGCGGTGCCGACGGCCACGGCGGAGCGTGGCAGCAGGGCGGCCGAGCCGAGGACCTCGCGGGCGCGTCCGTACGAGACGGGGTCGGTGATCACGACGCCGTCGACGAGCTCGGGGCGGGCCGCGAGGACGCGCGCGTGGTCGGCGGGGTCCACGGACTGGGCGAGGTAGCGCCAGCCGGGGAGGGCGGGGATGCCGTGCTCGCCGAGGTACTCGACGGTGGCGAGGACGTCGGGCCCCGGCGGCAGCAGGCCGCCGTCGCCGAGCGCCCCGAGGATGCGGGAGTCGTCGGCGGCGGCGGTGCGCAGGTCGAAGAGCTGGCGCTCGGCGTTGGTGACGGCCTGGTCGAGCATGCCGCGCAGGTCGTCGGCGTACCGGTCGAACTCGGTGACGGTGAGCGGCCCCTGGGGCGCGGGCCCGCCGGGGGTGACGTCGCCGTCGGCGGGGTCCCGGTCCTGGCCGTCGCCGGCCGGAGCGGTGGCCGCACGCTGCCCCGGGAAGGGGGAGCCGGTGGCGGGGCGGACGGAGCCGTTGGCGGGGAGGCTCAGGAGTTCGGCGAGGCGTTCCTCGGCGGCGAGGAACTCGGCGGCGCGGCGCTCCGCGTCGTAGGCGTTCCCGGCGGCCTCGGCCGCGTCCGCGGCGCGGGCGGCGGCGAGTTCGGCGCGGGACTCGGCGCCCGCGGCCTCACGCGCGCGGTCCGCGGCGGTGCGGGCGGCCTCGCGGGCCGTGTCCCAGGCGGCGACCGTCGTCTTCTCGGCGTCGCTCGCGGCGAGCGCCGCGCGGGCGGGGTCGGCGTCGGGCGCGGAGTCGTCGAGCCAGCCGGCCCGTACCGCCTCGGCGGTCTCCTGCTCCACCTCGGCGAGCCGCTGGCGCAGGTGTCCTGCCTCGCTGCGGGCGCGCTGGGCCTCGGTGGCGGCGACCGTGGCGTCGCGGTGGGCGGTCTCACCCACTTCCTGGAGGGCGGTGGAGCGTTCCTCCTCCTCCGCCGCGTGGCGCTCGCCCTCCTCGGCGGCGGCGGCGAGCGCCCGTACGAGGTCGGCGGCCGCCTCGGCGCGGGCCGCGAGCGCCGGGGCGGCGTCCCGCTCGGCCTCCCGGATGGCGGCGGCCACGCGCGCGGAGCGGTCGCTCGCGGCGCGGTGGCGGAGGACGACCTCGGCCGCCTGCCAGGCGGAGTGCACCGTGCGGGCGTCGGTGAGTTCGCGGCGCTGGGACGCGGCGCCCTTCTCGGCGGCGGTCAGGGCCAGGGAGGCGTGCCGGTAGGCGAGTTCGGCGGCGATGCGCGCGCTGCGGCCCCGCGCGGTCTCGGCCTCGGCGACGGCGTCCGCCGCGGAGGTGACCTGCTGGGCCAGCTCGGCGCCGCGGCCGCGCTCCGCGGCGGCGCGGGCGGAGAGCCGGCGGGCCAGGGTGCGGGTGCGGCGCTCGGAGGCCGTGTGGACCTCGCGCGCGCGGGACCGGGTCTCGGCGGCCTCGACGATCCGGTTGAGGAGGTCCACCGAACCGGCCGTGAACTCGCGCTCGGCGGTCAGTTCGGCGCGTCGCCCGAGCTTGTTGCCGAAGCCGCCGACGAGGTCGGCGAGTCCGTCGGTGTCCCGGGTGTCGGTGACGGCGCGCAGCAGCAGGTCGGTGAAGTCGGAGTCCTTCTTGACCGCGAAGAGACCGGCGGCCTCGCCCTCGTCGGCGTTCATCTCGCGCTGGTAGCGGAAGAGTTCGGGGTCGAGACCGAGTTCGCCCAGGTGCTCGTTCCAGCGGTCGTGGATCTCCTCCCAGTAGACCTCCAGATGCGGGTACGCCTTGCCGGCCTCCGTGATCGCGTCGCGGAAGCCCTTCATCGTGCGGCGGCGGCCGGTCGCGCCGGAGGCGCCCTCGACGGGCGGGCGGACGGAGGTCGCCTCGGCGACGGGGAGGTTGTCCAGGCTGAGTCCGGGGCCGGGCCGGAAGGAGTACCAGGCCTCCGCGAACTTCCTCGGGTCGTGGGAGACCTGCCGGCCCCGCCACTCGCTGGCCTTGCCCACGACGACCAGTTCGCCGGTGAGGGTGTGCTGCCACTCCAGTGCCACGTGGCCGCAGTCGTCGGCGAGGAGGAACTTGCGCAGGACGCCGGAGCTGGCGCCGCCCAGGGTGTTGCGGTGGCCGGGGAGCATCACCGAGAAGATCAGCTTGAGGAGGACGGACTTGCCGCCGCCGTTCTCCAGGAAGAGCACGCCCGCGGGGGCCGGGCGGCGCGGCGGACCGACCGGTTCCTCCTCGAAGAACTCCGCCTGCGTGGGGGCGGGGTGGGGCACGGGCGCGCCGACCCCCCGCAGGTCCAGGACGGTGTCGGCGTAACGCGCACCGGCGGGACCGATGGAGTACAGGCGGACCCGGGACAGCTCGTACATGGCGAGGGACTCTCGTGCTCTCGTGCTCTGGAAGGTCGGTTGCGCGGGGCGGTGACGCCGGTTCGGTTACGCGTGGAAGGGCAGGCCCGCGTCGGCCACGAGCTCCAGGTCGTCGCCCTCGGGCGGCGGGACGAGGGTCGCGGAGCCGTCGCTGACGGGGACGACGCCCAGGTCGAGGAGCTCGGCCATGGCGGCGGAACCGGCCATGTCACGGACCTGGAGCTGGTAGCGGGCGGTGGTCCGGTAGGAGCCGCCGCCCTCGTCGCCGGTGCGCTGGAGGAAACCGGAGTCGGTGAGGAAGGCGGCCGCCTTGCCGACGATGCCGGTGGTGGACCCGGCGAGGCGGCGGGCGTCCTTGGTGGCACCGGTGGCGCTGCGGCGGGCGTAGATCCGCCAGGCCGCCTCCAGGCCGGGGGCGTCCGAGGCCGGATCGGTGTTCTCGCCCTGCTCCTCCGCCCGCTGTTCGAGCCGCAGGCACGCCTGGCGGACGAACGCGTCCACGCCGTTGACCGTGAGACGGCCGATGTACGCGTCGTCCGCGAGGTCCTCGGGGCGGGGGAAGGCCATGGCGGCGACGGCCAGATGGGCCAGGCCGTGCAGGAACCTGTCGGCGGAGTCCGTGGAGGCGCGGCGCGCGTAGTCGCCCATGCGGACGGCGAAGACGGAGTCCTCGCCCGCGGTGACGGCCATGCCCGCGCGTGGGGAGACCTCCAGGACGACGAGACCGAGGCCGGTGGCGACGGCGTCGGCCAGGCGCGCGAAGGCCGGGTTCTCCCGGTAGCGCCGGAGGAGTTCCCCGTACTCGGCGTCGCGGGCCGGCAGCAGCTTGGGCTGGAGCCCGAAGGAGACGAGCCGGGCCGCGTCGGCGGCGTCGGCGGGGGTGACGGGTGCCGTGGCGGCGCCGGTCGTGGAGGCGGTCGCGGGCTGCGGGGGCTCCGGCTCGCCCCACGCGTCGGCGTACTCGGCGTGGGTTTCGCTCACGGCTGGGGCTCCTCGGTCGGGCTCTCGGTCGCTGTCGGGGTCGGGGTGGGGGTCGGTACGGCGGGGGGGGGGGGGGGGGGGGTACGGGCAGGGGGACGGGGGTGACGGCCGCCGCCGTGGTCGTGGAGCGGTCGGCCGGAGTGGCCGGCTCGTCCGTCAGCCGCACGGCCCGTACGGACGGGACGCTCCGCCGCCGGGCGGACGCCGCCCGGGACGGCTCCGGCACCGCCACGACCCCGAACCGGGGCCGACGGCCGGTCCCTCGCGGGGTCCCGTCCTCGGCGTCGGCGCGCGCACCGGCGGGCGGGTCGACCCGGACGGGCCGCACGCGGGGGCCGGGGGCGAGGTCGGAGGGCGCCGGGGGCGGCACTGCGGGGGTCGCCTCCTGGTTTCCCGGGTCGGCGAGCGGGGGCTCCTCGGGGGGAGGCTCGGCGAGCGGCGGCTGGCCGCCCTGCTCGTGCGAAGGCCCGGCGTGCGGCGGCTCGGCGTGCGGGGGCTGCCCGCCCTGCTCGTGCGAAGGCCCGGCGTGCGGGGCCTCGCCGGCCTGCGCGGGCTGCTCGTGCGTCGGCTCGGCGTGCGGCGGCTCGGCATGCGGGGCCTCGCCGGCCTGCCCGGCCTGCTCGTGCGAAGGCTCGGCGTGCGGCGGCTCCGCCGTGGGCGCGGGCGTGCTGTCGTCGCGTACGCCGGTGTCCGTCGCGGGCGGGGCGTCGGGGGCGGGCGCGGCCGGGCGGAGGGGTGGTACGACGACGGCTGCGGCGGGCGGGACGAGGGTCACGTGGCCTCCGTGCGGTCGGCGGCCATGCCCGCCGCGTCGAGCAGCGCCGTACCGACGATGAGGTCGGCGCCTCCGAACTCGGGGTCGTCGAGCGGAGTGCCGTCGTCAACGGCGAAGAGGAGGCGCTCCTCGCCCTGACGGTAGGCCGTGCCCACGGGCGGGCTCGCCGCGTGGACGGCCAGGAGGGCGACGAGGTACGGCAGGTCGCCGTCGAGCTCGCGGGCCTCGGCGAGCAGGCCGGAGAGGCGGCGCGGGGCGTCGTGCTCCAGGTCGAGAAGGCGCAGGGCGCTCGCGAGCTGTTCCTCGCTGAAGCGGGAGTCGTCGGGGGTGGCGATGAGGTCGGGCTCGGGCATCTCCGCGCCGAGGTGCTCGCGCTCGACGGGCGGGGTCAGCAGCAGGTCGACGAGGTCGCCCAGGCGTACGGAGGCGGGGGTGCGCAGCCCGGTGCCGCGGGCGAAGAAGGCGTCGGTGACCCGCACGGCCTGTTCGACGGGGAGCGGCAGGGTGGGGGCGACGAGCTGGCCGTAGAGGTCGAGCCCGGTGTACGAGGCGGGGGCGGCGAAGGCCTGCCGGTCCTGTTCGGCGCGGAAGAGGGGCCCGGCGTCCAGGAGGCGGGACTGGAGCTGGGTGTGGCGCCGGATGCAGTCCTTCACTATGTCCACGAGCTCGGCGGCGCGCCGCTTGTGCTCGGCCGTCTTGGCGTCGGACGTGGCCTCGGCCTCGTCGCGGGCCTTGCGGATGTTGGTGAGGATCGCGTTCTCGTGGCGGTAGCGGTCGGCGACGTGCTCGAGCGCCTCGGCGATCATGTCCGGCACGGCGTTGAGCCAGTCCACCGCGCGCACGTTGCGCCGGGTCGCCTCCAGGGTCCTGCGGAGGCTCTCGGCGTACTGCACGGTCCGGTAGCGCGCTTGCTCGGCGGCGAGCTGGGCGTCGGCGAGGCGGCCCCGGTTGATGAGGACCTCCAGCTTCACCTCCGCCGCGATCTGGGCGCTGGTGACGTCGGTGTCGAGGGCGCCGACGAGGACGTTGACCGCCTCGTCGGTGGTGCGGAGGTAGACGCCGCCGCCGTAGCCCGGGACCTCCTCGATGAGTTTGAAGTCGTAGTCCCTGCGCACGTAGACGCCGTCCGGGCCGAAGGTGCCGTAGACGGCGCGGAAGCCTCGGTCGACGCTGCCGACGTTGATCAGGTTCTCCAGGACCCAGCGGGCCACGCGCTCGTGTTCGGCGGCGGGCCGGTGGGGTGCCTGGGCGGCGACGCGGGGCAGCAGGCGGGCGACGATCTGCTCGTGGTCGGCGCCGGTGTCGAAGTCCATGTTGAGCGTGATGAGGTCGATCGCGGCGAGGGCGACCTCGGCCATCGCGTAGATCGTGTACTCGCCGGCCAGGTTCGCCTTGCGCGCGTCGAGGTCGTGCAGCGGGGCGGTGCACGCGAGCGCGCGGAGGCGCCGCGCGAGCCCTTCGTCGGCGGCCGGACCCTGCGCGGGCCGCGGCCCCGCGCTGAGCTGGGGCGGAGCGAGGTCCGTCGAGGCAGGCGAAGTCACGGTGCACAGATTAGGTCCTCGAACTGACAACGGTCGAAACGGCGCAGATACGACCGGCTCCGCGGTCAGTGCGCCCGGCCCGCCGACGAACGGTCCGCGCGGCTCGTCGGGGGTCGGTCCGCCGGGCCCGCCGGGGCCTCGACGGCCTGCGCGTACGCGGCGGCGACCCGGGTGCGCGAGTCGTCGAGGTAGCGGGCGAGGAGGGCCTCGGCCGTGGTCCGCCCACCGGCTCGCAGGGCGTCCAGGATCTCGCGGTTCCGGGCCAGATACGGCTCGTGCAGGACGCGGGGGTCGTCGACGACGTGGAACGCGAGGCGGAGTTCGGCGAGGACGCCCCGCATCAGCTCGTCGGTGCGGGCGCTGCCCGCGAGGGCGACGAGCTCGCGGTGGAAGTGGATGTTGGCGGTGGAGACGCCCTGCCAGTCGCCCGCGCGGGCCGCGGTCTCGCCTTCCACGACGGCGTCGCCGAGGGCGTCCAGGGCGTACGGCGGCTGCCCCAGGCCCCGTACGACCGCGCACTCCACGAGCCGGCGGGTGCGATAGATGTCGTCCAGGTCGTCGACGGCCAGGACGCGGACGAAGACTCCGCGGTTCAGCTCGTGGACGAGCAGGCGTTCGTGGGTGAGGAGCCGGAAGGCCTCACGCAAAGTGTTCCGGGAGACGCCGAGCGCGCCGCCGATGCCGTCCTCGGAGAGCCGGGTGCCGGGCGGGAAGTAGCCCTCGGCGATCCGGGTGCGCAGGATGTCCGCGACCCGTTGCGCCGTGCTGGTGCGGCCGAGCAGCGCCCGGTCGTCGGTCAGGTCCCCGGTGTCGCTCGCTGCCACGCCGCTCCTTCTCGTACGTCGTACGCGGCCGAGTCAACCGTACGGCCACGGTCCGGACAACCGTCGTCTTGTCGGATCGTTCAACGATCCTCTACTTTTACGGCACCGTACGGTTCCCGCTCCTGAGAGCTCCCGCGAGGTGCAGATGCGCACGACCCCGGACCCGATCGACCTCAACGCCGATCTCGGCGAGGGCTTCGGCCGCTGGACGCTCACCGACGACGAACAGCTGCTGTCCGTCGTGACCAGCGCCAACGTGGCCTGCGGCTTCCACGCCGGGGACGCGGCCACCATGCGACGGGTGTGCGAGCTCGCGGCCGCACGCGGGGTCCGGATCGGTGCCCAGGTCTCGTACCGCGACCTGGCCGGGTTCGGCCGGCGTTCGATGGACGTCCCGGCGGCGGAGCTGGCCGCCGAGGTGGCGTACCAGATCGGCGCCCTGGAGGTCTTCGCGCGGGCGGCGGGCGCGCGCGTGGCGTACGTGAAGCCGCACGGGGCGCTCTACAACCGCGTGGTCCGGGACGAGGAGCAGGCGGCGGCGGTCGTCGAGGGCGTCCTGCTCGCGGACCGCTCGCTGCCGGTCCTGGGCCTGCCCGGGTCGCGGCTCCACGAGGCGGCGGCGGAGGCGGGGCTGCCGGTCGTCCCCGAGGCCTTCGGGGACCGGACCTACCGGGCGGACGGTTCCCTGCTGCCGCGCGGGCAGGCCGGCGCGGTCGTCAGCGACCCGGCCGCCGTGGTCGAACGGTCGGTGACCATGGCCCGGTCCGGTCGGGTCACCGCGCACTGCGGGACCTCCGTGGAGGTACGGCCCCGGTCGCTCTGTCTGCACGGCGACACGCCGGGCGCGGTGGACCTCGCCCGGCGGGTCCGGGAGCGCCTGGAGGCCGCCGGGGTGCGGGTGGAGGCCTTCGCGTGAGGGCGTCGACGGGAAGGGCCGCGGCGCCCCGGGGTCTGTCGTGAACGCCGTGGGCACGCGCGTGTTGCGCGTGGGCGAGCGGGCCCTCCTGGTCGAGCTGGCCGGCGGTGAGGAGGCGGAGGCCTTCCACGCGGAGCTGCTGCGCCGGCGGGCGGCCGGCTCCCTGCCCGCCGTCAGGGAGATCGTGCCGGCGGCGCGGACCGTCCTTCTCGACGGGGTGACGGATCCGGACCGGCTGGCGGCCGAGCTGACCGGCTGGGAGGTGGCGCCGCTCCCCGCGCGCGTGGGCACGGCGGTCGAGATACCCGTCCGCTACGACGGGCCCGATCTCGCGGAGGTCGCCGCACGGTGGGGGGTGTCCGTCGAGGCCGCGGTACGGATCCACACGGCGGCCGAGTTCCGGGTGGCGTTCTGCGGGTTCGCGCCGGGCTTCGGCTATCTGACGGGCCTCGGCGAGCGGTACGAGGTGCCGCGGCGGGCCACTCCGCGTACCGCCGTCCCCGCCGGTTCGGTCGCCCTGGCGGGGCCGTACACGGGCGTGTACCCGCGGTCCTCCCCCGGCGGCTGGCAGTTGATCGGCACGACGGACGCGGTGCTCTGGGACACCCGCCGGGAGCCGGCCGCGCTGCTCGCCCCCGGCACCCGCGTCCGGTTCACGGCGGAGGAGGGGCGATGACCGACCGGGCCGTCGCCGTGGTCAGGGCCGGGGCGCTGACCACCGTGCAGGACCTGGGCCGCGCCGGCCACGCGCATCTCGGCGTACCCCGCTCGGGCGCTCTCGACCCGGCCGCCGTACGGCTCGTGAACCGGCTCGTCGGCAACCCGGAGACGGCGGCCGTCCTGGAGACCACGGTCGACGGCTGCGCCGTGCGGTCCCGCTGCGCGGTGACCGTCGCGGTGGGCGGTGCGCCCTGTCCGGTCCGCGTGGACGGACGACCGGCCGCCTGGGGGACCGCGGTCCGCGTGGCGGCCGGGTCCGTCCTGGAGATCGGCGCGGCCGTGCGCGGGGTACGCGCGTACGTGGCCTTCGGCGGCGGGATCGCCGTCCCGCCGGTGCTCGGCAGCCGCTCCACCGACCTGCTGTCCGGCCTCGGCCCCGCCCCGCTGGCGGACGAGGCGGTCCTGCCGCTCGGGGCGGGGACGGCGGTGCGGGGGCCGGTCGACGCTCCCCCGTGGCCGGGCCCGGCGGACGAGCTCGTGCTGCGGCTCCGGCTCGGGCCCCGCGACGACTGGTTCACCGCCGCGGCGCTCCGCACCCTCGCCACGCGCGCGTACCGGGTGTCCCCGGCGAGCAACCGCGTCGGTCTGCGGCTCGAAGGCCCGGCCCTGGAGCGGACGTCGCCGGGAGAGCTGGCGAGCGAGGGCATGGTCCTGGGCTCGGTGCAGGTGCCGCCGGACGGGCGGCCGGTGGTGTTCCTCGCGGACCATCCGACGACGGGCGGCTACCCGGTGGTCGGGGTGGTCCGTGAGGCCGACCTGGGCGCCGCGGCGCAGGCGGTGCCGGGGACACCGGTGCGGTTCACGCCGGTGCGCTGACGGCGTCCGGCGGGGGTCCACGCGGGCGCGCGGCCGGTGCTGCTCACGCCGATGTGCCGGGGGCGTCCCGGAGCGGCGGTGCCGGTGGGGGGCCGTAGCCTCCGCCGCCCGGGGTGCGCAGGACCAGGACGTCGCCGGGGCCGACCTCCGTGGTGGCGGCGCCGCCGAGGCGCTCGACGGTGCCGTCGGCGCGCTCCACCAGGTTCTCGCCCAGGGCGCCCGGCTCGCCGCCCGCCATGCCGTACGGGGGCACTCTGCGGTGTCCGGTGAGGAGGGCCACCGTCATGGGTTCGAGGAACCGGATCCGGCGCTCCACCCCGTTTCCGCCGCGCCACCGGCCGCGCCCGCCGCTGTCCTCCCGTACCGCGAAGGCGTCGACCCTGACGGGGTGGCGCCACTCCAGGATCTCGGGGTCGGTGAGCCGGGAGTTGGTCATGTGGGTCTGGACGGCGTCGGCGCCGTCGAAGCCGTCTCCCGCGCCCGAGCCGCTGGCGACGGTCTCGTAGTACTGCACGCGCGCGTTGCCGAAGGTGACGTTGTTCATGGTGCCGGAGCCCTCGGCCTGGACCCGGAGGGCCGCGTAGAGCGCGCCGGTGACGGCCTGGGAGGTCTCGACGTTCCCGGCGACGGTGGCGGCCGGGTGGACGGGCGCGAGCATGGAGCCGGGCGGGACGCGGATCTCCAGGGGTTCCAGGCAGCCGCTGTTGAGCGGGATGTCCTCGTCGACGAGGGTGCGGAAGACGTACAGGACGGCGGCCATGACGACGGCCGTCGGCGCGTTGGCGTTCCCCGGGCGCTGCGGGGATGTTCCGGTGAAGTCGAGGACGGCGGAGCGCCGTTCGCGGTCGACGCGGACCGCGACCTGGATCACCGCGCCGTCGTCGGTCTCGTAGCGGTACGCGCCGTCGTGCAGGCGCGCGACGATGCGGCGTACGGACTCCTCGGCGTTGGCGCGGACGTGCCGCATGTATGCCTGGACGACGTCGAGGCCGAACTCCTCGACGGTCCGGCGGAGTTCCTCGATGCCCTTTTCGTTGGCGGCGATCTGGGCGCGGAGGTCGGCGAGGTTGGTGTCGGGGTCGCGGGAGGGATGGCGGGCGCCGGTGAGCAGGGCCCGCGTCTCGGTCTCGCGCAGCCGCCCGTCCCGCACGAGCAGCCAGTTGTCGAAGAGGACGCCCTCCTCGTCGACGGTCCGGCTGAAGGCGGGCATGGAGCCGGGGGTGATCCCGCCGATCTCGGCATGGTGGCCGCGGGAGGCGACCAGGAAGCGGAGTGCGTGCCCTGTGTCGTCGAAGACCGGGGTCACGACGGTGACGTCGGGCAGATGGGTACCGCCGTGGTACGGGTCGTTGATCGCGTACACGTCGCCGGGGCGCAGGTCGTCCCTGCGCCGCCGCAGGACCTCCTTGATGGATTCGCCCATGGAGCCGAGGTGGACGGGGATGTGGGGCGCGTTGGCGATGAGGTTGCCCTCGGCGTCGAAGAGCGCGCAGGAGAAGTCGAGGCGTTCCTTGATGTTGACGGACTGGGCGGTGTTCTCCAGGCGGACGCCCATCTGCTCGGCGATGGCCATGAAGAGGTTGTTGAAGACCTCCAGGAGGACGGGGTCGACGTCCGTGCCGGCCGCCACGCGCGCGGGGCGCGGGGTCACGCGGCGCAGGACGAGGTGTCCGGTGTCGGTCGCGGTGGCGCGCCAGCCGCTGTCGACGACGGTGGTGGCGTCGGCCTCGGCGAGGATCGCGGGGCCGTCGACGCCGTCGCCGGGCCGCAGGTCCTCCCGGCGGTGGAGGGGGGCGTCGTGGGGCGTTCCGGCGCTGTACATCCGCACGGTGGTCCGGGGCGCGAGGGTGCCGGGCCGGCTGTCCGGGACCACCCCCGCGACCTGGACGGGGCCGTGCGGCCCGGCGCGGCCGACTGCCTCCACGGAGACGGCCTCGACGACGAGGGGCCGGTCGAGGACGAAGGCGTACCGGGCGCGGTGGGCGGCTGTGAACGCGGCTGTCAGCTCCTCGGGGGACGCGAGGTCGACCTGGAGGCTCGCGTCCGTTCCGGCGTACCGCAGCAGTACGCGCGCGTGCGTGGTGATCGCCGTGTCCGGCAGGCCGTCGGCGCGCAGCTCCGCTCGCGTCAGATCGGCGAGTTCGGCGCAGAGGGAGGTCACGCGCGCGTGCGTGCCGGGGTCGTCGAGTTCGGCCTCGACGGACCGCTCGCGCATGGCGGTGGCGTCGGCGAGCCCGATGCCGTACGCGGAGAGCACTCCGGCCAGCGGTGGTACGAGGACGGTGTCGACGCCCAGGGCGTCGGCGACGGCGCAGGCGTGCTGGCCGCCGGCGCCGCCGAAGCTGGTGAGGGCGTACCGGGTGACGTCGTGGCCGCGTTGGACGGAGATCTTCTTGACGGCGTTGGCCATGTTGAGGACGGCGATCTCCAGGAAGCCCGCGGCGACCTCCTCGGGGGTGCGGCCGCCGCCGACCTCCTCGGCGAGGGCCGTGAAGCGTTCCCGTACGACAGCGGCGTCCAGGGGCCGGTCGCCGGACTCGCCGAAGACGGCGGGGAAATGGGCGGGCTGGACGCGGCCCAGCATGACGTTGGCGTCGGTGACGGTGAGCGGGCCGCCGCGGCGGTAGCACGCGGGGCCGGGGACGGCGCCCGCCGAGTCGGGGCCCACGCGGTAGCGGCGTCCGTCGAAGTGGAGGACGGACCCGCCGCCCGCCGCGACGGTGTGGATGCTCATCATCGGTGCCCGCATCCGCACCCCGGCGACCTGTGTACCGAGTTCACGCTCGAAGGCGCCGGCGTAGTGCGACACATCGGTGGAGGTGCCGCCCATGTCGAAGCCGATGACCCGGTGGTGTCCCGCCTGGGCCGAGGTGCGCGCCATGCCGACGACGCCGCCGGCCGGTCCTGACAGGACGGCGTCCTTGCCCCGGAAGTGGGCCGCCTCGCGCAGCCCGCCGTTGGACTGCATGAACATGAGCCGGATGCCGGCGAGTTCCCGGGCGACCTCGTCGACGTACCGGCGCAGGATCGGTGAGAGGTACGCGTCGACGACGGTGGTGTCGCCTCGGGGGATCAGTTTGATCAGCGGGCTGACCTCGTGGGAGCAGCTGATCTGGGTGAAGCCGGCCGCGGAGGCGAGCGTCGCGACGCGGGTCTCGTGGGCGGGGTGGCGGTAGCCGTGCAGGAGGACGAGGGCTGCGGAGCGGAACCCGTCGCGGTGGGCGGCGGCGAGCGCCTCGGCGACGGCGGGTTCGTCCAGGGGCCGGACGAGGTGACCGTGGGCGTCGACCCGCTCGGGGACCTCGATCACGCGCGCGTAGACCGCTTCGGGGAGCACGATGTGGCGGTCGAAGAGGCGGGGCCGGTTCTGGTAGGCGATGCGGAGCGCGTCGCGGAAGCCCTCGGTGACGAGAAGGACGGTCGGTTCGCCGCGCCGTTCCAGGAGGGCGTTGGTGGCGACGGTGGTGCCCATCTTGACGACGGCGATCCGGTCGGCGGGGACGGGCTCGTCGGTTCGCAGGCCGAGCAGGAGGCGGATCCCGGCGACGGCGGCGTCCTGCCGCCGGGCGGGGTCGTGGGAGAGCAGTTTGCGGGTGACGAGCGTGCCGTCGGGCCGTCGGCCCACGACATCGGTGAAGGTGCCGCCCCGGTCGATCCAGAACTCCCAGGGCCCGTTCATCTCCCCATTGTGGCCGCGAGGGCGTCGGCGAGGGCGTCGTCCGCGCGCGCGTCGAGGGGGGCGGGGCCCGTGCCGTCGGCCCAGTGGCGCAGCTCGGCGCCGGCGAGCAGCAGAAGCTGGGGGAGCAGGTCGCGACTGCGGCGGAGGAGCCAGCCGGTGCCGGCGGTGGCGAGCCAGAGCGCGGCCTCGGCCCGGGTCGGCGGCGGCTGGGCGGGCTCGCGCGCGGGCGGAGCGCCGTGGGCGAGTCCCCGGGCGGCGAGCAGCCGGTGGAAGCCCTCGGCGACGGCCCGGTGGCCGCGCTCGCCGGGATGGAGCCGGTCCACGCTCCACAGGGTGCGGTCCTCGGTCCAGGTGTCGTCGGCGAGGTGCAGGTGGACGGCCCCGTACCGGGTGGAGAGGGCGTGCACGACGGCGTTGACCGCCCGCTGGCGGCGGGCGAGCGGGCGCACCAGCGGAGGGGGCAGCCCGAGCATCCGGCCGGGGTCGGGCAGGCAGGCGGTCAGGAGTACGGCTCCGACGGCGTCGAGGTCGGCGCAGACGCGGTCCAGGTGGCGGGCGAGGAGCCCGATGTCGAAGGTGCGGCGCAGGGTGTCGTTGACGCCGACGACGACGGAGGCGAGGTGCGGCCGGAAGGCGAGGGCGCGGGGAGCCTGCCGTGCGGCGACGTCCCCGCTGAGGGCCCCGCTGACGGCGAGGTTCAGGAACGCGGTCTCCTGCCCGTCGCCGGGGAGTCCGTCGGCGAGCAGCGGCGCCCACCCCCGCCAGACGCCGTCCACGCGGTCCCCCACGCCCTCGCTGAGCGAGTCCCCGAGCACGACGAACCGGACGCGGGCGGCGGCGACCGCGACCGGGGAGGGGGTGGTGAGGACCGGCTCGGGGGCGGGCGCGGTGAGGCCCGTGACGGGGGCGGGCGTGGCGAGGACCGGCACGCGGGCGGGAGCGGTGAGAACCGGACCAGGGGCGGGCGTGGTGAGAACAGGGTCGCCCGCGGTGAGAACCGGACCACGGGCGGGCATGGCGAGAACAGGAGCGGGGGTGGTGAGGCCCGGGACGGGTGCAGGGCCCGTCGCCTGGTCCTGTGTCATCGGCGGGCCTCCTCGGGGAGGCGCGGCTCCGGCGCCGGGAGGGCGTCGTGAGCCCGGAGGAAGGCCCTGACGGAACGGTCCCAGGTGAAGCCTTCCGCACGCGCGCGTGCTGCCCCGCGGCGGGCGGTCTCCGGTTCCGCGAGGAGGCCCCGGACGGCGGAGGCGAAGGCCCCCGGCGTGTCCACGGCGGCGGCCCCCGCGGTGCCGACCACCTCGGGCAGCGCGGAGGAGGCGCTGACGACGACCGGGGTTCCGCAGGCCAGGGCTTCGAGCGCGGAGAGACCGAACGTCTCCGCCGGCCCCGGGGCGAGGCACACGTCGGCCGATGCCTGGAGGTCCGCGAGGGCATCCCGGTCGGCGAGGTGCCCCACGAACCGCACCGGGAGCCGCCGTTCCCGCGCCCGCCGCTCCAGGGCACCCCGCAGCGGCCCGTCGCCCGCGACCACCAGGGCGGCGGCGACGCCCGCATCCCGCAGCTCGGCGAGGGCGTCCAGGGCGGTGCCGGGCCGCTTCTCGACGGAGAGGCGCGAACAGAGCAGGAGCAGGACCCGCTCCCCCTGGGCGTACCGGGCCCGCAGCTCGGCGCTGCGCCGCCCGGGCCGGCAGCGGGCGAGGTCCACACCGAGCGGGGCCCGTACGACGTTGCGGGCCCCGACGCGCAGGAACTCGCGTTCCGCCCACTCCGTGGTGCAGACGATCCGCCCGAAGGCCCAGGCGGTCCGGCGGTTGAGCCGGTCCGCAGCACGGGCCGCGAGCGCCGGGGGCACGCCCCAGGTGCGCAGCACCCCGTCCGCGGTCTCGTGGGAGACCATCACGGAGGGCACTCGGGCCCGCCGCGCCCACTCCCCCGTCCACCGCAGGGTCGTACGGTCCGACACCTCGATCCGGTCGGGGGCGAGGGCGTCGAGGAGACTGTGGACCCGGCGTCGGTCGGCGAGGACCCGGTAGCCGCCGGTGCCGGGCAGCACGGGACCGGGCAGGGTGACGACCCGGCCCTGCGCGGTGTGACGGTCGCTCCCGACGTCACCGGGGACCACGAGGACCGGTTCGTGACCGGCCGCGAGATAGCCGCGGCCGAGCTGGTCGAGGGCGGTGCGGAGGCCGCCCGAGGTGGAGGTCACGAAGTTGGCGAGCCGCACGATCCGCAGCCCGCCGCGTACGTCGTCGCCGCTCACGCCGCCACCGCCGTCCGCTCGCGCAGGACCTCCAGGTAGTGGCCGATCAGTTCGTCCCCGAGGGCCTCCCAGGTACGGCCCTCGACCGCGGCACGCCCCGCCCCGCCGTACGCGGCCCGCAGCTCCGGCGCGGCGGCGAGGCCGGCGACGGCCTCGCGCAGCGCGTCCGGGTCCTCAGGCGGTACGAGGAGCCCGTCGCGGCCGTGGTCGACGAGGTCCAGCGGCCCGCCGGCGGCCGGGGCGACCACGGGGACGCCGCTCGCCATGGCCTCCTGGACGGTCTGGCAGAAGGTCTCGAAGGGGCCGGTGTGGACGAATACGTCGAGCGAGGCGAAGATCCGGGCGAGGTCGGCGCCGGTGCGGCGGCCCAGGAACCGGGCGCCCGGCAGGGCGGTGCGCAGCGCGGGCCCGGACGGCCCGTCGCCGACGACCACCAGCCGTACGCCGGGGAGGTCGCCCGCTCCGGAGAGGAGGTCCACGCGCTTCTCGGGGGCCAGGCGGCCGACGTAGCCGACGAGGAGTTCCCCGTCGGGTGCCAGTTCCCGGCGCAGGACGTCGTCGCGCAGCCCGGGGCGGAAGCGGACGGTGTCCACGCCGCGCCCCCAGAGCCGGATGCGGCCGATGCCGTGGGCCTCCAGGTCGCGGACGGCGGCGGAGGAAGGGGCGAGGGTGCGGTCGGCCGCTCCGTGGACGGCGCGCAGGCGCCGCCAGGCGGCTCCCTCACCGGTACCCACGTAGGTGCGGGCGTAGCCGGCGAGGTCGGTCTGGTAGACGGCGACGGCGGGGATGCCGAGGCGGGCGGCCGCCGTCATGCCCCGGACCCCGAGGACGAACGGGCCGGCGAGGTGGACGAGGTCGGCGCGGTGGGCGGCGATGGCGGCGGCGACGCGGCGGCTCGGCAGGGCGACGCGGACCTGCGGATAGCCGGGGAGCGGAAGGGAGGGCACCCGGACGACGGCGCAGGGCGCGTCGGCGTCATCGCCCTGGTCGGCGACGGCGGGGGCGATGACGAGCGGGGTGTGGCCCCGTCGGACGAGATGGCGCGCGGTCTGCAGGGCGCAGTGCGCCACACCGTTGACGTCGGGAGGGAAGGATTCGGTGACGATGACGACACGCATACGGGTGTTGTCGTCCCGCTCGGCGTGTCCCCGTCAACGTCGATCTGGACGGGGAGGGAACGTCCCATGAGCGTTTCGCGCGGGGCCGCCGGGCGGCTCGTGCGCACCGCCTCCGGAGCCCCGTGAGCCGTTCCGCGCGGGAGGCCCGGGCGGCTCACGCGCGTGCCTCGCCCGGACACCGAGGGGCGTCCCGCGCGGGCCGCCGGGCGGCTCGGCCACGTGCCCCCGCCCCGGCGCTTCGGGGTCCGCCCGGGCGGTCCGGGGTTCCCGATCCCCCGGGGCGGGGCCTCGCTCGGCGGGTGCTCCGCCGGGGGCCGCGCCGCCCCGGGGGCGGGGGTGGCCGGGGTCAGACCTGGAGGTCCGGGCCTATCCGGTTGCGGACCGCTGTCTGGACCTCGACCTCCTCGGCCGGGTCGGCGGCGAGACGGCGCAGTCGTTCGGCGACGCGTACGTCTCCGGTCTCGGCGTGCTGGGCCGCGACCTCGCGGGTGGTCTCCTCGCAGTCCCAGAGGCATTCGACGGCGAAGCCGGTCGGGAAGGTGGGGTCGGTGGCGGCGAGGGCGACGGCCACGCGCCCGCGTAGCTGGGAGGAGGCCGTCTCGCGGTAGACGTGGCGGAGCACGGGTGCCGCACAGGCGATGCCGAGGCGTCCGGCGCCGTCGACGAGCCCGGCGAGCGCGGGCGAGTCGGGGCCTTGGGAGCGGATGGTGTCGCGGAGCGCGCCGAGGACGGAGGGGGAGTCCTGGGCGGTGCCGCGGCAGGCGAGCACGTCGGCGGCGGCGGCGCCGAGGGCGTCGGTCCTGCGGACCCACGCGCGGGCGCGGGCGACCGCGTCCTCGCCGCACATGCGCCGGTAGGCGGCGACGGCCGCGTCGGCGACCTCGCCGGAGTCGCCGTCGGCGGCGGCCTCGACGAGGTCGAGGACGGCGGGGTCCCGTGACGCGGCGAGGTGGTGCAGGGCGGCACCCCGGGCGCCCACGGCGCCGTGCCTGGCGGCGGCGAGGAGTTCGGGCCGGTCCTCGGGTCCGGCGACGGCGGCCAGGCAGCGGGCGGCGGGGCCGTAGAGCACGGCTCCGCGCTCGTACCCCTCCTGCGCCCAGTCGAGGACGGCCCGCACGCTCCATCCGGGGCGGGGCCCGGCGGGGCGCATCTGGCGCTGCCAGCGGTCGAAGGAGCCCTGTTCCTGGGCGGCCCTGACCCGGGCGCCGACGGCGTCGCGCTGGTCCTCGGCCCACAGGCGCCACGGGCGGGGCTCGAAGGCGTCCCGCACGACACGGGCCAGCTCGGCGTCGCCCTCCGCGTCGGCCGGGAAGCGGGCCAGTACGGGGGCGGCGAGCGCGCGGAGTCCGGCGTCGTCGTCGCGGAGCGCCAGCTCGTCGAGGGCCCAGGCCCAGTTCGTGCCGGTCGCCGCGTAACGGCGGAGCAGGAGCAGGGCGTCCTGGCGGCCGTAGGACGCGAGGTGCCCGAGGACGGCGAGCGCCAGCCCGGTCCTGGACTCCTCGGTGTCGAGGATGTCCTCGGCGCCCAGGAGGTGCGCCTCGATCTCGTCGAGACCGCCGTGGAGGTCCAGGTAGAGACGGGCGTAGTAGAGGGAGCGGTTCTCGACCTGCCAGTCGTGGCGGGGGTCGTCGAGAACGCAGTGGTTGAGGGCCGCGAGGGCCTCGGCGCGTGGCGCGGCGAGCGCGTGCAGGGTGCCGTCGCCGCGGCCCCGCTGCAGCAGGCCGAGCAGGGTGCCGCTCGGCGCTATGACTGGATCGAACATGGGGAGACGCCTCACATCAAGCTGTCGACACGACCGGGGGAGACCGGGATGACCCGGGTCAGGCTGTACATCGCTGTACGCCTAGGCCGTGCGGCAACATGTCGGGCCGCCCGTCGTCCTGCGCTTGCCAGTGACCATCTTCCTCTGCCTCTCGTCGATGGCCCGGTCGACCGGGCCCGACGTCATGATGACCCACCCATTTCGCCACCGCGACCACATTTACGACGCCGCTCTCACCTGGGGTTCAGTACCCGTTCACCTGGTTTCGAAGAGCGCAAGGAGTTCGATCTTGCCGAACATGCGTGCGGTGTCGGCGGCGGATGGAGTCCCGGCTTCCGGATTCGCGCCGCCGTCGAGGAGCGCGCGGATCACGGCCTCCTCGCCCTTGAAGACGGCGCCCGCGAGCGGGGTCTGGCCGCGGTCGTTGGCACGGTCGGCGTCGGCACCGCGCGCGAGGAGGGCGGACACCGCGGCGGCGTGGCCGTGGTAGGCGGCGAGCATGACGAGCGAGTCGCCCTTGTCGTTGGTGAGGTTCGCGGGGACGCCCGCGTCGACATAGGCGGCCAGCGCGTCGGCGTCCCCGGTGCGCGCGAGGTCGAAGACCTTGGACGCCAGCTCGATGACCTCGGGGTCCGGAGTCTCGCTCATCGGGTGGGACCGCCTCTCTCCTGCGTGGTGGGCCTGTGCACGGCAAGCGCGGCCGTACGAGTGAATCGACAGGGTACTGCCCGTCCGGGGACATGACCGTGCTCGGCCGAGGCAAAGATCACGGCAGTCCACCCCCTGGACATCCCCTCTAGCGCACGCCGGACTTTTCGCCACCCGGCAGCCCGTCCGACGTCCTCCGGTCAAGTGAAAACACCCGTTTTTCACTCTATTGCACCTTTAGTCACATAGATACTTGCTGTGAACTTGGAAGGACTCATGGTGACTGTCCCCTCACCCAGGAGAACACCAAATGATCCTGTCCATCTCAGGCGTGGTCCTGCTCGGCATCATCTGCTTCCTGTTCTTCAAGAAGGACGGGATGAAGGCCTCGCACGCCCTCGTCAGCGCGCTGTTCGGCTTCTACCTCGCGGGCACGGCCATCGCCCCGAGCATCACGGCGGGCGGGCAGAGCCTCGCCGGCCTCCTGGGCGGGATCAAGTTCTGACGCCCCTCCGTCCCTTCCACTTCAGGAGTTCTTCGTGGCCCGGCGACCACTCCCCCGCATTCTGAGCAGCGGCAGCGCACAGATCGCTCGCAGTCGAGAGATCGCGCGCACGGCCGCCGACAGCGCCACCGACGTGCTCCATCCACTGATCACGGTCTCCCGTGGTCTGCGGAAGCTGGCCGCGAGCGCGCGCGCCAGGTGGGCCGCGACCCCCAAGGAACGACGTGGTCCCACGCTGTTCCTGGTCGCGGCCTGCGTCCTGGTGATCGCCCTCATGCCGTACGGGCCGCTCCTCGCGCTCGTCACGCTCATGGGCGCGGCCGCGTGGAAGGGACGTGTGCGTCCGGTCGTCAGGACCGGACCCGACGACGCGGAGATCGCCCGGCTCAAGGGCCTGTACGAGGCCCTCGTGCCCTACTTCTCGGTCCCCGAGGACCCCGCCCCCCTCTTCGCCCACGGAGGCGACTGGAGCGGCGTCTTCGCGGAGTACGCCTTCGACGGGGACGGGCGGCTCACCAGGCTGAGGATCGCGTACCCCCCGTACTTCGCCGACGGCGAGCCCGACGCACGCGCGCGTGTAGAGCACCTGCTGCACGCCAAGTCGGGGCGTGGCCGTGAGTACCGCTTCGACTGGGACGAGGAGGGCAACCGGCTCGTCATGAGCGTGCTGCCCGCCCTGTCCACCACCATCGCCGCCCAGCGCTTCGTCACCGTGCCGGGCGAGACCGTCCTCGGCTTCACCGATGCCGACGCCGTCCAGCGGACCGTCCCCGTGATCGCGGCGGACGGCACGGAGGACGCGCCCGCCGTGGTCTGGCGCACCGGGCCCCGCTCCACCGAGCCGCACCTGCTCGTCGTGGGCCAGCCGGGCAGCGGCACCACCTCCCTGCTGCGGTCCATCGCCCTCCAGGCCCTCTCCCACGGCGACGTCCTCGTCATCGAGGGCGGCGGCACCGGCGAGTACGCCTGCCTGACCGGCCGCGACGGCGTCCTCGCCGTCGAGTGCGGGCTCTCCGGCGCCCTCGCGAGCCTGGAGTGGGCGGCGCACGAGACCGAGCGGCGCCTGATCGCCGCCAACCGGGCCCGGCAGGCCGGCCACCCCGCCCCCGAGGACACCCGTCGCCCGCTGTGGATCCTCGTCGACCGGCCGAGCATCCTCGGCCACCTCGCCGCGGCCGACGGCCGCACCGACCCGCAGGAGCTGCTCCAGGTGCCCCTGCGGCACGGGCGGGCCGCCCAGGTCACGGTGGTGGTCGCCGAGCAGTTCGACAGCGCGGAGACGCTCAGCGAGACGGTACGGACCCACACCCGCGCGCGGATCGTGCTCGGCCCCGCCGCCCCGGAGCAGATCGCGGCCGTCCTCGGCGCCGAGCCGCACACCACCCCGACGCCCCAGGTCCCGGCGGGCCGCGGCTACGCGCGCCTGGGCAACGGCCCGGTCCTGCGCCTCCAGGTGCCGGCGACGCCCGACCCGTACGACGACGCGACGAGCGAGGCGCACCGGAAGGCCGTCCTGGACCTCCTCCCGGAGCGCCGCCCGGCGACGGCCGCGGCGGTCGGGACCGTCATCGGCTCGGCCCCCGAACCGGCCCCGGCGCCCCGCTCCGAACCGGACCCGGGCCCGGCACCGCTGCACGCCCCCGTCCCCGCGGAGGGCTGAGCGGCACCCACGCGCACGCGGAGAGGCCGGTACGGACCCCAGGGTCCGTACCGGCCTCTCCGCGTACAGGACCCGGAAGCTCTTCGCGTGAACAGCCCGGAAGCTCTCCCCGTGCACGCCCGGAAGCTCTTCCCGTGCCCCCCGGGGCTCTCCATGTGACCGGCCCGGGGGGGCTTTCCACGTGACCGGCCCAGGGCCTCTCCGCGTGACCGCCCCGGGGGGCCCGCGGCCGTGCTACGCCACGAACGACCTCGGCGGCTCCGTCCCCCCGCCCGCGCCCGACTCGACCAGGCGGGCCGCGGCGGCGAGCCGGGCGGCGGCCTCGTCGGCCACCGCGCCGCTGACCGTGAACGGCAGCCGGACGTAACCCTCGAAGGCCCCGTCGACACCGAAGCGCGGGCCGGAGGGGACGCGGACGCCGACCCGCTCGCCCGCCTCGGCGAGCCGGGAGCCGGAGAGGCCGCCGGTCCGCACCCAGAGGGTCAGCCCGCCCTGCGGCACCGAGAACTCCCACTCCGGAAGCTCCCTGCGGACGGCGGCGACGAGCGCGTCCCTGTTCTCCCGGGCCTGGTCGCGACGGAGCTTCACCGCCTCCTCCCAGCCGCCCGTACCCATGAGCCAGTTCACGCCGAGCTGTTCGAGGACGGGGGTGCCGAGGTCGGCGTACGCGCGCGCGGCCACCAGGGAACGGACGACGTCGGGAGCCGCCCGGACCCAGCCGATGCGCATGCCCGCCCAGAAGGCCTTGCTGGCCGAGCCGACCGTCAGGACGGTGGAGCCGGCCGGGTCGAAGGCACAGACCGGCCGGGGCATCTCCAGATCGTCGTCCAGCCGCAGTTCCGTCATGGTCTCGTCGACGACGAGGACCGTACCGGCCGAGCGGGCCGCGTCCACGAGCTGCCGCCGCTGGTCCTCGTCGGCGAGCGCTCCGGTGGGGTTGTGGAAGTCGGCGACGACGTACGCGAGACGGGGTGCGGCGTCCCGCAGCACCTGGCGCCAGCGGCTCAGGTCCCAGCCGCCGAGTCCCTCGGACATGGCGACGGGCACGAGCCGGGCCCCGGCCTCCCGCATCAGCTGGAGGATGTTGGCGTACGAGGGGGACTCCACGGCGATGCGTTCGCCCCGGCCCGCGAAGAGGTGACAGATGGCGTCCATGGCGCCCATGGCACCGGTGGTGACCATGATCTGCTCGGGCATCGTGGGGATGCCCCGCGCGGTGTAGCGGTCGGCGAGCATCTGCCGCAGCGCGGGCAGCCCGGCCGGGTAGTCCCCGTGGGTGTGGGCGTACGGAGGCAGTTCCTCGAGCGCGCCCTGCACACCCCGGGTGAGCCAGGGCTCGGGCGCGGGCAGCGCCGCGCAGCCGAGGTCGATCATCGAGCCGAGGGCCTCGGGGGGCAGCGGTTCGAGGCCGCGCGCGGGCAGCGGGTTCCCGGCCGGCACGGCGGTCCAGCTGCCGGCGCCCCGCCGGGACTCCAGGAAGCCCTCGGCGCGGAGCGCCTCGTAGGCCGCCGCCACCGTCGTACGGCTGACCGTGAGCGCGAGGGCGAGTTCCCGCTCGGCGGGCAGCCGGGCGGCGACCGGGACGCGGCCCTCCAAGACGAGGAGGCGGATGCCGTCGGCGAGCGCGCGGTAGGCGGGCGGCTTGCGGGCGCCCGGCCCGGCGGGCCGCTGCTGCTGCGCCTGGAGCTGCCGCGCGAGCTGAGCCGGCCCCACCGCCGAAGTCCACTGGGCCATCGAAATCAGTCCACCTTCGTCGAATTGGCCATGGTTGGCATCCGTTCCCCCGCCACAGAGTGTCATGAGCCAGTCCACCACCACCACCCTGGGGGAAAACCTTGTCCATCGCCTCCGGCCTCCACGGCCGGCACCTGACCCGTCGGCTGATCCAGCTCTACGTGGGTCTGACGCTGTACGGGGTCAGCGCGGCGCTGCTGGTCCGCAGCGGTCTCGGCCTCTCGCCCTGGAGCGTCCTCGACCAGGGGCTCGCGGAGAAGACGGGGCTGACCATCGGTGTGGTGTCGATCGTCGTCGGCGCGGTGGTGCTGCTGCTGTGGATCCCGATCCGGCAGCGGCCCGGTCTCGGCACCGTCTCCAACGTGTTCGTGATCGGGCTGGCGATCGACGGCACCATGGCCCTGGTGCCGGACGTCCACGGCCTCACCGGGCAGGTGCCGCTGCTCGTGTCCGGCATCGTCCTCAACGGGCTCGCGACGGGCCTGTACATCGCCGCGCGCTTCGGCCCCGGCCCTCGCGACGGTCTGATGACGGGTCTGCACCGGGTCACCGGGCGCTCCATCCGGCTGGTGCGGACGGCGATCGAGGTGGTGGTCGTCGCCACCGGTTTCCTGCTCGGCGGCTCGGTCGGCGTCGGCACGGTCCTCTACGCCCTGGCGATCGGGCCGCTCGCCCAGTTCTTCCTTCGCTGGTTCGCCGTTCCCGAGCCGGACGCCGTCAGCACCACGGTCGCCACCGCGACACCGGCAGGGGTCATACTGCGGCGGTGACTCGCGTACGCCACCCCTATCTCGACCACCCCTCGCCGCTCCCGTTCGCCCATCGCGGCGGCACGGCGAACGGCCTGGAGAACACCGCGGCCGCCTTCCGCCGTGCCGCCGCGGCGGGATACCGCTACTTCGAGACCGATGTGCACACGACGGCGGACGGGGCACTCGTCGCCTTCCACGACGCGACCCTCGACCGGGTCACGGACACGACGGGCCGGATCCGCGACCTGCCGTGGGCGGCGGTGCGCGAGGCCCGGGTGGCGGGCAAGGAGCCGCTGCCGCTCTTCGCCGACCTCCTGGACGAGTTCCCCGAGGCGCGGTGGAACGTGGACCTCAAGGCCGATTCGGCCCTGGAACCGCTGGTGGACCTGATCGGCAGGACCGGCGCCTGGGACCGGGTCTGCGTGGGCTCCTTCACCGAGGCCCGGGTGGCGCGGGCACAGCGCCTGGCCGGTCCCCGGCTCGCCACCTCGTACGGGGTGCGGGGGGTGCTCGGGCTGCGGCTGCGCTCGTTCGGCATCCCGGCCGCGGTGCGCGCCGGGGCGGTCGCGGCGCAGGTCCCCGAGCGCCAGGGCGGCATCACGGTGGTGGACCGGCGCTTCGTCCGGGAGGCCCACGCGCGCGGGCTGCAGGTCCACGTGTGGACCGTGAACGATCCGGCCCGGATGAACGCTCTCCTCGACCTCGGGGTCGATGGCATCATGACCGATCAACTGGAGACGCTGCGCTCGGTGCTGACCGAGCGGGGTGTGTGGGTCTGAGCGCGCGTCCCGGTGCCGCCGGGCCCGGATCGCCGGGACGGATCACGGGGACGAACGAGGGGGCGCGGCCTTGACCGCTGGAATCACCGAACCGGAGGAGTACGCCACCGGTCCCGCCGAGCGCCGGCGGGAACAGCGGGGCTGGTACTTCTACGACTTCGCCTGCTCGGTGTACTCGACGAGCGTCGTCACCGTGTTCCTCGGCCCGTATCTGACCTCGGTGGCCCGTGCGGCGGCCGACGCCGAGGGCTTTGTGCACCCGCTCGGGATACCGGTGCGGGCCGGCTCGCTCTTCGCGTACTCCGTGTCCGCGTCGATCGTGGTCGCGGTGCTCGTGATGCCGCTGGTGGGCGCGGTGGCGGACCGGACGGGCCGGAAGAAGCCCCTGCTGGCCGCGGCGGCGTACCTGGGGGCGACGGCCACGGCGGGGATGTTCTTCCTGGCGGGCGAGCGGTATCTGCTCGGGGCGTTCCTGCTGATCGTGGCGAACGCCTCGCTGTCGGTCTCCATGGTGCTCTACAACGCCTATCTGCCGCAGATCGCCGAGCCGGACGAGCGGGACTCGGTCTCCTCGCGCGGCTGGGCCTTCGGCTACACGTCGGGCGCCCTGGTCCTCGTCCTGAATCTGATCCTCTACTCGGGCCACGACTCCTTCGGCCTGACCGAGGGCGAGGCGGTCCGGATCTGTCTGGCCTCGGCCGGTGTGTGGTGGGGCGCCTTCACCCTGGTGCCGCTGCGGCGGCTGCGTGACCGGCGGATGCCCCCGAAGGGCCGGGAAGGGATGGGCGAGGGCGCGGTGGGCAGCGGCTGGCGGCAGCTGCGGGAGACCCTCAAGGACATGCGCCGGCATCCGCTGACGCTCTCCTTCCTCCTCGCCTATCTGGTCTACAACGACGGCGTGCAGACGGTGATCTCTCAGGCCTCTCTGTACGGCTCGGAGGAGCTGGGGCTCGACCAGACCACGCTCATCACCGCGGTCCTGCTCGTCCAGGTGCTCGCGGTGGCGGGCGCGCTCGGGATGGGGCGACTCGCCCGGACGTACGGCGCCAAGCGGACGATTCTGTGCTCGCTCGCGGTCTGGACGCTGATCCTGTCGGCGGCCTACTTCCTGCCCGCCGACGCGCCCGTGTTCTTCTTCACGCTGGCGGCCGCCATCGGGCTGGTGCTGGGCGGGAGCCAGGCGCTGTCGCGCTCGCTGTTCTCGCACCTGGTGCCGCGGGGCAAGGAGGCGGAGTACTTCTCGGCGTACGAGGTGAGCGATCGGGGCCTCAGTTGGCTCGGTCCGCTCGTGTTCGGTCTCGCGTATCAGCTGACCGGGAGCTATCGGGATGCCATCATCTCTCTGGTGATCTTCTTCGTGGTCGGGTTCGCCCTGCTCGCCCGGGTGCCGGTGCGGCGCGCGGTGGAGGCCGCGGGGAACGCCGTGCCGGACCGAATTTAGACGTGGCGGTGAAAGGGCGGTAGTGTACGCGTTTGGCCTGCCAGGCGGACCGTTACTGCGTGCTGCTTTGGTGAAGACACCGGGTCACTTCTGCCGTCAGATGTGACAAAACGGGCACTGGTGGGTACAACAAGGGGCGGCACGACGGGCGACGCATGACCCGGCACGGGAATCTTTACCGCCGACCGGACGTTGACCGGATAACGACGACAGCGACACCTGTCCTGTGGGCGACAAGCCCGGGAGGCACGATTCATGAGTGAGCGAGCTCTTCGCGGCACGCGCCTCGTGGTGACGAGCTACGAGACCGACCGCGGCATCGATCTGGCCCCGCGCCAGGCGGTGGAGTACGCATGCGAGAAGGGACATCGTTTTGAGATGCCCTTCTCGGTCGAGGCGGAGATTCCGCCGGAGTGGGAGTGCAAGGTCTGCGGAATCCAGGCACTCCTGGTGGACGGGGACGGACCTGAGGAGAAGAAGGGCAAGCCTGCGCGTACGCACTGGGACATGCTCATGGAGCGGCGCACCCGCGAGGAGCTGGAGGAGGTCCTCGCCGAAAGGCTGGCCGTCCTCCGATCCGGCGCCATGAACATCGCCGTGCATCCGCGCGACAGCCGCAAGTCCGCCTAGCGGACCCACCGGACGAAACACACGCCGCGGGGCCCGGTACACACACTGTGTACCGGGCCCCGCGGCGTTCTTCTGCCCTGCCGCCGAGCCAGGCCCCACCCCCGAGAAAGCCCCGCCGCCGAGGAGGGCGACGGGGCACGACGGGGAGGTACGCGGTCAGGGCGTCAGGGGCTTCCGGGGCTCGTCGGCCCCGTGCGGGCCCCTGGAGGCGTCCTCACGGATGACCTCGCCCTGCACGACCTTGCCGTCCGGGCGACGCATGCGCGCCTGCTGGAAGGCGTCCTGGAGGCTGCCGGGAGGCGCGGCGCTGATCCGGCGCTCGGCGGCCCGGTCCGCGTACCGGCCGAGGAGGGAACGCACCGGCGGGATCAGCAGGAGCAGGCCGGCCACGTCCGAGAGCAGGCCGGGGATCATCAGGAGGAGGCCGCCGAGCATCAGGAAGCCGTTGCGGTCCTCCGAGCCGTTCCGGTCGGGCGCCTCGGGCATCACGCCGGCCTGAGCCGCCGCCTGGGCCTGCTGGAAGGTCGAGGTGAGGTTCCGGAAGGCGCGCCGCCCCGCCCGCTTGATGACGGCGGCACCGAGCACGGCGCCGCCGACGAGCAGGGCGAAGACGGTCAGGCCGCCCGCCGCGCCGGCCACCAGTGTGAGCAGCCAGATCTCCAGGACCAGCCAGGCGGCGACGCCGAGCGGGAGGAACGTACGCGCGCGTGAGCGCTTCGGGGCGAGAGGAGGCGGTGCGCCGGTCGTCATGGTCCCCAGTGTGCCTGGGGACGTGCCGGAACGTCGTAAGGAACGGATCAGACGCCCAGGAGCGACAAACGGTCAGGAAGGCTTGCGGCCGAGCAGCTTGCCGACCTTCTCGGCCCGTGCCGACAGGCCCCAGCCGGTGACGCGCCACAGCGCCTCGACGACGATGTTCCGGCTCATCTTCGAGTCGCCGATCTCGCGCTCCACGAAGGTGATCGGCACCTCGACGACATGGAAACCGGCGGCGACCGCGCGACGGGCCAGGTCGACCTGGAAGCAGTAGCCGGCGGAGGCCACGTCCTCCAGGCCCAGGCCTTCCAGGGTCTCCTTGCGGAAGGCCCGGTAGCCGCCGGTGACGTCACGGATCGGGACGTCCAGCATCACGCGCGAGTAGAGGCTGCCGCCGCGGGAGATGAACTCACGGGACTTCGGCCAGTTCACGATGCGGCCGCCCGGCACCCAGCGGGAGCCGAGCACCAGGTCCGCGCCCTTGAGGGCGGTGAGCAGCCGCGGGAGCTCCTCGGGCTGGTGGGAGCCGTCGGCGTCCATCTCGACGAGGACGTCGTAGCCGTGCTCGATGCCCCATCGGAAGCCGGCGAGGTAGGCGGCGCCCAGCCCCTCCTTGCCCTTGCGGTGGAGGACGTGCACATGGTCGTCCTCGGACGCGATCTCGTCCGCGAACTTGCCCGTGCCGTCAGGGCTGTTGTCGTCGGCGACGAGAACGTGCGCCTCGGGTACGGCTTCCCGCACCCGCGCGACGATCGGCTTGATGTTCTCCGCCTCGTTGTAGGTCGGAATGATCACCAAGGCCTTGCCGAGCGGGCCGTAACGCCTCTGGCCACCGTCGTTCACTACTGCCCCTTCGGATACATACGCAGGCCCCCACCATAGCGAGGTCCTCGGAGTGCTCCGCCGCGGCGGGTCTCCGGACGGGGGCGCGGGGGCGCGGTCCGGCGGGCCCGAGGGCGCGGTTCGGCGGCCGGGCGGGGCGGACCGGCGCGGTGAGCTGCGGTGGAGGTGCGGTGCGGGGCCCGACGTCCTTCGGTCCGACCTGGGATCCGCTGGCTGCGGATCGACCGAGAGCCGTTGTCTACTGAACGTCCGGGCCCCACCCGGGTCGCACCTTCCGCCGGAGAAACCTTCCCTCGCGGCCGAGGCGCGGGCGGCGTTCGGCGACGGCGAGGGGGCGGTCCGGTCGGACGTCCTGTGGTGGACGCGGAGAACCTATCCGCCCCCGGCGGTCGGCTGTCAATACCGACTTGACCTGCACAGACGCCGTAAAAGGCCAGGCCGGAGGGGAAGATCCGCAGGTCGGGGACAAGCGTACGGACGAGGGTCCCGGGCGGGACATATCCCTACATCACTCGTTCGGCCGTACGAACACCGTCCGGCCGTGCACGACCGTGCGAAGACAGACGGGGAGATCCACACCGGGGGACAGATCGGGCAGACCGGGCGTCCCGGAACGCGGGTCGGTCGACCAGCGGGCCACCCGGTCGTCGGGTGCCTGGACGACGAGCTCCTCGGTGCGCCAGAGGGCGTAGTCGGCGGGGGCACCGGGGACGAGGGTCCCGGCGTCGTCCCTGCCCGCGGCCCGCCAGCCGCCCCTGGTGTGGGCGGTGAAGGCGGCGCGGACCGAGATCCGGTGCTCGGGGGTGCGGTGGAAGGCGGCGGCCCGGACGGTGCCCCAGGGGTCGAGCGGGGTGACCGGGCTGTCGGAGCCGAAGGCCAGCGGGACACCGGCGCGCAGGAGCGCCGCGTACGGGTTGAGGGTACGGGCCCGCTCGACGCCGAGCCGGTCGGCGTACATGCCCTCCTCGCCGCCCCAGAACGCGTCGAAGGCGGGCTGGACGGAGGCGGTGAGGCCCAGCTCGGCGAAGGCGGCGATCGTCTCGGGCGTGAGCATCTCGACGTGCTCGACGCGGTGCCGGGCGGCCCGGATCCTGGCCGGTCCGAGCTTCTCGGCGGCGGCCCGGACACCCTCGACGACAGCGGTCACCGCGGCGTCCCCGATGGCGTGGAAGCCCGCCTGGAGGCCCGCCTCGGTACAGGCCACGACATGGAGGGCAACGGTGGCCGCGTCCAGGTGGGCGGCACCGGTGTGCCCGGCGTCGGCGTGGTCCGCGTACGGCTCGTGGAGGCAGGCCGTGTGGGAGCCGAGGGAGCCGTCGGCGAAGAGGTCGCCGGCCGCGCCGAGGGCGCCGAGGGCGCGGGCCCGCTCGACGTCCAGGTCGGCCCAGTAGCCGACGACCCGTGGCCCGGCCTCGTCGCGGGCCAGGTCCAGGAGGCCGGTGAAGTCCTCCTCGGAGGAGATTCGCGGGCCGCCGCACTCGTGCAGGGTGCCGATGCCGAGGGAGGCGGCCCGGCTGCGGGCGGCGCGCTGCGCCTCGGTGCGCTGGCGCGCGGAGACGGCACCGAAGGCGGCGGCGCGCACGGCGTGGTGGGCGTCACCGGTGAGCGGCCGCTGCCCGTCGTGGAAGCCGTCCAGGTCGCGCACGCCGGGGACGAGGTCGAGCAGCGCGGTGGTGACGACGGCCGAGTGGACGTCGATACGGGTGAGGTAGAGCGGGCGGCCGCCGGTGAGCTCGTCGAGTTCGGCGCGGGTGAGCGGCCGGCGCTCGGGCCAGCGCGACGCGTCCCAGCCGTGGCCGATGAGGATGCGGTCCTCGGGACGGGCGGCGGCGTGGGCGCGGATCAGCTCCGCCGCCCCGGCGAGCGAGGCGGCGGACGAGAGGTCGAGCCCGGTGAGGGCGAAGCCGGTGGCGGTGGTGTGCACATGGGCGTCGACGAACGCCGGGGTGACGAGGGCGCCCTCCAGGTCGACCACCTCGTCCACGCCGGAGGCGAAGGCGTCGGCCGCGCCCTCGGAACCGACCCAGGCGATGTGCCCGCGCTCCACCACCATGGCGGTGGCGAAGGGGTCGGCGGGGCTGTGGACTTCCCCACCGCGCAGCAGCACGGTGCGGTGTTCGGCGGGAGACGCAGCAGGCATGGACTCACTCATGCGACCAGGCTATGACCTGGCCGGACCCGGTTCGTCCGCCAGGGCCCCCGAGGGGAGCCGACGGCCCCGGCCGTGCGGCCGGACACGGCCTCCGTCACGTCAGATGCGCGGCGGCCGGGCCTCGTACGGCGTCGACAGGACCACCGTCGTGCGGCTGGAGACGCCGGCCTGGGAGCGGATGCGGCTGAGCAGGTGCTCCAGCTCCAGCGGGGTGGCGACGCGGACCTTGAGGATGTAGTTCTCGTCACCGGCGACGCTGTGGCAGGCCTCGATCTCCGGGATGTCGGCGAGCCGGTCGGGGGTGTCGTCGGGAGAGCTGGGGTCGAAGGGTTTGACCGAGATGAAGGCGGTCAGCGGAAGGCCCACGGCCTCCGGGTCGACGACGGCCGCGTAGCCGCGGATGACTCCGCGCTGCTCCAGACGGCGGACGCGCTGATGCACCGCCGACGTGGACAGGCCCGTGGCCTTGCCCAGGTCGGTGTAGCTCATGCGCCCGTCCTTGACGAGCAATTCGACGATCTGACGATCCAGCTCCTCCATGCGGTGACCTTATTGCGCGTGGAGTGAAGGGGCACCGCCGGGGACCACCTCTATAGGGCGGTATGGGCGATCACGGGGCACCTGCGACGGGCATGTGACGAACACCACATGTTTGCGTCCGCCCTCGGGTACCGCCACACGATTATGCGGACGGCCGCATGGGAAGTGCTTGCTGTGGTCGAGGCCGCACAGATCCGGCCGACCCACCCGAGGGGGAGATTCTCCATGCAGGAGCCTGTTGATTCGGTCGACACGTCCGACGAGCTCGACGCGTACGACACCTTTGAGATGTTCCGGGTCGTCTGCCCGGAGTGCGTGCAGCCCATCGCGCTGCTCGCGGACGAGGACGCGCTGCCGGAGCACGCGCTGTGCCCCACGCCGTGGAACCCGTTCGTCCTGACGGTCTGCCCGGGCACGGGCCTGTCGGCGACCGAGGCCCGTCCGGCCGACGACAGCCTGGAGGTCCAGGAGCAGGACACCGCGCTGCTCCTGACGCTCCCCCAGGGTCTCGACTGGCGCACGCAGCCCTTCTCGCACGTCGGCGGTCCGGGCTCGCGTCCGATCCGGGTGCCGCAGATGCGGCGCGCGGCCTGACGCCTGTCGGAGCAGAGCGCGGCGGAAGTCTCCGGACAGGCCCAGGAGCCGTCCGGCGGTCCGGGGCCGAGCCGGCCCCGGCGCACGCCGCCGCTCACCCACGCGATCACGCCCGGACGAACCCGGGCGTCTCCGGACAAACCCGCGCACCGGGTACCTGACGAACTGCCGCACTAATCCGTGCGGGGGTGACCACGGCCGCCGGGACGCGTTGGTCCCGGCATGACCACGCTGTACACCACTCCCAGCGGTGTCGGTCGGCACCGGCAGGCCGCGCCGCGCCTTGAAGAATCGGTTCCGCGCCCGGCGTCCGGTCCTGTGCCCGCGCGGACCCCGACCGCCCCGCCGCCATCGGCGCCGACGCCCGTCCCCGTACCGGCGCAGGCGGCGGCCCCGCCCCGCGCCCCCGCCGATCCGCCCATCTTCAGGGCCGTCCTCTCCCTCTGGGCGAGCCAGGGCCGCACCCTCCCTGGCCACCGCGACCAGGAGTGGGTCAGGCTCGCCGCCGGCCCCGTCTGGGCCGACCGCACCGTGCGCGTCAGCGGGATTCTGGTCCGACCAGGTGACGGGCGATGACCACGCGCTGGATCTGATTGGTCCCCTCGACGATCTGGAGCATCTTCGCTTCCCGCAGGTACCGCTCCACGGGGAAGTCCGCCGTGTACCCGTACCCGCCCAGGACCTGCACCGCGTCCGTCGTGACCCGCATGGCGGCGTCCGTGCAGAACAGCTTGGCCATCGCCGCGCACCGGCCGAAGGACCGCCCCTCGTCCCGGAGCCGCGCGGCCTCCAGGTACAGCGCCCTGCCCGCCTCGATCCGGGTCGCCATGTCCGCGAGGAGGAAGCGGAGCCCCTGGAAGTCGGCGATCGGCCGCCCGAACTGGCGGCGCTCCCTGGCGTAGGCCACGGCCTCGTCCAGGGCCGCCTGCCCGAGCCCGACCGCGCAGGCGGCGATGCCGAGCCGCCCCGAGTCCAGCGCGTCGAGCGCGAGGGCGAAGCCCTGCCCCTCCGCGCCGAGGCGCCGCGCGTCGGAGACCCGTACGCCGTCGAGGTGGACCTGTGCGGTGGGCGAACCCGTCATGCCCATCTTCCGCTCGGGCGGGGCCGCGCTCAGTCCCGGCGCGTCACCCGGCACCAGGAAGGCGGTGATCCCCTTCGCTCCCGGGCCGCCGGTACGGGCCATGACCGTGTAGAAGTCGGCGATCCCACCGTGGGTGATCCATGCCTTCGTCCCGTCGATCACCCAGTCGCCGCCCTCGCCCTCGCGGACGGCCCGGGTGCGCAGCGCGGCAGCGTCCGATCCGGCGGCCGGCTCGGAGAGGCAGTACGCGCCGAGGAGACCGCCGCCCAGCATCGCGGGCAGCTGGGCGCCCCGCTGCTGCTCGGTGCCGAAGCGGGCGAGCGCGTGGCAGGAGAGGGTGTGGACGCTGACGCCGAGGCCCACGGTCAGCCGGGCCGCGGCGAGCTCTTCCAGGACCTGGAGGTAGACCTCGTACGGCTGGCCGCCCCCGCCGTACTCGGGGTCGTAGGGCAGCCCGAGGAGTCCCGAGCGGGACAGCAGCGCGAACAGCTCGCGGGGGAAGTGCCCGGCGGCCTCCTCCTCGGCGGCGCGCGGCGCGATCTCGCGGCGGGCGATGTCACGCGTCAGGGCGAGCAGCTCGCGGGCCTCGTCGGTGGGCAGTCGGCGCTCGACACCGTCCGCGTTGCTCTCGGCCGCCATGGCGGGGCACTCCTCCCTGCCGGGCGCGGGCGTGCCGCGCGCGGGATCGCGGGGAGTATGCCCGTTCGGGGCGCGGGCATCACGCGGGGCGCCGACGGGTCACACGGACGCCCGCGGGGGCTACGGGCCGCGGCCCCCGGTTCACATGAGGCCGGCCCGGGTGACGAGCACGGCGAGGAGGACGACAAGGGTCCAGCCGAGGACGTGTTCCAGGACCTTGGGACCCTGGTCGTCCTTCGGGCCGCCCGTCCGGGCGCGGAACAGGAGACGGGTGTACGTGGTGGAGGTCATGGCGACCACCTTGCGGTACGGGGGCGGCGCCGGGGTAGGACGTCGGTCACGTCCCCGGGGCGGCGCGACCGCGTCCGTCGACGCCGGGTGCCGCGCCGGCCGTGCGCCGCAGGGGCGCAGGGTCTCCGGGACGCGGACGGAGCAGCCCGTCTGTGCCGGAGACCACGTTCGAACGGCGTGGTGCGGAGCCGGCGGAACCGACCGACGCGCCCCCTGGCGTGCGTCGCCGGACCACCGCGCCCGCCGTCACTTGCGGCCGACGCCCGCGTACATCGCCACGTCCGGCGTCGGCGTCCGCGGCCGCCAGGCGGAGCAGGACACCACGCCGGGTTCGAGGAGCTCCAGGCCGTCGAAGTACCGCTCGACGGCGGCCGGGGTCCGCTGGGTGAGCTTCGGGGTGCCGTGCTCGTTCCAGAACGCCACCGCCGCGTCGACGTCCGGCATGTCGGGGTGCGTGACCGTGTGGGACAGGACGAGGTAGCTGCCGGGGGCGAGCGCGTCCATGAGCCGGCGGACGATCGCGTACGACTCCTCGTCGTCCTCGACGAAGATGACGACCCCGAGGAGCATCAGGGCGACCGGCTGCGAGAGGTCGAGCGTCTTCGCGGCGGCGGTCAGGATCGAGTCGACGTCCCGCAGGTCGGCGTCCAGGTAGTCGGTGCGGCCCTCGGGCGTCCCGACCAGCAGGGCACGGGCGTGCGCGAGGACGAGCGGGTCGTTGTCCACGTACACGACCCGCGCGTCGGGGGCGACGCGCTGGGCGACCTCGTGCGTGTTGTCGGCGCTCGGCAGCCCCGTCCCGATGTCCAGGAACTGCCGGATGCCCTGCTGCTCCGCCAGGAACCGCACCGCCCGGCCGAGGAACAGCCGGTCCGCCTTCGCGTAGTCCCCGATCCCGGGGTGCAGCCGGCGGATCTGGTCGCCGGCCTCCCGGTCGACCGGGTAGTTGTCCTTGCCGCCGGTCCAGTAGTTCCATATCCGGGCGGTGTGCGGCCGGGAGGTGTCGATGCGCGATTCGATGTCGGTCACGGTCTCAAGTATCGCAGCGCCCGGGCAACTCTCCTGCCCCGATGGCACCTTGACGCCCAGTGTTAACGTCCGCCGGCCGCCACCGAAGCTCCCGCTCGCACGCGTCGGCGCGCGGCGCCGGTGACGGCTCACCCGGGCGGCACGGCGGCCGCGGGCCCTTCCACCCGCTCACGCCAGGCCGAGCGACCGCAGCACGCCCCGCTGACCGGATGTCGGCCTGGCGGGCCAGTAGAGGTAGCAGACACCCCCCGTACCGCCTCTGACCTTGCCGTTCGCGTCGTACCGCTTCGTGCGGAGCCAGATGTTCTCCCACTCGCGGCGGTCGTAGACCCGGCGGACGGCCTCGTTGTCGGGTGAGGCGGGGTCGTTGGCGATGACGTCGCCTTCCGGCGTGAACCCGATGACGGTCATGAGGTGGCCCGCCGTGCCGTAACCGGCGCCGGTCAGCTCCTCCTTGAGGAAGGACTGGGACGTTATGGCCGGGATGCCGACGCGGACCAGGCTCTCCAGTTCGGTGAGCGAGCGCAGTCGGGTGACCACGGCGGTCAGGTCCGGGTAGGTGGCCGCGTAGGCGGCGCTGAAGGGCCAGTTGCCGCAGCCCTGGTACTGGTGGTCGTAGGTGAAGCGGGCCGCGTGACAGACCTGGGGGTCGTCGAAGGCCGGGTTCACCCAGGCCAGTTCCTCCGCCGACGGTCCGCGGCCCCAGTACTCGACGATCATCTGGGAGGAGGTGGGGCTGCACCAGGCCTCGCCGCCGTTGTCGTACTCCGGGTACTGCCCGACGTGGGTGTTCTGCGAGTAGCGCGGCACGGCCAGCTCGTGGGCGGGGCCCGGCGCGGTGGCCGGGACCGTGAAGCGGTCCGGGATGTCCGAGGCCATCGCCCCCAGCCGCCAGACCGTGGGGGTGAGGCCGCTTCCCGGGGTGCGGTACAGCGTCAGGCGCAGCCGGTACGAGGCCAGCCGCAGTCCGCTCGCCGCGTCGTCGATCGCGAAGGTGTCGGTCCAGACGGTGCTGCGGCCGTCGGTCTGGTCGTCCACCGAGGTGCGCAGGATGTCGCCGTCGCCGGAGGCCCACCGGCCCAGGACGTACCAGGGGGTGGCGGTGGTGTCGGAGTAGGTGCCGGACAGCTCGACCTGGATCCAGGTGCCGGGCGGGGTGTGGGCGTTCCAGGAGGCGATGACCTCGGTGGCGGGCACGGTCGGGGTGTGGACGGGCGAGGTCCAGCTCGCGTACTCCCAGGCGGAGGTCCGGCCGGTGTGCGGGTCGGTGTAGTCGGTCCGTCCGGCCGGGGAGTCGAGGACGAGGCCGGGCCGGAGCCCGGCGACCGCCCTGGCCCCGGCGGCGCTGCCGCACCTCCAGTCCGTGTACGAGGACCAGAAGCGGTTGTCGACGAGGCCGGGCTCGGGGGCCCGGCCCGGGGCGGCGGACGGGTCGGGGACGGCGGCGGTCGCGGCCGCCGCGGGCGCCGCGGTGGCGGCTGTTCCCGCCGCCGCCAGTGCCGCGGCGAGGACGGTTCTGCGTGGGGTGGAGCTGGTCATGGACGGTGACCCCCAGTCGAGAACGGTGGGCGTACGGACCTCGGGGCGTACGAGCCGTGGGCGTACGAGTCGTCGTACGGACCGGGCCGCGCGAGGCCACTATCGCGGCTCGTGGCGGGGCTCCGCCAGCACTTCGCCACGCGTCGCCGCACCAATATTGGTCTCGACCACTGACGGCGATACCTTCCTGACCTGCGACGGTCCCCCCTCCCCTACCCTGGGCTCCATGAACGACCTCGACCGCGCCGCGCAGGCGCTGCTCCGGCTCCCGCCCTCCTGCGGACCGGTCCGACTGGTCGGGGTCGACGGGCACGCGGGCTCCGGCAAGTCGACCCTCGCCGCCCGCCTCTCCGCAGCCCTCGGCGACGCCCCCGTCCTCCACCTCGATGACCTCGCCACGCACGAGGAGCTGTTCGCGTGGGCCGGCCGGCTGCGCGCGCAGGTCCTCGAACCCCTGGCGCGAGGGGAGACGGCGGCCTACCGCGCGTACGACTGGCGCCTGCGGGGCTTCGGGGAGGCGCGCCCGCTCGCCCCGGCCCCCGTCGTGCTCGTCGAGGGCGTCGGCGCCGGCCGGCGGGCGGTGCGGCCGTTCCTGACGTGGCTGCTGTGGATGGAGCGCGGCCCCGAGGAGTCCTGGGCGCGGGGGCGGCGCCGGGACGGTCCGGAGCAGGCGGACTTCTGGGACGGCTGGACCGTGGCGGAGACTCGCCATTTCACCGAGGACCCCTCCCGGCCCTTCGCGGACACCCTGGTACGGGAGGGCCCGGCGGGGTACGACTGGCTTCCCGGGCCCGGAGTGACAGCGGGCGCGGACCAGATCATCACGCACCGTGACGGCTTCATGTCCGTGAACTGAGGGGGCGAAAGTCCGCTTTCGCAAGTGCCTGAACTCCGCTTGACCCAAGGGGCGTAAAGGTCTTACGTTCTGAATGTGCGGCTTTTCGGAGCCGCCGCAGACACGAAGCCCCCGGTTGTTCCCCCGTGATCGGGGGCTTCGTTCTGCCCCCGAAAGGTCCCTCGGAGTGCCCCAGCGACCCGTATCGCTCACCCAGGGTCACCGCTTCCGGATCATGCGCTTCTCCTTAAGCGCGCACCCCCTGCGCAGGTACGATGCCCCCAGGTGCGGTCAAATCCCGTCCATGCGAAGACGGTTGTGGGGGACCCGATGGACATCGGCACGCAGGGCGCGCAGGCCCCGGCCGAGCTCGCCTGGCTGCGCGGAGTCGACGCCTACACGATGGGCGCCTATCCGCAGGCGGAGGACGAGTTCCGGACGGCGGTACGGATGGACCCCGGCATGGCGGACGCCTGGCTCGGGCTGCACGCGCTCCGGGTCGACACCACGACCGCTCTGCTGCGCATGTACCGCAACCGCGACCGCTTCGGCGAGCAGCGGGCCCGGTACCGGCGCACCCTCAACTCCTGGTACTGGCTCGGCTGGTGGGTCCAGCCCGTCCTGGAGAGCCCGCGCGACCTGCTGCTCGCGCACGCCTCCCACTGGCTCGACGGACGTCACGTGCCGGAGCTCGACCGGGCCCTCGCGGGACTCCCCCCGGTCGACACCGACCCCCAGGTGCGTTTCCTGCACGCCTGCCGCGCCTATCTCGTCAAGGACTGGGACCAGCTCGTCCGGCACACCGAGACCCTCGTCGACGACCCGCTCCTCGGCATCGAGGCCGGTCTCTTCGGCGGCATGGCCCGGGTCCGGTTGGAGATGTACGGCCAGGCCGAACCGCTCCTCTCGGCCTCCCTGATGCGGTGCCGCAGCGAGCAGCCCCAGCGCAAGGAGCTGCGGTACTGGCTCGCCCGCGCCCACGAGGGCACCGGGCGCAGCGCCGCCGCCCTGCCGCTGTACCGGGCCGTGCACCGGATCGACCCGACGTTCATGGACACCGCCGCGCGGCTCGCCGCGATCACCGAGTACGACGGCTTCGAGGGGTACGACGGAGTGGACGACCCGGCGGGCCTCGCGACGGTCGCCCTGGGCAGCGTCGGCGGGGGCGTCGTGCAGGACGCCGGGGACGCCGCGCCGGGCGCCGACCCGGATGCCGGGCAGCTGGGCGACGGGCTGCTGCTCGCGCCCGAGCCCGTACCGCCGGTGGCACCGGCCGCGCCGCCGGACACCGTACGCCAGAAGGCCTCCCTGCCCTCCCAGCCGGTACCACCGCGCTTCCCCGAAGGCCCCACGGATCCGGCGCTGCTCGCGGAGGCGCTCGCGGAGCTGGAGGGCATGGTCGGCATGGAGCCGGTGAAACGCCAGGTCAAGGCGTTGTCGGCGCAGCTGGAGATGGCCCGGCTGCGCGCGGGACAGGGCCTGCCGGTCCAGCCGCCCAAGCGGCACTTCGTCTTCTCCGGGCCCTCGGGCACCGGCAAGACCACCGTGGCCCGCATCCTGGGCCGGGTCTTCTACGCCCTCGGGCTGCTCGGCGGGGACCATCTGGTGGAGGCCCAGCGGGCGGATCTGGTCGGCGAGTTCCTCGGGCAGACGGCGGTCAAGGCCAACGAGCTGATCGACTCGGCGGTCGGCGGGGTGCTCTTCGTGGACGAGGCGTACGCGCTCTCCAACACCGGCTACAGCAAAGGCGACGCCTACGGGGACGAGGCCCTCCAGGTCCTCCTCAAGCGGGCCGAGGACAACCGCGACCACCTCGTGGTCATCCTGGCCGGCTACCCCGAGGGCATGGACCGGCTGCTCAGCACCAACCCCGGGCTGTCCTCCCGGTTCACCACCCGGGTCGACTTCCCCTCGTACCGGCCGCTGGAGCTGACCGCGATCGGCGAGGTGCTCGCGGCGGCCAACGGCGACGGCTGGGACGAGGAGGCCCGCGAGGAACTGCGCTCGATCAGCGGGCACGTCGTCGAGCAGGGCTGGATCGACGAGCTGGGCAACGGGCGCTTCCTGCGCACCCTGTACGAGAAGTCCTGCGCGTACCGGGACCTGCGGCTCTCCGGATACCCCAGCACCCCGACCCGGGAGGACCTCGCCACCCTCCGGCTCGCCGACCTCATGCAGGCGTACGGCGAGGTCCTGTCGGGCCGCGGTCCGGTCGACCGCGGCCCGCAGCAGGAGCCGCCGGGGTACTAGGGGGGTGTGGCGAGCCCGGCGCCCGACCGGTCAGGGCGTCGTCGCGATCAGGCCGGACGCTCCCTGGACGGTCCCGGGCTGCTGGGCGGGTGTCGTCGAGCGGTCCCGGTGGGCGGGGTCGCGGACCTCGCCCACCAGCATCTCCAGGACGTCCTCCAGGGCGACGAGACCGAGCACCCGGCCCGAGCCGTCCGCGACCTGCGCCAGATGGGTCGCGGCACGGCGCATCACGGTGAGGGCGTCGTCGAGGGGCAGCTCGGCGCGGAGCGTCGCCATGGGCCGCCACAGCCGTTGAGGCACCGCCCGCTCCCGTTCCTCCAGGTCCAGGACGTCCTTCACGTGTACGAAGCCCATGAAGGCGGCGCCCGCCTCGGCGCGGACCGGGAAGCGCGAGTACCCCGTGCGCACGGTCAGCTCCTCGATCTCGCGCGGCGTGACCGTCGGCGGGACCGTGATCAGGGAGGCGGGGGCGATGAGGACGTCCGTCACCGGGCGCGTGCCCAGTTCGAGCGCGTCCTCGAGACGCTCCTGCTCAGCCGGGTCGAGCAGTCCGGCCTGTCCTGCGTCCTCGACGAGCCGGCCCAGCTGGGCTCGGGTGAAGACCGCCTCCACCTCGTCCTTCGGCTCGACCTTGAACGCCCGCAGGACGAGCCGGGCGCAGGCGCCGAGCGCGACCGTCACCGGGCGGCAGAGCCGGGCGAAGCCGACCAGGGCCGGGGCCAGCCAGAGGGCGGTCCGCTCGGGTGCGGCCATCGCCAGGTTCTTCGGGACCATCTCGCCGATCACGAGGTGGAGGAAGACGACCGCGGCGAGGGCGATGACGTAACCGAGCGGATGGATGAGCCCCTCGGGGACGCCGACCGCGTGGAAGACGGGTTCGAGGAGACGGGCGACGGTCGGCTCGGCGACGGCGCCGAGCGTCAGGGAGCAGACCGTGATGCCGAACTGGGCGGCCGCCATCATCTGCGGCAGGTTCTCCAGACCGTGCAGGACCTGCTTGGCCCGGGCACCGCCGAGCGGCTCGATCTGGCTGCGGCGGACGGAGACGAGGGCGAACTCGGCTCCGACGAAGAAGCCGTTGGCGAGGACCAGGAGGACGGCGAAGAGAAGCGGAAGGGTGCTCATCGGACGCCCTCCGCGACCAGCGGGGCGGGCGCGGGAACGGCCACCGGGCCCGTGGCCAGGTCCGCGTCCGGGTTCGTGTCCGTGGCCAGGTCCGTGCCCGAACCCGAGCCCGGTCCCGTGGCCGTCGCCGTGGCCAGGTCCGCGTCCCGCGCCAGGCCCATGGCCCGTTCCGTCGCCGGGTCCGTCCGTACGAGGCGTACGCGCTCGGCGCGGTAGCGGTCGACCTGGTGCACCGAGAGACGCCAGCCGGGGAGTTCGGCGCGGTCGCCCGGGGCGGGGATGCGCCCGAGGAGATCGGCGACGAGCCCGGCGACGGTCTCGTACGGCCCGTCGGGCACGTCGAGGCCTATCCGGCGCAGGGTGTGGACCCGGCAGGAGCCGTCGGCGTCCCAGGCGGGCCGGCCGTCCTCGGCGGGGGCGGCGGCCAGTTCCGGCCGCCCGTCGCTCACGGTGTCGTGCTCGTCGCGGACCTCGCCGACGAGCTCCTCGACGATGTCCTCCAGGGTGACGACCCCGGCCGTACCGCCGTACTCGTCGACCACCACCGCGATCGGCTGCTCGCGCCGCAGCCGTTCCAGGAGGGTCTGGGCGGGCAGCGACTCGGGCACGAGGAGCGGCGGGACCGCGATCCGGCCGACGGGGGTGCGCAGCCGGGCGTGCGGGGCGACGGCGAGCGCGTCCTTGAGGTGGACCATGCCGACGATCTCGTCGATGCGGTCCCGGTAGACCGGGAAGCGCGAGAGGCCGGTGGCCCGGGTGAGGTTGAGGACGTCGGCCGCGGTGGCGTCCCACTGGAGGGCGCTGACCTTCACGCGCGGGGTCATGACCTGCTCGGCGGTGAGCCCGCCGAGGGACAGCGTCCGTACGAAGAGGTCGGCGGTGTCCTGTTCGAGGGCGCCGGCCAGGGCCGAGTGCCGGGCGAGCGAGACCAGCTCGCCGGGGGTGCGGACCGAGTCCAGCTCCTCGGTGGGCTCGACGCCCAGGAGCCGCACCAGCCGGTTGGCGACCCTGTTCAGGAGGGAGATCACCGGCCGGAAGACGGCGGAGAAACAGCGCTGCGGGGTGGCCACGAAACGGGCCACCTGGAGCGGCCGTGACACCGCCCAGTTCTTCGGTACGAGTTCCCCGACCACCATCTGGACGGCGGAGGCGAGCAGCATCCCGATCACCACCGCGATCCCGGAGACGGCCCCTGCGGGCAGTCCGGTCGCGGTGAGCGGGCCGTGCAGCAGTCCGGCGAGCGCGGGCTCGGCGAGCATGCCGACGACGAGGGAGGTGAGCGTGATGCCCAGTTGGGTGCCGGAGAGCTGGAAGGACAGCTCGCGCAGGGCGGCGACGACGGTGCGGGCACGCCGGTCGCCGGCGGCCGCGGCGCGCTCGGCCTCGGCGCGTTCGACGGTGACGAGGCCGAACTCGGCGGCCACGAAGAAGCCGTTGGCGAGGATGAGGACGAAGGCCGCGACGAGCAGCAGAAGGGAGACGATCATGCCGCCGCCTCCGTGAAGAGGGCGGCGCGGGTACTACCGGACGATCCGTCCATTGCTGGAGGGAGTCACTCCTCGGGTCGAAGGGTGGCCTCGCGGGCCGTGTCGCCGGCCCTGCACACGCGAGGCGGTGGTGCCGCTCGGCACCACCGCCTCCAGAGTAATCACGTGCGCGCCCCGAGGGGCAGGGGGCCGGCCCCGGATGGGGGACGCGCCGGGGTGGCGCCGGACCGGATCAGGCCGTCCGCTCCGAGCCCGTCCCGTGGGCCTCGGCCAGGGCCCGCAGGGCGCGGGCGTCCCGGATGGCCGCCTCCTTGGCGATACCGGGCTGGATGCCGAGCGCCGGCAGGCTGGTGCCGTCGCTCAGGTCCAGGAAGACCCAGGCGTCGCCGGGGCGCAGGTTGACCTTGAGGATCTCGGCCCAGGCGAGCCGCCGCGTCCGGGTGATGTTGACGACCGTGACGCCCTCGTCGTCCGCGACGACCTTGGGGCGGCTCAGCAGGACGAGCACCCCGGCGAGCAGCGCGGCGGTGAAGACGAAGCTGAGGCGCTCCCCCGGTCCCAGCCGTTCCAGCATCAGTGCCACGGCGGTGATGACGACGAACATCACGACCGCGGCGGTCAGCAGGACGGCCCGGGTGCGCCCGGGACGGAAGGTGACCGGCAGGGCGGGGACGGAGGGCTGGGACATCGGGGGTTCCTCGGGGCCTTCGGGCGGGGCGGTCCGTGCCGTCAGAGGCGGCAGGCGTGGATGGCGGTGGTGAGGATGGCGCGGGCGCCGATCTCGTACAGGTCGTCCATGATCCGCTGCGCCTCCTTTGCGGGGACCATCGCGCGGACCGCGACCCAGCCCTCGTTGTGCAGCGGGGAGACGGTCGGGGACTCCAGGCCGGGGGTGAGGGCGACGGCCTGCTCCAGGTGCTCGGCGCGGCAGTCGTAGTCCATCATCACGTACGAGCGGGCGACGAGGACGCCCTGGAGGCGGCGGAGGAACTGCTGGACCTGCGGGTGGTCGTCCTCGGCCCCGTGGCGGCGGACGACGACGGCCTCGGAGGTCAGGATCGGCTCGCCGATGACCTCCAGACCGGCGTTGCGCAGGCTGGTGCCGGTCTCGACGACGTCCGCGATGACCTGGGCGACGCCCAGCTGGATCGCGGTCTCGACGGCGCCGTCCAGGTGGACCACGGACGCGTCGATGCCCTGGTCGGCGAGGTGCTTGGCGACGATGCCCTCGTAGGAGGTGGCGATCGTCATGCCGCCGAAGTCCTCGGGGCCGCTCGCGGTGCCCGGACGGGTGGCGTACCGGAAGGTGGAGCGGCCGAAGTTCAGCGCGAGGATCTCCTCGGCGCTGGCGCCGGAGTCCAGGAGCAGGTCACGGCCGGTGATGCCGATGTCCAGCTTCCCGGACGCGACGTAGATCGCGATGTCCTTCGGGCGCAGGTAGAAGAACTCGACCTCGTTGTCGGGGTCGATGACCACGAGCTCCTTGGACTCCTTGCGCTGGCGGTAGCCGGCCTCATGGAGCATTGCCGACGCAGGTCCGGAGAGGGAACCCTTGTTGGGAACGGCGATGCGCAGCATGGGTGTGGCTTCCTTTGCCTGGGAGTTGCGGAGGGGTGGGACGTGGGGCTCAGAGGTGGGCGTAGACGTCGTCGAGCGAGATCCCGCGGGCGACCATCATCACCTGGACGTGGTACAGCAGCTGCGAGATCTCCTCGGCGGCGGCTTCCTTGCCCTCGTACTCGGCGGCCATCCAGACCTCGGCGGCCTCTTCGACGACCTTCTTGCCGATGGCGTGGACGCCCTTGTCCACCAGTTCCGCGGTGCGGGAGGTGGCCGGGTCGCCGGTCTCGGCCTTGAGCTTGAGCTCGGCGAAGAGCTCTTCGAAGGTTTTGGGGGTTCCGTTCGCCATGATGGTCCTAAGAGTACGGGGTGGGGGTCGCGCACTCAGCGCCAGGGTTCGCTGACCGTGCGCAGCGTGGTCGCGGTGGCGACGGCGGCGGTGACGGCCTCGTGGCCCTTGTCCTCACTGGAGCCTTCGAGGCCGGCCCGGTCGAGGGCCTGCTCTTCGTCGTCGACGGTGAGGACGCCGAATCCGACGGGTACGCCGGTGTCGATCGAGACCTGGGTGAGGCCGTGGGTGACGCCCTGGCACACGTACTCGAAGTGCGGCGTTCCGCCGCGGATGACGACGCCGAGCGCCACGATGGCATCGTAGCCGCGGCCGGCGAGGACCTTCGCCACGACCGGGAGCTCGAAGCTGCCGGGGACGCGCAGCAGGGTCGGCTCCTCGATGCCCAGCTCGCTCAGGGCGCGCAGGGCGCCGTCGACGAGGCCGTCCATGATCTTCTCGTGCCACTGGGCCGCGATGACCGCGACCCGCAGGTCGCCGCAGTTCTTCACGCTGAGGACGGGTGCGCCCTTGCCGCTCATGGTTCTCCTTGCCGATGTGTCGGTCGTACGTATGTGGTTACTGGTTGCCGCAGGTGGAGGCCGGTGCGCCCTCCAGCCAGGGCAGGTCGTGGCCCATCCGGTCCCGCTTGGTGCGCAGGTAGCGGAGGTTGTGCTCGCCCGCCGTGACCGGCATGGCCTCGCGGCCCTCCACCGTCAGACCGTGCCGGGTGAGGGCGTCGATCTTGTCGGGGTTGTTGGTCATGAGGCGCAGGCTGCGGACGCCCAGGTCGACGAGGATCCGCGCGCCGGCCGCGTAGTCGCGGGCGTCGGCGGGCAGTCCGAGTTCCAGGTTGGCGTCGAGGGTGTCGCGGCCGCGCTCCTGGAGCTCGTACGCGCGCAGCTTGGACAGCAGGCCGATGCCGCGGCCCTCGTGGCCCCGGAGGTAGACGACGACCCCGCGGCCGGCTTCCTGGATCCGGTCCATGGAGGCCTGGAGCTGGGGGCCGCAGTCGCAGCGCAGGGAGTGGAAGATGTCACCGGTGAGGCACTCGGAGTGGACCCGGACCAGGACGTCCTCGCCGTCGCCGAGTTCGCCGTGGACGAGGGCGACGTGCTCGACGCCGTCGACGGTGGAGCGGTAGCCGTACGCGGTGAAGTCGCCGTGCGCGGTGGGGAGTCGGACCTCGGCCTCGCGGCGGACGGTCGGCTCGGAGGAGCGGCGGTAGGCGATCAGGTCCTCGATGGAGATGATCGTCAGGCCGTGCTTGCGGGCGAAGGGGACCAGTTCGGGCAGGCGCAGCATGACGCCGTCCTCGCCGGCGATCTCGACGATCGCGCCGGCCGGGCGGAGGCCCGCGAGGCGGGCCAGGTCGACGGCGGCCTCGGTGTGGCCGTTGCGGACGAGGACGCCGCCGGCCTTGGCGCGCAGCGGGAAGACGTGCCCGGGGCGGACGAAGTCGGAGGGCTCGTGGTCGCCGCCGGCCAGCATCCGCAGGGTGGTGGCGCGGTCGGCGGCGGAGATGCCGGTGGTGACGCCGTGGGCGGGGCTCGCGTCGACGGAGACGGTGAACGCGGTCCGCATCGACTCGGTGTTGTGCTCGACCATCTGCGGGAGCTGGAGGCGCTCCAGTTCGTCGTCCTCCATGGGCGCGCAGATCAGGCCGCGGCACTCGCTCATCATGAAGGCGACGATCTCGGGCGTGGCCTTCTCGGCGGCGATGACGAGGTCGCCCTCGTTCTCGCGGTCCTCGTCGTCGACGACGACGACGGGGCGGCCGGCGGCGATGTCGCGGATGGCCTGCTCGACGGGGTCGAGGGCGAGGTCGGTGGCGTCCCAGAGGGGAAGGGCGGCACTCATGCGTGGGCTCCCTTCAGAGCGGCGGCGGGGGCGGTGCGCGTCCGGAGCCACCAGTCGCGCATGCCCCAGATGACCAGGGCGAAGTAGATGACGTACACGAGGCCGGAGAAGGCGAGGCCGCTGTTGAAGGCGAGCGGGACGCCGACGAGGTCGACGAGGAGCCAGGCGAACCAGAACTCGACGAGGCCGCGGGCCTGGGCGATCATCGCGACGAGGGTGCCGACGAAGATGTACGCGTCGGCCCAGGGGCTCCAGGAGAGCGACGGGTAGAGGGTGAAGAGCCCGCCGACGGCGAGGGTGCCGACGACCGCGCCCGCGAGGAGCAGGCCGCGCTCCTTCCAGCTGGCGAAGCGGACGGCGATGGTGCCGTCCTGGGCCTGCTGCCTGCCCCTGTTCCACTGCCACCAGCCCCAGGCGGCGACGCCGATGACGAGGAGCTGCTTGCCGACGCCGCCGGAGAGGTGGGCGGAGGCGTAGGCGCCGACGAGGATGACGCCGGAGAGCAGCTGGGCGGGCCAGGTGAGGATGGAGCGGCGCCAGCCGAGCGCGAGCGCTATCAGTCCGATCGTGTTGCCGATCATGTCGGACCACATGATGTGCTGGTCGAGGACGGTGAACGCCTCGGAGTTGAGCCAGTTCACTTGACGTTCTCCTTGGCGTCGGCGCCGAGCAGCCGCTCGACGTACTTGGCGATGACGTCCACTTCGAGGTTGACCGGGTCGCCGCTCTTCTTGATGCCGAGGGTGGTCAGGTCGAGGGTGGTGGGGATGAGGCTGATGGTGAACCAGTCGTCGGTGACCTCGACGACGGTGAGGCTGACGCCGTCGACCGTGATCGAGCCCTTCTCGACGACGTAGCGGGAGAGGTGGGCGGGCAGGCCGACCTTGACGAGTTCCCAGTGCTCGGACGGGGTCCGCTCCAGGATGGTGCCGGTGCCGTCCACGTGGCCCTGGACGATGTGACCGCCCAGGCGGCCGCCGACGGCCATGGGCCGTTCCAGGTTGACCCGGGAGCCGATCTCCAGGGCGCCGAGGCTGGACCGCTTGAGGGTCTCGGCCATGACGTCGGCGGTGAACTCGCCGTCGCCGAACTCGACGACCGTGAGACAGACACCGTTGACGGCGATGGAGTCGCCGTGCTGCGCGCCTTCCGTGACCAGGGGGCCGCGCAGTCGGAAGCGGGAGGCGTCCTCCAGCTGCTCGACGGCGACGACCTCGCCCAGTTCTTCGACGATTCCGGTGAACACGGTCAGGCTCCCTTGAGGGTGGCGGTGATGCGGAGGTCGGATCCGATGTGCGCGGTCTCGGTGACGTCGAGCCGCAACGCGTCGGTGATGGTGCTGATTCCCGCGTCGGCGAGGGCCGCCGGGCCGGCGCCGAGGAGGACGGGGGCGAGATAGCCGACGACCTCGTCGACGGCGCCCGCGGCGATGAAGGCGCCCGCGAGGGTGGGGCCGCCTTCGAGGAGGACGGAGCGGACACCGCGCGCGTGGAGGGCGTCCAGGAGGGCGGGTACGGACAGGCCGCGCTCGGCACGGGGGAGGCGTACGACCTCGGCGGTGACGGCTCCGGCGGCCGTGGTGAGCGGGCCCTCGGCGTCCTCCGCGATCGCGATCAGGGTGGGCGCCGCGTCGTCCAGGATCCGGGCGCCGGGCTTCACGGCGGAGGCCTCGGTGTCGACGACGACCCGCAGCGGCTGGACCGCTCCCTCGACGTCGCGCACGGCCAGGTGGGGATCGTCGGCGCGGGCGGTGCCGGAGCCGACCACCACGGCGTCCGCCTCGGCGCGCAGCCGGTGGACGTCGGCGCGGGACTCGGCGGAGGAGATCCAGCGGGAGGTGCCGTCGGCGGCGGCGATCCGGCCGTCGAGGGTGGCGGCGTACTTCCACCGGACGAAGGGGCGCCCGCGGCGTACGGAGGTGAGCCAGGCGATGTTGACGGTCTCGGCCTCGTCGGCGAGAAGGCCCTGGGAGACCTCGGTCCCGGCGGCGCGCAGGGTGTCGGCACCGCCCGTGGCCTGCGGGTTCGGGTCGCCGACCGCGTACACGACACGGCTGATCCCGGCCTCGATCAGGGCCTGGGCACAGGGGCCGGTGCGACCGGTGTGGTTGCAGGGTTCGAGGGTGACGTAGGCGGTCCCGCCGCGGGCGAGGACGCCGGCCTCGCGCAGGGCGTGGACCTCGGCGTGCGGGCCTCCGGCGCGCTGGTGCCAGCCCTCGCCGACCCGGTGTCCGGAGGCGTCGGTGATGACGCAGCCGACGACGGGGTTGGGGCTGGTGGCGCCGAGTCCGCGGGCGGCGAGCTCGACGGCGCGTCGCATGGCGGTGGTGTCGGCCTGCTGGGCCACCGGGTCCTCCTGCCTCTTCGGGCACGGACTCCGGGGCCTGTCGATGACGACAGAGAGCGGATACGACACCTGGCGCAGGGTGCGCCGAGGCCGGCGTCGCGTGGTACGCCGAGGACGGCGACCAGCGGACGTACGGCCGGCACACCCCGGAAAGGGGTCGCCCGCCGCGCACTGCCTCCCATCCGGACTTTCACCGTCGGTCCAGGAATCTCACCTGGTCAACCGGCCGCTGGCTGCGGACGGGTCGCGGACTATACCGCCGGTTCGGAATTACACCGACCCCGGAGTGCGCTGCTGCTGATACAGGGCCAGTGTGCCACGACCTGCCTGGGGCGATACGACCGAATTCCTGTGGGCTGGCTCACACGACACCCCCAAGGCCTCTTTGGTCCAGACCTATTGACGCACTGGTCTAGTCCTCTTAATCTCCGTGTCACCTCCGAGGAACGGTCCGGCGGGGTGCGCACTCTCCGGGCCCAACACGACCCACCCCCTTGTTCGTTGTGTTCTACGACTCCCCCCGCGCCCCGAGGGCGCGGCGGGCTCCACCCCAGGAGGACCCGATCGTGTTGTCCCCCACCACGAAGAGAGCCTCGCTGCTCGCTTCCGGCGCGGCCGTCACCGGGCTGCTGCTCAGCTCGCTGGCCGGCGGCGTCTCGTACGCGGCCGACAACGAGTCCTGTCGCCCCGACGGGCTCTACAAGACCCCGGGCGTCGACGTCCCGTACTGCTCGGTCTACGACACCGAGGGCCGCGAGAAGATGGGCGCCGACCACCAGCGCCGCGTCATCGGCTACTTCACCGGCTGGCGCACCGGCAAGAACGGCCAGCCCGCGTACCTGGCCAAGGACATCCCGTGGGAGAAGATCACCCACATCAACTACGCCTTCGGGCACATCGGCGGGGACAACAAGCTCTCCGTCGGCGCGGACGGTCCGAACAACGCGGCCACCGGGATGACCTGGCCCGGTGTCGCCGGAGCCGAGATGGACCCCGCGTACGCCTACAAGGGCCACTTCAACCTGCTCAACAAGTTCAAGAAGCAGCACCCGAACGTGAAGACGCTGATCTCGGTCGGCGGCTGGGCGGAGACGGGCGGGTACTTCGCCGACAACGGCGACCGCGTGAACTCCGGCGGCTTCTACTCGATGGCCACCAACGCCGACGGTTCGGTCAACCAGGCCGGGATCGACACCTTCGCCACCTCGGCCGTCGACTTCATCCGGAAGTACGGGTTCAACGGCGTCGACATCGACTACGAGTACCCCACGACCATGAAGGACGCCGGCAACCCGCTCGACTGGCAGTTCGCCAACGCGCGCCGCGCCGGGCTCGTCCAGGGCTACGCGGTCCTCATGAAGTCCCTGCGCGAGAAGCTGGACAGGGCCGGCGCCGCCGACGGCAAGCACTACCTGCTGACCGTCGCCGCCCCCTCCTCCGGCTACCTGCTGCGCGGCATGGAGACCTTCCAGATGCAGAAGTATCTGGACTACGTCAACATCATGTCCTACGACCTGCACGGCGCCTGGAACGAGTACGTCGGGCCGAACGCCTCCCTCTTCGACGACGGCAAGGACGGCGAGCTCGCCGCCGCCAACGTCTACGGCTCGGCGCAGTACGGCAGCATCGGCTACCTCAACACCGACTGGGCGTACCACTACTTCCGCGGTTCGATGCCGGCCGGCCGGATCAACATCGGCCTGCCCTACTACACCCGCGGCCACAAGAACGTGCAGGGCGGCACCGACGGCCTGTGGGGCAAGGCCTCCGCGGCCACCTGCCCGGCCGGAGCCGGTCTGACCAAGTGCGGTGACGGCGCCGTCGGCATCGACAACCTGTGGCACGACAAGGACACCAACGGTGCCGAGTCGCCCGCCGGCTCCAACCCGATGTGGCACGCCAAGAACCTCGAGAAGGGGATCGTCGGCGACTACGTCACCCAGTACGGCTTCCCGGCGGGCACCACGCTGACCGGCACCTACACCCGCAAGTACGACGCGACCCTGGTCGCGCCGTGGCTGTGGAACGCCCAGAAGAAGGTCTTCCTCTCCACCGAGGACGAGCAGTCGGTGGCCGCGAAGGCCGACTACGTGGTCGCCAAGGGCATCGGCGGCACCATGGTCTGGGAGATGGCCGGCGACTACGCCTGGAACGCCGCCAAGGGCCAGTACGAGATGGGCTCCACGCTCACCTCGCTGATGTACGACAAGTTCAAGGCGGCCACCCCGTACGGCGCGAAGAAGTCGAACAAGGCGCTGCCGACCCAGGCCGTGAAGATCGACGCCCAGTTCACCGAGTTCAAGCTGGGTGACTCGAACTACCCGATCACCCCGAAGATCAAGATCACCAACAACACGGCGGCGACCCTGCCGGGCGGCACGGAGTTCCAGTTCGACTACGGGACCTCGGCCCCGGCCAACGCCTCCGACCAGTCGGGCTTCGGCACGAAGGTGATCAGCAGCGACCACACGGGCTCCAACGTGGGCGGCCTGAAGGGCGACTTCCACCGCGTCTCCCTGAAGCTTCCGGCCTGGCAGTCCCTCGCCCCGGGCGCCACGGTCGACCTGGCGTTCAACTACTACCTGCCGGTGTCCACCCCCTCCAACTGGACGGTGAACATCAACGGCACGACGTACGCCCTCGCCGGTGACCTGGCGCGCGGTACGACGGTGGTGGAGCCGGGCTCCACGACCCCGCCGACCACGCCTCCGACCACGCCGCCCACCACCCCGCCGACGACTCCCCCGACCACGCCTCCGACGACGCCGCCCACCACGGGCTGCGGCTCGGTCCCGGCGTACGTGGCCGGCACGGTCTACAACGCGGGCAACGAGGTCTCCCACAACGGCCGCAAGTACAGGGCCCAGTGGTGGACCCAGAACGAGACCCCCGGCACCACCGGTGAGTGGGGCGTCTGGAAGGACCTCGGCGCCTGCTGACCCACCCCGAGAACCCCCGGCGGCGGAACCTCACGGCCCTTGCCGCCGCCGGGCCCCCTCCGCGCCGCGCCCCCCTGTCCGGGGCGCGGCGCGTCCGCGTTCCCCGGGGGCCGGGAACGGGGTGGGCCGTCCGCGTCCCCCGGGGGCCGGGGACGGGGTGGGCCGTCCGCGCTCCCCGGGGTCACCGGGCGCGGGCGGCCGTTACGGGAACAGCTCGTCCTGCGCCGCGTCACGGGCGCGCAGCAGGGCGCCGCGGAGGACGGCCGTGTCGCCGAGGCTGGTGGGCCGGACCTCCGTACGGAGGGGCGAGAGGGCCGCGAGGACGGACTCGACGCGGGCGGCGAGCCCGGCACCGCCCTGGTGGCCGGTCTCCCCGGCGAGGACCACGCAGCCGGGGTCCAGGACGGACACGATCGCGGCCGCTCCGACGGCGAGGCGGTGGGCGAGGGCGTCCAGGAAGGGCTCGTGTCCCGAGGCGAGCGCCCCGGTCGGGTCGAGTCCGTGCGCGGTGGCGAGGGCCTCGACGGCGGCCGCGCAGGCCAGCTCGTGGAAGCCGCCCTCGCAGCCGGTGGCCGAGGGCAGGCCCGAGGTGCCCGGCACGGGTAGGAAGCCGACCTCGCCGGCGCCGCCCGAGGCCCCGCGGCGCAGCCGCCCGTCGAGGACGACGGCGGCGCCGACGCCCTGGCCGAGCCAGAGCAGGACGAAGTCCTCGCGGTCGCGGGCCGCGCCCGCGCGCAGCTCGGCCACGGCGGCGAGGTTGGTCTCGTTCTCTACGAGCACATGGGCCGGCAGCCGCTCCTGGAGGACGGCGACCAGGCGCCGGTGCCAGGCGGGCAGTCCCGTGGAGTCGCGCAGTTCGCCGGTGGCCGGGTCGATGAGTCCGGGGGCTCCGACGGCGACGGTGTGCAGCCGGTCGGCGCCCGCCTCCTTCACGGTCCGCTCCAGGAGGGTGACGGCCTTCTCCACGGCCGGGCCCGTGCCGCTGTCGTCGCCGACGGGGACGGACGCCTCGGCGAGGGTGGTGCCGAGCAGGTCGGCGACGGTGACGGAGACCGAGCGGGTGCGGACGTCGAGCGCGGCGAGGTGCGCGCGGTCGGCGACGATCCCGTACAGCTTGGCGTTGGGGCCCCGGCGCTCGGCTCCGGACTCCCCGACGACGTGGACGAGCCCGGAGCCCTGGAGCCGTTCGACGAGGTCGGCGACGGTGGGCCGGGAGAGCCCGGTGAGGGTCTTGAGCTGAGTGGCCGTCAACGGGCCCTCGCCCTGGAGCAGTCGCAGGGCGAGCCGGTCGTTGATGGCTCGTGCGGTGCTCGGGGATGCGGCCATGCGGCGATCCTCTCAGACTCGTGGGGACGGGACAGCCCACTGCGGTCTATTTATCAGGCAGGGTTCCTGATAGTTTACGCGGCACACCACGATCCCCGGGAGGGCCCATGGCGGCGGAGACCGTCACCAGCACCGATCGCCTGCGGCGGGCGCGCTTCGCGGTCGCCGCCGTGTTCTGCGTCCACGGCGCCGTCACCGGCAGCTTCGCGACCCGGATCCCCTGGATCCAGGAGCACGCGGGCGTGAGCGCCGGACAGCTCGGGCTCGCCCTCGCCTTCCCCGCGCTGGGCGCCTCGCTCGCGATGCCGCTCGCCGGGGCCATCGGCCACCGCTTCGGCGCCCGCACGGCCCTGCGCGGCCTGCTCGTCCTGTGGACGCTCTCGCTGACCCTGCCCTCGCTCGCGCCGAACATCTGGGGGCTGTGCGGGGCGCTGTTCGTCTACGGCGCCACCGCGGGCATGTCCGACGTCGCGATGAACGCGCTCGGCGTCGAGACCGAGAACCGGCTCGGCAAGTCCATCATGTCGAGCCTGCACGGCATGTGGAGCGTCGGCGCCCTGATCGGTTCCGCCGCCGGCACGGTCGCCGCCCACCTCGGCGGCGACGCCCGGCTCCACCACCTCGTCGCGGCCCTGGTCCTCACCGCGCTCGGCCTGTTCTTCTGCCAGGGCGTGCTCGACGTGCGCAGCACCCCCGACGAGGAGGCGCCGCCGCGCTTCTCCCTGCCGCCGAAGTCCGCGCTCGTCATCGGCGCGATCGGCTTCTGCGGCGTGTTCGCCGAAGGCGCCAGCCTCGACTGGTCGGCCGTCTACCTCCGGGACGAGCTGGGCAGCTCGGCCGGGCTCGCGGCCGCCTCCACCACCGCCTTCGCGCTGACGATGGCCGTGGCCCGACTGGTCGGCGACCGGGTCGTGGACCGCTTCGGCGCGGTCCGTACCGTACGCGTCGGGGGCGTCGCCGCCACCGTCGGCGGGCTCATGGTCGTGTTCGCCCCGCACGCCGCCCTGGCGATGGCCGGATTCGGGCTCATCGGGCTCGGCATCGCCGTCGTCGTCCCGCTCGCCTTCGCGGCGGCCGGGCGCAGCGGCCCCAACCCCAGCCAGGCCATCGCGGGCGTCGCCACCATCACGTACACCTCGGGCCTGATCGCCCCCTCGGCCATCGGCGGCATCGCCGACGCGACCTCGCTGGTCTTCTCCTTCGGCCTGGTCACCCTGCTCACCCTGGGGCTCGTGCTCGGCGCGGGCGTGCTCAGGACCGACGGCCGGAAGGCGGCGTCGACCCCGGCGGCGACCTCGGCGAAGGCGTCGGGGCCGGTGGGCGGCTAGGGGCGTACCCAGGGGCGCGGGCCGATCGGCGAGACGGCCCCCGGGACCGGACCCGTTCTCCGGATCACGCCCGCCGTCGGCGCACGGCTCCCACCTGCGGTGGCGCATACCATGTGGCTGATCTTTCGCGGTCGCGACACGGCCGCCGGAACCGGAGAACGGGAGCGACCTCATGAACCTCGGCGTGCGCTGGAGTCTGCACGGCGACGGGCGAACACCCGCTCCCGGAGCCGTCGTCCGCCCGGACGAACGCCTCTCCTGGCCCCGTACGGTCGGCCTCGGCGCCCAGCACGTGGTGGCCATGTTCGGGGCGTCGTTCGTCGCCCCGGTCCTCATGGGTCTGGACCCGAACCTGGCGATCATGATGTCCGGTGTCGCGACCGCGATCTTCCTCCTCGCGACCCGCGGCACCGTCCCGTCCTACCTGGGCTGCTCGCTCTCCTTCGTCGGTGTCGCCGCCGCCATCAGGGCCTCCGGCGGCACCAGCGCCACCGTGACGGGCGCCGTCCTCGTCGTGGGTGCGGTGCTCTTCCTGGCGGGTCTCGCGGTGAGGAGGTTCGGCGCGCGGATCATCCACGCGGCGATGCCCCCGATCGTGACCGGCGCCGTCGTCATGCTGATCGGCTTCAACCTGGCGCCGGTGACCGCCTCGACGTACTGGCCGCAGGACCAGTGGACGGCGCTGCTCGTGATGCTGTTCACCGGTCTCGCCGTGGTCTGTCTGCGGGGCTTCTGGTCGCGGATCGCGATCTTCCTCGGCCTGGTCTTCGGCTACGGCATCTCCTGGGTCTTCGACCTCGTCTTCGGCAAGATCCACTCGATGTCCCCGGCCGGCCAGGTCACCGACCACTGGCGGCTCGACCTCTCCGGCGTCTCCCAGGCCGACTGGATCGGCCTGCCCTCGTTCCACGGCCCGAGCTTCGAGTGGTCCGCGATCCTGGTCGCGCTGCCCGTGGTCATCGCCCTGATCGCCGAGAACGCCGGACACGTCAAGGCCGTCGGCGAGATGACCGGGGACAACCTGGACGACAAGCTCGGCACCGCGATCGCCGCCGACGGCGCCGCCTCGATGCTGTCGACGGCCGTGGGCGGTCCGCCGAACACCACCTACTCCGAGAACATCGGCGTCATGGCCGCCACCCGCGTCTACTCGACCGCCGCCTACTGGGCCGCGGCCGGCTTCGCCCTGCTCTTCGGCATCTGCCCGAAGTTCGGCGCCGTCGTCGCCGCCATCCCCGGCGGTGTCCTCGGCGGCATCACCGTGATCCTGTACGGAATGATCGGCCTGCTCGGCGCCCAGATCTGGATCAACGCCAAGGTGGACCTGCGCAACCCGCTCAACCTGGTCCCGGCCGCCGCCGGCATCATCATCGGCGTCGGCGGGGTGAAGCTGACCTTCACCGACACCTTCGAGCTGGGCGGCATCGCGCTCGGCACGATCGTCGTCATCACCGGCTACCACGTGCTGCGCGCCTTCGCCCCGGCCCACCTCAAGCAGCAGGAGCCGCTGCTGGACTCGGGGACCAGCTCGTACGAGAGCACGTCCGGCGAGGGACCGTCGGCGAAGAGCTGACTGATTCGCCCGTTCTGGGGAAGCCGGGCCGAGACGGTTCCCTCCCGGGCCGCCTCCTGGGACGCTGCCCCCATGGCGCAGACCACGCAGATCGGGCAGTTCACCGCCGTCGACCCGGTGGTCGAGCGGATGCGCACCATCCGCTCGGCCTGGCATCCGACCGACGGTGTCGCCGTCTTCAACCGGGTCTATCTGACGGTCACGGAGGAGATCGGGCACGCCATCGAGTCCGGCGCCTTCGCCGACCGACGGGCGGCCTCGACCCTCGACGTGCGCTTCGCCGAGCGCTACCTCGCGGTCGTCGACTCCGCCGCCACCGGCGGCCCCGCCCCGGCGTGCTGGCGGCCGCTCTTCCGCTACCGTCGCCATCCCGGCGTACGGCCGCTGCAGTTCGCGCTGGCCGGCATCAACGCGCACATCGGGCACGACCTCGCGCTCGCCGTGGTCGACACCTGCCGGGCCCTCGACTGCGCGCCGGCGGATCTGGAGGACGAGTTCGACCGCGTCGGCGACATCCTCGTGCTCCTGGAGGAGCGGATCCGCGAGGAGGTGATGCCGGGCCCGGACCTGCTGGACATCACGGACCCGCTGACGCATCTGCTGGGCTGCTGGAGCCTGGACCGGGCCCGCGACGGAGCCTGGCTGGCCGCCCGCTCGCTCTGGCAGCTGCGGGAACTGCCCGACCTGGCCGAGGAGTTCAGGGAACGCCTCGACCGGTCGGTCGGCCTGGTGGGGCGGATGCTGCTCACCCCGCTGAGCCCGCGCGGCTGAGACCGCCGGAGGGTCAGTCCTCCGGCAGCTCGACCGGGGCGATCTCGTCGTACACGTCACCCGGGCCCGGGTTGGTGCCGTCGGTGGCGCCGCCGAAGTGGTGCATCACGCCCCAGACGGCGTTGAGCGCCGTCTGCACCGCGCCCTCGGCCCAGCCGGCCGTCCAGGAGATGTCGTCGCCTGCGAGGAAGATGCCCCGCTTGTCCTCGGGCAGCCGGTCCTGCATGAAGTGGGTGAACAGACGCCGCTGGTAGCGGTAGTGACCCGGCAGGTTCGCCTTGAACGCGCCCATGAAGTAGGGCTCGTTCTCCCAGGACACGGTCACCGGGTTGCCGATGATGTGCTTCCGGATGTCGACCTTCGGGTAGATCTCCCCGAGCGACTTCAGCATGACCTCCATCCGCTCGTTCGCGGAGAGCGGCAGCCACTTCAGGCTGTCGTCGCACCACGTGTACGAGAGGCAGATGACGGCCGGCTTGTCCGGGCCCTCGTCCAGGAGGTACGTGCCGCGGGTCATCCGGTCGGTGAGCGTCATCGACATGACGTCCCGCCCGGTCTCCTCGTCCTTGTCCAGCCAGAACGGGCGGTCGACCGGGACGAAGAGCTTGGAGCTCTCCATGTAGTGGGTGCGCTCGATCGCCGTCCAGTGGTCGATCGGGAAGAGCGAGTCGTCGCAGGCGATCTTGGAGAGCAGCATCCAGGACTGCGCGGTGAAGATCGCCGCCTGGTACGTGCGGATGTCGCCGGAGGCGTCGGTGACGGTGATCCGGTTGCCGGCGGTCCGGTTGAGCCGGGTCACGGCAGGCTTCGGGGCGCCCTCGTGGAGGGAGCTCAGCGAGGTGCCCTGCGCCCAGTGGACGATCTTCTCGGGCTCGCGCTCCCACAGGCGCAGCGGCAGCTGCTGCGAGCCGCCCACGATGCCTCGGTGGTGGTCGTCGGCCTCGGTGTAGACGACGCGGAGGATCTCCAGGATGGAGTTGGGGAAGTCGGTGTCCCAGCCACCGGTGCCGAAGCCGACCTGGCCGAAGATCTCGCGGTGCCGGAAGGACTTGAAGGACTCCGACTCGCAGAGGAAGCCGTAGAAGGTCTGGTTGTCGAGCTTCTCGACGAGCTTCGACCAGATCTCGCGGATGCGCGGGACGTCGCGCTCGCGCATGGCCTGGTTCATGTCGGAGAAGTCGGCGCCCTCGTCCAGACAGGCGTTCCACGCGTTCATCACGTCGCGGTAGACCTGCGGGAGGTCGTCGACGGTGGTGGCGTAGTGGGACTCGCCCTTGAGGTCGACGACGGTCGACGGGGTCGACTCGGCCAGCGGGTTCGGGAAGGGCTTGGTCTCCAGGCCGACCAGGTCGATGTAGTGCTGGAGCGCGGTCGAGGAGGGCGGGAAGCGCATCGCGCCCATCTCGGCGGTGAGGCCCTCGGTGGCGGTGCCCTCGAAGCCCACGGTCCGCAGCCGGCCGCCGATCTGGTCGGCCTCGTAGACGACGGGCTTGAGGCCCATCTTCATCAGCTCGTACGCGGCGATGATGCCGGAGAGCCCGCCGCCGATGACGGCGACCTCGGTGCCGTGCTCGGTGGCCGGTATCTGGCCGAGCCCGGCCGGGTGGGCCAGGAAGTCGTCGTACGCGTACGGGAAGTCCGGACCGAACATGGTGATCGGCGGCTGGCCGTCGCTGTGGGGGACGGCGGTCGTGGGCACCGTGGACGTCATGGGGTACGGACTCCTTGCACGAAGAAGGTGAGGCAGGTCAGGAAGGCGGGAGGGGGCGGCTCAGACGAGGGAGCCGTAGAGCCCGGGGCGGCGGTCGGCGAGGTACGGGTTGCCCGCGCGCGAGGCCGCGAGGAAGGCGGGGTCGACGTCGCCGAGGACGAGGTCCTCACCGCGGCCGGCGCGGGCGCGGGCGGTGCCGTCGGGGCCCGCGAGGGTGGAGAGGCCCACGAACTCGAAGTCGCCCTCGGGGCCGGTCCGGTTGGCGTACGCGATGTAGAGCTGGTTCTCGAAGGCGCGTACGGGCACGACGGACTCGGCGACGATCTCGGCGGGGTGCATGAGCGCGGTCGGCACGAGGAGGAGGTCCGTGCCGGCCAGCGCCTGCGCCCGTACGTTCTCGGGGAACTCCACGTCGTAGCAGATCATCAGGCCGACGGTGAGGCCGCCGAGCTCGGCCTGCACGACGCTCTGCTCGCCGGGCGTGAACCACTGGGTCTCGAAGCCGCCGTAGAGGTGGGTCTTCCGGTAGTGCGCGAGCACCTCGCCGTCGGCGCCGACGAGCTGGGCGGAGTTGTGGAGCACCCCGTGCCGCTCGGTGTTCCGCTCCGGGTAGCCGTAGCCGACGGCCAGGCCGTGGCGCACGGCGATGGCGGCGACGGCGCGGGCCGAGGGACCGTCGGCCGGTTCGGCCAGGCGTGCCATGTCGGCGCCGATGGCGTACCCGGTGAGGAAGAGCTCGGGGGCGAGCAGCAGACCCGCGCCGGCGGCGGACGCGCGGGCGGCGGCCTCGTCGAGGATCTTGAGGTTGGCGGCCACGTCACCGAGCTCGCCGGAGCTCTGGAGCAGGGCGGTGCGCAGCGCGGGCATGGGTGATCCTCGGGGGTCGGAGTACAAGGGGAAGACGTCAAAAACGGTACGGTTTCGCACTCCACCGGGACAAGGCGCCAGCGTTGCGGACCGACCGTCGAACCGTTGCGCGATTCGCGGAACGCGCGGCGATTCGTTGCGTACGGCTCCGCCCGGGGTCGCGGTCCGTCTCCGCCGCGCGGCGGAGACGGAACCGTCCTGCGGCTCGACGCCGGGCGGCGGGCGGCGCGGAAGAGTGGTGGTCGTCCGGAGAAACCCGGACGACCTGCCGAAAGGACCGAGTCGCCATGAACCGCCGTACGAAGATCGTCGCCGTCTCCGCCGCCGTCCTGCTCACCCTGGGGGCCGGGGGTATGGCCGCCGCCTCGGCGGCGGACAGCCACATCCCCGCCGCGGCCCCGGCCGCCGTCCCGGAGGCCGCCGCGCTGACCGGCTCGGCCAAGCTGTACCGCCCGGCCGGGGACGACATCACGTTCTCCTTCGACGCGCATCTGGCGGAGAAGGACCGGCAGGATCCGATGAAGGCCACCGGCACCTTCCGGTTCAGCCACTACAAGGGCGACCGGGGCGGATACGCCGAGGTGAAGGTGGACTGCCTCACCACGGGCGGCAAGGTGGCCGTCGTGTCCGGCGTCGTCGTCGAGACGGACGTGAAGGAGTTCCGGAAGGCGCGGGTGGGCGTCACGGTGCACGACGTCCCCGGCGGCGACCGGCTCGGCTACACCTGGATGACCGCCGACCCGCAGAAGGACAAGGTGCCGCCGTGCGTCAGCGGCGCGCCCTTCGAGAAGGTCGAGAAGGGCACGGGCGAATTCGAGGTCGTGCCCTGGGAGTTCGTCTACCCGACCGAGTAGACCGCCCCACGGGGGTGGGCGGGCGGAGGGCGGTGCGGGAACCACGGCCCGCACCGCCCCGGCACCCCCTAGGCGGGTGAGCCCGAGGAGAAGCGGCGCAGCAGGGGGGAGAGGACCAGGACGGACTTGGTGCGCTCCACGAAGGGCTCGCCCGCGATCCGTTCCAGGACCCGTTCGAAGTGCCGCATGTCCGAGGCGAAGACCTGGACGACGGCGTCCGCGTCGCCGGTGACGGTCGACGCGGACACCACCTCGGGGTACCGCTCCAGACCTCGCCGGATGTCGTCCGGCGAGGTGTTGTGGCGGCAGTAGATCTCGACGAACCCCTCGGTCTCCCAGCCGAGCGCCGCCGGGTCCACCCGTACGGTGAATCCGGTGATCGCGCCCTCGGCCCGGAGCCGGTCCACGCGCCGCTTCACGGCGGGCGCGGAGAGGCCGACGAGCGAGCCGATGTCGGCGTAGCTGCGGCGGGCGTCTTCCGCGAGGGCGTGGACGATGCGTTCGTCGAGGTCGTTGAGTCGCACTACGGGTGGATCACTTCTCTGCTGAGGTCTCTGCCACGGTCGGCGCGGAGGCCAGTCGGGAGCGGCGCATGCCGTACAGGAAGTAGAACACGAGGCCCGCCGCCATCCAGGCACCGAAGTACACCCAGGTGATCAGGTCGAGGCTGTACATGCTGTATCCGCAGCAGAGGAAGCCGAGGACGGCGAAGACGGGGCCGAACGGGACCTTGAAGGAGCGCTCCATGTCGGGGCGGGTGAAGCGGAGCACCACGACGGCGACGTTGACCAGCGCGAACGCGAAGAGCGTGCCGATGCTGGTGGCGTTCACCAGCTCGCCGAGGGGGACGACGGCCGCGAGACCACCGCAGAGCAGCGAGACGATGAGGGTGTTGGTGCGGGGGGTGCCGGTCTTCGCGTCGACCTTGCCGAAGACCTTGGGCACGAGTCCGTCGCGGGACATCGCGAAGAGGATGCGGGTCTGGCCGTAGAGGACGGTCAGGACGACGCTGGCGATGGAGATCACGGCGCCGGCGGCGAGCAGGGTGCCCCAGAAGCTCTGGCCGGTGACGTCGTTCATGATCGCGGCGAGCGTGGCGTCGCTGCCCGCGAACTTCTTCCAGTCCCAGGCGCCGACGGCGACGGCCGCCACGAGGACGTACAGCACGGTGACGATGACGAGCGAGAGCATGATCGCCCGGGGCAGGTCGCGCTTGGGGTTCTTCGCCTCCTCGCCGGCCGTGGAGGCGGCGTCGAAGCCGATGTACGAGAAGAAGAGGATGGCTCCGGCGGCGCCGACGCTGCCGATGCCGAGCGGCATGAAGTCCGCGTAGTTGCCGGACTTGAAGCCCATGAAGCCGACGGCGCAGAAGAGCACCAGGGCGGCGATCTTCACCACGACCATGATCGTGTTCGCGCGGGCCGACTCCTTGGCGCCGCCGAGCAGGAACAGCATCGCGAGGACGACGACGATCAGCGCCGGCAGGTTGAAGACACCGCCGTCACCGGGCGGCGCGCTGAGCGCGTCGGGGAGCGTGACGCCGATCGTGCCGTCGAGCAGCTCGTTCAGGTACTCGCCCCAGCCGACGGCCACTGCGGCGACCGACACGCCGTACTCGAGCATCAGACACCAGCCGCACACCCAGGCGACAAGTTCACCCAGTGTTGCGTACGCATACGAGTAGGAAGAGCCCGCGACGGGGATGGTGCCCGCCAGTTCGGCGTACGAGAGGGCCGAGAAGAGCGCGGTGAGACCGGCGAAGACGAAGGCGAGCGTCACCGCCGGACCGGCCTCGGGAACGGCCTCGCCGAGGACGACGAAGATGCCGGTGCCGAGGGTGGCGCCGATGCTGATCATGGTCAGCTGCCACATGGAGAGCGAGCGGCGGAGATTGCCGCCCTCGCCCTGCCCACCCTCTGCGACCAGCTGTTCCACCGGCTTGCGACGGGTGAGCGCGCCGAGAGCGGAGGTCTTGGGGGTGGTCGTGTCGACGACCGGTGGGGCTGCGCCGTGGTCCAGCACTGCGGAGGCTCCTTATCGCTGCCTGTAGGCGGGGCGAGGACCGCGGCGGTACGTGGGCATGACGCGTCAGGCCCACGGGGGAAGGGGAACCGCCGAGCAGACGGTCGCCGCCACTCCTGGTACGAGGCATGAGCCTAAACGCCAGAGGTTCGCACTCGTAATGCAGGGTTGTTGCGCACTGCCGGATGATCATTGCGCGCTTCGAGCGCAGACGGGGAAACATTGCGCTCCCCCGCATGAATCGACACATCAGGGTGTGAACCGGTGCCCGCGCGCGCATGGACTCCTCATGACCCTTGACCGACGACGCGAGCCTTTGACCACCCCACGGACGGAGGCCCCGGTGGGCCGGCTCGACCCGGCGCCGTTCCTGCGGGGCACTGCCTGGCTGGACGGCGGCCGGCCGGTGCGGGCGGACCCGGCCGACCTGGACCGGCTGCCGTGGGACATCGCCGCGCGGGCCGCGCTGCCCATCGGCGTACGGCTGGAGTTCACGGCCGCGCCCGGTACGCGCGCGGTGCGGCTGCGATACCGGGCCACCGTCCCGGAGGCGGGCGACCCCCTGGCCGGGCTGCGCCACTGCTTCGCCCTGTGGAGCGGTACGCGATTCGTCGGCGAGACCTGCGCCGACCCGGCCACCGAGGCCACCGTCACCGTCCCGCTGCCCCCGGGCGGCGGCGTCTTCACGCTCCACCTCCCGGAGGGGCAGGCCCCGGTGCCGCTGGCCCTGTGGGCCGTCGGCGGCGCGATCTCCCCCGCCCCGGCGCGGCCCCGCTGGCTGGTCCACGGCGACTCGATCACCGAGGGCTGGTGGTCGACCCGCCCGGCCCACTCCTGGCCCGCGACGGCGGGACGGCTGCTCGACGTCGACGCCGTGAACCTCGGGTTCGCGGGCGGGGCGCGCGGCGAGCTCGTGCTCGCCGAGCATCTGGCGCGGCTCCCGGGCGACCTGATCACCCTGGCCTTCGGCACCAACTGCTGGTCCCGGGTGCCCGCGACGGCTGACTGGATGTACGCCACCGTCCGGGCCTTCGTCGGTCTGGTGCGCCAGGGCCATCCGGACACCCCGCTGCTCATCGTCTCGCCGGTGCTGCGCCCGGACGCCGAGCACACCCGCAACGCCCTCGGAGCCACCCTCACGGAGCTGCGCAGGGCCATGGAGCGGGCGGGCCGGGACCTGGCCGCCGAGGGCGACGAGCGGCTCCTGGTCCTCCCGGGGCGGCCGCTGCTCGGCCCGGAGCACCTCGCGGACGGGCTGCACCCGAACGACACGGGCCACGCGCGGATCGCGGCGGCCGTGGCGGAGGTGCTGCGGCCGTGCGTGCCGCTCAGCCGTCCGGAGCCGTCAGGGACCTGACCAGGAACGTGCAGGAGTCGGCTTCCTCGTGGGCGCGGCCGTCCGGGTCCGTCCAGCTCCAGCGGTCGGTGTAGGCCACGACGGGCCGATATCCGAGCCGGGCGTAGAGGGCGGCCGCGCGTGGGTTGTCGCGGGCCACGCCGAGCCCCAACGCCGTGCGGCCACGCGTCCGGGCCAGGTCCTCGGCGGCGCGGATCAAGGCCGTACCGATGCCCTGACCGCGCAGCTCCGCCCGTACGTCCAGGCCGTTGAACTCGGGACAGTCGCCGAGCTCAGCCCGTACCTCGGGAGCGGCGCAGCCGTCCCAGCGGAGCTGTCCGTGGCCGACGGGCACCCCGTCCCGCCGGGCGAGGAGGTAGGTGCCGCTCCCGGCCTCCTGGCGGGCGAACCGGCCGGCATGGCGGGTCGGCGCCCCGGGGGCGGGCAGGTGACGGTCGAGCAGGGGTACGTCCTCGGCGCGGCAGGGCCCGATCTCCAAGCGGTCCATGGGGCGACCGTACGGGAACGCCGTGGGCCCCCGGGAGGAATTTCCCGGGGGCCCACGGCGTACGGCGACGAGCGATCGGCTCGGTCGGCGGCGACTAGCTCCAGCTGGCGTGCAGCGGCTTGCCCTCGGCGTAACCGGCGGCGGACTGGATGCCGACCACGGACTTCTCCTCGAACTCGGCGAGCGAGCCGGCACCGGCGTAGGTGCAGGAGGAGCGGACGCCCGCGATGATCGAGTCGATCAGGTCCTCGACGCCCGGACGGGCCGGGTCGAGGAACATGCGCGAGGTGGAGATGCCCTCCTCGAACAGCGCCTTGCGGGCGCGGTCGTAGGCGGACTCGTCGGAGGTCCGGTTCTTGACCGCGCGGGCGGAGGCCATGCCGAAGGACTCCTTGTACGCACGTCCCTGGGCGTCGTGCTGGAGGTCGCCCGGGGACTCGTACGTGCCGGCGAACCAGGAGCCGATCATCACGTTGGAGGCACCGGCGGCGAGCGCCATGGCGACGTCGCGCGGGTGCCGGACACCGCCGTCGGCCCAGACGTGCTTGCCGTACTTCTTGGCCTCCGCCGCGCACTCCAGGACGGCCGAGAACTGCGGGCGGCCGACGCCGGTCATCATGCGGGTGGTGCACATGGCGCCGGGGCCGACGCCGACCTTGATGATGTCGGCGCCCGCCTCGATGAGGTCCTTGACGCCGTCGGCGGCGACGATGTTGCCCGCGACGATCGGGACCTGCGGGTCGAGCGCCCGTACGGTCCGGATCGCGGAGATCATCGACTCCTGGTGGCCGTGCGCGGTGTCGATGACCAGCGTGTCGACGCCGGCGTCGAGCAGCTGCTTGGCCTTGCCCGCCACGTCGCCGTTGATGCCCACGGCGGCCGCGATGCGCAGCCGGCCGTTCTTGTCGACGGCAGGGCTGTAGAGCGTCGCGCGCAGCGCGCCCTTGCGGGTGAGGATGCCGACGAGCTTGCCGTCGGCGTCGACGGCCGGGGCGTAGCGCCGGTTGGCGGCGTCGAGGGTGTTGAACGCCTCGCGCGGGTCGATGCCGGCGTCCAGGAGCAGCAGGTCCTTGGACATGACCTCGGAGAGCTGGGTGAAGCGGTCGACGCCGGAGAGGTCGGCGTCGGTGACGACGCCCACGGGGCGGCGGTTCTCGTCGACGACGACACCGGCGTCGTGGGCGCGCTTCGGCAGCAGCGAGAGCGCGTCGGCCACGGTCTGGTGCGGCTCGAGCTCGATCGCGGTGTCGAGGACGTGGTGGCGGCTCTTGACCCAGGCGATGACGTCGGTGACGACCTCGATCGGGATGTCCTGCGGGATGACGACCAGTCCGCCGCGGCGGGCGACGGTCTCGGCCATCCGGCGGCCGGCGATGGCGGTCATGTTGGCGACGACCAGCGGGATGGTGGTCCCGCTTCCGTCCGGCGAGGAGAGGTCCACGGCCTGGCGGGAACCGACGGCCGAGCGGCTCGGCACCATGAACACATCGTCGTACGTCAGGTCGTAGGGCGGCTTGACGTCATTGAGGAAACGCACGTGCTGACATCCCAGTCGTTCGGATCGGCCCCTAGGCATTTCAGCCAGGGGAAAAAGCACGTAGTTCATTCTCCCACGCCGGTACGGATACCGGCCCCGGGCTAATCGTCCGAGCCTTGCGCGGGCCTGTCTGTCGGATCCTCCAAACCGCCGAGCGAGAGGAGGACGGTGAGGCCCTCCACGCTGGCGCGGGCCGCCGCGGAGAACACCTCCTCGGCGATCCCCCACTCGTCGGGGCTGGCCTCCGCATAAGCCTGCCAGCCGGTGACCACGATCGCCATGGGTCGTCGCATATCGGCGAGGCAGTCGGCGAGGGCGTCCCAGTTGCGTCCGAACCAGACCGGCAGCGGGAGGGCGCGCACGCAGCGGTTCATGAAGGCGGTCTTGTCGGTGACCCCGTGCAGGTCGAGCACGACGGGGCGGGACAGGTCGGGGCTCTGTCCCCCGCTGTGGGTCGCGTTCATGCTCCGACCACCTCCCGGAAGCTCTGGTAGTGGTCGTCGGTGTAGTACGTCTCCCCGCTCAGGCCGGTGACGATGCGCCGGGCGCCGCGGTCCCGCTCGCCGGGTGTCCGGACCGTGTACTCGCGGTAGTGGCCGCGGGGACGCCGCGGCAGGAGCCGCTCGACGTTGCCGAACACGGCCCCGTCCCTGGCGTACGGGAAGGGCCCGCCCCGCGCGATGAGCGCCAGCGTCTCCCGCGCCTCGGGTGGCAGGTCCGCGACCCGGACCACCGGCAGTGTGGAGGCCCTGCTCGCAGGCGCCGACGCGGCGCGCGGGGCGGAGGCCGTCTCGCCGCCCGAACACCCCGTGAGGAGGAGCGAGAGGCCGGCGAACAGCGCGAGCACGGCCCGGGCGCACCTGAGGGTCATGCGCCCGATGCTGCCAGGGCGCCGCCCGGGTCACGGCGCGGACGCGCCGCCCCGACGGGCGGCCGACTACAGGCGGGCGCCGACCCCGATGGACGGCCGGCCCCGCTGGTGACCTCCGCTGCCGTCCGGGTCCGGTGGGGCCTCAGCTGCCGTCCGGGTCCGTCCGGTCGAGGGCGGGGTGCGTGCCCGGGCTGGACTCGGTGAGGAGGTAGTCCGCCGCGGCCCGGTCGGTCACCAGGCTGGTGACGAGTCCGGAGCGGAGCACCGCGCCGATCGCCGCCGCCTTGCGCTGGCCGCCCGCGATCGCCACGACCTCGGGGATGCGGCGGAGCCGGTCCGCCTCGACGGTGATGCAGCGCTCGCCCAGATCGCGACCGACGCGCCGCCCGTCGGCGTCGAAGAGGTGCGCGGACATCTCGGCGGCGACGCCGAGCGAGGCGTAGTGGGCGCGCTCCTCGTCGGAGAGCATGTCGTGGACGGTCGAGATGCCCGGCTCCCAGGAGCCGATGGAGACACAGGCCACGGTGACCTTGTCGAAGTACTCGAAGGCCCGCGCGATGCCGGTCTGGTTGCGCAGGGCGGCCGCCGTCGCCGGGTCGGGCAGGAGCATGGGCGCGTAGATCGGGTGGGCCTCGCCGCCGGAGACCTGGGCGGCGCGGCGTACCGCCTCGACGGAGCCGCGCTCGGCGGTCCCGGCGTCGTACACCCCGGTGAGCTGGACGACCGTGCACGGCGGCAGCCGGTCGAGGGCCGCCGCCATGTGGATGGTGGAGCGGCCCCAGGCCAGGCCGAGGACGTCTCCCTCGGCGACCAGCTCGCCGAGCAGGTCGGCCGCGACCTCGCCCAGGTTCTCCGGGTCGGGCGACTCGTCCTCGCCCTCCGCCGGGGACTCGACGACGACGGCGTGGCGGAGTCCGTAGCGGGCGCGGAGCGCGTCGGAGCGCTCGGCGTCCAGCTCGGCCGGTACGCGGATCTCGATGCGCACGAGGTCGCGCTCCAGGGCGGTCTCCAGGACCCGGGCCACCTTGAAGCGGCTCACGCCGAACTCCTCGGCGATCTGGATCTTGGACTTGCCCTCGAGGTAGAAGCGGCGGGCCATGGCCGCCGCCTGCACCAGCTCCGCGGGGCCCATCCGCAGGGCTGACCGTCCCGCCGACATACCCGCCACCGCGATCTCCTCACTGCTGTTTCATGTACCGCTGTTTACGTTCACACTGGGGACTCGCCGTTCATCCTGTCAGATCCGGCGTGCCTTGATCAGTCCTGTCGGCGGCCCGACGGGCCGCGTTCATCCGCCGGAGGCTCAGTGGCCACATGCCCACGCGGCGGTGGCCGTCACGGCGTCCGCGCGCGCCCTGAGGGAGGCCACGGCGGCGGCGGGATCCGCCGCGCCGTAGACCGCGGAACCCGCGACGAAGACGTCCGCGCCGGCCTCGGCGCACCGCTCGATCGTGGACTCGGCGACCCCGCCGTCGACCTGGAGCCACAGCTCCAGACCGTGCTTGGAGATCAGCTCCCGGGTGCGGCGGATCTTGGGCAGCATGATGTCGAGGAAAGCCTGACCGCCGAAGCCGGGCTCGACCGTCATGATCAGCAGCATGTCGAGCTCGGGGAGCAGGTCCTCGTACGGCTCGATGGGCGTGGCCGGCTTGAGCGCCATCGAGGCCCGCGCGCCCTTGGCCCGGATCTCCCGGGCGAGCCGGACGGGTGCCGCCGCGGCCTCGACGTGGAAGGTCACCGAACCGGCGCCCGCCTCCACGTACTGGGGCGCCCAGCGGTCGGGGTCCTCGATCATCAGGTGGCAGTCGAGGGGGGTGTCGGTCGCGCGGGCGAGCGACTCCACGATCGGCACGCCCAGGGTCAGGTTGGGCACGAAGTGGTTGTCCATCACGTCGACGTGCAGCCAGTCGGCCCCGTGTACGGCCTTCGCCTCCTCGGCGAGCCGGGCGAAGTCCGCGGACAGGATGCTGGGGTTGATCTGCGCCATGTGCCAAGCCTCCCACGTTCTTGGGTACTTCTTTGCCGCCGAGCGGTTTCGGTGCCGGTCCAGACCACTTTCGGTACGAAGCGACGAGCCGGGGACCGTACAGACCGGGAGATTGCGGGCGGACGGCGGGGGGCTCGGCGACCGAACGGTCAGGCGGTACGGCGGATCAGCGCCAGGTACATGGCGTCCGTACCGTGCAGATGCGGCCAGAGCTGGAGGTCGGGTCCGTCGCCGAGTGCCGGGACGCCCGGCAGCAGCGGACGGGCGTCGATCAGCTCGGCGCCGCCGACCTTCTTCAGGACGTCGTCGACGACGATCCGGGTCTCGGCCAGGTGCGGCGAGCAGGTCGCGTACCCCACGACCCCGCCGACGCGCACCGCGTCGAGCGCCTCCGTGAGGAGCGCGCGCTGGAGCGGGGCGAAGCCGTCGAGGTCCTCGGGCCGGCGGCGCCAGCGGGCCTCCGGGCGGCGGCGCAGGGCGCCGAGGCCCGAGCACGGCACGTCCATGAGGACCCGGTCGAAGGAGCCGGGACGCCACGGCGGGCGGGTGCCGTCGGCGGCGATCACCTGGTACGGGCCGGGGTTGCCGGCGAGGGCGCGCTCGACCAGGCGGGCGCGGTGCGGCTGCTTCTCGGAGGCGAGCAGGGCGGCGCCCCGCTCGGAGGCGAGCGCGGCGAGGAGGGCGGCCTTGCCGCCGGGCCCCGCGCAGCCGTCGAGCCAGCGGGTGTCGGGGCCGTCGAGGGGCGCGTTCGCGAGGGCGATCGCGACGAGCTGGCTGCCCTCGTCCTGGACGCCGGCCCTGCCGTCCTTCACCGCCTCGATGGCGCCGGGCTCGCCGCCCTCGGCCATCCGCAGGGCGTACGGGGACCAGCGGCCCGGCAGGGTCTCGGTGGCCGCGGCGAGCTCCTCCGTGGTGGAGCGGCCGGGACGGGCGACGAGGGTGACCTCGGGGCGCTCGTTGTCCGCCTCCAGGAGGTCCTCGATCCCGGCGCGGCCGCCGCCGAGGGAGTCCCAGAGCGCCGAGACGACCCAGCGGGGGTGCGAGTGCACGACGGCGAGGTGGTCCTCGGGGTCCTTGTCGTACGGCGGGGCGACCTGCGCCACCCAGGCGTCGAGGTCCTGCTGCGAGATCTTCCGCAGCACGGCGTTCACGAACTTGGCGCGCCCGTCGCCCAGCACCACCCGGGCCAGCTCGACGCTGGCGGAGACGGCGGCGTGGGTGGGGATCCGGGTCCCGAGCAGCTGGTGCGCGCCGAGGGCGAGCACGTCGAGCACGGGCGGGTCGACCTCGCGCAGCGGGCGGTCGATGCAGGCCGAGATGATCGCGTCGTACGTCCCCTGGCGGCGCAGCGTCCCGTACACGAGCTCCGTCGCCAGCGCCGCGTCCCGCCCGTCGAAGTCGCCCTTCTCGCGCGCCTTCTTCAGGAGCGGCGGCAGCACCAGGTTCGCGTAGGCGTCCCGCTCGTCCACCGCCCTCAGCGCCTCGAAGGCGAGCATCCGGACGGGGTCCTTCTGGGGCCGCCGGTAGGGCTTGGGGGGACGGCGACGTGCCTGCTCGCTCAAAGGTGCTCCGCGGGAAGAAATGAAGAGGTCGAACCCCCCAAGCCTACGTCCGCCGCGCCCCCACCCGCGCCCGGGCCCGTGGCTACGCCCCGAGCCGCTCGCCGGGCGCGATGCGGACGCCGCGGGCCCAGTCGGCCGCCTTCATGGGCTTCTTGCCCTGGGGCTGGACCCAGAGGAGCTCGACCGCGTACGAGCCGGTGCCCGCGTACACGTTGTTCTTGCCCGCGGCGAGCTCGCCCGGGGCGAGGTCCGTGCGGTCCGGCAGCGGGGTGACCTGGATCAGCTTGAGGCGCTCGCCGCGGAAGACGGTCCAGGCGCCCGGGGCCGGGGTGCAGCCGCGGACCACCCGGTCGACCCGCAGGGCCGGGGCGGCGAAGTCGACGTGCGCGTCCTCGACCTGGATCTTCGGGGCGAGGGTGACGCCCTCGACGGGCTGCGGGACGGCCTGCAGCGCGCCGTCCTCGATGCCGTCCATGGTCGCGGCGAGCAGCCCGGCGCCCGCGAACGCGAGCCGGGTCAGCAGGTCGCCGCTGGTGTCGGTCGGACGGATGTCCTCGGTGACGACGCCGTAGACAGGACCCGAGTCGAGACCCTCCTCGATCAGGAAGGTCGACGCGCCCGTCACCTGGTCGCCCGCCATCAGCGAGTGCTGCACGGGCGCGGCGCCGCGCCACGCGGGCAGCAGCGAGAAGTGCAGGTTGACCCAGCCCCGGGCCGGGATGTCGAGGGCGACCTTCGGCAGCAGCGCGCCGTACGCGACGACCGGGCAGCAGTCCGGCGCGATCTCCCGCAGCCGGGCGAGGAACTCCTCGTCGCGGGGCCTGGCCGGCTTGAGGACCTCGATCCCGGCCTCCTCCGCCCGCTGGGCCACCGGGCTGGCGACGAGCCGCCGGCCGCGCCCCGCCGGGGCGTCCGGCCGGGTGATCACGGCGGCCACCTCGTGCCGGCCGGAGGAGAGCAGGGCGTCCAGGGCGGGTACGGCGACCTCGGGGGTGCCTGCGAAGACGAGCTTCATGGGTGGCGATGGCCTGTCTGTCCGGGGCTTTTACGGGCAGCGCACCAGTCTAGGGGGTGTCCCGCCGGTCCCGCCGGGCTCGCGGCACGGCCGGCGGGACACCTCCCCCGGCGGCCGGGCGGAGGGGGCGTACGGAGGGGCGAGCGCCCCGCGCATATGCGTGTACGCCCCCGCAGCGTGACCCAAGCCCAGGTGACGCGTTGGTCAAGAGAGATTGACCGAATCGGGTCGCCCTCCCCTTGCGGCCCTTCCCCCTTTACATGCCGGTTCGAGAGGCTTTCACATGGCCGACCACGCAACCCACGACGCCCAGGCTCGGGCGAGTCTGCACCTCCTGGTGCGGGACATCGAGCGGGTCCGGCGGCAGGTGGACGCACTGCGCACGCTCACGGCCCAGCTGGGCAATGTCTACCGCCCTCGCCGCTCCGGCCCGTCCACGGGCTTCGTCGTCTACGGGCGGGCCCCCGCCCCGACCGTACGTCTCGCCCAGGAGCTGCGCGACAGCGTCGAGACCCTGGTGACCGCCGCGGTCGACTTCGACCGCTCGCTCGGGTTCTCCTGGGACGCGGTGGGCTCCGCGCTCGGAGTCACCAAGCAGGCCGTCCACCGCCGTTACGGTGCCCGCCGCGCGCCCCAGCCGGGCGCGGCCGTCGACCAGGAGCCGATCGTGGAGCCGGGCGTGACCCGCACCCTTCCCTCGGTCCCCGCGGCCCGCTCCATGCCCCCGCAGCCCACCTCGGGCAGCACCGTCCTCCGTGAGGACCCCCGCCCTTCGGCGTTCCCGGGGCCGCGCAACGGCTGACCCGGGCCCGCCGGACAGCCGCACACGACTCCTGACCGCGAGCACGGGACGGCCGCCCACCCCACCGGGGACGGGCGGCCGTCCCGTGTGTCCGGCGCCCGCCGCCCACGTGCCCGGCCTCCCTCCGCCGCCCTCAGCCCTCAGCCGATGTCCGGCGGATCGACGCGGATCCGCACCGGGTCCCCGCCGCCACGGGCGAGCCGTCCCGCACGCGCCTGCTTCAGCGCCGCCGCCAGGGCCGCGCCGCTGCCCGGCGGGACCCGGACCAGGGCGCGGTCCCACTGCTCGCCCGGCGGCGGGTCCCCGGGGCGCCGCGGCCCGCCGGGCCGGACCACGGGCAGCGGCACCGGCCCCAGCACCTCCGCGTCGGGGGGCAGTCCGGCCGCCGCGAGGAAGCCCTCGACGGCCTCCGGGGGGCCCGTCACCGCGGCCATCCGGGAGACCGGCGGGAAGCCCAGCTCGGCCCGCTCGGCCAGCTCGCGCTGGGCGTGCCCGACGGGGTCCCAGCGGACCAGCGCCTGCACGGGCCGGAGGGTCGGTTCGGCGACCACGACGACGGTGCCGCCCTCCGGCTGCCCCCGCACGAGCGAGGCCGCGTCGATCCAGCGGCGCAGCGCCTCCTCCCCCGCCCGCAGATCGGGCCGGCCGAGCATGGCCCAGCCGTCGAGGAGCAGCGCGGCCGCGTAGCCGCCCTCGGCGACGGGCTCGGCGCCGGGGGTGGAGACGACGAGCGCGGGGCGCCCCGGCACGCTGTCGAGGACGTGGTCACGGCCCGAGGTGCGGACCGGCACCGCCGGGAACGCCCGGCCGAGCTCCTCCGCCGTCCGGCGCGCGCCGACCACCTGGGCCCGCAGCCTGGTCGAGCCGCACGCCACGCAGTGCCAGTCGGGGGCGCCGCGCCCGCACCAGCCGCAGCGCAGCTCCTGCTGCTCGGGGGCCTCCAGGGGCCCGGCGCAGTGGCGGCAGCGCGCGGGCGTCCGGCACCGCTCGCAGGCCAGCCTCGGGACGTAGCCGCGCCGGGGCACCTGCACGAGCACCGGGCCGGTCTTCAGCCCCTCCCGTACGGCCTGCCAGGCCAGCGAGGGCAGCCGGGCGGCGCGCGCGGCCTCGTCGCGGGCGAGTTCGCCGTCGCCGACGGTCCGGATCAGCGGCGCGGCCCTGCGGACCTGGTCCCGTCCGGCGCTCAGCGCCTTCGCCCAGCCGGACTCGACGAGCTGGGCGGCCTCCACGGTGCAGCTGGTGCTGCCGAGGAGGAAGGCGCACCGGTCGTGGGCGGCGCGGAGCAGCAGCACGTCGCGGGCATGGGGCTGCGGGGCGTGGAGCTCGCTGTGGCTGCCGTCGCCGTCGTCCCAGATCACGACGAGACCGAGGTCCCGGACGGGGGCGAACATCGCGGCCCTGGTCCCGACGACGGCCCGCACCCCGCCGCGCCGGACCGCGAGCCACTGCGCGTACCGCTTCTCGGGTCCCGCCTCGGCGGTGAGCAGCGCGTGCCGCCCCTCCCCCAGGACGGTGGTGAGCGCCGCGTCGACCCGCGCCGCCGCCCGTCCGTCCGGGACGACGACGAGCGCGCCGCGGCCGGAGGCCAGGGTGGCGGCCACGGCGCGACCGATCTCCTCGGCCCAGTGCGGTCCCGGCAGCGCGTTCCACACGGCCCGGGGCGCTCCGCCGCGCGCGAGGGACTCCAGGAAGGCGGGCCCCCGCTCGTACCGCGACCAGCTCCCCGGCTCCGGCGCCGCCGGCGGGGGCAGCGGCTCCGGTGACGGCCTGCCCTCGGCGCGGGCGCTGCGCGGGGGCACGGCGAGCTGGAGCACGTCCGCCAGACTCCCCGCGTACCGGTCGGCGACGGCACGGGCGAGCCCCAGCAGCTCGGGGCCGAGGACCGGCTCCGGCGAGACGACGTCGGCGAGCGCGGCCAGCGGCCCGGAGTAGTCCGAGGTGGCGCGCCGCTCGACGAGGAAGCCGTCGATGAGCCGCCCGCCCTCGCGCCGGCCGTTCTTGACCTGGTGCGCCCCCGCGCCGAACCGCACCCGCACCCGGACCCCGGGCCGCGCCGTCTCGTCCAGCTCCTCGGGGACCGCGTAGTCGAAGAACTGGTCGAGGTGGAGCGACCCCTTGTTCACGACGACCCGCGCCACGGGGAGCTCCTTGGCCAGCGCGGCTCCCCGCCAGGTCCGGGGCTTGGCCCGCGGCACCTTCGCCTTCCGCACGGTCTCCCGGATGAGCGCGAGCTGCTCGGGCTCGGCGGGCTCCTCGGACCTCTCGTTCTCGCTGCTCACAGCCCCATACCTACCAGACGCCACCGACAGCCGGGCAGAGCGAAGCCCGGCACCCCTCGGGGGTACCGGGCTTCGCTCACGTACAGCCGGGGGGGCCTACAGGCCGGCGGCCTGCTTCAGGGCGTCCACGCGGTCCGTGCGCTCCCAGGTGAAGTCCGGCAGCTCGCGGCCGAAGTGGCCGTAGGCGGCGGTCTGGGAGTAGATCGGGCGGAGCAGGTCGAGGTCGCGGATGATCGCGGCCGGGCGCAGGTCGAAGACCGCGGCGATGGCGTTCTCGATCTTCTCGTTCTCGACGGTGTTGGTGCCGAAGGTCTCGACGAAGAGTCCGACGGGCTCGGCCTTGCCGATCGCGTAGGCGACCTGGACCTCGCAGCGCGCGGCGAGGCCGGCGGCGACGACGTTCTTGGCGACCCAGCGCATGGCGTAGGCGGCCGAGCGGTCGACCTTGGACGGGTCCTTGCCGGAGAAGGCGCCGCCACCGTGACGGGCCATGCCGCCGTAGGTGTCGATGATGATCTTGCGACCGGTGAGGCCGGCGTCGCCCATCGGGCCGCCGATCTCGAAGCGGCCGGTCGGGTTCACCAGGAGGCGGTAGCCCTCGGTGTCGAGCTTGATGCCGTCCTCGACGAGCTGGCCGAGCACGTGCTCGACGACGAACTCGCGGATGTCGGGCGCGAGCAGCGACTCCAGGTCGATGTCCGAGGCGTGCTGCGAGGAGACGACGACCGTGTCGAGACGGACGGCCTTGTCGCCGTCGTACTCGATGGTGACCTGGGTCTTGCCGTCGGGACGCAGGTACGGGATGGTCCCGTTCTTGCGGACCTCGGTCAGCCGGCGGGAGAGCCGGTGCGCGATGTGGATCGGCAGCGGCATCAGCTCGGGGGTCTCGTCCGAGGCGTAGCCGAACATCAGGCCCTGGTCGCCGGCGCCCTGCTTGTCCAGCTCGTCCTCGTCGCCCTCGACCCGCTTCTCGTAAGCGGTGTCCACGCCCTGGGCGATGTCCGGGGACTGCGACCCGATGGACACCGACACGCCGCAGGAGGCGCCGTCGAAGCCCTTCTTCGAGGAGTCGTAACCGATCTCGAGGATCTTGTTCCGGACGAGGGTCGGGATGTCCGCCCACGCCTTGGTGGTCACCTCACCGGCCACGTGCACCAGGCCGGTGGTGATCAGCGTCTCGACGGCGACGCGCGAGGTGGGGTCCTCGCGCAGCAGCGCGTCGAGAATGGTGTCGCTGATCTGGTCAGCGATCTTGTCGGGGTGTCCCTCGGTGACGGACTCCGAGGTGAACAGACGACGGGACACAACGCTCCCTGGGGTTGCAGCGGCTGCTGGCTCTTCGTTGACGGACCGGCAGGGGGCTGCGCCCCAAGACGTTCCGTGGACAGTCTATCGGTCATGGTCGGGCGATGGACCAGGTGTCTCGCCTGGCGAATGCCCTGGCCGGGTGAATCTGGCCCGTTCACGACGGGTCCGGCCCCCGGGTGCGGCGCACATCACAGGCGCGTCGTCGGGTTCGCCGGTCCTCGCGGAAGACGGCGGGTCGGGCCTCGTCCCCCGTCAGGTCGTGGCGCGCAGTCGCGGTGCGACCAGGTCCCAGACCGTCTCGGCGAGCGCTTCCTTCGGACCGTACGGTACGGGGGTCTCGGCGCCGTCCGACGCGAGCACGACGGCCTCGTTCTCCTCGGAGCCGAAGGTCTTGCGCTCCCCCACCTCGTTCACGACGAGGAGGTCGCAGCCCTTGCGGCGGAGCTTCTCCCGGCCGTTGGCGAGGACGTCGTCGGTCTCGGCGGCGAAACCGACGACCACCTGCCCCGGCACGGCGCGGTCGGCCGCGAGCTCGGCGAGGATGTCGGGGTTGCGGACCAGCTCGACGGTGGGGGCGCCGCCGTCGTCCTTCTTCTTGATCTTGCCGGAGGCGTAGACGGCCGGACGGAAGTCGGCCACGGCGGCCGCCATGACCACCGCGTCGGCGTCGGCGACGGCCTTGAGCACGGCCTCGCGGAGCTGCAGCGCGGTGCCGACGTGGACGACGTCGACACCGGCCGGGTCGGGGATGCCGGTGTTGGCCTCGACGAGGGTGACCCGGGCGCCCCGGGCGGCGGCCGCCCTCGCGAGGGCGTAGCCCTGCTTCCCGGAGGAGCGGTTGCCGAGGTAGCGGACGGGGTCGAGGGGCTCGCGGGTGCCGCCCGCGCTGACCACGACATGGCGTCCGGCGAGGTCGGGGCGCGCGTCCGCGCCTCGTGCCAGGACCCTGCGGCAGACCTCGAAGATCTCCGCCGGGTCGGGCAGCCGGCCCTTGCCGGTGTCGACGCCGGTGAGGCGGCCGACGGCCGGTTCGATGACGACCGCGCCGCGGCGGCGCAGGGTCGCCACGTTCTCCTGGGTCGCCGGGTGCTCCCACATCTCGGTGTGCATGGCGGGGGCGAAGACGACGGGACAGCGCGCGGTGAGCAGCGTGTTGGTGAGCAGGTCGTCCGCGAGGCCGTGGGCGGCCTTGGCGAGCATGTCGGCGGTCGCCGGGGCGACGACGACGAGGTCGGCGCCCTGCCCGATCCGTACGTGCGGCACCTCGTGGACGGTCTCCCACACCTCGGTCGACACGGGGTTGCCGGAGAGCGCGGACCAGGTGGCCTCGCCGACGAAGTGCAGGGCGGAGTCGGTGGGGACGACCCGGACGTCGTGGCCGGACTCGGTGAGGCGGCGCAGCAGCTCGCACGCCTTGTAGGCGGCGATGCCGCCGCTCACGCCCAGGACGACCTTCGGCTTGGCCACCACGCTCACTGTTGCTCCCCGCACTCGGATGCGTACGACTCCATGAGACACCACAGGCCCGGCGGATGTTCCGCCGGGCCTGTGGTGACAAGCGTTACAGGTGCTACGTGCTTACTGGGCCGGGCCCTCGATGGCCTCGGACGTCAGCAGACCCGCGTTGATCTCCCGCAGGGCGATCGAGAGCGGCTTCTCGTGGACGTGGGTGTCGACCAGCGGACCCACGTACTCCAGCAGGCCCTCGCCGAGCTGGGAGTAGTACGCGTTGATCTGACGCGCGCGCTTGGCCGCGTAGATCACGAGGCTGTACTTCGAGTCCGTGGCCTCGAGCAGCTCGTCGATCGGCGGGTTGATGATGCCCTCGGGCGCGGTGATGGAAGAGGACACGCTCTACCTTCCGAAGATGGAAACCGGGGATCATTCCCCAGAAGTCAACAGCATCAACGTTAGCAGCTCACGTGCTACGTCCTCGACGGAGGTGTTGACAAGGGTGGTGTCGAACTCCGACTCGGCGGCCAGTTCGACCTTCGCGGCGTCCAGCCGGCGCTCGATGACCTCGGCCGACTCGGTGCCGCGGCCGGTGAGACGGCGGACCAGCTCCTCCCAGCTCGGCGGGGCCAGGAAGACGAGCTGCGACTCGGTCATGGAGTCCTTGACCTGACGGGCGCCCTGGAGGTCGATCTCCAGGAGCACGGGCTCGCCGGCGTCGAGGCGCTCGTGCACGGCGCCGCGGGGGGTGCCGTAGCGGTTGCCCGCGAATTCGGCCCACTCGAGGAGCTCACCGTTGGCGATCAGCTTGTCGAACTCGTCGTCCGTCACGAAGAAGTAGTGGACGCCGTGCTTCTCGCCGGGGCGGGGCTTCCGGGTCGTCGCCGACACCGAGAGCCAGACCTCGGGGTGGACCTTGCGCATATGAGCGACGACCGTGCTCTTGCCGACCCCTGAGGGGCCGGAGAGCACGGTCAGCCGCGGACGTGCCTCTGCTGCCATGCAGCGATTATTCCAGCATCACCGGGGTGCCCGGGACGCATGTCCCGGATCGGAAGCCGGACGGGGCACCGGATCAGGCGCTGGTGCTGCCGAACTCGCGCTCCAGGGAGGCGATCTGGTTGGAGCCGAGACCGCGCACCCGGCGGCTCTCGGAGATGCCGAGGCGCTCCATGATCTGCTTGGCGCGGACCTTGCCCACGCCGGGGAGCGACTCGAGCAGTGCGGAGACCTTCATCTTGCCGATGACGTCGTTCTCCTGGCCGGTCTTGATGACCTCCTGGAGGGAGGCGCCGGAGTGCTTGAGTCGATTCTTGACCTCGGCCCGCTCCCGGCGAGCCGCGGCGGCCTTCTCGAGCGCGGCTGCGCGCTGTTCAGGGGTAAGGGGCGGAAGAGCCACGCCTACGTCACCTCGGATGTCGATCTGTCGGATACGGACCGGTGAGGAACCTGGACGCCCCACACCAGTGGAGCAACGAACAACGCGGGGCGTTGAACGCCTGCTCTGCCCCGGAGACTAGCGGCCGAGGCCGCTCCAGTCAGCGAGAACAGCGGAAAAGTCCTGGTCAGCATCGACCGACCGGGACTTTTGGGGCAAAACGACCCGGTTTTGCGCCAAGTTTTCGTCAAGGAGTGAGACGGCCCGGTGAGACGGTTCGTCTCACCGGGCCGAAACAGCTCCGAAACGGGGGCGCTCAGGCTCCCACCTGCGGATTGACCGCGGAGGTCTTACGCGCCGACGGCGACGCGGATCTCGTCCGCGTACCGGAGAGCGGAGTTCCGCAGGGCGGTCGCGTCCGGGCCGTGCCGCAGGACCCCTCGGCTGACGTTCGGGACGACGTTGCCCACCGCCGCGCCGAAGACGGCGGGGAGGTCGGCCGGGGACGCGCCCTGGGCGCCGATGCCGGGGGCGAGGAGGGGGCCGTTGATGTCCAGGTCGAACGTGGACAGGTCCCCGAGGGTGGCGCCGACGACCGCGCCGAAGGAGCCCATGGGGGTCTCCCCCGCGTTCTCCGCCGCCAGGTGGGCCAGCATGGTCGCGCCGATGGTCCGGCCGTCCTCGCGGACCGCGCGCTGGACCTCGGCCCCCTCCGGGTTGGAGGTGAGGGCCAGGACGAAGAGACCGGCGCCGGACTCACGGGCCAGGTCGACGGCCGGCTTCAGGGAGCCGTAGCCGAGGTACGGGGAGACCGTGAGCGCGTCGGAGAAGAGCGGGGAGTCCTTGCGCAGGAAGGTCTCCGCGTACGCGGCCATGGTGGAGCCGATGTCGCCGCGCTTGGCGTCCATGACGACCAGGCCGCCCGCCGCGCGCAGATCGGCGACGGCGCGCTCCAGGACGGCGATGCCCCGCGAGCCGAAGCGCTCGAAGAAGGCGGACTGCGGCTTGAAGACGGCCACGGTGTCCGCCAGGGCCTCGACCACGGTGAACGTGAACCGTTCGAGACCGGCGATGTCGTCGCTCAGGCCCCAGGAGTCCAGCAGGGCGGCGTGCGGGTCGATGCCGACGCAGAGCGGGCCGCGCTCGTCCATGGCGGAGCGCAGACGGGTACCGAAGGAGAGGGTCACTGGGCGGCCTTTCGGTTGTCCGCGCCGACGGCCTCGGCGAGGGTGGCGTACGGGGAGGCGGCGAGCCGCGCGGCGAGGCCCTTGTGGATCGCGCGGGCGTAGAACGGTCCCTCGTAGATGAAGGCGCTGTAGCCCTGGATCAGGGTCGCACCGGCCAGGATGCGCTGCCAGGCGTCCTCGGCGTTCTCGATGCCGCCGACGCCCACGAGGACCAGACGGTCGCCCACGCGCGCGTGGAGGCGCCTGAGCACCGCGAGGGAGCGCTCCTTGACGGGTGCGCCGGAGAGGCCGCCGGTCTCCTTGACCAGCTCCGGGTCGGACGTGAGGCCCAGGCCCTCGCGGGCGATGGTGGTGTTGGTGGCGATGATGCCGTCCAGGCCGAGCTCCAGGGCGAGGTCGGCGACGGCGTCGACGTCCTCGTCGGCCAGATCGGGGGCGATCTTGACGAGCAGGGGGACGCGCCGGTCGGTGACCGTGCGGTCGGCCGCCTCCCGCACCGCCGTGAGGAGCGGGCGCAGGGACTCGGTGGCCTGGAGGTTGCGCAGACCCGGGGTGTTCGGGGAGGAGACGTTCACGACGAGGTAGTCGGCGTGCGCGGCGAGACGCTCGGTCGACTTCACGTAGTCGGCGGCCGCCTCGGCCTCGGGGACGACCTTGGTCTTCCCGATGTTGACGCCCACGACGGTCCTGAAGACCGGTACGCGCGCGTGGAGGCGTTCGGCGACGGCGGCGGAGCCCTCGTTGTTGAAGCCCATGCGGTTGATCAGGGCGCGGTCCGGGACGAGCCGGAAGAGGCGCTTCTTGGGGTTGCCGGGCTGGGCCTCGCCGGTGACGGTGCCGATCTCGACGTGGTCGAAGCCGAGCATCGACATGCCGTCGATGGCGACGGCGTTCTTGTCGAAGCCGGCGGCGAGCCCGAAGGGGCCGTGCATGCGGAGGCCGAGGGCCTCGGTGCGCAGCTCCTTGTACCGGGGCGCCAGGACGGCGGCGACGAAGGTCCGGAGCACGGGGGTGCGGGCGGCGAGGCGGATCCAGCGGAAGGCGAGGTAGTGGGCCTTCTCGGGGTCCATGCGCTTGAAGACGAGGTCGAAGAAGAACTTGTACATGTGTTTCCGGTCCAGGTCTGCTCATGGCGAGGGGGACACCGCAGGTCCTGCCGGTGTCCCCCTCGTCGTACGGGCTGCTAGTCGCGGGCCGCGGTCAGGTGCTCCGCGTGCTCCTGGAGCGAGCGGACGCCGACGTCGCCGCGGTTGAGCGCGTCGATGCCCTGGACGGCCGCGGCGAGCGCCTGGACCGTGGTGAGGCAGGGGACGCTGCGGGCGACCGCGGCCGTACGGATCTCGTAGCCGTCGAGGCGGCCGCCGGTGCCGTACGGGGTGTTGACGATCAGGTCGACCTGGCCGTCGTGGATGAGCTGGACGATCGTCTTCTCGCCGTCGGGGCCCTCGCCCTCGCTCAGCTTGCGCACGATCGTGGCGTTGATGCCGTTGCGCTTGAGGACCTCGGCGGTGCCGGAGGTGGCGAGCAGCTCGAAGCCGTGGGCGACGAGCTCGCGGGCCGGGAAGATCATCGAGCGCTTGTCGCGGTTGGCGACCGAGATGAACGCGCGGCCCTTGGTGGGCAGCGGGCCGTAGGCGCCGGCCTGCGACTTGGCGTACGCCGTGCCGAAGACCGCGTCGATGCCCATGACCTCGCCGGTCGAGCGCATCTCCGGGCCGAGGACGGTGTCGACACCGCGGCCGTGCACGTCGCGGAAGCGCGACCACGGCATCACGGCCTCCTTGACGGAGATCGGCGCGTCGAGCGGCAGGGTGCCGCCGTCGCCGGTCTTCGGCAGCAGACCCTCGGCGCGCAGCTCGGCGATGGTGGCGCCGAGCGAGATGCGGGCGGCGGCCTTCGCGAGCGGGACGGCGGTCGCCTTCGAGGTGAAGGGGACGGTCCGGGAGGCGCGGGGGTTCGCCTCCAGGACGTAGAGGATGTCGCCGGCCATCGCGAACTGGATGTTGATCAGGCCGCGCACGCCGACGCCCTTGGCGATGGCCTCGGTGGAGGCGCGCAGGCGCTTGATGTCGAAGCCGCCGAGGGTGATCGGGGGCAGGGCGCAGGCCGAGTCGCCGGAGTGGATGCCGGCTTCCTCGATGTGCTCCATGACGCCGCCGAGGTAGAGCTCCTCGCCGTCGTAGAGGGCGTCGACGTCGATCTCGATGGCGTCGTCGAGGAAGCGGTCGACCAGGACCGGCCGGGTGGGGCTGATCTCGGTGGACTCGGCGATGTACGACTCCAGGCGGGCCTCGTCGTAGACGATCTCCATGCCGCGGCCACCGAGCACGTACGAGGGGCGTACGAGGACGGGGTAGCCGATCTCGTCGGCGATGGCCTTGGCGCCGGCGAAGGTGGTCGCGGTGCCGTGCTTGGGGGCGGGGAGGCCGGCCTCGGCGAGGACCTGGCCGAAGGCGCCGCGGTCCTCGGCGGCGTGGATGGCCTCCGGGGAGGTGCCGACGACGGGCACGCCGTTGTCCTTGAGCGCCTGGGACAGGCCCAGCGGGGTCTGCCCGCCGAGCTGGACGACGACACCGGCGACGGGGCCGGCGAGGGTCTCGGCGTGGACGATCTCGAGCACGTCCTCGAGCGTCAGCGGCTCGAAGTACAGGCGGTCGGAGGTGTCGTAGTCCGTCGAGACGGTCTCCGGGTTGCAGTTGACCATCACGGTCTCGTAGCCGGCGTCGCTCAGGGCGAAGGAGGCGTGGACGCAGGAGTAGTCGAACTCGATGCCCTGGCCGATGCGGTTCGGGCCGGAGCCCAGGATGATCACGGCGGGCTTCTCGCGCGGGGCGACCTCGCTCTCCTCGTCGTAGGACGAGTAGAAGTACGGGGTCTTGGCGGCGAACTCGGCGGCGCAGGTGTCGACCGTCTTGTAGACCGGGCGGACGCCGAGGGCGTGCCGGACCTCGCGGACGACGTCCTCGCGCAGGCCGCGGATGTCGGCGATCTGGGCGTCGGAGAAGCCGTGTCGCTTGGCCTCGGCGAGGATCTCCGGGTGGAGCTTCTCGGCGGCGGCCAGCTCGTCCGCGATCTCCTTGATCAGGAAGAGCTGGTCGACGAACCACGGGTCGATCTTCGTGGCGTCGAAGACCTCCTGCGGGGTGGCGCCGGCCCGGATGGCCTGCATGACGGTGTTGATGCGGCCGTCGGTCGGGCGGACGGCCTCCTCCAGGAGGAGCGCCTTGTCGCCGGGCTCGCCCACGAAGGTGAACTGCGAGCCCTTCTTCTCCAGGGAGCGCAGGGCCTTCTGGAGCGCCTCGGTGAAGTTGCGGCCGATCGCCATGGCCTCGCCGACCGACTTCATGGTCGTGGTCAGCGTGGAGTCGGCGGAGGGGAACTTCTCGAAGGCGAAGCGGGGGGCCTTGACGACGACGTAGTCGAGCGTGGGCTCGAAGGACGCCGGGGTCTTCTCCGTGATGTCGTTGGGGATCTCGTCCAGCGTGTAGCCGACGGCGAGGCGGGCCGCGATCTTGGCGATCGGGAAGCCGGTCGCCTTGGAGGCGAGCGCCGAGGAGCGGGAGACGCGCGGGTTCATCTCGATGACGATGATCCGGCCGTCGTCCGGGTTGACCGCGAACTGGATGTTGCAGCCGCCGGTGTCGACGCCGACCTCGCGGATGATCGCGATGCCGATGTCACGGAGCCGCTGGTACTCGCGGTCGGTGAGGGTCATCGACGGGGCGACGGTGATGGAGTCGCCGGTGTGGACGCCCATGGGGTCGAAGTTCTCGATGGAGCAGACGACCACGACGTTGTCGTTCTTGTCGCGCATCAGCTCCAGCTCGTACTCCTTCCAGCCGAGGATGGACTCCTCCAGGAGCACCTCGGTGGTCGGGGAGAGCGTCAGGCCCTGGCCGGCGATGCGGCGCAGCTCGTCCTCGTCGTGGGCGAAGCCGGAACCGGCGCCGCCCATGGTGAAGGAGGGGCGGACGACGACGGGGTAGCCGCCGAGGGTGTCGACGCCCTTGAGGACGTCGTCCATGGAGTGGCAGATGACCGAGCGGGCGGACTCGCCGTAACCGATCTTGGCCTTGACGGCCTCGACGACGCCCTTGAAGAGGTCGCGGTCCTCGCCCTTGTTGATGGCCTCGACGTTGGCGCCGATGAGCTCGACGCCGTACTTCTCGAGGACGCCCTGCTCGTGCATGGAGATCGCGGTGTTGAGCGCGGTCTGGCCGCCGAGGGTGGGCAGGAGGGCGTCGGGGCGCTCCTTGGCGATGATCTTCTCGACGAACTCGGGGGTGATCGGCTCGACGTAGGTGGCGTCGGCGATCTCCGGGTCGGTCATGATCGTGGCCGGGTTGGAGTTGACCAGGATCACCCGCAGGCCCTCGGCCTTGAGGATGCGGCAGGCCTGGGTGCCGGAGTAGTCGAACTCGGCGGCCTGGCCGATGACGATCGGGCCGGAGCCGATGACCAGGACGGACTGGATATCGGTGCGCTTAGGCACGCTCGGCCTCCATCAGGGATACGAAACGGTCGAAGAGGTACGCGGCGTCGTGCGGGCCCGCGGCCGCCTCGGGGTGGTACTGGACGGAGAAGGCCGGCTGGTCGAGCAGCTGCAGGCCCTCCACGACGTTGTCGTTCAGGCAGACGTGGGAGACCTCGGCGCGCCCGTAGGGCGTGTCGGAGACCTTGTCGAGGGGCGCGTCGACGGCGAAGCCGTGGTTGTGCGCGGTGACCTCGACCTTGCCGGTGGTGCGGTCCTGGACGGGCTGGTTGATGCCCCGGTGGCCGTACTTCAGCTTGTAGGTGCCGAAGCCGAGGGCGCGGCCGAGGATCTGGTTGCCGAAGCAGATGCCGAAGAGCGGGGTCCTGCGCTCCAGGACGGACCGCATGACGGAGACGGGGCCGTCGGCGGTTGCCGGGTCGCCCGGGCCGTTGGAGAAGAAGACGCCGTCCGGGTTCACCGCGTAGATGTCCTCGGCGGTGGCGGTGGCGGGCAGGACGTGGACCTCGATGCCGCGCTCGGCCATCCGGTGCGGGGTCATGCCCTTGATGCCGAGGTCGACGGCCGCGACGGTGAACTTCTTCTCGCCGACCGCGGGGACGACGTACGTCTCCTTGGTGGCGACCTCGGCGGCGAGGTTCGCGCCCTTCATCTGGGGCTGCGCCTTGACCTTGGCGAGCAGGGCCTCCTCGCGGACTCCCGTCCAGGCGTCGCCGGAGAAGATGCCGACGCGCATGGCGCCGCGCTCGCGGAGGTGGCGGGTGAGGGCGCGGGTGTCGATGCCGGAGATGCCGACGACGCCCTGGCGCTCCAGCTCCTCGTCGAGGGTGCGGGTGGCCCGCCAGTTGGAGGAGACGCGGGCGGGGTCGCGGACCACGTAGCCGGAGACCCAGATGCGGCCGGACTCGGGGTCCTCGTCGTTGACGCCGGTGTTGCCGACGTGCGGGGCCGTCATGACCACGACCTGGCGGTGGTACGACGGGTCGGTGAGGGTCTCCTGGTAGCCGGACATGCCGGTGGAGAACACGGCCTCGCCGAAGGTCTCCCCCACGGCCCCGTAGGCGCGGCCGCTGAAGGTGCGGCCGTCCTCCAGGACGAGTACGGCGGGGACCTTGGCGGTCCCCCTGGTGGAGGTCGTCATCGTGCGATGCCTTCCGTCGTGGTTACGGGGTTCATGGAGTTGATGGCCTCGACCCAGGCGGTGTGCTCGGCCGCCCGGTCGGACCGGAAGCCGGAGTCGAGCAGCGTGCCGCCGTGCGCCCAGGTGACGATCAGCAGGCCGCCCTCGGCGAGGACCTTGCCGGCGATGCCCTTGTCGAGGCGGGCCTCACGCAGGGCCTCGGCCGGGACGAAGAAGTCGTTCGCCCCGGGGCGTACGACCGCGAGCCCGGCGTCGGTGAGCGTGAGCTCGACGCGGCTGCGGGTGCCGAGGCCGTGGGCGACGATCCGGTCGAGCCACTGCCCGGCGGTCGTGGACCCGTGGTAGCGCCCGCTGAGCGTCAGTCTCGCCGGACCGGCCGCCGGGGGCTCGGTGGGAAGCTCGGGGAGGTCCGACTGGAGGCTGCCGCGCCACTTCCAGCCCTGGCGCATCAGCCAGTACACGAAGGCGATGAAGAGCAGCAGTCCGGCGACCCAGCCGAGCCGCCCGGCCCAGTCGGTCACCTCCGCCGACTTCTGATCGGCAGCCTCTGCGGCGATTGCGATGAGTGGTGTCACGCCAGCTTCCCGTCCACGACCGTTGCCCGGCCCCGCAGGATGGTGTGGGTGACGCGACCCGGCAGCTCACGGCCCTCGTAGGGGGTGTTGCGGCTGCGGGAGGCGAAGTCCGCGGGGTCCACGACTCCACGGTAAGCCGGATCGACCAGCGTCAGGTTCGCGGGCTCACCTGCCGAGACGGGTCGTCCGTGGCCCTTGGCCCGTCCGATGCGGGCCGGAGCGAAGGACATGCGGTCGGCGACGCCGGCCCAGTCGAGGAGTCCGGTCTCGACCATCGTCTGCTGGACGACGGAGAGCGCGGTCTCCAGGCCGACCATGCCCATGGCGGCCGCGGCCCACTCGCAGTCCTTGTCCTCGTGCGGGTGGGGGGCGTGGTCGGTGGCGACGATGTCGATCGTGCCGTCGGCCAGCGCCTCGCGCAGGGCGAGGACGTCCTTCTCGGTGCGCAGCGGCGGGTTGACCTTGTAGACGGGGTCGTACGTGCGGACCAGCTCGTCCGTGAGGAGGAGGTGGTGCGGGGTGACCTCGGCGGTGACGTCGATGCCGCGGGACTTGGCCCAGCGGACGATCTCGACGGAACCGGCGGTGGAGAGGTGGCAGATGTGGACGCGGGAGCCGACGTGCTCGGCGAGGAGGACGTCGCGGGCGATGATCGACTCCTCGGCGACGGCGGGCCAGCCGCCGAGGCCGAGCTCGGCGGAGACGATGCCCTCGTTCATCTGGGCGCCCTCGGTGAGGCGGGGCTCCTGGGCGTGCTGGGCGACGACGCCGTCGAAGGCCTTCACGTACTCCAGGGCGCGGCGCATGATCACGGCGTCGTCGACGCACTTGCCGTCGTCGGAGAAGACGGTGACGCCGGCGGCGGAGTCGTGCATGGCGCCGAGCTCGGCGAGCTTCTTGCCCTCCAGGCCGACGGTGACGGCGCCGATGGGCTGCACGTCGCAGTAGCCGGACTCCTTGCCGAGGCGGTAGACCTGCTCGACGACTCCGGCGGTGTCGGCGACCGGGTGGGTGTTGGCCATGGCGAAGACGGCGGTGTAGCCGCCGGAGGCGGCGGCGCGGGTGCCGGTGAGGACGGTCTCGGAGTCCTCGCGGCCGGGCTCGCGGAGGTGGGTGTGGAGGTCGACCAGGCCGGGCAGCAGGATCCGCCCCTGGGCCTCGATCACGAGGGCGCCCTCGTCGGAGAGGTCGGTACCCGTCTCGGCGATGATCTCGCCGTCGATCAGGACGTCCTGGACCTCGCCACCCAGCACCTGCGCACCGCGGATAAGGATCTTGCTCATGGTTACTTGTTCTCCTCGGTGCGGGGGGTGGGGGTGGTGGAGTCGTTGCCGCCCAGAAGCAGGTAGAGGACCGCCATCCGGATGGAGACGCCGTTGGCGACCTGCTCGACGACCGTGCAGCGGTCGGAGTCGGCGACCTCGGCGGTGATCTCCATGCCGCGGACCATGGGGCCGGGGTGCATGACGATGGCGTGGTCGGGCATCCTCGCCATCCGGTCGCCGTCGAGCCCGTACCGCCGCGAGTACTCGCGCTCGGTCGGGAAGAAGGCGGCGTTCATCCGCTCTCGCTGCACACGCAGCATCATGACCGCGTCGGACTTCGGCAGCACGCGGTCGAGGTCGTACGAGACCTCGCAGGGCCAGGTCTCGACGCCGACGGGGACCAGGGTGGGCGGGGCGACCAGGGTGACCTCGGCGCCGAGGGTGTGCAGCAGGTCGACGTTGGAGCGGGCGACCCGGCTGTGCAGGACGTCGCCGACGAGCGTGATCCGCTTGCCCGCCAGGTCCTGGCCGAGCCCGGCGTCCCGGCCGACGAGGCGGCGGCGCATGGTGAAGGCGTCCAGGAGGGCCTGGGTGGGGTGCTGGTGGGTGCCGTCGCCGGCGTTGACGACGGGGGCGTCGATCCAGCCGGAGGTGGCGAGGCGGTACGGGGCGCCGGAGGCGCTGTGCCGGATGACGACCGCGTCGACGCCCATGGCCTCCAGGGTCTGCGCGGTGTCCTTGAGGGACTCGCCCTTGGAGACGCTGGAGCCCTTGGCCGCGAAGTTGATCACGTCGGCGGAGAGGCGCTTCTCGGCGGCCTCGAAGGAGATCCGGGTCCGGGTGGAGTCCTCGAAGAAGAGGTTGCAGATGGTGCGGCCGCGCAGGGTCGGCAGCTTCTTGATGGGCCGGTCGGCCACCCGGGCCATCTCCTCGGCGGTGTCGAGGATCAGGACGGCGTCGTCGCGGGTGAGGTCGGCGGCCGAGATGAGGTGACGCATCATCGGGGTGTCTCTCCGTGGTGGGGAGGTGTGAGGGCGTGCGGGAGCGCAGGGGTGTGCCCCGGCCCCGCGGGGGAAGCCGGTCCGGTCAGGAGGTGGGCCTGGCACCGAGCAGGACGGTGTCGCGACCGTCCTCCTCGGCGAGCTGGACCTTGACCGTCTCCCGCAACGACGTGGGGAGGTTCTTGCCGACGTAGTCGGCGCGGATCGGAAGCTCGCGGTGGCCGCGGTCGACGAGGACGGCGAGCTGGACGGCGCGCGGGCGGCCGATGTCGCCGAGGGCGTCGAGGGCGGCGCGGATGGTGCGGCCGGAGAAGAGCACGTCGTCGACGAGGACGACCAGGCGGCCGTCGATGCCGTCGCCGGGGATCTCGGTGCGGCCGATGGCGCGCGCCGGCTTCATCCGCAGGTCGTCCCGGTACATGGTGATGTCGAGGGAGCCGACCGGGACCTTCGCGCCGGTGATCGATTCGAGCTTCTCGGCGAGCCGGCGGGCGAGGAAGACACCGCGGGTGGGGATGCCGAGGAGGACCACGTCGTCGGCGCCCTTGGCGCGCTCGACGATCTCGTGTGCGATGCGGGTCAGGACCCGCGCGATGTCGGGGGCCTCGAGAACGGGCCGGGCGTCATCGCCGTACTGCTGCTGGGTGTCCATGAAGAAACGGACCTCCTTCTCCGCCTCACGGGACGGCTCTTAAAGGACGTCGGATTTGCGCGGTCAACGATACCAGGGACCCGCCCGCGCCCGGCGGGCACCCCGGTCGCCGCTCCGGGCGCCGTCCCCCGGGAGGGGGCGGTACGGACCTTTCGGCTTGACGGGTAGGTGTAACGCTGCGTAACCTCACAGTGAGTTACCAGCCGCGCGGCGCAGCCGCATGTCGTCACAGCGTCCGGGAGCGTTATGTCCAGCGAATACGCAAAGCAGCTCGGGGCCAAACTCCGTGCCATCCGCACCCAGCAGGGTCTCTCCCTCCACGGGGTGGAGGAGAAGTCCCAGGGCCGCTGGAAGGCCGTCGTGGTCGGCTCGTACGAGCGCGGCGACCGCGCGGTGACCGTGCAGCGTCTTGCCGAGCTGGCCGACTTCTACGGGGTTCCGGTGCAGGAGCTCCTGCCGGGCACGACCCCGGGCGGGGCCGCCGAGCCGCCGCCGAAGCTGGTCCTGGACCTGGAGCGCCTGGCACACGTCCCGCAGGAGAAGGCGGGCCCGCTCCAGCGCTACGCCGCGACGATCCAGTCGCAGCGCGGGGACTACAACGGCAAGGTGCTGTCGATCCGTCAGGACGACCTGCGCACCCTCGCCGTCATCTACGACCAGTCCCCCTCGGTCCTCACCGAGCAGCTGATCAGCTGGGGCGTCCTCGACGCCGACGCGCGCCGCGCGGTCGCCCACGAGGAGAACTGACCCCTTACGGGGGACCAGCAGAAACGTACCGCCGGGCCCATGGACGTCATCCGACGTCCATGGGCCCGACGCTTTTCCGTGCCCCGCCCAACGGCGGCCCGAGGACGCCGAAGGGGCCCGCAGCACGGATGCTGCGGGCCCCTTCGGCCGCCGGTGACGGCTATATGGCTCAGGCGGTTCAGACGTCCGCGTCCCGGCGCAGACGCGGCTTCAAGTCCTTGAAGCGCGCCAGCAGACCGTTGACGAAGGTCGGGGACTCGTCCGTGGAGAACTCCTTGGCGAGCTGCACCGCCTCGTCGATCGCGACCGCGTCCGGCGTCTCGTCCTCCCAGATCAGCTCGTACGCGCCGAGGCGCACGATGTTCCGGTCGGCGACGGGCATCCGGTCGAGGTCCCAGTCCACCGCGTAGGTCGCGATGAGCTCGTCGATCCGCGCCACGTGGGCCGCGTACCCCTCGACCAGCTGCATGGTGAAGTCGTTCACCGGCGGCTGACGGTCGTCCGACCGCGCGTGCCGGACCTGGTCCGCGAGGACCTCCTGGACGGAGGCGCCACGCTGGTCGGCCTCGAAGAGGATCTGGAAGGCGCGCTTGCGGGCCTTGCTCCGAGCGGCCACGGTTAGTCGTTCACCCGGCCGAGGTAGTCGCTGGTGCGCGTGTCGACCTTGACCTTCTCACCGGTGGTGATGAAGAGCGGGACCTGGATCTCGTGGCCGGTCTCCAGCTTGGCGGGCTTGGTGCCGCCGGTGGAGCGGTCGCCCTGGACGCCCGGGTCGGTGTGCTCGATCGTCAGCACCACGGCGGCGGGGAGCTCGACGTAGAGCACCGAGCCCTCGTGCTGGGCGACGGAGGCGGTGAAGCCCTCGATCAGGAAGTTGGCGGCGTCGCCGACGGCCTTGCGCTCGACCATCAGCTGGTCGTAGGTCTCCATGTCCATGAAGACGAAGTAGTCGCCGTCCATGTAGGAGAACTGCATGTCGCGGCGGTCGATGGTGGCCGTCTCGACCTTCACGCCGGCGTTGAAGGTCTTGTCGACGACCTTGCCGGACAGCACGTTCTTGAGCTTGGTGCGCACGAAGGCCGGGCCCTTGCCGGGCTTGACGTGCTGGAACTCGACGACGGACCAGAGCTGGCCGCCTTCGAGCTTGAGCACCATGCCGTTCTTGAGGTCGTTCGTGGAAGCCACGGTTGCGGAATCTCCTGGACTGACGTGGGACCGTGGAGGCGTACGCGCCTTACAGCGCGAGCAGCTCCTTGGTCGTGATGGTGAGTAGCTCGGGTCCGCCGTCCGCCTCCTGGCGTACGACGAGCGTGTCATCGATCCGGACCCCGCCCCGGCCCGGGAGGTGGACCCCCGGTTCGACGGTGACCGGCACACAAGCGTCCAGTTTACCCATGGCCGAGGGTGAGAGCTGCGGGTCCTCGTCGATTTCGAGCCCCACCCCGTGCCCGATGAGGGGCACGGCGGCCTCCGCGTGCCCCGCCGCGTCCAGGATCTGACGGGCCGCCCGGTCCACGTCCCGGTATCCGGCGCCCGGCACGAGCGATTCCCGTCCGGCCCGCTGAGCGGCGAAGACGAGCTCGTACAGCTCGATCTGCCAGTCGGCCGGCGTCGTGCCGATGACGAAGGTGCGGCCGATCTCGCACCGATAGCCGCGATAGTCCGCGCCGAGGCAGACGGAGAGGAAATCCCCCTCCTCGACCCGGCGGTCGGTGGGCCGGTGCCCCCGCCGTCCCGAGTGCGGGCCGGTCGCCACCGAGGTGGGGAAGGCGGCGCCGTCCGCTCCGTGGTCGACGAGCCGCCGCTCCAGCTCCAGGGCGAGATGGCGTTCGGTCCGGCCGACCAGGATCGACTCCAGAAGCTCTCCGAGCGCCTGGTCGGCGATCTCGGCGGCGATCCGGAGGCAGGCGATCTCGTCCTCGTCCTTGACGATCCTCAGCTGCTCGACGGCGCAGGAGAGGTCGGCGAGGCGCAGTCCGGGCGTGACGGAGTCCATGGCGCGGTAGCGGGCCATGGTCAGGTCGTGTTCCTCGACCGCGAGCGCGTCGGCGCCGGCCCGGCGGGCGTGGTCGACGGCGGCGACGGCCGGATCGCCGCCGCCGGTGGGCAGGACCTGCCGGCGGAGCGCCTCGTCGAGGCGTCCGTCGGCCGGCTCGTTGCCGGGGGCGACGGGGCAGAGCAGGACGTCCGCTTCGGGCTCCGGTCCGACGAGGAGGACGGCGCCGGCGGGCGAACCGCCCGCCAGGTAGCGGACGTTGGCGGGGCGGGAGACCAGGGCCGCCGGGCTGCCCGCGGCCGCGCACCGATCGCGCAGCCGTACACGGCGGTCCGCATACACCTCTGACATGCTCCGAGCGTACGAGGAGCGGGCCGAGGCGGCCTGTTCAGCACGGCCGACCGGGCAGGACGCCTGCCCGGGGCCGGGCCTCACCAGGTGGGCGGGCTGGCGATCGCGCGGGCCAGGACGTCGTCGAGGACGCGGGCGGTGGTCTCGACGTCGTACGTGGAGTTGTCGATGATCGGCAGGCCCGAGCCGTACCAGCCGGCCATCCGGCCGTGGATGGCGGCGACCTCCTCGTCCGAGAGGCGCCGGTTGCCGCTGCGCTCGGCGTTGCGCTCCAGGACGACCTCCAGGCCGGGCAGGAGCACGACGGGGAGCAGGCCGGGGCCGACGTGCCGCTTCCAGCCGCCGAGGCCGACCACGGGCCGGTCGGGGAAGACGGCGTCGTCGACGATGCAGGAGATGCCGTTGGCGAGGAAGTTGCGCGCGGCGAAGCCGCAGGTGCGGCGGGCGAGCCGGTACTGCGCCTCGGAGTGCTCGTTCCAGCCGGACTGCGGGTCGGCGAAGCCGGAGCAGACCCACTCGCGCACGTCGTCGAGGCTGATGTGCGCGGTGGGTACGCGGCGCCGTTGGGCCCAGTGCCGGGCGACGGTCGTCTTGCCGGCGCCGGCGGGCCCGATGAGCAGGACGGCGAGGGTGGCCGCGCCCGTACCGGCGCCGTGCTCCCCGGGGGACGCGAGCGGCGCGCTCACGGGCGGCAGGGGCACATGGCCGGTGGGGTCCGCGCGGTGCGGGCCACCGCCGGGGTGCGGCGAGCCGCCCGGGTACCGCGACCCGTCGGTGGGCGCGGGGACAGCCCCGGGGGCGCTCCAGCCGGGCCCGGCGGGAGCCGTCGGGTGCGGCGGGGGCCCGGCGTGGGGCGACTGCGCCGGGTGCGGGGGCCTGGGCCCGCCGCTCTGGGCGGCCGGATGCACACCGAGCCGGGCGCCCGCGTGCGGAGCCGGCGGGACGCCGGGCGGAGGCGGCGGCACGGCAGCCGACGGCGCGCCGACGGACCCACCACCTGATCCGGAGGCGGGACCTCGGCCGGGGCCGTGCCCTTGGCCGGGGCCGTGCCCTTGGCCGGGGCCATGGCTGGAGCCGGGGCCATGGCCGTGCCCCTGACTGGTTCCGGAGCCGAGGTCATGGACGGAGCCGGAGCCGAGGCCCTGACCGGGGTTGGGACCTTGACCCGGACTCTGGCCGGACCCGGGGCCGACGCCCTGGCCGGGGCCGTGCCCATGTACGAGACCGAGGCCGGGACCGGGGCCATGACCGGGCCCGGAGCCGACGCCCTGGCCGGTCCCGGAGCCCTGACCAAGTCCCTGGCCGAGCCCGGGGCCGGGGCCCTGGCCGGTACCGGAGCCCTGACGAAGCCCCTGGCCGAACCCAGGGCCCTGCCCGGCGGGGCCGTGGCCGGCGCCCTGGGCCGGCCCCCGGCCGAGTTCGGGACCCGGGCCACGGCCCGGTGCCTGGCCCGATCGCTCGGGCGGTGGCAGCGGACCCCCCACTGCGTGCTGCATCCGGTGCCACTCCGTCTCGTACGCCTGATGTATCCGGTGCGCCGGAACGTTACCGCCCCCGGCCCCCACGAGGGGAACGGCCGGGGACGCCCCCTGGTGCCCTGTCAGTCGGCCAGTTCCTCGGCGAGCGCCCGCAGGGCCAGCCGGTAGGAACCGATCCCGAACCCGGCGACCGTACCGGTCGCCACGGCCGCGACGACCGAGGTGTGCCGGAATTCCTCCCGGGCGTACGGGTTCGAGATGTGGACCTCGATCAGCGGGGCGGTCCGCTGGGCGGCGGCGTCCCTCATCCCGTACGAGTAGTGCGTGAACGCCCCGGGGTTGATGACCACCGGGGTCGAGGCGTCCGCGGCCTCGTGCAGCCAGCGGATCATCTCGCCCTCGTCGTTCGTCTCCCGCACCTCGACGTCGAAACCCAGTTCCGCGCCGAGGGAGCGGCAGGACTCCACGAGCCCCTTGTACGACGTGGCGCCGTAGATGTCGGGCTCGCGCGAGCCGAGCCGGCCCAGGTTCGGGCCGTTCAGCACCAGGACCGGACGGGGCTCGCTCACGCGGACACCTCTCCGTACGCCGCGATCAGGACCGCCGGGTCGGGACCCTCCAGGACGGTGGGCTTGCCGATCCCGTCGAGGACGATGAAGCGCAGCAGGTCGCCACGGGACTTCTTGTCCACGCGCATGGTCTCCAGGAGCTTGGGCCACTGGTCACCGCGGTAGGTGAGCGGCAGGCCGACGGACTCCAGGATCGCGCGGTGGCGGTCGGCGGTGGCGTCGTCGAGCCGCCCGGCGAGCCGGCCGAGCTCGGCGGCGAAGACCATGCCGACGGAGACGGCGGCACCGTGGCGCCACTTGTACCGCTCGTTCTTCTCGATGGCGTGGGCGAGGGTGTGGCCGTAGTTGAGGATCTCGCGACGGCCGGACTCCTTGAGGTCGCCGGAGACGACCTCCGCCTTCACCTTGATCGAGCGGACGAGCAGCTCGGCGGTGTGCGGCCCGGCCGGGGTGCGGGCGGCCTGCGGGTCCTCCTCGATGAGGTCGAGGATGACCGGGTCGACGATGAAGCCGGCCTTGATGATCTCCGCGAGCCCGCTGACGTAGTCGTGCACCGGCAACGAGTCGAGGGCCGCCAGGTCGCAGAGGACGCCGGCGGGCGGGTGGAAGGCGCCGACGAGGTTCTTGCCCTCGGCGGTGTTGATGCCCGTCTTGCCGCCGACCGCGGCGTCGACCATGGCCAGGACGGTGGTGGGTACGGCGATCCAGCGCACGCCCCGCAGCCAGGTCGCGGCGACGAAGCCGGCCAGGTCGGTGGTGGCGCCGCCGCCGACGCCCACGACGATGTCACTGCGGGTGAAGCCGGTCTGGCCGAGCGCCTTCCAGCAGTAGGCGGCGACCTCGGCGGTCTTCGCCTCCTCGGCGTTCGGCACCTGGATGGCGACCGCCTCGTAGCCCTGGTCGGCGAGGTCGGCGCGGAGCGCCTCACCCGTGTCGGCGAGCGCCTCCGGGTGGATCACGGCGACCCGCTTGGCCTGGGTGCCGATCAGCCCCGGGAGCTCACCGAGCAGCTGCCGGCCGACCAGCACCTCGTACGGATCCGTGCCCGCGCTGCCCGCTACCTGGATACGGGTCACTGCCTGGTCCGTCGTCATGCGTCCTTCTTCAGATCCAGTGCCGCGAGGACCGCGTCCGCGACCTCTTCGGGGGTGCGGTCGTCGGTGGTGACGACGGCCCGCGCGACTTCGGTGTACAGATGGCGGCGTGCCTCCATCAGCTCGCGCCACTGACGGCGCGGGTTGACGGCGAGCAGCGGCCGGGCGGTGTTGAGACCGACGCGCCGGACCGCCTCGTCGACGTCCATCGAGAGGTACGCGACGGGGAGCCCGGCGAGCAGGGCGCGGGTCCCGGCGTCCAGGACCGCGCCGCCGCCGAGGGCGAGGACGCCCTCGTGCTCGGTGAGCGCGGCGGCGACCGCGTCCCGTTCCAGGGCGCGGAAGTGGTCCTCGCCGTCCTCGACGAAGATGTCGGAGATCTCGCGTCCCTCGGCGGCGACGATGTCGGCGTCGGTGTCCCGGTAGGGCGCGCCCAGCCGTTCGGCCAGGAGCGCGCCCACCGTGGACTTGCCGGAGCCCATGGGCCCGACGAGGACGACCAGGGGGCCGGCGGTCACCGGATGCGCAGGTTCTCGAGGTACGACCGCACGTTCCGGCGGGTCTCAGGGACGCTGTCGCCGCCGAACTTCTCGACGACGGCGTCCGCGAGGACGAGCGCGACCATGGCCTCGGCGACGATGCCGGCGGCGGGGACGGCGCACACGTCGGAGCGCTGGTGGTGGGCCTGGGTGGCCTCGCCGGTGGCGACGTCGACGGTGGCGAGGGCGCGCGGGACGGTCGCGATGGGCTTCATCGCGGCGCGGACGCGCAGCAGCTCGCCGGTGGTCAGACCGCCCTCGGTGCCGCCGGAGCGGCCGGAGGTGCGCCGGAGGCCGTCCTCGGTCTTCACGATCTCGTCGTGGGCCTGGGAGCCGGGCACGCGGGCGAGGTCGAAGCCGTCGCCGACCTCGACGCCCTTGATGGCCTGGATGCCCATGAGGGCGGCGGCGAGCCGGGCGTCGAGACGCCGGTCCCAGTGGACGTGCGAGCCGAGGCCGACGGGCACGCCGTAGGCGAGGACCTCGACGACCCCGCCGAGGGTGTCGCCGTCCTTGTGGGCCTGGTCGATCTCGGCGACCATCGCCTTCGACGCGTCGGCGTCGAGGCAGCGGACCGGGTCGGCGTCGAGCTTCTCGACGTCGGCGGGGGTCGGGTAGACGCCGTAGGGCGCCTTGGCGGCGGCCAGCTCGACGACGTGGGAGACGATCTCGATGCCCGCGGCCTCCTTGAGGAAGGAGCGGGCGACGGCGCCGAGGGCGACCCGGGCGGCGGTCTCCCGGGCGCTGGCGCGCTCCAGGATCGGCCGGGCCTCGTCGAAGCCGTACTTCTGCATGCCCGCGAGGTCGGCGTGACCGGGCCGGGGGCGGGTCAGGGGGGCGTTGCGGCCCGTCTCCTTGAGCTCGGAGGGGTCGACCGGGTCGGCCGACATCACCTTCTCCCACTTGGGCCACTCGGTGTTGCCGACCATGACGGCGATCGGGGAGCCGAGGGAGAGTCCGTGCCGGACGCCGCCGAGGAAGGTGATCTCGTCCTGCTCGAACTTCATCCGGGCGCCGCGCCCATAGCCGAGACGCCGCCGCGCGAGGTGGTCCGCCACCAGCTCAGTGGTGACCGGGACACCGGCGGGAAGACCCTCCAGCGTCGCGACCAGCGCGGGTCCGTGGGATTCCCCAGCGGTCAGCCAACGCAACCTGCTCAACGATGCTCCTCATGCTCGCGCCTGGGCACTGCGACGACGCGGCCGGGTGCGCGGCCCTGGCCCGCCACCCCCGATCCTCCCACGTCCGGGGCGACCACCTGGTCGCCGGTCCAGCTATCGGACGCGGGTCTCGTCCTCCTGGACGGTCGACTCGTCCTCCGCGGCGGGGGCGGAACGGTTCCGCAGCCAGGAGACGACGCCGTAGACCACGGTCGACCCGAAGAGCGCGAGAACGGTGTACCGCACCCATGCCGGCAGGTCGCTGAAGAACCCCACGTACAGAAAGCGCATCACGTCGAAAGCGGCGTCCCACTTGGACGCCAGCACCAGTTCCCCGCCCATGTCCCCCGTACTTCCCCGTACTTCGGCCGTACGGCGCCGGCGGTCCCCCGGCGCCGGTCCGAGCCTACCGGGCGGCCAGCGCCCGCTCCCCCGCCGCCCGCATGGCCGCGAGCGGCGCCCGCGGCACGCCCGTCATCTGCTCGACCTGGAGGACGGCCTGGTGGACGAGGAGGTCGAGGCCGCCGACCACCTTGCCGCCACGGTCGGACCAGGCGGCGGCGAGCGCCGTCGGCCACGGGTCGTAGAGGACGTCGAAGAGGGTGCCGACGGTGTCCGGAACGGCGGTCGCCAGCGCGTTCGTCGTCCCGGCGGGGGTCGTCGCGACGACCAGCGGCGCGGTGAACGCCTCCGCCGCGTCGTCCCAGGCGGCGGTACGGACGTCCACGCCGAGCCGCTCGCCCCAGCCGCGCATCTCCTCGGCGCGCGCCTCGCTCCGTACGTACGCGGTCACGGGCCCCGCGCAGATCCGGGCGAGGGCGGCGAGCGCGGAGGAGGCGGTGGCGCCGGCGCCGAGGATCGCCGCCGACTCCACCTTCTCGACGTTCCGCTCACGCAGGGCGGCGATCATGCCCGGGATGTCGGTGTTGTCGCCGACCCGCCGGCCGTCCTCGCGGAAGACGACGGTGTTGACGGCCTCGACGGACGCGGCCGTGTCGCTGATCTCGTCGAGCAGCGGGATGATCGCCCGCTTGAGCGGCATGGTCAGCGAGAGCCCGGCCCAGCTGTCGTCCAGCTCGCCCACGAAACCGGGCAGCCCGGCCTCGTCGACCTCGAACCGGTCGTACGACCAGTCGTCGAGGCCGAGCTCGGCGTACGCGGCCCGGTGCAGGACCGGGGAGAGCGAGTGCGCGATCGGCGAACCGAGGACGGCCGCGCGGTGCTGCTTGCTCACTGGCCCTGCTCCCGTTCCTTCTGGTACTCCGCCACGTTCCGGTTGTGCTCCTTGAGCGTCACGGAGAAGACGGTCTTGTTCTCGTTGATCGACACGAAGTAGTACCACGGGCCGTCGGCCGGGCTCATCGCCGAGTTCAGCGCCTCGATGCCCGGGTTGCTGATGGGCCCGGGGATGAGTCCCTTCACGTCGTACGCGTACGTGTTGTACGGGTCCTTGATCTTGCGCATCTCCTCGACCGTGCCGACGTCGAGGGTGGTCGTGCCCCTGAGGTAGTTCACCGTCGAGTCGAACTCCAGGCGACCCACGGTCTCCACGTTGTTCGGCTTGAGCCGGTTGTAGACGACCCGCGCGACCTTGTCGAAGTCGTGCTTGTACTTGCCCTCGACCTGCACCAGGCTCGCGACCGTCAGCAGCTGCCAGGGACCTTCGAGGCCGAGCGCCTGCGCCTTCGCGTCCAGGTCGAGCTTCGCGTACTCCTGGTTCGCCCGGGACACCATCTTGCGGAGGGCGTCCTCGGGCTTGCTGTTCTTGGCGACGGGGTAACTCGCCGGGAAGAGGAACCCTTCCAGCGGGTCCTTGACGTCCGCGTGGTTCTTGGCCCAGTCGGGCAGGCCGAGCGAGTCCGCCTTCGCGCGGGCGATCTCCTTCGTGGTGCCCGGCTTGAGGTCGAGGCGCTTGTCGAGGGTGTCGTACACCCAGGTGTTCCGCTTGCCCTCGGGGATGACGAAGTTGGTCTGGCTCGCGGGGTTGAGCATCATCGCGACCGCGCTCTCGGCCGACATCTCCTTCCTGAGCGTGAAGACGCCGTCCTGGATGGAGTTGCCCTTGGGGTTCTTCTGCTGCGCCGAGACGAAGGCGTCGACGCTCTTCACCACGCCGGCCTTCTTGAGGATGTTGCCGATCTCGGTCCCGAGGGCTCCCTTCGGGATCTCCACCTGGATCTCGCCGCTGCCACTCCCCGCGTAGTCCGGCGCCTCGCCGAACTGACCCTGCCAGAACTGGTAGCCGAAGTAGCCGACGCCGCCCACGCCGCCGGCCAGGACGAGGGCGACGACCAGGCAGGCCACGCCGTTCTTGCCGTTGCGTTTCTTCGCCTTGTTGCGGCGCTCGCGGTCGCCGCCGCGCGAGCCACGGCCGGGGGCCGGGTCGTCGTAGTCGTCGTCCGGGTCGTCCTCGCCGGTGAAGAAGGGGTGTTTCTCCTCCTCCTGCTCCTGTTCTGGCTCCGGGTGTCTCTCCTCCTCCGGCGCCCAGTCGATCACCGGCTCCGGCGGGTTCTGCCGGTGGCCGGGAGGCTGGGGCGGCGGGTACGCCTCGGGCGTGCCGTAGAGGTCGGGGTTCTGGCCGCCGTACGGATCGGCCGGGGGCGTGCCGTAGGCCATCGCCGCCTGGCTCGTCTCCCAGTTGCCGTCGTACTGCTGTCCGAGGTGCCCGGGCGTGTCGTAACCACCCTGGTACCCCGTCCCGTACTGCTGCTGCTCGTACGACTGCTGGTACTGGTGTGCCTGCGCCTGCTGCTGGTACTGGTGGTCCACGTACCCCTGCGGCTGCTGCTCGTACTGCTGCGCATGCTGCTGCTGGTACGGGTCGCCCTCGTACCCCTGGCCGCCCTGGGTACCGTGACCGGCCTGGCCGTACGGGTCCTCGTAGCCCTGGCCGCCGTGCCCGTACTGGCTCGGCTGCTGCGGATGCGGGTACTGCTGCTGCTGGCCTTCCCACCCCTGGTCCCCGTAGAGCGGGTCCCCGGGGTGCCACGGTTCGGAGCCGGGGCTCCGGCCATACTCAGTCATCGATCCCCAAACAGCCGCGAGGCTTCCGGACGATCCGCCTCTACGTAGTGCGGCAGCTGTTCGAACACCGCCGCATCGCGCGGAACGTTACCGTATCGCGATCAGATGACCACTTCGACGCCCTCACCGGGCGGATTACCTGATACCCGTTCGGACTCAAGAGCGTTCTGCAGGATGATCACAGCGGCGGCCTGGTCGATGACGGACCGCCCCTTCTTCGCCTTCACCCCCGAGGCCCGCAGGCCCTGTGTGGCCGTCACGGTCGTCATGCGCTCGTCGACGAGGCGGACGGGCACGGGGGCGATCCCGCGTGCCATCTCCCCCGCGAAGGCACGGACCTTGGTCGCGGCCGGGCCCTCCCGCCCGCTGAGCGAGCGGGGCAGACCCACGACGACCTCGATCGGCTCGTACTCCTCGACGATCTGGCGGAGCCGCCGGTGGGCGGCCGGGACGTCACGTCCCGGCACGGTCTCCACCGGCGTGGCGAGGACCCCGTCGGGGTCGCACGAGGCGACCCCGATCCGGGCGTCCCCGACATCCACCGCGATACGGCGGCCGCGGCGCATCGTCACGCCGTCTCCCCCACGAGGCGCTCGACGGCGGCGATGGCCTCACCGACGGCCGCGGGGTTCTGGCCACCGCCCTGGGCGACGTCCGGCTTGCCGCCGCCACCGCCGCCGAGGGTCTTGGCGGCGGTGCGGACCAGCTCACCGGCCTTGAGTCCGCGCTCGCGGGCGGCCTCGTTGGTGGCGATGACCGTGAGCGGCTTGCCGTTGGCCGTGGTGAACAGGGCGACGACGGCCGGGCGGTCGCCCGGGATGCGGCCACGGACGTCGAGGACCAGCCTGCGCAGGTCGTCGGCCCCGGTGCCGTCCGGCACCTGGCCGGTGACCACGGCGACGCCGCGGATGTCCTGGGCGGAGTCGACGAGACCGGCGGCGGCCTGGAGGACCTTCTCCGCGCGGAACTTCTCGATCTCCTTCTCGGCGTCCTTAAGCTTGCCGAGCATGGCGGAGATCTTCTCCGGCAGCTCCTCCGGACGGCCCTTGACCAGCTCCTGGAGCTGGGCGACGACCGTGTGCTCCTTGGCGAGGAAGTTGTACGCGTCGACGCCGACGAGGGCCTCGATCCGGCGGACGCCGGAGCCGATGGAGGACTCGCCGAGCAGCTTCACCAGGCCGAGCTGGGCGGTGTTGTGGACGTGCGTGCCACCGCACAGCTCCTTGGAGAAGTCGCCGATGGTGACGACCCGGACCTTCTCGCCGTACTTCTCGCCGAACTCGGCGATGGCACCCTGGCGCTTGGCCTCGTCGATCGGCATGACCTCGGCGTGGACGTCCAGCTCGCGCGAGAGGACCTCGTTGATCTTCTGCTCGACGTCGGTGAGGACCGTGCCGGGGACGGCGTTCGGCGAGCCGAAGTCGAAGCGGAAGCGGCCGGGCTGGTTCTCTGAACCGGCCTGGGCGGCCGTCGGGCCGAGGGCGTCGCGCAGCGCCTGGTGGGTGAGGTGGGTGGCCGAGTGGGCGCGGGCGATGGCCAGGCGGCGGCGCACGTCGATGCTCGCGTAGGCGGTGGCGCCCACGGTGACCTCGCCGACCTGCACGGATCCCTTGTGCACGGAGACGCCCGGGACGGGCTGCTGGACGTCACGGATGTCGATGACCGCGCCGCTGTGCAGCCGGATCCGGCCCTGGTCGGCGATCTGGCCGCCGCCCTCGGCGTAGAAGGGGGTGCGGTCGAGGACGACCTCGACCTCGTCGCCCTCGGAGGCGGCCGGCGAGGGGACGCCGTTGACGAGGAGACCGACGACGGTGGTCTCGCCCTCGGTGTTGGTGTAGCCGGTGAACTCGGTGGCGCCGTTGCCGTCGGCGATCTCCCGGTACGCGGTCATGTCGGCGTGGCCGGTCTTCTTGGCCTTGGCGTCGGCCTTGGCGCGCTCCCGCTGCTCCTTCATCAGGCGGCGGAAGCCGTCCTCGTCCACGGAGAGGCCCTGCTCGGAGGCCATCTCCAGGGTGAGGTCGATCGGGAAGCCCCAGGTGTCGTGGAGCAGGAACGCCTTGTCGCCGGAGAGGACCGTGCCACCGGCGGCCTTGGTCTCGGTGACGGCGGTGTCGAGGATGTTGGTGCCGCCCTTGAGGGCCTTGAGGAAGGCCCCTTCCTCGGCGAGGGCGACGGTCTCGATGCGCTTGCGGTCGGTGACGAGCTCCGGGTACTGCTCGCCCATCGTGTTGATCACGGTGTCCACGAGCTCCTGGACGACCGGACCGGTGGCGCCGAGCAGGCGCATGTTGCGGACGGCGCGGCGCATGATGCGGCGCAGCACGTAGCCGCGGCCCTCGTTGCCCGGGGTGACGCCGTCACCGACGAGCATCACGGAGGTGCGCATGTGGTCGGCGACCACGCGGAGCGAGACGTCGCTCTCGTGGGACGTGCCGTAGTCGACGCCGGTGAGCTCGGTGGCCTTGTCGATGACGACCTTGAGGGTGTCCGTCTCGTACATGTTCTGGACGCCCTGGAGGATCATCGCCAGGCGCTCGAGGCCGAGGCCCGTGTCGATGTTCTTCGACGGCAGCTCGCCGAGGATCGGGAAGTCGTCCTTGCCGGAGCCCTCACCGCGCTCGTACTGCATGAAGACCAGGTTCCAGATCTCCACGTACCGCTCGTCGTTGACGGCCGGGCCGCCCTCGACGCCGAAGTCGGGGCCGCGGTCGTAGTTGATCTCGGAGCACGGGCCGCAGGGTCCGGGGACGCCCATCGACCAGTAGTTGTCCTTCTTGCCGAGGCGCTGGATGCGCTCGGCGGGGACGCCGACGACGTCGCGCCAGATCTGCTCGGCCTCGTCGTCCTCCTGGTAGACGGTGATCCAGAGCTTCTCCGGCTCCAGCCCGTAGCCGCCGTGCTCCACCGAGGTGGTCAGCAGCTCCCAGGCGAGCTTGATGGCGCCTTCCTTGAAGTAGTCGCCGAAGGAGAAGTTGCCGCACATCTGGAAGAACGTGCCGTGGCGGGTGGTCTTGCCGACCTCTTCGATGTCCGGCGTACGCACGCACTTCTGCACGCTGGAGGCGCGCGAGAAGGGCGGCTTGACCTCGCCCAGGAAGTAGGGCTTGAAGGGCACCATGCCGGCGGGGACGAGGAGCAGAGTCGGGTCGTCCGCGATGAGCGACGCCGAAGGGACGACGGTGTGCCCGCGCTCCTCGAAGAAGCTCAGCCAGCGGCGGCGGATTTCAGCCGACTCCATCAGTGGTCCTCATTCCGGTTGTACGTGATCGTGGGGATTGAATGCGTCGTGGTGGGGCGCGCGGTGGGATCGAGCGCGGCCCTGCGGCGGGGCGCCGGGAGTTCACGGTCCTCTGCGACGGGTGCGTCGAGGCCGAGTGCCTCACCCAGTTCGGCCTCTCGCTGGACCATGCCCGCCCTCACGTCGAGGGCGAAGTCCTTGAGGCGGTGGCCGGTCTCGATCGCCTTGTTCGCCGCCTGGGCCGCGAGGCTCTCGGGGGTCAGCTGCTTCAGCTTCCGGTTGACCTTGGTGGTGGCCCACACGCCGGCGGCTGCGCCGGCCGTGAACCAGAACGTGCGGCGGAACATCGCGGCTCAGCCCTTCTGCTTCCGGCGTCGCGAGGACGGCACGGTACGACCGACGATCACAGTACGTCGCGAGGAGGTACGCGGCGCGTCCTCGTTCTCCCCGCCCCGGCCGAGCGCCTTGCGCACGCCGTACCCGAAGGCGGCGACCTTGACGAGCGGGCCGCCGAAGGCGGTGGCGACGGTGGAGGAGAGCGCGGAGGCGTTGGAGGTGACCTCCTGGACGTCCGAGGCGATGGCGTCGACCCGGTCGAGCTGGGTCCGGGCCGAGCGGACGGTCGCGGAGGCGTCCGCCAGCAGGGGAACGGCCTGCTCGGTCACGTCCGCCACCATTTTGGTGGTCGCCCTGAGCGTCTGCGCCAGCCTCACCAGCACCACGGCGAGGAAGGAGACCAGGATCGCCCAGAAGACGGCCACCAGGATCCCGGCAACCTCTCCACCGGTCACTCTGCACCGCTCTCTGCTGTCGTCGGGCCCTTGCGAAAAGTCGTTCCTAGACCCTATCGCGCCCGCGCTGTCCCGCCGTACCGCATTACCGCCCGTGCGACGGGAGTTACGGGAACCGATTGTACGGAGAGCGCCACGGTGAGTACGCTCCGTGTCCCATGCGACGCAGCAATCTCCCGGCGGAGCTGAACCGGTTCGTCGGCCGGTCCGCAGAGCAGGCCGCCCTGACGGCGCTCCTCGAACGGTCCCGCCTGGTCACGGTCGTGGGCGTGGGCGGGGTCGGCAAGACCCGGCTCGCGTTGCGGGCGGCCACGGAAGTGCAGAAACGCTACGGCGACGGGGTGCGGCTCGCCGAGCTGGCACCGCTCCGGGACCCCGAGCTGATCGAGTACGCCCTGGCCGAGGCGCTCGGCCTGACGGACCACACTCCGAGGCCCCCGCGCGAGGTGCTCCTCGACCACCTCGCGGAGCGGCGGCTGCTCCTGGTCGTGGACGGATTCGAGCACCTCGTCGAGCACTGCGCCCCGCTCGTACGGGAGCTCCTCGCGCACGCTCCCGGGCTCTCCGTCCTGACGGTCGGACGCCGGCCCCTGCGGGTGGCGGGCGAGACGGTGTTCCGGCTGGCGCCGCTGGGCGAGGCGGACGCGACGACCCTGCTCGCGGAACGTGCGGTGGAGGCGGGCGCGCCCGGCCCGCCGGCCGACGAGGACGCCGCGCAGGAGCTGTGCCGGCGGCTCGACGGGATCCCGCTCGCCCTCGAACTGGCGGCCGGGCGGCTGCCGCTCCTCTCCGTCGAGCAGATGCTCCTCCGGCTCGACGACCGCTTCCGGCTGCTCACGCAGGGGGCGCGCGGGGCGCTCCCCCGCCACCAGACGCTGCGCACGGCCATCGGCTGGAGCCACGAGCTGTGCACCCCGCGGGAGCGGCTCCTCTGGGCGCGGCTCTCGGTGTTCCCCGGCCCCTTCGACCTGGAGGCGGCCGAGTACGTGTGCGGGGGCCGGGAGCTGCCGGCCGAACAGGTCCTGGATCTGCTCGGCGGGCTGCTCGCGCAGTCGCTGCTCACCCGGGAGGACACGCCTCTCGGTCCCGCCTACCGGATGCTCGACACGGTCGCCGCGTACGGGGCGGAGTGGCTGGCGGCGCTCGGCGACACGGAGCGGATGCGGCGGCGGCACCGCGACTGGTACATGGGCCTGGCCACCTGGTGCGAGCTGGAGTGGTTCAGTCCGCGCCAGACGGAGGTGGCGGCCCTCACGGAGTCGGCGCTGCCGCATCTGCGGGCTGCCCTGGAGCTGTGTCTCGAACTCCCCGAGGACGCGCATCTCGCCCAGCACCTGGCGGGCACGCTCTGGTTCGTGTGGGTGGGCTGCGGGCGTCTCTCGGAGGGGCGGCACTGGCTGGAGCGGGCGCTGGCGCTGGAGTCCGGGCACGAGGAGGCGCGGCTGAAGGCGCTCTGGGTGCTCGGGTACGTGGCGGTGCTGCAGGGCGACGGTACGGCGGCGGTGGCGGCGCTCCACGAGTGCGGGGAGCGGGCCCGGTCCTCGCGGAACCCGCTGGCGGAGGCGTACGCGACGCACCGGATGGGCTGTCTCGCCCTGCTGACGGACGACATGGCGCGGGCGGAGGAGCTGATCGGCCGGGCGCTGGCCGCCTACCGGGAGCTCGGCGAGCTGAACAGCAACGTGCTGATGGGCCAGGTCGAGGTGGCGATGGCGCGGGCCTTCCGGGGCGACCTGGAGGGGGCGGTCGTCCTCTGCCGGGAGGTCCGGGAGATCTGTGAGGAGCGGGGCGAGCTCTGGACCCGGGCGTACGCCCTGTACGTCCTGGGGTACTCGGCGTGGACGCGGGGCGCGTACGGGGAGGCGCGGGAGCTGCTGACCGAGTGCGTCTCGATCAACCACTCCTTCCGTGACCTGGTCGGGCTCGTGCTCGCGATCGAGGTGCTGGCGCTGGTGGCGGTGAGCGAGGGCGACCCGGTGGAGGCGGCGGTCCTCCAGGGGGCGGCGGTGCCGGTGTGGGACACGGTGGGTGTCCGGCTCTTCGGCTCGGAGGCCTTCGACGGGCCGAGGTCGCTGTGCGCGGAGCGGGCGCGGGAGGCGCTGGGGGCGGAGGCGTACGGCGCCGCGTTCCGTGCGGGCCAGGCGCTCTCGGCGGCGGAGGCGGTGGAGCGCGCGCTCGCGGTGGGCCGGAAGGCGGCCGTGTGCGGCGCGGCGGAGCCGTCTGCCCCGCGCCCCTTCCGTACGGCGGGGTCGTCGGCGGTCCCGGGAACGCGGAAGCCCGCCGGCTCCCCCACCGGAAAGGGCGGGGAAGCGGCGGGCCGGGAACCGCGGTAGTACGCCTGGGTCAGCGGGCGTAGTACTCGACGACCAGCTGCTCGTCGCAGATGACCGGGATTTCCTTGCGGTTCGGGTCGCGGTCGAGACGGAAGGCCAGGGCCTTCAGGTTGACCTGCAGGTAGCGCGGGGTCTCACCGTCGGCGGCGAAGCCACCCTCGCGGGCCATCTCGAACAGCGGCTTGGTGCGGCTGCGCTCGCGGACCATCACGACGTCGTCGGGACGGACACGGAACGACGGCTTGTCGACCTTGCCACCGTTGACCTGGATGTGGCCGTGGACGACCATCTGACGGGCCTGGTAGATGGTGCGGGCGATGCCCGAACGCAGGACCAGGGCGTCGAGGCGACGCTCGAGCTCGACGACCAGCGCCTCGCCCGTCTTGCCCTCGGCCTTCTTGGCGCGGTCGTAGGCGCGGGCCATCTGGCGCTCGCTGATGTCGTACTGGGCGCGCAGACGCTGCTTCTCGAGCAGACGGACCTTGTAGTCCGAGTTCTGCTTGCGGCCACGGCCGTGCTCGCCCGGCGGGTAGGGGCGGGCCTCGAAGTACTTGACAGCCTTCGGGGTCAGCGCGATGCCGAGGGCACGCGACTTCTTGACCTTGGGACGGGACTGGTTCGGCATGAACCAACCTCTCTCTTCGTGAAACGGCTTCACCAGGGTTAGGGGAGGTCGCATCCGCAGCCGGGAAACCCGCCGGGTCCGTACGGGACGGACCTGCCGGGCAGCCGCTCCCAGGTCTGGGCACATACGTGCAGCACGCGAACGACCCACCGCCGTTCCCGCGGACACGGGGGGTGGTGGGTGGCACGCGACACCTTCGAAGGTGCGCGACGCTCCTGGAAACCCCGCCCGAGGGCCGGGTCTCCGGCTGACTGTCCCGTTCTGGTGGTGCCGACCGGAGCCGGACACGGGACGCAGCAATCCGGACCAGTGTACCGGGTCCGCGGGGCGCCCTCGCACGGGGCCGGCCGACGGGCTGGGCGGCAGGAGTCCCGGGCCGCCGCTCCTACTCGTCGCCCTTGAGGCGGGCCCTCACCCGTTCCACCACGTCCGCGTATCTCGCCTCCGCGCCGTAGCGCGTCGGTTCGTAGTAGTGCTTGCCGTGGAGCGCGTCCGGGGCGTACTGCTGGGCCGCGATGCCGCCCGGGACGTCGTGCGGGTACACATAGCCCTGGGCGTGGCCGAGCTTGGCCGCGCCCTTGTAGTGGCCGTCGCGCAGGTGCGGCGGGACCGATCCCGCGAGGCCGTTCCGCACGTCCGCGAGGGCGGCGCCGATCGCGGTCGTCGCGGCGTTCGACTTCGGGGCCAGGGCCAGGGCGATGGTGGCGTGGCTCAGGGTCAGCGCCGCCTCGGGGAAGCCGATCATGGCGACGGCCTGCGCGGCGGCGACGGCGATCGGCAGCGCGTTCGGGTCGGCGAGCCCGATGTCCTCGCTCGCGGAGATCATCAGTCGGCGGGCGATGAACCGCGGGTCCTCCCCCGCCTCGATCATGCGCGCCAGGTAGTGCAGGGCCGCGTCCACGTCGGAGCCGCGGATCGACTTGATGAGCGCGCTGGCCACGTCGTAGTGCTGGTCGCCGTCCCGGTCGTACTTCACGGCCGCGCGGTCGACGGTCTCCTCGACCGTCTGCAGGGTGATCTCCGGCTCGCCCTTGGCGAGGGCGGCTCCCGCCGCCGCCTCCAGGGCGGTCAGGGCGCGCCGGGCGTCGCCGCCGGCGACGCGCAGGAGGTGGGCCTCGGCATCCTCCGGCAGGGTCACGGCGCCGCCGAGCCCGCGCTCGCCGGTGAGGGCCCGGGCCATCAGGCCGCGCAGGTCGTCGTCGGTCAGCGGCTCCAGGGTGAGGAGCAGCGAGCGGGAGAGGAGCGGGGAGATGATCGAGAAATACGGGTTCTCGGTGGTGGCCGCGATCAGCGTCACCCAGCGGTTCTCGACGGCGGGCAGGAGCGAGTCCTGCTGGGCCTTGGAGAAGCGGTGGATCTCGTCGAGGAAGAGGACGGTCTCCTTGCCGTAGCCGCCGACCGCGCGCCGGGCGCCGTCGATGACGGCACGGACCTCCTTGACGCCCGCGGTGATCGCCGAGAGCTCCACGAACCGCTTGTTCGTCGCCTTCGAGACGACGTAGGCGAGGGTGGTCTTCCCGATGCCGGGCGGGCCCCAGAGGATCACCGAGGAGGCGCCGGCGGGGCCGCCGTCCCCCTCGCCCACCAGTCGGCGCAAGGGCGAGCCGGGCTTGAGCAGGTGCCGCTGGCCCACCACCTCGTCGAGGGTGCGCGGGCGCATCCGGACGGCCAACGGGCTGCTGGACGGGTCCTTCTCCTGGCGGTCTTCGGCTGCTGCGGTAAAGAGGTCGGGCTCCACAGTCATGAAGCCTAGGTCACGGCACCGACAGCGCGGTCCGGCGTCAGCCGGTCCAGAAGTCCCACCAGCGGGTCAGGATCAGCATGCCGATGATCCCGATGTGCAGGACGGGCAGGATCCAGGTGAACTCGTCGAAGAAGGTCCTGAGGCCGCGGGGGGCCGGGATGACACCGCGGCGGACGTTGTGCGAGGTCACGTACCAGAACATGACGATGGTGGCGACCCAGGCCAGGCAGCACCACAGGCAGAGCGAGTTGATCTCGTAGAGCGACTGGTACATGAGCCAGGTGCAGAAGCCGACCCCGAAGAGCGTGCCTGCGTTGAGGCCGAGCCAGTACCAGCGGCGGTGGCGGGCCCCGGCGAGCAGGCCCAGACCGATCGCGACGACCATGGCGTACGTGACGAGGCCGAGCATCGGGTTCGGGAAGCCGAAGACGGAGGCCTGCTCGCTCTTCATGATGTTGCCGCAGGAGACGATCGGGTTGAGGCTGCACCCCGGGGTGAAGTTGGGGTCCTCGAGGAGCTTGAACTTGTCGATCGTGATGACCCACGCGGCGAGCACCCCGGCCGCTCCGGTGATCACGAGGAGCCAGGCGAGGGCCCGGCTCGCCCCGATCGTGCCGTCACCGTCCCGGTCGGACGCGGCCTGATCCACCGCTGCCTTCGTCATGTCGCCTTGTCCCTCGATCGTCCGCCTGTCGGCCACGGTCATTCTGCCGCACCGCGCCCCGCGTCCGCCGTTCGCCGGGGATAAGGAGACGACGGAGGGGCCCGGACCCACGCGCGTGCGTGGGTCCGGGCCCCTCCCGTCCGTACGGTCCGCCGGGCCGGCTCGGCCCTCCCGTCCGTCAGGCCAGCTTGGCCCGCACCGCGTCCAGGAGGCCGTCCACGGGGACCGCCTGCTGCTCGCCGGACTCCATGTCCTTGAGCTGCACGACGCCCTCGGCCAGGTCGCGCTCGCCGGCGACGACGGCGAAGCGGGCACCGGAGCGGTTGGCGTCCTTCATGGCGCCCTTGAGCCCCTTGCCGCCGAAGGAGAAGTCCGCGGCGATGCCTTCCCGGCGCAGCTCGGTGACCTTGCCGAAGAGCAGGCGGCGCGCCTCCTCGCCGATGGCCACGGCGAAGACGCTGGTGGCGGCGGGGAGGTCGAGCTCGATGCCCTCCGCCTCCAGGGCGAGGACCGTGCGGTCCACACCGAGTGCCCAGCCCACGGAGGGCAGCGCGGGGCCGCCGATCATCTCGGAGAGGCCGTCGTAGCGACCGCCGCCGCCGACCGCAGACTGCGAGCCGAGACCGCCGTGGACGAACTCGAAGGTCGTGCGGGTGTAGTAGTCGAGGCCGCGCACCAGCCGGCCGTCGTCCTCGAAGGCGACGCCGGCCGCGGTGATCAGGGCGCGCACCTCCTCGTGGTACGCCTTGCACGCGTCGCACAGGTAGTCGCCGAGGAGCGGGGCGCCGACGAGCTGCTTCTGCACGGACTCGCGCTTGTCGTCGAGGACGCGCAGCGGGTTGATCTCGGCGCGGCGGAGGGTGTCCTCGTCGAGGTCGAGCCCGCGCAGGAAGGACTGGAGGGCCTCCCGGTAGACGGGACGGCACTCCTTGTCGCCGAGCGAGTTCAGCAGGATGCGGAAGTTCCGCAGGCCGAGGGAGCGGTACGCCTGGTCGGCCAGGATGATCAGCTCGGCGTCGAGCGCCGGGTCCTCGGCGCCGATCGCCTCGGCGCCGACCTGCGAGAAGTGGCGGTAGCGGCCCGCCTGGGCCCGCTCGTAGCGGTAGTACGAGCCGGAGTACCAGAGCTTCACCGGCAGGTTCCCCTGCTTGTGCAGGTTGCCCTGGAGCGCGGCGCGCAGGACGGACGCGGTGCCCTCCGGTCGCAGGGCCAGCTCGTCACCGCCCTTGGTCGTGAGGGTGTACATCTCCTTGGACACGATGTCGGTGGACTCGCCGACGCCGCGGGAGAACAGCTTCACGTCCTCGAAGCCGGGGGTCTCGACGTAGCCGTAGCCGGAGTTCCGCAGCGGCGCGGCGATCGCCTCGCGCACCGCGAGGAACGTCGCGGAGCGGGGAGGCAGCAGGTCGTAGGTGCCCTTGGGGGCCTTGAAGGTGCTCACGAAAGTCTCGTCACATTCCTCGTCGGGGAGCGTCCGTGCTCCCGAGGCCGGCGGCCACGTCCCGCAGATAGGGGTTCGTGGCGCGCTCCTGGCCGATGGTCGTCTGGGGACCGTGTCCCGACAGCACCACGGTCGAGTTGTCGAGCGGCAGGCACACACGCGCCAGCGAAGCGAGCATCTCGTCCATGTCACCGCCGGGAAGGTCGGTGCGTCCGATGGAGCCGGCGAACAGCAGGTCCCCGGAGAAGAACACGGAGGGGATCTCCGTGGTCTCCGGCATCCTGAAGGTCACCGACCCCTTGGTATGACCGGGCGCGTGGGCGACGGAGAACTCCATACCGGCGAGCTTCAGCTCGGCGCCGTCGGCGAGTTCCCGCACGTCGTCGGGCTCTCCCACGGTCAGCTCGCCCATGAGCGGCATCCCGATGGAGCGGCCGAGGGCCTTCTCCGGGTCGCTCATCATGAAGCGGTCGGACGGGTGGATCCACGCGGGGACGTCATGGGCACCGCACACCGGGACGACGGAGGCGACGTGGTCGATGTGTCCGTGCGTGAGGACGACGGCGACGGGCTTGAGCCGGTGCTTCCTCAGCGTCTCCTCGACTCCCTGGGCGGCCTGGTGGCCCGGGTCGATGATCACGCACTCCTCGCCTGCGGCGGGGGCGACCAGGTAGCAGTTGGTCCCCCAGGCCCCTGCGGGGAAGCCTGCAATCAGCACGTCTCGTCCTTGGTCGTCGTCCGGCGGCGGGCGCGTAAATCACGGGAATGACGGGATTCAGCAGATCAGAGCCTACCGGCGGTGCCGCTTCCACAGCCAACCCGTATACGGTACGGGCACATCCGGCCAGGACAGGAACAGACGAGCGACAGGAGCGGAACCGGTGGTCACCAGCGATCAGCGGCGGCGGCAGCTTGCCAGGGAGAAGTACGCGCGGCAGCAGCAGCGGCGGGAGGAGAACCGGCGCAAGGCGAAGCGCCGCAACACCGTCGTCGCTGCCGCCCTCGCGGTGGTCCTCGCTGCGGGCGGCGCCGTGTACGCGTCCGTGGCGCTGACGGACGACAACTCCCCGAAGGGCTCGGACGACGTGGCGAGCGACGCGCCCACCACTCCGGCGCCCACGGGCAGCGAGTCGGCGAGCGCGGAGCCGAAGATGTCCGTGGACCCCAAGGGCACGTACACCATGGCCCTGAAGACCAACGAGGGTGACATCACGATCACCATGGACGCGGCGAAGACCCCGCGCACGGTGAACTCCTTCAAGAGCCTCGCCGACAAGAAGTACTTCGACGGGACCAAGTGCCACCGCCTCACCACCGGGGGCATCTTCGTGCTCCAGTGCGGTGACCCCAAGGGCGACGGCACCGGCGGCCCGGGGTACACCATCCCGGACGAGAACCTGGACGCCCTGGGCAAGGCGGGAGCGGGCGGCACGGTGACCTTCCCGGCCGGCACCGTGGCGATGGCGAACACCTCGCAGCCGAACACCGGCGGCTCGCAGTTCTTCCTCGTGTACAAGGACACCCAGCTGCCGCCGAGCTACACCCCGTTCGGGAAGATCGACGCGGCCGGCCTGAAGGCGGTCCAGGACGTCGCCGCCGCGGGTGTCGCGGACGGTGGCACGGACGGTGCTCCGAAGAAGGCCGTCACCATCGAGAAGGCGACCGTCGCGAAGAAGTGAGCCGGGCGTCCGCACCCGCGCGTGACCGTCGAATCTCGGTCGCGCTGAGTGCGGACAGCCGGGCCGCGGTTCGCCTAGATTGGCGTTGTGCAGCGTTGGGCCGTCGGCCGCGCTGCGGAAGGCGGGCGAGGCCCGCCGGGAAACTGTGGACGATGCCCGGGGGGTACGACCCCGCGACGGCATCATGGTGAGGAGGCGCTGTGAGCAGCGACCCGTGGGGCCGCGTCGACGAGACGGGCACCGTGTACGTGCGGACGGCCGAGGGTGAGAAGGTCGTCGGATCGTGGCAGGCCGGCACCCCTGAGGAGGCCCTGGCCTACTTCGAGCGCAAGTACGAGGGCTTGGTTGTCGAGATCGGCCTCCTCGAGAAGCGGGTGAGGACCACCGACCTCTCGGCGAAGGACGCCACCGCGGCGATCGAGCACATCCGGCAGCAGGTCGACGAGCACCACGCCGTCGGTGACCTCGCGGCGCTCGCGACCCGCCTCGACAAGCTGGTCGAGACGGTCGACTCGCGCCGCGAGGAGCGGAAGGCCCAGAAGGCCAAGCAGACCGACGAGGCGCGCGCCGCCAAGGAGAAGCTCGTCGCGGAGGCCGAGGAGCTGGCCCAGAGCGAGCAGTGGCGCTCCGCGGGCGAGCGGCTGCGGGCCCTCGTGGACACGTGGAAGGGCCTCCCCCGGCTCGACCGCAAGTCCGACGACGAGCTGTGGCACCGCTTCTCGCACGCCCGCTCGGCGTTCTCGAAGCGCCGCAAGGCCCACTTCGCCTCGCTGGACGCCCAGCGCGAGGACGCCCGCAAGGCGAAGGAGCGTCTGGTCGCCGAGGCGGAGTCCCTGTCGAACTCCACCGACTGGGGCACCACGGCGGCCCGCTACCGCGAGCTGATGACGGAGTGGAAGGCGGCCGGCCGCGCCCAGCGCGAGCACGAGGACGACCTCTGGAACCGCTTCCGCGGCGCCCAGGACGTGTTCTTCGCGGCGCGGGGTGAGGTCTTCGCCGAGCGGGACGCGGAGCAGACCGAGAACCTCAAGCTGAAGGAGGAGCTCGCGACCGAGGCCGAGAAGCTGCTGCCGGTGACGGATCTGAAGGCGGCGCGCGCGGCCTTCCGTTCCCTCAACGAGCGGTGGGAGGCCGTCGGCCACGTGCCGCGGGACGCCCGTCCCAAGGTCGAGGGCCGGATGCACACGGTGGAGCGGGCGATCCAGGAGGCCGAGGAGGCCGAGTGGCGCCGGACGAACCCGGAGGCACGCGCGCGTGCCGCGGGTCTCACCGGTCAGCTCCAGGACGCGGTCGAGAAGCTGCGCAAGCAGATCGACGCGGCCCGTGCCGCAGGCAACGACGCCAAGGCCGACAAGCTCTCGCGCGAGCTGGAGGGCCGCCAGGCCCTGCTCGACCAGGCTCTGAAGGGCCTGGAGGAGTTCGGCGGCTGACGCCGTGACCGTACGAGGAAGGCCCCCCGGCTCGCTGCCGGGGGGCCTTCCTCGTGGTGCCTGCCTCAGGGCCTGCGGGCCGAGGTGACGCGGTAGACGTCGTAGACGCCCTCCACGCCCCGCACGGCCTTCAGGACGTGGCCGAGGTGCTTCGGGTCGCCCATCTCGAAGGTGAAGCGGGAGGTGGCCACCCGGTCGCGGGAGGTCTGGACGGCCGCCGACAGGATGTTGACGTGCTGGTCGGAGAGGACCCGGGTCACGTCCGAGAGCAGCCGGGACCGGTCGAGCGCCTCGACCTGGATGGCGACGAGGAAGACCGAGGACTGCGTGGGGGCCCACTCGACCTCGAGGATCCGCTCGGGCTCGCGGGAGAGCGACTCCACGTTGACGCAGTCGCTGCGGTGGACCGATACGCCGCTGCCCCGGGTGACGAAGCCGATGATCGGGTCGCCGGGCACGGGGGTGCAGCAGCGGGCCAGCTTCACCCAGACGTCCTCGACGCCCTTGACGACGACACCCGGGTCGGCGCTGGAGCGGCGCTTGGACCGGCCCCGCGTCGGCATCGTGGCCTCGTCGATGTCCTCGGTGGCCGCCTCCTCGCCGCCGAGCGCCTGGACCAGCTTCTGCACGATGGACTGGGCGGTGACATGGCCCTCGCCGATCGCCGCGTACAGCGAGGAGATGTCGCTGTAGCGCAGCTCGTGGGCGAGGGTGACGAGGGAGTCGCCGGTGAGGATCCGCTGGATCGGCAGGTTCTGCTTGCGCATGGCCCGCGCGATGGCGTCCTTGCCCTGCTCGATGGCCTCGTCCCGGCGCTCCTTGGAGAACCAGGCGCGGATCTTGTTGCGGGCGCGGGGGGACTTGACGAAGCCCAGCCAGTCGCGGGAGGGCCCCGCGCCGGCGGCCTTGGAGGTGAAGACCTCGACCAGGTCGCCGTTGTCGAGGGTGGATTCGAGCGGCACGAGCCGCCCGTTGACGCGCGCGCCTATGGTGCGGTGGCCGACCTCGGTGTGGACGGCGTAGGAGAAGTCGACGGGCGTGGCGCCGGCGGGCAGGGCGATGACGTCGCCCTTGGGCGTGAAGACGAAGACCTCGTTGCGGGAGAGGTCGAAGCGCAGGGACTCCAGGAACTCGCTGGGGTCCTCGGTCTCCTTCTGCCAGTCGAGGAGCTGGCGCAGCCACGCCATGTCGTTGAGGTGGTCGTCCTTGCCGGCCTTCTTCGGCACGTCGGCGCGCACCTTGGAGGCGCCGGCGACGGCTTCCTGCTTGTACTTCCAGTGCGCGGCGATGCCGTACTCGGCGCGCCGGTGCATGTCGAAGGTGCGGATCTGGAGCTCGACGGGCTTGCCGTTGGGTCCGATGACCGTCGTGTGCAGCGACTGGTACATGTTGAACTTCGGCATCGCGATGTAGTCCTTGAACCGGCCGGGGACCGGGTTCCATCGCGCGTGGACGGTGCCGAGAGCGGCGTAGCAGTCGCGGACGGTGTCGACGAGGACACGGATGCCGACCAGGTCGTAGATCTCCGCGAAGTCACGGCCGCGGACGATCATCTTCTGGTAGACGCTGTAGTAGTGCTTGGGGCGGCCGGTGACGGTGGCCTTGATGCGGGCGGCACGGAGGTCGGTCTGGACCTCGTCGGTCACTATGGCGAGGTACTCGTCCCGCTTGGGGGCGCGCTCGGCGACCAGCCGGACGATCTCGTCGTACATCTTGGGGTAGAGGATCGCGAAGGCGAGGTCCTCCAGCTCCCACTTGATGGTGTTCATGCCCAGCCGGTGGGCCAGGGGCGCGTAGATCTCGAGGGTCTCGCGGGCCTTCTTCTCCTGCTTCTCCCGCTTGAGATAGCGCATGGTGCGCATGTTGTGCAGGCGGTCCGCGAGCTTGATGACCAGGACGCGCGGGTCCTTGGCCATGGCGACGACCATCTTGCGGACGGTCTCGGCCTGGGCGGCCTCGCCGAACTTGACCTTGTCGAGCTTCGTGACGCCGTCGACGAGGAGGGCGACCTGGTCGCCGAAGTCCCGGCGGAGGGTGTCGAGCCCGTACTCGGTGTCCTCGACGGTGTCGTGCAGCAGGCCGGCCATCAGCGTCGCCGGGTCCATGCCGAGCTCGGCGAGGATGGTGGTGACGGCGAGCGGGTGCGTGATGTACGGGTCGCCGCTCTTGCGCTTCTGTCCCCGGTGCCAGCGCTCCGCGACCTGGTAGGCCCGCTCGACCTGGCGGAGCGTGGCCGTCTCGATCTTCGGGTCGTTGGAGCGGACGATCCGCAGCAGCGGTTCGAGGACCGGGTTGTACGGGGAGGAGCGCTGGACGCCGAGCCGGGCGAGGCGGGCGCGGACGCGGTTGGACGAACCGCCCGAGCGGGCGGGCGGGGCCGGGGCGGGCCGGGCGGGGGCCGGGGCCTCGGCGGCGGGCGGTGCGGGCGCGGCAGGCGTGGGCCCCGTCTCCGCGGGCTTGTTCTGGGGCGTGCCGGTCCCCGGCGCGGCCTGGTCGGCCTTCGGGTCGGGCTGCGCGGCGGAGAGTGGCTGGGCCTCGTCTGGCAAGAGCGCTCCTCTGGGGTCCCCCCGGACGGAGTCTGAGGGAGGTACCGGGTCCCCCGGACAGGCCCGGAATGCCCATGGTATCGAGCCGGGAGTGCCGATGCGCACGCGGTGGCCCTCACCTGCGGGGGGCTCCGGCGGAAGGGGCTCCGACCTCGGGAAACGGCGACGGGCGCCTCGGGAGGTCCCGGGCGCCCGTCGTCGTATCCCCGGCCCTCAGGGGGGCCGGGGAGCGTCGGTCGTGGACGGTCAGACTCGGATGAGCGCCGTGAGCGGCGCCCCGTCCAGGGCGGGCTCCAGCCGGGCGCGGCCCGGGAGGAAGCCGAGCTCCATCAGGACCGCGACGCCCGCCACCTCGGCGCCCGCGCGGCGGATGAGCTCGATCGAGGCCTCGGCCGTACCACCGGTGGCGAGGACGTCGTCGATGACCATGACGCGGTCGCCCGCGGCCAGGTCCTCGGCGTGCACCTCGATCTCGGCGGTGCCGTACTCCAGCTCGTACGCCTGGCGGAGCGTGGCCCCGGGGAGCTTGCCGGCCTTGCGGACCGGGACGAAGCCCAGGCCCGCGCGGACGGCCACCGGGGCGGCCAGGATGAAGCCGCGCGCCTCGAGTCCGACGATCTTCGTCGCGCCGTGCGCGGAGCACAGCGCGGCGAGGGCGTCGGTGAGCGCGGTGAACGCCTCGGGGTCCGCGAGCAGTGGCGTGATGTCCTTGAACAGCACGCCCGGCTTCGGATAGTCGGGGACGTCGCGGATGCGGCTGAGCAGGAGTGCGGTGACGCCCTGGGCCTCGTCGGTCATCCTCGGTGCTCCTGCGCGCGGCCGCGGCGGCCGGCGCGGGGACCCACGACGGCGGCCTCCGCCCCGTCCGTGTACGGCCCGTCCGCCTGCTCGTCCCTGGCGGCGGCCCGCTTGGCGAGGATGCGCTTCCTGAGGGCCCTGATCGCCGGCTCGCGCTCCTTGAGGTCGGCGACGAGCGGGGTGGCGATGAAGATCGAGGAGTACGCACCGGCGGCGAGACCGACGAACAGCGACAGCGAGATGTCGTTGAGCATGCCGGCGCCGAGGACGCCGCCACCGATGAAGAGCAGGCCGGCGACCGGCAGCAGCGCGACGACGGTGGTGTTGATCGAACGGACCAGAGTGCCGTTGATCGAGCGGTTGGCCAGCTCGCTGTACGTGAAGCGGGTCTGCTTGGTGATGTCCTTGGTCTGTTCCTTCAGGGAGTCGAAGACGACGACCGTGTCGTACAGCGAATATCCGAGAATGGTCAGCAGACCGATCACCGTGCCGACCGTGACCTCGAAGCCCACCAGCGAGTAGATGCCCACGGTGATCGTGAGGTCGTGGATGAGGGCGATGAGCGCCGCGACCGCCATTCTCCACTCGAAGGCGATGGCCAGATAGATCACCACGAGGATCATGAAGACCCCCAGGCCGGTCCAGGCCTTGTTGGCGATCTGCTCACCCCAGCTGGGACCGACGAGCTCCGCCGCGATCTTGTCCTCGGGGACGTTCATGTCCTTGGCGAGCTCCGAGCGGACCTGGTCGGACTGCGCGGTGTCGAGGCCGCCGACCTGGATGCGCAGGGAGCCGTTGCCGAGCTGCTGGACGATCGCGTCGTGGCCGGAGGCCTCTTCCGCGAACTCCTGCGCCTGGCTGACGGAGACCTCCGACTTCGGGGTGGTGAAGACGGCGCCGCCCTGGAACTCGATGCCCATGTTGAGGCCGCGGACGGCCAGGGCGACAATGGCGGTGATCGTGATCAGGATGGACAGGCCATACCAGATCTTGCGGTTGCCGATGAAGTCGTAGCCGACCTCACCGCGGTGGAGCCGGGCGCCGAGATCGCCGAGCTTCGACATCTCACGCCTCCTTCGGGTCGACGGGGCCAGCGGCGGAAGCGGAGGCACGGCGGGTGCGGCGCAGCGGCGGCTTGGCGCCGAGACGCTTCGGGTCGAGGCCCGACCAGGCGTGGCCCTCGCCGAAGAACTTGGTCCGCGCGAGGAGCGTCATGACCGGCTTGGTGAAGAGGAACACCACGACGACGTCGAGCAGGGTGGTCAGGCCGAGCGTGAAGGCGAAGCCCTGGACCTTGCCGACGGTGACGATGAAGAGCACGGCCGCGGCCAGGAACGACACGAAGTCGGAGACCATGATGGTGCGGCGGGCACGCGGCCAGGCGCGCTCGACGGCCGGGCGGAGCGAGCGGCCCTCACGGAGCTCGTCGCGGATGCGCTCGAAGTAGACGATGAACGAGTCCGCGGTGATACCGATGGCGACGATGGCTCCGCAGACGGCCGGCAGGTTCAGCGCGAAGCCGATGGCCGGGCCGAGCAGGGCCATGATCACGTAGGTGAGGAGCGCGGAGACGCCGAGGCTGAGGATGGCGATCAGCGACAGGCCGCGGTAGTACGCGACCAGGTAGATGATGACCAGTCCGAGACCGATGGCGCCGGCGATCAGGCCGGCCTCCAGCTGGTCACCGCCGAGGGCGGCGGTGACGGTGTCGACGCTCTGCGTCTCGAAGGTGAGGGGCAGGGCACCGTAGGACAGGATGTTGCCGAGGTCCTGGGCCGACTGCTGGTTGAAGTTGCCGGAGATCTCGGCGCTGGCGCTGAGCGTCTGGCGCACCGAGGGAGCCGAGACGACCTCGCCGTCCAGGACGATCGCGAAGCGGTTCTGCGGGTCGGCCTGCGCCGACAGCTTGCTGGTGATCGCCTGGAACTTCTTCGAACCCGCGTCCGTGAAGTCCATGGTCACGATCCACATGCCGCGCTGCTGGTCGAGCGCGCCCTTGGCGTCGTCGACGTCACGGCCCTCGACCTCGGCCGGGCCGAGGAGGTACTTCGACCACACGCCGGGGGCGTCCTCGCCACAGGCGACGGTGGGCTCGGTCGGCTTGACTCCCTGGCCGGCGGCGGAGCGCTGCTTGGGGTCGAGGCAGTTCAGAGCGGAGAACTTCTGCTCGAGCGCGGCGGTGGCGGCGTCGGGCTTCGGGGTCGCCGAGGGGGTGCCGGTGGCCTTCGGCGTCGCGGAGGACGAGGCCGAGGCGCTGCCGGTGGGCGTGGGGCTCGGGGCCTTGAGGGCGTCGGTGAGCGCACGGCCCTGGGTGGAGGCGGTGGCCGTCGGGCTGGCCGGCTTCTCACCGACGGACGAGCCGGAGGTGGAGGCGGACGGCTTCGGCGTGGCCGAGGGGGAGCCGGAGGAGCTGGCGCTCGGCGCCGGAGCGGCTCCGCCGTTCGTCACCGCGAGAACGGGCCGGAAGTAGAGCTGGGCGGTGGTACCGACCTGCTCCCGGGCCTGCTTCTCGTTCGTCCCGCGAGGGATGTTGACGATGATGTTCTCGCGGCCCTGCGTCTGGACCTCGGCCTCGGAGACGCCGAGACCGTTGACACGGCGCTCGATGATGCCGACGGCGGTGTTCATGTTGGTCTCGTTGACCGCCGACTCCTGGCCCGGCTCAGCCTTGGCCTTGAGCGTGATCGACGTACCGCCGGCGAGGTCGATGCCCAGACGCGGGGTGGTGTGCCCCGACCAGAACATGCCGCCGGTGAGCGCGACCATGGCGATCAGGATGAGTGCCAGGGCGCGGCCCGGCCGGCTCTGTCCCCCCGCCGGCCTTCGGCCCTTCTTCGGTGCTGCCACCTGTCGTATCTCCCTGTCCAACCGTCTTCCGCCGGGTATGCGTGAGACGGCCACGAAGTGTGTGTGGGGACCTTCCCCCGCAGACGTGGAACCGTTCCGGGGACCGCGCGCGCCGGTGGGCGTGCGCGGAGTCCCCGGCCGCGACTACTTCGCGTCGGTCTCGCCGTCGGTCTTGCCGTCCTTCTGGCCTTCGGCGGCGGCCTCGGCCGGGTCCGACTTCTTCGTCAGATCGGCCTTGGGCTCCGCGTCCTCGGCGGTCTCCGTGCCGTCGGTGGCCCCGGTCAGCGACGAGGCGTCGTCCGGGACGACGGTGTCGGAGTCCGACTCCTCGTCGTCGCCGTGGACGATGCGGTTGTACTCGGAGTCCTGGAGGACGGCGCCGATGGCGTTCTTCGCGTAGACGGCGTGCACGCCGGGCGCGACCTCGAGGAGAACGGTCTCGTCGCCGATCTCCTTGACGGTGGCGTACATCCCCCCGATCGTGCGTACGCCGGTACCGGGCTGCATCTCGTCACGCATCTGCGCCGCCGCCTGCTGCTTCTTCTTGGCAGAGCGGGTCATCAGGAACATGGCCCCGATGAGGACGATGAAGGGGAGGAGGGTCACGATGCTCACGGGACGGGTTTCCTTCGCACGGTCGCGGAGAACCCGCGGCCTGATCTTCGGGGGTGGGCGCGCCGACCAGAAAGGGCGGCATCGGCGGAGTCTAGGCGAGTCCGCATCGATGGAACAACGTCCAGCATCGCACCCCGGTTCCTGTCCGGGCGAGTGTCAGCCCCGTCACGCCCCGAAGAGCCCCTGTTGTCCGCTTCCTGGCGCCGCCGGGCCCGCTGCCTGCGGCGGAACGAGTCCGAGGTGTGCCCAGGCCGCCGGAGTGGCGACCCGGCCACGGGGGGTGCGGGCCAGCAGGCCTTCGCGTACGAGGAAGGGCTCGGCGACCTCCTCGACGGTCTCGCGCTCCTCCCCCACCGCGACCGCGAGGGTGGAGAGCCCGACCGGTCCGCCGCCGAAGAGCTTCAGCAGCGCTTCGAGGACGGCGCGGTCGAGCCGGTCGAGGCCGCGGCCGTCGACCTCGTACACGCTGAGGGCCGCCTCGGAGATCTCCCGGGTGATCACGCCGTCGGCCCTGACCTGCGCGTAGTCCCGGACGCGGCGCAGCAGACGGTTGGCGATGCGGGGGGTGCCGCGGGAGCGGCCGGCGATCTCGGCGGCGCCGGCCGGGTCGATCTCGACGTCGAGGAGTCCGGCGGAGCGGTGGATCACCCGCTGGAGCTCGGCCGGGTCGTAGAACTCCATGTGGCCGGTGAAGCCGAAGCGGTCGCGCAGCGGGGGCGGCAGGAGCCCGGCCCTGGTGGTGGCGCCGACCAGGGTGAAGGGCGGGAGTTCGAGCGGGATGGCGGTGGCGCCGGGGCCCTTGCCGACGATGACGTCGACGCGGAAGTCCTCCATCGCCATGTAGAGCATCTCCTCGGCGGGCCGGGACATGCGGTGGATCTCGTCGAGGAACAGGATCTCGCCCTCCTGGAGGGAGGAGAGGATCGCGGCGAGGTCTCCGGCGTGCTGGATGGCGGGGCCGGAGGTGATGCGGATCGGCGCGTTCATCTCGGCCGCGATGATCATCGACAGGGTGGTCTTGCCGAGGCCGGGCGCGCCGGAGAGCAGGACGTGGTCGGCGGTGGCGCCGCGCTGGCGGGCTGCCTTGAGGACCAGGTCGAGCTGCTGGCGGACCTTCTCCTGGCCGACGAACTCGTTGAGGTCCTTGGGGCGCAGGGCCGCTTCGACGGCCTGGTCGTCGCCCTCGGCGGAGGCGCCGACGATGCGCGCCTCGGCGTCGGGGGCCTCGGCGGCGGTGTCGTCGTCCCAGTTCACGTGGATGCCTTCTCGTTCGTACGGCCGGGTCGGGCCGGTCGGTGGGTCAACGGGCGGGTCAGCGGGCCCGGTTGAGGGTCTGCAGGGCGGCGCGGAGCAGCTGCGGTACGGGGGCGGTGCCGGTCTCGGCGATGGCGGCCTCGGCCTGCGGGGCGACCGCGCCGACGGCCTCCTCCGCCTCCCGGCTCGCGTAGCCCAGGCCGATCAGGGCGGCGGTGAGCTGCTCGGTCCACGGCGCGGGTCCCGAGGCCGCGGCGCGCTGGGCGCCGACAAGGCCGCTGCTGCCGAGGGGGGCACCGAGCTTGTCCTTCAGTTCGAGGAGGAGTTTCTGCGCCCCCTTCTTGCCGATGCCGGGGACGGCCATGAGGGCCTTCTCGTCTCCGGTGGACACGGCGAGGCGCAGCGCGTCGGGGCTGTGCACCCCGAGCATGGCCTGGGCGAGGCGGGGGCCGACGCCGCTGGCGGTCTGGAGGAGTTCGAAGACCTGCCGCTCGTCGTCGTCGGCGAAGCCGTACAGGGTGAGGGAGTCCTCGCGGACGACGAGGGAGGTGGCGAGCCGGGCGTCCTGTCCGATCCGCAGGGCCGCGAGGGTTCCCGGCGTGCACTGGACGGCCATGCCGACACCGCCGACCTCGATGACGGCCGTGGTGGGGGCGAGGGCGGCGACCGGGCCGCTGACGAAGGCGATCATCGGGTTCGGCCTTTCACTGCGGTCGCCTGCCGGGCGACCGCCTGCTGGAGACGGTTCTGGGCGACGGCCTGCTGGAGACGGTTCTGGGCGGGGGCCCGCCAGATGTGACAGATGGCCAGGGCGAGGGCGTCGGCGGCGTCGGCCGGCTTGGGCGGGGCGGAGAGCCGGAGCAACCGGGTCACCATGGCGCCGACCTGGGCCTTGTCGGCGCGTCCGCTGCCGGTGACGGCGGCCTTGACCTCGCTGGGGGTGTGCAGGGCGACGGGGATGCCACGGCGTGAGGCGCACAGCATGGCGACGGCGCTCGCCTGGGCGGTGCCCATCACCGTACGTACGTTGTGCTGGCTGAACACCCGCTCCACGGCGACGAGTTCGGGTGAGAAGCGGTCGAGCCACTCCTCGATGCCTCGCTCGATGCCGACCAGCCGCACGCCGATGTCGTCGTCCGCCGCGGTCCGCACCACGCCGACGCCGAGCATGGTGAGGGGCCGTCCGGCGACCCCCTCGACGACGCCGACACCGCACCGGGTGAGGCCGGGGTCCACCCCGAGAACGCGCACTGTGCCCCTCCCTGGACCACTGTCGCTCAACTGTTTGTGCAGGCTATCCGCTGCCACCGACAACGCCGTACGAACGACAGCGGGCCGACGGGGGTGTGTCCCCGTCGGCCCGCTGCGGAACCGCGTCGATTCGACGGTCCGGATCAGGCGTCGACCTTCTCCATGACCTCGTCGCTGACGTCGAAGTTGGCGAAGACGTTCTGCACGTCGTCGCTGTCCTCGAGCGCGTCGATCAGCTTGAACATCTTGCGCGCGCCCTCCTCGTCGAGCTCGACCTGCATGGTCGGGACGAAGCTGGACTCGGCCGAGTCGTAGTCGATACCGGCCTCCTGGAGGGCGGTGCGGACCGCGACCAGGTCGGTGGCCTCACTGATGATCTCGAACGACTCACCGAGGTCGTTGACCTCTTCGGCACCCGCTTCGAGCACCGTCTCCAGGACGTCGTCCTCGGACAGCTCGCCCTTGGGGAGCACGACGACGCCCTTGCGGTTGAACAGGTACGAGACCGAGCCCGGGTCGGCCATGGAGCCGCCGTTGCGGGTCATGGCCACGCGCACGTCGGAGGCGGCGCGGTTGCGGTTGTCGGTGAGGCACTCGATGAGCACCGCGACACCGTTCGGGCCGTAGCCCTCGTACATGATCGTGGCGTAGTCGGCGCCACCGGCCTCGAGACCCGCTCCGCGCTTGAGCGCGGAGTCGATGTTCTTGTTCGGGACCGACTGCTTCTTGGCCTTCTGGACGGCGTCGAACAGCGTCGGGTTACCGTCCAGGTCGGCGCCGCCCGTGCGGGCCGCGACCTCGATGTTCTTGATCAGCTTCGCGAAGAGCTTGCCGCGCTTGGCATCGATCACGGCCTTCTTGTGCTTCGTCGTAGCCCATTTAGAGTGGCCGGACATCTGCCTGTCTCCTTCGCGTAACCCATTTCTGAACGAACCCCAGAGATCCTACCGGGATCGGATCAGCGTGCCGCGCGCACCATGTCGACGAACAGGGCGTGAATGCGGTGATCCCCGGTGAGTTCCGGGTGGAACGAGGTCGCCAGCGCGCGGCCCTGCCGTACGGCGACGATGTGACCCTCGTGCTCGGCGAGGATCTCGACCTGGGCGCCGACGGACTCCACCCAGGGGGCCCGGATGAAGACGCCCTCGACGGGGCCGTCCTCGATGCCCGCGACGGTGACGCCGGCCTCGAAGGACTCGTTCTGCCGTCCGAAGGCGTTGCGGCGGACGATCATGTCGATGCCGCCGAAGGTCTCCTGGCCCGAGCGCGGGTCGAGGATCTTCTCGGCGAGCATGATCAGACCGGCGCAGGTGCCGTAGACCGGCAGGCCGACGGCGATGCGCTCGCGCAGCGGCTCCGCCATGCCGAACAGCTCGGCCAGCTTGGAGATGGTGGTGGACTCCCCGCCGGGGATGACCAGACCGTCGATCTCGGCCAGCTCTTCGGGGCGCCGGACCGGCCTGGCCACGGCGTCCGCCGCGGCCAGGGCGATCAGGTGCTCCCGTACGTCGCCCTGGAGGGCCAGGACACCAATCACGGGAGTGCTGCTCATGGGTGCTTACCAGCCCCGGTTGGCGTAGCGCTCGGACTCGGGGAGGGTGTCGCAGTTGATGCCGACCATGGCCTCGCCCAGGTTGCGGGAGGCGTCCGCGATGATCTTCGGGTCGTCGTAGAAGGTGGTGGCCTTCACGATGGCGGCGGCGCGCTTGGCCGGGTCGCCCGACTTGAAGATGCCGGAGCCGACGAAGACGCCCTCGGCGCCGAGCTGACGCATGAGCGCGGCGTCGGCGGGGGTGGCGACGCCACCGGCGGAGAACAGCACGACCGGCAGCTTGCCGAGCTCGGCGACCTCCTTGACGAGCTCGTACGGCGCGCGCAGGTCCTTGGCGGCGGCGAACAGCTCGTTGTTGTCGAAGCCGCGCAGGCGGGCGATCTCGTTCTTGATCTGGCGCAGGTGGCGGACGGCCTCGACGACGTTGCCGGTGCCGGCCTCGCCCTTGGAGCGGATCATGGCCGCGCCCTCGGCGATGCGGCGCAGGGCCTCGCCCAGGTTGGTGGCGCCACAGACGAAGGGGGTCGTGAAGGCCCACTTGTCGGAGTGGTTGACCTCGTCGGCCGGGGTGAGGACCTCGGACTCGTCGATGTAGTCGACGCCGAGGGACTGCAGGACCTGGGCCTCGACGAAGTGGCCGATGCGGGACTTGGCCATCACCGGGATGGAGACCGCGCCGATGATCTCCTCGATCATGTTCGGGTCGGACATGCGCGCCACGCCGCCGTCCTTGCGGATGTCCGCGGGGACCCGCTCCAGGGCCATGACGGCGACGGCGCCGGCGTCCTCGGCGATCTTCGCCTGCTCGGCGTTGACCACGTCCATGATCACGCCGCCCTTGAGCTGCTCGGCCATGCCGCGCTTCACGCGGGCGGTGCCGGTCTCGGGAGACTGGGGGGAAACGGAAGGCGTGGTGGACACGGGGTACCTCACTCGTGACAACGGGGGTTGACGACTAGGTCGAGGAAACAGTCCACCTGCGGTCCACTGCAAGGGCCAATGTGGACCCGGTGGATCGTTTTCGCAGGTTACGGGTGTCAAGTCGGGCGATCGGCAAGGGCCACCGGCGGCTCGTCGTCCATTTCGAAGGCCAGCGGGAAGGGGGCGTGGCCCGCGAGCCGGAACCAGCGGACCGTGCGGTGGCGGCGCAGCGCGCGGGCGGCCCGCACGGCGTCGTTGTGGAAACGGCGGGCCATCGGCACCCGGCGGACGGCCTGGGCGAGCTCGCCCGCCGCCTCCTCGCCCCCCGGGGCCGCCTGGACGACCTCGACCTGCTCGGGCTCGCCGAACACGGCCCGCAGGGCCTGGCTCAGCTCGCTCTCGGCGACCTCGCGGTGGTCCTCCTCGGCCTGCCGGGCGGCGTGCGCGGCCTCGTAGAGCACGATCGAGGCGGCCGGATCGAGAATGCCGGAGGTGGCCAGCTCCTGGGTGACCGAGGCCCGGCGCAGCAGCTGCGCGTCCAGGGCCGCGCGGGCGGCGTCGATACGGGAGTGCAGCCGGTCGAGCCGTCCGGCGGTCCAGCTGAGATAGACGCCGACGAGGATCAGCGCGACGACGGTCCAGATGAGGGTTTCGGTCACGGGCGCACAGGCTACCGGGGCGGGGGCAGGACCTCTTCCCGGACGTCGCGGTCATGGGCGGACAGGACGCGGGCGGGGCGGCCGGCGGCGAGCTCGGCGAGCCGGTCCGGCCAGGGGCGGTACGGCGTGCCGAACTCGTAGGCCTGGCCGGCGAGGACGGTGATGCGATCGCCGCGTCGTCCCGCGTGCCCACCCGTCCCGCCCCAGCGGGACGATTGCCCACACGGGCGGGGGCAAGGCGCCCGCACCGGTCGGGCGGGCTCGGCGGGCGCGGGCCCGGGCGCAGCCGGGGCCACAGGCCCACGCGGGCCAGGGCCGGGCCCGGGGACCCGGGGCTACAGGCCCATGCGGGAGAGGGGCCGAGCCCGGGGACCCACCCGGGGCTACAGGCCCAGGCGGGCTCGGAGGCCTACTCGTTCGTCCGTGTCCACCGCCGCCGCGCCGTCCGTCACCGTCTCGTACACCGACAGGACATCCGCCCCGACCGTCGACCAGTCGAAGCGCCGCACATGCGCCGAGCCCCGGGCGCTCAGCCCGGCCCGTCGCTCCTCGTCGCCCAGCAGCCGGATCGCCGCGTCCGCCAGCGCGTCCGCGTCCTCGTTGGCGAAGAGGTCGCCCGCCGCGCCCTGGTCGAGGACCTGGGCGAAGGCGTCGAGGTCGGAGGCGAGGACCGGCGCTCCGGCCGACAGCGCCTCGACGAGGATGATGCCGAAGCTCTCCCCGCCGGTGTTGGGCGCCACGTACACGTCGACACTGCGCAGCAGCCGCGCCTTGTCCTCGTCGCTGACCATGCCGAGGAACTCCACCCGGGACCGCAGCTCGCGCGGCAGCGAGGCCACGGCCTCCTCCTCGTCCCCGCGCCCGGCGACGAGGAGCCGCGCGCCGGGCCGCTCGGTGAGGATCCTGGGCAGGGCCCGCATGAGGACCGGCAGCCCCTTCCTCGGCTCGTCGATGCGCCCGATGAAGCCGAGGGTCTCGCCCTGCCACTCCTTCTTGGGTTCGGCGCGGGCGAAGAAGTCCACGTCGACACCGTTGGGGATGACGACGGCGTCGCCGCCGAGGTGCTCCACGAGCGTGCGCCGCGCGTACTCGCTCACGGCGATCCGGGCGCTGATCTTCTCCAGGGCCGGCTGGAGGATCGGGTACGCCGCGATCATCGCCCGCGAGCGCGGGTTCGACGTGTGGAAGGTGGCCACGATCGGCCCCTGCGCGGCCCAGCAGGTCAGCAGCCCCAGGGAGGGCGAGGTCGGCTCGTGGATGTGGACGACGTCGAAGGTCCCGTCGTGGAGCCAGCGACGGACCCGGGCCGCGGAGAGGAAGCCGAAGTTGAGCCGCGCCACCGAGCCGTTGTACGGCACGGGGACGGCCCGGCCGGCGGAGACCACGTACGGCGGCAGCGGGGTCTCGTCGTCGGCGGGGGCGAGGACGGAGACCTCGTGGCCGAGCCGGATCAGATGCTCGGCGAGGTCTCGGATGTGGAACTGGACGCCACCCGGCACGTCCCAGGAGTACGGGCAGACGATGCCGATCCTCACGCCGTCCCGCCCTCCCGCTCCGGACGCGCTTCCAGGTCCGCGAGCCAGAGCCGTTGCAGCATGTGCCAGTCCTCCGGGTGTTCCGCGATGCCGCCGGCGAAGGCGTCGGCCAGCGCCTGGGTCATCGCAGACGTCTTCTCGGCCCGCGTACCCGACGGGGGTACGTCGACGGGCGGATGGATCCGCCCCTTCATGACCGGCGTCTCGTCGTACCAGAGCGTCGCCGGCATCAGCAGCGCGCCCGTCTGCAGGGCGAGCATCGCCGGGCCCCCGGGCATTCGCGTCTTCTCCCCGAAGAAGGTGACCTCGGTGCCGGAGGACGACAGGTCGCGGTCCGCGACCAGGCAGACCAGGCCGCCCGCCCGCAGCCGGCGCGCCAGGGTGCCGAAGGCGGAGCCGCCGGTGTGCGGGACGACCTCCATGCCGAGGGACTCGCGGTAGGCGACGAAGCGGTCGTAGAGCGTCTCCGGCTTGAGCCGCTCCGCGACCGTGGTGAACGGCACGCCGAGGGTGCGGGTCACCCACACTCCGGCCAGGTCCCAGTTGGCCAGGTGCGGCAGGGCGACGACGACCCCTCGACCGGCGGCGAGGCCCTCCTTCAGGTGATGGACGTCCTTGATCTCCACCCCGCGCTCGACCCGCTCCTTGCTCCAGGTCGGCAGCCGGAAGGACTCCATCCAGTAGCGCATGTACGAGCGCATGCCGGCCCGCGACAGCTCGGCGAGGCGCTCGGGCGTGGCGTCGGGCACCACGCGCGCGAGGTTGGCCTCGAGACGCAGGACGCTCGTGCCGCGCCGCTTCCACGCGATGTCGGCGATCCGCCGGCCGAGGGCCGTGGCCACCGGCTCGGGCAGCTTCTTGACGGTCGCCCAGCCGGCCCCGTACAGGCCGTCGCTCAGTCGGTCCTTCAGTGTGCTCACGTCGCCGCCCCGCTCCCCCCGGCCGCGGCGGCGTCCGCCTCGGCCGATTCCCGTCGTACGGTCACGACCCGCTGGCCCAGGGTGACGGCGCTGCCGACGGCCACGATCCACAGGGCGATCGGCAGCAGCACCTCGACCCCGGGCACGCCGAAGGTGCTCAGTCCGGCGAGGCCCGCGGCGACCAGGGAGATCACCAGGCGTTCGGCGCGCTCGACCAGGCCGTTCACGGCGACGGGCAGGCCGATCGACTCTCCACGCGCCTTGGTGTACGAGACGACCTGTCCGCTCGCCAGGCAGAAGATCGCCACGGCGCAGAGCACGTTGTCGTCGCCCTGGCCCGCGTACCAGAGCGCGAAGCCGCCGAAGATCGCACCGTCGGCGACCCGGTCGAGCGTCGAGTCGAGGAAGGCGCCCCAGCGGCTGGAGATCCCGGCCTGCCGGGCCATGTTGCCGTCGACGAGGTCGGAGAAGACGAAGAGGGTGATGACGATGGTGCCCCAGAAGAACTCTCCGCGGGGGAAGAAGACCAGCGCACCGGCCATCACTCCCGCCGTGCCGATGAGCGTGACCGCGTCGGGGCTGACGCCCCGCCGGAGCAGAAACGCGGCGAACGGTGTGAGGACACGCGTAAAAAATGCACGCGCGTACTTGTTCAGCATGGCCTTCCCGAGGTTCGGTGGGCCGCGCGGCCCCTACGACCACCGGCTCACCCATCGTAGCCACGCGCGCCCCGGCGTACGGGCGGCACCCGTCCCCGTCGCGTCGGCGTCCCTCCGGGGGCGCTGCCGAGTACGACGGACGGACGAGTGCGGGCGGAGCCGGGCGGGGCAGGCGCCGCCGCCGTGACGTATGGACGGGCCATGGCGTCGGTGCAAAGCTCGAAGGACCACCGCGGGCACCGCAGGAGCCGTACCGCGACACACCACTCCCCCGCGCCCGCGTCCCGCCGCACCGTGCGAGCAGTCGGGAGGAACACATCATGGGTGACAAGGCGAACACCGCCGCCGGGGCCGCCGGCAGGGCTCTGACGGCCGACCGGCCCGCGGCCGTGCGGAACGTGGTGCTGGTCGGCCACAGCGGATCCGGCAAGACGACCCTGGTGGAGGCGCTCGCGCAGACCGCCGGGGCGCTCAACCGGGCCGGCCGGGTCGAGGACGGCGCCACCGTCTCCGACTACGACGAGATCGAGCACCGCCAGCACCGCTCCGTACAGCTGTCCCTCGTCCCCGTCGGCTGGGACGGGTACAAGATCAACCTCCTCGACACCCCCGGGTACGCCGACTTCGTCGGGGAGCTGCGGGCCGGTCTGCGCGCCGCGGACGCGGCCCTCTTCGTCGTCTCGGCCGCCCAGGAGGCCGACGCCGTCGCCGCCTCGACCCGGATGATCTGGGAGGAGTGCGCCGCCGTGGGCATGCCCCGGGCCATCGTCGTCACCCACCTCGACACGGCCCGCACCGACTTCGACGAGCTGACCTCCGTCTGCGCCTCGCTCTTCGGACGCGACGATCCGGACGCCGTGCTCCCCCTCTACCTCCCGGTGCGCGGCGAGGAGGGACCCGACGGGCACGCCCCCGCGACCGGCCTGGTCGGCCTGCTCTCGGAGCGGGTCCACGACTACTCCACGGGCGTACGGCGGGAGAGCCCGCCCGACGAGAGCCGACGGGAGCTCGTCGCGGAGGCCCGGGCCCGGCTGATCGAGGGGATCATCGCCGAGAGCGAGGACGAGACCCTCATGGACCGCTACCTCAGCGGTGAACAGCTCGACGTGAAAACCCTCGTCGCCGACCTGGAGAAGGCCGTCGCCCGGGGCGCCTTCCACCCGGTGCTCGCGGCCGCCCCCGCCGCCGACGGCGGCACGCAGGGCCTCGGCACCGTCGAACTCCTGGAACTGATCACCGGCGGCTTCCCCTCCCCGCTGGAGCACGAGCCGCCCGCCGTCACCACCCCCGACGGCCGCCCCCGGCCCCCGATCGCCTGCGACCCCGAGGGTCCCCTGGTCGCCGAGGTCGTCAAGACCGCCGCCGACCCCTACGTCGGCCGGGTGTCCCTGGTCCGGGTCTTCTCCGGCACCCTGCGCCCCGACGAGACCGTCCACGTCTCCGGCCACGGCCTGGCCGGCCGGGGCCACGAGGAGCGGGAGCCGCACGAGGCGGACGAGCGGATCGGCGGACTCACCTCGCCGTTCGGCAGGCAGCAGCGGCCCCTGGCGGAGTGCATCGCCGGGGACCTCGCCTGTGTGGCCCGGCTCGGCCACGCGGAGACCGGCGACACGATCTCCGCCAAGGACGATCCGCTCCTGATGGAGCCCTGGAACATGCCGGAGCCGCTGCTCCCGCTCGCCGTCGAGGCCCACAGCAAGGCCGACGAGGACCGGCTGTCGCAGGGCCTCGCCCGGCTGGTCGCCGAGGACCCGACCCTGCGCCTGGAACAGAACCAGGACACCCGGCAGGTGGTGCTGTGGTGCCTGGGCGAGGCGCACCAGGACGTCGCCCTCGAACGTCTGAGGGGCCGGTACGGGGTGCGGGTCGACGCCGTGCCGTACAAGGTGCCGCTGCGCGAGACCTTCGGCGGCGCCGCGGCCGGCCGGGGCCGGCACGTCAAGCAGTCCGGCGGCCACGGCCAGTACGCGATCTGCGAGATCGAGGTGGAGCCGCTCCCGGCGGGCAGCGGCGTCGAGTTCGTCGACAAGGTGGTCGGCGGGGCGGTCCCGCGCCAGTTCATCTCCTCCGTGGAGAAGGGCGTACGGGCCCAGGCCGCCCGAGGTGTCGCCGCGGGCTTTCCGCTGGTCGACATCCGGGTCACCCTCAAGGACGGCAAGGCCCACTCGGTGGACTCCTCGGACGCCGCCTTCCAGACCGCCGGGGCGCTCGCGCTGCGCGAGGCGGCCGCCGAGGTCGCCGTGCGGCTCCTGGAGCCGGTCGCCGAGGTCCAGGTCCTCGTGCCGGACGAGTACGTCGGCCCGGTGATGAGCGACCTGTCGGGGCGGCGCGGCCGGGTCGTCGGCACCGACCAGGCCGGCCCCGGGCGGACCGTGGTCCGGGCCGAGGTGCCGGAGATCGAGATCGGACGGTACGCGATCGACCTGCGGTCCGTGTCGCACGGCACCGGCCGGTTCGACCGCGCGTACGTCCGGCACGAGCCGATGCCGCCGCAGCTCGCCGAGAAGATGCGCGAACAGGCCGGAAAGGCCGCCTGACTGACGGGGTGACAGCCGGGGCCGCCCGCCACGCCGGCGGAGGGTGGGCGGCATTCGGCCGAGCCGTCGCACTCCGGTGACGCGTCAGGCGGTACCCGGTTACGCTGTGGTGCCCAGCTCAGAAGGTGTGCGGGGCACGGCAGTTGGGAACAGCCCGCACAGGGACTCGCGCACGATGGGGGCGGCAGTGGCGATGGACGGTTTCGGACCCGGGGCACAGATCCCCCTCCAGGGCTCCGGCGGCGGTACGGGGGCGACGAACGCCCTGGCGTCCGCCGCGTACCGGGACAGCCCGCTGGAGACGATCAAGGAAGCCGACAACGAGCTCTACACGTCGACGGTCAAGGAAGGGTCGTGGCACAAGCTCTTCCGCCCCGACCTCGGCGAGGCCTTCTGCCGGGCGGTCCAGGTCCGCATGCTCGGCGGCGCCCGCAAGGCCCTCATCCAGTCGTTCGGCGCGGAACCGCAGCCGGTCGTCGAGCACTGCCTCGCCGCCTCCCGCCTCCGCAGGCAGCGCGACATCAAGCTGACCATGGTCACCGTCCTCTGCGGGTTGCTCTTCCTGCCCGGCCTGCTGCTCTGGCTCGGCGTGATCCAGCTCCGCCGGATGGCGGCGGGGTCGGACAAGAAGCGCACCAGCGCCATCGGCACCGCCATGCTCGTCGCCGCCGGGTTCCTCGCCCTGCTCGTCCTCCTGAAGCTGCCCTTCGGCGGGATCCTGCCGAACTACCTGCGCGCCATGCTCGTCGCCCCGGTGGTGGGCTGGTTCCTCGCCCGCCGGATCTGCGAGCGCACCGCCGTGGACCTCCGCGAGCGCTGGACCGCGCTGCTCAGCGGCGGCGGCATCGGCGCCAAGATCCCCGAGGCCGCTCCCCGGGACCCGGGCGAGAAGGCCGCCGAGGAGCTCCGGCAGAACCTGGAGAAGCTCTCCGCGGAGCAGCAGTCGAACATCGTGTTCTACGCGGGCGCCAAGGGCGTCCTCGGTCTGGGCACGCGCTGGGGCAGCTGGACGCTCGCCGAGGAGCTCATTCCCAAGGCGGGCCGCGAGATCCACGACTTCCGCGCCTGGGACGTGGTGCGCAAGATCCACGACCAGCTCACCCTGCTGGAGCGCGGCTCCCTCAAGACCGGCTTCCCCAAGCCGACCGTCAAGCACTGGATCGTCTCGCCCGTCGGTGAGGGCGCCGACGAGGTCACCCGCCCCGAGGGCGACAGCATCGTCCACTACCAGGTCAAGCCGCACGAGATACAGCGCATCTGCAACGACCAGCAGTTCGGCGCGGGCAACCGCCACTACCTCGGTGTGCAGTTCACGCTCTGGGACGGGAACCTGGTGCTCACCATGATGGTCACGGTGACCTCCCTGCTGCACACCCTCCGGATCGAGGTCACCGGGCACGCCCTCGGTCCCGTCCACGGCCTGTTCACGACGAAGCCGAAGGCGAAGACCAAGGAGGTCTCCAAGACGGTCCGCTTCTGGGAGACCAAGGAGATCACCCAGCCGCTGATGACGACCGACGAGGTCGTCCGCCTCGCGGTCCGCGCCCCGCTCACCTGGTACCCGCCGGTCCTGGACTTCCTCGGCGGCAAGCTCGTGCTGCCGGAGCCGTTCGGACTGCGGCACATCTGGGCCGGGCCGCCCTGGAAGAACCGCTTCATGGCCGACGACGCCATCCGCATGGCGACGCCGGTGCTGCGGGCGGTCCACGCCGCGACCATCGCGATGCTCGACGAACACAACGTGGACACGGAGCGCTTCACCAACCGCTCGCTCGTCCTGGGCGGCGGCGTCCAGGAACCCGCCCCGAAGAAGGCCGACGTCTACGACGCGTGAGGGACGGCCGTACGGATCAGATGGTGGCCGGCCACGCGTCGGCCAGCATCTTCCGGGTGTCGGCGAGCAGCTGCGGCAGCACCTTGGTGTGACCGACGACCGGCATGAAGTTGGTGTCCCCGCCCCAGCGGGGCACCACGTGCTGGTGCAGATGGGCGGCGATGCCCGCGCCCGCGACGGCACCCTGGTTCATGCCGATGTTGAAGCCGTGCGCACCGGACGCCGCCCGCAGCGCGACCATCGCGCGCTTGGTGAAGTCGGCGAGCTCCGCCGTCTCCTCGACGTCGAGATCCGTGTAGTCGGCGACGTGCCGGTAGGGGACGACCATGAGGTGCCCGCCGTTGTACGGATACAGGTTGAGGACCGCGTACACGCTCGCGCCGCGCGCGATCACCAGGCCGTCCTCGTCCGACTTCGACGGGATCGAGCAGAACGGACAGCCGTCCTCGGCCCCGGGCCCGGTCGGCTTGTTCTCGCCCTGGATGTACGCCATCCGGTGAGGCGTCCACAGGCGCTGGAACGCGTCCCGCGTCCCGACTCCGATCTGCTGCTCCGGCTCAGTCGTCATGCTGTGCAGCATATTGCGTCGCCCGTTCGGAACGTGCCGCCGGGGCGGAAGATCCACGGGGTGGCCAGGCTGCCACGGGCGCGCGAAAGGCCCCCGGGGGAATTCCCCCGGGGGCCTCCCGCGTGCTCAGGGCGTCACACCTGGACGCGGTCCTCGACGATCTTGGCGAGCTTGGCGATGGCCTCGTCGACGGGGATGCCGTTCTCCTGCGAACCGTCGCGGTAGCGGAAGGAGACGGCGCCGGCGGCCATGTCCTCGTCACCCGCGATGATCATGAACGGGACCTTCTGCTTCTGCGCGTTCCGGATCTTCTTCTGCATCCGGTCCGAGGAGGAGTCGACCTCCACCCGCAGGCCCTGCTTCTTCGCCCGGGCGGCGAAGTCGTGCAGGTAGTCGACGTGCGCGTCACCGATCGGGATGCCGGTCGCCTGGACGGGCGCCAGCCACGGCGGCATCGCGCCCGCGTAGTGCTCCAGGAGCACGGCGAAGAAGCGCTCGATCGAACCGAACAGCGCGCGGTGGATCATGACCGGGCGCTGCTTGGTGCCGTCCGGGGCGGTGTACTCCAGGTCGAAGCGCTCCGGCAGGTTGAAGTCGAGCTGCACGGTGGACATCTGCCAGGTACGGCCGATGGCGTCCCGCGCCTGCACGGAGATCTTCGGGCCGTAGAACGCGGCGCCGCCCGGGTCGGGGGTCAGCGGGAGGCCCTGCTTCTCGGCGACCTGCTGGAGGACCGCGGTGGCCTCCTCCCACACCTCGTCGGAGCCGACGAACTTCTCCGGGTCCTTGGTGGACAGCTCCAGGTAGAAGTCGGTCAGACCGTAGTCGCGGAGCAGGTTGAGGACGAAGGTGAGGGTCTTGTCGAGCTCCTCCGCCATCTGCTCCTTGGTGCAGTAGATGTGCGCGTCGTCCTGGGTGAAGCCGCGGGCCCGGGTCAGACCGTGCACGACACCGGACTTCTCGTACCGGTACACGGTGCCGAACTCGAAGAGGCGAAGCGGCAGTTCACGGTACGAACGCCCGCGCGCGTCGAAGATCAGGTTGTGCATCGGGCAGTTCATGGGCTTGAGGTAGTAGTCCACGCCCTCGTCGAGCTGCATGGGGGGGTACATGCCCTCGGCGTACCAGTCGAGGTGGCCCGACTTCTCGAACAGCTTGCCCTTGGTGGCGTGCGGCGAGTAGACGAACTCGTAGCCCTCCTCCTCGTGCCGCTTGCGCGAGTAGTCCTCCATGACCCGGCGGATGATGCCGCCCTTGGGGTGGAAGACCGCGAGGCCGGAGCCGATCTCGTCCGGGACGGAGAAGAGGTCCAGCTCGTTGCCCAGCTTGCGGTGGTCGCGCTTCTCGGCCTCGGCGAGGAAGTCGAGGTGGGCCTTCAGCTCCTCCTTCGACGGCCACGCGGTGCCGTAGATGCGCTGCAGCATCGGGTTCTTCTCGCTGCCGCGCCAGTAGGCGGCGGCGTTGCGCATCAGCTTGAACGCCGGGATGTTCCGGGTGGTCGGCAGGTGCGGACCACGGCAGAGGTCCTTCCAGCACAGGTCGCCGGTCTTGGCGTCGAGGTTGTCGTAGATGGTCAGCTCGCCGCCGCCCACCTCGACGTTCGCACCGTCGTCGGTCGACGCGGAGCCCTTGATGCCGATGAGCTCCAGCTTGTACGGCTCGTCCGCCAGCTCGGCGCGGGCGTCCTCGTCGGTCACCACACGGCGGGCGAAACGCTGACCGCGCTTCTGGATCTCCTGCATCTTCTTCTCGATGACCTTGAGGTCCTCGGGGGTGAAGGGCTTCTCGACGTCGAAGTCGTAGTAGAAGCCGTCCCGGACCGGCGGGCCGATGCCCAGCTTCGCCTCGGGGAAGAGCTCCTGCACGGCCTGCGCCATGACGTGCGCGGTCGAGTGGCGCAGGATGTCGAGACCGTCCGGGGAGGAGATCTCGACGCCCTCGACGACGTCGCCGTCGGAGAGCTCGTACGACAGGTCCTTCAGCTCGCCGCCCACACGGGCGGCGATGACGGTGCGGTCGTCGGCGAACAGGGCGCCGGCGGTGGTGCCCGCGCTCACCGCCCTCTCCTCTGCTTCCGAGGCGGACTGGACGGTCACACGGACATCAGACACGGGTGTTCTTCTTCCTTTGGGGCGCAGGCAGACACGAGGTGCCGGCGCCGGCGGTGCGCAACAGAGACGAGGTGCCGCGCACTGCCGATGTTACCGAGCCGTCCGCGCCCTCCGCGAAACGGTTTCCCCGGGCCCGGCTCACCCCTCGTCCGGGCCGCACGCCTCCTCGAAGAAGTCGAGGTTCTCCTGGAGGGCCTTCATCAGCCGGTCCCGTTCCGTCTCGTCGACCTGCACCGGGACGACCCCGGACGCGTCGGTGAGGCGGCGGAAGCCGCCCCGGCTCTCCAGGCGCCCCACCACCCGGATCGGGAGCCCGACGAGATGGGCGTGGCCCGCCGTGCGGTACGCCTCCTCGTCGAGGGTGACACGGACGTGCGGGACCTCCGCCCCGCCCAGCACCCGGAGCCGTACGGTTCCCTCGCCGCGCGGCCCGGAGCGGCGCATGCGGACGACGGCGCCGGTGAGCCGGACCGGCACCGAGGGCTCGTCGGTGAGGTAGCGGGCGCTCGCCTCCCGCAGGGCGGGCAGGTCGCCCGGGGAGAACTCGACCGGTTCGGGCCGGGGGGCGCAGCCCTCCGGCGCGCCCGCGGACGGGGCCCACTCCAGGGCGACGCGGGCGCCCTCGGTGCCGCGGACGAGGGCGACGAGGGCTTCGGTGAGTTCGCGGCTGACGCCCGCCCCGACGGCGGCGTCGAAGGCCTCCATGCCGCCGGTGGCCCGCTGGTAGTCGGTGGCCTCGCGGGCCGCGTGGAGCGCGTGGTAGAGCCGGACCGCGACGGCGCGGCCCGGTTCGACCGGGAGGAAGGCGGTGAGGCCGCGCCCGCCGGGGGCGGCGCCGACGACGACGGTCTCCAGGGAGGCCTGGGCGGGGCGCCGGTGCCGGGCCCCGTAGTAGCCGGCCCGGCCGCGCACGGCGAGGGCGCCGGCGAGGAGCATCTGGCGGGCGGCGGACCTGAGCTGCTCCTGCACGGTCCAGGGGACGGTGCCGGCGGGGCCCGGGGGCACGTCGCGCCACCAGCGGATCTCGTCGCTGGGCACGGCGAGGCCGGTGAGGACCTCGCGGGCGGAGGGCGTGGCGCTGCGGGCGAGGGCGGTGAGCGCCTCGCCGAGCAGGTCCTCGCAGTCCGGGAAGGCGCGGCTCTCGGGGACGAGGAGGCTGGTCCCGGTGCCGTTGCCGGGCGGGGTCCAGCGGCTGTAGCGGCCCGCCGCCCCGCCGCGCCGCCGCCATCCGTGCCGGGCGAGGAGCGCGCCGAGGACGCGCGGGTCGACCCTGCCCGGGTCGGGTGCGCCGTGGCCGTCGGCCCAGGGCCCGGTGGGCGGGGCCGGGACCCCGGTCCAGGGCCCGGGGGTGTCGCCGGGCGCCGGGTGGGGCCGGTACGGCGGGGGAACGGCGGCGGAGCCCCCGGTCCCCTCGTCCCCGAACCTCGGTTCGTCGATCGGTCGGTGCATCAAGGTCTCCCTCCCACGCCGACCCGGGTCATGATCTCGCAGAGCGCCCGGTCGTCGAAGATCCGCGCCGTCGGGATGCGCACGGTGGTCCTGCGCCGTCCCGTGACCGGGTGTCCGGCCAGGTTGATCCAGTAGCAGCAGTGCCGCAGGTCGAGCCGGTCGTGACCCGCTCTCAGCCAGTCCTCCTGTGACCTCGGGACGAGCATCACGACGAGGATCTTGTGCACGGACACCGGAGTCCTGGCGAGCTTCACCAGATGGTCGTTGTCGAGGGTGAAGGAGAACGTGCTCCCGGGTGGGCTCGGCGGTATCTGGTAGGTGCACTTGAGCTGCACCTTGATGGTCACTTCGTCGTCGACGGTGTGGCCCGGCGAACCGTGGCTCACGTGCCAGTCGATGCCGTTGTCCGGAAAGGGCTGGGACAGCGAGCAGCCGGCCGCGGCGGCGACGGCGTGCAGGTATCCCACCTGAAGGGTCTCCATGCAGGCGGTGGTGGCGAGTGAGCCGCGCGTCGGTGCCAGCCCCTGGGGCGGCAGCCCTCCCGACTCGGGCTGGGCGAGCGCCATGTCTGTTTCCTTCCCCGTCCCTTCTGTTGTGACCGGTCCGCGTACGACGCAAACAGTCCGGGTATCACCGTTTCGGGGCAGGGGGTTGGCCATCTGCCGCACGTGTGCAGGGAGTTCAGGGATGACGATGCACTGGTACGAAGGGCCCCTGGCCGCTTTCGACACGGAGACCACGGGAGTCGACGTCGAGGGCGACCGGATCGTGTCCGCCGCTCTCGTCGTGCAGGACATGGCGGGAGCGCGGCCGCGGGTGACGCGCTGGCTGGTCAATCCGGGCATACCGGTGCCCGAAGGGGCCACCGCCGTCCACGGACTGACGGACGATCACCTCCAGCGGTACGGCCGCTGGCCGTCCCCGGTGATGGAGGAGCTGGCGCGGGCGCTGGCCGAGCAGGTCGCGGCGGGGCGTCCGCTGGTGGTGATGAACGCGCCGTTCGATCTGACGATCCTCGACCGCGAGCTGCGCAGGCACCGGGCGTCCTCGCTCGGCGACTACCTGCCGGGCTCCCCTCTGTGCGTGCTCGACCCGCGGGTCCTGGACAAGCACCTGGACCGCTACCGCAAGGGCCGCCGGACGCTCACGGACCTCTGCGCGCACTACGAGGTGGAGCTGACGGGGGCGCACGACGCGGCGGCGGACGCGACGGCCGCGCTCGACGTCGTACGGGCGGTGGCGCGGCGCTTCTCGTCCCGGCTGGAGCGGCTGACCCCGGCGGAGCTGCACACGCTGCAGGCGGTGTGGCACGCGGCGCAGGCCCGGGGCCTCCAGGCCTGGTTCACCCGGCAGGGCACGCCGGAGACGGTGGACCCGGCGTGGCCGCTGCGGCCGGAACTGCGCACGGCGGCCTGACACATGACAGAGGCCGGTCCGTCTTTCGACGGACCGGCCTCTACCCGGTGGGCGATACTGGGATCGAACCAGTGACCCCTTCGGTGTGAACGAAGTGCTCTCCCGCTGAGCTAATCGCCCGGGAACGGGTTGAACCATACAGGCCTCCGCGCCCTTCGTTCAAACCGGCCGGAGGTGGGCGGCGAGCCCCCGCCGTCCCCCGCGCATCATCAGGGCGTGGTTGGCGCGGAAGACGGGGCGCCCGGGGACGGCGAGGGCCCGCAGCAGGCGGGCCCGGACCTCGACCTCCTGCTCGTATACGGCGCGGGTACCGGTCCCCTCCGGGGTGACGGTCCAGCGGACCCAGCCCTCCAGGTCACCGTCGAGCCCGACCTCCAGGACCCGGGCGGCCGGGTCGCGGCGCAGGGCCCGGACGGTGACGACGATGTCGTACGGGAGGAGGGAGCGGAAGCGGGCGGTGCCGGTGGTGTCGTCGACGCGGGCGACCTCGCGGACCTGGGGCCACCAGCGGGGGTATTCCTCGGGGCGTTCGAGGACGGCGTACACCGCGTCGGGCGGGGCGGCGAGCCGCCAGACGCTGCGGAAGCGGTACCGGCACCAGTCCATGCCCCCAGTGTGGGGGTACTCAGTCGGCGGGCGCCGGAAGATGAGTACCAGGACGCATTCCCGCCGGGTGTGGCCGGGGCCACACTCCGCCTATGGACAACTCACTGCCGCCCGCCGACGAGCTGGTGCTCGTCGACCGCGAGCTGGCGCAACTCGACGCACGCCGGTCCCAGTTGCTGGCCCGCCGGGCCTGGCTGCTCCAGGTGCTGTACGCGCCCGCCGCGTCGGCGGCGCCGCGACCGCGGCCGCCGGTGGCGGACGCGACGCCGCGGAGCGCCCAGAACGTCCTGCTGACGCTGGGCGGCACCCTGCTGACGATCGCGGCGGTCGCCTTTACCCTGGTGAGCTGGGGCTCGATGGGCATCGGCGGGCGCGCCGCGGTCCTGTCCGTGGTGACCTCGGCGGCTCTGGCGGCGCCGGTGGCGCTGCTGCGCAGGAGCCTGGTGTCGACGGCCGAGTCGGTGGCGGCGCTCGGTCTGGTCCTGATGGTCCTCGACGCGTACGCGCTGCACCGGGTGGCGCTGCCGGAGACGGACGGCCTGGGGTACTCGGCGGTGGCCGCCGCGGTCCTCGCGGGCGCGTGGACGGCGTACGGTTCGGCGCTGCCCCGGCTGCGGGTCCCGCTGCCGGTGGCCGTGGTCGCCGGACAGCTGCCGCTGCCGCTGGGCGCGCTCGCGGCCGGCGGCGGCCCGACGGCCTTCGCGTGGGCGGCCCTGGTGACGGCCGCGGCGGACGGGGCCGTGGTCCTGTGGGCCCGGCCGCGGTCGGTCAGGATCACGGCGGTCACCGGTGCGGTGGCCTTGGGCGGCTGGGCGCTCCTGACGGGCGGCTGGCTCTCCCTCACCTCCCCGTGGAGCGGCGCGGCGCTGCTCCTGGCGGGTGCGGCGGTGACGCTGTACGTGTCGTGGCGCGCGCCCGCCCTGGCGGTGGGGGCCGCGGCGGTCGCGGGCCTGGCGGCTCTGACGGCGGCGGGCGGCCTGGTCCGCACCGCGGTCCCGGCGGACTGGGCGGTACCGGGGTACGTCCTGTGCGCCCTGGCCCTGGCGTCGCTGTGGCGTATGGGCACGGTGCCGGCCACGGGCACCGGTGCGGCGGGAACGGGTCCGGCGGACGCCGGGGTGACCGAAGCCGGCACGGGTGGCGCGGGTCCGGCCGACGCCGGCGCGGCGGGCACCGGTGCTGCCGGAGCCGGGGCGGGGGGCGCCGAGGCGGGCACGGGCCCGACGGGAGCGGCTCCGGCCGGTGCCGGGGCGTCCGGTACGGGTGCGGCGGAAGCCGGCGCGGCGGGAACGGGTTCGGCAGGCACCGGAGTGCCCGGCGCGGGTCCGGCCGGTGTCGGCGCGGTCGGCGGCGGCGCGGTCGGCGGCGCCGGGCGCGGCGGGGGCGGCAGGGGCGGCAGGGGCGGCAGGGGCGCCTCGTCGGCGGGCGGTGGCTTCCGGCTGCCGCGGGGCGTGCGGCTCGGGCTGGCCGGGGCGGGGGCCGGGGTGGCGACGCTCGGGGTCGTGTGGGCGCTGCCGCCGGTGGTGGCCGGTCTCCTCGGGCCGATGGCCCGGACGACGGCCGTGTGGTCGGGCGAGCACACGGGGCGCGTCCTGACGTCGTACCCGGCGACGGCGGCCCTGGTCCTGGCGGTGGCCGTCGCCGCCCTCGCGGCCGTCCCCCGGCTCTGGGGCCGGTGCGGGGCCCTCGCCCTGGCCTGGGCGCTGCTCACCGCCCTGCCGGTCTCCCTCGGCCTGCCGTACGCGGCGACGCTCGCCCTCCAGCTCGTGACGTCCGCGGCCGCCCTGTGGATCGCCGTCCGCCCGGGACCGCTGACCCCCGGCCTGCGCGCGCCCGTCCGTCAGGGGGCGGAGCCGGAGACGGGGGCGGGACCGGCGACGCCGTGGACCTCGTGGGCGCCCCGGCGGACCGGCGCGGGGACGCCCGCCGTGGAGCCGGCGACCGTCCTCGGGTGGTGCGCGTACGCCGGCGGTCTCGCCTCCGCCGTGAGCGCCGTCGCCCTGGCCCTGGACGTACGGGGGGCCACGTTCACCGTCCTCGGGGTGGTGCTGGTGCTCCTCACGGGCGTGGCGGCGCTCGGTACGGACGCGCGCCGCGTGGTCGCGGCCGTCGGCGCGGTCCTCACCGGGACCGGCCTGGTGTGCGCGGTGGCGGCGGCCGGCGGGTTCGCGGACCACTGGACGGCCCTCGCGCTGCTCCTGGTGCCGGCGGTCACCGCCGCCGTGGGCGCCCGGACGCGCCCGCGTGCGGTGGCCCTGGCGGTGGAGATCACCGGCGCGGCCGTGGCCCTGCCCGCGTTCGGGCTCGCCGTCTCCCGGCCGGCCTTCCTGGCGCTGGTCCTGGCGCTCGGGGGCGTGATCGCGGCGGCGACGGCGGTACGGCCGGAGCGGCGGCGGTTCGCGTCCTGGACGGCGGCGGCGCTGTTCCTGCTGGCCACCTGGGTGCGGCTGGCGGACTGGGAGGTGACGACCCCGGAGGCGTACACGCTCCCGGTGACCGTGCCCGCGCTCGTCCTCGGCTTCCTGCGGCGGCGCCGGGACACCGAGGCCTCGTCCTGGACGGCGTACGGCCCCGGGCTCGCGGCGACGCTGCTGCCGAGCCTCCTCGCGGCCTGGACGGACCCGGAGTGGCTCCGTCCGCTGGCCCTGGGGGTCGCGGCCCTCGCGGTGACGCTGATCGGCGCGCGGTTCCGGCTGCAGGCCCTGCTGGTCCTCGGTGGCGTGGTGCTGGCCCTGGACGGGCTGCACGAGCTGGCGCCGTACGTGGTGCAGGTGGTGGGCGCCCTGCCGCGCTGGCTGCCGCCGGCCCTGGCCGGGCTGCTGCTGCTCGCGCTGGGCGCCACGTACGAGCAGCGGCTGCGGGACGCGAGGAGGCTCCGGGACCGGGTCGCGCGGATGCGGTGAACGCCGAAGGCCCGGAGACGGTGTTCCGTCTCCGGGCCTTCGGACCGGGTGGTGGGCGATACTGGGTTCGAACCAGTGACCCCTTCGGTGTGAACGAAGTGCTCTCCCACTGAGCTAATCGCCCCGGTGCACCGCAAACATTACCGCATGTCAGCGGGGCTCCCGAACCATCCGAGGGTCACTGGTCGATCTTCCACGGCATGACGAAGCCGAACTTCCAGAGGTAGACGCCGAGCAGGACGGCGATGATCACCAGGCCGACGGTGGTGAGGATGATGTTCCTGCGGCGGACCTTGGGGTCGAGGGCGCGCTGGGCGGCCTCGGTGACCTTGCGCTTGGTCCAGCGGAGCACGAGCTGCGCCCAGACGAACTCGGTCGCCCAGATCGCCATGCCGCCGAAGATGACGAGCCAGCCGGGTCCGGGGAGCGGCAGCATCACCACTCCGGCCCCGACCACGGCGAGTCCCACGATGAAGACGCCGACCTGCCAGCTCAGATGCAGGCCTCGGCGGGACTTGATGAACTCCGGTGCGCGGGATCCCAGTTCGGCTTCCTGGCCGTCTGCGGACTCCCCGGCGCGCTCGTCACTCTCCGCATTCATGGTCCCCAACTTACCGGACGGTGAGCCGTCGCCGGAATGGCGGTATTACCGCAGGTCACAGGCGTCCGAACGAGCTACCTGAACACTCACAAAACCGACAGAGGGGTTTACAACGGCACCGGAGGTGGCATGTCGATTTCGCCGACGTGCGAATCCCCGAGCGCACACTGAGCGAAAGGCCCTGGCGCTTATGAACACCACGGTCAGCTGCGAGCTGCACCTGCGCCTCGTTGTGTCGAGCGAGTCCTCACTGCCTGTACCCGCGGGCCTGCGGTATGACACGGCCGATCCCTATGCCGTGCACGCCACCTTCCACACCGGAGCCGAGGAGACGGTCGAGTGGGTCTTCGCCCGCGACCTTCTCGCCGAGGGGCTGCACCGGCCCACCGGCACGGGCGACGTCCGCGTCTGGCCATCTCGTAGTCACGGTCAGGGAGTCGTCTGCATCGCGTTGAGCTCCCCCGAGGGAGAAGCCCTGCTCGAGGCCCCGGCGAGGGCCCTGGAGTCGTTCCTGAAGAGGACCGACGCCGCCGTGCCACCGGGCACCGAGCATCGGCACTTCGACCTCGACACGGAGCTCTCCCACATCCTGGCCGACAGCTGAGCCAGGCCGAGAGCCGCACGGCGCCGTCCGACTCGGGGCGACGGCGCCGCGCGGGAGTCACCTAGGCACGTCATCCGGCGCCCGCCACCGCGCAGCCAACGCGGTGGTGGGCGCCGGTGTCCTTTTCCGGGTCACGCTAAAGTCAGCGCCATTCCGCGGGCGCCCGCCCGCGGCCGGCCAGGGAGCGGATCGTGCTGATTCCCCACGACACCCGGATCGCCCTCGACACCGTCGTCGATCTGATGAACACCGCGCCCCAGGGCGAGCGGGCCGACGAGCTCGCGGACATCGACGGACTGCGGTCCTTCGTGCGCGCGCACAAGATCAGCGGTGTGGGTGATCTCGGCGCCGACGACCTGCGGGCCGTCCGCGAGGTCCGCGAGAAGTTCGCCGCGGTCTTCTCCGCGCCCGAGGCGCGGATCGCGGCCCCCCTGATCAACCAGCTGGTGGCGGGCGCGGGCACCACGCCCCAGCTCACCGACCACGACGGCTACGACTGGCACGTGCACTACTTCGCGCCGGGCGCCTCCGTGGCGGACCATCTCGCGGCCGACTGCGGCATGGCCCTCGCGTTCATCGTGGTGGCGGGCGAGCAGGAGCGGCTGCGGCGCTGCGAGGCGCCGGACTGCGGCCGCGCCTTCGTCGACCTGTCCCGCAACCGCTCGCGCCGCTATTGCGACAGCCGTACCTGCGGCAATCGCCTCCACGTGGCCGCGTACCGCGCGCGCCGCAAGGAGGCGGCGGGCTGAGGCGGCGCCGTCACAGTACGAAGAGATCGTGCACGGCGGCCATCAGCAGCAGACAGCCGATCACCCCGAGGAAGATCATCAGCGGGGGCTGGGAGAGCGCGAACAGACAGCCGCGCGGCTCGTCGGCGGTGGCGGGGGCAGGGGCGGGGGCGGCGGGGAGGGTCTCCCGCGAGGTATCCGGCATCTCGGGGGGATGATCGCGTACCGCGGGCCGGGTAAATCCCGCAACACGCCCCACCGCAGGGGCCGTTCACCCCTTCCCGTGGATCACGGGGAACGGGAATCGTCAGAAGCGGTCAGATTCCGTGCTTCTTCAGAATCGCCTCGATGTCGCTGAAGTCGTCCCCGGCGGACTGGCCGGCCTGCGGCTTCGCGGCCACGGCGCGCGAGGGCGCCGACGCCCCCGGGGCCACCGCTCTGGTCTCGGCGCCACCGGTGGTCCCCTTGCGGCCGCCCCTGCGCCGCTCGACGGCCCGGGTGGACAGGAAGAGCAGCCACGCGACCCCGAGCACGCCGAATCCGGCCCAGGCGACCGGACTGAAGGCCGTGCCCGCGATCCACTCGACGGCGCCCGTCATCACCAGGCCGAGCGGCACGAGGGCGTAGGCCGCGATCCGGACGGCGGTCAGGAAGCGCTTCCGGTACGCCGTGATCGCGGCGATGCCCAGGCCCGCCGCGGACACCGCGGAGCAGATGGTCTCGGCGAGCATGCGGTCCTCCAGATGCCGGGTGATACGTCCCTTCCATCCTGCACCGGCCGGACCGCCCGGGGCCATGCCCGACGGCCGGTCTCAGGGAGATCTCCGGGTCACCCCCGCCGGATCTCCTCCCCAGGTCCCGGTGAGGGAGACTGCTGTCATGAGTGACTCCACCACCGCGCCCGCCTCCCCCGTCGTCCTGGAGGCGTGGTTCGACCTCCAGTGCCCCGACTGCTTCCAGGCCCTCGACGACGTCCGCGCGCTCCGCGAGAAGTACGGCGACCGGCTCGACGTACAGCTGCGCCACTTCCCGCTGGCGAAGCACAAACACGCGTACGCCGCGGCGCAGGCCGCCGAGGAGGCCGTCGACCAGGGCAAGGGCTGGCCGTACGCGGAGGCGCTCCTCGCCAGGACGGCCGAGCTCGGCGAGCGGGGCGAGCCGGTGCTCATGGAGGTCGCGACGGAACTGGGCCTGGACGCCGAGGAGTTCGACACCGCCCTGATCGACGGCCGGCATCTGCTGACCGTCGACGCGGACGAGGCCGAGGGCAAGGCCATCAAGGTCACCGGGACACCGACCTATGTGATCGGCGGCGAGCGCCTGGACGGCGGCCAGAGCCAGGACGGCCTGCGCGAGCGCATCGAGGGGATCGCCGACCGTCTCCTGACCGCCTGAGCGCAGGGCCGCTAGCGCAGGTCCTTCGCGCTGTTGACGTTGGTGGCCCGGTAGCCCAGCGACTCGTAGAGCCGGATCGCCGGTGTGTTGCCGGCGAAGACGTGCAGTCCGAGCAGGGTCTCCCCCGCCTCCCGGGCGACCCGCTCGGCGAGCAGCATGAGCGCCCGCCCGTAGCCGTGGCCGCGCTGCCCCTCGTCGACCTCGATGTCGTACACGTAGGCGGCCCACCGTCCCGGTTCCAGCTCGGTCCGGCCGGTCCAGAGTCGACCGACGGGGCGGCCGTCCCGCAGGATCAGATGGATCGCGGCGCCGGGCGTGGCCAGGCCCTCCGGGAGCAGCGTCCGGTGGCTGCTCTCGGCCTTGGCGCGGGCCTGGTCCTCGGGGACGCCCCGGTCGATCCAGCTCTGCGCGTAGGCGTCCTGGGCCCGCGTCTGCCACGCGGCGAACTCGGCCTCGGTCATCGGCCGGACCTCGACTCCCTCCGGCAGCGGCGGCGGCTCGGCGGGCACCTCCTTGAGCATGTTCCGGCTGCGCTCGGTGTAGCCGAGGGAGCGGGCCATCCGCAGCGCGGGCGCGGCGTCGGCGGGGACCGATATCTGCACCTGGACGCAGCCCCAGCCCCGCAGCACCTCCTCGGAGGCGAGCGCGGCGACCGTGGCCCGGCCCCGGCCGCGGTCGGGCTCGTCGATCCCGAGGCGGCTGATCACTCCGGCGCCGGCTCCGAAGCCGGGGGCGGTGGAGAGGTGCACGGAACCGACACGGCGGCTGTTCACACACACGTCGTAGGTACGGGAACGGCCGCCGTCGGGCGTCTGCTGAAGCGGCTCGGCCGGCCGCAGGGTGGTGGTCATCAGTGGTGTTCTACCCACCCCGGGGCCATCCGTCATCAGGTTTTAGCCGAGGCGCGGGTCCCGGTCCCGGGCGGCCTGCTCGTCGAAGGTCCGCATCGCCTTCGCGGTGACGGGGCCGGGCGCCGGCGACAGTTCACGGCCGTCGACCCGGTGCACGGCCTGCACGTCGCGCAGGGTCGAGGTCAGGAAGATCTCGTCGGCGCTCTCCAGGACGTCCAGGGGCAGGTCGGCCTCCCGCGCCCCGGTCCACTCGACCGCCAGGGCGCGGGTGATGCCCGCGAGGCAGCCGGAGGAGACGGGCGGGGTGAGGATCTGGCCGTCGACCACGACGAAGACGTTGGAGCCGGTGCCCTCGCAGAGCCGCCCCACGGTGTTGGCGAAGAGCGCCTCGGTCGCCCCCTGCTCGCGCGCCCTGGCGAGGGCCACCACGTTCTCGGCGTACGACGTGGTCTTGAGGCCGGTGAGGGCGCCGCGTTCGTTACGCGTCCAGGGCACGGTGATCACCGCGGTGGAGTCGGCGCGGCGGCCGGTCTCGCCGAGGGCGACCACGAGGCTGGCCCCGGCGTCGCCGCGCTCGGAGCCGAGCGGGGAGAGCCCGCCGGTGTACGTGATGCGGAGTCGGCCGATTTCCATCGGGTTCGCCTCAAGGACCGCGGCGCAGGCGCGGCGGACCTCGTCGAGGTCGGGGTCGGGCAGGCCGAGACCGCGGGCGGAGCGGGTGAGCCGCTCCAGGTGGAGCGTCAGAGCAAACGTTTCTCCTCGCTCGGCCTTCACCGTCTCGAAGATGCCGTCGCCGACGGTCAGTCCATGGTCCAGTACGGAGACCAGGGCGGTCTCCGCGTCGTGCAGCCCGCCGTTGACCCAGAGTTTCATCGAGAGATGGCCTTTCCGCTCGCCTCAAGGGCGCCTGACTCGTAGGCGCCCGACGCTATCGCGACGAGCCGGGCCGCCTTGAGCTCGGTCTCGTCCCACTCGCGCTCCGGGTCGGAGCCCCAGGTGATCCCGGCGCCGGTGCCGAAGCGGAGCACGCCCTCGGGGCGGTCGATCCAGAAGGTGCGTATCCCGACGGCCAGCTCGGCGGTTCCCGCGTCGGCGTCGACCCAGCCCACGCCCCCGCAGTACGGCCCGCGCGGAGCGGTCTCCAGGGCCTCGATGATCCGCAGGGCGCTGGACTTGGGGGCGCCGGTGACGGAGCCGGGCGGGAAGGTGGCGGCGAGCAGCTCGGGCCAGCCGGCGTCCTGGCGCAGCCGTCCGGTGACGGTGGAGACGAGGTGGACGAGGCCGGGGTGCTCCTCGGTCGCGCAGAGGGCCGGGACGGCGACGGAGCCGGTCTCGCTGACGCGACCGAGGTCGTTGCGGACCAGGTCGACGATCATCACGTTCTCCGCGTGGTCCTTGGGCAGGAGGTCGGCGGCCGTGCGGCCGGTCCCCTTGATGGGACCCGACGTGATCAGGGCCCCCTCCCTGCGGAGGTAGAGCTCGGGGGAGGCGGTGGCGACCTCCACGCCGTGGGCGGGCAGCCGGATCGTTCCCGCGTAGGGCGCGGGGTTCCCCCTGGCGAGCAGTGCGGTGAGGGCGTCGACGTCGGCGGCGGCCGGGTCCGGCAGCGGCGCGGTCAGCACCCGGCAGAGGTTCGCCTGGTAGACCTCACCGCGCGCGATGTGCTCGCGCACCCGCCGGACGCCCGCGATGTACGCGGCGCGGTCGAGGGACGACGTCCAGTCACCGGCGGCGGGGCCGCGCCAGGCGCCCGGGACGGGCGTGGGAACGCGGTCGGGCCGCACGTCCCCGAAGCGGGCGCAGGTCAGACGCCCTTCGAAGTCCGCGCAGACGGCCCAGAAGCCGGTGGAGTCGAGGGCTTCGGGGTCGTGGGTGACGTCTCGGAGGTCCGTCGCGACGAGGCCGCCGAAGCGGGCCAGAGGAGCAAGGTCGTGCACGCATCGAGTCTAGGTCGGCGACGGGAGGGGCACCGGACCGCGTGCGGTGGCGGCTCCCCGCCACCCGGGGGACACGGCGAGTGAACGCGGCGCGAATCCTCCGGGGCGCCCTGCCCGCCGCCCGGATCGGCCCGCAGGTCAGCACGCTGCGGAAACGCGTTTTTGTGCTGGCCCAGGAATCCGCTAGAGTTCAACACGTCGCCGGGACGCGCAAGCGAAACGGAAACGACAAGCGGACGTGGCTCAGTTGGTAGAGCATCACCTTGCCAAGGTGAGGGTCGCGAGTTCGAATCTCGTCGTCCGCTCGATGTGGGGGATCTTCCCGAACCCCTGTATTCACTCCTGGTGGAGTGGCCGAGAGGCGAGGCAACGGCCTGCAAAGCCGTCTACACGGGTTCAAATCCCGTCTCCACCTCCAAGGACGATTAGCTCAGCGGGAGAGCGCTTCCCTGACACGGAAGAGGTCACTGGTTCAATCCCAGTATCGTCCACTGGACCTTCGGGTCCTGGATCTTCGGATCCCCCGCGCGATTAGCTCAGCGGGAGAGCGCTTCCCTGACACGGAAGAGGTCACTGGTTCAATCCCAGTATCGCGCACGCAGTACGCAGTTCCTTCGGGTACGACGTGTGCACAGCCCGCGCGATTAGCTCAGCGGGAGAGCGCTTCCCTGACACGGAAGAGGTCACTGGTTCAATCCCAGTATCGCGCACCACCAAGAAGCCCCCGGCCGCATCTCGCGGCCGGGGGCTTCCTCGTACCCCGGTCAGGAGGAGAAGAGCATCCGGCCGAAACCGCCCTGACGGTAGTGGCCGCCGCCGTGGCCACCGTGGTGCGGGGCACCCCAGGCCGGGGCGGCGGGGGCGTGCTGCGCCGGGTACGCCTGCGGGGCCGGAGGGGCGGGCGGGGCCTGCTGGACCCACTGGGACTCCAGTCGGGTCAGGGCCTCCAGCTCGCCGTAGTCCAGGAATATCCCCCGGCAGCCGCTGCACTGCTCGATCTGGACACCGTTGCGGTTGTACGTGTGCATGGCCGCGTGACACTTGGGGCACTGCATGGTCGGCTCAACTCCCTGACGTCGCCGTTCGAATGGTGGCTTCACCTTACGTGGACGCCGAAGGGCCCGAGTCGGTTCGCTGACCTGCGATGCGGGCGCAGGTGTCGATCATCACGTCCTCCACCTCGTCGAGCGGTCTGCGCTCGGCCGTCGACTTGGCCAGGGCCAGGGCGGCGGTCTGGACCGTCAAGGCGCGGGCGGGCAGGTCGAGTCGGTCCCACGGGTCGGCGCCCACGGCGGGGCCGCCCGCCTCCTGGTAGGCGCCGAGGAAGCGGGACCAGATCTCCGGGGGCAGGATGCCGGCGGCGAACCAGGCGGCGGGACGGGCCAGATCCCAGGCCGGGTCGCCGAGGCCGAGGTCGTCGATGTCGATGAGCCGCCAGGGCCCCGCCGGCTCCGAGCCGGTGTCGCGGACCAGCTGGCCGAGGTGGAAGTCGCCGTGGCAGAGGAGCCGGGGGCCCGGCGCCGGACGGTCGAGGACCGAGCTCCAGGCGGCGAGGACGGTCGCGGCGGCCGGGTGATCCGGTGCCGTCCGGCGCATCCGGTCCACGGCGAGGGCCGCTTTGGCGGGGGCCCGCATCGCCGGCAGCCGGACCGCCTGCCCCGGCGGGGGCGGCGTGCGGTGCAGCAGGGCGAGCAGCCGCGCCGCCTCCTCCCAGGGTGCGGCGTCGGGGTCCGCCGGGTCGACGGGCGGGCCGTACGGCCAGACCGTGACGGGCCGGCCGTCGAGTACGTCCGGCGCGGGCGCGGGCATCGGGAGGGGCGGGAGGAAGACACCGGCGACATCCGGGTGGGCGGCCAGCGCGAGCCGTGCGCGGTGCTCCTCGTGGTCCGTGCCGGGGGCGTGCGCCTTGGCGACGAGCTTCCCGTGGCGTACGACGGTCCCGTCGTCCCGGTCGGCGAGCACCCCGACGAGTCCGCTCGCGCACCGGCAGGGCGCGCCGGGGCGGTGCGCGGCGGCGCGGGCGAGGGCGGCGAGCCGGTCGAGCGGGGGGAGGTCGAGCGGGGGCCGGTCGGTGGAGTCCACGGGGGGAGCGTACGGGGAGGGGCGGACGGACGGGACCGGGGGCGGTCGCCTCGGCGTGCGCCTCGGTCCCGCGCCCGGGGCCGGCCCCTCCGCCGCACCGCGGTCGCCCGGTGGGAACGCGCGAGGGCCGGTCAGCTCCCCAGCTGACCGGCCCGACGCAGTCGTCCGCCGTACCCCCGTCCCCACGGGGTTGATGGCCGGATGTCCCGACCCGGGCCGCTCTCCCGGGTCCCGGGGCGCCGTTCAGCGCCCCAGCATCACGCCCACGGACGACGCATGTGTGGCCACTGCCTCCCAGCCGCCGAAGACGACGACGAGCAGGGCCGCGAGAGGGAGGACCATGGCGGTGGCCACCAGCGGGTGGCGACGGCTCGAGGGCCGGGTGGTCGTCCGCGGTGCCGTGTAGGCCATGGTTCCTCTCCTGACGTGTGGGCGCGGCGGGTGCGTTACCTCGGGGGACGAGAGTCGCACCCGCCGCTTGACCTCAACACTAGGGAGCGGGGAGCGCCGGGACGTCATGCCCTCGTACCGACTTGCGGGCCTCCCGGAGGATGACGGCCGCCCGCGCGGCGTACTCCCCTGGGTGGAGACGGGGGCGCGGATCCCCGGGTCTTCCCGGAGGGGTTCCGGAAGGGCCTCGGGAGGGTGTCCGGGAGCGTGACATGGCTCACTTCGCGGGGCGTCCCGCGAACGCCCTGGTCCGAGGCCCTCCGTCGGCGTCTCAGGGGCCCTCGCCACGATCCCCGACCCCGCGTCAAGTGATCTCCGGGGCAAGGGCGTTGGGGCGGGGAGCGGACGCTCACCTCCGGCGCCCCTCCCCCTCAGCACTGACAATCGATCCCGGTGGGAGGGCGCGGCCTATGAGCACGCGCGGGCGCCACTACGTAAGCTGTGCCACGTCGAACGGACGAGGGGACGGACATGGCGATGATGCGGCTCCGGCGCGAGGATCCGCGGATCGTCGGGTCGTTCCGGCTCCACCGCAGGCTGGGGGCCGGCGGGATGGGCGTCGTGTACCTGGGGTCCGACCGGCGCGGTCAGCGGGTGGCCCTGAAGGTGATCCGGCCGGACCTCGCCGAGGACCAGGAGTTCCGGTCACGGTTCGCCCGCGAGGTGTCGGCGGCCCGGCGGATCCGCGGTGGCTGTACGGCCCGGCTCGTCGCCGCCGATCTGGAGGCCGAGCGCCCCTGGTTCGCCACCCAGTACGTGCCCGGTCCCTCGCTGCACGACCGGGTCGCCGAGGAGGGCGCGCTGCGCGCCGCGGACGTCGCCACCATCGGGGCGGCCCTCTCGGAGGGCCTCGTCGCCGTCCACGAGGCGGGGGTCGTGCACCGGGACCTCAAGCCCTCGAACATCCTGCTCTCCCCCAAGGGCCCCCGCATCATCGACTTCGGCATCGCCTGGGCCACCGGTGCCAGCACGCTGACCCACGTCGGCACGGCCGTCGGATCGCCCGGCTTCCTGGCGCCCGAGCAGGTGCGCGGAGCGGCCGTCACCCCCGCCACCGACGTGTTCTCGCTCGGTGCGACCCTGGCGTACGCCGCGATGGCCGACTCCCCCTTCGGGCACGGCAGTTCCGAGGTCATGCTCTACCGGGTGGTGCACGAGGAGCCGCAGCTGCACGGGGTGCCGGACGCCCTCGCGCCGCTGATCCGGGCCTGTCTCGCGAAGGATCCCGAGGACCGTCCCAGCACCCTCCAGCTGTCGATGCGGCTCAAGGAGATCGCGGCGCGCGAGGCGCAGGGGCTGCCGGTCTCCCGTCCGCCGGTCCAGCGGGACCGGACCGAGGAGCGGAACGCCGTACGGCCGACCGAGCGGTACACCGATCGGGACGTGCCCGGTCGTGGACCGGAGCGGGGCGCGGAGCGCGGTGCGGAGCGCGGTGCGGACCGCGGCCAGGGGCGTGGGCCCGGACCGTCGTCCCGGCCGTCCGCCGGGCCGCGGACCGGGGGCCGTCCCGCGACGCGGCCGGGTGCCCGGACGACGTCGACGGGGCGCCGCCCCGCCAACCCCCGGCTGCTGCGGCAGCGGCTCTTCGTCTTCGTGGTCGTGACCCTGGTGGTGGCCCTGGGCATCGCCGCCGCCCAGGCCCTCCAGGGCTGAGGCCGGTCAGGCTTCCGGGCGGCCCGTCGCCACCGCGTAGAACGCGACCGCCGCGGCGGCGCCCACGTTCAGCGAGTCCACGCCGTGGGCCATCGGGATGCGCACCCATTCGTCGGCGGCGCGCAGGGCCTGCGTCGACAGGCCGTCGCCCTCCGCCCCCAGCATCAGGGCGACCCGCTCCAGCCGGTGCGGCGCCGCCTCGTCGATCGAGGTCGCCTTCTCGGCCGGGGTGAGCGCCAGGAGCTTGAAGCCCGCCTCGCGTACGGCCTCCAGGCCGCGCGGCCAGGTGTCGAGGCGGGCGTACGGGACGGAGAACACCGCGCCCATGGACACCTTCACCGAACGCCGGTAGAGCGGGTCCGCGCAGTCCGGCGAGAGGAGCACCGCGTCCATGCCGAGGGCCGCGGCGCTGCGGAAGATCGCACCGATGTTGGTGTGGTCGTTGACCGACTCCATGACGACCACCCGGCGGGCGTCCACGAGCAGTTCGGCCGCGTCCGGGAGCGGCTTGCGCTGCATGGACGCGAGCGCGCCCCGGTGCACGTGGTAGCCGGTGACGCGCTCCGCGAGGTCCGGCTGGATCGCGTACACCGGCGCCGGGACCTCGTCGATGACGTCCCGCATGACGTCGACCCACTTGGCGGAGAGCAGCATCGACCGCATCTCGTACCCGGCCTGCCTGGCCCGGCGGATGACCTTCTCACCCTCCGCGATGAACAGGCCCTCGGCCGGCTCCCGTCTGCGCCGCAGCTCGACGTCGGTCAGGCCGGTGTAGTCGCGCAGACGCGGGTCGTCGGGGTCGTCGATCGTGATGAGTTCGGCCACGAGGTGATACTGCCTTGTCCGGGGTGTGGTGCCAATGTGTGCGACGGGGTTCGGTCACCCCTGGTCACCGGGCCCGAGGGCCCGGTCCGTTGCTGCGCCCGGTCACTTCACCAGGCGGTCGGGGCCCTCGGCGACGACGTCGCCGACGACGATGACGGCGGGCGGGCGGACGTCCTGCGCCCTGACGGTCTCCGCGACCGTCGCGAGGGTGGCGTCGACCCGGCGCTGGGACGCCGTGGTGCCCTCCTGGATCAGGGCCAGCGGCGTCTCGGGGTTCTTGCCGTGCGCGACGAGCGCCTCGGCGATCTTCCCGATCTTGTCGACGCCCATGAGGATGACGAGGGTGCCGGTGAGCTTCGCGAGCGACGCCCAGTCGACGAGGGAGCGCGGGTCGTCGGGGGCGACGTGACCGCTGACCACCGTGAACTCGTGGGCGACCCCGCGGTGCGTGACCGGGATGCCGGCGGCGCCGGGGACCGAGATCGAGCTGGAGATGCCCGGGACCACCGTGCAGGAGATCCCCTCGGCGGCGAGCGCCTGCGCCTCCTCCATGCCGCGGCCGAAGACGAACGGGTCGCCGCCCTTCAGCCGCACGACGGACCTGCCCGCCTTCGCGTGCTCGATCAGCGCGTTGTTGATGGCCTCCTGGGCCATGAACCGGCCGTACGGGATCTTCGCCGCGTCGATCACCTCGACGTGCGGGGGCAGCTCGTCCAGGAGGTCGCGGGGGCCGAGCCGGTCCGCGATGACCACGTCCGCCTCGGCGAGCAGCCGACGGCCGCGCACCGTGATCAGGTCCGGGTCGCCGGGGCCGCCGCCCACCAGGGCGACGAAGGGGGTACGGGAGCGGTGCGCGGGAGCGGCGATCGAACCGTCGCGGAGCCCCTCGACGATCGCGTCGCGCACGGCGGCGGAGCGGCGGGGGTCGTGACCGGTGAGCACGGCCACGGTGACGCCGGCGTCGCGGCCGGTCGCCGGGGTCCACGCGGTGGCCGCCTCGGCGTCGTCGGCGCGCACGCACCAGGTCCGGGAGCGCTCGGCCTCGGCGGAGGCGGCGGCGTTGGCGGCCGGGTCGGTGGTGGCGACCAGGGCGTACCAGGCGTCGGCGAGGTCGCCGTCCTCGTACCGCCGCCTGGCCCAGGTGATCTCGCCGGCCTCGGCCATGGCCTCGACGGAGGGCGTGGCGGACGGGGAGATCAGCGTGATGTCGGCGCCCGCGGCGATCAGGGCGGGCAGCCGGCGCTGGGCGACCTGGCCGCCGCCGAGGACGACGACGCGGCGGCCTGCCAGGCGGAGACCGACGGGGTAGGCGGGGTGGTCGGCGTTGTCGGCCATGGGTGAGCGGCTCCTCGGAGAGCGTGGCGGTGCGAACGAGAAGGCCGCTGCGGCTGTGGAGCGGCTCGTACAGAGTCACGATATCCGTGACCTGGGGTGGGCAAGGTGTGACGGATGTCCCGCCGGTCGACTCCCGGCGGGTGCCCCGGGACCGTACGGCCCCCGCGCGTCCCCCACTCCCCTGCGGGGTGGGGGACGCGTGCGCGGTGCTACTTCTCGGTGACGCCCGCCGAGTCGAACGTGGCCACCTCGTGCATCGCGCGGGCGGCGCTCTGCACCAGCGGGAGGGCGAGCAGCGCGCCCGTGCCCTCGCCGAGGCGGAGGTCCAGGTCGACCAGGGGGCGCAGTCCCAGCTTGTTGAGCGCCGCCACGTGACCCGGCTCGGCGCTGCGGTGGCCCGCGATGCAGGCCGCCAGCGACTCGGGCGCGATGGCGCGGGCCACGAGCGCCGCAGCACCGGTCGACACGCCGTCGAGGATGACCGGGGTGCGCAGGGAGGCCGCGCCCAGGATCAGGCCGACGAGGGCCGCGTGCTCCAGGCCGCCGACCGCCGAGAGGACGCCGATCGGGTCGGCCGGGTCCGGCTGGTGGAGGTCGAGGGCGCGGCGGACCACGTCCACCTTGCGGGCGTGCGTCTCGTCGTTGATGCCCGTGCCGCGGCCCGTGACCTCGGTCGGGTCCACGCCGGTGTAGACGGAGATCAGGGCGGCGGACGCGGTGGTGTTCGCGATGCCCATCTCGCCGGTGAGGAGGGCCTTGTTGCCGGCGGCGACCAGGTCCCTGGCCGTCTCGATGCCGACCTCGATGGCGGCCAGGACCTCGTCGCGGGTCATCGCCGGTCCCGTGGTGAAGTCGCCGGTACCGGGGCGGACCTTGCGCGGCAGGAGGCCCGGGGTGGCCGGGAGCTCGGAGGCGACGCCGACGTCGATGACGCAGACCTCGGCGCCGACCTGGTTCGCGAAGGCGTTGCAGACCGCTCCCCCGCCGAGGAAGTTGGCCACCATCTGCCCGGTGACCTCCTGCGGCCAGGGGGTGACGCCCTGGGCGTGCACCCCGTGGTCGCCCGCGAAGATCGCGACGGCCGCGGGCTCCGGGATCGGCGGCGGGCACATCCGGGAGAGACCGGAGAGCTGCGCGGAGATGATCTCCAGCATGCCCAGGGCCCCGGCGGGCTTGGTCATGCGCTTCTGCCGCTCCCACGCCTCGCCGAGCGCCTTGGCGTCGAGCGGGCGGATGTTGGCCACGGTCTCCTGGAGCAGGTCGTGGGGCTCCTCGCCGGGCAGGGCACGGCGGCCGTACGTCTCCTCGTGGACGACCCAGGCCAGCGGGCGGCGCTTGGACCAGCCCGCCTGCATCAGCTCGGGCTCCTCGGGGAACTCGTCGACGTATCCCACGCAGAGGTACGCGACGACTTCGAGGTGCTCGGGCAGGCCGAGGGTACGGACCATCTCGCGCTCGTCGAAGAAGCTGACCCAGCCGACGCCGAGGCCCTCGGCACGGGCGGCGAGCCAGAGGTTCTCGACGGCGAGCGCCGAGGAGTACGGGGCCATCTGCGGCTGCGTGTAGCGGCCCAGGGTGTGGCGGCCGCCCCGGGTGGGGTCGGCGGTCACCACGATGTTGACCGGGGTGTCGAGGATGGCCTCGATCTTCAGTTCCTTGAACTGCTTGGCCCGCGCCTTGGGAAGCGACCTGGCGTACGCCTCGCGCTGCCGCTGGGCCAGCTCGTGCATCGTCTGCCGGGTCTCGGCGGAGCGGATGACGACGAAGTCCCAGGGCTGGGAGTGGCCGACGCTGGGGGCCGTGTGGGCGGCCTCCAGGACGCGGAGCAGCACCTCGTGCGGGATCGGATCGGAGCGGAAGCCGTTGCGGATGTCGCGGCGCTCGCGCATCACGCGGAGGACGGCCTCGCGCTCGGCGTCGTCGTAGCCGGGCGCGGGGGCGGACTCCACGAGAGGCTGGGCGGCCTCCGGGTCGTACGCGGGGGCGTCCGTCTCCTCGGCCGGAACGGCTTCGGCTGCGTCGGCCTCCTGCGGGAGCGGCTCGGGGGCGTCGGCGGGCAGCTCGGCGTCCGCGTGGGCGGCCTCGTGGGCGGCGGTCTCCTGCGGGAGCGCCTCGGGGGCCGCGTCGGCGAGGGGCGCCTCGGGCTCCAGCGGGAGCGCCTCGGGGGCGTCCGTGGGCGCGGTGGCCTCCGGTGCCTCGGCGGTCGGGTGCACCGGCTCGGGCAGGGGGGCCTCGTCGGAGGCCGGCTGGTCGGCGACCACGGCTTCGGGCGCCGGGACCGGCTCGGGCAGGACCGGGGCTTCCGGGGCCTCGATAGCCTCCGGGGCCTGCGGAGACTCCGAGGTCTCCAGGGCTTCCGGGGTCTCGGGGGCCTCAGAGGCCTCCGGGGTCGCCTCCGGAACGAACGGGATCTCCTCGGCGACCGGCTCCACGGCGGCTTCCTCGGGAGTCTGCTCCTCGGCCGGGGCCTCGGCGGGCCGTGCCTCGGCCTCCGGGGCCTGCTCGGCCTCGGGCTCCTCCGCCGCCGGGGCGGCGGGCTCCACGACGACCGCCGTGGCGGGCTCGGCCTCACGGGGGGCGGGGACCGTCACCTGGAGGTCGGTCGGCGCGACCGGGGCCTCGGGGGCGACGTCCGCCACGGGGACCTCGGCCTCGGCGGCCGGCTCGGACTGCTCGCCCGACTCGGTCACGGGGAACGCGTCGGTCGCCGGAGCCGGCTCGGCCTGCTCGGTCGCCGGGACCTGCTCGGCCACGGGGATCGGGGCCAGGTGCGGGGTGGTCGGGACGTTGCCCTCGACCGGGACGAACTGGCCGGTCGCCGGGACGACCGTTTCTGCGAGGGCCTCGGCCGCGGGCTCCTGCGGCTGCGCGGCCCACGGCTCGGCGCCCTGCGGCGCGAGCTGCTGGTCCTGCGCGATGTCGAAGTACTCGGGGCCGGTGGTCGGCGGGCCCGGGTTCCGTGCGGGCATCGGCGCGGGGCCGGTCGCCACGAGGGTCTCGGGAGCGGGGGCCGGCGGCGCGGGCTGCGGGGCGGGGGCGGGCGCGGCGGGGCCACGATCGGCCAGCGAGCGCACGACGCCGCCGGTCTCGGGCACGGGCGGGCCCATGTGCAAGGGGCGACGCGAGGGCTGCGGGGCCGGGGCCGCGGCGGGCGGCGGCACGCGGACGCCGCCGAGGTCCACGGAGCCGGAGTCACGGCCGGCGGCCTCGTGGGCGCCGGTGTCGAGGATCCCGGGCTCGTAGCCGTGGTCGGTGGCGACGGGCTCCTGCTGCGGGGCGGGCACGCCGTGCGCGGGGGTGCCCGCCGCGTGGCCGACCGGGACGCCGTGCGCCGGAGTACCCGTCGTCCCGTCGAGCGGGACACCGTGGGCGGGCGTACCGGCGAGCGGGACGCCGTGCGCCGGAGTGCCGAAGGGCTGGGCGAGCGGGACGCCCTGCGGCGGGGTCTGGTTCTGCGGGGCCGTGAGCACGTCACCGAGGGCGACGGCGTCCAGCGGGGCCGTGAGCGGGTCCGGCAGGGGGTCGGTCAAGGGGTCACCCATCGGCGTCTGCGCGTCGGCGGCCGCGGGGTGCGGCGCGCCCTGCTGGGGCACCGAATGGTTCGGCACGAGCGGTGCTGCCGGCGGGGGCGGCACGGCGACCGGCGGCGCCGGCGCGACGCCCGGCGGGTGCTCGCTCCATGCGCCCTGGGCACCCGGCATGAGCAGCAGGTCGTCGTCCTCGGTGGTGTGCTCGGAGGGGTCCAGGAAGGTGTACGCGCCCGGTGCGGGGATGCCCGGCTGCTCGACCATGCCTGCGTTCTCCGGCAGCCCCTCGCCCGGGACCTGGCCGGTGTCCGTCATGCGTACCCCTCGCCCATCGCTTGTGCTTCCTTCAGACCTGCGCCCGTCGACAAGAACGAGCGCGCGCGCCGCGCGGCACGAAGGACACGCGGACGCTCACACATTGTCGCCGCCCCCGGCCGTCGTGGCAGGGAGATTCGCCACGGTGCGCTGTGGACTGCGCCACGTCGCGCGGTCCCCCCTTGTCGCGTACCACGTCAGCGGCGCAAAGCGACCACTTGTTCAGGACATTGGCGAACGAATCGCCGAACGTCCGGATGCGGTACAACAATCGGCCAGCCTACCTGGCCGTGGGGGCGGCACCGTCACGGGTGGGGGACGTCGGCCCTGCGCCCGGCCAGCAGGAACACGACCGAGCGCTCGCGTTCCGACCAGTCGTGCGGGTCGAGTCCGACGGTCTGGAGGAGGAGGCTCTCCACGGTGTAGCCGCCGTCGGCGAGGGCGGCCCCGATGGCCTCGGCCTCGTCGCGGGTGGAGGCGTGGGCGACGATCCGTTCCGGGCGCCGGTCGGTGCAGGCGGTGACGACGGGGACGCCGCCGGCCGCGATCCGTACGACATCGGGTTCGGGCAGGCTCTCCAGGACGTGCGGGGCGCGTCCCGGGACGGCCTGGAGGAGTACGCCGTGGCGGCGGGCGCTCTGCTCGGTGCGGGCGCAGGCCGCCGGGTCGATGTCCACGGCGATGACGGCGGCGCCGAAGCGGGCGGCCTCGACGGAGAAGGCGCCGCTCGCGCAGCCGATGTCCCAGACGAGGTCGCCGGTGCGGGGGCCGAGGCGGGCGAGCTGGGCGGCCCGCAGGGACGGGTCCTCGCCCGCGCCGGTCCATGACCCGTCGCGCGCGGCGGTTCCGGGGGCGTACCCCTGGGGGTCGTACTCCTCGGTGGGCAGGCCCCAGCCGCGTACGGGACGCGCGGTCGGGTCCTGGCCCATCAGCCAGGGGGCGGCGGGAGGGCCGCCCGTGGTGCCGCCGATGACGAGGACGACGTTCGGGTCGCGCCAGGTGTGGTCGGCGGCCTTGTCGGAGGTGAGGACGGAGACCTGTTCGCGGGCGGTGCCGAGTTCCTCGCAGATCACGAAGGTGCGGTGGACGCCGTCGAGGAGCAGGGCGAGCTCGGCGGGTCCGGCGCCGGGTGAGGTGAGGACGGCGACCTTGGTGTGGGCGCGGCAGACGTTGACGGCGCGGCGCAGGGTGCGCTGGTGGGCGACGACGATCCGGGCGTCCTCCCAGGGCATTCCGGCGCGGGCGAAGGCGGCGGCGACGGAGGAGACGGCGGGGACGACCTCGACCTCCAGGCCGTGCTCGGGTGCGCGCAGGGTGCGGACGACGCCGAAGAAGCCGGGGTCGCCGTCGGCGAGGACGACTGCGGTGCCGCGGTGGCCGGCGATCCGGCGGGCGGCGAGGTCGACGCTGCCCAGGCGGATGCGTTCGGCGCCCGGCGGCACTTCGGGCAGGGCCAGGTGGTGGGCGGCCCCGGCCACCAGGGTGGCGGCGGAGAGGGCGGACCTGGCCGCCGCGGTGAGAGGTGAGCCGTCCCATCCGATCACCGTGACGCGGTCGGCCATCGTCGTCTGTCTCCTGGTGTCGTCGCAGGTCGGGGGCGTGGTGAGCGTACCCCGGGTCGGCTGGTGGGGGTCAGCTCCAGTCGGTGTACGAGGAGTACCCGGCCTCGGCCATCTGGTCGGCGACGCCGTCGAGGTCCTCGGGGAGGAGGCCCCAGACGATGAAGTCGGTGCGCAGATCGGTCCAGCTGCCGTCCTCGGTGCGGGTGCGGGCTATGCAGGCGTTGCGCAGGACGCCTTCGCTGATGCAGCCGATCTTCTGGGCGACCTGCTGGGAGGCGGTGTTGCCGGCGGCGGTGCGCAGCTCCAGGCGCTCGAACTTCTGGTCGCCGAAGAGCCACTGGGCGGTGGCGAGCGCGGCTTCGGAGGCGTAGCCCTCGCCGCGGGCCCAGGGGGCGATGATGTAGGAGATCTCGGTGGAGCGGATGCGCCAGTCGGTGTTGCCCAGTTGGATGATGCCGACCAGGCGCTGGGTGAGGAACTCGGTGACGGCGAGGTCGATGCCTCTGCCCTCGGCGCGTTCGGTGGGGGCGTACTCGGTGATCCAGTGGCGGGCGGCGGCCTCGGTGTAGGGCTGGGGCACACCGGTCCAGGCGGCGACGAGTTCGTCGTTCATCATCTCCGCGAGGGCGGGGGCGTCTGCCTCTTCGAGCGCGCGCAGCACCAACCGGTCCGTGTTGATGGAGATGTCCGGAAAGGTGGTAGTCATGCGCAGCTCCATGCCGAGGACCGTCCGAATCGACCGTGAACGCACAGCATGCAGCATGCGGCCGCCGGTGCGCATGGCCGGGTGGGTGGTCGGTGGGGGTGTGGCGAAGGCCCCGCGCACCGGACGGGGTGCGCGGGGCCTTCCGCTCAAGAACTGTACGGGGGACGCCGTCTGACGGCCCCTCCGACGCGTCTTCCTACTTGACGGCGCCGAAGGCCGGGATGACCGAGCCCTTGTAGGTGTCCTCGATGTACTTCTTCACCTCGGGCGAGTTGAGGAGCTCGGCGAGCTTCTGCACGCGGGCGTCCTGCTCGTTGCCCTTCCTGACGGCGAGGAAGTTGGCGTACGGGTTGCCCTCCGCCTTCTCCAGGACGAGGGCGTCCTTCGCCGGCTCCAGCTTGGCCTCGATGGCGTAGTTGCCGTTGATGACGGCGGCGTCCACGTCGTTCAGGGCGCGGGGCACGGTGGCGGCCTCCAGCTCCTTGAACTCCAGGCCCTTCTTGTCGGTGATGTCGGAGAGCTTGGCGTTGGTGCCGACGCCCGGCTTGAGGGTGATGAGGCCGTTCTCGGCGAGCAGCTGGAGGGCGCGGCCGCCGTTGGTGGTGTCGTTGGGGACGGCGATGGTCTGGCCGGGCTTGATGTCCTTCGCCGACTTCAGGCTCTTGGAGTAGAGGCCGAGGGGCTCCAGGTGGACGTTGACCACGGGGACGATGGTGGTCTTGTTCTTCTGGTTGAAGTCGTCGAGGTACGGCTTGTGCTGGAAGAAGTTGGCGTCGACCTGGCCGGACTGGGTGGCGGTGTTCGGCAGGACGTAGTCCGTGAACTCCTTCACCTCCAGCTTCAGGCCGGCCTTCTCGGCCAGGTTGTCCTTGACGTAGTTGAGGATGTCGGCGTGCGGCGTCGGGGACGCGGCGACGACGAGGGGCTTGTCGGCGGAGCCGGCCGCGCCCTTGGAGGAGGCCGGGTCCGAGGAGGTGCCGCAGGCGCTGAGCCCGAGGGCGAGGGCGGCGGTGGCGGCGATACCGGCGGTGAGCTTGATGTTCTTACGCACGAAGAGTGCCTCTTTCAGGTGGTGCGGTGGACGCCTGGACAACAAGTCCGGGCTGTTTCTTCGAAGGACGAAGTCTGGGTGGCCGGGGAGCTGTTACGCGGTGCGGCCCCGGCGGGCGAGGAGTCGTACGACTCCGTCGCCGATGAGCTGGACGACGGTCACGATCAGGACCAGGACGACGACGGTGACCAGCATGAAGGTGGTGTCGAAGCGCTGGTATCCGTAGGTGACGGCCTTGGAGCCGAGGCCTTCGCCGCCGACCGCGCCGGCCATCGCGGAGTATCCGATGAGGACGATGACCGTGGTGGTGACGCCCGAGACCAGCGAGGGCAGGGCCTGGGGCAGCAGCACCTTGCGGACGATGGTGGGAATGCCGCCGCCCATGGCCTGGACGGCTTCGACGAGGCCGTGGTCGACCTCGCGGATCGACGTCTCGACGAGCCGGGCGAAGAAGGGGATGGCGCCGATGGCGAGCGGCACGATCATCGCGGTCGGGCCGATGAAGGTGCCGACGACGAAGGTGGTGAACGGGATCAGGGCGATCAGCAGGATGATGAAGGGCAGCGAACGCCCCACGTTCACGATCGCACCGACGATCTTGTTCACCGGCCGGTTCTGCAGCAGTCCGCCCTTGTCCGTGAGGACGAGGAGGATGCCGAGCGGCAGGCCGCCGAGCACGGTGACGACGGTGGCCCACAGGACCATGTAGAGCGTGTCGACGGTGCCCTGCTCCAGCAGCGGCTGCATCTCGGACCAGGTCACTTGGCACCTTCCTTGACCAGTGCGGGCGCGGTCGCGGCCGGGGCCGCCGCGTCCTCTTCGACGACCTCGACCTGGAGACCCTGCTCGCGCAGGAAGCCGACCGGGACGACGTTGTCCTCGTACCGTCCGGGCAGCTCGATCCGCATCCGGCCGATCTGCCGGCCGCCGACGGTGTCCATGGCGGCGCCGAGGATCGAGATGTCGATGTTGTACGTGCGGGAGAGCTGCGAGATGACCGGCTGGGTCGCGGACTCGCCGTGGAAGGTGACGTCGACGACCGTGCGGTCGGGGCCGGTGGCGGCGCCGCTGACCGGGAAGAGCTCGGCCGCCAGCTGGGAGCCGGGGGTGGCGAGCAGTTCGGCGACGGTGCCGGACTCGACGACGCGGCCGTGCTGCATCAGGGCGGCGGAGTCGCAGATCGTCTTCACGACGTCCATCTCGTGCGTGATGAGCAGCACGGTCAGGCCGAGCTGCTGGTTGAGGTCGCGCAGCAGCTGGAGGATGGAGCGGGTGGTCTCCGGGTCGAGGGCGCTGGTGGCCTCGTCGGAGAGGAGGACCTTGGGCTTGCCGGCGAGGGCGCGGGCGATGCCGACGCGCTGCTTCTGGCCGCCGGAGAGCTGACCGGGGTAGGCCTTGGCCTTGTCGGCGAGGCCGACCAGGTCGAGGAGTTCGAGGGCGCGGCGGGAGCGCTCGGCGCCGGATATGCCGAGGATCTCCAGGGGGAGTTCGATGTTGTCCTTCACCGTGCGGGAGGACAGCAGGTTGAAGTGCTGGAAGACCATGCCGATGCTGCTGCGCGCCCGGCGCAGGTCCTTGCCCGCGCGACGGCTCTTCCCGGCGAGGGCGGTGAGGTCGACGCCGTCGACGGTCACGGTGCCGGAGGTGGGGCGCTCCAGGAGGTTGACGCAGCGGATGAGCGAGGACTTGCCGGCGCCGCTCTGGCCGATCACGCCGAACACCTCGCCCTCGCGGACGTGGAGGTCGACGCCGTCCAGAGCGGTGACCTGGCGGCCGCGCGACTCATAGACCTTGGTCAGGCCCGAAGTGGTGATCACAGGGGTTTCCGTCACTGTCGAGTGCGCGACGCGGGGTCCGTCACGCACGGGGCATTCGTCTTCGGACAGTCAGGCGCAGGGGGCCGGTCCGGCGGGTGGCCGGGCGTCGGCGGTGCGCGGGGCGGGCGCGGTCCATCGCCTCGCGGCGGGAGGAACGGCACGGCCGTCGGGTCTCGCTTCGGGGCGCGAAACTCAGGCGGGGGCCCTCAGAAGGCGCACATTCGACACATACAACGAGCACCGGGCGTCGTGATCGCCTCGGTCGCAAGGATGCGGCTGCTCGTCGTGGTCATGTCTGCAAGTAAAGCATGCGCACTCGCGAACGAAAGGGGGCTGTCCGAATAGCGGACGTCAGTGAGACATCATGCGGACACTCCGGGGGCTCCCGTTCCACCCCGTTCCCGTATGTGGCCTGCGCGGAAGGGCCCGGCGGACCGCCCCCCGAGACGGTCACGGACGGCCGGTGCGGGCGAGGGCTGTGGCCAAGGCCACGGTCCGCGCGCCAGGCGTCGGCGGGGGGGCCGAGCGCATCGGGCCTTATCGACCGTAATACCCTCGGGCGCATGCTTGACGTCCTGACGGTCGCGGTCTCCGTGGCCGCGCTCGCCCTCGCCGCCTGGTGCGGCTTCGCCGCCTTCCGCGACCAGCCGACCAAGGACTGGCACTTCATCGGCATGGCCGTGGTGACCTTCCTCGTCCTGGTCCAGCTGATCGTCGGGATCGTGCAGCTGGTGCGGGGCGAGAAGGCGGAAGAGGGCGCGACGATCTTCGTCGCCTATCTGATCGGGGCGCTGTGCGCGGTCCCCATCGCCGGGTTCATGTCGCTCGCGGAGCGCAGCCGGTGGGGTTCGGCCACGGTGGCCGCGGGCGCGGTCGTCCTGGCCGTGCTCGAAGTGCGTCTCCACGACATCCGGACGGTGGGCTGACCATGACCGCGACTCAGGAGAAGGCGGCACAGGGCGCGCGGACCCGTCTCGTCACGGGGCCCGGCATCCTGCTGGTCTGGCTGTACGGCGTGATGTCGGTGGGTGCGGTCTCCCGCTCGATCTACCAGATCGCCACGGAGTTCGACCGGGCGCCGCTCGCGTACGCCCTGTCGGCGGTGGCGGCAGTCGTCTACGCCTTCATCACCTACACGCTGGTCCGCGGCGGGGAGACGGCCCGCAGGGCGGCGCTGGTGTGCTGCGCCGCCGAGCTCGCGGGCGTGCTGATCGTCGGTACCTGGACGCTGGTCGAGCCGTCCGCCTTCCCGGACGCGACGGTCTGGTCGGACTACGGCTACGGCTACCTCTTCATTCCGGTGCTGCTCCCGCTGACCGGCATCTGGTGGCTGCGCCGGTCGCGCGCGCTGACGGCCGCCTGAGTCAGGCGGCCTTCTCCAGGGTCACCAGGGTGAGCCTGGGGCCGAGCTCGCGGGTGGCGACCTGGGCGTACCCCTTGCGGCGGTACAGGCGCAGGTTGCCCTCGCTGCGGTGGCCGGTGAAGAGCTGGAAGCGCTTGGCGGGGGGTGCCGCCGGCGCGGTGGCGTCCGTACCGGCGGCGAAGCGGCGCTCGATGCCGTCGAGGAGCCGTCCGCCGAGGCCGTGACGGCGCATGCGCGGGTGGACGATCAGCTTGGCGATCCGCACCGTGCCGTCCTCGTCGATGCGGGCCCGCACGGAGGCGACGACCTCGTCACCGAGCCGGGCCACCAGGCCGTACCCCTCGTCCAGTTCGGCGCGCAGGTTGTCGAGCGACTGCGTGAGCGGTTCGATGGACCAGTCGCCGTACAGCTCCGCCTCGCTCTGGTAGCAGAGGTACTGCAGCTTAAGGATGTGCTCCGCGTCCCGCGCGTCCGCTGCTGAGATGGTCACGCTCAGGCCCATGTGTGCACGCCTCCCGCTCATCTGGTCGATCATCGGTTTACCGCACCCTTCCCCTTCGGTCGGGCGCGGGAACCTCCGCAGCCAGCATTCTGCGCAGGCATCCCAGGCAACGGGAACGCATCGGCCCCAGACTGCCCTGTGAGATACCCAACTCTCCTGCGATTTCCCGGTAGGTGAGGTCCTCGGGGGCGAGCATCGCGGTCAGCACCCGGGGGCAGCGGCCGGGCGTCCGGGTGACGGCGGCGCGCAGCGTGCGGCGGCCCTCGGCGTCCAGCAGGGAGCGTTCGGGGGATCCGTCGTGTCCCGAGCTCTCGGGATCGTGGGCGGGCTCGTCGCGGTAGGGGCGTTCGCGGTCGCTGGTCCTGCGGGCTCGGCGGGCCTCGGCGCGGACGGCGCGGCGCAGCCACTCGGCGGGACGCTCGGGGGCGGTCCCGGTCTGCTGGAGCTGCTCCAGGAGACGGAGCCAGACGGCCTGTTCGAGGTCGCTCGGCTCGACGCCGGCGGCCGGCGCCTCGGCGTCCGACTCGGCGGCGAGCAACGGGGCGAGGGCGGCGAGGAGCTCGGGGGCGGGGCGGGTTTCCGGGGTGGTCATGTCCGGCACGATGCCGGGGCACGCGGGCGTGGTTGCGGTACGGGTCGTAAACCACCCGGGAGGAGGTCGTGCGGGCCCGGTCGCCGGACCCGCACGCCGACTCCTCGGTCAGTCGCGGCCGGTGAGGTCCGCGGCGCCGAGCAGCGCGGTGTCCGGGTTGTCGGAGAAGATCCCGTCGATCCCCGTGTCCAGGTACCGCTTGAGGGCGCCGAACGAGTCGCCGTACGCCGCCGGGTCCGTACCGCGGCGGAAGTCCACGGGCAGGAAGGCGTTCTCGTTGCGGTGGGTGTACGGGTGGAGGATCAGGCCCTCGGCGTGCGCGTCGCGGACCAGGGTGGTCGGGTCGCCGAGGCGGCCGCTCGCGTCCTTGGGGATCACCAGGTCGAGCGTGGGGCCGATGCCCTTCGCGTACGAGGCGATCCACCGCAGGCCCTCGGGGGTGACCAGATCGGCGACCGTGCGCGGGTCCCCGGCCTGCACGAAGTCCCAGGGGCGGCTCGTCGCGCCGGAGAGCAGGACCACCCCGGGCGAGTCCACGAGCCGGGCGAGCCGCTGGATGCTGCTGGGCTCGAAGGACTGGAGGAAGACCGGGGAGTTCGCGCGGTGGCGTCCGTACCGGCGCAGGAGCTTGGCGAGCCGCTCCTCGAGGCCGAGGCCGAGGGACCGGAAGTAGGTGGGGTGCTTGGTCTCGACGTGGAGCCAGATCTCGCGGCCCCGACGGCGGCCCTCGTCCTCGGCCCAGCGGAGGACCTCCTCGAAGGTGGGGATCGTCCAGCGGCCGTCGTAGAGGGTGTTCTCCTGGCGGGTGCCGGGGATGCGCTCCTTCGCCCGCAGCGTCTTGAGCTCGGCGAGTGTGAAGTCCTCGGTGAACCAGCCGGTGAAGGAGGTGCCGTCGACGGTCTTGGTGGTCTTCCGGGAGGCGAACTCCGGGTGGTCGGCGACGTCGGTGGTGCCGGTGATGTCGTTCTCGTGGCGGCAGACGAGGTGGCCGTCCTTGGTGGGGACGAGGTCCTGCTCGATGACGTGGGCGCCGAGGTCGAGAGCCAGCCGGTAGGAGCCGAGGGTGTGCTCGGGGCGGTAGCCGCTGGCGCCGCGGTGGGCGATGACGGTGGGGACGGGGAGGGAGCGGTAGCCGCGTCCGTGGCCGTGGGCGCGGCCCGTCGCTGCGGCCCGCGCGTCGGCTGCCTGCGCCGCGCCCGTGCCGGCCGCGAGGGCCGCGGAGGCGCCGAGGACGGTGGCGCCCGCCGCTCCGAGTACCGTGCGCCGGGCCGGGATCCGGCGTTCGCCCTGGGTCATGAGGTGTCCTCCTGTGTCATGTCCCGCACGTGTCGACGGGTGCCCCCGACGCTAGGCATCAACCCCCTCCACCCGGCAGACCTCGGCCGAACACGGCGGAAACTCACGTCAACACTGCGTATCCACTCGGTGAACCCGATGTGCGCGCGGACGTGACCCGCGAGTATCGTCGCCAGCTGCACCGCCGTCAGGTCGACTGACCCGCGCCCCACCGGAGGAACCGTTGTCCCGTCTCGCGATCATCAAGGCAGTGCTCGGGCCGGTCATGCGCCTGATGTTCCGCCCCCGCGTGGAGGGCGCCGAGAACATCCCGGGGACCGGACCCGTCATCCTCGCGGGCAACCACCTGACCTTCATCGACTCGATGATCATGCCGATCTGCCTGGACCGTCCGGTCTACTTCATCGGCAAGGACGAGTACGTGACGGGCAAGGGCGTCAAGGGCCGGGCGATGGCCTGGTTCTTCACCAGCGTCGGCATGATCCCGGTGGACCGGGACGGCGGCCGCGGCGGCGTGGCGGCGCTGATGACCGGCCGCCGGGTCCTCGAACAGGGCAACGTCTTCTCGATCTACCCGGAGGGCACCCGCTCCCCCGACGGCCGGCTCTACCGCGGCCGTACGGGCATCGCGCGGCTCACCCTGATGACCGGGGCGCCGGTGGTGCCGTTCGCGATGATCGGCACCGACAAGATCCAGCCGGGTGGGGCGGGCTTCCCGCGTCCGGGCCGGGTGACGGTCCGCTTCGGTGAGGCGATGGAGTTCTCCCGGTACGAGGGGATGGACCGCGACCGCTATGTGCTGCGGGCGGTGACGGACTCGGTGATGGCCGAGGTGATGCGGCTCTCGGGGCAGGAGTACGTGGACATGTACGCCACGAAGGCGAAGGCGGCGTAGTCCCCCTCGATCGTGACCGGGCCCCGTACAGCCGTGCTGTACGGGGCCCGGTCGTGTACGCGGGAGGTCAGTGCTCGACGGCGCCGTCCTCCAGCTTCTGACCCCTGAGCAGGAACCAGGCCGCGACGGCCGTCGCGAGGAGGACGACCGCGCCGACGCCCGCGGCGATCCGCAGCCCGTCCGTGAACGCCTCCTGCGCGGCCGACACCAGGGCCGTCGCCGTGTCCGGCGCGAGACCGCCGGAGGCCTCGACCGCGCCGCCGAGCGACTCGTGGGCGGCGGACGCGACGCCCGACGGGACGCCGGCCGGGGTGGCGAAGCCCCGGTACACACCGGTCACGATCGAGCCGAGCACGGCGATGCCGAGCGCGGCGCCCAGTTCGTAGGCGGTCTCGGAGACGGCGGAGGCGGAACCGGCCTGCTCCTTCGGGACGCTGGAGAGGATCACGTCGGCGGTGACGGTGAAGGAGAAGCCGGCTCCCACGCCGACGACGAGCAGCGCGGCACCGAGCAGCGGGTAGCCGGTGTGCTGGTCGAGCGTCGTCAGGACGGCGAGGGAGAGGCCGACCGCCGCGAGACCTCCGGCCACCACGGACCGTACGGAGAAGCGGCGGGCCACGATGCCGGCGATCAGACCGGCCGTGACCGCGCCGACGGCGGCGGGCAGCTCGGCGAGTCCGGCCTCCAGCGGCTGCCGGCCCTGGACCAGCTGGAAGAACTGGGACAGGAAGAACACCAGGCCGGAGAGGCCGAGGATGGTCAGCAGGTCGGCGAGGACGGCGCCCGAGAAGCCGCGGTGGCGGAAGAGGCGCATGTCCAGGAGCGGCGTGGGCAGGGTCAGCTGCCGGCGGACGAACGCGGTCAGGGCGGCGGCGCCGGCGAGGGCGGCGAGGCCCGCGTCGAGGGAGAGGCCGTGGGAGGCCAGTTCCTTGACCGCGTAGACGACGCCGATCATGCCGACGAGGGAGAGCAGGACGCTGGGCAGGTCCCAGGGGCCGGGGTTCGGGTTCTTCGACTCGGGGATCAGCTTGATCCCGACGAGGACGAGGACGGCCATGACGGGCAGGTTGATGAGGAAGACCGAGCCCCACCAGAAGTGCTCCAGGAGGAAGCCGCCGACGACCGGGCCGACGGCGGCGCCGGCCGAGGCCATGGCACCCCAGATGCCGATGGCGAGGCTGCGCTCGCGCCGGTCGTGGAACAGGTTCCGGATGAGCGCCAGGGTCGACGGCATCAGGGTCGCGCCGGCGACGCCCAGCAGGGCGCGGGCCACGATCATCATCTCGGGGCTGGTGGCGTAGGCGTTCAGCACCGAGACGGCGCCGAAGGCGGTGGCGCCGATCAGGAGCAGCTTCTTGCGGCCGATGCGGTCGCCGAGGCTGCCCATGGAGACCAGGAGACCGGCGATGACGAACGAGTAGACGTCACCGATCCAGAGGAGCTGGGTGCCGGAGGGCTCCAGGTCCTCGGAGAGGAAGGGGGTGGCGAGTCCGAGCACCGTGGCGTCGACCGCCACGAGGAGGACGGCCAGGACGAGCACGGAGAGGGCGAGCCACCGGCCGGGGCGGCGCACGCCCTCTGTATGGTCCGTGGTGCTGAGGGTGCTGGTGGTCACTTCTCCACGCTCCTGCGCGCTCCGCCGAGCAACAGCTCGACGATCATGTACTGGAAGTCCTTGGCGGCGACCCGGCCGTCCTGCACGGCCCAGGCGCCGGAACCGATGAGCCCGTAGAAGGCCTCGGTGAGCCAGGCGGGGGTCAGATCGATCCGGAAGACGCCGTTCTCCTGCCCGCGCCGGAAGAGCGCGGAGACCCGGGCGTCGAGGCGGGCCCAGCCCTCGTTGACCTGGTCGCCCTCGAAGAGCTGGTTCTCGGTGACGAGGAACGACAGCAGGGGGCCGACGGGCTCCACCTCGGCGACGAGCCGGCGTACGGCCTCGTCCTCGGGCCCCTCGTCGAGCCCGGCGCGGTCGAGCGCGGCCTCCAGCTCCTGCAGCCCGAGCTCCTCGAGCGCCCGCACCAGCGCGTCCCGTCCGGCGAACTGCCGGTGCAGGGTGGCCCGCCCGATGCCGGCGGCCCGTGCGACCTCGTCCATGGTGGCGGTCGCCTTACGGGTGAGCAGGGCGGCGGCGGCGCGGAGCACCTGGGTACGATCGACTGACATGAGACGACCATACACCGGATGAGACATGAATGTCTCATCCGGTCATTCGACGCCTCACCGGGGGCGGGGGCGGAACGCCGTGCCGCCGCGCGGTGCCACCTCGTACGCCCGAGCTGTCGTGGGCCGAGCCGGCCCCGGACGCACCAGAAGGCCCCTCGCGGGACCTTCTGGAAGACGTGGAGACGAACCACCCCGCCGCCGCCCCGTCGCCGCACGTCGACCCGCGGATCGGGCCGATCCGGCCGGACTTCGACGCGCTCGCGGACCGGGCGGCGGCGCTGGAGGACTACGGGTCAGTTCTTGGCCTCGGCCCAGGCGTGCTGGATGACCAGGTCCGCCTTGACCTCGACGAGCTGGGTGGCGACCGCCGAGGGGGCGGTGCCGCCACGGCCGTCGCGGGAGGCGAGGGCGCCCGGGACGTTGAGGACCGTGCGGACCTCCGGGGTGAGGTGTTCGGAGATCTTGGCGAACTGCTCGTCCGTGAGCTCGTCCAGCTCCTTGTCCTCCGCCTCGGCGACCTTCACGCACTCGCCGGCCACCTCGTGCGCCACCCGGAACGGCACGCCCTGCTTGACCAGCCACTCCGCGATGTCCGTCGCGAGCGAGAAGCCGGCCGGGGCCAGCTCCTCCATGCGCTCCCGGTTGACGGTGAGCGTGGCCATCATGCCGGTGAAGGCCGGCAGCAGGACCTCCAGCTGGTCGCAGGAGTCGAAGACCGGCTCCTTGTCCTCCTGGAGGTCCCGGTTGTAGGCGAGGGGGAGCGCCTTCAGGGTGGCCAGGAGGCCGGAGAGGTTGCCGATGAGGCGGCCGGACTTGCCCCGGGCCAGCTCGGCGATGTCCGGGTTCTTCTTCTGCGGCATGATCGACGAGCCGGTGGAGAAGGCGTCGTGGAGGGTCACGAAGGAGAACTCCTTCGTGTTCCAGATGATGATCTCCTCCGCGATCCGGGAGAGGTTGATCCCGATCATCGCGGTGATGAAGGCGAACTCGGCGACGAAGTCACGGGAGGCCGTGCCGTCGATCGAGTTGCCGACCGACCCGCGCTCGAAGCCCAGGTCCTTGGCGACCGCCTCCGGGTCGAGGCCGAGCGAGGAGCCCGCGAGGGCGCCGGAGCCGTACGGGGAGACCGCCGTCCGGGTGTCCCACTGGCGCAGCCGCTCGGCGTCCCGGGAGAGGGACTGGGCGTGGGCCAGGACGTGGTGGGCGAAGAGCACCGGCTGGGCGTGCTGGAGGTGCGTGCGGCCGGGCATGGCGACGTCGGGGTGCGCCTCGGCGAGGCCGACCAGGGCGTCCTGGAGGTCGGCGACGAGACCGCCGATGATCCGGGCGTGGTCGCGCAGGTACATCCGGAAGAGGGTGGCGACCTGGTCGTTACGGGACCGGCCGGCGCGCAGCTTGCCGCCGAGGTCCGGGCCGAGGCGCTCCAGGAGGCCCCGCTCCAGGGCGGTGTGGACGTCCTCGTCGGCGATGGTGCCGACGAACGAGCCGTCGGCGACGTCGGCCTCCAGCCGGTCGAGGCCGGCGAGCATACGGGTCAGCTCGTCCTCGGTGAGCAGCCCGGCCTTGTGCAGCACGCGCGCGTGGGCACGGGAACCGGCGATGTCGTAGGGCGCGAGACGCCAGTCGAAGTGAACCGACGCGGACAGCTTCGCCAGGGCCTCGGCGGGACCGTCGGCGAACCGTCCGCCCCAGAGCCGGACGTCACCGTTGTTGCTGCTCACAGCTGCTGCTCCTCAGGAGGGTGGGTATACCGCCGTCTTCGCGGGGGAGGGCGAAGATGTCGATGACAGCATAACTATGCAATCCTCCGTATGTTTTGTCAACGCGGGTCGGAGCGCGTCGATACTCGGCGGCGGCCGGCCCTTGTCGGCCCTAGGCTCCGGCCATGCTGAGCAGCGCCTTCGACGGAATCGTCCACCGCATCACCCATGTCCTCGACGACGGCGACGCGGGCGCGTGGCTCGCGCTCGACGAGGACATCCGTGCCCTCCTCCGCCGGGGCGCGGGCATACCCTCGGCCGGCGCGTGGCTCTCCGACGACCCCGAGCACCTTCCGGCGCCCGCCGAGCTGGCCCTCGCCCTGTGCGGCCCCGACGGGCGGGTCAGGGAGGCCGCGCTCCGCCACGTCCCCGCCGCTCCCGGGCTCCTCCCCCTCGTCGTGATCCGCTGCTCCGACTGGGCCGCGCCCGTACGGGAGCGGGCCCGCGCCGTGCTGCGGGAGGAGCTGCCGCGGGTCACGTCCGAGGATTTCGGCGACCTCCTGGCGGTCGCGCTCCGAGCGGGCGAGCGGCTGCGCGGGGACACCGCGCGCGCGATGCTGACCGGGGCCCTGCGGGAAGGGCCCGGGTCCGCGGTGAGCGCGCAGCTGGCGCACAAGGACCGAGCCGTGCGCCGGCTCGTCCACCGGATCGCCGTCGAGCGCGGGCTCCTCTCCCCCGTCCGGCTCGCGGAGACCGCCGCACGTGACCCCGACGTGATCGTCCAGGGCCTCTGCGCGAACGCGGCGCTCGCCGCCGCCGGGGATCCGCCCGACCCGGACGTCCTCGCCCCCTTGCTGACGGCCCGGCAGGGCCGGGTGCGGGCGGCGGGGGTCACGGGACTGCGCCGGGCGGGCCGGGCCGGGGAGGCCGCACCGTTCCTGTACGACCGCTCCGCGCTGGTACGAGCCTGCGCCCGCTACGTCCTGCGTCAGGCGGGGACCGATCCGCTGCCGCTCTACCGGGCGGCCTGCGCCTCGGGGATCGAGGGCGCGGCCGCGATGCCCCCTCACGCTCCGCGAGGCCTGGCCGAGTGCGGGGACCGGACCACCGACGGACCCACGCTCTGGGCACTGATCGGGCACGAGCGACCCGAGGTGCGGGCCGGCGCGGTGGCGGGACTGCGCCTCCTCGACGCCGTACGCCCCGAACGCCTCGTACCGCTGCTCGACGACCGTTCGCCTCGGGTCGTACGCGAGACGGCGAAGGCGCTGCGCCCGTGGTCCGACCACGTGCCGGCCGGGGCCCTCCCCCGGCCTCCTTCCACCCATCCGTCACAGGACCCCTCAGGAGCAGCCTCGGAGGCCGGCGGAGGCGGGCACGAGGGCGAGCCGGCCAAGCCACCTCATCGTGCCTGGACGGTTCGCGTGCTCGACCTCGTCAGGCGGTACATCCGTCCCTGGACGCGCGGGACATGAGGGGGCTTCGTCCCTCGGCGCCGAAGCGCACAGAATGCGTGCCATGGGAAAAACATACGAACGTATCGATGAACGACTCCGTGCCTTCATCGAAGACCAGCCCGTGTTCTTCACCGCCACCGCTCCCCTCTCCGGTGACGGGCACGTCAACCTCTCGCCCAAGGGGCGGCGTGGCACGCTCGTGGTGATCGACGAACTGACGCTCGCCTACGTCGACTTCGGCGGGAGCAGCGCCGAGACGATCGCGCATCTGCGGGAGCCGGGCAACGGGCGGATCACCCTCATGTGGACCGCGTTCTCCGGGCCGCCGACCGTCGTGCGGGTGCACGGGGACGGGGAGGCCGTGCTGCGGGACGACCCGCGGTGGGGGGAGTTGTTCGCGCGGTTCCCCGCGGAGGCCGTCGAGGGGCAGGGCAGCGCGCGGGCGATCGTCCTGGTCCACGCGCGGCGGGTCAGCGACTCCTGTGGGTTCGCCGTGCCGTTGATGGAGTACCAGGACGACCGGGCGCTGCACGCCGAGTACTTCAACCGGAAGACCGACGAGGAGTTCAACGCCTACTGCATGCGCAAGGAGCACATCGCGACCAGCCTCGACGGGCTGTCCGCGCTGCCCCTGCCCCTGCCCCCCATGCCGGCGCCCGTACCCGCCGAATAGCCGCGCACGGCGTGCGGGAACCTCCCCCGAGGCCCTAGCGTCGCGCCCATGCGCACCCTCCTCCTCCTCGGCGCCGCCCTGCTGACCCTCGGCACCGCGCCCGCCCCCGCGGCGGGCCCCGAACCGCTGCCCGCGCGGATGGCGTCCACCGGCGGCGGGTCCCAGCTGATCACCGCCGAGGCCGCCGGGACCGGTTCCACCAGCGGCACCCTGACGTGGTGGGACCGGCGCGACGGGCGGTGGGTGAAGGCGGGCTCGGCGCCCGCCCGGTTCGGCGCCAAGGGGCTCGCCGAGGGCGGGAAGCGGCGGCAGGGGACGAAGACCACGCCCACCGGGCTCTACCGGCTGCCGTACGCCTTCGGGATCGAGCCCGCGCCCGCGGGGACCTCGTACCGCTACGCGCGGGTGACCCGGCGTTCCTGGTGGTGCCAGGACGCCGACTCGCGCGCGTACAACCGCTGGGTCGAGGGGCTGCCCCGGGACTGCCGGGCCGCCGAGGCCGAGCATCTCGTCTCGTACACCCGGCAGTACGCGTACGGCCTCGTCATCGGGTTCAACTACGACCGGCCCGTACGCGGGCGCGGGGCCGGCATCTTCCTGCACGTCGACGGGCGCGGGGCGACGGCCGGTTGTGTGTCCGTGCCGGCGAAGGCGATGCGCGCGGTGCTCGCCTGGGCGGATCCCGCGCGCCGACCGCACATCGCCGTCGGGACGCGGAGCGGTCCGACGGCGATCACGCGCTACTGAGGCGGCCTACTTCTGCGCCAGCTTGAGCAGGTGGTCGGCGAGCGCCTGGCCGCCCACCGGGTCGCGGCTGATGAGCAGCAGCGTGTCGTCACCCGCGATCGTGCCGAGGATGGCGTGGAGTTCGGCCTGGTCGATGGCCGACGCGAGGAACTGGGCGGCGCCCGGCGGGGTCCGAAGCACCACCAGGTTCGCGGACGCCTCGGCGGAGATCAGCAGTTCACCGGAGAGGCGCCGCATGCGCTCCTCCTTGGCGGACTCGCCGAGCGGGGCCTGCGGGGTGCGGAATCCGCCCTCGCTGGGCACCGCGTAGATCAGCTCGCCGCCGGTGTTGCGGATCTTCACCGCGCCCAGCTCATCGAGGTCGCGGGAGAGCGTCGCCTGGGTGACGCTCAGCCCGTCGTCGCTGAGGAGCTTGGCGAGCTGGCTCTGCGAGCGCACCGGCTGCCGGTTGAGGATGTCGACGATCCTGCGGTGGCGTGCGGTGCGGGTCTGCGGAACGGACGGCCCGCCGTGCTCATTTTCCTGCGCGTCGGTCATCGTCGTCTCATTCTCCGGTTCGTCCTTGCCCGTTCGCCACGTCGAGGACTCCGGGCAGGGCCTGGAGGAAGGTGTCCGCCTCGGCGTCGGTGAGGACCAGCGGAGGCATGATCCGTACGACATCGGGGGCGGGCGCGTTCACCAGGAGGCCGGCGTCCTGAGCCGCCTGCTGCACCTGGGGTGCGAGGGACTCCGTGAGCACGATACCCAGCAGGAGGCCCGCACCACGGACGTGGGAGACCAGCGGGTGCCCCAGACCCTCGATTCCCTGCCGCAGCCGCTCCCCGACCGCCTTGACGTGGTCGAGGGCGGCGTCGGCGCCGAGGGTGTCGAGGACGGCGAGGCCGGCGGCGCAGGCGACGGGGTTGCCGCCGAAGGTGGTGCCGTGGTGGCCGGGCGTGAAGAGGTCCGCGGCGGGGCCGAAGGCGACGGTCGCGCCGAGCGGCAGGCCGCCGCCGAGGCCCTTGGCGAGGGTGACGAGATCAGGCTCGACGCCTTCGTGGGCCTGGTACTCGAACCAGTGGCCGCAGCGGCCGACACCGGTCTGCACCTCGTCGAGGACGAGGAGGGTGCCGGTGGCGCGGGTGATCTCCCGGGCGGCCTTGAGGTAGCCGGGGGGCGGGACGACGACGCCGTTCTCTCCCTGGATCGGCTCGATGATCACGAGGGCGGTGTCCTCGGTGACCGCGGCGCGCAACGCCTCCGCGTCCCCGTACGGGACGTGGGTGACGTCGCCGGGAAGCGGCAGGAACGGGGTCTGCTTGCCGGGCTGGCCGGTGAGCGCGAGGGAGCCCATGGTGCGGCCGTGGAAGCCGCCCTCGGTGGCGACCATGTGGGACCGGCCGGTGAGCCGGCCGATCTTGAACGCGGCCTCGTTGGCCTCGGCGCCGGAGTTGCAGAAGAAGACCCTGCCGGGCCGGCCGAAGAGGGCGAGGAGCCTCTCGGCGAGGGCGACGGGCGGTTCGGCGACGAAGAGGTTGGAGACGTGGCCGAGGCTCTGGATCTGCCGGGTGACGGCCTCGACGACCGCCGGGTGGGCGTGGCCGAGGGCGTTGACGGCGATGCCGCCGACGAAGTCCAGGTACGCGTTCCCGTCGGCGTCCCAGACCTTGGCGCCCTCACCGCGGACGAGCGGCAGCCGCGGGGTGCCGTAGTTGTCCATGAGCGCGCCCTGCCACCGCTGGGTCAGCTCCGTGTTCCCGCTCACCGGTCCCCCTGTCCGTCCGGCACGACCATCGTGCCGATGCCCTCGTCGGTGAAGATCTCCAGCAGGATGGAGTGCTGGACCCGGCCGTCGATCACACGGGCCGTGGTGACGCCGTTCCGCACGGCGTGCAGGCAGCCCTCCATCTTGGGGACCATGCCGCTGGAGAGCTCGGGCAGCAGCTTCTCCAGCTGGCTCGCGGTGAGCCGGCTGATGACCTCGTCGCTGTTCGGCCAGTCCTCGTAGAGGCCCTCGACGTCGGTCAGAACCATCAGCGTCTCGGCGCCAAGCGCCGCAGCGAGTGCCGCAGCCGCCGTATCAGCATTGACGTTGTAGACATGTCCGTCGTCCTGGGAGCGGGCGATAGAGGAGATGACCGGGATCCGGCCGTCCTCCAGGAGCGCCTGGATGGCGCCGGTGTCGATGGCGGTGATCTCACCGACCCGGCCGATGTCGACCTGCTCGCCGGCGATGACCGGCTGGTGCTTGGTCGCGGTGATGGTGTGGGCGTCCTCACCGGTGAGGCCGACGGCGAGCGGGCCGTGCTGGTTGAGCAGCCCGACGAGCTCGCGCTGGACCTGGCCGGCGAGGACCATCCGTACGACGTCCATGGCGTCCTCGGTGGTGACCCGCAGGCCCGCCTTGAACTCGCTGACGATGCCGTGCCGGTCGAGGGCGGCGCTGATCTGGGGGCCGCCGCCGTGCACGACGACCGGCTTGAGGCCGGCCTGGCGCAGGAAGACGACGTCCTGGGCGAAGGCGGCCTTGAGCTCGTCGTCGATCATGGCGTTGCCGCCGAACTTGATGACGACGGTCTTGCCGTTGTGGCGGGTCAGCCAGGGCAGGGCCTCGATGAGGATCTCCGCCTTGGGGAGGGCCTTGTGCCTCCGCGTGGGGTTCTGGGAGTCGCTCATGACGAGTACGCGCTGTTCTCGTGGACGTAGTCGGCGGTGAGGTCGTTCGCCCAGATGACGGCGGATTCGGTGCCGGCGGCCAGGTCGGCGGTGATGGTGACCTCGCGGTAGCGCATGTCGACGAGGTCGCGGTCCTCGCCGACGGAGCCGTTCCGGCAGACCCAGACGCCGTTGATGGCGACGTTGAGCTCGTCGGGCTCGAAGGCGGCCGCCGTGGTGCCGATGGCGGAGAGCACCCGGCCCCAGTTGGGGTCCTCGCCGTGGATGGCGCACTTGAGGAGGTTGTTGCGGGCGATGGAGCGGCCCACCTCGACGGCGTCGTCCTCGGTCGCGGCGTTGACCACCTCGATGCGGATGTCCTTGCTGGCGCCCTCGGCGTCGCCGATCAGCTGGCGGGCGAGGTCGTCGCAGACTTCCCGTACGGCCTCGGTGAACGCCTCCTGCGCGGGGGTGACGCCGGAGGCGCCGGAGGCGAGGAGGAGGACGGTGTCGTTGGTGGACATGCAGCCGTCGGAGTCGACCCGGTCGAAGGTGACGCGGGTGGCGCCCCGGAGGGCGCTGTCGAGGCCCTTGGCGTCGACGTCGGCGTCGGTGGTGAGGACGACGAGCATGGTGGCGAGGCCCGGGGCGAGCATGCCGGCGCCCTTCGCCATGCCGCCGACCGTCCAGCCGTCCTTCGTGACCACGGAGGTCTTGTGGACGGTGTCGGTGGTCTTGATGGCGATGGCGGCCTTCTCGCCGCCGTGCTCGGAGAGTTCGGCCGCGGCCTTCTCGACGCCGGGGAGCAGCCTGTCCATGGGGAGCAGGATGCCGATGAGGCCGGTGGAGGCGACGGCGACCTCGCCGGCGCCGACCTCGGTGCCCTTCGCGCTCAGGACCTCGGCGACCTTCTCGGCGGTGGCGTGGGTGTCCTGGAAGCCCTTCGGTCCGGTGCAGGCGTTGGCGCCGCCGGAGTTGAGGACGACGGCGGTCAGCTCGCCGTCGGCGAGGACCTGCTGGGACCAGACGACGGGCGCGGCCTTGACGCGGTTGGAGGTGAAGACTCCCGCGGCGGCGCGGCGGGGCCCGGTGTTGACCACGAGGGCCAGGTCCGGGTTGCCGTTCTGCTTGATCCCGGCGGCGATGCCCGCCGCCGTGAATCCCTTCGCTGCGGTCACGCTCACGGCGCAACTCCAATCGTGGAAAGACCCGTGGCCTCGGGGAGCCCGAGGGCGATGTTCATGCTCTGCACCGCGCCGCCGGCGGTGCCCTTGGTGAGGTTGTCGATGGCGCTGATCGCGATGATCCGGTTCGCCGCCGCGTCGTACGCGACCTGCACCTGAACGGCGTTGGAACCGTAGACGGACGCCGTCGCCGGCCACTGGCCCTCGGGGAGCAGGTGGACGAAGGGCTCGTCCGCGAAGGCCTTCTCGTAGGCGGCCCGTACGGTCTCGGCGGTGACGCCCGGCTTCGCGGCGGCCGTGCAGGTGGCGAGGATGCCGCGGGGCATCGGCGCCAGGGTCGGCGTGAAGGAGACGGTGACCCGCTCCCCCGCCGGTCCGCTGAGGTTCTGGATCATCTCGGGGGTGTGCCGGTGGCCGCCGCCGACGCCGTACGGCGACATGCTGCCCATGACCTCGCTGCCGAGGAGGTGCGGCTTGGCCGCCTTGCCGGCGCCGGAGGTGCCGGAGGCGGCGACGATCACGGCCTCGGGCTCGGCGAGGCCGTTCTCGTACGCGGGGAAGAGCGCGAGCGAGACGGCGGTGGGGTAGCAACCGGGCACCGCGACGCGCCTGGACCCCTCCAACGCGGCGCGGGCGCCCGGAAGTTCGGGGAGCCCGTAGGGCCAGGTCCCGGCGTGCGGGGAGCCGTAGTACGTCTCCCAGTCGGCGGCTTCACGGAGCCGGAAGTCGGCGCCCATGTCGACGACGAGGACGTCCGGCCCGAGCTGCTCGGCGACGGCGGCGGACTGTCCGTGCGGGAGGGCGAGGAAGACGACGTCGTGCCCGGCGAGCTCGTCGGCGGTGGTCGGCACGAGGACGCGGTCGGCGAGCGGCAGCAGGTGGGGCTGGAGCGCCCCGAGCCGCTGGCCGGCGTTGGAGTGGCCGGTCAGGGCGCCGATCTCCACGTGGGGGTGGGCGAGGAGGAGACGCAGGAGCTCTCCGCCCGCGTATCCGCTCGCACCCGCCACTGCTACTCGTACCGTCATCGAAGACCCTCCTCATGGATGGCATGACTATACGTCGCTCCGCACTTTTATGCAACGAGGTCTCCGCGGGGTCGCGGCGTCGCCGCGGCGGTCACCGCGGGATCACCCAGCTCGGCGTCCAGGTCCCGGCGGTGCCCACCGGGGCGGGCGTCGCGGCGGCGAGGTGGGCGCGAAGGGTGGCGAGGGCCGGGTGGGGATTGTCCCGGTGCCAGAGGAGCGCGTGCGGATAGACGGGCGTCGGGTCGGTCACCGGGATACGGCGCAGGCCGTGACCGGCGGGCCAGACGAGGCGGGTCCGCTCCCCGATGAAAGTGGCCAGGGCCGGGGTGTCGGCGACGGTGTCGAGGAGCGCGTCGGAGCCGAAGTTGGGGCCGGTCGCCTCGATGGTGAGGCCGAACTCGGCGACGAGGTCGTCGTAGTAGGCGGCCCACTCGGTGCCCGGGACGATGCCGGGCATCCAGATCCGGTGCCCGGCGAGCCGGGCGAGGGCACCGACCGGGCGCCCGCCAGCACGTGCGCGGGGCCGGTGAGGAGCTGGAGCGGCTCGTCGAGCACCCGGACGGACCGGATGTCGTCGGGCAGGCGCCGGCCGGGCGGGGCGACGGCCCGGAAGGAGGCGTCGATCTCACCGGACCGGAGGGCGGCGAGGGCCCGCTCGATGTCGAACAGCATGACCACGTCGAGTGCGATCTCGGGGTGGGCGCGATGGAAGCCGCGCATCAGACCGGACGGCGCGACGCGCGAGGCGATCACGTCGACGCGCAGCGGCCGGCGGCCGGGCCGCACCGAGGCGGCCGCGCGCTCGGCGACGCGGAGCAGCTCGCGCGCGTGGGGCAGGAAGGCCTGCCCGTCGATGGTGAGCTCGGCGCCGCGCGGGGTGCGGGTGAACAACCGCACCCCGAGGTCGCGCTCCAGGGCGGCGATGCGCTTGGACACCGCCTGCTGGGTCACCCCGAGCTCGGCGGCGGCCTCGTGGAACCGTCCCGCGTCGGCGGCGACGACGAGGGTACGGACGGCGTCGAGGTCCATGCGGCCAGCCTAGGTGCACAACCGTCGGTTGTGACGGAGGGGCGTGGGGGTTGTTTGATCCGGGGCCCGGGGGCCCGGTTTGATGCGTGCGGGTTCGATGCGTGTGGGCTTGATACCTGCGGCTTCGGAGTGTGCGGGGCGACGTGACCGATGTCGTGCGCTGCTGCCGCGGGACACCCCTGGTCGCGGGCCGGTTGTGCGGGTGGCGGGGAGGAGGTGACAGCGAGGGGTGTCGGGCATGGGAGGCGGGCACCGGCTCGGGGTGCGGATCGGGCGGTTGCTCGGCGGGCGGCTTGGAGCGGAGTTCGGGTGGCTCTGGGGGGCGTACGGAACGAGTGCGCTCGGCACCTGGCTGGCCTTCGGGGCGTTCCCGCTGATCGCCGTCCAGGTGCTGCACGCCGGACCGGCCGAGGTCGCCGCGCTCGCCTCCGCCGGAGCCGCGGTGGGGGCCGCCGTGGCGGTGCCGCTCGGCCCGTGGGTGGAGTTCCGCCGCAAGCGTCCGGTGCTGATCACGATGGACCTGGCGCGGTTCGCGACGCTCCTGACCATCCCCGCCGCGTACGCGCTCGGCGCCCTCACCTTCCTCCAGCTCCTGCTGGTGTCGGTCGTCGTCGCGGCGTCCGACATCACGTTCCGCGCGGCCTCCGGCGCGTATCTGAAGGCACTTCTGCCGGCCGAGGACCTGCTCGCCGCCCAAGCCAGGTTCGAGTCCACGGCCTGGACCACCACGATCGTCGGACCGCCGCTGGGCGGCGCGGCGATCGGGCTCCTCGGCCCGGTGTCGACGGTGCTGGCCGACGCGGTGAGCCACCTGCTCTCGGCCCTGGGCATCCGCGCGGCGGGCGGGCGCGAGCCACGGCCCGAGCCCCGCGGGACCACGCGCCTGCGGCCCGGGGACCTGCTCGACGGCTGGCGGTTCATCCTGGCCGACGCGGTGCTGCGCCCGCTGTTCCTCAACTCCGCCGTGTTCAACGGTCTGGTGCTGGCCGTCCAGCCGCTGCTGGCCGTCCTGATGCTCGGCCGGCTCGGGTTCGCACCGTGGCAGTACGGCCTCGCCTTCGCGGCGCCCTCGATCGGAGGGCTGCTCGGTGCCCGGCTGGCCCGGCCGCTCGTCACCCGCTTCGGGCAGCACCGGGTCCTGGTCGTGGCCGGGACGCTGCGCGCGCTCTGGCCCGTCGGCCTGGCCTTTCCGGGGCCGGGCACCGGAGGGCTGCTGCTCGTGATGGGCGTCGAGCTCGGGCTCATCTTCTGCTGCGGGGTCTTCAACCCCGTCCACGCCACCTGCCGCCTGCAACGCACCGCGACGGAACGGGTCGCCCGCACGCTGTCGGCCTGGACGGTGACGACCAAGCTGTCGGCCGCGGTCCTGACGGCCGCCTGGGGTGTGCTGGGCGGTCTGCTCGGTCCACGTACGGCCATCGGCCTGGCCGGCGTACTCCTCCTGGCGACGCCCGCGCTGCTCCCACGCACCACCCCTTTGCATGACCATGCGCGATGATGCATACTCTTCCTATGTCCAAGGTCCTCACCTCCCTGCCCGCCGGCGAGCGCGTCGGCATCGCCTTCTCCGGCGGCCTCGACACGTCCGTCGCGGTCGCATGGATGCGCGACAAGGGCGCCATCCCGTGCACCTACACCGCCGACATCGGCCAGTACGACGAGCCCGACATCGCCTCGGTGCCCGGCCGCGCCAAGACCTACGGTGCCGAGATCGCGCGCCTGGTCGACTGCCGCGCGGCGCTGGTCGAGGAGGGTCTTGCCGCACTCACCTGCGGGGCGTTCCACATCCGCTCCGGCGGCCGCGCGTACTTCAACACCACGCCGCTCGGCCGTGCCGTCACCGGCACCCTCCTCGTCCGGGCCATGCTCGAGGACGACGTCCAGATCTGGGGCGACGGCTCGACCTTCAAGGGCAACGACATCGAGCGGTTCTACCGCTACGGCCTGCTCGCCAACCCGCACCTGCGCATCTACAAGCCCTGGCTGGACACGGACTTCGTGACCGAGCTCGGCGGCCGCAAGGAGATGTCGGAGTGGCTGCTCGCCCACGAGCTGCCCTACCGCGACAGCACGGAGAAGGCGTACTCCACCGACGCCAACATCTGGGGCGCCACCCACGAGGCGAAGACCCTGGAGCACCTGGACACCGGTGTGGAGACCGTCGAGCCGATCATGGGCGTCCGGTTCTGGGACCCCTCGGTCGAGATCGCCGCCGAGGACGTCACCATCGGCTTCGACCAGGGCCGCCCGGTGACCATCAACGGCAAGGAGTTCTCCTCCCCCGTCGACCTCGTCATGGAGGCCAACGCCATCGGCGGCCGCCACGGCATGGGCATGTCGGACCAGATCGAGAACCGGATCATCGAGGCCAAGAGCCGCGGCATCTACGAGGCACCCGGCATGGCCCTGCTGCACGCCGCGTACGAGCGCCTCGTCAACGCGATCCACAACGAGGACACCCTCGCCCAGTACCACAACGAGGGACGGCGCCTCGGCCGGCTGATGTACGAGGGCCGCTGGCTGGACCCGCAGGCCCTCATGGTCCGTGAGTCCCTGCAGCGCTGGGTGGGCGCGGCCGTCACCGGCGAGGTGACGCTGCGGCTGCGGCGCGGCGAGGACTACTCGATCCTCGACACCACGGGCCCGGCGTTCAGCTACCACCCGGACAAGCTGTCCATGGAGCGCACCGAGGACTCGGCGTTCGGTCCCGCGGACCGGATCGGCCAGCTCACCATGCGCAACCTCGACATCGCCGACTCCCGCGCCAAGCTGGAGCAGTACGCGGGCCTCGGCCTGATCGGCACGTCCAACCCCGCGATCGGCGCCGCCCAGGCCGCCGCGACCGGGCTGATCGGCTCCATGCCGGAAGGCGGCGCCGAGGCCATCGCCTCCCGCGGCGAGGTCGCCGACGACGACGAGATGCTGGACCGCGCCGCGATGGAGTTCGGCACGGACTGACGCACCCCGTCGAGCGGCAGGCTCGATACCCCGAAGACCGGCCCGGCGCCTCGTGCGCCGGGCCGGTCTTTTCCGTTCCGAGTTATTCGGAGCTATTCGGAGCTATTCGGAACGGCGGGCGGCGGGCGTGCTGTCACATCCCGGTCGGCCCTCCCGTCAACGCGGTGACGGACCGACGAGGAGTGAGGCGCCATGCCCGACGACACCTTCCTGACCGCCCTCACCGGGTGCTTCGACGCCCACGAGGAGCAGCTCCGGCGCGTGGCCCTGCGGATGACGGGTTCGCGTGCGGAGGCCGAGGCCGCGCTCGCGGCGGCCCGGGCGGACCTGGGGCGTAAGGACGGGTCGACATCGGTACGGGCGTGGCTGACGGCGCTGGTGGGACGGGAGTGCGTGCGGGGACTTCAGGAGCGACGGGTGGGCGGGGCGGGCAGGCCCGCGGGCGCGGGCGAGGGCGTCGTCACGGACACGGCTGGCGGGGCGGTCGGGAGCGGAAACGGCTCCGTGTGGCTCGCGCTCTTCGTCGCGCTGGACGCACTCGGCGCGGACGAGCGGGACGCGTACGTCCTGCATGACGTGTTCGGGTTGCCGCCCCATGAGACGGCGCGGATCACCGGCGGCTCCCCCGAGACGGTGACGCGGCTCGCCCGGCGGGCCCGGGAGCGGATCCGGGGCGGCGGGACGGCCCGTAGCGACGGCGACGAGAGGCGGCAGCGGGTCGTCGTGGGCCGGTTCCTGACGGCCGCACGCGCGCGTGACGCCCGTACGCTCGCCGCCGTCCTCGACCCGGACGTGATCGCCTGGTCCGAGCACGGCCCGGTGCACGGCGCCCCCGCCGTGGCCGAAAGGGCGGCCGCCTTCGCGCGCTTCGCCGACGTCGCCCGGCCCGCTCTGGTCGACGGAGCCGTCGGAGCGGTCGCCTTCGTCGCGGGCCGGCCGGTCTCCGCGCTGGCCTTCACCCTCCGTCAGGACCGGATCGTCGCCCTCTCCGTCACGACGGGGGAGGACCGGGTACGGGCGCTCGACCTGGCCTTTCCCGACTGCTGACGGCCGCGTCCCGTGCTCCGGTCAGGCCGACCGCACCGCTCGCAGGACCACGAACTTGGCGTCGCTCGCGATGAGTTCGCTGTTCCCGAAGATCCGGCGGAGGGTGACGTGGTAGCCGAGGTGCCGGTTGCCGATGACCCACAGTTCGCCGCCGGGCCGGAGCGCGCGCCGCGCCTCCGCGAACATGCGGCGGGCCGTGCGGTCGGTGGTGGCCTGGTGGCTGTGGAACGGCGGGTTGTTGAGGACGAGGTCCACCGAGCCCGCGGGCAGGTCGGTGAGCCCGTCGCCGACGAGGAACTCGGCCTTGCGTCCCGCACCCACGTGGGCGCGGAAGTTCTCCTCGGCCGAGGCGACCGCCTGGTACGACTCGTCGGTGAAGACCAGCTCCGCGTCGGGTTCGGAGAGGGCGATCGCGAGGCCGACCACACCGTTGCCGCAGCCGAGGTCGGCGACACGGGCCCGGCCGAGGCCGCCGGGCAGGTTCGCGAGGAAGAAGCGGGTGCCGACGTCGAGGCGGTCCGCGCAGAAGACACCGGCGTGGTTGGTGACGGTCAGCCCGGGGAGGCCGGGCGCGGGGGTGTCGGCCGGGAGGTCGTACCGGTGCGGCCAGGGGTTGGGCCGCGGTGAGGTCGCGGGGTCGGCCGTGGTGTGGATCAGCCGGGCCTTCTTCACCGCGAGCGAGGTGCGGGTGGGTCCGAGGATCCGCTCGAAGAGACGGAGCGTGGAGGTGTGGATCTCCTTGACCATGCCGGTGCCGATGATCACGGTGCCCTCGTGCACGGCGGGCGCGAGCCGGTGCAGCTGGTCCTCCAGGAGCGCGAGGCTCTTGGGGACACGGACGAGGAGGACGTCGATCCGCTCGGGCGGCGGGTCCTGGGTGGTGAGCAGCCGGACGGCGTCCGGGGCGGCCCCGGCGCGGGCGAGGTTGGCCCGCGTCGCCCGTCCGCCGAGGTACGAGTCGGTGATCTGGACGAGCTCGCCGGTGCCGGCGGCCTGTAGCGCGGTGACGAGGGCTCCCCAGCGGTCGCCGAGCACGGCGACGGTGCCGGAGAGGTCGGTACCGCTCTCGGCCAGGTGGCCCAGGAGGTACTCGTCGGCCGCGTCCCAGGCGCGTAGCTGGTCGCGCGGGTCCTCGGGAAAGCGGGTCAGCGTGAAGGCGCCCCATGACGTGGTCAAACGGTTCATCGTGCTCTCAGGCTAGCCGGTCGCGGCCGTCGGCTCGCCCTGGCGCGTGACGGGAGGGGGTGGAATGGCGTGGGCGGAGGGGGCCGGTCAGCGCAGGGCCGCGTCGAGCTGGAGGTGCCAGAGTCCGGGACGGCCGGTGAGGGTGACGGTGGAGAGGGGGCGGACGTCGACGCTCCAGAAGGTGGCGGGGTGCGCCTTCAGTGCGTAGACGAGGGCGGCCCGGGCGACTGAGGGTTCCACGACGGCGACGATGGAGCCGTCCTCGGCGGGGCGGGTGTCGAGCCAGTTCCCCACCCGGGTGATGAAGGCGAGGAGCGGTTCGCCGCCGTGCGGGGCGGTGCGGGCGTCGGTGAGCCAGGCGTCGACGGCGGCCGGTTCGAGGGCGGCGACCTCGGCGAGGGTGAGGCCCCGCCAGCGGCCCATGTCGCAGTCGCGCAGCGCGGGCTGGGCGAGCGGTGCGTAGCCGAGTGCGGTGCCGGTGGCGCGGCTGCGCGGGGTGGGGGAGCAGTAGCGCAGCTCGGCCGCGCCGAGCGGGATGAGCGCCGGCGCGGCGAGCTGCACCTCGTACCAGCCGGCCTCGTCGAGCGGCCGGTCGTCGTCGAAGCGTTCGGCGAGCAGGGAGGAGCTGCGTGCCGCCGTGACGAGCGTCACCCGAAGACTCATGGCCGCGATCGTGAGGCCGAAGGCTCCGCAGGTCAAGGGGTCATTCACGGAGGCGGGAGGGGCTGCGGCTCACTCCTGCCCGAGAGCCATCCACTTGTCCGGATTCCGCAATGGCGTGAAACCGACCTTCTCGTACACACCGTGCGCGTCGGCGGTGGCGAGCATGATCCGGCGCAGTCCGTGCGGCGCGAGGTGGTCGCGGACGGCGGTCACGAGCGCGGTGCCGAGGCCGGTGCCGCGGGCAGGGCGGTCGACGTAGACGTCGCAGAGCCAGGCGAAGGTGGCGTAGTCGGTGACGACGCGCGCGTAGGCGGCCATCTCGCCGGTCTCGCGGTGATAGGCGCCGAGGTTGAGGGAGCCCGCGATGGCGGCGTCCTGCTTCTCCCGAGGTCGGCCGAGGGCCCAGTAGGCGTCCGTGGAGAGCCAGTGGTGGACGCGGTCGGCGTCGATCCGCTCGGGGTCGGCTGAGATCTCGTACGTCCCGTGCATGACGGGGCTGCCGGTGGCCGTGGTGTCGCTCATGCCCGCAGGCTTCCAGTGACGCCGGGGCTTGTCAGGTGAATTTGCCGGGCCCCCGCTCCGGGGCGGGCCGGGCGGCGAGGGCCGCCCGATCCTCCCTCGCGGTCAGGCGGTGAGCTCGTCGACGGCGGTCCGCAGCCGGCGCACGCCCTCCGCGATCTCGGTGGGGCCCGCGACACCCGCGAAACTCAGCCGGATGTGCCCGGCGGGGGGTTCGGCGCAGAAGTAGGGGCGGCCCGGGGCGGCGGCGACACCGCTCCGCAGGGCGGTGGCGACGAGGGCGGCCTCGGGGAGGGCGTCGGGGAGGCGCAGCCAGAGGTGGTAGCCGCCGTAGGGGATGTGGGGCAGGGCGAGGGCGGGCAGATGGTGGGCGACGGCCCCGGCCAGCAGGTCCCGGCGGCTCTTGAGCTCCTGGGCGACCGCCCGCAGATGCCGGTGCCACGCGGGCGATCCGACGAGTTCGAGCGCGGCCTCCTGGAGCGGCCGGGGGACGAAGAAGCTGTCGACGACCTGGATGGCCCGCAGGCGTTCGAGGACGGGGCCACGGGCGGCGAGGGCGCCGACCCGCAGACTGGGCGAGGTCGCCTTGGTGAGCGAGCAGACATGGACGACGACCCCGTCGGGGTCCTCGGCGGCGAGCGGGGCGGGGAGCGGGGGCGCGCCCTCGTGGACGAGACGGCGGGCGAAGTCGTCCTCGACGACGAAGGCTCCGGCGGCGCGGGCGATGCGGATGACCTCACGGCGCCGCTCCGGTGCCAGCACGGCGCCGGTCGGGTTCTGGAAGAGCGGCTGGCAGACGAAGACCCGGGCGCCGGTGGCGCGGAAGGCGGCGTCGAGGAGCTCGGGGCGGACCCCGTCGGCGTCCGCGGGTACGGGGACGGGGCGCAGTCCCGCGGCGCGGGCGACGGCGAGCATGCCCGGGTAGGTGGGCGACTCGACGAGGACGGGGGTGCCGGGCGGGGCGAGGGCGCGCAGGGCGGTGGTGAGGGCGGGCTGGCCGCCGGCGGTGATGAGCAGATCGGCGGCGGTGACGCTGCCGCCGATCTCACGGGCGAACCACTCGCGCAGTTCGGGCAGGCCGTCCGTGGGCGGCCTTCCCCATGCGCCGGGGCGGCGCCCGGCGCGGGCGAGGGCGGCGGCCATGGCCCGCTGCGGCTGGAGCGAGGGGTGGAGGTACCCGCCGTTGAACTCGATCACCCCGGGCTGCGGGGCGGCCAGCGTGACGAGGACACCGGAGGCGTCGACTGAGCGGGGGACGAGCTCGGTGGCGGAGTCGGCGCTGAGGGCGACCTCCTGCCAGGAGGTGTCGCCGGTCGCGGGGGTGGCGGTACGGGCCTCCGCGCGGTAGGCGCCGGCGCCGGGGCGCGTGACCACGAGCCCTTCGGCGGCGAGCAGGGCGAGGGCGCGGGTGACGGTCACCGGGGAGACCCGGTAGCGCTCGACGAGCGCGCGACTGGACGGCAGCTTTCCACCAGGTGAGTAGCGGTTCAACTCGGACCGAAGGGAATGCGCCAGTTCCCCCACACTGCTACGCTCGTTCATGACAGCACAGAATAGCGCTACTGCCTCGATGACGATAGCGGTCACCGCCACCGGCGAAAGCACCCCGACCGGGAGCACGCCGACCGGAAGGCCGTCGGGTACCAGGACGCCAGGCGGAAGCCGCACCCCCGGGACCTCCGCAGGGAGCGCCGACTCCGGAAGCGCCTCCGCCGGAAGCGGTAACACCTCCACCGAAGACGCCCCCCGCGGCGCCGCCGACCCGCTGCGTCGCGGCACCCTGCTCGCCGTCCTCGGCGTCGTGTGCTTCTCGCTCACCTTCCCGTCCACCGCCTGGGGCCTGGAGAGCTTCGGCCCCTGGTCGCTGGTGGCCGTGCGCTCCGCGCTCGCCGGTCTCATCGCCGCCGCCTTCCTCCTCGTCGGCCGCGTACCGCTGCCCGAGCGGCGCCACTGGGCGGGCCTCGCCGTCGTCGCCTGCGGTGTCGTCATCGGCTTCCCGCTCCTGACGACGCTGGCCCTGCAGACCTCCACCACCTCGCACGCCGCCGTCGTGGTGGGCCTCCTCCCGCTCACCACGGCGGCCTTCGCCGCGCTGCGGACCGGACGGCGGCCCTCCCGTACCTTCTGGTCCGCCGCCGTGGCGGGCGCGGTCGTGGTCCTCGGGTTCACGCTCCAGCAGAGCGGCGGGGCGGTGTCGCGGGGCGACCTGTACCTCTTCGGCGCTCTCCTCGTGTGCGCGGCCGGCTACACCGAGGGCGGACGGCTGGCCCGGCAGATGCCGGGCTGGCAGGTCATCGGCTGGGCCCTGGTCCTGTGCCTGCCGCTGATGCTGGCCGGCTCCGCCGTGGCGCTGTCCCTGGAGCCGGTACACCTGAACACCCACGGTGTGATCGGCCTGCTCTGGGTCGCCGCCGGTTCGACCTTCTTCGGCCTGTACGTCTGGTACCGGGGCATGGCGTCGATCGGCATCCCCAAGGCGAGCCAGCTTCAGCTCGCCCAGCCGCTCCTGACCCTGTTCTGGTCGGTGTTCCTGCTCGGCGAGACCCTGCCGCTCGCCGCCCCGCTCGCGGCGGTCGGCGTCCTGGTCTGCATCGCCGTGACGCAGCGGGCGAGGAGCTGACGCGACGGATCGGGGTGACCAGGGTCACAATGGCAGACGTAGGCTCCGTAGCAGGACAAGCCCGGTCGCGAGGAGGTCACCCCGATGCAGGCGAGCGTGGGCGACACACTGCTGGTGCACGGCCGGACCGTCGGTCACCACGACCGTACGGCCGAGGTCCTTCAGGTGCTGGGGGAGAACGGCACTCCCCCGTACCGCGTGAAGTTCGACGACGACGGCCACGAGGCCCTGATGTCGCCGGGCCCCGACACCGTCGTACGTCATCACCCCGAGGCGGAGGCCCGCTGACCCCGTTCCCCCGGCGGGAGGACCCTGGTCGGGAAGTGATCGGCCACCACGGCCGCCATCGCCCCGATCCGGTCCTCCGTGACCTCCTTCGCCGCGAAGAAGCAGTGGCCGCCGACCCTCGGGTACGTGGCGGCGAGCTTCAGATGGCGTGACAGTTCCTTCCGGTCCTGCCAGGCGGCGGGCTGCGCGGGGTCGCCCACCTTGTAGAGCGCCTCACCGATGTAGAGGCCCACGCCGGTGTCCCGGACCACCTCGTCCCACCAGGGCAGCAGCTTGGCGTAGTCCGTCGAGGGCATGCCGATGTGCCAGTACAGCTGCGGCACGACGTGGTCGAGCCAGCCCTCCTTGATCCACTTCCGGGTGTCGGCGTACAGGTCGTCGTACGTCTGGATGCCGCCGCTGGTGTCCGAGCCCTTGGGGTCGGTGGCGATGTTCCGCCAGACCCCGAAGGGGCTGACGCCGAAGGCCACGTGCGGCTTCACGTCCTTGATCCGCGCGGACATCTCGGAGACCAGCAGGTCGATGTTGTGCCGCCGCCAGGACGCCTTGTCGGAGAAGCCCCCGCCGTACCGCGCGTAGGACTCGTCGTCGCCGAAGTCCTGTCCGGCGACCGGGTACGGGTAGAAGTAGTCGTCCCAGTGCACGGCGTCGATGTCGTAGCGCCGCACCGCGTCCAGCATGGCGTCCTGGACGAAGCGGCGGACCTCGGGCCGGCCGGGGTCGTAGTAGAGCTTGCCGCCGTAGGGCAGCACCCACTGCGGGTGGAGCCGGGCCGGATGGTCGGCGACGAGCCGGCTCGGATCCGTGTGATTCGCCACTCGGTACGGGTTGAACCAGGCGTGCAGTTCCAGGTCCCGCGCGTGGGCCTCCGCGACGGCCGTGCCCAACGGGTCCCAGCCGGGGTCGCGGCCCTGCGTCCCGGTGAGGCACTGCGCCCACGGCTCGTGCGGCGAGGGCCACAGCGCGTCGGCCGTCGGCCGCACCTGGAGGACCACCGCGTTCAGCCGGCGCTGGACCGCCTTGTCCAGGTGGGCGAGGAGTTCGGCGCGCTGCTCCGCCGCACCGAGGCCGCTGCGGGAGGGCCAGTCGCGGTTGCCGACCGTGGCGATCCACACGCCGCGGAACGCGGGCGCGCGGGACGGTCTGCCCCGTACCGGCGACTCGGCTCCGGCCGCCGCCGGCGCTGTCGTTCCCGTCACGGCGAGCACCGCCGCGGCCGCGCGGGCCACGAACCCTCTTCTGCCGATAGGCCGCACTTGTACCCCTCTTCTGTCGGATACCTCACACCCACCCGGACAGCATGCCCGCCCTGGACGATCGATCATCGGTTAATGAGCGGTAACGTCGTGGGGTCGAGGCGGACGCATCGGAATCACACGGGCCCCGCCGCCAGAGAAGAGCGAAAGGCACGAGGTGACGGACTCCATGGCCGACATTGAGCGCGTCGGAGTGGTGGGCTGCGGCCAGATGGGCGCGGGCATCGCAGAGGTGTGTGCCCGGAGCGGCCTTGACGTGAAGGTCGCCGAGACCACCGGCGAGGCGCTGGAGATCGGCCGCACACGGCTCTACAACTCGCTGGCCAAGGCCGCCGAACGCGGCAAGATCAGCGAGGAGGAGCGGGACGCGACGCTCGCGCGCCTCAGCTTCACCACCGACCTGGGCGAGTTCGCCGACCGCGACCTCGTCATCGAGGCGGTCGTGGAGAACGAGCAGGTCAAGACCGAGATCTTCCAGGTGCTCGACCAGGTGATGACCCGGCCGGACGCCATCCTCGCCTCGAACACCTCGTCCATCCCGCTGGTGAAGCTGGCCGTGGCGACCTCCCGCCCCGACCAGGTCATCGGCATCCACTTCTTCAACCCGGCCCCGGTGCAGAAGCTCGTCGAGCTGATCCCGGCCCTCACCACCTCCGAGGGCACGATCAGTCGGGCGCAGGCCTTCGCGGAGAAGACGCTCGGCAAGCACGCGATCCGCGCGCAGGACCGTTCCGGTTTCGTGGTCAACGCGCTGCTCGTGCCGTACCTCCTCTCGGCGATCCGGATGTTCGAGTCGGGCATCGCGAGCCGCGACGACATCGACAACGGCATGGAGTTCGGCTGCGCCCACCCGATGGGCCCGCTCAAGCTCTCGGACCTGATCGGTCTGGACACGATCGCGTCGATCGCCGACTCGATGTACGCGGAGTTCAAGGAGCCGCTGTACGCCGCTCCCCCGCTTCTCCAGCGCATGGTGGACGCGGGCCGGCTCGGCCGGAAGACGGGCTCGGGCTTCTACCCGTACGCCTGATCCCCCCGCGCCACCCCTCGATCACCGGACGGCCCGTACCCCCGCACAGGTACGGGCCGTCCGGCGTCCCCCCGCTCCTCAGCCGAGGCGCAGATGGTGGAGCATCAGCAGCCCCGCGGCCATGTTGGCGGCCGGGATCTCACCCCGGGCGATCATGTCGGGGATCTGTTTCAGCGGGACCCAGGCCCGCCGGGAGGACTCGAAGTCGTCCTCGGGCGGTCCCGTGTACGTGGCCCGCTCCGCCCAGTAGAGGTGGTGCCGGGCGTCGGTCAGGCCGTTGGACGGTTCGACGGTGAGGAGATGGCGCAGCGGCCCCGGCCGCCAGCCGGTCTCCTCCTCCATCTCGCGGGCGGCGGCTGCCTCGATGTCCTCGCCGTCCTCGACGACGCCGGCGGCCAGCTCCCAGCCCCAGCTGTCGGTGATGAAGCGATGGCGCCAGAGCATCAGTACTTCGTCGGCCTCGTTGACGGCGGTCGCCACGGCGACCGGACGGAGCCGGATCAGATAGTGGTCGAGGTGGCGGCCGTCCGGGAGTTCGACGTCCGCGAGGTTCACCCGGAACCAGCGATTCTCATAGACAGAGCGTTCGCTCAGTTTCGTCCACTGCACGTTCTTGCCACCTTCCGACTGGTCGGTGCTTGATAGGTGGCAATATCGCAGCAGTTCGATGGCTAGAGCGGAACGCGTAGGGCTCCGTCGATGAGCGCCGCCGCCTCCCGGGCATCGCTCCCGCCGCTCGCGAGAAGATGCTCCCGCACCTGCCGCAGCCGGTCCCGCAGCCGCCGCGACTCCATCCCCCGCGCCCGCTCGGTCATCTCCACGGCCGTGCGCGCCGCACCCTCCGCCTCCCCCTGCCGCAGCTCGATCTGGCACAGCATGGCGAGCCGGTGCACCCGGCCCCGGTCGTGCGACGGCGTCCCCACCGCCATCGCCGCGTGCTCGTGCGCGGCGCCGAGATCACCCAGACTGAGCAGGGCCTCGGCGACCTGCACGTTGACGAACCCCGGCTGGACGTAGCCCGTCTCCGCCGGCTCGTCCCCCGGGCTGATCCGCTCCGCCGCCGCCTCGGCCCGCCGGATACAGGCCAACGCGGCCGCCGCGTCCCCCAGATGCGCGTACGCCTTCGCCTGCATCGCCGTCAGATCGGCCGCCAGCGCCGGGGTGATCTGCCGCCCCGCCGCCCGCAGCGCCGCCTCCGCGAACGCCACCGCCTGCCGGTACTCCCCCATGAACAGCGACTGGTTGACGAGGAGCGCGATCACATAGGCGCCGAGCCCCCGGTCCCCGCTCGCCTTCGCGAGCCGCAGCGCCTGGTGGAAGTAGCGCTGGGCGAGACCGTGCGCGTCCGCGTCGTACGCGCAGATGCCCGCCACCGCCACCAGCCCCCCGGTGGCACGGTGCAGCCGCCGTCCCAGGGCGTCGCTGTACGAGCCCCGCAGCAGCGGCGCGGTCTCGGTGGTGAGGAAACCGACGATCCGGGCCCGGGTCGCGATGCCCCCGGCCTTGCGGTACATCTGCTCGTAGTGCGACCGGGCGGAGCACAGCACGGCGATGTCGGCGGCCGACACCGTGGTCCGGCCCGAACGGGAGACGTCCATGTCCTCCGGTGGGTTCTCCCACTCCCAGACCGGCATCACCGCCGGGGTACCGGTCACGGCCGGCGCGGCCACTATGTGCGGCCGCTGCTGCTCGTCGGAACGCCACAGGGCGGCCGCCCGCTCCACGAACCCGGAGAGCGGCGAACCGGCCGCCGGCAGCGGCCCGTCCGGCACGCCGAAGCCGATGTCGTCCAGGGTCACCTGCCGGTGCAGTCGCGCGGCGAGCACCTCGCAGATCAGGTCCGGCACCTGACCGCGCGGCCGCTGGCCCTTCAACCAGCGCGCCACGGCCGTGTGTTCGTAGCGCAGGACGAGGCCCCTGGCCCGGCCGGCCCGGTTCACATGGGCGGCGAGGCCGGCGTTGGAGACGCCCGCTTCGTCGAGCAGGGCGTCGAGCAAGGTGTTGGGCTGCATGGCCGCTCCGGTCGCTCGGTGAACTCAGCGTAGCGGTGGCCGAATTCGTACGAGACGGACCAGTCCGGAAGACGCCGCCGGGACGACACCGCGCGGGGTGATTTCGCACGGGGTGTGAATCAAGTACTCGTTCTTCCGGTCCGCGTGCTCTGCCGCGCTCGTCCCCGTACCGGTTGACTGTGTTTCTCGCCGCAAGGCGACGGCCGGGCCGCCGGCTCCCCCCTCAACAGTGCGGCCGCCCGGTCCGCGTCGCCCGCCCCGCTGATCTGCCCGACACTCCGTGGCGGGGCGGGCGACGCCGGCTCCTGCCCTCTCCGCTCAGCAGTGGGAGGAGGGGGCGGGCCGGGGGCGGCGCAGCCCGGGTTCGGCGGGCTGCGCCGGAACCCGGACACGGTCGTTGCGTACGACGAGCAGCGCGACGTCGTCGGCGAGCCGGCCGCCCGTGTGGTGCAGCAGGGCCGTGTGGACCCGGCGGACGAGCGCGGACGGCACCTCACCTGGCATCCCGGCGAGCGCGGTGTCGAGCGCGAAGAACCGGCCCCGGCGGTCCCGGGCCTCCTCGGCGCCGTCCGTGTGCAGCACCAGCGTCTCGCCGGGCAGCAGCCGGGCCGCCGTGTACGGCGCGAGCGCGACGGGCAGGGGCAGCACCCCCAGCGGGGGCAGCGGGTCGCCGACCGGGAGCCGCTCCACGACCGGACCGAGGCGGTACGGGCCGGGGTGACCGCAGTTGAACACCGCGAGCCGCCCGTCGGAGGCCACCTCCAGGAGCAGCAGGGTCACGAACTCCTCCGCCGCCGGATGCACGGGATCCGTTACCGCCCGCGCCGGGTGCTCGTCCCGTGCCCGCTCCCGCAGATGACGCTCCAGCGTCCGCTCCAGGCGCCGCAGCACGCCGCCGAGTTCGGGCTCGTCGTGGGCGGCCTCACGGAAGCTGCCGAGAACGGCCACCACCGCGCCGAGCGCCGCGAGACCGTGACCCCGGACGTCCCCGATGACGATCCGCACCCCGTAGGGGGTGGCCACCGCCTCGTACAGGTCCCCGCCCACCGACGCTCCCCGCGAGGCCGACAACTGCCCCGCCGCCAGGGCGAGTCCGTCGAGCCGGGCGGGCAGCGGGCGCAGCAGCACCTGCTGGGCGGCGACGGCGACGGCCCGCACCCGGGCCAGCTCGCGCACGAGACCGCGCCGGAGGCCGAGCACCAGGCCGAGGCCGACGCTGAGGAACACGACACTGGTGGCGATCCTCATCGGCAGCCCCGGCTGCCGGGCCAGCGGACAGCCGAACTTCCACGCCACGGCCACCCCACCCCACGCGGTGGGAAGCGCGAGCGGGGCGAGCCGGCGGAGCCTGGAACCGGCGGAGACCAACGACCTCGTACGGATCATGCACGGCCCTTCCCGAGCCCCGGCAGCGCCCGAAGGCCCTGCTGCACACAGGTCCGCCCCTGCGGCCGCGTCGATTCTGCCGACCGCGCCACCCCCCGGGGAACACCCCCCGACGATCTCACCCGAAGGAGTGAGCACCCTCGGCGCGCCGCCCCGCGCCAGGGGTCCGCCACGCGCACGAACGGCCGTGTCCCGCATGCCCGTTCGCGGTCCGGATACGGCGGAGGGCCGCCCCGGGGAATCCCCGGGGCGGCCCTCCTCGTGCCGTGCCCGTGCGTCAGGCGCCGCGCAGGGTGGCGCCCGTGCGCTCGGAGGCCAGGGCCACGGCCGCGTCGCGGGCCGCGGTGGCCTCGTCGACCGTCAGGGTGCGGTCCGGGGCGCGGAACCTCAGGGCGTACGCGAGGGACTTGGTGCCCTCGCCGAGCTGGTCGCCGGTGTAGACGTCGAACAGCCGGACGGACTCCAGGAGTTCACCCGCGCCCTCGGTGAGGGCGGCCTGGACCTCGGCGGCCGGGACGTCCTGGGCGACGACCAGGGCGACGTCCTGGGTGGCGACCGGGAAGGAGGAGATACGGGGAGCCCTGAGCGGGCCCTCGTTCGCCTTCTCCAGCAGGTCCAGGTCGATCTCCATGGCGCAGCTGCGGGCCGGGAGACCGAAGGCCTTCACCACGCGCGGGTGGAGTTCGCCGGCGTGGCCGACGAGGACCTTCTCGCCGTCCACCTCGACGTGGAACGCGGCGCAGCGGCCCGGGTGCCAGGGGGCGTGCTGGTCGGCGCTGATGATCAGCTCGACCCCGGCCTCCGCGGCCACGGTCCGGCCGGCCTCGACCGCGTCCGCCCAGTCGGACGGACGGCCCTTGCCCCACCAGCCGGCCTGCTCGCGCGCACCGGCGAGGACGACGGCGGCGCGGCGCGGCTGCGCGGGCAGCGCGGCGTTGACCTCGGCGACCTCCTCGGCGGTGGGTCGGCGGTCGACGGGCAGCCGGACGGCCACGCCGGTCCGGCCCTCGGGCCGGAAGACCAGACCGGTCTCGAAGAGCGCGAGGTCGTGGCTGCCGCGGCTGTCGTTGCGACGGAGCGCGCCCAGCAGGCCCGGGAGCAGCGTCGTGCGGAGCGCGGGCTCCTCGTCCGAGAGCGGGTTGACGAGCTTCACCAGGTGGCGACGCTCGTCGTCCGCCTCGACGCCGAGGTGGTCGAGGGCCTGCTCGCCGATGAACGGGTAGCTCAGGGCCTCGACGTAGCCGGCGCCGGCCAGGGCGCGGCCCACCCGGCGGTGGACGCGCTGGCGCTCGGTGAGCCCGCGGCCGGCCGGGGGCCTCGGCAGCGTGGAGGGCAGGTTCTCGTAGCCCTCCAGGCGGATGACCTCTTCGGCCAGGTCGTTCGGCGCGGCGAGGTCAGGGCGCCACGAGGGCACGGTGACGACGAGCTCGTCCTGGCCGTAGACGGCGCAGCCGACCTCCTGGAGGCGGCGGACGACGGTCTCACGGCCGTAGTCGACGCCCGCGACCTTGTCCGGGTGGTTCGCCGGCAGGGTGATCGTGCGCGGCGCGGACGGGGCGCTGATCTCGGTGACGCCGGCCTCGGCCGTGCCGCCCGCGAGCAGCACGAGCAGGTCGACGGTGCGCTGCGCGGCGGCGGCCGCGGCCTGCGGGTCGACGCCCCGCTCGAAGCGCTTGGACGCCTCGGAGGACAGCTTGTGGCGGCGGGCCGTGCGGGCGATCGAGATCGCGTCGAAGTGCGCGGCCTCGATGACGACCTCGGAGGTGCCGGTGACGAGACCGGTCTCGGGGTCGGTCACGGGGTCGGCGATCTCCGTGTTGGCACCGCCCATGACGCCCGCGATGCCGATCGGGCCGCGGTTGTCGGTGATGACCAGGTCCGCGGCGTCCAGGACGCGCACGGTGCCGTCGAGGGTGGTGATCTTCTCGCCGGCCTCGGCGCGGCGGACGCCGATGGGGCCGTCGAGCCGGCTGCGGTCGTAGGCGTGCAGCGGCTGGCCGAGCTCCAGCATCACGTAGTTGGTGACGTCGACGGCCAGCGAGATCGGGCGCATGCCGGCCTTCTGCAGGCGGCGGCGGAGCCAGATCGGCGAGCGGGCCTCGGGAGCCAGGCCGACGACGGTGCGCGCGGTGAAGCGGTCGCAGCCGACGGGGTCGGTGACCTGGACCGGGTAGCCGTACGAGTTCGGCGCGGGCACGTCGAGCAGCGCCGGGTCGCGCAGCGGCAGACCGTAGGCGGTGGCCGTCTCGCGGGCGACGCCGCGCATCGAGAGGCAGTAGCCGCGGTCCGGGGTGACGGCGATGTCGAGGACCTCGTCGAACAGCTCCAGGAGGACCGTGGCGTCGGTGCCGACCTCGTGCTCCGGCGGCAGCACGATGATGCCGTGCGTGCCGTCGTCGCCCATGCCGAGCTCGTCGCCGGAGCAGATCATGCCCCGGGAGACACGGCCGTACGTCTTGCGCTCGGCGATCCGGAAGTCACCGGGGAGCACGGCGCCGGGCAGGGCCACGACGACCTTGTCGCCCTCGGCGAAGTTCCGGGCGCCGCAGATGATCTCCTGGGGCTCGCCGGTGCCGTTGGCCTGGCCGACGTCGACGGTGCAGAAGCGGATGGGCTTCTTGAACTCCGTCAGCTCCTCGATGGTGAGGACCTTGCCGACCACCAGGGGGCCGGTCAGGCCGGCGCCGAGCTGCTCGACGGTCTCGACCTCGAGGCCTGCCGAGATGAGCTTGGCCTGGACGTCTCGGCCGGTCTCCGTCGCCGGCAGGTCGACGTACTCCCGCAGCCAAGAAAGCGGGACCCGCATCAGATCTCCATCCCGAACGGCCGGGTGAACCGGACGTCACCCTCGACCATGTCTCGCATGTCGTCGACGTTGTGGCGGAACATCAGCATCCGCTCGATGCCGAACCCGAAGGCGAATCCGCTGTACTTCTCGGGGTCCACACCGCAGGCGACGAGCACCTTGGGGTTGACCATGCCGCAGCCGCCCAGCTCGATCCAGCCCTCGCTGCCGCAGGTGCGGCAGGGGCGGTCCGGGTTGCCGACGGACTCGCCGCGGCAGACGTAGCAGAGCATGTCCATCTCGGCGGACGGCTCGGTGAACGGGAAGAAGTTCGGGCGGAGCCGGGTCTTCATGTCCGGGCCGAAGAGCGCCTGGACCATGTGGTCCAGGGTGCCCTTGAGGTCGGCCATGGTCAGGCCCTCGTCGACGGCGAGCAGCTCGATCTGGTGGAAGACCGGGGTGTGCGTGGCGTCGAGCTCGTCGGTGCGGTAGACGCGGCCGGGGCACACCACGTAGACCGGGGGCTCCCGGTCGATGAGGGTGCGGGCCTGGACCGGCGAGGTGTGCGTGCGGAGCACGACGCCGGACTCGTCGCCCGTCGTCGCGGTTCCCTCGGCGGAGGTTCCCTGGACGAAGAAGGTGTCCTGCATCTGCCGGGCCGGGTGGTCCGGGACGAAGTTGAGGGCGTCGAAGTTGAACCACTCCGCCTCGACCTCGGGGCCCTCGGCGACCTCGTACCCCATGGAGACGAAGACGTCGGAGACGCGCTCCATGAGCGTGGTCAGCGGGTGACGGGCGCCGGCCGGGACACGGTCGTACGGCAGGGTGACGTCGACGGCCTCCTCGACGAGGACGCGGGCGTCACGGTCGGCCTCGAGCTCGGTCTGGCGGGCGGCGAGCGCCTTGGAGACGACGCCGCGGGCCTGGCCCACGAGCTTTCCGGCGGCGGCCTTGGCCTGCGGAGGCAGGGCACCGATCTCCCGGTTGGCGAGCGCCAGCGGCGAGGTGCCACCGGTGTGCGCGGTCTTCGCATGCGCGAGCGCGTCGAGGTCGCCCGCGGCGGCGAAGGCGGCGAGCGCCTCGTCCCGCATGCGCTCGATCTCTTCCGGTTTCAGTGCCTCGACCTCAACCGGGTCGTACGACTTATTGGGTGCGGACATCTCTTCCCGTGCTTCCGTTGGCTGGCTGGGCGGCCCCGCTCGACGTCAAGGGCGCAAACGTGCCAAAGGACGAGTCTAACGGGGTGGGGGGACGCGAATGAGCCCGTGGGCAGGCCGGGCGGCTCCTGATCTCGTCTGGTCTCGTCAGGTGAGATGGGCCGGGGTGCCGACGGGCAGGATAAATCGGAACTCGGCCCCGCCCCGGGGGCCCCTTCCGACGGTGATGGTGCCGCCGTGGGCCTCGACGACGCCCTTGACGATGTACAGGCCGAGTCCGGTGCCGCCGCGCTTGCTGCCCCGCCAGAAGCGGGTGAAGACGCGGCTCATCGACTCCTCGGGGATGCCGGGGCCCTCGTCGCTCACGGTGACCTCCGTCCCCTCTTCTCCCTCGTCGCCGGTCCTGGCGGGTGCCACCTCGATGGTGACGGTTCCGTCCCCGTGGCGCACCGCATTTTCGAGGAGGTTCCCGAGTATCTGGTCGATCTTGTCGGGGTCGGCCCAGAGCGCGGGCAGCCCCGGCCTGATCCGTACGAAGAAGCGGTCCGGGGACTGGCCGGCGGTGGTGTGGACCTGGACGTGGCGGCCGACGGCGGCGGCGATGTCGACGGGCTGGCGGCGCACCTCGAGCCGGCCGGAGTCGATCCGGGAGATGTCGAGGAGTTCGGCGATGAGCCGCTTGATACGGCCGGCGTCGGCGTCGACGGTCTCCAGCATCAGTCGCTTCTGCTCGTCGTTGAACCGCTCCCACTTGGTCAGGAGGGTCGCGGTGAACCCCTTGACGGAGGTGAGCGGGGAGCGCAGTTCGTGGGCGACGGTGGCGATGAGCTCGGCGTGGCTGCGCTCGGTGCGGCGGCGCGCCTCGGTGCCGCGCAGGGAGACCACGACCCGGCGGACGGGTCCCGTGGGCCGCTCGCGGACGTACCGGGCGGAGACGAGGACCTCGCGGCCGCCGGGCAGCAGCAGATTGCGCTCGGGCTGGCCGCGGCGGATGGCGAGACCGCCGTACGGATCGGTCAGGGTCCACCAGCGGCGGCCCTTGAGGTCTTCGAGGGGCAGCGCCTGGTCGAGGGGCAGGCCGAGGGCGCGGTCGCCGGGGACGGCGGTGATACGGGCGGCGGCGGCGTTGAAGCAGATGATCCGGCCCTGCTCGTCGGCGACGACGAGGCCGTCGGGCAGGTCGTCGGGGTGGATCCCGGCGAATCCGCCGGCCCCGTCCGGGGCGGCGCCTGCCGCCGGACCGGTGGTCGTCGCGGCGTCCGCCGGTTTTGGGGCGCGCGGTGTGGTGCTCCGTGCCTCTGCGGGACTGTCCGTACCGACCGTCATCGCCGTCCCCCACCCCTTCGTGTAGCGCAGTGGGCCCCCGAGTGCGTCACTCTACTGGGCGGGGAAGGCGGAATGGCCCCTTCAGGGGGAGGTCCGGGGGCGCTGGGCGCGCGCGGAGGCGTACAGGCAGACCGCGGCGGCCGTGGCGAGGTTGAGGCTCTCGGCCTTGCCGTGGATGGGGACGCGGACGACGGCGTCGGCAAGGGCCCGGGTCTCCTCGGGCAGTCCCCAGGCCTCGTTGCCGAAGATCCAGGCGGTCGGCCCGCCCATGGTGCCGGCGTCGAGCTCGGCGTCGAGGTCGTCCTGGCCCGCCCCGTCGGCGGCGAGGATCCGTACGCCCGCGCCCTTCAGTCCGGCGACCGCCTGCTCGACGGGCACGCCGACGGCTACGGGGAGGTGGAAGAGGGACCCGACGGAGGCGCGTACCGACTTCGGGTTGTAGAGGTCGACGGACGCGTCGGTGAGGACGACGGCGTCGGCCCCGGCCGCGTCGGCGCAGCGCAGCACGGTGCCGGCGTTCCCGGGGTCGCGCACGTGGGCGAGGACGGCGACGAGCTTGGGCCGGGCCGCGACGATCTCCTCGAACGGCGAGTCGAGGAACCGGCAGACGCCGACGATCCCCTGCGGGGTCACGGTCTGGGAGACCTCGGCGAGGACGGCGTCGGAGGCGTGGTGGACGCGGGCGCCGGCGGCGAGGGCGGCCTCGATGATCGGCGCGTACCGCTCGGCGGCCTCGACGGTGGTGAAGAGCTCGACGAGCGTCGGCTCGCCGGTGGAGCCGCGGTGCTCGACGGCCTCGCGGACGGCCTGCGGGCCCTCGGCGATGAAGAGGCGGTCCTTGCCCCGGAAGTTGCGCTTGGCGAGCCGCCGGGCGGCGACGACGCGCGGGGAACGCGGGGAGATCAGCTCGGGGGTGACCATGAGGTGCGGCGGTTCTCTCTTCGGGGCCGGGGACTACGGGATGCGGGTGCGGCGCGATCCGGGTGCTTCGGGGGCCGACGCACCCGGACCCGCAGGCGCGGGTGCGCCTGCGGGTCCGGGCAGAGGTACTGCGGCCTGGAAGATCAGGCGGCGGCCTTCGGGGCGTTGACGTCGGCCGGCAGAGCCTTCTGCGCGACCTCGACCAGCGCGGCGAACGCGTTGGCGTCGTTGACGGCCAGCTCGGCGAGGATCTTGCGGTCCACCTCGATGTTGGCGGCCTTCAGACCCTGGATGAGGCGGTTGTACGTCATGCCGTTCAGGCGGGCAGCGGCGTTGATGCGCTGGATCCACAGCTGACGGAAGTCGCCCTTGCGCTTCTTGCGGTCGTTGTAGTTGTAGACCAGCGAGTGGGTGACCTGCTCCTTGGCCTTGCGGTACAGGCGCGAACGCTGACCGCGGTAGCCGGAGGCCGCCTCGAGGATCGCCCGGCGCTTCTTGTGGGCGTTGACTGCCCGCTTGACGCGTGCCACTTGTTAACTCCTTGTAGCGGGGTCGTGGGTGGACTCACACGACCCGAAAAACGAATGGGTCCCGGACCTGGCCGGTGGCCCCCGTCGCCGGGGGCGGGTGATCAGATCAGATGCCCAGCATCTTCTTGATCTTGGCCGCGTCGCCCGGGGCCATCTCCGCGGTGCCGGTGAGGCGTCGCGTCAGCTTGGACGACTTGTGCTCGAGCAGGTGGCGCTTACCGGCGCGCTCGCGCAGGATCTTGCCGGAGCCGGTGACCTTGAAGCGCTTCTTGGCACCGGAGTGCGTCTTGTTCTTCGGCATCGCGCCGTATCTCCTCGTCAGTGGCGCTCCCCCCGGTGCGGGCACCGGACATCCGGGAGCGTCAATTCTTCGATTGGTGGTTCCGGGCGGGGCCCGGGGCTGCCTGGGTGGCAGCCCGCCGGGTCACGCCTCGGGGTTCTCGGCCGGGGCGTCGGCCTGAGCCTCGGCCGCCGGGGCCTCGGGGGCCGGAGCCTCGGACGTCTCCTCGGAGGTGACGCCCTGGCGCTCGGCCTTGCGTGCGGCCTGGGCCTCACGCGCCTCGGCCATGGCCTCGGTCTTCTTCTTGTGCGGGCCGAGAACCATGATCATGTTCCGGCCGTCCTGCTTCGGGTTGGACTCGATGAAGCCAAGCTCCTCGACGTCCGACGCCAGCCGCTGCAGCAGCCGGAAACCAAGCTCGGGACGGGACTGCTCACGACCACGGAACATGATCGTGATCTTGACCTTGTCACCCTGCTTGAGGAACCGGACGACGTGACCCTTCTTGGTGTCATAGTCGTGCGGGTCGATCTTCGGCCGGAGCTTCATCTCCTTGATGACCGTGTGCGCCTGGTTCTTGCGCGCCTCACGGGCCTTCATGGCCGACTCGTACTTGAACTTCCCGTAGTCCATGAGCTTGCACACGGGCGGACGGGCGTTCGCCGCGACCTCGACCAGGTCGAGGTCGTACTCCTGTGCGAGCTCCAGGGCCTTGGCAAGCGGAACAATCCCGACCTGCTCGCCGCTGGGTCCGACAAGTCGCACCTCGGGAACGCGAATCCTGTCGTTGATGCGGGGCTCGGCGCTGATGGATCCTCCTCGGTAGCACCACGCGACCGCCTGGCGGACGGACACGCACTGTCTGTTTCTGACCAACCGAGCCGGCACATGAAAAACGCCCCGGACGGGACACAGGCGGGGCTCCAGGGGAATACCGGAACACCGCCGCGGTCAACCGCGGGGCGCACATCGGGCGGCTCCATCGTCCGTACGGAACGATGGGCGCCACCTGACCGGTGACCCGCCACCCGCGAGGGTGGTCAGGTGGGAGTTCGGAGCCTCCACTTGTGGGCCGGGCACACACGTGTCCGGCCGGTCGTTACACAAGGTTAGCAGGACCCGGCGGTCTCCGCGAACCGAGGACCGGCCTATCGTATGAGTCATGAGCGAGACGCCCCAGAACGAGTCCGCGGACTCCCCCGACTCCCCCGACTTCGACGCCATGACCCGCGACATCGCGGAGGTCCCGGCGGTCGAGGTGATCGTGACGGTCGCCGTCAACCTGATGAGCGCCGCCGCGGTGAAGCTCGGGCTCACCGAGGAGGGCGACAAGTACAAGGACCTCGACGAGGCCCGCAAGCTGGTGCACGCGCTCGCGGGCCTGCTGGACGCCGGCGCGACGGAGGTCTCGTCCTTCCACGCGGCTCCGCTGCGGGACGGCCTGAAGTCCCTCCAGCTCGCCTTCCGCGAGGCCTCCCTCGTCCCGGACGAGCCGGGCCAGGGCCCGGGCGAGAAGTACACGGGGCCGGTGTACGGGTAGGACCCGGTCGGCCGGGGGTACGGGGGTCGCCCCCCGGAGGACGACAGCCACGGGGCCGGTGTACGGGTAGGACCCGGTCGGCCGGGGGTACGGGGGTCGCCCCCCGGAGGACGACAGCCACGGGGCCGGTGTACGGCTAGGACCCGGTCGCCCCGTCGCTTTCACTGTTTTACGTAGAAGGGCTCGCCCGGAGGGGTGGCCGCGGCCGGCAGGAGTGCCAGGTCGAGGCCCCGCACCAGGCGGGCCCTCAGTGTGTCGTCGGCGGCGAGGGCGCGGGCCACGCGCTGGGCCGCCTCCGCCGGTGCGGCGTCCGCGGCGAGGACCAGGGCGAGGGTGCCGTCGGCGGAGCCGGGACCCAGATGGGCGCGGAGCACCGCGGGCTCGGCCGCGACGGCGGCCCGTACCGCGTCCCGTACGGCGGGGTCGTCGAGCGGGTCCGCGCTGGTGCGGCCCTCGGCGAGGGCGAGCAGGGCGGGGCCGGTCAGCTGGTACGGCACGGGGCCCGCGAGGTCCAGGACGACCGTGTCCGCCTTCTCGTGCGCGGCGGCCTGGAGCGCCTGGTGGAGCGGGACGGCCACGGGCCGGGCCTCCGGGTCCCACAGGGCGAGGGAGGCGATCGAGGTGAACGCGGGCAGGGCGCGCCGGTCGCCCGCGGTGAGGGTGGGGACGGCCATGTCGCTGGTCTTCTCGCGCCGCAGTCCGTTCTCGTCGGTCTCGACCTCGCCGAGGACGGCCACCACGGGGACGAGCAGCCGGGCGGTCCGCAGCGCGTCGAGGACCGGTCCGTGGGCGGTCCTGTCCTCCGCCCAGGCCGCGAGGGCCGCGGCGAGCCGCGGGTCGGCGGTGCCGTCGTCGTCGGAGAAACCGGGGTCCGGGATGTTCTTGAGCGCCACGCACCGAGCCTAACCGTCGCGCCGGGACGCGCGGCCCGCCGGGGTCCGGGTGACGCCCCCTAGCGGGGCCGGTGGGCGCGGCGCAGGACGACGGCGGTGAGGAGCAGCAGGACGCCGAGCCCGCCGGCGAGGGGGGCGAGCAGGCCGACGGGGCGGCTCTCCTCGGCGGCGGGGAGCGGGCCGGGGCCGAAGTACTGGCCGCGGTAGCCGCTGGTGGTGGTCTTGGGGTCGGCGCCCTTGAGCCGGGCGCCCGCCTCGATCGCGGCGGCCGGGTCGACCGTTCCGTACCCCTTGGCGTCGCTGCGGCCGCCCTTCGGCCGGTTGCGGGCGGTGTCGATCAGCAGCCGCTTGATCTGGGCCGGGGTGAGGTCGGGGTGGGCGGCGCGGACGAGGGCGACGGCTCCCGAGGCGAACGCGGCGGCGGCGCTGGTGCCCCAGCCCTCGTAGTAGCGCCGGTCGGGGTCGGCGATGGCGATGTCGACGCCGGGGGCGCTGACGGTGGCGTACCAGCGGCGGGTGGAGAAGGAGGCGTGGGTGCCGTAGCGGTCGACGGCGGTGACGGCGATGACCCCGGGGTACGCGGCGGGGTAGGAGATGTGGTCGCCCTTCTCGCCGCCGTTGCCGGCGGAGGCGACGACGGAGACGCCCTTCGCGAGCGCGTACTGGACGGCGGCGTCCTCGCCCGCGTCGGGGTGGGCGGACTTGGAGTCGTCGCCGAGGGAGAGGTTGATGACGTCGGCGCCGTGGTCGGCGGCCCAGCGGATGCCTTCGGCGAGGGCGGTGCCCCGGGTCTTGCGGGCCTTGTCGCGGGCTTTGTCGGTGCCTTCGAGGATGACCCGTACGGGGAGGATCTTCGCGTCGGGGGCGATGCCGAGGACGCCGTCCTCGCCGTCGTATCCATGGCCGTGTCCGGCGATGATCCCGGCCATGGCGGTGCCGTGCCGGGCCCAGGCGCGGTCGCCCCTGGACGCGCCGAAGCCGACGAGGTCGCGTCCCGGCAGGACCGAACCCTCCAGGTCCGGGTGTTCGGCGTCGACGCCGGTGTCGAGGACGGCGACCGTGATGCCGTCGCCCTTGGTGGTGCGCCAGGCCTCCGTGGTGTGGAGCGCTTCGAGGCCCCACTGGCGGGCCCGGATGGTGTCGGCGTAGGCGGGCGTGGTGGTGGCGGGCAGGACGGCGAAGGCGGCGGCGAGGAGGACGGCCGCGACGGTGCGGGTGGGGCGGGTGGGGCGGGTCACCGGGCGTTCTTCTCCTTCACGGCCGCGGCGACCGTCGTGCGCAGCAGCCGCTCGATGCGCACGGTGATGCCCTTGGCCTCGTGGCCGAGGCCGGACTGCGCGGTGGCGTCGGTACGGCCCGCGGCCATGGCCCGGTCGGCGGGCTGCGGACCGGTGACGGCCCGGCCGTCGGCGAAGCCGGAGACGGCGGTGACGACGACGGGGAGGTCGGCGGGGGCGCTCAGCCACCAGCTGGCGCGCTGGGCGGCTCCGAAGCGGGCGGCGACGGTGCCGGGGCCGGAGAGCGCCGGCGGGACGTCGGCGCCGAGGCGGGCGGTGAGGCCGGTGGTCCCGCCGAGGGTGCGCTGCGTCTGGGCGTCGGCACGGGTGAAGACGAGGCCGACGGTGAGGACGCTGCTGGCGGTGGCGTCGGTGTACGTGGCGCGCAGGACGCGCTCGCAGCCGAGCGGGCGGAGGGTGGCGAGCAGGCCCTTGGCGAGGACGGCGGGCGTGCAGGGGGCGTCCGGGGCGACGACGATCCGGGTCCAGGTCCGCGCGGCCGCGCCGGGTCCGGCGCCTGGGCCGGGGAGGGTGCGGGGGAAGAGGGTGTCGACCGGGGCGTTGTGCCAGAGGCCCATGGCCTCGGTGTAACCGGCGGGCTCGGCGGGCTTGCCGGGCTCGGCCGCGGCCAGCCACACGCCGGCGAGGGAGCCGCCGATGAGTCCGATCCCGAGCACGGCGCAGACGGCGACGGCGATCCGTCGCCCGGTACGCCGCTCCCGTACGGGCCGGAACCGGGTGGTGGTCTCGCCGAGACCCTCAGGCTGCGGGGCGGTGTGCCCGTACGTGTGGCCGTACGGGGGGAGGTGCCGGACGCCGACGGCACCGTCCGCCTGCCGCGGCGCGGCGGGGACCTGCCAGCCGTCGTCCGGGGCGGCGGGACCGGGGCCCGGGCGGGGCGGGGCGGTGGGCGCCGGTGCCGCGGGGCGGGCCGCGGGGAGCGGAGGGACCGCCGGCACCGAGGTCCCGGGGCCCTGCGCCTGGCGGGGCGGCGTGCCGGCGGGTGCAGTGGCCACCGGCTGGGCCGCCGGGCGCGGCGGGGACGGAGGGGTCGGCGGGGAAGCAGGACGCGGCGGGGAAGCGGCGGGCGGCGTGGCCTGGTTCGACGCCGGGCGGGGCCGCGTGCCGGCGGGTGCCGAGGGCGCCGCTGCCGGGGGCGAGGGCGTCGTCGCTGTCGAGAGCCGGTCCACGGTCGCCCGGGGCGCGGTCCCGGGCGCGCGGCGCGTCGGCGCTCCCGCGCCCGCGTGCGTCGCCTCCGTGGCGGAGTCCCGCCGGGTGGTCTCCGTGCGGGGTTCGGGCGGGCGGATCGCGCGGAGGCGGGTGGTGGTCTCCGCCGGGGACGGTTCGGGGGTGGGGTCCGTCGGAAGGAGCGCGTCCGTGATGCGGGAGGTCGCGGGGGGACGCTGCTCGCCGGTCATCCCCGTTCCCCCCCGCTCGTGTCGACAATGCCCGTCACTCTACGGGCTGTTCCCCCCGGCGCGGGAACTCAGGGGCTACCCACCCGTAAACCGGTCTGGCAAGCTCGGGCCATGACTCCCCGTGCCGCCGACCGGGCCCGTTACGACCGGGCCACCGCACATCTCGACGCGCCCGTGGCGGTCGTCGATCTGGAGGCCTTCGACGCCAACGCGGCGGACCTCGTGCGCCGGGCCGGGGGCAAGCCGGTGCGGGTGGCGAGCAAGTCCGTGCGGTGCCGGGCCCTGCTGGAGCGGGTGCTCGCGCGGGAGGGCTTCGCGGGGGTCATGTCGTACACGCTCGACGAGTCGCTGTGGCTGGCGCGCGCCGGCTTCGACGACGTCCTGCTGGCGTATCCCTCGGCGGACCGTTCCGGGTTCGGGGAGCTGGCGCGGGATCCGAAGCTCGCCGCCGCCGTGACCGTGATGGTCGACGACGTGGCGCAGCTGGATCTGATCGACGCCGCGCGCGCGGGCGGGACGGAGGAGGTGCGGGTCTGTCTGGAGCTGGACACGGCGCTGCGCCTGCTCGGGGGCCGGATACGGGTAGGGGCGCTGCGCTCTCCGCTGCGGGAGCCCGCCCAGCTGGCCGAGCTGGCGCGCTCGGTGGTGCGGCGCCCGGGGTTCCGGTTGGTCGGGATCATGGCGTACGAGGGGCATGTCGCGGGTGTCGGGGACGCGGTCGCGGGCCGGCCGCTGCGTTCGCGGGCGATCCGGCTGATGCAGGCGGCGGCCCGCAGGGAGCTGGCGGAGCGCAGGGCGGCCGTGGTGCGGGCGGTCCGGGCGGTGGCGCCGGACCTGGAGTTCGTGAACGGCGGCGGCACCGGGAGCGTGCAGCACACGGCCGCCGAGGACGCGGTGACGGAGATCGCCGCGGGTTCGGGACTGTTCGTGCCGCGGCTCTTCGACAACTACACGTCGTTCAGCGGGCGGCCCGCGGCGCTCTTCGCGCAGCCCGTCGTCCGCCGTCCGGGGGTGGGGGTGGTGACCGTGCTCGGCGGCGGGTACCCGGCGTCGGGGGCGGCGGGCCGGGACCGGCTGCCGGTGCCGTATCTGCCGGAGGGGCTCCGGTACGACCCGCAGGAGGGCCCCGGCGAGGTGCAGACCCCGCTGCTCGGCTCGCCGGCCGACGATCTGCGGATCGGCGACAAGGTGTGGTTCCGGCACGCGAAGGCCGGCGAGCTGTGCGAGCGGTTCGACAGCCTTCAGCTGATCGAGGGGGACCGGGTGACGGCGACCGTGCCGACGTACCGGGGTGAGGGCCGCACCTTCCTCTAGAGCGGCCGGAGCCGCCGGAGCGGCTAGAGCGGCGTCACGTACGCGCCCGAGATGCCTCCGTCGACCAGGAAGTCGCTGGCGTTGACGAAGGAGGAGTCGTCGCTCGCGAGGAAGGCGACGGCGGCGGCGATCTCGTCGGCCTCGGCGAAGCGGCCGACGGGGATGTGGACGAGGCGGCGCGCGGCCCGCTCGGGGTCCTTGGCGAACAGCTCCTGGAGGAGCGGGGTGTTGACCGGGCCGGGGCAGAGGGCGTTGACGCGGATGCCCTCGCGGGCGAACTGGACGCCCAGTTCGCGGGACATGGCGAGGACTCCGCCCTTGGAGGCGGTGTAGGAGATCTGGCTGGTCGCCGCGCCCATGATCGCGACGAAGGACGCGGTGTTGATGATGGAGCCCTTGCCCTGGCGGCGCATGTAGGGCAGCGCGGCCTTGCAGCAGAGGTAGACGGAGGTGAGGTTGACGTCCTGGACCCGCTTCCAGGCCTCCAGGCCGGTCTCCAGGATGGAGTCGTCGTCGGGGGGCGAGATGCCGGCGTTGTTGAAGGCGATGTCGACGGAGCCGTAGGTGTCGAAGGCGGTCCTGAACAGTGCCTCGACCTCCTCCGGGTCGGTGACGTCGACCTTCACGAAGGTGCCGCCGACCTCCTCCGCGGCGGCCTTGCCCGCCTCCTCGTCGATGTCGCCGCAGACGACGTTCGCGCCTTCGGAGGCGAGGCGGCGGGCGGTGGCGAGGCCGATGCCGCTGCCGGCTCCGGTGATGACGGCGGTGCGGCCGACGAGTCGGCGGCAGATGATCTCGTTGCTCACAGTGCGGGGCCCTCCGTGCTGATGAAGACGTTCTTGGTTTCGGTGAAGGCGGTCAGGGCGTCGGGGCCGAGCTCCCGGCCGAGGCCGGACTGCCGGTAGCCGCCGAACGGGGTCCAGTAGCGGACGCTGGAGTGGGAGTTGACGGAGAGGTTGCCGGCCCGGACGGCGCGGGAGGCGCGCAGGGCGCGGCCGACGTCCCGGGTCCAGATGGAGCCGGACAGGCCGTACGGGGTGGCGTTGGCGAGGCGGATCGCGTCGGCCTCGTCGTCGAAGGGGAGGACGACGGCGACGGGTCCGAAGATCTCCTCGACCGCGCAGGGGGCGTCCTCCGGCACGCCGGTGAGGACGGTCGGCGGGAACCAGAAGCCGGGGCCCTCGGGGGCCTTGCCGCGGATGCCGTCGAGTCCGTCCGTGACGTAGGAGCGGACGCGGTCGAGCTGGGCGCGGGAGATGAGCGGGCCCATCTGGGTGCGCTCGTCGGAGGGGTCGCCGACGACGATCTCCTCGATCGCGGGGGCGAGGAGTGCGAGGAAGCGGTCGTACGCGCTCCGCTGGACGAGGATGCGGGTGCGGGCGCAGCAGTCCTGGCCGCTGTTGTCGAGGAAGGACATCGGCGCCGCGGCCGCGGCCGCCTCGATGTCGGCGTCGGCGAAGACGATGTTGGGGCTCTTGCCGCCGAGTTCGAGGGTGAGCCGCTTCACCTGGCCGGCGCACCTGGCCATGATCGACTTTCCGACCTCGGTGGAGCCGGTGAAGACGATCTTGGCGACGCCGGGGTGTTCGACGAGGGCGTTGCCCGCGACGGGGCCGGTGCCGGGGAGGACCTGGAAGAGGTGCTCGGGCAGGCCCGCCTCCAGGGCGAGCTCGGCGAGGCGGAGCGCGGTGAGCGGGGTGGTCTCGGCGGGCTTGAGGATCACGGCGTTGCCTGCGGCGAGGGCGGGCGCGGTGGCCCAGGCGGCGATCGGCATGGGGAAGTTCCAGGGGGCGATGACGCCGACGACCCCGAGCGGTTCGAGGATCGTGATGTCCAGGCCGCCGGGCACCGGGATCTGGCGTCCGTTGAGGCGCTCCACTCCCCCGGCGGCGAAGTCGAGGAGGTCGCGGACGTTTCCGGCCTCCCAGCGGGCGTTGCCGAGGGTGTGGCCGGCCTCGGTGACCTCCAGGCGGGCGAGTTCCTCGATGTGCTCGTCGACGACGGCGGCGTAGCGGCGGAGCAGCCGGGCCCGGTCGGCGGGCGCGGCGGCGGCCCAGCCGTGCTGGGCGGCGGCGGCCCGTGCGACGGCGGCGTCGACGTCGGCGGGGGTGGCGGCGGGGACGGTGGCGACCAGCTCCTCGGTCGCCGGGTTCAGTACCTGGAGCAACTCGTTCCTCTCGGAGGCGTACGCGTACGTGGGGAGGGTCCGGTTCAGAGGCGTTCGAAGGAGCGGCGCAGTTCCCAGTCGGTCACCGCGGCGTCGAAGGCCTCCAGCTCGACGCGGGCCATGTTGCGGTAGTGGGCGACGACCTCGGCGCCGAAGGCGGCCTTGGCGATCTCGCTGGTCTCCCAGAGTTCGGCGGCCTCGCGCAGGGTGGTGGGCACGTGCGCGTATTCGGCGGTGTACGCGTTTCCGGCGCAGGGCGGGGGCAGTTCGAGCCGCTGCTCGATGCCGTGCAGTCCGGCCGCCACCATGCCGGCCACGGCGAGGTAGGGGTTGACGTCGCCGCCGGGGAGGCGGTTCTCGAAGCGGGTGGAGCGGCCGTGGCCGACGACCCGGAGCGAGCAGGTGCGGTTGTCGTGGCCCCAGGCGACGGCGGTCGGCGCGAAGGAGCCGGGCTGGAACCGCTTGTACGAGTTGATGTTGGGGGCGTAGAGGAGGGAGAAGTCGCGCAGGGCGGACAGCTGTCCGGCGAGGAAGTGCCGCATGGTCGCGGACATGCTGTGCTCGTCGTCCCCGGCCATCACGTTCGTCCCGTCCGCGTCCTGGAGGGAGAGGTGGATGTGGCAGGAGTTGCCCTCGCGTTCGTTGTACTTCGCCATGAAGGTGAGCGCGTAGCCCTCCTGTGCGGCGATCTCCTTGGCGCCCGTCTTGTAGACGGCGTGCTGGTCGCAGGTGACGAGGGCCTCGTCGTACTTGAAGGCGATCTCGTGCTGGCCGGGGTTGCACTCGCCCTTGGCGGACTCGACGGTGAGTCCGGCGCCGGTCATCTCGTTGCGGATGCGGCGCAGGAGCGGTTCGACGCGGCCGGTGCCGAGGACGGAGTAGTCGATGTTGTACTGGTTGGCGGGGGTGAGGCCGCGGTAGTTCGCGTCCCAGGCCTGCTCGTAGCTGTCCCTGAAGACGATGAACTCGAGTTCGGTGCCGACGTGGGCGGTGAGACCGTGCTCCGCGAGGCGTTCCAGCTGGCGGCGGAGGATCTGGCGGGGTGCCGCGACGACCGGGGTGCCGTCGGCCCAGGCGAGGTCGGCCGTCACCGCGGCGGTTGCCTCGTTCCAGGGGAGCCGGCGGAGGGTGGCGAGGTCCGGGAGCATGGCGAAGTCGCCGTAGCCGCGCGCCCAGGAGGACATCTCGTAGCCCTCGACGGTGTTCATCTCGGTGTCGACGGCCAGAAGATAGTTGCAGCCCTCGGTGCCGTGGCCGAGTACCTCGTCCAGGAAGAACGGGGCGGCGAACCGCTTGCCCTGGAGCCGCCCCTGCATGTCGGGGAAGGCCAGGACGACGGTGTCGATCTCGCCGCTCGCGACGAGGGCACGGAGCTTCTCGACGGTGAGCGGGGGTGTGCGGTCTGCCACGGGATTGCTCCTCCTTCGGCCTGCCGGAAGTCATAAGGTATTGCGGAAGACCATTGCTTGGGAAGTGCGGGAGAAGGGGAAACGAGAACGTGGCCAGTACGAGTGAATCGGCGGACCGGCTGACGCCCGTGCTGCGGCCGGTGCGGGCGGGCAACGGCTTCGAGGAGGCACTGGAGCAGATCCTCCAGGTGGTACGGCTCGGGCTCGTGCCGGGCGGCGAGCGGCTGCCCGCCGAGCGGGAGCTGGCCGACCGGATGGGGATCAGCCGGGTCACCCTGCGCGAGGTCCTCAAGGTGCTCCAGGAGCAGGGGCTCGTGGAGAGCCGGCGCGGCCGGTACGGCGGAACGTTCGTGCTGCCCCGCGTCCAGACGGCCGACGAGGACGAGCTGCGCCGCCGGATCGCGTCGGTCGACATGGAGGACACCCTGCGCTTCCGTGAGGTCCTGGAGGTGGGGGCCGCCGGACTCTGCGCGGCCCACGGCCTCGAACCGGCGGGCGCCGAGCGGCTGCGGGCCGCGCTGGCCGCCACGCACGACGCGCCGCTGGCCGACTACCGCCGTCAGGACACCCTGCTCCACCTCACGCTCGCCGAGCTCTCCGGCTCGCCGACCCTGACGGCCCGGTACGCGGCCGTCCGGGCCACGGTGAACGACCTCCTGGACTGCATCCCCCTGCTCGTACGCAACCTGGAGCACTCCCAGCACCAGCACACCGCCCTCGTGGAGGCGGTCCTCGACGGGGACGCGGACGCGGCCCGCGAGGTGATGCGGGAGCACTGCGCGGGGACGGCGGCCCTGCTGCGGGGCTTCCTGACGTGAGGCGCGCCGGCCGGGACCGCCGTACCCGCGCCGGGGGCCGCGGCACCCTCCCCGCGTGACTCGAAAGTGACGCACGGGGGTTGCGCTCCCCCGTCGACCACCGCAAAGGTATGGCCTCAATCCATTGGGCCCGCTGCGGGGAGCTGACGCTGCCATGACGCTCGAAGACACGACCGGGAGCACACCCGGGGGCAAGCCCGGAGGGACGTCCGGGGGCACCGCACCGCCGAAGGACGACTACCTGGAGCGCCGGGCGCTGCGGCGCGGCAGCGCCGGCTGGCTGCTGCTCACCGGGCTCGGCGTCGCGTACGTCGTCTCCGGCGACTTCGCCGGCTGGAACATCGGCCTGTCGAAGGGCGGCTTCGGCGGGCTCGCCGTCGCCACCGTCCTGATGGGCACCATGTACGCCTGTCTGGTCTTCGCCCTCGCCGAACTCTCCGCCATCCTGCCCACGGCGGGCGGCGGCTACGGCTTCGCCCGCCGGGCCCTCGGCACCTGGGGCGGATTCCTGACCGGCACCGCGATCCTCATCGAGTACGTCCTCGCCCCCGCCGCGATCTCCCTCTTCATCGGCGACTACGTCGAGAGCCTCGGCCTCTTCGGCCTGACGTCCGGCTGGCCCGTCTACCTGGTCTGCTTCGCGCTCTTCATCGGCATCCACCTGTGGGGCGTGGGCGAGGCACTGCGCTTCAGCCTGATCGTGACGGCGATCGCCGTCACCGCGCTCGTCGTCTTCGCGTTCGGCGCGTTCTCCGACTTCCACGTCGATCGGCTGAACGACATCCCGGTCGACGGCGAGGCCTTCGGATCCAACTCCTGGCTGCCGTTCGGCCTGCTCGGCATCTGGGCCGCGTTCCCCTTCGGCATGTGGTTCTTCCTCGGCGTCGAGGGTGTGCCGCTCGCCGCCGAGGAGGCCAAGGACCCGGCGCGGTCGATGCCGAAGGCGCTCGCGATCTCCATGGGCGTCCTGGCCCTCCTCGCGGTCGTGACGTTCCTCGCCGCCACCGGAGCGCGCGGCTCGGCGATCCTCCAGACGGACGGAAACCCGCTGGTCACGGCGCTCCAGGGGAAGGGGGAGCCGACGGCGCTCAGCAGGTTCGTGAACTACGCCGGCCTCGCGGGACTCGTCGCCTCCTTCTTCTCCCTCATCTACGCCGGATCGCGCCAGCTCTTCGCCCTCTCCCGGGCCGGCTACCTGCCCCGCTTCCTCTCGCTCACCAGCCGCCGCAAGTCGCCCTACCTGGGGCTGCTCATCCCGGGCGCGATCGGCTTCGCGCTCGCCGCCGGGACCGGGGACGGGGCCCGGATGCTCAACATCGCCGTGTTCGGCGCCACCATCTCGTACGCCCTGATGGCGCTCTCCCACATCGTGCTGCGGCGGCGCGAGCCGGGGCTGCACCGGCCGTACCGCACGCCCGGCGGGACCGTGACCTCCTCCGTGGCCTTCGTCCTGGCCCTCTCGGCCCTGGTCGCGACCTTCCTGGTGGACCGGACGGCGGCGTTCATGGCGCTCGGGGTGTACGTGGTCGCCCTCGCCTACTTCGCGTTCTACAGTCGACACCATCTGGTGGCGAGGGCGCCCGAGGAGGAGTTCGCGGCCCTCGCCGAGGCGGAGGCCGACCTCGCGCGCGACTGACGCGGGTCCCGCCCGTCCGCCGCCTCGCGCCCGTCCATCCCGTCGCCCCCGTCTCTCCCGTCTCTCCCGTCGTTTCCGGAGGAACTCCCGTGCCCAAGCCGATCATCGGCGTGACGACCTACCTCGACCAGGCCCGGTGGGGGGTGTGGGACATGCGGGCCGCCCTGCTCCCCGCCCGCTATCCGCGGCTCGTCCAGGAGAGCGGCGGGCTCGCGGTGATGCTGCCGCCGGACGGGCCGGAGGCCGCCGCGGCGGTCGTGGCCCGGCTCGACGGGCTGGTCGTCGCGGGCGGGGCGGACGTCGAGCCCGTGCGGTACGGGGCCGAGCGCGACCCCCGCACCGGCCCGCCGGCCCGGGAGCGGGACGCCTGGGAGCTGGCCCTGATCGACGCGGCCCTGGCGTCCGGGACCCCGCTGCTCGGCATCTGCCGGGGCATGCAGCTCCTGAACGTGGCCCTGGGCGGGACGCTGGTGCAGCACCTGGACGGGCACGTGGACGCGGTCGGGGTCGTCGGCCGGCACGCGGTGAAGCCGGTGCCGGGCAGCCGGTACGCCTCCCTCGTTCCCGAACTCACCGAGGTCCCGACCTACCACCACCAGGCCGTGGACCGGCTGGGCGCGGGTCTCGCCGCCTCGGCCCACGCGGAGGACGGCACGGTGGAGGCGGTCGAACTGGCCGACCCGGCCTGGGCGCTCGGCGTCCAGTGGCATCCGGAGCTGGGCGACGACCCGCGGGTGATGCGGGGGCTGGTGGAGGCCGCCCTCGGGCGGGTCTGACCCGGCGCGCGCCCGCTCGGACCCGGACGGGTCCGACCCGGCGTGTGCGCGCTCGGGCCCGGCCGCGCGCGCCCGCTCAGGCAGCGGCGCGGGCGGCGAGGAGCGCGGGGTCGTCGCGCATGAGGAGGGCGTAGAGCGCGGCGGACCTGACGCGTGCGTCGGCGTCGGAGGCCCGGGGCGCCCTTCCGGACACGGCCTAGCCGCGCGTCAGGGAGAGCAGGTCGCGGGCCGGGCCCGTGGGGCGGTGGCCGGTGGGCCAGACGGCCCGGAGGTCGCGGCGCAGCTGGACGCCCTCGACGGGGATGGCGACCAGCCGGCGGGAGGCCAGTTCCTCGGCGATCGCGAGTTCGCTGAGGACGGCCGGGCCGGCCCCGCTGACGGCGGCCGCCTTGACCGCGGTCGTGGAGGCGAGTTCGAGGAGCGGCTGCGCGAGCCCGCCGTGGCCGGACAGCGCCGCGTCCAGGACCTGCCGGGTGCCGGAGCCGCGTTCCCGCAGGACCAGCGGGGTCGACGCCAGCTCCGCCGGGTCCAGGGGGCCGCGGCGGCGGGCCCACGGGTGCGAGGGGGCGGCCACGATCGCGAGCCGGTCGTGCGCGACGACTACCCCGTCGAGGCCGTCCGGCACGGCGAGCCCCTCCACGAAGCCGATGTCCGCCTCGTTGGCGAGGAGCCGTTCCGCGACCACCGCCGAGTTCCCGGCCTGGAGCGACACCGCCGTGTCGGGCCGGTCGGCGCGCAGCGCGATCAGCCAGCCCGGCAGCAGGTACTCGGCGATCGTCATGGACGCGGCCACCCGAAGCCGGGAGTCCCGCCGCCCGCGCAGGGCCTGCGCGCCCGCGTCGAAGGCCTCCGCCGCCTCCACGATCCGCCGCGCCCAGTCGGTGACGAGCGCGCCCGCGTCGGTGAGCCGGGAGCCGCGCGGCGAGCGGTCGACCAGGGCCACGCCCAGCTGCCGCTCCATGGAGCGGATGCGGCTGCTGGCGGCGGGCTGGGTGATGCCGACCTCGCGGGCGGCGGCGCCGAGGCTGCCGTGCCGGGCGACGGCGAGGAGCAGTTCGAGGGCGCCGAGGTCCGGCACCCGGTGGTGGAGCTGGGCCCGGACCCCGCCCCCATGGGCCTCGCCGCCGCGCGCCTCACCCCCGTACGCCTCGCCGCCGCGCACGTCACCCCCGTACGCCTCGCTCCCGCGCGCGTCACCCCCGCGCGTCCCGCTGCCACGCTTCCGCTCGCTCATAAAGCCAGCTTATGACGTCATAGCCGCATGATCCCTGGTGGGGGCCGGAGAACCCGGCGACGGTGGGACCATGGCAAGCCTCGCACCTCTCCGTCCGGCATACCGCGCCACCACCCACGGCGCCCGGCCGGCCGGCCCTCGCACCCGTACCGTCCGTCACCTCGGACCGAACTGGTACGCCCCCGTGATGGGTACGGCCATCGTGGCCACCGCCGGCGCGGGCCTCCCGCTGCCCGTGCCCGGACTCCGCACGTTCTGCGCCGCGGTGTGGGCGCTGTCCCTCGCGATGCTGCTCGTCCTCGTCGCCGCCCGCGCCGTGCACTGGCTCCACCACCGCGACCAGGCCCGCGCCCACCTCCTGGACCCCGCCGTCGCGCCGTTCCACGGATGCGCCTCGATGGCGCTGCTCGCCGTCGGCGGCGGGGCGATGGTCGTCGGCCGGGACTGGATCGGTCTCCCCGCCGCCGTGGCGCTCGACGCCGTCCTGTTCACCGTCGGCACGGTCGTCGGTCTCGCGGCCGCCGTGGCCGTCCCGTACCTCATGGTGGTCCACCACAGGATCGAGAGCGCGTCCCCGGTGTGGCTGCTGCCGGTGGTCGCCCCCATGGTCTCCGCCGCCCTCGGCCCGCTGCTCGTGCCCCACCTGCCCGCCGGGCAGGCGCGGGAGACACTCCTCATCGTCTGCTGGGCGATGTTCGGCGTGAGTCTGCTGGCGACCCTGGTCATGCTGCCGCTGGTGTTCGGCCGGCTCGTGACCGGCGGGCCGCTGCCGCTCGCGCTCACCCCCACCCTCTTCCTCGTCCTCGGCCCCCTCGGCCAGTCGACGACCGCCGCGAACAAGTTCGCCGACGTGGCGCCGGGGGTCCTGCCCGCCCCGTACGCACACGGCTTCGCCGCCTTCGCCGTCCTCTACGGGGTCCCCGTCATGGGCTTCGCCTTGCTCTGGCTGGCGCTCGCCGGCGCGATGGTGCTGCGGGCGCGACGGCGGGGCATGGGCTTCGCGATGACCTTCTGGGCGTTCACCTTCCCGGTCGGGACCTGTGTGACGGGTGCCGAGGGGCTCGCCCAGCACACCGGTCTCGCCGTCTTCCGCTGGCTCGCGATCGGCCTGTACGGGTTCCTCGTGGCGGCCTGGCTGGTGGCCGGCCGGCACACCGTGCGCGGGCTCGTCAGCGGTGCGCTGCTCGCAGGGCCCGCGCCAGCGCCTGCGGCGCTTCGGTGAGGGACGGCCCGTACCAGGTGAGCAGACGCCCGTCGACGAGGGCCGTGGCGGTCCCGGGGAAGGCCTCGGGGCCGTCGTCCCGCGTGAAGCGGTACGGCTCGTCGGGCAGCACGACCAGGTCGGGGGCGGCGGCGCGGAGCGTGTCGAGCGGGAGGCGCGGATAGCGCTCCGGGTGGTCGGCGTACACGTTGCGCACACCGAGGCGGGCGAGCAGGTCGCCGGCGAAGGTGTCCCGCCCGAGGACCATCCAGGGGCGGCGCCAGATCGGCACGACCGCGGTGAGCGGTGCTCCACCGGCCGCGTCCGCGGTGACCGCGGCCCACGCCGCCTCGGCCTCGTCGAGCCAGCGGGGCCGCCGGGGCACGCCGCAGGCGGCGAGGACGCGCCGGAGCTCCCGCAGGCCCTGGTCGAGGGTACGGATCTCGGTGACGAGGACGTCGATCCCGGCGGCGCGCAGCGCGGCGAGGTCGGGGGCCCGGTTCTCCTCCTCGTTGGCGAGGACGAGGTCGGGGCGGAGCGCGGTGATCGCGGGGACGTCGGGGTTCTTGGTGCCGCCGATCCGGACGACGTCGAGGCCCGCGGGGTGGCTGCACCAGTCGGTGGCACCGACGAGGACACCGGGCGCGGTGACGGCGACGGCCTCGGTGAGGGACGGCACGAGGGACACGACCCTCATCGGGATGGCCCCCATGGCCCTCATTCCACCTCGGCCTCGACGTGGTCGGCGACGGCGACGACGAGCAGCCGCGTGCCCGGCTCGGTGGCGCGCCAGCGGTGGCGCACCCCGCCGGAGAGGTAGAGGGTGTCGCCGCGGCCCAGCCGGTACGCGCGGCCCTCGGCCTCGACCTCGGCGGCTCCGTCGGCCACGTACAGCAGCTCGTCGTTCCGGTGCTGGAACTCGCGTCCCGCGTCCTGCTCGCCGGTGAACTCCAGGGCGTGCAGCTGGTGGCGGCCGCGGACGAGCGACCGGACGCCCGCGGGCAGGGCCGGGGAGGGGTCGTCGGACCGTACGACGTCGACGGTACGGGAGGCCTCGGCGGCGGCCAGGAGTTCGCCGGCGGTCGTCTCCAGGGCCTCGGCGACGAGCTCCAGGGACCGGTGGCTGGGGCGGGCCCGGTCGTTCTCGACCTGGCTCAGGAAGGGCACGGACAGACCGCTGCGGGAGGAGACGACGGCCAGGGTGAGCTGGAGCGCTCTGCGTCGCCTCTTGACGGCCGCGCCCACGCGGGGTGATTCCTTCTCGTCCATGTCGGCTCCCTCCCTCGTGCCTCGCGCGTACTCGTACCGGGCGGTTACCTGAACCTTACGCAGCTTTGGGGCGGGGTTTCGCGTCGTGACGAAAAGGGGCGGTCGCCGAACACGTTCGGCGACCGCCCCTTTTCGGACAGCTGTCGGCTGCCGCGCGGTGGGCTACCGCGGGGCGAGCTTCTCGGCGAGGCCGGGGTTGCGGTCCAGCCAGGTCCGGACGGCCTGCTGCTCCTTGCCCTTGTCGGTCTCCTGGATGACGGCTTCCAGGTCCGTGAGCTGCTTCTCGGTCATCGAGAATTTCTTCAGCCAGGCCCCGACCTCGGGGTTCTCCTTGGCGAATCCCTTGCGGGCGAGGGTGTGGACGCCGTCGCCCTTGCCCCAGGAGCCCTTCGGGTCGGCGAGCTTCTTCAGGTCATGGGCGGAGTAGGCCCAGTGCGGCGACCAGAGGGTGACGACGACGGGTTCCTTGCGCTCGTACGCGCGCTTCAGCTCCGCGAGCATGCCGGGCGTGGAGCCGTCGACGACCTTGTACTCGCCGTCGAGGCCGTACTCCTTGAGGACCTTGTCCTTGAGGATGCCCATCATGCCGGCGCTGGGCTCGATGCCGACGATCCGGCCCTTGAACTGTCCCGCCTTGCCCTTGAGGTCGTCGAGGGAGTCGACGCCCTTCACGTACGAGGGGACGGAGAGCTCCAGGGAGGTGGGGCCGTACCAGGAGCCGAGGTCCTCCATCTTGTTCCTGTACTTCTCCCAGTACTGGGCGTGGGTGACGGGGAGCCAGGCGTCCGTCTGGAAGTCGAGCTGCCCGCCGGCCAGGCCCGTGTAGAGGGCGCCGGCCTCCAGCTGCTTGGTGTCGACCTCGTAGCCGCGCCGCTCCAGGAGTTCCTTCCACAGGTACGTGGAGGCGATGCCCTCGTCCCAGGGGATGTAGCCGATGCTGATCTTCTTGCCGTTGCCGCCGTTCGCACCCGAGGCGGCGGTGGAGCCGGCGCCTCCGAAGAGGCCCGTGCCGCCGGCGACGAGGGCGAGGACGACGACACCGACGAGGGCGGTGACGGGCTGCGGACGGTGGGCCCACAGCTTCGCCCCGGGGCGCTTCGAGCTCAGGGCCGCGCGGGCCTTCGCGGCGGCGCGGCGGCCCAGCGGGGAGACCTGGCGGCCGAGGGCGCCGGTCATCCGGTCCAGGTACATGGCGAGGACGACGATGGAGACGCCCGCCTCGAAGCCGAGGCCGATGTCGACGTTGCCGATGGCCCGGTAGACCGCGCCGCCGAGCCCGCCGCCGCCGACCATGCCGGCGATGACGACCATGGACAGGCCGAGCATGATGACCTGGTTGACGCCGGCCATGATCGTCGGCAGGGCGAGGGGCAGCTGGACGCGCAGCAGGGTGTTGCGCGGGGTGGTGCCGAACGCCTCGGCGGCCTCGACGAGTTCGCCGTCGACCTGGCGGATGCCCAGCTCGGTCATACGGACGCCCGGGGGCAGCGCGAAGACGATGGTGGCGATGATGCCGGGGACGACACCGACGCCGAAGAAGATGATGCCGGGGATGAGGTAGACCATCGCCGGCATGGTCTGCATGAAGTCGAGGACCGGCTGGAGGACGGCGCTGACCGTCTTCGAGCGGGCCGCCCAGATGCCGAGCGGCACGGCGATCGCCAGGGTCACCAGGGTGGCGACAAGGACGAGCGAGAGCGTCGCCATGGCCTCGTCCCACAGCTGCACGGAGTCGACGAGCGCGAATCCCGCGAAGGCGAGGACACCGGCGGCGAGGCCGCGCAGCCACCAGGCGACGACGGCGAGGATGCCGGCGAAGAGCAGCGGATGGGGCGCGGACAGGACGGCGTCGATGCCGTCGTAGAGGCCGGTGACGCCGGTGCTGACGGCTTCGAAGAGCCAGGAGAACTGCGCCTGCAGCCAGTCGACGGAACTGTCGACCCACTGACCGAGGGGAAGCCTAGGCACGGGCGGTCACCTCCTTGGCGCCGGGGGTGGCGGGGGTGGCCTGGGTGGCGGGGGTGGCCTTGACGCCCGGGGCGGAGGCCGCGCCGGGGGTGGTCCTCTCGCCGGGGGTGGGTTCCGCGCCGGGGGCGGCCTGGGGGTCGGGGGTCTCCCGGGGGACCCGGGCGGCCGGCACGGTTCGGGGGTGCTCGTCGTCCTGCGCGCCGAGTCCGCCCATGACGCCGAGGAGGCGTTCCGTGGAGACGACCCCGAGGGCGCGGCCGTCGGCGTCCTCCACGGTCACGGGGTGCGGGGCGCGGGCGGCGACGGCGCAGAGGTCCGCGACGAGCATGTCGGGCGCGACGGCCTGGCAGGCGCAGTCGGCGGGACAGTCGGCCGGGACGGCGCCGGCGGTCATGACGGCGGCGGCGGTGAGCACCCGGGAACGGTCGACGTCCTGGATGAAGGAGGCGACGTAGTCGTCGGCCGGCCGGACGAGGATGTCCTCGGCCGTGCCGAGCTGCACGATCCGGCCGTCCCGCATGACGGCGATCCGGTCGCCGAGCCGCATGGCCTCGTTGAGGTCGTGGGTGATGAAGACGATCGTCTTCTTCAGCCGCTGCTGGAGGACGAGGAGCTGGTCCTGCATGTCGCGGCGGATGAGCGGGTCGAGCGCGCTGAAGGACTCGTCCATGAGGAGCAGGTCCGCGTCGGTGGCGAGGGCGCGGGCCAGACCGACCCGCTGCTGCATGCCGCCGGACAGCTCGTCGGGCCAGGACTTCTCCCAGCCGGCGAGCCCGCACAGTTCGAGGGCCTCGGTGGCCCGGGTCTCGCGCTCGGCGCGCGGGACGCCCTGGACCTCCAGGCCGTAGGCGGCGTTCTCCAGGACGTTTCGGTGCGGGAAGAGCGCGAAGTGCTGGAAGACCATGCTGATCTTGGTGGAGCGGACGGTGCGCAGCTCCCGGGGGGAGAGCGCGGTGAGGTCACGGCCGTCGAAGAGGACTCGTCCCGCGGTCGGTTCGAGCAGGCCGTTGAGCATGCGCAGGAGGGTGGACTTGCCGGACCCCGAGAGCCCCATCACGACGAAGATCTGACCGGGTTCGACGGTGAAACCGGCGTCCACGACGGCTGCTGTCGTCCCCTCGGCGCGCAGCTCCTCGCGGTCGGCACCGTCGACGAGCCTGCGGACGGCTTCGTCGGGTCGTCTGCCGAACACCTTGAACAGGTGGTCGGCCTGGAGCCTGGACACATACACCTCACGGGTAGCAACGAGAACGGCCCGCCACCCCCGAGCGGCCGGGCCGTGGAGCGGGCGGGATCGGCCCGCGGACCCGACGCGTACGGGGGATTCTCTTCGTTGAATCCCGTACCGGGTTCCGCTCCGGGCTCGCGCCTGCCCGGGTTCACCCGGTGCAAACGCAAAGGTGACGGGGGTCACTGCCGTGATACGGGGCGGGCGGGCGCGGGCGCGCACCGGCGGCTCCAGCGCCGCCGAGGCGGACCGAGCCCTAAAGTGACGGAGGTGACTCGACGCCTGATGCTCCTCGACACCGCCAGCCTCTACTTCCGTGCCTACTTCGGCGTACCGGACTCCGTCCGGGCCCCCGACGGCTCGCCGGTGAACGCCGTGCGCGGGCTGCTCGACTTCATCACCCGGCTCGTCCAGGACCACCGTCCGGACGACCTCGTCGCCTGCTGGGACGACGACTGGCGGCCGCAGTGGCGGGTGGACCTGATCCCCTCGTACAAGGCGCACCGGGTGGCCGTGGTGACGGAGACCGGCCCGGACGAGGAGGAGATCCCGGACACGCTGTCACCGCAGGTGCCCGTGATCGAGGAGGTCCTCATGGCGTTGGGCATCGCCCGGATCGGGGCGCCGGGGTACGAGGCCGACGACGTCATCGGCACGCTGACGGCCCGCGCCACAGGCCCCGTGGACATCGTCACGGGCGACCGGGACCTCTTCCAGCTGGTGGACGACGCACGGGGCGTCCGGGTCCTCTACCCGCGCAAGGGCGTCGGGGACTGCGACCTCGTCGACGCCGAACTGATCCGCACGAAGTACGGGGTGCGGCCCGACCAGTACGCGGACTTCGCGGCGCTGCGCGGGGACGCCAGCGACGGCCTGCCCGGCGTGAAGGGCATCGGCGAGAAGACGGCGGCGCAGCTGATCACGGAGTACGGGGACCTGGCGGGCGTACGGGCGGCCGCCGAGGACCGGACGTCGAAGCTGACGCCGGCCAAGCGCCGCGGGATCGTGGAGGCGGCCGCGTACCTGGATGTGGCGCCGACGGTGGTCCGGGTCGCCGGGGACGCACCCCTGCCGGAGTTCGACCCGGCCCTGCCGAAGGCCCCCCGCGACCCGGCCGCGCTCGACGCGCTGGTGAAGCGATGGGGTCTCGGCGGGGCGGTCGGACGACTGCTTCCGGTCCTGGCGCACTGATCGGAAGGGGCCTTACTGGGTCGACAGGGCAGCGGGATGCTAGCTTAGGTATACCTAAGTTCGTCGAGTCAGGAGACCCCCTCGTGGCAGAGCAGCCGGCCCGCAAGGCACCGAAGGCCACCGAAGCGCGTGTGGTGCGTACCGAGCGGATCACCCCGCACATGGTGCGGGTGGTCCTGGGAGGTCCCGGCCTCGACGCCTTCGAGGTCGGCGAGTACACCGACCACTACGTGAAGCTGCTGTTCGCCCCGGAGGGGGTCGCCTACCCGGAGCCGTTCGACATGGAGCGGATCCGGGCCGAGTTCCCCCGTGACCAGTGGCCGACGACGCGCACGTACACGGTGCGGGCCTGGGACCCGGTCCACCGCGAGCTGACCGTCGACTTCGTGGTCCACGGCGACGAGGGCCTGGCGGGCCCCTGGGCGGCGCGCGCCACGGCCGGCGAGACGGTGCGCTTCCTGGGCCCCGGCGGCGGCTACGCGCCGGACCCGGCGGCGGACTGGCACCTGCTCGTGGGCGACGAGAGCGCGTTGCCCGCGATCGCGGTGGCCCTGGAGGCGCTGCCCGCCGGGGCCCGGGCGCACGCGTTCGTGGAGATCGGGGACCCGGACGAGGAGCAGAAGTTCGCGACGGCGGCGGGGATCGACGTGACCTGGCTGCACCGCGGCGACCGCCCGACGGGCGAGGCCCTCGTGGAGGCCGTACAGGCCCTGGACTTCCCGGCGGGCGACGTACACGCCTTCGTCCACGGCGAGGCGGGCTTCGTGAAGGAGCTCAGGCGGCACCTGCGGCTCGACCGCGGGATCCCGCGCGAGCGCCTGTCGATCTCGGGCTACTGGCGCCTGGGCAAGTCGGACGAGGCGTGGCGCGCGATCAAGCGCGAGTGGAACGACCAGGTGGAACGCGAGCAGGAGAACCGGACCACCGAGAACTGAACGACCAGACGGAGCGGGGCCGGGTGATCCCGGCCCCGCTCCGCCTTGCCGAAGGCCGCGCGTCGGGCCGCGGGGACCGCCCGCCGGGCTGCGGCGCCTTCGAACACCCCCGCCGCCGCGCGCTAGGTCACGCTGCCGTACATGCGGTCCGAGGCGTCGATCTGGGCCATGCGCCGCAGGGCGGAGAAGAGCGCGTCGCCGATGACCGTGCCGACGACGACGCTCTCGACGAGTTCCTCGCGCGCCACGTGGTGCGCCACGTGGTCCAGGTCCGCCGCCGCCACCCGTTCCGCCGCGTCCGCGTACGCGTCCAGGACCTCGGTGAACCCGCCGTGGCCGACCTCTTCGAGGACCGCCAGGGCGACCGTCAGGGCCTCTGCCGCCGGGCTCTCCGGATGGACGCGCCAGCCCCGCGCGGCGATCAGCGCCGCCACCCGCTCGCGCGCCTCCTCCACACCGCCGCCCGGCTCACGCTCGTAGCGCGGCACCATCCGGTCGGCCGCCGCGCCCAGCACCTTGTGCACCGACCGCTCCGGGTCGTCGACCGCGACGATCACCTCGCGGATGCCCGCGACCGACAGGCCGCCCACATCGAGGAGCGCCCGGATCAGGCGGAGGCGCTGGACGTGCGTCTCCCCGTACGAGGCCTGGTTCGGGCTCGTCAGTTCCCCGGCCGGCAGTAGTCCTTCCCGTACGTAGAACTTGATCGTCGGCACGGACACCCCGGTCCTGCGACTCAACTCTCCGATGCGCACCGCGTGTTCACCTTCCTGATCCTGCTTTCGGCCTTGCCGACCGCACCCCCATCATAGATAGTGGCGCTATCAGATAGCGGCAAGTGCCACTATCCATACTTTCCCACGGGGGGATTCGTATGTCCTCAGTGACCTCGCACCCACACACACGGCTTCACCGACCACTCGTCTGGTTCGCCGCCTCCATGGGCGCCCTCGCCCTGGTCTCCGCGGTCGGCATGGCCGTCGACGACCGGGTCCTGGTCGGGGTACCGATATGGACGAAGCCGTTCAAGTTCTCGGTCTCGTTCGTCGCGTACGCGCTCTCGCTCGCCTGGATGCTCTCGCTGCTGCCCCGGGGCCGCCGGGTCGCCTGGTGGGCCGGGACCGTGGTCGCCGCCGCCAGCGCGGGCGAGATGGTGCTCATCACGCTGCAGGTGATCCGTGGCAGGCAGAGCCACTTCAACCAGGCGACGCCCTTCGACAACGCCGTCTTCCAGATCATGGGCGCCACCGTCGTCGTGCTCTGGCTCGGCGCCCTGGCCATCGCCGTCCTCCTGCTGCGCGCCCGGATCCTGGACCGGGCCATGGCCTGGGCCGTCCGGCTGTCCTCGCTGATCGCCCTGGCGGGCGCCGCCGTGGGCTTCCTGATGGTGCGTCCGACGCCCGAGCAACTGGCGGTCGACGACTCGCCGATCGTCGGCGCACACTCCGTGGGGGTGCCGGACGGCGGCCCGTCGATGCCACTGACGGGCTGGGCCGGCACCGGCGGCGACCTGCGCGTGCCCCACTTCTTCGGCATGCACGCGCTCCAACTGCTTCCGCTGCTGCTGCTCGTCCTGGCCGCGCTCGCACCACGCGTCACCCGCCTCGCGGACGAACGGGTCCGGCTCCGGCTCACCCTGACGGCCTCGGCCGCCTACGCGGCGACGTTCCTCCTGCTGACCTGGCAGGCGCTGCGGGGCCAGGCGCTGTTCGCACCGGACGGCGTGACGTGGGCAGGGGCGGGGGCGATCGTGCTGTTCGGCGGGGCGGCGGCGACGCTGTCCCTCAGGGGGCCCTCCCCCTCCCCTCCCTCCCCTGCCCCCTCCACCCCTCCCACCCTGCCCTCAGAACACAACGCACCCCCTGCCGGCCACGCCGCACCGCCCACCGGGCCCGTTGCGCCGCCGTCCGGCCACGCCGCGCCCCCCGCCGGCCACGCCGCACCGCCCTCCTCCGCACGTCCCGAAGAGGTCGCGTCGTGACGGGCTTCCTCTTCGAGTTGACGTTCTTCCTGGCGGCGCCCGTCTGGCTGCTGATGATCTGCGCGCCGGCCTGGCGGCTCACCGAACGCCTGGCGGGCTCGCCCCTGACCGTCCTGCCGATCCTGACCGTCTGGACTGTGCTGGCCGTCCCCGTCCTGCCCGAGCTGTGGGCGGCCGTCAGCAGCCCCGACATCGACGCCTTCCGGGAGCTGGCGGCGCTCGCCGACGGCGCGGGGGCGGTCTGGGCACAGATCATCGCCTGGGACCTGTTGCTCGGTCAGTGGATGTACCGAGAGGGCCGGCGTCTCTCCGTCCCACCCCTCCTGATGGCCCCGCTCCTCCTGCTGACGATCCTCCTCTCCCCCGTCGGCCTGCCTCTGTTCCTGGTGGTCCGGGCGGTGTGGGCGTCCCGGGCCACCCGTCGGCCGAAAGAACCCGCTCTACGCTGACCGCATGCGAGACATCGACCGGTCCGTGGGCGCCGTCCTCGGCTCAGCCGCGGGCGACGCTCTGGGAGCTCCCTTCGAGTTCGGTCTTCCGGGTTCCTTCCGGGAGCGCTTCCCGGACGGTGTCGGCACGATGTGCGGGGGCGGCGGCTGGGATCCCGGCGAGGCTACGGACGACACGCAGATGGCCGTCCTCGTCGGGGAGTCGCTCCTCGAACGGCGTGGTCTCGACCTGCCGGACCTCTTCGACCGGTTCCGCCGGTGGGCGGCGTCCGAGCCGAAGGACATCGGTCTCCAGACGGAGCAGGTCCTGCTCGGCGGAGACTCATGGGACCTCGCGGCCTCACTGCACTTCCAGGTCAACGCGCGGGCGGCGGGGAACGGTTCGCTGATGCGGGCCTCGACCTCCGCCGTGTACTTCGCGGCGCGGGGCAGGGCCGCGACCATGGACGCAGCCCGCCGGATCAGCGCCCTGACACACGGCGACGGGGCGGCCTGGGAAGGGACGGCGATCCTCCACGAGCTGGTCCGTGTCGCCCTCCTGGGCGGGGACCCGGTCGCCGCGGTGCCCGCGACGCTCGCCGAGGTCACCCCGGCGCACCGGGGGCGCTGGTCGCGGATCCTCGCTCCCGGCTGGCACCCGGACCACGCCACGGAGTGCAACGGTGCGGTCTGGCCTTGTCTCGGCTCGGCGGTGTGGGCGCTGCGTACGACCGGCTCGTTCGAGGAGGCGCTCGTCGCGGCGGTGGACCTGGGCGGGGACACGGACACCGTGACCGCGGTGACCGGCATGCTGGCGGGCGCTGTGTATGGTGCCGCCGCGATCCCGGGCCGCTGGACGTCCCCGCTGCATGTGCCTCTGCCCGGGTTCGGGGACCGGGTCCTGCGTGCCGACGATCTGCGGGACCTGGCGACGGCCCTGGCCGAGGGCTCCAGGCCCTCCTGATCCCCTCCCTCGGTTCCGTCCGCTCCCCCCGTTGCGGGTTTTCTCGTCAGTGTCGGGCGCGGACCGTCGCCAGGACGTCGCGGTCCGGTTGGAGGGTGAGGCTCGGGACCGGGTGGATCTCGTCGGTGGTGAGGTCCAGGTGGTAGCGGCGGGCGAGGACCGCGAGGACGAGGACGGCTTCGACGAGGGCGAAGCGGGTGCCGAGGCAGACGCGGGGTCCGCCGCCGAAGGGGAACCAGGCGTATTCGGGTATGTCCTCGGCGGGTTCGCCGTCCTCGGTGGTGAGCCAGCGCTCGGGGCGGAAGGCTTCCGCGTCGCCGTACCAGCGGGGGTCGCGATGGGTGGCCCACTGGCTGGTCCAGACGCGGGTGCCGGCGGGCACGGCCTTGCCGCCGAGGGTCGCTCCTTCCTTGGCCAGTCCGGTGATGAGCCAGATCGTCGGGTAGAGGCGCAGCGTCTCCTTGACGACGGCCTGGGTGTAGGTGAGGGACGCATAGTCGTCGTAGCCGGGTTCGTGGTCGGCGAGGACCCGGTCGAGTTCCTCGGCGAGGGCGTCGCGGACGCGGGGGTTGCGGGAGAGCAGGTGCCAGGCCCAGACGAGGGTGGAGCTGGTGGTCTCGTGGCCGCCGATGTATAGGGTGACGGTCTCGTCGCGGATCTCCTGGTCGGAGAGGGGCGCGCCGGTCTCGTCGCGGGCGGCGAGGAGCCGGCTGAGGAGGTCGGGGCGGTCGGTGTCGCCGTCCCGGTGGCGGGAGACGACGCGGGAGACCTCCGCGTCGATGACGGCGGTGGCGCGTTTGATGCGGGCGCGTCCCGGGGTGGGGACCCAGTCGGGCAGCACGGCTCCGATGCCGCTGAACTCGGCGCCGATCTCTTTCTGGGCGATGTCCATGGCCTGGCCGATGGCTTCGGCGTCGGCGGCGGTGTCGACGCCGAAGATGGTCCGGACGGCGATGAGTTGGGTGAGGGCCGCCATGTCCTTCTTGATGTCGACCTGCTGTCCGTCGGTCCAGCGGTCAGCGAGGGCGACGGCGCATTCGGTCATGGTCGTCGCGTAGGAGCGGACCTGCTTGGGGCGTACGGAGGGTTGTACGAGGGAGCGCTTGCGTCGCCAGTCGGCTCCTTTGGAGACGATGACGCCGTTGCCGAGGAGCGTGCGGAAGGCGATGCCGAGGTCGGGCTGGTCGAAGCTTCGCTCGACTTCGGTGAGGAGTTCGCCGACGGTGTGGGGGTGGGCGATGAAGAGGCAGGACTTGCGCCCGAAGCGCCAGCGGACGAAGTCGCCGCGGTCCCGGAGCTGTTCGAAGAAGCCGAGGGGGTCTTTGCCGAACGCGGGCAGGTTTCCGAGGAGGGGTACTCCCCGGGGGCCTTCCGTGATGTCCGGCGACGGCGGTGTCGTGTCGCCGCGTGTCCCGGTGTGCGGATGACCGGCTTGCGTGGTCATGTGAGCCCCTCCCCAACTGGCCTGTCCTGCTTGTGAGTCCATGCAAGCGGAAGGGTCCTGCGCGCGCCACCCCTGTGGACAACGGCCTGTGGACAACGGCTTGTGGACAGCGGCTTGTGGATCACGCGGACGACGAGAGGGGGCAACCGGTTGTCCGGGAAGGCCGAGTGCCCGTGGCCTGATCGCCACGGGCACTCGTTCACTCGTCACTCGTCACTCGTCGGATTCGGACACCCGCCCGCCCCGGAGTACTCGCGGAGCGTTGGGGGGAGCGGACCGTCGGAGCGGTGTCGCCGTCAGCCCACCGAGCTGTAGGCGACGACGCCTCGCAGCAGCGCGTCCACGGCCTTGCGGGCGTTCTTGGCGACGGTGCTGTTCTCCTTGGGCGCCGCGGCCGCGATCTGTCCGAGGACGTCGATGACCTGCTTGCACCAGCGGACGAAGTCTCCGGCGGGCATCTCGGCCTCGCGCAGGACCTCGTCGAGGCTCTTGTCGGAGGCCCACTGGTAGGCGGCCCAGGCGAATCCGAGGTCGGGCTCGCGCTGGCCGACGCCTTCCGCCTGGTTGATCTTGAATTCCTCTTCGAGGGCGTCGAGGCGGCCCCAGATCCTGATCATCTCGCCGAGTGCCGCCTTGGCGTTGCCGGCGGGCAGCTTGGGCGCGACGGCGTCGTCGGACTGGCGTGCTTCGAACACCAGCGCCGAGACGCAGGCGGCCAGTTCGGCCGGGGTGAGGCCTTCCCAGACGCGGTCGCGGAGGCATTCGCTGGCGAGCAGGTCGAGTTCGCCGTAGAGCCGGGCGAGGCGCTTGCCGTTGTCGGTGACGTCGTTGCCGCGGAGGTAGTCGAGCTCGGTGAGGAGGGCGACGATCCGGTCGAAGGTGCGGGCGATGGTGTTGGTGCGGCCTTCGATGCGCCGCTCCAGCTGCTGGGTGTCGCGCTGGAGGCGGTGGTAGCGCTCGGCCCAGCGGGCGTGGTCCTCGCGCTCGTCGCAGCCGTGGCAGGGGTGGGCGCGGATCTCGGTGCGCAGCCGGGCGATGTGGCGGTCGTCGGCGGCGGCGGAGCGCTGTTTGTGGTGGCGCTCGGGGTTGATGTGTCCGGCCTTGCTGCGCAGGGCGGAGGCGAGGTCGCGGCGTGACTGGGGGGAGCGCGGGTTGAAGGACTTGGGGATCCTCATGCGCTCCAGTGCTTCGACGGGGACGGGGAAGTCGATGGAGGCGAGCCGCTTGACCTGGCGTTCCGCGGTGAGGACGAGGGGGCGGGGCCCGTCGTGGTGCTCGAATCCGCGGTGGCCGTTGGTGCGGCCCGCCGGGATGCCGGGGTCGAGGACGAGGGCGAGGCCGGCGAACTTGCCGGTGGGGACGTGGATGACGTCGCCGGGCTTGAGCTTCTCCAGGGAGCCGGCGGCCTGGGCGCGGCGCTGGGCGGCGCCCTGCTTGGCGAGTTCGGTCTCGCGGTCCTTGAGGTCGCGGCGGAGCTGTGCGTACTCCTCGAAGTCTCCGAGGTGGCAGGTCATGCCCTCGCGGTAGCCGTCGAGGCCTTCTTCGTTCCTCTGGACCTGCCGGGAGATGCCGACGACGGAGCGGTCGGCCTGGAACTGGGCGAAGGAGGTTTCGAGGAGTTCGCGGGAGCGGTGCCGGCCGAACTGGTCGACGAGGTTGACCGCCATGTTGTACGAGGGTCTGAAGCTGGAGCGCAGGGGGTAGGTGCGCGTGCCGGCGAGGCCGGCGAGGTGCTCGGGGTCGAGTCCGCGCTGCCAGAGGACGACGGCGTGGCCTTCGACGTCGATGCCGCGGCGGCCGGCGCGGCCGGTGAGCTGGGTGTATTCGCCGGGGGTGATGTCGGCGTGCTGTTCGCCGTTCCACTTGACGAGTTTTTCGAGGATGACGGTGCGCGCGGGCATGTTGATGCCGAGGGCGAGGGTCTCGGTGGCGAAGACGGCTTTCACGAGGCCGCGGACGAAGAGCTCTTCGACGACTTCCTTGAAGGTCGGGAGCATGCCGGCGTGGTGGGCGGCGATGCCCCGTTCCAGGGCTTCGAGCCATTCGTAGTAGCCGAGGACGTGGAGGTCCTCGCTCGGGATGGCGGCGGTGCGTGCCTCGACGATCTCGCGGACGCGTCGGCGTCCGTCGTCGTCGTTGAGGCGGAGTCCGGCGTAGAGGCACTGCTGGACGGCGGCTTCGCAGGCGGCGCGGCTGAAGATGAAGGTGATGGCGGGGAGGAGGCCTTCGGCGTCGAGGCGTTCGATGACCTCGGGGCGGCCGGGGGTCCAGATGCGGGAGCGCTGGCGGCGCTCGCGCTCGCGGTCGGCCTCGCGGACCATCTTGCCGCGTCGTCGGTCGCGCGGGTTGTACGTGCGCGTGTTCTCGGTGCGGGCGAGGCGGAGGAGGTCGGGGTTGACCTCGCGCCGGGAGGCGCCGCGGCCGCCGTGGTCGGTCTCCTCCTCGAAGAGGTCGTACATCCGGCGTCCGGCGAGGACGTGCTGCCAGAGGGGGACGGGGCGGCTCTCGGAGACGATGACCTCGGTGTCGCCGCGGACGGTGTCGAGCCAGTCACCGAACTCCTCGGCGTTCGACACGGTGGCGGAGAGTGAGACGAGGGTGACGGATTCGGGGAGGTGGATGATCACTTCCTCCCAGACGGCGCCGCGGAAGCGGTCGGAGAGGTAGTGGACCTCGTCCATGACGACGTAGCCGAGGCCGGAGAGGGCCTGGGATCCGGCGTACAGCATGTTGCGGAGGACTTCGGTGGTCATGACCACGATCGGCGCGTCGCCGTTGACGCTGTTGTCACCGGTGAGGAGGCCGACCTTGGCGGCGCCGTAGCGCCTGACGAGGTCGGCGTACTTCTGGTTCGACAGCGCCTTGATGGGTGTCGTGTAGAAGCACTTGCGGCCCTGGGTGAGGGCGAGGTGGACGGCGAACTCGCCGACGATGGTCTTGCCTGAGCCGGTGGGCGCGGCGACGAGCACGCCCTTCCCCGCTTCGAGGGCCTTGCAGGCCTCGATCTGGAAGGGGTCCAGACCGAACTCGTACATCTCGCGGAACGGGGCGAGCGCGGTGGCCTGCTCGGCGTTGCGGGCGAGGGCTGCCGCGTACGCCTGGGCTGGTGTGAGGTCCTCTGTCATCTTGTTGTCGAGCCTACCCGCCCCCTGTGACAGTGACGCGATCTTTATCGAGGGGATGTGGAGGGGCTCCGGGAGGGGGCCAGGACGCGGAGGGCGGCGGGGACGCATTCGACGGTGAGGGGCAGCGGGCCGAGGGGCTCGCCGTCGGCGTAGCCGGTGGTGTGGGGGGCGTCGAGGGTGAGGGCGCGGACGCGGTACGTGGTGACCTTGGGGTGGTCGAGGTGTGTGCCCTTGTAGACGCGGGGGAAGACCTTGATCAGGGTGGTGCGGTCGCAGTCGCCGACGACGGTGACGTCGAGGAGTCCGTCGTCGGTGCGGGCGTCGGCGCAGATGCGCATGCCGCCGCCGTAGGAGCTGCCGTTGCCGACGGCGACGAGGGTGGCGTCGGTCTCGACGACGCGTCCGTCGTCGAGGGTGAGGCGGTAGGGGACGGGTCGGAAGCCGGCGAGTTCGGCGAGGATCGCGAGGTCGTACTTGAAGCGTCCGGCGGGGATGCGCATGCGGTTGCCGCGGTCGTTGACGCGGGAGTCGAAGCCGGAGGCGAGGACGGTGCCGTACCAGCGGGTGGTGGTCGCCCCGCCTGGGGCGGCTGGTCCTGGCGTGGCTGGTCCCGGCGTGGCTGGTCCCGGCGTGGCCCGTCCTGGCGTGGCCCGTCCTACCGTGGCCGGTCCCGGCGTGGCTCGTCCTGCGGCGGCTGGCCCTGTGGACGCGGGCCCTGTGGGCGCTGGTCCGGCGGGTGCTCCCGCGCCGGTGTGGATGCCGCTGATCCGGCCGAGGTCGATGCTGCGGGCCCCGGTGGTCTTGAGGATCTCGGCGGTGACCCGCGCGGCGGCGGCGGGGTCGCGGACGGGCAGGCCGAGGGTGCGGGCGAAGTCGTTGCCGGTGCCGGCGGCGATGATCCCGAGGGGGGTCCGGGTGCCGGCGACGGCCTGGAGCGCGAGGGAGATCTTGCCGTCGCCGCCGACGGCGACGAGGGCGTCGGTGCCGTCGGCGACGGCTGCGCGGGCGCGGCGCAGGGCGTCGGCGGCGTCGTGTCCGAGGACGGTGCGGACGGCGAAGCCCGCGTCCCTGAGGGCGCGGGCGGCGGGCTGGGCGGCGTGGGCGCCGCGGCCGCGGCCCGCGGTGGGGTTGACGAAGAGGGTGATGTCGCTGGTCATGGGCGGTCCCCCCGGACGGAGTCTGGGGGGACCTTACAAGATCAGGTGATGTCGTCGTAACCGTTGACCCGGTGCGGGCTGGTTCCGCTGTGCTCTCCGGTGGCCTGCTCGGGCAGGGCGCGGGAGGCGGCGACCGGTTCGACGGCGGCGACGGGCTCGGGCCTGAGGTCGAGGGCGGATGCCTCGTCGTCGTCGAGTTCGGCGTCGGGGTTGCCGCGCCTGCGTCGCCGGTCGTTGAGGAGGGAGAAACCGACGGCGGCGAAGTACAGGACGGTGATGGGCCCGGCGAGGGCGATCATGCCGATGGGGTCGGTGGTCGGGGTGATGATGGCGCCGAAGACGAAGACGCCCATGATCACGCCGCGCCACCAGCCGGCCATGCGGCGGCCGGTGAGGACGCCGGTGAGGTTGAGCATGACGAGGACGAGCGGCAGCTCGAAGGCGAGGCCGAAGACGAGCACCATGCGCAGGGTGAAGTCGAGGACGTCACCGAGCGAGAGGATGTTCGCGGAGCCCTCGGGCGTGAGGCTGATGAGGACCTTCACGCTGATGGGGAGGATGAGGTACGCGAGGTAGGCGCCGGCGGAGAAGAGCGGCACGGCCGCGCCGACGAAGGCGTACGTGTACTTCTTCTCGCTCTTGTGCAGTCCGGGTGCGACGAAGGCCCAGAGCTGGTAGAGCCAGATGGGGCTGGCGACGACCAGGCCGGCGGTCAGCGACAGCTGGATCGTCGTGCTGAACGGGGCCATGAGCGTGTTGAAGGAGACGATCGCGCAGTTGCCGCCGTTGCTGCTGACGTCCGGTGCGCAGGTGGGCACCGATCTCGTCAGGAACTGCATGAGCTCCTCGCTGTACACGAGGGCGACGATCGTCACCGCTGCGACGGCGAGGAGACCTTTCGCCAGTCGGTTGCGGAGTTCACGCAGGTGCTCCACGAGGGGCATCCGACCCTCGGGATCCTTCTCCTGCTTGCGGGCAGACTTGGGCAACCCACGTCCTCATCTCGTGCGGCAGGCCGCCGCCCGGTGCGGCGGCCGCGGCGGACCGGGTCAGCGCTTGGTGGTGTCCGTGGGCTCGGTCACGGGACGCGAGCTGGTCACGTCTCCGGGAGCGGCCTGGATGGTGCGCGGGGCGGGCTGGTCCGTGGCGGTGCCGGCGTGCGGCGGGTCGGCGGGGGCGCTCTGCTGGTCGTCCGACTTCATCGCCTTGGCCTCGCTCTTGAGGATGCGGGCGGACTTGCCGAGCGAGCGAGCCATGTCCGGGAGCTTCTTGGCGCCGAACAGCAGGATGATGACGACGAGAATCAGGATGATCTCGGTGGGGCCGAGCCTACCCATAGCTGTGTACCTTCTTCACCGAGGCGACATGGAGTGCGTGCCCGGCGGGTCGGACAGACGTCCGGCCACCGCGCTGGCTGCGATCGTAACCCGCAGGAGTAAACACCTGGCAATGCCCGCGCATACTCCCGATTGCGTCCCGCGTCCCCGGTCAAGGGCCGCTTCATGCAGCGTACGGCACGGGCTCAGCGCAGGTTCTTCCCGGTTTCGGCCAGGCCGACGGCCGCGGTCTCCAGCTCTTCGGCGGCCTGGTTGATCCGTTGTGTGGTATGGGCCACCTGGCGGCCGAGGCGCTGCACTTCGAGGAAGACCTTGACGGCCAGGACGCCGAGGACGGCGAGGCCGAGGAAGCCGAGGGCGATGGCGAGCATGGGCCAGAACATGTGCGCAGCCTAGACGTTGGGCGGGGAGCGGACGGGGTGTGGGCCGCTCAGACGGTGGTGTGGAGGCGCAGGGTCCGGACGCCGCCGCCGGTGAGGAGTTCGACGATGCGTTCGCCGGCGGGTTTGCGGACGGAGCTGCCGCACTCGGGGCAGGTGAAGGAGTAGAAGGTGGTGCGGCGGCTGGCGCCGATGGCGAGGCGCAGGGCGCTCGCGGAGAGCTCGAAGCGGGAGCGGCAGTCGGGGCAGGCGGCCTTGAAGAGGACCGGGGTCACCGTCGCCGAAAAACCGTGCATCACGGACATTTCCCTCATTTCTCGACTCCTGCGCTCACGCGCCCGCGTACGTCCGCGTCGACCTCTGGTGTCCCGTCGGTGGCCGCATCCGCACCGGGGCGCGGCCACGTCCTCACAGCGTCCCCCGGAGGGGAGACGTCACTCGCCGTCGTACGCGGCGAGCGCGGCGGCGGCCGCCGTCCTCGCGTTGTCGGCGAGTTCCTGCGGTGCGACGATCCGCCCGTCGCTGCCGAGCCGCAGCGCGAGTCGGCGCAGCGACGCGGGGTCCGGCGTGCGGAGGGTGATGCGCAGTCCGCCGTCGGGCAGCTCGTCGGCCCGGTCGTGCGGGTAGTACTCGGCGACCCAGCGTCCGCCGGGGCCGACCTCGACCACCACCTCGGGGTCGTCCGCGGACGGCTGGACGAGACCCGCGGACAGGTCGCGCAGCTCCAGTTCCGGCGGCGCCGCGTGCTCGTCGAGGATGCGGATCTCGGCCACGCGGTCGAGCCGGAAGGTGCGGCGCGCCTCGGAGAGCCGGCACCACGCCTCCATGTACGTGTGGCCGACGGCGAAGAGGCGGATCGGGTCGACCTCGCGCTCGGTGAGCTCGTCGCGGGCCGGCGAGTAGTAGCGCACCCACAGGCGCCGGCGCTCCGAGATGGCCCGGTCGACCTCGGCGAAGACCCCGCCCTCCGATTCGAAGGTCACCGAGAGACGGGAGCTGGCCCCGGCGGCCTCGCCGGCCGCCGCCTCCAGTTTGGCGGTGGCGCGCAGGAGCGCCTCCCGGTCGCTCTCGCGGAGCCCGGGCAGGGTGGCGACGGCGCGGGCGGCGACGAGGAGGGCCGTCGCCTCGTCGGCGGCGAGCCGCAGCGGCGCGGCGACGTCGTCCGGGTTGTGCCACCAGATCCGGTCGCCGTCGGTGTCGATGTCGAGGAGGTCCCCGCCGCGGAAGCTGGTGCCGCACATGGGCAGCACGTCCAGGTCGGAGATCAGCTCGTCCTCGGTGATCCCGAAGGCGCGCGCGACGTCGGCGACGTGGGCGCCCGGGCGCTCGCGGAGGTAGGTGACGAGGGAGAGCATCCGCCTCGTCTGGTCGATCGCGTTGGCAGCCATGCGGTTCGTCTTTCCCCTCAGCCCTTGGCCACGGCACGGAGCCGGTCCACCACATCGGCGCGCAGATCGGCCGGTTCCAGTACGACGACATCGGGACCGAACTCGACGAGCCAGGCGTCGAGCCCGTGTCCGTACGGGACCTCCAGCTCGTCCCAGCCGTCGGTGCCCTCGTGCACGGACTGGGCGCGGGCCCGCAGCGGGTAGCCGCAGCCGGTGCGCAGCCGGATCCGGGCCGAGCGGGTGGCGGTCTCCCCCGCCCAGCTCTCCACGGTCTCCCGGACGGTGACGACGTCGGGCACGGGCGCGGTGAAGGCGCCGGCCCGGGAGCGGACCTTGCCGGTGATACGGGAGAGGCGGAAGACGCGCTCGGCACCGCGGTCGCGGTCCCAGCCCGCCAGGTACCAGTGGCCGCGCCAGCATTCGAGGGTCCAGGGCTCGACCTGGCGGGTCTCGGGGCGGGCGGCGTTGGCCTTGCGGTAGTCGAAGACGACGGGCCGGCGGTCGCGGCAGGCCAGCATCAGCGGTTCGAAGGCGGCCTCGTGGACCGGGATGCGGGGTTCGAGGGCGCTGGGCTGGGTGTCGTACGAGTCCTCCGCCTCCGGCATGCCGGCGGCGCGGAGCTTCTGGAGGGCGCCGCTGGCGGCGCCGGCGAGGCGGGCCTGTTGCCAGACCTTCGCGGCGAGGCCGAGCGCGGCGGCCTCCTCGGCGTCGAGGGTGATGGGCGGCAGCCGGTTGGAGTCGCGGCGGGCGAGGTAGCCGGTCTCGCCCTCCAGGTTCTCGACGGTCTCGATGACGAGGCCGAGCTCGCGGAGGTCGTCCTTGTCACGCTCGAACATGCGGTTGAAGGCGTCGTCGCCGCCGGCTTCGAGGTAGGCCTCGATGGAGCCGCGGAGTTCACGCTTGCTCAGCGGGCGGCGTGTCCCGAGGAGGCACAGCGCGAGATTCATCAGCCGCTCGGACTTGGCAATCGCCATCGACGCCCCGCACCTCATCTACCGGATCCACGTGTCTGTCGGACGTCCGACCGTACCGCCCCGGGGTGTCGGGGCCCAAGCCGAGGGCCCCCGCCATGAACGGCGGGGGCCCTCGGAGGTCCGTCGGCGGCCGGGTCGGTGCCCGGCCGCGTACGGGGTCAGCGCTTGGTGACGCCCACGAGGTCGCAGACGAAGATCAGCGTCTCGCCGGGGGCGATCTTGCCGCCGGCGCCGCGGTCGCCGTAGGCGAGGTGCGCGGGGATGACCAGCTGGCGGCGGCCGCCGACCTTCATGCCCTGGACGCCCTGGTCCCAGCCCTGGATGACCTGGCCGGCGCCGAGGTTGAAGTCGAGCGGGGCGCCGCGGTTCCAGGAGGCGTCGAACTCCTCGCCGGAGTCGAAGGACACACCGACGTAGTGGACCTTCACGAAGTCACCGGCTTCGGCGAGCTCGCCGTCGCCCTCCCAGATGTCCTTGATCTCCAGGTCCTTCGGCGGCTCGCCACCCGGGAAGTCGATCTCGGGCTTCTCGATGCTCACTGAACTGCTCCTCATACTGGTGAACTACGTGATCGGGACAGTCTTACACCTTCGTGAGGATGTCCACGGCGAACACCAGCGTGGAGTTCTTCGGAATCCCCTGCTGCTCCTTGTCGCCGAACGCCTCCGACGGCGGGGCGACGATGAGGACGCGGCTGCCGACCTTCTTGCCGACGAGACCGTCCTTGAGGCCCTTCAGCGTCAGGTTCGCGAGCGGGAAGTTCGCGGGCTTGCCGGTGGGGTACGTCGAGTCGAAGACCTTGCCGTCCTTCCACAGGGCGGCGACGTAGTTCACGACGACCGTGTCGGTCGCCTTCACGGCCTCGCCGTCGGCCTCGAGCACGTAGTTCGAGACGAGCTTGGTCGGCGGGGCGACCTTCGGGACGGTCAGCGTGGGCGCCTTGCCGTCGGTGTTCGTCCCGACCTTGGGCAGGTCCTTGTTCTCCTGGGCGACCGGGGTGCCCGTGGCGGACTTCGGGATCGTGACGGCCTTCAGGATGTCCACGACGAAGACGAGGGTGGCGTTGGGCTTGATGCTCGGCGGCGAGCCCTTCTCGCCGTAGGCGAGCTCCGGCGGGATGCCGAGCTCGATACGGCTGCCGACCTTCTGGCCTTCGAGGCCCTGGTCCCAGCCCTTGATGACGCCGCCCTCGCCGAGGGTCAGGCTGAACGGCTCACCGCGGTCGAAGCTGTTGTCGAAGGGGGTGGTGGAGTCCCAGGCCTGACCCAGGTAGTTCACCGACAGCGCGTCACCCTTCTTCGTCACCGCGCCTTTGCCCTCGCTGATGACGTTGACCTTCAGTTCCTTGGGCGGGTCGCCCTCACCCTTGGCGAGGGTCGGCTTCTCCCCGAACTTCTGGCCCGCGGTGATGGCGGGCAGCCCGTTCTTCATCGAGGCGGAATCGGAGCCCTTGTCGTCGCTGCCGCACGCCGCTGTCGAGAGCAGCAGCAGCGGGACGACGAGAAGGCCGGCAAGTCGGCGCACGTGTTCCTCAGATCTCAGACGGCACAGTAGTTGCCGCCACTCTAGGGGGTGTCGTGCCGATCGGGCCGGGCTCGCGACGTCCGGGGCCCCTCTCCCACGCCGAGGACCCCGCACGCCGAGCGTGCGGGGCCCTCATGGTCGGTACGACCTGCCTACATTCCGGCGATCAGCTTTTCGACCCGGTCGTCGACGGAGCGGAACGGGTCCTTGCACAACACCGTGCGCTGCGCCTGGTCGTTCAGCTTGAGGTGGACCCAGTCGACGGTGAAGTCCCGCCGCTGCTCCTGGGCACGGCGGATGAAGTCGCCGCGCAGCCTGGCCCGAGTGGTCTGCGGGGGCACCGACTTGCCCTCGAAGATCTTCAGGTCGTTGCAGATCCGCGCCGCCTGCCCGTTCTTCTGGAGCAGGTAGTAGAGGCCGCGGCGACGGTGGATGTCGTGGTACGCGAGGTCTATCTGCGCGACCCTCGGGTTCGACATGGTCATGTTGTGCTTGGCCCGGTAGCGCTCGATGAGCCGGTGCTTCATGACCCAGTCGATCTCGGTCTCGATGCGGTCGAGCTGCTCGCTCTCGATCGCGTCGAGCGTCCGGCCCCACAGCTCCAGGACCTGGGCGACGGTGCCGGACCGGATCCCTCGCCGGTCGACGAAGTCGACGGCCTTCTCGTAGTACTCGCGCTGGACCTCCAGGGCGGAGGCCTCGCGGCCGCTGGCGAGCCGGACCTTGCGCTGTCCGGTGATGTCGTGGCTGACCTCGCGGATGGCCCGGATGGGGTTCTCCAGGGTCAGGTCGCGCATCACCGTGCCCGCCTCGATCATGCGGAGCACCAGGTCGGTGGCGCCGACCTTGAGCAGCATGGTCGTCTCGGACATGTTCGAGTCGCCGACGATGACGTGGAGGCGGCGGTAGCGCTCGGCGTCGGCGTGCGGCTCGTCTCGGGTGTTGATGATGGGCCGCGAGCGGGTGGTCGCGGAGCTGACGCCCTCCCAGATGTGCTCGGCGCGCTGGGAGACGCAGAACACGGCGCCGCGAGGGGTCTGGAGGACCTTGCCCGCGCCGCAGATGAGCTGCCGGGTGACGAGGAACGGAATGAGGATGTCCGCGAGCCGGGAGAACTCACCGTGACGGGCGACGAGATAGTTCTCGTGGCACCCGTAGGAGTTTCCGGCCGAGTCGGTGTTGTTCTTGAAGAGGTAGACGTCGCCCGCGATTCCCTCCTCGTGCAGGCGGCGTTCGGCGTCGACGAGCAGGCCCTCGAGAATGCGCTCACCGGCCTTGTCGTGGGTGACCAGTTCGGTCACGTTGTCGCATTCCGGTGTGGCGTATTCCGGATGCGAACCCACGTCCAGGTACAGGCGGGCGCCGTTCCGCAGGAAGACATTGCTGCTGCGGCCCCATGACACGACACGGCGGAAGAGGTAGCGCGCCACTTCGTCAGGAGACAGTCGGCGCTGTCCCCTGAACGTGCACGTGACGCCGTACTCGTTCTCCAGCCCGAAAATGCGGCGGTCCATGTCTGAACATTACGCCTGACGGCCTGTGCTGAAACCGGGTTGGCCGTTCCCGTTTCGATCATTTTCCGATCAGTGCGTGTTCTTTTCGCTGTGTACGGCGGTGGGGGCGCCCGCACCGACGGCGTGTCGCGCGTCGGCCGCGGGGGTGCCGGGGGCCGGGGGCGCGCCGAGGACGCTGCCGGTGGCCAGGAGGACGAGGAACGCGATCAGGCCGCCCGCGCCGGCGACGGCGAAGCCGGAGACGGTCCCCGCGAGTTCGATGGCGGGGCCCGCCGCGGCGGAGCCGAGGGCCGAGCCGACGCCGAAGGTGGTGACGAGCCAGGAGAAGGCCTCGGTCACCGTGCCGCGCGGGGCGTGCCGGTCCACGACGATGAAGGCGCAGGCGAGCGCGGGGGCCAGGAAGACGCCGGAGAGGACCGAGAGGCCGGTCATGGCCGCGGGGCCCGGCGTGAGCACGAGCGGCAGGTAGCAGACCGCGAGGAGCAGGACGAGCACGCGCAGTCGCCGCTCGGGGGCGCCGGACCACTGGCGGGCGCCGTAGGCGACGCCGCCGAGGAGCGCGCCGAGGCCGAGGGCCGCCATCAGCCAGCCGTAGACGGACGGGGTGCCGCGGTCGTCGGCGTAGGCGACGGCGGCGACCGTGATGGAGCCGAGGGCGAGGCCGACGAAGAAGAAGGCGCCGAGGAGGGCGAGGAGCCCCGGTGAGCGCAGGGCGCCCAGCCAGTGGGCCTCACGGGGGGCCGAGCGCCAGGTGCGGGAGGGCTCGGAGAGGACGACGGCGAGAGCGCCGAGGACGCCGAGGAGGTTGATGACGAGGAGGGCCGCGGCGGGCGACCGGAGGGAGACGAGGAGGGTCAGCAGGAGGGGGCCCACGGTGAACATGACCTCCTGGGCGACCGCGTCGAGGGCGTACGCCCGGTGGACCCGGTCCTCGCGGCCCAGGACGCCGGGCCAGAGGGCCCGCAGCCCGCCTTCCAGGGGCGGCGTGAAGAGGCCGGCGAGGACGACGGCCGCGTAGGCGAGCGGGAGGTGGCCGATGCCGGTCAGGGCGAGCAGGGTCATGCCCAGGGCGGAGAGGACCGCGGCGGGGAGCTGGACCCGGGGCTGGCCCTTGAGGTCGACGGCGCGGCCGAGGAGGGGCTGGCCGATGGCGGTGGCGACGCCGTAGGCGGCGATGAGCCCGCCGGCGAGGGTGTAGCTGCCGCCCAGGTCGCGGACGAAGAGGGTGAGGGCGACGGGGCCGACGGCGTTCGGCAGGCGCCCCACGAGGGTGCCGGCGAGCAGCCGGGCGGCGTGCGGCGCCCGGAGTATGTCGAGATAGCCGCCGTGTGCCGGTGCCTCGGTGGCCATGTGGTCTCCCCTCGCCCCGGAGCCGTCCGAGGTTTTACGTATAACTTGCTTCGTCATACGTACCATGTCGGCTGTACGCGGGTCCAGCCCGCACCCCGGAACCGTCCGACGCGGAGGCCCCAGTGCAGACCCCGGAGCCGCCTGGCGGCACCCGCCCCACCAGCAGGGACGTCGCCCGGACCGCGGGCGTCTCCCAGGCGACCGTCTCCCTCGTGCTCGGCGACAAGTGGCGCGGCCGTGTCTCCGAGCGCACCGCCGGGGCCGTCCGCGAGGCCGCCCGGAGCCTCGGCTACCGGCCGAATCTCGCCGCCCGCAACCTCCGTCTCGGCCGCACCAGGACCGTCCTCCTCGTGGTCCCGGCCCTCACCAACGAGTTCTTCGCCCACGTCTACACGGGCGCCGCGGCCGAGGCGGCCCGGCACGGCTTCGGCGTCGTCCTCTACCCCTCCCCCGACGGCGTGGGCCCCGCCCGGGACCCCTTCGCCTCCGCACCGGCCGCCCTCGACGGTGTCATCGCCTCGTCCATGGCGACCGACGCCCTCGACGCCTTCCGGGACACCGACCTGCCCCTCGTCATGCTCGACAGCGACCCGGCGGGACCCGGCGCCGCCGCGCATGTGAACCTCGACGTCGCCGACGGCATGCGCCGCGTCACCGAGCACCTGCTCGACCTCGGGCACCGCGACTTCCTGCACCTGGCGTCGGCGGCCCCGTCCTGGACCTTCGACGTGCGGGCCGCCGTGCTCGCCCACGCCCTGCGCGGGACGGAGGTGCGCACCGTACGGTCGCCGCTGAACGTCGCGGACGCGGGACGGGCCGCCGGGCAGGCCCTCGCCGCACCCGGCCGCCGGACCACCGCGGTCGTCTGCGACGACGACATCCTCGCGGCCGGCGTCTGCAAGGCCGCGCGCCGGCTCGGACTGCGGGTGCCGGAGGACCTCTCGGTCACCGGCTTCGACGACATGGCCCTCGCGACCGTCGTCGAGCCGGAGCTGACCACGGTCCGGCTGCCCGCCGAGGAGTTCGGCCGGCGGGGCATGGAGGCGCTGCTCGCCGTCCTGGCGGGCGGACGGCCCGAGCCGGTCTCCTTGCCCGTGGACCTCGTCACCCGGGGCTCCACGGGCCCCGCACCGGCCCTCTGAGGCCCGCGGGGGCACGCCGGCCGCCCATGCAGCCTGTCCGGCGCGCGGCAGGCGTGAGCCCATGGCGCCCGTCCCACGCGCGGCAGGCGCGCCACCCCTGCCGCCCGGCCCGCGCGGCCGCACGTACGCCGAAGGGGGCCCGGTCGCCGTGGACCGGGCCCCCTTCGGGTCGTGCGGGTCTACTCCTCGGGAGCCTCGTCCGAGGGCTCGTCCGTCTTCGTCACCGCCGCGTTGTCCGCCTGCAGGAGGCGCGACAGCTGGCGGCCGACGATCCGCTTGAACTTGCGCTGCTGGGGCCGCGTACGGTCCAGGACCGCCACCTCCAGCCGCTCCGCGGGGATCTCCCGCTCGCTGCCGTTGGTGTCCCGCGACAGGGCCTGCACGGCGAGCTTCAGGGCCTCGGCCAGGGACATGCCGTCCCGGTGCCGCTGGTCCAGGAAGGAGCCGATCTGCTCCGCGTTCCCTCCGACCGCGACCGAGCCGTGCTCGTCCACGATCGAACCGTCGTGCGGCAGCCGGTAGATCTGGTCGCCCGACGGCTCCTCCCCGACCTCGGCGACGACCAGCTCGACCTCGTACGGCTTCTCCCCCGCGCTGGAGAAGATGGTGCCCAGCGTCTGGGCGTAGACGTTGGCCAGGCCGCGCGCGGTGACGTCGTCCCGGTCGTAGGTGTAGCCGCGCAGGTCGGCGTAGCGCACACCGCCGATGCGGAGGTTCTCGTACTCGTTGTACTTGCCGGCGGCGGCGAAGCCGATCCGGTCGTAGATCTCGCTGAACTTGTGCAGCGCGCGGGACGGGTTCTCGCCGACGAAGACGATGCCGTCGGTGTACTGGAGGACGACCAGGCTGCGGCCTCGGGCGATGCCCTTGCGGGCGTACTCCGCCCGGTCGGCCATGGCCTGCTGGGGTGAGACGTAGAACGGAGTGGACACCGGCGGTCCGTCCCTTTCTTCTGGGCTTCTACAGAGCGACGAGTGGTCAGAGCAGGGCGGCGCGCGGCCCGTCGGGCTGCTCCAGGCGCCGTGCGGTGACCGATCGGGCCAGCTCGGAGGACTCGGCCTCGGTGAGCCTGCGGTAGCCCTCGTCCGTGATGACCGTGACGATCGGGAAGATCCGTCGCGCCATGTCCGGGCCGCCGGTCGCCGAGTCGTCGTCCGCCGCGTCGTAGAGCGCCTGGACGACCAGGGTGGTGGCCTCCTGCTCGGTCAGGTCGGCGCGGTACAGCTTCTTCATCGAGCCGCGCGCGAAGATCGAACCGGAACCGGTGGCGGCGAACCCGTGCTCCTCGGAGCGGCCGCCCGTCACGTCGTACGAGAAGATCCGGCCCTTCTCCTTGGCCTCGTCCCAGCCCGCGAAGAGCGGCACGACGGCGAGCCCCTGCATGGCCATGCCCAGGTTGCCCCGGATCATGGTGGAGAGACGGTTCGCCTTGCCCTCGAGGGAGAGCGTGACGCCCTCCACCTTCTCGAAGTGCTCCAGCTCCAGCTGGAACAGCTTGACCATCTCCACGGCGAGACCGGCGGTGCCGGCGATACCGACCGCGGAGTACTCGTCGGCCGGGAAGACCTTCTCGATGTCGCGCTGCGCGATCATGTTGCCCATGGTGGCCCGCCGGTCACCGGCGAGCACGACACCGCCGGCGAACGTCGCGGCCACGATGGTCGTCCCGTGCGGGGCCTCGACGACGCCCTCCGGCAGCCTCCGGTTGCCGGGGAGGTGCTCCGGCGCGTGCGCCGACAGGAAGTCCATGAACGAGGACGACCCCGGCGTCAGGAAGGCCGCCGGCAGACGCCCGGTGCTACGAGGGTTGGCTTCCACGCGATTCCTTCCGGGTGGGAGAGTCGGCCCGCCGTGGGACGCGCGGGCCGATCTTGATTGCTGTGCACGGACCTTACCCGTGCCACCGCTTGTCATCCGTCCCCGGACCCACGGCTTTCTCCGGGGCTCCGGGGACGGAGGACGACCGTGCGTGGAGCGGCTACTCGCCGCCCTTCTGCACGAAGGACCGCACGAAGTCCTCGGCGTTCTCCTCGAGGACGTCGTCGATCTCGTCCAAGACGGAGTCCACGTCCTCGCTCAGCTTCTCCTGGCGCTCCTGGAGGTCGGAGTTCGCCTCCGTGGTGGTCTCCTCGACCTCCTCCGTGGAACGCGTCGCCTTCTGCTGTCCGCCGCCGGTGTCCTTGGTCGCCATAAACCTCACCCCGCTCGAATCGGCCCGCTCGGTTGAGTCCGTACAAGATCAGACCCTATACGCGGGGTCTGACATCGGCCCCGTGGTTTTCGCAACGCCCGGGCACTGATTCCATGATTCCCAGTGCCGGGGCATTTCAGGCCCGTGACGGGCCCCCGATCAGTTGCCGGAAAGCACTCGGACCAGTTCCTCGGCCGTCCGGCAGCGGTCGAGGAGCGACTTCACATGGGCCTTGGTCCCGCGCAGCGGCTCCATGGTCGGGACGCGCTGGAGCGAGTCCCGGCCGGGCAGGTCGAAGATCACCGAGTCCCAGGAGGCCGCGGCGACGTCGTCGGCGTACTGCTCCAGGCAGCGGCCCCGGAAGTAGGCCCGGGTGTCCTCGGGAGGCGCCGTCTCGGCCCGCTCCACCTCGGTCTCGTCCAGGAGCCGCTTCATGCGCCCGCGGGCCGCCAGGCGGTTGTAGAGGCCCTTGTCGGGCCGTACGTCCGCGTACTGGAGGTCCACGAGGTGCAGACGTGCCGCGTCCCAGTCCAGACCGTCCCTGCGCCGGTAGCCCTCCATGAGCTCCCGCTTGGCGATCCAGTCGAGCTCGCCCGCCAGGCTCATGGGGTCGTTCTCGAGCCGGTTGAGGGTGTCCTCCCAGCGGACCAGGACGTCCTTGGTCTGCTCGTCCGCGTCAGCGCCGTACCGCTCCTCCACGTACTTCCTGGCCAGCTCGAAGTACTCCATCTGGAGCTGCACCGCGGTCAGTGTCCGGCCGCTGCGGAGCGTGACCAGGTACTGGAGCGACGGGTCGTGCGAGACGTGGTGGAGGGTCCGCACGGGCTGGTCGACGGCGAGGTCCACGGTGATGAACCCGTCCTCGATCATCGAGAGGACCAGCGCGGTGGTGCCCAGCTTGAGGTAGGTCGAGATCTCGGAGAGGTTCGCGTCGCCGATGATCACGTGCAGTCGGCGGTATCTCTCGGCGTCGGCGTGCGGCTCGTCCCGGGTGTTGATGATGGGCCGCTTGAGGGTGGTCTCCAGTCCCACCTCGACCTCGAAGTAGTCCGCGCGCTGGCTGATCTGGAAGCCGTGCTCGCGACCGTCCTGGCCGATGCCGACCCGTCCCGCGCCGGTCACGACCTGGCGGGAGACGAAGAACGGGGTGAGATGGCGCACGATGTCCGAGAAGGGGGTCTCCCGCTTCATCAGGTAGTTCTCGTGCGTGCCGTAGGAGGCGCCCTTGTTGTCGGTGTTGTTCTTGTAGAGGTGGATCGGCTGGGCCCCGGGGAGCTGGGCGGCGCGCTCGGCGGCCTCCGCCATGATCCGCTCGCCGGCCTTGTCCCACAGGACGGCGTCCCGGGGGTTGGTGATCTCCGGCGAGCTGTACTCCGGGTGGGCGTGGTCCACGTAGAGCCGAGCCCCGTTGGTGAGGATGACGTTGGCCAGGCCGATGTCCTCGTCGGTGAGCTGGCTGGAGTCGGCGGCCTCGCGGGCGAGGTCGAAGCCGCGGGCGTCCCGCAGCGGGTTCTCCTCCTCGAAGTCCCAGCGGGCGCGGCGCGCCCGGTGCATCGCCGCCGCGTAGGCGTTGACGATCTGGGACGAGGTGAGCATGGCATTGGCGTTCGGGTGTCCCGGGACGGAGATCCCGTACTCCGTCTCGATGCCCATTACTCGCCGTACGGTCATGCGGCCCTCCTTGCCCGGCGGCGCTCACTGTGCGCGACTCGGCGGTACCGATGAGCCTAGAGCGGCTCCGCGCTGGTGGGGAGATCGTTTGCGTATTTCCCTGAACTGCCGGGGGAAATGCTGGATGGAATGCGTCGGCTGCGGATGCCCGGATTCCGGGCATCCGCAGCCGGTGGGCGTTCTACAGGTACTGACCGGTATTGGCCACCGTGTCGATGGAGCGTCCGGTGTCCGCGCCCTGCTTTCCGGTGACGAGTGTGCGGATGAACACGATCCGCTCGCCCTTCTTTCCGGAGATCCGGGCCCAGTCGTCGGGGTTGGTGGTGTTGGGCAGGTCCTCGTTCTCCTTGAACTCGTCCACGCAGGCCTGGAGGAGGTGGGAGACGCGGATGCCCTTCTGGTTGTGGTCGAGGAAGGCCTTGATGGCCATCTTCTTGGCCCGGTCGACGATGTTCTGGATCATCGCGCCGGAGTTGAAGTCCTTGAAGTAGAGGACTTCCTTGTCGCCGTTGGCGTACGTGACTTCGAGGAAGCGGTTCTCCTCGGATTCGGCGTACATCTGCTCGACGACGGACTGGATCATCCCGTGGGCGGCGGCGGCCTTGGAGCCGCTGTGCTCCGAGAGGTCGTCGGCGTGCAGCGGGAGGGTGGCCGTGAGGTACTTCGCGAAGATGTCCTTCGCGGCCTCCGCGTCCGGACGCTCGATCTTGATCTTGACGTCGAGCCGGCCGGGCCGCAGGATCGCGGGGTCGATCATGTCCTCGCGGTTGGAGGCGCCGATGACGATGACGTTCTCCAGGCCCTCCACACCGTCGATCTCGGCGAGCAGCTGCGGGACGATGGTGTTCTCCACGTCCGAGCTGACACCGGAGCCGCGGGTGCGGAAGAGGGATTCCATCTCGTCGAAGAAGACGATGACGGGGGTGCCCTCGCTCGCCTTCTCCCGGGCACGCTGGAAGACCAGGCGGATGTGCCGCTCGGTCTCACCGACGTACTTGTTGAGGAGCTCGGGGCCCTTGATGTTGAGGAAGTAGGACTTCCCCGCGGGCTGACCGGTCACCTCGGCGACCTTCTTGGCCAGGGAGTTGGCCACGGCCTTCGCGATCAGCGTCTTGCCGCAGCCGGGCGGCCCGTAGAGCAGGATGCCCTTGGGCGGACGCAGTTCGTGCTCCTTGAAGAGGTCCGGGTAGAGGTAGGGGAGCTCGACCGCGTCGCGGATCATCTCGATCTGGCCGCCCAGACCGCCGATCTTCTCGTAGTCGACGTCCGGGACCTCTTCGAGGACGAGTTCTTCGACCTCGCTCTTGGGGACCACCTCGTAGACGTAGCCGGACCTGGAGTCGAGCAGCAGGGCGTCACCGGCGCGGATGGTCACGTCCAGCAGAGGCTCGGCGAGCCTCACCACCCGTTCCTCGTCGGTGTGCCCGACCACCAGGGCGCGCTCGCCGTCCTCGAGGATCTCCTTGAGGGTGACGATGTCCCCGGCGCGCTCGAACTCCATGGCCTCGACCACGTTGAGCGCTTCGTTGAGCATGACTTCCTGGCCGCGCTTGAGCTCGTCGAGCTCGATGCTCGGGCTGACGTTCACCCGGAGCTTGCGGCCCCCGGTGAAGATGTCGCATGTGCCGTCCTCGTTGGCCTGCAGGAAGACACCGAAGCCGGCCGGCGGCTGTGCGAGCCGGTCGACCTCCTCCTTGAGGGCCACGATCTGGTCGCGGGCCTCACGGAGCGTGTTCGCGAGTCGTTCGTTCTGCGCGGACACGCCGGCCAGGTTGGTCTGCAGCTCGACGATCCGCTCTTCGAGAATCCTCGTGTGTCGCGGAGAGTCGGCGAGCTTGCGGCGCAGGACGGCGATTTCCTGCTCGAGATAGGCAACCTGACCGGCGGGGTCCTCAGACCCTCGCCCCGGCCGGATGCCGCGGTTGATGTCGTCGTCGTGGGCTGCCACGGTCCTCACCTCCTCCAAGGGGAGCTGGACGCTTCCTGACCCTACCTGCGTGGGTGGTGATTGAAACCCCTAGATCAAAAAGACTCCGAGGTGTGTCCGATCTTCACCCTTGCGCTTCCCCTCTCGCCAGAGGGAATACCCACCCTTCACGGCTTGAAAGCGGGCGGTTGTATCGTCGTCATGGGCCAACACCCGCCGGAGGGGGCCCGACTTACCCGCGAGAAGCGATTCGAGAAGCAGGAACGGCAGGAGATATGACCGTGCAGCACGACGTCCCTTCCACGGGCGCCGAGGAGGCGCTGGAGGTCTGGATCGACCAGGACCTGTGCACCGGGGACGGGATCTGCGTGCAGTACGCTCCCGAGGTCTTCGAGCTGGACATCGACGGGCTCGCTTATGTGAAGGGCGCCGACGACGAGCTGCTCCAGGACGCGGGGGCGACGACCCCGGTCCCGCTGCCGCTGCTCCAGGACGTGGTGGCCTCCGCGAAGGAGTGCCCGGGCGACTGCATCCATGTGCGCCGGGCCGCGGACAAGGTCGAGGTGTACGGCCCCGACGCGGAGTGACGGGTCAGGCGTTCCGCGCGCCGGCCTGGGCCTCGCGGACGAAGGCGCCGCCCTGCCAGCGCCAGCCGACCTGCTCCTTCTCGTCGGGGCAGCAGCTGGGGACGTCGGGGGACGAGTAGCCGAGCAGGGTGGCGAGGACCGCTCCATCGCGTACGGCGAGCGCGGTGACGTTCTTGCGCAGCTCGGGTGCGACGAGGGTGGCCACCACGCGCGCGGGGGCGCCCTTCTCCTTGCCGCGGGTGAGGACGTAGACGCCGCTCGGCGGGGTGCCGGAGCCGGATTCGCAGTGCACGACCGCAACGGTCTCGGGGTTCCCGTCGCCGTCGAGGTCCCCTGACGCCCGCTTGGCGATCTTGTGGGGTGCTCCCCCGCAGTCCAGGGGGTAGTCGGCTCCGGAGGCCTCAGGCGCGGGCGCGGGAGCAGGGGCGCCGGCGGGGGCCGCGGTGGCTCCGGCGGGGCCGGGCTGGAGCAGGCCGGCGAGGGCGACGACCGCGGCGGTCGCGGTGGCGACGGCGAGCCAGTGGGACGGCCGGGCGTGGGTGTGGGCGAGGTCCGCGAGATCCAGGGCGGCGGAGGGCTGCACGCGAGACGTCTCCTGTGGGGTGGTGCGGTGGTTTCCGGGCATCGTGCCACACGTCACAGGGGGACGGAACAGCTGGGGTCGGCGCGGGCCGGCCGGTGGTCGTGCTCGTCGAACATGAGGGCGCCGCCGTCGAGTTCCCGTTCGGGGCGGGGAACTGGACGGCGGCGCTCCGTGGGTGTCGGGACGTCAGCCCTTGTTGGGGCCTTCGTAGTCCTCGCCGTAGGCGCCCTTGGCGGGGCGGCGGCGGCGCATCGGGGGCTCGACGCCGTCCGCGAGGCGGCGGGCGGTGACGAGGAAGCCGGTGTGGCCGATCATGCGGTGATCGGGGCGGACGGCGAGGCCCTCGACGTGCCAGTTGCGGATCATGGACTCCCAGGGCTGCGGCTCGGCGTAGCAGCCGAACTCGCGGATGGACTCCACGGTGCGGGCGAGCTGGGTGGTGGTGGCCACGTAGCAGCAGAGGATGCCGCCGGGCACGAGGGCCTTGGAGACGGCCTCCAGGCACTCCCAGGGGGCGAGCATGTCGAGGATGACCCGGTCGACGTCGGTGTCGGACAGGTTGTCCTGGAGGTCGCCCACGGTGAGCTGCCAGGCGGGGTGGGGACCGCCGAAGTAGCGTTCGACGTTGCCCTTCGCGATCTCGGCGAAGTCTTCGCGGCGCTCGTAGGAGTGCAGCATTCCGCTGTCGCCGATGGCGCGCAGGAGGAAGCTGCTGAGCGATCCGGAGCCCACCCCGGCTTCCACGACGCGGGCGCCGGGGAAGATGTCCGCGAAGGCCAGGATCTGCCCCGCGTCCTTGGGGTAGACCACGGCGGCGCCGCGGGGCATGGACAGGACGTAGTCGGGGAGCAGGGGGCGCAGCGCGAGGTAGGCGACGTTTCCGGTGGTGCGGACAACGCTGCCCTCGGGGGCGCCGATCAGTTCGTCGTGCGGGAAGGAACCCTTGTGGGTGTGGAAGTTCTTTCCCTCTTCGAGCGTGAACGTGTAGTGACGGCCCTTGGGGTCGGTCAGCTGAACCTGGTCCCCGACCTTGAAGGGCCCGCGTCGGCGGGCGGCACCGGTCGGTTCGGACATGTGACCAGAATACCGGGGTTACGAGGAGGGTCGTGCCATGGCCTTGACGAAGGCCCGTTCCACGTCGGTGGTGGCGAGGACGCCGTAGATCTCGCCGGTGTCCTCGACGACGAGGTACTCGGTGGCGGGGCTGGCGCGGAGGTGGTCGAGGAGGGGCTGGCCGGTGAGTTCGGCGGGGACGCGCATGCCGTCGGTGAGGTCCTGGGCGAGGGTGCTGACGGCGACCCAGGGGCGGCGGTGCTGCGGGACGGCGGCGATGGCGGCCTCGCGGACGATGCCGGTGGGGGCGCCTTGGCCGTCGACGACGACGAGGGCGCGGGCGCCGGCCTCGTTGGCGCGGCGGAGGGCCTCGGAGAGGGGGGTGGTGGGTTCGGCGGGGATGGCGCGGCGGGTGAGGCTGCGGGCGCTGAGCTCGGGGAGGTGCTCCCGGAGGCGGGCCATGCGGAGGCTGTTGCCGGCGCCGGTCCAGATGATGGCGGCGAGGATCGCGGCGAGCAGGGCGTCGGTGACGGTGTCGAGGCCGCTGATGTCGTCGGTGGAGTTGCCGAGGGCGCCGGTGCGGGTGAGCAGGGGCAGGCCGATGAGGACGAGGACGGCGAGGGCGCGGCCGACCCAGGCGGCGGCGACGGTGCCGCTCATGGGCTTGCCGGTGATCTTCCAGATGACGGCGCGGAGCATGCGGCCGCCGTCGAGGGGGAGGCCGGGGAGCAGGTTGAAGATCGCGACGATCAGGTTGGAGATCATCAGGCCGGCGAGGAGGACGCCGGGGACGGTGCCGGGCTCGACGGCGTAGAGGGAGAGATAGAACACGCCGGCGAGGACGAGGGAGAGGAGGGGGCCGACGAACGCGAGGACGAATTCGCGGCCGGGGGTCTCGGTCTCCTTCTCGATCTCGGAGACGCCGCCGAAGAACTGGAGCTGGATGCGGCGCACCGGGAGCTTGAAGCGGAGCGCGGCGATGGTGTGGGCCAGTTCGTGGACGAGCACGGAGGCGTAGAAGGCGATGGCGAAGAAGAGGGAGACGAGGTAGCGGGCGGCTCCGAGTTCGGGCAGGACGCGCTCGATCTGGTCACCGAAGACCCAGGTGATGAGGGCGGCGACGAGGAACCAGCTGGGGGCGACGTAGACGGGCACGCCGAAGGGCCGGCCCATGAGGATCCCGCCGCCGGGTTCCTCGGTCCGCTGCGGCTTGGGCTCGTCCTGGTTCACGGGGTCCTTTCGTCGCGGGGGTGTGGCCCACGTCGGTGTGTCACGGTTCGATCATGCAGTGCGACGGGGTCCCGGGTCGATGGTATTCCGCTCGTTGTCGGTGGCGGGTCGTAGGGTCTTCGTCATGAGTACGAGCGAGCAGGTGCCGGCGGAGCCCCGGGCGCCCATGTCGTTGTCGCCGTCGCGGGCGAGCGATTTCATGCAGTGTCCGCTGCTGTACCGGTTCCGGGTGATCGACCGGCTGCCCGAGAAGCCGAGTGCGGCGGCGACGCGGGGCACGCTGGTGCACGCGGTGCTCGAGCGGCTCTTCGACGACCCGGCGGTGGAGCGGACGGCTCCGCGGGCGCGGGCGATGGTTCCGGGGCAGTGGGACCGGCTGCTGGAGTCGAAGCCGGAGCTGGCCGGGCTGTTCGCGGAGGATCCGGAGGGTGAGCGGCTCGCGGGCTGGCTGGCCGAGGCGGAGCGGCTGGTCGAGCGGTGGTTCACGCTGGAGGATCCGACGCGTCTGGAGCCGGCCGAGCGTGAGCTGTTCGTGGAGACGGAGCTGGAGTCGGGGCTGCGGCTGCGCGGGGTGATCGACCGGATCGACGTGGCGCCCTCGGGGGACGTGCGGATCGTCGACTACAAGACGGGCAAGGCGCCGCGGCCGGAGTACCGGGACGGCGCGCTGTTCCAGATGACGTTCTACGCGCTGGTGGTGTGGCGGCTGCGGCGGGTGATCCCGCGGCGGCTGCAGCTGGTCTACCTGGGCAGCGGGGAGGTGCTGACGTACGACCCGGTGGAGGCGGACCTGCTGCGGGTGGAGCGGAAGCTGCTCGCGCTGTGGGAGGCGATCCGGCTGGCGACGGAGTCGGGGGACTGGCGGCCGCGGCCGACGAAGCTGTGCGGCTGGTGTGATCATCAGGCGGTGTGTCCGGAGTTCGGGGGGACTCCCCCGGTCTATCCGCTGAAGATCGTCTCCGTGCGCCCGCCGGAGTCGGGCGAATCGGGTCAGGGCAGAATGGACCTGGCCCCGCCGGCGCCGTAGTGCCGGCGACCTCGTGGGCCCAGGTCCCCTGAAGGAGCCCTTGTGACGATCCGCGTCCTGTTGGTCGATGATCAGCCGCTGTTGCGTACCGGCTTCCGGATGATTCTGGAGGCGGAGCAGGACATCGCGGTGGTGGGTGAGGCCGGGGACGGCCTCCAGGCGCAGGACCAGGTGCGGGCGTTGCAGCCGGACGTGGTGCTGATGGACATCCGGATGCCGCGGATGGACGGGGTGGAGGCGACCCGGCAGATCACGGGTCCGGGTCGGGACGGTCCGGCGAAGGTGCTGGTGCTCACGACCTTCGACCTGGACGAGTACGTGGTGGAGGCGCTGCGGGCCGGGGCGAGCGGCTTCCTCCTGAAGGACGCTCCGGCGAACGAGCTGGTGCAGGCGATCCGGGTGGTGGCGGCCGGTGAGGCGATGCTGGCGCCGTCGATCACGCGCCGGCTGCTCGACAAGTACTCGGCGCATCTGCCGACGGGCGAGGAGCAGGTCCCGGACACGCTGAGCACCCTGACGGACCGTGAGGTCGAGGTGCTGAAGCTGGTGGCGCGGGGCCTGTCGAACGCGGAGATCGCGGCGGACCTGTTCGTCAGCGAGACGACGGTGAAGACGCACGTGGGTCATGTGCTGACGAAGCTGGGGCTGCGGGACCGGGTGCAGGCCGCGGTGTACGCGTACGAGAGCGGTCTGGTGCGGCCGGGCGCCGGCGGGCAGTAGCGGATACGGCGGAGGGGCCCGGTGCGCGTGTGCGCGCCGGGCCCCTCCGCCGTGCCGGGGCCGGGCCGCCGCCGGGTGGGGGCGGCCCTCCGTCGTGGGGGGTCAGCCCTTGCGGATCTCCCAGAAGCGGAAGACGGTCGAGGCGTCGAGGGTCCATTCGAGGCCGGTGACGTCGTCGCGGGCGACGGCGTACTGCTTGCCCTGCCAGAGCGGGAGCAGCGGGAGTTCGTCGGCGACGAGGTCCTGGAGCGTGCCGTACTCGTCGGCGGTGGCGGCCCGGTCCGGGACGGCGGCGGTCTTGGGGAGGAGGCTGCCGGTGATGGTGGTGTTCTGGTACCGGTTGTTGAGGACGTTGCCCTCGCCGAAGAAGGGGGCGGTGAAGTTGTCGGCGTCGGGGTAGTCGGGGACCCAGCCCTTGACGTAGACGCCGTACCGGCCGGCGGCGATGTCCTTCTCGTACTGGTCGAACGCGACGGACTTGACGTCGGCGTCGAAGAGGCCGCTCGCGTTGAGCTGGCCCGCGATGGCCTTGAGCTCCTGGTCGGTGGCCGGGCCGTAGCGGCTGGGCGTGGACCAGAGGGTGAGCTTCACCTTGTCGGTGATGCCGGCCTTGCGCAGGGCCTTCTTCGCCTTGGCCGCGTCGGGGACGCCGTAGGTGTCGTAGAAGGCCGTGTTGTGGCCGGCGATACCGGCCGGGACGATCGAGTAGAGCGGCGTGGCCGTCGACTTGTAGACGCCTTCGACGAGGGCCTCGCGGTCGACGAGGTGGGCGATGGCCTGGCGGACGCCGAGCTTGCCGACGACCGGGTCCTTCATGTTGAAGACGAGGTGCTGGACCTCGGCGCTGCTGCCGGGGATGACCTCGATGCCCTTGTCGTCGGTGGTCTCGGAGGTCTCGAGGGCGGCGATGTCGTCGGCGGAGAGGCCTCGGTAGGCGACGTCTATCTCTCCGGCGGTGAGGGCCTTGGAGAGGGCGGAGCGGTCGCCCCGGTAGAGCTTGAGGGTGACGGCGTCGTTCTTGAGCCGCGCGGTGCCCTTGTATCCGGGGTTGGCGGAGAAGGTGGCCTCGGAGTCGCTGAAGGAGTCCAGCTTGTAGGGGCCGGAGCCGGTGGCCTTGCCGTCGGTGCGCAGCCCGTCGGCCGGGTATTCGCGGTGGTCGACGATGGAGCCGGCGCCGGACGCGATCTTGCTGGGGAAGGTGGCGTCCGGGACCTTGAGGCGGAAGACGACGGTCCGCTCGTTCGGGGTCTCGATGGTGTCGATGGTGGAGAGCAGCGGCGCGGGGCCGGAGGGGTCGGCGATCTTGAGGGCCCGCTCGAAGGAGTACTTGACGTCCTTCGAGGTGAGCTTGTTGCCGTTGGAGAAGGTGAGGCCGTCGCGCAGGGTGCAGGTGTAGACGGTGCTGCCCGCGGAGAAGCCGCACTTGTCGGCGGCCTCGGGCTCGGGCTGGGAGCCGCCCTTGGGGAAGGCGAGCAGGGACTGGAAGACGTTGTTGAACAGCAGCCAGGAGCCGGGGTCGTAGCCGGCCGCCGGGTCGGTGGCGAGGATCTCGTCGGACATGCCGACGCGGACGCCGTTGCCGGAGTCTCCGCTGCCACCCTGTTCGGTGCCGCAGCCGCTGAGGAGGGCGGCGGCAAGGCCGGCGGCGAGGGGGGCCGTCAGCCACTTGTTGTGCGTCTTCACAGAACGTGCCTCGTGATCTCTTGTCAGGCCGGCCGCGCGCGGGTGCGCGGCCGGTGTAACCGATCCTGTCGACGGGGTTATGCGGTGCCGCGGCCCAGTTCCCAGAGCAGGAGGTCGGAGGACGTGTTGAGGGCGTACTCGACTCCGTTGAGGTCGTCGCGGGCGGCGACGTACTGCTTGCCCTGCCAGAGCGGCAGGACGGGTACGTCCTCGGCGACGATCTTCTGGATCTGGTTGAAGACGGGGCCTGCGGCGGTGCGATCGGCCTGGCGGCGCGAGCGCGGGATGAGCTGGTCGCGGACGACCTTGTTCACGTACGGGGTGTTGAGGAAGTTGTCGCTGTCCAGGAAGGGCGCGATGTAGTTGTCCGGGTCCGGGTAGTCCGGGAACCAGCCGAGGCCGTAGACGGCGTAGTCGCCGCGCTTCTGGGCCGTGCGGAAGGTGGACCACTCGGCGCCCTGGACGGTGGCGTCGAAGAGCTCGGTGGCGACGAGCTGCTTCTTGATCGCCTCGAACTCCTTGGCCGTCTCGGCGCCGTAGTGGTCGGTGGTGTAGTTCAGGGTCACCTTGACCGGGGTCTTGACGCCCGCGTCCTTGAGGAGCTTGGCGGCTCGGGCGCGGTCGGGCTCGCCGTACGCGTCGAAGAAGGGGGTGGCGTGGCCGGTGATGCTGGAGGGGATCAGCGAGTACAGCGGCTCGGCGGTGGGGCCGTAGACCATGTTGACGAGGGCGCCCCGGTCGATGACGGCGGCCATGGCCTGGCGCACGGCCTTCTCCTGGACGGCGGGCGCCTTGGTGTTGAAGCCGAGGTAGCGGATCTCCAGGCCAGGGACCTCGATGAGCTCGATGCCCTCCTTGGGCGTCTCGGTGAGGTCCTTGACCTGCTGCTGCGACAGGGAGCGGGCCATCATGTCGATGTCGTCGCCGTCCAGGGCCCGGCCCATGGTCTCCGCGTCGGCGTAGGGCCGCAGCTCGACCTTGTCGTTGCGCAGGGTGATGTCGCCCTTGTAGGCGGGGTTCTTGGTGAAGACGAAGCGGGTGGCCTTCTCGCCGTCGCGCTCGACCTTCATGGTGTACGGGCCGGAGCCGTCCACGTCGAAGCCGTCGCGGAGCTTGTCGGCGGCGTACTTGTCCTTGCTGAGGATGCCGGCGACCGGGGTGGAGAGCTTGTACGGGAAGGTGGCGTCGGGGGTCTTCAGGTGGAAGACGACCTCGTCGGTGCCCTTGGTCTCGACGGTGTCGACGTTCGAGAGGAGGGCGGCCGTGCCGTTGTCCGACTTGATCTTCAGGACCCGCTCGACCGAGTATTTGACGTCCTCGGCGGTGATGGGGGTGCCGTCCGCGAAGGTGAGGCCGGAGCGGAGCTTGCAGCGGTAGCTCTCGCTGGCCTTGTCGGAGAATCCGCAGCTCTGGGCGGCCTCGGGGACGGGCTCGCCGCCGCCGCGGGGCACGTGCATCAGGGTCTGGACGGTCTGCCGCAGGATGTTCCAGGCGCCGGTGTCGTAGGCGAAGGCCGGGTCGAGCGGGGCGGGGGCGTCCGCGGTGGCGATGAACTGGTCCGTGGTGCCGACGACGATCGCTCCACCGTCCTCCGCTCCGCCGCAGGCGGCGAGCAGAGGGGCGAGCAGTCCGGCCACGGCCGGCAGCACCAGGGTCTTGCGGTTCATCAGGGACGATCTCCTCATCCGGCACTGGGACACAGCAGTGAGTGGAACTCCGCCGCCGGCCGCCCGGTCGGGGCGGGAGCGATCGGGCCGGGTGTTGCGATCGGTCCTGTGTTCTCGGCGACTTGGGTGTGCGCCGGTGCACGCGGATATGCGGCGAAGTACTCGCGAAAGATTAGTGGGCGACGCAGCTATTGCCGGACCACGGGCCCCCTCGGGGGTAATCGCACAGTGATCATGAATGCGATGCGCTCGATAGTCATGCGTCGGATGATGCGGACGGCGCCGAGCGAATCGGGACACATGGGGACGCCGAAACTCTCCCTTTTCGGGCAGTGGGCACGACGAAGGCCACCCACCGCCGGGCACTCTGGGTGACCAAGGTCACGCGGAGGCCCATTCGGTGAATGGCCTGATCGTTTCCGGCGGGTGCCGGCGCATTCCACCGGCGGATGCCGGGGAAAGCTCAGGGAAACCTCAGACGCCGGTGATCAGCGTGCGCAGAAAGGGAACGTCGACCTCTTCGAGGGAACGCACGACGACCCGCCCCGACGAGGGCGCGATCGGCGCCACGGACGGCACGGCGACGACCCGGCAGCCCGCCGCCTCAGCGGCCGCCACGCCGGTCGCCGTGTCCTCGATGACGGCGCAGAGCGCAGGATCGGCCCCGACCCCGCGGGCTGCCGTCAGATACGGCTCGGGGTGCGGCTTGGTCCTGACGACCTCGTCCCCCGCGACGGTGAGGGCGAAGCGGTCACGGCCGAGCGAGTCGAGGACGCGGTCGATGATCCGCCGGTGCGAGGCGGAGACCAGGGCGGTCGGGATGGAGTGCCGGGCCAGCTCGGCGAGGAGCCGGTCGGCGCCGGGCATGAGGGGCACGCCCCGGTCGATGCGCTGCTCGAACTTCTCGTTGAGCAGGACGGTCAGCTCGGCGAGGGTGATGTCGGCGCCGGTGGACTCGATGAGGTAGCCCGCGCTGCGGGTCATCGGACCGCCGACGACGACGTCCCGCCAGGCCTCGTCGAGCCGGTGTCCGAGGTCGGCGAAGACCTCGACCTCCGCGTCCCACCAGAAGCCCTCCGTGTCGACGAGGGTCCCGTCCATGTCGAGGAAGACGGCCTGCAGGGCGGAGCTTCCGTTCGTACGGATCAGGGACGCGGGGACCGTACTGGTCATCCGGACACCTCCATGGAGGGACGAGAAGGCCGGCCCCCCTCCCCGGTACGGGGAGGATGACCGGCCTGCACTGGACCGACAAGTGTACGTCCCGATCATCGCGGACGTACGGATTTACCTCCGTCGGTCACCGTGCGTTGAAGTACTTCGCCTCCGGGTGATGGATCACGATGGCGTCCGTGGACTGCTCCGGGTGCAGCTGGAACTCCTCCGACAGGTGCACACCGATCCGCTCCGGCTTCAGGAGTTCCGCGATCTTCGCGCGGTCCTCCAGGTCGGGGCAGGCGCCGTAGCCCAGGGAGAAACGCGCGCCGCGGTACTTGAGGTCGAACATGTCCTGGACGTCGGCCGGGTCCTCGCCGGCGAAGCCCAGCTCGGCACGGACCCGGGCGTGCCAGTACTCGGCGAGGGCCTCGGCGAGCTGGACGGAGAGGCCGTGCAGCTCCAGGTAGTCGCGGTAGGAGTCGGAGGCGAACAGCTCGGCCGTGGCCTCGCCGATCCGCGAACCGACGGTCACGACCTGGAGGCCGACGACATCGGTCTCGCCGGACTCCTCCGGGCGGAAGAAGTCCGCGAGGCAGAGGCGGCGGCCCCGGCGCTGGCGCGGGAAGGTGAAGCGGGTCCGCTCGTTGCCGGCCTCGTCCAGGATGATCAGGTCGTCGCCCTTGGAGACGCAGGGGAAGTAGCCGTGGACCACGGCCGCCTCCAGGAGGTTCTCCGTGTGGAGGCGCTCCAGCCAGCCGCGCAGCCGCGGTCGGCCCTCGGTCTCGACGAGCTCCTCGTACGAGGGTCCGTCGCCGGCCCTGTTCTGCTTGAGGCCCCACTGGCCCTTGAAGAGGGCGCCCTCGTCGAGCCAGGAGGCGTAGTCCTTCAGCGGGATGCCCTTGACGACCCGGGTGCCCCAGAACGGCGGGGCCGGCACCGGATTGTCGGTGGCGGTGTCGGAGCGGCCGCCGGGCTCGGGCTCGGACACCTGGAGCGCCGGGGCGTCCTTCTTCGCGACCCGGCGCTGCTTGAGCTCGGGGAGTACGGCTCCGGGGACGCCGCGCTTGACGGCGATGAGGGCGTCCATGAGGCGCAGGCCCTCGAAGGCGTCGCGGGCGTAGCGGACCTCGCCCTGGTAGATCTCGTGGAGGTCCTGTTCGACGTACGCCCGGGTGAGGGCCGCGCCGCCGAGGATCACGGGGTACTTGGCGGCCAGCTCGCGCTGGTTCAGCTCCTCCAGGTTCTC
>NZ_LIVX01000001.1 GCF_001905665.1 Streptomyces sp. CB02261 | reverse complement strand
AGTAGGACGCCGCCGAACAATCATTGTGGGAAAGCCCCGCACCTTATGGTGCGGGGCTTTTCTGCGTTTACGGGCAGGTTCCCTTCCGTAGGGCCTGTGCCGAGTGATCGCCGATCCGTCAGAGGCGGCCGGCTGCCTTCAGGGCGAGATACGCGTCTGCGAGGGCGGGGGCGAGGGCGTCGGGGGACGCGTCGACGACCGTGACGCCACGGCGCTGGAGTTGTTCCGCCGTGCGGGCACGTTGGGACTGTGTCTGGGTCGCCGCGGCAGCTTCGTACACGCCCTCGATCGAGCCGCGTGCGGCCGCCATCCGGGCGACGTGAGGATCGGACACGGAGGCGACCAGGACGGTGTGGCGCTGGGCGAGCTGCGGCAGGACCGGGAGCAGACCCTCCTCGATGGGGGCCGCGTCGAGGCTCGTCAGCAGGACGATCAGCGAGCGTCGCGGAGCGCGTGCGAGGGCGGTCGCGGCCAGGCCCCGGGCGTCGGTCTCCACCAGCTCGGGTTCGAGTGGGGCGAGGGCGTTGACGACGGCGGGAAGGACGTCGCCGGCGGAACGGCCCTGGACCTGGGCGCGGAGACGTCGGTCGTAGGCGAGGAGGTCCACGCGGTCACCGGCTCGGGACGCGAGCGCGGTGAGGAGGAGCGCCGCGTCCATGGAGGCGTCCAGGCGCGGGACGTCTCCGACGCGGCCGGCCGAGGTGCGGCCGGTGTCGAGGACGATGAGGATGTGGCGGTCCCGCTCCGGGCGCCAGGTGCGGACGGCGACCGTGGTCTGGCGGGCGGTGGCGCGCCAGTCGATCGAGCGGGTGTCGTCGCCGGGCACGTACTCACGGAGGCTGTCGAACTCCGTGCCCTCGCCGCGGGTCAGGACGCTGGTGCGGCCGTCGAGTTCGCGGAGCCTGGCCAGCCGGGACGGGAGGTGCTTGCGGCTGGTGAAGGGCGGCAGGACGCGGACGGTCCAGGGGACTTCGTGGTTGCCCTGGCGGGCTGCCAGGCCGAGGGGGCCGAAGGAGCGGACCGTGACCCTTTCGGCGTGGCGGTCGCCGCGGCGGGTGGGGCGCAGGGTCGTGGTGAGGCGTCGGCGTTCGCCGGCGGGGACGATGAGCCGATGGCGGGAGGCGGCCTGGTCGGTGCCGGGAAGCCAGCTGCTGGGCGGCCAGGCGTCACGGAGCTGGGCACGGAGGGTGCGACGGGACGGGTTGGTGACCGTGAGCTGGACGTCCGCAGCGTCACCGAGTCGAACGGATGTGTCACCACTTCGGGTGAATTGGAGCGTTCGTACTGGCACCGCCAGGGCGTAGTCGCACAGAATTGCGAGGGAGAGGGGCGCGTTCACCGCGAGCATCCCCGCCCAGCTGGGGGCGAGGACGCCGACGGGGAGCGATCCGAGGGCGGCGAGCAGTGCGGTTCGTCCGGTGAGGGCCATGGGGGTGCCCTTCTCAGCGGGGGACGGGGACGTGGGTGAGGATCGAGTTGATCACGGAATCGGGGGTGACCCCCTCCATCTCGGCCTCGGGCCGCAGGTGGATGCGATGGCGCAGGGTGGGGAGAGCGAGGGCCTTCACATCGTCCGGGGTGACATAGTCCCGGCCGGTGAGCCAGGCCCAGGCGCGGGTGGTGGAGAGCAGGGCGGTGGCGCCTCGGGGGGAGACCCCGAGGGCGAGTGAGGGGGATTCACGCGTGGCACGACAGATATCGACGACATAGCCGGCGATCTCGGGGGAGACCGAGACCTTGGCGACGGCGGTCCGGGCGGCTTCGAGTTCGGCGGGACCGGCGACGGGGCGGACGCCGGCGGCCTTCAGGTCGCGGGGGTCGAAGCCCTCGGCGTGACGGGTGAGGACCTGGATCTCGTCCGCGCGTGAGGGCAGAGGGACCGTCAGCTTGAGCAGGAAACGGTCCAGTTGGGCCTCGGGCAGCGGGTAGGTGCCTTCGTACTCGATGGGGTTCTGGGTCGCGGCGACCAGGAAGGGCTCGGGGAGGGGGCGCGGGGTTCCGTCGACCGTGACCTGGCGTTCCTCCATCGCCTCCAGGAGGGACGACTGGGTCTTCGGCGGCGTCCGGTTGATCTCGTCCGCGAGCAGGAGGTTGGTGAAGACCGGGCCGGCCTGGAAGGAGAACTCGGATGTCCGGGTGTCGTAGACCAGGGAGCCGGTGACGTCGCTCGGCATGAGGTCGGGGGTGAACTGGACGCGCTTGGTGTCGAGTTCGAGCGCGGCGGCGAGCGAGCGGACCAGCAGGGTCTTGGCGACGCCGGGAACGCCTTCGAGGAGGACGTGTCCCCGGCAGAGCAGGGCGACGACGAGACCGGTGACGGCGGGGTCCTGGCCGACCACCGCCTTCGCGATCTCGGTGCGCAGGGCCTCCAGGGAGGCGCGGGCGCTGTCCGAGTCCGTGGTGGTCTCGGGGGTCGGGGCGCTCATGAGGTGCGTACCTCTCTTTCGAGGGCGTCGAGTTGGTCCGCCAGGCGGATGAGAGTGATGTCGTCGGTGGGAGCCGGTCCGAAGAGGAGGTGCTTGGGGTCCGCGGTGGTCTCGGGGAGACGGGCGGAGAGTGCGGGGAGGAGGCGCTCGGGGGAGTGGGCGTCCTGGACGGGGACGCCGAGCGCGGGGGCCAGCCGGGTGCGGGTCGCGGTGCGGAGGACGGTGGCGGCGCGGTCGCGGGCGTTCGCCTTGCGGTAGAGGCGGGCTCGGCCTTCGGTTGCCTCGGAGGCGCGGAGGGCGACGGGGAGGCGCTCGGTCACCAGGGGGCCGAGGCGGCGGCCTCTCCAGAGGGCGGCGAGCAGGGCGGCGACGGCGAGTTGGAGCGTGCCCCAGAGCCAGCCGGAGGGGATGAGGGCGAGGAAGTCGCCCGTGGTGTCGTCGTCGGGTGCGTCGGCGGCGGCGGAGGTGTCGGAGAGGGAGGGGAGGTACCAGACGAGATGGGGCCGGGAGCCGAGGAGTTGCAGGGCGAGCGAGGCGTTGCCCTGCTGGTCGAGACGGTCGTTGTAGAGGATGTCGGGCGAGCCGAGGAGGACCGTGTCGGTGGCGCCGGGGCCGGGGACGCGGACCAGGGTCGGCAGGCCGTCGGCGGGGTAGCAGGCGTCGGCCGCGGTGCCGGGGTCGACGAGGTAGCGCTCGCCGCCGAGGTCGGCGCTGCCCGCGCGGGTGGCGGCTTCCAGGGTGCAGGAGGGGGTGCGGTTCTCCGCGGGGACGCTGGTGGCTCCGGTGACGTCCGGGGCCAGAGTGGGGAGGGAGGGGCTGCCGGACCCGATGAGGACGGTACGGCTCGCGGCTTCTGTGATGGCCCGCCGGAGCGTGCTCTGCTGAGCCTCCGTCAGCAGGTCGGGGGAGGTGACCAGGAGGGTGCTGGTGCCGGTGGTCGCGGCCGTGGTCTCGTCGAGGGTGGTGGTGACGGTGACCGTGACGCCGCGGGCCTTGAGGAGTTCGGCGACGGCGCGGCTGCCGTGGGGGTCGGCGGAGCGGGGGTCGAGCGCGCCATGGGAGCCGGTGGACTGGACGGTCGCCAGGACGATGCCGCCGATGAGGACGAGGGCGAGGACGAGGAGCGTGCCGCGGGCACGGGACCAGAGCTGACGGGGGGTGAGCGCGAGGGACGTGGTGCCGGCGGCCGGGTTCATGCGGGCGTCCCCGTGGAGGCGGTGTCGAGGGTGGGGCGGGTCCGCTCCAGGGCGGTGTCCAGTTCCTCGATGCGGCGGTACGCGGGCTCGTCGGCGGTGCGGCCGCCGTATGTGATGTCGTCGAAGGTGCGGGCCGCGAGGCGCAGTTCGTCCGCTCGGGAAGGCAGGGAGCGGCCGGCCTCGGCGGCGGCCTCGTCGGCGGTGCGGCCGGGGCGGGGGTCGAGGAGAGTGCGTTCTTCGAGGGAGCGGACGACGGCCCGCATGCGTTCCTGGACCGCCTGGTTCCAGCGGCCGGCGGAGGCGTGTCGGTCGGCTGCGGCCCGGTGGTCGCGGGCGGTGCGCGGGCCGTCCGCGAAGAGGGAGTCGCCGGTGGTGCCGGGGGCGCGGTGCGGGGTGCCGAGGCGCCACCAGAGTGCGGCCACGAGGGCTGCCGCGAACAGGATGACCACGACGAGACCGACGACGCCGCCGGGGGTGGCCGCGGACGCGGCGGCGAAGAGGTCGCCGAGCCACTCCCAGAAGCGGTCGAGGCCGCGTTGGAGGAGGTTCGGGTCGTTCTCGTGGTACATCGGCCGGGACAGCTCCCGCTCCGCGGCCTCGCGGGCGGGGACGCGGGAGATGTCCACCGGTACGCCGTCATCGGCACGCAGACGTGGAAGTGCCGCGGCCGTTCCCCCCGTGCCCGTCACGGCATCAGCCTCCGACGGTCTGGTCGCCCGGTGCGGGGCCGTAGCCGGGGAGGCCTGCGGCTCGTGCGAGTTCGAGGTCCAGGGCTTCGCGGCGGATGCGCTGGTCCACGTAGAGGAGCACCGTCACTCCGGCGGAGATCGGGTAGGTGACCGCGCTGGTGATCACGCTGCCGATGCCGGTGATGATCAGGAAGGGCCAGCCGAAGGTGGCGGCCTCGCCGGAGAGCAGGCCGGAGAAGCCGTCGCCGTCGACCGCGATGCCGATCATCGCGAACGGGATCGCGATGATCATGGCGAAGACGAAGATCAGCAGCTGGGTGAGAAGGGTGATGCCGAAGATTCGCCACCACGCGCCCTGGACCAGCTTGGCGGAGCGCTTCAGCGACGGGATGACGCCCTGGCGCTCCAGCATCAGGGCGGGGGACGCGAGGCTGAAACGGATCATGAGCCAGACGGCAGCCACGAGGGCGCCCAGGCCGCCGAGAAACACGAGGGCGACGCCCGCGGGGCCGCCGATCAGAAGCCCGGGCAGCACACCGGCGAGGACGACGCCCGCGCTCAGGGCCGCCAGCAGCAGCGTGAGACCGGTGAGCTGGAGCAGGCGGGGGCGGGCCTCCTGCCAGGCGGTGCCCAGCGAGACCGGGCGGCCGAGGACGGCGCGGCTGATGACGACGGTCAGCAGGGCGGCGCAGACCAGGGAGGCCATCAGCGTCACGAGGAGGGCGGGACCGAGACCGAGCAGGGACGACTGAGCCGAGTCGAGGGACTGGTCGAGCACCTCGGCGGGGGTGGCGTCCGGGTTCGTCGCCGGGGCTGCCGGGACGAGATACCGCTGGGCCAGGATGTTGGCGGTCTGGGAGACCACCGCGACGGTCGCCGAGATGGTCAGGACCGTGCGCCAGTACGTCCGAAGCGTCTTCACCGCGCCGTCGAGGATCTCGCCCATGCCCAGCGGGCGCAGCGGGATGACCCCCGGCTTCGCGGCCGGAGGCCGGCCCCAGTGGGCGTTCGGCGGTGGGCCGCCCCAGCCCTGGCCGCGCACCGGAGTGCGCGGCGGGGGCGGGGTCCGGTCGGTCGGTGGGGTCCAGCGGCCGGCGGGCGGCTGGTCCTTGGACCACTGGGGGGCGGAGCCGTTCGCGTCGGCCGGGGCGGGCCGGGGGACCCGGGAGCCGTCCTGGTCGTCGGAGGGGGCGGATCCGGGCGAGGTCCAGCCCGGAGTGTCGTTCACGGTCGTCCACCTCGGAGGAATGGTCGCGGTGCCGGATCGGCGGGCCGGCTCGGTCACGGCGGCCGACACCTGACACGGCGGCGGGCCGGGTGCCATCGTGCCACGCGGGACCCGCCCGTGGGCGGGACGGGTGTCGACCTTCGTACCTTCGTCCGGACCTTCATCGTGCGGGCGGCAGGCTGCCCACTGTGCGGATACCCGATCATCAGGTGCGAACCGCGCGACGGCGGGCCGAGCGGGCCCCGGTCGACGGGGGCGAGGTCCGGGCTGGGGGAGACGCTGTGGGGCAGGTCACAGCAGGTGGCGATCGGATCAGGGTCGGTGCCGAGACTCCGCAGAGTGGCCCGCTGACGCAGTAGCCATCCAGCCGGCCGATCGCGTCGGGGGCGAGAGCACGGTCGGGATGTCACGGTGACGGTGGACTCGTGGGCACTGTCAGGGCGGAGGGAGCCAGGACCCACAGCAAGGCTCGGCCGGTCAGCGGGGTCGTGGCGATCAGGGTCAGGTAGACCTCGATGACGGATCCCCTGCCGGTGAGGACGTCCAGGTCCTCGGAGAGACGCGACAAGAGGTAGATGACGGCGTCGACGATGAGCCAGGAAGCCAGGTTCGCGCCGATCCACCAGGCCCAGCGGCTGGTGACCTTGCGCAGCACCATTGCCTGGGAGAGGCCGAGCAGGGGACCCAGGGCCAGGCTCTGGCTGGCGGCCAGCAGGTAGGCCGTCGAGACATCGTCACCGGACTCCTGGGCCGTGATCACCGCAGGCATGATGACGAGCAACCAGGCCAGCAGCGCCGGGCCGATATTGGCGGTGATCCACACCTTGCGCGGGACGGGGACGCGTTGTCGGACGACGAGCCATTGCAGCGCTCCGAGAGCGCCTCCGAACAGGATGGCCCCGAGAGTGGCGATCACCAGTGCTACGACCAGGTGGCGGCTGACCAGTCTCAGGTTGAGCGCGCCGCTGCCCACCAGTGCCAGTACGAAGCCGACCGTCAGGACGATGACGAACGCGATCGTGTTGTAGCCGATCCACTGCCAGGCGCGCATCCCAGCCGCTCGGTGAGACCGACTTGAGGCCCGAGTCGGAAGCTGCCATCACTCACCCCATCCCGTGTCCTCCGGGGGGAGGACGCCACGTCCCACACGGTCCGCCTTCGGGCGAGGCGGCCATCCCGGTGACCGCCTGGTGCGCCTGCCACCCTGACCGCCGCAGCACGGGGACGTTGAAGCCACGAGCGGATCGGCAACGCGATCACCGCATCGGAGCATCGGGACGGAACCGTGGACACGACCTCACGCAAGAGCCGACGACAGACGTTCCGCGCCTCGCTGCGTTCGCTGCTGACGGCGGGAATCCTCGTCGCCGCCTACTACGTGCTTCCCCTGGATTCGGCCTTCACCGCCGGCACTGTCGTCGCGCTCGTCGGAGGTATGGCGGCGGTGACATCGCTCCTGGCGTGGCAGATCCGAAAGATCACCCGGTCCCCGCGTCCCGAGCTGCGAGCTGCGGAGGCCCTGGGGGCGACGCTCCCGCTCTACCTGCTCCTGTTCGCGACGGCCTACTACCTGATGGAGCGCAGTGTCGCGGGCAGCTTCAGCGAGGCTCTGTCGCGAAGCGACGCGCTGTACTTCACCATGACCGTCTTCAGCACCGTCGGCTTCGGAGACGTCAGCCCACGCAGCGAACCGGCCCGGCTGCTGGTCACAGGCCAGATGACCCTCAACCTGCTGCTGATCGGCGTCGCTGCCCGGCTCCTGGTGTCGGCAGTCGAACAGGGCAGGGTGCAGTCGGGCCGGTCGGGGGCGGGAAGCCGGAGCGAGGGGACGTGATCGTGGGCCGAGGGTCCTGCTATCCCTCGGAGATCTCTGCCTCCGCGACGGCGATGGCGATACCGAGAGCGGCGGCGATGTTGCCGGCCGCCGTCATGACGCGGGCCGTGCCCACGATGGGGGCGATGGCGACCAGGACGTCCTGGAGCCGCTCGGCGGTCACGTCCGCCTGCATGGCCGGGCCGACGTGAGCGGCGTAGGAGATGGGGGGAGCGTCCGAGGCCGCGAGCGCGGCGATACGGGTGAGGATGAGCATGTCTGGCGGCAGGCTGCACCGTTCGATCGAGTCGACGGTCATGGCGGCCAGAGTGTCCAGGACGGGGGTTTCGGATGCTGTGGACATGCGGAATCGCCTCCTGAGGCGATGGCGACATCGAGATCGGGGCGGGGGAGGCGGAGCGGAGAGGCATACACGGGCACCGCGCTCTCTCCTCCCACCGTAGGAGCATTCCGAGTGGGGCGCCCGGGGAGCCCCACGCCGAGTGGAGTGCTCGGAGACGCCTCGGTGTCGTGGCTCTCCACTGGCCGATGTGGCCACTCTCGACCGTAGGCCGAAGCCAGCCGCGCGGGGTACGGTTCTGGGCGACCACGGGGGCCACGGGGGTGACATCCATGACTGACATCAACACCCACGGACACGGACGGTCATCAGTAGCCGATCCGGACGATGCCGCAGGTCAGTGAGGTATCTCACCAGCCGCCTTACGACTGATACGGAAATGGGATGATGTCGATATGAAGGGACGCGTTCTTGTCGTCGACGACGACACCGCACTGGCCGAGATGCTCGGCATCGTGCTGCGGGGTGAAGGGTTCGAGCCGTCGTTCGTCGCGGACGGTGACAAGGCGCTTGCCGCATTCCGGGAGGCCAAGCCTGACCTGGTGCTGCTCGACCTGATGCTGCCCGGTAGGGACGGCATCGAGGTGTGCCGCCTGATCAGGGCCGAGTCGGGTGTGCCGATCGTCATGCTCACGGCCAAGAGCGACACGGTGGACATCGTCGTGGGCCTGGAGTCCGGGGCCGACGACTACATCGTGAAGCCGTTCAAGCCGAAGGAGCTCGTCGCCCGTATCCGGGCGCGGCTGCGGCGTTCCGAGGAGCCGGCTCCGGAGCAGCTCACCATCGGTGACCTCGTCATCGACGTGGCCGGGCACTCCGTGAAGCGGGAGGGGCAGTCCATCGCCCTGACCCCGCTCGAGTTCGATCTGCTCGTCGCGCTCGCGCGCAAGCCGTGGCAGGTCTTCACCCGGGAGGTCCTGCTGGAGCAGGTCTGGGGCTACCGGCACGCGGCCGACACCCGGCTGGTGAACGTGCATGTCCAGCGGCTGCGCTCGAAGGTCGAGAAGGACCCGGAGCGCCCGGAGATCGTGGTGACCGTCCGGGGTGTCGGGTACAAGGCGGGGCCGAGCTGACATGAGCAAGGGCAGTGCTGCTCCGAAGCCCGGGGACCCGGGAGTCCGTACGGGGCGGGCTGCCGGACCGAGGCGGGGGGGCTCGCGTTCCGGCCGTCTGCCTCGTGGTGGACGGTTCTTCCGGGACGGGGCGCCGGGTGGACCGGTGCTCCGGCTCTTCGCGCGCTGGGTGCGCCGGCCGTTGCTGCCCGCTCTGCGGCTGTGGCGACGGAACATCCAGCTGAGGATCGTCGCGGGCACCCTGCTGATGTCGCTCGGGGTCGTGCTGCTGCTCGGCCTGGTCGTCATCGGTCAGGTGCGCAACGGTCTGCTCGACGCCAAGGAGAGGGCCGCCCAGAGCCAGGCCGCGGGGGGCTTCTCCGCCGCCCAGGACAGGGCGGCGACCACCTCGTCGGCGCCCGGTCAGCAGGTCGGCGGGCGGACCGGTTCCTCGGTGAACTGGCGCTCCACCCTGGTCGAGCAACTCGCCAGTGGTGGTCAGAGCGCCTTCAACGTGGTGGCGCTCTCCCTCGACACCGACGACACCGCGAGTCGCGGGGTGCGGGCCTCCGGTGAGGTCGACCCGGCCACGAGCATCCCCGCCGACCTGCGGCTCTCGGTCGCCCAGGGCGCGGACACCTTCCAGAAGTTCACCAAGATCCACTACACGAGTGGCAAGGCGTCCGAGGCCGGTCTGGTGATCGGCAAGCGGCTGAACGACGCCGACGGCACCCAGTACGAGCTGTACTACCTGTTTCCGCTGACCCAGGAGGAGGACTCCCTCACCCTGGTCAAGGGCACTCTGGCGACCGCGGGCCTGTTCGTCGTGGTGCTGCTCGGGGCCATCGCCTGGCTCATGGTGCGCCAGGTCGTCACGCCGGTGCGGATGGCCGCCGGGATCGCCGAGCGGCTCTCGGCCGGCCGGCTCCAGGAACGGATGAAGGTCACCGGCGAGGACGACATCGCCCGCCTGGGTGAGGCCTTCAACAAGATGGCGCAGAACCTCCAGCTCAAGATCCAGCAGCTGGAGGAGTTGTCGCGGATGCAGCGGCGGTTCGTCTCGGACGTCTCGCACGAGCTGCGCACCCCGCTCACCACGGTCCGGATGGCCGCCGACGTCATCCACGAGGCACGGGTCGACTTCGACCCCGTGACCGCCCGTTCCGCCGAACTCCTCGGCGATCAGCTCGACCGCTTCGAGTCGCTGCTCTCCGACCTCCTGGAGATCAGCCGCTTCGACGCGGGCGCGGCGGCCCTGGAAGCCGAGCCGATAGACCTGCGGCAGGTCGTGCGCCGGGTGATCGGCGGTGCCGAACCCCTGGCCGAGCGCAAGGGGACCCGGATCGTGGTCGTCGGGGACCAGCAGCCCGTGGTGGCCGAGGCGGATGCACGCCGGGTCGAGCGGGTGCTGCGCAACCTCGTCGTCAACGCCGTCGAGCACGGCGAGGGCCGGGACGTGGTGGTGAAACTGGCCGCCGCGGGCGGAGCCGTCGCCGTCGCGGTGCGCGACTACGGCGTCGGACTGAAGCCGGGCGAGGCGACCCGGGTGTTCAACCGGTTCTGGCGGGCCGATCCCGCGCGGGCGAGGACCACGGGCGGCACCGGCCTCGGGCTGTCCATCGCGGTCGAGGACGCCCGGCTGCACGGTGGCTGGCTCCAGGCCTGGGGCGAGGCCGGTGGCGGCTCGCAGTTCCGGCTCACCCTGCCGCGTACGGCGGACGAGCCGCTGCGGGGCTCCCCGATCCCCCTGGAGCCCGAGGACTCGCGTCGCAACCGGGAGCAGACGGCCGTCGCGCACACGCAGGAGGGCGCACGCCGCACGGCGGTGCCGGCGCAGTCCGTCGGCGACCGGACGCAGCTGTCCGTACCGCCGAGGCTGCCGGTGCCGGCGGCGTCCGTCGACCCGACGGCCCTGCCCGGCAGCGGTGCCCGGGTGGTGGCGCGCGCGGCGACGGACGGCGACGGCGGTAACGGGAACGTGGAGCGGGAGGACGGGACACGTGGGCGTTGACTCCCGAGTGGGGCACGCGGGGTGGGACTTCCGAGAAGGACGGGCGGTACGGGCGCGGAGCACGCGCGTCCTGGTGCTGGCCGCGTGCGGCGGGCTGCTTGCGACCGGCTGCGCGACGATGCCCGACAGCGGCGAGGTGCAGACGGTCAAGGGCGCCAACCAGGGTGACTCGCAGGTGCGGGTCTACGCCGTGGCGCCCCGGGAGAACGCGGACCCGGACGAGATCGTGGACGGCTTCCTCGAAGCCATGACCAGTGACGACCCCGGCTTCGCCACCGCCCGCAAGTACCTGACGAAGCAGGCCGCGCGGACCTGGAAGCCGGAGGAGAGCATCACCGTGCTCACCACCGCGCCCGCCCGCGACGCGGCCGACCGCAATGCCGACCCCGACAACGAGGGCCGCGCCTACCCGCTCTCCGGCCGCAAGATCGCGACCGTGGACGCCCGTCACGCGTACCAGCCGAACAGCCCCGCGCCCTACCTGCAGTCGATCCATGTCGTGCAGCAGCCCGCCGCCGACGGCAAGGGCAAGGAGTGGCGCATCGACAGCCTGCCGCCCGGCCTGGTGCTCGGCGAGGCCGACTTCCTGCGCAACTACCGGTCGGTCAACAAGTACTACTTCGCCTCCGGGGAGGACTGGGTCGTCGCCGACCCCGTCTACATCCGGCAGCGGCAGGACCCCGTCACCCGGATGGACTCGGTGACGCAGACGGTCAAGGCGCTCCTCGAAGGCCCCACGAACTGGCTGAAGCCGGCCGTGGACTCCCGCTTCCCGTCCGGTACGGAGCTGGCGAAGGGCGTCACGACGCTGACGACCGACGACCAGTCCACGCTGAAGGTGCCCCTGAACGCCAGGGCGGACCAGGTCGGCGGCGAGGCGTGTCGGCGGATGGCGGCGCAGCTGCTGTTCACGCTGGGCGACCTGACCTCCGTACGCGTCGAGCAGGTGGAGCTCGTGGGGTCGAAGGGCCAGTCGCTGTGCCGCCTCGGCAAGGGGCAGAAGTCCGAGTTCGCCGCCGTCCGGAACACGGAACGGCAGGAGAACCCGTACTTCGTCGACGACCACAACAGGCTGATGATGCTGATCGTCGGCGCCAAGGAGGCGAACACACCCGTCGAGGTGCCCGGTCCGCTCGGCAAGGGCACGACGCCGCTCCGGTCGGTCGCCGTCGACCGGGGCGAGACCCGCGCCGCCGCCGTCGGGGAGAGCGGCCGGGACCTGTTCGTCTCGTCCATCACCACGGAGCAGGACTCCCTGCCCGCGGTCCTGACCAGCAAGGCCGCCCGACCCGCCGACCGGCTGTCCGCGCCCAGCTGGGACGGTCGGGGCGACCTGTGGGTCGCCGACCGCGATCCCGCCGCGCCGCAGCTGTGGATGGTGCCCGACGGCACCGGTGAGCCCGTCAAGGTGCGGACGCCGTGGCTGGGGGACGACGCCAGGATCGAGTCGCTGCGGGTCTCCGCCGACGGGGTCCGGATCGCTCTGCTCGTCACCCGCGACGGGCGTACGACCCTGCAGATCGGCCGGATCCAGCGGCAGACGACGGGTGAGAACCCGGTCGTCTCGGTGCTCGACCTCCAGCCCGCCGCGCCCCGGATGGAGTCGGTGACGGCCGTCTCCTGGGCCGGGCCGAGCCGGCTCGTGGTCGTCGGCAGGGAAGCCGGCGGGGTCCAGCAGATCCGCTATCTGCAGACGGACGGCTCGACCTCGGCGACCTCGGTGCTCCCCGGTCTGAACGGGGTGACGTCGGTCGCGGCGCCGCACGGCGACTCGGTGCCGCACGACGATTCCGCGCCGGTGGTCGCCGACTCCGGCGACGACGGCATCGTCCGGCTCGCCCCGGGCACGAACTGGCAGCCGGTGGTCAAGGACGGCAGCTCGCCCGTCTACCCGGGATAGCGGGAGCGCGCCGCAGGGTCACCGGGGCAGCGGGCGCGCCCCGAGCCGGAGGACCTGACGTATTCGGGCGCCTCCGCGAGGTCCCTCGGACGCCCCGGCGGAAGCCGGGTTCGCGGGGTTTTCCACAGGGGTGGCCCGGGGGCCGTGCAGGGCGCAGAGTGGAGCCATGCGGGGGTGGTGGCGCGAGATCGCCGGGCTGGTGCTGCCGGTCGCCTGCGGAGGCTGCGGCAGGCCGCGTACGGAGCTGTGCGCCTCCTGCGCGGCCGTCCTGGTCGGGGCGGAGCCGGGGCCGCGCCGGGTGCGGCCCTCGCCCGAACCCGCCGGGCTGCCCGTGGTCCACGCCGTCGCGCCGTACGCCGACGCCGTGCGGGAACTGCTCCTCGCCCACAAGGAACGCGGGGCGCTCGCCCTGGCCCGGCCCCTGGGTGGCGCGCTGGCCCGCGCCGTGGAGGCCGCCGACGGGGGCACAGGCGGCTCTTCACCGGTTCCGCTGTTCCTCGTACCGGTGCCGTCCTCGCGGCGCTCCGTGCGGGCGCGTGGCCATGATCCGACGCGACGGATCGCGCTGGCGGCGGCGGCCCGGCTGCGGTCGGCGGGGCGGCGGGCGCGGGTCGTGCCCGTGCTGCGTCAGCGGCGGTACGTGGCGGACCAGGCGGGTCTCCGGGCACACGGACGGCTCGCGAACCTCTCCGGCGCACTGGAGGTCGCGCCGGGCGGGGGACGGCTGCTGACGACGGGAAAGGTGGTGCTCGTGGACGACCTGATGACCACGGGCGCCTCGCTGGCGGAGGCGGCGCGCGCCCTCGGAGCCGTACACCATCCGTTCGTTCCTGAATTACCGCACGGTTTACCGGGCGGTCCGGCGCAGCATGGATTCGAACAGCGGGCGGCGGCCGTGATCGCATCCTCTCCCGCTTCGTTCGAATTAAACCGGAACTCGTCGGGGAGTTGGATCGTTGCAGGTGGTGAGAGGTGAAAGCACCCGTACGGAGGTATGTCGCGGTAGCGGGTGCCGACACCCGTCCGAAGGGGCTATGTTCGGTTGTGAGGAATGGTGGAAGCCACCGCCTCGACGAATAATGGTTGCGCCTGCAGGACAGGAGTTCAGAGCGAATTAACCTCTTGTCGATGGGGTGGGGATCTTGTCGGCTGGGGAGGAGGAGGTGAAAGTCGCCTAGTCCGAGCTCCGGTAATCCACCGGAGTCTGGTGCAAAGGGAGATGCCCGGCGGCCGAGGAGCCGATCAGGGCGATCCGGGAACGGAGTTCTGCGTGGACATCGTCGTCAAGGGCCGCAAGACCGAGGTGCCCGAGCGGTTCCGCAAGCACGTGGCCGAGAAGCTGAAGCTGGAGAAGATCCAGAAGCTCGACGGCAAGGTGATCAGCCTCGACGTCGAGGTGTCCAAGGAACACAACCCGCGGCAGGCCGACAGGTCCGACCGCGTCGAGATCACCCTCCACTCCCGAGGCCCGGTGATCCGGGCGGAAGCGGCGGCAGGCGACCCGTACGCAGCGCTCGACCTCGCGAGCGACAAGCTCGAGGCGCGACTGCGCAAGCAGCACGACAAGCGGTACACCCGCCGTGGAAACGGCAGGCTTTCGGCGGCGGAGGTCGGGGACGTGGTGCCCGGCGCCGCCCAGCTCAACGGAGACGGCCAGCTCGTCGCCGACGAGTCCGACAAGGTGCCCACCACGATGATGGGCTCGATCGAAGTGCAGGGCGAGGGCCCGCTGGTGGTCCGCGAGAAGACCCACAAGGCCGCCCCCATGACGCTGGACCAGGCGCTCTACGAGATGGAGCTGGTCGGACACGACTTCTATCTCTTCGTCGACTCCGACACCAAGCAGCCGAGCGTCGTCTACCGGCGACACGCCTACGACTACGGCGTCATCCATCTGGAGAGCGACCCGCTCGCCGAGGGCCGCGGCGCAGGCGGCGCGCTCGGCGGCTGACGGCCGGCCCCGCGCACCTCACCCTCCTCGGTCGTCCCTCACGGTGCCCCTGGAGCGCTCTCGGCGCCCCCAGGGGCACCCCCGTGCGTCCGTGGATCACGCCGTCGCCGCCCGGGCATGAAATCATGGCGTGCACGCCAACCGGTGCTCTCCGAGTACCGGTTGGGGACCGGAAACGAATTCAGGCCACGGCCTTCAGGGGGAGGAACGATGGCGGACAGCTTCGGGCCGGTGCTCAGCGGGCGCGAGCACGGTAATGCGGTCCCGGAGGGATCGGATTCGGACAGTGGCACATTCCGCAAGGAGCCCATCCGGGTCCTTGTCGTGGACGACCACGCCCTCTTCCGCCGCGGACTGGAGATCGTCCTCGCGCAGGAGGAGGACATCCAGGTCGTCGGAGAGGCCGGCGACGGGGCGGAGGCGGTCGACAAGGCCGCCGATCTGCTGCCCGACATCGTCCTGATGGACGTACGGATGCCCCGGCGCGGCGGCATCGAGGCGTGCACCTCCATCAAGGAGGTGGCCCCCAGCGCGAAGATCATCATGCTGACGATCAGTGACGAGGAGGCCGACCTCTACGACGCGATCAAGGCGGGCGCCACCGGCTACCTCCTCAAGGAGATCTCCACCGACGAGGTGGCGACGGCCATCCGGGCGGTCGCGGACGGGCAGTCGCAGATCAGCCCCTCGATGGCGTCGAAGCTCCTCACCGAGTTCAAGTCGATGATCCAGCGCACCGACGAGCGCCGGCTCGTGCCCGCGCCCCGGCTGACCGACCGTGAGCTGGAGGTGCTCAAGCTCGTCGCGACCGGGATGAACAACCGGGACATCGCCAAGGAGCTGTTCATCTCGGAGAACACCGTGAAGAACCACGTCCGGAACATCCTGGAGAAGCTCCAGCTCCACTCCCGGATGGAGGCCGTGGTCTACGCGATGCGGGAGAAGATCCTCGAGATCCGCTGACCGCCCCTCCGGGCGCTCAGGCCAGGGCCCGGACCAGCTCCGGCGCCAGGCCGGGGTGGTTCATCCGGTCCGGCACCACCGACACCGCGTCGCAGCCGACCCACGCGGCCGCCTCGCGCAGCGCCGCCGCCACCGCCGGCACGGCCTTCGGGCCGTCCAGCGTCACCTGCCGGGCGACGAGCGTCCTGCCCTCGCGCGCGGGGTCCACGCGGCCGACCAGCCGGCCCCCGGCGAGGACCGGCATCGCGAAGTAGCCGTGCACCCGCTTCTGCTTCGGCACGTAGGCCTCCAGGCGGTGGGTGAAGCCGAAGATCCGCTCCGTGCGGGCCCGCTCCCAGATCAGCGAGTCGAACGGCGAGAGCAGGGTCGTACGGTGCCGGCCCCGGGGCTCCGAGGCCAGCGCCGCCGGGTCCGCCCAGGCGGGCTTCCCCCAGCCCGCCACCGTGACGGGGACCAGCCCCGCTGCCTCGACCACGGCGTCGAACTGCTCGCCCTTGATCCGGTGGTAGTCGGCGATGTCCGCGCGCGTGCCCACCCCCAGCGCCTCCCCGGCCTGCCGCACCAGGCGCCGCACGCACTCGGCGTCGTCCAGGTCGTCGTGGAGGAGGTCCTGCGGGATCGCCCGCTCGGCCAGGTCGTAGACCCGCTTCCAGCCGCGCCGCTCGACCACCACCACCTCGCCGTGCATCAGGGCGCGCTCGACGGCGATCTTGGCGTCGGACCAGTCCCACCACTCGCCCTTGTTCTTGGCGCCGCCCAGCTCGGTCGCCGTCTGCGGCCCCTCGGTGCGCAGCTGGTCGATCACCTTGTCGTACGCGCCCGCCGACAGCTCGTGGTGCCAGTGCGGGCGGTCGCGGTAGGCGCGGCGGCGGAAGGCGAAGTGCGGCCACTCCTCGACGGGCAGGATGCAGGCCGCGTGCGACCAGTACTCGAAGGCGTGGGGCCGTGTCGCGGACGCGCCGCCGGGCGCGCCGGACCAGTAGGCCTGCTCGACCGTCGTACGGCCGACGGCGCCCAGGCGCGCGTACGGAATGAGCTCGTGCGAACGGGCGAGGACGGAGATGGTGTCGAGCTGGACCTGGCCGAGGCCGCGCAGCACCCCGCGCACCCCGGCGCGACGGTCGGGCGCGCCCAGGAAGCCCTGGGCGCGCAACGCGATCCGGCGGGCTTCGTCGGCGGACAGTTCGGCGGCGGGGCGCGGCACAGTCGTCATGCACCGCACCCTAGGCCCCGGCACTGACAACCGGCCCCGGGCCGAACGTCCGGGCCAGGTGGGCAGGTCGGGGGCCGGGGGCCGGGCGGACGCAGGCCCCGGGCGGGCGTCAGGCCTCGGCGGGCTGGTCGCGGGCCGCGAGGTACGGCAGCGGGCTCGGGAGGCCGAAGTCGGAGGGGAGCAGGGCGCCGACCCAGGCGTCCCTGAGCGTGCCCTTGTTGGTGAGGCCGGCGCGCTGGGCGCCCTCCATCACGAAGCCGACGCGCTCGGCCACCGCGCGCGAGCCGGTGTTGCCCACCTCGGCGCGCCACACCAGGCGGGTGCAGCCGAGCGCGGTGAAGGCCCAGTGGGCGAGGGCCCGGACGGTCTCCGTCATGTAGCCGCTGCCCCGGTGCTCCCTGCCCAGCCAGTAGCCGACCTCCCAGACGCCCGTGCCGCGATCGGTCAGGGAGACGGCGGCGAGCAGCGGGCCGCCGGCCAGCGGTTCGACGACGAAGGAGTAGTCGGTGTCCTCGCGCCAGCCGTCGGGCACGAGCCGGTTCAGGAAGAACTCGGCGTCCTGACGCGTGTAGGGGTCGGGGACGACGGTCCAGCGCCGGATGGCAGGGTCCTGACAGATGGCGTACACCGCGTCGGCGTCCTCCGGAACGGGGTTCCGCAGCCGCAGGCGGTCGGTGGTGAGGGTGATCGGCTCCATGACTGGATTGTGGTGAGACCCCGGACCGGAAGCGAACACTTTTCGGATGGGGCGGCACCTTCCGCCCACCTCGTGCGTTCTCTTTCCGGGCGGCAGTACGGCTCCGGCACTGTGGGCCTCCCTTCGCGAGGGCGGTCTCGCTTACGATGGCCGTTGCGGTGGGGACCACCTGCCGTGCCCGCGCTCGCGTCCATGACAAGACCCAGTGCCAGGCCCGACCGGCAAGGAGACCAGCCTCAGTGTCCGTCTTCAACAAGCTCATGCGTGCAGGCGAAGGAAAGATCCTGCGCAAACTGCACCGCATCGCGGACCAGGTCAACTCCATCGAAGAGGACTTCGTCAACCTCTCCGACGCCGAGTTGCGGGCGCTCACCGATGAGTACAAGCAGCGGTACGCCGACGGCGAGAGCCTCGACGACCTGATGCCCGAGGCCTTCGCGACGGTGCGCGAGGCCGCCAAGCGTGTCCTCGGTCAGCGCCACTACGACGTCCAGATCATGGGCGGCGCCGCCCTCCACCTCGGCTACGTCGCCGAGATGAAGACCGGTGAGGGCAAGACCCTCGTCGGCACCCTCCCGGCGTACCTCAACGCGCTCTCCGGCAAGGGCGTCCACCTGATCACGGTGAACGACTACCTGGCCGAGCGCGACTCCGAGCTCATGGGCCGGGTGCACCGCTTCCTCGGCCTGAGCATCGGCTGCATCCTCGCCAACATGACGCCGGCCCAGCGCCGTGAGCAGTACAACTGCGACATCACGTACGGCACGAACAACGAGTTCGGCTTCGACTACCTGCGCGACAACATGGCGTGGTCCAAGGACGAGCTCGTCCAGCGCGGCCACAACTTCGCCTGTGTCGACGAGGTCGACTCCATCCTCGTCGACGAGGCCCGTACGCCGCTGATCATCTCCGGCCCGGCCGACCAGGCGACGAAGTGGTACGGCGACTTCGCCAAGCTCGTCACCCGCCTCTCCAAGGGCGAGCCCGGCAACCAGCTCAAGGGCATCGAGGAGACCGGCGACTACGAGGTCGACGAGAAGAAGCGGACCGTCGCCATCCACGAGGCCGGTGTCGCCAAGGTCGAGGACTGGCTGGGCATCGACAACCTCTACGAGTCGGTGAACACCCCGCTCGTCGGTTACCTGAACAACGCCATCAAGGCGAAGGAACTGTTCAAGAAGGACAAGGACTACGTCGTCATGGACGGCGAAGTCATGATCGTCGACGAGCACACCGGCCGTATCCTCGCCGGCCGCCGCTACAACGAGGGCATGCACCAGGCGATCGAGGCGAAGGAGGGGGTGGCGATCAAGGACGAGAACCAGACCCTCGCCACCATCACCCTGCAGAACTTCTTCCGTCTGTACTCGAAGCTCTCCGGCATGACCGGTACGGCCATGACCGAGGCCGCCGAGTTCCACCAGATCTACAAGCTGGGCGTCGTCCCGATCCCCACGAACAGGCCGATGATCCGCAAGGACCAGTCGGACCTGATCTACCGGACCGAGGTCGCCAAGTTCGCCGCCGTCGTCGACGACATCGCGGAGAAGCACGAGAAGGGTCAGCCGATCCTCGTCGGCACGACCTCCGTCGAGAAGTCCGAGTACCTCTCGCAGCAGCTCTCCAAGCGCGGTGTGCAGCACGAGGTGCTCAACGCCAAGCACCACGAGCGCGAGGCGAGCATCGTCGCCCAGGCCGGCCGCCGCGGCGCGGTCACCGTCGCCACGAACATGGCCGGCCGCGGTACGGACATCAAGCTCGGCGGCAACCCGGACGACCTCGCCGAGGCCGAGCTGCGCCAGGCCGGTCTCGACCCGGTCGAGCACGTCGAGGAGTGGGCCGCCGCCCTCCCCGCCGCCCTTGAGCGCGCCGAGAAGGCCGTGAAGGCGGAGTTCGAGGAGGTCAAGGAGCTCGGCGGGCTGTACGTGCTCGGCACCGAGCGCCACGAGTCGCGCCGCATCGACAACCAGCTGCGCGGTCGTTCCGGCCGTCAGGGCGACCCGGGCGAGTCCCGTTTCTACCTGTCGCTCGGCGACGACCTGATGCGTCTGTTCAAGGCGCAGATGGTCGAGCGCGTGATGGCCATGGCCAACGTGCCGGACGACGTGCCGATCGAGAACAAGATGGTCACCCGTGCCATCGCCTCCGCGCAGTCGCAGGTCGAGACCCAGAACTTCGAGACGCGCAAGAACGTCCTGAAGTACGACGAGGTCCTCAACCGCCAGCGCGAGGTCATCTACGGCGAGCGCCGCCGCGTCCTGGAGGGCGAGGACCTGCACGAGCAGATCAAGCACTTCATGGACGACACGATCGACGACTACATCCGCCAGGAGACCGCCGAGGGCTTCGCGGAGGAGTGGGACCTCGACCGCCTGTGGAACGCCTTCAAGCAGCTCTACCCGGTGAAGGTCACCGTGGAGGAGCTGGAGGACGCGGCCGGGGACCGGGCCGGCATCACCGCCGAGTTCATCGCCGAGTCCATCAAGGGCGACATCCACGAGCAGTACGACGCGCGGGAGAAGCAGCTCGGCTCGGAGATCATGCGTGAGCTGGAGCGGCGCGTGGTCCTCTCGGTCCTGGACCGCAAGTGGCGCGAGCACCTCTACGAGATGGACTACCTCCAGGAGGGCATCGGCCTGCGCGCCATGGCGCAGAAGGACCCGCTGGTCGAGTACCAGCGCGAGGGCTTCGACATGTTCACCGCCATGATGGAGGGCATCAAGGAGGAGTCCGTCGGCTACCTGTTCAACCTGGAGGTCCAGGTCGAGCAGCAGGTCGAGGAGGTCCCGGTGCAGGCGACCGCTCCCTCGCTCGACAAGCAGGACGCCGTGCCGGCCGCCTCCGGGCGTCCGGAGATCCGCGCCAAGGGCCTTGAGGCCCCGCAGCGTCCGGACCGGCTGCACTTCTCCGCGCCGACCGTGGACGGCGACGGCGGTGTCGTCGAGGGCGACTTCGCCTCCGACGACGTGGACGGCGGTGACGGGATGACCCGGGCGGAGCGCCGCAAGGCGCAGAAGAACGCGGGTGGTGGGCGCCGCCGCAAGAAGTGACCTCGCGTCGCTGAGACGGTGGCCTCGGGCCGCTGAGGGGTCGGTCGCCCGTGAGGGCGGCCGGCCCCTTCGCCGTGCCGGGGTCATGCGTGGCGGGGGGTCGGTCGCCCGGGTGGCGGCCGACCCCCTTCGCCGTGCCGGGCGGGTCGCTCCGGGCCGGCTGCCTCGTCATGCGTGGCGGGGTGGCGCGGGGGTGGGGCCGAGGCCGTCGAGTTCGACCGCGGCGCAGCGCCAGCGCCGGTCGGCGCCGCGCTCCAGACGGAAGGCCAGGGCGCGTACGCGGGACCCGGTGGCGATCGTCGCGAAGGCCTCGACCACCGCCCGTCCGGCGTCCACCTGGGCCGAGCAGCGGCGCAGGACGGGGCGGGGTCCGAGGGAGCGCAGGGGCGTCTCCGGGGCGATCCGGACCAGTTGCTCGTACGCCTCGCCGACGGTGTGGCCGAGCATCCAGTGCACCGGCCGCTCCCCGCTGAGCACGGCGAGGAGGCGCTCGGCGAAGACGGTGTGCGGCGGGAGCGCCCGGGGCGCGGTGCGGGGGTGGGTGCCCGCGGGGCCGCGGGGGCGGGAGCCGGCGGGGCCGCCGGGGGCGGAGCGGGGGCGGGGGGTGCGGGGCCGGGTGCTCGCCGAAGCGGGGTGCGGCGGGTGGTGCGGCCCGGCTGTGGTGGGCGTGGGCGTCGCGGTGGCGAGCGTGGTGGTCATGGCGGTCCCCTGTCGTTGCGTAACCGGGTGGTACCGGTCAGTAACTTCCGTTGGGGATCTTGTACGGGCGGGCTCGGAGCCCTCGCAAGGAGACGGCGGCGACCGGGCGACCCGAAAGGGGAATCACCTATCCGGGTGACGCGGTGGAAAATCGGGTCTCCGGGGTCCGGGGAGAACGCCCTACGGGGTGGACGCGGGCCGGTCCCGGCCGGCCACCCCGAAGGGGGACTCCGCACGTATCCTGAGGGCCTCTCCGTCTACGAAAGCGGCCATCCCATGCGCGCGTACGTCCCTCTGACCCTCGCCGGTCTCGCACAGGCGCACAAGGCGGGCGAGCTCGGCCCCGGCCCGCTGACGGCCTACGCCGTCACCCCCGCCCTGCGTGAGTGGTACGTCTCCGACGACATCGAGGAGCTGGAGTACGCGGCGCTCAACCGGGCCGCGTCCGCCTCCCTGCGCCTCCTGGCCGGCGACCCCGGTGTGCCCCGCCGGCGGATCGTCGTCGCCGTCGACGTGGCCGACAAGGACGCCGTCACGGACCCCGATCTGGGGCTCGACCCGGGTTCCGTCGGAGAGGTCCGGATCACGGGCGCCGTGCCGCTGGCCAAGGCGGCCGCGGTGCACGCGGACGCGGACGACGCGGAGGCCGACGTGACGGCCGCCGCCGACGCGCTCGGGGCGGCCGACCAGGGCGACGACGACGCGCAGTTCGTCGTGGACGGCGCCGAGGACCACGAACTGCTGTGGTTCGGGGTGCAGGAGATTCCGGGGCTGCTGGGCTGATCGGCCCGGCTCCGCCGCCGAGTCTTCGCTGTCGGAGCGGCCGGGTACCGTCTCTCCATGGGGAAGCACGACGGCTTGCGCGGCAAGCACCTGGTCTGGGACTGGAACGGAACACTGCTCGACGACACCAGCGCGGTCATCGGAGCGACGAACGCGGCCTTCGCCGAGCTCGGGCTCGAACCGATCACGCTGGAGCGGTACCGCGAGCTGTACACGGTGCCGGTGCCCAAGTTCTACGAGCGGCTCATGGGGCGGCTGCCCACCGACGCCGAGTGGACCCTCATGGACGGCGTCTTCCACCGGCACTACCGCTCGCGCGCCGAGAACTGCGGGCTGACCGCCGGGGCCGCGGAGCTGCTCGCGGCACGGCAGGCGTCCGGCTTCACACAGTCACTCCTGTCCCTCGCGCCGCACAGGGACCTGATCCCGCTGGTCCGCCAGCACGGGATCGCCGAGCGGTTCCTGCGCATGGACGGCCGCGTCGACACCTCGACGGACGGGAAGTCCGGGCACATGGTGCGGCACCTCGCCGCGCTGCGGGGTGTCCCGGCGGACCGGGTCGTCGTCATCGGTGACGCCGCGGACGACGCGCTCGCGGCGGCGCACGTGGGGGCGCGGGCGGTGCTGTACACCGGCGGGTCGCACAGCAGGACCTCGCTGGAGCGGATGGGCGTGCCGGTGGTGGACTCGCTGGAGGAGGCGGTGGCCGTCGCGGAGGAGCTGGTGTAGCTCCCCCGCACCCGCATCGGCCGCCGCCCGCGCCTCAGCCCTTCGCGCGCAGCACCTTCAGGAACTCGCGCATCCAGGTGGGGTGGTCCGGCCAGGCCCGGGAGGAGACCAGGAGGCCGTCGACCACCGCCGCGCTGTCCTGGAACGTCGCCCCCGCCGCCTGCATGTCGAGCTCGAGCGCCGGGTACGCCGTGACCCGGCGGCCCTCCAGGCCGCCGACCGCCGCCGTCAGGAGCGGACCGTGGCAGATCTGGGCCACCGGCTTGTCCGCGTCGAAGAAGGCCTTGAGCACCTTGCGGAGTTCCGGGTCGTTGCGCAGGTACTCGGGCGCCCGGCCGCCCGGGATCACCACCGCCACGTACGCGCCCGGGTCGACCTCCGAGAAGGCCAGGTCGGCGGGCCAGGTGTAGCCGGGCTTCTCGGTGTACGTGTCGAAGCCGGGCTCGAAGTCGTGCACGACGAACCGGAGCTGCTTGCGGGCCGGAGCCGCGATGTCGACCTCGTATCCCTCTTCGAGCAGCCGCTGATAGGGGTACATCACCTCCAGCGACTCCGCCGCGTCCCCGGTCACGATCAGGATCTTCGCCATGGCTCTCCCAGATCACAGATGGTCGGTCTGCCGTGCTGCGCCCATGCTCGGGTACACGCTGCCCGGGGCGGGGCGCTTTGCCAAGAGGACATGTGTCGCTGTCCATAACGTCAAACTTCCACCCCCTCTTTTGTACACATACGGACCATGACGGTGCGGGGGGCGAGGGCGATAGGCTTTTCCCGTGATCAGCGCGATACGCCGCGGGGGCAGCGCAGCCCCCGGCTGCCGCCCGGTCCGCGACAGCGGCCGGGCCGACCGAGCGTTCGCCGATCCTCTCCGTCCGGGCGCGCCGCGCTCTGTGGCCGATAACGACCCGGGCATCTCTCATCCGGGCATAACGTCGTCTTCGACCGGAATCACCGCGTCGAGGCGTTGTGTCCTTTCTTCCACCGACGTCACGCAACGGCGCGCGACAGGAGTCAGAGGACATGCAGACCAAGCTGGACGAAGCCAAGGCCGAGCTGCTCGAGAGGGCCGCCCGGGTAGCTGAGCACAGCCCGGTCGGGGGGCGACTTCCGACGGGCCCGGAGGGTGCTGGGGAGCGCCCCGACCGGGACGCCGTACTGGAGTACCTCCAGCGCTACTACCTCCACACGGCGCCGGAGGACCTCGGCGACCGGGACCCCGTCGACGTGTTCGGTGCCGCGCTCTCGCACTACCGGCTCGCGGAGAACCGCCCGCAGGGCACCGCGAACGTGCGCGTCCACACTCCGACGGTCGAGGAGAACGGCTGGACAAGCAGCCACTCCGTCGTCGAGGTGGTCACCGACGACATGCCGTTCCTCGTCGACTCGGTCACCAACGAGCTGTCCCGCCAGGGCCGCGGCATCCACGTCGTGATCCACCCGCAGGTCCTCGTCCGCCGTGATGTCGCCGGAAAGCTGATCGAGGTCCTCTCGGCCCAGATCCAGGGCGAGCTGCCGCACGACGCGCTGACCGAGTCCTGGATCCACGTCGAGATCGACCGCGAGACCGACCGCGCCGACCTCAAGCAGATCACCGCCGACCTGCTGCGTGTCCTGTCCGACGTCCGCGAGACGGTCGAGGACTGGGACAAGATGCGCGAGGCCGCCCTGCGGATCGCCGAGGGCCTCCCGGCCGAGCCCACAGCCGGCGACCTGCGTCCCACCGAGGTGGAGGAGGCCCGTGAGCTGCTGCGCTGGCTCGCCGACGACCACTTCACCTTCCTCGGCTACCGCGAGTACGAGCTGGTCGACGGTGACGCCCTGTCCGCCGTCCCCGGCACGGGCCTCGGCATCCTGCGCTCCGACCCGCACCACTCGGGCGACGACCAGGGCCACCACGCCCACCCCGTCTCGCCGTCCTTCAGCCGGCTGCCGGCCGACGCCCGCGCCAAGGCGCGTGAGCACAAGCTGCTGATCCTCACGAAGGCCAACAGCCGGGCGACCGTGCACCGCCCCTCGTACCTCGACTACATCGGCGTGAAGAAGTTCGACGCCGCCGGCAACGTCATCGGTGAGCGCCGCTTCCTCGGCCTGTTCTCCTCCGCCGCCTACACCGAGTCCGTCCGCCGCGTCCCCGTCGTCAAGCGCAAGGTCCAGGAGGTCCTGGAGGGCGCCGGCTTCTCGCCGAACAGCCACGACGGCCGCGACCTGCTCCAGATCCTGGAGACGTACCCGCGCGACGAGCTGTTCCAGACCCCGGTCGACCAGCTCCGGTCCATCGTCACCAGCGTCCTGTACCTCCAGGAGCGGCGCCGGCTGCGGCTCTACCTGCGCCAGGACGAGTACGGCCGCTACTACTCGGCCCTCGTCTACCTGCCGCGCGACCGCTACACGACCCGCGTCCGGCTGCGGATCATCGACATCCTGAAGGAGGAGCTCGGCGGCATCAGCGTCGACTTCACCGCCTGGAACACCGAGTCGATCCTGTCCCGGCTGCACTTCGTCGTCCGCGTCAAGCCCGGCACCGAGCTCGCGAAGCTCACCGACTCCGACGTCGAGCGCATCGAGGCCCGGCTCGTCGACGCCGCCCGCTCCTGGTCCGACGGCTTCGCCGAGGCGCTGAACGCCGAGTGCGGCGAGGAGCGCGCCGCCGAGCTGCTCCGCCGCTACGGCAACGCCTTCCCCGAGGGCTACAAGGCCGACCACTCGCCGCGCGCCGCCGTCGCCGACCTCGGCCACCTGGAGGCCCTCGCCCGCACCAGCGGCAAGGACTTCGCGCTCTCCCTCTACGAGCCCGTCGTCGCGGGCCCCGGCGAGCGCCGCTTCAAGATCTACACGACCGGCGACCCGATCTCGCTCTCCGCCGTCCTGCCGGTCCTCAACCGGCTCGGCGTCGAGGTCACCGACGAGCGCCCGTACGAGCTGCGCTGCGCAGACCGCACCCACGCCTGGATCTACGACTTCGGCCTGCGGCTGCCCGCCTCCACCGGCAACGGCGGCGACTCCTTCGGCGACGACGCCCGCGAGCGTTTCCAGGAGGCCTTCGCCGCCACCTGGACCGGTGAGGCCGAGAACGACAACTTCAACTCGCTCGTCCTCTCCGCCGGGCTCAACTGGCGCGAGGCGATGGTGCTCCGCGCCTACGCCAAGTACCTGCGGCAGGCCGGCGCGATGTTCAGCCAGGACTACATGGAGGACACCCTCCGCAACAACGTCCACACCACCCGGCTGCTGGTCTCCCTCTTCGAGGCCCGGATGTCCCCGGAGCGCCAGCGCGCCGGCACCGAGCTGACCGACGCGCTCCTCGAAGAGCTGGACGCCGCCCTCGACCAGGTCGCGAGCCTGGACGAGGACCGGATCCTGCGGTCCTTCCTCACCGTCATCAAGGCCACCCTGCGGACCAACTTCTTCCAGAAGGCCGCCGACGGCTCCCCGCACTCCTACGTGTCGATGAAGTTCGACCCGCAGGCCATCCCCGACCTCCCGGCGCCCCGCCCCGCCTTCGAGATCTGGGTGTACTCCCCGCGTGTCGAGGGCGTCCACCTGCGCTTCGGCAAGGTCGCCCGAGGCGGACTGCGCTGGTCCGACCGCCGTGAGGACTTCCGTACGGAGATCCTCGGCCTGGTCAAGGCGCAGATGGTGAAGAACACCGTCATCGTGCCGGTCGGCGCCAAGGGCGGCTTCGTCGCCAAGCAGCTCCCGGACCCGTCCGTCGACCGTGACGCCTGGATGGCCGAGGGCATCGCCTCGTACAAGACCTTCATCTCGGCGCTGCTCGACATCACCGACAACCTGGTCGCGGGCGAGGTCGTGCCGCCGGTCGACGTCGTCCGCCACGACGAGGACGACACCTACCTCGTGGTCGCCGCCGACAAGGGCACCGCGACCTTCTCCGACATCGCCAACGGCGTCGCGGAGTCGTACGGCTTCTGGCTCGGTGACGCCTTCGCCTCCGGCGGCTCCGCCGGCTACGACCACAAGGGCATGGGCATCACCGCCCGCGGCGCCTGGGAGTCGGTCAAGCGCCACTTCCGCGAGCTGGGCCACGACACCCAGACCGAGGACTTCACGGTCGTCGGCGTCGGCGACATGTCCGGCGACGTCTTCGGCAACGGCATGCTGCTCTCCGAGCACATCCGCCTGGTCGCCGCCTTCGACCACCGCCACATCTTCATCGACCCGAACCCGGACGCGGCCGTCTCCTACGCCGAGCGCCGCCGCCTCTTCGAGCTGCCCCGCTCGTCCTGGGCCGACTACGACACCTCGCTGCTCTCCGCGGGCGGCGGCGTCCACCCCCGCAGTGCCAAGTCGATCCCGGTCAACGCGCAGGTCAGGGCCGCTCTCGGCATCGAGGACGGCGTCACCAAGATGACCCCGGCCGACCTGATGAAGGCGGTCCTCCAGGCCCCCGTCGACCTGCTGTGGAACGGCGGCATCGGGACGTACGTCAAGTCCTCCGTCGAGTCCAACGCCGACGTCGGCGACAAGGCCAACGACGCCATCCGCGTCGACGGCCACGACGTGCGCGCCAAGGTCATCGGCGAGGGCGGCAACCTCGGCGCGACCCAGCTGGGCCGCATCGAGTTCGCCCGCTCCGGCGGCCCCGAGGGCCACGGCGGCAAGGTCAACACCGACGCCATCGACAACAGCGCCGGCGTCGACACCTCCGACCACGAGGTCAACATCAAGATCCTGCTCAACGGGCTCGTCGCCGAGGGCGACATGACCGTCAAGCAGCGCAACAAGATCCTCGCGGAGATGACCGACGAGGTCGGCACGCTCGTCCTGCGCAACAACTACGCGCAGAACACGGCTCTGGCCAACGCCGTCGCGCAGTCGCCCTCGCTCCTCCACGCCCACCAGCGGTACATGCGCCGCCTGGGCCGCGACGGAGCCCTCGACCGCTCGCTGGAGTTCCTGCCCAACGACCGCCAGATCCGCGAACTGCTCAACAACGGCAGGGGGCTGAGCCAGCCGGAGCTCGCCGTCCTCCTGGCGTACACCAAGATCACGGTGGCCGACGAGCTCATCGGTACGGGGCTGCCCGACGACCCGTACCTGCGCGGGCTGCTCCACGCGTACTTCCCGACGCTGCTGCGCGAGAAGTTCGCCGAGGCCGTCGACAACCACCCCCTGCGCCGCGAGATCGTCACCACGATCCTCGTCAACGACACCGTCAACACCGGCGGCTCGACCTTCCTGCACCGCCTCCGCGAGGAGACGGGCGCGTCGATCGAGGAGATCGTCCGGGCCCAGACCGCCGCCCGGGTCGTCTTCCGGCTCAGCCAGGTCTGGGACGCCGTCGAGGCGCTCGACAACCAGGTGCCGGCCGACGTCCAGACCCGGATGCGGCTGCACTCCCGCCGGCTCGTCGAGCGCGGCACCCGCTGGCTGCTCAACAACCGGCCGCAGCCGCTCCAGCTCACCGAGACCATCGACTTCTTCGCCGAGCGCGTCGACGAGGTCTGGGAGCAGCTGCCGTCGCTGCTGCGCGGTGCGGACCTGGAGTGGTACCAGTCGATCCTGGACGAGCTGACCACCTTCGGTGTGCCGGAGCACCTCGCGCTGCGGGTCGCCGGCTTCTCCTCCGCCTTCCCGATCCTCGACGTCGTCGCGATCGCGGACCGGGCGGGCATGGCGCCGCTGGCGGTGGCCGAGGTCTACTACGACCTGGCCGACCGGCTGCGGATCACCGACCTGATGGACCGGATCATCGAACTGCCGCGCAGCGACCGGTGGCAGTCGATGGCCCGTGCCTCGATCCGTGAGGACCTGTTCGCGGCGCACGCGGCGCTGACGGCGGACGTCCTGTCGGCGGGCGACGACACGGCGAGCCCGGAGGAGCGGTTCAAGGCCTGGGAGGAGCGGAACGCGGCGATCCTGAGCCGCGCCCGGACGACCCTGGAGGAGATCCAGGTCTCCGACACCTTCGACCTGGCGAACCTGTCGGTGGCGATGCGGACCATGCGCACGCTGCTCCGTTCGCACAGCTAGTGAGGTGAGAGCGAAGGGCCCCGCCGGTCTTCCGGCGGGGCCCTTCGTCCTTCCGTCCCTCACTCCGTGGGCGCGGTGACCGTGGAGGTCCACAGGCGGCGGGCGGCGAGCAGGGCGGCCGCGAGCAGCAGGCTGTTGCGGAGCACCATGACGGCGAGCCCCTGGGTGGTGCCGGCGATGACCTCGTCGTAGAGGACGGGGTACGCGAGCGAGCTGAGCGCGGCCGCGGGGAGCAGCAGCAGCGCCACCGGGCGCATCACGGTCTGCCGGGACGTCAGGCAGACGGCGGCGAGCCCGAGCAGCCAGATCATGTACTGGGGGCTGATCACCCGGCTGGTGGCGGTGAACAGCAGGACGGCGGCGAAGGCCGCGTCGAGCGGGGTGGCGGGCGTCCAGCGGTCGGCGCGGACCCGCCACAGGAGCAGCCAGCCGAGGGCGAGGACGGTGAGCAGCAGGGCGAGGTGGCCGAGCGTGGAGACGTACGGGCCGACGTACTCGAAGGCCCCGTAACGGAACTCGACCCTGCCGGGCCAGGTGCCGCCTGCCCCGGCGAGCGCGAGGACCGTGCCGAAGAGGGATTCGATCTGGATGCCGCGGCCGCCCTGCTGGCGCAGGAAGCCGAGGGGTCCGGAGAAGAACAGCGCGAGGGTGGCGAGGAGGGCGAGCGCGGCGACGGCCGCGGCGGTCCAGGCCTCCCGGGCGGTACGGCCACGGGGGGTGCCGATCAGGGTGAGCACCGGCCAGACCTTGACCATCGCGCCGATGCCCGCGAGCGCTCCGCCGAGCCGGCGGGTGGCGGTGGAGCGGGCGCCCAGGGCCAGCAGGGCGAGAACGGCGAGGGCGGTGGTCTGGACGTCGTAGCGGGCGAGCGGCAGGTGCAGGAGGAGCGGCAGGCCGCAGACCCAGACCCAGGCGCCGTGGGTGAGGCGGGCGCTGTCGGCGCGGGCGAGGGCGAGGGTGATGACCGCGTCGGCGAGGAGGCTGAGGGCGACGAACGCCTGGAAGTACGTCAGCCAGGGGAGGAGCCCCGGCGACATGATCACGAGCCCCGCGCCGGGCGGGTACTGCCAGGTGGCGTCGCCGATCGGGAAGGTGCCGTGCGCGAACTGCGCGTACCAGTGGTGGTAGAGGTCCACCTCGCGGCCGACCCCGCCGATGCCGAGGGTGTCGCGGGCGAGCAGCAGGAGCATGCCGACGCGGGTCAGGAGCCAGACGGAGGCGAGGGCGAGGTAGGGGCCGCTGCCGACGGTGACGAAGGTGGCGGAGGTGAACGTGTCCGAGTCGAAGGGGGACCCGGTGAGGGAGGGGGGCTCCGTGCCGGCGCGGGGCGGGGAGGCGGTGCCGGTTCCGGCCCCGGGCGTGGGCCCGGGCCCGGGCGCGGCTGCGGCCTCGGTTCCGGCCCCGGGCGTGGATCCGGACGCGGGCGCGGCTGCGGTTCCGGGGTCCGTGCCGGGCGGGGGGTCGGTCCCGGGTGGCGACTGAGTGTGATCGTTCGTCATCCCTCCGTACTGTAGACCTCTTTGTCCTGATTACCCCTTTTCCTTCGCTCCTGTCCTGGTGAACTCCTCGTACGCCGCGACGACCTCGTCCGCCGGACCGTCCTTCCGCAGCGTGCCGGACTCCAGCCACAGCGCCCGCTCGCAGGTCTCCGTGATGGTGGTGTTCGCGTGGCTGACCACGAAGACCGACTGATCCGGCGGGCCTACTTCACCGCACCCGCCATCACCCCGGACGCGAACTGGCGCTGGAACGCGAAGAACACCACCAGTGGCACCACCATCGACACGAAGGCGCCCGGCGCCAGCACGTCCACGTTGTTGCCGAACTGCCGCACCTGCTGCTGGAGCGCCACCGTGATCGGAGGCGACTGCGAGTCAGCGAAGATCAGCGCGATCAGCATGTCGTTCCAGACCCACAGGAACTGGAAGATCCCCAGCGAGGCGATCGCGGGACCGCCGAGCGGCAGCACCACCCGGGTGAAGAGGCGGATCTCGCCCGCCCCGTCCAGGCGCGCCGCCTCCAGCAGCTCGCGCGGGATCTCCGCGAAGAAGTTCCGCAGCAGGAAGATCGCGAACGGAAGCCCGAAGGCCGTGTGGAAGAGGACCACCCCGAGCGTCGTCTCGAAGAGCCCCACCGCCCCGAAGAGCTTCGACACCGGGACCAGGGCGACCTGCACCGGCACCACGAGCAGCGCGACCACGCCCAGGAACCACCAGTCCCGGCCCGGGAACTCCAGCCACGCGAACGCGTACCCGGCGAACGAGCCGATCACGAGCACCAGCAGGGTGGCCGGGACCGTGATCAGGACGGTGGAGCCCAGGGAGCCGGTGATCGTGTCGTTCGCGAGGAGATGGGTGTAGTTCTCGGTGGTCAGCCGCGCCGGGGCCGTGAACACCTGCCACCAGCCGCTCGCCGCGATGTCGGACGGCGAGCGCAGCGAGGAGAGCAGCAGCCCCACCGTCGGCAGCAGCCAGAACAGCCCGGCCAGGACGAGGAACACGCGCACCGCGCCCCCGGCGGCGCGGGCGGCGACCCGCGCGACGAGGGGGCGGGACGACCGGACGTCGGGGGAACTCATCGGCGGGCCTCCCGGCGCAGGCGGCGGATGTTGAAGACCATCACCGGCACCACCAGGAGCAGCAGCAGCACGGCGATGGCCGAGCCGACCCCGAGATCGGCGTCCGTACCGAAGGACGAGCGGTACAACTGGAGCGCGAGCACGTTCGCGTCGTCCTGGGCGGAGCCCGGCGCGATGACGAAGACCAGGTCGAAGACCTTGAGCACGTTGATCATCAGGGTGACGAGGACGACCGCGAGGACCGGGGCGAGCAGCGGCACCGTGATCCGGCGGAACACCTGCCACTCGTTCGCCCCGTCCACCCGCGCCGCTTCGAGCAGCTCGCGCGGCACGGCGGCCAGCCCGGCGCCGATCAGCACCATCGCGAACCCGGCCCACATCCACACGTACGCCCCGATGACCGCCGGGGTCACGAGCGACGGCCCCAGCCACTCCACGCCGTTGTACTGCTCCCGGAAGTTGCTCGCGGGCAGCCGCAGGACGGCTCCGTCGACACGGTCGGCGGGCAGCGTGAACGTGCCGTCCGCGGCGGCTGTGGCCCTGGCGACCACCGTGCCGTCCCGTACGGCCTCGATCCGCAGCCCCGCCAGGCCCAGTTCCGCCGGGTCGACGGCGTTCGGCCGCCCGCCGCCGCCCCGGGTGAAGTCCAGCCACGCCGTGCCGACGACGGTCCCCGGCGACGGCGCGCTCTCGCGGGCCGGCCGGGCCTCCTCCGGCATCTGCCCCGGCGCCACCCCGACCAGCGGCAGCCGCACCGGCTCCCCGGCCCGCACCGGCTCCTTCGTGACGAACGCGCCCCCGCCCGCCGGTTCCAGCGGGTGGACGGGCAGCGGCCGGGCCCGGGGGAAGCCGGACGACTCGGCGAAGGTGTCGTGGACCCCGACCCAGACGGCGTTGGCGACCCCGCGGTCCGGGTCCTGCTCGTAGACGAGCCGGAAGATGATCCCGGCGGCGAGCATCGAGATCGCCATCGGCATGAAGACGACCAGCTTGAACGCCGTGCCCCAGCGCACCCGTTCCGTGAGCACGGCGAAGACCAGTCCGAGGGCGGTCGCCACGGCGGGGGCGAGCACCAGCCAGATCAGGTTGTTGCGGACGGCGGTGCGGAGCGACTCGTCGGTGACGAGGGCGATGTAGTTGTCCAGGCCGACGAAGGAGTCGCCGGAGCGGTCGAAGAGCGAGCGCTGGACGGAGTACCCGATCGGGTAGACGACGAGCGCGCCGAGCAGCAGCAGGGCGGGCAGCAGGAACCCCGCCGCCACCGTCCTGCGCCTGCCGTTGCCGCTCCTGCCGTTGCCGCCCCTGGCGGCGACGCTCGTGACGCCGCCGCTCGTGACGCCGCCGCGGTCGCGGATGGTCCTCGGCATGCCGGGGCCTCAGCCCTTCGCCGCGGCCCGGTACGCCTTCGCCGCGTCCGCCTCCAGACGTGCCTGCGTCCCCGCGATGTCCTTCGGGTTCTTCAGGAAGTCCTGGAGCGCCTTCCACTCGCCCTTGCCCGGCGTCCCGCCGAAGGACTGCGGCATCTGGTCCGACATGTCGAAGCGGAAGGCGTCACCGGCGCCGATGAGCGCCTTCGCGATCTCGCGCTGGACGTCGTTCGGGTACGCCGCCGGGTCCAGGTTCTTGTTCGGGGAGAGGAAGCCGCCCTCGGCCGCCCAGATCTTCGCCGCGTCCGGGGAGGCGAGGAAGGCGAGCAGCGCCTGCGCGCCCTTGGTGTCCTTCAGGGCCACGGCCGCGTCGCCGGCCGTCACCACCGGGCTGGAGCCCGCGCCGACGGTGGGGAACGGGAAGACCTTCGCGTCCGTACCGATCTTCGCCTTCGTCTGCGCGATGTTCACCGCGGCGAAGTCGCCCTCGAAGACCATCGCCCCCTTGGGCTGGTCGCCGCCGGTGAAGGTCTGGGTGACCGAGACCGGGTACTCCGTCTGCAGCGCGCCGCTCGTCCCGCCGGCGAGCAGCGCCGGCTTGCCGAAGAGTTCGGCGAGCGTGGTCAGGGCCGCGGTGACCGACGGATCGGTCCACTTGATCGTGTGCTTCGCCAGCTGGTCGTACTTGGCCGGGCCGGCCTGGGAGAGGTAGACGTTCTCGAACCAGTCGGTGAGGGTCCAGCCGTCCGCGCCGCCGACCGAGACCGGGGTGACGCCGGAGGCCGAGATCGTCTCGGCCGTGCTGAGGAACTCCTTCCAGGTCTTCGGCTCGGTGGCGCCCGCGTTCTCGAAGACGGCGGCGTTGTACCAGACCAGGGACTTGTTGGCGGCCTTGAAGTAGACCCCGTACTGGGTGCCGTCGACCGCGCCGAGCTCCTGCCAGCCGCGGGAGTAGTTCGCCGCCAGCTGGGCCTTGACCTCCGGGCCGACCGGCTTGAGCCACTTCTGGGCGGCGGCCTGCTGGATCGCGCCGACCTGCGGGAGCATCGCCACGTCGGGCGGCGAACCGCCCGCGATCTTCGTGCCGAGGAAGTTCACGATCGGGTCCTGGGCCGGCACGAAGGTGACGGTCGCTCCCGTGCGCTTCTCGAACTCCCGCAGAACCTTCGTGAAGTTCTCCTGCTCCGGTCCCGTCCAGACGGCGGCGACCTCGATCTTCTCGCCCTTGAGGGGGAGCGCGCCGCCACTGGGCGCGGTGTCCCCCGGTTTCTTCTCGGCCCCGCCGCCGCCGCACGCCGCGAGGGCGAGTGCGGCGAGCGCGGCGAACGCCGTCATGCTCACTGCGGCCTTGCGTGGACGAAGAGTTGTACGCATCGCTGCCCCGTCTCTCCTGTGCGCGTCGCTGTCCCGTGCCGACAGGTCTACGCCGGGTGGCGGGGCCCCGCAATACCGCCTTCCGTGTCAAGCGGGCGATCGTGACGGCCTCGTGACGTGGCGTCAGCCGTGGGGCGAGGGGGTCAGCGGGGGCACGGGAGTCGCCTCGACCGAGCGGGCGGCCCGGTCGAGCGCGCTCGCCAGGAGCGCCAGATCCGTCGGCCCGTTGCCCAGCTCGCGGACCGGGCGGCGGGTGGGCGGATCGCCCATGCGCTCCCACTCCAGCGGCACGACCGTCGGGCGGAGCGTCGCCGTCCGGGGGATCCGGCCGGTGACGCGGCCCGCCTGGAAGGGGGTGACCCGGCCGTCCGGATGCCCGAGGCGCCCGCGTCCGGCCGCCGGCACGTCGGGCCCGGCGGTCACCGGGGGCGCGTCGAGCACGATCCGCAGCCGGGCTCCGTGCGCCAGCTCCGTGTCGGCGGTCCGGTCCGGGCGCGCGGAGGTCGCGACGAGGTGCACGCCGAGCCGCTCGCCGTTGCGCGCGACCGCCTCCAGGGCCCGCACGACCGAGCCCGCGGCGGGCCGGCCGGAGGCGCCGAGCGCGGGGGCGACCAGGGCGTCGAAGTCGTCGACGAGGACGACGAGCCGGGGAAGGTGGGCGGGGCCCCCTGCCCTGGCCTGCGGCTCGCCGGTGGCGGGACGGGGAATCCGGCCGCCGGCCTCGTCCCCGGCCGCCCGGGAGCTCCGGCCCCCGGAATCCTCCCCGGCGGGGCGGGGCACGCGCCCGCTCGGACGCTCGGTGAGGTCGCCGTCGCCCGTCCGCAGGGTGCGGCTGCTCGGGCGGTCGTCGAGCGCACCGCCGTCCCGCCGCGGCAACCGGCCACTGGGCGAGTCGGCCAGAAGGGCGTCGGGCCGCGCCCGGACACCGGACCGCCCGTCGAGGGAGCCGTCTCCGGGGCGGGGTACGCGTCCGCTGGGGTGGTCGGTGAGGTCGCCGGCTGCGGGGCGGGGGACGCGTCCGCTGGAGGGGCCGCCGAGGTCCTCGGCTCCGGGGCGGGGGCTGCGTCCGCCGGGGTGGCCGCCGCGGTCCTCGGCTCCCGGCCGGGATACGCGTTCGCCGGAGTGGTCCGTGAGGCCGCCGGTCCGCGCGCGGGGGGCGCGGCCGCTCGGCTGGTCGCCGAGGTCGCCGTCGCCCGTGCGGAGCGTACGACTGCTGGGACGGGCCCCGAGGTCGCCCCCGGGGTACGCGGTCCGGCCGCTCGGACGGGCCCCGAGATCGTCGCCGCCCGGGTACGAAGTGCGGCTGCCGGGGCGGTTGTCGTGGTCGCCGGGGTACGGGGTTCGGCCGCTGGGACGGGAGTCGAGGTCGCCGGGGTACGGGGTTCGGCCGCTGGCGCGGCTGTCGAGGTCGCCCGGGTGCGAAGTCCGCCCGCTGGCGCGGCTGTCGAGGTCGCCGGGGTAGGGGTTTCGGCCGCTGGGGCGGGAGTCGAGGTCGCCCGGGTACGAAGTCCTGCCGCTGGCGCGGCTGTCGAGGTCGCCCGTGCGGGGAGTGCGGCTGCTGGGGCGGTTGTCGACGTCGCCGGGGTACGGGGTTCGGCCGCCGGGGCGGTTGTCGTGGTCGCCGGGGTAGGGGGTTCGGCCGCTGGCTCGGGAGTCGAGGTCGCCCGGGTGCGAAGTCCGCCCGCTGGCGCGGCTGTCGAGGTCGCCCGTGCGGGAAGTGCGGCTGCTCGGTCGCCTGTCGAGGTCGCCGGGGTACGGAGTACGGCCGCTGGCGCGGTGGTCGACGTCGCCCGGGTACGGGGTTCGGCCGCTGGGGCGGGAGTCGTCGGCCGGGTGCGCGGTCCGGGCGCCGGGGCGGTCGTCCAGGTCGCCGGGGTAGGGCGTTCTGCCGGTGTCCCGCTCCTCGGGGGGTGTGGGGCGGCCGTTCGCCCGGCCTTCGGGGGTGCCGTACGTGATCCGGCCGCTGGGGCGGCCGCCGAGGTCGTCCGCGCGTCCGCCGCGGCTTCTCGGGAGGGCGCCGATCGTGCCGTCGCCCGTGCGCAGCGTGCGGCCGCTGGTCCGGCCGTCGACGTCGTCGGCGTCCTGGAGCCGGACGGTCGCGCGGGCCCCCTGGGGCACGGACTCCGCCGCGCTCGGGGCGCGCTGGCCGATCAGCCGGTCGTTCCCGCGCGTGCCCCGGCGGTCGGCGAAGTGGCCGTCGCCGATGAGCTCCGCCCGGCGCTTCAGCTCCGCGCCGAGCGCCTGCGCGAACTCCCGCATCCGCACCGGGTCCGAGGCGACCAGGTGCTCGGTGACGTGCGGCAGCTCCGTACAGGCCGCGAGTCCTTCGCCGCGCTCACCGCCCGCCCCGTCCACCAGGAGCAGGCCGAGCCGGTCGGGGCGCCCGCCGGCCGCGAGCGAGGCGGCGATCGAGCGGAGGAGCTCCGTCCGGCCGCTTCCCGCGGGGCCCTCGATCAGCAGGTGCGGGCCCTCCCGGGTGAGGTCCACCGCGAGCGGGCCGCGCGGACCGGCGCCCAGCACCGCCGTACCGTCACCGGCGGAGGCCCAGCGGGCCATCAGGGAGGCGGGGGTGGCGCGGGCGAGTCCGAGCTCGTCAAGGAGCCGTGCCGACGGGGGCAGGGCGGCGGCACGGGCCCCCGGGACCGCCGTCGTGTCCGTACGCAGGGGGGCCAGCGCGCGCCCGAACCGCTCGGCCCACGCGACGGACACCGCGTCGACCACGCCGACGGTGCCATGGCCCGCGACCCGGCCGCCGGCGGTCCGCAGCAGCCGCAGCGCCGTCGCCACGTCGCCGCTGAGGAGCACGGCGGCTCCGCACTCGCGGAACGCGAGCGACGCGGCGCAGGCGGTCTCGTAGGTGGCGGCCACCGGCGAGACCGGGGAGGCCGAGGGCGCCTCGGCGAGGCACAGGAGGTGGATACCGGCGGCCGCACCCGCTCCGGCCAGCCGCGCCACCGTCTCGCGGAGCGCCGCCGAACCCGGGTCGCCGTCGACGACCACGACCGTACGCGGTCCCTCGTGGCGGGCTGCGGCCTCGGCGACGGACGCGCGGTCGGCGCTGGGCCAGCCGGGGCCGAGCGGGCCGTCGTCGAGCCTTCGGGTCAGCTCCGCCGTACGGGCCTGGGCCTGCTCGCGGTCGTACGCCAGGAGCAGGCGGCAGTCCTGGCCGTGGGCCGGCCGGACGTGCGGGAGCCAGCCGAGCCAGCCCCAGGCACGGCGCCGCTCGTCGAGCGAGCGGTTCCGGTCGGCGCTGATCAGCACGATCTCCAGGTCGGAGGGGGAGTGCAGGGCGGCGAGCTGGGCGACCACCGACCGGGTGAGTCCGGCGAGCCGGTCGGCGGGGCCCGCGAGGCCGAGGGAGCCGGCCTCGCGCAGTCCCACGGTGACGGGCACGCCGGAGAGCTCCGCGCGGTCCGTCGTGCCGAGCCGGACCACCAGGGACTCGGGGTGGTCCTCGTCGCGCTCCCAGAGCCGGGGGCCGGGGCCGAGGGCGGTGAGCAGGAGGGTGGCCGGGTCGGGCCAGGTGTCGGCCGCGGGGCCGGGCGCGGGCACGCCGTCCCGCGCGCGGGTGCCGGGCCGGGCGCCGGCGTGGGTGTCCGGGGCGGTGCGGGGGCCCGCGGCGGACGCCGGGAGCTCCTCGCGGCCGCCCGCCAGACGTCTGGCCCAGGCGCCGAGCCCGCGCCTGCCACCCGCGCGCGTGGGGGCGGTCGGGGCCTCGCCCCGGGTCTGCCGGGCCCCGTCGGCGGCGGGGTCCTCCGGTCCGTCGCCGAGGTCACCCGGGGGAGCGGCGTCGTACGGGTCGGCGTACGCCTCCGAGGCCGCGCCGCCGTACAGGGCACCGCCCGCGCCGCCGTGGGTGGCGTCGTCCGTGGGAAGGCCGGGAGCCGCGCCGGGCACGCCCGCGTGCGCCGGCCGGTCGGTCCGAGCCGTCCCGTCCGGGCCGCCCGCTCCGCACGCGATCCGCAGATGGCCCTCGCCGTCCGGGGCCGTCGCCCTCGCGTCCGTACCGCGCAGGTCGTCGCCCGCGCCGGTCAGGCGGAGGGCCGACTCGCCGAGCCGCAGCAGCGCGCCCGGCGCGAACCGCACCGGGCGGTCGCCGACCGGCTCGCCGTCGAGGGTCGTGCCGTTCGTCGAGCCGCGGTCGGCGACCGTGACCCGGCCGTCCTCGCCGACGGTCACCACGCAGTGGGCACGGGAGACGTCCGGGTCGTCGAGCGGAACGTCGGCGTCGACGGAACGGCCGATTCTGATCGGTCCGCCGTGCAGCAGGTGCACCCCGCCCGCGTCCGGACCCGCCACCACGTGCAGCCGGGCGGAGGCCTTCTCGCCGACGCGGTCGTCCGGTCCAGGGACCTGGAGCGAGAGCACGGCGCCGTCGACCAGCGGCGGCTCGCCGAGGACGGTGCGACGGGGGTCGAGCCGCTCCGCGCCCGCGTAGAGCACGGTCGTGCCGGAGGCGGAGGTGTCGGGGCCCGTGACGGCCGCGGCGAGATTCGATGCCACGGCGGCGAGGGCCGTCCCGGCGGGGGCCGTGACGAGCACGTCGCAGGCGCGCCCGGTGCCGTGGCCGGCGTACGGCGCGAGGACGGTCAGCCGGATCTGCATCGCCGTCAGCGGTCCCTTCTGCGCGACATGCCCGGCAGGGGGACCGCCCTGTGACTCCCCCCACCCGGCACGGACGCGTCGTCCGGTACAGGTCGGCACGGCGCGGGGGCTCCCGACCCCTCGACGCGACGTGCTGGAGGCATCCTCGCACCTGCCACCGACAGCCCGCCCCCGGGTCGGCCGGAAGTGATCTTGATTGGTCGGCTGTGGACGTAAAAATGCCTGGTTGAGCATGCCATCGGAAGGTGCCCGGCAACCGTCGCGGTCTCAGGAGCGTCTTCTTCCGGACAGGTGGCCGGTCGTTCCAGGACGGGAACCGGGACCGTCTCGGCGCCCCGGCGCCCGGGCTCCCACCCCGAGGAACACCCGGTGACTCCGCCGACCGGCATCGGAATCGCCCTGTGGACGACCCGCCGGTACCCCGTTCGGCGGCACTAAAGTGGGTCGGACACCCGGACGGGTCACAACAGAGGACAGGGACCCCGGGGACATCACCGGAGCAGCCCCGACCACGGACAGCAGGGAGCGCGTGACGTGCGGCCTATCGGCAGCAAGTACCTGCTCGAGGAGCCGCTCGGCCGCGGCGCCACGGGCACCGTCTGGCGAGCCCGCCAGCGGGAGACGGCGGGCGCCGAGGCGGCCGTGCCCGGCCAGCCCGGTGAGACCGTGGCGATCAAGGTCCTCAAGGAGGAGCTGGCCAACGACGCGGACATCGTGATGCGCTTCCTGCGCGAGCGGTCCGTGCTGCTCCGGCTCACCCACCCGAACATCGTCCGCACCCGCGACCTGGTGGTCGAGGGCGACGTCCTCGCGCTCGTCATGGACCTCGTCGACGGTCCCGACCTGCACCGGTACATCAGGGACAGCGGCCCGCTCACCCCGGTCGCCGCCGCTCTCCTGACCGCCCAGATCGCCGACGCGCTCGCCGCGAGCCACGCCGACGGCGTCGTGCACCGCGACCTCAAGCCGGCCAACGTGCTGCTCGCCGAGCAGGGCGGCCAGATGCACCCGATGCTCACCGACTTCGGCATCGCGCGCCTCGCGGACTCCCCGGGCCTGACCCGGACCCACGAATTCGTCGGCACGCCCGCGTACGTGGCGCCCGAGTCCGCCGAGGGCCGCCCGCAGACCTCCGCCGTCGACATCTACGGCGCGGGCATCCTCCTCTACGAGCTGGTCACGGGCCGGCCCCCGTTCGCGGGCGGCACCGCCCTCGAGGTCCTCCACCGGCACCTCAGCGAGGAGCCCCGCCGCCCCTCGACCGTGCCGGGCCCGCTGTGGACGGTGATAGAGCGCTGCCTCAGCAAGGACCCGGACCGGCGTCCGAGCGCCGTCAACCTGGCCCGCGGTCTGCGCGCGGTCGCCGCCGGCATCGGCGTGCACGCCACGCCCGCCCAGATCGAGGCGGCGGACGGCGTGGGAGCGCTGCTCGCGCCGGACCCCGCGCCCGCGCCCGTCCCCGAGACGCCGGGGGCCGCGGACCCCACCCAGGTGCTGCCCAGCGGCGCCGGGGCGCCGCGGTTCGACCCCGCGGGCGCGACCAGCGTCATGCCGACCAGCGGACCGGCGGGCGCCGCCGATCCCACGGCCGTCATGCCGCCCGTGCCGCCGGGGCCGCCGCAGTCCGGGCAGGGGGCGCAGTCCGAGGAGCCGCACCCCTGGCAGAGCCAGCTGCGCGCCGCCCGCGACCGCAACGAGCAGACGCAGGTGCAGTACCTGGACCCGAGCCAGGACCCGCTGCGCCGGCGCCCGCAGCGGCAGCCGCAGCAGCCGCAGCAGCCGCCGCAGGACCGGCAGCAGCCGGGGGCGTACGGGCAGCAGCAGCCGCCGCAGCCGTACCAGCAGCAGCGGCCCCCGCAGCGGCCCGCCCCCCAGCCGTACCAGCAGCAGGCGCAGCACCAGCCGCAGCACCAGCCCCAGCAGTACGCGCCGCCGCCCGCCCCGCAGCAGTACGCGCAGCCCCAGCAGCAGTACACCCCGCCGCAGCCGCCGCCCCAGGCCCCGGCGCCACGCCGCGAGCCGCGCCCGCCGCGTCAGCGCAGCGCCAACCCGGTGCGGATCCCCGGCCTCGGCTGCCTCAAGGGCTGCCTGGTCATGATCGTCCTGTTCGTGGTCGCGGGCTGGCTCGTCTGGGAGCTGACCCCGCTCCAGGACTGGATCGCCGAGGGCAAGAGCTACTGGCAGGCCATCGGCGACGGCATCTCGACGGTCACCGACTGGATCTCCTCGATCGGCGAGAGCACCGGCTCCGGGGGTACTACCGGCGGTACGGGGCAGTAATACTGCCGATTTATCGACTTCCGAGGGGTGATTTCCCTTCGGAAGTGACGACCGGCGGCTGCGGACGCGTAACTTTGCTCGCGAACCGCAGCCGCTGAGGGAGCAGTCTTGGCACGGAACATCGGCAGCCGCTACACCACCCACCAGATCCTCGGGCGGGGCAGTGCAGGAACGGTGTGGCTCGGCGAGGGGCCCGAGGGTCCCGTCGCCGTCAAACTGCTGCGCGAGGACCTGGCCTCCGACCAGGAGCTCGTCGGCCGTTTCGTCCAGGAGCGCACCGCCCTGCTCGGCCTCGACCACCCCCGGGTGGTCCAGGTCCGCGACCTCGTCGTCGACGGCAACGACCTGGCCCTCGTGATGGACCTCGTGCGGGGCACCGACCTGCGCACCCGCCTCGACCGGGAACGGCGGCTCGCCCCCGAGGCCGCCGTCGCGATCACCGCCGACGTCGCCGACGCCCTCGCCGCCGCGCACGCCGCCGGGGTCGTCCACCGGGACGTCAAGCCCGAGAACATCCTGCTCGACATGGAGGGCCCGCTAGGCCCCGGCGGCGCCCACCCCGCCCTGCTCACCGACTTCGGCGTCGCCAAGCTGATCGACACCCCCGGCCGGACCAAGGCCACCCGGATCATCGGCACCCCCGACTACCTCGCCCCCGAGATCGTCGAGGGCCTCCCGCCGCGCGCCGCCGTCGACATCTACGCCCTCGCGACGGTCCTGTACGAGCTGCTCGCCGGCTTCACCCCCTTCGGCGGCGGCCACCCCGGCGCCGTCCTGCGCCGCCACGTCACCGAGACCGTCGTCCCGCTGCCCGGCATCCCCGAGGAGCTGTGGCAGCTGATCGTCCAGTGCCTGGCGAAGGCCCCGGCCTCCCGGCTGCGCGCCTCCGAGCTCGCCGCCCGCCTCAAGGACGTCCTGCCGCTGCTCAAGGGCATGCCGCCGCTCGACGTCGACGAGCTGGACCCGGAGGAGACGGCACCGGCGACGGAACCGGAGCCGGAGGCGTACGCCACCGGTACGGCCGCCGGTGAGCCCGGCCCGCGCCGGGCCGCCGTCCCCCTCGTCCCCGGCGCCTCGGCCGACTCCAACCGCGACACCCACACCTCCATGCGGGTCCCGGCCCCCGACGAGCTCTCGGGCGGTCCCCTCGGCACCGCGAGGGCCCCGCGTCCCGCCGGCGCCCGCCGCCCCGGCTCGGCCCGCCACAAGGCGGAGGCGGTCCGCAAGCGCCGGATCACCCTGGCCGTCGCCGCGGTCGTCGTCGCGGGCGCGCTGGGCACCGGCGGCTACCTGGTGGCCTCCGGGGACGCGGACACCCCGCCGCAGGACTCGAAGCAGTCCTCCGTGCCGTAGCCGCCCCCGCCGCGGTGGCCAAAGGTTCGGCTCCTCGCCCGGAGCCGTTACGCTGGACGCGTGGCAGTCGTCGATGTATCAGAAGAGCTGAAGTCCCTCTCCTCGACCATGGGGTCGATCGAGGCCGTCCTGGACCTCGAGAAGCTGAGGGCCGACATCGCCGTGCTCGAGGAGCAGGCCGCGGCCCCGTCCCTGTGGGACGACCCGGAGGCGGCGCAGAAGATCACGAGCAAGCTTTCGCACCTCCAGGCCGAGGTCCGCAAGGCCGAGACCCTGCGCGGGCGCATCGACGACCTCGCGGTGCTCTTCGAGCTCGCGGAGGAGATGGACGACCCGGACACCCTCGCCGAGGCCGAGACGGAGCTGACCTCCGTCCGCAAGGCCCTCGACGAGATGGAGGTCCGCACCCTCCTCTCCGGCGAGTACGACGAGCGCGAGGCCCTGGTCAACATCCGCGCGGAGGCGGGCGGCGTCGACGCCTCCGACTTCGCCGAGCGGCTCCAGCGCATGTACCTGCGCTGGGCGGAGCGCCACGGCTACTCGACCGAGATCTACGAGACCTCGTACGCGGAAGAGGCCGGCATCAAGTCGACCACCTTCGTGGTGAAGGCGCCGTACGCCTACGGCACCCTCTCCGTCGAGCAGGGCACCCACCGCCTGGTCCGCATCTCGCCCTTCGACAACCAGGGCCGCCGCCAGACCTCCTTCGCCGGTGTCGAGATCCTGCCGGTCGTCGAGTCCTCCGACCACGTCGAGATCGACGAGTCGGAGCTGCGCATCGACGTCTACCGCGCCTCGGGCCCCGGCGGCCAGGGCGTCAACACGACCGACTCGGCCGTGCGCATCACGCACCTCCCGACCGGCATCGTGGTCTCCTGCCAGAACGAGCGCTCGCAGATCCAGAACAAGGCGAGCGCCATGAACGTCCTCCAGGCCAAGCTCCTCGAGCGTCAGCGCCAGGAGGAGCGGGCCAAGATGGACGCCCTCAAGGACAGCGGCAGCTCCTGGGGCAACCAGATGCGCTCGTACGTCCTCCACCCGTACCAGATGGTCAAGGACCTCCGTACGGAGTTCGAGGTCGGCAACCCGCAGTCCGTCCTGGACGGCGAGATCGACGGCTTCCTCGAGGCGGGCATCCGCTGGCGCAAGCAGCAGGAGAAGTAGCCCCACGGCAGTACGCGTTCGGGCCCCGCACCCTCGGTGCGGGGCCCGTCGCCGTTCCGGCCCGGGTGTTTCTCCGGTCTCCGGATTCGCTGACGCAAGCGGAATCGGGGTGGGTCGGGAGCTTTGTCGACAAGGGAACTGGTGCTGTGGAGCCCGGAGTTCAGGGTTTACGTCACAGTTGCATCGTCGCATGTGGGGCAGTCGGTGATCTTTCGGGCATCGCACGCGCAACGACCTTGACGCTTCATCGGAAACTCGGAAGGGTGACGTACTGGCATGCGCATTTCTGGGGCGCGCGTGCGAACGGGGGCCGGTTCCAGTCGTGACGCCACCCCTGCTGTGCGGGCCCCGAGCGCTGCCCCATGACGAGATGGACTACTGGGGGTAGCACCTAGATGACCAGACAAATGCGAGTGCGCTTCGTGCGCATCGCGGCCGGCGCCATGATCGCCGCAGGCGCTTCGCTGACCGCGGCGGGTGCCGCGCAGGCCTTCGGTAACCCTGACGAGCCGCCCGTCTGCCTTCCCGAGAACGTCGGCTGCGAGGAGCCGCCGGTGGACCCGCCGGTGGACCCGCCCGTCGACCCGCCCGTCGACCCGCCGGTGGACCCGCCCGTGGACCCGCCGGTGGACCCGCCGGTCGACCCGCCGGTGGACCCGCCGGTCGACCCGCCGGTGGACCCGCCCGTGGACCCGCCCGTGGACCCGCCGGTCGACCCGCCCGTGGACCCGCCGGTGGACCCGCCGGTCGACCCGCCGGTGGACCCGCCCGTCGAGCCGCCCGTCGAGCCGGGCGACGGCGATGACAACGGCAACGGGAACGGCAACGGCAACGGAACCGGCAACGGGAACGGGAACGGAACCGGCAACGGAACCGGCAACGGAACCGGCAACGGGAACGGGAACGGAACCGGCAACGGTTCCACCACGCCCGGTACGCCGGACGCCACCGACGGCGGCTCCAGCGACTCCGGTGACGCCGGCACCTGCACCGTCGACCTCGACGGCGCCGAGTGCGTGGACGGTGGCAACAACAACACCGACACCAACAACGCCGGCTCGCAGCCCGTGCAGCAGGGCCAGGCGAAGGAGGAGCTCGCCGAGACCGGTGCGGCCGAGACCTCGTTCCTGGTCATCGGTGCCGCGACCATGATCGCCGGTGGCATCGGCTTCCGTATGCTGCCGCGTCTCGTCGCCGGCGGCCGTGCCGCCGTCTGACCGATCCGCGTACGCGCACGCCGCACGCGCATGACGCCCAGCGCATGAAGAAGGGCCGGGGGATTCTCCCCGGCCCTTCCTCGTGCTTTCCGGCTCGTGTGGTCGTCGCGCGGCCCGGCTAGGCCGTACGGACCGCCGCGAGCAGCGCGATCGCGGCCAGCAGGGCGATCGCCAGCGTCAGCAGCATCGCGGGCGAGAGACCCTGCGGGGTCAGACGCTCCCGGTTCGCGCGGCAGACGGGGCAACGGCCCTCGGCGACCGGGGCCGCGCAGTTGGCGCACACCAGTCGGTCGTAGGTCATGCGCTCTCCTCCTCCCGCACTGGGGGCTCCATCAGGACAACGCCCGGAGGTGCCCGGACGTTCCCCCTACCACTGTGCCAGCTCGTCGGCGTTTCGGCGCGCCCCACCGGATCGTCCCTGTTCTATCCCGATGGGCGAAAAGGATAAAGCGCGCAAGCCAGGACCGCGACTGCGCGGGGTCACCCCGTTCGCGTAAGGTCACGCACACCTACTCCCGGCCGACCGTGGTGTGCATCCGTGATCCGATTCGACAACGTCTCCAAGTCCTATCCGAAGCAGAACCGCCCCGCGCTCCGGGATGTCTCCCTGGAGATCGAGAAGGGGGAGTTCGTCTTCCTCGTCGGTTCCTCCGGCTCCGGTAAGTCGACTTTTCTGCGGCTGCTCCTCCGCGAGGAGCGCGCCAGCCAAGGCCAGGTGCACGTCCTCGGCAAGGACCTGGCCCGCCTGTCCAACTGGAAGGTGCCGCACATGCGGCGTCAGCTCGGCACCGTCTTCCAGGACTTCCGCCTGCTGCCCAACAAGACCGTCGCCCAGAACGTGGCCTTCGCCCAGGAGGTCATCGGCAAGCCGCGCGGCGAGATCCGCAAGGCCGTGCCGCAGGTGCTCGACCTGGTCGGGCTCGGGGGCAAGGAGGACCGGATGCCGGGCGAGCTGTCCGGTGGTGAGCAGCAGCGCGTCGCCATCGCCCGCGCCTTCGTCAACCGGCCGATGCTGCTGATCGCCGACGAGCCCACCGGCAACCTCGACCCCCAGACCTCGGTCGGCATCATGAAGCTGCTCGACCGCATCAACAGGACAGGGACCACCGTCGTCATGGCGACCCACGACCAGAACATCGTCGACCAGATGCGCAAGCGCGTCATAGAGCTCGAGAAGGGCCGCCTGGTCCGCGACCAGGCGCGCGGCGTCTACGGATACCAGCACTGAGCCTGTAGCGAGTAGGAGAAAGCAGACCCATGCGCGCTCAGTTCGTGCTCTCCGAGATCGGTGTCGGTCTCCGGCGCAATCTCACGATGACCTTCGCCGTCATCGTCTCCGTGGCCCTCTCGCTCGCCCTCTTCGGCGGCGCGCTGCTCATGCGCGAGCAGGTCAGCACGATGAAGGACTACTGGTACGACAAGGTCAACGTCTCCATCTACCTCTGCAACAAGGCCGACGCGTCGGCCGCGGCGGGCAAGTGCGCCAAGGGCGCGGTCACGGCCCAGCAGAAGGAGCAGATCAAGGCCGACCTGCAGAAGATGGACATCGTCGAGACCGTCTACTACGAGTCGGCCGACGAGGCGTTCAAGCACTACAAGGAGGAGTACAGCGACACCGCCATCGCCTCCGTCATCACGCCGGACCAGATGCCGGAGTCGTTCCGGGTCAAGCTCAAGGACCCGGAGAAGTACAAGGTGGTCGCCACCGCCTTCGCGGGCCGCGAGGGCGTCGAGTCGGTGCAGGACCAACGGAACATCCTGCAGAACCTCTTCGACCTCATGAACGGCATGAACATCGCCGCCCTCGGCGTCATGGGCCTGATGCTCGTCATCGCGCTGATGCTGATCGTCAACACCGTCCGCGTCTCGGCCTTCAGCCGCCGCCGTGAGACCGGCATCATGCGGCTCGTCGGCGCCTCCAGCTTCTACATCCAGATGCCGTTCATCATGGAGGCCGCGTTCGCGGGACTCCTGGGCGGCGCGGTCGCCTGTGTGCTGCTGCTCGTCGGCCGGTACTTCCTGATCGACCACGGCATCGCCCTCGCGGAGAAGATGCAGCTGGTCAACTTCATCGGCTGGGACGCGGTCTTCGCCAAGCTGCCGCTCGTCATCGCGATCGGGCTCCTCATGCCGGCCGTGGCCGCTTTCATCGCGCTGCGCAAGTACCTGAAGGTGTGAGAAGAGACCACTGACGACGGATGGCGTCGTACGGCCAAAGCCCGTGCGGCGCCATCGTCTTGTCCTAGAGTGGGCGGCATGTCGGCCGACACCGGACATCTCTGTATCCGGCCCCGCGGAGTGCTCCGTGGGGCCGTTCTGACGTTGGTCTTCGCCGGGATCCTCGCCACGGCCGCCGCCACCGGGTCCCTGCCCCGGCAGGACGCGGCGGGCGAGCCGGCCGGCGCGGCCACACGCGCGGGGCAGCGGCCCCCGGCCGGCGCGCCCGTCGACCGCGCCGCCCTGAACCGCGCCGCCGCCGCGGCCATGGCCGACGGGAAGTCGGGCAAGCAGGCCGCGGAGGAGTTCGTCAGCCGCAGCGGCGACCGCTGGGGCGCGGTGTACGACAAGAAGGAGTACGCCGAGTTCGAGCAGGCCCTCGACGGCACGTACACCGGCGTCGGGCTGTCCGCGGGCCGGGCCGGCGAGGACCGCGTCCGGGTGACCCGGGTGCAGCCCGGCGGCCCCGCCGAGCGGGCCGGGCTCCGGCCCGGCGACCGGCTCGTCTCCGTCGACGGGCGCACCGTCGACGGGCTCTCGGTCTCGGAGGTCGTCGCCCTGCTCCGCGGCGACGGGGTGCCCGGCTCGGCCGTCGCCCTCCGGGTCGAGCGCGGCCGCGCCGCCTGGACGCAGACCCTGCGCAGGGCCCGGCTCGCCACGGATCCGGTGACCGTCCGCCGCCTGGACGACGGGACCTTACTGATCAGGGTCGCCGCCTTCACCAAGGGCGCGGGCACGCGCGTGCGTGACGCCGTACGGGCCGCCCCGGCCGGTGCCGGTGTCCTCCTTGACCTGCGGGGCAACGCGGGCGGCCTGGTCGCGGAGGCCGCCGTGGCCGCCTCCGCCTTCCTCGACGGCGGTCTGGTCGCCACGTACGACGTGGAGGGCGAGCAGCGGGCCGTGTACGCGGAGGGCGGCGGCGACACCGGCCGGCCCCTGGTGGCGCTGATCGACGGCGGCACCATGAGCGCGGCGGAGCTGCTCACCGGCGCCCTCCAGGACCGGGGCCGGGCGGTCACGGTCGGGTCGCGCACCTTCGGCAAGGGCGCGGTCCAGATGCCGAGCGCCCTGCCGGACGGTTCCGTCGCCGAGCTGACCGTCGGCCACTACCGGACGCCGGCCGGGCACGCGGTGGACGGCCGGGGCATCACCCCCGACCTGGCGGCCGGGGAACGGGCCGAGGAACGGGCGAAGACGGTATTGAGTGGCCTCGGAGGGGGCTCGTAGTGCGAAAATGACCGCACTATGGCAAAGGGACTCGTGAACGTGCAGGGCAAGCCTGCCAAGAAGAACCAGGACAAGGCGCCCGAGCGCAAGCTCATCGCGCAGAACAAGAAGGCGCGCCACGACTACCACATCGTCGACACGTACGAGTGCGGTGTGGTCCTCATGGGCACCGAGGTGAAGTCGCTGCGGATGGGCCGCGCCTCGCTGGTCGACGGCTTCGTGCAGATCGACAACCACGAGGCGTGGCTGCACAACATCCATGTGCCCGAGTACATGCAGGGCAGCTGGACCAACCACTCGGCGAAGCGGAAGCGGAAGCTGCTGCTGCACCGCGAGGAGATCGACAAGCTGGAGTCGAAGTCGCAGGAGACCGGTCACACGATCGTGCCCCTCGCGCTCTACTTCCTGAACGGCCGGGTCAAGGTCGAGATCGCGCTCGCCAAGGGCAAGAAGGAGTTCGACAAGCGGCAGACCCTGCGGGAGAAGCAGGACACCCGTGAGACCAACCGGGCCATCGCGGCGGCCAAGCGCAGGCAGCGCGCCGCCAAGATCGCGTAGCGGCGCGGCAGCGGGTAATACGCTGGCGACAGCGGCCGTCGGTCACGTACGATGGGCCGTGCACACCTCGCAAGGGGCGTGCGCTTTGAAAAATGAACATGGGGATGATCGGTTTCGACAGCGGATACCGATGCAGAGGAAGCGTGTCGAGGAAGCGGCAATGATCTCGTTAACCATATGTCGCAACCAATAATCGCCAACTCCAAGAGCGATAACTCCCGCTTCGCCCTCGCTGCCTAATTTTAGGTAACGACAAGAAGCCTCTGTGAGGAGCGTCAGCCCGGGGGTGGTCCCGACCCGGATCCTGGCGTCATTTAGGGATCTAAACCTCTCACCCCGGTCACGGGGGTTGGAGGGAAATCAAACAGTGACTGAGCCCGTCGGAGACTTGTCCGCGTGATCTCCGGGGCTGAGAAACTCGTAGCGGACTGCACACGGAGAAGCTCTGTTTCCGTACCGTTGGACGCGGGTTCGATTCCCGCCATCTCCACCGAGCGTCCGAGGGGCTTGCCCGCTCGGACACCTCATCCCATGTGGGCGAAGGCCCGGCAGTCGTCAGACTGCCGGGCCTTCGTCATGCCCGCGTCCTCATGCCCGCGTCCTCGTCGCGCACAGCGCCAGGGCCAGGCTCGCCGCCGCGACCGGGATCAGGAAGCCGAAGGCGGGGAACGGGGCGTGGTCGGCGGCCCAGCCCCCGGTGGCGGAGCCGGCCGCGATGCCGCCGAGGAGGGCGGTCACGGCGAGGGTCAGGCCCTCGTTGAGCTGGGACGGCGGCGTCATGCGCTGGACCAGCCCCATGCCCGTCACCATCGTCGGAGCCGTCGCCATGCCCGCGAGCAGGAGACCGGCGGCGAGGGCGAGCAGCGAACCGGTCGAGGCGGCCAGCAGGGGCAGCGTCATCAGGGCGGCCATCGCGGTCAGACAGGTGCGCAGCCGTACGGTGCGGTGGGAGCGGCCGTAGAGGAGGCCCGCGGCGCAGGATCCGGCGGCCTGGAGGGCGAGGACGGGGCCGGCGACGGGCCCGTCCACGTACGCGAGGGTGACCACCTCCATGGACCCGAAGACCGCCCCGGTGGCGAGGAAGACCGCGAGGAGGGGGAGCATGCCGGGGGCCCGCAGCGGAGATCCGGCGGTGGTGCGCGGCGCGACCGGCGGTTCGGTGGAGCGCTGGGCGGCGAAGACCAGGACCCCGCCGAGGAAGAGGGTGGCGGCGACGAGGGTGCCCGCCTCGGGGAAGAGGGTCGAGCAGAGGAGCGCGGCGACGACCGGGCCGAGCATGAAGCAGAGCTCGTCGACGGCCTGTTCGAAGGCGTTGGCGGTGTGGAGGGCGTCGCGGTCGCCCCGGAAGAGGTGGGCCCAGCGGGCCCGTGACATGCCGCCCGTGTTGGGGCTCGTGGCGGTGAGGGCGGTCGTGGCGAAGAGGGCCCAGACGGGCGCCCGCTCGTGGACGCAGAGCAGCAGGGTCAGATGGCCCAGGACCGCGTAGGCGGTGGCGGGGACGGCGATCCGCGCCTGGCCGTACCGGTCGACGAGCCGGGCGATCCAGGGGGCGGTGAGGGCCCCGGCGCCGGTGCCGGTGGCGATGACGGCACCGGCCAGCGCGTACGAGTCGTAGGCCGCCGCGATCATGATGACGGCGCTGACGCCGAACATGCCCATGGGCAGCCGGGCGATCAGATTGCCGGCCGTGAAGGCGCGGGTGCCGGGGACGGCGAAGAGGCGGAGGTAGGGGCTGCGGGTGGCGGCGGGCGGCCGTGGGCGGTCGGCGGCGGGCCGCTTCTCGCGCGCGTGGGGGACGGCGGGCGGGCCTGCGCGGTGGCCGGGGGTGGTCGGCGGTCGTTCGGCGTGGCGGGGGGCGGGGGCCGGGCCCGCCGGGGTCGGGGGGAGCTCCGGTAGCGGCATGGATCAAGGCTCGCGGGCGCGGGCCGGGCGGGTCCAACACCTGTTCGGTGGCCATTCACGCGCCTGTGTTGTTAAATGCCGCGGTGTCCGCCACCCCGTCCTCGTACGACATCGACCCCCGCCTCGTGCGCGCCTTCACCGCCGTCGCCGAGGAACTGCACTTCACCCGCGCCGCGGCCCGCCTCTACGTCGCCCAGCAGGCCCTCAGCCGCGACATCCGGCGCCTGGAGCGCGAGCTGGGCGCGGAACTCTTCGTACGGACCACCCGGCAGGTCGCCCTCACTCCGGACGGGGAGCGCCTCCTGCCGTACGCGCGACGGGTGCTGGCCGCCCACGACGAGCTGACCGACGCCTTCCGCGCCGCGCCCCGGCCCCTCCTCGTCGACCTCAACAGCCCGGGTCTCGCCCAGGAGCGCGTCCTGCGCCGGGCCCGTGAACTCGCCCCGGAGCAGGAACTGATGGCCCGCTACGAGAGCGGGCTCACCGGCGCGGTCCGGGACATCCTCGCCGGCCGGCTCGACACCTCCTTCGGCCGGTACGGCGGGCTCGAAGCGGGGCTGCGGGCCCGGCTCGACTCCCAGTTCGTACGGTACGAGCGGATGGCGGTGATCCTCCCCGAGGACCATCCGCTGGCCGGCCTGCCCGAGGTGCCGCTCGCGGGCCTCGCCGGGGAACGGGTCTACGCGGGCGCGGGGAACGACCGCACCCCGGAGTGGACCGACCTCGCCGCCCGCCTCTTCGCCGGGCGCGGCATCGAGGTCGCCCCGCCCGCGCCGCTCGCGGTCGGCCACGAGGAGTTCCGCCGCATCATGGCCAAGCACCGCAACCCGGTGCTCGCCGTCGTCGACTTCCCGCCCATGCCGGGCTGTGTCCTGCGACCGCTCACCGACCCCGTACCCCTGTCACCCGTGAGCCTGGTGTGGCGCAAGGGGCTGCGTCATCCCGGTCTCGACGCCCTGCGGACCGCCGCGGCGGAGCTCGGCGCGGCGGAGGGTTGGCTGGAACGGCCCCCCGGCTCCTGGCTGCCGGAAGCCGAGCCGGGGCTGGCCTGAGCGGCCCGCAGGCGCTCACAGTGGGTGTCCGCGCCGGGTGAGAGCAAGGTTCCGTTCCCGTCACCTCTCGGCATCGGGCCGAAACGCGGCCTCTCTAGCCTCTGTGGCAGGTGGACCGGGGCTGTGGACGCCCCAGGACCCGACACCCGCGGAGGTACGACATGGGCGGCGGCCGGTGGATCGAGCAGTGGGAGCCGGAGGACGAGACCTTCTGGCGCGAGAAAGGGGAGCGGATCGCACGACGGAACCTGATCTTCTCCGTCCTCTCCGAGCACATCGGCTTCTCGATCTGGAGCCTGTGGTCGGTCATGGTGCTCTTCATGGGGCCGCAGTACGGCATCGACCCGGCCGGGAAGTTCTTCCTGATCGCGACCGCGACCTTCGTCGGCGCGCTGATCCGGATCCCGTACACCTTCGCCGTCGCCCGCTTCGGCGGCCGTAACTGGACCATCTTCAGCGCCCTGATGCTCCTGCTGCCCACCGGCCTCGCCTTCGCGGTGATGGAGCCCGGCACCTCGTACACCACCTTCGTCGTGGTGGCGGCGCTCACCGGCGTCGGCGGCGGCAACTTCGCCTCCTCGATGACCAACATCAACGCCTTCTTCCCGCTGCGGAAGAAGGGCTGGGCGCTCGGACTCAACGCGGGCGGCGGCAACATCGGCGTCCCCGTCGTCCAGCTCGTCGGCCTTCTCGTCATCGGCACCGCGGGCGCCATGCACCCGAGGATCGTGCTCGGCGTCTACCTCCCCCTGATCGTGGTCGCCGCCGTGTGCTCCGCCCTCTTCATGGACAACCTCGCCCCCGTCAAGAACGACACCGGGGCCGCGAAGGAGGCCGTGCGGGCCCGCCACACCTGGATCATGGCCTTCCTGTACATCGGCTGCTTCGGCTCCTTCATCGGCTACAGCTTCGCCTTCGGCCTCGTGCTCCAGACCCAGTTCGGACGCACCCCGCTCCAGGCGGCCTCCCTCACCTTCATCGGCCCGCTGCTCGGCTCGCTGATCCGGCCCATCGGCGGCTCCCTCGCCGACCGGCACGGCGGCGCCCGCATCACCCTGGGGACCTTCGCCGCGATGGCCGCCGCGACCGGAGTGGTGATCTACGCCTCCGTGACCGAGTCGCTCGCCGTCTTCCTCGTCGGCTTCATCGCCCTCTTCGCCCTCAGCGGCCTCGGCAACGGCTCCACCTTCAAGATGATCCCGGCGATCTTCCTCGCCCAGGGCCACCGCAAGGGGCTCTCGGGCGACACGGCGGAGGCCTACGGCCGGCGTCTCTCCGGGGCCGCCATGGGCATCATCGGGGCGGTCGGCGCGCTCGGCGGACTCGGCATCAACCTCGCCTTCCGCCAGTCCTTCCAGACCGCCGGGACCGGCACCGGGGCCTTCATCGGCTTCCTGGCCTTCTACGCGGCCTGCATGGCCGTCACCTGGGCGGTATACCTTCGGCGCCCCACCGCCGTCCCCGCGACCGCCGAGGCGGTCACCGAGGCGGAGCCCCGGACCGGTTACGCGAAGGTGTGATGTCGGATGCCCGGCGCGGACCGTAACGACCAGGAAATACAGGCGAACCGAGTCTGTCACGCGTCCCCGTCAGGCTCTGGCCCCATGGACGAGCAAGAACACGGCCCCCTCGCCGGCTTCACCGTCGGCGTCACCGCGGCCCGACGCGCGGACGAACTCATCGCGCTGCTGCGCCGGCGCGGTGCCGCCGTCGTCCACGGCCCCGCCCTGCGGATCGTGCCGCTCGCGGACGACACCGAACTCCTCGCCGCCACCAAGGAACTCCTCGACCACGCCCCGGACGTCGTCGTCGCCACCACGGCGATCGGCTTCCGGGGGTGGGTCGAGGCGGCCGAGGGCTGGGGACACGGCGAGGAGCTCCTCGCCGTCCTGCGGGACGTCGAACTCCTCGCCCGGGGACCCAAGGTCAAGGGGGCCGTACGGGCCGCCGGACTCACCGAGTCCTGGTCGCCCAGCTCGGAGTCCATGGCCGAGGTCCTCGACCGCCTCCTCGCCGAAGGCGTCGCCGGGCGCCGGATCGCGCTCCAGCTGCACGGGGAGCCGCTGCCCGGCTTCGTGGAGGCGCTCACCGTCGCCGGGGCCGAGGTCGTCGGCGTCCCCGTCTACCGCTGGATGCCGCCGGAGGACACCGGCCCGCTCGACCGGCTGCTCGACGCGACCCTCGCGGGCGGCCTGGACGCCGTCACCTTCACCAGCGCCCCGGCGGCTGCGTCGCTGCTCTCCCGGGCCGAGGAGAAGGGCGTACGGGACGCGCTCGTCGCCGTGCTGCGGCACGAGGTGCTCGCGGTGTGCGTCGGGTCCGTGACGGCGCTGCCGCTCCAGGCCGAGGGCATCGACACGTACCAGCCGGAGCGGTTCCGGCTCGGGCCGCTCGTCCAGCTGCTCTGCAAGGAGCTGCCCGCCCGCTCGCGGGTCCTGCCGGTGGCGGGGCACCGGGTGGAGGTCCGCGGCCACGCCGTCCTCGTCGACGGCGCCCTGCGGCCCGTACCGCCCGCCGGAATGGCCCTCCTCGGCCTGCTCGCCCGCCGGCCCGGCTGGGTGGTCTCCCGGGCCGACCTGCTGCGGGCCCTGCCCGGCGCGGGCCGGGACGAGCACGCGGTGGAGACGGCGATGGCGCGCCTGCGGACGGCGCTGGGGACGCCGAAGCTCATCCAGACGGTGGTGAAGCGGGGGTACCGGCTGGCCCTTGATCCCTCGGCGGACGCGAAGTACGACGACTGACGCCTGGTACGACGACCGACTCCACGTACGACGACTCGCGCGGCGTACGACGACCGAGGGCGGGCCCGGCCGGGGCGCCGCTCTCAGGGCCGGGTGGCGGACTCGCTGTCGGGGTGGAGGGTGAAGACCTGGTCGAGACCCACGATGTTCAGGATGCGAAGGGTGCGCGCGGGCACGGCGGCGAGGGCGATGTCCGCCCCGGCGGCGAGGGCGAGCGCGCGGGCGGCGAGCAGGGCGGTGATGCCGCTGGAGTCGCAGAACTCCATGCCCCCCAGGTCGAGCACGAGGCGCAGACCCGGCCGGAGGGTGACGCCGGCGACCGTCTCCCGCAGCTGCGTGGCGGTCGTGTAGTCGAGTTCGCCGACGACCTGCAGGACCGGGCCGGTCGCGGCCTCGCGGATGATGATTCTCAGCGGTGTCATTCCGGGCTCTTGGTCGTAGGCACGCCGAGGGCGAGCAGGGCGGTGTCGTCGTCCAGACCCTCGCCGAAGCCGTCCAGCAGGGCGGTCAGGGCCTCGATGACCTCGTGGGGCGGTCTGCCCGCGTGGCGGGTGACGAAGGCGCGCAGGGCCTCGTCCCCGTACAGCTCGGCACGGCCGCGGCCGGTGCGGGCCTCGGTGAGGCCGTCGGTGTAGAGCAGGAACGTGTCACCGGGGGCCAGGGTGGTGGTGGCGGTGGCGAAGGGCGCGGTGGGCAGGATGCCCACGAGGAGACCGCCCGGGGTCGGCAGGAAGTCCGCGGTGCCGTCGCCCCGCAGGACGAGGGCCGACGGGTGGCCGCCCGAGGCGATGCGGACGGCGGCGCGCCCGGTGGCCGGGTCGGGCTCGATGACCCCGACGACGGCGGTGCAGTACCGCGGGTCGCCGCCGCTGTAGCGCTCGTGGAGCACGGTGTTGAGCGTCGAGAGCGCGGCCACCGGGTCGGGGTCGTGCAGGAGGGCGGCGCGCAGGGTGTAGCGGGTCAGCGAGGTGACCGCCGCGGCCTGGGGGCCCTTGCCGCAGACGTCGCCCAGGAAGAAGGCGAAGCGTCCGCCGCCGAGGGGGATGACGTCGTAGAAGTCGCCGCCCAGCCGGTCGGGGGAGGCCGTGCGGTAGTGGGCGGCCGTCTCCACCCCGGGGATCGGCGGCAGGGTGTCGGGCAGCAGCGACGCCTGGAGCACGGCGAGGGCGTCCTGCAGCCGGGCGCGGTCGGCCTCCGCCTCCCGGTGGGCCTGCTCGGCGGCCTTCTGGGCCCGCAGGAGTTCCTCTTCGTAGGCGCGGCGGTCGCGGGCGTCGAAGACGGTGGTGCGGATCAGCAGCGGTTCGCCGGAGGCGCCGTACTTGACCGCCGAGGAGATCAGGACCGGCAGGCGGCCGCCGTCGGCGTGCCGCATCTCCAGGGCGATGCCGCCGATCTCGCCCTGCATGCGCAGCAGCGGCGCGAAGTGGGTCTCGTGGTATAGCTTGCCGCCCACGGTCAGCAGGTCGGTGAACCGCATGCGGCCGATCACGGCCTCCCGCTCCAGACCGAGCCAGCCCAGGAGCGTGGCGTTGATCTTCGCGATGGTGCCGTCCAGCATCGTCGACAGGTACCCGCACGGGGCGCTCTCGTACAGCTCCTCGGCGCTGTCCTCGAGGAGGGCGGTGAACGCGATGTTCGAGGCCTCGTCGCCGCCGGTGCCGTGGGGCTCGGGCTGCTGCCCGACGCGGCACATCACCGCAGCTCCGCCAGGAAGCGGGTGATCGCGTCGTTGGTGGCCTCCGGCGCGGACAGGTGGGGGCAGTGGCCGGTGGCGTTCAGCGTCACCAGGGTCGAGCCGGGGATCGCCCGGTGGACGAAGGCGCCGACCTCCGGGGGTGCGATGACGTCCTGGGCGCAGTCCAGGACCAGCGTCGGCACCTCCACGCCCTTCAGGTCGTCCCGCGAGTCCGACAGGAACGTGGTCCGGGCGAAGACGCGCGCCATGTCGGGGTCGGTGGCGCAGAAGCTGTTGGTCAGCTCGTCGCCGAGCTCGGGCCGCTCCGCGTTCCCCATGATCGCCGGAGCCATGACCGCCGACCAGCCCAGGTAGTTCGACTCCAGGGACGCCAGCAGCTCGTCGATGTCCTCGGCGCTGAACCCGCCGCGGTACCCCTCGTCGTCGATGTACCGCGGCGAGGGCGCGACCATCACCAGGGCCCCGATGCGCTCCGGAACCAGACCGACCGCCAGTGCGCCGATCATCGCGCTGACCGAGTGCCCCACGAACACCGCGTCGCGCAGGTCGAGGGCCTCGCACACCTCCGCCACGTCCCGGGCGTAGCCGTCCAGGGAGGCGTACCGCTCCGGGGAGAACGCGGACAGATCGGACCGTCCCGAGCCCACGTAGTCGAACAGGACCACCTTGTGGTCCGCCTCCAGCGCCGGAACCGTCAGCCGCCACATGTTCTGATCACAACCGAACCCATGAGCCAGCACCACGGCGGGTCCGTCAGGGTTGCCGGTCACCGTGACGTTGTTCCTGCGCTCGATATCCATACCGCAACTGTCTCAGACCCGTGCAACCGCTCCCGCGCGGTCGGAGCTGGCTAGCGTACGGGGGTGACCGTCGACGCCCTCCGCATCCGACCCGCCGTCCCCGGCGACGCCGCCGCGCTCGCCCGTGCCCTGCTGCGCAACCGGGACCACATGAAGCCCTGGGAGCCCCGCCGTCCCGAGCGGTACTACACCACCGAGGGCCAGGCCGAGCGGCTCCGGGACGGTGGGGTGCGGTGGCTCGGCGTCGACGGGGAGCTGATCGTCGGGGCCGTCACCCTCTCCGGGATCGTCCTGGGGCCCTTCCGCAGCGCCTCCATGGGCTACTGGGTCGACCGGGACCGCACCGGTCGCGGTCTCGCCACCGCGCTCGTCGAGGAGGCCTGCAGGGGCGCCCGGGAGGAACTGGGGCTGCACCGGATCCAGGCCGGGACCGTCCTGCGCAACCACGCCTCCCAGCGGGTCCTGGCCAAGAGCGGGTTCGAGCGGATCGGTACCGCCCCCCGCTACCTCCACATCGACGGCGCGTGGCGCGACCATCACCTCTTCCAGCGGATCCTGCACGACGATCCGCCGCCCAGGAGTTGATCGCGCCTGACACGGCGCCTTCGAGTGGCGTACGCTCGACGGCTGCCCAGTGCACGTCAGAAGGGGGCCTTAGGTGGCCGCGCAGGAAGCCGTGGACACGGTCAGAGACCGTGAGATCGGTGTCGAGCAGGAACATCTGGATCACGTCTACCGCCGGCTGGAGGAGAAGATCCACGAGGCGGAGTTCCTGATGAACGACGCCGCCCAGCGGGGCCAGGTCGGCACGCCCGGCGCCCTCGCCGAGCGCGACGCCCAGGTCTTCCGTGCCGGCATCCACCTCAACCGGCTCAACAACGAGTTCGAGGACTTCCTCTTCGGGCGGATCGACCTCCTCCACGGGAAGGACGGCAAGAAGGGGCCCGACGGCGCCTTCACCTCCGTCGAGCCCGCCGAGGACGCCGTCCGCCCCGACCGGACGGCCGAGATCGGCGAGACCCTCCACATCGGCCGGATCGGCGTCCTGGACTCCGACTACGCGCCGCTGGTCATCGACTGGCGGGCGCCCGCCGCCGCGCCCTTCTACCGGTCCACCCCGGTCGACCCCGGCCGGGTCGTGCGCCGCCGCGTCATCCGCTCCAAGGGCCGCCAGGTCCTCGGCGTGGAGGACGACCTGATGCGCCCCGAGCTCCGGGCCACCCTCGGCGGGCGCGAGCTGCCCGTGATCGGCGACGGCGCTCTCATGGCCGCCCTCGGCCAGGCCCGCAGCCACACCATGCGGGACATCGTCTCCTCCATCCAGGCGGAGCAGGACCTCGTCATCCGAGCGCCCGCCGCCTCCGTGACGTACGTGGAGGGCGGCCCCGGCACCGGCAAGACCGCCGTCGCCCTGCACCGGGCCGCGTACCTCCTCTACCAGGACCGGAGGCGGTACGCGGGAGGCATCCTGATCGTCTCCCCGACCCCGCTCCTCGTCTCGTACACCGAGGGCGTCCTGCCCTCCCTCGGCGAGGAGGGCCAGGTCGCGATCCGGGCCGTGGGCTCGCTGGTAGACGGCGCCGAGGCCACCGCGTACGACGAGCCGGCCGTCGCCCGGATCAAGGGCTCCTCCCGGATGCTCCACGTGCTGCGCAAGGCGGCCCGCGGCGCACTGGAGACCCCGGCCCCCGGGGGCCGGCGCGGGCAGCTCGCCCTGGGCGAGGAGGAGCGGGCCGGGACGCCCGACCGGCTCCGTGTCGTCGCCTTCGGCCGCCGTCTGGAGCTGGAGGCCGACGAGCTGCGGCGCATCCGCCACAACGTCCTCGGCGGCACCGCCCCGGTCAACCTGCTCCGTCCCCGCGCCCGCCGGCTGCTCCTCGACGCGCTGTACGCCAAGTCCGGCGCCGTCGGCCGGCACAGCGACCCCGAGCTCGCCGCCGAGCTGCGCTCCTCCTTCGACGAGGACGTCTCCACGGAGGACTCCTTCCTCTCCTTCCTCGACGCCTGGTGGCCCGAACTGACCCCGCGCGGGGTCCTCGACGCGATGGCGGACGAGCGGCGGCTCGGCCGCTGGGCCCGCCGCATCCTCAACCAGGGCGAGGTGCGGCGGCTCGCCCGCTCCCTGCGCCGCAAGGAGCTGTCCGTCCACGACGTGGCCCTCCTCGACGAGCTGGGCACCCTCCTCGGCGCCCCGGCGCGCCCGAAGAAGCGCCGGGAGTACGACCCGCTGGACCAGCTCACGGGCCTGGAGGAGCTGATGCCCGTACGGGAGGAGACGCAGCGCGAGCGGGCCGAGCGGCTCGCGGCGGAGCGCACCGAGTACGCGCACGTGATCGTCGACGAGGCGCAGGACCTCACGCCCATGCAGTGGCGGATGGTGGGGCGGCGCGGCCGGCACGCCACCTGGACGGTCGTCGGCGACCCGGCGCAGTCCTCCTGGTCGGACCCGGACGAGGCCGCGGAGGCCCGTGACGAGGCCCTCGGCTCCCGGCCGCGGCGCCGCTTCGAGCTGACCGTGAACTACCGGAACCCGGCCGAGATCGCCGAGCTGGCCGCCAAGGTGCTGGCCCTCGCCATGCCCGGCAAGGAGTCGCCGCGAGCGGTCCGCTCGACGGGTGTCGAGCCGCGGTTCGTGGCCGTGCCGGAGCAGGCGGCCGACACCGGTCTGGCCGAAACCGTACGGTCCGAGGCGCGGCTGCTCCTGGACCGGGTGGAGGGCACCGTCGGTGTCGTCGTCGCCATGAACCGGCGCGCGGAGGCGGCGCGCTGGCTCGCCGACCTGGGCGACCGGGTGGTGGCCCTCGGCTCCCTGGAGGCGAAGGGCTTGGAGTACGACGCCACGGTGGTCGTCTCTCCGGCGGAGATCGCGGACGAGTCACCGGCCGGCCTGCGCGTGCTGTACGTGGCCCTCACCCGGGCGACGCAGCAGCTCACGGTCGTCGCGGGGGCGGGCGACATGCCCGACGGGGCGGGGGTGCCGGACCTGCTCCGGGACTGAGCCGCCGCCAGGAACCGGAGGCCGATTTCCGGTCAACCTGTGGCGCTGGAATCACCAAGCAGGGTGGTTTGTTAGCCTTGTCGTGGCACCGGCTCGATCCAAGCCCCCGGGCCCAACCTTCGTCCCTCAGAGGGACCACTTGCCGCGAGGCGAGCATGGCGGGTCGGTGCCACCTAGTGCATTGCTACGAAGTCGAGGTCCCCGTCACCCCTGGTGACGGGGACCTCTTCTGTTTCCCCACGGGTTCTCGTATGGTGGAAACTACTTTCCGAAAACAATATGACCGCATTACCTGCTACCGGCTGGTAGGTGCGACCATCGGAGGGCGCCGCCGGGCAACCAGCCGGGGCGGCGTAGCAACGAAGCTCAGGGAAAGCAGAGGAACTCGGCCATGGCAACGGCGCCCAGCGTCTCGTACTCGATGACGGTCCGGCTGGAGGTTCCCGCGAGCGGAACCGCGGTCTCGCAGCTGACCACGGCGGTGGAGTCCCACGGCGGGTCCGTCACCGGCCTCGACGTGACCGCCTCCGGCCACGAGAAGCTCCGCATCGACGTCACCATCGCCGCGACGTCCACCGCGCACGCCGACGAGATCGTCGAGCAGCTGCGCACCATCGAGGGCGTGACGCTCGGCAAGGTCTCCGACCGTACGTTCCTGATGCACCTCGGCGGCAAGATCGAGATGGCGTCCAAGCACCCCATCCGCAACCGTGACGACCTCTCCATGATCTACACCCCGGGCGTGGCCCGGGTGTGCATGGCGATCGCCGAGAACCCCGAGGACGCCCGTCGCCTCACCATCAAGCGGAACTCGGTCGCGGTCGTCACCGACGGCTCCGCCGTCCTCGGCCTCGGCAACATCGGCCCGATGGCCTCCCTGCCCGTCATGGAGGGCAAGGCGGCCCTCTTCAAGCGCTTCGCGGGCATCGACGCCTGGCCGATCTGCCTCGACACGCAGGACACCGACGAGATCGTCGCGATCGTCAAGGCCATCGCCCCCGGCTTCGCGGGCATCAACCTGGAGGACATCTCGGCGCCCCGCTGCTTCGAGATCGAGGCCCGGCTGCGCGAGGCCCTCGACATCCCCGTCTTCCACGACGACCAGCACGGCACCGCCATCGTCGTCCTCGCCGCCCTCACCAACGCGCTGCGCGTGGTGAACAAGAGCGTCGGTGACGTACGGGTCGTCATGTCCGGGGCCGGCGCGGCCGGTACGGCCATCCTGAAGCTGCTGATCGCGGCGGGTGTCAAGCACGCCGTCGTCGCCGACATCCAGGGCGTCGTGCACGCGGGCCGCGAGGACCTCGTGGAGGCCCCGGCGGACTCGCCGCTGCGCTGGATCGCCGACAACACCAACCCCGAGGGTGTCACCGGCACCCTCAAGCAGGCCGTCGTCGGCGCGGACGTCTTCATCGGCGTGTCGGCCCCGAACCTGCTGGGCGCCGAGGACGTCGCCGCCATGGCGGAGGGCGCGATCGTGTTCGCGCTCGCGAACCCGGACCCGGAGGTCGACCCGGCCGCCGCCCGGCAGACGGCCGCCGTCGTCGCCACCGGCCGCTCGGACTTCCCGAACCAGATCAACAACGTGCTGGTCTTCCCGGGTGTCTTCCGCGGCCTGCTGGACGCCCAGTCCCGTACGGTCAACACGGAGATGATGCTCGCTGCCGCCACGGCCCTCGCGGACGTCGTCACCGAGGACGAGCTGAACCCGAACTACATCATCCCGTCGGTCTTCAACGACAAGGTCGCCGGCGCGGTCGCCGGAGCGGTCCGCAACGCGGCGAAGGCCGCGGGCGGCGGCTCGGCGGCGACCGGCCGCTGACGGCGCGTCGCGATTCGCGGAGCCGTAAACCCGCCTTTAGGGTGGCTTTTCGGCTCCGCTTCGTTTTCGCGGAGTCGACAGAACGTCACCACCAGGGGGCTCTGGCGCTTTTCGTGTGACCCCAGGGGGTGCCGGATTGGCGTTCCCGCCGCTGGTGGGGGCAGGATGCGTGTTTGGGCGCGAGGGTCTGTCATTAGACCCGGGTCCGGGGACTGTCCGAAGGCCCTGGCAGCATCGGCTTCGCTGTACCCAATCACGCGGCTTCCGCCGCGTGGCACGCCTCACAGGCAAGAAGAACACGGGAGTAACAACATGAACCGCAGTGAGCTGGTGGCCGCCCTGGCCGACCGCGCCGAGGTGACCCGCAAGGACGCCGACGCCGTGCTGGCCGCTCTCGCCGAGACCGTCGGTGAGGTCGTCGCCAAGGGCGACGAGAAGGTCACCATCCCCGGCTTCCTGACCTTCGAGCGCACCCACCGTGCCGCTCGCACCGCTCGTAACCCGCAGACCGGCGACCCGATCGACATCCCGGCCGGCTACAGCGTCAAGGTCTCCGCGGGCTCGAAGCTCAAGGAAGCCGCCAAGGGCAAGTAAGGCAGTCTGTAGGCGCAGAAAGGGCGGCCACCCTGTCAGGGGGTGGCCGCCCTTTCGTATGGCCCGTACGAGCCCCTACGAGGCCGTGAGGGGCCTGGACCAGCCCGTGCGGGGCCTGTCCGAGGCCGCAAAGGGGCCTGTACGGGCCTCCCGGCCGCGTACAGGCCCCTTCTGGCCTTGCAGCCCTACACCAGCGCGCTGCCCGGCAGCTCGACCTTGGCGCCCAGCTCGACGAGCTTCTCCATGAAGTTCTCGTAGCCGCGGTTGATCAGCTCGATGCCGTGCACGCGGGAGGTGCCCTGGGCCGCCAGCGCCGCGATCAGGTACGAGAAGCCGCCGCGCAGGTCGGGGATGACCAGGTCGGCGCCCTGGAGCCGGGTCGGGCCCGACACGACCGCGGAGTGCAGGAAGTTCCGCTGGCCGAAGCGGCAGTCGGAACCGCCGAGGCACTCGCGGTACAGCTGGATGTGCGCACCCATCTGGTTCAGCGCGGAGGTGAAGCCGAGCCGCGACTCGTACACCGTCTCGTGGACGATGGACAGGCCGGAGGCCTGCGTCAGGGCCACGACCAGCGGCTGCTGCCAGTCGGTCTGGAAGCCGGGGTGGACGTCCGTCTCCAGGTGGATCGCGTTGAGCGAGCCGCCCGGGTGCCAGAAGCGGATGCCCTCGTCGTCGATCTCGAAGGCGCCGCCGACCTTCCGGTACGTGTTCAGGAAGGTCATCATCGAGCGCTGCTGGGCGCCGCGCACGTAGATGTTGCCCTCGGTCGCCAGCGCCGCCGACGCCCAGGAGGCCGCCTCCAGGCGGTCCGGGAGCGCCCGGTGGGTGTAGCCGTCGAGGCGGTCGACACCGGTGATCCGGATGGTCCGGTCGGTGTCCATGGAGATGATCGCGCCCATCTTCTGCAGGACGCAGATCAGGTCCTCGATCTCGGGCTCCACGGCGGCGTTCGACAGCTCGGTGACGCCCTCGGCGAGCACGGCCGTGAGCAGCACCTGCTCGGTCGAGCCGACCGAGGGGTACGGCAGCCGGATCTTGCAGCCGCGAAGGCGCTGGGGCGCCTCCAGGTACTGCCCGTCCGCCCGCTTCTCGATGGTCGCGCCGAACTGGCGGAGCACGTCGAAGTGGAAGTCGATCGGCCGGCCGCCGATGTCGCAGCCGCCGAGGCCCGGGATGAAGGCGTGGCCGAGGCGGTGCAGCAGCGGGCCGCAGAAGAGGATCGGGATGCGCGACGAGCCGGCGTGGGCATCGATGTCGGCGACGTTCGCGGATTCGACGTGCGTCGGGTCGAGGACGAGCTCGCCGGGCTCCTCACCCGGACGGACCGTCACACCGTGGAGCTGGAGCAGTCCGCGCACGACGCGGACGTCACGGATGTCGGGAACGTTGCGCAGGCGGCTCGGCCCGCTGCCGAGCAGGGCGGCGACCATCGCCTTGGGCACGAGGTTCTTCGCGCCGCGGACGCGGATCTCGCCCTCCAGCGGGGTTCCGCCATGGACGAGCAGTACATCATGGCTGTCTGTGCCGGTCATGAATCTCGCGTTCCGGAGTGGGGTCGGTCGGGTGGCCAGTGAAAAGGGTAAGGGGCTATGAGACCTCTCTTGTGTGCTCCGGGGGGCCTGTCAGATGTAATGAATTCGGCACAACACCCTCTGTTCCCGTGATCTTGCGGAGCGTCACCGTCCGCTTCCTCGGGCGAGCCGCCCCGGGGTCGCCTCCGGGCCGTGGCGGTCACCGAGCTGATCTGCGGCGCTCGTCGACTTCCCGCCATCCCGTCCCTCCGTACCCCGACAACGCCCACGAACGCCGAAGATGCGGGATCATGTGTCGCATGACCGAGGTGTCCTCGCTCACAGGACGGCTGCTCGTCGCCACCCCCGCGCTGGCGGACCCCAATTTCGACCGCGCGGTGGTCCTGCTGCTCGACCACGACGACGAGGGCTCCCTCGGCGTGGTCCTCAACCGTCCGACGCCGGTGACCGTCGGCGACATCCTCGCCCCCTGGGCCGGGCTCGCCGGTGAGCCGGACGTCGTCTTCCAGGGCGGCCCCGTCTCGCTCGACGCGGCCCTCGGGCTCGCCGTGATCCCCGGCGACGAGGGGCCCCTCGGCTGGCGGCGGGTGCACGGGGCGATCGGTCTCGTCGACCTGGAGACCCCGCCCGAGCTGCTCGGACCGGCCCTCGGCTCGCTGCGGATCTTCGCGGGGTACGCGGGCTGGGGCCCCGGCCAGCTGGAGACCGAGCTCGGCGACGGCGCCTGGTACGTGGTCGAGTCCGAGCCCGGTGACGTCTCCTCGCCGCAGCCCGAGACGCTCTGGCGGCAGGTGCTCCGGAGGCAGCGCGGGGACCTCGCGATGATCGCCACCTACCCCGACGACCCGTCCCTCAACTGAGGGCCCCGGCTTTCAGTACCCTTGGCGGTTATGAGCACTCTCGAGCCCGAGCGCGGGGCAGGTACGGGGACCCTCGTCGAGCCGACGCCGCAGGTGTCCCACGGTGACGGCGACCACGAGCGCTACGCCCATTACGTCCAGAAGGACAAGATCATGGCGAGCGCCCTCGACGGCACGCCCGTCGTCGCGCTGTGCGGAAAGGTCTGGGTGCCGGGGCGTGACCCCAAGAAGTACCCGGTCTGTCCGATGTGCAAGGAGATCTACGAATCCATGGGCGCCGGCGGCGGCGACAAGGACAAGGGCGGCAAGGACAAGTAGCGGCCACTTCCTGACGTCGGGGACGGCCCCCGTCGTACGTACCTCGGTACGTACGACGGGGGCCGTTCCGCGTTTCCGGGGCGAGGAGCGCCGTTGCGCGGAGTGCTTCCGCCGGTCACGGGACGGTCGAAGTGGTCGAGACCTCTTGTCGGCTCACCGGAAGCGCGCCTAACCTCACGCGTGTTGTGCAGAACGAAACACCCATTGCACATGATGCAACGCACGCATTCGGAGGGGATCCGTCATGAAGCTTCCTGCCCGCGTCACCACCGCGGCCGCCGCACTCCTGCTCGCAGGTCTCACCGCCACCGCCTGCGCTCCCCAGACGTCCGACGGCAAGGCCACGACGGACGAGAAGACCGGCACCCTGCGCGTCTGGCTCTTCCAGGAGGTCAGCAACACGCCCAAGGAGCAGGTCGTCGAGAAGGCCGTCGCCGCCTTCGAGAAGAGCCACCGGGGCACGCGCGTCGACGTCGAGTACATCCCCGTCGAGACCCGCGCCCAACGCGTCAAGGCCGCCTTCAACGACCCCGCGTCCGCCCCCGACCTCATCGAGTACGGCAACACCGACACCGCCGGATACGTCAAGGACGGCGGACTCGCCGACATCAGCGCCGAGTTCGCCGCCTGGGACGAGGCCGAGGACACCGACCCCACCGCGAAACAGTCCGTCACCGTCGACGGGAAGGTCTACGGCGCCCCGCTCTTCGTCGGCGTCCGCGCCCTCTACTACCGCACCGACGTCTTCCGGGAACTCGGCCTCACCGCCCCCAAGAGCCAGGCCGAACTCGTCTCCACCGCCAGGAAGATACGCAAGGCGAAGCCCGAGCTGTACGGCATCGCCGTCGGCGGCGCCTACACCTACGGCGCCATGCCCTTCGTCTGGGCGGCGGGCGGCGAACTCGCCACCGCGAACGGCGACTCGTACAAGGCCGCCGTCAACAGCGAGGCCGCCCGCAAGGGCATCGCCACGTACACCTCGCTCTTCGGCGACGACAACTGCCCGGCCGCCAAGTGCGCCCAGATGGGCGGCAACGCCACCGTCACCGCCTTCGCCTCCGGCAAGGCCGCCATGGCCATCGGCGGCGACTTCAGCCACGCCGCCGTCGAGGCCGGCACCGTCAAGGGCAGGTACGCCGTCGTCCCGCTGCCCGGCACCACCCCCGGCTCCATCGCCCCCGCCTTCGCCGGCGGCAACAACATCGGCGTCCTCAGGAGCACCTCGCACCGCACCCTCGCCGTCGACCTCCTCAAGTCCCTGACCGGCAAGGAGACCCAGGGCCGGCTCTTCGACGCGATGGGCTTCCTCCCCACCTACACCGACGTCCGGGCCGACGCCGCACGGCGCCAGCCCTTCGTGAAGCCCTTCATCGACACCCTCGACGCCGGCACCAGGTTCGTCCCCGCGTCCCCCGGCTGGGGCCGGATCGACGCCTCCCTCGTCCTGCCCACGATGTTCCAGGAGATCGTCAGCGGCCGTAAGGACGTCAAGGCGGCCGCCGACGACGCCGCCGAGAAGATGGACGCGGCCTTCGCGCCGGCGGGCTGACACGCATGACGACCCAGCTCACCGAGAAGCACACCGGGACCGGCCCGGCCGCGAAGCCCACCCCCGCCGCCCCGGCCGCACGGCGCGCCGGCGTCCGGGGGCACCGCCCCTGGACCCCCTGGCTCTACCTCCTGCCCGCCCTCGCCGTCATCGGCGGACTCCTCGTCTACCCCGTCTACCAGCTCGGCCTGATCTCCTTCCTGGAGTACACCCAGGCCCAGGTCAGCGGCGGCGAACCCACCTCCTTCAAGGGCTTCGGCAACTACACAACCCTCTTCGCCGACCCCCAGTTCCGGCACGTCCTCCTCGCCACCGTCGTCTTCGCCGCCGCCTGCGTGGTCACCACGCTCGCCGTCGGCTGCGCCCTCGCCGTCCTCCTCACGCGCGTGCGTGCCCTGCCCCGGCTCGTCCTGATGCTGGCCGCGCTCGGCGCCTGGGCCACCCCCGCCGTGACCGGCTCCACCGTGTGGGTCTTCCTCTTCGACCCCGACTTCGGCCCCGTCAACAGGCTGCTCGGGCTCGGCGACTTCTCCTGGACGTACGGGCGGTACAGCGCCTTCGCCCTCGTCCTCCTCGAAGTCGTCTGGTGTTCCTTCCCGTTCGTGATGGTCACCGTCTACGCGGGCATCAAGGCCGTCCCGTCCGAGGTCCTGGAGGCCGCCGCCCTCGACGGCGCCTCGCAGTGGCGGATCTGGCGCTCCGTCACGGCCCCGATGCTCCGGCCGATCCTGGTCGTCGTCACGATCCAGTCGATCATCTGGGACTTCAAGGTCTTCACCCAGATCTACGTGATGACGAACGGCGGCGGCATCGCCGGCCAGAACCTCGTCCTCAACGTGTACGCCTACCAGAAGGCCTTCGCCTCGTCCGAGTACAGCCTCGGCTCGGCGATCGGCGTCGTCATGCTGCTGATCCTGCTGGCCGTGACGCTGGTCTACCTGCGCCTGCTGCGACGCCAGGGAGAAGAACTGTGACCACCTTCCGCATCAGGCGGCCCGGACGCCTCGCCGCCGAGGCCGTCACCCTGCTCGTCGCCGCCGCCGTCGCCTTCCCGCTGTACTGGATGGTCCTCTCGGCCTTCAAACCGGCCGGCGAGATCCAGTCCACGAACCCGCGGCCGTGGACCCTGTCCCCGTCCCTCGACTCCTTCCGGCGCGTCTTCGAACAGCAGGAGTTCGGCCGCTACTTCCTCAACTCGCTGATCGTCGCCGGCACGGTCGTCCTCGCCTCCGCCCTCATCGCCTTCCTCGCGGCGACGGCGGTCACCCGCTTCCGCTTCCGGTTCCGCACCACGCTGCTCATCATGTTCCTGGTGGCCCAGATGGTGCCGGTCGAGGCCCTCACCATCCCGCTCTTCTTCCTCATGCGGGACTTCGGCCAGCTCAACACCCTCGGCTCGCTGATCCTGCCGCACATCGCCTTCTCGCTGCCGTTCGCCATCTGGATGCTGCGCGGCTTCGTCAAGGCGGTCCCGGAGGCGCTGGAGGAGCAGGCCCAGATCGACGGCGCGAGCCGCACCCGGTTCCTGTGGCAGATCCTCTTCCCGCTGGTCTTCCCCGGCCTGGTCGCGACGAGCGTCTTCTCGTTCATCTCCACCTGGAACGACTTCCTCTTCGCGAAGTCGTTCCTCATCAGCGACACCTCGCAGTCGACCCTCCCCATGGCCCTGCTCGTCTTCTTCAAGCCCGACGAGAACGACTGGGGAGGAATCATGGCCGGTTCGACCGTGATGACGGTCCCGGTGCTCGTCTTCTTCGTACTCGTACAGCGCCGCCTCGTCTCCGGACTGGGCGGGGCGGTGAAGGACTGACGCGATGACCCTCCCCCTGGACCTGATCCCCGCGCCCCTGTCGGCCGAGCACCGGGGGAGCGCCCCCGGGCACGTGTCCCTCGACGGACGGACCACCCTCGACGCCGGACCCGGCACCGGGACCACCGCCCGCTGGCTCCGCACCACCCTCGGCGCCGCCACCGGACTGCCGCTCGCCGACGGCCCGGGGCCGCACGCGATCCGGCTGCGGATCGACGCCGAGGTGGAGCGGGAGCACGGCCCCGAGGGCTACCGCCTCTCCACCGGGACCGACGGCGCGGCCGTCGTCATCGAGGGCGGCGGCCCCGCAGGCGTGTTCTGGGGCGCCCAGACCCTCCGTCAGCTGCTCGGCCCCGAGGCGTACCGCAGGGCGCCCGTGACCGACCGGGGCCCGGGCCTGCCCCTGGTGACCCTCTCCGACCGGCCCCGGTTCGGCTGGCGCGGCCTCCTCCTCGACGTCTCCCGGCACTTCCTGCCCAAGGACGACGTCCTGCGGTACCTGGACCTCCTCGCCGCCCACAAGCTGAACGTCCTCCACCTCCACCTCACCGACGACCAGGGCTGGCGCATCGAGATCGAGCGCCACCCGAAGCTCACCGAGGTCGGCTCCTGGCGCGCCCGCAGCAAGTGGGGCCACCGGGCCTCGCCCCTCTGGGACGACACCCCGCACGGCGGGTTCTACACCCGGGACGACATCCGCGAGATCGTCGCGTACGCGGCCGAGCGGCACATCACCGTCGTCCCCGAGATCGACCTCCCCGGCCACTCGCAGGCCGCGATCGCCGCGTACCCCGAACTCGGCAACACCGACGTCGTCGACACCACCGCCCTCACCGTCTGGGACACCTGGGGCGTCAACCCGAACGTCCTCGCCCCCACCGAGACCGTCCTGCGCTTCTACGAGGGCGTTCTCGAGGAGGTCCTCGACCTCTTCCCGTCCCCCTTCGTCCACATCGGCGGCGACGAGTGCCCCAAGGACCAGTGGAAGGCCTCCCCGGCCGCGCAGGCCCGCATCCGGGAACTCGGGCTCTCCGGCGAGGACGAGCTCCAGTCCTGGTTCATCCGCCACTTCGACCGCTGGCTCACCGCCCGGGGCCGGCGCCTCATCGGCTGGGACGAGATCCTGGAGGGCGGCCTCGCCGAGGGCGCGGCCGTCTCCTCCTGGCGGGGGTACGCGGGCGGGATCGCCGCTGCCGAGGCCGGACACGACGTCGTCATGTGCCCCGAGCAGCAGGTGTACCTGGACCACCGTCAGGCACCCGGCGAGGACGAGCCGATGCCCATCGGATACGTCCGCACCCTGGAGGACGTCTACCGTTTCGAGCCCGTCCCGCCGGGGCTCGCCCCGGAGGCCGCCGCCCACATCCTGGGCACCCAGGCCAACGTCTGGACCGAGGTGATGGAGAACCGCGCCCGGATCGACTACCAGGTCTTCCCGCGCCTCGCCGCCTTCGCCGAGGTCGCCTGGTCCGCGCTGCCCGCGCCCGGAACACGCGACTACCCCGGCTTCGAGCGCCGCATGGACACCCACTACCGGCGCCTCGACGCCCTCGGCGTCGACTACCGGCCGCCCGCCGGACCCCACCCCCGGCAGCGGCGCCCCGGGGTCCTCGGCCGCCCCCTGGAGGGGACGCCCCCGATCGTGTGAGAGACCCGACGGCCCCCTGTCACCCAAGAGCGGCGAAACGGAAGTTACCGTCGCTCCTCGGGGCGTCCCGGACGGAACAGTCCTTCGCGGACCCTCGCGCCGGACCGCTCGGAAGATGTGCCAGAGTTGCCACGTCCGGCCTGTGAGCACGTACGGTACGCCCACACACAGGCGCGACCGCCGGGCACAGTCGGGGACCACCGGGACACCGGGAAGGGGCAGCGGGTTGACCACGCACGCACCACAGACGGCGCAGTCCGTGACGCTGCCCGCCTCGCTCGACGAGGCCGTGGCGGCGCTCACGGCCATGCCGGCAGCCGTCCCCGTCGCCGGCGGCACCGACCTCATGGCCGCCGTCAACAAGGGCCAGCTCCGCCCCGCCGGACTCGTCGGCCTCAGCCGCATCAACGAGATCCGCGGCTGGCAGTACCAGGACGGACACGCCCTCCTCGGCGCCGGCCTCACCCACGCCCGGATGGGCCGCCCCGACTTCGCCGCCCTCATCCCGGCCCTCGCCGCCGCCTCCCGCGCCGCGGGACCACCGCAGATCCGCAACGCCGGCACCCTCGGCGGCAACGTCGTCACCGCCGCGCCCACCGGCGACTCGCTGCCCGTCCTCGCCGCCCTCGAAGCCGACCTGGTCGTCCTCGGGCCGCTCGGCAGCCGCGAGATCCCCGTCTCCCACCTGCTCGCCGGCCGCGACCTGCTGGCCCCCGGCGAGCTCGTCGCCTTCGTCCGCGTCCCGCTGCTCCACGCCCCCCAGGTCTTCCTCAAGGCCACCGGCCGCACCGGGCCCGCCCGCGCCACCGCCTCCGTCGCCGTCGTGCTCGACCCGGCCCGGCGCGGGGTGCGCTGCGCGGTCGGCGCCGTCGCCCCGATGCCGCTGCGCCCGCTGGAGGCGGAGCGCTGGATCGCCTCGCTCGTGGACTGGGACAACGACCGGGGCCTCGCCCCCGAGGCGCTCGCGGCGTTCGGCGAGTACGTCGCCGCCGCCTGCATCCCTGACCCGCAGGGCGACGCCGTGTTGCCCCCTGCCGTACTGCACCTGCGGCGCACCGTCGCCGCGCTCGCCCGACGGGCACTGGGGAGGGCACTGTCATGAGCAGCAACGAACAACACGAGAGCCAGGGCGGGAGCCCGGGCGGCTGGGAGCCGATCCCGCAGAGCGAGGGGTACGACGGGGACGCGACCGCGTTCGTCCAGCTGCCGCCGGACTTCATGCTGGACGGCGTCCCGCTGGAGGCCCCCGGCCACGGCTACGTACCGCCGATGATCACCCCGCTCCAGCCGCTCACCCCGACGGCGGCCACGGACCCGGCGGCGACGGGCACCTGGTCGGTGCACCTGCCGGCGCAGGCGGAGCGGACGCAGTACTTCGACGGGAACGAGTACGCGGAGCAGGACCCGGCGCGCCACTTCCCGCAGCAGGGCGCCGAGTACGGGGAGCAGCCCGAGCATTTCGGACAGGGCGGGCACTTCGGTCAGGGTGGGCAGGCCGGACAGGCCGAGCACTTCGGCCGGGCCGACCGGGCCGAGTACTTCGGCCAGGACCCGCAGGCCGGGCCCGGCGCGCACGCCGAATACGGCGAGCAGGGGCCCCGGGCCGCGCACGCCGAATACGGCGAGCAGGACCCGCACGCGACCGCCGAGTGGCGCTTCACGGAGGCGCCCCCCGTCGGCCCCGGTCCCGGCGGCACGGGCCAGTGGGAGATCCCCCTCGAACCCCTCGCACCCGACACGGCCGAGCCGGGGGAGCCGGGCGACGGGGGCGAGTTCGCCGCCACGGCCGTCAGGCCGTACGCCGAGGCGCCGGCGACCCTGCCGGGCGGCGCGCCCGCGCCGTGGGCGCTTCCGGAGGAGCCGGCGGCGGAGGCCGCCGACGAGAGCGAGGGCGCGAGCCCGGAGACCGCGACGGACGCGCCGGAGGAGCCGGTGGCGGACGTCGCGGCCGAGCCGGCCGGCGACGAGACGGGCACGCCCGACGCGGAGGCCGCCGCCCCCGCGAGCGACCCCGCCCAGATGCCCGACGCCGTCCCCGCGAGCGGACCCGCCCCGGCCGCCGACGCTTCCGACGCCGTGCCCGCCCCCGCGAGCGCCCACGCCTCCACCGACAGCGACGAGCACCCCCACACCTCGTACACGCTCCGGGTCAACGGCGCCGACCGTCCCGTCACCGACTCCTGGATCGGCGAGTCCCTGCTGTACGTCCTGCGGGAGCGCCTCGGTCTCGCCGGGGCCAAGGACGGCTGCTCGCAGGGCGAGTGCGGCGCGTGCAACGTGCAGGTCGACGGCCGGCTCGTCGCCTCCTGCCTCGTCCCCGCGGCGACCGCCGCCGGGAGCGAGGTGCGGACGGTCGAGGGCCTCGCGGTCGACGGCGAGCCGTCCGACGTGCAGCGGGCCATGGCCAAGTGCGGCACCGTCCAGTGCGGCTTCTGCATCCCCGGCATGTGCATGACCGTGCACGACCTGCTCGAGGGCAACCACGCGCCCACGGAACTAGAGACCCGCCAGGCGCTGGCCGGCAACCTGTGCCGGTGCTCCGGCTACCGGGGCGTGCTCGAAGCCGTGCGGGACGTCGTCGCCGAGCGCGAGGCGAGCGCGGCGGCCACCGCGGCCGACGGCGCCGACGAACCCCGTGTCCCGCACCAGATCCCGCACCCGCACGACGGAGGCATGGCGTGAGCAGCGACGCGACCACCGCCGTTCCCACGGCTCCGGACATCCCCGCGCCCCTGGGCCAGGAACCGGCCGCGCACGGCCTCGGCACCTCCCTCCCGCAGGCCGAGTCACGGGCGAAGACCGAGGGCACCTTCCCGTACGCCTCCGACCTCTGGGCCGAGGGGCTGCTCTGGGCCGCCATCCTGCGGTCCCCGCACCCGCACGCCCGCATCGTGTCCGTGGACACCACCGCCGCGGCGGCCATGCCGGGCGTACGGGCCGTGGTCACGGCCGCCGACGTGCCGGGCGCGGCGACGTACGGCCGCCGGGTCGCGGACCGGCCCGTCTTCGCCTCGGACCTGGTCCGGCACCACGGCGAGGCGCTCGCCGCGGTCGCCGCCGACCACCCCGACACGGCGCGGCTCGCCGCCGCGGCGATCACCGTCGAGTACGAGCTGCTCGACCCGGTGACCGACCCGGAGAAGGCGTTCGCGGCCGAGGCGCTGCACCCCGACGGCAATCTGATCCGGCACATCCCGCTGCGCTTCGGCGACCCGGACGTGACGGGCGAGGTCGTGGTCGAGGGCCTGTACCGGATCGGGCGCCAGGACCCGGCGCCGATCGGGGCCGAGGCCGGACTCGCCGTACCGCGCCCGGACGGCGGGGTCGAGCTCTACACCGCGTCCACGGACCCCCACACCGACCGGGACCTGGCGGCCGCCTGCTTCGGCCTCCCGCCCGAGCAGGTCAAGCTGGTCGTCACCGGTGTCCCCGGCGCCACGGGCGACCGCGAGGACCCGGGGTTCCAGATCCCGCTGGGCCTCCTCGCGCTGCGTACCGGCTGCCCGGTCAAGCTCACCGCTACGCGCGAGGAGTCCTTCCTCGGGCACGCCCACCGCCACCCCACCCTGCTGCGCTACCGGCACCACGCGGACGCGGAGGGACGGCTGGTGAAGGTGGAGGCGCAGATCCTGCTCGACGCGGGCGCGTACGCCGACTCCTCGTCCGAGTCCCTCGCGGCGGCCGTGGCCTTCGCCTGCGGCCCGTACGTCGTCCCGCACGCCTTCGTCGAGGGCTGGGCGGTCCGCACGAACAACCCGCCGTCCGGCCACGTGCGGGGCGAGGGCGCGATGCAGGTGTGCGCCGCGTACGAGGCGCAGATGGACAAGCTGGCGGCGAAGCTGGGCGTGGACCCGGCCGAGCTGCGCATGCGGAACGTCATGGCGACCGGCGACATCCTGCCCACCGGCCAGACGGTGACCTGCCCGGCCCCCGTGGCCGAACTGCTCGCGGCCGTACGTGACTTCCCCCTCCCCGCCCTCCCCAAGGACACCCCGGAGGGCGACTGGCTGCTGCCCGGCGGTCCCGAGGGCGCGGGGGAACCCGGCGCGGTACGGCGGGGCGTGGGCTACGCGCTGGGCATGGTGCACATGCTGGGCGCGGAGGGCACCGACGAGGTCTCGACGGCGACGGTACGGGTCCAGGACGGGGTGGCGACCGTCATCTGCTCGGCGGTGGACACCGGTTCGGGCTTCTCGACGCTCGCCCGCCAGATCGTCCAGGACACGCTCGGCATCGACGAGGTGCACGTCGCCCCCGTCGACACCGACCAGCCGCCGGCCGGGCCGGCCGCCCACGGCCGCCACACCTGGGTCTCGGGCGGAGCGGTGGAGCGGGCCGCGAAGATGGTCCGCACGCAGCTTCTCCAGCCGCTGGCCCACCAGTTCGGCATGTCGACGGAGCTCCTCCAGATCACCGACGGAAAGATCACCTCGTACGACGGGGTGCTCTCGACGACGGTCACCGAGGCGATGGACGGCAAGGAACTCTGGGCCACCGCCCAGTGCCGCCCCCACCCCACGGAGCCCCTCGACGACTCCGGGCAGGGCGACGCGTTCGTCGGCCTGGCGTTCTGCGCGATCCGCGCGGTGGTCGACGTGGACATCGAACTCGGCGCCGTACGCGTCGTGGAGATGGCCGTGGCCCAGGACGTCGGCCGCGTCCTCAACCCGGCCCAGCTGGCCACCCGTATCGAGGCGGGCGTCACCCAGGGCGTCGGCGCGGCCCTCACGGAGAACCTCCGCACCGCCCGCGGCCTGGTCCGGCACCCCGACTTCACGGGCTACGCACTCCCGACATCCCTGGATGCCCCGGACATTCGCATCGTGAAACTGGTGGAGGAGCGCGACGTGGTCGCCCCCTTCGGCGCCAAGGCGGCGAGCGCGGTCCCGGTCGTGACGTCACCCGCCGCGGTGGCCTCAGCGGTGCGCGCGGCCACCGGCCGCCCGGTCAACCGCCTCCCGATCCGGCCGCAGGCGGCGGTGGCCGTGCCCAATTCGTGACCATGTGATGTCCGTTGCTTGTGCAACTGAGAGATGCGCACTGTCGTCGTTCCCAACTACAGTGAACTTCTAGACTTGGTAGACGCGGCACGGTTGTTCACACGGGGGAGGATTCGCGGGCATGGAAGCCTATGTGGGTGGGATGGCGTCCGGGATGCGGGCGCAGGCCGTGAAGTACAGCGCCGACTCCATGGAGACGTTCCGCAAGGGCGTCGAAGGGCTCATCGAGCAGCTCCAGGGCTCCGCCGCCGGACCCGGGAAGCTGAAGGCCGACCCGGTGACCCGCACCCAGTTCGGCGGCGGCGGCGCCGCCTGGGGCGAGGCCCAGGGCGCCTACGCGGCGTACGACGGGACCCTCTCGCGCCTGGTGGAACTCTCCGGCCTCCTCAGTGACTGCCTGGAGGGCCTGGGGATCGCGGTCGTCGCCTCGAAGAACGGCTTCGAGGAGATGGACGACGACATCAAGCGCAAGATGATCCAGATCCACCAGCGGACCTTCGAGGCCAAGGAGAAGGCGGAGAAGGAAGCGGGCCACGGAGCGCCGGCGAGCGAGGGCGGCGAGGCCACCGAGGGTGGCGGCGTCTACAAGTAGGCGGGCGCGGACGGAATGTCGGGGACACGGGGAAGAGGCGAGAGATGAGGCCTGCAGAGGGCGGCGGTGGCGGCGGAACCAACTTCCGCGCCATGTCCCATCAGCAGATGTTGGCGTGGCTGGACGAGGCCAGTAGTTACTACGTGGGCGATGCGGCGGCCCGGCTCAACTCGGTCTCGTCGCAGCTGGAGAAGATCGCCGCCGAGCTGAAGTCCAGCATGGAGCGCATGGACTGGGAGGGCGAGGCCGAGAAGGCCTTCGTTGAGTGGGCCACCAACGTGGCCAATTCGACGAAGGGTCTTGCGGACTACAGCAAGGCCGGGGCCAAGTGGATGGCGGAGAACTCCGCCGCCATCGCCTCGGCGCAGAGCGCCATGCCCCGGTACGCCTCCCACGAGTCCGCCAAGGAGAACCTCGAGGCGGCGCTGAAGTACCGCAACGATCCCGACTCCCGGACGATCGCCTCCAACGCCCGGTCCCAGATGGCGGCGAGCGAGGAGCTCGCGGCCATCGAGGCCAAGGAAGCCGCCAACAAGGAGGCGGCGGCGAGGGAGATGGACCGCCTCTCGGACGCGTACAAGTGGTCGTCCCTCCACATGGGCAACAACGTCCCCCCGACGTTCCCGCCGCCGCCGGGGGCCTTCGTGCCGCCGGACACCGGCCGTGGCCGTCAGGGTGAGACCGAGCGCTCCACGTACCCGACGAGCGACAGCCGTACCTCGGGCTCGGACGGCACCACGGGCACGGACACCGCCAGGACCCAGCCGGACACGCGGTCCAGGCCCGACACGACGACCCCGCCGTCGACGGACGACCCGAAGGGACCGACGCACGTCGTACGCCCCGAGGTCCGCCCGGACGTACGGCCCGACGTCCCCGTGGACCTCGGCATCGACAGCGTCGACACCCTGCCGCCGACCACGACCGGCCCGACGACGCAGACCCCCGGCGGTCCGCCGGCCGTCACCAGGCCGGACGGCGGCACGCCGCCGTTCGTGACCACCGGCGTGCCCCCGCTGACCGTGAAGGGCGGCGGCCAGGGACCCCTCGGTCCCACCTCGCCGATCACCGGCGGCACCGGCAACGCGCGGGGCCCGGTCACCGGCGGTCCGCGCGGCCTTCACGGCCCCGGCCCGCTCGGCGGCACTCGCGAGGGCGTCAGCGGCGGCCGTGCCGTACCCAGCACCACGGGCAGGCCCGCGACCGGCATCCCGCGCGGCACCGTCATCGGCACCGAGCAGAGCGGCCGCGGATCGGCCATGGGACGCGGCATGGGCGGCGCCATGGGCGGTCCGATGGGCGGCGGCATGGGCGCCGGCCAGAACGGCATCAGCGGCGGCCGGCGCCTCGCCGGTGAGACAGGCGGAGTCGTCGGCGGCAAGGCGCAGCGCCCCGGTGCCACCGGCGCCGCGGCCGGCGCGCGGCCCTTCACGCCCGGCGGCTCCGGCCTCGTGCGCGGCGGTTCCACGCCGGCCGGTCGCGAGCGCGAGGAGCAGAACGGAGAGCGTCCCGACTACCTGGTCGAGGACGAGGAGACCTGGCAGCAGGGCAGCCGCCGCGCGGCGCCGCCCGTCATCGACTGATCAGCGCGAGGAAGCAGATGTCTACCAGCAGTACGCGACGGAGTCGTGCCCGAGTCACCGCCTCGGCCGCCTTGGGGATGCTGCTGGTGGGCATCGCTTCCGTCCCCGCCCACGCGGCGGGCGTCAGAGACCGGCAGTGGCACCTCGACGCCATGGGCGCCGAGGAGATCTGGCAGCTCAGCACCGGCAAGGGCGTCACGGTCGCGGTGATCGACAGCGGCGTGGAGGACACCCACCCCGACCTCCGGGGACAGGTCCTGGACGGAAAGGACCTGGCGCCCGAGGCGGAAGGCGACGAGCACACCGACGTCGAGGGCCACGGCACGGGCATGGCGGGCGTCATCGCCGGCACGGGCAAGGCCAACGGAGGCGCGGGCGCGTTCGGTCTCGCCCCCGGGGTGAAGATCCTCCCCGTCCGGCTTCCGGCCCCGGACCAGGACCGCAGCATGGCCGACGCGGACAAGCAGTTCAACAAGCTGGCCCCCGAGGCCATCCGCTTCGCGGTCGACGCCGGCGCCAAGGTCATCAACATCTCGCAGGGCGCCAGGTCGGGTTCCCAGGAGCTCACGGACGCCGTGAAGTACGCCCTCGACAAGGGCGCCCTCGTCTTCGCCTCCGTCGGCAACACCGGCGACAAGAGCAACATCGTGGAGTACCCGGGGGCGACTCCCGGCGTCGTCGGTGTCGGTGCCTCCGACGACAAGGGGAAGCGCATCCCGATGTCCCAGCACGGCGACCAGGTCGACATCGTGGCCCCGGGCAAGGACATCGTCGCCGCCTGCGACGACGGCGGAGTCTGCAAGTCCACCGGTACCAGTGACGCCACCGCCCTCGCCTCGGCCGCCGCCGCGCTCCTCTGGTCGAAGCACCCCGACTGGACCAACAACCAGGTCCTGAAGGTCATGCTCAACACCGTCGCCAAGCCCGTCGGCGGCGACAAGCGCAGCGACTTCGTCGGGTACGGCGCCATCCGACCGCTCCGTACGCTGAAGACGCCCGGTGACCCCGGTCCGGCCGACGTCCGGCCCATCGACGACCTCACCGAGCCCGCGACCGCCACACCTTCCGGCCCCGCCAGCGCGCCCCCGACCGACCCGGGGCCGGTGGAGCCCTCCTCCGCCGCGCCCGGGTCCGTCGCGAGCGAGGAGGGCGGGAACACCGGCCTCTGGATCGGGCTCGGCATCGGTGCGGCCGTGCTGATCGCCGCCGGTGTCGCCGTACCCGTACTCCGTTCACGACGGGGCTGAATCCGAGCCCCGCTGCCGGTCGGCGATCAAGGCCGCGATGGACCGGGCGAACAACGCCGCCGACGTGGCATCTCGTGCGCTGCGCGGGCTCGTCGGCACGGACAAGAACAACTTCTCCGCCACGGGCTACGACTCCCTCGCGGCCGCCTCGGTGGGACGGCATGCCGCCCATCGCGTGCCAGGCCCGGTCGGCGGCCCTCGCCAACGCGGCGGCCGGCCATGTCGCCACCGAGTTGGGGTGTACCGACACGCGGCTGGTCGAGGGAGTGCCGACCGCGGTGCGGCCGTGAGCGGGGGCAACGCCCGCTCACTCGCCTGATCACCGGCCGTAGACCGGCATGGCGTAGATCCGGCCGCCGCGGGCGATGAAGACGCGGTTGCCGTCGCTCGCCAGCTGATAGGCGCCCTCGCGTTGCATCTTCGCGACGAAGAGCTTCTCGTGGGTGGTCTTGTGGAGGACCTGGACCACGCTGTTGTCGGGCGAGTGGAACCAGACCGTCGAGCCCGCCACGACTGGGGGGTTGAGGGTGCCGGTGCCCGCGCCCAGGCCGTCCAGGGCGTCGTACCAGTCCGAGACGGGGTGGCGGATGTTCAGCATGGTGCTGTAGCGGTAGACGCTGTAGCCGCGGCTGGCCATGACGTAGTCGCCGTCCGCGGCCGGGGTGCCCCAGCCGTATGTGTCAGTGAGGGGCTCTTCCTCCCAGAGGAAGTCGCCGCGGTCGAGTCGGCGGGCCATGAGCGTGGGGCCGACGAGGTAGGCGATGTTGTCGCCGAGCACCGGGGGCCGGCCGTCGGTGCTCTGGTTCTTGACCTCCCAGTCCGTCTCGCCCGTCTCGGTGTAGAGCGCGGCGACGTAGCCGTCCCTGCCGTGGATCACGAGCCGCTTCCTGCCCACGGCGGCCTTCGCGGGGCCGTTGTGGGAGCGGGGGGACGTCATCGGGCGCGTCCAGGTGGTGGCGAGGGTCCAGGCGTTGATCGCGCGGAGCTCGTTGTCCTTCGACACCAGGTAGACGTGGGTGTCGTCGGCGGCGAGGAGGTCGTCGACGTCGTTCTGGGTCTGCCAGACGGGTTTTCCGGTGGAGGCGACGAAGGCATGCGCGACGCCGTTCCTGTCGACGCCCACGACGAGCCGGTCGGCGACGGAGACGTAACCGGCGTCGGCGTCGATCTCCTTCGCCCGCCACCGCTCCTTGCCGTCCTTGACGGAGAGCGCGAGCAGGCCGCCCGTCCTCGCCTGCACGACCACCACGTCTCTCACCGGCAGGGGGAGTTGTCCGCCTGCCGCCGTGACGTCCTGAGGCCCCCACAGGGGCGTGGGGGTCTCGCCGTACGGGTTGTCGATGATCGAGATGAACGCCGCCTCGGGGGTCGGCACGGCGGGCGGCACGTCGGCGGTCGGTGACTTCGCCTCACCGCGGTTCAGCCACCAGGCGCCCGCCCCGCCTCCGGCGCCCAGGACCGCCACGCCCACGGCCGCGGCGGTGAGGAAGCGGCGCCGGGTCGGCTTTCCGTCGGGTACGGCGGTCTCCTCGGGGGCCGCCAGGCGCTTCGTCGCGGTCTCGCGCCGCTTGATGTCGTCGGCCAGCGGGCCCTTGCGCCAGGCCCGGTCGGCGCCCTTCGGCGGGGCGAACGCCTGCGCCACCTGCGGCGGCGCCGGGCGGTGGCCCGGGTCCTTCGCCAGGCACGGGCCGATCAGTTCCTGGAGCTCAGGCGGCACCAGGCTCAGGTCCGGGGCGCCGTGGACGACCTCGTACTGCACCGCCGCCACATGGGCCGCGTCGAAGGTGCGCCGGCCGCTCGCCGCGTACGCGAGGACCGCGCCGAGGGAGAAGACGTCGGAAGCCGGGCCGACGCGCTGCCCGAGGACCTGCTCGGGTGCCCCGTAACCCGGGGTGACCGGGATCTGGCCCGTCGTCGTCAGGGTGAGCCCGTGCTCGGGCCGGGCGATGCCGAAGTCGATGATCCGCGGGCCGGTGGAGGTGAGCACGATGTTCGCGGGCTTGAGGTCACGGTGGACGAGCCCAGCCGCGTGGATGTCGTGCAGCGTGCGGGCGAGCTGGGCGGCGAGGGCGCGGACGGTCGGCACGTCCATCGGCCCGTACGCGCGGACCGCCTCGTCGAGCGTCGGACCGGCGAGGAACTCGGCGGCGATCCACGGCCGTCCGCCTTCGGTCTGCGCGGCGAGGACGCGGGCCACGCCACGGCTCGTGACGGCGCGAGCCATGTCGGCCTCGCGCACGAAGCGCTGTGCGAGGTGCTGATCGTGGGCGAGCTCGGGACGGAGGACCTTGACGGCGGCAGGGGCTCCCTGGGCGTCCCTGCCGACGTACACCTTGCCCATGCCGCCCTCGCCGAGGACGCCGAGGAGACGGTACGGGCCGAGCCTGAGCGGGTCGCCGGTGGCGAGGGGCTGCGTGGTCACGAGGGGTGCTTTCCGGTTCGGTGGAGGTGAGGGGCGAGAGGGGTGCTCAGACGAAGGGGATGGCCACGACGGACGACTCGCCGGCTCCGATGACGCGGGCGCGCTCCCTGTCGACGACGTACCGCGTCGCGTCCGTCTGGAAGACCCAGGCCGAGCGGCGGGTCGACAGGTCGACCGCGCTCAGACCGCCGCGTACGGGCGCGTACGCGTACTTCGTGCCGATCACCGGCTTGACCAGGGCGAGCGGCGCCAGGGGACGTGTGCCGGCCGTCTCGGCCCAGCGCTCGATGCCGGCGGTGGCGGCGACGGCCACGAGCCCCCGGCCGCTCACGTTCGTGTAGACGAGGTCCCCGGAGACGGCGGGTACTCCGTAGGCGTAGGGGTCCTTACCGCTCCCGTACTCCCAGGCGACCGCTCCGTCCGTCAGGCTGACCGCCCGGAGGCGGTCGCCGCCCGTGTAGACGTGCCGGTCGTCGATGGTGAGGTGCCCGGGGATGAACCCGGCGGACTTCTCCAGCGGCAGCCGCCGCTTCCACAGCTGCCGCCCCGTACGCACGTCCCTGGCCTGGAGCAGGAAGGTGTCCAGGTCGCCGCTGTTCTTGCCCAGGATGAGCCGGTCCCCGACGACCTGGGCGAGCCACGGCCGGACGCCGTCCCACTCGTATGGCTGCCGCCACGCCTCCTTGCCCGTCCGCAGGTCGACGGTCAGCAGGTGCCAGCCGATGTCGTCCAGGTCCGGGTCGAGCTCCCTCTTGCCCAGGCGCGAGGCGGTGAAGAGGAGCCCGCCGGCCGCGGTGAGCATCTCCGTGGTCGTCCCGTCGATGCCCTTCAGCTCGATGGTCCGGGCGGCCTCCTTCCCGGTGCGCGGCGCCAGCGTACGGATCTTGAGGGCGCCCGGACCCTCGAACGGGCCGTCGGACAGGTAGTAGTTCGTGCCGTCGGTGGTGATCTGGTGGGGTTCCATGACCGCGGACTCGGACCAGAGTTCGCCGCCGGTCTTCGTGTCGACGGCGCGGAACGAGACGGTCTCGGCGAAGCCCACGACGTCGGCACCGGCGAGCAGCGGGGTGGTCCGCTGCTCGCGGTCGAGGGTCTCGCCCTGCCACAGCGCTGCGGGCGCGCCGTCGGTGGTGGTCGGGGCCGGGATGGCGGTGGGACCGGCGGACACGGGCGAGCCGCCGCCGCCCTCGGGGGTGGTGCGGGAGGCGAGCCACGCCCACACCCCCGCCCCCGCCCCCGCGACGCCGAGGAGTGACCCTCCGCCCAGGGTGAGGGCCCGGCGGCGGGACAGCGGTGTGTCCGGGGTGGTCTCCGCGAGGGACGCGCCCGCCGGGGCCGGGAGGCGGTGGGGGGAGTGGAGCCAGACGTCCGTCGCGCGGCGGGCGATGTCGGTGAGGAGGAGGGGCGGGAGGTGGTCCGCGAACTCGCCGTGGCCGTCGTGGAGGTGGTCGGTCAGGGTGGCGGTGGTGGGGCGGGCGGCCGGGTCCTTGGCGAGGCAGGCCGTCAGCAGCGGCAGCAGTGCCTCCGGTACGCCGGTGAGGTCCGGCTCCGCGTAGCGGACGCGGTAGAGGAGGTCGGCGGGGGAGCCCGTACCGAAGGGGCCGCGGCCCGTGGCGGCGAAGACGAGGACACCGGCCAGGGCGAACACGTCGCCCGCGGGCGGGTGTTCCTGGCCGCTCGCCTGTTCCGGCGACATGAAGGCGGGCGTGCCCGCCGCCGCTCCCGTACGGGTCAGGTGCTCGTCGCCGGCCGCGCGGGCGATGCCGAAGTCGATGATCTTCGGGCCGTACGCGGTGACGAGGACGTTCGACGGCTTGAGGTCGCGGTGCACCACGTCCGAGGAGTGCAGCTGGGCGAGGGCCCCGGCGAGCGCGGCGCCGAGCGCGCGGACGGTGGGTTCGGGGAGCGGGCCGCCGAGGGCGACGGCGTCGTCGAGCGGCGGGCCGAGGACGTACTCGGTGGCCAGCCACGGCGTCTCGGCCAGTGGGTCGGCGTCGACGACGGCCGCGCCGTGGCGTGCGCCGATGATCCGCGCGGCGTCGGTCTCCAGCCGGAAACGGGCCCGGAACGCCGGGTCGGTGGCGAGCCGCGCGTGCACGGTCTTCAGGGCGACGGTACGGCCGCCGGGGGTGCGCGCCAGATACACCGTGCCCATGCCGCCGGAACCGAGGCGGGCGAGGAGACGGTACGAGGCGACGGTGGCGGGGTCGTCGTGGGTCAGGGGCGACAGCATGAGGTCAGGTCCGTCAGATCAGGGGGGAGGGGGTGCGGGCGCGGGGCTTCTCAGGCCGCCGCAGGTGCCGGGAGTTCGGCGGCGAGGAGTTCCGAGGACTGGCGGGCGAGCGCGGCGACCACCCGGCCCGGCAGCCAGCCGGGGGCGAGCAGGGAGCCGGCCGAGGTCAGCACCGTCTCGTGCCCGGTCGCCGGCGCCAGCGCGGTCATCAGGGCGGCCGCCGTGGGCCGGTCGGCCGGGTCGCGGGCCAGACAGGCGGCGATCGCCGGCCGCAGGGCGGGCGGGATCTCGTCCCGCTCGGGGACGGTGTGACCGGTGGCGGCGTACGCGAGGACGGCACCGAGCCCGAAGACGTCACCCGGCGGTCGGGGGCGGCCCCCGGCGGCCTGCTCGGGGGCGAGCGCCCCCGGGTCGAGGCCGGGCAGGCCGGTGCGCGGCTCGCCGTCGGCCGAGGCGGCCCGTACCGCGCCGTAGCAGGTCAGCCGGGGTCCGTCGGCGGTGAGCAGGACGGCGGCCGGGGAGACGCCGGCGTGCGTGAGGCCCTGGCCGTGCGCGGCGGACAGCGCCTCGGCGAGGGTGACGCCGACGGCCCGGACGGTCGCCTCGGGCAGCGGACCGCTGTGGACGGCGAGGGCCACGGGCAGGGGGAGGGCCGGGAGGTACGGGGTGGCGCACCAGGGCGGCTCGCCCGGGCCGGCCACGCCCGTCACCGGGGCGATCCACGGGCCGAGGAGGTACCGGGCGGCCTCGGCCTCGGCGGCGAACCGGGCGGGGTCGGTGCCCGGCAGCGGGGCGCTGAGCAGCACGGTCTGCGCGCCGTCCTCGGTGCGGGCCACGAACCGGCGGCAGGGCGTGACGGCTTGGGGCGGGTCGAGCCGGGTGATCAACCGGAACGGGCCGATCCGCCGCGCGGACTCCTGCCGGGGACGCGGGGGTTCCTGAGGGGAGCGTCCGGACTCGTGTCGGGGAAGCGGGGGTTCCTGAGGGGGACGACCGGACTCCTGTCGGGGCCGCGGGGCTTCCTGCGCGGGAGGTCCGGACTCCTGTCGTGCGCGCGCCTGTTCCACCGGTCCTGTCCCCCGTCGTCCGTGCGCCCCGTGGTGACGGGGGCGGGCCGAGCCTACCGAGGGACGGCCCGGAGGCCGTCCCCGGGAGGGGCGCGGGGACGGCTGCCGCCGTGCGGGAGTCCGGGAAAGTCCGGGCTGTCCGGGTTGCGAAGGTGAAGTCGGGGTGCGGCGGGCGTGAAGATCCGGAAGGTGATGACGATTCCCCGTAGGCGTGGCTCGCACGCCTGCCCTTGGGGCTACCATCGCCATGTTTCCGTGGGCACGGAACTTGCTGAGGCGAAGCCGGAACCATCACCGTCACGGGGGAGAGCATGTCGTTCGATCAGGAGTGGGCCTCGGCCCGGTCCGCGTCCGGGTCCGGGTCCGCGGACGCCGTGAGCATGAGGCTCAACCAGCTCGCTCCCGAGCCCGGCGGCGGGGGCGGCGGGAACGCCGACCTCAGCGTCGACCAGGACAAGCTCGGAGCCATCGGCAGCGCCGCCTACGCGCTGCACGGCCGGCTGGTCAAGGACGGGAACCACGCGCGGACGAGCACCACGGAAGCGGCGTCGGGCATGTCCAGCCACGGCTTCCTCACCGGTTCCGCGATGTCGACCGTGCAGGAGACGTGGAGCTCGCAGCTGAACACGCTGCTCGACGCCTGCGCCAACATCTCCAACCACCTCGACTACAGCGCGGCCTCGCACGCCAAGGAAGAGGCGGACATCAAGGCGGCCTTCTCGGCCTCCAAGATCAACGAGTACCTCAAGTAGGCGGGGGACCTGCTGTGCTGACCTTTGACAACGTGTACCAGGCGCCGCTCGACCGGATGAAGGCCTCGGCCGACGACTGGTCGGCGATGAAGGGCAAGCTGGAGAAGCTCGCCGACGACGCCCGTACGACGATGGCGGCGAAGGCCAAGGACGACTACTGGCGCGGGGTGAACGCCGAGGTCACCAAGCCGTTCGTGGACAAGACCGCGAAGGAGTTCGACGACGCCGCCAAGGCGGCCGACGGCATCCACAAGGTGCTTGAGGACGGCTACAACGCCTTCAAGAGGGCGAAGGACGACCTCAAGAAGATCGTCGAGACGGAGGCCCCCGCGAAGGGCTTCCGGGTGAAGCCCGACGGCACGGTGGAGGCGGTCGAGCCGCTCTCCCGGACCAAGGACCAGGGGATGCGCCACGACCCCGACTTCCAGGACATGGTCCGCAAGGAGCGCGCCGACATCGAGGCGATGCAGCGGCGGATCGACGCGATCGTCGAGACCTGCGACGACGCCGACGTGTCCTGCTCGAACGCGCTCAAGGCCAACATCACCGGCGACAAGCACAACTTCAGTGCCCCGAAGTACACCAGCCTCGACGCCGAGGAGGCGCAGCGCGCCGTCGACCTGGCGAAGCGGGGCCGGGACATCTCCCACGAGGAGCTGATGCGCCTCAACGAGCTGCTGAAGGACAACAGCGGCTCGAAGGAGTTCTCCCGGACCTTCTACGACGGCATGGGCCCGAAGGGCGCGCTGGAGTTCTTCGGCCAGCTGTCCACGGACACGTACGACTACTCCAAGGTCGACAAGGAGCGCCTCGCCGACGTCCAGGACCTCCAGCGGAACCTGGGCATGAACCTGGCGACGGCCACGCAGGGCGGCGACGCGTGGACCGACAAGTGGTCGACGGAGATGCGCAAGCTGGGCACGGAGCGGATCCCGCTCGTGAAGTACGACAACAACCCGGCGTTCGGCTACCAGTTGCTCGGCGGCATCATGCGCTACGGCGACTACGACAAGAAGTTCCTGGTCCCGATCGCGGAGCACGTCACCCAGCTCCACGCCAAGGACCCGTACATGTTCGCCGACAGCAAGCCGATGGGCGGCGGCTGGCTGAAGAACCAGTACAACCCGTCGGGCGTCAACGGCTCCGGCTTCGACCCGATGGTCTCGATGCTGGAGGCGCTGGGGCACAGCCCGGAGGCGTCGAAGGAGTTCTTCTCGAAGGATCCGACGTCCTACAACAAGGACGGCAGCGTCGGGGGCTCGATCGACCTGGACCCGAAGAAGGACGGGAACCAGAACGACGGCTACCTGAAGTACTTCCAGAACAAGGAGTACGAGTTCTTCCCCGACGTCGAGGGCCACAACCCGGACGACTGGAAGAAGACCGCGGAGTACATGCCGGACGCCCTCGGCCACGCCCTGGAGGCGGCGACCACGGGCCACGGCTGGGACGACCCCAACCCGCAGCTGCACCGCGACGAGAAGTCCGCCGAGATCATGAAGCAGGTCATGGAGTCCTACGGCTCCAACTCCGAACTGCGCGAGCAGCACAAGCCGTTGATGGACAGCCTGGGCAAGATGGGCGCCGCCTACATCGATGACATCAACTACTCGATGATGAACTTCGGCGGCACGGGCGACGCGTACAACCGGGACGAGCTCTTCGGGAACAGCAGCGACGGAAGCAAGCGGACCGACTTCGGGTTCACGTCCACGCTGGACTTCGTGAAGGCCGTCGCCGGGGACGAGGGCGCGTACAAGAGCCTGTCCGCGGCTCAGCAGGTCTTCGAGGCGAGTGGGATCAAGGCGCTGGAGGGGGACCGGGACGACGCGATGGCGTTCGCCAAGAACGGCTCCCTCGTCCACGGCGTTCTCGACGAGTCGCGCATCACCCAGATCGGCGAGGACTTCAAGGACGACGAGGACAAGAAGAACCTCGCGATGGAGCAGCAGGCCGAGTGGCGGAAGTCCGCGGTGAGCGGCGGTGTCGCCGCGGTCGTGGGCGTGGGTTCGGCCGTGGTCCTGGGCCCCGCCGCGGGCGTCGTGGCGGCCACCGTCGTACCGATCATCATGGAGAGCGCCGGCTCGGCCGTCAGCACCTCGTACGCGTCCGACACCCTCGGCTACCTCAAGGACAACGAGTACAAGAACGACAACGAGGCACGGACGTCGATCGAGGAAGTGCGGGAGGCAGGGCGCGGCAGCGCCATGAACCCGCTGGTGAACTACGCGAACTCCGCCGGCCTGACGGAGGCCGAGCGGCGCCAGCTCCTCGACGACGCGCGGGGCGCCTACATGGACGGGGAACAGCTCGTCAGCGGCACCGAACAGAAAGTCAGGTGATCATGCCGGTCATCAGGAGGTGGGCGGGCAGGTCCGCCGTCGCGCTCGCCGTCGCCCTCTCGGCGACGGCCTGCGGCGGCGGTGGCGGGGATGCCCCGGAGCCGAAGGGGACGGACGCCGTGTCGGCGGCCGCGCTCAAGACCTGCCAGGAGCTGTTCGGCGAGAATGCCGTCGCCGCGGTGAAGGCCGACCTCGGTGGCGAGTTCCGTGCGTTCGGCCTCGCGCTCCCCGACATGAAGAGCCGCATGCTCGCGGAGGCGCAGGCCTGGACCGCCGCGAAGGACGACCTCCGGCGCGTCACCTACCGCCCGTGTGAGCTGGAGGGCAAGGCCGACGGGTCCGCCAGGCGGGTGTCCGCCGCCGTCTCCTGGTCCATGTACGACATCGCGTACGTGAGCGCCGGGCAGGGCAGGCTCCGCTGGCGGACGGTCGCCGACGGCGTGTACGTGGCCTCCCGGCCCGACATCGTCGGCACCCCGCTCGTCATGCCGTGCACGGTCGCGGGAACGGCGGCGGGCCAGGGCGAGGAGCTGCCGCTCCAGGTCTCCGTCCTGGACAAGGACCGGGGCGGCGACCGGGCGGTCTCGACGGAGCAGCTGCTCAAGTCTCTCGCGGAGAGCACACGCGAGCTCCTCGGCTGCGAGGAGAAGACAGCCGTTCCCGACGACCTGCTGCAATGAAGGTGCCGGCCCGCATCACGGGCCGGCACTCAGGGAAGCGGGCGGGTTCGACCGCCGCGCCCGTCAGTCCTCGGCCGTCGCGGCGGACGGGGACACGAGCGGGACCGCCATACGGGTGCGCGCGCAGGCGGCGGCACACCCGTCAGGCGGTGGTGCAGGTCCCGTGGACAGGACCGCTTGGAGACCGTGGCGGGATTCGAACCCACGTAACTCGCTTTGCAGGCGAGCCCCTCAACCACTCGGGCACACGGTCGTGTGTGGTGCGACGAGTACGACGTTAGGGCGGGGCCGGGAGGGGCTCAAGGGCTTCGGGGGCCGTGCCATGCGACTGCCATGGTGGCGATACACCCCGTTCACAGTCGTACGTCGAAGGGCTGACCGGGATCGGGACTCCTGACAGGGGTCATACGAAACTTCACCTCTTACTCTGGGGGGATGAGCGCCCTCGAACCCCGCGACGCCGACGTCGCCGACAGCCCCGGACCCCGTGCCGACGACGACACCAAGGGGTCCGTTCTCGACCCGGCCCACCGGGCGCTCAGCATCGGCATCGTCTCCGTCGTCCTGCTCATCGCCTTCGAGGCGACCGCCGTCGGCACGGCCATGCCCGTCGCCGCCCGCGAGCTGAACGGCGTGTCCCTCTACGCCTTCGCCTTCTCCGCGTACTTCACCACCAGCCTCTTCGGCATGGTCCTCGCCGGACAGTGGTCCGACCGGCGCGGGCCGCTCGCCCCCCTGACCGCCGGCATCAGCGCCTTCGCCGCGGGACTGCTGCTCTCCGGGACCGCCGGCGCCATGTGGCTGTTCATCCTCGGCCGGGCCGTCCAGGGCCTCGGCGGCGGCCTCGTCATCGTCGCGCTGTACGTGATCGTCGGCCGCGCCTACGCGGAGCACCTCAGGCCCGCGATCATGGCCGCGTTCGCCGCGAGCTGGGTCGTCCCCTCCGTGGTCGGGCCCCTCGCCTCCGGCACGGTCACCGAGCACCTCGGCTGGCGCTGGGTCTTCCTCGGCATCCCCGTCCTCGTCGTCTTCCCGCTGGCCCTCGCCCTCCCCGCGATACGCCGCACCGCCTCCGGCCCCGCCGACCCGGACGCGCCCGTCGCCGCCTGGGACCGGCGCCGGATCCGGCTGGCGCTCGGCATCTCGGCCGGCGCGGCGCTGCTCCAGTACGGCGGTCAGGAACTGCGCTGGTTCTCCCTGCTCCCGGCCGCCGTGGGCCTCGCGCTCCTCGTGCCCACCGTCCGCGGCCTGCTGCCGCGCGGCACCTGGGTGGCGGCCCGCGGCCTGCCCTCCGTCGTCCTGCTGCGCGGCATCGCCGCCGGCGCCTTCATCGCGGCCGAGTCCTTCGTCCCGCTGATGCTGGTCACCCAGCGGGGCCTGAGCCCCACCCTGGCCGGTCTCTCGCTGGCCCTGGGCGGCCTCACCTGGGCGCTCGGCTCGTACGTCCAGGCGCGGCCGTGGACGGAGCCGTACCGGGAGCGGCTCGTCGTCCTCGGCATGGTCCTGGTGGCGCTCGCGATCGCGGCGGCGCCGAGCGTGCTGATCACGGCGGTGCCGGTCTGGGTGGTCGCGGCGGCCTGGGGCGTCGGCTGCCTCGGCATGGGAGCGGTGATCTCCTCGACGAGCGTGCTCCTCATGAAGCTCTCCGCGCCCGAGGAGGTGGGTGCGAACTCGGCCGCCCTGCAGATCTCCGACGGCCTCTCCAACGTCCTCCTCCTCGCCGCGGGCGGCGCGGCCTTCGCGGCCCTCGGCGGCGGCGCGGTCGGCCACGCGGTCACCTCCCACGCGTCCACGGGCTCCCACCCGGCGGCCTTCGCGGCGGTCTTCCTGCCGATGGCGGGGGTGGCGGCGGTGGGGGCGTGGGTGGCGACCCGGCTGGGGGCGGAGCGGGGCGGTGATGGGGTGATACCAGAATGACCCCACGATGGTACCGTTCTGGTATGGCTATGAACCTGCGTCTCCGCGACGACCAGACCGAGGCCCTCAAGCAGCGCGCCGAGCAGGAGGGCACCAGCATGCACGCCATACTGCTCCGCGCCGTCGACGACTACCTGGCGCGTACGGCTCAGGAGGCCATCGTGCGCAAGACGGCCATGGAGCAGGCGAGCAAGTGGCACGAGCTGATGGAGCGGCTCAAGTGACCTGTGTCTACCTCTCGGCCGAGGACGTCCTGATCATCGCCGAGCACGCGGTCGACGACCAGAAGATCGTCGTCCGCGACGCGGGACTGCTCGACTCGGCCGTGCACCGTCCCTCGGCCGCGATGTTCGGGGAGGAGGCCTACCCCGACGTGGTCGCGAAGGCCGCCGCGCTGTTGCATTCCCTCGCGATCAACCGCCCCTTCGTCGACGGGAACAAGCGCACGGCGTGGCTGTCCTGCGTCACCTTCCTCGCCATGAACGGAGTCCAGCCGCGACCGGACATCGACGCCGCGGAACGCCTGGTCATCGACGTGGCGACGGGGGAGACCGACGAGGTCGAGGTGATCGCGCGGAGGCTCCGCGAGCTGATCCCGGCCGACGCGGGGTGAGTTTCCCGCCGACGTGAGGTGGATCGCAACCGGGCCGACCCCGACCCGTTTCGTACGAGGTTCCGGCCGGGCCGCCGGTAAGGTGGCCCGGTTGTCATATCTGGACGAGCGTCGAACCCGGAGATCGTGACTACTACCACCACCTCCTCCCATCACCTCTCTCCCGCCTTCCCCGGCCGGGCCCCCTGGGGTACCGCGGGCAAGCTGCGCGCCTGGCAGCAGGGCGCCATGGAGAAGTACATCCAGGAGCAGCCCCGTGACTTCCTCGCCGTCGCCACCCCCGGCGCCGGCAAGACCACCTTCGCGCTGACCCTCGCCTCGTGGCTGCTGCACCACCACGTCGTGCAGCAGATCACCGTCATCGCGCCGACCGAGCACCTCAAGAAGCAGTGGGCCGCCGCCGCCGCGCGGATAGGCATCAAGCTGGACCCGGAGTACAGCGCCGGGCCGCTCAGCAAGGAGTACGACGGCGTCGCCCTCACCTACGCGGGTGTCGGCGTCCGGCCCATGCTCCACCGCAACCGCTGCGAGCAGCGCAAGACCCTCGTCATCCTCGACGAGATCCACCACGCCGGAGACTCCAAGTCCTGGGGCGAGGCCTGCCTGGAAGCCTTCGAGCCCGCCACGCGGCGGCTCGCGCTCACCGGCACCCCGTTCCGCTCCGACACCAACCCCATCCCCTTCGTCACGTACGAGGAGGGCAACGACGGGATCCGGCGGTCCTCCGCCGACTACACCTACGGCTACGGGAACGCCCTCGGCGACGGCGTCGTCCGGCCCGTCATCTTCCTCTCCTACAGCGGCAACATGCGCTGGCGCACCAAGGCCGGCGACGAGATCGCCGCCCGTCTCGGCGAGCCGATGACCAAGGACGCGGTCTCGCAGGCCTGGCGCACCGCGCTCGACGCCAAGGGCGACTGGATGCCGAACGTCCTGCGCGCCGCCGACCAGCGGCTGACCGAGGTCCGCAAGTCCATCCCGGACGCCGGCGGCCTCGTCATCGCCTCCGACCAGGACTCGGCCCGCTCGTACGCCAAGCTGATCCGCGAGATCACCGGCACCAGGCCCACCGTCGTCCTCTCCGACGACACGGGCGCCTCGAACCGCATCGACGAGTTCAGCGAAAGCACCGACCGCTGGATGGTCGCCGTCCGCATGGTGTCCGAGGGCGTCGACGTGCCCCGCCTCTCCGTCGGCGTGTACGCGACGACGATCTCGACACCGCTCTTCTTCGCGCAGGCCGTCGGCCGTTTCGTACGTTCGCGCAGGCGCGGCGAGACCGCCTCCGTGTTCCTTCCCACGATTCCCAGCCTCCTCGGTTTCGCCAACGAGATGGAGGTCGAGCGGGACCACGTCCTCGACAAGCCCAAGAAGGCGGGCGAGGAGGATCCGTACGCCGAGTCCGAGAAGGAGATGGCGGAGGCGGAGAAGCAGCAGGACGAGGACACCGGCGAGCAGGACATGCTGCCCTTCGAGGCCCTGGAGTCCGACGCCGTCTTCGACCGCGTGCTGTACAACAGCGCCGAGTTCGGCATGCAGGCCCACCCCGGCAGCGCCGAGGAACAGGACTACCTCGGCATCCCCGGCCTCCTCGAACCCGACCAGGTGCAGCTCCTGCTGCAGAAACGTCAGGCCCGGCAGATCGCGCACAGCCGCAAGAAGCCGGACGACGAGGCGGACCTGTTGGAGCTTCCCGCCGAGCGGCGGCCGGTCGTTTCCCACAAGGAACTGCTCGAACTGCGCAAGCAGCTCAACACGATGGTCGGCGCGTACGTCCACCAGACCGGCAAGCCCCACGGCGTGATCCACACCGAGCTGCGGCGGGTGTGCGGCGGGCCGCCGAGCGCGGAGGCGACCGCCGGCCAGATCCGTGAGCGGATCAAGAAGGTGCAGGAGTGGGCCACCCGGATGCGGTGACCGCCCGAGGCATGGCCGAGGCCCGTACGACGTCGTTCGTACGGGCCTCAGCCGTCCCGCCGCGCGGCAGCACCCGCGGGCCGGGACAGGGCACCGGGGGACCGGCCCCCACGGCCGGCCCCCGGGCACCTCCCACGGTACGGGCACGACAAAGGCGATCTTGTCCGCCGAAGTCCCGCACGTGACCGACGAAGGTCCCGAACCGTCTCTATCCGGTCGCCGACGCCCGGATTCTGGACGAGGTCTTCCGCTGAGCGGAGCGGGTCGCTACTGTCCCGGCTCAAAGCATTCGCCCCGTGGCAGCGCCGCCGCGGAGCGCAGCCGGTGTACCCCTTCCTGCCGGCGGCCTCTGACGTGCGTCGCCGACGGGACCGGCGTCGTAACCCCGTGGGAGCCCGCCACCACTCACTCCGAAGGAGAGGGCGTCGTGACCGCGGAGACCTCCCAGACGCTCGACCGGGGACTCAGAGTCCTCAAGCTGCTCGCCGACACCGACCACGGCCTGACGGTCACCGAGTTGTCCAACAAACTCGGTGTCAACCGGACCGTGGTCTACCGTCTGCTCGCCACCCTGGAACAGCACGCCCTCGTCCGCCGCGACCTCGGCGGACGCGCGCGCGTCGGCCTCGGTGTGCTGCGGCTCGGCCGCCAGGTCCACCCCCTGGTACGCGAGGCCGCGCTGCCCGCGCTGCGCTCGCTCGCCGAGGACATCGGCGCGACGGCCCACCTGACGCTGGTCGACGGGGCGGAGGCGCTCGCGGTCGCGGTCGTCGAACCGACCTGGACCGACTACCACGTCGCCTACCGGGCCGGCTTCCGGCACCCGCTCGACCGGGGCGCGGCCGGCCGCGCGATCCTCGCCGCCCGGCAGGGCGGTCTGATCGAACCGGGCTTCACCCTCACCCACGGCGAACTGGAGGCCGGCGCGAGCGGCGCCGCCGCGCCGCTCGTCGGCGTGACCGGCGTCGAGGGCAGCGTCGGCGTCGTGATGCTGGCGGACGCGGTGCCGGAACGGGTGGGGCCTAGGGTGGTCGACGCGGCGAGGGAGGTCGCCGACGCCCTGCGCTAGAGCACGCGGCGACCAGGTCCACCCGTTGTGGGCAACTGTTCCTCCCCCCGGACTCCGTCCGGGGGGACCCCCAGGGCGGAACGGGTGGGCACAACGGGTGGTGCGGCGCCGTCGCTGGGCCTGCCCGCAACGGTGGGTGCGGGTTGCGCCCGCGGGTTTCGGGAGGCGGGGTGCCCGCGGGGGCGGGCGGCGCTCGCGTCCCAGTAGATTGGGGGCGTGCTCTCCAGTCTCTCCCGGTCCCGCGCGCTCGCTCTCTGCGCCCTGCCCGTCGCCGCGCTCTTCGCCGTCGTCGGGCTCGCGCCGCTGCCGTACGCGATCGCCCAGCCCGGCACCACCGCCGATGTGCTCGGCAAGGTCTCGGGGCGTGAGGTCATCACCATCACCGGCGCCCCCGTCCGCGCCACCGAGGGCCAGCTGCGGATGACGACCATCGTCGCGACCGGTCCGTCCACGGACGTGGACCTCGCGGACGTGGCCGACGCCTGGTTCCGGACCGACCGGGCCGTGCTCCCGCACGACTCCGTCTACCCCTCGGGGAAGTCCGACGCCGAGATCGAGAAGCACAACCTCGGGCAGATGAAGGAGTCGCAGGACGCGGCCTCCCTCGCCGCCCTCGGGTACCTGAAGAAGGACCCCGAGAAGGTCAAGGTGACCCTGCACCTCGCTGACATCGGCGGGCCCAGCGCCGGGCTGCTCTTCTCCCTCGGGATCGTCGACAAGCTCGACGGCAACGGTGACGGCGGGGACCTCACGGGCGGCCGGATCGTCGCCGGTACGGGCACGATCGACCCGGACGGCTCCGTCGGCGCGGTCGGCGGGGTCTCCCTCAAGACGCAGGCCGCCGCCCGGGACGGGGCCTCCGTCTTCCTCGTACCGAAGGCCGAGTGCTCCGAGGCCGAGTCCGAACTGCCGAAGGGCCTGCGACTGGTCCCGGTCTCCGCGCTCAGCGACGCGGTGGCGTCCCTCAGGGCTTTGGGGCAGGGCCAGGAGTCGAAGGTTCCGACCTGCTGACGCCGCCGCTCCCCGGCGCCTCCGTCCCCGTCTCCGCACCCGCCTCCGCGTCCGGTGCCTCGTCCATGCCCCGCCACGCCGGGAACACCAGCGGCGCGAGCGTGGCGAGGAGGTAGAGCCCCCCGGTCCACAGGAGCGTCGCCGTCAGCCCGGCCCGCTCGACCAGCAGCCCCTCCGCCAGACCGCCCAGGGGAGTCGTGAGCAGCACCCCGGCCGTGCTCGCGCCCATGACCCGGCTGCGCAGACCGTCCGGCACCTGCTCGTACAGGACCGTGGTCAGGATCGGGTTGAGGACGCCGACGCCGAACCCGGCCGCCGCCGCCGTCACGAGCAGGGGCGCGGTGGTGTCCGTGAGCGCGGCCACCACGTACAGCGGGGCGCCGCCGACGAGGAAGCCCGCCGCGAACACGGCCCGCCGCCCGAAGCGCTCCCCGACCGACCCGTACAGCAGCGCCCCGACGAGGGCGCAGCCGCCGAAGACCGAGACGACCAGGCCCTGCGCGGCCGGGCCGCCGAGCTTCTCCTGGGCGTGGACGGGGAGCAGGACGGCGCTCCAGCTCTGGTTCAGGCCGTTGGTCACCATCACCATGACGGTGATCCCCAGCAGCAGCCGGGCGCGGAACAGGAAGGCGTACCCCTCGCGCAGATCGGCCCGGTAGCGGGCGGGGGAGAGGCGGGGGCCGCCGCGTACCGGCTCGGCCGCGCGCACCCCCCGCAGGCCCACCCCGACGAGCAGCGCGGAGAGCCCGAAGGTGGCCGCGTCGAGGAGCAGGACCGTGTCGGCGCCCATGAAGGCGACGAGCAGCCCCGCCGTCGCCGCGCCCGCCATCCGTGCGCCGCGCGCCCCGGCGTCGTACAGGCTGGCCGCCCGGGGCAGTGAGGTCCCCGCGCGCTCGGCCAGGTCGGGGACGAGGACGTGCCGGGCCATCTGCCCGGGCGCGTGGCACAGGCCGGTGAGTGCCATCAGGGCGCACAGCATCCAGAACTCCAGGACGCCGGCGCGGTGCAGCAGCGGGACGGCGGCGAGGGCGAGCGCGCAGACCAGGTCGGAGACGATGCTGACCCGGCGCCGGCCGAGCCGGTCGATGACGGGGCCGCCGGCGATCGCGGAGACGAGGACGGGCAGGGTGGCGCAGAAGGCGACGAGTCCGGCCTTGCCGGGGCTTCCGGTGGTGTCGAGCGCGAACCAGGGGACGCCGATGAGGGTGAGCGAATTGCCGGTGATCGAGACGGTGTTGGCGGCGAGGACGGTGGTCAGTGGCCGTTTGTCTCCCCCCGGAGCGGTCATGCGGCCAGGGTGACCGGGCGGCGGTCCGCGGGGGTGGCGAGGCGCAGACCCAACTCGACCAGCCGCCAGCCGATTTGGACCCGCAGCGGCGGCGCGGGGGTGCGGGGGAGGTCCACGGACCGGTCGGCGGCGCGGTGGAGTTCGGCGGCGGTCAGGGCGTGCAGCTGGTGATGGATGTCGGCGTGCATGGTGCGGCTTCCTTCCGGTGGGTGACGAAGGCCGGGCCGGGGTGCGGGGCGCTCAGTCCTCGTGCTGGGGGAACGCGTGCAGGTGCATCCGTACGCGGGCGGCGCCGGGCGCTTCGGGGTCGGCGGTGTCGCGGTACTCGTCGATCAGGGTGTGGATCTTCAGGTTGAGTTCGCGCAGCCGCTCGGGCGGCAGGGTCAGCGTGAAGTCGCTGAAGTCCGACGCGCCGTACCAGGCCTCGTCCCAGGTGTGCCGGGTGGCGACCCAGGTGGACATCTCCTGGGTGTGGATGGTCGCGATCTCGTGCATGAGGAGGTCGAGCGCGCCCCGGACCTCGGGGTCCGGGTTCCGGTGGAGGGTCTCGTCGAAGTTCGTGCCCTGGTGGGCGGCCTTCCACCACCGCTCGCGCCCCTTGCCGCGGGTCGGGTCGTCGGTGACGAACCCGTGGGCCGCGAGCTGGCGGAGGTGGTAGCTGGTGGCGCCGCTGGACTCGCCGAGCCGTTCGGCGAGTCGGGAGGCGGTGGCGGGTCCGTGGCGGCGCAGGGCGCGCAGCAGCTGGATCCGCAGGGGGTGGGCGAGCCCGCGCAGGGAGCGCGGGTCGAGGGTGCGGCTCGGCAGGGGCGCGTCGGGCTGCTCGTCAGGCTCTGGCATGACCTCAGCCTAGAGTTGCAAAGGAGTCCTTGCAAGGGTTTCTTTGCAACCACTCCTTTGGATTCGCTCACCGGAACCCACTCCTCAGCCGGCGTCCTCCGCCGCCTGCTCCACCAGCGGGATGATCCGCAGCGGCACCGGGTTCTCCATCACGATCGCCGTCGACGCCCGCACGATCCCCTCGAAGGCCACCACCTTGTCGATCACCCGCTGGAGGTCGGCGTTCGAGCGGGCCACCAGCCGGCACAGCATGTCGCCGTGGCCCGTCGTCGTGTGCAGCTCAAGGACCTCAGGCACCGTCGCCAGATGCCCCCGCACGTCCGCGCCCTGCCCCTGCTTGATCTCCAGCGTCGCGAACGCCGTCACCGGATAGCCGAGCGCCGCCGGGTCCACCTGCGGCCCGAAGCCCCGGATCACCCCGCTCGCCTGGAGCCGGTCAAGCCGCGCCTGCACGGTCCCGCGCGCCACGCCGAGCCGGCGCGAGGCCTCCAGGACCCCGATGCGCGGTTCGCGTGCCAGCAGGACGATCAGCCGGCCGTCCAAATGATCGATCGCCACGAACGCCTCCCGATGGTCACCATGTACAAGTAGCCCGCTGATGCTGCCGGAACGCTGTACACATTGACCAGTCCCTCAGCGAACTATTGCGCACCTTGCGAGACGGCGCGACGCTGCTCCCATGACTGAGACCATCGATCACACCCCTTCCACGGCGCGGCAGGCCGATCCCTTCCCCGTGAAGGGCATGGACGCGGTCGTCTTCGCCGTCGGCAACGCCAAGCAGGCCGCGCACTACTACTCCACGGCCTTCGGCATGAAGCTCGTCGCCTACTCCGGACCGGAGAACGGCAGCCGCGAGACCGCCAGCTACGTCCTCACCAACGGCTCCGCCCGTTTCGTGTTCACCTCCGTCATCAAGGTCTCCACCGACCGGGGCCGCTTCCTCGCCGACCACGTCGCCGAGCACGGTGACGGCGTCGTCGACCTGGCGATCGAGGTGCCGGACGCGCGCGCCGCGTACGCCTACGCCGTCGAGCACGGCGCCACCGGCCTCGACGAGCCGTACGAGGTCAAGGACGAGCACGGGACCGTCGTCCTCGCCGCCATCGCGACGTACGGCAAGACCCGCCACACCCTCGTCGAGCGCTCCGGCTACACCGGCCCCTACCTGCCGGGCTTCGTCTCCGCGAACCCGATCGTCGAGCCGCCGGCCAAGCGCACCTTCCAGGCCATCGACCACTGCGTCGGCAACGTCGAGCTCGGCCGGATGAACGACTGGGTCGGCTTCTACAACAAGGTCATGGGCTTCACGAACATGAAGGAGTTCGTGGGCGACGACATCGCGACCGAGTACTCGGCGCTCATGTCGAAGGTCGTCGCGGACGGCACCCTCAAGGTGAAGTTCCCGATCAACGAGCCGGCGATCGCGAAGAAGAAGTCGCAGATCGACGAGTACCTGGAGTTCTACGGCGGCGCCGGCGTCCAGCACATCGCCCTCGCCACCAACGACATCGTCGCCACCGTGCGCTCCATGCGTGCGGCGGGCGTCCAGTTCCTCGACACCCCCGACTCGTACTACGACACCCTCGGCGAGTGGGCCGGCGAGACCCGGGTGCCCGTCGAGACCCTGCGCGAGCTGAAGATCCTCGTCGACCGCGACGAGGACGGCTATCTGCTGCAGATCTTCACCAAGCCGGTCCAGGACCGTCCGACCGTCTTCTTCGAGATGATCGAGCGCCACGGCTCGATGGGCTTCGGCAAGGGCAACTTCAAGGCCCTGTTCGAGGCGATCGAGCGCGAGCAGGAGAAGCGCGGCAACCTGTAGTCGACCTGCGGCCGCCGACACCGAGGGGCCCGGAGCACCGCTCCGGGCCCCTTCGCCGTGCCCGCAGCACCCCTCCGGGCCCCTTCGCCGTGCCCGCAGCACCCCTCCGGGCCCCTCGCCCTGCCCGCGACCCGGGCGGGCCCAGCGGGCTCAGGACGGCCGTGTCCCCGCCGGAGGCCGCGGGCTCGGCGCTTCCGGCCGCAGCTCCTCCGGGAGTTCGTCCGGCGGCTCGCCCAGCGTCGTCACCGCGTCCTGCGCCCTCGGGGCGTGGAGCGGCGAGAAGTACGGGTTGATCCGCAGCGCCTCCGCCAGGTGGCGGCGCGCCGGGCCCTGCTCGCCGAGCGCCCGCTCGATCTCACCCCGGTGGTACGTGAACATCGCGCTCCGCAGCCCCTCGTCCGTGGCCCGCTTCGCGAACTCCAGCGCCTCCTTCGGCTTCCCCGACCGGTACAGCGCCCAGCCCAGCGCGTCCGCGACCCGCACCGACCGGTGCCCGCGCGCCCACTCCGCCCGCATCCGGGCCACCGCCGCCGCCGGGGCGCCGTGGTCCGCGTCGAGCAGCGCCAGGGCCACCTCGCCCCGGGCCCAGGTGCCGCCCCGCAGCCGCTCGTACAGGGCCCGCGCGTCGCCGTCCAGGCCCATCGACTCGTACAGCTCACCGGCCTCCAGGAGGTACTCCGGCAGCGGCAGCCTGGCCAGCGCGGCCCGCCAGTCGCGGAGGGCGTCCTCGGGGCGGCCGAGCGCCGCGAGCGCCCGCGCCCGGCCCGCGAGCGAGGGCCCGTGGTCCGATACGAGCGTCAGCGCCGCCCCGTACCGCGCCAGCGCCTCGTCCGGCTCGCCCCGCTCCCACGCCAGGTCCCCGAGGCGTGCGAAGGAGGCCGCCTTGTCCGCGCCCGTCCGCGCGAGCGCCACCGCGTCGAGGGCCGCCGCGTCGGCGTCCTCGCGCCAGCCCCGGTCGCGGTAGGCCCCCGCCGCCCGGCCGCGCACCACCGCGCCCGAGTGGAGCTTCTCCAGCGTCTCCATCGCCTTGCGCGCCGCCTCGTACTCACCGAGGCCGCTGTACGCGTCCATCAGGACCGGGTACACGGTCCAGCGCCGCGGGTCCGCCTTCCGTACCCGCTCGCCCCACTCCTTCGCCGTCTTCCAGTCGCCGCGCGCCCCCGCGAGCGCCCCCAGGCCCAGCTGCGCGGTCAGATTGCCGCGCGCGGCGGGCCGTTCGGCGAGCGAGCGGCGCAGGGCCCGCTCGGCCCGCGGATAGTCCTGTACGTCCCCGAGCCGCGTGCCCCGCTCCGTGTACGCCGCCCCGAGCTCCGCCCAGGACGCGTCGTCGCCCGGATGCCGGCGCAGCCACTTCTCCCGGTCGGTGATCAGCGCGACCAGGTCCGGCAGCGCGGCCTGCGCGCCCGCGTGGGCCGCGATCGTCGCCCGCTCCGCCGGACCGGGCGGGGACGGCGGGCCCTCGCCGACGAGCTGGGGCACGTACAGCAGCGCCGTCGCCGCGAGCACCGCGCCCACTCCGGCCGCCAGGACCGTCCTCGACACGTTCTGCGTCTTCATGGCGCTCACTGTGCGCCCGCGCGCACCTGTACGAAGAGCACACGAAGCACCCGCCCCGGCGGGTTCACACCGATGGCCCCCGGGTGCCAGGCTGGACGCATGGACGATCTTCTGACGCGGCTGCGCGCCGGGCTCCCCGCCGAGGCGCTGCTCACCGACCCGGACGTGACCGCCTCCTACGCGAACGACATGGCGAGCTTCTGCACGGCCGGCGCCCCCGCGGTCGTCGTGCTGCCCCGCACCGTCGAACAGGTCCAGCACGTCATGCGGACCGCCACCGAACTCCGCGTCCCCGTCGTCCCCCAGGGGGCCCGCACCGGCCTCTCCGGCGGCGCCAACGCCTCCGAGGGCTGCATCGTGCTCTCCCTCGTCAAGATGGACCGGATCCTGGAGATCAGCCCGGTCGACCGGATCGCCGTCGTCGAACCGGGCGTCGTCAACGCCGTCCTCTCACGGGCCGTCGCCGAGCACGGCCTGTACTACCCGCCGGACCCGTCCAGCTGGGAGATGTGCACCATCGGCGGGAACATCGGCACGGCCTCCGGCGGCCTGTGCTGTGTGAAGTACGGGGTGACCGCCGAGTACGTCCTCGGTCTCGACGTCGTCCTCGCCGACGGCCGTCTCCTGACCACCGGCCGCCGCACCGCCAAGGGCGTCGCCGGCTATGACCTGACCCGGCTCTTCGTCGGCTCGGAGGGCAGTCTCGGCATCGTCGTGAAGGCGGTGCTCGCGCTCAGGCCGCAGCCCCCGGCGCAGCTCGCGCTCGCCGCCGAGTTCCCCTCGGCCGCGGCCGCCTGCGCGGCCGTCTGCGCGATCATGGAGGCCGGCCACACGCCGTCGCTGCTCGAACTCATGGACCGCACCACCGTCCAGGCGGTCAACCAGCTGGCGCGCATGGGTCTGCCCGACTCCACCGAGGCGCTGCTCCTGTGCGCCTTCGACACCCCGGACCCGGCCGCCGACCTGGCCGCCGTCGGGGAGCTGTGCGCGGCGGCGGGCGCCACCGAGGTGGTCCCGGCCGCGGACGCCGCCGAGTCCGAACTCCTCCTCCAGGCACGCCGGCTCTCCCTCACCGCCCTGGAGACCATCAGGTCCGCGACGATGATCGACGACGTGTGCGTGCCGCGGACGCGGCTCGCCGAGATGCTCGACGGCACGGCGGCCGTGGCGGAGAAGTACGACCTCACCATCGGCGTCTGCGCGCACGCCGGGGACGGCAACACCCACCCCGTCGTCTGCTTCGACCACACCGACGAGGACGAGTCGCGGCGCGCGCGGGAGTCCTTCGACGAGATCATGGCGCTCGGGCTCGCGCTCGGCGGCACGATCACCGGCGAGCACGGCGTCGGCGTCCTCAAGAAGGAGTGGCTGGCACGGGAGCTGGGGCCGGTCGGCCTCGAACTCCAGCGCGGGATCAAGGCCACGTTCGACCCGCTGGGGCTGCTCAACCCCGGAAAGCTCTTCTGACGGAACCGGTTCGGGGATCACAGCTCGCCGTCCCGCGTCTCGTCCGACGGCCAGGGGTCGCGCAGCCACAGCTCGTCGGTGAGCACGGTGGTCGCGAGGAGTTCGGCCAGTCCGTCGTCGATGCCGAGCCGCTCGGACTCGGTGCCCGGCGGCACCGCGTGCAGGGTCCGCTCCAGCCAGGCGGACACCTGCATGGACGGGGCTTCGAGCAGGGCGTCGCCGTCGGGGGAGGAGAGGGCCATCAGGACGACGCCGCGGCCGTCGACCTTGGTGGGCCAGATGCGCACGTCGCCGTGTCCGCAGGCCCGGAAGACGCCCTCGACGAGCAGTTCGCGCGCGAACGTCCAGTTGACGGGGTGGTCCGTGCCGATGTGGAAGGTGATGTGGACGGCGTACGGGTCGTCGGTGCGGTAGGCGAGCCGGGCGGGGACGGGGACCGCGCGCTCGGGCGAGAGCACCAGCTTCAGTTCCAGCTCGCGCTCGACCGTGGTGTCGTCGGTGTTCTGCATGGCGGTACTTCCTCTCGCGGACCGGCCCCGGGCGGGCCTTCACCGGGAGAGAGCGCGGTACCCGCCTCGTATGACGCGACTTCGGGAGGTTTTTTCCGCGGGAAGGTCCCGCCCGCCGGAAGGCACCGGCCCGAACATCACCATGAGTGATCGATTCCGGTATGTGTCGTGCGAAGGCGGTGCTTTCTCGCGGGCTCCTTCTCCCCCCGTGGCCGTTCTTCGTTACTGTCCTCCTTGGGCGCGGCACGCCCGGCACGCGGCCGCGCGGATCAAAGGCGTTGTGACTGAACGGAGTCGGGGCAGTGGCTACTCCTCCTGGAGGCGGCGAAGAGGTACCGCAGGCGGGGTACTACCCGGACCCGTCCATTCCCGGGTACATCCGGTACTGGAACGGGGGCGCCTGGGTTCCCGGCACGAGCCGGCCCGCTCCCTCGGAGGGCGAGGTTCCGCCGCATCCGCCCGCCTCGGCGGCCCCGGCCGGACCGATCCTGGCCTCGGGCGCGGCACCCGCGCCGGTCCGGACCCGGCCCGCCCCCACCCGACCGGAGCCCGAGCCCGTACGGGAGGCCCGGCCCGAGCCCGTACGCGACGCCCGACCCGAGCGGTCGTACTCCGCGCCCGCGCACGTGCCCGCCCAGACGTCCGCGCCCGTCCCGGCCCCGGCGCCCGCCCAGGCCGCCGCACCCGCCCCCGTACCGGCGGTGGAGGAGACCGGGCCCGTCTTCTTCGACGAGGAACCGGCCGCGCAGGAGCCCGCCTCCGCGTGGCAGGCGGACACCTCGCGCCAGACCGGCTTCGGCGGCGACCTGGACCAGAAGGTCTCCTGGGGGGCGCCCCGGACCCCCGATCCGCGGACCCCGGCGGACTGGCCCGTCGCCGGTGCGAGTGAACCCGCCGAGGCGCCGGCGCCCGAGCGGCCGGCCGACTCCCGGACGGCCGGGGGAGCCGCGCGACTCGGCGGGATGCCGGTCACGCCGGTGCCCACCCCCGCCCCGGCGCCGGAGCCCCGCCCCCAGCCGCAGCCGAACCCGCGGCCCCGCCCCCAGCCCCGGCCGGCCCCCGAAGCCGCGGCGACGGCCCCGGCCCCCGCGCCCACCCCCGTACGGCAGCAGCCCACGCCCGCACAGCACGCGCCCACCCCCGCGCAGCACACGAGCGCCCCCGCTCCCGCCACGCCCTCCTGGGCGCAGCAGCCCCAGCAGGCAGGTCCGGTCCAGCAGCCGGTCCAGCCGCAGGAGCAGCAGCCCGTCGTGCCCTGGAAGCCACCCGTCGACGACCTGTTCGTGCAGGCGGCCCGTGCGCAGGCCTCGGCGCGTCCCGCCGGGCTCGGCAGACGGCTCCTCGCCCGGCTGATCGACACGGTGGTCCTGGGCGCGCTCGTCGGCGGCGCGTCCTTCCCCTTCGTGACCGCCGCGCTCGACCACATCGACGGCAAGATCGAGGCGGCGAGGCAGTCCGGCGTCACGGTCCAGGTGTGGCTGCTCGACGGGACGACCTCCGTCCAGTTCGGCATCGCGCTGGCCTCGCTCTTCGTCCTCGGTGTCCTGTACGAGGCGCTGCCCACCGCCCGGTGGGGCCGCACGCTCGGCAAGAAGCTGTGCGGGATCGAGGTGCGGGACATCGAGGCGCACCAGCCGCCGCGGTTCGGGGCGGCCCTGCGCCGCTGGCTCGTCTACAGCGTCCTGGGCCTCCTGGTCATCGGCGTGTTCAACGTCCTGTGGTGCCTGTTCGACCGGCCCTGGCGGCAGTGCTGGCACGACAAGGCGGCCCGCACCTTCGTGGCGCGCTGATCCGGCGGGATCGCCCGGGTCCCCCGAACGGGCGGTGATTCCTTGCGGGGGCGCCGCGCCCGGGATGCACTGCCCCCATGAGCACCGACCAGCCGCCGTCCGGCCAGCCGCCCGAGGAGGACCCGTTCCTCAAGAGGCCCCAGGAGCCCCCGCCGCCCTCCGGCGGCCAGCCGCCACCCCCTCCCGGCGGTGACCGTCCGCCCCCGGGAGGTCCCCCGCCGGGGAGCCCCTACGGCCCCTCGGGCGGTGACCCGTACGGCCCGTCGGGCGGCGACCCGTACGGGTCCTCGGGTGGTTCCCCGTACGGCGGCGGCGGTGGCATGCCCCCGCCCCCATACGGCGGCGGCGGGTACGGCGCCGGCTACGGCGGGACGGATCCGCTCTCCGGGATGCCGCCGCTCGCCGAGTCCGGCCGCCGCATCTTCGCCCGGATCGTCGACTGGCTGATCGTCGCGATCCCGCTGGCGATCATCGGCATCCCGTTCGACATCTACTCGCGGGCGACCGATGACGGCACTGACTGGGGCGACACGGTCAACAGCCTGAACGGCGGCAGCCAGCTGGTCTTCCAGCTCCTCACGATCGTCGCGTACGTCGCCTACGACACGGTGCTGACGGCCAAGAACGGGCAGACCCTCGGCAAGAAGCTGATGAAACTGCGGGTCGCGATGCTCAACGACGGCTCGACGCCCCCGATGAGCCAGTCGCTGCTGCGCGCCGTGGTGCTGTGGCTGCCCACGCTGATCTGCTGCGCCTGTCTGTGGCCACTGCTGATCCTCATCCTGATCCTGGTCGACAAGCCCTACAAGCAGGGTCTGCACGACAAGGCGGCGAAGACGGTGGTGGTCTCCGTGGCCCGCTGAGCGGGAACGGACGAAGGATCAGGTCACGAACCGGTCCGGGTATCGGCCCCCGCGCCCACGCGCGCGGCCGGTATCCGGACCTCGTCGTTCCCCGGAGTCGCGGGAACCCTCTCCGAGGCCTTGACGCGTGTCGTCCGCACCGGCATCGTCACCGTCACGAGCAGCCCGAGCAGCAGGCCGGCGAGGCTGATCACCGTGATGCCCAGCGCGGTCGTGGTACGGGAGAGCAGCAGGAGGGCGACGGTCGCGAGCACGACGGTGGCCGAACCGTAGGCGAGCTGCGCGGCGTTCGGACGCTGCATGACGGATACCGTCCCTCCGGACATCGGGTCGACTCTACGACGCTCGATGCCCGGGGCGGATGCCGGGTAAGCGTGACCTTACCCACGGTGCCGTTGCACGGGGGGCGCACGGAGGCACGAAAGTCCCAACTTTCCATGGCTGTGCGCCGTTCGTCTGTCCGATAATCGGAATTCTGCTCCCACATAGTGCAGTTGGTATGTGCAAGTCAAGATCTGTCTTTTCTCGTCTCCCTCCGGTCGAATGTCGTCACTTGTGACGCGCGACCCCGCCGGACGGACACCCCACCTTCGGTCCGAGAGCGCGGGCGCCGGGGAGGACTACATCAAGTGACCAACAGACGACGGGCGATCAGAACGTCCGCAGTCGTCGTGGCGCTCGCGGCTACCGCCGCCACCGCCTCGACCTTCACCACCGCCTGGGCCGACAATCACGGCAGCGTGACGCCGGCCGACGTCCGTCACGACCCGGCGCCCGGCGCCGGCGACGGCCACGGCCACGGCCATGGCGTCGACAAGGCGGCCGTCGACCACGACCTCGAGGGGCCGTTCAGCAAGCAGCAGGAGCAGCAGCGCAAGGCTGCCCTGGAGCAGGTGCTGAGCGGGGAGGCCAAGGTCGAGAGCCGCGGCGGCTCGCAGGTCGTCAAGCTCGACAGCAAGAAGTACGTCGAGCTGGGCCGCGAGAAGACCGACAAGATCTTCACGATCCTCGTCGAGTTCGGCGACAAGGTGGACACCACCACCCTGGTGAACCGGGCCGACGACGACACGGACGAGCTGAAGCCGAAGTTCGGCGGCACGCCCGGCCCGCTGCACAACCAGATAGCCGAGCCGGACCGCAAGAACGACAACTCCACGGCCTGGCAGGCGGACTACAACCAGCAGCACTTCCAGGACCTGTACTTCGGCACCGGCAAGGACGCCAAGGGACAGCCCAAGGAGTCGCTGAAGACCTACTACGAGAAGACCTCGTCCGGCCGTTACTCGGTCGAGGGCGGCGTCTCCGACTGGGTCAAGGTCGAGTACAACGAGGCCCGTTACGGCTCGAACTACTGCGGCAACAGCAACTGCGCCAACGTCTGGGACGCGGTCCGCGACGGCGTCACCGCCTTCGTCGCCGACCAGAAGGCCAAGGGCCGCACCGACGCCCAGATCAAGGCCGACATGGCCCAGTACGACCTCTGGGACCGGTACGACTTCGACGCCGACGGCAACTTCAACGAGCCCGACGGCTACATCGACCACTTCCAGATCGTCCACGCGGGCGAGGACGAGTCGGCGGGCGGCGGCGCCCAGGGCGGCGACGCCCTGTGGGCCCACCGCTGGTACGCGTACGGCACCAACGCCGGCAAGACCGGCCCGGCCAACAACAAGGCCGGCGGCACGCAGATCGGCGACTCCGGCATCTGGGTCGGCGACTACACGATGCAGCCCGAGAACGGCGGCCTCGGCGTCTTCGCGCACGAGTACGGCCACGACCTCGGCCTGCCCGACCTGTACGACACCTCCGGCCTGCCCGGCGCCGAGAACTCGACCGGCTACTGGTCGCTCATGTCCTCCGGCTCCTGGCTCGGCCGCGGCAAGGACGCCATCGGCGACCTGCCCGGCGACATGAACGCCTGGGACAAGCTGCAGCTCGGCTGGCTGAACTACACCAAGGTGGCGAACGAGGCCCGTGCGTGGAACTCCACGCACAAGCTGGGTGTGGCCGCGTACAACACCAAGAACCCGCAGGCACTCGTCGTCGAGCTGCCGAAGAAGGCCGTCACCACCGACGTCGTCGCCCCCGCCGAGGGTGCGTCGCAGTGGTGGAGCAACATGGGTGACGACCTCAAGAACACCCTGACCCGCTCCGTCGACCTGACGGGCAAGACGTCCGCCTCCCTGGAGCTCCAGGGCTGGTACGACATCGAGCTCGACTACGACTACCTCTACGCCGAGGTGTCGACCGACGGTGGCGCCAACTGGACGGCCCTCGACGGCACCGCCGACGGCAAGGCCATCCCGCGTGACGCGAGCGGCGCCCCGGCGCTGACGGACGTCTCCGGCACGCACAAGAAGCTCGTCTACGGCCTCGACGCCTACGCGGGCAAGAAGTTCGACCTCCGGTTCCGTTACCAGACGGACGGCGGCGCGGGCGGCAAGGGCTTCACGGCCGACGCCATCACCGTGACCGCCGACGGCGCCACCGTCTTCTCCGACGGCGCCGAGAACGGTGACAACGGCTGGGTCGCCAAGGGCTTCTCGCGGGTCGGCAAGGGCTTCACCAAGGAGTACGACCAGTACTACATCGCGGAGAACCGCCAGTACGTCTCGTACGACGCCACCCTCAAGGTCGGCCCGTACAACTTCGGGTTCACCGGTGACAAGTCGAGCTGGGTCGAGCACTACCCGTACCAGAACGGCCTGCTCATCTGGAAGTGGGACCTCTCCCAGAAGGACAACAACACCGCGGTCCACCCGGGCCAGGGTCTGATCCTTCCGGTCGACTCCCACCCGACCCCGCTGAAGTGGAAGGACGGCACCCTGATGCGCAACCGCGTCCAGGCGTACGACTCCACCTTCGGCACCTACCGCACCGACGCCCTCCAGCTCCACAAGGCGGACGTCGCGACGTGGGTGAACTCCCAGAAGGGCAACCCGGTCTTCGACGACCGCAAGGGCACCTACTGGTTCCAGGAGACCGCCCGCGCCGGTGTCAAGGTAACTGACACCAACACCAAGATCGAGGTCGTCAAGGAGCCGCTCAACGGCCAGACGATCACGGTCCGCGTGGGTCCCTCCACCAAGTAATCGGTAAAACCGCAGGTCAAAGCATGATCGGCCGTCGCCCCACTAGCGGGCGGCGGCCGATCGTGTTTAGGTGCGTCTGACGCTTTTCTTATTGACAGTCGATCCACGGGGGAGTGGTTACGCATGCCCAACGGAGGGTTCTGCAAGTTGCCCGGAGGCAGCGTGGTCGTCGCGATAGGGCTGCCCAGCCCGGCCCGCGACGGCGTCACCGTCCGCTTCCTGGTGCACGCCGCGAACCGCGCCCGCGCCCTCACCCGGCTGCGCAACCTGGGGCTGCGGGCGGTCTACCTCCGCGGCAACACCGAGCCCCCCACCCCGGACGAGGTCACGGCCGTCCTGCACCACCCGGACGGCCTGCTGTGGAGATCCACCCCCGGCGCCGCCCAGGAGCTCTGGCACCCCGTACGGTCCCTCCCCAGGGAACCCGTGGCCTAGAGCGCCCGGCGCGGCACGGCCGGGGTCAGACCACCACCGGCTTGCCGGTGAGCTCCACGCCCGCCGTCCGCAGCTCCTCCAGCGCCCGGTCCGTCGTCTTCTTCGCGACGCCCGCCGTCAGGTCGAGCAGCACATGGGTCCGGAAGCCCTCCCGGGCCGCGTCCAGGGCCGTGGCCCGGACGCAGTGGTCGGTGGCGATGCCCACCACGTCGACCTCGGTGACGTCCCGCTCCCGCAGCCACTCCGCGAGCGTCAGCCCGTTCTCGTCGCGCCCCTCGAAGCCGCTGTACGCCGCGTCGTAGGCGCCCTTGTCGAAGACGGCGTCGATCGCCCCGCTGGCGACGGCCGGCGCGAAGTTCGGGTGGAAGCCCACCCCCTCCGTACCGGCCACGCAGTGCACCGGCCAGGACGTGACGTAGTCCGGCGCCTCGCCGGCCGGGGCGAAGTGGGCGCCCGGATCGACGTGGTGGTCGCGGGTGGCGACCACGTGCCGGTAGGAGGTGCCCGCCGTCTGGCCGACCAGGTCGGTGATGGCGGCGGCGACGTCCGCGCCGCCGGTCACCGCGAGGCTGCCGCCCTCACAGAAGTCGTTCTGCACGTCCACAACGATCAATGCGCGGTGCATGGCGGGTTTCCTTAACGCGTCGGGGAGGGGTGGGGTCGAGCCTAGAGACTTCCCCCTCCCACCGGGAGGGGGCGTCCCGATCCTCCGTTCGGGGCTTCTACACGTATTCCGTCGGCAGCACCGGCTCGCCCCGGGAGAGCTGCACCGCCGACATCGGCAGCCCGTCGCGGGCCGCGATGTGCCGGGACCTGGCGGCCTCCAGCGGCTCCCTGGCCACCACGTCGCCGCCCTTCACGAGCTCGACCAGCAGCTGCCGGTCGGCGAGCTCCGGCGGTACGGGCCCGGTGCCCACGACCTCCGCCTCGGCGATCCCGTACGCGTCGGGCCGGCGCGCCGCCCACTTGCGCCCGCCGACCGAGGCCTTCCCGCCCAGGGACTTCTTGGCGACCGGGACGAGGGGCGCCTTGAGGTCGGCCGAGGCCGCCCGCGCCACCAGCTTGTAGACCATGGAGCAGGTCGGGTGGCCGCTGCCGGTGACCAGCTGCGTCCCCACCCCGTACGCGTCGACCGGGGCCGCCGCGAGCGAGGCGATGGCGTACTCGTCGAGGTCCGAGGTGACGACGATCTTCGTGTCCCGCGCGCCCAGCTCGTCGAGCTGCGCCCGCACCCGGTGGGCGACGAGCAGCAGGTCGCCCGAGTCGATCCGGACGGCCCCGAGCTCGGGCCCGGCCACCTCCACGGCGGTACGGACGGCCTCGGCGACGTCGTAGGTGTCGACGAGCAGGGTCGTACCGCGCCCGAGGCTGTCGACCTGCGCCCGGAAGGCGTCCCGCTCGCTGTCGTGGAGCAGGGTGAAGGCGTGGGCGGAGGTGCCGACGGTCGGGATGCCGTAGCGGAAGCCCGCCGCGAGGTCCGAGGTCGAGTCGAAGCCGCCGACGTACGCGGCGCGGGAGGCGGCGACCGCCGCCAGCTCGTGGGTGCGCCGGGCGCCCATCTCGATCAGGCGGCGCCCGCCGGCGGCGGCGGACATGCGGGAGGCGGCGGCGGCGATGGCGGAGTCGTGGTTGAGGATCGAGAGGATCACGGTCTCCAGGAGCACGCACTCGGCGAAGGAGCCCTCGACGCGCAGCAGGGGGGAGCCGGGGAAGTACACCTCGCCCTCGGGGTAGCCCCAGATGTCGCCGGAGAAGCGGTAGCCGGCCAGCCAGGCGAGGGTCGGCTCGTCGACGATGCCGTGCTCCCGCAGGAAGCCCAGGACGGCGGGGTCGAAGCGGAAGTTCTCGACGGCGTCCAGGACCCGGCCGACGCCCGCGAGGACGCCGTAGCGCCGCCCCTCGGGCAGCCGCCGGGTGAAGACCTCGAAGACGGAGCGCCGGTCGGCGGTGCCGCCCCTGAGGGCCGCCTGGAGCATGGTCAGCTCGTACTGGTCGGTGAAGAGCGCGGTCGACGGCACGTCCACCGGGAGCCCAAGGTCCGCAGCGTTCATGTCAGCGATGCTAGCGCAGAAATCGTCAGAGTGACGATTTCTAGGCCATGCGTGTGGGGAAGCCCCGACCCGTTTGTGCGACGGGCCCCCCGGGGTGGCAGCATGGGGTGAGTGAGCGTCGCGCCTATTGAGATCGAACGTACGGAATCGGCCGAGGAGGTCTCCGCCGTCGTCGAGCCGGACGTGCCATGGGTGACCCTCGTGCACAACGACCCGGTCAACCTGATGAGCTACGTGACCTACGTCTTCCAGTCGTACTTCGGTTACTCCAAGGACAAGGCGCACAAGCTGATGCTCGACGTGCACCACAAGGGCCGCGCGGTGGTCTCCAGCGGCACCCGCGAGGAGATGGAGCGCGACGTGCAGGCGATGCACGGCTACGGCCTCTGGGCGACGCTCTCCCAGGACCGCTTCTGATGGCCGGCCACTTCGAGACCCTGCCCGGCGGCGGCGCCGCCGTCGCCCTCGACGACGTCGAGATCTCCATCCTCCGCTCCCTCGCCGTCCAGCTCATGGAGCTGATCGGACCGGGCGACGAGCCCGCCAAGGACGAGGACCCGCTCGCCGCGCTCTTCGCCGAGGGCCCGAGCAAGCCGCCGTCCGACCCCGCGCTCAGGCGCCTCTTCCCCGACGCGTACGGCGACGACAGCGAGGAGCTGCGCGCGGCCGCCTCCGACTTCCGCCGCTACACCGAGAACGACCTGCGGGCCCGCAAGCGCGAGGACGCCCTCGTCGTGGTGCGCGCCCTCGACGCCCTCTCGGCCGACGCCGCCGGCGAGGGCGGCGCGGTCCTGAAGCTGAGCGCGGAGGAGGCGCGCGCCTGGCTCGGCGCGCTCAACGACCTCCGGCTGACCATCGGGACCCGCCTGGAGGTCACCGACGACGAGGAGAGCGAGCAGCTGTACCGGCTGCCGGACTCCGACCCGCGCAAGCCGATGGTGATGGCGTACCTCTGGCTGGGAGCGCTCCAGGAGTCCCTCATCGAGACCCTGATGTCCTGACCCGAGGCCGCCGGCACCTGAGCGACATCCGAGCGGCATCGAATGTTCGCTCAGCGGACGCTCAAATCCGGATAACGAATGCGTTATCAGAGCGTCCGCTTTGCCGTCTTGCGTGCCTTTCGCCCGCCGTTCTCTGTGGCGTGCGCCACACGCAACTCCCTCGATCACGTCCCACGCCGTGATAAATCTTCACGACCGCTCGGGGACGCCACCCCTGTTCCCGAGGGCGCTCCGACCGGCTGACCGCCGGTGGCACTCCATCCACATCCGGGGGGATCAGGATCTGGTCCGCGGCAGACGCACACGCAGTCGCGCGGATCAGCATGGAGAAAGGCGCACCACCATGACCTCTGTGCAGGTCGACAAGCAGCACGACGGCACCGACGGGGCCGTGGACGGCGGCGAGGGCTACCAGCGAGGCCTCGGCGCCCGGCAGATCCAGATGATCGCGATCGGCGGTGCCATCGGCACCGGCCTGTTCCTCGGCGCCGGCAAGGCCATCGCCAAGGCGGGCCCCAGCCTGATCCTCGCGTACGCCATCGCGGGCCTGGTCATCTTCTTCATCATGCGGGCCCTGGGCGAGCTGCTCATGTACCGCCCCGTGTCCGGCTCCTTCGCGGAGTACGCACGCGAGTTCGTCGGCCCGTTCTGGGGCTTCGTGACCGGCTGGACGTACTGGCTCTTCTGGGTCGTCACCGGCATCACCGAGGTCACCGCGGCGGCCACCTACATGACGTACTGGTGGAACATCCCGCAGTGGATCTCCGCACTCGTCTTCACGGTCATCCTCTACGGCGCGAACCTCATCTCCGTGAAGCTCTTCGGTGAGCTGGAGTTCTGGTTCTCCATGGTCAAGGTCACCGCCATCATCGGCATGATCCTGATCTGCGCCGGCATCCTCACCATCGGCTTCTCCGACGCCGGCGACACCGCCACCGTCGCGCACCTGTGGAACCAGGGCGGCTTCTTCCCGAACGGCATCGGCAGCACGCTGATGACCCTGCAGATCGTGATGTTCGCCTTCCTCGCCGTCGAGCTCGTCGGCGTCACCGCGGGCGAGTCCAAGGACCCGAAGACCGTCCTGCCCAAGGCCATCAACACCGTGCCGTGGCGCATCGCCGTCTTCTACGTCGGCGCGCTGATCATGATCCTGTCGGTCGTCCCGTGGACCGAGTTCCAGCCGGGCGTCTCCCCGTTCGTCGCCGCCTTCCAGAAGATGGGCCTCGGCGTCGGCGCCGCCATCGTCAACTTCGTGGTGCTGACCGCGGCCCTGTCCTCCTGCAACTCGGGCATGTACTCCACCGGCCGCATGCTGCGCGACCTCGCGCTCAACGGCCAGGGCCCGAAGGTCTTCACCCGCCTCACCAAGAGCGGCACCCCGCTGCTCGGCCTGACCTTCTCGGCCTCGCTCATGCTCGTCGGCGTCTGGATCAACTACGTCGCCCCCGGCAAGGCCTTCGAGTACGTCGTCTCCTTCGCCACCATCTCCGGCATGTGGGCCTGGATCATGATCCTGGTCAGCCAGATCCGCTACCGCGCCAAGGCGAACCGCGGCGAGCTCCCCGAGTCCACCTTCAAGGCCCCGGGAGCCCCCTACACCAGCTGGTTCGCGCTCCTCTTCATCGGCATGGTCATCGTGATGATGGGCATCGACGAGGGCGCCCGCGTCTCGCTCTACTGCGCGCCGGTCTGGGGCCTCGTCCTGGGCGTCTCCTACCTGGTCCTGAAGTCCCGCAACCCCGAGGGCGCCGCCTTCGTCAAGCGCGGCTGACCTCGCACGTCTCGGCATCCGGGCCGTTCCGTACCACTCCTCGGTACGGGGCGGCCCGTCTGCTTATCCTGTCGGCATGCTGACCATCACCCGGGCCCTGTACGACCAGATCGTGGAACACTCCCGCGCGGACCACCCCGACGAGGCCTGCGGCGTCGTCGCGGGACCGGCCGGCACCGGACGCCCCGAGCGGTTCATCCCCATGCTGAACGCCGCCCGCTCGCCCACGTTCTACGAGTTCGACTCCGCGGACCTCCTCAAGCTCTACCGAGAGATGGACGACCGGGACGAGGAGCCGGTCATCGTCTACCACTCCCACACCGCGACCGAGGCCTACCCGTCCCGCACGGACATCTCGTACGCCAACGAGCCCCACGCCCACTACGTCCTCGTCTCCACCGCCGACAGCGACGGCGCGGGCCCCTTCCAGTTCCGCTCCTTCACCATCGTCGAGGGCGTCGTGACGGAAGAGGACGTCAAGGTCGTCGAGGCGTACGACGCCTGAGACACTGACCGGGACCAACGGGCGGCAGGACCCAGGAAGCCGGTGAGAATCCGGCACGGTCCCGCCACTGTGACCAGCGCCCCCGGGCGCTGGGAGCCAGGAACTGACCTGCCGCCTCTCACCACCGACTGGGGACGTGGAAATCCCCGGAGGAGGCATTCCGTCATGACCTGGCCCCGCCGTACCCTGCTGCCCGCCGCCGCCCTCGTCTCCCTGCTCGCCGGCTGCGCGGCCCCCGCGGAACAGGCACCCGCGGCGAAGGCCGCACCGGGATTCCCGTACACCGTCACCAACTGCGGTGTGAAGACGACGTACCAGGCCCCGCCGAAGCGCGCCGTCACCATGAACCAGCACGTCACCGAGATCATGCTCGCCCTCGGCCTGGAGAAGTCGCTCGTCGGCACCGCCTACCTCGACGACGCGATCCTCCCCGCCTACAAGAAGGCGTACGACACCGTCCCGGTCCTCGCGAAGGAGTACCCCTCCAAGGAGGCCCTGCTCGCCGCGAACCCCGACTTCGTGTACGGCGGTTACACCTCCGCCTTCACCGCGAAGGACGGCCGCGGCCGCGACGACCTCCGGCGCGCCGGCATCGACACCCGCCTCAACACCGAGTACTGCCCGACCGGTTCGCCCTCCGTCGACGACCTCTACCGCGAGGTCACCGAGATCGGCCGGACCTTCGGCGTCCCCGACCGGGCCGCCACCTGGACCGAGGCGGCGCGCGGAACCGTCGCCGCCACCGAGAAGCGCCTGAAGGGCGTCGAGCCCGTCTCCGTCTTCGTCTACGACAGCGGCGACAAGACCGCCTTCACCGCGGGCGGCAAGGGCATCGGCAACGAGCTCATCACCCGCGCCGGCGGCCACAACGTCTTCGCCGACCTCGACAAGCCCTTCGGCGACGCCACCTGGGAACAGGTCGTCGCCCGGAAGCCCGAGGTCGTCGTCATCTACGACTACGGCTCCACCACCGTCGAACAGAAGAAGCGGCGGCTCCTCGACGACCCCGCCCTCAAGGACGTCCCCGCGATCAGGAACCGCAGGTTCGCCGTCCTGCCCCTCTCCGACACCGTCCTCGGCGTCCGCGTCCCCGCGGCCGTCGACAAGCTGGCCGCCCAGCTCCACCCCGCCACCCGCTGACCCGGCCCGATGAAGACCGCACCCCGCCCGGCCCGGACCCCCGTCCGGGCCGCCCCGGCCCCCGCGCGCCGCGTCCGGTACGCCCTCGTCGTCACCGGACTCCTCACCGCCCTGGCCCTCGCCGCCCTCGCCGCGCTCGCCCTCGGCTCCGTCCGCGTCCCGCCCGGCCAGGTGCTCGACGCCCTCACCGGCCGGTCCGGCCCCTCCCCGTACCGGACGATCGTCCTCGACGTCCGGCTGCCCCGGGTCCTGCTCGGCGTGATCGTCGGCGCCGGACTCGCCGTCGTCGGCGCCGTCCTCCAGGCCCTCGTCCGCAACCGGCTCGCCGACCCCTTCCTCCTCGGGATCTCCTCCGGCGCATCCGCCGGAGCCGTCCTCGTCCTCGTCGCCGGCGGCGGCGCCGGACTCCTCGGCGGCGTCACCACCACCATCGCCCTGCCCGCGGGCGCCTTCGCCGGCGCCCTCCTCGCCCTCGTCCTCGTCTACGGGCTCGCGCGCCGCGGCGGCACCATGACCGGCCCCCGGCTCGTCCTCGCCGGGGTCGCCGTCTCCTACATCCTCTCCGCCCTCGCCACCCTCCTCCTGGTCGTCGCCGGACGGCCCGAACAGTTCCAGGAAGCCCTGTTCTGGTCCCTCGGCGGCCTCGGCAGCGCCCGCTGGGACACCCTCGCCCTGCCCGCCGCCGTCCTCGCCCTCGGCACCGGCGCCCTCCTCACCCTCGCCCGCCCCCTCGACCTCCTCCTCGCCGGAGAAGAGGGCGCGGTCGTCCTCGGCCTGGACACCGCACGCTTCCGCGCCGCCGTCTTCGTCCTCGCCTCCCTCGTCACCGCCGTCATGGTCGCGGCCAGCGGAGCCGTCGGCTTCGTCGGCCTCATGGCCCCCCACGCCGCCCGGCTCGCCGTCGGCGCCCCGCACCGCCGGCTCCTCCCGGTCGCCGCGCTCGGCGGAGCGCTCGCCCTGGTCCTCGCCGACCTCGCCGCCCGGACCGTCGCCGCACCCCAGGACATCCCCGTCGGCGTCCTGACCGCCCTCACCGGCGGCCCGTTCTTCCTCTGGCTGCTGCGCCGGCGCCCCGAAGGAGCAGCCCTGTGACCGAACTGCGCCTGCGCGGACTCTCGTACGAGGACCGCCTCCACGACGTCGACCTCACCGTCCGCCCCGGCGAGACCGTCGGCCTCATCGGCCCCAACGGCAGCGGCAAGACCACCCTCCTGCGCTGCGTCTACGGCACCCTCGCCCCCACCGCAGGACACGCCACCCTCGACGGCGACGACCTCCACACCCTCGGCCCCAAGGCCCGCGCCCGCCGAGTCGCGACCGTCCCCCAGGACAGCGCCCTGGAGTTCGACCTCACCGTCCGCGAACTCGTCACCCTCGGCCGGTCCCCGCACAAACGGTTCTGGGAGGGCGACACGGGCGCCGACCGGGAACGCGCCGAGGCCGCCCTCGCCCGCGTCGGCCTCACGGACCTCGCCGACCGCCCGTACCCCACCCTCTCCGGCGGCGAACGCCAACGCGCCCTCGTCGCCCGCGCCCTCGTCCAGGACCCGGCGCTCCTCGTCCTCGACGAACCCACCAACCACCTGGACATCCGCCACCAACTGGACGTCCTCGCCCTCGTCCGCACCCTCGGCACCACCAACCTGCTCGCCCTGCACGACCTCAGCCTCGCGGGGGCGTACTGTGACCGTCTCTACGTCCTGGAACGCGGCCGCGTCGTCACCGGCGGAACCCCCGCCGAGGTCCTCACCCCCGCCCTCCTCGCCGCCGTCTACGGGGTGGACGCCGAGGTCATCCCCCATCCCAGGACCGGCAGCCCGACCGTCGTCTACCTGCACGGTCCGGCAGGCGGGCACGAACCATCCATCATGTGAGATCACATTCCGGAACCCGGACCGGGAATCGATACGATGAGCCCATGGTTTCCCACGACGTGAGCGAAGAGACTCCGAGCACAGTCATGCTCGTAGGCCGCCTGCACGTCGACCTGTGCCGCCTCGCCAGCGCGATCTGTCCGACCCGCGCCGCGCTCTGAGCGACCGGCCGAGCGCACCTTCGTACGACCCCCCTCCGCGCGGGGGCCCCAGCAGCGCGCCCACCACGTCACTTCCGACAGGAGCCCACGCCATGGCCATCGAGGTCCGCATCCCGACCATCCTCCGCACCTACACCGACGGCGAGAAGGCCGTCGAAGGCAGCGGCGCGACCCTCGCCGAGCTCTTCGCCGACCTGGAGTCCCGCCACACCGGGATCGAGGCCCGCATCGTCGACGGCGGCAAGCTCCGCCGCTTCGTCAACGTCTACCTCAACGACGAGGACGTCCGCTTCCTCGACGGCATCGACACCAAGCTCACCGACGGCGACAACGTCACGATCCTGCCGGCCGTCGCCGGTGGCATGGTCTGATCCACATGCGCTACGACTCCTCGCTGGCCGCCGTCGGCAACACGCCGCTGGTCCGCCTCCCCCGGCTCTCGCCCTCGGACGACGTCCGCATCTGGGCGAAGCTGGAGGACCGCAACCCGACCGGCTCGGTCAAGGACCGCCCCGCGCTCCACATGATCGAGCAGGCCGAGAAGGACGGCCGCCTCACCCCCGGCTGCACCATCCTGGAGCCGACCAGCGGCAACACCGGCATCTCCCTCGCCATGGCCGCCAAGCTGAAGGGCTACCGCATCGTCTGCGTCATGCCCGAGAACACCAGCGAGGAGCGCCGTCAGCTGCTCGCCATGTGGGGCGCGGAGATCATCTCGTCCCCCGCGGCGGGCGGATCCAACACGGCCGTGCGCGTCGCCAAGGAACTTGCCGCCGACAACCCGTCCTGGGTGATGCTCTACCAGTACGGGAACCCGCACAACGCCGGCGCCCACTACGCCACCACCGGCCCCGAGATCCTCGCCGACCTCCCCTCCATCACCCACTTCGTCGCCGGCCTCGGCACGACGGGCACGCTGATGGGCGTCGGCCGCTACCTGCGCGAGCAGAAGCCCGACGTCAAGATCGTCGCCGCCGAGCCGCGCTACGACGACCTCGTCTACGGCCTGCGGAACCTGGACGAGGGCTTCGTACCCGAGCTGTACGACGCCTCCGTCCTCACCACCCGCTTCTCCGTCGGCTCCGCCGACGCGGTCACCCGCACCCGCGAACTCCTCCAGCAGGAGGGCATCTTCGCGGGCGTCTCCACGGGCGCCGCGCTGCACGCCGCCATCGGCGTCGGCACCAAGGCGGTCAAGGCCGGCGAGAGCGCCGACATCGCGTTCGTCGTCGCCGACGGCGGCTGGAAGTACCTGTCGACCGGCCTCTACACCGCGAAGACGACAGAGGAAGCGATCGAAGCGGTCCAGGGCCAGCTCTGGGCGTAGCCCCCTGCCCCCGCTCGCGCGGGCGCCGCGGGCGCCGCGCACCCGCTGCGGGCGCCCCCGGGCGCCGCGTACCCGCCGGCCCCCGCCCCCGTGCGGGCGGCCCCGGGCGCCGCGTACCCGCTAGCGCGCCAGATGGCGGACCTGGTCCCACACCACCGGGTCCGCCGTCCCCGCCCTCCGCCGGAAGTCCGCCACCGGCACCTCCCGCAGCTCGTCCGTCTCCAGGAAGCTCGGCCGGCCCTGCGCGTCACCCACCGCCCCCGGCGGCAGCGCGATGACCCCCGGCCGCTCGTCGTGGTACTTACTGGTGATCTTGGCGACGAGCGCGCTGTCCCCGCGGAGCGACAGCACCAGACACGGCCGGTCCTTCGAACCGGGACCGTCCTCGAACGGCACGTCCGCCCACCAGATCTCCGCCGGCCTCGGCACCCGGCCCGGCCGCGCCGGAGCCTTCCGCGGCCCCGTGGGCCGACCGGGCGGCCGGGTCCGCTCCGGAGCCCTACCCCGCCCCGACGGAGGGCGCGGCGAACGCCTCCACCCGTCGGCGAGCGCCACGACCAGCGCGATCACCACGACCGCGACCAGCGCGGGCCACCACGACGTGTCCATACCCCAAGACGGTACCGGCGCACCGCTCACTCCGCCGCAGCGGCCCGCCATCCATCCGAACCGGTGACAGAGCCCGTGAGTTCGCCCACAACGGGCCACCACGAAGGAGCGGCACGCCCGGGCGCGCCTTACGCTCGACAGACCGCACAGCCCCCTCCTCAGCGCGCTTTCCGTATCCGTCCACGGAGGTCCCCGCTCCATGAAGCTCACCGTCGTCGGCTGCTCCGGGTCGTTCCCGTCCGCGGATTCGGCCTGTTCGAGCTACCTCGTCGAGGCCGACGGCTTCCGGCTGCTCCTCGACATGGGCAACGGCGCCCTGGGCGAGCTGCAGCGACACATCGGTCTGTACGACCTCGACGCGATCTTCCTCAGCCATCTGCACGCGGATCACTGCATCGACATGTGCGGGTACTTCGTCGCCCGCTACTACCGGCACGAGGGCGGCCGCTGCGACGCGCTGCCCGTCTACGCCCCGGAGGGCGCCGAGCAGCGCCTGACCACGGCGTACGCGGACACGCCGTCCCCCACCTCGATGAGCGAGGTCTTCGACTTCCGCACCCTAAAGTCGGGCGCCTTCGAGATCGGCCCGTTCTCCGTCCGTACGGAGAAGGTGTGCCATCCCGTCGAGGCGTACGGCATCCGGATCGAGCACGGGGGCCGTTCGCTCACGTACTCCGGTGACACCGGTGTCTGCGAGTCGCTCCACGACCTGGCCCGGGGCACCGACCTCTTCCTCTGCGAGGCCTCCTTCACCCACGGCAAGGAGGACATCCCGGCGCTCCACCTGAACGGCCGGGAGGCGGGGGCGGAGGCGGCCCGGTCGTCGGTGGGCCGGCTGGTCCTCACCCACATCCCGCCGTGGACCGACGGCGAGCGGAACCTGGCGGACGCGCGCGCGGTCTTCGACGGGCCGTCGGAGCTGGCGAGACCGGGCGCGGTGTACGAGGTCTGAACGACGGGAGGGCCCCGGAACCGTACGGTTCCGGGGCCCTCCCGCGCTGGGGGCGGGGCTCACGCCTTGGTGAGGTCCTCGACCTCCTCGTCGGGCTCGCGGCCCGGCGTCATGATGTCGAACTTGGTGATCGCGAAGCGGAACACCGCGTAGTAGACGACCGCGAAGACCAGGCCTATCGGGATGATCAGCCACGGCTTGGTGGCGTACGTCCAGTTCAGGAAGTAGTCCAGTGCACCGGCCGAGAAGGTGAAGCCGTGGTGCACGCCGAGGGCCGAGGTGATGACCATCGAGGCCGCGGTGAGCACCGCGTGGATCACGTACAGGAGCGGCGCCAGGAACATGAAGGCGAACTCGATGGGCTCGGTGATGCCCGTGACGAACGAGGTCAGGGCGAGCGAGAACATCATGCCGCCGACGACCTTGCGGCGCTCGGGACGGGCGGCGTGGGTGATGGCCAGGGCGACGGCCGGGAGGGCGAACATCATGATCGGGAAGAAGCCCGACATGAACTGGCCGGCGGACGGGTCACCGTGGAAGAAGCGCGGCAGGTCGCCGTGCCAGACGGCGCCGGTGGAGTCGGTGAAGCTGCCGATCTCCTGCCAGGCGACGGTGTTCACGAACTGGTGCATGCCGACCGGGAGCAGTCCGCGGTTGATGGCGCCGAAGATGCCGGAGCCGACGGCGCCGAGGCTGGTCATCCAGTTGCCGAAGTCGGTGATGACGTTGCCGACGGGCTCCCAGAGGAGGCCGAAGAGGACGCCCATCACGGTGCCGACGAAGGCCATGAGGATCGGGACGAGACGGCGGCCGTTGAAGAAGCCGAGCCAGTCGACCAGCTTGGTGCGGTGGTACCGCTGCCAGACGACGGCGCCGAGCAGGCCCATGATGATGCCGCCGAAGACCTTGGGGTCGTTGTACGTCGCGGCGACGTCGACACCCTTGTTCGCGGTCGTGTTGACGACGGCCTCGGTGACCGGGAACGCCTTGAGGACGCTCGAGTAGACGAGGAAGCCGACGAGGGCGGCGAGGGCGGTGGAGCCGTCGGCCTTCTTGGCGAAGCCGATGGCGATGCCGACGCAGAACAGCAGCGGCATGTTGGCGAAGACCGCGTCGCCGGCGGAGGCGAAGACGGTGGCGACCTTGTCCCAGCCGAGACCCTCGGCGCCGAAGACGTCGGGCTGGCCGAGACGGAGCAAGATACCCGCGGCCGGCAGCACGGCGATCGGCAGCTGCAGGCTGCGACCGACCTTCTGCAGGCCCTGGAACAGGCCGGATCCGCGCTTCTTCGCGGGAGCGGCGGCCTGGGCGGTGGCCGTACTCATCAACTTCCTCCAGTAAGGCAAGGCGCCGCCTGGGGACAGGTGTCACGGGGGGACGGCGGCGTCTCGTGGAACGCGGTGGTCTGGACCGCGTGGTCTACACCATTGAGTGGTGTAGACCAGTTTTAGCACGTGAGACTTAGATAAGGAACCTACGAATTCTCTGTGCTCGGCCATGGCCGGAAAGTGACGACGAAGGGCCCCCGGACGGTGAGGTCCAGGGGCCCTTGGGGTCCTGCGATCGGGACGAAAGCCCCGAAGCGGTCAGGTCACTTGATGTTGTCCCGCTCCATCTCCTCCTCGACCTCCTCCGGCTCGCGGCCGGGGGTCGGAAGGTCGAACTTGGTGATCGCGAACCGGAAGATCGCGTAGTACACGACCGCGAACCCGAGACCGATCGGAATGATCAGCCACGGCTTCGTCGCCAGGTTCCAGTTGATCACGTAGTCGATCAGACCGGCCGAGAAGCTGAAACCGTCCTTCACCCCGAGCGCCCAGGTCACCGCCATCGAGACACCCGTCAGCACCGCGTGGATCGCGTACAGCGCCGGCGCGATGAAGAGGAACGAGTACTCCAGCGGCTCGGTGATACCGGTGACGAACGAGGTCAGGGCCACGGAGAGCATCAGACCGCCGACCTCCTTGCGCCGGTGCGGCTTCGCGCAGTGGGTGATCGCGAGCGCCGCCGCGGGCAGCGCGAACATCATGATCGGGAAGAAGCCCGTCAGGAACTGCCCGGCCTCCGGGTCGCCCGCCAGGAACATCGGGATGTCGCCGTTGACCACCGCGCCGTCCGGCTTCTCGTACGAACCGAACTGGAACCAGATCGGCACGTTCAGGAACTGGTGCAGGCCGATGACCAGCAGCGCGCGGTTCGCGACGCCGAAGATGCCCGAACCCCAGGCGCCCAGACCGACCAGCCAGTCGCTGAAACTCTCCAGGGCGTCGCCGATCGGCGGCCAGACCCACAGGCAGAGCGCGGCGAACGCGATCGCCACGAACGTCATGATGATCGGGACGAGACGGCGGCCGTTGAAGAACCCCAGCCAGTCCACGAGCTTCGTCCGGTGATACCGCTGCCAGAACCAGGCCGTGAGCAGACCGATGACGATGCCGCCGAAGACACCCGGGTTCTGGTACGTGTACCCGCTGAACGCCTGCTCGGGCGCGAGGCAGCCGCCCATGATGTCCGCCGTTCCGGGCGGACAGTCCTCGGGGAACTGACGCAGCACGTTGTAGTAGACGAGGAAGCCCACCGTGGCGGCCAGGGCCGTCGAGCCGTCCGCCTTCTTCGCCATACCGATCGCGACACCGATGCAGAACAGCAGGGGCAGTCCGAGGTTGCCGTCGAGCAGCGCGCCACCGGCGCCCTTCATCACCTTCGCGACGTTGTCCCAGCCGAGCCCCTCAGGGCCGAAGACGTCGTCCTGCCCCAGCCGGTTGATGATGCCCGCGGCCGGGAGGACGGCGATCGGGAGCTGAAGGCTGCGGCCCATCTTCTGCAGACCCTGGAAGAGGCCGCTGCCCCAGGACTTCTTCCTCGGCGCGGCCGCGGCGTTGTCCGTACTCATCGGCGTCCTCCCTGCCCGGAACAAGCCGGGTCCGCGTCTCGTTGCAGACTGGTGTAGACCAGTTGCGGTAGGCTCCCGGAGCCCACTGAGGACAGGCCGCCGGTGATCGTCATCCTTCGACAGAACGGCGGCACTCGCTCGCGAAGTTGGGCCAACCGTGGGTTACCGTGACAAAGCGGACCGCAGGTGCGCCGAGATTCGCGTCCACCGCGAACGGAACGGACAGGGAGAGACACATGGCCAGCAAGGCTGAGAAGATCGTCGCCGGGCTCGGCGGCATCGACAACATCGAAGAGGTCGAAGGCTGCATCACCCGCCTCCGCACCGAGGTCGTGGACCCCGGACTGGTCGACGAAGCCGCGCTCAAGGCCGCCGGCGCCCACGGCGTCGTGAAGATGGGCACCGCGATCCAGGTCGTCATCGGCACCGACGCCGACCCCATCGCCGCCGACATCGAAGACATGATGTGAGCAGCTGACCCAGGTCGGCACCTCACCTCGACAAGGGCCCGTTCCGGCAGGGGAACGGGCCCTCCGTCATGTCCCGCTACGCTCGACCCATGTCTCGTATCGACGGCCGTACCCCCGAACAGCTCCGCCCCGTCACCATCGACCGCGGATGGAGCAAGCACGCCGAGGGCTCCGTCCTCATCTCCTTCGGCGACACCAAGGTCTTCTGCACCGCCTCCGTCACCGAGGGCGTCCCCCGCTGGCGCAAGGGCAGCGGAGAAGGCTGGGTCACCGGCGAGTACTCCATGCTGCCCCGCGCCACCAACACGCGCGGCGACCGCGAGTCCGTCCGCGGCAAGATCGGCGGCCGCACCCACGAGATCTCCCGCCTCATCGGCCGCTCACTGCGCGCCGTCATCGACTACAAGGCCCTCGGCGAGAACACCATCGTCCTCGACTGCGACGTCCTCCAGGCCGACGGCGGCACCCGCACCGCCGCCATCACCGGCGCGTACGTCGCCCTCGCCGACGCCGTCGCCTGGGCCCAGGGCAAGAAGCTCGTCAAGGCCGGCCGCAAGCCCCTCACCGGCACCGTCGCCGCCGTCTCCGTCGGCATCGTCGACGGCGTCCCCCTCCTCGACCTCTGCTACGAGGAGGACGTCCGCGCCGACACCGACATGAACGTCGTCTGCACCGGCGACGGCCGCTTCGTCGAGGTCCAGGGCACCGCCGAAGCCGAACCCTTCGACCGCAAGGAACTCAACGCCCTCCTCGACCTCGCGTCCGGCGGCTGCGCCGACCTCGCCGAGATCCAGCGCAAGGCCCTCGAAGGAACGCTCTAGAGCACACCCGGGCCACCACGGGGTTGCGCCACCCCGGCGCAACCCCGTACCCCCGGAATGCGTCCTGTCGGACACACGGGCGCACGGATACGATCCGTGCGCCCGCACGATCGTCATGCACAGGGGGAGGACCCGCTTTGAAGCGCCGTCTCGCACTCGCGGTGGCCACGGCCGCCGCACTCACGACCGTCCTGAGCGGCTGTGGGGCGCTCGACACCGCCATGGACTGCGTCAAGACCGCCGACGCGATAGCCACGTCCGTCCAGAAGCTGGAACAGGCCGTCTCCAACGCCTCGAACGACCCGACGCAGATCGAGGAATCCCTCAACTCCATCTCCACGGAGCTCGGCAACCTCAAGAACACCACCGACAACGCCGACCTCGCGAAGGCCGTCGACGACCTCACCAAGGGCGTCGAGACCGTCCGCACCGCGGTCAAGGAAGGCGACGCGACCCCGGACATCCAGCCGATCACGGACGCGGCCGGCGAGGTGGCGAAGGTCTGCACGCCGGGATAATCGGTCCCATGACCCGTCTGATCCTCGCCACCCGCAACGCGGGCAAGATCACCGAACTCCACGCGATCCTCGCCGACGCAGGTCTCGACCTGGAACTCGTCGGCGCGGACGCGTACCCGGAGATCCCCGACGTCAAGGAAACCGGCGTCACCTTCGCCGAGAACGCCCTCCTCAAGGCCCACGCCCTGGCCCAGGCCACCGGCCTGCCGGCCGTCGCCGACGACTCCGGCCTCTGCGTCGACGTCCTGAACGGCGCCCCCGGCATCTTCTCCGCCCGCTGGTCCGGCACCCACGGCGACGACCGCGCCAACCTGGACCTCCTCCTCGCCCAGCTCTCCGACATCGGAGACGAACACCGCGCCGCCCACTTCGCCTGCGCGGCCGCGCTGGCCCTCCCCGACGGCACGGAACGCGTGGTCGAAGGCCAGATGCGGGGCACCCTCCGCCACACCCCCACGGGCACGAACGGCTTCGGCTACGACCCGATCCTCCAGCCCGAGGGCCACGACGTGACCTGCGCGGAACTGACCCCGGCGCAGAAGAACGCGATCAGCCACCGAGGCAAGGCGTTCAGGGCACTGGTGCCGGTGGTGCGGGAGCTGCTGGGCTGAGGGCCCGCATGGCAACGGCCTGCGCATCGATCCTTCGATACGCAGGCCGTTCGTGTGCGGCGGAAGGGATTCGAACCCTCAAGCCCGATCAAGGGCCACAGATCCTAAGTCTGCTGCGTCGCCGTTGCGCCACCGCCGCTTGCCGCCTGCAATGGTACCGGGGCTGGTCGGGCGCCTCGCCCTCCCCTGCACCATGTACGGGTGACGGCATGGCAGTTAGGGCACAGCAACCGCAGGTTCTCGCCGCGATTGTCCCGCCAGTCCCCGTTGATGTGGTCGATCTCCAACGTCAACGGCTTGCCCAGCCACTCGGGTCCCGTTCCACACCGTGTGCACTGCTCGGGTACACCGACCTCGTGCAGCGCGCGGCGCAGTCGCTTGGTGGTGGTCCGGTGTTCGTTGTCATGCCTCACCAGGACCTCATCAGGGCGTTTGGCCGTCGCGCTCGGTTTGCCTCGTTGATGGGCCTGCCCCAAGAAATGCGCGATCGACAGCCCGTCGTCGGTGATCCACTGCCGCAGGTTGGCGCGCTGCGCGCCGTTGTCCGGGCGGTCCAGGCGGCGAAGGGTCTCCCTGAGTGACTGTGACGCGGCGACCGCCTCCCGCAACTCTGACGCCTTCGGACGGCAGCGTCTTCCGGACGGTGGGAAGTGCGAGACATCGATACCGAAGTGAGCGAACCGCCTCATGAGGTATCGGGGAAGTGCGCTGTACGGCTCGGCGCCCAGGTATTTCACGACTTCCTTGATGTCTGAGCAGCGTACGGCGGCTTCGGCCAGCCGCTCACGCGTGTATCCCATGCCGAGGGTCATGCCGACCGCCTCTTGGCGCGGCCTCGGTACGTGTCCGTCGCGGAGTGGCAGTTGGGACAGAGCAACCGCAGGTTTTCGATCCGGTTGTTCCGCCAGTTGCCGTCGATGTGGTCGACCTCCAACGGGAGGGGCGCGTCCAGCCACACGCCCTCGTTCCCGCACTCTGCGCACCGGTTCTCGACGCTGACCTCCAGCATGGCGTGCTTGAGGCGATCACTTCGCCCGCGTCGGGCATGAGGCGACTCATTCTCGACCAGCACTTCCGCAGGTGTTCGCCGCCGCTGGTTGAACCGCATGTTCTCTGTCCGGACCGAGGGTGTGAAGTGTGAGGTGTCGATGCCGTAGGCCTTGACGCGTCGGCTGATGTGGGCATGCTGTCCGCCCACGACCTCCACGCCCAGCCGGCGCAACACGTCGTACATGCTCGTGGACGCCCTCACCGTCTCCTCCAGGACCTCCCGGGTCCACCGCACCCCCTCCCGCTCGAAGTGCGACGTGTCCACCCCCAGCTTCCGCATCCGGTCGCGCACGTACCGGCGGGACCCGCTTCTCGGGTTCACTCCCAGCCGCTCCAGCGCCTCCGTCAGCGTCCGCGCCCCTCGCGCCGCCACTTCGAGCCGTTCCCTCGTGTACACGCTCGTCCCCATGGGACCCCCTCCGACCCGGCCACCCGTTCGTGGCCTCGTACGGGCTAACGAGCCGGATATCGGACGGTCACGTCATATCGCGTACGGATATCGCGACCGGCCGGGAGCGCGGAACGGCCCGCGCCGGTGGTGTCCGGGGCGGGCCGTTCAGGGGGGGCGAGGGGTCAGAACTTCGGTTCCGGGGCCTGGGCCATCACCAGTTCCGCCGCTTCCTCCGGGGTCTCCACCGACGGGGGTGAGCCCTCCAGGGGCTGCTGGGCCGTCTCCTTCATGCAGGCCACGGCGATCACGCCGACGAGCGCCGCGCCCATCGCGTAGTACGCCGGCATCAGGTTGCTGCCGGTCCAGCCGATCAGGGCCGTGATGACCAGCGGAGTCGTACCGCCGAACAGCGACGTCGACACGTTGTAGCCCACCGACAGCGAGCCGTACCGCACGTCCGTCGGGAAGAGCGCCGGGAGCGCCGCCGACATCGTGCCCAGCATGCAGACCAGCGACAGGCCGAGCATCAGCATGCCGGCCGTGATCGCCGGCACGCCGCCCTGGCCGATCAGCAGGAACGCGGGCAGCGACAGGAAGAGGAAGCCCAGCATGCCCGCCATCAGGACCGGCTTGCGTCCGAAGCGGTCGTTCAGACGGCCGACCTGAGTGATGATCAGCATCAGCAGGACCATCACGAGCAGCAGGATCAGCAGTCCGTGGGTCTCGCTGTAGCCGAGCTCGTCGGAGAGGTACGTCGGCATGTACGACAGGACCATGTAGTCGGTGATGTTGTACGCGCCGACCAGCGCGACGCACAGGATCAGTGCCGGCCACTGCTGCCGGAAGATCTTCGCCAGGTCGCCCTTGGTCGTGGCCTCCACCGGGTCCGCCGCGTCGAAGACGTTCGTCACGTCGGACTCCAGCTTCTGGAAGGCCGGTGTCTCGTCTAGCCGCAGCCGCAGGTAGAGGCCGACCAGGCCCAGCGGGCCGGCGACCAGGAACGGCACGCGCCAGCCCCACGCCTCCATCGTGTCGGAGCCGAGCCAGGTGGTGAGCGCCGTCACCAGGCCCGCCGCGCCGACGTAGCCGGCGAGCGTGCCGAACTCCAGGAAGCTGCCGAAGTAGCCGCGGCGGCGGTCGGGCGCGTACTCGGCGATGAAGGTCGAGGCGCCGCCGTACTCGCCTCCGGTGGAGAAGCCCTGGAGCATCCGGAAGAGGATCAGGAGGACCGGTGCCCAGAAGCCGATGGAGGCGTACGACGGGATCAGGCCGATCGCGAAGGTGCCGACCGCCATGAGGATCATGGTGAGCGCGAGGACCTTCTTTCGGCCCAGCCGGTCACCCATCGGGCCGAACACCATGCCGCCGAGCGGGCGGATCAGGAAGGCCACCGCGAACGTCGCGAACGACGACAGGAGCTGGACCGTGTCGTTGCCGGACGGGAAGAAGACGTGGCCGAGGGTGACGGCCAGGTAGGCGTAGATGCCGAAGTCGAACCACTCCATGGCGTTGCCCAGGGAGGCTGCCCGGACGGCACGCTTCACGGCCGCCTCGTCCGTCACCGTGATGTCGGTGCGTCGCAGCTTGGGCTGCCGGCGCCGGGTGACGGCCCTGAACAGGCGCGGATGGCGTCTGCGGGCTTGGGGATCGGCCGCGGGATCGCGGTCTGTGGCCGGCATGACCGTACGTCCTCTCTGGGGGAGACACTCCAAGGAGGGCTTCTGTACGGTCATGCCGTTCACAAACGGAACGCGTCCCTGATTGGGACGTGCGTCACGTCAGGAGGGGTCTCAGGACCCGATGGACAGGTCCTTGATGATCTTGGCGACGTGGCCGGTGGCCTTCACGTTGTAGAAGGCGTGCTCCACCTTGCCCTCCTCGTCGACGACGACGGTCGACCGGATCACGCCCGTCACCGTCTTGCCGTACAGCTTCTTCTCGCCGAAGGCGCCGTACGCCTCCAGGGTCGTCTTCTCCGGGTCGCCGACCAGGGTGACCTTCAGGTTCTCCTTCTCGCGGAACTTCGCCAGCTTCTCCGGCTTGTCGGGGGAGACGCCGATGACGTCGTATCCCGCGGCGGCCAGCACGTCCAGGTTGTCCGTGAAGTCGCACGCCTGCTTGGTGCAGCCGGGGGTGAGGGCGGCCGGGTAGAAGTAGACGATGACCTTGCGGCCCTTGTGGTCCGCGAGGGAGACCTCGTTGCCGTCCGCGTCGGGAAGGGTGAAGGCGGGGGCGGTGTCGCCGGGCTGCAGTCGCTCGCTCATGGCTCTCCTCGGGATGGTTCGCGTACGCGAGGAGAGCCTAATGGGGGGAGACTGAGGGGGGTCGGGGACGGCCCATCGGTGGCGAAGCTGACAGACTGTCCGTCAACGACCGGAATACGACTACGGAGGCAGCGCGGTGTCGGAGTCCAGGACCCCTGCGCAGATCGAGGCGGACATCGTCCGCCGGCGCGAGCAGCTCGCCGTCACTCTCGACGAGATCGGCATTCGGATGCACCCGAAGACGATCATCGGGGACGCTAAGGCCAAGGTCGCCTCGACGGTCGACCAGACCGCCGGGCGGGCCTTCGTCGCCGTCAACCGGACGGTCTCGGATGTGAAGGCACGTTTCACCCATGAGGACGGAGCGCCCCGCCTGGAGCGTGTGGTGCCGGTGGCGCTGGTGGCCGTGGCGGTCATCGGGCTGGTCGCCTTCTCCTCCCGCAAGGGCAGGCGATGAGCGGGGGTGCCCCCTCCGCGCCCCGGGTGTCACGGCGGGGCAGGTAGGTTCACCCCGTGAGCGAGAACACGCACGACAAGCTGCCCATCCGGATGCTTCACGACCGGGTCCTGGTCCGCACCGACTCCCCGGAGGGGGAGCGGCGTTCCGGCGGCGGCATCCTGATTCCGGCGACGGCCGCGGTCGGCCGTCGTCTCGCCTGGGCCGAGGTGGTCGCGGTCGGTCAGAACGTCCGTACCGTCGAGATCGGTGACCGGGTGCTGTACGACCCGGAGGACCGGGCCGAGGTGGAGGTGCGGGGTGTCGCGTACGTCCTGATGCGGGAGCGCGATCTGCACGCGGTGGCCGCGGACCGGTTCCAGGGCGCGACGGACTCGACCGGCCTGTACCTGTAGGGACCAGTGGGACACCCCCTGGGCCCCGGTGAGCAGTGTCACCGGGGCCTTCGTGTGTCCTTTGCTAGCCTGGAGACACCCCGACGAGACGCGCCGTACCGGGTTCTGCGACAAGACGACGCACTCCTGTTGTTCCGTCTCGCGGAGGTGTCGTCGTCATGGCCTGGGTTCTTCTCGTCGTCGCGGGTCTGCTGGAAGTCGGCTGGTCGATCGGGATGAAGTACACCGACGGCTTCACCCGCCTGTGGCCGAGTGTGTTCACGGGCGCCGGGATCGTCGCCTCGATGCTGCTGCTGTCGCATGCCGCCAAGACGCTGCCGATCGGTACGGCGTACGGGGTGTGGGTCGGGATCGGTGCGGCCGGTGCGGCGGTGCTCGGCATGGTGGTGCTGGGTGAGCCGGCGACCGCCGCCCGGATCTTCTTCGTGTGTCTGCTGCTGGTCGCCGTGGTCGGTCTGAAGGCGACCTCGGGTCACTGACGGGTGCCGGGCCGGGGGTCGTCGGCACCGGGGTCGGTACGGAGGTCGTCGATCCGGGGGACGTCGATCCGGGAGTTGGTACGAGGGTCGTCGGTACGAGGGTCGTCCGTACGTGGGTCGTCCGTACGGGCGTCGTCGGTACGAGGGGGCCGGGGGCTGCGGGAGACCGTGGCGTCCGGCCCCGCCTCGCCCGTCAGGGGCGGCTCCGCGAACCCGGCCGACCGCCCCGCGCCCTCCGGGTCTCCACCGTCCCGCGCGCCCTCCGCCCCTTCCCCTTCCTCCAGGCCGTCCGGCATCGGCGGCGGCTCCTCCGTGCCGGGCATCAGCCGGAGGTCGAAGTCCTGCGGCGGGGTGGAGGCCAGTGCCTCCCGGGTGAACTGGCCCCAGATCTCGGCGGGCGCCCCGCCCCCGTTGATCCGGGGCAGGCCCAGCGCCCCGTACAGCGGCATCTGGCGGCCCGATTCGGGGTCCTGGCCCATCAGGGCGACGACGGTCGCGAGTTCCGGGGTGTAGCCGGCGAACCAGGCGGCCTTGTCGTCCTCGGCCGTGCCGGTCTTGCCCGCCGCGGGGCGGCCGGCGGTCTGCGCGGCCGTGCCCGTGCCCGTCTCGACGACGCTCCGCAGGATCGACGTGGTCGTGTCGGCGGCCTCCCGGCTCACCGCCTGCTGGGCGGGCGCGTCCGGCGGGGTCAGCTCGTGGCCGTCCCGGGTGATCCGTTCGACCAGGGTGTAGGCGCCGTGCCGGCCGTGTGCGGCCAGGGTGGCGTATGCCGTCGCCATGTCGAGGACGCTGGCCGTGGCGGGGCCGAGTGCGATGGAGGGGGAGGCGGTGAGGTCGGGGGTGGAGCCGGGCAGGCCGAGGGCGACGGCGGTCCGGCGTACGTGGCCGGGGCCGACGTCGACGGCCATCTGGGCGTACACGGCGTTCACCGACAGGTCGGTGGCGGTGCCGACGGGGATCTCGCCGTAGCTCTCGTCGTCCTCGTTGGCGGGGTCGTACGGGCCGCCGTTCCAGCCTTCGACCGGGCGCCGGTTGGTGCCGTCGTAGAGGGTGTGCGGGGTGATCGGTTCGCCGTACTGGGTCTGCGCCCCGCTCTGTACGGCGGCGGTGAAGACGAAGGGCTTGAAGGTGGAGCCGACCTGGTAGTCGCGGCGGGTGGCGTTGTTGACGTACTGCCGGGTGTAGTCGACGCCGCCGTACATGGCGAGGACCTCGCCGGTCGCGGGGTCGACGGCCGCGGCTCCGACCCGAACGTACCGGTCGGCGGGGGCGCTCGCCGGGTCGAGCCGGGAGGCGACGCGGTCCTCGACGGCCTGGACGAGCGCGTCCTGCTTGGCGGGTTCCAGGGTGGTGGTGATGCGGAAGCCGCCGCCGGCGAGGGTCTTCTCGTCGACGATCCCGCGGTCCGTGAGGTACTGCTCGACGGCCTGCACGAGGTAGCCGCGCTGCCCGGAGAGGCCGGTGGCGGGGCGGGCGGTCTGCGGGACGGGGAAGCGGGCGGCGGCGCGGTCGGCGGGGGTCAGCCAGCCCTCGGTGACCATGCCGTCGAGGACGTAGTCCCAGCGGGCGACGGCCTTGGCGTGGTTCTCGGGGTGGGTGGTGACGTCGTAGGCGCTGGGGGCCTTGAGGAGGGAGGCGAGGTACGCGCCTTCGGCGGTGTCGAGGTCTTCGACGTCCTTGCCGTAGTAGGCGCGGGCGGCGGCCTGGACGCCGTAGGCGTTCCGTCCGAAGTAGCTGGTGTTCAGGTAGCCCTGGAGGATCTCCTCCTTGCTCTTCTCGCGGCCGAGTCTGATCGCGATGAAGAACTCCTTCGCCTTGCGGGTGAGGGTCTGTTCCTGGCCCAGGTAGTAGTTCTTGACGTACTGCTGGGTGATGGTGGAGCCGGACTGGCGGCCCTTGCCGGTGACGGTGTTCCAGGCGGCGCGGAGCATCGCCTTGGGGTCGACGGCGCGGGAGGTGTGGAAGTCGCGGTCCTCGGCGGCGAGGACGGCCTGGCGGACGGGGAGCGGGACGCGGTCGAGCCGTACGTTCTCGCGGTTGACCTCGCCGTCGCGGGCGAGGGGGCTGCCGTCGCGGTAGAGGTAGACGTTGGACTGGGCGACGGCGGCGGCGTTGGCGGGCGGGATCTCCACGAGGAGGTAGCCGGCGACGAGGGCGCCGACGAGCAGCAGGGTGCCGAGCAGGAGGAGCCCCACGAGGGCGCGCAGGACGCGGCGGGGGCGGGAGCGTCTGGGGCGGCGGGGCGGGGGTGTCCGTGCGGGGAGGGTGGGGTCCCTCGGCTCCCAGCCGCCCTCCGGGGCCGGGTGGGATGGCCGGGGGGCGTCGGATTCACTCATGCCGGAGGAAAGGGACATGACACCAGATACTGCACCGAACGAGAGGAAAGTGCCGAAAGCGACCCGGATCTGACGTGAAATCCGGTCGCGGAGGCCTGCCGCCGACCACTAGGGTCGTGCGCTTCGCTGCCATTCGTGCCGGAAAGGGAACCTCATGCTGCGGCTGTACGCGATGGTGGCCGCGAGCGGGTTCCGGCGCCACGCCACCTACCGGGTGGCGACGGCGGCGGGGGTCTTCACCAACAGCGTCTTCGGCTTCATCCTGTCGTACACCTACATCGCCCTCTGGGACGAACGGCCGCAGCTCGGCGGCTACTCGATGGACGACGCCCTCGCCTACGTGTGGATCGGACAGGCGCTCCTCACCGTCTGCGGGCTGATGGGCGGCGGCTTCGAGGAAGAGCTGATGGAGCGGATCAGGACCGGCGACATCGCCGTCGACCTCTACCGCCCGGCCGACCTCCAGGCCTGGTGGTTCTCGGCCAACGCCGGCCGCTGCGCCTTCCAGCTGCTCGGCCGTGGCGCCGTCCCGATGGCGGTCGGCGCGCTCGCCTTCCGGTTCACCCTGCCGTCGGGACCGGGCGCCTGGCTCGCCTTCCTGGTGGCCGTCGCCCTGGGCTCGACCGTGAGCTTCGCGATCTGGTACCTGGCGGCGATGAGCGCGTTCTGGCTGCTCGACGGCCAGGGCGTGGTGCAGGTGGTCTGGCTGGGAGGCCTGTTCTTCTCGGGGATGCTGCTCCCGCTGAACGTGTTCCCCGGCGCGCTGGGCGAGGTCGCGCGGATGCTGCCCTGGGCGTCCCTGCTCCAGGTGCCGGCGGACGTGTACCTCGGGAAGTACGAGGGGGGCGCGGAGCTGGCGGGCGCGTACGCCTTCCAGGGCTGCTGGGCCCTCGTGCTGCTCGGCGCGGGGCGGCTGGTGCAGGCGGCGGCGACACGGAAGGTGGTGGTGCAGGGTGGCTGAGACGGCCGGCGGCGACCTGGCCCAGGAGCCCTCGCGTACGGGCCGGGAGTCCCCGCGTACGGGCCGGGGGTCCCCGCGTACGGGCCGGGGCTCCCCGCGTACGGTCCGGGAGTCCTGGCGTACGTCCCGGGGGAGGTCGGCGGACTCCTGGCGGACGTACCGGCTGGTGGCGGGCATGTGGATCCGGTCCACGATGGCGTACCGCGCGTCCTTCGCGCTGACGCTCGTGACCAGCTTCTGCGTCACCTTCTTCGACTTCGTCGTCATCCTCCTGATGTTCGGCCAGGTGGAGGGCCTCGGCGGCTTCGGCTTCGCGGAGGTCGCCCTCCTGTACGGGACGACGGGCACGTCGTTCGGGATCGCGGACCTGACGATGGGCTCGCTGCAGCGGATGGGGAGGCGGGTCAGGGACGGCTCGCTCGACGTGTTCCTGATGCGCCCGGCGCCGCTCCTCGCCCAGGTGGCGGCGGACAAGTTCGCGTTGCGGCGGTTCGGCCGGATCGCACAGGGCCTGTTCGTCCTGATCTGGGGCCTGGTCCTGCTCGACGTGACCTGGACGCCGGCGAAGGCGGTGCTGCTGCCCGTGTCGGTGGTCTGCGGGGCGGTGATCTTCTCCGCGCTGATGGTCCTCGGCGCGTCGGTGCAGTTCTGGATGCAGGACGCGGCGGAGGTCACGAACTCCTTCACGTACGGCGGGAACACCCTCCTCGGCTACCCGCCGACGATCTTCGCCCAGGAGCTGGTGAGGGGTGTCGTCTACGTGGTCCCGCTGGCGTTCGTGAACTGGCTGCCCGCCCTGTACGTGCTCGGCCGGCCGGCCCCGGCGGGCGTACCGGAGTGGACGGCGTTCGCCTCGCCGCTGGTGGCGGCGGCCTGTTGCGGGGTGGCGGGGATCGCGTGGCGGGCGGGGATCCGCTCCTACCGGTCGACAGGAAGCTGAACAAGGCCGAAGAGGGGCTGTGCAGGCCCAGGCCCAGGCAAGGAAGGGAGTCGAAGCACGGTGCCGTTCATCGAACTGGACTCACTGGAGAAGACCTTCACGGTCCGCCGGAAGGCGGGCCTGCTCCGCCGCGAGAGGAAGGAGGTCCGGGCGGTCGACGGCATCAGCTTCGGCGTCGAGCGGGGCGAGATGGTCGGCTACATCGGCCCGAACGGCGCCGGGAAGTCGACCACGATCAAGATGCTGACGGGCATCCTCACCCCCAGCGGCGGCCGGCTGCGGGTCGCGGGCATCGACCCGGCGCGCGAACGGACCCGGCTGGCCCAGCGGATAGGGGTGGTCTTCGGGCAGCGGACGACGCTCTGGTGGGACCTGCCGCTGAAGGACTCGTACCGGCTGATGCACCGCATGTACCGCATCCCCGACGCCCGCTACCGGGAGAACCTCGACCGCTGCGTCGAGCTCCTGGAGCTCGGCGACCTCCTCGACGTCCCCGTCCGGCAGCTCTCCCTGGGCCAGCGGATGCGCGGCGACGTGGCCGCCGCCCTCCTCCACGACCCGGAGGTGCTGTACCTGGACGAGCCGACGATCGGCCTGGACGTCGTCTCTAAGGGAAGGGTCCGGGAGTTCCTCCGCGACCTCAACACCACCCGAGGCACCACGGTCCTGCTCACCACCCACGACCTCACCGACATCGAGCAGCTCTGCTCGCGGGTCATGGTCATCGACCACGGGCGGCTGATGTACGACGGGGAGCTGGCCGGCCTGCACGCCGTCGGCGAGAGCGAACGGCTCCTGGTCGTGGACCTGGAACGCGAACTGCCCCCGATCGACGTGCCGGGAGCCCGTTTCGTACGGGCGGAAGGCCCTCGCCAGTGGCTCGCCTTCCCGGCCACGGCCTCGGCGGCGCCACTGGTGGCGGCGGTGGCTTCGGGGTACCCGCTCCTCGACCTCTCGGTGCGGGAGCCGGACATCGAGGCGGTGATCGCGAAGATGTACGGGGGAACTCGGGACGAGCGCCGGGAGTCCCTGAGGTAGGAGGTCGACTGATGGTGAGTTTCTCGTACACGGCGGCGGACGAGGAGAAGAGCAGAGGCGTCCGGCGCATGAAGACGCTGGCGACGTCCCTGCTGGCGGCGGTCGCCGTGATCTACGCCCTGGCCACCTGGGCGGAGAACGCGGGGTGGGGCGCCTGGACGGGCTATGTCGCGGCGGCGGCCGAGGCCGGGATGGTCGGCGCGCTCGCGGACTGGTTCGCGGTCACCGCCCTCTTCCGGCACCCGCTGGGCGTACCGATCCCGCACACGGCGATCATCCCGAAGAAGAAGGACCAGCTGGGGGCCTCGCTGGGCCTGTTCGTCGGCGAGAACTTCCTCTCCGCGGACGTCGTACGGGGCAGGCTGCACGCCTTCGGCATCGGCGGCCGCCTCGGCGCCTGGCTCTCGGACCCCGCGCACGCGGACCGGGTCACGGCGGAGGCGTCGACGGCGCTCCGGGGCGCGCTGACGGTCCTGCGCGACGCGGACGTCCAGGCGGTCGTCGGGGAGGCGATCACCCGGCGGGCCGAGGCGGTGGAGATCGGGCCGGGCCTCGGCAAGACCCTGGAGAAGATCGTCACCGACGGCGCCCACCGCCGCGCCGTCGACCTGGTGTGCACCCGGGCCCACGACTGGCTGGTGACGCACGGGGAGTCGGTGATGGACGCGGTGCAGGGCGGGGCGCCCGGCTGGACACCCCGCTTCGTGGACCGGCGCATCGGCGAGCGCGTCTACAAGGAACTCCTCCGCTTCGTGACCGAGATGCGGGACATGCCGGGCCACCCGGCGCGGGGGGCGATCGACCGCTTCCTCGCCGACTTCGCGGCGGACCTACAGGCCGACACGGACACCCGCGCGCGCGTGGAGCGGCTCAAGTCGGAGCTCCTCGCCCGCCCGGAGATCCAGGACATCATCGCCTCGGCGTGGTCCTCGGTCCGCGCGCTGATCATCGCGGCGGCGGAGGACGACCGCAGCCAGCTCCGCCTCCGCGCCCGCGCCTCCCTGCTCTCCCTGGGCAACCGCCTGTCGACGGACACCCGACTCCAGGAGAAGGTCGAGGGCTGGGCGGAGGACGCGGCGGCGTACGTGGTCACGACGTACCGCAACGAGATCACGTCCCTGATCACCGACACGGTGGCAAGCTGGGACGCCACCCAGACCTCGAAGAAGATCGAGGCGAACATCGGCCGCGACCTCCAGTTCATCCGCATCAACGGCACGGTGGTGGGAGCACTGGCGGGCCTGTTGATCTACACGGTGAGCCACGGGGTGGGCGGCTGAGGGTCGGGGGCTGGGTTGGGGCTTCTCGCTACTTCTGGCGGGTGACGGCCCAGGAGGCGGCGGCGACGGTCCCGGCGACGGAGAACACGGCGGGCCAGGCGCCGATCTTCTTGGCGAGGGGATGGGAACCGGCGAACGCGGCGACGTAGGCGGCACCGAGCCCGGCGGCCACCTTGGCCCCACCCGCCTGCTGCCACTCCCGCACGGCGACGGCCCCGGCCCCGGCGAGCACGACGCCACCGAGGGGCCGCTTCTTGGTCCACCGGGCGACGGCGTACCCACCGACGAGCCCGACGGCGGCGACGGCGGGGGAGGGGATGCGGGGCATGGCGGGGGCCTTCCTGTCGAACGGGTCGTCGTCCCCCGAGCCTACGAGGGCGCGGGAACGCGTGAGACACAGGCCGAGCAGAGGGTCTCGTCGGCGAGGGGCCGGAAGAGCATGGGCTGGATGTGATCGCCGGAGCACTCGCGGGTGCCTTGGAGCCGCGCGGAGAGCGTGGGCGGGGGCGAGGGCTCGGCCTTGAGGGGTGCGACGTCACGCAGCAGGTAGCGGACGAGGCCGCCGGGCCGGTGGACGGAGGTCCCGGGACCGGGCAGGCCACGGAGGATGTGTTCGTGGACGTCGGTGGGGGTGTGTCCGGCGTCGAGCCAGCGGGCGGCGAGGCGGGTGAGTTCTTCGCGCATGGCGGGCGGGATGTGCCGGAGGGCGGGAGAGAGCAGGGGGAGGGCGCCGACGAGGGCGCGGGCGTCGTCGAGGTGAGGGCTCTCGGCGGTGTCCGTCCGGGCGGGAAGGTTGGAGGTGTCTTCCTTCGGGTCTTTCTTTGGATGACGGTCGGCCGGCGGGGTGGTCGGCTGACCGGCGGCCGGTTTCCGGGGACTCGGTGCGACCTGCGGGGATACGCGGTTGGTACAGGTGGGGGCGGGTGTCCGAGAGAGAAGCTTGATGGCCTCGTCGGAGGTCAACGGGGTGCTGGAGACGAGCTGTTGGGTCATCCAGTGTCCCCCGGGGCCCTGGACCCGGCGCTCGTGCACGAACCCCTCCTCCATGAGCTGTCGCTTGGCGCGGGTGAAGGCGCATGACCCGATCCGGGCACGTTCGGCAGTTCGGGAGAGGGGTTCGCGGGCGCCCTGGGGGAGGGAGAGCTGCCAGGTCAGAAGCCGGACGGCGTTGGCGCTGAGCCGGGGGTGCCGAATGATCTCGTGCGAGAACTGGCTGTAGGCACGGGAGGGCGCGTTAAAGTGCCGGTAGATCACGGTGGAGTCCTGTTCCATCTGTGGTTCAGGCCCTCGCGATGGTTGGCGCCATCGACGGGGGCCGTTTTGCGCGACCGTACGTCACTAAGTGCGTCCAAATAGGCACATGGGGTGAAGATCGCCCGTGTGGGTGACGAGGGGCGGCCGGGGGCGGGGGCCTACGCGGCCATGTCCAGTGCGGTGCCGGTCGGTTCACGTCCCGTACGGCGGCGGTGTCCTCGCGGGCCTCAGCGCTCGGAGGCGTCGCGCCAGTAGTCCTCGAGCATCTCGCCCGGCCACGTCGGCTGAGTGACGGGCCCCCGGGGGAGCATTTCGCGGAACACCGCGACCAGATCGACGACCTGAGTGCCTTCATCCGCGTCGAGGTCCGTGACGTGCAGGTCGCGTCCGTCGACCTTGATGAGTCGCGGGAAGGAGGTAGCCAGCCGGGCCGGGCGCCGATGGTTGTGGTGCACGAAGGTGCCGGTCGCCGGCCACGCGGGGTTGTCGCGAGGACTGCGCGCGTGCAGCGCGACATCGTCCGGGGAACCGAGGTTGAAGAACCACGTCACCTGGAGGTGCGAGAACTCCTCGATCCCCTGCAGGGTCTCCACGGGAAACTCCGGCCGCAGCCGAATGATCGACTCCACACCACCCTTGAAGTCGTCGAGCCGCCCCACGTGCCCCCCGACCACATCGGCAATAACCGGCACCTCAATGATCTGCGCAGCCATGGACATCTCAGCGCCCTGCAGGGAAAGGCTTGAGCTGGTCGACGGAGATCCCGTGAACAAACTCCTGCCAAGCAGCGGATCTCAGGGCGAGCGTTGGCCCCTCGGGACGCTTGGAGTCCCGCACGAGCGTGCCCGTGTTTGTGTGGGCACACTCCACACACTCGGTCGCATTGGCGCCGCTGTACGACGACTTGAACCAAACCCGAGTCGGTTCTGAAGGCTGCGGAGAGGACACCTAGAGCTCCTTGCGGATGCGATGGATCAGAGAGAACGAAGCTTCCATGTCCAACGCTTGTGCCCGCAGGTACTCGAACGCAAGTCTGTAGCGATCCAGTTCGTCGGCTGTCTCCATGAACAGCGAGCCGGTGTGCAGATCGACGTAGACGACATCGAGGGCAGGCTCGGCAGCTCCGAGGATGACGAAGCTTCCCAGTGCCGCAGCATGCGCGCCCTTGGAGAAGGGCAGTACTTGCAGTGTGATCTGCGTGGCTTCGTTCGCTTCGAGCAAGCGGTCGAGCTGTGCCCGCATCACCTCTGGAGAGCCGACGACCCTACGCAGGACGGACTCGTCCAGGATGGCCCAGAGGTGGGGCGGCTTGGGCCGGCTCAGGATCTCCTGCCGCTTCATGCGGATGTCGACCAGCCGATCGATTTCCCGTTGGTCTAGGCGGAGCTCGTTCGCCTGTTGCAGGGCGGTGCTGTAGTCCCGTGTCTGGAGCAGGCCGGGGATGTAGACGCAACAGAAGTGATCTTCGCGGACAGCCTCGTCTTCCAGGGTGAGAAGCAAGTTCATGCTCTCCGGGATCGAGTCGGCGATGGTGCTCCACCAGCCCTGCTGCTTGGCATCCTTGGCCAAGGCAACCACTGCTGCCCGCTCTGCGTCGCCCGCACCGTACTCGCGGCACAAGGCATCGACGATGGGCCATTTCACGGGGCCGGACTGGGTTTCGTAACGGCTCACCGTCGCCTTGGAGACGCCGACGCGGCGTCCGGCTTCCTCCAAGGTCATGCCGGACCGCGCCCGCAGTTTGCGCATGGTCGATCCGAGTTGGCGACGGCGAGTCGTCGTCCTTGATGGCAAGGCGGCTGCCCTTCGTAGCTGTTCATTGCCCATCTCCGAGCCCAAACAGGCTATGTGGCGGGGGTGTTGGTATCGCTCGATTCACCCGATCGAGTCTCATGAGAAGTTACACAGCGAGAAGTCTCACTGACATACTCACTCCGGTGGGGGTCACACAGCGTCGCCGCATGAGCGCGGTGGGTTCGTTGCGGGGTGGCCAGAGAGGGGAGTCTCGCTATGGCATTCAGGGGAGATGACGCCAGCGCGCTGCGCTGTGTCCTGCCGTTCGAAGCGGTGCCCGGTGAATTCAGACTGCTGCGCAGCGCTGTCCGCTCGACGCTGGGACAGTGGGGCGTGCCGGGCGCGGCGGATGAGGTCGAACTGGTGGTGACGGAGCTCGCGACGAACGTCATGAAGCACGTCGGCGAAGGCGCTGCGGCGACCCTGGTACTCGAACCGCGTGGAAGTCGCCTGCGGGTCGAGCTGCATGACAAGAGCCCGGTGATGCCGAAGCAGGTCGGCGTAGCCGACTGCCGGCAGGAGTGCGGCCGAGGGTTGCATCTCGTGGCGTCGATGTCAGTCGACTGGGGCACGTTGCTCACGGGGACGGGTAAGACTGTCTGGTGTGAGGTGACGGTGGTCGCTGACGCCGTGTACGCCCGAGCTCAGCGCGCGTACACGCTTCTCGGCAGCTACCGAGAGCTTCTCGGAGTGAGGGTGCCGCGTCAGGTCTCGCGCTCCAGAGTGAACCAGGAGGCGGCTGTCACGCTGATCGCCGACCTGCTCGTCTGGCTCACCCTGCAGGGCAGTGATCCCGACGAGGCGCTCTACCGAGCGCAGCAGCTCTACGAGGCCGGCGAAGCTGCGTGACGGGCGACAGCGCGGATTTTCTCCCGGAGGTCGTCGGGTGTGCGCCAGGCTTCCCCCATGTAGTTCCTGTGGCACATGCGATGACAGTTCGCACACAGCAGCGCGAGGTCTTCCAGTCGGGTCTCGCTGGGGCCGGCGACGTGAAGGGGTGTGATGTGGTGCACCTCGATGTAGTCGGCGCCGAGCGGTCCGTAGGTGGCGCCGAAGTCGAACGCGCACGCCTCGCACCGAATGGGCTCGTTCAACCTCCGGACCTGCTGGATCTTCCGGTTGCGGAGTCCACGGTCGCGCTCACGGTGAAGGGCCAGGCGAACGAGCAGACGTCCCTCGCGGGCGCTCGACTCCCCGTCCTCATCCACCTCATCTGGCTGGACGGGGGCGTCGTACAGCTCGCCGCTGGCGATTCCTGCGCGCAGAGCGTATGCGGCAGCCAGCATCCCCTTCGGGTCTGCCAGGAAGTCGGCGACGACGTTCTGCGTGGGGCGTCCCCCCTTGGTCGCGCCTCCCGCGTGGTCGGGGTGGGCGGTGGCTATGTCGGTGGTTTTCCGGCTGACGCTGTTCCGCGACCGGAACCGGGAGTCGACAGCGGCGTTCCCGTGCAAGGGGAGGGATCGGAGGAGGTCAGAGAGCTCCTGGACGCGCACGTCGTTCTGTCGCAACTCGCGCCAGTCGTTCTCCATGACGAGCGCGCATGCAAGCAGCAGTTCGTCCCTAGCCCACGAGATTTGCGCCATGCCGCTGATCGTACAAGTGTTCCCTGTTGGTGTGGAGTGGCTGAGGAGGCTTCGGGATGACGCACACTGGGTGGGCGCTGTCAGTGCGGCCTGTCACTCTCTGTGATGACTGGCGAACGAAGCGCCAGCGAGGTACGCGGTCCAAGGAGGGTGCATGACCAGCACTGAGGCGGAGTTCACTTCAATCGAGATCTGTGCTGGAGCCGGCGGGCAAGCCATTGGGCTGCATGCCGCCGGGTTCAGGCACCTTGCGCTCGTGGAGATCGACAAGCACGCGGCGGCGACGTTGCGGCGGAATATCGAAACGCGAGCGGACTGGGCCTGGGAGAAGCAGCACTGTGACCTCGAGCACGGGGATGTGAAGGACTTCAAGCCGTTGGTGGAGGTGAAGAGGGACGGCAGGCTCATCGAGCCTGAGGAACTGGACCTTCTGGCCGGCGGTGTGCCGTGCCCGCCCTTCTCTCATGCGGGAAAGCAGCTCGGCCGGTCGGACGAGCGCGATCTCTTTCCGGAGATGCTCCGTCTCGTCACGGACCTGAGGCCCCGTGCGGTCATGATCGAGAACGTGCGCGGGATCCTGGATCCGAAGTTCACCGACTACCGGGACTTCATCGAGGCCAGGCTGCAAGGCGGCTCGTATCGCGCGGAGGACGGCTCCACCGTTCACGACGATGGACTCGGCTACGTCGTGTGTCACTGGGGGCTTCTGGAGGCCAGCAACTTCGGCGTTCCGCAGCTTCGGCCGCGGGCGATTCTCGTCGCCATTCGCGAGGACGTCCTCGAGAGTGTCAAGGGGGACGTGAAGTACGAGTGGCCGGCGCCGACGCACGAGGATGCGGTGAGTGTCGTGGCAGCGCTTGATGAGACGATGCGCGCGCGGTACGAGGCGTACTACGACGGACCGCGTGACGGAGAGGCGAGGGCTGCCTACGAGCGGTGGTACATGAAGGCCACAAAGCGCCACGAGGAGCTGCTGGCCAAGAACAGCGCCGGCATCGCACCCACCCTCGTGGGCGGCTCGAAGAAGCACGGCGGGGCTGACCTGGGCCCGAGCCGGGCCAAGGCTGCCTGGAGGCAGCTAGGTGTCTCGGGTCTTGGCGTGGCCAACGACATCGAGATGTGCGAGAAGAAGGGGTCTGAGGATCGCGACCTCTTCGGCCCCGAGGGGCCGATGCTGACCGTCGAACAGGCGGCCATCATCCAGGGCTTCCCGAAGGACTGGATCTTCGACGGCGGCAAGACTGCGCAGTACCGGCAGGTGGGCAATGCCTTCCCGCCGCCGGTGGCCGAGGCTGTGGGAAGGTCGATCATGGATGTCCTGAAGGCCGCCCGTGAGCGGGACGCTCAGGAATCCTGACCGCCAGCTCCTGTGTCACTCACCGTGCCCTTGCCCCGTGCAAGGGCACGGTGCTTTTCGACCTCAGCTGCAATGCGTACAACGCATCCCTCCGGGGCTTCGTGTTCCCAGAACCTGAGGACAGTCCAGCCTGCTTCTTCCAAGCGCTGATCTGTATCCCGGTCGCGAGCCATGTTCCGAGCAACTTTGTCTGACCAGTAACCGGGGTTGGTTTTGGGTGCCACATAGTGGTCGGGGCAGCCGTGCCAGTAGCAGCCATCGATGAAGACGGCGATCTTCGCGGGTCGGAAGACAATGTCGGCGGTCCTCCGCAGCTCAGGAAGAGGCTTGGCCGCCACGCGGTAGCGCAGCCCCTGAGCATGGAGCAGCCGGCGCACCAGCTGTTCCGGCTTGGTGTCACGGCTGCGGATCGCCTGCATATTGCGGCGCCGCGCCTCGGAGGAGGCCCACGAGCCTTCTGGCGGCAGCCATTCTGTGCCCTGAATGTCTTCGGTCATGCACTCAAACCCTCCGGCTACCAGCCTGCCAGAGTTCCCGCTAGCTGCTCGTACGGTAGAACCCTGCCTTGCTCGACACACTCCTGCCAGTCATCCTTCTGCTGGCTGTTTCCCACCGCATCTACTGCTTTCGCCAGGGATTCGAAGGCGATGTGGTAAACCGCGTCTACCTCTCCAGTTCCCCGAGCGATTGCCGCGATGCGGCTGGGCATGGGCTCTGCCGTCACTGCCACGAGGTGGGGGAGGCGTCCGCGCCTGTGGCGGATCATCTGCAGAAATTCATGCCGGATGTTTTGGACGCGGTCAGATCGGATGGTCCACTTGCAAGAGACCGCCGCGTGAAGGAATGGCTGAGTGGCTCCCAGCTGAGGCGAGTCGTCCATGCCGACGGTCACATCCGGCCGGATGATGTAGTCGCGTCCCAACTCGGTCCGCAGCTCGGGGTATTTCGTAAGCAGCCGAGAAATCTTGGCGAGATGCGTGTACTGACTGAACGCGCTGACAACCTTTTTGTGGTCGACTTGCCATTTGCGTTCGTCGTTCAGCTGGATAAGTGTCTCTGCGAGATCGAGGTGCACGGCTACTTCGAGGGCCGGACCGGGGTCTGCCTGCTTCGGTGCGGGAAATGTGCGAGGGATCTGCAGGTCCTCAAGTATGGCCGCGGCTAGACCTTTCGAGGTCTCGCTACTTGTATCGGCACTGTTGGGGACAAGGACCTTGGAGTTCTTTGGCAGCTTCCAGTTGAGCAGTTGGGCGGCGAAGGGTGCACTCATCAGTGGGCCTACTTGCTGTGAGAGGGAAGGGACGGCCCAGGTGCCGGAAGGTCCTCGGGCGAGGCGCATGCCCACAGTCGACCGTCAAGCATGACGCTGTGGCGGTCAGTCGGTGCCGTCACCTCGACGACACGTGAGCTCACGAACTCGCCCTCTTGGGGGACGGGTATCCCGAGTGCCGAGGCGATGCTGCGATGGCTTTCGTAGTCCCCCATGATGAGGATGCCCTCGTGGCGCAACGCCGAGCGCGAGCCGCCGTTCCCGCGGACTCGCTTCATGTAGTCCTTCTGCTGTGCGACAGTACGGACCACGTTCCGGCCGATGCGCCGGTGCTGGACGCGCCGAAACAGTTCGTTGAGCCGTGCCTGCCCTGACTTGTGAGCAAAGACAGCATTGCGATCCAGGTCAGACATGTGCAGCAGCACATTCTCCGGCAGTTCGGCATCCCGCCACAGCCAGGCAATCTTGTTGCGATGCTCAGCCTTGACGGTCAACTTCAGGTCGCGGTTGTTTCCGCGGTTGAGCCATTCGTCCTTGACTCGGAAGAGGCCAGCGCTCCACTGACTCTTCTTGTCGTCTGCCCACACCAGAAGACAGAGATGCCCCCGCGCTTCCGGAGGGATCATCCAACCGCCGAACTGCTGGGAGTACTTGCAGTCCACGTCGATGTCAGCTATCCGGTAGTCCATGTGGATGCCGTCATCGAACTTGAACTCGCGCTGGAGCTTGATCTCCACCAGCGTGCCGGCGTGAGTCTTCTCCGTCTTGTAGAGCGACTGCCAGTCGTAGCGCCCTGTGTCTTCGCCGTTGAGGAGCTGGTCGATCGTGTCCCGGAGGGTACGGGCGAAGCGCTGCTCGGCAAGGGGAATCTCCCGCAAGTGCATCCATACGGCACCGAGCTCAGGATCTTCCTGAAGTAGTGCCTGGGTTTGGATATTGAGAGCGGCAGAAACGTCCAGGGGTAGCAAGCGACGAGTCCTGTCTGTGAACGCGGTGTGACGAACGGCAGAGTGGCTGGGCGCGCTGCTGAGTGTCATGGCGGCGAACCGCACTATGTCAGCTCTGCCCGGGACCGCACTCGGACTACGGAAGATCTGAGCCGTGGCACTCCCCATACGTCCGCCCCGACCCGCACCAGCAGGAAGACGAGCGCGCCGGCGGCCACCCCGTCGCCCTGCCCCGGGCCGCCAGGGTCGTCGCGTACTGGGGGAGGAGGTCCGCGTTCGACGGGTGGGTGGACTCCGAGGCGGCGAAGGCTTCGTAGGAGGGGACCGTGGCGCGGACGATGCCCAGGTTGGGGGTGCCGGCCTGGGAGAGTTCGCGGAGGGAGGCCTCGATGTCCGTCAGGTGCGCCCGGTACGTGGGGTACTCCGCTTCCAGCTCCGGGTACGCGGCCAGCAGCTCGTCCAGTTCCGGTTCCGGCCAGTGGAGGACCGCCACCGGGAACGGGCGGGAGAGCGCCGTGCGGTACGTGCCCAGTTCCGAGCGGAGCCGGTCGATCTCCGCCTGGAGCTCCACCGGGTCCTCCGAGCCGAGGGACCACAGGCGCTTCGGGTCGTGCAGCTCGTCCAGCGGGACCACACCGGTGTGCAGGCGGTCCGCCCGTACGTCCCAGTCGTCGTGCGGCAGCGCCAGCATCCTGCGGACCCGGTGCCGGGTGATCAGCAGCGACTGGGTCGCGTGCGGCAGCTCCGGCGCGGCGCCAAGCAGGGTCGCCGCCTCCGTCAGCGTCGACTCCGCCGCCTCCAGCTCGTCGTGGGCCTCCAGCGTCTCCGCCGCGATCTCCCACGGCGCCGCCTCCGACGGCCGTGCGCTCCTGAGCCCGTCGATGATCGCCCGCGCCTCGGCCTCGTGGCCGTACTCCCACAGGTTCGCCGCCTTCAGCGCCCTGATCAGGTGCGGGTTCGCCGGCTCGGGGGACAGCAGGGAGTCGTAGAGGGCCGCCGCGGCGGGGCGGTCGCCCGCCAGTTCCAGGTGGGCCGCGGCCTGGAGGAGCAGGGGCTCCCGGTCCTCCGGGTACTGCGCGGCGGTGCGCAGCAGGCGCTCGGCTTCGGCGGTGTGGGCGGCAGGCGTGTCGGGGCGCATGCGCTCCACCGTACTGCTGTACATGCCTGGAGAGTTGGCGCCCCAGCCCTTATCGTGCCCCGCGTGCGGGCCAGGGTGGGGCAGCGGATACCGGTCGTCGTCCAGTCGCGAAGGCGGCGCCGTCCGGGCGTCCGGCTGCTCTGGGTGGGCGCCGAGACCGTCGTCACCTGTGGCGTCGTCCTGCTGCTCCTCGTCGTCCACCAGTTCTGGTGGACCAACCAGCAGGCCCGCGCCGAGGCCCGTCAACAGGTCCACGCGCTCGAACGGGAGTGGGGGATCTCTCCCTCCGTTCCCGCGCCTCTTCCTGTGCCTGTGGCCGAGACGACCTCTGTTCCCCCGGCCCCTGTTCCTTCCGGGGAACCCGCCTCCGGCGTCGACCGTCCCCTTCCCACCCGGACCGCCCCCCGCCCGACGGCCCCCGCCCCCTCCGCCGCCTTCGCCGTCCTCCGTATCCCCCGGATCGGCCTCACCGCGCCCGTCGCCCGCGGTGTCTCCAGGCGTTCCGTCCTCGACAAGGGGTACGTCGGGCACTACCCCGGCACCGCCGCCCCCGGCCGGACCGGGAACTTCGCCCTCGCCGGGCACCGGAACACCCACGGCGAGCCCTTCCGGTACCTCGACCGGCTTGCCGAGGGCGACGAGATCTCCGTGCGGACCCGGGACGCCACGTACACCTATCGCGTCGACCGGATCCTCTCCCGTACCGCTCCCCGGGACGTCGGGGTCATCCGGCCCGTGCCCCGCTCGCTCGTCAAGCCCTCGTACGGGTACGACGCTCCCGGCGCCTACCTCACCCTCACCACCTGCACCCCCGAGTTCAGCAGCGCCTACCGGCTCGTCGTCTGGGCGAAGCTCGTCCCGGGCCGGTGACCTCGCCCCAGTACGAGGGTGAGCGCGGCGCCGAGCAGCGCCAGGCCCGCCGAGGCGAGGACCGCCGTGTCGGGGCCCGCCGTCACCAGGGCCAGCGTCAGGGCCACGCCCGCCGAGGAGCCGATGTAGCGCGCGGTGTTGTTGGCGCCGGAGCCCATCGCCGCCCGCTCCGGGGGTACGGAGTCGACCGCGAGCCGGGGCAGCGCCGCGTTCAGGAGGCCGCTGCCCGCGCCCGCCACCAGCAGGCCCGGGACCAGGCGCGGCCAGGTGCCCGCCGGGCCCTGGAGCGTGCCGAGCAGGGCGAGGACCCCCGCCGCCGAGAGCAGGAACCCCAGGGCCAGTTGGTACGGGGCCGAGAGCCGGGCCGGCAGGCGGCGCGCCTGGAGGGCCACCACGAACGACGTGCCCGACCAGAGCACGAACAGCCACGCCGCCCCCAGCGGTGACATCCCCGACCCGCCCTGGACCAGCGCGGGCACCACGCTGAACAGGCCGATCACCGCCAGGCCCGTGAACAGCGCCCCCAGCGTCGACGCCAGGAACGCGGGCCGCCGCAGCAGCGCCAGATCCACCATGGGCGCCCGGCTCCGGCGCTCCACCGCCACGAAGAGCGCCGTCAGGGCGACGGACGCCAGCAGCGGGAGGCCCACCTGGGGGCGCAGCCAGCCGTCCCGGCCGAGGGTCAGGGCCGTGAGCAGCGCCGCCAGTGCCAGACCGAGGGACAGCGCTCCCGCGATGTCGGGCCGCGGCCTCGATCCCCCTGCCCGGGGCGGGGTGCGGCCGGCGCCCGGTTCCCGCGCCGTTGCCTTTCGCGCCGTGTCGCGGGCTTCCGGTGCCGGTCCCCGCGCCGCTTCCTCCCGCGCCTTGTCGCGGGCTTCCGGTGCCGGTCCCCGCGCCAGGTCGCCGGTGCCTGATTCCGGCCCTCGCGCCGGGGTGCCGGCCCCCGCCTCCGGCCCCCGCGCCGCTGTCTCCCGCCTGGGGTCGCCGACGCCTGATTCCGGTCCCCGCGCCGTGGCGACCGCCCCCGCCTCCGGCCCCCGCGCCCCCGTCTCACCCGGCAGGGTCCGCGCGCCCACCGCCGCCGTCACCAGTGCCGCCGCCCCGAGGACCCCGTACGCGAGCCGCCAGTCCGTCAGGCTCAGGGCGCCCGCGAGCAGGGGGCCGAGGGCGATGCCGCCGCTGACGGAGGCGCCCCAGATCCCGGTGGCCCGGATCCGGTCCCTGCCCGCCGGGTACGCGTGGGCCAGCAGGCCCAGGCTGCCCGCGAGGACCGCCGCGCTCGCCGCGCCCTGGGCGACCCGGGCCAGGGTGAAGACGAGTGTGGAGCCCGCGAGGGCGCCGAGGGCGGTGGTGACCCCGAGGGCGAGGGTGCCGAGCAGGAAGACGCGGCGGCGCCCGTGCGCGTCGGCGAGGCTGCCGGCCACCAGGAGGAGGACGGCGAGGCCGAGCGGGGTGCCGTTGAGGATCCAGGCCTGGGCGGAGGCCGGGGTCGCGAAGGCGGTGGCGATGTCGGGGAGGGTGACCATCGGCGCCGTGTAGTTCATCAGCGCCACGGCCGTGGCCGAGGCGGTGACGGCGAGGGCGGCCCCGGGACGGGAGGAGAGGGCGGAGGTCGAGGGAGGAGCGGTGGACGTGGACGAGGACACGGCGGGCAGCCTCCACCTGTCGGTTCGGTCAATGAACTCAAAAACGGTGGGGTCACGGTAGCAGGTTGGTTCAGTAAATGAACCTTGGCCGTTACGATGGTTCCCATGGCTCTCGGCAAGGACTACGCCCACCAGCAGTGCACCATCGCCCGTGCCCTCGAAGTCATCGGTGAGCGCTGGACCCTCCTGCTCGTCCGCGACGCCTTCTACGGCGTCCGCCGCTACAACGACTTCCTCGCGCACCTCGGCGCCCCCCGGGCCGTCCTCGCCACCCGCCTCCAGGCCCTCGTCGAGGCGGACGTCCTCGAACGGCGGCGCTACCAGGAGTCGCCCCCGCGCGACGAGTACGTGCTCACCGCCCGCGGCCTCGCGCTCTGGCCCGTCCTGCTCTCGCTCGGTGCCTGGGGCCGGACCGAGGACCCGGCGGCCGCACCGGTACGCCACTTCCACCACGCCGACTGCGGCACCGAGATCGGCGCGTACGGCACCTGCCCGGCCTGCCGCGTCCCCGTCCCGCCCGCCGACGTCGAGATGCGCCCCGGCGCCGGACTCGACCCGGACCCCGGCGATCCGGTCGGCCGCGCGCTGCTCGAACCCCGCCGCCTCCTCGAACCCCTCCGACTTCCCTCGCGCGACGGGAACTCCTGAGGGCCGCCGCGCGTCCTCCCGGTGAGACATCGAAGGACGGGATGTCGAAAGACGAGATGTCCACAGACACAGGGGCGGCCGTGAGGCCGCCCGGCGCACGCGGTGAGGAGGTGGCGGCATGACGGTCAGGGCCCTGGTCCTGCGGCTCGTCGCCCCGCTGTTCTTCCTGCTCGCCCTCGCCGACCTGCTCCTCTCCGACAGCGGTGGCGTCTCCGCCGCCGTCGCCCTCGCGGCGACCACCGTCGTCTGCGCCCTCTTCGGAGCCCGTACGGCCCCGGCGGTGCCGCCCACCGCCGTCCGCACGGCCATCCGTGACCGGGAGCGGCGCACCGCCTTCCTGCCCCAGCGCGATCCCGACGCCGCAGGCCGGCGCAGACCCCGCGCTCCCGGCCGTCTCCTCCCGACGGCCGCGTAGGAGCCCCCGCACACCACACCGGACAAGCCTTCACGCGGATCCGTCATGCCGAGAACCGACATCTCCCCGGCACGACGAGACCCCACGGAGGGCTCCCCATGTCCGTCTTCGCTTCCCTGGTCGAGCGGCTCGCCGACCTGCTCCAGCCGCTCTTCGCCACCACCGCCACGGCCGCCGCCATCGTCCTCTTCACCCTGCTCGTCCGGCTCGCGATCCACCCGCTGTCCCGGGCCTCGGCCCGCGGCCAGAAGGCCCGCACCCGGCTCGCGCCGCAGCTCGCCGAGCTCCGCAAGAAGCACGCCAAGAACCCCGAGCGGCTCGCGAAGGCGATCACCGAACTGCACGCGCGGGAGAAGGTCTCGCCCTTCGCCGGCATCCTGCCCGCACTGCTCCAGGCACCCGCGTTCCTGCTGATGTACCACCTGTTCGCCGGGGACCGGATGGCCGGGCACACCCTCTTCGCCGCCCCGCTCGGCGACCGCTGGGCCGACGCCCTCGGCGACGGCGGCGTCCTCGGCGCGGCCGGGGCGGTCTACCTCGTCCTCTTCGCGCTCGTCGCCGCCGTGGCCACCTTCACCTACCGGCGTACGAAGCGGCAGCTCGCCGCCCAGCCCCTCGACCTGGGACAGCCCACTCCCGGCGCCGGCACCATCGCCAAGATCATGCCGCTGCTCTCCTTCGGCACCCTGATCACGGTCGCCGTCGTCCCGCTCGCCGCCGCCCTCTACGTGGTCACCAGCACCACCTGGGCCGCCGCCGAGCGCGCCTTCCTCTTCCGCGAGGAAGCGGCCCCCCAGGCCCTTGCTACTCGTGCGTAAGGGTCCACTGCGTGAACGGGGTCTTGCAGAGTGACCCGTTGTCTTGGAGGATCGACCAATCCTCCGATGGCCGCACTCCATCGGCCGGGGTACCTCAGGGCCCTCCCCGGGCCCGCCTCGACCACAGGGAGAAGTCCATGAAGCTGCTGCGTGTCGGCCCGCCCGGAGCCGAGCGTCCCGCCCTGCTCGACCAGGACGGGACGCTCCGCGACCTGTCCGCCCTCGTCGACGACATCGACGGCAGTCTGCTCGCCGACGCCTCCGCCCTCGACCGGATCCGGGCCGCCGCCGGTGCCGGTGTGCTGCCCGCGCTCGACGCGACCGGGCTGCGCGTCGGCCCGCCCGTCGCCCGGATCGGCAAGGTCGTGTGCATCGGGCTCAACTACCACGGCCACGCCGCCGAGACCGGTCAGACCGCCCCGGCCGAGCCCGTCGTCTTCCTCAAGGCCGCCGACACCGTCGTCGGCCCGGACGACACCGTCCTCGTACCGCGCGGCTCGGTGAAGACCGACTGGGAGGTGGAGCTCGCCATCGTGATCGGGCGCACCGCCCGCTACCTGGAGACCGACGAGCAGGCCCTCGCGCACGTCGCCGGGTACGCCGTCGCCCACGACGTCTCCGAGCGCGAGTTCCAGATCGAGCGCGGCGGCACCTGGGACAAGGGCAAGAACTGCGAGACCTTCAACCCGCTCGGCCCCTGGCTGGTCACCGCCGACGAGGTGCCCGACCCGCAGGCCCTCGGCCTCAGGCTCTGGGTCAACGGCGAGCTCAAGCAGGACGGCCACACCTCCGACCAGATCTTCCCGGTCGCGGAGGTCGTCCGGTACGTCAGCCGGTTCATGACCCTCTACCCAGGCGACGTCATCAACACCGGCACCCCGGCCGGCGTCGCCATGGGACAGCCGGACCCCAAGCCGTACCTGCGGCCCGGTGACGTCGTCGAGCTGGAGGTCGACGGTCTCGGCCGGCAGCGGCAGGAGCTGAAGAGCGCCTAGCCGGACTGCCTGGTCGTACCGCCTGGTCGTACCGCTCGGGCGTAACGTCAGGGGCGACCTGGTCGTCACGCTCGGGCGTGAGCGTCAGGGGCGCCACCGCCGCCGGTCTCCTCCGGCGGCGGCGCGCCCGTGGCCTCAGCCCGAGGCGGCGGTGTGGGAGCCGAGCAGTCGTTCCAGCGCCTCGACGACCAGCGCGTGGTCCTCGGCCTGCGGCAGGCCCGAGACCGTGACCGAGCCGATCACGCCCACGCCCTCGACGGCCACCGGGAACGACCCGCCATGGGCGGCGTACCGGTCGGGGTCGAGCCGCGAGGAGGCCTCGAACGTCGTCCCCTTGGCGCGGAACCGGGCACCCACCAGGAACGAGCTCGACCCGTACCGCTCGACGACCCGTCGCTTGCGGTCGATCCAGGCGTCGTTGTCGGCGCTGGAGCCGGGCAGCGCGCAGTGGAACAGCTGCTGCGGACCGCGCCGGATGTCGATCGCCACCGGCGCCTCGCGCTCGCGGGCCATGCCGACGAGCAGGGTGCCGAGCGTCCAGGCGTCCTCGTACGTGAACCGGGGGAGGACCAACCGGGCCTCCTGGGCCTCCAGGACCTCGACCTCGTCCCCGTTCGTACGCCGGTCCTCGTCCGGACGCTGATCCTCGTTCGTACGCCGGTCCTCGCTCATGCGCCGATCCTCACCGTGACGCCCTCGCGGGCGGACCGCTTCGCCGCCTCCAGGACGTCGAGCGCGTCGGCCGCCTCGTACGCCGTGACCGGGTTCTCACCCGTGCCGCGCAGGGCGGCGGCCACGGCCGCGTAGTACGCCGGGTAGTCGCCCGGAAGCGACTCGATCGGGGTGCCGCCGCCGGTCAGCGGTGACTCGCCGGAGCCGAGCCGGCCCCACAGGGCCTCCGGCTCCGTGCCCCACACCGTGCCGCCCGGCACGGGCCGCAGCCCCTCGCGCAGGGCCGCCTCCTGCGGGTCGAGACCGTACTTCACGAAGCCCGCGCGCTGCCCGAGCACCCGGAAGCGGGGGCCGAGCTGGGCGGTGGTGGCGCTCACGTACAGATGGGAGCGGACGCCGTTCGCGTGGGTGAGCGCGAGGAACGTGTCGTCGTCGGCCTCGGCGCCCGGCCTACGGACGTCCGACTCGGCGTACACCGAGACCACAGGCCCGAAGAGGACGAGGGCCTGGTCGACGACGTGGCTGCCGAGGTCGTACAGCAGCCCGCCGATCTCCGCGGCCGCGCCGGACTCGCGCCAGCCGCCCTTCGGACGCGGGCGCCACCGCTCGAAGCGGGACTCGAAGCGCTGGACCTCGCCGAGCGCGTCCTCGGCGAGCAGATGGCGCAGGGTGAGGAAGTCGTTGTCCCAGCGGCGGTTCTGGAAGACCGAGAGCAGCAGGCCCCGTTCCTCGGCGAGGGCGCCGAGCTCGCGGGCCTCGGCGGCGGTCCCGGCCAGCGGCTTGTCGACGACGACCGGGAGGCCGGCCCGCAGGGCGGCGGTGGCCAGCGCGACGTGCGTCTTGTTGGGGGACGCGACGACGATCAGGTCCAGCTCGCCGGCGCCTCCCTCCCACAGCTCCTCGGGGGTGGCGGCGACCCGGACGCCGGGATGGGCGGCGCGGGCCTCGGCGGCCCGCTCGGGGTTGCCGGTGGTGACGGCGGCGAGGACCAGGTCCTCGGAGGCGGCGATCAGCGGGGCGTGGAAGACGGAGCCCGCGAGGCCGTAGCCGACGAGTCCGACGCGGAGGGGGGTGCGGGGGGCGGTGCCAGTCGAGTCCGTGCCAGTCATACGGCCACTTAAGCAACGGTGTTGCCAAAGTGCAAGCGACCGCGACAATGGGCAGGTGAAGACGGACCTGGGTGGAGTGAACGTACCGGTGCTGCGCCACCACAACGCGGCCCTCGTGCTCGACCTGCTGCGCGCGGCGGGGGAGCCGGGGATCAGCCGTCTCGAGCTGGCCGAGCGGACCGGGCTGACCCCGCAGGCCGTCAGCAAGATCACCGCCAGGCTCCGGGCCGAGGGCCTCGCGGTGGAGGCCGGCCACCGCGCGTCGACCGGCGGCAAGCCCCGGACGGTCCTGCGGCTCGTCGCCTCCGCGGGGTACGCCGTCGGCGTCCACCTCGACCGCGACGAGCTCACCACCGTCCTCACCGACCTCGCGGGCACGGTCGTGACCCGGCGCCGCCGGCCCCTGGACCTGGGGGCGGGGGCGGGGCCGGTCCTGGACGCGGTGACGGGGGAGGTGGAGGCGCTGACGGCGGACGGCCCCGACGTGATCGGCGTCGGGGTCGCCATGCCCGGGCCGCTGGACCACCGCGCGGGGGTGCCGGGCCGGGTGACGGGGTTCCCCGAGTGGGACGGTCATCCCGTACGCGAGGAGCTGTCCCGGCGGCTCGGGCTGCCCGTCGTGCTCGACAAGGACACCAACGCCGCCGCCCTCGGCCTCGCCCTCCGGCCCGGCGCTCCCGGCTCCTTCGCCTACGTCCACCTCGGTACGGGACTGGGCGCCGGCCTGGTCCTCGGCGGGGCGCCGCTGCGCGGGGACAGGACGGGAGCGGGCGAACTCGGCCACCAGACCGTGCAGCTCGACGGGCCCCCGTGCGGTTGCGGCGGGCGCGGCTGCCTGGAGGTCCTGTGCCTGGCGGCGGTCGAGCGGGGCGAACGGGCCGAGGCGGCGCGCATCCTCGGTGCCGGCGCCGCCAATCTCGTACGGCTCCTCGACATCGACCAGGTCCTCCTGGGCGGGCGGGTGGTGCTCGCGGCGCCGGGGGTGTTCGTGGACGGGGTGCGGGAGGTCCTGGCGGGGCTTGGCCTGACGACCCCGGTGAGCGTCGAGACGGAGGCGGGGGCGGAGTCAGAGGAGGAAGCGGAGGGCGGGGATGCGGTGGCCGAGGGGGCCGCCTGGCTCATCCTCGCTCCGATCTTCGGAAAATAGGCTGATCGGGCGGATCCGGCGGGCCGTCCGGGGGCGCGGGCGGTGTCGCTGCCCCGGCCCGCCCGTTCCGGCGTGGCAGGGTCGCGGCCGACCCGTACGCCCGCGAGCAGCAAAGGCCCCGTCCCATGGCATCCGCCCCTCTGCGGCCGCGTAGCGCCCGCGCCCTGACGACGGCGGCCGCGATGGCCGCCACCGCCACGGCCCAGCTGACCCTGTCCCCTCCGGTCCTGGCGGCGGAGGCGTCCCCGCCCCGCCCCCCGGCGGCCGAAGCCCCGGGAGCCCCGGCGGCGGCCCCCGCCGCGCCCCCACCCGCAGAGGCCGCACCGCCGCCGCACCGGGCTCACGCAGCCGTGGCACCCCCGGCCTCGGCCTCCGCCCGGCCGTCGGTCCAGCCGGCGGCCGAAGGACCATCGGCCCCGGCCCCCGCCTCCACCCGCCCTCCGGTCCTGGCCCCGGCGGCCGGCGACCCGTTCGCCCCGCCGCCCGTCTTCGGCGCCGCGCCGCCCCGGCCCTCGCGCCCCGCGGCCCCGACCCCCGCCCTCGCGCCCCGCGCCCCCGCGCCCGATCCCCCCGCCCCCGTCTGCGGGGCGGACTCCGGTGGGGGGTTCCCGCTCGACACCGAGCTGCGCGGCGGCCCCGCCGACTATCCCGCCGGCGGGCCCCCGCAGGAGTGGCGGCTCGACCTCACCAACACCACCGCCGCGCCCTGCTCAGGCGTCCACCCCGTGCTCGTCCTCACCGACCGGGAGCGGGCGCTGCGGCCCGAGCAGATCCGGTTCGAGTTCTACGACGCCGGGGCCGAGCGCTGGCGGCCCGTGGCCTTCGAGGCGACCGAGGAGGCGGAGAACGTGGGCGCGTTCACCGGATTCGGCGGCTTCGCGGTCCCCCCGGGCAAGACCCTCACCGTGCCCGTGCGGCTGGCGTTCGACGCCGGGACCGCCCCCGACGAGGTCGTGGTCAACGCCGCCGTCGTGCAGCGCCGTGGCACCGACGGCGACTGGGTCGGCGAGTCCGGCGACTACCGCCTCACCGTCGGTCCGGCCGCCCCCGACGAGCCCGCCGCCGAACCCACCGCGCCCGGCACCCCCGACCCCTCGCGGCCGCCCGGGACCGCGACGCGCCCGCCGGACCCCACCGCCGCCCCGACGGCCCCGGGCGTCAGTCCGCCGGACCTGGAACTCGCCCAGACCGGACGGGAGGAAGCGGAGGCGTACGCGCGATCCATCGCCCCGCTGGCCGCCGGACTCGTCCTGCTCGGCGCGTTCCTCGTCCGGTTCCGCCGCCACCGCCAACGGCACCGCTGAGGTGGTCGCCGCCCTGGGCCGGTGCGCCGCCACGGCCACCGGCACCGCTGAGGTGGGCCGCCCTGGGCCGGTCCCGCCAACGCCACCGCTGAAGCGATCGCCGCTTCTGGACCGGCCCGCCACCACCCGTGAAGCGACCCCCCTCGGGCAGCTCCGCCGCCCCCGCCGGCGCCCCGTCGCCCGCCCCCGCCCCCCGCACCGCCGAGCCACCCCCCGTACACCCTCTCGTTCATCCCCGTCTGCGACCATCCCCCGGTGAACTACCAGAGCACACCCGGCGCCCCCGTCCGTTCCGGCATCCCGGAGCACGGCCGCGTGCCCAAGTACTACGCCGTCAAGGCGAAACTCTCCCTTCTCGTCGACGAGTTGGGAGAGGGCGGGCTGCTGCCCACCGAGCGGGACCTCGCCGTCCGGTACGAGGTGTCCCGCGAGACCGTCCGGCAGGCCCTGCGCGAGCTGCTCCTGGAGGGGCGGCTGCGCCGGCAGGGCCGGGGCACGGTCGTCGCGGGCCCCAAGCTCGAACAGCCGCTCTCGCTCGCGAGCTACACGGAGGGCGTGCGCCGCCAGGGCCGCCGCCCCGGCCGCAGCCTCATCTCGCTCGACCGTTTCCCCTGCCCGGCGGCGCTCGCCCCCGAGGTCGGCGCCGAACAGGGCGAGCCCGTCTGGCACATGGAGCGGGTGCTGCTCGCCGACGACGAGCGGGTCGGCCTGGAGAGCACGTACGTCTCCGAGGCCCGCGTCCCGCACCTGGACACCGAGTTCGACCCGGACTCGTCCTTCTACGGCTACCTCCACGACCGACTCGGCATCACGTTCGGCGCCGCCGACGAGCGCATCGAGACGGTGCTCGCGACCCCGCGCGAGGCCCTGCTGATCGGCACCCCGCCCGCGCTCCCGATGCTGCTGCTGCACCGTGTCTCCCGGGACACCGGGGGCCGGCCGCTGGAGCGGGTCCGCACCCTCTACCGGGGTGACCGCTTCAGCTTCACCGCCCACCTGGGGGAGCAGAGTTGACGAACGACGGGCCACCCCCGGGCTCCTAAGATTACGTAACGGTAACGGGTCTGGTCCAAGCTTGTCGGTTTGTTTACCGTCCCGTCGCCCACCCGCCCCCTCCGGGTCACCGCCCGCCGCGAACGTCGACGGCATGAAGGTGATCGTCGTAGGAGCCGGCGTGGTGGGAACCATGCACGCCTGGCACGCAGTGGAACGCGGCCATGAGGTCGTACACATCGAGCGGGAGGCCGAGGCGCGAGGAGCCTCCCTCCGGAACTTCGGCCAGATCTGGGTCAGCGGACGGGCGGGCGGGGAAGAGCTCGACACCGCCCTGCGCGCCCGGGAACTCTGGGAGGGCATCGGGGCCCGCGTCCCCGGCCTCGGCTTCCGGGCCAACGGCTCCCTCACCCCCGTGCGGAACGAGCTGGAGCTGGCCGTCGCCGAGGCCGCCCTGGCCCGGCCCGACGCCGCCGCCCGCGGCTACAAGCTGCTGACGGCCGGCGAGGCCCTCGCCGTCAACCCCGCCCTGCGCGGCGCGTTCGAGAACGGCGTGGCGCAGGCCGCGCTCTGGTGCGAGCGGGACGCGGCCGTCGAGCCGCGCCTGGCGCAGCTCGCCCTCCGCGAGGCCCTCCTCGCCACCGGGAAGTACACCTTCCTGCCGAACCGCGAGGTGCGGGACGTCGTCGGCGAGAACGCCGTCCGCGACGACCGGGGCGACGTCCACACCGGCGACGCCGTCGTCCTGTGCACCGGCGCCTGGCTCTCCGGCCTCGTCCGCGAGGTCGCCGGCGAGATACCCGTCCGCCGCGTCCGCCTCCAGATGATGCAGACCGAGCCCCTCGGCGAGCCGCTCACCACCTCCGTCGCCGACGCGGACTCCTTCCGCTACTACCCGGCCTACGCCTCCGAGGCCCTCGACGCGCTCCAGGCCGCGCAGCCGCAGGACCCCACCGCCGCCGCCCACAAGATGCAGCTGCTCATGGTGCAGCGCCTCGACGGCGGACTGACCATCGGCGACACCCACGAGTACGAGCACCCCTTCGCCTTCGACACCCTCGAAGACCCCTACGAGCACCTCACCCGGGTCGTCGAGTCCTTCCTCGGCCGCCCGCTGCCGAAGATCCGTCGCCGCTGGGCCGGGGTGTACGCGCAGTGCGTCGACACCAGCCGGGTCGTGCACCGCCAGCGGGTCCGTGACGGCGTGTGGCTGGTGACCGGGCCCGGCGGCCGGGGCATGACCTGCTCGCCCGCCATCGCCGAGACGACCGCGAACGAACTGGGCTGGTGAACCACATGACCTCCGCGAACTCCCCGCAGAAGCACACGCACGACCTCGTCGTCCTCGACATGGCCGGCACCACCGTCGCCGACGACGGTCTCGTCGAGCAGGCCTTCACCGTCGCCGCCGAGCGCCTCGGCGAAGACCCCGCCGCGATGATCGGCCACGTCCGCGCCACCATGGGCGAGTCCAAGATCTCCGTCTTCCGCCACCTCCTCGGCGGCGACGAGGCCCGGGCCCAGAAGGCCAACCTCCTCTTCGAGGACGCCTACGGCGAACTCGTCTCCGACGGCCGCATCGCCCCCATCCCGGGCGCCGCCGAGACCGTCGCCACGCTCAAGGAGCAGGGCAGGACCGTCGTCCTCACCACCGGCTTCGCCCGGGTCACCCAGGACGCCATCCTCGAAGCCCTCGGCTGGCGCGACCTGGTCGGCCTCACCCTCTGCCCGGCCGACGCCGGCGGCCGGGGCCGCCCGTACCCGGACATGGTCCTCGCGGCCTTCCTGCGCACCGGGGCCGTCGACGACGTCCGCCGGATCGCGGTCGCCGGTGACACCTCGTACGACATGCTCAGCGGTGTCCGCTCCGGCGCCGGGATCGTGGCGGGCGTCCTCACCGGCGCCCACGGCGAGACCGCGCTCAGGGAGCACGGCGCCCACCACGTCCTCGCCTCCATCGCCGAACTCCCCGCGATCCTCCAGGAGTGCGAGGCATGACCAGCGGCATCCGCTTCGACGCCGTGTCCGTCGCGTACGGCGGCACCACCGTCCTCGACCGGCTCGACCTGACCGTCGAGCCCGGAGAGGTCATGGCCCTCCTCGGGCCCTCGGGCTCCGGCAAGACGACCGCGCTGCGGGCCGTCGCCGGATTCGTGCGGCCGGCCTCAGGGCGGGTGCTCATCGGTGACCGCGACGTCACCGGCCTCCCCCCGCACCAGCGGGGGATCGGCATGGTCGTCCAGCAGTACGCCCTCTTCCCGCACCTGCGGGTCGAGGCCAACGTCGCCTTCGGCCTGAAGGCGCAGAAGGCGCCGAAGAGCGAGATACCCGGCCGGGTCGCCGAGGCCCTGGAGATGACCGGCATGGCGGCCTACGCCCACCGGTACCCCCGGGAGCTCTCCGGCGGCCAGCAGCAGCGCGTCGCCATCGCGCGGGCGCTCGCCATCCGGCCCAAGGTGCTCCTCCTCGACGAGCCGCTCTCCGCGCTCGACGCCCAGCTGCGCTCCGGCATGCTGGCCGAACTGGCCCGCCTCCACCGCGAGCTGCCGGACGTGTCGATCCTGTACGTCACCCACGACCAGGTCGAGGCGCTGACCCTGGCGGACCGGATCGCCGTCATGGACAAGGCCCGGCTCCAGGACTGCGGCACCCCGCAGGACCTGTACCGCAGGCCGCGTACGGAGTTCACGGCGTCGTTCGTCGGCAACGCCAACCTGCTGCCGGTGACCGTCGGCACGGGCGGCGTCGCCTTCGAGGGGACCGAGCTGAAGGTCGCCACCGAGGACGTCGTCCCCGGAGCGGCCGCGACCCTCTGCGTCCGGCCGCACCTGGTCGGGCTCGGCGACGGGCCGAACGCGCTGCGGGGCCGTATCAGCGAGGTCCAGTGGCGGGGCTCCACCCACCGGCTGTACGTCGAGGTCGGCGGCCACCGGGTGAAGGCCGACGTCCGCGAGCTGCGGGAGACGCCGCTGCTCGGGACCGAGGTGACGCTGCACTTCGCGCCGGACGACGCCGTACTGCTCGCCGCGGGGGTGACCGATGGCTAGTCGAGCTCCGGGCCTCGTCGAGAAGCACCCCGCACCGGACGTCCTGCCCGCCGGCACCACCCCGGAGGAACGGACGCCCACCACGGACGCGCGGCGCGCGGTCCCCACCTGGGTCTGGGCGCTGCCGCCCGTCGCCGTCCTCGCCGCGGTCTTCCTCTACCCCCTCGCCCTCGTCGTCCAGGAGTCCCTGGCACCCGGCGCGTACGCCGACGTCCTCGCCTCCACGTCCTTCCGCGAGGCCCTCGTCACCACCGTGTGGCTCGCCGTCGGCTCCACGGTCGGCTGTCTCGTCCTCGGCTTCGTGCTCGCGGTCGTGATCGCGTTCGTACCGTTCCCCGGCGGGAAGGCGGTGTCGAAGTTCATCGACGTCTTCCTCTCCTTCCCGTCCTTCCTGATCACGCTCGCCCTGCTCTTCCTCTACGGCACGGTCGGCATGGCCAACGGCGTCTGGACGGACGTCACCGGAGACCCCTCGGGCCCCTTCCAGTTCCTCACCACGCCCTGGGGCGTCCTCCTCGCCGAGATCACGTACTTCACGCCGTTCGTGATGCGGCCCCTGCTCGCCGCGTTCTCGCAGATGGAGACGGCGCAGCTGGAGGTGGCCTCCTCGCTCGGTGCCCGGCCGCTGCGGATCGTGCGGCAGGTGATCCTGCCCGAGGCGCTGCCCGCGCTCGCCGCCGGCGGCAGCCTCGTCCTCGTGATGTGCCTCAACGAGTTCGGGATCGTCCTCTTCACCGGCGCCAAGGGCGTCACGACCCTCCCGATGCTCGTCTACGGCAAGGCGATCCTCGAATCCGACTACGCCGCCGCCTGTGTCGTCGCCGTCGTCAACGTCGCCCTCTCCGTGGGTCTGTACGTCCTCTACCGGGGGGTGAGCCGCCGTGCTGGTGCATAGCCGTACGGGCAGGTGGACGGTGTGGGCCGGGTTCGCGGTCCTGTTCGTGCCGCTCTTCGCCCTGCCGCTCCTCGTCATCGTCGCGGCCTCGTTCTCCACCCACTGGTCCGGCGCCTTCCCGTCCGGGCCGACCACCGCGCACTACACGGCGGCCGTGCGCGGTGAGTCCCTGCAGGCGCTGACGACCAGCCTGGTCACCGCCGTCACCGCGAGCCTCATCGCGCTGACCGTCGGCACCTGGGCGGCGCTCGCCGCGTCGGCCCTGGGGAAGCGGGGCAAGCGGGTCCTGGACGCCCTGTTCATGCTGCCGGTCGCCGTGCCGTCCGTGGTCGTCGGCCTCGCCGTCCTCGTCGCGTTCTCGCAGCCGCCGGTGCTCCTCAACGGCACCCGCTGGATCGTGATCCTCGCGCACACCGTCCTCGTCACGGCCTTCGCCCACCAGTCGGTCTCGGCCGCCATCGTGCGGCTCGACCCGATGTACGAGCAGGCGGCGGCCAGCCTCGGCGCCCGCCCCTCGTACGTCCTGCTCCGGGTGAAGCTGCCGCTCCTGCTGCCGTCCCTGAACGCGGCCGCCGGACTCTGCTTCGCCCTCTCCATGGGCGAGCTGAGCGCCACGATGATGCTCTATCCGCCGGACTGGCTTCCGCTGCCGGTCCTCATCTTCACCGCCACCGACCGCGGATCCCTCTTCACCGGCTCGGCGCTCGCCGTGATCCTCATGGCCGCGACCCTGCTGGCCCTGCTCGCCGTCTCCCGGATCCGCACCCGCGCCTCCTTCCGCTAGCCCTTCCCGTCACAGCCCTCACGCGTCACCCGTCCTAGGAGAGAACGACGTTATGCGCACGTACGCCCAGCCGATCGCCGCCGTCACCGGCGCGCTCGCCCTCGCCGCCACCCTCACCGCCTGCGGCGGTTCCGCCGCCTCGGCCGACGAGAAGATCGTCACCGTCTACAGCGCCGACGGCCTCAAGGGCGAAGCCGGAGACGGCTGGTACGACAAGGTCTTCGCCGACTTCGAGAAGAAGACCGGCATCAAGGTCAAGTACGTCGAGGGCGGCTCCGGGGAGATGGTGCAGCGCGCCCTCCGCGAGAAGAGCAACACCCAGGCCGACGTGATCGTGACCCTGCCGCCCTTCATCCAGCAGGCGGACTCCAAGGGCCTGCTCCAGGCGTACGAGCCCCAGGGCGCCGACCAGGTCGACGGCGGCGACAAGTCCGGCGACGGCAAGTGGACCTCCGTCGTCAACAACTACTTCGGCTTCATCCACAACAAGAAGGAGCTTCCCCAGGCCCCGAAGAGCTGGGAGGAGCTGCTCGACGGGAAGTTCAAGAACAAGCTCCAGTACTCCACCCCGGGCGTCGCGGGCGACGGCACCGCCGTCCTCATCAAGGCGATGCACGACTTCGGCGGCAAGGAGCCGGCGATGGAGTACCTGAAGAAGCTCCAGGCCAACAACGTCGGCCCGTCGTCCTCCACCTCCAAGCTCGCCCCCAAGGTCGACAAGGGCGAACTCCTCGTCGCCAACGGCGACGTGCAGATGAACTTCGCCCAGTCCAAGTCCATGCCGAACCTCGGCATCTGGTTCCCGGCCAAGGGCGCCGGCAAGCCGACCACCTTCGCCCTGCCGTACGCGGCCGGTCTGGTGAACAAGGCGCCGCACACCGAGAACGGCAAGAAGCTCCTCGACTTCATGCTGAGCGTGGAGGCGCAGCGCGAGGTCAGCGCGATCGGCGGCGGCTTCCCGGCCCGCAAGGACGTCAAGACGACCGACGCCAACGCCATCGCGCTCGCCAAGCTGATCGAGGGCGTCGAGGTCTTCGAGCCGGACTGGGCCGACATCGACAAGAACCTCACGACGTACGTGGACGCCTGGAAGGCCGCCACCGGCAGCTGACCGCAGCCGACAGGTAGCCGCGCGTCGGCCAAGAGTTCACCGCACGGCCCTGGAATGCCTCCGCGTATCGCGGAAGGATAACGGGTACGGACCAACGCCCCTGAGAGATCAGGGGCGTTGGCATGCCCCGCCCCCCTTCCACGGAGGACTCCGACATGCCGATCACCGGTATCTCCCGCCGCACCGTGCTCGCCGCCGCCGGCGCCGGCGCGGCCGTCGCCGCCACCGGACTCGCCACCGCCCCCGCCGCCCACGCGGCTCGCCGACGCTCCCCGGCGGCACCAGCAAGGACAAGGTGCTCGTCGTCGGCATGGACGGCCTCCGGTACGACCGGATCGACGCGGCCCAGGCCCCGCACCTCAAGTCCCTGATGGCGAACGGAACCTTCGGCCGCTCCCTGCTCTACGCCAACCCGATGGCCGCGACCTCCAGCGGCCCCGGCTGGTCCACGATCTCCACCGGCGTCTGGCCCGACAAGCACGGCGTCAAGGACAACAGCTTCACCGGCAAGAACTACGGCCGGTACCCCGGCTTCCTCGCCCGGCTGCACCAGATCCGGCCCGAGCTGTCCCTCTTCGCCGCCGTCGACTGGCCCGAGCTCGACACCCACGGCACCGTCACCTCCGGCGCCGACGCCAAGATCGTCTACAACAACGACTACGCCGTCAACGACCTCGTGATCACGAACATCACCGAGGACATCCTGCGCAACCAGAACCCCGACGTCCTCTTCGTCTACTTCGGCGAGACCGACGCGGTCGGCCACAGCTACGGCGCCGCGAGCCAGCGCTACCTCGACGCCATCGACGTCCAGGACGGCTACCTCGGACGCCTGCTCACCGCGATCAAGGCCCGCCCCGCCTACGCCACCGAGCGCTGGACGGTCATCGTCACCACCGACCACGGCCACACCGACGGCGGCGGCCACGGCGGCTCCGCCATCGAGGAGCGGCGCACCTTCGTCCTCGCCCAGGGCCCCGGCATCGCCGCCGGCCTGCGCCCCATCGACACCCGGCTCGTGGACGTCGCCGCCACCGTCTTCCACCAGCTCGGCATCACCCCCGACCCGGCCTGGGGCCTCGACGGAAAGCCGATCCAGCAGCGCTCCACCGACCCCTTCGACAGCCTCTACGGGTCGCTGACCGGCCGCGTCGACGAGACCGGCATCCCCGTCGGCGTCCTGGGCTTCACCCACACGGCGCCCAGCGGCTGGTCCGTCATCAACAACGCCATGGGCACCGGCGGCATGACCGAGTGGCGCGGCTGGTCCTTCGCCACCGACGAGTTCTGGTCCCGGTCGCAGCGCGACCAGTCCCGCGAACTCAACGTGCGGGCCCGGGGCGTCTTCGCCGTCGCCGACTCCGACGAGTGGGCCGACAAGACCTTCTCCGGCACGTACGACTCGACGCTGGTCACCCCCGCGTACGGCGTGTCCGGCGCGAGCCGGGTCACCCTGGACTTCACGACCTTCTACCGCCAGGAGGGAGCCCAGGTCGCCCAGGTCCTGGCGAGCTTCAACGGCGGCACGCCGACCCTGGTCAAGAGCTACACGGCCGACGTGATCTCCCAGCCGCAGTCCCTGTCGGTCGCCGTCCCCGCCGGCGCCTCCAGCGTGAGCTTCCGTTTCCGCTACACCGGTGCCAACAACTGGTACTGGACCGTCGACGGGGTCAAGGTCACCGCATCCTGAACGACAGGGTCAGGATCCGGACATCCTGACTAGGCTTGGGGGCGTCGCCACAGCGCTGTCGCGGCGCCCCCAGCACACCGCACGTTTGTACGGCAGGAGTCCCGCACCCATGGCAGAGCGCAAGCCGATCGAATCCTGGCTGACCGACATGGACGGCGTCCTCATCCACGAGGGCGTCCCGATCCCCGGTGCCGACGCGTTCATCAAGAAGCTGCGGGAGACCGGGAAGCCGTTCCTGGTCCTCACGAACAACTCGATCTACACGGCCCGCGACCTGCACGCCCGCCTCGCCCGGATGGGCCTCGAAGTCCCCGTCGAGAACATCTGGACCTCGGCCCTCGCCACCGCCAAGTTCCTCGACGACCAGCGCCCCGGCGGCACCGCGTACGTCATCGGCGAGGCCGGCCTCACCACGGCGCTGCACGACATCGGCTACGTCCTCACCGACCACGACCCGGACTACGTGGTCCTCGGCGAGACCCGCACGTACTCCTTCGAGGCGATGACCAAGGCCGTGCGCCTCATCAACGCCGGGGCCCGCTTCATCTGCACCAACCCGGACGAGACCGGCCCCTCCCTCGAAGGCCCGCTGCCGGCCACCGGTTCCGTCGCCGCGCTCATCACGAAGGCCACCGGCAAGGAGCCGTACTTCGCGGGCAAGCCGAACCCGCTGATGATGCGCACCGGCCTCAACGCGATCGGCGCCCACTCCGAGTCCAGCGCCATGATCGGGGACCGGATGGACACCGACATCCTGGCGGGTCTGGAGGCGGGCATGCAGACCTTCCTGGTGCTGACCGGCCTGACGACACAGGCGGAGATCGACCGCTTCCCGTTCCGCCCGTCGAAGATCGTCCCGTCGATCGCGGACATCGTCGACCGCGTGTAGGACCCCGCGGGCCGTCCTCTGCGGATGCGGACCGAGCCGATCCGGGTGACCCTTCCAGTACCAGGAGGTCACGATGCGTTCAGGTTCCACTGCTCTCCGTGCCGCAGGGGCGGCTCTGGTGCTCGTACTGGCACCCTCGGCCGGCGGCGCGTACGCCCACGACGGGGTGAAGGTCACCGTCACCCCGTCCACCGCCTCGCCCGGCGCCGACATCGACGTCCGCGTCCAGGGCTGCAAGGGCACGACCGGTGCCGCGAAGTCCCAGGCGTTCGTCGCCGACGCGGAACTCACCGGCCGTGACGGCGGCGGCGCCCCGCTCTTCGGCGACACCACCATCAGGTCCGGTCTGGAGAACGGCACGTACAAGGTCAGCGTGACCTGCGACGGCCACGACCACCCGGACGTCGGCACCGTCAAGGTCACGCACCAGAAGCCGACCCACAAGCCCACCCACCGGCCCACCCACGAGCCCACTCACCGGCCCACCCACAGGCCGACCCACGAGCCGACGTACCGGCCCACCCACGAGCCGACGTACCGGCCGACCCACCACGCGAGCCCGGTCGCCCCGGTCCGCGCGGGCGGCGGCGGCGCCGTCGCGTTCGCCGCGCCGGCCGCCCCCGGTGTCGCCCAGACCACCAGCGAGAGCGGTCTCGGCACCCCGTACACCCTGCTCGGCCTCGGCATGGCCGCCGTCGCCGCCGTGGCGGTCGCCTTCCGCAGCTCCCGCCGCCGCACGACCGGCTCCGGTACGGACACGGGCGCGGAGTGACCGTGTCGTCCGGATCCCGCCCGGCGGGCACCGGGCGACTCGTCACCGGCGTGGCCTGGGCCATGCTGCTGCTCGGCCTCTGGCTCTGGGGGCGTGAGGCCACCGAGGCACCCGGGGCCGGCTCGGGGCCGACCACCGGCGACATCGCCGCCGTCGGCCGCCCGCTCGGCACGAGACTTCCGCCGGCCCACGACCCGCTCGCACCCGTCGCGCCACGCCGGGTCGAGGTCCCCTCCCTCGGCATCGACGCGCCGGTCGTCGCGCGCGGCCTGGACGCCGACGGCGCGATCGACCCCCCGCCCTACGAGCTGCCGCACACGGTCGGCTGGTTCGGCGCGGGCACCCGGCCGGGCGCGGCCGGCCCGGCCCTCCTCGTCGGCCACGTCGACACCGACACCCGCCCGGCCGTCTTCTACGGCCTGAGCGCGGCCCGCCCCGGCGCCGAGGTCCGCGTCACCCGAACGGACGGATCCGTCGCCCGTTTCACCGTCGACGACGTACAGGTCCACCCCCGGGACCACTTCGACGCCCGCGAGGTCTACGGCGCCCGCGTCCCCCACCGCGCCGAACTCCGCCTGATCACCTGCGGCGGAACCTTCGACCGCGCGACGGGCACGTACTCGGCGAACGTGGTCGTGTCGGCGTACCTGACGGGCACGGACCCGGGCCCGAGGGGCGCCTGAGGGGTACCTGGCGGGGCACAGACCCGGGCCCGAGGGGGTGTGGGGCGCCGGTGCCCCCGGGTCCCTGCGGCGTCCATGGACCTGGCCGCGGTCGGCGGGGCGCGTCCCGGGCCGCCGCCGACCGGGCCGGTCCTCGACCGCGGGGCTCACGGACGCGGGAGGGGTCCGGTGCCGCCACGGGAGGTCGGGGGTCGGCCGACACTGTAGGGGCCGCGCCTCGCCAGGCCCAGAGGGTCGCCGTGTCACGATGGTCACCCATCGCTCCGCACGTGCCCGAGGGGCCCGCATGTCCACGCGTACACCCGCGTGCCGAGCCGGGTTCGCCCTCCCGGCCGTCGCGTTCCTTCTCCTCCTCACCGGCTGCACGGGCCCCGCCGCGCGGGACGCTTCCGGCGGCCGCGACCCGAGCGCCGCCGCCCAGCGGCAGGGCGCCGCCCCCTCGGCCGCCGCCGCCCCGGCCGCGCCGCGCCCCGCCGCCCTCGGCCCGGAGGCCGTCCCCTACTGGGTGAACCCCGACGGCAAGGCCGCCCTCGCGGTGGCCGGGCACCTCGCCGCGGGCCGGACCGCCGAGGCCGCGCTGCTGCGGAGGATCTCCACCCGGCCGCAGGCCGAGTGGATCGGTCCCGACCGCTCCGAGGACGCGATCCGGACGCTCACCGGGGCCGCCACCCGCGCCGGCCGCGAGGCGCTGCTCGTGCTGTACGCCATCCCTGACCGCGACTGCGGCCAGCACTCGGCTGGCGGCGCCACGGACGCCGCCGCCTACCGCGACTGGGTGGACGGCGTGGCCCGTGGCATCGGCCCCCGCCGCGCCACCGTCGTCCTGGAGCCGGACGCCGTGATGCACGTCGTCGACGGCTGTACGGACAGCGGGGGAAGGCTCCGCGGCGAGCGGTTCGAGCTGCTCCGCGATGCCGTCCGGCGCCTGAAGCTCCAGCCCGCCACCACCGTCTACCTGGACGCGGGCAACGCGGGCTGGGGCGCACCGGCGGACCTGCGGCTCCCGCTCCAGGAGGCGGGCATCGCGGAGGCCGACGGCTTCGCGGTCAACGTCTCGAACTTCCGGACGACCGAGGAGAGCACCGCGTACGGCAGACAGCTCTCGGCTCTGGTGGGCGGCAAGCCCTTCGTGATCGACACCAGCCGGAACGGAAACGGGCCCGACACCCAGGGCGACCCGGCGGAGAGCTGGTGCAACCCGCCGGGCCGCGCGCTCGGCGCGCCGCCGACCCGGAGCACCGGGGACCCGCTGGTGGCGGCGCACCTGTGGATCAAGCGGCCGGGCGAGTCGGACGGCCCGTGCCGGGGCGGCCCGAAGGCGGGGGAGTGGTTCGACGCGTACGCCCAGGAACTCGCCCAGAACGCACGATAGTTCGAGCGGAACGGCCGGATAACGACCAAGCCCCCCTCACCATCGGTGAGGGGGGCTTGACTCTGCGTGCGCCGCCAGGGACTCGAACCCCGGACCCGCTGATTAAGAGTCAGCTGCTCTAACCAACTGAGCTAGCGGCGCCTGCTGACAGAGAGAACTCTACCTGACGTGCGGGCGTGCTCCTGACCAATTTCGATCGCCACCGGCCTGTCGGATGGTCGTATAGGACCTTCGATCCGTCAAAATGCGATATGTCCAGACAGTTGAGACACTGACGCCCCAAACCAGGGTGAAAAGATCTTGACGAGTGTGGAGGGGAATCGCATGAGCGTGCCGGTCTTCGAGGAGTTCGAACCCGCGGCCGACTGCGGCTGCCCGGGGTGCGCCCGGCAGCGGCGTGACCTCGCGCTTCGCCTGCCCGTCCGGGCGGGCGGACATCCCGCGGCCCACGGAGCACGGCGCGCCCTGGTCCTGGCCACGGCGGCGGGCGTGGTCCTCGGCGGCGGCGGGACCACCGCGGCGACGGCCCTCCCGCCACCTCCGGGCCCGTTCACCCCGGCGGACCCGGCGGACGAGTCCGAGTGGGCCGCGACCCACCCCGGGCCCGACACGCCGCAGGGCGGACGGGAGCCCCTGCACGGCGCGCCGGGCCCCGGCTCCCATCCCTCCCCGGACGCGACGCCGACGACCGGTCAGATCGTGACCGGCACCCTGCGGAAGACGACCCGGACCGAGATCATCAACCGCGCCAAGCTGTGGGTCACCGCCCAGGTCCCGTACTCCATGGAGAAGTACTGGTCGGACGGCTACCGGCAGGACTGCTCCGGCTACATCTCCATGGCCTGGAACCTACGCACCAACGAGTGGACCGGCAGCCTCGACCGCTTCGCCGACCGGATCGACCGCACCGAGCTGAAGCCCGGCGACATCCTGCTCTTCCACAACCCGGCCGACCCGACGCGCGGCTCGCACGTCACGATCTTCGGCGGCTGGACCGACTACACCCACACCGCCTACACGGCGTACGAGCAGACCAAGCCGCGCACGCGGAAACGGGCCACGCCGATGGCGTACTGGGAGAACGCCGACCGGTACGTGGCCTACCGCTACAAGGGCGTGGTCACCGGCTCCGCCACGGTCGGGACCGGCGGGGGAGCGACGCCCACGCCGGCGCCGTACCCCGGCGCGGCGATGTTCGGCACCGGCGCCGACAACGCGTACGTCACCCAGCTCGGACGGCTCCTCGTGGACCGCGGCGGCAAGCGGTACTACAGCAAGGGCCCCGGTCCGAAGTGGGGCGAGGCGGACCGGCGCGCGACCCGGGCGTTCCAGCAGGCGCAGGGCTGGAAGGGCAGCGGGGCGGACGGCCTGCCGGGGCCGGCGACGTGGAAGCTGCTCGTGACCGGCGGGGGCAGGAGCATCGGCGGTTCGAGTGGTTCGGGTGGCTCAGGCGCACATGCGACGGACTTTCCCGGGCGTGGCTCCTTCCGTCCGGGCCAATCCAACGCATATGTGGAGAAGCTGGGCAAACAACTGGTGAAGCGGGGCTTCGGCAAGCACTACCTGTCGGGACCCGGTCCGCGCTGGACGGAGGCGGACCGCCGCAACGTCGAGGCGTTCCAGCGGGCACAGGGCTGGCGCGGCGCAGCGGCCGACGGCTACCCGGGCCCGGAGACCTGGCGGCGCTTGTTCCGATGACCCCGAGAGCATGAGGTGGACCCCGAATGACGGCATCGACCCCGAACCCCGCGGACTCCGGCGCGGCGGCCTCCCGAGACGCGGCCCGCACGGCGAGACGCCTGACGGACGGCAAACTCCCCCGTACGACCCCATCCCACGCCTCACCCCCGGGCACCCCGCCGCCCCACCAGAACGAACCGGCGGCTGCGACGGTGCCCCCGGGCGGGGCCGGTGCGGTGGCTCCTGCCGTGGGGGCGGAGGCGGGGGGCGCGGTGGCCGTGGCGGTGAGCGCGCCGGCGACCCCGGCCGCGGGTCCCGCCGGGGGCGGGCTGACGTCGCCGGTCGGTGTCGGTGCTGTCGAGGACGTGGCGGGCGTCGGCGTGTCGGCTCCCGCTCCGGGCGGCACGGGCGGAACCGGGGTGTCCACGCCGGGCGAGAACCCCGGGACCTCGCCGAACGCGGAGTCCACGCCCGCATGGCCGGGGGAGCCCGTGCCACCGGTGACGGGCCCGAGCGCTGAGGGAGGCCCCACCGTCTCCGCCGCTCCGGGGGAGTCCGTGCTGCCGGTGACGGCTGCGAGCGGTGCCGGAGTGGCGCCCACCGTCTCCGCCGGGCCGGGGGAGTCGGTGCTGCCGGTGACGGGCCCGGCCGCTGGCGGGGGCGCGCCCGCCGTCGCACCCAGGTTGGGAACGTTCGTGCCGCTGGTGACGGGCCCGGGCGTCGAGGGAGGCGCGGCCGTCTCCGCCGCTCCGGGGGAGTCCGTGCTGCCGGTGACGGCTGCGAGCGGTGCCGGAGTGGCGCCCACCGTCTCCGCCGGGCCGGGAGAGTCGGTGTCGCCGGTGACGGGCCCGGGCGCTGGCAGGAGCGTGCCCGCCGTCGCCCCCAGGTTGGGGAAGTCCGTGCCGCCGGTGACGAGTCCGAGCGGTGACGGAGGCGCGGCCGTCCTCCCCCCCTCCGGCGGTACGCCGTCGGCCCACTCGGCAAGGTCTGAGGGGGTGGTGTCGTCCGGCCCGGCAGGTCGTTCCGGTACACCGCCGACCCACCAGGCCGGGGCCACATCCCCTTCCCCTTCCGCGTCCGCCGGCACCGCCACGCGGACTCACGCGGCTGACTCCGCCCCCGGCGCGTCGTCGGCCCGTCCCGCCGGGGCGACCGGCGTGTCGGCCGCCGACCCGGAGGGCACTTCGGACAACTCAGCGGCCCGCCCGGCCCCCGGCGCGTCGTCGGCTCGCCTGGCCGCCGTGTCCGGTGTGTCGGCGATCATCCCGGCGGGGACCGCAGGGGGTACGGAGGCCGGCCCGGCAGGGGCCTCCGGAATGTCGGCCGTTCCGCCTCCCGTGGTCTCGGGCGGCAGGCACGCCCGCCCGGCCGACCACGCGTCCGGGGCCCCACACGCGGACCCGGACAAGACGGGCTCCGCGGCGCCCGGCGGCGGCGCACGACCCGCCCCCTCCACGAAGACGCCCCGCGCCACCGTGAACACGGGCGGTCCGGCGCCGGTCACCGCGGCGGCGGTCGCCGACCCGCAGGCGCCCCCGGCCCCCGGAGCCGAGCAGGGCGCCCCCGAGCCCGTCGCCGACGTGGCGCGGATGGTGCGCCGGAAGAACGTGATCGGGGCCGAGACCACGGGCTCCATCCCCGTACATCTGCTGTTCCGGGACGAGCCGGGCGACGCCCGGCCGTCGGCGGGGCGGGACGACGACGGGGGCCCCGACACCGTCGCCATGGCCGCGCCGGTCCTGGCGGTGAAGGGGCGCGGATCCGCCGTCCCCGTCCTGTCGAAGGCCGGGGCGACCGAGACCAGGTCCCGCCGTCCCAAGACCGCTCCCGAGGAGCAGTCCCCATCGCGGACCGACGGCGGGCCGAAGGCGCGGTCCACGTCACAGCCCGAGGCGCGGCAGGCGTCACGGTCGAAGGCGCAGCCCGGTGCGCAGTCGCCCGCGCACGCCAAGCCCCGCACCTCCGCCTCCCGGCCCGCTCCCACCGCCGACCCCGCTCTCAGCGAACGGGCGGCGCAGGTGCTCCCCGGGTGGGTCGGGGTGGTCGGCGGGGCCCTGGCGCTCGCGTGGTGCGCGGTGGTCGTGTGGTGGGTCGGTGCGGTGCCCGCAGAGGCGGCGCGGATGCTGCGGCTGCCGGAACGCCCGTACCACGGCATCCATCTCGGCCAGTGGGCGCTCCTCGCGCTCGGTGTCGTGCTGGTCCTGTTCACGCTCGGCGGGCTCGGCCGGGGCCGGGTCGGCTACGCCTGGGTGCTGACCCTGTTCGGCGACTACCGCGGCACGGTCCGCCGTACCGGTCTGGTCTGGGTCAGCCCGCTCCTGCTGCGCCGCCGGGTCGACGTACGGCTCCGGCACTGGCGCAGCGAGCCGCTGTCGGCCGTGGACGCGAAGGGTACGGCGCTCGACGTCACCGTCCTCGTGGTGTGGCGGGTCCGGGACACGGTCCAGGCGGCGCTCGGCGTGGACGGGCACGAGGAGTACCTGCGCGAGCAGGTGGAGGCGGCGATGGCGCGGGTGCTGTCGCAGCTTCCGGCGGACGCCTTCCACGAGGACGCCCCGACGCTCCGGGACGCGGAGGCGGTCGGCGAGGCGCTGACGGGGATGCTGTCGGCGGAGTGCGCCCCGGTCGGGTTGGACGTGTTCTCGGCGCAGCCGACGCGGATCGAGTACGCGCCGGAGGTGGCGGCGGCGATGCGGCGGCGCCGGATCGCGGCGATCGACGCGAAGCACCGGGACAGCGTGCTGACCTCGGTGGTGGACGCGGTGGACGACGTGGTCCACCGGCTGACCAGTCGTGGTCTGGTGGAACTGGACGACTACGAGCGCAAGTCGCTGGTCAAGGACCTGACGGTGGCGTTCTACACGGGTCGGACGGGTCCGGTAGAGGGGGCGTGAAGGGATGGACATGTTCAACTTCCGTCCATACCTTGGTACTTGGTCCAGACCAAAATGACAGACCCGCAAGACCCGCACGCGTGCGCGCACGGCCCACCGGAACTCCCCCACGTTCTCCTGGAGCGACAGCATGCGCAAAAAGTCAGTCGGGGCGGCGGTGGTGGCGCTCGGCGTCGCCGGCGCCACCCTCTTCGCCACCGGTAGCGCCGGAAGCCACGGCTACACCGACTCGCCGATCAGCCGCCAGAAGCTCTGCGCCAACGGCACCGTGACCAACTGCGGCTCCATACAGTGGGAGCCGCAGTCGGTCGAGGGCCTCAAGGGCTTCCCCGCCGCCGGCCCCGCCGACGGCCAGATCTGTTCCGCCGGGCTCACGCAGTTCGCCCAGCTCGACGACCCCCGGGGCGGCACGTGGCCCGCCACGAAGCTCACCGCGGGGCAGAGCTACAGCTTCCGCTGGCAGTTCACGGCCCGGCACCGCACCACCGACTTCAAGTACTACATCACCAAGAACGGCTGGAACCCGAGTCAGAAGCTGACCCGGGCCGCGCTCGACCCCCAGCCGTTCCTCACCGTCCCCTACAACAGTCAGCAGCCGCCGGCGACCCTCTCGCACTCCGGGACCGTCCCGGCGGGCAAGACGGGCCGTCACCTGATCCTGGCGGTGTGGACGGTCGCGGACACCGCGAACGCCTTCTACGCCTGCTCGGACGTCACCTTCTGACCCGGACCCGCTCCGGCTCGGCGCGGCGGCCCTCGCGGGGGCCGCCGTCGCCGGGACCCACCCCGCCCGGCCTACCGTGCTCCCATGGACCCCCGTACCCCCTGGCCCGCGCTCGCCCGGCCCCGGTTCCTCCGTAGTTCCTGGCCCTGGCGCGTCGTCGGGTACCTCGGGACCGGGGCGGTCCTCGGGGGCGTCGTCTGTCTCGTGTTCCTCGTGCTCGGCGCCTTCTCGCTGGTGCTCATCGGGCTGCCGCTGCTCCTGCTCTCCGGCCCCGCCGTCGGTGGCGTCGAGCGGTGGCGGCTCCGGCTCGTCGACCGGGACCCCGCCCCCGACCCGCACCGCGTCCCCGCCGCGCCCGGCCTCGTCGCCTGGCTGCGGCTGCGGGCGGGGGAGCAGGCGACCTGGCGGGAGCTCGGGTACGCCCTGCTGTTCGCCACCGTCCTGTGGCCGCTCGACCTCCTCGCGCTCGCCGTCGGCGTCGGCCTGCCCCTGACGCTGCTCGGCACCCCGCTCCAGCTCGCGGTGGACGGCCAGGAGACGAAGGTCGTCAAGGCGTACCTGGTCACCTCCTACCCCGAGGCCTTCGCCGCCGCGCTCCTCGGCGCCCTCCTCCTCGTCGCGCTCGCCTACCCCGTCGCCGCCGTCGCCGGTGCCCGCGCCGCGCTCGCCCGGGCCCTGCTCGCCCCGCGCGACGCGGAGGCGCGGGCGATCGGGGAGGTCATCGCCTCCCGGGCCCGCCTGGTCGACGCCTTCGAGGCCGAGCGGCGCCGCATCGAGCGCGATCTGCACGACGGCGCCCAGCAGCGCCTGGTCGCCCTCACCATGACCCTCGGCCTGGCCCGGCTCGACGTGCCGCCGGGCCCGCTCGCCGACCAGCTGGCGAAGGCCCACGCGGAGGCCGGTCAGGTCCTGACCGAGCTGCGGGAGCTGATCCACGGCATCCACCCCCAGGTCCTCGCGGAGCGCGGGGTACTTCGCCGTCTGCGAGGCGCTCGCCAACATCGGCAGGCACAGCGGCGCGACCCGGGCCCGGCTCACCGCCCGGTACGCCGACGGCGTCCTGCGCCTGGACGTCGAGGACGACGGGCGGGGCGGCGCGGACCCGGCCGGCGGCAGCGGACTGACGGGACTGGCCGACCGCATCGCCGTCCTCGATGGCACACTGACGATCATGAGCCCGAAGGGCGGGCCGACCCTCCTGCGAGTGGAGATCCCGTGTCCCGCACCGACCGAAGGCTCCGTGTCGTCCTCGCCGAGGACAGCGTCCTCCTCCGGGAGGGGCTGATCGGACTCCTGGCCCGTTTCGGGCACGAGGTCGTCGCCGCCGTCGGTGACGCCGACGCCCTGCGCGAGGCGGTCGCCGCCCACGACCCGGACGTCGTCGTGACCGACGTACGGATGCCGCCCGGCTTCCAGGACGAGGGGCTGCGCGCCGCGGTCGCGCTCCGCGCCGAGCGGCCCGCGCTGCCGGTCCTCGTCCTCAGCCAGTACGTGCAGCGCAGCTACGCCGCCGACCTCCTCGACGCGGGCGACGGCACCGGCGTCGGCTATCTGCTGAAGGACCGGGTCGGGCAGGTGGAGGAGTTCCTGGACGCGCTCACCCGGGTCGCGGACGGCGGCACGGTCGTCGACCCGGAGGTCGTACGGCAGCTGCTGCGGCGGCACCGCGATCCGCTGGAGGCGCTCACGCCCCGCGAGCGTGAGGTCCTCGGCCTCGTCGCGGAGGGGCGTTCGAACGGGGCGATCGCCCGCCGCCTGGTCGTGACCGAGGCGGCCGTGGGCAAGCACATCGGCAACATCCTGGCGAAGCTGGACCTGCCCCCGGCCGAGGACACCCACCGCCGGGTCCTCGCCGTCCTCACGTACCTCAGGGCGTGAGCGGCCCGGAGCACGAAGAAGCCCCCCGCTCGCGCGAGGGGCTTCTTCCGTCTGTGCGCCGCCAGGGACTCGAACCCCGGACCCGCTGATTAAGAGTCAGCTGCTCTAACCAACTGAGCTAGCGGCGCCTGCTGACAGAGAAAATACTACCTGGTCCCGCGGGGTGCTTCTGACCACCCCGTGGGACCAGGCGCGTCCTCGGCCTCAGATCGCCAGCGACAGCACCACGGGTGCGGCCCTGCGGTTCAGCGTGTCGGCCGCCGAGCGCAGCCGGTGGGCGTGCTCGATGGGCAGGGAGAGCGCCAGGCAGCCCACGGCGGAGCCCGCCGTGAGCGGGACGGCGGCGCAGACCGTGCCCACCGCGTACTCCTGGAGGTCGAGCACGGGGACGGTCGGCGGCTGGCTGTCGAGCTTCGAGAAGAGGATCCGCTCGCTGGTGATCGTCCGGGAGGTCAGCCGGGCGATCTTGTGCCGCGAGAGGTGGTCCCGCCGCCCGTTCTGGTCGAGCTGGGTGAGCAGGCACTTGCCGACCGCGCTGGCGTGCGCGGCCGAGCGGAAGTCCACCCACTCGTTGACCGCGGGTGTGTGCGGGCTGTCAGCGAACTGGGTGATCTTCACCTCGCCGTCGATGTACCGGCTGATGTAGACCGCGGCGCCGACGGAGTCGCGCAGCTCGGTCAGGGTCTCCTGGAGCTTGGCTTCCAGGGCTTCGCGGCGGGTCAAGCCGGAGCCGAGGAGGACGAGGGAGTCCCCGATCACGTACGCGCCGTCGGCGACCTGCTCGACGTACCCCTCACGGCGGAGCATGAGGAGCAGCGAGGAGAGGTGGGCGACGGGCAGGCCGGTCTCGCGCGCGATCTGGACGTCTGTCACTCCGCCACCGTGCCGCGAGACCGTCTCGAGGACGCGCAGGGCGTATTGCACCGAGTGGAACGGCGCGGTGGGCTCGGGCTTCAGCGCCACGGTTTCCCCCTACCAGGTTGTGACCGCAAGCTTTCGTACCACGATAACCGCCAAGCCCCGTTTGCGGGGCGGCTGTTGGCGAGAATGATGCGGAGCATCCGGGCCCTGTGCTGGGGCGCACCACCCTGGCATATGCCTAGGTCATGAGTGTGCCGGAGAGCCTGAGGTCAGGGCCGTGCGCGAGGGTGTTCGCGCAGGCGTTCGGCTTATGGAGAACGGAAGATTTTCTGGGCGGAAGCGGAGCCGGTGGCGGTCCTTCCGGTGGCCGAGAACCGCCGGTGAGCGCCGAGAGCCGCGCAGATGAGCGCCGAGAGCCGCCGACGGGCCGTCGAGAGCCGCCGGGAGCCCCGGGCGGAATAAGCGGAGACACCCTCCTGTTATCGCCCTGACGAAGTGCCCGCACGTGTGCCGAGGAGGGTCCCCAAGGTGACCGACGCTATTCGAGGAGAGGCGCGAGGGTCCGCGCCCGTACCGCTGTCCGTACTGGACCTGGTGACCGTCGGCAGCGGCAGGACCGCGACCCAGGCGCTGGCCACCAGCGTCGAGATCAGCCGGCTCGCCGAGCGGCGCGGCTTCCACCGGCACTGGGTGGCCGAGCACCACTCCATGCCCGGCGTCGCCTCCTCCTCCCCGGCGGTCATCCTCGCCCACCTCGCCGCCCACACCCGGCGCATCCGCCTCGGCTCGGGTGGCGTCATGCTGCCCAACCACGCCCCGCTCGTCGTCGCCGAGCAGTTCGGCACCCTGGAGGCCCTCGCGCCGGGCCGGATCGACCTCGGCCTCGGGCGCGCCCCCGGCACGGACGGGGCCACGGCCGCCGCCCTGCGCCGCACGAACACGCTGAACGAGGGCGCCGACGATTTCCCCGAGCAGCTCTCCGAGCTGACCCGGTTCCTGGACGACGACTTCCCGGACGGGCACCCGTACGCCCGGATCCACGCCGTGCCCGGACCGGTGCAGGGCCCGAAGGGGCGCCCGCCGGTCTGGCTGCTCGGCTCCTCCGGCTTCAGCGCCCGCCTGGCCGGCCTGCTCGGACTGCCGTTCGCCTTCGCCCATCACTTCTCGGCCAGGAACACGATCCCGGCGCTCGACCTCTACCGGGACTCCTTCCGGCCGTCGGCCGCCCTGGACGCCCCGTACGCGATGATCGGCGTCTCGGCGCTGGCCGCGGACGACCCGGGGGAGGCCCGCCGGCAGGTGCTGACGGGCGCGCTGTCGATGCTGCGGCTGCGCACCGGCCGGCCCGGCCTCATCCCGACGCCCGAGGAGGCGGAGGCGTACGGATTCAGCGCCGCCGAGCGGGAGTTCGTGGACGGCTGGCTCGCGAACGTCGTGTACGGCTCCGCCGACGAGGTCCGCACGGGTCTGGACGACCTGCGGAAGCGGACGGGCGCGGACGAGCTGATGATCACGGCGAACGCGCACGGCGGGGAGGCGCGGCTGCGGAGCTACGAACTGATCGCCGACGCGTACGACCTCCCGGAGCTGCCGGAGGCGTGACACGTTCCGGGCCGGGGGCGGCCGGGTAAAAACCCTGGTTCCGGCGGCCGGTTGGTTCCTTCCCGAACGGGCCCCGCGGCACCCCTAAGTGAACCTTAAACCGCTCGTCACCGATGGTGGCGGGCGGTTCCGTTTTGTGCTGCGCGCCTCTGACGAGGCCTTTTTCCCGTCAATTGGTCTAGTCCTCAATCTGGTTCAGACCATTGACGCACTGTTCACGTGCCGGTTATCACTGCTCCAGCTCCTGTACGGCACCACCCCCGCACTCCCCCCGATGGAGGCCGCACGTGCACCCCCGTAAGCCCTTGACCGCCGCGCTCCTGAGCTCGGCCCTCGTCGCCGGCGCCCTCGCGGCGACCGTCGGCCTCGGCTCCGCCCAGGCGGCCGACACGTCCTCCGCCGCCTCCGCGGGCAACGTGCGCATCGCGTACTACGACCAGTGGAGCGTCTACGGCAACGCGTTCTACCCCAAGCACCTCGACACCCGGGGCATCGCGAGCCAGCTGGACGTCATCAACTACTCGTTCGGCAACATCCACCCCACCAACCTCACCTGTTTCATGGCCAACAAGGCCGCGGGTGACGACAACAACCCCAACGCGGGTGACGGTGCGGGCGACTCGTACGCCGACTACCAGAAGTCCTTCAGCGCGGCGGACAGCGTCGACGGCGTCGCCGACACGTGGAACCAGCCGATCGTGGGCGTCTTCAACCAGTTCAAGGAGCTGAAGGCGAAGTACCCCCACCTGAAGATCAACATCTCGCTCGGCGGCTGGACCTACTCCAAGTACTTCCACGACGCGGCCAAGACGGACGCGAGCCGCAAGAAGCTCGTCTCCTCCTGCATCGACCAGTACCTCAAGGGCAACCTGCCCGTCGAGGGCGGCTTCGGCGGCGCGGGCACCGCGGCCGGCATCTTCGACGGCATCGACATCGACTGGGAGTACCCCGGCTCCTCCGGCGGCCACCTGGGCAACCACTACGGCCCCGAGGACAAGCAGAACTTCACCCTGCTCCTCGCCGAGTTCCGCAAGCAGCTCGACGCCTACGGCGCGGCCAACGGCGGCAAGAAGTACCTGCTGACCTCCGCCCTCCCGGCCGGCCAGGACAAGATCAAGTACATCGAGACCGACAAGATCGGCCAGTACTTGGACTACGCCAACATCATGACGTACGACATGCACGGCGCCTGGGACGGCGACGGGCCGACGTACCACCAGTCCCCGCTCTACTCCGGCGCGAACGACCCGACCGACGTCATCGCGCCGGGCACCGAGAAGTACAGCATCGACGCCGCCATCGACTCCTGGATCGACGGCAACCCTGCCTACGGCATCGCGGGCGGCTTCCCGGCGAACAAGCTGACGCTGGGCTACGAGTTCTACTACCGCGGCTGGAAGGGCGTGCCCGCCGGCACCACCAACGGCCTCGCGCAGACCGCCACCGGTGGATCGAACGCCCGCCCGCTCTCCCAGCAGGCCGGCATCGCCCACTACAAGGAGCTCGGCGGCATCGTCGACAACGCGGCGACGACCTTCTGGGACGACCAGGCCAAGTCCTCGTACTTCTACAAGGACGGCGAGTTCTTCACCGGCCTGAACCAGAAGTCCATCCAGGAGCGCGTGAACTACGGCAAGCAGCGCGGCCTGGCCGGCGCGATGATGTACTCGCTCCTCGGCCTGGACAACAACGCCACCCTGCTGAAGCAGATCAACACCGCGCTCGGCGGCACCACCGCCCCGCCGACCACGACCCCGCCGACCACGCCCCCGACCACCCCGCCCACCACGCCTCCGACGACGCCGCCCACCACGGGCTGCGGCTCGGTCCCGGCGTACGTGGCCGGCACGGTCTACAACGCGGGCAACGAGGTCTCCCACAACGGCCGCAAGTACAGGGCCCAGTGGTGGACCCAGAACGAGACCCCCGGCACCACCGGTGAGTGGGGCGTCTGGAAGGACCTCGGCGCCTGCTGAGTGCCTGACCCGCGGAACCGCCCATGAACCGCCGCCCCCGCCCGGGATGTCCCTCCGGCCGGGGGCGGCTCCATGTCCGTCACCCCCCGGGGGCCACCGCCCGGAGGGTCACACCCGCAGGGGCTCCGCGCCGATCAGCTCGGCGATACGGTCCGGGGCCACCGCCCGCGAGTACAGCCAGCCCTGCCCCGTGTCGCAGCCGATCCGACGCAGCCGGCTCGCCTGCCCCGAGGTCTCGACGCACTCGGCGGTGACCGTGAGCCCCAGCCGGTGCGCGAGGTGGACCAGCGCCTCCACGATCAGTTCGTCCGCCGGGTTGGCGTGCTCCTCGTCCTGGAAGCCGCGCACGAAGGAGCCGTCCAGCTTGAGCACCGAGACCGGCAGCCGGCTCAGATAGGCGAGGTTCGAGTAACCGGTGCCGAAGTCGTCGATCGCGATCCGCACGCCCATGTCGCTCAGCGCCTGGAGCGCCTGGAGCGGCCGGCCCGCCGAGCCCATCACGGCGGACTCCGTCAGTTCCAGCTGGAGCAGATGCGGCGCGAGGCCGGTCTCCGCGAGGATGCCGGCCACGTCCGCGACCAGGTCGGAGTCCCAGACCTGACGGACCGCCACGTTGACGCTCACGAAGATCGGGCGCTCGCGCGGATGGTCCTTCTGCCACTGCCGGGCCTGCAGACAGGCCGTCCGCAGCACCCACCGGCCCAGCTCCACGATGGAGCCGTCCTCCTCGGCGATCCCGATGAACCGATTCGGCGCCAGGGGACCGAACTGCGGGTGGTTCCAGCGCACCAGCGCCTCCACCCCGCGCACCGCCCCGTCCGCCAGGTCCACGAGCGGCTGGTACTCCAGACCGAACTCCCCGCGCTCCACGGCGGGCCGCAGCGTGGAGGAGAGCGCCTGCCGGGTCATCCGGTGCGCGTTGCGCTCGGGGTCGAAGAGGGTCCAGCGGGCCTTGCCGTCCGCCTTCGCCCAGTACAGCGTGGTGTCCGCGGCCTGCATCAGGGAGGTCGCGGTCGTCCCGTGCCCCGAGCGCTCGACGACGCCGATCGAGGCGGAGACCGCGAGCCGCTGACCGGCCAGGTCGAAGGGGTGCTGGAGCGCGTCGAGCACCGAGCTCGCCAGGTCCGCGAGCTGCTCCGTGCCGGTGGAGTCCTCGACCAGGATCGCGAACTCGTCCCCGCCGAGCCGCGCCACCAGATGGCCGCCGCTGCGGGTGTAGCCGTCGCTGTCCGCGCACTCCGTCAGCCGGCCGGCGACGGCGGCGAGGAGCCGGTCGCCGACGCGGTGGCCCAAGGTGTCGTTGACGGCCTTGAACCCGTCGAGGTCGAGGTAGCAGAGGCCGATCCGCCCTGTTCTGCCATACCCGTAGGACTCGTACGAAGAGCTGATCGCGTCCCTCGCGGCCGCCTCCCCGGCGGCCCGGGTCTCCCCGGCATGCTGTCCTGCGGCCTCGGTCTCCCCCGCGTCCTCGGCGTCCTGGGCCGAGGACTCCAGGGCGGCGGCGAGACGCTCGAAGAACAGCGCGCGGTTGGGCAGACGGGTGACGGGGTCGTGCATCTGGAGGTGGCGGAGGCGCGCCTGGAGCTCGCGGCGGTCGCTGATGTCCGCGATCGACAGCAGCACCCGCCGGCTGTCGGGCACGGGTGCGACGGTGACCTCCGCCCACAGCGAGCGCCCGTCCGGGTGCTTGAGGCGGCGCGTGCAGCGGAAGCGGGAGCGGCGGCCGCGCAGCACCTCGCGGTACGCGTGCCAGGTGCGCCCGTCGGACGCGAGGTCGACGAGATCGGAGGCGGCCTGCTCCCGGAGCGCCTCGGCCTCGGTGCCGAGGAGGGTGCAGAAGGAGTCGTTGGCCGCGACGACGACGCCGTCCTGGTCGACGACGGCCATGGCGAGCTGCGCGACACGGAAGGCGGCGCGGTAGTCGCGGAGTTCGGCGGCCCGGCGCTCGGCCGAACGCTCGGGGTGACGCTCCGTGAGTGCGGTGTCCGCCGCGTGCTTCTCCGGCGGCTCTGGGTGCACCGGTCCTTCGGGGATTCCGCTCACCGCTCGCTCCCGTAGTGCAGTCGGGCCGGTCACATGGGACGGGACGGTCGGCCGAGGAAGAGTGAGCCGATCATAGAGCCAGCGCGGGGGAACGTTCCAGCTCCAGAGCCCCTCCAGGGGGCGTGCGACGCTGTGAGGCTGACCACCGCGACCCCCTGCACGATCGTTTCTTTTCGGGTCTGACATGGGTCGATGGCGACGTGACCGAATGTGACTTTCCGTGAGCTGAACCACGTTCGTGTCGCGTCGACACCATGGCACACCCTCACCCGACCGGGGCAGTGGAAACGTGCGAAACACCGCAAATCATCACAAGGTGGGTGGGGTGTCCCGCATTCGCGATCCGGAGGTCCACGTGAGGGGTCAGCAGCCACCCGGGGGAGTGGAACGCTCACGGCTGCGTGCCGGAGCGGCGGCGTTCACCTCGCTCGTCGCCCTGGCCGCCACCGGGCTCGTCGCGGGCCCCGCCGTCGGAGCGTCCTCGGCGGGCCCCTGCGCGCTGCCCCGCACCTCGGCCCATCACTCGCTCGGCCTCGACACCTGGAACAGGTCGTACCCGCGCCCCGACCAGGCCCTCGACGCGGTCATGATCTTCCTGTCCTTCCCGGACTCCGAGCCGCTCACGACGCCGGCGGACCTCGCCGCCGACCACTTCCCCGCCACCAGCGAGTACTTCTCGCGCGCCTCCTACGGGCGCTTCACCCTGCGGCCGCACCCCCAGCCCGGCTGGACCCCCATGCCGAAGGAGTCGGGGGAGTACGACATACGACGCGACTGGGACGCCGGGCAGCGCGCCGCCTACCTCCGCGACGCGATCGCCGCCGCCGACGCGAGCGTCGACTTCTCCCGGTACGACATCGTCTACCTGGTCGCCGACCCGGACGCGCCCGGCGTGGACTCCGACGCGACCAAGGTGGTCAACCTCGAACGGCCGCTGGAGGTCGACGGCACCGAGATCCAGCGGGTCGTGACCGTCTTCGAACGGCACCCGCCCGACCGCAACGTGCTCGCCCACGAGACCGGCCACGTCTTCGACCTGCCCGACCTCTACCACCGCCCGGTGGACGGCAAGGGCGACTGGGACACCCACGTGGGTGACTGGGACGTCATGGGCAGCCAGTTCGGGCTCTCCCCGGACCTCTTCGGCTGGCACAAGTGGAAGCTGGGCTGGCTCTCCGCCGCCCAGGTGGCCTGCGTCCAGGGCGCCGACCCCCGGATGATCACCCTGGAGCCGACCGACGCCCCGCGGCCGCCCGGCGGCACCCTCGGCACCCGGCTCGCGGTGGTCCGCACCGGACCCGACAGCGTCCTCGCGGTCGAGGCCCGGACCCACGCCGGGAACAACGCCGACACCTGCACCGAGGGCGTGCTCGTCTACCGGGTGCGGGGCACCGCCGCCTCCGGCGACGGCCCGGTCGAGGTCGTCGACGCGCACCCGCGCACCGAGGCCTGCTGGGAGCGCTCGGTCTACCCGCCGCTCGCGGACGCCCCGCTGGCGGAGGGCGAGACCCTGACCGTGCCGGGGACCGGGGTCCGGGTCGAGGTCATGGACCGGACGGAGGCGGACGGCTGGACGGTCAGGGTCACCCCGCCCGCCGCCGACTGACCGGAGAGGCGCACCGGCGTCGGAACACTCGGAACACTGGAAACACGAAGAAGCCCCCCGCTTCCGCGAGGGGCTTCTTCCGTCTGTGCGCCGCCAGGGACTCGAACCCCGGACCCGCTGATTAAGAGTCAGCTGCTCTAACCAACTGAGCTAGCGGCGCCTGCTGACGTCGTAGACATTAGCACCCGGATCGGCGGGAGGAAAAATCGATACCCGCACGTCGGCGGCGGAGGCCGCCCGGACGGCCCGTACGCAGGCCCAGAGCACGACCTCGGGCCCCGGAAGCCAGGGGTGCCGGGTGTCGGGGGCCACCAGCCAGCGGGGGCCGGCCGTCCCGGAGGGCGCGAGCGGCGGCACGGTCACCGCGTCCCCGACCCCGTGACAGAGCGGCCGGGGGACCGCCTCGCCCCACTCCTCCCAGTCGAGGAGGGCCGGCAGCCGCTGGGCCGTGCCCGGCGCGGCGAAGAGCATCATCCGGCCCCGGTGCACGGCGACGGGTCCCGACCCCGGGCCCTCCGTCCACAGGCGGTCGAGCATCCGCCGTCCGAAGACCGGGTCCACGTTGACGACGTCGAAGACCGTGCCGCACGGCAGCACCGCGGGCGAGGCCGGCCGGGCCTCCCAGCGGGTGAGCGCGGTCCCGCGGCCACCGGCGGCCGAGGCGAGCCACGCGGCTCCGTCGGCGGTCACCCGGGCGGTCTGGTGCCGTCCCTCGTCGCCCTCCCGGAGGAACCGGAAGATGTCGTGCGGGGTCTCGTCGCGCAGCCACGTCGTCATGACTCCAGATGTACCGGGCGTGACGTGACGGTCGCCGAGAGTTCACGGAATCCCGGACAGGAGGGGCGGGCGAGGAGTATCGTGCGGCCCGCATATGCCAGACGGCTCATCGAGCGGGCACGAAACCCCCACGGGCCCTCAGGCCGACGGGCCTCCCGGGCCCGACCGGCGCCACGGACCTCCCGGCGCGACCGGACCCCGGGCCGACCGGCGCGACCGGACCCCCGACCGACGCCTCGGGCCCCCCGGCGCGACCGGCCTCCCGTCGCGACCGGACCCCGGGCCGACCGGCGCGACCGGACCCCCGACCGACGCCTCGGGCCCCCCGGCGCGACCGGCCTCTCGGGCCGACCGACGGGCCTCCCGGCGCGACCGGCCTCCCGGGCCGACCGACGGGCCTACCAGCGCGACCGGCCTCCCGACCCCACCGGCCCCCGGCCCCCCCCTGCCTACTCCTCCGTCGTGCGGCCGTTCGTGCGGATCAGGTCGCGGCCGAACTCGATCATCTTCCGGGCGTAGTCCTCGGTCCACTGCGCCCGCTCGGCGACGTCCGCGGCCGTCAGCCGGTCGAAGCGGCGCGGATCCGCGAGCTGCGCCGCCGCGATGGCCTGGAACTCGGTCGCCCGGTCCGTCGCCGCGCGGAACGCGAGCGTCAGCTCCGTCGCGCGGGACAGCAGCTCCCGGGGGTCCTCCATCGACTCCAGGTCGAAGAAGTGCTCCGGGTCGGCGGTCGCCTCGGCAGGCTCGAAGATCAGCGGAGCCGGCCTGAGCCGCCGCTGTCCGCCTCGTTCCGCGGGTTCCGCCATCGTCCGTCTCCTCCTCGCACAGGCACGGCCCGGAGACCCGGGCCGACTGCCTCCATTGTCCCGCGCCCCGCAAGAGCGCGTACGGTCCCCCGCGCGCCCCGGCCCGCCGGCCGCGGTCACGGGGTCCAGGACACCCGGTGTTCCTCCAGGTGGGAGAGGACCGCGTGGTTGGCCTCCCAGCCGTCCGGGAACGACACCGCGACACCCAGCTGGACCGGCTCCGTTGACGGATGCTCGTCGAGGAGCTCCGCCACCCCCGCGCGGCAGACGACCACGCACGCGTGCCGGTGCCGGGACGCGAGGACGCACAGCCGGCCCGTCTCCAGATGGAACGCCGTCGCGTCCGGCCGCCCCGACAGCGGGTGGAGGACGACCGTCACGTCGTACTCACGCCCCTGCAGCCGGTTCGCGGTGTCCACCGTCACGCCCGCCACGCCGAGCTCCGCGAGCGCCGCCCGGACCGCGGCCGCCTGGTCCCGGTGCGCGGTGCCCACCGCCACCCGGTCCGGGGTGAGGGGCACGGGCGCCTCCGAGCGCTCGGAGACCGCCGCCCCGCCCCGGTCCAGGAGCCGGCGCACCACCAGGGCCACCGCCCGCACGGCCTCGGGGTCGGTGCGCGGGGTGTGCCGGGCCGGCAGTTCGAGCAGGCCCCAGCCCGACTCCGCCGCCTCGTCGAGGACCCGGTCCGGACCCGAGCCGTCCGACGGCACCCCGAAGGACAGCTTCCGGTCCCCGTGCCCGGTGCCGCTGCGGAACGGCGTGAACGGGTAGAAGGCGTCCGACACCAGCGGCGCCGCCGACGCGGGCAGCCGCCAGGACACCGGCAGCCGGTGCTGCGGCAGCTCCGGGTTGTGCGCGAGCAGGGTGGAGACCGCGCTCGCCGACGGGTCGTAGGTGAGCCCGGCCCACTGCTCCGCGCCCACCACCGAGAAGGGGTCCAGCTGCCCGGGGTCGCCCACGAACAGCGCCCGCTCGAAGAGCCCCGCCACGGCGAGCAGCGCGTCCGAGCGCATCTGGTACGCCTCGTCGACGATCGCGTGCGCCCAGGGCTCGACGTTCTTCACGTGCCCCCACTTGGCGGCCGTGGAGATCACCACCGGCAGCCCGGCCAGCTCACCCGCCTTCGCCGACTTCCGTACGTGATCCAGGTCGTCGAGCGCCTTGTCGTACGGATCGGAGTCGTTCGAGTGCAGCCGGCCCACCGCGAGCTCCGGCTCCTTCTCGGCGAGCCGCAGCACCAGGTCGTCCACCTGCGCGTTCGTCTGGGCCACCACCATCAGGGGGCGGCCGGCGGCGGCCAGTTCGAGAGCGGCCCGCACCACGAGCGTCGACTTCCCCGCACCCGGCGGGGAGTCCACGACGACACCGCGCGCGGTGCCGTGCAGGGTGTCCGCCAGGATGGCGGCCGTCGCCCGCCCGGCCTCGGCGGAAGGATCGAACACGGTCACAGCACGTCCTCGGGGGTCACGGCGTCGGGCAGTTCCACGGCGTCCGTCCGGGGAGGACCGCCGTGGGTCCAGGGCGTCTCCTCCGGGTCCGGCAGCTGCGGCCCGACCCGCTGGTCGTGCTCGAACAGCGTCCAGGCGATCCGCTCGCCCTTCTCCGGCACCGAACCCTCCGCGGGCTCCTTCGACCGGCCCATACGGTCCAGGACCCGCAGGAGCAGCGAGCCGTCCTCCTCGTACCGCACGAACTCCGCCGTCTGCGGCTTCCCGTCGAGCGAGCGGTACACCCGCGTCCGCTCGCCCAGGTGCGGCCGGTCGTCCGTGCGGACCGTGAGCAGCGGGCGCGGCGCGGGCCGCTTCGACTCCGTCCACGCCATCGTCACCTCGGCCACCTCGGCGGTGAACGCCTCACCCGCCAGCCTCCGTCCGGCGAGCACCAGCGGATCGTCGAGGGCCTCCTGCGCCTCCAGCTGGCCCTGCGCCTGCTCGCGGGCAGCGAGCTTCCGGGCCGCCGTCACCGCGTCGTCGCGGCGCGGCTGCGGCGGCTCGCCGGCCGTGACCCGGTCCCGGTGACCGGTGAAGGACCAGCGGTCCCGGGTCCAGCGGTCCTCGACCCTGGCTCCCTCGGGCAGCTCCCGCAGCAGGTCGACCGCGCGCCAGACCGCGTCCCAGGTCGGCTTCAGCTGGGAGCCGACCAGCAGGCGCAGCTCCCGCTCGGCCGCGTGCAGCTCACCGAGGCCCGAGTCGGCGCTCTCGCCGTCCTCGGCCGCGCCGAGCGCCTGCCGGGCCCGGTCGTACCGCTCGATCGCCGGCGCGAGCAGCCGGTTGTCGAAGGCCGGGTCGGTGGCGGGACCGGCCGGCGGACAGAGCAGCTGCCCCCGCTCGTCCCGGCCCGTCTCGGCCCGCAGCGCCCCCTCCGCGCCCGTCTCCCCGTCGCGGGGGTCGATCCAGGCGAGCAGCGCGCCCAGGTGCTGGTCCTCCAGGGAGGACTGGCCGGTCGCCCAGTGCCGGTTGAGCAGATCGGTCGCCGCGAGCAGCAGCGAGGAGCCGGGCACCCGGGCCCGGTCGCCGAAGTGCGTCAGCCAGCGCCCCAGCAGCGGCACGCGCGGCGGCGCGGGGAACGGCGTCTCGGGGTCCTGCTCGGCCGTCCGCCGGAACCGCGTCGACCGCCCGAGGAGCCGTACGTACTCGACGCCGGCCCGGCTCGGCACGATCAGCTGCGGGGCGTCCGCGCAGAGCTCGACCTCGACCTTCACCTTCTTGCCGGTCTCCGGGTCGACCTCGCTCTTCTCCGCCGCCTCGACGGTCTCCGCGAACGAGTCGACGTACGGCAGGACCTCCTCCGCCAGGTCGGCGAGGAACGCGAACCGCAGGTCCCGGTCCCGGGGCTGGGTCACCACCAGGAGCCGGGGCTCCTCGCGGTCGGTGCCGACCAGGGCGCCCAGCGGGGCGCCCGCCTCACCGGCCGTCGTCAGCGGCACCAGGACGAGCGGCCGCTCGGAGAGCCGCCGGTGCCGGACGGTCGCCAGCGGCTGCGCCCGGCCCGACTCGACCGCCTCCATCCGGGCCAGCGTGGAGATCAGCGACATTCCGCGGTCCCCCGCCCCGAGGACGCGCCGCAGGCCGCGAGGGCCTCCTCGCGCAGCGCCCGCGCCCGGCGCAGCGCCGCCACCGCCGGGTCCCGCGGGTCGCCCTCCTCGCCGCGCGAGGCCGCGAGGACCGCGCCGATCGTCGGCAGGCCGCCCAGCTCGCCCCGTACGGAACGGCCCAGGGTCTCCACCGCCCCCGCGTCACGGGACCGGGACCGGCAGTGGAAGGCCAGCTCGCAGGCGGCCAGGCACTCCGGCGCGTACTGATGGGGGACGGACTCGACGGCCACCGCGAGCTCCGCCGCCGAGCGCTCCGCCACGTCGAAGCTCGTGCCCTCCGGCAGGGCGTCCGCGATCTCGTCGATCCGGGTCAGCCGGGCGAGCTGGCGCCGGGTCACCGACCGCTGCTTGCGCACGTCGACGACCGACGCCGTCGGCACGTTCGAGAAGTCCTTCGGGCAGACCAGCAGCACCGACTGCGCGACCCGCGCGCCCTCCGTCAGCGCCGCGACCCGTTCGAGCGCCAGCACGTACACCGCGGCCTGGCGGGCCGCCGCGCCCACCTTCGACGCGTCGGCCGCGCCGTCCACCATCGGGAACGACTTGATCTCGACGACCGTCCAGCCGCCGTCGGGACGGACCACCACCGCGTCCGGCTCCAGATACACGGGCGAGCCCGCCACGTCGAGGGCGAGCAGCGGATGGTCGAGCAGCGTCCACGTCCCGGCCCCGGTCGCCTCCCGCAGCGCGAGCGCCGTGCGCGCCACCCGGCCCTGCGGCCCGGCCGCCGCGAGATCCGGCACGGACACCGTGCCCGGCTCCTCGACCCCGATCAGGCGCAGCAGCTCACGGCCGCCGTCCGCCTTGACCTTCGCCTCGAAGGAGTTGCCCCGCACGATCGCGAACTGGGACTGGCCGAACGGGGCCGGTGAGCCGAGCTTCGCGGCCAGCGCCGACTTGTCGACCCCGGCGCCGTCGAGGAGGGCCCGCCGCCGGCAGCCGGGGTTGGCGGCGAGCGCAGCGAGCGCCCGCGCGTCCAGCGGACGCGGCACGGTGGCCGGTCCGCGCAGCTCAGCGAGCCGCTGTCGACGTGTCGTCGGCGGTGTGGGAGACAGACCGCTGTCCAGGGATGCGCTCACCCGTGGAAGTCTCGCATCCGCCACTGACAACCGGAGGCGCTTCCGCCGTTCCGCGCAGCCGGCCGGCGAGCCGCAGGGCGTGCGGGGTCAGCAGCAGACCGGCGCCCATCACCGCCGCACCGGCGACCGCGTCGAGCAGATAGTGGTTGGCGGTCCCCATCACGACGACCGTGGTGAGCAGCGGATAGGCCACCCCGAGGGCCTTCGCCGCGGGCGTCCCCCCGTACCGCCACAGCAGCACCCCGCACCACAGCGCCCAGCCGACGTGGAGGCTGGGCATGGCCGCGTACTGGTTGGTCAGACCGCCGAGGCCGCGGGGCGCGCTGGCCTCGCCGCCCCACCAGCCGTACGCGCTGAAGTACGCCATCGTGTCGGTGAAGCCGTGCCCGGGGTCGAGCAGCCGGGGCGGGCAGGTGGGCAGCAGGGTGAAGCCGGCGAGGCCGAGGAGGGTGGACAGCATCAGCCAGGTGCGGGCCGCCCGGTACCGCGCGGGCCTGCGACGGAAGAGCCACACCAGGATCGCGGGGGTGACCAGGTAGTGCAGGGAGGCGTACGCGAAGTCCGCCGGGATCCCGAGCGCGGGCACGTCCGTGAACAGCCGGTTCAGCGGACGCTCGGCGTCGATCCCGAAGGTCTCCTCCAGACGCAGGATCGCGAGCCCGTGGCCGACGGCCGAGGCCTCGTCGCCCCGCACGAGCAACCGCCCGCCCGTGTACGCGGCGTACACGACGCCGATCAGCGACAGCTCTGCCCACCAGCGTGGTCTGCGCATCGAAAGGTCCCCCCGACGGTGATCGCCCCGGGGAGGGGGACGCCGCGCGTCGCGAGGGGGTTGCCCGGACGTCACCCCGAATCCATGTGGGCGATGATGGGAGAGGCACGTCCGCACCGTGAAACCCCTGGAGCGTCCTTCCCATGGCACCGCGCATCCTGCTCGCCCGGCACGGCCAGACCGAGTGGTCTCTTCTCGGCCGGCACACCGGCAGGACCGACATCCCGTTGCTCGACGAGGGACGCCGCGGCGCGAAGCTGCTCGGTGAGCGCCTGCACCGCGGCCCCTGGCAGGGACTGCCCGGCGTGGAGGTGCGCACCAGCCCCCTGGTCCGCGCGAGCGAGACCTGCGAGCTCGCCGGCTTCGGCGACCGGGCCGAGCCCTGGGACGCGCTGATGGAGTGGGACTACGGGGCGTACGAGGGGATGACCCCGCCCGAGATCCAGGCCGTCCAGCCCGGCTGGTTCATCTGGCGCGACGGCGTGCCGGACGGGGAGACCCTGGCACAGCTGTCGGACCGCGCCGACGAGATCGTGCGCTGGGCCCGCTCGGCCGACCGTGACGTGCTGGTCTTCGCCCACGGGCACATCCTGCGCTCGATCGCCGCCCGCTGGCTCGGCGAGGACGTCTCCTTCGCCGCCCGCATCCGCCTCGACCCGACGAGCCTCTCCGTCCTCGGCTGGGCGTACGGCGACCCGGCGCTCGAACGCTGGAACGACACCGGCCACCTGGAGCAGTAGCCGCCCCACCGGGCCACGCGCGCGGGGCTCTCGCCGGAGGACGTACGCGCGCGGGGGAGCGGGTGCGCCCGGGTGTCAGTACGCCGCCAGGACCCTGCGGGTCTCGGTGAGCATCCCGCGGATCCGCGCCGAGGCGATGCCGTCGTCCAGGGACTCCACCACCCGCTTCGCCTCGGCCGCCGCCTCGTCCGGGCGGCCGGCGTGCGCCAGGTCCCTGGCGAGGTGGGCGCGGTAGAGCGCCAGGTTCCGGGCGAAGTGCGGGTTCTGCAGGACCGCGGCCCGGTGGGCGTGCCGGGCGGCCCGGCCCCAGTCCCCGAGCGCCGACCAGCACTGGGCTTCGAGGGCCTCCCGCTCCGGCTCCCCGAAGAACGACATCCACTCGGGGTCGCCGTCCGCCGGGCCCCGGTCGAAGAAGCCGTGGGCGCGGCCGAGTGCCTGCTCGCAGGCGGACCGGTCGCCGAGCCCCGCCCAGGCGCCCGCCTCCCGCAGCGACAGCAGCGAGAGCAGCCGGGCCGAGTCGAGCGGCTGCGCGGCCCGCAGCCCGGCCTGCGCCGCCCGCACCGCCTCGCGGTACCGGCCGGTGTCCCGGGCCAGGAACGAGGTGTTGCAGAAGGCGTGCGCCTCCAGAGCCGCGTCCCCCGACACACGCGCGGTGGCGAGGGCCTCTGCGTAGTGCGAGCGCGCGTCCTCGTGCCGCCCGGAGTCGTGGGCCAGCCAGCCGACGGAGAGGGACAGTTCACCCGCGCCCGCGTGCAACCGGTCCTCGGTGGAACGGCGGGTCATGGTGCCGGTGTCGAGCAGCGCGTACGCGGCCCGGAGCGGCTGGGCGGCGACCTTGTACAGCCCGTCGGCGCCGTGCCGGTCGTCGAGCAGACGGATCTGCCGCACCGCGTCCTCGACGGCCCGCACCTCGGCCTCTCCGACGCGGTGGCCGCCGCGGGGGGTGGGGATCACGACGGCGGGGCCGCCGAGTCCCAGCGAGGCGGCCGCCAGGGTGGCGGAGCCGCTCGTCATGAATGCGCGACGCAGCACGTCGCTCTCCTCATCGTTCCGGGTGGTGAAGGCGGCGGGAGCCGCTGCCCCGGCCGGTACGGCCTGCCGCCGGCCGCGCACCGTCTCCCGCGCGGAGAACCCCAGGTCGGCGAGGCCGAGTCCGGGGAACATGTGCAGGAAGACCCGCTCGTACGCGTAGTTGGGGCAGCGGATCTCGCCCGCCTCCACGCGCCCGATGTAGCGGGCGTCGCACGCGACCTGTTCGCCGATCTCCCGCGCCGCCCGGCGGACCGCCGCGGCGAACTCCGCCGGCGACTGCTGTCCGCGGAGCCGGCGGAAGGTGAGATTGGGAACTGCCCGTGACGTCGCCATGGCCGAGCCCTCTCCTGTGCTGCCGGGTGTTCCGGCGGCAAGAACGTACCTGCTGTGACCGGATGCCTACACAGAGTTTGGCTACAAATCGGATATCTCGCCTGCGATCTGCCATGAACTGCCATCCTTTGCGGCGGCATGCCGCCGTAGCCGTTGACGCGCACGGGCGTTGAACCGTAAGGGAGAGACGGAACGTGTCTCCTCTGGAGCGAGGAGGGGTCCCCATGTCGGAGATCGGTTCGCAGTCGGCCACGTGGCACGCACCCGCCCCGGACGCCGACGGGCCCAGGGCCGACGCCGGAGCCTGGGACCTGGTGACGGTCCCCGCCCGGCAGGGCCTGGAGGCCGTGGACATCCTGCGGCGCGGCGCCGTCCCCGCCGTCGGCCCCGTCGTCCACGACGGCGCCTGCGACACCCTGGGGTTCCTGGTACCGCCGGGCACGGCCGCCGCCTGGGACATGCCGGGCAGCGCCTGTACGCGGACCTCGGGTCGAGGCCTCCGTCTCCCCGAACTGCCGGAGCTGCCCGAGCCGACGGGCGACGCGCCCCGCCCGGCCGGCTGGCTGCTGCCGCCGGGGGACACCGACCCCGTCACCGACCCCGTCGTGCTCCGGGAGGCGCTCGGCGAGGCTGCCCGCCTCATCGAAGCGGCCGACGGCTGCCACTGAGCCGACAGGCCCCGCCACCGGCCCGTCGCGCCGGGCCCTCACGGCTGCCCGGATAATGGAGACCGTGGCAAGGAACAAGCAGCGCGACCGGGCGGCCGCCGCCTCCGTCGTCGAGACCGTCGACGGCGGGCTCGCCGAACTCATACCCGACCGGGAACGCCCCCGCGCCTGGACGCTGCTCATCGACGGCGCCCCGCAGTCCCACGTGGACCTCGACGACCCCGCCCACCTCTCCTTCGAGTACCAGCGGCGCCTCGGCCACATCGCGGACCTCGCCGCCCCGCCGAACCGGCCGCTCCAGGTCGTCCACCTCGGCGGCGGCGCCTTCACCCTCGCCCGGTACGTCGCCGCGACCCGCCCCCGCTCCACCCAGCAGATCGTCGAGCTCGACGCACCCCTCGTCCAGCTCGTCCGCAGGGAACTGCCGCTCGACGGCGCGGCCCGCGTCCGGGTCCGCTCCACCGACGCCCGCGCCGGTCTCGCCAAGGTCCAGGACGGCTGGGCCGACCTGGTCATCGCGGACGTGTTCAGCGGAGCCCGTACCCCGGCCCATCTGACCAGCACCGAGTTCCTCGCCGAGGTGCGGCGGGTGCTGCGGCCCGGCGGCTTCTACGCGGCGAACCTGGCCGACGGCCCGCCGCTGACCCACCTGCGCGGCCAGATCGCCACGGCCGCCACCGTCTTCCCGGAGCTGGCGCTGGCCGCCGACCCGACGGTGCTGCGCGGCCGCCGCTTCGGCAACGCGGTGCTGCTCGCCTCGGACCGCGAGCTGCCGGTTGCCGAGCTGACCCGCCGGGTCGCCACCGACCCCCACCCGGGCCGGGTCGAACACGGGCGCGCCCTGGCCGACTTCGCCGGGGGAGCGGCGCCGGTCACCGACGCGAGCGCCAAGCCCTCACCCGTACCGCCCGCGTCCGCCTTCCGCTGAGCGCCGCCCGGCGGACCGGGGCGCGCCTCAGGTGGCGCGGTCGTCGATCTCCACGCGGGGCGCCGTGTCGTGCCAGAGGCAGAAGACGGACAGCTCGCGGCCGTCCTCGGTGAAGGTGACCCGGATCCAGGTCGGCTGCTTCCACACCTGCATCTGCCAGCCCGGCGCCGGGGTCGCCGAGACCAGTTCGGCCGAGGTCGCCCCCAGGTCGAAGGCAACCCGGCCGCCGTCCACCGTGTAGCTCTTCACGTTCGAAGCGGTGTCGGGCGGGCTGGTGGCCGGGGGCGCCTGTGTCGTGGGCCGCGCCGTCCGGGAGGGGGTGGCCGTGGGCGTGGCCGGGGTCGTGCGGCCGCCGCTCGGCGTGGGCTTCGTCGTCGCGGGCGCGGCGGGCCCGGTGGTGGCGGGCCGCCGGGTCGAGGAGGTCAGCGGCTCGCTGCCGGCCGGGGCCGGATCGTCGGCGCTGCCGGCCGGGAGGGGCAGCGCGCGCGGGGGGTCGTACACCGTGCCGGACAGCACCGTGTGCACTCCCCACCAGGACAGCGTGACCGCCGCGCCGGTGGCGAGCGACCAGGCCAGGGCGTGAACGAGTCCTCTTCGCATCGGGGCCATACTGCACCACACCGCGCGGACCCCCGCCGGAGGGTGGCCCTCCCCCTCGGCCTCACCCGAATGGCGTACGGTGCGGCCCATGGCAAGTGTGCTCGTGGTCGAGGACGACCAGTTCGTGCGCTCCGCCCTCATCCGGCAGCTGACCGAGGCCTCCCACACCGTACGGAGCGTCGGCACGGCCCTGGAGGCGCTGCGCGAGGTCGCCCATTTCCGTTTCGACGTGGTCGTCCTGGACCTCGGACTGCCCGATCTGGACGGGTCCGAGGCGCTCAAGATGCTGCGCGGGATCACCGACGTACCGGTGATCATCGCGACCGCCCGGGACGACGAGGCGGAGATCGTACGGCTCCTCCACGCCGGGGCCGACGACTACCTCGTGAAGCCCTTCTCGGTCGACCACCTCTCCGCCCGCATGGCCGCCGTCCTGCGCCGGGCGCGGGCCGGGGCGGGCGAGGCGCCGCCGTCCCGGGCGGTCCGCGTCGGCGGGCTCACCGTCGACCCGCTGCGCCGTCAGGCCGAACTCGACGGCACACCGCTCGACCTGACCCGGCGCGAGTTCGACCTGCTCGCCTTCCTCGCCGGGCGGCCCGGCGTCGTCGTCCCGCGCAAGGAACTGCTCGCCGAGGTGTGGCAGCAGTCGTACGGGGACGACCAGACCATCGACGTCCATCTGTCCTGGCTGCGGCGGAAACTGGGCGAGACGGCCGCCCGGCCCCGCTACCTCCACACCCTGCGCGGGGTCGGCGTGAAGCTGGAGCCGCCCCGGGAGCCGGACCAGGCGCCGGGCGCGCCCTCGGAGCCGCGGCCGTGAGATGGGCGCTCGTCAAGGTGTCGCTGGCCGTCACCGCCATGGTCGTCGTCGCCTTCGCCGTACCCCTCGGGCTCGTCGTCAAGGAGATGGCCCGCGACCGGGCCTTCTCCAACGCGGAACGGCGGGCCGCGGGGCTCGCGCCCGTCCTCGCCATCACCACCGACCGCGGCGAACTCGACAAGGCCGTCGCCACCACCGAGGACGGCGCCGCCGGCCGGCTCGCCGTCCACGTACCCGCCGGCGAACCCGGTTCCACCGCCCTGGAGATCGGCACCCGCAGGGCCGGCGAGGAGGACCTCGCGACCACCCGCAGGCTGGGCCGGGCCTCCATCGCCGAGGTCCCGGGCGGTTTTGCGCTGCTCCAGCCCACCGCCCTCAGCAGCGGCAAGGTCGCCGTCGTCGAACTCTTCGTCCCCGAGGGCGAGGTGTCCAACGGGGTCGCCACCGCCTGGCTGGTCCTCGCCGGCGTCGGCATCGCCCTGATCGTCGGCTCCGTCGCCGTCGCCGACCGGCTCGGCGTCCGGATGGTCCAGCCCGCCCAGCGCCTCGCGGGCGCCGCCCACGACCTCGGCGAGGGCAGGCTCGGCGCCCGGGTCCCCGAGGAGGGGCCGCCCGAACTCAAGTCGGCCGCCGTCGCGTTCAACTCCATGGCCGACCAGGTCGTGCAACTCCTCGCCAACGAGCGGGAGCTGGCCGCCGACCTCTCGCACCGGCTCCGCACCCCGCTCACCGTGCTCCGGCTCAACGCGGCCTCGCTGGGCTCGGGCCCGGCCGCCGACCAGACCCGGGCGGCCGTCGAACAGCTGGAACGCGAGGTCGACATCATCATCCGCACGGCCCGCGACGCGAAGCCGCAGACCCAGGCGACCGGGCCCGGCGCGGGCTGTGACGCCGCCGAAGTGGTGCGCGAGCGGATGGAGTTCTGGTCGGCGCTGGCCGAGGACGAGGACCGCCGGGTACGGGTCGCGGGCGTCGAGCGCCCCGTCCGCATCCCGGTCGCCCGCCCCGAACTCGTCGCCGCGCTCGACGCCCTGCTCGGCAACGTCTTCCGGCACACCCCCGAGGGCACCGCCTTCTCGATCGACCTCCACAACGGCGACGACGCCGTCATCGTCCTGGTCTCCGACGCGGGCCCCGGCATCGCCGACCCCGCCGCCGCGCTGGCCCGGGGCAACAGCGGCGCCAGGGACGGCTCCACGGGCCTCGGCCTCGACATCGTGCGCCGGATGGCGGAGGCCACCGGCGGCGACGTCCGCATCGGACACTCGGTCCTCGGCGGTACGGAGGTCCGCGTCTGGATCGGGCTCGACGGGCGCCGCTCGGGCGGCACGGCCGGACGCCCCGGCCGCCGCTCCACCCGCCGCCGCCGCGGCGGCACGGGCAGCCGCAGGGCCGCCGACGCGTGAGCCGTGCGGGGAGCCGTGCGGGGAGCCGCAGAGCCTCCGACGCCTGAGCCGTGCGGGCAGCCGGAGGCGGCCCAGGGGGCCGTCTTCCGGGCCCAACCTTTCCTGGTTCCGATGCCTTCCTTAAGCGGGTCCTAAGAATCCCCGTCCCCGCCCCCGGACGCCCTTTTGTCCCGTTCCCGGTCGCTAGCGTGCTGCCGCACCCCCTCCCCACCCCCCAGGACAGAGGCAGGCACGCGATGGGCACCAGTTCGCACCGGCGCAGGACGAGCACCAGGACCAAGGCCGTCGGAGCCGTCGTCGCCGCGGCGGTCGTCGGCGGCACGGTCCTCGCGCTCACCGGTACGGCCCAGGCCGCCGCCGTCGGCGCCGCGTACACCCGTACCAGCGGCTGGACCGGTGGCTACACCGGCCAGTACGTCGTCACCAACGAGACCTCGACCGTCCAGTCCGACTGGACCCTGGAGTTCGACCTCCCGGCCGGGACGACCATCGGGTCCCTCTGGAACGGCGAGCACACCGTCTCCGGACGGCACGTCACCGTGAAGCCCGCCGACTGGAACCGGCAGCTGGCCCCGGGCGGGTCCGTCACCGTCGGCTTCGTCACCTCGGTCGCCGGAGAGGCCGGCGACCCGGCCGCCTGCCTCATCAACAAGGCGCCCTGCTCCGCCGGCGGGACCGCCCCCACCCCCAGCGGCCGTCCCACCGACCCGCCCACCGCGACCGCCTCCCCCACGACGACCGCCCGCCCGAGCGCGACCGTCACGCCCGCCCCCACCGCCACGGCCACCACCAGCCCCAGGCCGACCGCCACCGCGACGACCGCGCCCACCCCCACCCCCACGCCCACCGCCACCGCGACCGGCGCCCCCGCCACGGCCGCGAAGTACGCCCCCTACGTCGACACCTCGCTCTACCCGGCGTACGACCTGCTCGCGACCGCCGACGCCACCGGCGTGAAGGAGTTCAACCTCGCCTTCATCACCTCCGGCGGCTCCTGCGCCCCGCTGTGGGGCGGGGTCACCGACCTCGCGAACGACATGGTCGCCGCCCAGATCGGCGCCCTCCGCGCCAAGGGCGGTGACGTCCGTGTCTCCTTCGGCGGCGCCGCCGGCCACGAACTGGCCCTGAACTGCCCGTCGTCCTCGGCGCTGGCCGCCGCGTACGGCAAGGTCATCGACCACTACCGGCTGACCAAGGTCGACTTCGACGTCGAGGGCGCGGCCCTGCCGGACACGGCCGCCAACACCCGCCGCTCGCAGGCGATCGCCCAGCTCCAGAAGTCCCACCCGGGCCTGAACGTCTCCTTCACCCTGCCCGTCATGCCCGAGGGCCTCACCCAGCCCGGCGTCGACCTGCTCGCCGACGCGAAGAGGAACGGCGTCCGCGTCGACGCCGTCAACATCATGGCGATGGACTACGGGCCGGCGTACAGCGCCGACATGGGCACGTACGCCGTCCAGGCCGCGACCGCGACCCAGGCGCAGATCAAGGGCGTCCTCGGGCTCTCCGACGCGGCCGCCTGGAAGGCCGTCGCCGTCACCCCGATGATCGGCGTCAACGACGTCGTGAGCGAGATCTTCACCGTCGAGGACGCCACCCAGCTCGTCGACTTCGCGCGGTCCAAGGGCATCGGCTGGCTGTCGATGTGGTCCTCGACCCGTGACAAGCAGTGCGCGGCCGGCGCCGTGCATTACGCCGACGCCACCTGCTCCTCGATCCTCCAGCAGCCGCTGGCCTTCACCAAGGCCTTCGCCGCCTACAAGTAGACCTTCCCGCCCCCCCACACCGCGCGCCCCGGCCGGATCCACCCCACCTCCGGCCGGGGCGCGCACCCCTGCGCCGAAGAGCCCCGCGGGGCTCAGCCCTTCACCGCCCCCCGCATCACCCCGCCCACGATGTGCCGCCCGAACAGCGCCAGCACCACGAGCAGCGGCAGCGTCCCCAGCAGCGCCCCCGCCATCACCACCGACGTGTCGGGCACATGACCCCGCCCCAGCCCGGTCAGCGCCACCTGCACCGTCGGGTTCCCGGTCTGCGTCAGCACGAGCACCGGCCAGAAGAAGTCGTTCCAGGCCGCCACGAACGACAGCATCCCCAGCACCGCCATCGCCGGGCGCGCCGCGGGGAACACCAGGTGCCACACCACCCGCAGCGTCCCCGCCCCGTCGACCCGCGCCGCCTCCAGCAGCTCCGACGGCAGCGCCCGCAGGAGGTGCTGGCGCATGAAGAAGACCCCGAAGGCCGAGACGAGCGAGGGCAGGACCACCGCCTGCAGCTCGTCCGTCCAGCGCAGCCGCGCGATCAGCAGGTAGAGCGGGACTACCCCCAGCTGAGGCGGGATCAGCAGGGTCGCGCCCACGAGCAGCAGCAGCGCGCCCCGGAACCGGAACCGCAGCCGGGCGAACGCGAAACCGGCGAGCGTCGAGAACAGGACCGTGCCCGCCGCGACCGCGCCCGCGACGAGCGTGGTGTTGGCCAGCGCCTCGCCGAGCCCGCCCTCGGTCCAGGCGATCCCCAGGTTCCGCGGCAGGTTCCGCCCGAACCGGAACGGCGGCGGCGCCGACGCGAGGCGCGTACTGGTCCGCGAGGCCGCCACCGCCGTCCACACCAGCGGGAAGAGGGAGACCACCGTGAAGAGACCGAGGAGCGTGTACGTGCCCCAGCCCGCCCGAACCGTCCGCATCAGGCGCCCCTCCCGCGCAGCACCGGCCGCAGCAGCCGGGCCGCTCCGAACAGCACCACCAGGATCAGCAGCATCGCCCAGGCGATGGCCGCCGCCCGCCCGAGGTGCAGGTTCACCCACCCCTGCTCGTACAGGTAGAGCCCCAGCGTCTGGTACTGGTGGTCCGCACCGCCCGAGGCGCCCGCCCCGGTGTTGAACAGCAGCGGCTCGCCGAACAGCTGGGTCGCGCCGATCGTCGACACGAGCACCGTGAACAGCAGCGCGGGCCGCAGCCCCGGCAGCGTCACGTGCAGGAACTGCCGCCACCGCGAGGCCCCGTCGAGCGCCGCCGCCTCGTACAGCTCGCGCGGCACGGTCTGCATCGCCGCAAGGTAGATGAGCGCGTTGTAGCCGGTCCAGCGCCAGATCACGATCGACGAGACGGCCGCCTTCGAGGCCCACGGGCCGTTCTGCCAGTCCACCGGGGCGATCCCGACGAGCCCGAGCGCCCAGTTGACCATCCCCTGGTCCCGGCCGAAGAGCAGCGCGAACACGAGCGTCGCCGCCGCCACCGAGGTCGCGTACGGGGCGAGCGCCACCACCCGGAAGGCAAGGCGTCCGCGCAGCCGTACGTCCAGCAGGTGTGCCACGCCGAGGGCGAGCAGCAGCTGCGGAACGGTCGCGAGGACACCGATGACGACGGTGTTGGACAGGGCGTTCCAGAAGTACTCGTCGTGCAGCAGCCGGGCGTAGTTGTGGAGCCCGACCCACTCACGGGCCTCCGGCGCGGTCAGCTCCACCCGGAACAGCGAGGTCCAGGCGGTGGCGGCCAGCGGGAACAGCCCGAACGCCCCGAAGAGCAGGAAGAACGGGGCGACGAGCAGGTACGGCGCGGAGCGCGACCGCAGTCGCCCCGCCCGCTCCCGACCCCCGGGCTCCGGCGCCCGCCCCGGCGTACTCGACGGCGCGGCCGGCGGGGGGACGGGCGAACCGGCGGGCGGCAGGAACGGATCCACGGGGTCCCTCGTCTCGGTCACGCGTCCTCATCGGTCCAGCGCGTTGTCGATCGCCTTCATCGCCGCCCGCCAGGCCGAGTCGGGCGACCGCCCGGTCTGGTCGACCTGGAGCATCCCGGTGTCCGACAGGATCTGGTTGACGAGCCCGTCCTTCGGGCCGACCGGGGCCAGCGGCACTCCCCGCGCGGCCGCCGCGTAGAGCGCGCCGATCGGCGCGTCCCCGAAGGAGGGGTGCCGCGCGTCCGCGACCTCCGGCAGCCGGTACGCGGCGGAGGCGCTCGGGAAGGTGCCGCGCCGGGCGAACAGCCGGGCCTGCTGCTCGGGCGCGGTCAGCCAGGCCGCGAGCCGGGCGGCCTCGGCCCGCTGCCGTCCGGCGGAGGGCACGACGAGGAAGGAGCCGCCCCAGTTGCCGGGCCGGGGCGCCACCGTCACGTCCCACCGCCCGCGCGCGGCCGGTCCCGACTTGTCCTCGATGTAGGCGAGCATCCAGGCGGGGCAGGCGATCGTGGCGAAGTCCCCGCGCGCGAACGCCTGGTCCCAGTCGGGCGTGAACTGCTGGAGCCGGGCGGTCAGTCCCTGCCGGGCGAAGTCCGCGGCCAGGTCCCAGGCGGCCCGTACGTAGGGATTGGTCGCCACCACCAGGTCGCCGCGCGCGTCGTAGTAGCGCAGCGGTGCGCCGGAGACGGCCGCGGCGAGCACCCCGGAGGCGGAGTCGGTGAACGCCACGCCCTCGGGCGCCCGTGCGGCGAAGCGCCGCCCGACCTCCTCGTACCGCCGCCAGTCCCCGGCCCACAGCCGCCCGACGGTCCCGCGGTCGGTGGGCAGTCCGGCCGCCGCGAAGTGGTCCTTGCGGTAGCAGAGGGCCAGCGGGCCGATGTCCGTGCCGAGCCCGAGGGTGCGGCCGTCGGCGGTGGTGGCCTGCGCCCACTTCCACGGCAGGAAGGCCTTCTCGTCGACGCCGGGCGCGGAGCCGAGGTCGACGAGCCGCCCGGCCTGGGTGTCGACGACCTCGGCGATGTTGCCGACCTCGACCGCCTGGACGTCGGCGAGGCCGGAGCCTGCGGTGAGATGGGTGAGCAGCTGCGGGTAGTAGACGTCGTTGCGGGAGAGCGAGGTCTGCCGGATCGAGACGTCCGGACGGAGCCGCATGTACGTGTCGTAGAGCCCCGCCTCCTGGTAGCCGAACTCCCCGAAGACGCCGACGGTGAGGGTGATGGGCCGTCCGGCGCCGTCGACCCGGTCGCGGGCGGGCACGGGGGACGGTTCCGGAGGGTCGGTGGCGCACCCGGCGGACAGCGCGGCACCCAGGAGGAGGACGAGGGCGAGGGCGGCGGCGGGGGCGGGTACGAGGGGGCCGCGTCCGGCGGCGCCTGGCCGCGTCCTCCTCCACCACATGATCCCGACCGTAGTGCGCGGGGCCTCAGGGGGCGGGGAGCCCACGGCGGCGCCACCCGTACGGCGGAGCGCCGTCGAACGTCTTCGACGGTTCCCGCACCTTGACCGTGTTCTGACAGCCCACCAATAGTGGGAGCGCTCCCATCCCCTTCGTCGACAGGACCCCCATGCGCAGAACCCGACACCTCCTGGCGGGGCTCGCCCTGACCGCCGGACTCCTCGCAGGAGCGGCGCCGGCCACCGCCGCCGACCCCGCGCCCACGGCGGCGGCCCCCGCGTACACCTGGAAGAACGTCCGGATCGACGGCGGCGGCTTCGTCCCCGGCATCGTCTTCAACCGGAGCGAGAAGGACCTCGTCTACGCCCGCACCGACATCGGCGGCGCCTACCGCTGGAACCAGGCCACCACCTCCTGGACCCCGCTCCTCGACCACATCGGCTGGGACGACTGGGGCCACACCGGAGTCGTCGGTCTCGCCACCGACTCTGTCGACCCCGACCGCGTGTACGCCGCCGTCGGCACCTACACCAACGACTGGGACCCCGGCAACGGCGCCGTCCTGCGCTCCGCCGACCGGGGCGCCACCTGGCAGCGCGCCGACCTCCCCTTCAAGCTCGGCGGCAACATGCCGGGCCGCGGCATGGGCGAACGCCTCGCGATCGACCCGCACCGCAACAACGTCCTCTACCTCGGCACCCCCAGCGGCAACGGCCTCTGGCGCTCCACGGACTCCGGCGCCACCTGGGCGAAGGTCACCTCCTTCACCAACCCCGGCAACTACCAGCAGGACCCCACCGACACCAGCGGCTACAACTCCGACGAGCAGGGCATCGTCTGGGTCACCTTCGACGAGTCCACCGGCACCCCGGGCAGCGCCACGCGCACGATCTACGTCGGCGTCGGGGACAAGGAGAACGCCGTCTACCGCTCCACCGACGCGGGCGCCACCTGGACCCGGCTGGCCGGCCAGCCCACGGGACACCTCGCCCACAAGGGCGTCCTCGACGCGGAGAACGGCTACCTCTACCTCGCGTACAGCGACACGGCCGGCCCGTACGACGGCGGCAAGGGCAAGGTCTGGCGGTACGCCACCGCCACCGGCGCCTGGACGGACATCAGCCCCGTCGCCGAGGCCGACACCTACCACGGCTTCAGCGGTCTCACCGTCGACCGGCAGAACCCCGGCACGGTCATGGTCTCCGGCTACAGCTCCTGGTACCCCGACACGCAGATCTTCCGCTCCACCGACAGCGGCGCCCACTGGACCAGGGCCTGGGACTACACCTCGTACCCGAACCGGTCCGACCGCTACACCATGGACGTCTCCTCCGCGCCCTGGCTGACCTGGGGCGCCAGCCCCGCCCCGCCCGAGCAGACCCCCAAGCTCGGCTGGATGACCGAGGCCCTGGAGATCGACCCCTTCGACTCGGACCGCATGATGTACGGCACCGGCGCCACGATCTACGGCACCACCGAACTCACCCGCTGGGACACCGGGACGAAGTTCACCATCCGGCCGATGGTCCAGGGCCTTGAGGAGACCGCCGTCCTCGACCTGGCCTCGCCGCCCTCCGGGGCCCCGCTGATCAGCGCCCTCGGCGACATCGGCGGCTTCCGGCACACGGACCTCACCAAGGTCCCCTCGATGATGTTCACCGGCCCCAACTTCACCTCCACCACCAGCGTCGACTTCGCCGAGACCAAGCCCGACACCGTCGTCCGGGCCGGGCACCTCGACGGCGGGCCCCGCGTCGCCTTCTCCACCGACAACGGCGCCACCTGGCGCCCCGGCCAGGAACCCCAGGGCGTCACCGGCGGCGGCACGGTCGCCGCGTCGGCGGACGGCACCCGCTTCGTCTGGAGCCCCGACGGCACCGGCGTCCACACCGGCACCGGCGGCGCGTGGACCGCGTCCACCGGCATCCCGGCCGGCGCGCCCGTCGAGTCCGACCGCGTCGACCCGCTCACCTTCTACGGCTTCTCCGCCGGCACCTTCCACGCCAGCACGGACGGCGGCCTGACCTTCACCGCCAAGGCCACCGGCCTCCCCGCCAAGGGCAACGTCCGCTTCAAGGCCGTCCCCGGCCGCAAGGGCGACATCTGGCTCGCGGGCGGCGCCCCCGACGCCGCCTACGGCCTCTGGCACTCCACCGACGGCGGCGCCACCTTCACCCGGACGGCCGGGGTCGAGCAGGCCGACACGATCGGCTTCGGCAAGGCCGCGCCCGGAGCCACGTACCCCACCCTCTACACGAGCGCGAAGATCGGCGGCGTACGCGGCATCTTCCGCTCCACCGACGCGGGCGCGAGCTGGGTCCGGATCAACGACGACGCCCACCGGTGGGGCTGGACCGGCGGCGCGATCACCGGCGACCCCCGGGTCTACGGCCGGGTGTACGTCTCCACCAACGGCCGGGGCATCATCTACGGCGACACGGCCGGCACCGGCGGCGGCGACGGGGGCGGCACCGACCCGGGAACCCCGGCCGGCGCCTGCAAGGTCGTCTACAAGGTGACCAACCAGTGGCAGGGCGGCTTCCAGGCCGACGTCACCCTGAGCAACACCTCCACCACCGCCTGGACCGGCTGGAAGCTAGGCTGGGACTACCCCGCCGGGCAGCGGATCGGCCAGATGTGGAACGCCACGCCGGCGCAGACCGGTACCGCCGTCACCGCCGGGAACGCGGGCTGGAACGGCGCCGTCGCCCCGGGAGGCTCCACCACCTTCGGCTTCACCGGCAGCTGGACCGGCACCAACCCCGTACCGGCCGCCTTCACCCTGGGAGGTACGCCGTGCTCCGTCGGCTGATCGCCGCGGCGGCGCTCCTGGCCGCCGCCCTGACCGCCGCCCCCGCGGCCGCCGCCGGCGGCCCGCTGCGGGACCTCGCCGAGGCCCGGGGCATCTACCTCGGCACCGCCGTCACCGGCGACAGGCTCACCGGAGGGTACGCGGACGTCGCCGCGGACCAGTTCGGCTCCCTCACCCCCGGCAACGAGATGAAGTGGGACGCTGTCGAGCCCACCCGCGGCAGCCACGACTGGAGCCGCGCGGACCGCGTCGTCGCCTTCGCCGAGGCCCACGGCCAGCGGGTCCGCGGCCACACCCTCGTCTGGCACAACCAGCTCCCCGGCTGGCTCACCGGCGGGACCTGGACAGCCGACCAGCTCCGCACCCTCATGACCGACCACGTCACCGCCGAGGCCGGCCGTTACAAGGGCCGCGTCGACCACTGGGACGTCGTCAACGAACCCCTCGCCGAGGACGGCACCCTGCGCCGATCGGTCTTCGGCGCCACCCTGGGCGAGTCGTACATCGCCGACGCCTTCCGCGCCGCCCGCGCCGCCGACCCGACCGCGAAGCTCTATCTGAACGACTACTCCATCGAGGCCGTCGGCGCGAAGAGCGACGGCATGTACGACCTGGTGAAGCGGCTCCTCGCGCAGGGCGTCCCGGTCGACGGCGTCGGCTTCCAGGCGCACCTGATCCTCGGCCAGGTCCCCGCCTCCCTGGAGGCCAACCTGCGCCGCTTCGCCGACCTCGGCGTGGACGTGGCGATCACCGAACTCGACGTCCGGATGACCCTGCCCGCGACGGCCGAGAAGCTCGACCGGCAGAAGGCCGACTACGCCTCCGTCGTCCGCGCCTGCCTGGCCGTCACCCGCTGCGCGGGCGTCACCGTCTGGGGCTTCACGGACTCCGACTCCTGGATCCCGGACTTCTTCCCCGGCCAGGGCGCGGCGACCCTCTACGACGAGGACCTCTACCCGAAGCCGGCCTACGACGGGATCGCCGGGGCGCTCGCCCCGGTGACCCCGCCCGCCCCCGGTGTGTGCTCCGTCACGTACGCCGTCACCCAGCAGTGGGCGGGCGGCTACACGGCCCAGGCCACCCTCCGGAACACCGGGACGGCTCCGCTGGACGGCTGGACCGTCCGCTGGACCCAACCCGCCGGGCAGCGCGTCACCCAGGCCTGGAACACGGCGTTGACCCAGTCGGGAACGGAGGTGACGGCCTCCCACCTCCCGTACAACGCGACGCTGCCACCGGGCGGCTCGGCCGCCTTCGGCCTCAACGGCACCTGGTCGGGCACCAACCCGCCGCCGACGTCCCTCATCTGCACGTCGGGAACGTAGAAACGACTCAGGCCCCGGTTCCTCGGAACCGGGGCCTGAGTCTTCAGGGTGAGTAACGGGACTTGAACCCGCGACATCCTGGACCACAACCAGGTGCTCTGCCAGCTGAGCTATACCCACCATGTCCGGCGGTGTTCCCGAAGGTTTCCCTGACCGGCCGAGAAGAAGTCTACAGGGTCCTGGAGGGTGCTCGCGCCCGGGTTTTCCCGAGGGGGTCTTCGAGGGCGCGAGCGGGCCCTAGGCGGAGGGGATCACTCCGCCGGTACGACGTGGCGGGCCGCGATCTCCTTCGCGGTCTCCGAGTCCGGTCCGGGCTGCGGCACGAAGACCGCCTCCCGGTAGTAGCGCAGTTCCGCGATGGACTCACGGATGTCGGCGAGCGCCCGGTGGTTGCCGTTCTTCTCCGGACTGTTGAAGTACGCCCTCGGGTACCAGCGGCGGGCCAGCTCCTTGACCGAGGAGACATCGACGATCCGGTAGTGCAGGTGGCTCTCCAGGGCAGGCATGTCCCGGGCGAGGAAGCCGCGGTCCGTGGAGACCGAGTTCCCGCACAGGGGCGCCTTGCCGGGTTCCTTGACGTGCTCGCGGATGTACGCGAGGACCTGGGCCTCGGCGTCGGCCAGCGTGGTGCCGCCGGGCAACGCGTCGAGCAGTCCCGAGGCCGTGTGCATCTGGCGCACGATCTCCGGCATGGTCTCCAGGGCCGCGTCCGGCGGGCGGATCACGATGTCCACCCCGTCGCCGAGCACGTTCAGTTCCGAGTCGGTGACCAGTGCGGCCACCTCGATGAGTGCGTCGTCCGTCAGCGAGAGCCCGGTCATCTCGCAGTCGATCCACACCATGCGATCGTTCATGCGCCCTACCTTAGGGGGTGTCCCGACGATCGGGCCGGGCCCGCGACGCCCGGCACCGCGCCACCGCGCCGAAACGCGCCGACGGGCGCCCGGGAGAGGTTCTCCCCGGACGCCCGTCGGTCCTGCGGTGCGCCGCTCGTGGCCGCGCGGGTCGGTGCTACGGCGCGCTGCGCTGGCCCGGCAGCGACGCCCGTCCGGGCGCGAAGACGTCGGACTGCGGCTTGCCCGGCTCCAGCGGCGACCCGGGGCGCCGGACGCCCACCGCGACCTGGGCGGGCACGACGGCGTCGAGCACCGCCGTACCGGCCTCGCCCTGCGGCCGCCGCGCGCGGTACGCCGCCCGGTAGGCCGCCGGCGAGGAGCCGAGCTGCCGCCGGAAGTGGCCGCGCAGCGCCACCGGCGAGCGGAAGCCGCACCGGCCCGCGACCTCGTCGACCGAGTAGTCGGAGGTCTCGAGCAGCCGCTGCGCCTGGAGCACCCGCTGGGTGATCAGCCACTGGAGGGGGGCCGAACCGGTCAGAGAGCGGAACCGGCGGTCGAAGGTCCGCCGTGACATGTACGCACGGGCCGCCAGGGTCTCCACGTCGAACTGCTCGTGGAGGTGCTCCAGCGCCCAGGCGACGACCTCGGCCAGCGGGTCGGCGCCGATCTCCTCAGGTAAAGACCTGTCGAGGTAGCGCTCCTGACCGCCGCTGCGCCGCGGCGGGACGACCAGCCGGCGCGCCAGGGCGCCCGCGGCCTCCGTGCCGTGGTCGGTCCGCACGATGTGCAGACACAGATCGATTCCGGCCGCGGTGCCGGCGGAGGTCAGCACGTCCCCGTCGTCGACGAAGAGCTCCCGGGGGTCCACATGGACCGACGGGTAGCGCTTGGCGAGCGTCGGCGCGTACATCCAGTGCGTCGTCGCCGGCCGCCCGTCGAGCAGACCGGCCGCGGCGAGGACGAAGGCGCCGGTGCACAGACCGACGATCCTCGCGCCCTCCTCGTGAGCGCGGCGCAGCGCCTCCAGCGCCTCCGGCGGCGGCGGCGAGGTGATCGACCGCCAGGCCGGGACGACGACGGTGCCCGCGCGGCTGATGGCCTCCAGGCCGTACGGTGCCGTCAGTTCGAGACCACCGGTGGTCCGCAGCGGGCCGTCCTCGCCCGCGCAGACGAGCAGCCGGTAGCGGGGCACACCGGCGTCCTGCCGGTCGATGCCGAACACGGAGAGCGGGATGGAGCTCTCGAAGATGGGGCCGCCACTGAACAGCAGCACCGCGACGACTTCGCGACGGCGGCGCCCGGTCAGTTTCCGTGCGGCCTCCGGCGCGGTGGAGTCCTGGCTCATGACGCTAAGCCCCCCTCGGTGTTCGCGTCTCCCTGGTCGTGTCGCTCCTGCACGTTTCCCCTCGGTTTTGCACGAGACCCCAGTCTTCGGTACCCATGATCGAATCTACTGCGTCCCATGGCGCCGGCGTGACAAGTTCTCCATCCGGTGGATTGTCGACAAGGCCACTTGGCGTGAAGCGATCGATCGCGAAGCCTGCCGTCCGGCGGCGGCCCGGGACGGGGGCGGGGTGGCGAACGCCCCCGTACGCGGGGGGTGCGGGCCCGTGGAGCGGGGCATTCTCGGGTGTCGGCGCCGGGGTTGGGCAATCGTTACGCCAAGGACTCGCCGAGGGATGGAAGTTGGCTGAAAACATATGGGTTCGGCTGTACGAACCTGTCAACTCGAAGGGGGGCGGGCACGTCCGGGGCCCCGATTCAGGCCGGTTTTGTCCTAGGTGGTCCGGCGTGATCGGCGGGGGGCGCCCCCCTCAGCCGCGTCGCCTGCCGCGGCCGCTCTCGCCGCGCAGTCCGCGCTCCGAGCGGCGCAGCAGCACCCGGCAGGCGGCCGTCACCGAGACGAGGCCGAGCGCGGTGCCGGCGGCCCCGCCGAGGGACGTGCCGTAGGCGACGAGCACCACCGGGACCAGGACGCAGCAGAAGACCGCCCAGCGGACGACGTCACCCGCCTGGTCCGCCGCCCCCGCCCCCGGCGTCGCCCCCGCCGCCCTTCCCGGGTCCTGGTGCGCCGCGGCGGGCGGGGAGAGGACGGGGGCCCTGCGGCGGCCGCGCGGGGCGGCGAGCACGGACGCGGGCGGGGTGGAGGTCTGGCCGGCGGCGGTCGATGGTGCGGGCACGGGCGGTCTCCCTGCGACGGTGGGCTGGACCTGTGGGCAACGAGGAACGGAACGCTCCGGTCACTCTCGGCGACGTCCGTTTGGCCCCCGTACGGACGCCTGTAGGGCACAACCGGCATTGCCAGATCCCGAGCCGCTCGTGCATGCTCCCTGGAACGCCGTGCGCGAGCGGCGGGCACGCCGGGAGCGGTACGGCGGGCCCTGGGCAGGAGAGGAGTGTCGCCGTACCCTTGGGGGTATGGGCTTGGGAAGATGATTCCCGGACACACAGCTCCTCCGCCACCCTTGTTCCGTCTGCCTCCTTTCCCCGTCCCTTCCCACGAGGACCCTCTTCGCCGAGACACCGATGGCCGGTCACGAATTCTCCGAACCCGCGGACCGCAAGCGCGTCGCCGACTCCACGGTCGACCCCCTGGCGGTAGAACAGCCACGTCATGCCTGCGACCCGGCCTTCCGGCACGGGGTGGTCGTCGGCTTCGACGGCTCCACGTCCAGTGAGCGCGCCCTCGCGTACGCCATCGGCATGGCCCGGCGCTCGGGCTCGGGCCTGATCATCGTGCACGTGGCCAACCGGCTGCCCACCACGGTGTGGGCCGGCTGCGAGCCCCCCGTCTTCGTCGACGTGCCCGACCACCGCACCGAGGTCCTCGGCCTCGAGCTGGCCTGCGCCGAACACCTCTCCGAGGTGCCCTGGATCCTCGTCGAGCGCGGCGGGGACATCTGCCACGAGCTGGAGGAGGTCGGCCGCGAGTACTCGGCCGACGCGATCGTGGTCGGCTCCACGCACGGGATCGTCGGACGGATCTTCGGCTCGGTGGCCGGGCGGCTCGCGCGGCGCGCGCAGCGGCCCGTGATCGTCATCCCGTAGGGAGTCCCGCGCTGCGGGTCCGATCCCCAACTGCCTTCATCCGGACATAAATTCAGCCTTCCTCAGGTGAATTGTGCGCTTGTGAAGGGTAGATAAGGGTCACCGGATCACAGCAGCTCACGCAGCTCGACTGCACTCCTGAAGGGAGCCCGCCGTGGACAACGACGTCGCCGCGGGAAACAGCACCTCCACTCTCGGCCACCTCGCGCTCGGACTGACCCTGTTGGCCTTCGGCCTGGGCGGTACGGGTGTCATCGACAACGTCGCGGCAGCGGATGCCGCGGGCCTCGCCACCTGGGTCGGCGGGGTGGCGCTCTTCCTCGTCGGCATGCTCGCCCTGCGCGCGGGCGACAAGGGCGAGGGCACGGCGTTCGCGGCGCTGGGCGCCTTCTGGTTCACCTGGGGGACCGCGGCGGGCGGCGGCGCCTCGGCCGACGCCGTCGGTGTCTTCATGCTCCTGTGGGCGCTCCTCGCCCTCACCCTGACGGTGGCGGCCTCGGGCAGCGGGGTCTTCGGGCAGGGCGTGTACGGGCTGCTGTTCGTCGCGCTCCTGCTGCTCGGCATAGGCGCGCTCGTCGACAACGGGGGCCTCGGCAAGGCGGGCGGCTGGGTCGCGGCCGTCGCGGGCCTCGTCGCCTGGTACGGGGCCACGGCCGCGGTGGCGGGCTGGCCGACCGCCTTCCGCCGCACGGCGGGCACGAGCGCCCCGGCCGCGGGGTAGGCACGGAGAAGTGAAATCGGTCCCTGTCGCACCTGGGTGTGCGACAGGGACCGATTTCGTGTCCGGTCGTCCGCCGGGGGACAGGCCCGGCGGCGCGGCTCGGGGGGACAGGCCCCGAGGCGCTGCTACTCGACCGTGACGGACTTGGCCAGGTTGCGCGGCTTGTCGATGTCGCGGCCCATGGCAAGCGCCGTGTGGTAGGCGAGGAGCTGGAGCGGGATGCCCATCAGGATCGGGTCCAGCTCGTCCTCGTTCTTCGGCACGATGATGGTGTGGTCGGCCTTGGCCTGCGGCTGGTGCGCGACCGCGAGGATGCGGCCGCTGCGGGCCTTGATCTCCTCCAGGGCGGCGCGGTTCTTCTCCAGCAGGTCGTCGTCGGGGACGATCGCGACCGTCGGCAGGGCCGGCTCGATGAGGGCGAGCGGGCCGTGCTTCAGCTCGGAGGCCGGGTACGCCTCGGCGTGGATGTAGGAGATCTCCTTGAGCTTCAGGGAGGCCTCAAGGGCGACGGGGTAGCCCCGGACACGGCCGATGAACATCATCGACTGGGCACCCGCGTACGCCTCGGCGATCTTCTTGATCTCGTCCTCGGTGCGGAGGATCTCGCTGATCTGCTCGGGCAGCTTGCGCAGGCCCTCGATGATCCGCTTGCCGTCGGTGACGGACAGGTCGCGGATGCGGCCGAGGTGCAGGGCGAGCAGCGCGAACGCGGTGACCGTGTTGGTGAAGCACTTGGTGGAGACGACGCAGACCTCGGGGCCGGCGTGGACGTAGATGCCGCCGTCGGCCTCGCGGGCGATGGCGGAGCCGACCACGTTGACCACGCCGAGGACGCGGGCGCCCTTGCGCTTGAGCTCCTGGACGGCGGCGAGCACGTCGTAGGTCTCACCGGACTGGGAGACGGCGATGTACAGGGTGTCGGGGTCCACGACCGGGTTGCGGTAGCGGAACTCCGAGGCCGGCTCGGCGTCGGCGGGGATGCGGGCCATCGACTCGATGAGCCCGGCGCCGATGAGGCCGGCGTGGTACGAGGTGCCGCAGCCGAGGATCTTGATGCGGCGGATGGTGCGGGCCTCGCGCGGGTCCAGGTTCAGGCCGCCGAGGTGCACGGTGGAGAAGCGGTCGTCGATCCGGCCGCGCAGCACGCGGTCGACCGCGTCGGGCTGCTCGCAGATCTCCTTGTGCATGAAGGTGTCGTGGCCGCCCATGTCGAAGGAGGCGGCCTCCCACTCGACGGTCTCCGGGGTGGGCGTGGTGGTGGCGCCGGAGATCGTGTACGTGCGGAAGTCGTCGGCCTTGAGGGTGGCCATCTCGCCGTCGTCGAGGGTGACGACCTGGCGGGTGTGGGCGATCAGGGCGGCGACGTCGGAGGCGACGAGCATCTCCTTCTCGCCGATGCCGAGGATGACCGGGGAGCCGTTGCGGGCCACGACGATGCGGTCGTTGAAGTCCGCGTGCATCACGGCGATGCCGTAGGTGCCCTCGATGACCTTGAGCGCCTCGCGGACCTTCTCCTCCAGCGTCACGGCCTGGGAGCGGGCGATGAGGTGGGTGATGACCTCGGTGTCCGTCTCGGAGGCGAAGACGACGCCGTCGGCCTCCAGCTTGGCGCGGAGCTCCTGGGCGTTGTCGACGATGCCGTTGTGGACGACGGCGACCTTGTTCTCGGGGTCCAGGTGCGGGTGCGAGTTGACGTCGCTCGGCGCGCCGTGGGTGGCCCAGCGGGTGTGGGCGATGCCGGTGGTGCCGGTGAAGCGCTTGGGGACGCGGGCCTCCAGGTCACGGACCCGGCCCTTGGCCTTGACCATCTTCAGGCCGGAGGCCTTCGGGCTGGTGACGACCATGCCGGCGGAGTCGTAACCCCGGTACTCCAGGCGCGCCAGGCCTTCGAGCAGCAGGGGGGCGACGTCGCGCTTTCCGATGTAACCGACAATTCCGCACATAAAGGTGAAACCCCTCCAGGTCTGTGATGGTGCTTCTCAGCCGTAGACGATGCGGCGCAGTTGCCGGAGCGACAGCTCCGGCGGCGCCACCGCCCGGTGCGGCAGCTCCGCCGCGATCCGTTCGAAGATCTCGGTGTTCACCGCTCCGCCGGACTGCAGTTCGCGATGGCGGCGGCGGACGAACTCCTCGGTCGTCTCGTCGAAGTACGCCAGCACGTCGAGCACCACCCGGGCGGCCTCACCGCGCTGGAGCGCGGTGCTGCGGACCAGATGGTCGACGAGGTCGTCATGCGACGGGCGGCGTTCGAGCACCCGTGAATATTGGGGGGTGCGGACCGTCTTTCGCAAGAATCCTGCCCGATATCGGGCAGGGGGTCCATGATCACCGCAGAAAGCGGGGTCTTGGTCCAGACCTTGACGCGCGGGGGAGTCGATGACGCGCACGGACGGTGTTCAGCGGATATACGTATCGACAGGACGACGGACGTGTTGATCAACCGAAGGGGACCATGCCTGTGAGACAGAACCTACGGATTCATCGCCTCATCGGATCCCTGCTCCTGGTCGCTGCCGCCGGAGTCGCCTGCGGCGAGTCCGCCGCCGACACCGGCCGCGGCGACGGAAAGCGCGCCGCCGCCGAACCCGAGGTCCGCCCCCTCGGCCGCATCGTGCCCGTACCCGCCTCCGTCACCCCCGGCGGCGAGCCCTACGCCCTCACCGCCACCACCCGCATCGGCGTGGACGGCACCTCGGGCGACACCAAGGCCATCGGCCGCTACCTCGCGGGCCTCCTCCGCCCCGCCACCGGCTTCCCGCTGCCCGTCGTCGACGACGCCGCGGCCGTCGGCGGCATCCGCCTCCGGCTCAGCCCCGGCGACACCGCGCTCGGCGAGGAGGGCTACCGGCTCCGCTCCGCGCCCGACGGCCTCACCCTCACCGCCCGCGAGCCCGCCGGCCTCTTCCGCGGCGTCCAGACGCTGCGCCAGCAGCTGCCCTCCGCCGTCGAGCGGGACTCCGTCCAGCCGGGCCCCTGGAAGATCGCGGGCGGCACGATCACCGACACCCCGCGCTACGCCTACCGGGGCGCCATGCTCGACGTCGCCCGCCACTTCTTCACCGTCGACGAGGTGAAGCGGTACATCGACCAGCTCGCCCTCTACAAGATCAACACCCTGCACCTCCACCTCACCGACGACCAGGGCTGGCGCATCGCCGTCGACTCCTGGCCCCGGCTCACCGGCCACGGCGGCTCCACCGAGGTCGGCGGGGGCCCCGGCGGCTACTACACGAAGGAGGAGTACCAGGAGATCGTCCGGTACGCCGCCTCCCGCTACCAGGAGGTGATCCCCGAGATCGACATGCCCGGCCACACCTTCGCGGCCCTCGCCTCCTACGCCGAACTCAACTGCGACGGCATCGCGCCGCCCCTCTACACCGGCATCAAGGTCGGCCTCAGCTCCCTGTGCGTGCCCAAGGAGATCACGTACGACTTCGTCGACGACGTCATCCGGGAGATCGCCGCCCTCACCCCCGGCCGCTACCTCCACATCGGCGGCGACGAGGCCCACTCCACCCCCCACGCCGACTACGTCGCCTTCATGGACCGGGTGCAGCCGGTCGTCGCGAAGTACGGCAAGAAGGTCGTCGGCTGGCACCAGCTGACGAGCACCACCCCCGCCGAGGGCGCCCTCGTCCAGTACTGGGGCCTCGACCGCACCCCCGCCGCCGAGAAGGAACGGGTCGCCGCGGCCGCGCGCAACGGCACCGGCCTGATCCTCTCGCCCGCCGACCGCACGTACCTCGACATGAAGTACACCAAGGACACCCCGCTCGGCCTCGCCTGGGCCGGGCACGTCGAGGTCCGCGAGTCCTACGACTGGAATCCGGCCACCTACCTGCCCGGAGTCCCGGAGGGCGCCGTCCTGGGCGTCGAGGCGCCGCTGTGGACGGAGACCCTGGCCACCACGGCCGACCTCGACGTCATGGCCTTCCCGCGCCTCCCGGGCGTGGCCGAACTGGGCTGGTCCCCGGCGGAGACCCACGACTGGGACACGTACAGGACCCGCCTCGCGGAACAGGCCCCGCGCTTCGACGCGATGGGCATCACCTACTACCGGTCACCGCAGGTGCCCTGGCCGGGGGAGTAGGACCCCGGGCGCAGATGTGAGCCCCGCCGGAGGACCGTACTCCGGCGGGGCTCACATCGGTTCGGGGGAAGGTCAGGCGAAGCGGGCGATCGGGTTCACCAGGTCGCCGACCAGCTGCAGGGCCGCCGACGGGTCGGACAGGTCGACCATCTGCCTGTTGTTGCGGAGCTGGAGGCGGTTGAGGGCCGACAGGGCGAAGGTCTCCGCGAACATGTCGTACCGGGCGAAGCGGTCCGCCAGCTCAGGCTTCGACGCCTCGTAGCCCCGGACGCACTCCGCCACCGTCCGCCAGAAGTCGTCCTCGTCGAGGACGCCCTCCGCCGCGAGCGTCGCCGCCAGGAAGCGGAAGAAGCAGTCGAAGACGTCCGTGAAGACCGAGAGGAGCTTCATCTCCTCCGGGATCTCCGCACGGACCCGCTCCACCGCCGGCGGCAGGACCGCCGTCGGGTCCATGACGACGATCTCCTCGGCGATGTCCTTGAAGATCGCCCGCGCCACCGCGCCCCGCTCGTCGAGGACCAGGATCACGTTCTCGCCGTGCGGCATGAACGCCAGGTCGTACGCGTAGAAGCTGTGCAGGACCGGCAGGAGGTAGGCGTCCAGGTAGCGGCGCAGCCACGCCGTCGGCTCAAGGCCCGACTCCTTGATCAGCGCGCCCGCGAACGACGCGCCCGCGTGGTCCACGTGGAGGAGCGAGGCCATCGTCGCCAGGCGCTCGCCCTCGGCGAGGGTCGGCACCGGCGACTCGCGCCAGAGCGCGGCCAGCATCTTGCGGTAGGGCGAGTAGCGGTCGGTCGCGGCCTCGTACTCCAGGTGCCGGTAGCCGACGGCCGCCCGCTCACGGATGATCGAGAACCGGGCCGACCGGAAGGTCGCGTCCGACTCGATCAGGGTGTGCAGCCAGTCGTTGATGGCCGGCGTGGCCTCCATGTACGCGGCCGACAGACCCCGCATGAAGCCCATGTTCAGGACCGAGAGGGCCGTCTTCACATAGTGCTTGGCCGGGTCCGAGGTGTTGAAGAACGTACGGATCGACTGCTGCGCCAGATACGTGTCGTCGCCCTCGCCCAGGTACACCAGGCGCTGCTGCGCGACCTCGGCGGCGAAGGTGACCGACAGCTTGTTCCACCACTGCCAGGGGTGCACCGGCATCAGCAGGTAGTCGGCGAGGTCCAGGCCCCGCGCGGCGAGGACCGCGGCGAAGCCGTCCACCGTCGCGTCGCCCAGCTCGGCACGGACGAACGTGTCGTACTCGATGTCGGCGCCCGCCGTGAACGTGGTGCGGTCGCGGTGGGCCGCCAGCCAGATCAGGTGGATGTCGCTCGCGGCCTCGGGGGCGTACGCGCGGAACTCGTCGACGCCGAAGCCGAGCCGCCCGTTGTTGGCGACGAAGCAGGGGTGGCCCTCGGTCATCCCGGTCTCGATCGCCTGGAAGCCGGCGTGGGCCAGCTCGGCGGAGGTCACCCGCGGTTTGGTCGACTTGTAGGCCGTGCCGGCGAGGGTGGAGGAGATCTCCTCCAGGTACACCGGCAGGACCTCGTCACTGAGACCGAGGGAGCCGCGCAGCTCCGTGATGAACTGGAGCGCGTCGAGCGGGAGCTGCTCGTCCCCGCGGTGGCGGCTGATCGACTCGGCGTAGACCTGCCAGTGGTCCAGGGCGAACCGGTCCGCGGTGAAGCGGTACTCGGTCGTGCCGTCGTCGGCGAGGACCGCGTAGCGGCTCTCGCCCAGCTCGCGGGGGTCGAGGAGCCGCTCGTGGGCGAACTCGGCGAGACCCTTGCGGATCAGGGCGCGGTTGGCTTCGGCCCAGCGCTCGGGGGTGAGGTGGGCGACGGGGTCGGTGGCGCTCATACGGCGGCTCCCACGGCGGCCTCGAACTGGGCACGGGTGCAGAAGCTCAGCAGGGCCTTCTTCTCCGGCTTCTGGATCTCGCGCTCGGGCACGAAGCCGACGGCCTCGTTGAGCGCGTGGACGGCCTTGTTGGACACGTCGGGCTCGACGACCACCCGCACGGTGGCAGGGTCGGCGAACAGCTCGGCCATCACGGCGGTGATCACGGTCCGGGTGAAACCGTGCACGGGGGTGTCGGTGGGCGCGACGAGGAAGTGCATGCCGACGTCACCGGGCTGCGGCTCGTACAGGCCGACCAGCTCCAGCTCCGCGGGGTCGTACCGCTCCATCAGGAAGGACGGCACGCCGTCCACCAGGCCGATGAAGGCGTCGTGGTGCGGGTGGGCGGTGATGGCCGTGTACTCGCGCTCGACGTCCTGGAGCGTCGCGCCCTGCATCATCCAGAAAGCGGCTTTGGGGTGGGTGACCCAGGGATGGATCAGCCGGGCGTCCTTCGAGGGGTCGAAGGGACGTATCGATACGGTCATGCCGCGAACTCCTGGAAAGCGATGGTCTTCTCGACGGGGTAGTAGTCGTATCCCAGCATCGCCCCGATGATGTACGCGTTGCGGTACGCCCCCATGCCGAGGTCGGGCGAGGTGATCGAGTGGGTGTGCACGCCGGCGTTCTGCAGGAACACCCCGCGGCCGGTGGTGTCGATCGCGTAGTTGCGGGCCACGTCGAAGCGGCCCTGGCCGTCCCAGTTGAGGCGGTCGCGGACCGGCTCCAGGAACGCGGGGACGGCGTACTTGTACCCGGTGGCGAGGATCAGGCCCTCGGTGTCCAGGGTGAAGTCCTTCTCCTGCTCCTCCTGGCGGAAGCCGAGGGTGTACGTGCCGCTGGTGTCGTCGTACGCGGCGGTGTGGAGCGCGGAGTTGGTGAGGAGCCGGGTGGGCACGGGGCCGTTCAGGTTCTTCTGGTAGAGCAGGTCGAAGATGGCGTCGATCAGCTCGCCGTCGATGCCCTTGAAGAGGCCCTTCTGCTGGGTCTCCAGGCGGTAGCGGGTCTGCTCGGGCAGCGCGTGGAAGTAGTCCACGTACTCCGGGGAGGTCATCTCCAGGGTGAGCTTGGTGTACTCCAGCGGGAAGAAGCGCGGGGAGCGGGTCACCCAGTTGAGCCGGTAGCCGTGGACGTCGATCTCGCTGAGGAGGTCGTAGTAGATCTCGGCGGCGCTCTGGCCGCTGCCGATCAGGGTGATGGACCGCTTCTTCTGCAGTTCGGCCTTGTTCGGGAGGTAGCGCGAGTTGTGGATCAGGTCGCCGCCGAGGCCCTGGCAGCTCTCGGGGACGTACGCCGGGGTGCCGGTGCCGAGGACGAGCCGACGCGAGCGGAACGTTTCTCCGGCCTCGGTGGACACCTCGTACACCTCGGCGGCCTCGTCGAAGGTCACGGACGCGACGGTGGTGGAGAAGCGGACCGAGGAGAGCTTCCCGGCGGCCCAGCGGCAGTAGTCGTTGTACTCCGTCCGCAGCGGGTAGAAGTTCTCCCGGATGTAGAACGAGTACAGCCGGCCCTTCTCCTTCAGGTAGTTCAGGAAGGAGTACGGGGAGGTCGGGTCGGCCATGGTGACCAGGTCCGACATGAACGGCGTCTGGAGGTGGGCGCCTTCGAGGAACATCCCCGAGTGCCACTCGAAGTCCGGCTTCGACTCGAGGAAGAGGCCGTTCAGCTCGTCGATCGGCTCGGTCAGGCAGGCGAGCCCGAGGTTGAACGGACCGAGCCCGATGCCGATGAAGTCGTGGATCCCAGAGGTCTCGGGGGTCTCAGGCGTGGACAAGGTTCTCTCCCAGGTACTGCTCGGCGTGGCCGGCGATCAGATCGAGGACGGCGGCGATGTCGGCCGTGGTCGTCTCGGGGTTGAGCAAGGTGAACTTGAGGTACTGGCGGCCGTCGACCTTGGTGCCGGCGACGACCGCCTCGCCCGAGGCGAACAGGGCCTTGCGGGCGTGCAGGTTGGCCCGGTCGATGTCCTCGGGGGAGGTGACGGCCTCGGGGATGTAGCGGTAGACGAGGGTGGAGAGCTGCGGCTCGACCACGACGTCGTAGCGCGGGTCGGCGGCGAGCAGCGCGAAGCCCTCGGCGGCCAGGTCGCAGACCTCGTCGAAGAGCTGCCCGACACCGTCGGCGCCCATCACGCGCAGGGTCATCCAGAGCTTCAGCGCGTCGAAGCGGCGGGTGGTCTGGAGCGACTTGTCGACCTGGTTGGGTATCTGCTCGGCGACCGTGCGGAGCGGGTTCAGGTAGTCGGCGTGGTAGGTCGCGTGGCGCAGGGTGGCGCCGTCGCGGACCAGGATCGCCGAGGAGCTGACCGGCTGGAAGAAGGACTTGTGGAAGTCGACGGTGACCGAGTCGGCCCGCTCGATGCCGTCCAGGAGGTGGCGGCGGGTCGGTGAGGCGAGCAGTCCGCAGCCGTAGGCGGCGTCGACGTGCATCCAGGCGCCGTACTCGTCGGCCAGGGCGGCGATCTCGGGCAGCGGGTCGATGGAGCCGAAGTCGGTGGTGCCGGCGGTGGCGACGATCGCCATCGGGACGAGGCCCTCGGCGCGGCAGGCCGCGAGCTCGGCGGCGAGGACGACGGACTGCATCCGCTTGTTCCGGTCGACCGGGATCGAGACGACGGCGTCGTTCCCGAGGCCGAGCAGCGTGGCCGACTTCTGGACGCTGAAGTGGCTGCACTCGGAGGAGAAGATCCGGAGCCTGGACAGGTCGTCCGTCTTGGCCTCCTCGCGGGCGAGGAGCAGGGCCTGGAGGTTGGACTGCGTACCGCCGCTGGTGAACACGCCGTCGGCGGCCGGGCCGAGGCCGATGCGGCCGGTGGTCCAGTCGATGAGCTTGCGCTCGATCAGGGTGCCGCCCGCGCTCTGGTCCCAGGTGTCGAGCGAGGAGTTGACCGCCGAGAGGACGGCCTCGCCGAGGACGGCGGGGATGACCACCGGGCAGTTGAGGTGGCCCAGGTAGCGGGGGTGGTGGAAGTAGACGGCGTCGCGGAGGTAGACGCTCTCCAGCTCGTCCAGGGCGGCGGTGGAGTCGCCGAGCGGCCGGTCGAGGTCGACGGCGTCGATGACGGGGCCGAGCTCGGCGGGCGTCACACCGGTGAACGGGGTACGCGTCGAGGCGAGTTTGGCCGCCACGCGCTCGACTCCTTCGGTGACGGAGCGGCGGTAGCTCTCCGCCGTGGCGTCATTGAGCAGGTGCGAGCGCATGTGGGGGGCCTCCGGACAGCAGAGAGGGGCGAGGGGGCGATGCGTTGTTAGGTTAGCCTAACCTAACAACGCATCGCAACGTCCCCTCGCCCCCTCAGGTCGCAGTGGGTGAACGGAAGTTGAACGCGAGGGCGGAGGTGACGGAGCGCGGGAGCGCCTACGCGTCTTCCTGCGTCTCGTCCGGGACCTCGCGCAGCGCGTCCTCGGACAGCCCCTTGCGCCAGTAGCCGACGAACGTCACCCGGCGGCGGTCGAGCCCGAGGTCACGGACGAAGTGCCGGCGCAGCGCCTTCACCGACCCGGACTCGCCCGCGATCCAGACGTACGGCGCCTCGCCGGGCAGTTCGGTGCCGCGCACCGCGTCCACGGCGGACGGCGCCCCCTCCTCCTGTACGAGCCAGGTGACGGTCGCGTCGGCCTGGGTCGACAGCTCCATGCGGTCGCCGGAGTACGGGACTTCGAGGAACACCTGGGCGCGGGTCTCCGCCGGCAGCCACTCCAGGATCGCGGAGGCGGCCGGCAGGGCCGTCTCGTCCGCCCAGATCAGGACGGAGTCGGCGTCCTCGGGCAGCTGGAAACGGACGCCGGTGTTCTCGGCGATCGCGGGGCCGAGCACGACCACCCGGTCACCCGGCTGGGCCTGGGCGGCCCAACGGCAGGCGGGGCCGCCGTCCTCGTGGAGCGCGAAGTCGATGTCGACCTCGTTCACCGGCTCCGTGCGCTGCTCGCGGACGGTGTACGAGCGCATGACGGCCCGCTCGTCGTCGGGCATCGCGCGCCAGGCGCCCAGGATCGCGTACATGTCCGGGTCGTCCAGCGGGGGCAGGACGGGCGCGTCCTGGCCGGGGTGCGGCAGGAAGAGGGAGAGCGACTGGTCGCGGCCGCCGGCGGCGAAGCCCTTCAGGTCGTCCCCGGTGAAGGTGACCCGGACCAGGGACGGGCCGAGCCGCCGGGTCCGGTCGACCTGGAGGCGGAAGAACTGGAAGGGGGCGGTCTCGGCGTGCGTCATGGGGCAGGACACCTTTGCGGTACGGGCGAGGGTCGCTCCGAGGGGAGTCGAAGGTAGGTTAGCCTAACCTCATGACGGAGGGTAAGGGCAGGGGCCGGACAGGACCGGGCCCGCCGCCCCCGGAGGGGACGACGGGCTCCGTGTACGGCGGACGTCCTCAGGCCTGGAGGCCCAACTCCCTCGCGATCAGCATCCGCTGGACCTCGCTCGTGCCCTCGCCGATCTCCAGGATCTTCGAGTCGCGCCACATCCGGGCCACCGGGTACTCGTTCATGAAGCCGTAGCCGCCGTGGATCTGGGTCGCCTCACGGGCGTTGTCCACGGCCACCGTGGAGGAGTACAGCTTCGCGATCGCCGCCTCCTTCTTGAACGGCTCGCCGAGGACGAGCCGCGAGGCCGCGTCCCGCCAGCCGATCCGCGCCATGTGGGCCCGCGTCTCCATGTCGGCGATCTTGAACTGGATGGCCTGGTTGTCACCGATCGGCCGTCCGAAGGCGTGACGTTCCTTCGCGTACTTCACCGACTCGTCGACACAACCCTGCGCGAGGCCCGTGGCGAGCGCCGCGATGGCGACCCGGCCCTCGTCCAGGATCCGCAGGAACTGCGCGTAACCACGACCCTCCTGGCCCAGCAGGTTCCCCACCGGGACCCGGACGTCGTCGAAGGACAGCTCACGGGTGTCCGAGGCGTTCCAGCCGACCTTCGAGTACGGGGCGGCGACCGTGAACCCGGGGGTGCCGGACGGCACGATGATGGAGGAGATCAGCGGACGCCCGTCGAGCTTGCGGCCGGTGACCGCCGTGACCGTCACCAGACCCGTGATGTCCGTACCGGAGTTGGTGATGAAGCACTTCGAACCGTTGATGACCCAGTGGTCGCCGTCGCGGACGGCGGTCGTACGGGTGCCGCCCGCGTCCGAGCCGGCGCCCGGCTCCGTCAGGCCGAACGCGCCGAGCATCTCGCCGGCGGTCAGCTTCGGCAGCCACTCCCGCTTCTGCTCCTCGGTACCGAAGAGGAACACCGGCATCGCGCCGAGCGAGACACCCGCCTCCAGGGTGATGGCGACGGAGGAGTCGACCCGGGCCAGCTCCTCCAGCGCGATGCCCAGCGCCAGGTAGTCGCCGCCCATGCCGCCGTACTCCTCGGGGAACGGCAGCCCGAACAGGCCCATGCGGCCCATCTCGCGGACGATCTCGTACGGGAACTCGTGCCGCTCGTAGAAGTCGCCGATCTTCGGCGCCACGACGTCGTGCGCGAACGCCTCGACGGTACGGCGGAGTTCCTGGTGCTCTGCGGAGAGCCGGTGGTCGAGGGACATGGGTTTCGTCACTCCTTGTGGGAGAGGGCGCGGACGGTACGGGAAGGGCTGGGCCGGCCCAGCTGTTCGGCCATCCACACGCTTGTGGCGGTGAGGGCGGCCAGATCGACGCCGGTCTCGATGCCGAGACCGTCGAGCATCCACACGAGGTCCTCGGTGGCGAGATTTCCGGTCGCGCTCTTCGCGTACGGGCAGCCGCCGAGGCCGCCCGCGGAGGCGTCGACGGTGGTCACCCCGTGGCGCAGGGCGGCCAGGGTGTTGGAGAGGGCCTGGCCGTAGGTGTCGTGGAAGTGCACGGCGATACGGGAGGTGGGGACACCGGCCTCATCGAGCGCGGTGAGCAGCCGGGTGACGTGCCCCGGGGTCGCGACCCCGATGGTGTCCCCGAGGCTCAGCTCGTCGCACCCCATGTCGGCCAGCGCCCTGGTGACCCGGACGACCTGCTCGACCGGGACGGGACCCTCCCAGGGGTCGCCGAAGCACATCGACAGATAGCCGCGGACCCGGAGGCCCGCCTCTATGGCGCGGGTGACCGTCGGCGCGAACAGCGCGAGGGCCTCGTCGACGGTCCGGTTGAGGTTGGCCTTCGCGAAGGACTCGGTGGCGGAGGCGAACACGGCGACCTCACGGACGCCGAGGGCCAGCGCCCGGTCCAGACCGCGCTCGTTCGGCACGAGGGCCGGGAGGCGCACGGGCAGGTCGCGGACGAGCGGGAACAGCTCCTCCGCGTCCGCCAGCTGGGGCACCCACTTCGGGTGCACGAAGCTGGTCGCCTCGACGGTGGAGAGCCCGGCGGCGGCGAGCCGCCGGATGAACTCCGCCTTGACGACGGTCGGGACGGCCACCTTCTCGTTCTGCAGCCCGTCCCGGGCGCCGACCTCATGGATCCGGACCCGGGCGGGCAGCCCGGGATCGGTCACGGTCATGGGCAGGCCGGTGCTCATGCGCCCTCCTCTGCGGCCTCACGGGGGGCCACCACGGCCAGGATCTGGTCCATGGCGACGGTCGTGCCGGGCGTGACGTCCAGCTCGGTGACGGTGCCGGCGTGCGGGGCGGAGATGACGTGCTCCATCTTCATCGCCTCGACGACCAGCAGACTCTGCCCGGCCTCCACCTCGTCCCCGACCGCCACCTTCACGACGGTCACGGTCCCGGGCATCGGCGCGGCGAGCGTGTCGGCCCCACCGTGCCGTGCGCCGGAGAGCGCGGCCTCCACCGGGTCGTGGTCGAGGACGTGCCAGGAGTCGCCGTCACGGCCCAGCCAGGCGCCGCTGCGGTGGAACTGATGGGTGATCCCCTCCACGGTGACCGTCACCGTCGCGTCCGTGACCCGGGCGCCGTCCGGCGCCTCGACCAGGACCGGCTCGTGTCCCGGGATCCGGAGGGGGAACGGCAGCGGAGCCGGACGGCCGCCCAGACGCCAGCCGGTCGGCGCCGAGAACGGGTCGGCCCAGCCGTCCCGCGTCACCGGGGCCAGCCCCGCGAGCCGTACGGCGGCGGCCGCCGCGTACACCTCCTCCGGGACGTCCTGCGGGACCAGGCCCTCCACGTCCCGCTCCACCAGGCCCGTGTCCAGGGCGCCGGAGACGACGTCCGGGTGGGCCAGCAGCCGGCGCAGGAAGCCCGCGTTCGTCGGGACGCCCAGGGTGACCGTGTCGGCGAGGGCGGCGCGCAGCTTGCGAAGGGCCGTGGGGCGGTCCTTCGCGTGGACGATCACCTTCGCGAGCATCGGGTCGTAGAGGCTGCCGACCTCCGTGCCCTCGCTCAGGCCCGAGTCCGTACGGACCCCGTCCCCCTCCGGCTCCCGCAGCGCCAGGACCGTACCGCCCGACGGCAGGAAGCCCCGGGAGGGGTCCTCCGCGCACAGCCGGGCCTCGATCGCCCAGCCGTCCAGACGGATGTCGTCCTGCGCGAAGGGCAGCGGCTCGCCCGCCGCCACCCGCAGCTGCCACTCCACCAGGTCGACACCGGTGATCAGCTCCGTCACCGGGTGCTCGACCTGGAGACGGGTGTTCATCTCCATGAAGTAGTACGAGGCGGGGTCGCCGCCCGGCACGATGAACTCGACCGTGCCCGCGCCCACATAGCCGCAGGACCGCGCCGCCTCGACCGCAGCCGCGCCCATCGCCGCCCGGATCTCCGGGGTGAGCAGGACGCTGGGTGCCTCCTCGATGATCTTCTGGTGGCGTCGCTGGAGCGAGCACTCCCGCTCACCCAGGTGGATCACGTTCCCGTGGGAGTCCGCCAGGACCTGGATCTCGATGTGCCGGGGGCGGTCGATCCACCGCTCCACGAGCAGCGTGTCGTCACCGAAGGAGGAGCGGGCCTCACGGCGGGCCGCCGCGATCTCCTCGTCCAGGACCGCCAGGTCCCGGACGAGCCGCATGCCCTTGCCGCCGCCACCGGCGCTCGGCTTCAGCAGCACGGGCGCGCCCAGCTCGCGGGCCGCCTCGGCCAGTTCGGGATCGGCCGCGCCCGGCACGACCGGCACGCCCGCCGCCTTGACCGTCTCCTTCGCCCTGATCTTGTCGCCCATGAGGGAGATCGCGGAGGCCGGAGGGCCGATGAAGACCAGGCCGGCATCCGCGCAGGCCTGGGCGAAGCCGGCGTTCTCCGCGAGGAACCCGTACCCGGGGTGGACGGCCTGCGCGCCGGTGCGCCGGGCGGCGTCGAGCAGCGCCGGGACGGACAGGTACGACTCGGCGGCCGGCGGCGGGCCGATCCGTACCGCCGTGTCCGCCTCCCGCACGTGCCGGGCGTCGGCGTCCGCGTCGCTGTACACGGCCACCGAGCGCACGCCCATCGCCCGCAGCGTGCGGATGACACGGACGGCGATCTCACCCCGGTTGGCCACGAGGACGGTGTCGAACATGCTCTGCATCTCCTGGGGGCCCCTCACATCCGGAAGACGCCGAACTGGGGGTCACCCAGGGGCGCGTTGGCACAGGCGGTCAGGGCGAGGCCGAGGACCTGCCGGGTCTCCAGCGGGTCGATGACGCCGTCGTCCCAGAGCCGGGCGGTCGCGTAGTAGGCGTTGCCCTGGCTCTCGTACTGCTCGCGGATCGGGGCCTTGAAGGCCTCCTCCTCGTCCGCGCTCCACCCGTCGCCGAGCTGGTCGCGCTTGACGGTCGCGAGGACCGAAGCGGCCTGCTCGCCGCCCATGACCGAGATCTTGGCGTTGGGCCACATCCACAGGAAGCGCGGCGAGTACGCCCGGCCGCACATCGAGTAGTTGCCCGCGCCGTACGAGCCGCCGACGACGACCGTCAGCTTCGGCACCCGGGTGGTGGCCACGGCCGTCACCATCTTGGCGCCGTGCTTGGCGATACCGCCGTGCTCGTACGCCTTGCCGACCATGAAGCCGGTGATGTTCTGCAGGAAGACCAGCGGGATCCCGCGCTGGTCGCACAGCTCGATGAAGTGCGCGCCCTTCTGGGCCGACTCCGCGAACAGGATGCCGTTGTTGGCGACGATCCCCACCGGGTGCCCGTGGATCCGGGCGAAACCGGTGATCAGCGTCTGCCCGTACTCGGACTTGAACTCCTGGAAACGGGAGCCGTCCACGACCCGGGCGATCACCTCGCGCACGTCGTACGGGGTGCGGGAGTCCACCGGCACCGCCCCGTACAGCCCGTACGGGTCGACCTTCGGCTCCTCGACCGGCTCCACCGACCACGGCAGCGGGCCGCGCTCCGGGAGCGTGGCGACGATGTTCCGCACGATCCGCAGGGCGTGGGCGTCGTCCTCGGCCAGATGGTCGGTGACGCCCGAGATCCGGGAGTGGACCTCGCCGCCGCCCAGCTCCTCGGCCGTGACGACCTCGCCGGTCGCCGCCTTCACCAGCGGCGGACCGCCCAGGAAGATCGTGCCCTGGTTCCGTACGATCACGGCCTCGTCGCTCATCGCCGGGACGTACGCGCCGCCGGCCGTGCACGAGCCGAGGACCGCCGCGATCTGCGGGATGCCCGCGCCGGACATCCGGGCCTGGTTGTAGAAGATCCGGCCGAAGTGCTCGCGGTCCGGGAAGACCTCGTCCTGCATCGGAAGGAAGGCACCGCCCGAGTCGACCAGGTAGAGGCAGGGGAGACGATTCTCCAGCGCCACCTCCTGGGCCCGCAGGTGCTTCTTCACCGTCATCGGGTAGTACGTGCCGCCCTTGACGGTCGCGTCGTTCGCCACGATCACGCACTCGCGTCCGCTGACCCGGCCGATACCGGCGATGACCCCGGCCGCCGGGGCCTGGTCCCCGTACATGCCGTGCGCCGCGAGCGGGGCCAGCTCCAGGAAGGGCGAACCCGGGTCGAGAAGGGTGTCCACCCGGTCCCGGGGCAGCAGCTTGCCACGCGCGGTGTGCCGGGCCCGGGACTTCTCACCCCCGCCCAGCGCGGCCGCCGCGAGCTTGGCGCGCAGGGTCGCGGCCAGCTCGTGGTGCGCCGCCTCGTTCGCCTGCCAGGCCGCCGAGGCGGGATCCGCCGCACTCGTCAGCACAGGTGCCTGCTGCATCCCTCGAGCTCCCTTGCTCGGTTAATGAGCGTTAACGTATGACGCTCAGGTTAACGACCGCTAACCGGGTTGTCTAGAATCGAATCCATGACCACGAGCCCGACCCCGACCGCCACCGGCAGGACCGCTGCCACCACCCGGCGCGAGCAGATCCTCAAGGAGGCCGCGCGCCTCTTCGCCGAGCGCGGTTTCCACGGCGTGGGAGTCGACGAGATAGGGGCCGCCGTCGGCATCAGCGGCCCCGGCCTCTACCGCCACTTCCCCGGCAAGGACGCGATGCTCGCCGAGCTCCTCGTCGGCATCAGCGAGCGGCTCCTCGACGGCGGCCGGCTGCGGGCCGGCGCGACCACCGGCGACCCGGAGGCCCTGCTCGGCTCCCTCATCGACGGGCACATCGACTTCGCCCTCGACGACCGGCCGCTCATCACCCTTCACGACCGCGAGCTCGACCGGCTCAAGGACGAGGACCGCAAGCGGGTACGGCAGCTCCAGCGCCAGTACGTCGAACTGTGGGTCTCGGTGGTGCGCGAGCTCTACCCGGACGCCGACGAGTCGGAATCGCGGACCGCCGTCCACGCCGTCTTCGGGCTCCTCAACTCGACCCCGCACCTCGCCGCCCTCGGCCGGGGCCCCATGGAGGAACTCCTGAGGCGCCTGGCCCACGGGGCGTTCGGGGCGCTCGCGGCCTAGGAGGCGGGCCTAGGGGGCGGGCCTCTCGTGGGTGCGGGCCGCGGCGCGCGGGGCCTCACAGCCCGACATCGGCCGCCACGCCGGCTTCGTCGTCGCTCTCCGCTTCCCCGATCGTCGTCTCGATGAAGTGCCGGATCTGGTTCTCCACGGCGTTCTGCAGATAGGTGAACTCGGACTCCGTGATCGTCCCGCGAGACGCGTCCATGATCTGCCGGTGCAGGGGTTGCAACCCGTGCGGGCTCCTGATGCCGATCTCGTAGCTGATCCAGTCCGCCATCAGCGGCGCGCCGCCCAGGATGTCGAGCGCGTCGGGGTCCCCCTGCTCCGGCGCGTCCCGCATGATCGCCCGGGTGCGCAGTTCGATGCCGAAGCCCTCGAGGCTCAACTGGCGGACGTAGCGGCGCAGTCCGATCTCCATCGCCAGCTGCTCCGTGTTCACGGCATTGGTGCCGATGACGAGGTTCTCCGGGATGTTCGGCCCGCTGTCGCCGTCGCCGATCAGATGGCACCACTCGTACTTGGCCAGCACGCCGGGCCGTCCCCCCATGGAGCCCGCGGCGTCGACCCAGTCGTGCGCCTGCGTCCCGGCCATGGCCTGGGCGGTGCTCCGCCTTCCCGTGCGCCGGTCGTCGAGGGGCGGCCTCGATATGCCGACCTGCTCGCGTGCGGACCCGACCAGGCCGGCCATGGCGTAGTTCTGATCGAACGCGGACGGGGCCAGGAACCGGCGCTCGTCGTCCAGGAAGCGGTCGTCGGCCCGCTCCTCCTCGACGTGGAAGACGAAGGGCTCCGTGTCGCTCGTGGGAAGCGGGACGAAGCCCGTGGCGTGCGGTTCGAGCTGGTCTCTCCGGTCCAGTCCGTAGATCTCCGCGGCGTCGCGGGCCGCCTGAGCGGAAGGCCAGGGGAAGGCGGGATTGAGGGACCAGCGGTGGTCGAACATGTACGTCCGCCCCTGTGACCCCCTTCCGTTCGACCTCGGGGTCTGCGAGACGACGCGGAAGAGCAGCTGTGGATTGACGTACGTGGGGGACTGCGCGTCGTTGATCAGCTGGATCTTGTAGTTGAAGTACACCGAGTGGAACTGGGCGATGTGGCTGGTCTGCAGAGGGCCGTTGCGGGTGCCCGTGCGGGGCGGGACCCAGCCCGCCTCGCGGTACACGGTGATCGTTCCGGTGGTGTCGACGGCCCCGGGATGAGCGGCGGCCTCAGGCATGGACCGCTGGGCACCCTCGCACTCGGCGGGGACGACGAGTTCTCTTAGCTCCTCCAAGGCCGCCGCCTGCGCCTGGCGTGCCTGTTCCTCGGCCCGTGGCCGGCTCGTCTGGGTGGGGGTCCAGTTCAGGTCGAACGAGCCGAGGGAGGCGAAGGAGGACCCCTGGGAGGCCTGGCTGCTGAAGCTGTCCGTCTGACTCGGCGCGCCGCCGACGGTGGACTGGCTCCCCATGGAGACGTCCCCGTCGTCGTCGACACGGTTGCCGAAGCCGCCGTTCCACAGGCGCTGGACGGCACCGTCGGCGGCCGTGGCGGGGCCGGTCGTGGCGGCGGGGCCGGGTGCGGCGCGGTCGGACGCGGTCCGGTCCGGTGCGGCGCGGTCCGGTGCCGGTGCGGGGGACCGCATGACCCGCACCGCGTTGGCCTCCGCCTCGCGCTCGAACCGGTCGGAGGGATCGCTCACCCTCAGGCCCGAGCCGTCATCGGTCCCCGCGACGGGCCCCTGCCGCTGCTGGATGACGTGCGTCAACTCATGGGCGAGGGTGTGCGCGTCGCCACCGCCGTCCCCGATGACGACATGGGCGCCCGACGTGTAGGCGCGCGCTCCCACCTCCGCCGCGGAGGCCCGAGCGGCACCGTCGTCATGGACGCGGACGTCGGAGAAGTCCGCACCGAGGCGCGCCTCCATGTCCGCGCGCGTGGCGTCGTCGAGGGGGCGACCCGGGGTGCGCAGCACGTCGTGGACCGTGGAGCGCTGCACCGAGGGCTGTCCCGGCCCATGGCCGCACCCCGCCCCGTGGCGGTGCTCGTCCGTCCCTTCGTCCGGTCGCGGTCCCCCCGCCCAGGGATGCCCGGCCCGGCGGAGCATCTGGACGACCGCGGCGTTTCCGGCGAGGCCCTGGAGCGCGCGGAGGTCCGCGAGCCCCGTCCGCGCCGCGGCCTCCGGCGTACGCTCCGGCGTGCGGCCGCCGCCGCTCCTGGTCGGCTCGGGGTTCTCGTTGCTGCGCAAGGAAGCCTCTTTCGGCGCGGAGTTACGGGCTTCCTCTGGATACGCGGAGGGGGCGTGCGAAGCCAGGCGCCGAGGGGCAGACCCTTCTGTCCGTACGGGCAGACCGGATTTCCCGACCGTGTCGGAGGACGCGCGGGTCCACGGTGCGGAACCGGTTGCCCTCCGCACCCGGGGCTCGGACAGAATGAGACCCATGCCGATACTCAGCCGCGCCGCCCTTGTCGAGCACCTCGTCCGCACCCGGATCGCGGGAGACGTCGCCACCCCGCGCGACAACAACCTCTCCCACTACCGCAAGCTCGCCAACGGCGACCGGCACTACTGGCTCGGCCTCGAGCTCGGCGACCGCTGGACCGACGAGCAGGACGTGCTCGCCGTGATGGCCGAGCGCTGCGGCGTCATCGACGACCCGGCCCACCGCGCCGGCCAGGACACCATCGACCCCGAGCTCACCGTCGACGGCCTCGACCGGATGGCCGCCCGCCTCCGCAAGGCCGCCGCCGCCAAGGAGCGGGTCCTCTTCGCCACCGGCCACCCCGGCGCGCTGATCGACGTCCACAGCCGGGTCGCGGCGGCGCTGCGCGCCCAGGGCTGCGACATCGTCCGCATCCCCGGTGGGCTCGTCGCCGACGAGGGGTACGTCGTGCAGTTCGCCGACGTCGCCGTCTTCGAGCGCGGCGCCAGCCTCTGGCACACCCACTCCCCGGAACCGATGAACGCGATCCTCGACGGGCTCGGGGAGGACGGGCGGCCGGACCTGGTGATCGCGGACCACGGGTGGGCCGGGCGGGCGGGGCAGCGGGGGATCGACTCCGTCGGCTACGCGGACTGCAACGACCCGGCGCTCTTCATCGGAGAGGCGGAGGGCACGATGCAGGTGACGATCCCCCTGGACGACCACGTCCTGGACCCCCGCTTCTACGAACCCCTGACGGCCTACACCTTGAACGCGGCGGGCTTGTAGCGAAGCCGGAGGCGGGCCGGGGCCCGCACCCCCGGGGCCTGCGGCCGCCCGCCCCGGGCCCGTGTGGGCATTCGTCCCTCCCCCAGACTCCGTCCGGGGGGACCCCCAGGGCGGGACGGGTGGGCACCTCATCGGCCCGGGGTCGGGTCCAGGTAGACGCGGTGGATCGACGGGAAGCGGTCGTGGAGGCGCGTCTCCGCCAGGTCGCACGCCCGCTCCACCTCCCCCGCCGACGAGACGTCCCGGAAGTCGACCTTCGCCGCGACCAGCACCTCCCCCGGCCCCTGGATCAGCGTCGTCAGGTCGAGCACGTCGACGACGTGCGGGACGGACAGCAGCTCCGCGCGGACCGCGTCCCGCATCTCCCGCGGCAGCGGTCGGCCGATGAGGAGTTCGGCGTTGGACCGGCCGAGCACCCAGGCCACGTACACGAGCAGCACGCCGATGAGGATCGACGCGACACCGTCCCAGACGCTCGATCCGGTGATCTGGCCGCCGAGGAGCCCGCCCGCCGCGAGCATGAGTCCGGCGAGGGCGGCGGAGTCCTCCATGACGACCGCCTTGACGGTGGTGTCGGCGGTGAGCCGCATGTAGCGGGCGAAGGGCGCCCGGGTCCGCTCCGCCTCGGCCTTGACCTGCCGCACCCCGGTCCGCAGCGAGAAGCCCTCCAGGACGAAGGCGACGGCGAGGACCACGTACGAGATCAGCGGGTCCCCGAGCTCCTCGCCGTGGGCGAGGGTGTGGATGCCGTCGTAGACGGAGAAGACCGCGCCGCCGACGAAGGTGGCGACGGCCGCCAGCATCGCCCAGACGTACAGTTCGGCGGCGTGCCCGACCGGATGGTCCTCGTCGGCCGGCTTCTCGCTCCGCTTGAGCGCGGTGAGCAGCATGACCTCGGTGACCGTGTCGGCGAGCGAGTGCGCCGCCTCCGACAGCATCGCGCTCGATCCGCTGACGACGCCCGCGACGGCCTTGGCGGCGGCGATCCCGAGGTTCGCCACCGCCGCCACGATCACGGTGACGGTGCTCTCCCCGTTCCCCGCATCCTTCGCGTCCTCTGCGTCCTCTGCGTCCATGACATCGGACGGTATGTCCGGTCAGGAACGGGGGACGCGAACGACACCCTCCTGGATGACGGAGATCGCGAGCTTCCCGTCCCGCGTCCAGATCCTGGCCTGGCCCAGGCCGCGCCCGGCGGACGCGGACGGCGACTCCTGGTCGTACAGGAGCCATTCGTCGGCCCGGAACGGCCGGTGGAACCACATCGCGTGGTCCAGCGAGGCCCCGACCACGTCCCCGAGGGCCCAGCCGCCCCGTCCGTGGGCGAGCAGGACGGAGTCGAGCAGCGTCATGTCGGAGACGTACGTCGCCAGGCAGACGTGCAGCAGGTGGTCGTCGGCCAGCTTGCCGTTCGTACGGAACCACACCTGCGAGCGCGGCTCGCGCCGCTCACCGACGGAGCCCCAGGGCGGGGTGTCGGCGTACCGCAGGTCCACCGCGGCGCGCGCCTCGACGAGCCGGCTCGCGATCTCCTCCGGCAGGTGCCGGGGGAGCATCTCGGCAGCCGTCGGCAGCGATTCCGGGTCGGGCGCGTCCGGCATGCCGGCCTGGTGGTCGAGCCCCTCCTCGTACGCCTGGAAGGAGGCGGAGAGGTGGAAGATCGGCTGCCCGTGCTGGACGGCGACGACCCGGCGGGTGGTGAAGGAGCGCCCGTCGCGGATCCGGTCGACCGTGTAGACGATCGGCGCGCCGGGGTCGCCGGGGCGCAGGAAGTACGCGTGGAGCGAGTGCGCGAGACGGTCCTCGGGCACGGTCCGGCCCGCCGCCACCAGCGCCTGGGCGGCCACCTGGCCGCCGAAGACGCGGGGGACGAGCGCGGAGCGGGACTCTCCCCGGAAGATGTCCCGCTCGATCCGCTCCAGGTCGAGCAGATCGAGCAGGGCGTCAAGGGGGTCGTGCGGTTCGGGCACCTGGACTACAGGCCCATCGACTTGGCGATGATCGACTTCATGATCTCGCTGGTGCCGCCGTAGATGCGGTTGACGCGGTTGTCGGCGTACAGGCGGGCGATCGGGTACTCGTTCATGTAGCCGTAGCCGCCGTGCAGCTGGAGGCAGCGGTCGATGACGCGGTGCGCGACCTCGGTGCAGAACAGCTTGGCGCTGGCGGCCTCGGCGGGGCTGAGCTCACCCGCGTCCAGGGCCTCCAGGGCGCGGTCGGCGACGGCCTCGGCGGCGTCGACCTCGGCCTGGCACGCGGCCAGCTCGAACTTGGTGTTCTGGAAGTGGGCGACCGGCTTGCCGAAGACGGTGCGGTCGGTCACGTACTGCTGGGCGAACCGGACGGCGGCCTTGGCCTGCGCGTAGGCGCCGAAGGCGATGCCCCAGCGCTCGGAGGCCAGGTTGTGGCCGAGGTAGTAGAAGCCCTTGCCCTCCTCGCCGAGGAGGTCCTCGACGGGCACCTTGACGTCGACGAAGGCCAGCTCGGCCGTGTCGGAGGTGCGCAGGCCCAGCTTGTCCAGCTTGCGGCCGATGGAGTAGCCCTCGGACTTGGTGTCGACGGCGAAGAGGGAGATGCCGAAGCGGCGGTCGTCCTCCGACGGGGCGGAGGTGCGGGCGCAGACGATCACGCGGTCGGCGTGGACGCCACCGGTGATGAAGGTCTTGGAGCCGTTGAGGACGTAGTGGGTGCCGTCCTCGGAGAGCTTGGCGGTGGTCTTCATGCCCGCGACGTCGGAGCCGGTGCCCGGCTCGGTCATCGCGAGGGCCCACATCTCCTCACCGGTGACGAACTTCGGCAGGTAGCGCTTCTTCTGGTCGCCGGTGGCGAGCATCTTGATGTACGGCAGGGCGAGCAGGACGTGGACGCCGGAGCCGCCGAACTGGACGCCCGCGCGGGAGGTCTCCTCGTAGAGGACGGCCTCGAACTTGTGGGTGTCCAGGCCCGCGCCGCCGAACTCCTCGGGCACGTTGATGCCGAAGACGCCCAGCTCGCCGAGCTTGCCGTAGAACTCGCGCGGCGCCTGGCCGGCGGCGAACCAGTCGTCGTAGACGGGGACGACCTCGGCCTGGATGAAGGCCCGGATGGTCTCCCGGAACGCCTCGTGGTCCTCGTCGAATACGGTACGGCGCACGGTGCGACTCCTCCGGTGTGCTTGCCCAGTTGTCTAAGCGCTTGCTCAGTCTGTCGTCAACGAAGTTACCCATCGGTCACCCGCCCTGTCCAGACTTCTCGCCTGTGATCCAGGCCCGCCCCACGGAGTCGTACCCGTACACGGGCCGTCCCTTCGCCCCGCTCGTCCGGAAGGGCAGGCCGTCCTCGTCCCCGATCCGGACCGTGCCCCGGCGCCCCTCCGAGCTCCACTCCAGCTCCAGGTACCAGCGGCAGTCGCACCCCGCCGCCCCCGCGAAGACCAGCAGCTCCTCCGGCTCGGCGGCGCTGACCGCGTACGGGAAGGAGACCGCCGGGAGCGTCCGGCCCTCCTGCCCGGAGGCGTCGTACCCGTCCAGCGCCCGCGCCACCGGCCGCGGCCGGTCCAGGTCCACCTCGAAACGGCGCGGGGTCACCGCCCCGCCGCACCCGTCGTCCATCCGGTACGCCGCCCACGGCAGCGGCGCGCCCCGCTCCACCACCCGCACGTGCAGCGCCTGGAGCACCACCGCCGCCGCGCTCTTCCCCTGCACCGACACCCGCACCAGCGTCTCCCCGCCGTCCACGGCCCCCTGCGCCGCCGCCCAGCTCCGCGCGTCGGCCGACTCCGGCGGGGGAGGGGGCGTCCGCTCCACGAGGTAGGTGTGCCCGCACCCGTTCTTCCAGAGGTGCGAGGCGACCGTCCACGTCAGCGGCGCCGGTGGCTCGGCGGCCGGCTCCCGGGTCTTCCCGGGCAGGAGTACGGCTCCGAGCGTTACCGTCCCCACGACCGCCAGCGCCCCGGCGACCACGCCCAGCCACCCCCACCGGCGCCTCCGCCGCCGGGGCGGGAGGCCCGGCACGCCCGCGCGCACGGGTTCCAGCTCGGGCTCGGACACGGGCTCCGGAGCCGGCTCGGGCTCAGGCGCCGGCTCGGGCTGCGGGGCCGGCTCCGGCGCCGGTTCCGGGCCTGACCCGGGCTCCGTGCCGGGCTCCTTGTCCTGCTTCGGCACCGGAGGGCGACGGGTGCGATCCGCGCGGCTCCAGGCCACCTCCAGGGCGCGCCGCTCCTCCTCGTCCGCCCCGCACAGCAGGGCGAGGCGGTCGACCACGGCGAACTCCTCCGGGACGGTCGCGCCGGAGCAGTAGCGGTGGAGGGTGGACGCGCTGACGCTCAGGCGCCGGCCCAGCGCCTCGTAACTGCGCCCGTCCCGCGCCTTCAGCCCGCGCACGAGCCGCGCGAACTCCTCGACGGCGGCGTCCTTCGGCATTCCATCCCCCTCGACCCTGCGTCCCACCCTTCACGTCCTTGCACGTCAGCGGGGGTGGAATGGTTCCGGGACGGATGGTGGGCGCGTCACCGTTGCGGGCGGCGGGCGCCGGACCGACGCTGGTGGAGCACTGACCGAACGACCCGACGGGGGATCCACCACCATGAACAAGCTCCGTACCGCACTCGCCACCGCCGCCGCTGCCGCCCTGGGCCTCGCGGCCCTCGCCACGGCCCCGGCGCAGGCCGCCGCCCAGCCCGCCTTCCTCGCCGCCTCCCAGATGCCGCCGTCCTCGACGCCGTGGACCGCCACCCAGGTCTTCAGCGGCGTCCCGGAGAACGGCGGCGTCCTCTGCGCCCCGTACAAGATCCCGGCGCAGAACACCCGCTACCGCGAGTTCAGCACCGAGCTCGACACCAACGGCGTCCAGGTCACCACCGTCGCCCGCACCGAGGCCGACGCCGTGAAGCTGGTCGACACCCTCCGCAAGGCCCTCGCCGGCTGCGGCCCCCTGCTTGAGCGGCAGAACCCCGGCCTCGACGCCGTCAGCGCGTACCACGGCAAGCTCGCCGTCGAGGAGGGCGCCTGGGTCTACAGCCTGGACACCGCCGACCCGCAGATCGGCATCACCGACATCCACCTCTTCTCCGTCGGCCGCGACGGCCGCACCGTCACCCTCGTCCGCTGGGGTCAGATGGGCGACTTCGAGGACGCCCCGCTGACCGCCTTCCGCACCACGACGAAGACCGCCGTCAACAAGCTCTACTGACCCAGCTGACCCACTGACCCACCCGCTGATCCACGGCCTCACCCGAGCGCGAACCACAGCTCCATCCGGACGTCCGGATCGTCCAGGTCCCGGTCCAGGAGCGCCGCGCAGCGGGCGATGCGCTGGCGGACGGTGTTGCGGTGGATGTCCAGCGCGACGGCCGTACGGTCCCAGCTGCCGTGCAGGGAGAGCCAGGTGCGCAGGGTCTCCCTGAGCGGTTCCGGCAGCGGGCCGAGGAGGGTCCGGGTGTAGGCCGCGGCCTCGGCGGGGTCCACCAGGGCCGCGAAACCGCCGGGGCGGTGCCGTACGAGAGGGGCGCGGGTCGCCTGCGCCCGGCGCAGGGCCCGCGCCGCCTGGGCGTCGGCGGCCGCGAGACCGTCCGGCTCGGCGACCGCGCTCACCCCGAGCGTCCAGCCCTCCTGCACGGCGACGGATGCGGAGGCGGGAAGCAGGAGCCGTACGACCCCGGCGCCGCCGCTTCCCGTCCCCGCGTCCACCAGCGCCGTCCCCAGCGCCGCCGCCAGGGACGCCGACGCGAACGGGGTGCCGTCGCCGCCCGAGGCGTGCACCACCGTCCACGGGCCCGGGCCCAGCGCGCCCGCGACCTCCGCCGGGCGCGCGCCGAGGAGCAGCCGGACCAGGGCCCCGTCCCGTACCGTCACGTCCGCGCCCCGGTGCGGGGCCGTCAGCAGGGACAGCAGCACCACGGCGACGCCCGCGATCGTGTGGTCGCCCGGTTCGCGCCGCTCCGTCGCCACCCCGAGCGTCAGCCCCTCCCCGCCCCCGAGGGCGTACGCGGCGAGCCGCAGCCCGCCGCCGTCCCCGCTCGCCGACGCGGGCCCGCCCGGGCGCGGCCCGAGCACCCCCGCCAGCTCCCGCAGCGCCCCCGCCGCCTCCGCGGGCACCTCCCGCCCCGCCGCCACCGACTCCGTGCCGTCCGGGCCGAAGAGCACCGCCCGCCCCCCGAGCCGCGAGGCGAGCGCTCCGAGCACCGCCGGCACCGGGGCCGGCCGGGCCGCCGCCGTCGCCAGGGACTGCTGCGCCTCCGTCACCCGGCGCAGTTCGTGCAGCCTGGCCTCCGCCATCAGCCGCCACAGCGCCCGCGCGACCGCCGTGAACGGCGTCCTCGGCGGCACCTCGACCAGCGGCAGACCCTGACGGGCGCAGGCCTCGACGAGCCCCTCCGGGACCGTGTCGTACACCGGCGTCACCCCGAAGGCGAGTGCCGCCGCCCCCGCCTCCACCACCCGCCCCACGTACCGCGCCGGGTCGGTGAGCTGCACCCCCGCCGTCATGAGCAGCTCACCGCCGAGGAGGTACGGATAGGGGTCGGCCATCTCCGAGGTGTGCACCCAGTGCAGCGGAACGTCCTCCGGGCCCGAGAGCAGCCGGAGGCCGAGGTCCCGGCGGGCGAGCAGCGCGGCCAGCGGCACGGGCGGAGCCGGGGGAGTGGAGAGGGCCTCGGAGCGGGACGGCGATGTCATGGATCCTTCGTACAGCATCGGCTCGTACAGTGGAGGAAACCTACACTTCTGTGCCGCTTCCCGGCCGCTTACCGTCGAGGCATCCCGCGGGCCGGAGCCCCACCCCCGCCACACCCCAGGAGGACCCCGACCATGAGCAGCAGCGACCAGAACACCCCGCGCGGCCCGATCGACTCGTCCCGCATCCCGCGGTACGCCGGTCCCGCGACGTTCGCCCGGCTGCCGCGGCTCGACGAGGTCGGCACCGCCGACGTCGCCGTGGTCGGCGTCCCCTTCGACAGCGGCGTCTCCTACCGCCCCGGCGCCCGCTTCGGCGGCAACGCCATCCGCGAGGCGTCCCGCCTCCTGCGCCCCTACAACCCGGCCCAGGACGCCTCCCCGTTCGCCCTCGCCCAGGTCGCGGACGCCGGTGACATCGCCGCCAACCCGTTCAACATCAACGAGGCCGTCGAGACGATCGAGGCCGCCGCGGACGACCTCCTCGGCACCGGCGCCCGCATGATGACCCTCGGCGGCGACCACACCATCGCGCTGCCGCTGCTCCGCTCCGTCGCCAAGAAGCACGGCCCCGTCGCCCTGCTCCACTTCGACGCGCACCTCGACACCTGGGACACGTACTTCGGCGCCGAGTACACCCACGGCACCCCGTTCCGCCGGGCCGTCGAGGAGGGCATCCTCGACACCGAGGCGCTCTCCCACGTCGGCACCCGCGGCCCGCTCTACGGCAAGCAGGACCTCACCGACGACGAGAAGATGGGCTTCGGCATCGTCACCTCGGCCGACATCTACCGCCGCGGCGCCGACGAGGTCGCCGACCAGCTCCGCCAGCGCATCGGGAACCGGCCGCTGTACATCTCCATCGACATCGACTGCCTCGACCCGGCCCACGCCCCCGGCACCGGCACCCCCGAGGCGGGCGGCATGACCTCCCGCGAGCTCCTGGAGATCCTCCGCGGCCTGTCCTCCTGCAACCTGGTGTCGGCGGACGTCGTCGAGGTCGCCCCCGCCTACGACCACGCGGAGATCACCGCCGTCGCCGCCTCGCACACGGCGTACGAACTGACGACGATCATGTCCCGGCAGATCGCGGCGAGCCGCGCCGACGGCGCGAAGTAGCCTCGGGGCGGCAGCGCGCCGAGGCGCGTGGTGGGGTGCGGCCCGGTGGTCGAGTCGCCCCCACCGGGCCGCCTGCCCGCGACGTGACCGCCGTACCTCGAAGGGACGCCCTCTCATGACCCACGACCACGACCTGGTCCTGCGCCCGACCGCGGCGCAGACCGCCGCCGCCCTGAACCCGCCCGCCGGGCGCAACGGCGGCGACCTGGTCATCGAGACCCTCGCCGGACTCGGCGCCACCACCGTCTTCGGCCTCCCCGGCCAGCACGCCCTCGGCATGTTCGACGCGCTGCGGCGGTCCTCCCTCCGGTACGTCGGCCTCCGCGTCGAGAACAACGCGGGCTTCGCCGCCGACGCGTACGGCCGGATCACCGGCGAGGCCGCCCCGCTGCTGCTCTCCACGGGACCCGGCGCCCTCATGTCGCTCGCCGCGCTCCAGGAGGCAGCCGCCGCCTCCGCGCCCGTCGTCGCCATCGGCAGCCAGATCCCGGCGGCAGGCCTCGGCGGCGGGCGGCACGGCTACCTCCACGAGCTGCGCGACCAGCAGGCGTCCTTCCGCGACATCGTGAAGTCCGTCCACACGGCCCGTACGCAGTCGCAGATCCCCTCCGCCGTCGCGGCGGCCTGGGAGTCGGCGCTCACCGCCCCCCACGGGCCGGTCTGGGTCGAGGTCCCGCAGGACGTGCTCCTCGCGGAGACGACCCTGCCCGTGGTCACCGCGATGGACGCGACGCCCGAGGAGGCCGTGCCCAGGCCCGAGCTGACGGCGCTCGCGGCCCACCTCCTCGCGACCGCCGAACGCCCCGCGATCATCGCGGGCGGCGGAGTCGTACGGTCCGACGCCTCCCGCAAGCTCCTCGCGCTCGCCGAACTGATCGACGCGCCCGTCGTCACCACCTTCGGCGGCAAGGGCGCCTTCCCCTGGCAGCACCCGCTGTCGCTCCAGTCCTGGCTGGAGGACCGGCACACCACCGACTTCCTGGAGGACGCCGACGTCCTCCTCGTCGTCGGCTCCGGGCTCGGCGAGCTGTCCTCGAACTACCACACGTTCGCCCCGCGCGGCCGGGTGATCCAGATCGAGGCCGACGCCGGGAAGCTGGAGTCCAACCATCCGGCGCTCGGCATCCACGCCGACGCCCGCCTCGCCCTCCAGGCGCTCCTGGAGACGGCCTCCGAGCGGCGGGACCCGACCGCCCCCGCGCGGGTCGCGGCCGTCCTCGCCAAGGTCCGGGACCGCATCGCCGCCCAGGACCTGGACCTGGAGCAGCGGATCGTCGCGGCCGTACGGGAGGCCCTCCCGGACCGGGCCCCGAGCTTCTGGGACATGACGATCCTGGCGTACTGGGCGTGGTCGGCCTTCGACGCCCGGCACCCGAACACCATGCACTCCGCCCAGGGCGCCGGCGGCCTCGGCTACGCCTTCCCCGCCGCCCTCGGCGCGGCCGTCGCGGACCCCGGCCAGCCGGTCCTGGCGGTCTCCGGCGACGGCGGCGCGATGTACTCGATCGCGGAGCTGGCGACGGCGAAGCAGTACGGCCTCGACGTGACCTGGCTGATCGTCGACGACGGCGGCTACGGCATCCTGCGCGAGTACATGACGGACGCCTTCGGCGAGGCCACCGGCACCGAACTCACCCGCCCGGACTTCGTCGCCCTGGCGGAGTCCTTCGGCGTGCCCGCCACCCTGACCAGCCCCGAATCCCTGACGGCGGACCTCGCGAAGGCCCTCGCCACCCCGGGCCCCGCGGTCGTGGTCCTCCCGGCCCTCCTGCGCATGTTCGAACCGACGCACCTCTGAGCCGAAGCGCCCGCACCCGCCGCCCCCGCACACGCCGGGGGCGGCGGACTACGGCGCCGTCAGTCGACGAGCCCCTCCCACTGCTTCCGGTACTCGGCGAGCTGCGCCTCGTATCCCTGCCGGAACGCCGCCGTCCCGACATCCCCGAGCCCGTCCCTGCGCATGCGTTCCGGCAGGATCAGCTTCGCGATGTCGGCGAAGAGCACCGCGGCGGCCTCGGCACGGAGCCCGCCCTTCTCGCGGGCCAGGAACACCTGGTGCCCCGCCCCCCGCAGCAGAGCCCATGCGATGTTCCGCGGATTGTCGGCCTTCCGCCCCACCTCCCCCTCCGACAGCGGCACGATCCTCCCGGTCTCCGCGAGCGTCTTCAGCGCCCACAACGCCGCGTGCAGCCGCCCCCACGCGTACGGCCTCCCGTCCTCGACCCGCGCCACGGACCACCCCTTCCCCTCCGGTTCCGCTCCCACGACCGCCCCTGGACGGTCACCGACTCCCTACCCACGGCGGCCTCACCCCTACGAGTGGACCGAGGTTCGGCGGCCCTCCCGGGCCGCTCCGGCTCAACCCCTCCCGGCCCGGCGCGGTCCTCTTCCCCGGGGGCCCGCACGGGCCGTGGTGAGGGGGAGTGCGATGAGCCGGGTCCGCAGGGTCGCGAAGGGCATCGGGGAGTTCCTGACCGAGACGGTGGGGGAGGCGGCGAGTGAGCTGGTCCTGACCGTGCTCGCCTGCGCACTGCTCGGGGGTCTCGTCCTCCTCGCGTATCTGAGCTGGTCCTCCAGCCCCCGCCTCACCCTCGCGGGCGCCGGACTGCTGAGCGCGGTCCTCGCCCACGGGGCGTGGGTGAGGTTCCGGGGCCCGGACCGGTCCCGGCGCGGGCGGCGGTTCACCGCGGTGACGGGCGGCGCCTTCTCCGTCGCCGCCGCGACCGCCGCCTTCCTCCTCGTCTACGCAACGGAATGCGACTGCCTGTGAGGAGGTCCTAGGACCTCGGTCCCGTCTTTGTTGCGGCGGGATGAAATCGCACGTCGGCCGCGTTGGGCCTTCCGGTAGAGCAGGACGGACGGGAGGCCATTCGTGGCGGCGGTGGGGCAGAAACAGGCGTCGGACGGGCAGGCGGCGGCCGACGGGCAGCAGGGCTGGGCCCGGAGGCTCAGCGGCTACGCCTGGCGGTACAAGGCGAACGTGATCCTCGCGCTCGGGTCCTCCCTGGTCGGCATGGGCGTCCTCGCCCTCGTGCCGCTCGTCACCAAGGTGATCATCGACGACGTCATCGGGACGAAGACCCGCGACCTCGGCGTCTGGACCGGCCTCCTCATCGGCGCCGCCGTCCTCGTCTACGTCCTCACCTACGTCCGCCGCTACTACGGCGGCCGCCTCGCCCTCGACGTCCAGCACGACCTGCGCACCGACATGTTCGCCACCATCACCCGGCTCGACGGGCGGCGGCAGGACGAGCTGTCCACCGGGCAGGTCGTCGGGCGGGCCACCAGCGACCTCCAGCTGATCCAGGGCCTGCTCTTCATGCTCCCGATGACCATCGGGAACGTGCTGCTCTTCCTCATCTCCCTCGCCGTCATGGCCTGGCTCTCGATCCCGCTGACCCTCGTCGCCCTCGCCGTCGCCCCCGCCCTCTGGTTCATCGCCAAGCGCAGCCGCACCCGCCTCCACCCCGCCACCTGGCACGCCCAGCAGCAGGCCGCCGTCGTCGCCGGGGTCGTCGACGGGGCCGTGACCGGCGTCCGGGTCGTCAAGGGCTTCGGCCAGGAGGACCAGGAGACCGGCAAGATCCGCGAGGCCGGGCGGAAGCTGTTCGCCGGCCGGCTGCGGACGATCCGCCTGAACTCGAAGTACACCCCCGCCCTCCAGGCCGTCCCCGCCCTCGGCCAGGTCGCCGTCCTCGCCCTCGGCGGCTGGCTCGCCTACCGCGGCGAGATCACCCTCGGCACCTTCGTCGCCTTCTCCGCCTACCTGGCCTCCCTCGTCGGCCCGGTCCGCATGCTCGCCATGGTCCTCACCGTCGGCCAGCAGGCCCGGGCCGGCGTCGACCGGGTCCTCGACCTCATCGACACCGAGCCGGTCATCCAGGACGGCACGAAGGAACTCCCGGCCGACGCCCCCGCCACCGTCGAGTTCGACGACGTGTCCTTCGCGTACGACGAAGGGCGCCCCGTCCTCGACGGCTTCTCCCTGGAGATCCGCCCCGGCGAGACCGTCGCCGTCGTCGGCGCCTCCGGCTCCGGCAAGTCCACCGTCTCCCTCCTCCTGCCCCGCTTCTACGACGTCTCCCACGGCGCCGTCCTCGTCGGCGGCCACGACGTCCGCGAACTCACCCTCGACTCCCTGCGCGCCGCCGTCGGCCTCGTCCCCGAGGACTCCTTCCTCTTCTCCGACACCGTCCGCGCCAACATCGCGTACGGCCTGCCGGAGGCCACCCAGGAGCAGATCGAGACCGCCGCCCGCGCCGCGCAGGCCGACCGGTTCATCGCCGAGCTGCCCGACGGCTACGACACCAAGGTCGGCGAGCACGGCCTGACCCTCTCCGGCGGCCAGCGCCAGCGCGTCGCCCTCGCCCGCGCGATCCTCACCGACCCCCGGCTCCTCCTCCTCGACGACGCCACGTCCGCCGTCGACGCCAAGGTCGAGCACGAGATCCACGAGGCCCTGAAGTCGGTGATGGCGGGCCGTACGACCCTGCTCATCGCCCACCGCCGCTCCACCCTCAACCTCGCCGACCGCATCGCCGTCCTGGACGACGGCCGGCTCGCCGACATCGGCACCCACGCGGAGCTGGAGGAGCGCTCCCCGCTCTTCCGCCGCCTCCTCACCGACCCCGAGGAACTGGGCGCCGTCTCGCCCGGCCACGTCACCCCGCCCGAGGTCCCCGAGGACCGCACCCTGCGGGCCGAGCTGGACGCGGAGTTCGACGCCGAGCGGGGCATCACCCCCGCCCTGTGGGTACGGGACGAGACCGCCGGCCGGGAGAGCCCCGCGCCCGGCGCCACCCCCGAGCTGCTCGCCGCCGTCGAGGCCCTCCCGCCGGCCGTCGACACCCCCGACATCGACGAGGCCCGCGCCGTGGCGCCCGAGGACACCTACGGGCTGCGCCGGCTGCTCCGCGGCTTCGGCGTCCCGCTCCTCATCAGCCTCGGCCTGGTCGCCCTGGACGCCGGCATGGGCCTGCTGCTCCCCGTCCTGATCCGGCACGGCATCGACGAGGGCGTGAACCGGCTCGCGATCGGCGCCGTCTGGGCGGCCTCCCTGCTCGCCCTGGTCACCGTGCTCGTGCAGTGGGTGGCGCAGACCGCCGAGACCCGGATGACCGGCCGTACCGGCGAGCGGGTCCTCTACGCGCTGCGCCTCAAGATCTTCGCCCAGCTCCAGCGGCTCGGCCTCGACTACTACGAGCGCGAGCTCACCGGCCGGATCATGACCCGGATGACGACGGACGTGGACGCCCTGTCCACCTTCCTGCAGACGGGCCTGGTCACCGCCTTCGTCTCCGTCGTGACCTTCTTCGGGATCATGGTCGCGCTGCTGGTCCTCGACCTCCAGCTCGCCCTGGTCGTCTTCGCGACCCTGCCGGTCCTCGCCGTCGCCACGTACTTCTTCCGCCGCTCCAGCGTGAAGGCGTACGAGCTGGCGCGCGAGCGGATCAGCGTCGTCAACGGCGACCTCCAGGAGTCGGTCTCCGGTCTGCGGATCGTGCAGGCGTTCCGCCGCGAGCGGTCGGGCGCGGCCCGGTTCGCCGAGCGCAGCGACTCCTACCGGCAGGCGCGCGTCCGGGGCCAGTGGCTGATCTCGATCTACTTCCCGTTCGTGACGCTGCTGTCCTCGGCCGCGGCCGCCGCCGTCCTGATCGTCGGCGCCAACCGGATCGAGGCGGGCACGCTCACCACCGGCGCGCTCGTCGCCTACCTCCTCTACATCGACCTGTTCTTCGCCCCCGTGCAGCAGCTCTCGCAGGTCTTCGACGGCTACCAGCAGGCCGCCGTCTCGCTGAAGCGGATGCAGGAACTCCTCCAGGAGCCGACGTCGACGGCCGCCGCCGACGCGCCCCTCGACGTCCTCTCGCTGCGCGGCGAGATCGCCTTCGAGGACGTCTCCTTCGCGTACGGGGGAGAGGACGGCACCGACAAGGAGGAGACCGCCCTCACCGGCATCGACCTGCGCATCCCGGCCGGGCAGACCGTCGCCTTCGTCGGCGAGACCGGCGCGGGCAAGTCCACCCTGGTCAAGCTGGTCGCCCGCTTCTACGACCCGACGGGCGGCCGGGTCACGGCCGACGGCACCGACCTGCGGGACCTCGACCTCACCGCGTACCGGCACCGGCTCGGCGTCGTCCCGCAGGAGGCGTACCTCTTCGCGGGGACGGTCCGGGACGCCATCGCGTACGGGCGTCCCGAGGCGACCGACGCCGAGGTGGAGGCGGCGGCCCGCGCGGTCGGCGCCCACGAGATGATCGCGACCCTGGACGGCGGCTACCTGCACGAGGTCGCCGAGCGGGGCCGGAACCTCTCCGCCGGGCAGCGCCAGCTCATCGCCCTCGCCCGGGCCGAGCTCGTCGACCCGGACGTGCTGCTCCTCGACGAGGCCACGGCGGCGCTCGACCTGGCGACGGAAGCCCAGGTCAACCTGGCCACCGACCGTCTCGCCGGCCGCCGTACGACCCTGGTCGTCGCCCACCGGCTGACCACGGCGGCCCGCGCCGACCGGGTGATCGTCATGGACCACGGCCGGGTGGCGGAGGACGGCACCCACGAGGAACTCCTCGCCCTGGGCGGCCGGTACGCCTCGCTCTGGAGCACCTTCATCGGGGAGGCGGAACCGGAGCGCGTCTGAGGCGCGACCGGGGGCGAGCACGCCGGAGGCAACCGTTCCGGAGGTGGACGCGTCGTACGCCCGTACGTCGACCCACCCGGGAGGGGACCCGCATGCCCACGGAGACGATGCCCGCACGACGTGCCCACCGGCTGCTCGTCCGTGTCCTCGCGCCGTTCCTCGGCGCCCTCGCCCTGCTCCTCGTCCCCGGCGCCGGCCCCGGTGTGACGCCCGCCGACGCCGCCTCCGTCTGCCACGGCCGGCCCACCAGGACCATCGTCTTCGCCACCGGCGAGCTGCGCCTCTACAAGACCCGCCACTACGCCTGCGCCGTCACCGTCGCCAAGCGGCCCGGCGTCCGCCGGCCGATGAGCGTCTCGCTCCAGCCACGCGGCGCACGCCCCGCCGTTCGCGCCGGACGCCTCGACCGGCAGGCCGGACCCGTCACCGTCCACGCCCTCAACCGCTGCGTCCGCGCGGCCGGTTCGGTGGCCGGCCGGGGGGCGTCCACGGGCTGGATCCTGTGCTGATGTACAGGAAAGTCCAAGGGTAAGGACCAACTGGTACTGGCGGTACACACGTTGCCCCGCTAGGTTCGCGACACCGTTGTGAACCAAGGGGAGGACGAATGCGCAAGTCGCTCAGATGGCTGCTGTCGCTTTCGGTGCTCATAGGCACCGTCGGCTCCACAGGCGTGGCTACCGCCGCGGACACGGAGACCGACAGCACGTCCGTCGCCGACTCGCAGAGCACGGACATCAAGGACCGCATCCTGGCGATCCCCGGGATGAGTCTGATCGAGGAGAAGCCGTACGCCGGCTACCGCTTCCTCGTCCTGAACTACGAGCAGCCGATCGACCACCGACGCCCGTGGGCGGGCACGTTCCAGCAGCGGATCTCCGTCCTCCACAAGGACACGGACCGCCCCACCGTCTTCCGCACCAGCGGCTACGGCCTGAGCACCACCCCGAGCCGGGCCGAGCCGACGCGCATCGTCGACGGCAACCAGATCTCCATGGAGTACCGGTTCTTCACGCCCTCCCGGCCGCAGCCCGCCGACTGGTCCAAGCTGGACATCTGGCAGGCGGCCAGCGACCAGCACCGGATCTTCACCGCCCTGAAGAAGATCTACGGCAAGAAGTGGCTGTCCACCGGCGGCTCGAAGGGCGGCATGACCGCCACCTACTACGAGCGCTTCTACCCGCGTGACATGGACGGCGTCGTCGCCTACGTCGCCCCGAACGACGTGGTGAACAACGAGGACTCGGCGTACGACCGGTTCTTCGCCAACGTCGGCACCAAGGAGTGCCGCGACCGCCTCAACGGCATGCAGCGCGAGGCCCTCGTCCGCCGCGAGCCGCTGCAGAAGAAGTACAAGGAGTGGGCCGAGACCGAGGGCGCCACGTTCAACACCGTCGGCACGCTCGACAAGGCCTACGAGGCCGTCGTCCTCGACTTCGTGTGGGGCTTCTGGCAGTACTACGGCGAGGACGTCTGCGACCAGATCCCGGACGCGAAGACCGCGAGCGACGACACCGTCTACGAGACGATCGACGCCTACTCCGGCTGGTCCGCCTACACCGACCAGGGCCTGGAGTACTACACGCCGTACTACTACCAGGCGGCGACCCAGCTCGGCTCGCCCACCATCAAGCAGCCGCACCTCGCGGGTCTCAGCCGCTACGGCTACCAGCCGGCCCGCAACTTCGTGCCGAGTTCGATCCCGATGAAGTTCCAGCCGCAGGTCATGCGGGACGTCGACAACTGGGTCCGCAGGAACGCGAACCAGATGCTCTTCGTCTACGGCGGCAACGACCCGTGGGGCGCCGAGCCGTTCCACCTCGGCAAGGGCGCGCGCGACAGCTACGTCTACACCGCGCCGGGCGCGAACCACGGCGCGAACGTCGCCGGGCTCGTCGACGCCGAGCGGGAGAACGCCACCGCCCGCATCCTGGCCTGGGCCGGCGTCCCCGCCCCGGCCGTCCAGGCGGCGCAGCCGCTGGCCCGCTTCGACGCCCGCCTCGACAAGGCGGTCGACGAGGACGTGACGCGTGAGCACGGCCTGCGGCCGTGACGCACGGCTGATCAGTCGCTGAAGGTGGGGTGCGTCCGGCGGCGCACCCCACTGTCGTGTCAGCGGTACGGGGATGGGGCGCGCCCGGCGGCGCACCCCGCCGTCGTGTCAGCGGTACGACGACGGGGTGCGTCCAGCGGGGCACCCCGCCGTCGTGTCAGCTGTACGGGGGACGGGCGCGCCCGGCGGCCGCACCCCGTCGCCGGCTCACCGGTACGACAGGCCGTGGCCGACCGGATAGAGCACCTTCGCCGGGTCGTCCGCGCTCTGCACGGGCACCGGCAGGCGGCCCTGCGGCCTGGCCCGGCCCGCCAGGACCCGTACCGCGGCGCGGAGTTCGACATCGGTCCAGGAGTAGGCGGCGAGCGTCGCCCGCTGACCGCCGAGCCGGGCCACGTCGTACGGGTTGCGGATCGCGATCGTCACGACGGGCACCCCGGTCGCGACGAGCCGCGCCACGAGGGTGCGCTGCGGGCTGGTCGCGGTGACGTTGTACGTGCCGACGACGACCACGTCCTTGCCGGCCGCGGCTGCCACCGCCTCCTCGATCTTCGCGGCCGTCGGGGTGATCCCGGTCGAGAGCGCGGTCGCGGTGAACCCCAGCTCCCTCAGCTCCGCCGCCAGGGTGGTGGTGGGCGGCCCCGTGGTCCCGGACGGCGAGGCGGGGTCGGCGCCGACGACGAGGACCGAGCGGTGCGAGGCCGGGCTCAGGGGCAGGAACTCGCCCTCGTTGAGGAGCAGGGTCGTGGTGCTCTCGGCGATCCGGTCGGCCTGTGCGAGGTGGGTGGCGGCGCCCACCACCCGTTCGACACCGGCCCGTGACACGTACGCGTTCCGGAACAGCCCGAGCTTCGACTTCAGCCGCAGGATCCGCAGGATCGATTCGTCGAGGCGTTCCTCCGTCAGCTCGCCGTCCCTGACCGCCTTCAGGACCGCGTTCCACGCCACGTCCAGCTTCGGCGGGTTGAGCAGCTGGTCGACGCCGGCCTTCAGCGCGAGCACCGGGACGCGGTCGTCCCCGTACTTGGTGCGCACCCCCTCCATGGCCAGCGAGTCGGTGACCACCACCCCGTCGTAGCCGAGCTGTTCGCGCAGGACGCCGGTGAGGATGGGCCGGGAGAGGGTCGCCGGGTCCTCGCTGGGGTCGAGCGCCGGGACCACGATGTGCGCGGTCATGATCGAGTCGATCCCGGCGGCGATGGCGGACCGGAACGGCGGGGCGTCCAGCTCCGCCCACTGCGCCCGGGTGTGGGTGATCGTCGGCAGCCCGTAGTGGCTGTCGACGGCGGTGTCGCCGTGCCCCGGGAAGTGCTTGGAGGTGGCCGCGACCCCGGCCCGCTGATACCCCTTCACCTGGGCGGCGACCAGGCCGGCGACCGCCGTCGGGTCGGAGCCGAAGGACCGGACGCCGATCACCGGGTTGGCCGGGTTGACGTTGACGTCCGCGACCGGGGCGTAGTTCTGCCGGATGCCGACGGCCGCGAGCTCGGTGCCCGCGATCTGCGCCGCCCTCCGAGCGTCGGCGTGCGAGCCGCCCGCGCCGAGGGCCATCGCGCCGGGCACCAGGGTGGCGGGCTCGCCGACCCGGCACACGATGCCGTGCTCCTGGTCGGTGGAGATGAGCACCGGGACGGGGGTGGGCTGCGCGAGCGCCGCCTGCTGGATGCCGTTGGAGAGCTCGGCGATCTGCTGCGGGTCGCGGGTGTTGTGGGCCCAGGTGAAGTAGATGACCCCGCCCACGTGGTAGCGCTCGACCAGTTCGGCGGCCGTGCGGACGCCGATCTCCTGGAGGTTGGCGTCGATGTCGGCCTGGTCCGGGGCGGTCGCGGAGTGGCCGTACACCCGCATCACGAAGAGCTGGCCGACCTTCTCCTCCAGGGACATGCGGTCGATGATCCGGCGGAGTCTGCGGTCCTGGTCGGCGTGGGCGGGCGTGCTCACTCCGGTGACGGCGGCCGCGGCGGCTGCGGCGGTCACCGTGAGGAGGGTGCGTCGGGAGGGGACGGGGGCGCGGTGGTGCACTGATGCTCCTTCCGGCCGTGCGAGGTCGGGGATTCCGCGGAAGCCTCCCGGTGAAGGAAACTTCCAAGGAGTCACGGATAGCCCGAAAGTAACTGCCAGGTCAAGGACCCGCGCACGAATCGCCCACGGCGGCGATCCCGGGCCGGAGTCCCTGGAGCGTACGGACCGGGCCCCGGATCGCCGTGCGCCGCGCCGCCCCCGTCCGCCACATGGCGCCGGTCGGGGCGGGCCGGGACGCCTCACCCGGGGGCGGCAGGGCGGCGCGGGTACGTGGCCGTCGCGCCGCCCCCGGGCGGGCAGGGCGGGAGCCCCGCGGCGGGGCGGGTACGTGGCGGTGTCGCCGTCGGGCACGTGACGCCCGGGTGGCGGTCGGAATCCCCTCGGTCCACCCGAGGCCGTGGCTGTCGTCGTCGCCCGGCAGCAGCGGCACCCGGGCGGCGCGCCGGGACCCCTCGGCGGGCCGGGCTCGTAGCCGCGCCGCCGTGCCGCATCGCCGTGCCGCCCCCGCCGCCCCGGCGGGTGCCGGGAATTCCCCGGTGGCCCAGAGCCCGTCGCCGTATCGTCGTCCGGTCCCGTCCGCGAGGAAAGGCCCGCATGACCTTCGAGCACGTCACTGTCGACACGCCCGAGCCCGCCCCCGGCGCGGTCCTCCTCGCCGGTATCCCCGGCAGCGGCAAGTCGACCGTCTCGGCGGCCCTCGCCGCCCGCTTCGCCCGCTCGGCGCACATCGAGGTCGACCACCTCCAGGAGCTGATCGTCCAGGGCTGCCGCCGGCCCACCCCGGACGGCGACCCGGAGGCGGACCGTCAGATCCTGCTGCGCGCCCGCAACGCCTGCCTTCTCGCGGACAGCTTCACCACGGCCGGCTTCCTCCCGGTGCTCGACGACGTGGTCGTACGCCGCTCCCACCTCGACTTCTACCGGGCCCATCTGACGGCCGGTCCGCTCCACGTGGTGATCCTGGCTCCCGGCCCGGACAAGGCCTGGGAACGCAACAACGCCCGCCACAAACGCCTCACGACGAACTGGGCGTTCCTGGACGAGGCGATGCGCGCCGAACTGTCCGGCGAGGGCGTCTGGATCGACAACGCGGACCACACGGTGGAGGAGACGGTGGAAGCGGTGCTGTCGGCGACGGGCCTGCGGGCGGACGGGTAGCGGGCGCGGTCGCGGCCCGGGCCCGCAGGCGTCCGGGGGCGTCAGAGTCCCAGGTCCGCAGGCGCCCGGGGGTGCCAACGCCCCGGGTCCGCAGGCGCCCGGGGGCGCCAAAGCCCCGCGCCCGCAGGCGCCCGGGAGCCAAAGCCCCGGGCCCGCAGGCGTCCGGGGGCGTCAAGGCGCCGAATCCACAGGCCGAGGGCGGCCGCAGGACGCGGTCGACGCCCTCGCCGCCGTAAGCCCGCCGGTCCGCCCGTCCGTCCGCCGGTCCGCCGGTCCGCCCGCCCAGGCCCCCCTACCCCCGTGGCCGCCCCGTCGACCCCCGTACCACCAGCTCGCCCGGGACCGTTTCCACGCCGCCCGCCAGGGGTTCCTCCGTGCCCATCGCCAGGCGGCCCGCGCGGATCCCCGCCTCGTGGAGCGGGAGGCGGACGGTCGTCAGGGCCGGGACCGCGTCCACCGAGAACGGCAGGTCGTCGAAGCCCGCCACGGACACGTCGCCGGGGATGTCCAGGCCCCGTTCCCGCAGGGCCGCGCAGACGCCGAGGGCCACCGTGTCGTTGGCGGCGACGACCGCCGTCAGGTCCGGGTCACGGGCGAGGAGCTCGGCCGTGGCCGTGTAGCCGGCCTCCCGGTCGTACGCCCCGTGGACCGTCGGCCCCTCCGCGACCCCCGCCTCCGCGAGCGCCGCCCGGTGGCCTTCGAGCCGGTGCCGGGTCGTGGTCCGGTCGGCGGGCCCGGCCGCGTAACCGATGCGCCGGTGGCCGAGCCCGAGCAGGTGCTCGGTGAGGCGCTGCGCGCCGGTCCTGTTGTCGAAGGCGAGCGCGGCCGCGTTCGCGTCGCCCGGCACCGGCGGGCGCCCGCACAGCACGACCCGGGTCCCCGCCTCCGCCAGCTTGGCGAGCTTGCCGGCCGTCGCCGCCAGGTGCCCGGGGTCCTCCAGGGAGCCGCCCATGAGGATGACGGCCGCGGCCCGCTGCCGCTGGAGCAGGGTGAGGTAGGTCAGTTCGCGGGCGGGGGAGCCGCCGGTGTTGCAGACGACGGCGAGCTTCTCACCCCCGCCGCGCCCCGACGCGCCCTCCCCGATCGCGCTCTGCGCCGCGCTCGCCATGATCCCGAAGAAGGGGTCGGCGATGTCGTTGACGAGGACGCCGACCAGGTCGGAGGTGGCGGCGGCGAGGGAGCTCGCGGGGCCGTTGAGGACGTAGTCCAGTTCGTCCACCGCCCGCAGCACGCGCTCGCGGGTGGACTCGGCGACCGGGTAGTTGCCGTTGAGAACGCGGGACACGGTCGCGGGGGAGACCCGTGCGCGGGCGGCCACGTCCGCCAGGGTGACGGTCATCGTTTGTGCGTACCTCCGAGGCCCTTGTCGACGGCGATGTCGGCAGGCTAGCGTCATCCTCGATAGAAAGCGCTTTCTTCTGAAGGTGCGGCGCAACCGGGAGAGGAACCTCTTGTGACACGCAGGACAGTCCGCATCGCCATGAACGGCGTCACGGGACGCATGGGATACCGCCAGCACCTCGTCCGCTCGATCCTCGCCCTGCGCGAACAGGGAGGCCTCGACCTCGGCAACGGCGAGACCCTCTGGCCCGAGCCCGTCCTCGTCGGCCGCCGCGAGCACGCCCTGCGCGCGCTCGCCGAGCGTCACGGCCTCACCGAGTGGTCCACCGATCTCGACGCCGTCCTCGCCGACGACAGCATCGACATCTACTTCGACGCCCAGGTCACCTCCGCCCGCGTCGAGGCGCTCACCAAGGCCATCGACGCCGGGAAGCACATCTACACCGAGAAGCCCACCGCCGCCGACCTCGCCGGCGCCCTCGACCTCGCCCGGCGCGCCTCCGAGAAGGGCATCAAGCACGGCGTCGTCCAGGACAAGCTGTTCCTGCCGGGCCTGCTCAAGCTCAAGCGGCTCATCGACGGCGGCTTCTTCGGCGAGATCCTCTCCGTCCGGGGCGAGTTCGGCTACTGGGTCTTCGAGGGCGACTGGCAGGACGCCCAGCGCCCCAGCTGGAACTACCGCTCGGAGGACGGCGGCGGCATCGTCGTCGACATGTTCCCGCACTGGGAGTACGTGCTCCACGAGCTGTTCGGCCGGGTCACCTCCGTCACGGCCCAGGTCGCCACCCACGTCCCGCGCCGCTGGGACGAGCAGGGCAAGCCGTACGAGGCCACCGCCGACGACGCGGCGTACGGCATCTTCCAGCTGGAGGGCGGCGCCATCGCCCAGATCAACTCCTCCTGGACGGTCCGCGTCAACCGCGACGAACTCGTCGAGTTCCAGGTCGACGGCACCCACGGCTCCGCCGTCGCCGGACTGCGCGGCTGCCGCGTCCAGCACCGCTCGGCCACCCCGAAGCCCGTCTGGAACCCGGACATCCCGGCCACCGAGTCCTTCCGCGACCAGTGGCAGGAGGTCCCCGACAACGCCGCCTTCGACAACGGCTTCAAGGCCCAGTGGGAGCTGTTCCTGCGGCACGTCACCCTCGGCGAGCCGTACCAGTGGGACCTCCTCGCCGGCGCCCGCGGCGTCCAGCTCGCCGAGCTCGGCCTGAGGTCCGCCGCCGAGGGCCGCCGCCTCGACGTCCCGGAGGTGAGCCTGTGATCCGCCTGCCCGCACCCGACGGCGGCACGAGAAAGTACACGCCGCGCACCGAGCCCCTCGCCGTCTCCGGCGGCGGCGCCCTCGTCTCCCGTACGGTCTTCTCCGCCGCCCACGTCGTCGCCGACCCGTACGCCGACACCACCCCCGACTCCCCGGCGGCCGTCGACTGGGACGCCACCCTCGCCTTCCGCCGCCACCTCTGGTCCCAGGGCCTCGGCGTCGCGGAGGCCATGGACACCGCCCAGCGCGGGATGGGCCTCGACTGGTCCGGCGCGGCCGAGCTGATCCGGCGCAGCGCGGCGGAGGCCGAGGCGGTCGGCGGCCTGATCGCCTGCGGCGTCGGCACCGACCAGCTCACCGGCCCCACCGACCTGGCAGGCGTCCGCAAGGCGTACGAGGAGCAGCTCGCGCTCGTCGAGGAGACCGGCTCCCAGGCCATCCTGATGGCCTCCCGCGCCCTCGCCGCCACCGCGACCGGCCCCGAGGACTACCTCGACCTGTACGGCCACCTCCTGCGCCAGGCGAGCGAACCGGTCATCCTGCACTGGCTCGGCCCGATGTTCGACCCGGCGCTCGCCGGCTACTGGGGTTCGGCCGACCTCGACACCGCCACCGAGACCTTCCTCGACGTCATCGCCGCGCACCCCGACAAGGTCGACGGCATCAAGGTGTCCCTCCTCGACGCCGGGCGCGAGGTCGCGCTGCGCCGCCGCCTCCCGGAGGGCGTCCGCTGCTACACCGGCGACGACTTCCACTACCCGGAGCTGATCGCGGGCGACGACCAGGGCTTCAGCCACGCCCTGCTCGGCATCTTCGACCCGCTGGCTCCGCTGGCGGCGGACGCCGTCAGGACCCTGGACACGGGAGACGTCGAGGGCTTCCGCGCGACCCTCGACCCGACGGTCGCCCTCTCCCGGCACCTGTTCCGGACGCCGACCCGCTTCTACAAGACGGGCGTCGTCCTCCTCGCCTGGCTGGCCGGTCACCAGGACCACTTCACGATGGTCGGCGGACTCCAGTCCGCCCGCTCGCTCCCGCACCTCGCGCGCGCCTACGAACTCGCCGACGGCCTCGGCCTGTTCCCCGACCCGGCGCTCGCGGAGGCCCGCATGCGATCCCTGCTCACGGTGTACGGAGTACCGCAGTGAACCTCGACCGCTTCGGCGTCAACCAGATGACGGTCAAGCAGCTGCCGCTGCCCGACCTCGTCGCCCAGTGCGTCCGCCTCGGCATCCCCGGCGTGGGACTGTGGCGCGCGCCCGTCCAGGAGTACGGGGTCGAGGCCGCCGCGGCCCTGGTCCGGGACGCCGGGCTGGCCGTCACCACCCTCTGCCGGGGCGGCTTCTTCACCTCGGACGGGTGGGAGGAGGACAACCGCGCGGCGATCGACGAGGCGGTGACGCTCGGCACCGACACCCTCGTCCTGGTCTCCGGCGGCCTCACCCCCGCCTGTCCCGACCTCCCCTCGGCCAGGGCCCGGATCGCGGAGGCGATCGGCGAACTGGCCCCGTACGCGGGGGAGCGCGGTGTCCGCCTCGCCATCGAGCCGCTCCACCCGATGTACGCCTCCGACCGGTGCGCGGTCTCCACCCTCGACCAGGCCCTGGACATCGCGGAGCGCTTCCCCGCCTCCCAGGTGGGCGTCACCGTCGACACGTACCACCTGTGGTGGGACGACCGGGCCCCGGCGGCGGTGGAGCGGGCGGGCGCGACCGGCCGCATTCACTCCTTCCAGCTCGCCGACTGGACCACCCCGCTGCCGGCCGGGGTCCTCCACGGCCGGGGGCAGCTGGGCGACGGGGTGATCGACCTCCGCGCCTGGGCCGACCTCGTCGAGAAGGCGGGGTACGCGGGCCCGGTCGAGGTGGAGCTCTTCAACGACGACCTGTGGGCCAGGGACGGCGTCGAGGTCCTGGAGGAGACGCTGGACCGCTTCCTGGCCGTCTGAGCCCGCGGGGCGACGCCCCCAGGAACGCCGCCCGAGCCCGTGCGCCCGGCGGCGCCCACGAGCCCGAAGGGGTGCGGCCCTTCGCCCGCCGGGGCCGAGGAGGGGTGGGGTTGTGCGGCCCCACCCGCCTCGGGCCCGGCATTGCGTCGCGAGGGTCCGGCGCCGACGAGCGCGTCACATGAAGCCCGTGCCACCTTCCGTAGAATCGGCCGCCCGGGTCGGCAGGTCGTCTCCTGCCCTGGTTCCGCCCTCAGGACCGAGCGAACGGACACGACTCCATGTACGTCAACAGGATCCATATCGAGAACATCAAGTCGTTCCACGGTCCTCGCACGGTCGACCTGGCGCTGACCCGGCCCGACGGCAGCCACGCGGGCTGGACGGTGCTCGCGGGCCGTAACGGTTCGGGCAAGACGACCCTGCTGCGTGCCCTGGCTCTGGCGCTGAGCGGGCCGGTAGCAGCGCGTGGGCTCGTCCAGGGCTTCGAGAACTGGATCGCGCGGGGGGCGGAGCTCGGCAGCGCCGAGGCCGAGATCGTGAGGGACGAGAAGTTCGACAAGTTCAGTACCGGGGGGAGGACCGTCAACCAGTTCTGGACGGGACTTCGGTGGACCGCGCCTGGGGAAGCGAGCGGCAGTCGCCGGGCCGCGCAGCCGGCGCTGGAGGAGGTTCGGTACCCGAAGGCGCGGGCGACCAGTGCCACTCCTGCCCGCCGCGGCCCGTGGGCCGACAACCCCGCGGGCTGGTTCTGCGCCGCGTACGGGCCGTTCCGGCGCATGGCAGGCGGCTCCGGAGACGTGCAGCGACTGATGCTGGCCTCCGGCCCGGTCGCCCGTCAGGCCAGCCTGTTCCACGAGGACGCCTCGCTCGCCGAGGGCGTCGCCTGGCTGATCGAGCAGCACCTTCGTGCGCTGGAGGGGAAGGAGGGCGCCGAAGCCCTGAAGGGGGCAGCCCTGTCCATCCTGGGTGACGGGCTTCTGCCGGATGGATACCGCGTGGACGACGTGGACTCCGAGGGGCTCTGGGTCACCCGCGACGGACAGCGCTTCCCCTTGCGTGAGATGAGCGACGGCTTCCGTACGGTCGCCTCCTTCGTCGTCGACCTGCTCAAGCAGATCCACGACGCGTTCGGTGACGCGGCGTTCCCGGGAGACGGCGAGGGCCTCCGGGTGATCAGCGTCCCCGGAGTCGTGATCATCGACGAGATCGACGCGCACCTCCACATCACCTGGCAGCGGCGCATCGGACCGTGGTTGACCTCGCGCTTCCCCCGTATCCAGTTCATCGTCACCACGCACAGCCCGTACATCTGTCAGGCGGCCGATCCGGGAGGCCTGATCCGTCTCCCCGGAGTCGACGAGGAGGCGGCACCTGAAGTGGTGACGGAGGACCTGTACGAGCGGGTGGTCTTCGGCAGCGGGGACGACGCGGTGCTCTCCGACCTGTTCGGTCTGGACACCCCGTACTCCGCAAGGGCCGAGCGACTCCGGGCCGAGTTCGTGGAGCTTGAGGCGAGCGTCTACGACGGTGACACGTCTGCGGAGACCCTGGGCCGTTACAAGGAGCTGAAGAGCCGGCTCACGAGTTCGCCGACGGCTCGCCTCGACGAGATGTCCGCGCATCTCCAGCGGCTCTCCGACGAGATCGCGGAGGGCGACGCCGAATGATCCGGCTTCGGCGTGTCGCGCTGCCGCAGGGTACGGCGACGCGGCTGGGGGAGTACACCGAGAAGATCGCGGAACAGACCACGGAGAAGGCCCGGAAGGCGACGGCGAAGGACCTCTGGGCCGCCCGGCGAGGCGTACGTCCCAGCCTCGTCGCCGCACTCACGGAGATGGCGCCAGGCCACGCGCGTTGCATGTACTGCGGTGACAGCCAGGGAACGGACATCGACCACTTCGACCCGAAGAGCCGTACTCCGCTTCGTACCTTCGACTGGCTCAATCACCTGCTGGCCTGCTCGTACTGCAACAGCAACCAGAAGCGGAGCCGGTTCCCGACCGACGGCGACGGCGTCCCTCTCCTGGTCGACCCGACCCTGCGGGATCCGCTGGACCATCTGCGGCTGGTGCTGCCGATCGGGGAGTACAGGGCGAGGACGCCACAAGGTGAGGCGTGCATCGACGTGTTCGGACTGAACAGCAGGGCGGTCCTGGTCAAGGGGCGGGTGGACGCCTACGCGACGGCGCGGCACTCCCTGGAACTATGGCGCATCGCCACGGACAAGGGGCAGTGCGACAAGGCGAAGGAGATCGTCCGCGTCTCCTGGAACCGCCCACTCGTCGACGTGCTCGTCGCGATGTTCCACCAGTCCGAGCACGCCGCAGCGGAGGCGCTCTTCGCGGGAGAGGACGAGGTACTGGCACTCCTGCGTGACCCGCAGCTGCGAGAGGGGTTCCTGCCTCGGGCGTGACTCCACGACGGCGGCTGCGCTGTCCGAGGTCTCCCCGAGGTCGTGGTGTGGTCGAGCGAGTCCGGGACTACCGGGTGCTTGTCCAGTCGGCGCTGACCTGGTCGGCGACGGAGAACTCGGTCTCGCAGTCCGGGCAGGTCGCGCTCCCGAAAACGAAGGTCAGCTGGTGTGCGACGTCCTGTTGGCCGTCGGTGAGCGCGATGTGGTGGAGACGTCGACCGAGGCCTTCCAGATCTTCGGGAGTCGTCGGTCGAAGCGGCCGGGCATCGATGTCGCCGTCCGACAATGCGTAGTCCTCGGCGGTGCAGAAGAACCCGCGTTCACCGAGGACGATGAACAGGTCGGTCTCGCACCCGGGACAGGAGACCTCGTACTCCTCGTTCCCGAGGCCCCAGGCCAGGTTCTCGCTCCACCCCACGATGCCCTCGAAGCCGAGCACGGACTCCAGGAGATCGATGTACTCGGTGCGGTGGGTCGCGCTCCGGAGATGACGGTTCACCGATGCCAGCAGGGTCGCGATCTCCGCCGAGTGCTCTGTCCGGACATCACCGGCTCCATGCGCCTGCTCGGCGCCGGCCATGATGGCGCCCGCCAGGTTCAGGGCGTTCACGGCTTGGCCTCGGTCTTCGTCGTCAGCCATGCCGGCGAGCCAGGGCAGCGCCGCGAAGCTGGCCGAGTACACGCTGCCTTGGTGGCAGAGCGCGGACCACAGGTCGTTCCAGAGCCCCGGCTCGGACTCGGACGCGATGCGTGCCAGCAGGGCGGGTATGTCTTCGGCAGAGCCGTAGGCGTGGCTGAGTCGCGGCCAATCTGTCATACCCGGGATCCCATCACACCTGTGGCTGCGAGAAACCGCGAGATGGCCGCTCTGTCGGTGGCGGGCGATAGCCTCCCAGGCATCGGAGACCTAGAAAGCCAGGTGGGGCATGCCCGGTAGGGGAGTCGAGTCGCAGCAAGGCAGCCGCCAGGGTGTTTGTGAAGTGACCGGGGTCCTGGAGCGGATCACCTACGCCAACGAGGAGAGCGGGTACACGGTCGCGCGGGTCGACACCGGGCGTGGGGCCGGGGACCTGCTCACCGTGGTCGGCTCGCTGCTCGGCGCGCAGCCGGGGGAGTCGCTGCGGATGGAGGGCCGTTGGGGCTCCCACCCGCAGTACGGCAAGCAGTTCACCGTCGACAACTACACGACCGTCCTGCCCGCCACCATCCAGGGCATCCGGCGCTATCTCGGCTCCGGGCTCGTCAAGGGCATCGGCCCCGTCTTCGCCGACCGCATCACCACGCACTTCGGTCTCGACACCCTGGACGTCCTCGACGAGTCCCCCGCGCGTCTGATCGAGGTGCCCGGCCTCGGCCCCAAGCGCGTCAAGAACATCATGGCGGCCTGGGAGGAGCAGAAGGCGATCAAGGAGGTGATGGTCTTCCTCCAGGAGGTCGGCGTCTCCACCTCCATCGCGGTCCGGATCTACAAGAAGTACGGGGACGCCTCGATCTCCGTCGTACGGAACCAGCCCTACCGGCTCGCCGCCGACGTCTGGGGCATCGGCTTCCTCACCGCCGACCGCATCGCGCAGGCCGTGGGCATACCGCACGACAGCCCGGACCGGGTGAAGGCGGGCCTGCAGTACGCGCTGTCGCAGTCGAGCGACCAGGGCCACTGCTTCCTGCCCGAGGAGCGGCTGATCGCGGACGCGGTGAAGCTCCTCCAGGTGGACACGGGGCTCGTCATCGAGTGCCTGGCCGAGCTCGCCGAGGACCCCGAGGGGGTCGTACGGGAGGTGGTGCCCGGCCCCGAGGGGACGCCCGTCACCGCGGTGTACCTGATCCCCTTCCACCGGGCCGAGCTGTCGCTCGCGGGTCAGCTCCGCCGGCTGCTCGGCGCCGACGAGGACCGGATGCCCGCCTTCCGGGACGTGGCGTGGGACAAGGCCCTCGCCTGGCTCGCGGACCGGACCGGGGCCTCGCTCGCGCCCGAGCAGGAGGAGGCCGTGCGGCTCGCCCTCACCCGCAAGGTCGCCGTGCTCACCGGCGGCCCCGGCTGCGGCAAGTCGTTCACGGTCCGCTCCATCGTGGAGCTGGCCCGCGCCAAGAAGGCGCGGGTCGTCCTCGCCGCCCCCACCGGACGGGCCGCGAAGCGGCTCGCCGAGCTGACGGGCGCCGAGGCCTCCACGGTCCACCGGCTCCTGGAGCTCAAGCCCGGCGGCGACGCGGCCTACGACCGGGACCGGCCGCTCGACGCCGATCTGGTGGTGGTCGACGAGGCCTCCATGCTCGACCTGCTCCTCGCGAACAAGCTGGTGAAGGCGGTGGCACCGGGCGCCCATCTGCTGCTCGTGGGCGACGTCGACCAGCTTCCGTCGGTGGGCGCGGGCGAGGTCCTCGGTGATCTGCTCGCGCCGGGCAGCCCCGTGCCGGCGGTCCGTCTCACCCGGATCTTCCGGCAGGCCCAGGAGTCCGGCGTCGTCGTCAACGCCCACCGGATCAACTCCGGCACGCCGCCGAGGACCGAGGGGCTGCCGGACTTCTTCCTCTTCGCGGAGGAGGAGACCGAGGACGCGGCCCGGGTCGCCGTGGACGTCGCGGCCCACCGGATCCCGGCCAGGTTCGGGCTCGACCCGCGCCGGGACGTCCAGGTCCTCGCCCCGATGCACCGGGGCCCGGCGGGCGCCGGCTCGCTCAACGGACTGCTCCAGCAGGCCATCACCCCCGCCCGCCCGGATCTGCCGGAGAAGCGGTTCGGCGGCCGGGTCTTCCGGGTCGGCGACAAGGTCACCCAGATCCGCAACAACTACGAGAAGGGGGCCAACGGCGTCTTCAACGGCACGGTCGGCGTCGTCACGGCCCTGGACCCCGTCGAGCAGCGGCTGACGGTGCGGACGGACGAGGACGAGGAGGTGCCGTACGACTTCGACGAGCTGGACGAGCTGGCCCACGCGTACGCGGTCACCATCCACCGCTCGCAGGGCAGCGAGTATCCGGCGGTGGTGATCCCGGTCACGATGAGCGCGTGGATGATGCTCCAGCGGAACCTGCTCTACACCGCCGTGACCCGCGCCCGGAAGCTCGTCGTCCTGGTCGGCTCCCGCCGGGCCATCGCCCAGGCGGTCCGGACGGTCTCCGCGGGCCGGCGCTTTACCGCACTGGCCTTCCGCCTCACAGGTCGCACCCTCGTGTGAAAGATCACGGAGGACTACCGGAACCGGGGCGAAGGGGGCAGGATATGAAGGTTGGCGGCACTGAGTGCCGCCGATTGGCCCAATGGTCGACCCCGAGTGCACTCTCCTGAGCCAAATGGGGGATGGTAGAGACAGTCAGGGCACCTCGAAGAAGAGGCACTACGTCGGTGAGGGATGACGTGAGCGACAACTCTGTAGTACTGCGGTACGCGGACGGTGAATACACCTACCCGGTGGTCGAGAGCACCGTCGGCGACAAGGGCTTCGACATCGGGAAACTCCGAGCCCAGACCGGTCTGGTCACCCTGGACAGCGGATACGGCAACACCGCCGCCTACAAATCCGCGATCACCTATCTCGATGGTGAGCAGGGGATCCTGCGGTACCGCGGCTACCCCATCGAGCAGCTGGCGGAGCGCTCCACCTTCCTTGAGGTGGCGTACCTGCTGATCAACGGTGAGCTGCCCAAGGTCGACGAGCTCGCGACCTTCAGGAACGAGATCACGCAGCACACGCTGGTCCACGAGGACGTCAAGAACTTCTTCCGCGGCTTCCCGCGGGACGCCCACCCGATGGCGATGCTGTCCTCGGTGGTCTCGGCGCTGTCCACGTTCTACCAGGACAGCCACAACCCGTTCGACGAGGAGCAGCGTCACCTCTCCACGATCCGGCTGCTCGCGAAGCTGCCGACGATCGCGGCGTACGCGTACAAGAAGTCGATCGGCCACCCGTTCGTCTACCCGCGCAACGACCTCGGGTACGTCGAGAACTTCCTGCGCATGACCTTCTCGGTCCCGGCGCAGGAGTACGACCTGGACCCGGTCGTCGTGAACGCGCTCGACAAGCTGCTGATCCTGCACGCGGACCACGAGCAGAACTGCTCGACCTCCACCGTGCGTCTGGTCGGCTCCTCGCAGGCGAACATGTTCGCCTCGATCTCCGCCGGCATCTCGGCCCTGTGGGGCCCGCTGCACGGTGGCGCCAACCAGTCGGTCCTGGAGATGCTGGAAGGCATCAAGGCCAACGGCGGCGATGTCGACTCCTTCATCCGCAAGGTGAAGAACAAGGAGGACGGCGTCCGCCTGATGGGCTTCGGCCACCGGGTGTACAAGTCCTTCGACCCGCGCGCCAAGATCATCAAGGCGGCGGCGCACGATGTCCTGTCGGCCCTCGGCAAGTCCGACGAGCTGCTCGACATCGCGCTGAAGCTGGAGGAGCACGCGCTCTCCGACGAGTACTTCGTCTCGCGGAACCTGTACCCGAACGTGGACTTCTACACGGGTCTGATCTACCGCGCGATGGGCTTCCCGACCGAGATGTTCACCGTGCTCTTCGCGCTCGGCCGCCTTCCCGGCTGGATCGCCCAGTGGCACGAGATGATCAAGGAGCCGGGTTCCCGCATCGGCCGCCCGCGCCAGATCTACACGGGCGAGGTCCTCCGCGACTTCGTCCCGGTCGAGTCCCGCTAGTCGCGTCACCCCGACACGGCGAGAAGTGCCCCGGAGGCGAACCGAGCCTTCGGAGAAAAGCGAGAAGCGCCCCTCTCACCGATCCCCCCACGGGTCGGCGAGCGGGGCGCTTCCCATATCCCGGTGCGGATTCCCCCCACGGGATCCTGGCCGGGCGTCTGCCGGGCGTCAGCAGTAGCTGCGCGGGTCGGGCGCGACGCGGTCTGCCGGGGTACGTACGTACGGGAGGGCCGCTCAAAGCTCCCCGGTGCACGTGCCCCGGCCAACGCTTGCCAATGGGACGTCCCCCAAGACCTCCCAATGAACGTCCCCCAAGACGTTCTCGGCATCGCCCACTTAGACTCGCGAACAGCCCAGATGGTTACCCCCCAATATCTGTGATCTAGGTCTCCTTGTGAAGGTCCTGTGCGTCACGTGTGGGTGAATTCACGTGAAGCTTCGGAGCCGCAGGCTGTTGGATACGACGAACACGGACGAAAGGGCCATGGCCAGGCCCGCGATCATCGGGTCGAGCAGCCCGGCCGCCGCGAGCGGCAGCGCGGCGAGGTTGTAGCCGAAGGCCCACCCCAGGTTTCCCCTGATCGTCGCCAGCGTCCGCCGGGAGAGCCGGATGGCGTCCGCGGCGACCCGCAGGTCGCCCCGGACCAGGGTCAGATCGCTCGCCTCGATGGCCGCGTCGGTGCCCGTCCCCATCGCCAGGCCGAGATCCGCGGTGGCGAGCGCGGCGGCGTCGTTCACCCCGTCGCCCACCATGGCGACGGTCCGGCCCTCCGCCTGGAGCCGCCGGACCACCTCGGCCTTCTCCTCGGGCAGCACCTCCGCGATCACCTCGTCGATGCCGACCTCGGCGGCCACCGCCTCCGCCACCGCCCGGTGGTCCCCGGTGAGCAGCACGGGGTGCAGCCCCAGACCGCGCAGCAGGGCGACCGCCTCGGCGCTGGTGTCCTTGACGGTGTCGGCGACGGTGAGGGTGCCCCGGGCGACCCCGTCCCAGGCGACGTGGACGGCGCCGGGCTCGGGGGCGCCCGTGGGCAGTTCGACGCCCTCCGCGGTGAGCAGGGCGGCGCGGCCGACGAGGACCAGGTGGCCGTCGACCGAGCCGCGTACGCCGAGCCCGGGGACGTTCTCGAAGGTCTTCGGTACGGGCAGCTCCCCGCAGCGCTCGACGGCGCCGGCCGCGACCGCGCGGGCCACCGGGTGCTCGGAGGCGTGTTCGAGGGCTCCGGCGAGCCGCAGCAGCCGGAGCTCGTCGGTGCCGTCGGTCCCGTACCTCCCGCCGTACACGTGGACGCCGACCAGCCGCATGCGGCCGGTGGTGACCGTCCCCGTCTTGTCCAGGACGACCGTGTCGACGCGGCGGGTGGACTCCAGGACCTCGGGGCCCTTGATGAGGATGCCGAGCTGCGCGCCGCGGCCGGTGCCGACCATGAGGGCGGTCGGGGTGGCGAGCCCGAGGGCGCAGGGGCAGGCGATGATCAGGACGGCGACGGCGGCGGTGAACGAGGCGGTCGGGTCGTCGGTGACGAGCAGCCAGGTGACGAGCGTGCCGAGCGCGATCAGGAGCACCACGGGGACGAACACGGCGGAGATCCGGTCGGCGAGCCGCTGCACCTGGGCCTTGCCGTTCTGGGCGTCCTCGACGAGCTGTGCCATCCGGGCGAGCCGGGTGTCGGCGCCGACCCGGGTGGCCCGGACGACCAGCCGGCCGGAGACGTTGACGCAGCCGCCGGTGACGGCGCTGCCCTCGGTGACGTCGAGGGGCAGGGACTCGCCGGTGAGGAGGGAGGTGTCGACCGCCGACGCGCCCTCGGTGACGGTGCCGTCGGTGGCGATCTTCTCCCCGGGGCGTACGGCGAAGAGGTCGCCGGCCCGCAGGGCGGTGACCGGGATCCGTGCCTCCGTGCCGTCCCGCAGGACGGCCACGTCCTTGGCGCCGAGCTCCATGAGGGCCCGGAGCGCCGCGCCCGCCTTCCGCTTGGCGCGGGCCTCCAGGTAGCGGCCGAGCAGGAGGAAGGTGACGACCCCGGCCGCGACCTCCAGGTAGATCGTGGCGGCGCCGTCGGTCCGGTCCACGGTCAGGTCGAAGCCGTGCCGCATGCCGGGCATGCCGGCGTCGCCGAGGAAGAGCGCCCAGAGCGACCAGCCGAAGGCGGCGAGGGTGCCGACCGAGACGAGGGTGTCCATGGTGGCGGCGCCGTGCCGGAGGTTGGTCCAGGCGGCCCGGTGGAAGGGCAGCCCGCCCCAGACGACGGCGGGGGCGGCGAGCGTGAGGGAGAGCCACTGCCAGTTGTCGAACTGGAGCGCCGGGACCATGGCGAGCAGGACGACGGGCGCGGCGAGGAGGGCGGTGACGGTGAGCCGCTGCCGGAGGGCGGCGAGCTCGGGGTCCGCGCCGTCCGCCGCCGTCCCAGGCTCGGGGAACGACGGGGGCTCGGGCGGCGGGGGTTCCTCGGCGGTGTAGCCGGTCCTGACGACGGTGGCGATCAGCTCGTCGACGCCGACGTGCGGCGGGTGTTCGACCCGCGCCTTCTCCGTGGCGTAGTTGACGGTCGCCGTCACCCCGTCCACGCGGTTGAGCTTCTTCTCGACGCGGGCCGCGCAGGAGGCGCAGGTCATGCCGCCGATCGTCAGCTCGGTGACGGTCGTGTCCGTGACGGTGGTCTCCGTGACGGTCGGGGTGGAGGTCATGTGCGGTTCCAAAAGGGGAGCGGGGCCGTACCGGTAACGGTACGGCCCCGCGGAGGTGCGACGGCGAGCGGTCAGACCAGCTCGTACCCGGCCTCGTCGACGGCGGCGCGCACGGCCTCCTCGTCGAGCGGGGCGGCGGAGACGACGGTCACCTGACCGGTGGCGGCGACGGCCGTGACCGAGGTGACGCCGGGCAGTTCGGAGATCTCACCGGAGACGGCGCCCTCGCAGTGCCCACAGGTCATGCCCTTGACCTGGTAGACGGCGGTGAGTTCGGTCTTCGTCTCTGCGGACATGGCGTGCTCCTCGTGGATGTCAGGGCCGTACATCGCCGATTTTACCCCTAGGGGGTATGAATCCCGTCAGGTGCCGGGCGTGGCGCGCGCGTGACGCCCGCACCCGTCGTACCGGCGACGCGCCGGGCGGGTCGGGGCCGCGTCAGCGGGCCGGCGTCGGGGTGGCGCTCGGCGCCGCGGTGAACGCCCCCTCGGTCACCGGGGTCAGATAGCGCAGCAGGACGGTCTTGAGCTCGACGATCGTCGCGTCCCGCTCGGGACCCTCGGGTGCGGCGAGCACGAGGCTCAGGCCGCCCTTGAAGGTCGCGAAGGTCATGCCGGCGACGCGGGCGCGGTCCGCGGCGGGCAGACCGGGGGCGTAGTGGGCGATGACCTCCTGCACCCGGGTGAGCAGGGAGACGTGCAGGGCGTCGTGCTCCTCGGCGATCCGGCCGGGGACCTCGGAGCCGTGCATGAGGGCGAGGAAGGCCGGGTTCTGGCAGTTGAACTCGATCATCGGGTCGACGACGGCGTCGAGCAGCGCGGGGAGCGGCAGGGAGAGGTTCTCCGGGGTGAAGGCCTGGCCGTGGGCCTCCCGCATCTCGTGCAGGAGGCGCTCGCCGAGCTCGATCGCGATGGCTTCCTTGTTCGGGAAGTACTGGTAGAGCGTGCCGGGCGAGACATGGGCCTCGCGCGCGATCGCGTTGGTGCTCGCCGCCGTGTAGCCGTTCGCGCAGAAGACGTTCGCGGCCGCCTGGAGCAGCTGCGCGATGCGGCGCTCGCCGCGCGCCTGGCGGCGGCGCGGCTTCGGTTCTCCGGACGTGTCTCCGGACATCGCTCCGGACACGGCTCCGGGCAGGTCGTCGGGCGCGTCTTCGGACATGACTGTCCCCAGCTTTCTCAACACGTTTGACAAACACGAGAGGTCGCTCGCATTCTTGAGAAACGCGAGTGATCACTCGTGTTTGCCAGTCTATGGCAACGGGTGACCCATGTGACCTGCCGGGAAGCGCGCACACGGGTCAGGTGAAGGGGACACCTCGTCATGGCCGAAGTCAAGAAATCACCGCCCGGCGGGGACCCGCACGGGGGAGGCTCCCGCGGCGCCGGAGGGTGGACGCGGTTCGTGACCGCCCGCCCGCGCCTCACGCTTCTCGTGGCCCTCGTCCTCACCGCCCTCGCCGTCCTGGCGGGCGGCGGGGTCGCCGACCGGATGGGCAGCGGCGGCTGGGAGGACCCGGCCGCCGAGTCCACGTACGCGACGGAGGCCCTGGAGCGCCGCTTCCCCGGCTCCCAGCCCAACCTGCTCCTGCTCGTGGACGCCGGACCGGCCGGCGTCGACGCCCCGGCGGCCGCCGCCGAGGCCCGGAGGCTCGCCGAGCGCCTCGACGCCGAGCCCGGCGTCGACGGCGTCGGCTCCTACTGGTCCACCGGCTCGCCCGCGCTCCGCTCCGAGGACGGCAGGAAGGCCGTGATCGCCGCCCGGATCGCCGGCGAGGAGAACGACGCCGCCGCCGTCCTCGACCGGATCGCCCCCGAGTACCGGGGCGCGCACGGCACCGTCGACGTCTCCCTCGGCGGCTCCCTCGCCGTCCGCCACGAGATGCAGGTGACCATCCAGGAGGATCTCCTGCGGGCCGAGCTGATCGCCCTGCCCCTCACGCTCGTCCTGCTCGTCATGGTCTTCGGCAGCGCGGTGGCCGCCCTGCTGCCCCTCGGCGTCGGAATCGTCGCCATCCTCGGCACCAACGCGGTCCTGCGCGGCATCACCGAGTTCACGGACGTCTCCGTCTTCGCGCAGAACCTGACGACCGCCCTCGGACTCGGACTCGCCATCGACTACGCCCTGTTCGTCGTCCGCCGCTACCGCGAGGAGCTCGCCACCGGCACCGACGCGTACACCGCCGTGCGCACCACCCTGCGCACCGCCGGGCGGACCGTGCTCTTCTCGGCCCTCACCGTCGCCGTCTCGCTCGCCGCGATGCTCGTCTTCCCGCAATACTTCCTGCGCTCCTTCGCGTACGCCGGGATCGCCGTGGTCCTGCTCGCCGCGACCGCCGCGCTCACCCTGCTCCCGGCGGCCCTCGTCCTGCTCGGCGACCGGGTCGACGCGCTGGACCTGCGGCGCCTCCTCCTCCGCCGCCGCGCACCCCGGAAGGCCGCCGTGGACGGCGGCGAAGGCGCCGGCTGGGCGCGGGGCGCCGCGCTCGTGATGCGCAGGGCGCCGGTCTTCGCCGTCCTCACCACCGCCGGCCTCGTCCTCCTCGGACTGCCCTTCCTCGACGTGCGGCTCGGCACCGCCGACGACCGCCAGCTCCCCGTCACCGCCTCCTCCCGGGTCGTCCAGGACCAGTTGCGGGACGGCTTCCCCGGAAACCCGGGCGGCGGCATCACCGTCCTCGCCGAGGGCCCGGCCACCCCCGCGCAGTACGCGGACTACCGCGAGCGGATCACCACCCTCGACGGCGTCGTGCGCGCCGACGGACCGGTGACCGGCGCCGGCGGCCACGCCTACTTCACCGTCACCCCCGAAGGGGAGGCCGTCGGTGCGGAGGCACAGCGGGCCGTGGCCGAACTGCGCGCCGCACCGGCTCCGTTCGAGACCTCCGTCACCGGGCAGGCCGCCGTCCTCGTCGACTCCAAGGACGCCCTCGCCGAGCGGATGCCGTGGGCGGCGGCGATCATCGTCGTCGTCACACTGCTCCTGGTGTTCCTGCTCACCGGCAGCGTCCTCATACCCGTCCAGGCCGTCGTGCTCAACGCCCTCAGCCTCACCGCGATGTTCGGGGCGGTCGTCTGGGTCTTCCAGGACGGGCACCTCTCCGGCCTCCTCGGCTTCACCCCCACCGGTGACATCGAGACCACCCTGCCCGTGCTCATGTTCTGCGTGGCCTTCGGACTCTCCATGGACTACGGCGTGTTCCTGCTCTCCCGCATCAAGGAGGAATACGACGCCACCGGCGACCACGAGCACTCCGTCCGCTTCGGGCTGCGCCACACCGGCGGCCTCATCACCGCCGCCGCCGTGATCCTCGCCGTCGTCATGGTCGCCATCGGAACCTCCCGCGTCACCAACACCAAGATGCTCGGCCTCGGCGTCGCCCTCGCCGTCCTCATGGACGCCATGGTGGTCCGCAGCCTCCTCGTCCCCTCCGTGATGAAGCTGACCGGCCGCCTCACCTGGTGGGCCCCCGGCCCGCTGAGGCGCTTCCACGACCGCTTCGGCATCAGCGAGTCGGACGCGTACAACCCTTCGCCGCCACCGCGTGTCGAAGAGGTGTCCGACAAGCAGAGGGAGATGTCTTCCCTCCGCCCATGAGATGAAGCTGTAGGGGATTTCGTGACCCGTATGCGTACGACCCTGGTGGTGGCGACCGCCCTGATCGCCGGCATCGCACCGGCAGTGCTCGGGGGAGCGGGGGCCGTCGCCGCCCCGGCCCCGGGCATGGCGGCCCAGACCGCCGCCGGCGGGGCGGTCGTCCAGGAGGGCGGCCGGCCGACCTTCCACGTCGGAAGCGGGGTCCCGGCGAAGAGCAGGTTCAAGGTCTACCTGCCGGCAGGAGAGACCGGGCCGGTGAAGGCGCGGATCGTCCTCCCGTTCGAGAACCCGCCCATGGACAGCGGCCCGGACACCATTCCCGGACACCTCACGTCGACGGTGTCCGTGAACGGCGCCGCGCCGGTGAAGGTCGACTGGGAGCTGCCGACCCACCCGGGCGTCACCGACCTCTCCTTCGTGCTCGACCTCCCGGCCGTCGAGGCGGCCGCCACGCTCACGTTCGACGTCACGTTCGCCGTGGACGACTGGCTCGCCCGCTCCATCCAGCCCGCCATCGACGGCCGCTTCGAGGTCACGAACACCACCGGCACCAAGGTGGCGGTCGGCACCGCCGGGTTCGTCATCGACCTCGGCACCCCGAGCCGGGACCTCCGCGGCGCCTTCCACGCGCGGGACAGGAGCGGTGTGCTCTGGCGGTTCGAGTCCCTCGGCGAGGCCGACAGCAGACTGGCGCCGCGCACCCGCATCGGCGCCGGCTGGGACGCGTACACGCTGCTCACCCAGCTCACGCCCACCTACGCGAACGGCAAGGGCAACCTCCTCGCCCGCGACAAGGCCGGTGTCCTCTGGTTCCACGAGGGCTCGGGGGACCCCGCGAAGCCGTTCAAGCCGCGCGTCCGCATCAGCGCCGGGTGGAACGCCTACACCGCGATCACCGGCTACGGGGAGGGCATGCTCGCCCGGGACAAGGACGGCGTCCTCTGGAACTTCGAGTACAAGGACAGCTGGCTGACGCCCACGTTCCTGCCGCGCGCCCGGGTCGGCGCCGGCTGGAACACCTACACGGCGTGGACGGGCGAGCGGGACGGCGTACTGACCCGTGACGCGAGCGGCGTGCTGTGGAAGCACACCGTCGACAGCAACGGCACTCCGGCGAAGCCCTTCCGGCCGCGTGCCCGGGTCGGCGGCGGCTGGAACGTCTACAACACGATCGTGAGCACCCCCGACCTCGGCCGCTGGACGGAGTCGGACGTCGTCGCGCTGGACCGGGACGGCCGGATCTGGGCTTACGACACCATCTACTCCGCGGCGGCCGAAGGCGGGATCCCCGGGCCGATCCGCAGGAACATCGGCTGGGGCTTCACCATCTACAACACGGTGGTCTGACACGCGTCTGACGGGCCCTGAGGGGGCTGCCACGCAACGCACCCGTGCGTTCCCGGTCGCGGCGACGGCACTGCTCGCCGCTCTGTTCCCCCTGGCCGCCGGAGGGGCGCCGGCTCTCGCCGCGCCCCTCACGGCGCCGCCCGCCGGGCCGGCGCCGGTGGCAACGCCCGGGACGGTGGTCCAGCGATACGACACGCTCGTCCGACCGGCCCCGCCCACCGCGCAGTAGCCCCACGACATGGCGCCGGCCCCGGAGTATCTCCGGGGCCGGCGCCATGTCGTGGGCGCGAGGGGGGTCAGTCGCGGCGGCCCCGGTTGCCGGGGCGGGCGGCGACCCAGGCGCGGATCGTGTCCACGTACCAGTAGGGCTTGCCCGACTCCACGTGGTCGGGAGCCGGCAGCAGCCCGTGCTTCCGGTAGGAGCGGACCGTGTCGGGCTGCACCCTGATGTGTGCCGCGATGTCCTTGTACGACCAGAGCCTCTTGTCCGTCATGCCTGGTACCTCCCTGCTCGCCGCGCAGCGGCGGCGGGGGTGCCGTTCGGGGGCGCTGCGGGCGGGCGTTGGCGATCACTGAGCCTGTGCCCCCTGCAACGACCCCTCCAGACGGGAGGAGAGCGCCTGTCGAGCGCCTGTGACGGAACACCCGCGTAACGAAGACACGCGTGACGGCCAAGAGACACGCGTGACAGAAGTGACGCATCGGAACAGCGGTGTGTCCGCGTGCCTCACCCCTGCTCAGCGAGGTATGCGCCCGTCACACACCGCAGGAGCGCAGAAAACGCCGGGTGCGCAGCGCGATCGGGTACGGGACGTCCGGCTCGCACGGATACATGTCCTGCTCGACGATCGCGAACAGGTCCACACCCAGGGCCCCCGCGGCGGCGAGGACGGGCTCCAGCGCCGGCACCCCCGACGGCGGCTCGCACATCACACCCCGCGCCACCGCCGGTCCGAACGGCACGCCCTCGGCCACCACACCGGCCAGGACCGCCGGGTCGACCTGCTTGAGATGGAGGTAGCCGATCCGCTCGCCGTACGTCTCGATCAGCTTGACGCTGTCCCCGCCCGCGTACGCGTAGTGCCCGGTGTCCAGGCAGAGCGAGACCGCGTCCGGGTCGGTGGCGTCGAGGAACCGCGTGACGCTGACCTCGCCGTCCAGATGGGTGTCGGCGTGCGGATGGACGACGATCCGCAGCCCGTACCGCTCCCGCACCTCCCGGCCGAGACGCTCGGTCAGCCGCGTCAGGTCCCGCCACTGGCCCGGGGTGAGCTCCCGGTCCTCCAGGACCTCGCCCGTGCGGTCGTCCCGCCAGAACGCCGGGATGACCACCAGGTGGTCCGCGCCCATCGCCTGTGCCAGGGCCGCGTTCTCGGCGACGTGCGCCCACGTGCGGTCCCAGACGTCGGGGCCGCGGTGGAGACCGGTGAAGACCGTGCCCGCCGAGACCCGCAGGCCGCGCCGGGAGGTCTCCTCCGTGAGGACGCCCGGATCGGTCGGCAGATAGCCGTACGGACCGAGCTCGATCCACTCGTAGCCCGCGCCGGACACCTCGTCGAGGAAGCGCTGCCAGGGCACCTGCCGGGGATCGTCGGGGAACCACACCCCCCAGGAGTCCGGGGCGGAGCCGACCCGGATGCGGGACGGCGAGGGGGACGAGGGCGAGGACGGCTGCGGTGACGGCTTCGTCATGCCTGCCACCATCGCCGGGGCCCGAGAGCAGCGTCAAGCATGCCGCCCCGTCCCGGTCGTCCGAATGTCCGGACATATCGTTGACACGCCTCCGGGCGGACGACTAGACCTGGGTGCGGAAGCCGGACGCGAGAGGTGGCGCGTGGAGACCGAGCCGTACGACCTGATCACCATGGGGCGCCTCGGCGTGGACCTGTACCCGCTCCAGACCGGGGTCGGGCTCGACCGGGTGGAGAGCTTCGGCAGGTTCCTCGGCGGTTCCGCGGCCAACGTGGCCGTCGCCGCCGCCCGGCTCGGCCGCCGCACCGCCCTCGTCTCCCGCACCGGCGCCGACCCCTTCGGCACGTATCTGCGCCGCGAGCTCAAGGGCTTCGGGGTGGACGACCGGTGGGTGACCGACGTCGAGGAGTACCAGACGCCCGTCACCTTCTGCGCCCTCTTCCCGCCCGACGACTTCCCGCTCACCTTCTACCGGCGGCCCAAGGCACCCGACCTGGAGATCCACCCGCACGAGCTCGACCTCGACGCGATCCGCGCCGCCCGCGTCTTCTGGGCGACCGGCACCGGTCTGAGCGCCGAACCGAGCCGCACCGCGACCCTGGAGGCGCTGCGGGCCCGGTCCGGCCGCGAGGTGACGGTCCTCGACCTGGACTGGCGGCCGATGTTCTGGACGGACCCGGCGGCGGCACGCCCGTACTACCGCGAGGCCCTGCGGCACGCGACCGTCGCCGTCGGCAACCTCGACGAGTGCGAGGTGGCGACGGGGGAGCGCGAGCCGTACGCGGCCGCCCGCGCCCTGCTGGCCTCCGACGGCGGGCAGGGCCTCCGGCTCGCCGTGGTCAAGCAGGGCCCCGCGGGCGTCCTGGCGCTGGCCGCCGACGGCACCTGCGCCGAGGTGCCGCCGCTGCCGGTGGACGTCGTCAACGGGCTCGGCGCGGGCGACGCGTTCGGCGGGGCGCTCGTCGACGGGCTGCTCGCCGGCCGGGACCTGGAGGAGGTCCTGCGCCGCGCCAACGCCGCCGGAGCGATTGTCGCGGGCCGACTCGCCTGCTCCTCCGCCATGCCGTACGCCGTCGAGATCGCCGAGGCCCTCGCCACGGGCACGGGGACCCTGCCGGAGGCCGGTGCTCACCGCGGTGACACGCCGGGCTCCGGCACCGCGCCGGGCTCCGGCGGGACCCCGCCGGAGATCGGGTAGGGATGCGGCATGAGCCCTGACCGTTCCCCGTCGCTCCACCTGCCCGCCGGGACCGCCGCCCGAGGCCCGTACACCGTCGACATCGACCCCGAGCGGGCCGGATGGACGTACTGCTCCCTGCGGGTCCTCACCCTCGGACCGGGGGAGATCCACTCCTTCGGGAGCGGGGATTCCGAATGGGTCGTGCTTCCCCTCTCCGGTGCCTGTAGCGTGCGCGTCGACGGCGAGATCATCGAACTCCTGGGCCGCGTCGACGTGTTCGCGGGAGTGAGCGACTTCGCCTACGTACCCCGCGACGCCCACGCCCAGATCGCCTCCGGTGCGGGAGGCCGCTTCGCTTTGGCAGGAGCGAAGTGCGAGCGACGACTCCCCGCCCGCTACGGCCCCGCGCCGGAGGTTCCCGTCGAGACCCGGGGCAGCGGCAACCGCGCCCGCCAGGTGCGGAACTTCGCCGCGGCGGACGCCTTCGACTGCGACCGGCTCATCGCCGTCGAGGTCGTCACGCCCGGCGGCAACTGGTCCTCCTACCCGCCGCACAAGCACGACGAGCACCGGCCCGGAGCCGAGTCCGTCCTGGAGGAGATCTACTACTACGGAATCGAGGGCCCGAACGGCCTCGCCTACCAGCGCGTCTCGCCCTCCCGGCCCGGCGGCGCCGAACTCCTCGCCGAGGTGCGGGACGGCGACGCGGTCCTCGTGCCCGACGGCTGGCACGGCCCCTCGATCGCCCAGCCGGGTCACGCCCTCCACTATCTGAACGTCATGGCGGGCCCCGGCCCCGACCGTGAGTGGAAGATCTGCTTCCACCCGGACCACACGGAGGGATACGCATGAGCATCCGGCTCACCGTCGCCCAGGCGCTCATCCGCTTCCTCGCCGTCCAGTACACCGAACGCGACGGAGACCGGCACCGGCTGATCGCCGCCACCTGGGGCATCTTCGGCCACGGGAACGTCGCCGGGATCGGGCAGGCGCTCCTCGAAGAGCCCCGCATGCCCTTCCACCAGGGCCGGAACGAGCAGGCCATGGTCCACGCCGCCGTCGGCTACGCCCGCCAGCGGGGCCGGCTCTCCGCGCACGCCGTCACCACCTCCATCGGCCCCGGCGCCACCAACCTCGTCACCGGCGCCGCCCTCGCCTCCGTCAACCACCTCCCGGTCCTGCTGCTCCCCGGCGACACCTTCGCGGGCCGCCCCGCCGACCCCGTGCTCCAGCAGCTCCAGGTCCCGTACGCGGGCGACGTGTCGGTCAACGACTGCCTCCGCCCCGTCTCGCGCTACTTCGACCGGATCACCCGGCCCGATGCCCTGGTCCCGGCCGCCCTCGAAGCCGCGCGGGTCCTCGCCGACCCCGCCGCGACCGGCGCCGTCACCCTCGCGCTGCCGCAGGACGTCCAGGCGGAGGCGTACGACTGGCCCGAGGAGTTCCTCGCCGAGCGGACCTGGCGGATCCGCCGCCCCCGCCCCGACGCGGCCGAACTCGACGCGGCGGCGCAGGCCGTGCGGAGCGCCGTACGCCCCCTGATCGTCGCCGGCGGCGGCGTGAGGTACAGCGGAGCCGAGGACGCCCTGCGGACCTTCGCCGAGCGGACCGGCATCCCCGTCGCCACCACCCAGGCCGGCAAGGGCGTCCTGCCGTACGACCACCCCTGCGAGACCGGGGGCATCGGCCACACCGGCAGCTCCACCGCGAACGCCCTGGCCCGCACCAGCGATCTGGTCATCGGCGTCGGCACCCGCTACACCGACTTCACCACCGCCTCCGGCACCCTCTTCCCCGAGGGCGCCCGCTTCCTCAACCTCAACATCACCGGCTTCGACGCCCACAAGCAGGGCGCGCTGCCGCTCGTCGCCGACGCCCGCGAGGGCCTGACCGCCCTCGCCGAGGCCCTCGGGGACCACCGGCAGCAGATGGTCCAGTGGATCTTCGCCAAGCAGGAGTGGGAGCAGCGGGTCGACGCCGCCTACGCCGTCCCCGACGAGGACGCCCGCCCCACCCAGGCCCAGGTCCTCGGCGTACTCGACACTCTGGTCGACGGCAGCGACATCCTGGTCAACGCCGCCGGCTCGCTCCCCGGCGACCTCCACAAGCTGTGGCGGACCCGCTCGCCGGACCAGTACCACGTCGAGTACGGCTACTCCTGCATGGGCTACGAGATCCCGGCGGCCGTCGGCGTCCTCCTCGCCGCGCCCGACCGGCCCGTCTGGGCCCTCGTCGGCGACGGTACGTACCTGATGAACCCCACCGAAATCGTCACCGCCGTGCAGGAACGCCTGCCCCTGCGGCTGGTCGTTCTCCAGAACCACGGCTACGCCTCCATCGGCGGCCTCTCGGAGGCGGTCGGCGCCGAGAGGTACGGCACCGACTACCGCCACCGGGACCCGGACGGAGGCTTCACCGGGCCCCCGCTCCCCGTCGACCTCGGCGCGAACGCCGCCTCCCTCGGCATGCGGGTGCTCCGTCCCCGCACCGTACGTGACCTGCGGGAAGCCCTCGCGGACGCCCGGGGCGCGACGGTTCCCACATGTGTCTACGTCGAGACCGAAACGCCCGACACAGTGTCGGGCCCGCCCCCGGCCCAGGCGTGGTGGGATGTGCCCGTGGCCGAGACGTCGACCCGCCCGTCGGCGGTCGAGGCCCGCGAGGAGTACGACCGGCACGTCACCGCCCGACGCCGCCATCTCTGAAGGAGTAACTCGTCATGACGAAGACCGTCCACCACTGGATCGGTGGCAAGACCGTCGAGGGCACGTCGGGCAACTGGGGCCCGGTCACCGACCCGGCCACCGGCGCCGTCACCACCCGGGTCGCGCTCGCCTCCGTCGACGAGGTCGACGCCGCCGTCGCCGCGGCGAAGGACGCCTTCGCCACCTGGGGCACCTCCTCGCTCGCCCAGCGCACCACGATCCTGTTCAAGTTCCGCGCCCTCCTCGACGCCAACCGCGACGCCATCGCCGAGCTGATCGTCGCCGAGCACGGCAAGGTCCACTCCGACGCGCTCGGCGAGGTCGCCCGCGGCCTGGAGATCGTCGACCTGGCCTGCGGCATCACCACCCAGCTCAAGGGCGAGCTGTCCACCCAGGTGTCCAACCGCGTGGACGTGGCCTCGATCCGCCAGCCCGTCGGCGTCGTCGCCGGCATCACGCCCTTCAACTTCCCGGCCATGGTGCCGATGTGGATGTTCCCGATCGCCATCGCGACCGGCAACACCTTCATCCTCAAGCCCAGCGAGAAGGACCCGTCGCCGTCCCTGAAGATCGCCGAGCTGCTGGCCGAGGCGGGCCTCCCGGACGGTGTCTTCAACGTCCTGCACGGCGACAAGGTGGCCGTCGACCGCCTCCTGGAGCACCCGGACGTCACCGCGATCTCCTTCGTCGGCTCGACCCCGATCGCCCGGTACATCCACACCACCGCCTCCGCCAACGGCAAGCGCGTCCAGGCCCTGGGCGGCGCGAAGAACCACATGCTGGTCCTCCCGGACGCCGACCTCGACGCGGCGGCCGACGCGGCCGTCTCCGCCGCGTACGGCTCCGCCGGCGAGCGCTGCATGGCCATCTCGGCGGTCGTCGCCGTCGGCGCCATCGGCGACGAGCTGGTGCAGAAGATCCGCGAGCGCGCCGAGAAGATCAAGATCGGTCCCGGCACCGACCCCACCTCCGAGATGGGCCCCCTCATCACGGCCGTCCACCGCGACAAGGTCGCCTCCTACGTCCACGGCGCGGCGGACGAGGGCTGCGAGGTCGTCCTCGACGGCACCGGATACACCGTCGAGGGCTACGAGGACGGCCACTGGATCGGCCTCTCCCTCCTGGACCACGTGCCGACCACGGCCAAGGCGTACCAGGACGAGATCTTCGGCCCCGTGCTCTGCGTGCTGCGCGCCGAGACGTACGAGGAGGGCCTCGCCCTCATCAACGCCTCGCCGTTCGGCAACGGCACCGCGATCTTCACCCGCGACGGCGGCGCGGCCCGCCGCTTCCAGCTGGAGGTCGAGGCCGGCATGGTCGGCGTGAACGTGCCGATCCCGGTGCCCGTCGGCTACCACTCCTTCGGCGGCTGGAAGGACTCGCTCTTCGGCGACCACCACATCTACGGCAACGACGGCGTGCACTTCTACACCCGCGGCAAGGTCGTCACGACCCGCTGGCCGGACCCGTCCGAGGCCCCGGCCGGCGTCGACCTGGGCTTCCCGCGCAACCACTGACCCACGCGGTCGCACCCGCCGACGCACGAAGGACCGACACGGGCCCCCGGAGCACGCGCCACGCGCTCCGGGGGCCTGTGCGGCGATCGGCCCGCGGATACCGCGCCCGTGGTACGGCCGCCGGCCGCCGTACGACTCCAGGAGGGCGGACACCTCCGCCCCCGGACAGCCGTGTCGCACGCCCGGCCCGCTTAGGCTCGACACCATGCGACTCCGAATTCCCCGGTGGGCCGCGGTCACCGCCGTCCTCGCCGTCCTCGCGGGTGCCGGCACCCTGACCGCCGTCGCCTCGGACGATCCGCCGCCCGTGCACCGGGCGGACCGGATGCTCGACCTCGACGGGGTACGGCTCGACACCTCGTACTTCACCGGCGACGGCGACGGGCGGCGGCCCGCCGTCCTCCTCGGTCACGGCTTCGGCGGCTCCAAGGACGACGTCCGCGCCCAGGCCGAACAGCTCGCCCGTGACGGGTACGCCGTCCTCACCTGGTCCGCCCGCGGCTTCGGCGCCTCCACCGGGCAGATCGGCCTCAACGACCCCGACCACGAGGTCAAGGACGCCCGGAAGCTGATCGACTGGCTCGCCGCCCGGCCCGAGGTCCTCCTCGACAAGCAGGGCGATCCGCGCGTCGGCGTCACCGGCGCCTCCTACGGCGGCGCGATCTCCCTGCTCGCCGCCGGACACGACCCGCGAGTCGACGCCATCGCCCCCCAGATCACCTACTGGAACCTCGCCGACGCGCTGTTCCCCCAGGGTGTCTTCAAGAAGCTGTGGGCCGGCATCTTCTTCTCGGCGGGAGCCCAGCCGGGCGCCGTCACCGGCCGGCCCGCGACCGACGGGGACGCCGTCACCGGGACCGGTACGGGCGCCGGGAGGACCGCGGGACGGGCCTCCGGGGAGACCGCCGCCGGGAAGGCCCCGGCCTGCGGGCGCTTCACCCCCGAACTCTGCGCCCTCTACCAGCGCGTCGCCGTCTCCGGGAAGCCCGACCCGGCCGCCCGCGCCCTCCTCGAAGCCCGCAGCCCCTCCGCCGTCGCCGCCCGCGTCAAGGTGCCGGCGCTCCTCGTCCAGGGCCAGTCCGACTCGCTCTTCACCCTGGCCCAGTCCGACGCCATGGCCCGGGCCCTCACCGCCAACGGCGCCCCCGTCTCTGTCGACTGGATCTCCGGCGGCCACGACGGCGGCGACCGCGAGACCGAACGGGTCGAGCGGCGCGTCAGCACCTGGTTCGACCGCTGGCTGAAGCGCGACACCTCCGTCGACACCGGCCCCGCGTTCCGCGTCAGCCGCACCGGCGGCGTCGACTCCACCGACGGCCGGGCGACCCTGCGGGCCGCGACCGCCGACCGCTACCCGGGACTCACCGCCGGCACCACGACCGTCCCCCTCACCGGACGCCCCCGGACCTTCACCAACCCCGCCGGCGCCTCCCCGCCCGCCCTCTCGGCCGTCCCCGGCCTCGGCGGCGGAGTCGCCGGGCTCTCCTCGCTCGGCGTCGGGATCTCCCTCGACTTCCCCGGCCAGCACGCCCGCTTCGACGCGAAGCCGCAGACCGCACCGCTCCGGATCACCGGCACCCCGACCGTCCGCGTCAAGGTCACCTCGACCGCCGCCGACGGCTCCGCGGTCCTCTTCGCCAAGGTGTACGACGTCGGGCCCGACGGCCGGCAGCAGGTCCTTCCCGCCCAGCTCGTCACCCCCGTCCGTGTGGAGGGCGCCGCGGCGGGCAAGAGCGTCACGCTCACCCTGCCGGCGATCGACCACGAGGTGGAGGCCGGGCACCGGCTGCGGCTCGTCGTCGCCGCCACCGACCTCGGCTACGCCTCCCCGGCCGTCCCCGCCGACTACACCGTCGCCGTCGAGGGCCCGCTCACCGTGCCGACCGCGCCGGGCGTCGACACCCAGGCCGCCGCCCTGCCCTGGTGGGTCTGGGGCCTGCCGCTCCTCGGCCTCGCCGTCGCCGTCGCGCTGCTGTTCGCGGCCCGGCGCCGTACCGCCGCCCCCGCGCCCGACGCCGGACTGGCCGCCGTACCGCTCCAGATCACCGGTCTCTCCAAGAAGTACAAGGGCGGCGACCGGTACAGCGTCAAGGACGTGACCTTCCGCGTCGAACAGGGCCAGGTCCTCGGTCTCCTCGGACCCAACGGCGCCGGGAAGACCACCACCCTGCGCATGCTGATGGGCCTGATCACCCCCGACGAGGGCGAGATCCGGGTCTTCGGCCAGGCCGTCCGACCCGGCGCCCCGGTCCTCTCCCGGGTCGGCGCCTTCGTCGAGGGCGCCGGCTTCCTGCCCCACCTCAACGGCCGGGAGAACCTCGACCTGTACTGGAAGGCCACCGGCCGCCCCGCCGAGGACGCCCATGTCGAGGAGGCCCTGCGGATCGCTAACCTGGGCGGCGCCCTCGAACGCGCGGTGCGCACCTACTCGCAGGGCATGCGGCAGCGCCTCGCCCTCGCCCAGGCCATGCTCGGCCTGCCCGACCTGCTGATCCTGGACGAGCCCACCAACGGGCTCGACCCGCCGCAGATCCGCGAGATGCGGGAGGTGATGATCCGCTACGCGGCCGGCGGCCGTACCGTCATCGTCTCCAGCCACCTCCTCGCGGAGGTCGAACAGTCCTGCACCCATCTCGTCGTCATGGACCGGGGACAGCTCGTGCAGGCGGGACCCGTCGCCGAGATCACCGGCTCCGGCGACACCCTGCTCGTGACGCTGGCCGGGGAGATCGACGACGCGCTCGTCGAGAAGGCCGGCGCCCTGCCCGGCGTCGGCTCGGCCACCCGCACCGAAGGCGGCCTCCTGGTCCGGCTCGACGGCACCGACGCCACCACCCTCATCGGCGAACTCGTGCGCCTGGACGTGCCGCTGACCGGCGTCGGACCGCACCGGCGCCTCGAAGACGCGTTCCTGACCCTGATCGGAGGAGGAGCCGCATGAGCCGGCTGCTCGACACCCCCACGGCCCCCGCGGACTCCGCCCCCGGCTACCGCGCGGGCCGCACCCTGCCGCTGCGGGTCGAGGCCCTCCGCCAGTGGAAGCGGCGCCGCACCCTGATCATGGCCGGCATCCTGGTCGCCCTGCCGTTCATCCTGGTCATCGCCTTCGCGATCGGCGGCGAGGACGGGGACCGCAACGGCCGCATCACCCTCATGGACACGGCGACCGCGTCGGGCGCCAACTTCGCGGCGACCTGCCTGTTCGTCTCGGCCGGGTTCCTCCTCGTCATCCCGGTGGCGCTCTTCTGCGGGGACACCGTCGCCTCCGAGGCGAGCTGGTCCTCGCTGCGCTACCTCCTGGCCGCGCCCGTTCCCCGGTCCCGGCTCCTCGCCTCCAAGCTGACGGTCGCCCTCGGCTACAGCGCGGCCGCGATGCTCCTCCTTCCGCTCGTGGCCCTGGCCGTGGGCACGGTCGCCTACGGCTGGGGTCCGCTCCAGCTGCCGACCGGCGGCGCGGTACCGGCGGGGGACGCGGTGCTGCGCATCGGCGTCGCCGTCGCGTTCGTCTTCGCCTCCCAGCTCGTCACGGCGGGTCTGGCGTTCTGGCTGTCCACCCGCACCGACGCCCCGCTCGGCGCGGTCGGCGGGGCCGTCGGCCTGACGATCGTCGGCAACGTCCTGGACGCCGTCACGGCCCTCGGCGACTGGCGCGAGTTCCTGCCCGCGCACTGGCAGTTCGCCTGGATCGACGCGCTCCAGCCCCAGCTGGAGTGGGGCGGCATGGTGAAGGGAACCGCGATCTCCCTGACGTACGCCCTCGTCCTCTTCGCGCTCGCCTTCCGGGGCTTCGCCCGCAAGGACATCGTGTCGTAGGACCCGAACGTCGTCGCCCCTGAGCAGGGCCTCACGGTCTTCTCACAGCCACCCCCTTCGAGCCGCTTCCGCCCCCGCGCGGAAGCGGCTCGTCGTGCCGAGGGCCGCCATCAGCTCGCCCACCCGGCGGCTGTACGTACGGGCGGACATCCCGAGCCGGGCCGCCGCCGTCTCGTCCGTGAGCCCCGCCACGAGGGCGTCGAGCACCGGGCGCAGCTGCGGCGGCAGATCGGACGGCGGCGCGGGGGGCGGCGCGGGGGGCGGCGGCGCGTACGACAGCTCCTCGGCCGTCTCCCAACAGGCGTGATGGGCCCGGGCGAGGGCCTGCACCACCACCGGGTCCCGGATCAGCAGCAGCCCGTTGTACAGCAGCTCCAGATCGAGCGGGACCGCCGCCACCGTGCGGTCGACGACGATCATCTTGAAGGGGATGGACTCGGCCAGGCGGGCCCGGCCGGGGAGCGCGAGGCCGCCCTCGATCCGGCTCCGGGCGTGCCGCGGGACGATCCGTCTGACCTCCGTGGCCCGCTCCGCCGCGGCCCGCATGCACGCGCCCGCCAGTTCGAGGAACGGCCCGGGGATCGCGCAGCCCGCCGAGGCGACCGGATCGTCGAAGGTCAGCAGCTCGTACCGGGTGGAGGCGGCCAGCCCGGCGAGCGCCGCGCTGATGCGCCGCGCGCCCCGGACCGGGCGCCCCGCGGGCCGCTGTCCCTCGGTCACGGCCCGGTTCATCGCCGAACGGGCGAGCACCACGGAGCCCGCGCTCTCTGCCACCGCTGACCACCCCCGCCGATCGATGTCCACTCCATGTACGCATGTGACTGCACACGGTGACAACCCCTGTTGAGAAGGATGGCGAATCCATGCCACCCGGTAGCGGCCCCGTTCGTCGTTGCCGCATCGAGACCGATCCGCAACTCCTCCGACTGGTCCGCGCGCGCCTCTCGTTCGTCACATTCACAAGTGCCTTACCACGAGGGGGAGATGACATGGATCGACATGACGGGCGGCCGTCGGGTCGCCGCGCGGACCGGTTCCCGGCCGTGATCGCGGTGCTGCTCGCGACCGGACTCGCCGTCGGCGGCTGCGGCGCGGGTGGCGACGGAACCACCGCCGACCGGTCGGCCCGCGAGAGGGGCGGGGCGGCCTCCGCGGTCCCCGACGCCCGCGGCGGCGCACGCCCCGACACCTCCGCCGAGGGCGGGAAGGAGAGCGCGGGGCGCCCCCGGCAGCCCGCCCCCGACTACCTGTCCACCTTCGCCCTGGACGTGGACACCGCCTCGTACGGCTACGCCCGCCGGACCCTCGGCGAGGGGAGGCTGCCCGACCCGGCGACCGTGCGCCCCGAGGAGTTCGTCAACAGCTTCCGCCCCGACTACCCGCGCCCCGCGGACGACGGCTTCAGCGTGACGCTCGACGGCGCCCGCGCCGGGAGCGACGGCTGGTCCCTGGTACGGGTCGGGCTCGCCACCCGGGGCACCGACCGGGCCGCCGAACGCCCGCCCGCCGCCCTCACGTTCGTCGTCGACATCTCCGGCTCGATGGCGGAGCCGGGGCGGCTCGACCTCGTCAAGGAGTCCCTCGGCCTGCTCGCGGACCAGTTGCGCGACGACGACTCGATCGCCCTCGTCACCTTCAGCGACGAGGCCGAGACCCGACTGCCCATGACCCGCGTGGGGGAGGCCCGCGGCCGGATCCGCGAGGTCGTCGACTCGCTCGCCACGACCTCGTCCACCAATGTCGAGGCGGGCGTGCGCACCGGATACGACGTGGCCGTCGAGGGCCACCGGAAGGGCGCCACCAACCGGGTCGTGCTGCTCTCCGACGCGCTCGCCAACACCGGCTCCACCGAGGCCGCGACGATCCTCGAACGCATCGAGGAGGAGCGCAGGGAGTACGGGATCACCCTCTTCGGCGTCGGTGTGGGCAGCGAGTTCGGCGACGCGTTCCTGGAGCAGCTCGCCGACCGGGGCGACGGCCAGACGACGTACGTCTCCACCTCCGCCCAGGCCCGCAAGGTCTTCGTCGACCAACTGCCCGCCCACGTCGAACTGCGCGCCCGCGACGCCAAGGCGCAGGTCTCCTTCGACCGGCGCACGGTCGAGACGTTCCGGCTGATCGGCTACGAGAACCGGGAGGTCGCCGACGAGGACTTCCGGAACGACCGCGTCGACGGCGGCGAGGTCGGGGCCGGCCACACGGTCACCGCCCTGTACGCGGTGAGGACGCGGCCCGGCGCGTCCGGCCCGGTCGCCACGGCCACCGTCCGCTGGCTGGACCCCGTCGGCCGGGCACCGCGTGAGCGGTCCGGCACCGTCGCCACCGGCGGGCTCGCCGCCGACGTCTGGGACGGCGGGCACGACAGTCTGCAGCTGACCGCGATCGCCGCCTACTTCGCGGACGCCCTGCGCGGTGGCGGGCTGCCCGGGGCACCGGGGCTCCCGGCGCTCGCCGAGCGCGCCGACGCGATCGCCGGCCGATCGGGTTCGGCGGTGGTCCGGGAGCTGGCCGAGGCCGTACGGCAGGCCGACGGGCTGCTCGGGCAGCGGGGTGATCAGCCCGGTGAAGGGCCGTCGCACGAGGGGGAGTTGAGGTCGGGCGACCCGTACAGCTGACGCGCACGGCGGGCAGCGGGCAAGAATGGCCCCATGGCCTCCCTGCTGCTCGCCCTCGCCGTCGGATGCACCGGCCTCTACGCCGGCTTCATGCTGATCTTCCAGACCGGGATCATGCCCGCGCTCGCCCGTCTGACGGACGCCGAGTTCGTCACGGCGATGCGCCGGATCAACGAGTGCGTGCCGAGGGGCGTCTTCCTCACCGTCTTCCTCGGGGTCCTCGCCTTTCCCGTCGCCGCGTACCTCGTGCCCGTCGACGGGCGCACGGACACCCAGGCGTGGCTGGTGCTGGCGGGGCTCGTGGCCGCGGCGCTCAACCACGCCGTCACCGTCGGCGGCAACGTCCCGCTCAACAACGCGCTCGCCGCCTCCGAGGCCCCGGGCGACGACCCCGCGGCGGTCCGCGCCGCCTTCGAGAAGCGCTGGAACGGTTTCCACCGTGTCCGTACGGCTCTCGTCACCCTCGCGTTCGGCCTGCTGACGGCCGCGGCCGTGCTCTAGGGGGTGTCTGAGGCGATCTCGCCGACCGAGCCGCCCGCCCCCTCCGACGTCCGGCCCCTTCCGACGGCCGACGCTCACCCCCTAGCGGCCCCACCGCTTACCGACCCCCACCCGCCGTGACCCCGGCCGCTCCCGGAACCGTACCGAGCGGCCGGATTCTGGCGTGAACTCGCGCGTGTCGGCCTCCCCGGGATCCGCAAGAGCCCTGCGAAAGCGTACCTCCGAGTCCGGAAACAGTCTTCCGGGGTGCGGTGGTCTGCGCCAGTGACGAAAACGAGGCGCCTCAATACCCCCATAAAGGGGGTGAATCACCCCGATATCCCGGGTTGGGTTTCCGTACCATCCGGTTTCTTATTGACATGCCTACGGGGGTCTTTTCTAATCAACGAGAGTCATCCCGCGCGCAGACACCGCACAGGCACTGAGGGGGCAAGGTGGACGTCCGGATCCTGGGGGGACTGTCGGTACGTGAGCACGGGGTGTCGATCACCCCGACGGCAGCCGCACCCCGGCAGCTCCTCGCCCTGCTCACGGCCAGCGCCGACCAGGTCGTCCCCGTCACGGTGCTGACCGAGGAGCTGTGGCCGTCCGGCGCGCCCCGCGGCGCCCGCGCCGAGCTCCAGTCCCACATAGCGGAGTTGCGCAGCCTCATCGCGGGCGCGCTGCGGCGCGGCGCCGCGCCGGACGAGCCCGGACCCGGCTGGTCCGAGCGGCGCACCGCCGACGCCATCCTCGTCTCCCAGCCGGGCGGCTACCGCCTCGACACCGGCGGCGGCGTCCACGACGTCTGGCAGTTCGAGCGCGCGGCCGGCGCCGGCTACCGCGCCATGGAAGCGGGCGACCTCCCGCGCGCCGCGCTCCGCCTCGGCGAGGCACTGGCCCTCTGGCGCGGCGAACCCTACGCGGGCGTCGCCGCGGGACCCCGCCTCCGCAGGGAGATCGAGCGCCTCGAAGCCTCCCGGCTGAGCGTCCTCGACCAGTGGGTGGAAGCGCAGTTGGGTCTCGGACGGCACGCCGAGCTGCTCGCCGAACTCTCCGGGCTCGTCGCCCGCTACCGCACCAACGAGCCGCTCCACGCCCACTACATGGTCGCCCTGCTGCGCTCCGGACAGCCCGACGAGGCCCTCACCGTGTACGAGCGACTGCGCCTGGCCCTCAAGGGGGAGAGCGGCATGGAACCCTCCGCCCGGCTCCGCCGCCTCCAGAGCTCGGTCCTCACCGTGCGGAACTCGGCCGTCCGCCCCGTGTACGCTCCCCGTATCCCCGCCCAGTACAGCCCGGCACGCGCCCGGCTCGTCACGGCGGGCTCCGTCGGCTGACCACCGGCGCGGCCCGGGGCGCGGGGCGCCACCGGGAATGAAGTGCGGCAACTCACCGTTGACCGACTCCCGAAGCCGAATTAGTTTCGGCGAGCAGTACGGGTTTCCGCCCAGGTGCCCGATTTCGCTCGACCACGGGGGACGGGACCATGACCTTGCACGGCGCCGACGGAGCCGGTGGTGCCGACGCGCTGCTCACGGTCCTCGAACTGCTCGCGGAGCAGGCCCCGCCCGCCCGCTTCGACGCCCTCCTCGACGAGGCACGTCGCTCCGGGCTCGCCGGTGAGGAACTCCACCGCCTCGAACGGGCCGTGGAACTGGCCGGCGGCGTCCGCCGGGACCGCGTCGACGAAGCGCGCCGCGAGGCCGGACTCGCCGCCCTCACCGACACCGCCCGCGACCTGACCTCCGCCTACGACCTCGACAGCGTCCTGCGCGTCATCACCCGCCGCGCCCGCCGGCTGCTCGACCTCGACCTGGCGTACGTGACCCTGCGCGGCCCGCACGGAGCCTGCTACGTCCACACGACCGAGGGCTCCCGCGGCGGCCGCACCGAGGGACCCCGGCTCGCCCCCGGCCTGAGGATCGCCGAGGGGTACGGGCTCGGCGGCGCCGTCCAGCACCACGGCGAACCCGTCTGGACCGCCGACTACCTCGCCGACGAGCGCTTCGCCCCCTCCGGCTCCCTCGACGCCGGCGTCCACGCCCCCGCCTTCGACGAAGCCGCCGAAGCGGCCCTGCGCGCCGAGGACCTGCACGCCATCATGGCCGCGCCGCTCCGCAGCGGCGACACCGTGATCGGCGCCCTCCACGGAGCCGACCGCCGCGTCCGCCACCACACCTCCGAGGAGATCGGGCTCCTCGCCGCGCTCGCCGACCTCGCCGCCCTCGCCGTCGAGAAGACCGGCCTGCTCGACCGCACCCGGGCCGAGGTCACCGAACTGGAGCGGGACAGCTCCCGCGTCCGTACCAGCCTCACCCGCATGCGGCACGTCAGCGAGGCCCACGGCCGCATCATGAACCTCGTCCTCGCGGGCGGCGACCTCTGCAACGTCGCCAAGGCCGCCGCCGACGCCCTCGACGCGACCGTCATGATCCGCGACCAGGGCGGCCGCTGCCTCGCCACCGCCGGCGACATCCCCGGCCTCGACGAGGAGGCCGTCGCCAAGGCCTCGCTCGACGCGCACGCCCGCCGCCGCCCCGTCCTCGCCGCCGACGACACCTGGGTCGCGCCCGTCATCGCCGGCTCCGAGGACCTCGGCGGCCTCGTCATCCGCGCCGCCGGCGGACTCACCGGCGAGGACGAGCGGCTCCTCGAACTCGCCGCCCAGTCCGTCGCCTTCCTCCTCCTCATGCGGCGCTCCACCGCCGTCGCCGAAGGACCCGTCCGCGACGAACTCCTCGACGACCTCATCGCCGACCCGCCGCACGCGCCGCAGCAGATCGCCCAGCGCGCCCGCCGTCTCGGCGTCGACCTGCGCAAACCGCACGTCCTCGTACTCGCCCGGCCCGAGGGCGGCGAGCAGGGCAGGGCCGTCGTCTGGGCGTCCTCCTACGCCTACCGCCTCTCCGGCCTCAAGACCGTGCAGGGCGGCTGCATCGTGCTGCTGCTCCCGGGGATCGACGCCTCCGCCGCCGCCAAGGCCGTCGCCGCGGAACTGTCCCCGCTGCTCGGGCACCCCGTCTCGGTCGCCGCCGCCGGCCCCGGCTGGAGCCCCGACGGCGTCGCGCGCATGCACCAGGAGGCCGGCCGCTGCCTGGACGCGATGAGCGCGCTCGGCGGCACCGGCTCGGCGGCTTCCGTGCAGGACCTGGGGTTCCTGGGGCTGCTGCTCTCCGACGACAACGACGTCGAGGGCTTCGTGGAGGCCGCGATCGGACCCGTGCTCGACTACGACGCCGAGCGGTTCACCGACCTCACCCACACCCTGGAGGCGTACTTCGCGTCCGGAGGCAGCCCGACGAACGCGGCCGAGGCGCTGCACGTCCACCCCAACACGGTCTCCCGCCGGCTCGAACGGATCAGCGAACTCCTCGGCCCCGAGTGGCAGAAGCCGGGCCAGGTCCTTGAGGTCCAGCTGGCCCTGCGCCTCCAGCGCACCCGCGAGGTCCTGGCCCGGGGCCGCGCCACGACGGACCCGGCCCGCCAGCCGGGCCCGCCGGAGCGCGGCGGCAACTGACGGACGCCGCGCACACGCGGCGCGCCCGGTGCACCGGTCGGCTCGGTTCCGGTCGGCCCGGATCCGGTCGGCCCACCGCCGGCCGACCGTCCGTCAGGCCTTCACCAGCCGTCCGTCTCCGTCAGCCCACCGCCGCGCGGGTCGCTCAGCTCGCCGCGCGCCGGGCCGCCACCGGCCGACCGTTCCTCAGCTCGCCGCGCGCCGGGCCGCCGTGCGCGCCGGGCCGTAGCGGGAGTCGTAGGCCGCCTCCCAGTCGGTGGCGGCCATGACCGTCGCCGCGTGGGCCGCCGACGCGAGCGTGATGTGACGGTGCCAGCCGCGGAACGAGCGGCCCACGAAGTCCCGCAGCCCCGCCCCCTCCCCGACCTCCACGAAGTCCCGCTCCACCCGGCGGGCCAGCTTCGTCAGCCGCAGCAGGGAACCGACCGGCGACCCGGTCAGATCGCTGATCCACACCCGGGCCGGGGCCCGCCGGGGATCGTCCCACTCCCCGAGCAGCACGAGCGGACGCATCCGCTCCCCGCCCGGCGTGGGCAGCGCCACGCGGACGGCCGTGGCGAGCGACGTGCGCGAGGTCCGCGTGCCGGCCACGGTGTCCACCCAGCTCACCGGCCTGCGCAGCCCCTTGAGCGACTCCAGGATCTGTACGGCGGTCAGCGGGCCCGCCCCGAAGCCGGGCAACGACCGGTCGGCGATCGCGAGCCGGGAGCCCGGACCGATCCGGGCCACGACCGGCACCCCCGCCCCGGCGAGCCGGGTGAGGGCCGCCCGCCCCGCGCCGCCCCGGATGTCGAGCAGCACCGGCTTGCGGGTGACGTCGGACCAGCGGGCGGTGTCGAGCGCCGCCGCGACCGCGCACTCCTCCAGCGTCTCCTCGCCGGCCTCCTGCGGAACCTCCGCGCGGTCACGCCGGGTCCGGTCGTTCACCCAGGGATCCGGCAGGAACAGACGCCAGTTCACGGGCACGCTCAGCTCGTCGCTCGCGAACCACACCCCGAACGCCTGCTGGCCGTGGAAGACCTGACCGCGCTCCGGATCGAAACGCCGGTCCACGCCCACCGAGTGCTCCCCGGCCTTCGGGATCGGCATCGGGCGCACCACCCAGGCCTGCGGGCAGCTGTTCCGCTCCAGGAACCGGGCGAGCGCCGCCCGCATGGGCTGCCAGTCCCAGGTCGAACTGGACACGAAGTGGTGCAGGCTCTGCTCGGCCGCGGGCCCCCCTATCTGGGCGGCGATGTTACGGATGGACTTGCGGCCCTGCGCGGTCAGCAGCCCGTGCAGGTACTGCTCGGCCTTCAGCCGCTGGTCGCGCCGCGGGAAACCGGAGAACAGCGCGCCACACAGCTCGGCGTAGACGTCCTCGCGCGAGCCGGCCGCGCCGACGGAACTGACGACGCCCAGGGGAACGGCCGGAGAAACGGCCCCGGCGACGGTCCTGCGCTTGATTGCGACGGATGTACTCACGACACTCCTGCCCGAAGGTTGCGCAGCTCCCTCCCGCTGCCCCACCACCGTCGCCCGACCCCGCCCTCCGGGACGAGGTGTACCCGGCACCCGAATCGGCCGCCGGATGGTGGCCGGACCACCTCCCCCCGCGTCGTCGCAGGTCGCAGCCGTCTCCACCGCCCCCGAGCGGACCCCGTCACGACCCTCCCGCGGGCCTCCCGGACACCCCGCGGGGCGGATCCGAGGGATCTGACAGACTCACCGGCCCGGCTTTGACCCGTCGCAGGGCGTGGCCGGACCATCGCAGAGCGAGGCCACGGGCCGACCCCCGGTTAATGCCCCAGGCCGGGGACCGTGCCCGTGCGCCTCGCCTTGAAGCGCTCTCGCGTCGCCCGACCGGGGTGGCGCGCCCCGGGGCGGCGAACCGCGTGTGCGCCTCGCCTTGAGCAGGCCCGTGCGCCCGTCCTCGTACCCTGGGCGCATGGGCCTGCGCGCGGAACTGCCGGTCGTCGGGGCCGTCGCCGCCGGCGGCGCCCTCGGCGCGACCGCCCGCTACGGCGCGGCGCTGCTCTGGCCGACCCCCGAAGGCGCCTTCCCCTGGACCACGTTCACGGTGAACGCGAGCGGCTGCGCGCTGCTCGGCATCCTGATGGTCCTCCTCACGGAGCCCCCCGCCGCCCCGCACCCGCTGCTGCGCCCCTTCCTCGGCCCTGGATTCTGCGGCGGGTTCACCACCTTCTCGACGTACAGCCTCGACACGGAACGACTGCTGGGCGCGGGCGACCCGGCGCGCGGCCTGCTGTACCTCGGCGCGACCCCGGTCGCCGCGCTCGTCGCCGTAGGGGCCGGGATCACCGCGGCCAGGGCCGTACGCGGACGGGCGGCCGCCGCGTGAACTGGCTGCTCGTCGTCGCGGGAGCCGCCGTCGGCGCGCCCCTGCGGTACCTCACGGACCGGGCGATGAAGGCCCGGTTCGGACCCGGCTTCCCCTGGGGGACGTTCACGGTGAACGTCGTCGGCTCGTTCGCCCTCGGACTGCTGGCCGGGGTCGCCTCCGCGCAGGCGTACCTGCTGCTCGGCACGGGTCTGTGCGGGGCGCTGACGACGTACTCGACCTTCTCGTACGAGACGTACGCGCTGTACGAGGGCGGGGCGAAGGGGTACGCGGCGCTGAACGTGGCCGGGAGCCTGGCCGCCGGCCTCGGAGCCGTATGGCTGGGAGTGGGCGCGGCCACGCTCGGGTGACCCGGGCCGCGTGGGCCACCGGTCGCGCGGTCCCGGCCTCCTGCGACGGCGTAGAGGAAGCGTCAAGACGGACACGCGGCGCGTCAGAGGCACGTCAACGGCGGCGGTGTCCGCCCCGAACAGGGGTTTCCTCGTCTCGTCCGGGAATTCGACTTCCTTCTTCCTGCATCCGGGAGCTCACGATGGCCGACGTGGCCTTCGTCGTCACCACGGTCGCGGTCTTCGCGCTGGTGGCCTTCATCGCCAAGGGGGTGGCCAAGCTGTGAGCGCCGAGAACATCGTCGGTCTCCTCGTGGCCGCCGCCCTCGTCGGCTATCTCGTCCTCGCCCTCGTCAAGCCCGAGAGGTTCTGAGGCCGCCCCATGACTCCCGTCCTCGCCGGCGCCCTCCAGCTCCTCGCGCTGGTCGTCGCGCTCGGCCTCTCGTACCGCCCGCTCGGTGACCACATGGCCCGGGTCTACTCCTCCGACCGGCACCTCCGCGTGGAGCGGTGGATCTACCGGGGCATCGGCGCCGACCCGACGGTGGAGATGCGCTGGCCCGCCTATGTGCGCGCGGTCCTCGCCTTCTCCGCCGTGGGCGTCCTCCTCCTCTACCTCCTCCAGCGGGCGCAGGGCGTGCTGCCCGGCTCGCTCGGCTTCGTGTCGATCGACCCCGACCAGGCGTTCAACACCGCCGCCTCCTTCGTGGCCAACACCAACTGGCAGTCGTACTCCGGCGAACAGGCCATGGGCCACGTCGTGCAGACGGGCGGCCTCGCGGTGCAGAACTTCGTCTCGGCGGCGGTCGGCATCGCGGTCGCGGTGGCACTGGTCCGCGGCTTCGCCCGGTCCCGTACGGGCGAACTGGGCAACTTCTGGGCCGACCTGGTCCGCGGGGTCGTACGGATCCTGCTGCCGATCTCCGTCGTGGGCGCGCTCGTGCTCGTCGCCTGCGGCGTCATCCAGAACTTCGCCGGGATCCACGAGGTCGGCCTCTTCACGGGCGGTACGCAGCAGTGGAACGGCGGCGCGGTCGCCTCGCAGGAGGTCATCAAGGAACTGGGCACGAACGGCGGCGGTTACTTCAACGCCAACTCCGCCCACCCCTTCGAGAACCCCGGCGGCCTGTCGAACCTCTTCGAGATCTATCTGATCCTGCTCATCCCCTTCGCGCTGACACGGACCTTCGGCCGGATGGTCGGCAGCGTCAGGCAGGGGTACGCGGTCCTCGGCGCGATGGCGGCCATCTGGCTCGGCTTCACCGCGCTGATGACGTGGACCGAGTTCGCGCACCACGGCCCCGCCTTCGAGCTCGCGGGCGGCGCCATGGAGGGCAAGGAGACCCGGTTCGGGATCGCCGGCTCGTCGCTCTTCGCGGTGGCGACCACGCTCACCTCCACCGGCGCCGTGAACTCCTTCCACTCCTCGTACACCGGCTTCGGCGGCGGCATCACCCTGCTCGGCATGCAGCTGGGCGAGATCGCGCCCGGCGGCGTCGGCTCCGGCCTCTACGGCATGCTGATCATGGCGGTCATCGCGGTGTTCCTCGCCGGACTGATGGTCGGCCGGACGCCCGAGTACCTGGGCAGGAAGATCGGCGTCCGCGAGATCAAGTACGCCGCCTGCTACATCCTCGTCACCCCGGCCCTCGTCCTCGGCCTCACCGGCGTCGCCATGGCCCTCGACGGCCCGGCGCGGTCGATGACGAACACCGGCGCGCACGGCTTCTCCGAGATCCTCTACGCCTACACCTCGGCCGCCAACAACAACGGCTCCGCGTTCGCCGGCCTCGGCGCCGACACCCCCTGGTTCAACACGACCCTCGGCATCGCGATGCTGCTCGGCCGGTTCCTGCCCATGGTGTTCGTCCTCGCGCTCGCCGGCTCGCTGGCCGCGCAGACGCCCGTCCCCGAGACGGCGGGCACCCTGCGGACCGAGAAGCCGCTGTTCACCGGCCTCCTCGTCGGCACGATCCTCATCGTCGCCGGCCTCACCTACTTCCCCGCCCTCGCGCTGGGACCGCTCGCCGAAGGGCTCGCAGCATGAGCACCACCACTCCCACCCGGCCCCCGAGGACCGAGGCACCCGCCGGCCGCCCGGCCGGGCCCGGCCGCGTCGGCGGCGGACTGTTCGACCCGAAGCAGCTGGTGACGTCCTTCCCCGTCGCGCTCAGGAAGCTCGACCCCCGCGTCATGGCCTCGTCCCCCGTCATGTTCGTGGTGCTCGTCGGCTCGCTGCTCACCACCGTGCTCGCCGTCATGGACCCGGGGAACTGGTTCGGCTGGGCGATCACCGCCTGGCTCTGGCTCACCACGATCTTCGCCAACCTGGCGGAGGCGGTGGCCGAGGGCCGGGGCAAGGCGCAGGCCGACACCCTGCGCAGGGCCAGGACGGACACGGTCGCACGCAGGCTCACCGACACGGGCGAGGAACCCGTGCCCGGCACCGGACTGCGCGTCGGAGACCTCGTCGTCTGCGAGGCGGGCGACGTCATCCCCGGCGACGGAGACGTCGTCGAGGGAGTGGCCTCCGTCGACGAGTCCGCGATCACGGGCGAGTCGGCCCCGGTGATCCGCGAGTCCGGCGGCGACCGGTGCGCGGTGACGGGCGGCACCAAGGTCCTCTCGGACCGGATCGTCGTGAAGATCACGACCAAGCCCGGCGAGACCTTCATCGACCGGATGATCGGCCTCGTGGAAGGCGCCGCACGGCAGAAGACCCCCAACGAGATCGCGCTCGACATCCTGCTCGCCTCCCTCACGATCGTCTTCCTGCTGGCCGTCGTCACCCTCAAGCCCTTCGCGATCTACGCGGGCGCCGACGGGCAGACGTCCCTGATCGTCCTGACGGCCCTGCTGGTGTGCCTGATCCCGACGACGATCGGCGCGCTGCTCTCCGCGATCGGCATCGCCGGCATGGACCGGCTCGTCCAGCGCAACGTCCTCGCGACCTCGGGGCGCGCGGTCGAGGCCGCGGGCGACGTGTCGACGCTGCTCCTCGACAAGACCGGCACGATCACGCTCGGCAACCGGCGGGCGGCCGCGTTCGTGCCGGTGCGGGGCGCCACCGAGGCCGAACTCGCCGACGCGGCCCAGCTGTCGTCACTGGCCGACGAGACGCCCGAGGGGCGCTCGATCGTGACCCTCGCGAGGGAGAGGTACGGCCTCCGGGAACGCGACCCGGGCGAACTGGCCCACGCCACCTGGACCGCGTTCACCGCCCGGACCCGTATGTCGGGCGTGGACGTGGACGGCCGCAGGATACGCAAGGGCGCGACCGGTTCGGTCGTGGCGTGGGTGGAGGAGCGGGGCGGCAGCGTCCCCGAGGACTCGCGGGCACTGACCGACCGGATCTCCGCCGCCGGCGGCACGCCCCTCCTCGTCGCCCTGGAGGACGACAGGGGCGCCCGGGTCCTCGGGGCCGTCCACCTCAAGGACGTCGTCAAGGACGGCATGCGGGAACGGTTCGACGAACTGCGGCGCATGGGCATCCGTACGGTCATGATCACGGGCGACAACCCGCTCACCGCCAAGGCCATCGCCGAGGAGGCGGGCGTCGACGACTTCCTCGCCGAGGCCACGCCCGAGGACAAGATGGCGCTGATCAAGCGCGAGCAGGCGGGCGGGAAGCTCGTCGCCATGACCGGCGACGGCACCAACGACGCCCCGGCGCTCGCCCAGGCGGACGTCGGCGTGGCCATGAACACGGGCACGTCGGCCGCGAAGGAGGCCGGCAACATGGTCGACCTCGACTCCGACCCGACCAAGCTCATCGAGATCGTCGAGATCGGCAAGCAACTCCTCATCACCCGGGGCGCGCTGACGACCTTCTCCATCGCCAACGACGTCGCGAAGTACTTCGCGATCATCCCCGCGATGTTCGCGGTCGCCTACCCGTCGCTCGACCGGCTCAACATCATGGGCCTGGCCTCACCCGAGTCCGCGATCCTCTCGGCCGTCGTCTTCAACGCCCTGGTCATCGTCGCCCTCGTCCCGCTCGCCCTGAAGGGCGTGCGCTACCGGCCGAGCAGCGCGGACTCACTCCTCCGCCGCAACCTCGGGATCTACGGACTCGGCGGCCTGATCGCCCCGTTCGCCGGCATCAAGACCATCGACCTGCTCCTCTCCCTCGTCCCCGGGCTGAGCTGAACCGGAAAGCGTGCTGACCGACCATGACGAACAACTCCGTGGCAACCACCGGGCGGGTGCTCTGGGCGGGACTCCGCGCCCTCCTCGTCCTGACCGTCATCACCGGCGTCCTCTACCCGCTCGCCGTCACCGCCGTCGCCCAGGTCGCCTTCCCCGGCAAGGCCGACGGATCCGAGATCGAGGACGCGAGCGGCAGGGTCGTCGGCTCCGCCCTCATCGGCCAGACCTATCTGACCGACGGCAAGCCCGACCCGCGCTGGTTCCAGCCGCGCCCGTCCGACGGCCTCGGTACCAACAGCGTCAACACCCGCTACGCGCTGCTCCTCTCCGGCGCCACCAACCTCTCCGGCGACAACGCCCGGCTCATCCGATCGGTCAAGGACGCCAAGGCGGCCGTGATCCGGGACAACTCGGTCCCCGGCCACCCGGTGCGGCCCTCCGACGTCCCGCCGGACGCCGTCACCTCCTCCGGCTCCGGCCTGGACCCGCACATCTCCCCGGCGTACGCGAAGCTCCAGGTCCACCGGGTCGCGGCCAGGAACCACCTCCCCGTCGACCGGGTCGCCCGACTCGTCGCCGACCACACCGACGGGCGTGTCCTCGGCTTCATCGGCGAACCCCGGGTCAACGTCCTCCGGTTGAACATCGCGCTGCGGGAACTGGTGGCGGACCGGACGGCGACCTCCGGCTGAGGGAGGTGCCTCCGCACCTCAGCCCCCGGGCGCTCAGAGGGTCGGCAGGATCCGGGTCTCGACCGCGGGGAGGCCCTTGACCCACCAGTGGTCGTAACGGCGGTACACCCACGGGTCCCGGTCGGCCAGGAAGGCGCCGAGCGCCACGGCCTCCGCCGCGAGGCCCTCCCAGACGCCGGCGGGCAGCGGACGGAAGGCCGAGGCCTCGACGCCGCCGTCCACCGGCCGCCAGACCCCGGCCACGTACCCGTCGACGAGGAGGGTCGGCAGCGTGTCGCCGTTCACGCGGATCACCTGCTTGCGGTACGCCGCCGGGAGGACGCGGCCCCGGTCCGCGTAGGCCAGCAGGACGCTGTCCCACATGGCCATGAGACGGGGCGGCGCGTGGACGTCCTCGCCGGGCAGGACCGCGCCGGGCACGTCGTACAGCACCGTCCCCTCGGGCCCCTCCAGCTGGACGAGCCGGCCGTCGAGCGCCCGTACCGCCTCGCGGACCTTGCCCCTCGGCGCCATCGTGAACTGCGCCATGTCGGGGACGGACGCGGGCCCGAAGCCCTCCAGGTACCGCCGGATCAGGGCGGCGAGCCCCGCCGTCGCGGCCTCCGGCTCGGCCAGGACCGGCAGCGTGCTCGCCGTCACGAACGCCTGCGCCGTGCCGAACGACCACGGCGGCCCCGTCGGCACGTGCCAGAGCGGCGCGTACTGGCGGATCATCCGCCACACCACCGCCTCCACCGGCCCGCCCCGCGCCTCCTCGATACGCGACCGCAGTGCGGCGCCGGTCCGTGCCTCGGCCGCATACGCCAGCAGGTCGGGCAGCAGCGCGTCGGCGTCGGCGGCCGTGAACCCCGCTGCCCTGTACCGCGGGTCGTGGAGCCGGGAGCCGCGCAACGTCGGCTCCATCGCCTCCCGGAACGCCCGGTAGTCCTCGGCGTGCACCAGGTGCAGGGTCAGCCGCATCAGGGTCGACCGGACCAACGCGAAGCCGCCGACGGCCTCGTCGAGCCGAGCCGGGTCGAAGTCCGCGATCCGGTTCCACAGGGCGACGTAGGGCGAACCCGGGTGCTGCGCCTGCAGCGCCACCACCCGCCGTACCGCCTCCTCGACGCCGACCGGGGCCCGGTCGAGAAGCAACTGCCGTGCGAGGGTGGAGCGGTTGAGGGCGCGCGCGGTGATCACCATGGCGCGATTGTCCTCCTGCTGCCATGGCGACGCACCGTAGGGTCATGGCCATGGATGCCATGCCGACCCGCACGTCCTCACGAGGCCCGGACGAGGAGGAGCGGGAGTCGGTGGCGGCGCCCGGGGTGCCCGCGCCGCGCGCGGGAGGCGATCCGCACGGGAGGCGATCCGCACGGACGCGGGGGCGACCTGCCGCTGAGGCGGGGGACGCGTGCGCCGACGGACCGGCCCGGGGGGGCGCGGGGGGCTCGCTGGGGGGTTCGGGGGCTCGGAGGGCTTACCGGGGGACTCGCGGTGGGGGGCTCACCGGGGGACCACCTGGGGGACGTCCCCCTCAAGCGGCCCGCAGCTCCCGCGCCGCGTCCTTCGACAGGCTGACGCGCACGAGGGCGGCGGCCAGGCGGGCCAGGTCCTCGGGCGGTACGTGCCGGGCGAGGCCGGCCGGGGTGTGGGGGAGGCCGAGGCGCTCGGCGGTGGCCAGGGACCGCTCGTCGAAGAACGGGCGCAGTTCCGGCCAGACGGCCTGGACCTCCCGGCAGAAGATGCCGGCGCCCACCGGCCCGATCCTCGGCACCTCGCGCAGCAGCCGGAGCAGCTCCTGCGTGTCACCGGCCGCCTCGTCGCGGAGCCGCCGCAGATCACCGTCGTACCGGTCGAGGACCAGCGCCGCTCCCTCGCCGAGCGCGGTCGCCGTGCTCTCGTCGTACCGGACGTAGTGGGCCCGCCCGAAGGCGTCCACGCGGGCCTGCCACGCGGAGTCCGCCATGGCCCGGGGCGTCCGCAGCCCGATCGCGAAGAGTTCGCGGGCGGCGGCGGTGGCGATGTCGGCCTTGATGCGGATGGAGCACAGGACGGTGAGCACCAGGAGCTGGTACAGCGGGGCGGGGGTGTCCCGCAGGGTGATCCCGGCCTCGTCGGCGTACGTCCGCCCGTGCTCGCGGAGAAGTTGCTCGATGGTCTCGGCGCTGTTCACGGAACGCTCCTTCGCCGTCGCGCGGGGCCGATGGGAGCCCGTCACGTTCTCCGGGGCGGCTACCCCGACGGGGACCGGTCATCCACGCGTGACGTCGAGCCAGGGGCCCGGGGGCGCGGTCAGGCCGTCCGCCGGGCGTCGATCTCGGCGACGAGGCCCTCGATGAGGGTCCTGATCTCGTCGCGGATCGGACGGACGGCCTCGACGCCCTGGCCGGCCGGGTCCTCCAGGGCCCAGTCGAGGTACTTCTTGCCGGGGAAGACCGGGCAGGCGTCGCCGCAGCCCATGGTGATGACGTAGTCGGACGCCTGGACGGCCTCGGTGGTGAGCACCTTGGGCCGCTGGTCGGCGATGTCGATGCCGATCTCCGCCATGGCCCGGACGGCGGAGGGGTTGACCTGGTCGCCCGGGACCGAGCCGGCGGAGCGGACCTCGACGCGGTCGCCGGCGAGGTGCCGCAGGAAGCCGGCGGCCATCTGGGAGCGGCCGGCGTTGTGCACGCAGACGAAGAGCACGGAGGCGAGCGGAGCGTTCATCGGGTCTTCCCCACCAGGTCAGCACAGGCTGGTATCAGCCTCGGATGATGTGACAGTATCAGTCCATGATGACGTCAGTCGACACTGAACTGATCCGGGTGCTGGGCGACCCCCTGCGGCTTCGGATCGTGACCCTGCTCGCCCGCGAGACGCTGTGCACGACCCACCTGGTGGAGGAGACGGGCGCCAAGCAGACGAACCTCTCCAACCACCTGCGCGTGCTGCGCGAGGCCGGTGTCGTGGAGACCGAGCCGTGCGGTCGCTTCACGTACTACCGGCTGCGCCCGGACGTCATCGAGCAGCTCGCCGGCCAGTTCGCCGACCTCGCCGCCTCCGCCCGCGCCACCGCGGAGACGAACGGCAAGCGGTCCTGCCCGTAGCGGCGCGCCCACCGTCGTGGCGAACGCCGAACGGTGGACCCGTACCGCACCATCGTGGCCCGTACCCGGTCCGCACCATCGTGGCGAACGTCAACCGGCCGCGCGCCCGCACACCCCGCCCCATCCCTCCGAGGAGAACCGTTGTCCGTCACCGAGCCCGTCGGCATCGCCCCCGTGGCGGAGTCCGTCACCGCCGCCTGCGAGCCCCGGCCCGCCCCGGGCGCGGCCCCGCCGCGTGCGCCGCTGCGGGCCCGCGCCGCAGCCGAACTCGTCGGCACGGCCGCGCTGGTGGCGATCGTCGTCGGCTCCGGCATCCAGGCCACGCGGCTCACGCAGGACGTGGGGCTCCAGCTCCTCGCGAACTCCACCGCCACCGTCCTCGGGCTCGGCGTGCTGATCGCCCTCCTCGGCCCCGTCTCGGGTGCCCACTTCAACCCGGCCGTCACGCTCGCCGAGTGGTGGACCGCCCGCCGCGGCGGCGCGGGGGCCGACGCGCGGGAACTGGCCGTGTACGTGCCGGCGCAGGTCGCCGGGGCCATCGCGGGCGCGATCCTGGCGGACGCGATGTTCGGGGAGCCGCTGGTGCGCTGGTCCACCCACGACCGCTCGGCGGGAAACCTCCTCCTCGGCGAGGTCGTCGCCACCGCCGGCCTGATCCTGCTGATCTTCGGTCTGGCCCGCACGGACCGCCTGCGGTTCGCGCCCGTCGCCGTCGCCTCGTACATCGGGGCCGCGTACTGGTTCACCTCCTCCACCTCGTTCGCCAACCCGGCCGTGACCGTCGGCCGCGCGTTCACCGACACCTTCGCGGGCATCGCCCCCGCCTCCGTCCCGGCCTTCGTCGGGATGCAGCTGGTCGGTGCGGTGGTGGGTCTGGCCCTGGTGGCGGTCATCTTCGTCCGGCCCAGGGCGCGCGTGTGACGCGGCGGACGGACGTGGTGGTGATCGGCGGCGGCCAGTCCGGCCTCGCCGCCGGCTACCACCTGCGCCGTCTGGGCCTGGACTTCGTGATCCTCGACGCCGGGCCGTCCCCGGGCGGCGCGTGGCTCCGGGCCTGGGACTCGCTCCGGCTGTTCTCCCCGGCCGCGTACTCCTCCCTGCCCGGGCGGCTCATGCCGCCGCAGCCGGGGGAGACGTACCCGGGGGCCGCGCACGTGGTCGCGTACCTGAGCGCGTACGAGGAGCGGTACGACCTCCCCGTGCACCGCCCGGTACGGGTTTCGGGCGTCCACCACGACGGCGCGCTCCTGCGCGTGGAGACCGACGCCGGCACGTGGCTCGCCCGCGCGGTCATCAGCGCGACCGGCACGTGGTCGCGGCCCTTCGTCCCGGCGGTACCGGGCCGGGACGAGTTCGGCGGCACGCAACTCCACACGGTGGGGTACGAGAACGCGGCGGCGTTCGCCGGCAAGCGCGTAATGGTCGTCGGCGGCGGAAACTCCGGCGCGCAGATCGCCGCCGACCTCGCGACAGCAGGCAGCGGGCCGGCCGGGCGTCCGTGGCTCGACGGCATCGACGCGGACGGACGGCCCGCAGACCTCGCGACGGCCGACTGCGGGTCGGCCGGGCGCCGCTCGCTCCACCCCGCCGACGCGGACCGACGGCCCGCCAAGTTCGCGACGGCAGACAGCGGGTCGGCCGGGCGTCCGTGGTTCCACTCCGTCGACGCGGACGGACGGCCCGCAGACATCGCGACGGCAGACAGCGAGTCCGACGGGCGCCAATCGACCCACCCCGTCGACGCGGACCGATCGTCCGCCGCGCTCGCGTACGGCGTCGAGCTGACCTGGGTCACCCTCCGCGAACCCCGCTACCTCCCCGACGACATCGACGGCCGCGCCCTCTTCGACCACGCCACCGCTCGCCGCCGGGCCCTCGACGAGGGCCGGGCGGACACCGGAGGCGTCGCGTCGCTGGGCGACATCGTGGCCGTGCCGCCCGTACGGGCGGCACGTGACGCGGGACTCCTCAAGGCCCGGCCCATGTTCGCCCGGCTGACCAGGACCGGCGTGGAATGGGCCGACGGCACGCGGGCGGACGCCGACGTGATCATCTGGTGCACGGGCTTCCGCCCCGCCCTGGCCCACCTCGCGCCGCTCGGCCTGCGAGACCGTCGAGGCCATATCGCCACGACGGGGACGCAGGCCCTCGGCGAGCCGCGCGTCCATCTCCTCGGCTACGGCGACTGGACCGGCCCGGCCTCGGCGACCCTGATCGGCGTGGGGCGCCCGGCCCGCGAGGCGGCGAGGTCGATCGCCCGCCTGCTGGACTGAGCGCGAGGAAAGGCGCTCCTCACACCTCGTCGACGTGGGTGCCGCCGGGGGCGGCCGGTCTGCTGGTGCTGAGCCAGGGGCGGTCGGGTTCCGCGACGGAGTCGGTGGTGTCGACGGTGAGGTGGAGCCGCGTGCCGCCCTCGGGGACGGGGTAACTGCGCTGTTCCGTCCCGGCGAAGGCGCGGCGGACCACCTCGGCGACGGCGCGGGCGGCCTCGGGCGTGGCGGCGACGATACGGACCTCGGCGTATCCGGCCGAGGGCAGGGCCGCGGTGTCGGTGGGGTGCAAGGGGCGTGGTCCCTTCAGGGGCGAGCGAGAGACCGGCGGGTGGGTTGTCCCGGGTGTCGGGTGCCCCACCCGCGGCCTTCGGTCGGAGATGTGGTCAGAGGTGGTCAGGGCCAGGTGCCCGTGCGCCGCTTCGGGGAGGCCCGGGTCGGCGTGGGGTGGCCGGGCGGCCGGGTGAGGGCCGGGAAGGCGTCGCTGAAGTGGTGGGCGGCGATGCGCGCGTGGTGCTGGGCGTTGAGCCGGTGGATCAGGAGCATGCCGAACGCGATGAGCAGGACGCCCGCCACGAGGGCGAGGAGGGTCTCCATGTCGTCACCTCCGCGGGTTCCCGCGCAGCGGGATCATCCGCGCTCCGACGACCGGGTGCGGCGAGGGCGGCGGGGTGGACCCGCCGTCCGTCTCCCAGGTGTCCTCGCGGCCACGGGCGTCCCGCGCACGGGGGCCGGCAGAAGCCTCGTCGGACATCAGGACACCGGCGGTGCGGACACCGCCGGGGAGGGCGGCGGCGGCCATCAGCCGTGCCGCGGCGCCGGGTTCGGTACCGGGGGGAACCACCAGGAGGTCGCAGCGCCCGACGGCGTAGCAGAGCAGGATGACCTTGTCGGGATCCTGTTCGGTGAACCAGCCCACGTGCACGGTGTGCCCGGGGACGGCGACCTTGTGCGGGACGACGGGCCAACTGCCGGGATTCACGGTGGCGCGCGTGACGCGCCCCCAGCGCTCGGCCAGCGCGTCGACCAGGGAAGGGAGCTCGGCGGCGAGGTCACGCGAACGAGGCCACCAGGCGCCGTCCAACAGACCTGCGCGTGTGGTCTCGGGTGTCAGCGCCAGACGCGCCGAAAGCGGAGGTGCGAGGGTGGCGGTCATGATCGCGGACCCGTCTCCGGGCCGCCCTGCAGGACGGCCCAGTGTCTTGATCGCCGGAAACGACGTCCGCGTGGGAGCGGGTGTTCGAGTTACTCCCGGTATCTCCACCCTACTCCTCCCCCCGGGCGGATGCGGCGCCGCCGACCGCAGGAACACGACGAGATTCGGGGGCCCGGATCCCCTGTCCACGCCCCGTGCTTGAATCGGCGCATGATCGAGTGGCGACTGCCCTGGTACGCGCGGGGGCCGTACGACGAGGTCCCGCCCGCACTCGAACGGGTGCTGCGCCGCCCGTCCCACGACGAGAGGGCGTGGCAGGAGCTTTGGCAGCTCCTGGCCACCGAGGGGACCTCCGTCTCGGCGGCGAGCTTCGCCGCGCTCCCGTATCTGCGGGACATCGTCCGTGCCGGTGAGACGGCGGCGGTGGACCGGGCGCTGGAGCTGGCCGGGGCGATCGTGACGGGAGTCCACCCCAGGACCACGGCGCCGACGACCTCATCAGGACCCTGGCGCCGGTGATCGCCGAACTGCGGCAGATGGCCGCCCGGCGCCTCACCGACTCGAACCTCCTGCCGGCTACCGCGATGGCCCTCTTCCGGGCCCAGCTCGCCTTCGCCGGCGCGACCGTCTGGAGCCTGGCGGAGTACGACTTCGACGACGGCTTCTACCGGGTCGAGTGCCCTCACTGCCACATCGGCGTCACCGTCGCGATCGGCATCTACGGCCGCTACTCGGCGCAACGTGACTGGGATCGGGGAGACATCCACCGCCGCCCCCTCACCCAAGCCGACCCCGGCAACCTCGACGGCCTGGCCGCGTGGATGCACACAATGGCCCGTCACCTCGGCCTCACCCCGCTGGCAGAGGGCCTCACCTGGCTGTTCGGCCGCGCCGAATGCCCGGCGTGCGCGAGCAGTTTCGTCATAGGCGACCAGTACGCGACCGAGAACGAACCCCACCACTCCTCCGACGGCCCCATCCCGCCCGGCGGGTGGTGACGAGCCGCACCGCGAGTTCCTCGCCACGGAGCACATCCGGAAAAGATCCACCAAAGGTCACCTCTGGCCCTTTTCAACCACATTTCGAGCCACCCTGCGCGCCCTCCCGGGCACCCCCGCCCCGGGTCCCGGGCGCCCCTGTCCCCCGTCCGAACATCACCCCGAACAGCAAAAAGACCCTCCCGAAGGAGGGTCTGGCGCGGAGCGCCCCCGGCAGGACTCGAACCTGCGGCCAAGTGCTTAGAAGGCACCTGCTCTATCCACTGAGCTACGGGGGCCGGGTGGTGGCCGTGTGGCCAGGAGCCCCTTGTGGGTGGGGTGTGGCCTGCCGGGACAAGGATAGGGCTCCGATCGCCTTGGCCCGGTTGCTTCACCTGCGTGGCACGATGTGGAGGTTCGGTGAAGCGGTCCGATAATCGCAGGCAGGTGCGATTTGCGCAGCGCTTTTTGCACCGCTCGCGGCGGGTGTTGTGCACTCGTTATGCCTGAGGTTCCGGTCACCGCCCCTCTCTTCGGCGCGCAGGGCACTAATAGGCTTCAAAAACACTCATAAATTGGGCATTCTTCGCATGTGGTGACCTTGGACGAACGGCCTCAGCTGATCGACGCACTCTCCGCCCTGCGCGACCGTGTCGCCGCCGTGCGTCTCCCCCTGCCCCTCCCCGACACGCCACGCGCCCGGCAGACCCGGGCCGAGTTGCTCGCTCAGCTCGACGACTACCTGGTGCCGCGCCTGAAGGATCCCGACGCCCCGCTCCTCGCCGTCGTCGGCGGCTCCACCGGTGCCGGCAAGTCCACGCTCGTCAACTCCCTTGTCGGCCGCCGCGTCAGCGAGTCCGGCGTGCTCCGACCCACCACCCGCACCCCCGTGCTCGTGTGCCACCCCGAGGACCACCACTGGTTCGCCGGAATGCGCGTCCTCCCGCAGCTCACCCGCGTCTGGCTGCCCCAGGCCGACGAGGACCACCCCCCGGAGGAACCCCCCGAGAACGCCCTGCGCGTCGAGACCGCCTCCTCCGTGCCGCGGGGGCTCGCCCTCCTCGACGCTCCCGACATCGACTCCCTCGTCGTCGAGAACCGGCTCCTCGCCGCCGAGTTGATCTGCGCCGCCGACATCTGGGTCATGGTCACCACCGCCTCCCGCTACGCCGACGCCGTGCCCTGGCACCTGCTCCGTACCGCCAAGGAGTACGACGCCACCCTCGTCACCGTCCTCGACCGCGTCCCTCACCAGGTCATCGGCGAGGTCTCCCGGCAGTACTCGGCCCTGCTCGACAAGGCCGGCCTCGGCGACGTGCCCCGCTTCACCATCCCCGAGCTGCCCGAGTCCGCCGCCGGCGGCAGCGGACTGCTGCCCGACAGCGCCGTCGCCCCCCTCCGCGGCTGGCTCGCCCACTGCGCCCAGGACCCGGCCGCCCGGCAGCAGGCCGCCACCCGGACCGCCACCGGCGTCATCGACTCCCTCGACGCCCGGCTCCCCGAGCTGGCCGGCGCCGTCGCCGCGCAGTACGCCGCCGCCGTCCGCCTCGGCGGCGCCGTCGAAGCCGCCTACGGCGAGCAGGCCAAGCGGGTCCGCACCCTGCTGGGACGCGGCGCCGTCCTCGCCGGCGACGCCCGCACCCGCTGGCGCGGCTACCCCCGCGACAGCACCGCCGACGAACTCCTCGACGCCCTCGCCGAGTCCCTCGCCGCCCTCCTCCACTGCGCGGTCTCCGCCGCCGAGGAGAGCGTCCACGACGCCTGGCGCCGCGAACCCGCCTCCGGCGCCCTGGACCCCGTCCGGGCCGGCGGCGACCGCGAGGCGGGGGAGCGGGTCGGCGTCGAGGTACGGCGCTGGCGCCGCGTTCTCGAAGAACTCGCAGAGGAAGAGGTACGCGGCGTGGAGCGCCCCTCCACCTCCCGTACGGCCGCCCCCGAGGCCGACACCGTCGCCGCCCTCCTCGCCGCCGCCCTCCTCGGCGGCCGGCGCACCCGGCCCGCCGGCGAACGCCTCGCCGAGCTCCTCGGCGCCCAGGCCGCCCTCCGCCTACGCGACAAGGGCGGCGAACTCGTCCTCACGTACGTCGACCGCGTCCTGCACGCCGAACGCGACCGGCTCCTCGCGCCCCTCGCAGCGCTCGACGTGACCCCCGAGCCGCAGGCAGAGCTGATCGCCGCGCTCTCCGTACTGCAGAAGGAGAAGTGACCTGGTGGATGTGGACGCGGATGTCGATGCCGATGTCGACGCTGATGCTGATGCCCACGTGGATGTGGATGTGAACGTGGATGCCAAGGGGGGCGCGGACGCGGGTTCTACTCGCCGCCGGGGTCCCGACCGACGCGGCTCCGGCCGCGAACCCGGCTCCGGCCGTGATGCAGGCTTCGACGGTGAACCCCGCGCCGACGGTGGACCCCGCGCCGGCCGTGAACCCCGCGCCGGCCGTGAACCCCGCGCTGACCGTGGACCCGGCTCCGACCGTGGACCCGCCCGGGACCCCGGGCGCGCGTACGGCCCCGGTCCAGGCCCCGACCCCGGCCGCGCGCAGAGCCGCGCCCCCGCCCCCGACCCCGGCCACGCCCACAACGGTGACGGTCCCCACGACCGCCGCCGCTGGGACGACGGACTGATCGCCCGGCGTGCCGGTGAGCGCGCCGCCGCCGCTGCCGCCGACGCGCAGCCGGGGGGCCCGGAAGAGGAGGACGACGCGCTGCCGGCCCTCGGCGGGGCCTACGGCGGCCACCTCCGTATGCGCCTCGACGCCCTTCACGAACTCGTCGGGCTCTCCCGTACGCGGGTCGAGAGCGAGGCGCTCGCCGAGGCCGGACGGGTGCTCGACGAGGCCGCCGCCCGGCAGCGCCTCTCCTCCCGGCACACCGTGATCGCGATCGCCGGCGCCACCGGCAGCGGCAAGTCGACCCTCTTCAACGCCCTCGCCGGCGTCCCCGTCTCGGAGACCGGCCTGCGCCGCCCCACCACCTCCGCCCCCATCGCCCTCTGCTGGTCCGACGGCGCCGCCGGGCTGCTCGACCGGCTCGCCGTCCCCAGCCGGCTCCGCCGCCGGCCCCTCGCGGGCGGTGCCGCCGACACCGAACTCCAGGGGCTCGTCCTCATCGACCTGCCCGACCACGACTCGGCGCTCACCGCCCACCGCGACCAGGTCGACCGGGTCCTCGGCCTCGTCGACGCCGTCATCTGGGTCGTCGACCCCGAGAAGTACGCGGACGCCGCCCTCCACGAGCGCTACCTCCGGCCGCTCGCCGGGCACGCCGAGGTCACCTTCGTCGTCCTCAACCAGATCGACCGGCTCGGTACGGAGGCCGCCGACCTCGTCCTCGACGACCTGCGCCGCCTCCTCGACGAGGACGGCGTGGCGCTCGGCGAGCACGGCGAACCCGGCGCCACCGTCCTCGCCGTCTCCGCGGCGACGGGCGACGGCGTACCCGAACTCCGCGAGCTCGTCGCCCGTTTCGTCCAGGAACGCTCCGCTCCCGAACGCCGACTCGCCGCCGACGTCGACGCCGCCGCCACCCGGCTGCGCCCGGCCTACCTGGCCGACGGGCGGGCCGGGCTCGACGAGCGGGCCCGCGACGCCTTCACGGACCGGCTCGCGGCCGCCGTCGGCGCCCAGGCCGCCGGCGAGGCCGCCGAACGGGTCTGGCGCCGGGGCGCCATCCGCGCCTGCGGCACCCCCTGGCTACGGCTCTACCGCTGGTACGAGCGGCTGCGCGCCCACGGTTCCACCGACCCGCGCCTGTCCTCCCCGGTCGAGCAGGAACTGACGGCACGCCAGCGCGTGGAGCAGGCGGTACGGATCGTCGCCGACGAGGCCTCGCGCGGGCTCCCCACGCCCTGGGCGCAGGCCGTGCGCGAGGCGGCGGCCCGCGGGGCGGACGGGCTGCCCGAGGCCCTGGACGAACTGACGGTCACCATCGGCGACCCGGCGGCCCGCCCGCCCCGGCCCGCCTGGTGGCCCGCGGCCGTCCTCGCCCAGATCGTGATGACACTCCTGCAGGTCTTCGGCGCGGTATGGCTGGTCGGTCAGATCGTCGGCGTCGTGGAACCCGGGCTGCTCCCGCCGGTCCTCGTGATGCTCGGCGGCATCGTCGGCGGACCGCTCGTCGAATGGGCCTGTGAGGGCGCGGTGAAGGGACCCGCCAAGCGGTACGGGGAGGAGGCCGAGCGTCGTCTGCGCGAGGCGGCGGCGGCCTGCGGCCGGGCCCGGGTGCTCGACCCGGTGGCGGCGGAGCTGATGCGCTACCGGGAGGTGCGCGAGAAGTACGCGACGGTCGTGGGCAGCCGTTCCTCGGCCCGGATCGTCGGCGGCGGCCGCCTGGGCATGAACCGGATGGGCGCGACACGGGCGGGCGTACGGGGGAGGTAGCGCGCGCCGGGACGACCGGGGCCCCGGCGGGGCGCCCGCCCCTTGCCGGGCTTCTGCCCCTTCCCCGGGCTCCCGCCCTTCCCCGGGCTCCCGCCCTTCCCCGGGCTCCCGCCCTTCCCCGGGCTCCCGCCCTTCCCCGGGCTCCCGCCCTTGCCGGGCGCCCAGCCCTCCCCCCCGGCTCCCGCCCCCACATCGATCCCCCTCCCGAGTGAGGCAGTTGTCCCCATCCCGCCCGTTGTCCACAGCCCCGGGCGAGAACGCCCCGTCTGTCCCAGCATGGTGGCGACCGGGAGAGAACGCAGAGACAGAGATGGGGGCGGGACATGAACGACACGACCGTGACGCTCGTCGGCAATGTGGCGACGGCGGTGGAGTACCGGGACACGGTGGCCGGCGGGGTCGCCAGGTTCCGGTTCGCGGTGACGGCGCGCCGCTGGGACCGGGAGCGGGGGCTCTGGTCCGACGGGAACACCAGCTTCTACACGGTGTCGGCCTGGCGGTCGCTCGGGGCCAATCTCGCGGCCTCGGTGTCCGTCGGTGAACCGCTCGTCGTGCACGGCCGCCTGAGGGTGCGTGAGGACGAGCGCGACGGACAGCGCAAGACCTTCGTGGACGTGGACGCGCTGGCCGTGGGACATGATCTGACGCGGGGCACGGCGGCCTTCCGACGTGCGGCGCGTACGGAGGCCAGGCCGCGGCCGGAGGAAGCGGAGGGGCTTGTTCCGGCGCCGGAACGGGATCCTTGGACGGAGGTCGCGGCGGACGTGCTCGCGGAGTCGGTCGCGGCGACGGAGGCCTCGGCGGCCGAGGAAACGCGGCTGGTGACTGTCCCCTGACCATGTGTCATGGCGATTTGTCGACCAACTCGCTTGGGTGATAACGATTCCGAGACGGAATGGTTATCTGAACGTATGGCCGGGCACCGGGGGGTTCCGCATCCCTAGGATTCCCGGGTACTCATGTGGCACATGAGCCCATCGGGTCTGTAAATCTGCTGGCGTGCGCTCCCCCCACGCGAAAGTGACTGTGTTCGCGGAGCGGCTCGCCCGGAGGGGAATGCAATGTTTTCAGTTCGTGGGCGCGGCGCTGCCCGCCTTGCCGCTGCGACCCTGGTCTCCGGCCTCGTCGCGGTCGGTTCGATCGCGACCGCCGGTCCGGCGCTCGCCGATGACGGTGCGTCGGGCAGTGGCGGTGTCATGGCCAAGCTCGGCGGCATGACCGACGACGCCGGTGCCGTCGAGATCACCGAGAAGAACGGCGACAAGTGGCCGGTCGACGGTGGTCTGTTCAAGATGGAGGTCGAGGGCGGGGGCACCCTCTTCACCTACTGCATCGACCTCCGCACGGGGGCGAAGGAAGACTTCGACTACAAGGAAGTCGGCTGGGACGAATCCTCCCTGCACGACAACGAGAACGCGGGCAAGATCCTCTGGATCCTGGAGAACGCCTACCCGAAGCTCTCCGCGGAGGCCCTCGGCGGCAAGGTCGGCGTCGACCTCTCCAAGCAGGAGGCCGCGGCCGGCACCCAGGCCGCCATCTGGACCCTCTCCGACGACGTCACCGCGACGCCGAAGGAAGAGGACGCCAAGAAGCTCACCGACTACCTGCTCGAGAAGGCCGTCCAGCTCGACGAGCCGACCGCCTCCTTGAGCGTCTCCCCGGCGACCGTCGCGGGTAAGGCCGGAAGCAAGCTCGGCCCGATCACCGTCGACACCAACGCCGCGACCGCCAAGGTCTCGATCGCCCCGGGCGCCCCCGCGGGCGTCGCCGTCGTCGACAAGGACGGCAAGCCCGTCGCCGAGGTCGCGAAGGGCAAGACCGAGGTCTTCTTCGACGTTCCCGCCGGCACCGCCGACGGCAGCGCCGAGCTGACCGCCGAGGCCACCACCAAGGTCTCCCTGGGCCGCGCCTTCGTCTCCGTCGACGGCCCGTCCCAGACCCTGATCCTGGCCGGCTCCAGCGAGTCCACGGTCACCGGCAAGGCGTCCGCGACCTGGGCGAAGGCGGGTGCGGTCCCGGCCGTCACCGTCGCCAAGGACTGCGCCAAGGGCGGCCTGGAGGTCATCGCCTCCAACAAGGGCGACGAGGCCTGGACCTTCGACCTGAAGGGCACCTCGCACACCATCGCCCCGGGTGAGACCAAGACCATCGCGGTCCCGCTCGCCGAGGACGAGGCGTACAAGTTCACCATCACCGGCCCGAACGGCTTCGAGGAGACCGTCGAGGGCGTCCTGGACTGCGAGACGGCCACCCCCGGCCCGAAGCCGTCCGAGACGACTCCCACCACGGAGCCCTCGACCGAGCCCACCCCGTCGACCTCTCCGTCGACCTCCACCGGCACCACCGGTGACACCGCGGGCGGCACGACCGGCACCACCACCGGTGGCGGCGACCTCGCCGAGACCGGCAGCTCCAACGCCACCCCGATGATCGCGGGCATCGCCGCCGCGCTCGTCCTGGTCGGCGGCGGCGCGGTGTTCTTCCTCCGCAAGAAGAAGACCGCCGGCCACTGAGCCAGACCCCCGGTGCCGGCCCCGCCGGCACCGGGACGGCACCTGAGGTCGCAGGGTGATCCGCGTCACACCGGACCCGCCCCGTGACCCCCGCACGACCCCGGACCGCATCCGCGCCCGGGGCCGTCGCACGTCCGGGCCCCGATCCGTCCCCGTTCCGTCCCGTACCGCCCGGTACGGGACGATCCCCCTACCGCCCGGTACGGCCCCGCCCGAACCCCCTCCGAGCCCCCGCCGCCGCCTCACCGGTTTCCGCCCGGGGGTGGCGGTCAGGCAAGATGGGGTGTATCTGCCCACTCACTCTTTGCCGGACGGTTTCTCTTGGCTGAGTACATCTACACGATGCGCAAGGCGCGCAAGGCGCACGGCGACAAGGTCATCCTCGATGACGTGACGCTGAGCTTCCTGCCGGGCGCGAAGATCGGTGTGGTCGGCCCGAACGGTGCCGGTAAGTCCACCGTTCTGAAGATCATGGCGGGCCTCGAGCAGCCGTCCAACGGTGACGCGTTCCTGTCGCCCGGCTACACCGTCGGCATGCTCCTCCAGGAGCCGCCGCTCGACGAGTCGAAGACCGTCCTGGAGAACGTGCAGGACGGCGCCGCCGAGACCATGGGGAAGCTCAAGCGCTTCAACGAGGTCGCGGAGCTCATGGCGACCGACTACTCCGACGCGCTGATGGACGAGATGGGCAAGCTCCAGGAGGACCTGGACCACGCCAACGCCTGGGACCTCGACGCGCAGCTCGAGCAGGCCATGGACGCCCTGGGCTGCCCGCCCGGCGACTGGCCCGTCACCAACCTCTCCGGTGGCGAGAAGCGCCGTGTCGCGCTCTGCAAGCTCCTCCTCGAGGCGCCCGACCTGCTCCTCCTCGACGAGCCCACCAACCACCTGGACGCCGAGTCCGTGCAGTGGCTGGAGCAGCACCTCGCCAAGTACCCCGGCACCGTCGTCGCCGTCACCCACGACCGGTACTTCCTCGACAACGTCGCCGAGTGGATCCTGGAGCTCGACCGCGGCCGCGCCCACCCCTACGAGGGAAACTACTCCACCTACCTGGAGAACAAGGCGACCCGCCTCAAGGTCGAGGGCCAGAAGGACGCCAAGCGCGCCAAGCGTCTGAAGGAAGAGCTGGAGTGGGTGCGGTCGAACGCCAAGGGGCGTCAGGCCAAGTCCAAGGCCCGTCTCGCCCGCTACGAGGAGATGGCGGCCGAGGCCGACAAGATGCGGAAGCTGGACTTCGAGGAGATCCAGATCCCGCCGGGCCCGCGTCTGGGCTCCATCGTCGTCGAGGTCGAGAACCTCTCGAAGGCCTTCGGCGAGAAGGTCCTCATCGACGACCTGTCCTTCACCCTGCCCCGTAACGGCATCGTCGGCGTCATCGGCCCGAACGGCGCCGGCAAGACCACGCTCTTCAAGATGATCCAGGGTCTGGAGACCCCGGACTCCGGCTCCATCAAGGTCGGCGAGACCGTCAAGATCTCGTACGTCGACCAGAGCCGCGCCAACATCGACCCGAAGAAGACCCTCTGGGCCGTCGTCTCCGACGAGCTGGACTACATCAACGTCGGGCAGGTCGAGATGCCCTCCCGCGCGTACGTGTCCGCCTTCGGCTTCAAGGGCCCGGACCAGCAGAAGCCCGCCGGTGTCCTCTCCGGTGGTGAGCGCAACCGCCTCAACCTCGCGCTCACCCTCAAGCAGGGCGGCAACCTGCTGCTCCTCGACGAGCCCACCAACGACCTCGACGTCGAGACCCTGTCCTCGCTGGAGAACGCGCTCCTGGAGTTCCCGGGTGCGGCCGTGGTCGTCTCCCACGACCGCTGGTTCCTGGACCGGGTCGCGACGCACATCCTCGCGTACGAGGGCGAGTCGAAGTGGTACTGGTTCGAGGGCAACTTCGAGTCGTACGAGAAGAACAAGGTCGAGCGCCTCGGTGCGGACGCGGCCCGTCCGCACCGCGCCACGTACAAGAAGCTGACCCGAGGCTGAGGTCAGTGACGAGGCACATCTACAGCTGTCCCCTCCGCTGGTCGGACATGGACGCCTTCGGGCACGTCAACAACGTCGTCTTCCTGCGGTACCTGGAAGAGGCGCGGATCGACTTCATGTTCCGGCTGGCGCCGGGGGACGGTTCCCCCTCGTTCTCCGGCGGGTCCGTCGTGGCCCGGCACGAGATCGACTACGTGCGGCCGCTGGTCCACCGGCACACGCCGGTGACCGTCGAGTCCTGGGTGACGAAGATTGGCGCGGCGTCGCTGACGATCGCGTACGAGATCAAGGACCCCGACGTCACGTACGTACGGGCGTCCACGGTCGTCGTGCCCTTCGACCTGGAGGCGCAGCGGCCCCGGCGCATCACCGCCGAGGAGCGCAGCTTCCTGGAGGAGTACGTCGACGACGGGATGACGTCCGCCGCATGACCGTGCTCGCTCCGCTGCACTTCGACGACGCCAGGGAGGCGGCGGCCCTCGCCGCCTTCCTGGGCCGGCTCGTCCACTACGACCGGGCCGCCGCCGTCCGCCTCCAGGCCGCCGGCGGGGCGCTGGCCGTCTTCGGCCGCCCGGCGTCCTTCGACGTGCTCGCGATCCGTACGGCCCGTCTCGTCGACGCGGTGGATCTCGACGTCACCGTCTCCGCCGGGGAACTCCTCGAAGGCATCGAGGAGTCGGCCGGCAAGGCGGTCGTCCCGGCGTCCGTGACCGGGCCGTCCTGGGCGGGCGTCCTGCCGCCCCGCACCGGCTGGGCGCCGGTCGCCGGGCTGCCGGGCGCCGCCGAGATGCGGGGCGCGGTGGCCGCCGCCGTCGCCGAGTTCCGCGCGCGGGACGAGGAGCTGCCCGAGGAGCGGCGTACCAGGGCCGAGCGCGACCGCATCGGCCAGGACATCTGGTCCCGCACCCTCGGACCCACCGGGCTTCCGCTCCGGGCCGTGCACGCCGCCCAGTCGCTGGGCTTCCTGCCGCCCACGCGGGAGGAGGCGCCGGTCGCGCTGTTCGCCTCCGGTCCCTGGCTCCGGCTCCGCACCCCGTACGGCTCGATCGCCCTGCGCACCGCACCGATGTCCCTGGCCGTCACACCCCGCTGACCTCGCGGCGGGCGCCCTTCGTCGAGAGGCCCGCTGACCGGCGCGGCGGGGGCCCTTCGTCGAGAGGCCCGTCGGCCTCGCGGCGGGCGCCCTTCGTCGAGAGGCCCGCTGACGGGCGCGGCGGGCACCCCTCGCCGAGACGCCCGTCGGGCGCCGCGGGTCGGAAGGCCCCAAAGGCCCCCCTCAGCCCTCCGCGTCGTCCGGCCACACCCCGATGTGGTCCTGCTCCAGTTCGAGCGCCACCCGGTGCTCCATCCCGAGGGCCTGCGTGTACTCCGCCGGCAGCTGGAGCCGGCCCGCGCGGTCGAGCATCGCGTATTCGCGGGCCACCAGCGACTCCTGGCCCAGTTCGTCGACCTCCGTGCGGCGCAGGACCTCCGAGGAGGTGCGGCCGTCGCGGATGGCCACCGTCCGGCGCACCTCGGAGGCGACCGCCTGGTCGTGGGTGACGATCACGATCGTCGTGCCCAGCTCGTCGTTGGCGCGGCGGAAGGCCGCGAAGACCTGTTCGCCGGTGGCCGAGTCCAGCTCGCCCGTCGGCTCGTCGGCGAGGAGCACGGACGGGTTGTTCGCGAGGGCGACCGCGATCGCCACCCGCTGCTGCTGGCCGCCGGAAAGCTGGTGCGGGCGCCGGTCCCGGGCCTCCGCGATGCCCAGCATCGCGAGGAGTTCCTCGGCCCGCCGCGCCTTCTGCCGGGACCTGCCCCGCAACTGCATCGGCAGCGCCACGTTCTGGGCGGCCGTCAGGTACGGCAGGAGGTTGCGGGCGGTCTGCTGCCAGACGAAGCCGACCACCTCGCGGCGGTACCGCAACCGCGCCTTGCCGTCCATCGCGAGCAGATCGCACCCGGCGACCCGGGCCGCGCCGGCGGTCGGGACGTCCAGGCCCGCCAGGATGTTCATGAGCGTCGACTTGCCGGATCCGGAGGCGCCGACCAGAGCCATCAGCTCGCCCTCCTTGACGAGCAGGTCGAGCCCCTGGAGGGCCTGCACCTCCACCCCGTCCGTGGTGAAGATCCGGACCAGCCGGTCGCAGGCGATGAGCGCGTCATGACCGTACGAGGGCCGGTCGCGCCGCGCGGTCACCCGCCGCTCCAGCTCCTCCAGGCTGGTGGGGTCGGAGGAGGACCCCACCGGGCCGCCCCGCGTCTCGGTGCCGGTCTTCGTCATCGTGCGTCTCCCGCCCTGAGTTCCTTGATCGAGCCCTTCCGCCCCGCCCACCAGGCCTGTCCGGCCGTCGCCGCCGCCGTGAGGAGGACGACCGCCAGCGCCGGCACCACCAGCGACCACGGGTCCGCCCGCAGCGGCGCGCTGTCCAGCGGGGCGAACCCCGGAGTCGTCGCCAGCGCGAGCCGGAACAGGTCGATGCCCGGCGCCAGCAGCGGCACCGTCGCCCAGCCGACGAGCGTCCCGCCGAGCGCCGCGAGCACCGCCTGCGGCACCGCTTCGAGGCCGAGCAGGCGCCGTCCCTGCCTCCGGGTCAGTCCCATCGTCCGCAGCCGCGCGAGGAGCGTCGTCCGCTCCGGCGCGCTCTGCATCAGGGACAGCAGCACGGCCACCACGGCGAACCCGCCGCCCACACCGATCGCGCCCAGGTAGATCCGCTCGGCCCCCGACTGCAGCGGCGAGTCCACATAGCCGGCCCGGGCCTCGGCGCGCATCGACACCCGGAGGGCGTCGGACCTCGCCTTCACGGCGGCCCGCAGCGCGGCGCCGTCCTCCGGGCCTGTGACGAGCAGGGCCGTGGGGGTCCGACGGGTGAGGTCGGCGGCGTTGACCAGGAGGAAGTCGGCGCCGGGGAGGGCCGGGGTGGCCGACCGCACGGCGACCACCCTCACCCGGAACACGCCGGCCGCGGACACGATCTCCTGCGGCGCCGGACCCAGCCGCTCGGCGACCGACGGCGAGGCGATCGCGGGCAGCACCCGCTCGGTGTCCGCCACGGCGTCCTCGCCGCCCCTCCCCGTCGACGCGAGCAGTCCCGCCGGGAAGGGGCCGAACCCCGTGCGCTTCGCGTGCCGGGTGTACGAGCCGGGCTCGACGCCCACCAGGGTGCCGCTCATCGGCTGGGCGGAGGGCCCCTGCCGGGACGGCAGGGACACCCCGTACTCGATCTGCAGCGGAGCCACGTCCCGCACCCCGGCCGTGCCGCGCACCGCGGCGGTGAGACCGGCCGGCAGCGGGGTCCACTCCACCGAGCCGTCGATCCGGGCGTCCGCGCCGGTCGCCAGGAGCGCGGCCCGGTCGCGGGCGTCGGCGACGCCGGCCAGGACCGAGCCGCCGAACGCCGCCGTCGTCAGGGCGAGCACGAGCGCGAGCAGGGGCAGCGTGCCCGCCGACGACGCGCGCCCGGCGCGCGCCAGGGCCAGGGGGCCGACCGCCCCGCGCAGCCGGCGGGCCGGCCGGCCGAGCCAGCGCAGCGGCAGCGGATAGATCCGTACGAGGAGCGAGGCGGCGATCAGGCCGACGAGCACCGGCGCGGCGCTCACCAGGTGGTCCCCGGAGTCGGCGGTGCCGCGCAGCCGCAGCGAGGCGACGGCGCCCACGGCGAGGACGAGCACGGTGAGTTCGGCGACCGTACGGCGCCGGGAGGGGCGCGCGGTGAGCAGGTCGTCGCGCCCGCCGTGGAGGCGCGGGCGCCGGTGCAGGACGACCGCCCGCAGCGGCAGGACGAGCAGGGCGAGCAGGGCGACGGCCGAGGCGGCGAGCAGGGAGGGGCCGAGGGGGATCGCGCCGGACCCGCCGTCGGGGGCGCGTACTGTCACCACCGCGAGGACCAGGGCGAGTGCCGCCGCCGGTACGCACACGGCGGAGGTCTCGCCGAGCAGGCGCAGGCCGATGCCGGTGAGCGAGGCGCCACGGGAGCGGAGCAGCGCCAGTTCGCCGTCGCGGCGGGCGGCGAAGAGCCCGCCGGTCATGGCGAGGACGACCGCCGCGACCGCGCCGATACCGAAGACGGCCACGGCGACGACCGGGCCGATCGCCTCGCGCATCGACCCGTACGCGTCGACGATCGTGTCGAGTTCGGTGGTCAGGGCCCCGGTGGGACCCACGGTCTTGCGCATCCTGAGCAGGTCGGGGCCGCCGGTCGCCGAGTCGAGCGCGGCGGCGAGCCGGCCGGTGTCCCGGCCGGTGAGGTGGTCGACCGTGGGCATGAAGCGGAAGAAGACCTCGGGGTCGCCCATGGTGGACAGCACGGCCGCCGCGGACGCGGGGGAGAGGAGCAGCGCCCCCTGCCAGTAGTGCTTCACCTCTCCGCCGGCGACCAGCGGGGCGAGCGCGGGGGTGCGGAGGAGCGGCTCCACCGCCCAGTACGCCGACTCGGGGTCCTGGGGCTCCACGATGCCGGTGACCGTCACGGCGAGCGGCTCCACGCTGGTCTTGCTCGGCACGTGGACGACGGAGCCCGGCTTCAGGCGCAGGGCCGCGGCGGTCCTCGCGGTGACCACCGCCTCCGGCGCGCGGGCCGTGCCCGCGGCGAGCCGGCCCTTCCGCAGCGTCGCGTGCCCGGTGAGGCCGGACGGGGAGGAGAGGACGAACTCGGGGGACTTGCCGTCGGGGCGGGGCAGCCAGGGGTCGAGCCCCTCGACCCGCTTGACCGTGCGGACGCCGTGGACGGCCTGCCCCGGGTCGGTCCGGATCGGCTCGGGGAACAGGGCGCCCACCGTGTCGCTCTGCCCCTGGAGCACGGCGGGCGCCAGGCCCGAACCGGGCGCGTCCACGGGGAGCGGGGCGGTGAGTTCGAGGACGGTGGTGCGGGGTGCGGCGGTCCGGATGTCGTGGCGCAGGCCCTCGGTCTCGTACGCGTCCGTCGCCCGCGGCAGCGCGGCCGCGAGGTAGGCGGTGACGAGGACGAGGAGGGCGAGGGAGGCCGCGGCCCAGGGCGCGGTCCGCAGCCGGGTCCGCACCCAGGGCGCCACGGCGCGGGCGGGCTTCTCGGACCGGGACCGGGGCATGTCGGGAGCCTTCCTGCGTACGGCGGGCATGTCGGTACGGTCGCGGTCCCTATCGCGGTCCCGGTCCCGGTCGCCGTCGCTGTCGTGGTGCGGGGCGGTCGGTGCCATCAGTTCTCCCCCTGGTGGCGCAGGGTCACGACCGGGTCCGTGGGACGCAGGGCGATCACGGCGACCATGGCGAGCGGCAGCGCGGCCACGCCGGCGAGGAGCAGAGCCACGTGGCCGAGGGGCAGTTCGACCAGGACCGGGGGGACGGGCCGGGCGGCCTGGCCGGTCAGGACGACCAGCGGGACGACGGCCCGGGCCAGGACGGCGCCGAGACCGATGCCGACGAGCAGGCCGATGCCGATGAGCAGGCCCTGTTCGGCGGCGATCAGCCGGGCGAGGCGGCGGCGTGGCGCGCCGAGCGCCCGCAGCACCCCGAACTCGGCGGATCGTTCCCGCATCGCGCCGGCGGAGCCGACCGCGAAGCCGACGGCGGCCAGAGCTGCCGCCGCGGCGGCGACCGCCATCAGGGCGGCGTTGGGGCCCGCGCCGAGCGGGTCGCCGAGCAGTTCGGCGGCGATCTCGTCGCGGACGAGGACCTGGGCGGGGTCCGCGTCGGGCCGGGCGCGCAGGGCCGTGGCGACCTCGTCGGCCGCGCCGGGGGCGACGGTCAGCCACCATTCGGTGGGCGGCACCGTGGAGGCCTCGCCGGTGGACAGGTACCGGTTGACGGCCGCCAGGTCGAGGAGGACCGTTCCGCCGTCCTCGGGGGCGGCGACGGTGAGGGCGGAGGCCGTCCGGGCGCCCGGGCCGGTGGTGGGCAGCTCGTCGACGACGTGGACGACGGTGACGGGGACGCTCCGGCCGCCGATCGAGACCTCGATCTCGTCGCCCGGCCCGGCTCCGGTCGCCGTCATGAAGGCTCCGGTGGCCACGGCGGACAGCCGGTCGGGTGCCTTCGGTCCGGGGGCGGCCATCCGCAGCGTGAACTCCTCGGACGCCCAGTCGGCTTTGCCGGGGGGCGCGCCCGTGACGGCGGCCGAGACCGTGAACGGGGCGGGCCGGCCGCCGGGGCCGGGGTTGCCGGGGACGCCGGACGTGGGGCTGCCGCTCGTGGTGTCGCCCTCACTCTGCTCGTACAGGTGCGTCCAGGCGGCGAGGACCTCCCCGGGCCCGTGGACCCGCTCGCCGCCGTCCGCGCGGACGACGCCGAACCGCTCGGCGCGGAGGGTCTGCGTGCTCTTCGCGCCGTCGTCGATCCGGCCGGTGACCTCCAGACCGGTGAGGGTGAGCAGGCCGCCGGAGCCGCGGCGCGCGTCGCCGCCCGGCACGGCGGTCAGGGCGACGAGGTCGACCGTCAGCCGGTGGGTCCGGCCGTCGGAGGGCAGCGGTCCCATGGCCTGCCGGTACGGGACGCCGTTCGGGTCCTCCAGGACGGCCGTGACCCGGACGGTGTCCGTCGGGCCGGTGAGCCGCAGGTCGGCGGTGACCGCCCGGGTGCCGGCGGGCAGCGGGAGACCGGGGCGGGTCACCGCCGGGGGAGCGAGCGGGGAGAGGAGGGAGCGGACGGGCACGTCGGCGAGGTCCGGGCGCATCAGCAGGCCGGCGGCGGCGTTGCGGGTGTCGACGGCCAGGACGGTCGCGTTCCGGCCGGCCACGTCCATGGTGGTGCGGTGGACCGGGGCCACCGCGCGGACACCGGGCACGGCGCCCAACTGCTCGGTCCGTGTGGGCTCACCGGGGCCCGCGCCGAGGACACGGACGGCCGCGCCGACACGGAAGTCCGCCTGGTCGCGCTGCGAACGCTCCCACGACCCGCTCTGCCCGATGGCCAGCATGCCCATCGCCACCGCGAGGACGAGGAGCAGGACGGGGCCCGCGCCGCGCAGCGGCCTGCGGCTGAACTGCCAGCCGGCCAGCGCCGCGGAGAGACCGCGCCCGCCCGCCGCGCGCCGCTCGGCCAGCTTGGCGGCGGGCGGCAGCAGACGCAGGGTCAGGACGGTGCCGGCGAGCAGCGCGAGGGCCGGGGCGGCGACGAGCACCGGGTCGACGGAGCCGCCGCCGGGTCCCTCCGCGCCGAGGGTGCCGCCCGCCGCGGCGGGGCGCTGCAGCTGCCAGTACGCGATGGCGGCCACCGCGAGCAGGCCGAGGTCCGCCCCGGCCCGTACGGGACCGGGCAGGGATGCCGAGCGTGCCTTGCGCAGCGGGACGACGGAGCCGTCGCCGGCGGCGAGCGCGGGGGCGACGACGGCCGCCGCGCAGCACAGGGCGACGGCGGCGGCGACCAGCCACACCTGGAGCGAGGGCGTCGAGTCGAGCTGGACGCCGAGGGAGGAGAGCGCGGACCGCTCCGCGAACAGCCGGGTCAGCGGTCCCGTGAGGAGCGGGGCGGCGAGCGCCGCGGGCAGCGCGAGCAGCAGCGCCTCGACGGCCGCGAGGCCCGCGATCCGGCGCCGCGAACCGCCGCGGGCCCGTAGCAGCGCGGTCTCCCCCGAGCGCTCGGTGCTGAGCAGCCGGGCGACGAGCAGCAGCGCGTACGCGGCGAGGAGCACCAGCTGGACGGCGACGATCAGCAGGGTGGAGCGGGAGACGAGCAGGGACCGCTGGGTCTGCTCCAGGACGGACGGCAGCGCGGTGGACGCGGAGATCGTCGTGCCGAACCGGTCGGAGGCCTCGGCCAGCGCCTTCGGGCCGTCGGTCGCCGAGGCGCGCAGGGCGTCGATGCGGTCGGTGGTGACGCCGGTGAAGTCGGCGGAGCCGAGCCAGGACAGGTCGCCGGAGCTCAGCGCCCCGGAGCCGAGGACCGCCGGGTCGACGAGCAGCGGCCCGTACGTCGTGAAGGCGACCGTCCGCACCCCGCGCCCTCCGGCCGGGTCCAGCTGCCAGTACGGGTCACCGGTGTCGACGGGCCGGTAGACGCCGGTGATCCGGGTCTTCACCCGCCGGCCGTCGAGGCGGTCGCCGAGGTCGAGTACGGTCCCGGGACCGACCCGCAGCCGCCGGGCCGCCTCCTCGGGCAGCGCCGTCTCGACCACGCCGGCCGCCCTGGCGGGGGTCGGCCAGGCGCCGCGGACGAGGGAGAGCTTCGAGCGGTCGAGCGCGGCGAAGTGGGTGAGATCGGGGTCGCCCTTGCGGGCGGTGGAGTCCTGGAGACTCCGGGGCAGTGCGTACGGCCCGGAGCGTTCGAGCCGTCGTACGGTCACGGGCAGTCCGTCGAAGGTCCGCCGCAGGCCCTCCCGGACGGCCTCCTCGGCGCTCGCCCGCTTCGCGGGAGGCACCTGCCCGCTCACGAGCAGCGAGGCCGCGGCCGCGGACCTGCCCCGGAGGCCGGCCTGGAGCGCGGCGTCGCCGATGGCCCCGGAGAACGAGGCGAGGGTGGCGAGCACCGAGGTGGTCAGGAGCACGGCGAGCAGCGCCGCGGCCAGCAGCAGCCGGTGTGCCCTGACACGCAGGAATACGAACCCCGTCACCCATCCCCCTGGCCACCCTGATCACGGTGCGCCCGTCGAACACGGTCGAACGCTGCCGAGACTTCCCCCGGATGCTTTCAGAGGGAATGTGCCGCTGGTAACCGCTTGCGGTCCGACCTTGATGCGATCGTGACCGTTATCCGGCGTTCGGTCTCCGGAATGTGTTCGTCCGTGCGCGGTCGGGGACGGGACCGGGCGGTACGGGGAGTGAGGGGTGGTCAGCCGGCCGTGTTCACCATCGAGCCCGCCGCGTACGTCATGTACCGCCACAGCTCCCGCTCGTGCTCCGGGGCCAGGCCGAGGTCGTCCACGGCCGCGCGCATGTGACGGAGCCAGGCGTCGTGAGCGGCCTGGTCCACGGTGAACGGGGCGTGGCGCATCCGGAGCCGGGGGTGGCCGCGGTGGTCGCTGTAGGTGCGGGGGCCGCCCCAGTACTGCATCAGGAAGAGGGTGAGGCGCTCCTCCGCCGGGCCGAGGTCCTCCTCGGGGTACATCGGACGCAGCAGCGGGTCCCCCGCGACGCCCTCGTAGAAACGGCGGACCAGACGACGGAAGGTCTCCTCGCCGCCGACCTGCTCGTAGAAGGTCTGCTCCTGCACAGTTTCCCCGGGAATCTCGTTCACCATCCCATCGTCTCAGATGCCCCGCCCTAGGACTTGAGGTCCAGGACCGCTGGCCGGGGACCCCCGGCGGCGGCAGAGTGGAGGCATGGAGGAGCGGCGGGACGAGTTCGCCGAGGCGGGCGCGCGGGCACGGCGGGCCCTCGTGCGGGAGGTCGAGGCGGACGGGGCGCTGACCGACCCCGCCTGGCGGGCCGCCTTCACCGACGTCCCGCGCCACCTCTTCGTCCCGTACTACTACGTCCCCGGGACCGGCGGCTACGAGCGGCTCTGGTCCGGCGACCCCGATCCCGGGCGGCGGGACCAATGGCTCCGGGGGGCCTACGAGGACATGGCGATCGCCACCCGGGTACGGGACGGGGAACTGCTCTCGTCCGCCAGCCAGCCCTCCCTGATGGCGCTGATGCTCCACGCCCTCGACGTGCGCGACGGGCACGACGTCCTGGAGATCGGCGCCGGGACCGGCTACCACGCGGCTCTGCTCTGCCATCGGCTCGGCGCGGAGCACGTCACCACCGTCGACCTGGACGAGGAGATCACCGAGTCCGCCCGGACCCATCTGGCCGCCGCCGGATACCGCCCGGCGGTGGTCGCCGCCGACGGCGCCCGCGGGTGCCCCGAACGCGCCCCCTACGACCGGATCGTCGCGACCTGCGCGGTGCCCTCGGTCCCGTACCCCTGGCTCGCGCAGTGCCGGCCCGGCGCCCTCGTCCTCACACCGCTCTCCACCGGGCTGCTCCTGCTGCGGGTGCGCGACCCGGCGCACGCCGAGGGACGGTTCCTCGCGACCTCCGCGTACTTCGTGGTGCTCCGGGGCGCCGCGGGCCGCGTCCCGCGTCCCGACCCGGCCGGGGACGAGGGCTTCGGCTTCCTGTGGGGTCTGGTCGGCGGGACCCTCGACCGGCGCGAGGCGCTCTCGCTCTGGCTGCGCGAGCGGCGGCCGGAGCGGGAGCGCTTCGGGGTGACGGTCAGCGGCGACCGGCAGTGGGCCTGGCTGGACGACCCCGGAGGGCCGTACGCCTGGCCCCTGCCGGACGCGTGAACGCGCGGGTCAGCCCAGGCGGATCGTGATCGTCGTCCAGGCGCCGACGTGCACCCGGTCACCGTCCTGGAGCTGGACGGGGACGTAGGGCTGGATCGGCTCCTCGCCGCCGTTGACCGTGGTGCCGTTGGTGGAGTTCTGGTCCACGACCGCCCACGAGCCGTCCGGCTGCTGCACGAGCACGGCGTGCTGGTGCGAGACGCCCGGGTCCTCCGGCGGCACCGAAAGGTCGATGTCGGGGGACTCGCCGGTGGAGTGCCGGCGGCGGCCGATGGAGATCTGGTTGCCCTGGAGCGGCAGGTGCTTCGCCGGCGAGTACGCGGGCAGGTTCAGGCCCGTCGCCTCGGGACCGCTGCGCTGCATCATCGCCATGAAGTAGTCGCGGTCCGGGGCGATGACCGCCGTCCAGGACAGCGGCTGCCGCGGCGGCTGGAACTGCTGCGGGGGCTGCTGCTGACCCTGGTGCTGATTCTGGTGCTGACTCTGGTGCTGCGTGGGCCCCTGGTGCTGCGGGGGCCCCTGGTGCTGCGGCGGGCCCTGGGGGGCCTGGTGCTGCGGAGGCGCCTGGTGCTGCGGAGGTCCCTGCGGCGCCTGATGCTGCGGGGGCGGCGGCGGAGCCTGGTGCTGCGGGGGCCCCTGGTGCTGCGGGGGCTGGTGCTGCGGGGGGGCCTGCGGGGGCCGGTGCTGCGACGGCGGGGACAGGACCCAGTCGTCGTCCGCGCGCGGCTGCGGCGGCGCGGGCGGCGCCGGTGCCTGGGCGGGAGCCTGGAGGTACGCGGGCGGCGCCGGCGGCTGCTGGGCCGGGGGGCGCTGCGGCGGGGCCTGGTGGTGCGTGGGATCGCCGCCGAGCGGCTCGGCCGGACGGTTCACCTGCGAGGGCCGCGACCCCTGGTAGCCGAACGGGTCCTGCGGCGGTTGCTGCTGCGGCGGCGGGGGCGGCGAGGACTGGAAGCCCGGCGGCAGGTTCAGACCGGGCGGAGGGCCGGGCTGCTGCGGCGGCGCGGAAGGCGCGTTCTGCGGGGACAGCGGCGTGTAGGAGGTAGCCGTGTTCGTGAGGAAGTTCCAGCGGCACTCCTCGCAGAACGGCGCCATGTACTCGCGCGGGGTACGGCACTGCGGGCAGAGCTCCGCCTGGGCCGTCGCGTTCGGGTCGCCACCGGGACCGAAGCCGCCGGGAGCGGCCGGAGCACCGGGACCACCGGGGCCGGGGTATCCGTACGCGGGGGGCGGCGGCGGGGGAGGCGGCGGTACGGCACCCGTCGGCGCACCCGCCCCGGCCATGCGATGGCCGCAGACCTCGCACCAGTCGTCGGAGACCGACTGGTGTCCGTTCGGGCAGGTCGGCATGTCGGTGCTTCCCCCTCTCGTCGTCCGGCCCGGTGGCCGGGCTACCTCTTGACGCGAACGGTCTTGGTGGAGCGCGTCTCGAGTGTCATCTCGTCCGCATCCGCGACCTTCGCCTTCAAACGCACAGTACCGGTCGCCGCGTCGACGACGTCGACCACCTTCGAAAGCAGTTTCGCCGTATCCGCGTTCCCGGAGGCCGCCGCGAGCTGCACGGCACGGCCGAGTTTCGCCGTCGCGCCGTCGTGATCGCCCGATTTGCGGGCATCGAGGCCCTGTTGGATGACGTCCGCCAGCTCGGCCTGGCCCGTGTAGTGCGCGACCTGCGGGTTGATCGACGTCGACATCGCCAGGTCGTCCGTCCACACCGCCCGTACCAGTCCTTGAGACAGCGGGCGGGGATCGCCGCCCGCCGGGTCCGGGGCGATCAGGGAGACCCGGGCGGCGAGCATCTCCTGACCGATCGCGGCCCGCGGGACCCGCACGCTGACGTGGTAGTCGCGGGACTCGTCGCCCCACGAGCCCGTCGGGTAGTCCCCTGCGCGCGGTCCGGCCTCGGTACGCCGCCCGGTGAGATCCTCGACCGTCGGCGCCACCTGCTTCACGAAGGCGATCTCCACCCCGACCGGCGTCCACAGCCGCAGCGCGACGTCCGCGACGCCCTTGCCCATCGCCTGCTCCATCATCGCCGTGAAGTCGGCGGCGAGGGCGGACGGGTCGGCGACGATGTCGGCGGTGCCGAGGAGCGCCGAGGCGATCCCGGTGACCTCCTTGACCTCCCAGTCGGTGCCCACCCCGCGCGCGTCGCAGGTGAAGCGGCCCGCGCAGGCGTCGAGCGAAGCCCGCAGCTCCTCCGGCGTCTCGTGCTCGTTGCGGCCGTCGGTGAGCAGGATGCCGTGCCGGATGGTGAGCTCGGAGGAGGAGAGCAGCCGGTCCGCGAGCCGCAGCCAGGTGCCGATGGCCGTGCCGCCGCCCGCGCTCAGCCGGCGCAGCGCCTCCTTGGCCTCGGCCCGGGTGCGGGCGTCGGCCACGGCGAGGCCGCCGTTCCCCGGATAGACCTCCTTCGCCACGTGCGTGCCCGCGACGACGGCGAAGGACGTGCCGTCGCGCAGGGTGTCGACGGCGGCGGCGGTCGCCTCCCGGGCGCCCCGCATCTTGGTGGCGGGATAGTCCATCGAGCCGGAGCAGTCGACCATGATGACGACACCGGCGGCCCCGGCGCCCGCCGGGTCGGACAGCCGATGTCCGCCGGTCCCGCCCCCGGTCGACGTGACCGTGACGATCGCGCTGACGTCGCGGCCGCCCTCGGGCAGGAACTCGTTCTGGTAGACGTCCACCGAGAACCGGGGCGCGGTCGGCTTGGAGAAGTTCGCCATCTGTTACTGCTCCTCGGACAACAAGGCTGAAGGGACGGGGATCGGCGACCGCTCAGGCGGATCCTGCCCCGGGGGGAGAGACGGTGAACGGCACGAGGGCGACCGTGATGTTGTCGTGGCCTCCGCCGTCGAGGGCGTGGCCGACCAGCACCTGGGCGCTGTGCAGCGGGCGGTCGGCCGCGTCGGCCGGGACGACCCGGGCCATGTCGTCGGCGCCCTCCGCGTAGTTCCACAGGCCGTCCGTGCAGACCACCACCACGCCGGACCGGTCCGGTTTGAACGCGGCGGTGTGCGGCTCCAGTTCGTACGAGTCGGCGCCGAGCCAGCCGGTGATCGCGTGGGCGCGCTCGTCCGCGTACGCCTCGGCCTCGTTCATCAGGCCCGCCGCGACCATCTGGGCGGCCCAGGAGTCGTCCTCGGTCAGCCGGGCGGGCGGGGTGGCGCGGTCGTCCGGCACCCAGTAGGCGCGGCTGTCACCGACCCAGCCCACGACGAGCAGGCCGTCGGCGACGACGGAGCCCACGATGGTGCAGGCCGGGGCGTTGCGGTGGCGGTGCGGGTCGTGCTCGGCCCCGTCCTGACCCGGTTCCTCCGCGAGGGAGTTGACGGCCTCGGCGGCGGCCACGATCGCCTCGTGCATCGCCTGCTGCGGGTGGGTGCCCCGGGGCAGGGCCGCGAGCAGCGAGGCGCCGGCGGCCTCGGCGGCGGCGGCGGAGGCCTCGTCGGGCCGGGTCGCCGAGGAGACGCCGTCGCAGACGATGGCGACGGTGGCGGGGGAGCCGTCGGGCAGCGTGGCCGCGGACACGCAGAACGCGTCCTCGTTGCGGTGGTGGCGCAGACCCCGGTCGCTGACGGCGGCGACACCGGCGAGCTCCCGCTCCATGTGGTCGCGCTCACGGGGTTGGGCGTGCCCGCAGTTCTCGCAGTAGCCGTCGGTGTCCACCCGCCCGGCCCGGCAGGCCACGCACACGGCGGCGGCGGGCGCGGGGGCGTGGGCCGGCACGGCGGGGGCGGGCGCCGGAGCGACGGGGGCGTGGGCGGGGACGGCGGGGGCGTGGGCGGGGAGCGGGGGAGCCGCCGGGGCCGGGGCCGGGGCATGGGCAGGGGGTGCGGGGACCGCGGCGGGAGCGGCGGGTGCCGGGGCCGGGGCGGCCCGTACAGCCGTACGCGGGTCGGGCGCGGCCAGCTCGAAGTCCCCGCTGCCCGTCGTGGTGTTCCCGCCGGGCGGCACCGGGCCGTCCGTGCGGACCGGCATCGTCGGCAGGTCGCGGCCGCCGGAGTCGGTGCCCGGCAGGTCGCCGGGGTGCTGGGTCATGGTGGACAGCGAACCGGGCTCCCGCGGCGGGGCGTCCGGCCAGTCCACGGGGGTGACGATCGCCACGGTCGGGCGGTCCGGCTCCACCCCGGCGGCCGGCACGGCCATCAGGTCGTGACCACACGCCCCGCAGAACCGGTCACCCGACTCCAGCGGCTCCGCGCAGTCGGGGCAGACCGCGAGTCCGTGCGACGGCTTCGGCTTCTGGGACATCCTCACACCCACGTCCGGGGGCGGAAACGGTTGGCCCGCTCCACCAGTTCGATCCTCTCCTCGCCCCGCTGGGCGAGCCGGGCCAGCACCCGGTACGAGCGTTCGAGGCCGAAGCGCAGTCCGCGCTCGTCCAGTTCACTTCCGAGCAGCAGCGCGCCGCCGCCCGGTTCCGCACCGGGACTACCGGAGAGTACCCAGTCCAGGGCGGCTCCGAGGACCTCCGTCGACAACTGCTCGCGGCGCACCGGGTCCAGCCCGAAGCCCTGGAGCGCGGAGACCTGCGCCGCGGCCGCCGTCAGATCGGCGCCGATCGGCTCCCACGCGGGCCGCCGCCGCAGCCGCGCCCGCACGGTCGCGACGCGGGCCGCCGTGTAGTGGATCGAGGCCTCCGGTACGGATTCCAGGGTGGCGACGGCTCCGGTGCGGTCGCCCGCCGCGAGCTGCACCCGGGCCAGGCCGAAGGCGGCGCTGACGAAGCTGGGGTCCGTGGCCCACACCAGGCGGTAGTACTCGGCGGCGTTGTCCAGCTGGCCCAGCACCTCGGCGCAGATCCCGAGGGCCAGCTTCGGCGCCGGCTCGCCGGGGAAGGCGTCGTAGATCGCGTCGAAGGCGAGCGCCGCGTGCTCGTGGTCTCCGGTCACCAGGGAGGTGACGCCCCGGTACCAGACGACCCGCCAGTCGTCCGGGTCCCGCTCCTCGATCCCGGCGAGGGTCCGTCCGGCGGCGGGCAGGTCGCCCAGCTCCAGTTGGGCCCGCAGGGTGCGCAGCCACAGCTCGGCGGAGGCCACGGGCGCGGCGTGGAGCGCTCCGAGCAGCTCGCCGGGCGCGGCGGCGGCCAGACCGGCGAGGAAGCCGGCGTTGGGGTCGCCGGGGTCGACGCGCGGCACGGGCAGCGCGAGCGCGGTGGCGGGCGGGTCGAGCGGCGCGAGCAACTCCCCGAGCCCCGGCCCACCGGCCGGCCCACCACCGGCCCCGGAGACCCCGGGGACACCCGCACCGGCACCGGGTGAACCCGCACCGGGTCCAGCCCCCGGGACTCCCGCACCGGCGACACCCCCCGGCACCGGCTGCCTCTTGCGTCCCCCGCGGGCCCCGAGCAGTGACACGTCCTCCGTCAGCTCGGCGAAGAGCGTGGTGTCCGTGACGCGGACCTCCGTGCCGAACAGCGTCGAGAGCGCGGGACGCGGCCGCCCCGACTGGAGCGCCACCACCTCGCGCAGGACCCCCGTCAGCTGCTCCGCCATCTCCTGCGCGGAGGCGAACCGGCGTGCGGGATCGGGGTCGGTGGCGCGGACCAGGAAACGGTAGAACGACTCGTACGTCCGGAAGACCGCGATGTGGTCCGGTTCGGGCAGCGAGTCCACGAAGACGTTCGTGTAGCCCTGGAAGTCGAAGGTCATCACGGCGAGCGTGCGCGCCACTGTGTACAGGTCGCTCGCCACCGAGGGGCCGACCTCGGCCACCTCCGGCGCCTGGTAGCCGACCGTGCCGTAGATCGCGGACTCGTCGTCGTCCATCCGGCGGACCGCGCCCATGTCGATCAGCTTGAGCTGGTCCTCGGTCTGGATGGCGTTGTCGACCTTGAAGTCGCAGTACAGCAGGTTGCGGCTGTGCAGGTGGCCGAGCGCCTCCAGGGCCTCGATCCCGTACGCGCAGGCCTGCTCGACCGGCAGCGGATCGCGCCGGCCGTCCGGGGTCCGCCGGTCGTTGGCGATCTCCTTGAGCGACTTGCCGCCGACGTACTCCATGACGATGTAGCCGTCCAGGGAGCCGGTGCGCTGGTCGAGGTGCTCGACGAAGTTGTAGATGCGGACGATGTTGGAGTGCTCGATCTCGGCGAGGAAGCGGCGCTCGGAGATCGCCGCGGCCATCGCGTCCTGGTCACCGGTGTCGAGGAGGCCCTTGAGGACGACCCAGCGGTCCGAGACGGCCCGGTCGACGGCGAGGTAGACCCAGCCGAGGCCACCGTGCGCGAGACAGCCCGCCACCTCGTACTGGCCGTGCACGATGTCCCCGCCGCGCAGCTTCGGCACGAAGGAGTACGGGTGCCCGCACTTGGTGCAGAAGCCCTCCGTACGCCCCGGCCGGTCACCCCGCGAACGCCCCACCGGGGCCCCGCAGTCGGAGCGGGAGCAGAATCGCTTCCGCTCGGGGACCTCGGGGTTCTCCATCACCGCGCCCCGCGGGTCCGGCCGCGGCACCTCGGGGATCGACACCAGACCCGCGCCCAGCCGGTTCCTGGCCGACTGGCTCGTCGAGGAGCCCGAGCTGCGCACCGACACCGAACGGGACGTGGAGGAGCCGGAGAGCGAACGCGAGAGCCGCCCGGAGACCGAACGCCGGGAGGTCGAGGAGCGCGAGGAGGCCCGCGACGACGCCCGGGAACCGCTCCGCGAGGAGCCCGAGTCCGGACCGCCGATCCCCGTACCGGTACCCCTGCCGGGCACGGCCACCCCGGTCGGCGTCGACCCGATGAGCCCGCCGGGCGCCACCACCGGGGCGAGGCCGCAGGTGTCGCAGTACAGCTCGCCGCCTCCCATGTCCTCGTACGAACCCTCGCACGAAGGACGCTGACAGCTCCCCACGCCCGTCTCCCCGCTCACCACTGTCGTCCTCCCGCGTCTCTCGGGCCGGACAGTACGTCCGCCGCCGCCTGCTGGTAGCGCAGCACGGCCTGTTCCGCGACCCGCAGATCGCAAGGCGCGCTCCACAGCATCCGGCGGGCCGCGTCGTACCGCTCCACGAGCAGCGGGTCCTCCGCCGCGCCCAGCCGTGCCACCTTCGCCTTGTACGCGTCCAGCCGGCCGCGCAGTTCGGCCCGGACCGCGAGCGGCGCCGTCACGGCGGTCAGCGACTCCCGGGCCCGGAGCAGTTCGTCCTCGGCCTCCCGCTCCAGGGACTCCAGGAGCGGGGAGAGCCGGTGCCACTGGGCGTGCCTGCGGTACTCCGCGGCGGTGGCGAGCCGCTCCTGGAGCACGATCGGCGGCCCGCTGACGGCCGGCACCTCGGAGGCGGCGATCTTCGCGAGGACCTCGCCCCGCGCGGCCCGCGCCTCGGCGAGCGTGCGGTCCGCCCGCGACAGCACGTCACGCAGCCGGAGCAGCCGGTCCTCGGAGTCCTGCCGGACCGCGAGCACCGCCTCGATCTCCCGCCGGACGTCCTCCAGGGCCAGGGCCGCCCTGTCGTACCGCTCGGTGTCCGGCCGGCCGCCGCCGGGCGCCGAACTGCCCGCCGCCGGACGCCAGAACGCCAGCGGATCGGTCACCACCTGGGACCGCAGCCGGGTCAACTCGGCCGTGATGTCCTCCAGGTCGTCGCCGGCCGGGTGCTCCCCCGGCCGCACGCCGACCGAGTGGGCGAGCGAGCGGGTACGGCGCAGCTCGGCGGCGAGGAGGTCTATCCGGGCGGGCAGCGCCGACCAGACGGCGTCGGCGGTCACCACCAGGTCCAGCGAGGACGCGTACAGCTCGTTCATCCGCCGGACGAGGCCCTCCAGGCTGAACCGCTCGGAGAGCAGCCCCTGTTCGCCCGCGCCGCCCGCGACGAGCACGCTCTCGCCGCGCAGCCGCTCGGTCAGCTCCACGAGCTCGTCACGGCCGGGCCAGCGCCGCCGGGCCCGCACCTCGCGGGCGTCCCGCAGGGCGCTCGTGTACACGTCGAAGCAGGTCCAGAGCAGGGTGATCGTCCGCTCGGCCGCCGCCCAGCGGTCCCGGGTCGTCCCGGTCAGCTCGGCTCCTTCGAGCAGTCTGCGGCCCGCGTGGTCCTGGAGCGCGAAGAGCGAGTCCTCGATCGCCTTGTGCTCGGCGCCGAGCCGCGCCAGCGCACGGTCCACCTCGTCCCGGTCCATCACCGGCCCAGGGGGTCCCGTGACGCCCATCGATCACCTCTTCCTCTCCGTGTACCGGGCTGTCGTTCGGGGCGGGGCTACTTGTAGAGGGGCGCGGGCGGGCCGGGTATGCCGGGGAGGTCCTTCTCCAGCCAGTCCTTGTACGCCTTCTGCCAGGGGCCCTGCCGGTAGTTCACGAGGACCTGGTTGACCCGGCGGACCAGGTCGTCGTTGCCGAGCTTGGCGGCCACCCCGTAGAACTCGGTGGTGAACGGGCGGCCCTTGAGCTCGACCGCGGGGTCCTGGGCGGCCTGTCCGGCCGCGAGGGCGTTGTCGGTGACGACGGCGTCGACCTCGCCCAGCTGGAGCCGGGCCAGGCAGTCCAGCTGGTTGGGGACGGTCAGCAGGTCCTTGTCGTCCTTGGTGCCGTCGCCCTCGTCCTTGAAGAGCGCGCCGAAGGAGTTCGCCTCCAGGGCCTCGTAGGCGGTGGAGCCCTCAGCGGTGCAGATCCGCTTGCCGCGCAGCGAGGAGTCGTAGCCGGTGATGTCCTTGGCGAGCTTGGGCGCCAGCACCTGCTGCCCGGCCTGGAAGTAGGCGGTGGAGAAGGCGACCTGCTGGATCCGCTTGCAGTTGATCGTCATCGTGCGCACGACGAGGTCGACCTTGCCGCTGTCCAGGGCGGCGATCCGCTGGTTCGTCGGGATGGCGCGGAAGATGACGGCCTTCTCGTCGCCCAGGATGTCCCGGGCGATGGCCCGGGCCAGGTCGATGTCGAAGCCCTCCAGGGTGCCCTTCTCCGGGTTCCGGTAGCCCCAGCGGTAGCTGGACTGGTCGACGCCCACGACGAGCTTCCCGCGGGCCTTGACGGCCTGGATCGACGGACCGTCCGCCGTCGAGGGCCGCAGGGACGCCTCCGGGTTCTCACAGGTGTCCGCCGCGACCTGGACGCCCGTGCCGACACCGGGCCCGGGGCCGTACGTGCCGGGGGCGGCCGCCGCGTCACCGCCGTGGTGGGTCAGGGGAAGAAGGGTGAGCGAGGCGGTGAGCCCGCAGGCCACGGCCATGGCGGCCACCCCGCCCCAGCCCCGGAACCGCTCCGCCGTCCGCCGCGCCAGCGGGTACGTGCCGCTCGGCATCCCGCCCCCTCTCACCGGTACTCCGCCAGTCTGCGGTTGATGCCGAGCACGGCGCCCGCCGCCCCCAGGATCCCGAGGGCCGCCGCGCCCAGGGGCAGTGCCGTCAGCGCGTCCCTGGCGTCCCCGGCGGCGCGGGTGAACTCAACCTGCTCGTGCGCCAGGGCCCGCTCCAGGGCCGCGTCGACCTGGTCGAAGGCCTGCCCCGTCGACTGCTCGGAGCCGACGATCCGGCCCAGCGCGCCGTCGAAGTCACCGGCCTCGTCCTTCGCGCGGGCGTCCTTGTGGCGCTGCTGCCACTCGCCCGTGCGGGATGCGGCCTCGTCGACCGGGGTCCGGCCGGCGTCGTCGTCGGCCCGCTCGCGCGCCGTGGCGAGCGCGTCCGTCAGGGCGTCCATGCTCGCCGTGTACTCGGCCTCGTATCTGTCGTTCCTGCCGTCCTCGGTGAGGACGGCGCCACGGGCGACGAGGGTCAGGTTCTCGTTGGCGCGGGCCGTGAGCGAGCTGATCCGGGCGGTGTTGAGGACCTGCAGCGAGTCCTGCCCGTGCGCCCGCGCGCTGTCGAGCCCGCTGCGCGCCACCATGTGCGAGGCGAGGAGCCAGAGCACGACGACCACCGTGGCGGCGGTGGCGGCGAGCAGTCCGTGGTTGAAGACCCGGTGCGTCCTGGCGTAGTTGCGGCGCTGGGCCCAGACGAGGACGGCGAGGGTGAGCACGCCGAGGCCGAGGGAGACGAACGGCCAGGTGCGGGCCGACGCGTCGTCCTCCTGGAGCCGTACCGTCTCCGCCGCGTACAGCCGCTCGGCGGCGGGCAGCAGCGTGCTGGTCATCTGCTGGTTGGCGTACCGCAGATAGGCGCCGCCGAGCGGGAGCCCCTGCCGGTTGGCGGCCCGGGCGCGCTCGATCAGGCCCGTGTAGCGGGGGAGCTGCTGGTTGAGGGTGGCGATCTCGCGGGCCGACTCGCTCGAACCGCCGGTGCTGGCGGCGGCCTTGACGAGGAGCCGGGCGGCTGTGGCGATGTCCCGGTCGTACCGCGCGCGTGAGTCGGCGGGCTCCAGGGTGCCGGCGAGGAAGCCGCTGGCGGCGGTGGTGTCGGCGTCGGCGAGGGAGCGGTAGATCGCGGCGGCGTCGGCGGACAGCGGCTGGCTGCGGCTGACGACGTCGTCGGCGGCGGTGGCCCGGTCGTCGACCTGGAAGGCGGTGACGGCTCCGAACGCGACGACGAGCAGGGCGAGGACGGCGCCGAGGATCTGGAGCCGGCCGGGCTCCGTCGTCGCGGCCACCCGCAGTCGCTCCCGCCCCACGGCCAGCGCCCCGCGAACCGCGGGCGGGGCGGCGCCGAGCGCGGGCGACGGCTGCGCGGGCACGCCGGGCGGGCGTGCGGGCGCGGGTGCCGTGCCCCGCGCCGCCGAGGCGGCTGGCGCGTTCGGCGGGTGTGTCACTGGACCTCCCCCTCGGTCGCTGACGTCGGCCCGTCCGGCCGGTCCTCCGGTTGCCACCGGCCGCCGGTGGACGACCACCCGGCCAGCAGTATGGCCGCAGAGGGCCGTCCGCACACCGGTATTGACGCGATCTTGTTCTTATCCTGCCGTATGCCTCCGGCACATCCGCAGGCGAACCCCCTCACGACCCCCTCAAGACCACTCCACCTTGAATACGTCGCCCGGCCGTGATCGGTTCCGTACCCGGCATCGCTCGAACAGGTGAACACGCCTGCGGGGCGCCCCTCCCAGGAGGAGGAACGCCCCGCAGGCCCACCGCGCTCAGGCCCCGTAGTGCTCCCGCAGCCGGGCCGCCGCCTCCGGTCCCGCCGCCGTCTCGTCCAGGGCGAGCAGCCCCGCCCCGAGGACCGGCGGCGCCGTCACGAAGCCGACGACGGCCTTCGGCGCCCGCTCGGCGAGGAGTTCGAGGATCCGCTCCTCCAACTGCGGGTGGCGGGCGGCGAGCACGCTGCCGCCCAGCATCACCGGAGCCTCCTCGTCCAGCAGACCGAGCCGCCCGAGGGCGACCGCCGACAGGGCCACGACCTCCTCGGCGAGCCGGTGCACCAGCGACAGCGCGACCGGGTCCCCGGCCGCGCTCACCCGGAACAGCACGGGCGTCAGCTCGTGCCGCCGCGCGAACGGCACCCGGCCCAGGTGCAGCGCCTCGATCAGCGCGTACATCGTCTCCAGACCGAAGTGCGCCGGCAGGGCCCGCGCCAGCTCGGTCGGCTCACCGCGCCCGTCCTCGGCGCGCGCGGCGAACCAGATCGCCTCCTCGGCCAGGCCGCTGCCGCCGCCCCAGTCCCCGGAGATCTTCCCGATCGCGGGGAAGCGAGCGGTCCGCCCGTCCGGGGTCATCCCGACGCAGTTGATCCCGGCCCCGCACACCACCGCCACCCCGCGCGGCTCGTCGAGCCCGGCCCGCAGGATCGCGAAGGTGTCGTTGTGCACCCGCACCGACCGGCTCCAGCCCCGGCCCAGGATCTCGGCCCGGAGCGCGGTCTCCTCGACGGGCAGGTCGGCGTTGGCGAGACAGGCCGACACATGGGCGAAGCCGGTCGCGGCACCGGCCTCGGCGCCCGCACGGCCGATGATCTCCGCCAGCGTGTCGACCGCCGCCGCCACCCCCACGACGGGCGGCTGGAACCCGCCGCCGCGGGCCGCGCCGAGGACGGTGCCGTCCGCGCCGAGGACCGCGACGTCGGTCTTGCTGTTGCCGGCGTCGATGGCCAGCACGGTTCCGGTCAGGCCCACGCGAGGTGCTCCCGGTTGTGCGCGATCAGCCGGTCCGTGAGCCCGTCGGCGTACGCGTACTGTCCCACCAGTGGATGCGCGAGGAGCGCCTTGAACACCCGGTCGCGGCCGCCGCGCAGCGCCGCCTCCAGGGCCAGGTCCTCGTAGGCCGTGACGTTCGCGATCAGGCCGGCGTACAGCTGGTCCACCGGCGCCACCGGCAGCGGCGAGGCACCCTGGGGGCCCACCGCGGCCTGCGTCTCGATCACGGCGTCGTCCGGCAGGAACGGCAGCGTCCCGCGGTTGTACGTGTTCACCACCTGGTGCGGCGAACCGGCGCCGCCGAGCAGGGACGCGGCCAGGTCCACGGCCGCCTCCGAGTAGAAGGCGCCGCCGCGCCTGCCGAGCAGCGCCGGCTTCTCGTCCAGGGCCGGGTCCCCGTACATCTCCAGGAGTTCCTTCTCCATCGCGGCGACCTCGGCGGCCCGCGACGGCTTGGTGCCGAGTTCCCGCACCACCTCGTCGTGCGCGTAGAAGTACCGCAGGTAGTACGAGGGCACGACGCCGAGCCGGTCCAGGACCGGGCGCGGCAGCCGCAGGTCGTCCGCGATCACGTCGCCGTGTCCGGCGAGCAGTCGCGGCAGGACGTCCTCGCCCTCGGGGCCCCCGATCCGTACCGCCGTCTCCCAGGTCAGGTGGTTGAGCCCGACGTGGTCCAGGTGGACCTCGGCCGGGGTCACGTCGAGGAGCGCCGCGAACTTGCGCTGGAAGCCGATGGCCACGTTGCACAGGCCGACGGCCTTGTGCCCGGCCTGGAGCAGCGCGCGCGTGACGATGCCGACGGGGTTGGTGAAGTCGATGATCCAGGCGTCCGGGTTGGCGCGCCGGACCCGTTCCGCGATGTCGAGGACCACGGGGACCGTGCGGAGCGCCTTGGCGAGGCCGCCGGCGCCGGTGGTCTCCTGGCCGACGCAGCCGCACTCCAGCGGCCAGGTCTCGTCCTGCAGGCGGGCGGCCTGGCCGCCGATCCGCAGCTGGAGCAGGACGGCGTCGGCCCCGTCGACGCCGGCGTCCAGGTCGGTGGTGGTGACGATCTTCCCCGCGTGGTCCTGCTTGGCGAAGATCCGCCGGGCGAGCCCCCCGACCAGTTCGAGGCGCTCGGCGGCCGGGTCGACGAGGACGAGTTCGGTGATGGGCAGGGTGTCGCGCAGGCGCGCGAATCCGTCGATCAGTTCGGGGGTGTAGGTGGAACCGCCCCCCACGACAGTGAGCTTCATGTGTGCGTCAGCCCTTCACTCCGGTCAGTGTGACTCCCTCGACGAACGCCTTCTGGGCGAAGAAGAAGACGAGGATCACGGGGGCCATGACCAGCACGGTCGCGGCCATGGTCAGGTTCCAGTCGGTGTGGTGCGCGCCCTTGAAGGACTCCAGGCCGTAACTGAGCGTCCAGGCGCCCGGGTTCTCCGAGGCGTAGATCTGCGGCCCGAAGTAGTCGTTCCAGCAGTAGAAGAACTGGAACAGGGCGACGGCGGCGATGCCGGGCTTCGCCATCGGGAGCACGACCCGTACCAGGGTGCGGAACTCGCCGCACCCGTCGATCCTCGCGGCCTCGACGTACTCGTTCGGGATGGTCAGCAGGAACTGGCGCAGCAGGAAGACGGCGAAGGCGTCGCCGAAGGCCATCGGGACGATGAGCGGCCACAGGGTGCCGGAGAGGTCCATCTGCTTGGCCCAGAACAGGTACATCGGGATGATCACGACCTGCGGCGGCAGCATCATCATCGAGATGACGAGCAGCAGCGACAGATGCCGGCCGCGGAAGCGGAACTTGGCGAGCGCGTACGCCACGGGTATCGAGGACACCACGACGAGGACGGTGCCGAGTCCGGCGTACAGCAGGGAGTTCCTCCACCAGGTGAGGAAGCCCTCGGTCCGGAAGACCTTGACGTAGTTGTCCCAGTGCCAGGAGTTCGGCGTCAGGTCCCGGGTGAGCGCCTGGTCGTCGCTCATCAGGGAGGTGAGGAGGACGAAGACGAACGGGAGGACGAAGAACAGGGCCGCGGCGACGCCGAGCGAGTGCACGGCGATCCAGTGCAGGAGCGCCTTGCGGCGGGCCCGCCTGAGGGCCGGGCTCGCCTCGGGACGGGCGGGAGCGGTTGCGGTCGTCATGTGTCAGTCACCCGAGCCGATCAGGCCGCCGCGCCGGCGCATGAGGAGCGCGGTGAAGGCCATGGAGAAGGCGAAGAGCACCAGCGCCACGACGCAGGCAGCGCCGTAGTTGAACTGGCTGAAGCCGAGGCTGTAGACCAGCTGCGGGAGGGTCAGTGTGGAGTCGTCCGGGTGGCCGGGGACGAAGGTGACGCCGGAGCCGCCCAGCACCCCCGAGGCGACCTTCGAGGCCACGATCGGCTGGGTGTAGTACTGCATCGCGCCGATGATCCCGGTGACGACCGCGAAGAGCACGATCGGCGAGATGTTCGGCAGCGTGATGTAGCGGAACCGCTGCCACGGGGAGGCGCCGTCCAGCTCGGCGGCCTCGTACTGCTCCTTCGGTACGTCGAGCAGCGCGGCCATGAAGATGACCATGAGGTCGCCGACGCCCCACACGGCGAGGACGGTCAGGGCCGGCTTGGCCCAGTCGGCGTCGTTGAACCAGGAGGGGGCGGGGATGCCGACCGCCTCCAGGAGCGAGTTGACCGGTCCGGTGCCGGGGTTGAGCAGGAAGACGAAGGCGAGCGTGGCCGCCACAGGCGGGGCCAGGTACGGCAGGTAGAAGAGGGTGCGGAAGATTCCGGCGCCCGTCTTGATCCTGATGATCAGCATGCCGACGCCGAGGCCGAAGACGACCCGGCAGGAGACCATCACGACGGCCAGCCAGAGGGTGTTCTGCATCGCCGGCCAGAACTTCGGCAGGTCGGCGAAGACGTACGTCCAGTTCTCCACGCCCCGCCAGGTCGGCGGGTTGAGGCCGTCGTACCGCATGAACGAGAAGTACAGGGTGGAGAGGAGCGGATAGGCGAAGAAGACGCCGAATCCGATCAGCCAGGGCGACATGAACGCCAGGGTGCGGAGCGCGTCGCGTCGGCGCTTCGACCGGAGCGTGTTCCGTCCTCCGGGGGAGGGGGCGGCCGGGGCGGCCGCCTCCTTCGCGGGCAGGGTGTCCGTGCTCATGGGCGGGTTCCGGCCGTCACTTCGTCGCGGCGATGTCGCGGTCGATCTGCGCCGCGGTGTCCGCGAGGCCCTTCTTCAGGTCCGTGACCTGGCCCTTCTCGTACTTGTGGGCGAAGGCGGAGAGGGTCTCCTGGTAGCTGGCGCCGTTCACGGCGCCGTCCATGGTGGTGGACCCGGGGTGCTGGGCGATGTCCAGGAAGGTCTTGAAGCGCGCGTCGAACCTCAGGTTCGGGGACTTCAGCGCCTCCAGGGTGGAGGGGACGTTGCCGATGCTGTTGGCGAAGCCGACCACGGCCTCGGTGTCCGTGGTCATGTACTTGATCAGTTGCCAGGCCGCGTTCTGCTTCTTGCTCTGCGGCGCGATGCCCATGATCGTGCCGGAGAGGTAGCCCTTGCCGTACTCGGCGATCTCGTCGTCGGCGACGGGCATCGGCGCGACGCCGACGTCGAAGGTCACGCCGGCCTTCTTGACGAAGTTCAGCCGCCACTCGCCGTCCAGCTGCATGGCGACCTGGCCGGTGTGGAAGGGGTGCTTGGCGCCCCACTCGTCACCGAAGGTGGTGCGGTACCTGTCGAGCTTCCGGAACCCGCCCAGGGCGTCCACCAGGGACTTCTGGTACGTCATCATCTCGGCGAACGCCGGGTCCTTCGCGACGGTCGACCTGCCCTCGGCGTCGAAGTAGCCGTTGTGCTTCCACTGCGACATGTAGTGCTCGACGACGGTCTCGTAACCGAGGTAGTTCGGCATGAAGCCGAGCCGCTCGTAGGACTCGCCCTTGGTCTTGGTGAGCTTCTTGGCGACCTCGGTGAACTGGGACCAGGTCTTCGGCGGGGCCTCGGGGTCGAGGCCGGCCGCCTTGAACGCGTCCTTGTTGTAGAAGAGGCCGTACGCGTCGGAGAGCAGCGGCAGCGAGCAGCGCCTGCCCTCGAACTGCGTGTACTTCTGGAGGACCTTCGGGAAGATCTTGTCCAGGTCCAGCTTGTCCTTCTCGATGAACGGCTGGAGGTCCGCGAGCGCACCCGAGGAGCAGAACTTGCCGACGTTGGAGGTGGTGAAGGAGGAGACGACGTCCGGGCCCTTCGAACCGCCCGCGCGCAGCGCCTGGCCCAGCTTGTCGTCGTTGATGCCGCCGACGAGCTTCACCTTGATGTTCGGGTGGGCCTTCTCGAAGCGCGCGACGTTGTCCGTGATCGCCTTCACCTCGGCGGGGTCCGACCAGCCGTGCCAGAAGGTGATGGTGGTCTCGGCCTTGGGGTCGTCGGAGGTCGCGTCGTTCGCGGAGCCGGTACAGGCGGTGGCGAGGAGGGCGATCGAGGCGGTGGCGGCGAGCGCGACGACCGCTCTGCGGGGGCGTACGGGCATGACGGTGTCTCCCTGTGGCGAAGGGCTGGTGGAGGGCTGGCGTGCTCGGTCGGACGGGCGGTCGGTCAGCGCGAGGTGTCGAAGACCTCGTCGCGGGTGGTGGCGAGGGCGGTTTCGAGGGCGCCGCGCAGGACGGGCCGGGCGGGTACGGCGCTGAGGACGAGCCGGGGCCGGGAGGCGGCGAGGTCGGCGAGTTCGGACTGCACGCGGGCGCGCAGGGGTTCTCCGCCGGCGACGAGGACGTCACCGGACAGCACGATCAGCTCGGGGTCGAGGACGGCGACGATCGAGGCGAGGCCGGTGGCGACCCGCTCGGCGTACCGGTCGAGCAGCTCCGCGTACCGGGGGTCCTCGCCGTGCGCCGTGGCGGCGTGGCCGAGCAGGGAGGACGCGACCGGGACGTACGGCTGTTCGGGCGTGTCGATCCCGACGGCGCGGGCGATCCGGGGGACGGCCTGGACGCCCGCGAGCTCCTGGTAGCCGCCGGAGTTGGCCTTGGTGACCTGCCGGACGAGCGGGGTGCCGGGCACGGGCAGGAAGCCGACCTCGCCGGCGCCGCCGGTGAAGCCGCGGTGGAGTCGCCCGCCGAGGACGAGGGCGGCGCCGAGGCCCTCCTGGTTCCACAGCAGGGCGAAGTCGTCGTGGCCGCGGGCGGCGCCCACGCGCTGTTCGGCGACGGCGACGAGGTTGACGTCGTTCTCGTACTCGAACGGCATGGGCAGGACGGCGGCCAGCTCCTCCAGGAGGGTGGGGGAGTGCCAGCCGGGCAGGTGGGAGGCGTACCGCAGGCGCCCGGTGGCCGGGTCGAAGGCGCCGGGGGTGCCGATGACCAGGCGCCGGACCTCCGCGCGGGTGATCCCGGCCGCCTCCGCGGCCCCGTCGAGGGCGTCGGTGACCTGGCGGACGACCCCGGAGGAGGAGCGGCCGGGGGTGCGGAGCTCGTACTCGCCGACGATCGTGCCGGTGATGTCGGCGACGGCGGCGCGGATGCGCTGCTGGTTGACGTCGAGGCCGGCGGCGTACGCGGCGCGCGCGTTCACCGCGTAGAGCTGGGCGTTGGGCCCGGGCCGGCCCTCGGTGGTGCCGGTGGCGACGACGAGCCCGGCGGCTTCGAGGCGGGCGAGCAGCTGGGACGCGGTCGGCTTGGACAGGCCGGTGAGCTTGCCGATCCGGGTGCGGGAGAGGGGGCCGTGCTCCAGGAGCAGGTCCAGGGCGGCCCGGTCGTTCATGGCGCGCAGGACACGCGGGGTGCCCGGGGTTCCCGGGGTCGTACCGGCCATGACGGTCACACCTGCCTTCGCACCACACTGTTAGGAAAGTTTCCTATTCGGTTGGGAGGAAGGTAGGACGACGGTCGCCGTGCGTCAATACCCGGGAACGCGAGACGCCCCCGAAGGCAACCGAAGCGTTACCCGCGGGGGCGTCCCTCAGCCCGTACGCGCTACTTGTTGAGATCCGACCTCGGCAGCGGGGTGGCCGCCGCCGACTGCGGCGAGGTCGCCGAGGCGAACGCCGAGGGGGCCGCCATGCCCGCGGTCGGATCGGCGGCCGCCTCCTCGGCCTGCGCCGGAAGACCGCCCACGATACGGATGCCCGCCTCGTCCAGGCCCCTCTTGATCCGCCAGCGCAGCTCGCGCTCCACACCGAGGGCCTTGCCCGGCATCGTCTTCGCCGAGACCCGGACGGTCATCGAGTCGAGGAGCACCTCGTTCAGACCGAGCACCTCCACCGGACCCCACAGGCGCTCGTTCCACGGCTCTTCCTTCGCCATGGCCTCCGCCGCCTCGATGATCACGGAGCGCACCTTGTCCAGGTCCTCCGTCGGCCGGACCGTCACGTCGACGCCCGCCGTCGCCCAGCCCTGGCTGAGGTTCCCGATCCGCTTGATCTCGCCGTTGCGCACGTACCAGATCTCGCCGTCCACACCGCGCAGCTTGGTCACCCGCAGGCCCACCTCGACGACCTCGCCGGAGGCCACACCCGCGTCGACCGAGTCACCGACCCCGTACTGGTCCTCCAGGATCATGAAGACACCCGACAGGAAGTCCGTCACGAGGTTCCGGGCGCCGAAACCGATCGCCACACCGGCGACACCCGCCGAGGCGAGCAGCGGTGCCAGATCGATCTTGAACGCGCCGAGGATCATCAGTCCGGCCGTGCCCAGGATCAGGAAGGACGCCACCGACCGCAGGACCGAACCGATCGCCTCCGAGCGCTGACGCCGCCGCTCGGTGTTGACCAGGAGACCGCCGAGGGCCGTGCCCTCCACGGCCTGCGCCGAGCGGTTCATCCGCTCGATCAGCTTCGTCAGTGCGCGGCGGACGGCCATCCGGAGCAGCAGCGCGACGACCAGGATCAGCAGGATCCGCAAGCCGGTGTTCAGCCAGGTGGACCAGTTCTGCTCCACCCAGCTCGCGGCGTTCGTCGCCTTCTCCGCCGCCTCGTCCAGGGTCACCGGCATCGGCTCGGGTTCGGTGGCAGCCGCCAGGGCGGACCAGGACACGGAAGACCTCCAGGCATCGCGTACGCAGGCCATCCACAGTAACGGGACCCGGGGCATGGTCCTGTTGTCCTGTTCGAGGGAGAGACGGACCTCACCCGGGCAGAGAGAAGGGGACAGACATGCCGATGTGGTCGAGAACACCCCCGGCCCGTCACCCCGATATCGATACGTGGTGGCGTTCCGACCAGGCATGAGGAGAGACTGAGAGCAGTTCGTCCCGGCGCGAGCCACGCGCCGCCGGCGTCATAGGAGGCATCCGTGCCGCATGTCCTGGTCCTCAACGCGTCGTACGAGCCGCTCGGCGTCGTACCGCTCCGCCGCGCACTCGTCCTCGTACTGGAGAACAAGGCTCTCTGCCTCGAGGAATCCGGCGCCTTCCTGCACAGCGAGACCCAAGTCGTCCCCGCGCCCAGCGTGGTGCGACTGAAGCGCTTCGTGCGGGTCCCCTACCGGGGGCCCGTTCCCTTGACCCGCAGAGCCCTCTTCGCCCGTGACGGCGGGCGGTGCATGTACTGCGGGGCCGTCGCGACCAGCGTCGACCACGTCATCCCCCGCAGCCGCGGGGGCACGCACGCCTGGGACAACGTGGTGGCGGCCTGCCGCCGCTGCAACCACGTCAAGGCCGACCGGCACCTGCGCGAGATCGGCTGGCGGCTGCGCCACCAACCCGCGCCGCCGACCGGCCTCGCCTGGCGGATCATCGGGACCGGACACCGGGACCCCCGCTGGCTGCCGTACCTCCAGCCGTACGGCGCCGAGGACGTGATGGCCCGGATCGACTCCGTCGCCGACGCCCCCGTGAGGGCGCTGACGACGGGTTGAGCCGGGCCTTTCGCGTACGGAGGCGGGCGGAGTCGGGCGGAGGCGGGCTTCCCCCCCCGCCCGTCCCGGACGCGGACGCGGACGCGGTACGGCTCGGGAGCGGCGCGCCCCTCAGGGGGCGGGCCGCTCCTCCGGCGTGTCCGCGGGCGCGGTCTCCGCGTCCCCGGGCCTGTCCGGGGCCACCGGCGTCTCCGCGGGCGGGGTCTTCGGCGTGTCCGCGGGCGGCGTCCCCTCGGCCGGAGCCGGCTTCCCGACGGGGCCGGCCGGCTTCTCGGGCGGGGCCACGGCGTAGGTCTCCACCGACCAGAGCGAGTAGCCGTACCGGGTCGCCCGCGTCTCACCCTGCACCCGCAGGAAGCGCGTGTCCGCCGCGTCCATCCGGACCGACTCCCGGCCGCCCCGGCCGGCCGCGACCGTCGCCGCCGTACGCCAGACCCGCCCGTCGGCCGAGACCTGGACCCGGTACCGCGAGGCGTACGCGTCCTGCCAGTGCAGCACCACCTGCCCTATCCGGGCCGGCGCGGGCAGCTCCAGCTGCCACCAGGCGCCGTCCTCCGCCGGGGAGGACCAGCGGGTCGCCGGATCGCCGTCCACGGCCGAGGACGCCGGGAAGTCCGCCGTCTCGTCGCCCGACGAGGAGGCCGTCGCCGTCCGCGCCAGGTCCGGGCCCGCCGTACGGGGGAAGGCTCGCACGGTCAGGACCCGCTCCTCGCCCGCGAACGACACCGGAACGCGGTACGCGCCCGCGGGCGCGTCCGGAGCCACCGACACCTCCAGCGGGACGGTCGTCCGCGCGCCGCGCTCCACCGCCGCCTGCTTCGGCAGCCGGACCGTGATCCCCTTCGGGGCCTTCGCCGCCAGCGGCCCGCGCACCTCACCGGCGCGGCGGCCCGACAGCTCCACGTCCACCCGCTGGGCCGGACCGCCGATCTCCGCGTCCGTCTCCGTCCGGGCCAGGTCGAGGCCCGCCCGCGGGCCGTCCGCGAACCACGGCACCAGGGAGCGCACCTCGGGAGCCGGCCCCTCGCCGCTCCACACCACCCGCAGCGCCTCGGCCTTGAGGCCCTTGAGCTCGGCCTGCGTCCAGCCGGAGGCCGACAGCGGGCCGAGCGGCCGCCAGCCCTCGCCGGAGACGTACGCCTCCACGCGCGCGTCCGTCCTCCCGGCGGCCGCCGTGGCCGGTTCGGTCATCACCGTCAGCGCCTCCACGGGCCGGGCCCGGTCGAGCCGCACGGTGTACGAGCCGGGGGCCCGGTCGGGGGCGGCCGCCGGGGTCCGGTCGGCGCCGGTCCAGGCCGCCGCCCGGTCCACCGCGCGCGTGAGGAACGGGTCGAGCACCCCTGCCCCGACCGTCACCCGGCTCGCCTCCAACTCCTTCCGCAGCCCTTCGAGGCGCAGCTGCGCCCGCCAGGCCGCCGCACCGTCGCCCGCCGTCTGGGCCGTCAGCATGTCGACGGCCGTCTCGCCCGCCAGGCCGTACCGGGAGAGCTGGTCAAGCCAGGGGCCGGTCTCGTCGTCGAAGGTGCCGTCGGCGGTCTCCGTCAGCCGTCCGGGGGCCTCGCGCATCACCGTGAACGCGGCCCGCAGCCGCTCCGCCGCCCGCCTCCCGACCGCGGCGTCACCCCCGCGGGAGGCCCAGAACGCCGTCAGGAGCGGCTTCAGATAGGCCGATTCGGCCGCCGGGTCGAGGACGGAGGAGGCGCCGTTCCCGGCGAGGGCCCGCAGCGCCTCGCGGGCGGCCGGCTCGGGGCCGGCCAGGTCGTCGACGGCCGCCCGCCAGGACTCCTGGGGCCGGTAGCCGCGCGGGTTCCAGGCGTAGTCGGCGGCGGTGAACAGCGGGATGCGGGAGGCCGCGGGCTGCTCCATGGCATGGGCGAGGAAGGCGGCGGACCCGGCGGCCACGCCCGGGTCCCGGCCCGTGGCGGGGCCGAGGAACAGCCGGTCCTGCGCGTAGTCGTTGACCGGGTAGTTGTCCATGGTGACCAGCGGGTGGCGCAGGGCGCCGCGCGCCCCGGCCAGTTCGCCGCCGGTGATCGTGCGCGGCACGACGCCGACGCCCGTCCACGCCACCCGCACGTCCGCGTCGAGCGCCTCGGCGAGCTTCGTGCGGTACGCGGTCGTGCCGTCCTGGTAGTACTCCGTCGGCATCACGGTCAGCGGCTCGGCGTCCGGGTGCCGTTCGGCGAGGTGGCGGGCGACCGCGTTCGCCACGCGCGCGTGGGCGGCGGCCGCGGCCTCGGGGCCGCGGCCGAAGGTGTCGGCGTCCCGGTCGCAGTGCCACTCGTCGTACGAGGCGTCCTGGAACTGGAGCTGGAAGGCGCGCACCCCGAGCTCCCGCATGGCGTCGAGCTTCCCCGTCAGGGCCTTCAGGTCGGCGGCCGACGACAGGCACATGGACTGGGCGGGCGCCACCGCCCAGCCGAGCGTCACGTGCCGGGCGCGGGCCCGCTCGGCGAGCGCGCGGAACTCGTCCTGCTGCGCGGCCGGGTAGGGCTCGCGCCACTGCACCCCGCGGTACGGGTCGTCGCCGGGCGCGTACAGATAGCGGTTCTGCTTGGTCCGGCCGAGGAAGTCGAGCTGGGCGAGCCGCTGCTCGGTGGTCCAGGGGCGGCCGTAGAAGCCCTCGGTGATCCCGCGCTCGGCCGTGCCGGGCCAGTCGCGCACGACGACCCCGGGGACCTGCCGTCCGGTGCCGAGGAGCTGACGCAGCGTCTGCACGGCGTGGAACAGGCCGTCCTCGCCCACCCCGTCGAGGACGACCGTGTCCCGGCCCTGGAGGCGGCCCGTGGCGAGCCGGTAGCCGCCGCGCGGCAGGTCGAGCCGGTCGGGCACGCGCAGGGCGGTCAGCGCCGCCTCGGCGGCCTCGCCCGAGTGGCCCGACGCCCGGACGACGGGCCCGCGGCCCGGGAGTCCGGTGTGGACGGTCCGGACCCCGGCGGCCCGCAGCAGCTCGCGCAGCGCGGCGAGGGCGTACGGATCGGCGTCGTCGTCCGTGACGAGCGTCACCTCGTCCCCGAGGCGCACGGCGGGCCCGGCGGCGGTCAGGGACTGCGGCCGGGGCCAGACGGCGGGGAACGCGCCGGCCGCCGGCTCGGCCGACGACGCGGTCGGCGCCGGCGGAGCCACGGGGACGAGGGGTGCCGCCGGGGCGCGGAGGGCCGCCGGGGCCAGAGGGGCCAGTGGGGTGAGGGGTGCCGTCGGGGCCAGGGGCGCCTTCGGGGTCGCCTGGGCCGAGCCCGGCACCACGCCGCCGAGGAGGCCGCCGATGACGGCGGCGGCCACGGCCGTCGCGGTGCGCTTCCTGCGCCCGAGGTGCACGGGGTCTCCCTTCGGCAGGGCCGGCCGCTCCGCCGGTTTGGTCACGAGTCGGTCACGAGCCCACCACCCGTCGTACTGAGGTGTCAATGTGCGTGGCCGATGTGTCGCCTTTGCCCGGCGAGCCGTCGGCGAGGTGACGTCACTTCGTCGTTTCCCGCCGGTAAAACGAGGTGCGGTGGGTAGGGCTCAGTCGTTACCCCTGGTCCACCTGTCGAGACGAAACCGGGAGACCCCCGTGACCCCCACCGCCCCCCACCTCGGACGGATACGGCTGCCGGAGCAGCCGGCCCCCGCCGGCGAACCGCTCACCAGCGAACCGCCCCTCCCCGACGCCGCCCCCCTCACCAGCGAACCGCCCCTGACCGAGGCGGCCCCCCTCACCAGCGAACCCACCGCCCCCGGCAGCGCGGGCGGCACGGAGTCCCCCGGAGTGTGAAGTGACCCTGGCCCGTCTCGCCGCCCTTCACGGCGTCGCCACCGCGTACAGCCCCTCCGAAGGCGTCACCGTGTCCGTGCCGGACACGACCGTGGTGGCCGTCCTCGGCGCCCTCGGCGTCGACGCGTCCACGCCGGAAGCGGTCACCGCCGCTCTCGACGCGGCGGACCGGGCCGAAAGGGAGCGCCTGCTGCCCCCGACGCTGGTCCTGCGGCGGGGCGGGGAGCCCGCGCGCCCGCCCGGCTGCCTGCCGCCCGGCACCCGGCTCCGGGTCACCACCGAGGACGGCGCCGTCGTCACCGGCGAGGACTGGGAGCGGCTGCCCCTCGGCGTCCACACGGTCGAGGCGCAGGCCCCCGACGGGCGCGAGGCCACCTGCACCCTGATCGTGAGCCCCGCGCGCGTGCCCGGACCCGGGCGCCGCGCGTACGGCCTCCTCGTCCAGCTCTACTCGCTGCTCTCCCACCGCTCCTGGGGCATGGGCGACCTCGGGGACCTGCGGGAGCTCGTCACCTGGGCGGGCCGCACCCACGGCGCCGGCTTCGTCCAGGTCAACCCGCTCCACGCGGGCGTGCCCGGCGCGCCCAGCGACCCGTCCCCCTACCGCCCCTCCTCGCGCCGCTTCCCGGACCCCGTCCATCTGCGGATCGAGGAGATCCCCGAGTACGCCCTGGTCGGCCCCGAGCGCCGGGAGGAGCTCGACCGGATCCTCGCCGAGGCGGCCGAACTGCGGGAACGGGTCCTCGGCAAGGGCGCGACGATCGACCGGGACGCGGTCTGGGAGCTCAAGCGGCGGGCCCTGGAGGTCGTCGTCGAGAGCGTGGAGCTCGGTCCCGGGCGGCGCGCCGACTTCCACGACTTCCTCGCCGCGCGGGGCCGCGCCCTGGAGGACCACGCCACCTATCAGGCCCTCGCCGAGCGGCACGGCCACCACTGGCGCGACTGGCCCGAGGAACTGCGCGATCCGCGCGCGGCCGAGGGCGCCGTGTGCGAGGACCCCGCCCTCGCCGCCCGGGTCGACTTCCACTGCCGGCTCGCCTGGCTGACGGACCGGCAGCTGGCCGCCGCCGCCGCGGCCGCCCGCGAGGCCGGGATGGAGGTCGGGATCGTCCACGACCTGGCCGTCGGCGTCCACCCCGAGGGCTCGGACACCTGGGCCCAGCAGGAGGCCTTCGCGGCCGGCATGTCGGTCGGCGCGCCGCCCGACGCCTTCAACTCCCGCGGCCAGGACTGGGGCCTGCCCCCATGGCGCCCCGACGCCCTGGCCGCCGCGGGCTACGCCCCGTACCGGGGGCTCCTCCAGGAACTCCTGCGCCACGCGGGCGCGCTGCGCATCGACCATGTGATGGGCCTGTTCCGGCTCTGGTGGGTGCCGGAGGGCCGCGAGCCCACCGAGGGCACGTACGTCCGGTACGACGCCGAGGCGATGCTCGCCGTCCTCGTCCTCGAAGCGCATCGCGCGGGGGCCCTCGTGATCGGCGAGGACCTCGGCACGGTCGAGCCGGGCGTACGGGAGGACCTGGCCCGGAGCGGCGTGTTCGGCACCTCCGTGCTCTGGTTCGAGCGGGACTGGGCGGGCACCGGCCGCCCGCTGCCCCAGGACGCGTGGCGCGCCGAAAGCGTGGCCACGGCCACCACCCACGACCTCCCGCCGACGGCCGCCCGGCTCTCCGGCGACCACGTCACGCTCCGCCACCGCCTCGGTCTGCTCGGCGGCGACCTGGAGCGCGAGCGGGCGACGGACCGGGCCGACACCGCGGAGTGGCTGGGTTGGTTCCAGCGGCTGGGGCTGCTCCCCGAGGGCCCGGGGGACGAGGAGGCCGAGATCAGGGCGGTCCACCGGTTCCTGCTCGGCACGCCGGCCCGCATGGTGGGGGTGTGGCTGCCGGACGCGGTGGGGGACCGCAGACCGCAGAACCTGCCGGGGACCTGGGACGAGTACCCCAACTGGCGGCTGCCGCTCGCGGGGCCGGACGGGCAGCCGCTCACCCTGGAGCAGCTGGCCGCCTCGCCCCGGGCGCACGCCCTGCTGCGCGAGCTGCACGCCCGTACGGCGGCCCCGGACGTCCCGGCGGCCGTCCCCGACGCCCGTACGGCACCCCCGGCCGCGCGGCCCGTTTAGGAGTTCGCTACGTTTGCACCGTGGACAAGAAGAACGCTCTGCGCGCCGGCTCGCTCGCGGCCGGTACGACGCTGATGATGCTGCTCATGTCGTCCCCCGCGCTCGCGCTCACCCGCGACGACGGCGACGACCCGGCCCCCAAGCTGGAGGTCATCGAGACCCTCGGTCTGTTCGTGGCCGCCCCGCTGGTGCTGTTCCTGGTGATCTGCGGCCTCGTGATGGTGCTCGACAAGTCCAAGAAGGCCTGACCGCCTCCTCGTCCGCTCCGCGAGGGCGCCGCACGGTACGACGTACCGTGCGGCGCCCTCGCGTGCGTGCGTGACCCTTCCGCGCGGTGGTGCGTCACACGGCGGTGCTCGCGAGCAGCTTGCGCAGCAGCCCGGCCAGCTGCTCCGCCTCCTCGTCGGTGAGCGCGCCCTCCAGGGCCGCCCGCTGCTCCGCGAGGCCGGCCCCGACGGCCTGGTCCACCAGCTCCTTGCCGCGCTCGCTGAGGGTGACCCGCAGTCCGCGCCGGTCGTTCGGGTCGGGGCTGCGGGTGAGCAGCCCGGCCTTCTCCAGCTTGTCGAGCCGGCCGGTCATCCCCCCGGTGGTGATCATCAGCGTGGCGGTCAGCTCGCGCGGTGAGAGCGTGTACGGCTCCCCGGACCGCCGCAGCGTCGCGAGCACGTCGAACTCCCCGAGTGCCATGCCGTAGGGCGCGTACGCCTTGTCCACCTTGCCGCGCATGGCGGCGGCCAGCCGGTAGATCCGCCCGAAGACCGCCATGGGGACGGTGTCCAGGTCGGGGCGGACGGCCGCCCACTGGTCGGTGATGGCGTCGACGGCGTCGTGGGCGGGGCTCTGCGTGTCCATGGACCCAGTCTTCCCTTCCTTCTTCCTCGATCGCAACTAAGTCACTTGCAAGCAAGTAGCTTAGTGGTAAGTTAATTACCGCCAAGCCAGTCACGTCCGGTCCGGCATCCGCATCGAGGGGGAAAACCGTCATGTCCCGCAAGGCAGCCGTCGTCGCGCTCACCGCCCTCGCCCCGATCTCCTGGGGCTCCACCTTCTTCGTCACCACGGAGTTCCTGCCGCCCGACCGGCCGCTCTTCACCGGCCTCATGCGCGCCCTGCCCGCCGGACTCCTGCTCCTGACGCTCACCCGCACGCTCCCGAAGGGCGCCTGGTGGTGGAAGTCCGCAGTCCTCGGGGCGCTCAACATCGGCGCCTTCTTCCCGCTGCTCTTCCTCGCCGCCTACCGCCTCCCCGGCGGTGTCGCCGCCGTCGTCGGCTCCGTCGGCCCGCTCTTCGTCGTCGGCCTCGCCACCCTCCTCCTGGGGGAGAGGCCCACCGTGAAGTCCCTGGTCGCCGCCGTCGCCGCCGCCTTCGGCGTCAGCCTCGTGGTCCTCAAGGCGGGGGCCGCCCTCGACCTCGTGGGCGTCGCCGCCGGACTGCTCTCGGCCCTCTCGATGTCGGCCGGCGTCGTCCTCACCAAGCGCTGGGGCCGCCCCGAAGGCGTCGGAGCCCTCGCGCTCACCGGCTGGCAGCTCACCGCGGGCGGGCTGATCATCCTGCCGGTCGCCTTCCTGATCGAGGGCGCCCCGCCCGCCCTCACCGGCACCCACCTGGCCGGCTACGCCTACCTCGCCTTCGGCAACACCGCGGTCTCCTACTTCCTCTGGTTCCGCGGCATCGAGCGGCTCAGCGCCTCCTCGGTCACCCTCCTCGGCCCGCTCTCGCCGATCACCGCCGCGATCATCGGCTGGGCGGCGCTCGGCCAGGCGCTCGGCCCGGTGCAGGTGCTCGGCATGGCGATCGCCTTCGGCGCCACCCTGGCCGGCCAGACGGGATCCCGTACCCCGAAGGAGGTCACTCGGGTGTCCCGCGCATCGTTCAGCACAGCTGAACAGAACCGTCAGGAAGTTTCGATGGACCTGGAGGTTTCTGGGGTGCGACGGTAGGCGGCATGAACCTGACCACCGCCCGTCACCCGACCACCTCCACCCCCGGCCCCCCTCCCGCCCCCACCGAGAAGCCGGCGCCCGCGAGAAAGCGGGGCGCCGGTCTCGGCGTGCTCCTCGCCCTGCTCGCCACCGTCGTCTGGTCCGGCAGCTTCGTCGCCACCCGCGCCATGGCCGACAGCGTCCCGCCCGTCCAGGCCGTGTTCTGGCGCTGGATCATCGCGCTGCTCGCCGTCGCGCCGTTCGCCGCCCGCCCGTTCCTGCGGCAGTGGCGGACGATCCGCCGCCACCTCGGCTTCGTCGCCCTCGCCTCGCTGTTCGGCGTCGCCCTCTACAACACCCTCGTGCACCAGGCCGGGCTGACCACCTCCGCCTCCAACATGGGCATGATCATGGCCGCCGCCCCGGTGCTCATGGCCCTCTACGCCCGGCTCGGCGGCGAACGCCTCGGCGCCCGGCGCGTCCTCGGCATGCTGACCGCCGCCCTGGGCGTGCTCCTCCTCGTCGGCAAGGGCACGCTCGCCGTGGACCTCTCCGCCGGCGACCTGTGGATGTTCGCCGCGGCCCTCTCCTTCGCCTCGTACAGCGCCCTGCTCAAGCGCAAGCCCGCCGAGATCGACGCACTCGCCTTCCTCCTCACCACCTTCCTGCTCGGCGCGCTGATGCTCGCCCCCCTGTACGCCGTCTCCCTCGCCGTCCAGGGCGGGTTCACCGTCGGTACCGGGACCGTCGGCCCCCTGCTGTACGTCGGGGTCCTCTCCTCCGCCGTCGCCTTCCTCGCCTGGAACAAGGCGATCGCCCTCGTCGGCGCGGCCCGCGCCGGCGTCGTCTACTACCTCCAGCCCGTCTGCGTCGCCCTCCTCTCGTACGCGCTGCTCGGCGAACGGCTCGGTGTCCTCGGGATCGCGTGCATGGCGCTCATCCTCGGCGGGGTGGCGCTGGCCTCCGCCACCGGGAAGCGGAAGGCCGGATAGGTTGCGCCCCATGACCGAGTGGGACATCAAGAAGCTCCAGATCCTCCGCACCCTCCGCGACCGCGGCACCGTCACCGCGACCGCGGAGGCGCTGCTCATGACCCCCTCGGCCGTGTCGCAGCAACTCACCAACCTCGCGAAACAGCTCGGTGTACGGCTCCTGGAGGCCCAGGGCCGCCGGGTCAGGCTCACCGACGCCGCCCATCTGGTGCTGCGGCACGCGGAGGTGGTCTTCGCCCAGCTGGAGCGGGCCGACGCCGAGCTCGACGGCTATCTGCGGGGCGAGGCGGGACAGGTGCGGGTGGCGGCGTTCTCCACGTCGGTGCCCGCGCTTCTCGTTCCCGCCGTACGCCAGTTGCGGACCGCCCACCCCGGGCTCGACGTCCGGATCCGGGAGGCCGAGGCGGCCGAGGCGTACGAACTGCTCTCGGCCGGCGACGTCGACCTGGCGCTCTCGCTCGCCGCCCACGCCCCCTCCGCGCGCGACCCCAAGTTCAGCCGGCTGCCCCTGCTCGCCGATCCGCTCGACGTCGCGCTGCCCGCGGACCACCCCCGCGCCGACGCCCCCGGCCTGCGGCTCGCGGACCTCGCGGCCGAACCGTGGATCTTCGGCGGCTCGGGACCCTGGTCCGAGATCACCACGGCCGCCTGCGAGGCCGCCGGCTTCGTCCCCGAGCAGGCCCACAGCGCCTCGGGCTGGACCGCGATCCTCGCCATGGTCGAGGCCGGGATGGGCATCGCCCTCGTCCCCCGGATGGCCTCGGCCGAGCGCAGGGGCGGCGCCGGTGTCGTCATGCGCGTCCTCGCCGCCGACCAGCCGCGCCGCCATGTCGTCGCGGCGGTACGGCGCGGGGCGGAGGAGGGCCCGGCGGTGGCGCGGGTGCTCGCGGCGCTGAGGCAGGCCGCCGCCGCCCGCGAGACCGTTCAGCAGAACTGAAAAGGACCGTCGAAAACATTCGATGGACCGGTGGTTGGCGGGGGAGGAGAGTCGGAGGCATGAGCAGCCCCGACGCGACCCAGGACCCGCACGCCAACGACGCCGCCCCCTACTCCGGCGGCGACCCGTACGCCGACTACCGCGGCGGTGACTTCCCCTTCAGCGAACTGGTCGACCTCGCCGACCGCCGGCTCGGCGCCGGTGTCGTCGCCGCGAACGACGAGTTCTTCGCGGAGCGCGAGAACCTCCTCGTCCGCGAGCGGGCCGTCTTCGACCCCGAGCACTTCGGCCACAAGGGCAAGATCATGGACGGCTGGGAGACCCGCCGCCGCCGTGGCACCGACGCCGCGCACGTCTTCCCCGCCCCCGAGGAGCACGACTGGGCGATCGTCCGGCTCGGCGCCCCCGGCGTGATCCGCGGGATCGTCGTCGACACCGCCCACTTCCGCGGCAACTACCCGCAGCGCGTGAGCGTCCAGGCCACCTCCGTCGACGGCTCGCCCGGCCCCGAGGAGCTGCTGGACGCCCCCTGGGAGGAGCTGGTGCCGCCGACGCCCGTCCGCGGTCACGCCGCCAACGGCTTCACGATCGGCGCCGAACGCCGCTGGACCCACGTCCGGGTCTGCCAGCACCCCGACGGAGGCATCGCCCGCCTCCGCGTCCACGGCGAGGTCGTGCCCGACCCCGAGTGGCTGGAGCTGCTCGGCACCCTCGACCTGATCTCCGTACTCAACGGAGGCTCGTACGAGGACGCCTCGGACCGGTTCTACTCCTCGCCGACCCAGATCATCCTGCCCGGCACCTCCCGCAAGATGGACGACGGCTGGGAGAACCGCCGCCGCCGGGTGCGCGGCACCAACGACTGGGTGCGGTTCCGGCTCGCCGCGCAGGGCGCCGTCCGCGCCGTCGAGATCGACACCGCCTACCTCAAGGGCAACTCGGCCGGCTGGATCGCCCTCCAGGGCCGCAACGGCGACACGGGCGAGTGGTTCGAGATCATCCCCAGGACCAGGCTCCAGCCCGACACCCTCCACCGCTTCAAGCTCCCCGCCCGGGCCGTCGTCACCCACGTCCGCCTCGACGCCTTCCCCGACGGCGGCGTCGCCCGGATGCGGCTGCACGGCACCCTGACGGAGCGGGGCGCGGCCGATCTGCGCGCCCGGTTCACGGCGCTCGGCGGCTGACACCGCGGCAGAGGCCTCCGCCCGGCGGCGCGGCAGCGCGCCGACGCGCCCGCCCGCCGGGCGGACCTCGGACACGGAGAAGGGGCGCCCCACGGGGGAGGCGCCCCTTCTCCGTACCTGATCAGCGGGGTCAGACCGCCGCGGCCGCGTCCGCCGCCCGGGCCCTGAGCGCGCGCTCCACGCCCGCGCGGCACTCCGTCACCAGACGGCGCAGCGCCGGGGCCGGGTCGTGCTCGGCGATCCACGCGTCCGTCGCGTCGAGGGTCTCCTGCGAGACCTGGAGCGTCGGGTAGAGACCGACCACGATCTGCTGGATCATCTCGTGGCTGCGGGTCTCCGAGACGTTCTTGATCGACGCGAAGTACTTCGCCGTGTACGGGGCGAGCAGCTCGCGCTGGTCGGACTGCACGAAGCCGCCGATGACGGCCTCCTGCACCGCGTTCGCCAGCTTGTCGTCCTCGACGACCGAGGCCCAGGCCTCCGCCTTCGCCGCCTCCGACGGACGGGCCGCGCGCGCGGTCGCCGCGTGCCGCTCGCCCGCCGCCGTACGGTCGCGCTCCAGCTCGCCGGCGATCTCCGGCTCGTCGTAGACACCGGTCGCCGCGAGCCGCTGGACGAAGGCCCAGCGCAGCTCGGTGTCGACGGCCAGGCCCTCGATCGTCTCCCGGCCCTCCAGGAGCGCGGCGAGCAGGTCGAGCTGCTGCGGGGTGCGGGCGGTCGCGGCGAAGGCACGCGCCCAGGCCAGCTGGTGGTCGCTGCCCGGCTCGGCCGACTGGAGGTGGGCGAGCGTGGCCTCGGTCCAGCGGGTCAGCCCGGCCTCGCGCCACTCCGGCGCCGCGTACAGGTCGATGGCCGCCTTGACCTGGCCCTGGAGCGACTGGACCACGCCGATGTCGGACTCCTTGGCGACACCGGAGAGCACGAGCTCCAGGTAGTCGCGGGTGGCCAGCTCGCCGTCGCGGGTCATGTCCCAGGCCGAGGCCCAGCACAGGGCGCGCGGCAGCGACTCGGCGAAGTCACCGAGGTGCGCCGTGACGTTCTGCAGGGACACCTCGTCGAGGCGGACCTTGGCGTACGACAGGTCGTCGTCGTTGAGGAGGACGACCGCCGGACGGGCCTTGCCCTCCAGCGCCGGCACCGGGGTCAGCTCGGCGGCCGCGATGTCGAGTTCGAGGCGCTCGGTGCGGACCAGCTTGCCGGCCTCGTCCAGGTCGTAGAAGCCGATCGCGATGCGGTGCGGACGGAGGACCGCTTCGCCCTTGGCGCCGGCGGGCAGCGCGGGGGCCTCCTGCCGGACGGCGAAGGAGGTGATGGCACCGCTCTCGTCGGTCTCGATCTCCGGGCGGAGGATGTTGATGCCGGCCGTCTCCAGCCACGCCTTCGACCAGGTCTTGAGGTCGCGTCCCGAGGTCTCCTCCAGGGCGCCGAGCAGGTCGGAGAGGCGGGTGTTGCCGAAGGCGTGCGCCTGGAAGTAGGCCTGCACGCCCTTGAAGAACTCGTCCTGGCCGACGTAGGCGACGAGCTGCTTCAGGACGCTCGCGCCCTTGGCGTACGTGATCCCGTCGAAGTTGACGAGCACGTCCTCCAGGTCGTTGATCTCGGCCATGATCGGGTGCGTCGACGGCAGCTGGTCCTGGCGGTAGGCCCAGGTCTTCTCCGCGTTGGCGAAGGTCGTCCAGGCGCCCGGCCAACGGGTGCCGGTCACGGAGGCCTGGCAGGCGACCGAGGTGTAGGTGGCGAACGACTCGTTCAGCCACAGGTCGTTCCACCACTCCATGGTGACGAGGTCGCCGAACCACATGTGGGCGAGCTCGTGCAGGATGGTCTCGGCGCGCCGCTCGTACGCCGCGTCCGTCACCTTCGAGCGGAAGACGTACTGGTCGCGGATGGTGACCGCGCCGGCGTTCTCCATCGCGCCCGCGTTGAACTCCGGCACGAAGAGCTGGTCGTACTTCGCGAACGGGTAGTCGTACGCGAACTTCTCCTGGAACCAGTCGAAGCCCTGGCGCGTGACGTCGAAGATGTGGTCGGCGTCGAGGAACTCGGCGAGCGACGGCCGGCAGTAAATGCCCAGCGGGACGGTCTGGCCGTCCTTCTCGTACGTCGAGTGCACCGAGTGGTACGGGCCGACGATCAGCGCGGTGATGTACGTGGAGATGCGGGGCGTGGGCTCGAAGACCCAGATGTCGTCCTTGGGCTCCGGGGTGGGGCTGTTGGAGATGACCTTCCAGCCCGCGGGCGCCTTCACGGTGAACTGGAAGGTCGCCTTCAGGTCGGGCTGCTCGAACGAGGCGAAGACGCGGCGCGCGTCCGGGACCTCGAACTGCGTGTACAGATAGGCCTGGTCGTCGACCGGGTCGACGAAGCGGTGCAGGCCCTCACCGGTGTTGGTGTACGCGCAGTCGGCGACGACCTTGAGCTCGTTGCGGCCCTGGACGAGATGGGCCAGTGCGATCCGCGCGTCGCGGAAGACGGCGGCGACGTCCAGCGAGTGCCCGTTCAGGACGACCTCGTGGACCGCGGGGGCGACGAGGTCGATGAAGGTCGAGGCGTTGGCCTCGGCGGAATCGAAGCGGACGGTGGTGACGGACCGGTAGGTGCCGCCCTCCTGCGCACCGGAGAGGTCGAGTTCGACCTCGTACGCGTCCACGGTCAGCAGCGCCGCCCGCTGCTGAGCCTCTTCACGGGTCAGGTTCGTGCCAGGCACCCGGTCAACTCCTCGGTTTCGTGACGTTTGGCCCATCCTTCCACGGGCCGCCTCAGTGGCGCACGGCACATTTCCCAGGCGCGTCCCCATGCCGGAGGGGCGGCACCCGTGACGGGTGCCGCCCCTCCGGAGGGTCGTACGGACCGGCCGGTGTCAGCCCTTGAGCTCGGCCGCGACCAGCTCCGCGATCTGCACGGCGTTCAGGGCCGCGCCCTTGCGCAGGTTGTCGTTGGAGAGGAAGAGGGCGAGGCCGTTGTCGACGGTCTCGTCCACGCGGATGCGGCCGACGTACGAGGCGTCCTTGCCGGCCGCCTGGAGCGGGGTCGGGATCTCGGACAGCACCACGCCCTCGGCGTCCTGGAGCAGCTCGTAGGCGCGCTCGACGCTGATCGGACGCTCGAAGCGGACGTTGACCTGGAGGGAGTGGCCGGAGAAGACCGGGACGCGCACACAGGTGCCGGAGACCTTGAGCTCGGGGATCTCCAGGATCTTGCGGGACTCGTTGCGGAGCTTCTGCTCCTCGTCGGTCTCGAAGGAGCCGTCGTCGACGATCGAGCCGGCCAGCGGGACCACGTTGAAGGCGATCGGGCGCTTGTAGACGGCGGGCTCGGGGAACTCGACGGCCTCGCCGTCGAACGCCAGCTGGTCGGCGGTCTCGGCCACGGCGCACGCCTGCGTGCGCAGCTCCGCGACACCGGCCACGCCCGAGCCGGAGACGGCCTGGTAGGTGGTGGCGATCAGCGCGGTGAGGCCGGCCTCCTGGTGGAGCGGCTTGAGGACCGGCATGGCGGCCATCGTGGTGCAGTTCGGGTTGGCGATGATGCCCTTGGGGCGGTCCTTGATCGCGTGCGGGTTGACCTCGGAGACGACCAGCGGGACCTCGGGGTCACGGCGCCAGGCGGAGGAGTTGTCGATCACGACGGCGCCCTGGGAGGCGACCTTCTCGGCGAGGGCCTTGGAGGTGGCGCCGCCGGCGGAGAAGAGGACGATGTCGAGGCCGGTGTAGTCGGCGGTGGAGGCGTCCTCGACCGTGACGCCGTCCACGACGGTGCGGGCGGAGCGGGCGGAGGCGAAGAGCCGCAGCTCGTCGACCGGGAACTCGCGCTCGGTCAGGATCTTCCGCATGACTGTGCCGACCTGACCGGTGGCTCCGACGATTCCGACCTTCACGGGGACTCCTCCGTACGTATGTGCAGGGTGCTGCCGGTCCATGATGCGTGTGTCCCGGGGCGCCTTGTCCAATCCATTGTCCACAGGTCGGGACGAGTACGGAGGGTGTCGGGACGGTGTCGGGAAGGCCCCTAGGGTCAGCTCTCCTTCGTACGGGCGTAGTGCCGGGAGGCCTTGGCCCGGTTGCCGCAGGCCGCCATCGAGCACCAGCGGCGGGTGCCGTTCCGCGAGGTGTCGAAGAAGTGCAGGATGCACGCCTCGTGGGCGCAGGCCCGGATGCGGTCGGGCGCCGTGCGGAGGAGGTCGAGGTAGTCGCGGGCGGCGGTCCAGCCGGGGCCGCGGGCCGGGTCGGCGAACTCGACCCGCTCGCCGGGTCCCTCGCCGGTGAGCGTGGCCCGGATGCGCCCGTGGTCGAGGACGGCGTCGACGTGGGCGGTCGCGGCGGGGTCGCCGGGGCGGTCGACGAGCGCGGCGAGCGCGTCCCGGGCGGCGAGGGTGTGACGGAGGGTGGCGGCGTCGGCGGGGAAGCGCCGGCCGAGGCCGTTGGACCCGAGCCAGACGGCGAGCCCCTCGACCCCGGTGAGCAGGTCCTGGCGGACGCCCTCCTCGTTCCAGCGGGTGTTGAGGAGGTCGAGGGAGACGGGTTCGCCGGTGAGCGGCCGGGGGTCGATGGCGGTCATGGCGGAACCCTCCTCCGTGGGCTAACCCCTCAAGAGTACGTGAGCGGTTGACGCCCCTCTGGGCTAACCACTAAAGTCCGATTGAAAGGTTAGCCTGCGGGGTGGGTGCCTGCCGAACCCCCCCGTGCACAGGCCGGCCGCCCCACGCCACCGCACTCCGATGAGGCCTGTCATGGACCCGTACAGCTCCGGTTCCCTCGCCCTCCAGGACCGCTCCGGCGTCCGCGACCCCGCCGCCCCCACGGGCCGCTCCCGCATGCCCGGCATCAGCGTGGTCACCGCCGCCTTCCTGGAGGCCCAGCCGATGCTGGTGATCGGCGCGGCGGACAGCGCGGGCCGGGTCTGGTCGAGCCTCCTCACCGGCCCGCCCGGCTTCGTCCGGGCCACCGGCCCGGCCACCGTCTCCGTCGCCGGCGGCATCCCCGCCCACGATCCGCTCGCCGGTGCGGTCACCCCCGGCGGCACCCCCGTCGGCACGCTCGCCCTCGACCCCCGCACGCGCCGCCGCCTGCGGCTCAACGGCGTCGCGGCGCCCAGCGCGCGCGGCTTCACGATCGCGGCCGAGCAGGTCTTCTCCAACTGCCCGAAGTACCTCCAGAAGCGGGAGTGGTACGGCTCCGATCCCGCCCGCCCCGAGGCCGGTGCCGCCCGGCACGGCGAGGCGCTCGGCCCCGACCAGGTGCGCCGCGTCCGCACCGCCGACACCTTCTTCGTCGCCACCGTCGCTCCCGACGGCGCCGACGTCAGCCATCGCGGCGGCACCCCCGGCTTCGTCCGGGTCGACTCCCCGCGGGAGCTCAGCTGGCGCGACTACCCGGGCAACGCGATGTTCCTGACCCTGGGGAACCTGGAGGCGGACGGCCGCGCGGGTCTGCTCTTCCCCGACTGGGAGACCGGCACGACCCTCCAGCTGAGCGGCCTCGCCCACACCGAGTACGGCCCCGAGGGACGCGTCACCCGCTTCCGCGTCGAGCGCACGGTCGAGATCCCGGCCGCCTCCCCCCTGCGCTGGTCGCCCCCCGAGTACTCCCCGTCCAACCCGGCCCCGGCCTGACCGCCGCCCGCCCGCACCCCCACCCGTACGCGCCCGGCCCCGACCCGCCCGCGCCCCACCCGCACGCGCCCCACCCGCACGCGCCCGGGCCCGCCCGCCGACACCCCGAGGACCGCCCGTGACCACCCCGTCCGACGTGACCACCCCGGCGCCGACAGCCGCCCCCGCACCCGGGCCGACAGCCGCCGATCACGCCCCGACACCTGCAGCCCCGGCCCCGACCGCAGCCCCCGTGCCCACCCGGGCCGCACCCGCGGACTCACGCCCCGGTCCACCCCCGCGGCCCCGCCCCCGGGTCCTGCTCGCCTCCACCGCGGGCAGCGTCGCCGCCCTCGTCCTCCTGGTCGCCGTCGGCACCGGGCTCGACCAGCCCCTGCTCATCCCGCCGCTCGCGGCGAGCATGGCCCTCGTGGCGGGCGCCCCCGACCTCCCGCTGTCCCAGCCGCGCTCGGTCGTCGGCGGCCAGCTGCTCTCCGCCCTGACCGGCTTCGCCGTCCTGGCCGTGGCGGGCCCCGGGCTCTGGGGCGCCGCCGTCGCGGGCGGCCTCGCCCTCGGCGTGATGATGCTGGCCCGCACCCCGCACTCGCCCGCCGCGGCCACCGCCGTGATCGTCGCGCTCCAGTCCCCGCCGCTCTGGTCGTTTCTCGGCCTTCTCGCCCTCGCCTCCCTCCTCCTGGTCGTCGTCGGCCTCGGATCCGCCCGCGCCACGGGCCGGACGTATCCCGTGTACTGGTTCTAACCTCGCCTCATGAAGCAGGAGTTGAGGGTGGCGGCCTACGCCGTGTGCGTACGGGACGGGGAGGTGCTGCTCGCCCGCTGGGTCGCGAGCGACGGCACCAGGCGGTGGACCCTGCCCGGCGGCGGCATGGACCACGGCGAGGAGCCCGTGCGGACCGTGGTCCGCGAGGTGGAGGAGGAGACCGGCTACCTCACCGAGCCCACCGCCCTCCTCGGGATCGACTCCATCCGGCGCGGATGGCTGCGCCGTCTGGCGGGCCCCGGGGACTTCCAGGGCCTGCGGATCATCTACGAGGCCCAGGTCACCGGCGGTGCGCTGCGCAACGAGACCGGCGGCTCCACGGACCTGGCGGCCTGGCATCCGCTCGACACCGTCCCCGGTCTGCCCCGGGTCGAACTCGTCGACATCGGCCTCGACCTGTGGCGCGAACGGCCCCCGGTCGGACGCTCCCGGCTCGCCGATCCGTCGAACGGCTGACCCCTCCCCGAAACGGCCGAAAGGCGCTCAACCGTCGCCACCCCGCTCAACCCTCCCCGCACGACCCGTGGTCCTCCCCGCCGACCGCAGCACACACGGCAGAACCTCAGGGGAGCCCGCATGTCAGCCGTACGCACGACCCGCACCGTCCTCGCCGCCGCCCTGGTCGCGGGGCTCACCGCCACGGCGCTCGCCACCCCCGCCCTCGCGGCACCCGCACCGGCGAAGACGGACCACGCGGCCACCCAGCAGGCGCTCCAGGCCGCCGTCGACGCCGGCGTGCCCGGTGTCGTCGCCGGAGCCCGCGACGGCCACGACCGCTGGACCGGCACCGCCGGCGAGCGCGGGGGCGACGACCGCTTCCGGGTCGGCTCCATCACCAAGACCTTCGCCGCCACCGTCCTCCTCCAGCTCCAGGCCGAGGGCCGGCTCGACCTCGACGACCGGGTCGAGAAGCATCTGCCCGGCGTCGTCCGGGGCAACGGCCACGACGGCCGGAAGATCACCGTCCGCCAGCTGCTCAACCACACCAGCGGGATCTACAGCTACACCGAGGACCCTGACTTCCAGGAGCGGGTGTTCGGTCCCGGCTTCCTGGAGCACCGCTACGACACCTGGAGCCCCCGCCAGCTCGTCGGCGTCGCCATGGCGCACCAGCCGGAGTTCGACCCCGGCGACGGCTGGAAGTACTCCAACACCAACTACGTCCTCGCCGGCATGGTCATCGAGAAGATCACCGGACGCCCGTACGGCAAGGCCGTCGAGAACCGGATCATCAAGCCGCTGAAGCTGCGCGCCACCAGCGTCCCCGGCACCAGGGTGACCATGCCCCAGCCCAGCAGCCGGGCGTACTCCACGCTCTCGCCGACCCCGGGCGCCCCCGTCCACGACGTCACCGAGCTCAACCCCTCCCTCGCCCTGGCGGCGGGCGAGATGATCTCCGACTCGGACGACCTCCAGACCTTCTACCGCGCCCTCCTGAAGGGCCGGCTGCTCCCGAAGGCAGGGATGCGCGAGTTGACCACCACGGTGGCGGTCGACCCCGGGTTCCCCCAGTTCCGTTACGGCCTCGGGATCTCGTGGCAGAAGCTGAGCTGCGGCACGGAGATCTGGGGCCACGGCGGCGGCATCCACGGCTCGGTCTCGGAGGCGTACACCACCCGCGACGGGCGGCACTCCCTCGCCGCCAACTTCAACGCGGACTGGACGGGTGACACCCAGTCGGTCGTCGAGGCCGAGTTCTGCGGCACGGCCCCGAAGGACGCCGAGTCCAAGGGCCTCGACGCGAAGGCGCTGACCGGCCTCGTCCCGAGGAACTGACCCCTGGCCTCGGGCCCCTCACCGGGGCAGGACGACGACGTACGCGGCGGGCTTCCGGTCGGACGAGGCCATCAGGGCCGTCCGCACCACGGTGGCCTGCTGGTCCATCGCCTCGCGCAGCTTGCGCGGGGTGAGGTGGACCACCGTGATGCCGAGCCGCTCCAGGTGCTCCCGCTTGCGGGTGTACTCGGACCAGAGCGCGTCGTCGTCCTGCCGCGGGGCCCGGGTGTCGAGCTCGACGGCGACGGCCTGGTCGGGCCAGTAGGCGTCCACCCCGCCCAGGTGCGGGCCGCCCGGCAGCCGCAGGTCCACGTTCCACAGCGGGTCCGGCAGGGCGAAGTCCCGCACCATCTCGTACAGGCGCTCCTCGGAGAGCGACCGTCCCTCCGCGAGCAGCGCGTCCACCGCGTCCACCACGTGCGGGCGGCCGAGCAGCCGGGCGCGGCTCAACTCGCGTACCAAACCGCCCGGTTCGCAGTGGCCGCCGCGCACCGCCTCGGTGAGCAGCCCGCGTACGGTCTCCGCGTCCGAGAGGCCCGACACCGCGTCGGCGACGGCGCGGGCGACGGGGGCGACGGGCACCCCGGTCAGCTCCACCGGCTCCGGGGACTCGGCGGCGCGCAGCACCCGCACCCAGCCGGTGGAGCGCAGCCGCCGGGTGCGGGGGACCAGGACGTCGATCCGCTCCAGGGCGGTGAGCGGGGGAGCGGAGGAGAAGCGGTGCAGGGTCAGCGCGGCGAGCCCGGTGATCATCGCGTCGGGGCCCTGCTGGGGGACGGCGCCGGTCCTGCGGGCGTAGAGGAGCGCGGCGCGGAGCCGGTCCTCGCTGGTGGGCGGGCCGGGCTGGAGCAGGAAGACACCGGGCAGCAGCTGCTGCCAGCCGCCGGGCCGGCAGCGCGCGGCGACCTCACCGGCGGGAAGGCCCAGGGCCCTCAACTGGTCCGCCGACGCGAGGCGTTCGGGGCGGCCGGTGCGGGAGGCGAGGGGGAGGGGGCGGGGGGTGATGGGGGTGTTGTGGTTCATGTCGGGGGTCTTCCGCTTCCGAAGGCTCCCCTAACCCCTGTTACACGCTCGTCGACAATCAGGGACAAGTCTGCCCTAAAGTACGCGCGTTCGAGTGCCGATGAGGGGCGCGCCGGGCACACGCACCGGTGGGGGCCGTGCGCCGGGCGCACGACCCCCACCGGTGGAGAGCGCTAGGCCGCCAGGCGGTCGCAGGCCTGCGCGCGCAGCGCCCGCGCCAGGTCGTCCCGCGCCTCCAGGACCAGCCGGCGCAGCGCCGGCGCCGCCGAGGCGTGGGCCGACAGCCAGGTGTCCGTCGCGGTGAGCGTCGCCTCGTCGTCCTGGAGCCCCGGGAACAGGCCCCGGACCACGTGGATGCCGATCTGGATGGACCGCTCGGCCCACACCCGCTCGATCGCCGCGAAGTACCGCTCCGCGTACGGGGCGATCAGCTCACGCTGCGAGGGCTGGACGAAGCCCGCGATCGTCGCCTCCACCAGCGCGTTCGACAGGGTGTCCGACTCGACGACCTGCGCCCACGCCTGCGCCTTCACGGCGGCCGAGGGCCGCGAGGCGAGCAGCCGGACCTGGTGGCGCTTGCCCGTCGCCGTGTCGTCCCGGGCCAGTTCCGCACCGATCCGGGCCTCGTCCGCCCGGCCGTGTGCCGCGAGCGGGGAGAGCAGCGCCCAGCGCAGCTCCTGGTCGACGTCGAGCCCGTCGATCTTCGCCGTACCGTCGAGCAGCCCCTCCAGGAGCTGGAAGTCGGCCTCGGTCGAGGCCGTCGCCGCGAGGAAGCGCCCCCAGGTCAGCTGGTGCTCGCTGCCCGGCTCGGCCACCCGCAGCTCACGCAGCCCGCCCTCGGCGAGCAGCCGCCCGCCTTCCTCGCGCCACTCGGGGGCCGCGTACAGGGTGACGGCCGACCTCGTCCAGGCGTGCACCATCTGGAGGACGCCGATGTCGGTCTCGCGGCCCGCGAAGGCGAGCGCCACGGCGACGAAGTCCCGGGCCGGCATCAGCCCGTCGCGGGTCAGGTTCCACAGCGCCGACCAGCACAGGGCGCGGGCCAGGGGGTCGGTGATGTCACCGAGGTGCGCCCGCAGGGTGGCGAGGGAGGCCTCGTCGAAGCGGATCTTGCAGTAGGTGAGGTCGTCGTCGTTGACGAGGACGAGGTCGGGCCGCTCCTCGCCCGTCAGGTCGGTGACGACGGTCCGCGCGCCGGTGATGTCGGCCTCGGCCCGCGCGTACCGGACGAGCTCCCCGCCGGAGACGCGGTAGAGGCCGACGGCGGCCCGGTGCGGCCGCAGCGCGTCCCCCTCCTGGACGACGGCGAGCTCGGTGATCCGGCCCTCCGCGTCATGGGTGACGACGGGCGTCAGGGTGTTCACGCCCGAGGTCTGGAGCCAGGACTTCGCCCAGGCCCTCATGTCGCGTCCCGAGGTCTCCTCCAGGATCGTGAGGAGGTCGTCGAGCCGCGTGTTCCCGTAGGCGTGGCGCTTGAAGTAGCGGCGCGCGCCCTCCATGAACGCGTCCCGGCCCGCGTACGCGACGAGCTGCTTGAGCACCGCCGCGCCCTTGGCGTACGTGATGCCGTCGAAGTTGAGCTTGGCGTCCTCCAGGTCACGGATGTCGGCCGTGATCGGGTGCGTGGACGGCAGCTGGTCGGCGCGGTACGCCCAGGCCTTGCGGTTGTTGGCGAAGGTCACCCAGCTGTTGGTGAAGCGGGTCGCCTCGGCGTTCGCGAAGGAGCCCATGAAGTCGGCGAAGGACTCCTTCAGCCACAGGTCGTCCCACCACACCATGGTGACGAGGTCGCCGAACCACATGTGCGCCATCTCGTGCAGGATGACGTTGGCCCGGCTCTCGTACGCGGCCTGCGTCACCTTGCCCCGGTAGACGTACTCCTCGCGGAAGGTCACCATGCCCGGGTTCTCCATCGCGCCGAGGTTGTACTCGGGGACGAAGGCCTGGTCGTACTTCCCGAAGGGGTACGGGTAGTCGAAGTTGTCGTGGAAGAAGTCGAGGCCCTGCTTGGTGATCAGGAAGACGTCGTCCGCGTCGAAGTGCTTCGCGAGCCCCTTGCGGCACATCGCGCCGAGCGGGATCACCAGGTCGCCGCGCGTGTAGGTGTCGGTGACGTAGTGGTACGGACCCGCGACGACGCACGTGATGTACGTGGAGATCGGCGCCGTCTCCGCGAACCGCCACACACCCTCGGCGTCCTGCTCGCCCGCGCCGTTCGACCAGACCGTCCAGCCCTCGGGCGCGGTCACCGTGAAGCGGTACGGGGCCTTGAGGTCGGGCTGCTCGAAGTTGGCGTACACCCGGCGGGCGTCGGCCGGCTCGTACTGCGTGTAGAGGTAGACCTCGCCGTCCTCGGGGTCGACGAAGCGGTGCAGGCCCTCGCCGGTCCGGCTGTAGGCGCACCGCGCGTCCACCACGAGCGTGTTCTCGTCGGCGAGGCCGTCGAGCGTGATCCGCGAGCCGTCGAAGACGACCGCCGGGTCCAGGGAGCGCCCGTTGAGGGTGACCGCGTCCACGGCCGGGGCGATCAGGTCGACGAACGTGCTCGTGCCCTCGCCGGTGCGGCGGAAGCGGATCGTCGTCTCCGAACGGAACGTGCGCACCGCCTCGGTCGAGTCGCCGACCGCCGACCGCAGGTCGAGGACGACCTCGTACCCGTCGACGGACAGCAGGGCCGCCCGCTCCTGGGCCTCGTCGCGGGACAGATTCTCACCGGGCACGGTCACTCCTTTGTGGCGCGTTCGAAACAGCCCCGATCCTCCCACGAGGGCTCGGAGCACCCGGTTTCCCCCTCCAGTCGGAGTCCACCGGCGTTCGAAGGAGATGGCCCGGGTGGCCGTGCGCCCGGACGACAGCGGGTCCCAGAACTGCGCGGCGCCGACACCTCCCGGGGCGCGTACGCCGATGCCGGTGATCACCACGCGCCGGGTCATCGGCCGACCTCGCGGTTCACACAAGCTCGGCGGGGCCCCATGACCCGGTCTCCGTCCGTACCAGACATCCCAGTCCCTGTTTTTCGCCGGATCAGAAACACTGGCGTGGACCACACTTTGTGCCCGCCCTCGAGCAAGGCTCGAACTCGGGTGGGGGGAGGCTCCGGCGGGTTGGAGGGCGCAGGGAAGAACCCCCGCGACCCAGGTGGTCACGGGGGTTCTTCGTCATTCCGCCTGCCGCGCGAAGGGTGAGAAGACGATCACGAGCAGGACGACGGGGGGCCCTCTGCGGGCGCCGGTCAGAAGGAGATCAGCGGCACCGAGGCCTTGGCGGCGTGGTAGCGCTTGTTCACGTCCTGCCAGTTGACGACCTGCCACATGGCGTCGATGAAGTCGACCTTCTGGTTCTTGTACTGGAGGTAGAAGGCGTGCTCCCAGGCGTCGAAGACCAGGATCGGGACCGAGCCCTGGCCGACGTTGCCCTGGTGGTCGTAGACCTGCTCGACGATGAGCCGGCCGCTGACCGGCTCGTAGGCGAGGACGCCCCAGCCGGAGCCCTGGGTGGTCGCGGAGGCCTTGGTCAGCTGGGCCTTGAACGCGGCGAAGGAGCCGAACGACTCGGTGATCGCGTCCGCGAGGTCGCCGACGCCGTCGGCGGCCAGCGGCTCGCCCCCGCCGCCGCCCTTGGGGCTTGCCATGTTGTTCCAGTAGATGGAGTGGAGGATGTGGCCGGAGAGATGGAAGGCCAGGTTCTTCTGCAGGCCGTTGATCGCGCCCCACTGGTCCTTGGCGCGGGCCTCCTCCAGCTGCTCCAGGGTGTCGTTGGCTCCCTTGACGTACGCCGCGTGGTGCTTGTCGTGGTGCAGCTCGATGATCTGCGGATTGATCACCGGCTCCAGCGCCGCGTAGTCGTACGGCAGCTCCGGAAGTGTGTAGATCGCCATGCCCGGCTCCTTCGACTGCTGCTTATTGCAACCTATATGCAAGTGCAGGCTAACAGTAGGTACGGGTCTCAGGTGATCATCCCTTCGTCCTAGGTCCCGCGTCCCGCCCCGCCCCTGCTCGGACGGCCGGAACCCCCGGACCGAGCGACGGTCCGGGGGTTCCGGGGGGTGCGTGAGGGAGCGGAGGGGGCGTCAGGACGCGCGGGCCGCCGCCTTCTGCCGTACGAAGCCGATGACGGCGAGGACCAGCGTCAGGGCGCCGGTCCCGTACAGCTGCGTCCGCGTGCCCTCCTCACGGGCCATCAGGACGAAGATCGCCGCCATGCCGGCGAGCGCCACCCAGGTCAGCACCGGGAAGGCCCACATCCGCACGACGAGCTTCTCGGGTGCCTCGCGCTCGGTGCGGCGGCGCAGGATCAGCTGGGAGGCGGCGATGAAGAACCAGACGACCAGGATGATGGCGCCGATCGTGTTGAGCAGCCAGACGAAGATGTCGTCGGGGCGCCAGTAGCTGAGCAGCACACAGCCGAAGCCGAAGACGGAGGAGACGAGGACCGCCGGCCGGGGGACCCCGCCGAAGGTGCGGCCGAGCGCCTTCGGGCCCTGCCCGCGGGCGACGAGCGAACCGGCCATCCGGGAGGCGCCGTAGATGTTGGCGTTCATCGCCGAGAGCAGGGCGACGAGCACGACCACGTTCATGATCTGACCGGCCGCCGGGATGCCCAGGTGGTCGAGGGTGGCGACGTACGGGCCCTTCTCGACGACCGTCTTGTCGTCCCACGGCACGAGGGTGACGATGACCGCCATCGAGCCGATGTAGAAGAGCGCGATCCGCCACATCGCCGTCCGCACGGCCTTGGCGACGCCCTGCACCGGGTGCTCCGACTCGGCGGCGGCGATGGTGACCGTCTCCAGACCGCCGTACGCGAAGACGGAGGCGAGCAGACCCACGATCAGGCCCTCGGAGCCGTTCGGGAAGAAGCCGCCGTCACCGGTGAGGTTCGCCGTGCCGGGGGAGTCCGTGCCCGGCAGGACACCGGCGATGGCGAGCACGCCGATCCCGAGGAAGAGGACGATCGCACCGACCTTCAGCGCGGCGAACCAGAACTCGAACTCGCCGAAGTTCTTCACGGCCGCCAGGTTGGTGGCACAGAAGACCAGCATGAAGAGCGCGACCCAGGCCCACTCGGGGCTGTCCGGGAACCAGCCCGTCATGATCTTCGCCGCGCCGATACCCTCCAGGCCGACGGCGACGCAGAGCAGGAACCAGAAGGCCCAGCCGGCGGTGAAGCCGGCCCAGGGGCCGAGGGCCCGCTCGGCGTGGACGGAGAAGGAGCCCGAGGCCGGGTTCGCGGCGGACATCTCGCCGAGCATCCGCATCACCAGCATCACGAGGATGCCGGAGAGGGCGTAGGCGATCACGATCGACGGTCCCGCGACGGCGATGCCGGCACCGGAACCGACGAAGAGTCCGGCGCCGATGACACCACCGAGGGCGATCATCGAGAGATGGCGCTGCTTGAGGCCGTGCGAGAGGCCGTTCGAGGAGGTCGCCGCGTCGTCCTTGCGGTCGACGGGCTCGGGCGCGGTGGTCCGGGACATGGGCCGCCCTGTTCATTGGCTGAGACGGGGAACGGCCACAGTCTGGGTCGGCACACCGTTCACAGGGAACGGATGTCCGCTATACGGGCACCACCTTCACACAAGGTGAAGAACTACCTCCGCTTCGTGCGCAATTCTCGCACCCCGGCCACCAGGAGCACCGCCCCCGTCGCCGCAGCCGACCACAACACCTGCGGGCGCGCCGCCTCGTCGGCCAGCATCAGGACCAGCACCGCCGCCATCGCGGCGAGCGCCACCCAGGTCAGCCACGGGAAGCCCCACATCCGCAGCGTCAGCGTCTCCGGCGCCTCCCGCTCGATCCGGCGCCGCAGCCGCAGCTGCGAGACCGCGATCAGCGCCCACACGAAGAGCAGGACCGCCCCGACCGCGTTGAGCATGTAGAGGAAGACGGAGTCCGGCCACTTCAGATTGAGGAGTACGGAGACGAAGCCGAAGGCCACCGAGGCGAGGACCGCCCGGCGCGGCACCCCTCCGCCCGACACCCGGAGCAGTCCCTTCGGCGCCTCCCCGCGCTCCGCGAGCGAGAACACCATCCGGGAGGAGCCGTACAGGTTCGCGTTGAGCGCCGACAGCAGCGCCACGAACACCACCACGTTCATGATCTGGCCCGCCCCGGGCACCCCGATCGCGTCCAGGACCGCCACGTACGGCGACTCGCCCGGCTTCATCGACGTCCACGGCAGGAGCGTCACGATGACCAGCATCGAGCCCACGTAGAAGAGGAGGATCCGCCACACCGCGCTGCGCACCGCCCGCGCCACGTTCCTGGCCGGGTCGTCCGACTCGGCCGCCGCGATCGTGACGACCTCCAGACCGCCGAAGGCGAAGACCACGGCGAGGACGCCCGAGACCACCCCCGCCCAGCCGTTCGGCAGGAACCCGCCCTGCCCGGTCAGGTTCGCCAGGCCCACCGGATCGGTCTCCGGGAGCCAGCCGGCGATCGCCAGCACCCCGAGCACCAGGAACAGCACGATCGCGCCGACCTTGAGCGCCGCGAACCAGAACTCGAACTCGCCGAAGTTCTTCACCGCCGCGAGGTTGGCGACGGTGAACACGACCATGAAGACCAGCACCCAGCCCCACTGCGGGACCCCCGGCACCCAGCCGTGCGCGATGCGCGCCGCGCCCGTCGCCTCCACGGCGAGGACGACCACGAGCAGGAACCAGTACAGCCACCCCACCGAGAAGCCCGCCCACCGGCCGAGCGCGCGTTCGGCGTGGACCGAGAAGGCCCCCGACGCCGGCATCGCCGCCGACATCTCGCCCAGCATCCGCATGACCAGCATCGCGAGCGCGCCGGCGAGCAGGTACGAGACCACGATCCCGGGCCCGGCGACGGCGATGCCGGCCCCCGAGCCGACGAAGAGTCCGGCGCCGATCACCCCGCCGAGCCCCAGCATCGTCAGATGACGCTGCTTCAGACCGTGGGAGAGGGGCTCCGGTTCGGTGACCAGAGGGGACGGCGGGGCGTCGCGCATGGTGGGGGACTCGCGCTCTCGGGGAATAGGCACTTTATGGAGACTCCACAGTCTCTCTGTTGACCTCCCTCTGACGCAAAAGGGGCGTCTGCTGCAGAGATCCCAGTGACAAGGGTCACGTGGCGCCCCGCAGAAAAACCATCCTTTGTCAGAACCTGATGAAGCGGCTGGCATGCGCTTTGTCGGCCGCTGACGGTGAGCGAGCGTTCACTCCTGGCATACCGTCAACCTGTCCCACCCACCCTCACCCTCGCGGAGTACCGATGAGCACCGCCGCCGCCCCCGCCCGTACCCTCCGTGCGGGCACCGTCCTCGCCGACCTGCTCCCGTCGAGCCGCACCCGCGACATCGCGCTCGTCGTCGGCGGCGCCGCCCTCACCGGCCTCGCCGCGCAGCTCTCCGTCCCGGTCCCCGGCTCCCCGGTCCCCGTCTCCGGCCAGACCTTCGCCGCCCTGCTCGTCGGCACCGCCCTCGGCGCCCGCCGCGGCTTCCTCGCCCTCGCGCTGTACGCGGTGGCCGGCATGGCGGGCGTGCCGTGGTTCGCGCAGGCCACCTCCGGCTACGGCATGCCCTCCTTCGGGTACATCCTCGGCATGCTCCTCGCCGCCACCGTCGTCGGCGCCCTCGCCCGCCGCGGCGCCGACCGCTCGGTGCTCCGCACGGCCGGCGCGATGGCCCTCGGCTCCGCGATCATCTACGCGGTCGGCGTGCCCTACCTGGCGCTCGCCACCGGCATGACCCTCGGCCAGGCCGTCGCCGCCGGTCTCACCCCGTTCCTCATCGGCGACGCCCTCAAGGCCGCCCTGGCGATGGGCGCCCTCCCGGCCGCCTGGAAGCTGCTCGGCCGCAAGGGCTGAGCCCCGCGCACCCATGAGGAGGGCCCGCCGTTCCCCGAGGAACGGCGGGCCCTCCCGCGTCGGGACCTCGGGCGCTACAGGCGCTCGGAGGCCTTCGCGAACCGCTCCTTGACCAGCGCGATCACGATGACGAGCGCGGCCACCAGGAGCGAGAGCACGACCTGCTCGCGGGCGCTGCCGCCGTCGTACAGCATGTAGCCCAGGACGAAGACGATCATGGCGATCGTGGCCCAGGTCAGGTACGGGAAGAGCCACATCTTCACGACCAGCTTCTCCGGCGTCTCGCGCAGGATGATGCCGCGCATCTTCAGCTGGGTCACACAGATGACCAGCCAGACGAAGAGCGCGACCGCGCCGGAGGAGTTGAGCAGGAAGGCGAAGACGGTGTCCGGCCACTTGTAGTTGAAGAACACCGCGGCGAAGCCGAAGACGACCGAGCCGAGGATCGCCGCCGTCGGCACGCCCCGCTTGTTGACCTTGGCGAAGGACTTCGGCGCGTCACCGCGCCGGCCGAGCGAGAAGGCCATGCGGGAGGCCGTGTAGAGGCCGGAGTTCAGGCAGGACAGCACGGCCGTGAGGACGATCACGTTCATGACCTGGCCGGCGTGCGGGATGCCGATGGAGTCGAGGGCGGCGACGTACGAGCCCTTGTCGACGATCGACTTGTCGTTCCACGGCAGCAGGGTGAGGACGACGAAGATCGAGCCCAGGTAGAAGACGCCGATCCGCCAGATCACGCTGTTGGTGGCCTTGGTGACCGCCTTCTGCGGGTCCTCGGACTCACCGGCGGCCAGGGTGACGATCTCGCTGCCCATGAAGGAGAAGACGACCATCAGCACACCGGTCAGGATCGCTCCCGCGCCCATCGGGAAGAAGCCCCCGGCGTCGGTGAGGTGTGCGAAGCCCGCGCCCGGGTTGTCGGAGCCCGGCAGCACGCCGAAGACCGCGAGCAGGCCGATGACCACGAAGGCGGCGATGGCCACCACCTTGATGCCGGCGAACCAGAACTCGAACTCGCCGTACGAGGAGACCGAGGCCAGGTTGGTGGCGGTGAGCACGACCATGACGATGAGCGCCCAGGCCCACTGCGGGACGGCCGGGATCCAGCTCTCCAGGATGACCGCGCCGGCGGTCGCCTCGACGGCGAGGACGACGACCCAGAAGAACCAGTAGAGCCAGCCGATGCTGAATCCGGCCCAGCGGCCGAGCGCCTGGTCGGCGTAGGCGGAGAAGGAGCCGGACGAGGGCCGGGCGGCGGCCATCTCGCCGAGCATCCGCATCACGAAGACGACCATGGTGCCGACGAGTGCGTACGAGAGCAGGATCGCGGGGCCGGCCGCGGCGATGCCGGAGCCGGAGCCGACGAACAGACCGGCGCCGATGACACCGCCGATGGCGATCATCGACAGGTGGCGGTTCTTGAGTCCGGCCTTGAGACCGTCGGAGGAGTGCGACGTACCGGGGGTACCGGTCGCCTCGCCGTCCTTCGTCAGGGTCGGTTGCGTGTTCATGAACGCTTCCTCGTGTGTGGGGGGTGCTCGGGTCGCGAGCCAGAGCATTGAACCCCGTGAACAGGGATGATCGGAAGACCTCATTCCGGATCGTTGTACGAGCGACCTCGCGAGAGTCGAAGGTCCGTACCAGGCCGGGTGAAGGTCCTGACCCCGCTGCCTGCTACCCGGGCCCGGACATGCCACACTCGGCACCATGCGCGTCTACATCGGTTCCGACCACGCCGGCTACGAACTCAAGAACCACCTCGTCGAGTGGCTCACCGCACACGGCCACGAGCCGGTCGACTGCGGTCCCCACATCTACGACGCCCTGGACGACTACCCGCCGTTCTGCCTGCGTGCCGCCGAGAAGACGGCCGCGGACGCGGACAGCCTGGGCATCGTCATCGGCGGCTCCGGCAACGGTGAGCAGATCGCCGCGAACAAGGTGAAGGGGGTGCGCGCCGCCCTCGCCTGGAGCGAGCAGACCGCCGCCCTCGGCCGCGAGCACAACAACGCCAACGTGATCTCCGTCGGCGGCCGGATGCACACCCGGGAAGAGGCGACCAAGTTCGTCGAGATCTTCCTCAACACCCCGTACTCCGGTGACGAGCGTCACACCCGCCGGATCGACATGCTCACCGCGTACGAGACCACCGGCGAGCTCCCCCCGATCCCGGCCCACCACCCGCAGGAGCCGACCGCCTGATGCCCGAGGGGCACACGATCCACCGACTGGCCGCCGACCACCGGGAACGGTTCGGCGGCCGGTCCGTGCGGGTGACCAGCCCGCAGGGCAGGTTCGCGGACTCGGCGGCGCTGCTCGACGGCGCCGTCCTCGAGACCACCGAGGCCCACGGCAAGCACCTCTTCCTCGCCTTCGAGGACAGGGAGTGGATCCACATCCACCTGGGCCTCTTCGGCAAGGTGACCTTCGGCGACACCACCGGCGCGCCCACCCCGCCGCCGACCGACACCGTCCGGCTGCGGATCGCCCACGCCGACGCGTACGTCGACCTCCGCGGCCCCACCACCTGCGCCCTGATCACGGACGCCGAGAAGCGGGCGATACACGACCGCCTCGGCCCGGACCCGCTGCGCGAGGGCGACGACCCCGCCAAGGCCTGGCGCCGGATCTCGACGTCCCGGACGACCATCGCCGCCCTGCTCATGGACCAGAAGGTCATCGCCGGCGTCGGCAACGTCTACCGCGCCGAGGTCCTCTTCCGGCACGGCATCGACCCGTACCGCGCCGGCCGGGACCTCACGGCGGCGGAGTGGGACGCGATCTGGACCGACCTGACGCTGCTGATGCGCGAGGGCGTACGGCTCAACCGCATCGACACGGTCCGCCCCGAGCACACCCCCGAGGCCATGGGCCGCCCGCCGCGCGTCGACGACCACGGCGGCGAGGTGTACGTCTACCGCCGGGCGACGATGCCCTGCCACCTCTGCGCGACGGAGATCCGCACCGCGGACCTCGCCTCCCGCAACCTCTTCTGGTGCCCCACCTGCCAGGCCCCCTAGGGACCCCCGCTCAGAACCCGTGCGGCAGCCACGGCGCCACCGGCGACCCGAAGGCCACGGACGCCTCCACCAGCGCCCCCTCGCGCAGCTCCCGCACCCGCCCGGCCGCGGCCAGCGACACCAGCGAGGTCCCGCCCAGATACGCCGAGCCCAACTCCCGCACGGACAGCGACAGATCCGCTGGCTCGGACGTCCGCGCGCACGCGGCGCCCTTCCGGTCCCCGGTCAGCCGCCAACGCCCCTCGTTCCACGGGCAGAACGCGTCCTCGACCTCCAGCACCACGTCCACCGGCGCCTGATACGTCCGCGCCTCCAGCGCCGCGCCGACCTCCACCAGACGCGCGTGCAGCGAGTCCCGCAGGGTCGGGGCGCAGCGCCGCACGTCGCTCACCAGGTGCTGCCAGCCGTCGTCGACCGGCCGGCTCCGGAGCTGTACCTCCGAGGCCAGGTCCACCGAGCAGAGGAAGCGCCACAGCGCCGCCTCCGCCACCGGATCGAGCCCCATCAGCTGGTGCACGACCACCTTCCCCTCGGCCCCCGTGTACGACCAGTCCGGCTTGACCGCGTAGTGCGCGTACCCCACGACCTCCCCGTCCCGCTCCGCGAGCACGCACAGCCGGGGCGAAGCGCCCTCCCGGTCGCCCTCGGGGTCGATCAGCGGCAGCCGCTCCCACCCCGGCCGCCGGGCCGTCATCCCCGGCCGCGCCGGCACGAGACGCGCGTACACGGCCTCGCACACCGCGGAGGACTCCGCGAGGTCGGCCTGCCGCAGCACCACCCCGTCCGTGCCCTCCGGCACCGAGAGCCGCACCCTCGTCGTGTCGATCACCGCCCGCGCCGCGTACGCCGCGACCCCGTACCCGAACCGCCCGTAGATCTCCGGCTCCGAGGCCGTGAGCACCGCGAGCGGCTCGCCCGCCGCCCGCAGGTCGTCCAGCTGCCGCCGCATCATCGAGGTCAGGATCCCGCGCCGCCGGTGCGTGCCGGCCACGCTCACCATCGTCACCCCGCCCGCCGGGACCGACGCGCCCCCCGGCACCGTGAGCCGGAACGTGAAGGCCCCCGCCGTCCCCACACACAGGTCGCCGTCCCACGCCCCCATGAAACGGTCGAACTCGGTCAGGTCACGCCACAGCTGTCGCTCCTCCGGCGACTCCGCGACACCTCCGAACGCAAGCTCCAACACCCCGTACCAGCGGTCCCATTCGGACGGGTCGAGAACCCGCAGTTCAGTCGTCATATGCCATCGATATCAGCGGCGCCCGTCCGGGGCGACCCGATTTCGCGCACAATGTCACCGGGGTACCCCTGCGCGATGCCGGACGGGATGGATAGGGTCCAGGCCAATGGGACACCGCGCCGGAGTGAACACGACCGCGGCCCGGTTGCGCAGGCGCGCCCGCCGGGCCCGCACCGCGCTGCGCAGGTCCGGCGTCGACTACTTCCGCGGGGACGGCTCCGACTGGCTCGCGTTCGCCGGGCTCTTCCTGATGATCCCGGCCATCGCCTGCGGCACGCTCCTCGACCCGGTCTGGTGCGCACCCGCCGCGCTCGTCCTGCCCATCGTCGCCGGCGGCCTGCTGCTGCGCCCTGCCAGCCTGCTCGGCCTGTACGCGGCGGCGGCCGGCGCCCTCATCGTCGAGTCCGTCGTCCTCGGCCCGTACACCCAGGGACCCGCCCGGGTCACCCCCGGCACCGTCCTCGTCGTCGCCGCCTGCGGCCTCTTCGGGCTGCTCATCGCCCAGTTCCGGGCCCGGGTCGGCGTGCCCTGGCGGCGCGGCGGCACCATGCTCTTCGACCTGCGCGAACGCATCCGCGTCCAGAGCGCCCTGCCCCGCCTCCCGCAGGGCTGGCACCGCGAGATGGCGCTGCGCCCGGCCGGCGGCCAGTCCTTCTCCGGCGACTTCGTCGTCGCCGCCCGCACCCACGGCGGCCGCACCCTGGAGGTCGTCCTCACCGACGTCTCCGGCAAGGGCATGGACGCCGCCTCCCGCTCGCTGCTGCTCTCCGGCGCCTTCGGCGGACTGCTCGGCTCGCTCCCGCCGCACGGCTTCCTGCCCGCGGCCAACGGCTATCTGCTGCGGCAGAACTGGGACGAGGGCTTCGCCACCTCCATCCATCTCGTCCTCGACCTGGAGTCGGGGGACTACGAGCTGTTCTCCGCCGGCCACCTCCCCGCCCTGCAACTCCACGCGGGCAGCGGCCGCTGGGAGGAGAAGGCCGCCGACGGACCCCTCCTCGGTGTCTACGACGGCGCCGAGTTCCACCCGGTCAAGGGCTCGCTGCGCCCCGGCGACGTCCTGATGCTCTTCACCGACGGCCTGGTCGAGGCCGCGGACCGGGACATCGCCGAGGGCATCGACCGGCTCACGGGCGAGGCCGACCGCTGCGTCGCCGAGGGCTTCGAGGGCGTCGCCTGGCACCTGATCGAAGCCGTCGCCAAGGACGTCAACGACGACCGGGCCCTCCTCCTCATCTCCCGCCCCGCCTGACGGGCCCGCGCCGTTCGTCCAGGATTCGCCGTGACCTCCTGCTGAGACGATTCGTCACCGGGCAGCGAGGGCAGGGGGGTTGGTGGCACGATGGAGACAGCGGGGGGTGTTCCGGGACTCGGGCTCCCTGGTGGGCAAGGCGGGACCGACCGAGGGTGTGATCAGTTGTGGCCATTTCACTGTCTGTGGTGTTGCTGTTGGCAATCATCCTGGTGGTGTTGATCCGCGGGGGGAACCTCAAGGGCGGCCCGGCCGTGGTCGCGGTGCTCTTCGGCTTCTTCCTCGCCTCCACCGGCATGGCCGACGACATCCAGCGCTTCCTGGACTCGATAACGCAGACGGTCGCCTCCATCAAGTTCTGAGAACTCCGCGGGGGACTTCCGGCGGGAACGACCACGGCCCGGTCGCGAGAGGCGAACCGGGCCGTGGGCCTGTTGGAGCGGGCGACGGGAATCGAACCCGCGTAGCTAGTTTGGAAGACTAGTGCTCTACCATTGAGCTACGCCCGCACAGCATCGCGCCGCAGGTCACGAGGACCGCGGCACGAAGAGCATGGTAGCGGTTCGGAGGCGGTTCGCGCACACCTGGAAAAGAGGGGGCGCCGGACAGTCTCCGTCCATGTACCCTACGTGTCGCACCGACGGGGTGTGGCGCAGCTTGGTAGCGCGTCCGCTTTGGGAGCGGAAGGCCGTGGGTTCAAATCCCGCCACCCCGACCATGACGATCACGCGCACAGCTCGCGCGCTCTTGATCACGTTGTGGGCGTCATCCCGCTTGCGGTTACTATGCAAGCTGCGTGCCCGTGTGTCTTTCTGACCGGGCCGACCCGCCGGAACCGCCACACGCGGCGCCGGTGGATTCCAGGAATCAGCCACAAGGAGACCGAACCGTGAAGAGCGCCGTGGAGACCCTGAACCCGACCCGGGTTCGGCTCACTGTCGAGGTGCCCTTCGAGGAGCTCAAGGACAGCCTCGACGCGGCGTACAAGAAGATCAACCAGCAGGTCACGGTCAAGGGCTTCCGTAAGGGCAAGATCCCTGCTCGCGTGATCGACCAGCGGTTCGGCCGCGGCGCCGTGCTGGAGGAGGCCGTCAACGACGCGCTCCCGAAGTTCTACACCGAGGCCGTGAACGAGGCCGAGGTCAACCCGCTGGGCCAGCCCGAGGTCGACATCACCGAGCTGAAGGACGGCGAGCTGCTGGCCTTCACCGCCGAGGTCGACATCCGCCCGACGATCGAGATCCCGGACTACTCCGGCATCGAGGTCACCGTCGACGCGGTCGAGGTCACCGACGAGGACGTCGAGAAGTCCGTGGAGCAGCTCCGCGAGCGCTTCGCCTCGACCTCCCCGGTCGAGCGCGCCGCCCAGGACGGCGACGTCGTCACCATCGACCTCGAGGCCAAGGTCGACGGCGAGGTCCTCCCCGACGGTGTCGCCGACGGTGTCTCGTACACCATCGGCTCCGGCGAGCTGCTCGACGGCATCGACGAGGCCGTCAAGGGCCTGGAGGCCGGTGGCGAGGCCACCTTCACCTCGCAGCTCAAGGGCGGCACCGCCGAGGGCAAGGACGCCGAGGTCACCGTCAAGGTCACCACCGTCGCCGCCCGTGAGCTCCCCGAGCTGGACGACGACTTCGCGCAGCTGGCGTCGGAGTTCGACACCCTCGACGAGCTCAAGGCCGACAGCCGCAAGCGCCTCGAGAACATGAAGCAGTTCGACCAGGCCACCCAGGCCCAGGAGCGCGTCCTCGACGAGCTCCTCAAGCTGGTCGAGGTCCCGATGCCCGAGAAGCTTCTCGAGGACGAGATCAACACCCGCAAGCACAACCTGGAGCACCACCAGCTCGGCCAGATGGGCCTCGACCTCGCGAAGTACCTGGAGATCCAGGGCAAGACCGAGGAGGAGTTCCTGGCCGAGACCAAGGAGCAGGCCGAGAAGGGCATCAAGACGCAGTTCATCCTCGATGAGCTCGTCAACAAGGAGAAGCTCGACGTCTCCCGCGAGGAGCTCACCGAGCACCTGTTCCGCCGTGCCGCCTCCTCCGGCATGAGCCCCGACCAGTTCGCCCAGGCCGTGGCCGAGGGTGGCCAGGTGCCGATGCTCGTCGGCGAGGTCGCCCGCGGCAAGGCCCTCGCGGTCGTCGTCGAGGCAGCCAAGGTCGTCGACACCAACGGTGAGGTCGTCGACCTCTCCGACGACGAGGACGAGGTCGAGACCGCCGCCGAGGCCGTCGAGGCCGCCGCCGGCGAGGCCGAGGTCTCCGAGGACAAGTAAGGGGCCCCCGCCCCGCGCGGACCCTGTTCCACGGGCCCGTACGCACTCCTGTGCGTACGGGCCCGTGGACGTACGCGGACCCCGCCCGGGGCCCCCAACTACCTTGCGCTCCCAGCGAACAGTTCGGGAACCGGGATGGCGTTGTCCCACCTGCGCGTTAGGGTCCATGAATACGAGGGCAGTGCCCTCGGAACGAGACGCTGAGACGGCCCACGGCCGTCGGAGACGAGCAGGTGGATACGTGACGAATCTGAAGCCTTACGCCGCGGGTGAGCCGTCCATCGGTGGCGGCCTCGGCGACCATGTCTACAACCGGCTGCTCGGCGAGCGCATCATCTTCCTCGGCCAGCAGGTCGACGACGACATCGCCAACAAGATCACCGCGCAGATGCTCCTCCTGGCCGCCGAGCCGGACAAGGACATCTTCCTGTACATCAACAGCCCCGGTGGCTCCGTGACGGCCGGCATGGCCGTCTACGACACCATGCAGTACATCCCCAACGACGTCGTGACCATCGGTATGGGCATGGCGGCCTCGATGGGCCAGTTCCTGCTCACCGGCGGCACCCCCGGCAAGCGCTTCGCCCTGCCGAACACCGACATCCTGATGCACCAGGGCTCCGCCGGCATCGGCGGCACCGCCTCCGACATCAAGATCCAGGCCGAGTACCTTCTCCGCACGAAGAAGCGCATGGCCGAGATCACCGCGCACCACTCCGGCCAGACCGTCGAGGCGATCATCCGCGACGGCGACCGCGACCGCTGGTTCACCGCGGAGGAGGCCAAGAACTACGGCCTCATCGACGACATCATCACGCACGCCGCGGGTGTTCCCGGCGGCGGCGGCACGGGCGCCTGAGCCCCGGCAGTCCGCTCAAGAGCCCCAGCCCAGCGAACGCCACCAGGACGGTGAACACCCAGATGCAGAACAACCTCTCCGCGAGCGGCCTCCACACCGGCGCGCCGATGGACAACCGCTACGTCGTGCCGCGCTTCGTCGAGCGCACCTCGCAGGGCATCCGCGAGTACGACCCCTACGCCAAGCTCTTCGAGGAGCGCGTGATCTTCCTCGGCGTGCAGATCGACGACGCCTCCGCCAACGACGTCATGGCGCAGCTGCTGTGCCTGGAGTCGATGGACCCGGACCGCGACATCTCGATCTACATCAACAGCCCCGGTGGCTCGTTCACCGCGCTGACCGCGATCTACGACACGATGCAGTTCGTGAAGCCGGACATCCAGACGGTCTGCATGGGCCAGGCGGCCTCCGCCGCGGCCGTGCTGCTCGCCGCCGGTACGCCCGGCAAGCGGATGGCCCTGCCGAACGCCCGCGTGCTGATCCACCAGCCGTCCGGCGGCACCGGCCGTGAGCAGCTCTCCGACCTGGAGATCGCGGCCCGCGAGATCCTGCGCATGCGCAGCCAGCTGGAGGAGATGCTGGCCAAGCACTCCTCGACCCCGATCGAGAAGATCCGCGACGACATCGAGCGCGACAAGATCCTCACGGCCGAGGACGCCCTGGCGTACGGCCTCGTGGACCAGATCGTCTCGACCCGTAAGAGCACGTCCGCCGCGGCACACTGACGCCCGACCTTCCCCTGGCACGGAGCATGTGGCCGAATCGCGACCATGTGAACCGTGCCAAGGGGGGCCCGAACGGGGGGCCCGGCAAGGTACCGTCGAATATGAGGCACCAGGAGTGCTGAACCAAGCACTCCCAGGCGAAGGGGAAGCACCTCGTGGCACGCATCGGTGATGGCGGCGACCTGCTCAAGTGCTCGTTCTGCGGAAAGAGCCAGAAGCAGGTGAAGAAGCTCATCGCGGGACCCGGTGTGTACATCTGCGACGAGTGCATCGACCTCTGCAACGAGATCATCGAGGAGGAACTCGCGGAGACGAGCGAGGTGCGCTGGGAGGAACTCCCGAAGCCCCGCGAGATCTACGAGTTCCTCGAGGGCTACGTCGTCGGGCAGGAACCCGCGAAGAAGGCCCTCTCGGTCGCGGTGTACAACCACTACAAGCGCGTCCAGGCCGGCGAGAACGGCGGCGCGCAGGGCAGGGACGACGCCATCGAACTGGCGAAGTCCAACATCCTGCTCCTCGGTCCCACGGGCTCCGGGAAGACGCTGCTCGCGCAGACCCTGGCCCGCATGCTCAACGTCCCGTTCGCCATCGCCGACGCGACGGCACTGACGGAGGCCGGCTACGTCGGCGAGGACGTCGAGAACATCCTGCTGAAGCTGATCCAGGCGGCCGACTACGACGTCAAGAAGGCCGAGACCGGGATCATCTACATCGACGAGATCGACAAGGTCGCCCGTAAGAGCGAAAACCCGTCGATCACGCGCGACGTGTCCGGCGAGGGCGTGCAGCAGGCCCTCCTGAAGATCCTGGAAGGGACGACGGCCTCGGTCCCGCCGCAGGGCGGACGGAAGCACCCCCACCAGGAGTTCATCCAGATCGACACGACGAACGTGCTCTTCATCGTGGGCGGCGCCTTCGCCGGCCTGGAGAAGATCATCGAGTCGCGTGCGGGCGCCAAGGGCATCGGCTTCGGGGCGACCATCCGCTCCAAGCGCGAGATCGAGGCGAGCGACCAGTTCCAGGAGGTCATGCCGGAGGACCTGGTGAAGTTCGGGATGATCCCCGAGTTCATCGGCCGTCTCCCGGTCCTCACCTCCGTGCACAACCTGGACCGCGAGGCGCTCCTCCAGATCCTGGTCGAGCCGCGGAACGCGCTGGTGAAGCAGTACCAGCGCCTCTTCGAACTCGACGGCGTGGAGCTGGACTTCGACCGCCCGGCCCTGGAGGCCATCGCCGACCAGGCCATCCTCCGCGGCACCGGCGCGCGCGGCCTGCGCGCCATCATGGAGGAGGTCCTCCAGTCGGTGATGTACGAGGTCCCGTCCCGCAAGGACGTGGCCCGGGTCGTCATCACGGCGGACGTCGTCCGCAACAACGTGAACCCGACGCTGGTCCCGCGGATCGTGAAGAACGACGGCAGGCACGAGAAGTCGGCCTGACGTCCGGACGTTCCATGAGTGAGGGGTCCCGCCCGAAGGCGGGACCCCTCACTCATGTCCGGTCGCGGGCTCAGAGCTTGACGCGGACTTCCTTGCGGAGCTTGGCCGTGAGGGCGGCGGCGTCCTCGGCGGAGCCGGCGTTGCCCGAGAGCAGGGCGGCCGCGTCGGTCGGGACCACGAAGCCCACCGTGCTGTGGTCGGCCCACACGCACATCGTCACGGTGAAGGCCGGCACGCCGGTGGAGGCGTTCGCCTTGCCCTGGGCCTGCTGGCACTTGAGGACCGCGCCGTCGAGCTCGGCCGGCGTGTACGCCTGCGGGCTGCCGATCAGCTGCGGCGCGTCCGCCTTGCCCGCTTCCTTGTCGGCCTCGGCCTTGGCGCTGGCGAAGATGTCGTCGACGACCTGCTCCGGGTCGTCGATCTCGCCGTAGAGGCCGTTGAAGGAGACGTACTTGCCCGCGAGGGGGTTGGCCGGGTTCTTCACCTCGTAGGAGGCGCGGACCTGCTGGGCGTTCTTGACGCCCTTCTGCTGGGCCTCCTTGAGGGACTCGTCGCCGCTCGCCTTGCCGCTGCCGGCGCCCTTCTTGTACTCCGTGAGCACCGTCTCCGGGGTGATCAGCTTGTGCGGACCGTCGTTCGCGACCGAGGAACCGGCGCCGCCACCGAACACGAAGTACGCGCCCACGCCGAGCGCCGCGACGACCGCGACCGCGCCGATGATCCAGCCGGCCTTGGACTTCTTCGGGGCCGGCGGGTGCGGTACGTAGCCGCCGGGGCCCTGGGGGGCGCCGTACGGGGGCTGCTGGCCGTAGGGACCGGGCTGCTGGGGGTAGCCGTACGGAGGCTGCTGCGGCGGGACGCCCTGCGGGGCCTGCTGGGGGTACCCGTAGCCCGGCTGCGGCGCCTGCGGCTGGCCGTAAGGGCCCGGCTGCTGCGGCTGCTGGCCGTACGGGCCCGGCTGGCCGTAGGGGCCGGGCTGCTGGGGCGGCTGGCCGCCGTACGGGCCGGGCTGGTTGTAGCTCATCGACAGGTTCCCCTCACAGGATGTTTATGCCTCCCGAACATCCTGGCGGAACCGCTGACCGGGAAGTGCGGCGGGGGCCACACCGTTACCGAACCAAAGCGTTTCAGGACGAGGCTGGGACACCCCTAAACTGGCCCCGTGACCGAGAACACTCAGCAGCAGACAGCGCCCATCACCGAACTGCCGACCCAGTACGCGCCGGCCGAGGTAGAGGGGCCGCTGTACGAGCGCTGGGTAGAGCGCGGGTACTTCGAGGCGGACGCGAAGAGCGAGAAGCCGCCGTACACGATCGTCATCCCGCCGCCGAACGTCACCGGCTCGCTCCACCTGGGCCACGCCTTCGAGCACACCCTGATCGACGCCCTCACCCGCCGCAAGCGCATGCAGGGCTTCGAGACGCTGTGGCAGCCGGGCATGGACCACGCCGGCATCGCCACCCAGAACGTCGTCGAGCGCGAGCTCGCCAAGGAGGGCAAGTCCCGCCACGACCTGGGCCGCGAGGCGTTCGTCGAGCGCGTCTGGCAGTGGAAGGCCGAGTCGGGTGGTCAGATCTCCGGCCAGATGAAGCGCCTGGGCGACGGCGTCGCCTGGTCCCGTGAGCGCTTCACCATGGACGAGGGCCTGTCCCAGTCCGTCCAGACCATCTTCAAGAAGCTCTACGACGACGAGCTGATCTACCGCGCCGAGCGCATCATCAACTGGTGCCCGCGCTGTCTGACGGCCATCTCGGACATCGAGGTCGAGTACCAGGACGACGACGGCGAGCTCGTCTCCATCCGCTACGGCGAGGGTGACGACTCCCTGGTCGTCGCCACCACCCGCGCCGAGACGATGCTCGGTGACACGGCCGTCGCCGTCCACCCCGACGACGAGCGGTACAAGCACCTGGTCGGCAAGCAGATCAAGCTGCCGCTGACCGACCGTACGATCCCGGTCGTCGCCGACACCCACGTCGACCCCGAGTTCGGCACCGGCGCCGTCAAGGTGACCCCGGCCCACGACCCCAACGACTTCGAGATCGGCCAGCGCCACGACCTGCCGAACCTCGCCGTCATGGACGAGCGCGCGGTCATCACCGTCCACGGCCCCTTCCAGGGCCTGGACCGCCTGGAGGCCCGTTCCGCCATCGTCGCCGCCCTGCGCGCCGAGGGCCGGATCGTCGCCGAGAAGCGCCCGTACGTCCACTCCGTCGGCCACTGCTCGCGCTGCAAGACCACCATCGAGCCGCGTCTGTCGATGCAGTGGTGGGTCAAGGTCGGGCCGCTCGCGAAGGCCGCGGGCGACGCCGTCCGCGACGGCAAGGTCAAGATCCACCCGCAGGAGATGGAGAAGCGGTACTTCGACTGGGTCGACAACCTGCACGACTGGTGCATCTCGCGCCAGCTGTGGTGGGGCCACCGCATCCCGGTCTGGTACGGCCCGAACGGTGAAGTGGTCTGCGTCGGACCGGACGAGCAGCCGCCGACGGGCGAGGGCTGGCACCAGGACACGGACGTCCTGGACACCTGGTTTTCCTCCGGCCTGTGGCCGTTCTCCACGCTCGGCTGGCCCGAACGGACCGAGAGCCTCGAGAAGTTCTACCCGAACTCGGTCCTGGTCACCGGCTACGACATCCTCTTCTTCTGGGTCGCCCGGATGATGATGTTCGGTCTGTACGCGATGGACGGCACCCCGCCGTTCCACACCATCGCCCTGCACGGCATGGTCCGTGACCAGAACGGCAAGAAGATGTCGAAGTCCTTCGGCAACGTGGTCAACCCGCTGGACTGGATGGACGAGTACGGCTCCGACGCCGTCCGCTTCACCCTGGCCAACGGCGCCAACCCGGGCGTCGACGTCCCGATCGGCGAGGACTGGGTCAAGGCCTCCCGGAACTTCGCCAACAAGATCTGGAACGCCACGCGCTTCGCGCTGATGAACGGCGCGACGGTCGAGGGCCCGCTGCCGGACGCCTCCGAGATGTCGGCGACGGACCGCTGGATCCTGTCCCGGCTCAACAAGACGGTCGCCGAGGTCGACGCCTACTACGAGGACTACCAGTTCGCGAAGCTCGCCGACGCCCTCTACCACTTCGCGTGGGACGAGGTCTTCGACTGGTACGTCGAGCTGTCGAAGACCACCTTCTTCGCGGGCGGAGAGCAGGCCAAGGTCTCCGGCCGGGTCCTCGGCGAGGTCCTGGACGTGATGCTGCGGCTGCTGCACCCGATCGTCCCGTTCGTCACCGAGACGCTGTGGACCACCCTGACCGGCGGCGAGTCCGTCGTCATCGCGGACTGGCCCACCGACTCGGGCTTCCGCGACGAGGCCGCCGAGAAGGAGATCGAGCTGGTCCAGCGGGTCGTCACCGAGGTCCGCCGGTTCCGGTCGGACCAGGGCCTCCAGCCCGGCCAGAAGGTCCCCGCACGTCTGGACGTCACCGGCACCGAGCTCGCCCCGCACGAGGCCGCCATCCGCCAGCTGCTGCGCCTCCAGCCGGAGGGCGAGGGCTTCTCCGCCACCGCCTCCCTGCCGGTCGCCGGCGCCACCGTCGCGCTCGACCTGTCGGGCACGATCGACGTGGAGGCCGAGCGCAAGCGTCTGACGAAGGACCTCGCGGCCGCCGAGAAGGAGAAGGCCCAGGCGCACGGGAAGCTCGGCAACGAGGCCTTCCTCGCCAAGGCCCCGGACAACGTGGTCGAGAAGATCCGGACCCGCCTCGCCAAGGCGGACGAGGACATCGCCCGCATCGAGGCCCAGCTGGCGACCCTGCCGCAGGCCTGATCCGTACGGCGGAAGGGCCCGGAACCGATCCCCGGTTCCGGGCCCTTCCCCTGTGCCCGGACCCCCGGGGGACGAAGTGCCCGATGTCACAACAGACGGGACTTCAGGTCCTCGGCGTCGGGACGAAAGACCTTGGATGATGGAAGGCATGCCCCGCCTCCCCACCGTCCCCGCGCTGCGCCGTCGCGTGGACCGGTGGGCCAGCACCCCCCGCGCCCTCGACGTCGTCGCCGCGCTCAGCGCCTTCGGCCTCATGTGCCTGGACGTGCCCGGACTCGCCCGCGCCGACAACTCCCTGACCGGCGTCACCGCCACCCTGGTCCTCGCCGCCGGCGCGGCCACCCTGGTGCTCCGCCGCCGGCTGCCGTGGCTCCCGTACCTGGTGGCGCTCGGGCTCCTCGGCTGGCTGCACGAGCTGACCATGGTCCAGTTCGCGCTCTACTCCATCGGCCGGTACCGGGGGCGCCGCGCCGCGATCGTCGCGACCCTGCTCTACGTCGCCGTGGTTTACGCGCTCTTCCACACGCCCGGCTGGCCCGCCCGGCACGGCGACACCCTGAGCGACTTCCTGAGCCTGGTCGTCCCGATCGGCGTCCTCGCTGCGGGCGTCGGCGTCGCCGCGTACCGACAGGACCTCGTCCGCGCCCTGGAGGTCCAGCGGCGCGAGGCGGCCGCCCGGCAGGCCGTCCAGGAGGAGCGGATCTCCGTCGGCCGGGACGTCCACGACCTGGTCGGCCGCGAGCTCACCGTCCTCGCGGTACGGGCGGAGGTCCTCGCCGTACGGGCCAGGGGAGAAGGGCACCACAAGGACTTCGAGGAGCTCGCGGACACCGCCCGGCGCGCCCACCTCATGCTCAACGAGACGATCGTGCGCCGCGCCGACCGGGAGGGCGCGGGCACCCCCGGCCTCGAAGGACTCGCCGCCCTCGCGGGGGAGAGCGAGCGGATGGGCAGCCCGGTGGAACTGGCGGTCGCCCAGGAGGCCAAGGCGCTGTCACCGCTCCGGCAGGCGGCCGTCCACCGGGTCGTCCAGGAGTGCCTGACGAACGCGGCCAAGCACGCGCCCGGCCTGCCCGTGACGGTCGCGATCACCGTGGAGGGCCCCGACCTCCGGATCTCGGTGCGCAACCCGCTGCCCAGGACCCCGCCGGACCCGGCCCCGGTGTCGACCGGCACCGGCCTGTTCTCCATGGGGGAGCGGGTCACCAGCATGGGCGGCACGCTCACGGCGCGCCGGGAGGACGGCGGCTACGTGGTCACGGCGCTCCTCCCGACGGGCCTGGACCGCTGATCCGACGCGGCTCGCCCACCGGCCCGACCCGCCTCGCCGCCGCCGTGTCGGTACCCGTCCGTAGACTGGCCTCGTGAGTGAGCCCCGCGACCCGTCCGACACGCCCGACGCCTTCGACGACATCGTCGAATCCGAAACCACCCGCGACCCCGACCTGGCGGTGATCGAGGCCGGCAGCCGCACCCTGCGCACCCAGGCCGGACCGCCGCAGGGCGACCCCGTGCCGAGCCGCCCGGAGGACCCGGAGCTGGACAAGGCGCTGCGCGAGGTCGAGACCGAGCTGTCCACCCGCTGGGGCGAGACCAAGCTGGAGCCCTCGGTCACCCGGATCGCGGCCCTGATGGACGTGCTCGGCGAGCCGCAGCGCGCGTACCCCTCGATCCACATCACCGGCACCAACGGCAAGACGTCGACGGCCCGCATGATCGAGGCGCTGCTCGGCGCCTTCGAGCTGCGCACCGGGCGGTACACCTCGCCGCACGTGCAGACCATCACCGAGCGGATCAGCCTGGACGGCGCCCCGATCTCCGCCGAGCGGTTCATCGAGACGTACCAGGACGTCAAGCCGTACGTGGAGCTGGTCGACGACCGCGAGGAGTACCGGCTCTCCTTCTTCGAGGTCCTCACCGGAATGGCGTACGCGGCCTTCGCGGACGCCCCGGTCGACGTGGCCGTCGTCGAGGTCGGCATGGGCGGCACCTGGGACGCGACGAACGTCATCGACGCCTCCGTCGCCGTCGTCACCCCGATCGACCTGGACCACACCGACCGGCTCGGCGGGACGACCGCCGAGATCGCCGGCGAGAAGTCCGGGATCATCAAGCAGGGCGCGACCGTGATCCTGGCCCAGCAGCCGGTGGACGCGGCGCAGGTCCTGCTGAAGAAGGCCGTCGAGGCGGACGCCACCGTCGCCCGCGAGGGCATGGAGTTCGGCATCGTCTCCCGCGAGGTCGCGGTCGGCGGCCAGCTCCTCACCCTGCGCGGCCTCGGCGGCGAGTACGACAACGTCTTCCTGCCGCTGCACGGCGCCTACCAGGCGCACAACGCGGCGGTGGCCCTCGCGGCGGTCGAGGCCTTCTTCGGGATCGGCGCCGACCACGCCAGGACCCTGGACCTGGACACGGTCCGCACGGCGTTCGCCCAGGTGGCCTCCCCGGGCCGGCTGGAGATCGTCCGCTCCTCGCCGACGGTGCTCCTGGACGCCGCGCACAACCCGCACGGCGCGCGGGCGACGGCGGAGGGCGTCAGCGAGGCCTTCGGCTTCTCGCGGCTCATCGGCGTGGTCTCCACGAGCGGTGACAAGGACGCCAGGGGGCTCCTGGAGGCCTTCGAGCCGATCTTCGCGGAGGTCGTCGTCACCGCGAACTCCAACCCGCGGGCCACGGACGTGGACGCGCTGGCCGCGATCGCGGTCGAGGTCTTCGGCGAGGACCGGGTCGTGGTCGAGCCACGGCTGCCGGACGCCATCGAGGCGGCCATCACCCTCGCGGAGGAAGAGGCCGAGTACGGCGGCGCGGGCGTCCTGGTGACCGGTTCGATCTTCACGGTCGGCGACGCCCGGCTGCTGCTGCGAAGGGGCTGAATCGGATGCGCACGCTCTGTTCGTCGACGCTCATCGGCGAGTTCTTCGTGATCGGCTTCGCCGGGCTCGTCGCCATGAAGGACGACAGCCTCGCGATGTCCACCGTGTGGTGGGTCTGCGGGGTCGCGATGGTCTTCTCGGTGCTGCTGTGCGGGATGGTCACCCGCCCCGGCGGGGTGCAGCTCGGCTGGGCCCTGCAGATCGGCCTGGTCCTCAGCGGCTTCTTCGTCCCGACCATGTTCTTCCTCGGCGCGGTCTTCGCCGGTCTGTGGTGGGCCTCGGTGCACTACGGGCGGCGCATCGACGAGATCAAGGCGCGCTGGGCCGAGCAGCAGACCGCCGGGGCTTCGGCAGGGCCTGACGCTGCGTGATCGTGGGCCGTGCGGGGCCTGTAGCCTCGGAGTCCCGCACACCGCTTTTCCGAAGGAGTTCCCCCGTGAGCCAGCGCACGCTCGTCCTGCTCAAGCCCGACGCCGTCCGCCGTGGCCTGGTCGGCGAGATCATCGGCCGCATCGAGCGCAAGGCCGGCTGGAGCCTGGCGGCCCTGGAGCTGCGTGAGCTGGACCAGGAGACCCTGGAGCAGCACTACGGCGAGCACAAGGGCAAGCCGTTCTACGAGCCGCTGATGGGCTTCATGTCCTCCGGTCCCGTCGTCGCGCTCGTCGTCGAGGGCGAGCGGGTCATCGAGGGTGTACGCCAGTTGGCCGGTCCGACCGACCCGATCGCCGCGGCCCCCGGGTCCATTCGGGGTGATTTCGGCACGATCGTCCGGGAGAACCTGATCCACGCCTCCGACTCGGAGGAGTCCGCCGCCCGCGAGCTGAAGATCTTCTTCCCCGGTCTTGCCTGACCGGTGCTGACCGGGCGTCAGCCGAACGCAGGACCCTGTGGGGCGACCGAAGGAATTTCGGTCGCCCCCAGGCATATGAACGCCGATCGCGGGAACGGATCGCCGCGTCCTGCCGTCACCTGTACAGAGGTGGACCACCGCGCGGTATCCGGGCGGGCGGCACTACGATGGAAAACTCCACGCCGCACCACCCTCAGCCATGGGAATCAAGGGGAACTCTATGTCGTTCATCGGCCGTGACATGGCTGTCGACCTCGGGACCGCCAACACGCTGGTGTACGTGAGGGGTCGAGGCATCGTTCTGAACGAGCCGTCCGTCGTCGCCATCAACACCAACACCGGCGGCATCCTCGCGGTCGGCGCGGAGGCGAAGAAGATGATCGGCCGGACCCCCGGCAACATCGTCGCCGTCCGGCCACTGAAGGACGGCGTCATCGCCGACTTCGAGATCACCGAGCGGATGCTCCGCTACTTCATCCTGAAGATCCACAAGCGTCGCTACCTGGCCCGCCCGCGCGTCGTCGTCTGCGTGCCCTCCGGCATCACCGGCGTCGAGCGCCGCGCCGTCATCGAGGCCTCCACGCAGGCCGGCGCCCGCCAGGTGCACATCATCGAGGAGCCCATGGCGGCGGCCATCGGCTCGGGCCTCCCCGTCCACGAGGCCACCGGCAACATGGTCGTCGACATCGGCGGCGGCACCACCGAGGTCGCGGTCATCTCCCTCGGAGGAATCGTCACGGCACAGTCGATCCGGGTCGCCGGCGACGAGTTGGACAACGCGATCATCCAGCACATCAAGAAGGAGTACTCGCTCCTCCTCGGTGAGCGCACCGCCGAGCAGATCAAGATCACCATCGGCTCCGCGTACGACCTCGACAAGGACGAGCACACCGAGATCCGGGGCCGCGACCTCGTCTCGGGTCTCCCCAAGACCGTGGTCATCTCCGCCGCCGAGGTCCGCAAGGCCATCGAGGAGCCGGTCAACGCCATCGTCGACGCGGTGAAGACGACCCTCGACAAGTGCCCGCCGGAGCTCTCCGGTGACGTCATGGACCGCGGCATCGTTCTCACGGGTGGCGGCGCCCTGCTGCGCGGCCTCGACGAGCGTCTCCGCCGGGAGACCGGCATGCCGATCCACATCGCGGAGGACCCGCTGGACTCGGTGGCGCTCGGCTCCGGCAAGTGCGTCGAGGAGTTCGAGGCCCTCCAGCAGGTCCTGGACGCCCAGCCGCGCCGCTAGCACCACCGCACCACCGCACAGCCGAGAACCGAACCACGAGGAAAGGCACGGCCGCCGCACGTGAGGGACACACGAGAGAGCCGGCTGCTCCTGGTGCTGCTGATCGCCATCGCGTTCGCACTGATCACGGTGGACATCCGCGGCGGCCAGGAGTCACCCGTCGACGGTGCCCGGCAGGCCGCCGCGGCGGTCTTCGGCCCGGTCGAGAACGGTGTGGCGGCCGCCGTCGACCCCGTCGGCAACGCCATAGGGGCGGTCCGGGACTCCGGCGAGCGGCACACCCGGATCGCCGCCCTGGAGAAGGAGAACGCCGAACTCAAGGCCGAGCTCGGCAGCGACGACCGCAACCGCAACCGGCTGCGCGAGCTCGACTCCATGCTCAGGACCGCCGGCGCCGGACAGTACGGGATCAAGGGCGCCCAGGTCATCGCCATAGGAGCGGCCCAGGGCTTCTCCTGGACGGTCACCATCGACATCGGCGCGCGCGACGGCGTCCAGCGGGACATGACCGTCCTCAACGGCGCCGGGCTCGTCGGCCGCGTCACCACCGTCGGCCCGTCGACGGCCACGGTCCTCCTCGCCAACGACCCCGACTTCACCGTCGGCACCCGGATGGAGAAGACCGACGAACTCGGCTTCGCCACCGGCCAGGGCGACCAGCCGCTGCTCGTCCAGCTCCTCAACGGCAAGGCCAAGGTGAAGGCCGGCGACCGGCTCGTCACCTTCGGCTCCAGCGGCGACAAGCCCTTCGTGCCCGGCGTGCCGGTCGGCGAGATCGTCCGCGTCGACCCGGCGGGCGGCGGCCTCACCCGTAACGTCTACGTCCGCCCGTACGTCGGCTTCACCAAGCTCGACATCGTCGGCGTCGTCGTCCAGGCCCCCCGCTCCGACCCGCGCGACATGGTCCTGCCGCAGAAGCCCAAGCCGGCGCCGACCGTCACGGTCACGGTCACACCACCGCCACCGGACGGACAGCAGCCGAACGCCGAGCAGCAGAACCAGGGTCAGAAGCCGGACCAGGGACAGAACCAGCAGGACCAGGGCCAGGACCAGGGGGACGCGACACCGTGAAGTTCAACCGCATCCTCCTCTCCGCGACGCTGATCGTGGTCGCCCTCGTCGTCCAGGTCTCCGTCCTCGCCCGGCTCCAGCTCCCCGGCGCCGTCCCCGACCTGGTCCTGCTCACCGTCGTCGGCCTCGCCCTCGTCTACGGACATGTCAGCGGCGCGCTCATCGGCTTCACCGCCGGCCTCCTCGCCGACCTGGCCCCGCCCGCCGACCACGCCGCCGGCCGCTACGCCCTCGTGCTCTGCGTCGTCGGCTACCTCGTCGGCCTGGCCCGCCCGGAGAACGGCCGGCTGACCTCCGCGTCCGGCCCCATGGCCGTCGTCGTCGCGGCGGCCGTCGGCTCCACCCTCCTGTACGCGGGCGTCGGCGCCCTCGTCGGCGACACCGCGGCCCGCCACGTCGGCCTGGGCTTCCTGCTGTTCACGGCGGCCGTGTACGACCTGCTCCTCGCGCCGTTCACGGTGCCGCTCATCATGGCGCTGGCCCGCCGCGCGGAGAACGACCCGCTCGCCGACGCCGGGGGCGGCGGCGGCACCGACGTCGCCTCCGGCTGGCTCTCCTCCGGCACCGGCCTGAGGATCGGCACCCAGCGCGGCGGCCTGCGCGTCAAGGCCGCCCGGAACCGCGCCTCACGGGCCGGACGCATCAAGGGAGTCAAGCGACTGTGACCGAGGGGGCACCGGCGGTATGAGCAACATCCCCGAGACTGGGCGGACCCCCCGGGTCCAGATCCGGCTCGTCGTCATCCAGATCCTCGTCTTCTCCCTGCTGCTGACCCTGGGGGGCCGGCTCTGGTACCTCCAGATCCGCAACGGCAAGGAGTACACGGACGAGGCGAAGAACAACCACGTCCAGCAGGTCGTCCAGCCCGCCGTGCGCGGCGCCATCCTGGACGCCCGCGGCGTGCCGCTCGCCGACAACGAGACCCGGCTCGTGGTCTCCGCGTCCCGCACCGAGCTGATGAAGATGAAGGACCGGGGCAAGACCGTCCTGACCCGGCTCGCCGGCGTCCTGGAGATGAAGCCCGAAGACGTCATCAACAAGATCCGGCTCTGCGACTCCAAGACCCCGAAGCCCTGCTGGAACGGTTCGCCCTACCAGCCGATCCCGGTCACCGACGAGGCCACCACCCAGCAGGCCCTGACCATCCGTGAGAGCTCCGAGGACTTCCCCGGCATCACCGCGGAGCCCACCGCCGTCCGCCGCTACCCCGCGCCCGCCAAGGCCCGCACCTCGCAGGTGCTCGGCTACCTCTCGCCCGTCACCGACGGGGAGATCGAGAAGGCCAAGGACACCGACTCGCCGTTCCTCCGCTCCGACCAGGTCGGCCGCTCCGGCATCGAGCGGACGTACGACAAGGAACTGCGCGGCAAGGCGGGCGTCACCCGCTACGAGGTCGACAACCTCGGCCGCGTCATGGGCCAGACGAAGTCCGACCCGGGAGTGGCCGGCTCGACCCTCGTCACCAGCATCGACGCCCGGGTCCAGGCCGTCGCCGAGTACGAGCTGAACGCGGCGATGAAGGTCGTCCGGGGCGAGACCGACAAGATCACCGGCCGCAAGTACGAGGCCGACGCCGGCGCCGTCGTCGTCATGGAGACCAAGACCGGCCGTGTCGTCGCGATGGCCTCCCAGCCCGACTACGACCCCAACGCCTGGGTCGGCGGCATCTCCGCCAAGGACTACGCCGCGATGACCAGCAAGGGGTCCAACTACCCGCTGCTCAACCGCGCCATCCAGGGCCAGGCCCCGGCCGGCTCCATCTTCAAGGTCGTGTCGGCGAGCGCCGCCGTCCGCGCGGGCTACGACTTCGACGACAAGTACAACTGCAGCAGCTCCTACAGCCTCGGCAGCCGCAGCTTCGCCAACTTCGAGTCCCAGGGGCACGGCCCCATCACCCTCGGCGAGGCCCTCAAGTTCTCCTGCAACACCGTCTTCTACGCCCTCGGCCACAAGGAGTGGCAGCGCGACGGCGGGATCAAGCCCCACAAGGACGCCCACGACTGGTTCTACACGACCGCCCGCGACTTCGGACTCGGCTCCGAGACCGGCATCGACCTGCCCAACGAGGTCACCGGCCGGATCCCCGACCGCAAGTGGAAGCAGAACTTCTGGGAGGCCAACAAGGACTCCTGGTGCAAGCAGGGCAAGAAGGGCGGCACGTACGTCGAGCAGATCGCCTACGAGAGCTGCCTCGAAGGCAACCAGCTGAAGGCGTACGACAGCATCAACTTCGCCATCGGCCAGGGTGACGTCCTCGTCACGCCCATCCAGATGGCCACCGCCTACGCCGCCATCAGCAACGGCGGCACCCTCTTCAACCCCACCGTCGGCAAGGCCGTGATCAGCCCGGACGGCAAGTCCATCCGTGAGATCAAGCCCACGGCCCACGGCAGGCTCCCGGTCGGCGCCCAGACGATCAGCGACCTCGACAAGGGCCTGCGCTCCGTCGTCGAACCCGGCGGCACCGCCGCCTGGCGCTTCGGCGGCTGGCCCCAGGACAAGATCCCGATGCGGGCCAAGACCGGCACCGCACAGGTGTACGGCAAGCAGACCACCTCGTGGCTGGCGACCTACACCGACGACTTCACCATCGTCATGACGATCTCCCAGGGCGGCACCGGCTCCGGCGCCTCCGGCCCCGCCGTGCGCAACATCTACGACGCCCTCTACGGCCTCGACGACTCCGGCGCCCAGGACCTCAAGCGGGCCCTGCTGCCGAAGCCGCAGACGACCCTGCCCAAGGTCAACGCCGACGGCACCATCGACGCCCCCGAGATCAAGCCGTACGACCCGAAGTCGCAGCTGGTGGACCCGGCCGAGAACGGGGGAGCGGCGCCGCTCGCCGGCCCGCCTCCCCACCTGAGGGACTGACACGATGACGACCCGCACGAGCTTCTCCGTCTCCCGGTACGCCCCCGACCGCGGACCCGTCGCACGGCTCACCGCCCGGGACTCCGTGCTGCGCCGGCTCGACTGGCCGATGCTCCTCTCGGCGCTCACGCTCTCCCTGCTCGGCGCCCTGCTCGTCTGGTCCGCCACCCGGGGCCGCACCGAGCTCAACCAGGGCGACCCGTACTACTTCCTCTTCCGCCACCTGCTCAACACCGGCATCGGCCTCGTCCTGATGATCGGCACGATCTGGCTCGGCCACCGCACCCTGCGCGGCGCGGTCCCCGTGCTCTACGGCCTCTCGATCGTGCTGATCCTCGCCGTCCTCACCCCGCTCGGCGCCACCATCAACGGCGCCCACGCGTGGATCGTGATCGGCGGCGGCTTCTCCCTCCAGCCCAGCGAGTTCGTGAAGATCACGATCATCCTGGTCATGGCGGTGCTGCTCGCCTCCAAGGTCGACGCCGGCGACCAGATCCACCCCGACCACGGCACCGTCGCCAAGGCCCTCGTCCTGGCCGCGCTGCCCATGGGCATCGTCATGCTGATGCCCGACCTCGGCTCGGTCATGGTCATGGGCGTCATCGTGCTCGGCGTGCTGCTCGCCTCCGGCGCGTCCAACCGCTGGGTCCTCGGCCTGATCGGCGCGGGCATCGGCGGCGCCGTCCTCGTCACCGCGCTCGGCATGCTCGACGAGTACCAGATCAACCGCTTCGCCGCCTTCGCCAACCCCGAGCTCGACCCGGCGGGCGTCGGCTACAACACCAACCAGGCACGCATCGCGATCGGCTCCGGCGGCCTCTACGGCGCGGGCCTGTTCAAGGGCCACCAGACCACCGGCCAGTTCGTCCCCGAGCAGCAGACCGACTTCATCTTCACCGTCGCGGGCGAGGAGCTCGGCTTCGTCGGCGCCGGCTTCATCCTCGTCCTCCTCGGCGTCGTCCTCTGGCGCGCCTGCCGCATCGCCCGCGAGACCACCGAGCTCTACGGCACGATCGTCGCGGCCGGCATCATCGCCTGGTTCGCCTTCCAGTCCTTCGAGAACATCGGCATGACCCTCGGCATCATGCCGGTCGCGGGCCTGCCGCTGCCGTTCGTCTCCTACGGCGGCTCGTCGATGTTCGCGGTCTGGGTGGCGATCGGACTGCTCCAGTCGATCAGGGTGCAGCGCCCCATGACGGCGTGACGGCGGCTAGATTCGAGGTATGGCCGAGACGAAGCGCGAGATCGAGCGGAAGTACGAAGCCACCGGAGAGACTCCGGTACCGGACCTGACACGGGTCTCCGGAGTCTCCGCGGTCGTGGACCGGGGCGTCATGGAACTCGACGCCGTCTACTACGACACCCCCGACCTCAGACTGGCCGCCGACGCGCTCACCCTGCGCCGCCGCACCGGAGGCGACGACGCCGGCTGGCACGTCAAGTTCCCCGTCACCTCCGGGATCCGCGACGAGGTCAGGGCGCCGCTGGCCGACACCCTCCCGGGTGAGCTGGCGGAGCTGCTGCGGTCCAGGGTCCGCGGCGACGAGGTGGTCCCCGTCGTCCGGCTCCGCTCCGCGCGGGACGTCCGCCACCTCGTCACCGAGGACGGCACCCTCCTCGCCGAACTGTCCGTCGACACCGTCCACGCCGAACGGCTGCCGGGGGGCGCGGAGGCCACCTGGACCGAGATCGAGGTGGAACTCGCCGACGACACCGACCCGGCCGTCCTCGACGCCGTCGAGAAGCGGCTCCGGAAAGCCGGCATCCGCCCCTCCGCCTCCGCCTCCAAACTGGCCAGGGCACTCACCGAGACCGGCCCGGGCCCCCGGCCGGCGGCCACCCCCGGCACGCCCGGCACCGCCGGAGCCGCCGTCCTCGCCTACGTCCGCGAACAGACCGACGCGATCGTCACCTACGACCCGGCCGTGCGGCGCGACCTCCCCGACGCCGTGCACCAACTGCGGGTCGCCTGCCGCCGGATGCGCAGCGCCTTCAAGACGTACCGGCGCGTCCTCGACCGGAATGTCACCGACGCGCTCGGCGAGGAACTGAAATGGCTCGCCGGAGAGCTCGGCGTCGCCCGCGACCAGGAAGTCCTCGACAAGCGGCTCCGCGCCCACGTCACGGAGCTGCCCGACACCCTCGTCCTCGGCCCCGTCAAGGCCCGGCTGCGCCACCGGGACGCCGCCCGCGGCGGCCACGCCCGGCGACAGGCGCTCGCCGCCCTCGACTCCCCCCGGTACCTCGCCCTCCTCGACGGCCTCCACGCGCTCCTCGCCGACCCGCCCCTGCGCAAGGCCGCCGGGCGGGACGCGGGGAAGGTCCTCGCCCGCGCCGTCCGCAAGGACCACGAACGGCTCGCCGGCCGGGTCGAGCACTCCCTCTCCCTCGCCCCCGGGCACGACCGCGACCTCGCCCTCCACGAGGCCCGCAAGGCCGCCAAGCGCGCCCGGTACGCGTCCGACGCGGCCCGCCCCACCCTCGGCAAGCCCGCCAAGCGCCTGTCGAAACGCGTGAAGGGAGTCCAGTCCGTCCTTGGTGAACACCAGGACGCCGTCGTCGCCCGCGCCGCTCTGCGCGAGCTCGGTCTCCAGTCCCACGGCTTCGGCGAATCGGCCTTCACCTGGGGACTTCTCTACGGACGCGAGGAGGCCGCCGCCGCGGCGGCCGAGCGGGAACTCCCCGAGGTCTGGGCCCGCGCCTCGGCCCCGAAGCTCACGGCGGCTCTGACCCGCTGAGCACCGGGGTACGCTTGAGAGTCGCCCCCCTGCCAGCTCACGAAGGTTCGAGATGTCTGCTGCCGAGTCTGTCTTCCCGCAGCTCGAAGCTCTGCTCCCGCACGTGCAGAAGCCGATTCAGTACGTCGGTGGAGAGCTGAACTCCACGGTCAAGCCGTGGGAGTCCGCCGACGTCCGCTGGGCGCTGATGTACCCGGACGCGTACGAGGTCGGCCTGCCCAACCAGGGCGTCATGATCCTGTACGAGGTGCTGAACGAACGGGAGGGTGTCCTCGCCGAGCGCACCTACAGCGTCTGGCCGGACCTCGAGGAGCTGATGCGGGAGCACAAGGTCCCCCAGTTCACCGTGGACAGCCACCGGCCCGTCGGCGCCTTCGACGTCTTCGGCCTGAGCTTCTCCACCGAGCTCGGCTACACCAACATGCTCACCGCCCTGGACCTCGCCGGCATCCCCCTGGAGTCGAAGGACCGGACCGTCGACCACCCCATCGTGCTCGCGGGCGGCCACGCCGCCTTCAACCCCGAGCCGATCGCGGACTTCATCGACGCGGCGATCATCGGCGACGGCGAGCAGGCCGTCCTCGACATGACCGAGATCATCCGCGCCTGGAAGGCCGAGGGCAGGCCGGGCGGCCGCGAGGAGGTCCTCTTCCGCCTCGCGAAGACCGGCTCGGTCTACATCCCGCGTTTCTACGACGTCGAGTACCTGCCGGACGGCCGCATCGGCCGTGTCGTGCCCAACAGGTCCGGCGTGCCGTGGCGGGTCTCCAAGCACACCGTCATGGACCTCGACGAGTGGCCGTACCCCAAGCAGCCCCTCGTGCCGCTCGCGGAGACCGTCCACGAGCGCATGTCCGTCGAGATCTTCCGCGGCTGCACCCGCGGCTGCCGTTTCTGCCAGGCCGGCATGATCACGCGCCCCGTGCGGGAGCGAAGCATCACCGGCATCGGCGAGATGGTCGAGAAGGGTCTCAAGGCCACGGGCTTCGAGGAGGTCGGCCTCCTCTCGCTGTCCTCCGCGGACCACTCCGAGATCGGTGAGATCGCGAAGGGCCTCGCGGACCGCTACACGGAGGACAAGGTCGGTCTGTCCCTGCCCTCCACCCGCGTCGACGCCTTCAACGTGGACCTGGCCAACGAGCTGACCAGGAACGGACGCCGTTCCGGCCTCACCTTCGCCCCCGAGGGCGGCTCCGAGCGCATGCGCAAGGTCATCAACAAGATGGTCTCGGAGGAGGACCTCATCCGGACCGTCTCCACCGCGTACGGCAACGGCTGGCGCCAGGTGAAGCTGTACTTCATGTGCGGCCTGCCGACGGAGACCGACGAGGACGTCCTCCAGATCGCCGACATGGCGATGAACGTGATCGCCGAGGGCCGCAAGGTCTCCGGCCAGAACGACATCCGCTGCACCGTCTCCATCGGCGGCTTCGTCCCGAAACCGCACACCCCCTTCCAGTGGGCCCCGCAGCTCTCCGCCGAGGAGACCGACGAGCGCCTGCGGAAGCTCCGCGACAAGATCCGCGGCGACAAGAAGTACGGCCGCTCCATCGGCTTCCGCTACCACGACGGCAAGCCCGGCATCGTGGAGGGCCTCCTCTCCCGCGGCGACCGCCGCCTCGGCGCGGTCATCCGCGCGGTGTACGAGGACGGCGGCCGGTTCGACGGCTGGCGCGAGCACTTCTCGTACGACCGCTGGATGGCCTGCGCCGAGAAGACGCTGCCGTCCGTGGGCGTCGACGTCGCCTGGTACACGACCCGCGAGCGCACCTACGAGGAGGTCCTGCCCTGGGACCACCTGGACTCCGGTCTCGACAAGGACTGGCTCTGGGAGGACTGGCAGGACGCCCTTGACGAGACCGAGGTCGAGGACTGCCGCTGGACCCCGTGCTTCGACTGCGGCGTCTGCCCGCAGATGGACACCCACATCCAGATCGGTCCGACGGGCAAGAAGCTGCTGCCGCTCTCGGTCGTGAAGTAAGCCGATCGGGCAGCACTCGGGAGACGGCCCGGCGCGGGGTGAACCCTGCGCCGGGCCGTTGCGTCATTTCCGGCATGAGCATGGAGAACCCGCCGCCGCCGGCACTGATCCGCATCCCGGTCCGGATCGTCGTGCTCCTCGTCGTCCTGCCGATCCGCATGGCCTGGGACGCCCTCACGGCCGCGGCGCGCCTCCTCGACCGCAGCCTCCTCCGCCCGGCGGGCCGCGGCCTGGCGCGGCTCCTCCACCACACGGTGACCCGGCCGGCCCGCTGGCTGTACCGGTGGGTGCTCGCGCCGGTCGGCCGGGGGATCACGTGGGTGCTCACCGGTACGGGCCGGGGGCTGGCGTGGGTGTTCACGCGGGTGGGCCGCGGTCTCGCGTGGGTGCTCACCGGTACGGGCCGGGGGCTGGCGTGGGTGTTCACGCCGGTGGGCCGCGGTCTCGCCTGGGTGTTCACCGGTGTCGGCCGCGGTCTCGCCTGGGTGTTCACCGGTGTCGGCCGCGGTCTCGCCTGGGTCCTCACCGGTGTCGGTCGCGGCCTGGCCTGGTTCTTCACCGGCCTGGGCCGGGGCCTCGCCGTCACGGGCGGGTGGCTGTGGTCCGGTCTGTCGGTCGCCGGCCCCTGGCTGGGGAAGGCGCTGTTCGTCCGGCCGTGGGTGGGCCTCTGGCGGTTCGTGATCGTGCCGGTCGCGCGGTACGGGATCGCCGTCCCCGCCGGGTGGCTGTACCGCCACGTCCTCGCCCCGCTCGGCACCGTCTCCCTGTTCCTCCTGGAGAAGCTCCTCCTCGTGCCGGTCGCCGCCCTCTTCCGGTACGTCCTCGTCCCGCTGTTCCGGTACGGGGTCGCCCTTCCCGCCGTCTGGCTGACCCGCCGCGTCCTGAACCCGCTCGGCCACGGGATCCGCCGGGTCCTCGTCCAGGCCGGACGGGGTCTCGGCTGGTTCCTCCCCCGGCTCGGCGGTGGCCTCGCGGCCGTGCTGGCGTGGTCCGGCAGGGCGGTGTTCGTGTGGCCGTGGGTGGGGCTCTGGCGTTACGTGATCGTGCCGGTCGCGCGGTACGGCTTCGCCGTCCCCGCCACCTGGCTCTGGAGGCGGGTCCTCGTACCGGTCGCGCGGGAGGTCCGCGACGCCCTCGCCATCTGCTGGCGGGTCGCCGGGTTCCTCTCCAGGGCCCTCGGCCGGGCCCTCAAGTGGGTCGCCTGGAACCTCGTCGGCCGGCCCGTGGCCTGGGCCTGGACGCAGGTCGTCCGGCCGGTCGGGCACTGGGTCCGCCACAGCGTCTGGGCACCGGCCCGCAGGGCCGCCGTCGAAGCCGGGCGGGCGGCCAGGGATGCCCTCGCCACCGCCCGCGCCACCGTGCGGGAGGCCCGCAGGGACGCGTGGCGCGCCCTGGTCGCCGGAGCACGGATGACGGAGCCCGGGGAACCGCAGGTGGCCCGGGCGCGTACTCTGGGTAGTACAACGAACGTCCCCGGCGCGGCGCCCGCCCCCGAGATCTCCCCGCGAAAGTGGGGGTGAACCGGGCGGGACCCCCGGGGCGACCCGGACATCTCGTGGACGGCGCCACCAGCGTCGCCCCGCACCGAGGAGAAGAACCACTGGGCAAGCGACAGCCCGAAGGCCCGCCGCCCGCACCGGCGGTGCAGCGCATCCGACTGCGCTACACCAAGCGCGGCCGCCTCCGGTTCACCAGCCACCGTGACTTCCAGCGCGCCTTCGAGCGCGCCCTGCGCCGTGCCGAGGTGCCCATGGCGTACTCGGCCGGCTTCACCCCGCACCCCAAGGTGTCGTACGCCAACGCCGCCCCGACGGGCACGGGCTCCGAGGCCGAATACCTGGAGATCGCCCTCACCGAGACACGCGACCCGGAGACGCTGCGGGTCCTGCTCGACGAGTCCCTCCCGGCCGGCCTCGACATCACCGACGCCGTCGAGGCCCGGACCTCGGGCCTCGCCGACCGGCTCACCGCCTCCGTGTGGGAGCTGCGACTCGAAGGCGTCGACGTCGAGGACGCGCGGAAGGCCACCGAGGCGTTTCTCGCGGCCGAGACCGTGGAAGTACAGCGCAAGACCAAGAACGGCGTCCGCACCTTCGACGCCCGTTCCGCGGTCACCGAGCTGACGGCGACCCGCCCCCCGGGTGATCCCCAGGGTGATAGGCCGCTGGACAGCGCCTGTGCGATACTGCGGCTGGTTGTTCGGCACGTGACACCTGCCGTGCGACCCGACGACGTCCTGTCCGGTCTCCGAGCTGTGGCCGACCTGGCGCCGCCGGTCCCCGCAGCGGTGACCAGGCTGGCGCAGGGGCTCTTCGACGAGGAGTCCGGCACGGTGACCGACCCGCTCGCGCCCGACCGCGAGGCAGTCACGGCCGCATCAACCACGGCCGCCGCGACCGCCTCTGCGACGGCGCCGGGTGCCGGCATCGCGTAAGGAGCGGTCGTCGTAGCGCAGCCCTGGTACTCGGGAGCCACCTGGGTCGGGCCGCGCACAGACCAGAAGACTTTCGCCAGGCCGTCCGCACAGGGCGTACGGAACCGGCGAGCCAGACATAGAGCTCCCGTGCGGCGCCCGCGCCCCGGACGGCGGCACCGCGCCACAGGCGCGACCGTGCCGCCGGACCGGAACCAGGCGCGGCGCCCGGGAGCGTGACGGGAGAACCCCGCATGCTCGAGTCCAACGAAGACACCACCGCCCCCGGTGACAAGCTGCCGCCGCGCCGCAGGCGCCGCGCCGCTTCCCGCCCCGCCGGTCCGCCGGTGACGGGCGAGGCCACCGGTTCCGCCGAGACCGCGGAGGCCCCGGCCCCCGCCGTGGAGACCGCCCCGGCCCCCGAGGCCGAGGCCGCACCCGCGCCGCGGACCCGCCGCCGGGCCACCCGCAAGGCCACCGCGCCCGCCGCGGAGACCACCGCGCCGGCCGAGACCCCGGAGCCGGTCGTGGAGACCGCCGCCGTGGCCGAGGCCGCGGAGGAGGCCCCCGAGGCCGCTCCCGCCCGTCCGCGCCGCCGCGCCACCCGCAAGGCCACCTCGCCGGTGACCTCTCCGGCCGCCGCCGAGGAGAGCCAGGAGGCCGCGGAGCCCGCGCAGGCCGTGGCCGCCGAGGCCGTCGCGGAGGAGGCCCCCGAGGCCGCGCCGCCGGCCCGCACCCGCCGCCGGGCCACCCGTAAGGCCACCGCCCCGGCCGGCGCGCCCGCCGCCGAGGAGCCCGTGGCCCCGGCCCCCGCCGCCGAGCCGGCCGCCGAGGCCGCCGAGGCCGCGGAGGAGACCGCCGCGCCCGCCCCGCGCACCCGCCGCCGCGCCACCCGCAAGGCCACCTCGCCCGAGGCGACCACCGAGGCCGCTGCCGCCCCTGAGGCCGCCGCCCCCGAGGCCGCCGGCGAGTCGCTCCCCGCGGCCGCCGTCGCGCAGATCGCCGCCGACGAGGCCGAGGTCACCGCCGCCGAGACCGCCGCCACCCGTGGCCGCGGCCGCCGCCGCGCGACCTCCCCGCAGTTCACCGCCGAGCCGGCCCCGGCCCGCGAGCCGCGCCGCGCCGCGCGTCCCTCCGTCGCCGTCTTCCAGGCCCCGGTCTTCACCGAGCCGATGTTCCAGACCCCGGAGACCGCCGCCGCGGCCGCCGCCGCCGTCGTGGCGGAGCCGGAGGACGAGGAGCTGACCGAGGCCGACGAGACGGCCGAGACCGTCGAGGCCGAGGCCGTGGAGGCCCCCGAGCCCGCCGAGCGCGCCGAGACCGGCTCCCGCCGTCGCCGCCGTCGCCGTGGCGAGCCCGTCGCCGTCGAGCCCGTCCCGGCCACCGTCGCCGACGAGCCCGAGGTCGAGGCCGCGGCCGACGAGGCCGAGGAGTCCGACGAGACGGACGAGTACGAGGACCGTCCGTCCCGCCGTCGCCGCCGTGGTGGCCGTCGCCGCCGTCGCGGCGAGCTCACCGAGGTCGAGGAGACCGAGGAGGGCGAGGAGCCGCGCTCCGACGAGTCCGAGGACACCGACGAGACCGAGGAGCACGACGAGGAGCAGGACGAGGCCGAGGCCTTCTCCGGCGGCTCCAGCAGCTCCCGCCGTCGCCGTCGCCGCCGCCGTCGCAGCGGGGACGCCGCCGCCGACGTCGAGGGCGCCGACGAGGAGGGCGTCCGTACGGTCGTCAAGGTCCGCGAGCCCCGCCCGGCCCGCGAGAAGGCCGAGCCCGGCACCGGGGCCGACGAGGTCCAGTCCATCAAGGGCTCGACCCGCCTGGAGGCCAAGAAGCAGCGCCGCCGCGAGGGCCGCGAGCAGGGCCGCCGCCGCGTCCCGATCATCACCGAGGCCGAGTTCCTCGCCCGCCGCGAGGCCGTCGAGCGCGTCATGGTCGTCCGCCAGAACGGCGAGCGCACCCAGATCGGCGTCCTGGAAGACAACGTGCTCGTCGAGCACTACGTCAACAAGGAGCAGGCCACCTCGTACGTCGGCAACGTCTACCTGGGCAAGGTCCAGAACGTGCTGCCGTCCATGGAGGCCGCCTTCGTCGACATCGGCAAGGGCCGCAACGCCGTCCTGTACGCCGGCGAGGTCAACTTCGAGGCCCTCGGCATGGGCAACGGCCCGCGCCGCATCGAGACCGCCCTCAAGTCCGGCCAGTCGGTCCTCGTCCAGGTGACGAAGGACCCCATCGGCCACAAGGGCGCCCGCCTGACCAGCCAGGTCTCGCTGCCCGGCCGCTACCTCGTGTACGTGCCCGAGGGCTCGATGACCGGCATCAGCCGCAAGCTCCCGGACACCGAGCGCGCCCGCCTCAAGACCATCCTCAAGAAGATCGTCCCCGAGGACGCGGGCGTCATCGTGCGCACCGCCGCCGAGGGCGCGAGCGAGGACGAGCTGCGCCGCGACGTCGAGCGACTGCAGGCGCAGTGGGAGGACATCCAGAAGAAGGCCAAGAGCGGCAACGCCCCGACGCTGCTCTACGGCGAGCCGGACATGACCGTCCGGGTCGTCCGCGACATCTTCAACGAGGACTTCTCCAAGGTCATCGTCAGCGGTGACGAAGCGTGGGAGACCATCCACGGGTACGTCCACCACGTCGCCCCGGACCTGACCGACCGCCTGTCCAGGTGGACGAGCGAGGTCGACGTCTTCGCGACGTACCGGATCGACGAGCAGCTCATGAAGGCGCTGGACCGCAAGGTCTGGCTGCCGAGCGGCGGCTCGCTGGTGATCGACAAGACCGAGGCGATGATCGTCGTCGACGTCAACACCGGCAAGTTCACCGGCCAGGGCGGCAACCTCGAGGAGACCGTGACGAGGAACAACCTCGAAGCGGCCGAGGAGATCGTCCGTCAGCTGCGGCTGCGCGACCTCGGCGGCATCGTCGTCATCGACTTCATCGACATGGTCCTGGAGTCCAACCGCGACCTGGTGCTGCGCCGCCTCCTGGAGTGCCTTGGCCGTGACCGGACCAAGCACCAGGTGGCCGAGGTCACCTCGCTGGGTCTGGTCCAGATGACCCGCAAGCGGGTCGGCCAGGGCCTCCTGGAGTCCTTCTCCGAGACCTGCGTCCACTGCAACGGCCGCGGTGTCATCGTGCACATGGAGCAGCCGACCACCGCCGGTGGCGGTGGCGGCGGCAAGCGCTCGAAGAAGCGCGGCCGCGGCGGAGCCGAGCACGTCCACGAGCACGAGCACGAGCACGCCGAGGCCCCCGAGACCGACGTCGAGACCCTGGTCGAGACCGAGGCCGAGGTCGCCGCCGAGCTGGCCGCCCCGGTGGCCCTGCCCGAGCCGATCGCCGCCGACGAGGAGCTGTACGGCTCCGTCGCCGAGGCCGAGGCCGCCGCCACGCGCGGTCGTGGCCGTCGTCGGGCCACCCGTAGGGTGTCCGCGCCGGCCGCCGCCCGGCCGGTCGTGGAGACCGAGTCGGTCGAGTTCGAGGCGAAGCCGCAGCCCGTCGCGGCGCCGGAGCCGGTCGTGGAGCCGGAGCCGGTCGCGGCCGAGGAGCCCGCCGTGGCGCCCGAGCCGGTCGCCGAGCCGGTGGCCGAGGAGACCACGGCCCCGGCCCCGCGCGGCCGTCGCCGTGCCACGCGCCGGGCGACCTCCCCGGTCGTGTCGACCACGGAGCCGGCCGCCGAGCCGACCGTCGTCGTCGAGCCGGTCGTGACCGAGCCGGTCGCCGCCGAGCCGGTCGTCGAGGCCGCGCCGGAGCCGGTCGTGGAGCCGGTCGCCGAGCCCGTCGTCGAGGAGGCCCCCGTGGCCGCCCCGCCGCGTGCCCGCCGCCGGGTGGTCCGCAAGGCCACCGCGCCCGCCGGTTCGCCCTCGGGCGCCGAGGAGGCCGCCGTCGTCGTGGTGACCACGGCTCCGGCCGAGGCCGCCGACGCGCCGACCGAGGCCCAGCCCGCCGACGAGGCCGAGCCCGCCCCCGTCAAGAAGACGGCGGCGCGCAAGACCGCGGCGAAGAAGGCCACGGCCAAGAAGGTCGCCACCAAGAAGACGGCGGCGACCAAGAAGACCGCGGCGAAGAAGACCACCGCCAAGAAGGCCCCGGCGAAGAAGGCGGCGGAGAAGACCGCCGCCCCCGCCCAGGACTGACCGGCGGGTGCGGGCCGCCTCCGTGGGACGGGGGCGGCCCGCACCGCTCGGGCGAATTTGACCCTCCGTGGCAGCCGCCCGTAACCTAGACCGTCGGCGTGTCTATCGGCGCGCCGCGCCTCTGAGCACCTCCCTCCCGCTCGTCGGGAGAGGCCGCTCGTCCGATTCCGGAACGCCGCGGGCCCTCGGGTCCGTGTGAGCGGCTGGCTTCAGAGGTTTCGATCCCGAGTGAGAGAGAGATCCGCGTGTACGCCATCGTGCGCAGCGGTGGTCGCCAGCACAAGGTTGCTGTCGGCGACATCGTTGAGGTTGACAAGATTTCCACTGCCAAGGTTGGCGACACGGTCGAGCTCTCGACCCTGCTCGTTGTCGACGGCGACGCCGTGACCAGCGACCCGTGGGTCCTGGCCGGCATCAAGGTCACGGCCGAGGTCGTGGACCACCACAAGGGCGCCAAGATCGACATCCTGCGCTACAAGAACAAGACCGGCTACCGCCGTCGCCAGGGTCACCGTCAGCAGTACACGGCGATCAAGGTCACCGGTATCCCCGCGGCTGCGAAGTAAGAGGGACTGAGACATGGCACACAAGAAGGGCGCATCGTCCACCCGGAACGGGCGCGACTCCAATGCCCAGCGGCTCGGCGTGAAGCGCTTCGGCGGTCAGGTCGTCAACGCGGGTGAGATCCTGATCCGCCAGCGTGGCACCCACTTCCACCCCGGCGCGGGCGTCGGCCGTGGCGGCGACGACACGCTGTTCGCCCTGCAGGCCGGTTCGGTGCAGTTCGGCACCCACCGTGGCCGCAAGGTCGTGAACATCGTTCCGGTCGCCTGATCGGATCTTTGCGGAGGCGGACCTCACTTCCCGGACGGGAAGCGGGTCCGCCTTTCGCGTGTTACTAGATAGACATTCCACCCAGAAGTAACTGGAGGCACAGAACCATGACCACCTTCGTGGACCGCGTCGAGCTGCATGTCGCCGCGGGTAACGGAGGCCACGGCTGCGCCTCCGTTCACCGGGAGAAGTTCAAGCCGCTCGGCGGACCCGACGGCGGCAACGGCGGCCGTGGCGGCGATGTGACCCTGGTCGTCGACCAGGCCGTCACCACGCTCCTCGAATACCACCACTCGCCCCACCGCAAGGCGACCAACGGGCAGCCCGGCGCCGGTGACAACCGCTCCGGCAAGGACGGCCAGGACCTGGTCCTGACCGTGCCCGACGGCACCGTCGTCCTCGACAAGCAGGGCAACGTCCTCGCCGACCTGGTCGGCCAGGGCACCACCTTCGTCGCGGGCCAGGGCGGCCGCGGCGGCCTCGGCAACGCCGCGCTGTCCTCGGCGCGCCGCAAGGCCCCCGGCTTCGCGCTCCTCGGCGAGCCCGGCGAGGCGCGGGACATCGTCCTGGAGCTGAAGACCGTCGCCGACGTGGCCCTCGTCGGCTACCCGAGCGCCGGCAAGTCCTCGCTCATCTCGGTCCTCTCGGCCGCCAAGCCGAAGATCGCGGACTACCCCTTCACCACCCTCGTGCCCAACCTGGGCGTCGTCACGGCCGGTTCGACCGTGTACACGATCGCCGACGTGCCGGGTCTGATCCCGGGCGCGAGCCAGGGCCGCGGCCTGGGCCTGGAGTTCCTGCGCCACGTCGAGCGCTGCTCGGTCCTGGTGCACGTCCTGGACACCGCGACGCTGGAGTCCGACCGGGACCCGGTCACCGACCTCGACATCATCGAGGAGGAGCTCCGGCAGTACGGCGGCCTGGAGGACCGGCCCCGGATCGTCGTCCTCAACAAGGTCGACATCCCCGACGGCCAGGACCTCGCGGACATGATCCGCCCGGACCTGGAGGAGCGCGGCTACCAGGTGTTCGAGGTCTCCGCCGTGGCCCGGCTCGGCCTCAAGGAGCTCTCCTTCGCCCTCGCCGGCATCGTCTCCGAGGCGCGCGCCGCCAAGCCGCAGGAGGAGGCGACCCGTATCGTCATCCGCCCGAAGGCCGTCGACGACGCGGGCTTCACGGTCACGTACGACGAGGCCGAGGAGGTGTACCGGGTGCGCGGCGAGAAGCCGGAGCGCTGGGTCCGCCAGACCGACTTCAGCAACGACGAGGCCGTGGGCTACCTGGCCGACCGCCTCAACCGCCTCGGCGTCGAGGACCAGCTGATGAAGGCCGGTGCCCGCGCGGGCGACGGCGTCGCGATCGGCTCCGAGGAGAACGCGGTCGTCTTCGACTGGGAGCCCTCGATGATGGCCGGCGCCGAGATGCTCGGCCGCCGTGGCGAGGACCACCGTCTCGAAGCCCCGCGTCCGGCGGCGCAGCGTCGCCGCGACCGCGAGGCGGAGCGGGACGACGCGCAGCGCGAGTTCGACGAGTTCGACCCGTTCTAACAGCGTCGGCCGGCGCTCACGGGCCGTCCCCGGCTTCCCGGGGCGGACGGCGTGGGAACCGGCCGCCGTCGGCGTTCACACGGCCGGGCACCCTCGGGTGCCCGGCCGTCTCCGTGCGCGCTCCGGCCACCCGGAGGCCGTCCGGAGGGCACGTAGGATTCACGGGTGAGTGAGACCCCCCGGCCGCAGGCCCCCGCGCGCGTCAGTGTCGTCGTCATCGCGTACAACGACGCGGCGCACGTCGGCGACGCCGTCCGTTCCGCTCTCGCCCAGGGCGAGGCGGTCGGTGAGGTCGTCGTCGTCGACGACGCCTCCGGGGACACGACCCCCGAGGTGCTCGCCGGATTCGCCGACGAACCACGGGTGCGGCCGGTGATCCGCCGGGAGAACAGCGGCGGCTGCGGCACCCCCCGCAACGACGGCGTCGACGCCGCCGTCCACCCCTACGTCCTGTTCCTCGACAGCGACGACCTGCTGCTGCCCGGGGCCGTCGACGGACTCCTCGCCGTCGCCACCGAGCAGCGGGCCGACGTCGTCGCCGGCGTCTGCGTCCGGCGCGAGCTCCCCGAGGGCCGCGAGACCGTCTGGGCGCCCACGCTGTACGACGTGTCCCAGGGCGCCACGCTTCCCGGCACGGTCCTCGACGGCGTCGAGAAGCACCCGGAGTTCGTCCTCGACACCCTCTCCGTGAACAAGCTGTACCGCCGCGACTTCCTCGACCGGCACGCCATCCGCTTCCCCGACGGCGCCTTCCACTACGAGGACTTCGTCTTCAGCGCCCGGGTGCAGGCGGCCGCCCCCCGGCTCGCCGTCACCGACGTGCCCGTGTACGTGTGGCACGTGCGGCGGCAGGCCGCGACCCTCTCGATCTCGCTGCGCCGCGCCTCCCTGGCCAACTGGGAGCACCGGATCGCCGCCCACGCCGCCGTCGTCGACGTGTTCCGCACGGCGGGCCGGCCCGCGCTCGCCCAGGCCGCGCAGACGAAGTTCCTCGACTACGACCTCCCCATGTACCTGCGCGAGCTGCCGCAGCGCACCGCCGCCTACCGCGCCGACTGGTGGACGGTCACCCGCGCCCACCTGGCTGGCTTCGAGGCCGCCGCGGTCGCCGACGCCCAGGCTCCGTCCCGGTGGCTGCACGCCGCGCTCACCGCGCTCCCCGCCGTGCCCGGGGGAGCGGAGCTGACCCGGTTCGTCGAGCTGGCCGCGCCCCGGCCCCGGCTGGTGCCCCCGTACCCGAGCGCCGAGGACGGCACGCCCGTCCTGGCCGCCGCCCCCGCCGACGTACCCCTGGAGGGTCTCGCCGCGCTCGCGCCGGCCGAGCTGCCCGTCGCCGTGGACGGCTCCGTGACCGTCGGCGCGTCGACCCGGCTGACCCTGACCGTCCACGACCTGTACGGGCGTGTCGCCGCACTCGGCCCCGTCGCCGTACGGGTCGTGTTCACCGAGCGGGTCTCCGCGGACGAGCTGACGGCCGACACGCCGCTGCTCCCCATGGCGGAGGGCTGGACCGCCACCGTGTCACTGCCGACCGCGAAGCTGCTCCGCGCGGGCCGGCTCGCCGCGTGGTCGCTCCGTGCCGAGCTGCGGTACGCGGACGGATCGACCGGGAACGCCGAGGTCAGGGCCCCGCAGGGGTTCGCGGGCCGGCGTGGCATGGTCCTCGGGCGGCTGGGCCGGGTGCTGCTCGTCCAGGTGGTCGCCTCGGCGCGGCGGGGCCTCGTCCTGCGGTTCGCCGGCGGCGCGGTCGGTGCCCGTCAGGTCATGTCGGGCCGCTTCAAGAGGCTCTTTGCGATGCGGTGAACATCACCGAAGGTCCGGGAGAGCAGGTATGGAACAATTCCTCCTGCCGGGTAATCTTTCCGGTCGCCGGGTGGCGCTCCTCGAACATGCGGGCGGCACCCTTCACCACTGAAGGCAGTAGCGCGCCATTGACCATGGCGCAGGCAGCGCCGCGCCTGGCCGGAACGCGTGCCGGATGTTGCCGCACGCACTTGTGAGAGGACTTGGATGCCGACTAGCGACGTCCCTGATGTGAGCGTCGTCGTCATCGTCTACAACGATGAGGAACGGCTCCCGCGAGCGGTTCGGTCACTTCTCGACCAGACCCTGAACAACCTCGAAGTGATCATCGCCGACGACTGTTCGACCGATGGCACCGAGCGCGTCGCGCGTTCTCTGGAGGCCTCCGACCCGCGCGTGCGCTACGTGCGGCTCGAGCAGAACAGTGGTGGCTGCAGCGCGCCCCGCAACCGCGGCATCGCGGTCGCGCGCGCGCCGTACGTCATGTTCCTGGACAGCGACGACGAGCTGCCCCGCCACGCCTGCAAGAGCCTGCTGCTCGTCGCCGAGGAGACCGGCGTCGACTTCGTCACCGGCGAGGTGACCCGCCTCTTCGAGGAGTCGAACACCACCGGCCTCTGGTACCCGCACCTCTTCACCGAGAAGCGGGTCGTGAACGGCATCGCCGAGCGCCCCGAGTACTTCTTCGACCACCTGTCGACGAACAAGCTCTACCGGACCGCCTTCATCCGGGACAACGCCCTCACCTTCCCCGAGGGCATCCACTACGAGGACCAGCTGTTCTCCGCGCAGGCGTTCTCGCTCGCGGAGACCTTCGCCGTCGTCCCGTGGTCGGTCTACACCTGGCGACTGGCGCCCGAGAGCGTCTCCATCTCCTCCAGCCGGCACAAGATCCAGAACGTCGCGGACCGCATCGGCGTGGCCCGGCTCATCGACACCTGGTTCGAGGAGAACGGCCGCGGGGAGCTGCGCGCGGAGAAGGACTACAAGTTCCTCCGCCACGACTTCCGGCTGTACCTGGGCGACCTGCCGTTCCGCGACGCCGACTGGGTCGCCGAGTTCGCCGACGTGGTCAACCCGTACCTGGACGAGATCTCCGACGAGACCTACGCCCGGCTCTCCCGCGAAGAGCGCATCTGCATCCACCTGCTGCGCACCGGCCGCCTCGACGACCTCCAGGTCGCCGCCCGCCAGCTGGGCCGGCCGCAGCTCGCCCCGCGCTTCGTGACGGACGAGGGCGAGGTCACCTACTGGGGCGCCGTCGCCCCCACCGACGACACGAGCCGCAGCGAGCTCGACATCAGCGAGTGGTACATGCGCGAGCAGGTGCTCGCCACCGGCCGCATCCGGCACGAGCTGACCTCCGTCTCGATGCGGGGCCCGGTCCTGCACCTGGAGATCCGCACCTACGACCCGGCCGGTCTGATCACCGAGGGCACCCAGGCCTCGGTGAAGCTCGCCGCGCACAAGACGCCGCTCACGGTGCCCCTGACCCTCCACCCGGAGGGCGAAGGACAGTACGTCTCCAAGGCCGCGCTCGACTTCCGCAAGGTCCCCGTAGGCAAGGTCGGCGTGGCGACCCGCCGCCACCCGGTGGTCTCCCTGGAGCGCGACGGAGCCCGCCGTACGGACATCCTGCTGGCCAAGCACGACCAGCCCGACTTCCGTGCCACCGTCACGTACCACAAGTTCGGCATCCACCACCTCCGCATCAAGGCGGAGCAGAAGGGCGCCGGACGCCTCGAGGTCACCTGGCAGCGCTCCGGTGTCCTGAAGTCCCTCGAACCGCTCGGCCCCTACGCCCGCAAGGCCAAGGGCAAGGTCGGCAAGGTCAGGAAGATCCTCGTCGGCAACGAGGGCAAGGCCACCGCGTACGACGCCGTGTCCAAGCTCCCGCGCAAGCGCAGCCTTGCCGTGTTCGAGGCGCTGGAGGGCCGCGGCTACGCGGACAGCCCGCGCTACATCTACGAGGAGCTCAAGCGCCGGAACCTGCCGATCGACGTCATCTGGTCGTACTCCGGTGACCGCTCGTCCTTCCCCGAGGACGTCACCCTCGTCAGGCGCGGCAGCTTCGCCTACGGACGCGCCCTGGCCCGCGCCACCTACTGGGTCGACTCGCACAACCTGCCGTACCTGTACCCGAAGCCCAAGGGCACCCGGTACCTCCAGACCTGGCACGGCCAGACCTTCAAGGCGATGGGCTTCGACGTGCCCTCGCTGCGGGGCGCGTCGGACATCGAGAAGGGGCGCTTCCGCGCCGCCGTCGGCCGCTGGGACGCGCTCGTCTGCCCGAGCGCCGAGTTCGAGCGCACCTTCGTCCCGGCCTTCGAGGTGTCGGCCGACCTGATCCGCTCCGGCTACCCGCGCAACGACGTGCTGGTGCGCTGGGCCGAGCCCGAGCAGAAGGCCAGGGCCGCCGCCGTCCGCGAGGCCCTGAACATCCCCGCCGACAAGAAGGTGCTGCTCTACGCCCCGACCTTCCGGGACGCGGCCCGCCGCACCGGCCAGTCGGTGCGCGTGGACTTCGAGGCGCTCGCCCCCCACCTCTCCGACGAGTGGATCATCGTCGTGCGGACCCACCCGTACGACCGCTTCAAGATCGCCCCGGAGCTGGGCCACTTCCTGCGCGACGGCTCCTCCTTCGCCGACATCAACGACGTGATGCTGGCCTCGGACGCGGTCCTCACGGACTACTCGTCGCTGATGTTCGACTACGCCAACACCGGCCGCCCGATCGTCCTCTACACGGACGACTACGAGGCGTACAAGGGCGGCGACCGTGGCACGTACTACGACCTCGAGGACATCGCGCCCGGGCCGATGGTGACGACCACCGAGGACCTCGCCGCCGTCGTGCGGGACCTCGAGGGCACCCAGGAGCGCCACGCGCAGCGGTACGCGCGCTTCCAGGAAATGTTCTGCTCGTACGAGACCGGCCACGCCAGCAAGATGGTGGTCGATGCTTTTTTCGAAGGCGGCACCCATGACTGAGGCCTCCCCTGTCCGCAACGTGTTCTTCGTCGGCATCGACGTCGACTCGATGGGTGGATCCCAGCGGGTGCTGCACACCCTCGCCCAGGGCATGGGGGAGCGCGGCCACCGCGTCGAGCTGATCGGCATCCGGCCGAGCCCGGAGCCGTTCCCGTACAACGCCACGCGCGCGTACCGGCACTCGACGCTCTACCCGGCGCCCTCCGAGCCCAAGCCGCCCGTGCGCACGGTCGGCGACCGGATCAGCCTGGCCCGCCGCGCCGACGCGCGACGCGCCCGGGCCGACCGCGACAACGCGCGGGCGGAGTTCGAGCGGAAGCTCGCCGAGGTCGAGAACGGCTACATCGTCTTCGGCTCGCCGTGGGCCGTGGACTGGGTCATGCCGCTGAAGTGGGGTCACCTCAAGGGCATCGGCCAGTACCACGAGTCCTTCGCGCAGGCGAAGCGGAGCGCCAACCTGGGCCTGATCCGGCGTCACTACCCGAGGCTGGAGCAGACCCTGGTGCTCTCCGAGGGCGACGCGGTCGAGTTCGTCAACCAGCGCGTGCCGAACGTGCGGGTCATGCCGAACCCGCTGCCGTTCTACCCGGACGAGCTGGCCCCGCTCGACACCCGCAAGATCGGCGCGGTCGGCCGGCTCGACCCGATCAAGCGGTACGACCGGATGATCGAGGCCTTCGCGCAGGCGCACAAGGGGCGTGACGGCTGGGAGCTGCACCTCTTCGGCGAGGGCCCGCTGGAGGGCGAGCTGCGGATGCGCGCCGAGGACCTGGGCGTCGCCGACCAGGTCGTCTTCCGGGGCACGGCCCAGGACATGGCGGCCGCCTACCGCGAGCTGTCCATCGTCGCGATCAGCAGTGAGCGCGAGGGCCGTCCGATGGCGTTGGCCGAGGCCGCCGCCTGCGGTGTGCCGTGTGTGAGCTTCGACGTCTCGGGCGGTGTCCGGGAGCTCGTCGCCGACGGCGTCTCCGGCACCCTGGTGCCGCCGGCCGACGTGCCGGCGCTCGCCGCGGCGCTCGGTGAGCTGATGGACGACGGCGCGATGCGCCAGAGGTACGGCAGGGCGGGGCGCGAGCACGTCGCGCACCTGGCGCTGCCGCACGTCCTCGACCAGTGGGAGGCGGCGTTCGAGGAGATCGAGCGCTAGACCCCGCGGGAGAACGGCCGTCCGAGCCCCGCCCCGACCACGCGTCAGGGCGGGGCTCGCGCGTGTCCGGGGCCACGGCCCGACCCGCCGGGGGGCTCCGGAGGCTGTGACTACACTGTCGGAATGACCTGGCTCATCACCGGCGGCGCCGGATACATCGGTTCCCACGTCGTCAAAGCAATGACCGAGGGCGGCGAGCGTGTCGTCGTGGTCGACGACCTCAGCACCGGCAACCCGGCGCGCATCCCCACGGGCGTCGTCCTCGAACAGGGCACGGTCCTCGACCGCGAGTTCCTCGACCGCGTGCTCCGCGAGCACGAGGTCAAGGGCATCGTCCACCTGGCCGCGAAGAAGCAGGTCGGCGAGTCGGTCGAGCAGCCGCTGTTCTACTACCGCGAGAACGTGACGGGTCTGCAGACGATCCTCGACGCGGCGGCCTCGGCGGGCGTGAAGAGCTTCCTCTTCTCCTCCTCCGCCTCCGTCTACGGCATGCCCGACGTGGACCTCGTCACCGAGGACACCGAGTGCCTGCCCCTCAGCCCCTACGGCGAGACCAAGCTGGTCGGTGAGTGGATGGCGCGCGCCGTCGGTCAGGCACACGGCCTGTCCACGGCCTGCCTGCGGTACTTCAACGTGGCGGGCGCGGCGGCCCCCGAGCTCGCCGACACCGGTGTCTTCAACCTGGTGCCGATGGTCTTCGAGCGCCTCGACGCCGGCGAGTCCCCGCGCATCTTCGGTGACGACTACCCGACGCCGGACGGCACCTGCATCCGTGACTACATCCACGTCGCCGACATCGCGGACGCGCACCTGGCCGCGGCCCGCGCGCTCGCGGCGGCGGGCGAGGCCGGCGAGACGGCCACGCTGACGCTGAACATCGGGCGCGGCGAGGGCGTGTCGGTGCGCGAGATGGTGGACCTCATCAACGAGATCACCGGTCACAGCGTCGAGCCCCTGGTCACCCCGCGCCGGCCCGGCGACCCGGCCCGTGTGGTGGCTTCGGCGGCGCGCATCCAGTCGGAGCTGGGCTGGAAGGCGCAGCACGACGTCCGCGCCATGATCAGCTCGGCCTGGGAGGGCTGGAGCGCGAACCGCGCGGTGCGCGCGACCGTCTGACACGGACGACGTCCGTAGAGCGGGGTGCCCCGGTTCCGGGGCACCCCGCTCCGGCGTGCCCGGGCTTCTGGCTCCGCGTGCCCGGGGCTTCCCGCATCGGTGTGCCCGGGGGCTTCCCGCGTCGGTGTGCCCGGGGCTTCCGGTATCGGAGTGCCTCGGAGCTTCCTGCCGGGGGCCGGGAGCCCAGGAAGGGCCCTCAGGGGCGGTGGATGCGGTCCACGCGGTAGTACCTGGCCGTGCACTGCGCCGCCCAGTCCCGCGCGTACGAGGACGCGAAGAGCGGTTCGGTGAGGCCGCCGATCAGGAGCGGGCGGTACGTGACGTCCCGCACGCCGGCCGCCGCCTCCTCCCGGATGCGGGCGTTCTGCCGGTCCCAGGCCGCGGCGCGCACCACCGTGCTCGTGCTCAGCGCGTACACCGGCTGCACCAGGGCGACCGCGCTGCCGAGGGCGACCGCGCCGACCGCGACGAGCGCGGCGGCGCGTGCGGCGGGGCGCGTGGGCACCAGGACGCGCCGCCCGAGGGCATGGCCGCCCCAGGCCCCGTACGCGCAGAGGACGAGCAGCAGCGGCAACAGGAAGCTCGTCCAGGTGCGGCCGTACGTCCAGCCGACGGCTCCGTATCCGCCGCGCAGCCCGAAGACGACGGCCAGGCTCGCGAGGGCGATCAGCGGCAGCGGCAGAAGCACCACCACCCGGAACAGCGCCCGTGGGGGGAGCCCGGAGGCGGCCCGGTCGGCGTCTCCCGCCGGGCTCCGGTGGGTGTCCGGGACTCCGTCGCCCCGCCGCGGCCCGGCGGCCAGCGCCAGACCGAGCAGCGCGCCGACGGCGAGTGCCCCCAGGTACGCCCACTGGCCGCCGACCGTCTGCCAGAGGCGCCACCAGTCGTGGAAGGTCTCCCCGATCCGCTCCGCCGTCAGCGGCTCCTGCGGGTGCTGGGCCCGCCGCCAGCGCGCGCCCGGTGAGGTGGAGAGGAGGATGAGACCGACGAGGAGCCCGAGGCAGGCCGCCGCGCACCAGGTGGACACGTACCGGTCGCGCGCCCAGCCGAACCGGGGCAGGCACACGAGGCCCACGGAGACCGCGAAGAGCCCGGCCACCAGCGTGAACGGCTCGCTCAGCATGCCTACCACCACCCCGACCAGGAGCGCCGACACGACCGCCGCGGTCTTGGCCCACCGCACGCCGCCGCGCACGGCCCGCACAGCACCGAGCACGGCCCAGAGGCCGATCGCGCTCGGCAGGGTGTGGGAGATCGTGGCCGGCGCCCAGAGCAGTACCTGGTACGAGCGGGTGCCGGCGAAGAACAGCAGGGCGGAGAGGAGCGCCACCGCGGCCAGGAGCGGGACGACGGGCTCCTCGCCCGCTCGCGTGGCGGGGCGCAGCGCGCGCAGCGCCGCCCGGCCGAGGAGGAACAGCGCGAGGCCGAGCGCGACCACGAGGAAGGCGGGCAGCAGCTTCGGCCCCCGCATGTCGTCGGAGTAGAGCAGGCCGGTCAGGAACGCGTTGGTGACGCGCCCGTTCTGGGTGAGGTAGAAGTCCGCGGTGATGCCCAGGACGCCCATGTCCCGGGCCTTCCAGAGCGCACACCAGTCGTCGGACGTGGGGCGCACGGAGAGGCCGAGGAAGGCGCCGGCCGAGAGCAGCGCCCCGGCGCAGGCGGCGACGGCGAGCGCGACGCCGCGCAACGCCCGGGAGAACCCGCCGCCGTGGGCCGTTCCGGTGTCCTCCCCGCCCTCCGGCCCCCGTACCTCAGCGTGCTCCGAGATGGTCGTCCTGCTCACCGGTGGTCGCTCCTGCTGGCCCGAGGTCGTCCCTATGGGTGACGAATGGGTGAAATGCCACGTATATCAATATCTTCCCCGCATGCTTTGCTGCATGGACGACATGCCGACCAGGGGCGGTCACTCGGGCGACGCCGGGCGGTCACCGCCGCTTCGTACCCTGGCCGCGCTGCTCGAAGGAGAGTCCGGTGGCGGTCCCTCAGGACGTACTCTCGCCCATCCCTCTGGAGTGACCGTTCAATGACCAGGCTTTCCGTCGTCGTCCCCTGTTTCAACGAGGAGGACGTCGTCGAGCGCTTCGATGCGCGAATGCGACAGGTGCTCGACACCCTTCCGGTCGGCTACGAGATCTGTTACGTGGACGACGGCAGCTCCGACGGAACGCTCGGCAAGCTCCGTGAGATCGCCGCCCGGCACCCGCACCAGACCCAGTACGCCTCCTTCAGCCGCAACTTCGGCAAGGAGGCCGCCATGCTCGCCGGCCTGCGCAAATCCACCGGCGACGCCGTCGTGATCATGGACGCCGACCTCCAGCACCCGCCCGAACTCCTCGCGCGCATGCTGGACCTGCACCACCAGGGCCACGACCAGGTCATGGCACGGCGGACCCGCGAAGGGGACAAGAAGCTCCGTTCGGCGCTCAGCCGTATGTACTACCGGGCCGTCAACCGCTGGGTCGACGTGGAACTCACCGACGGCGTCGGTGACTTCCGGCTGCTGTCCCGGCCGGCCGTCGACGCCCTGCTCTCGCTGCCCGAGTACAACCGCTTCTCCAAGGGGCTCTTCTCCTGGATCGGCTTCGACACCGTCACCTTCGACTACCAGAACGCCGCGCGCGAGGGCGGTGAGACGAAGTGGAAGTTCAGCTCGCTGGTCAACTACGGCATGGACGGGCTGATCTCCTTCAACAACCGCCCGCTGCGCATCGCGCTCTGGCTCGGGATGATGCTCACCGGCCTCGCCGCCCTCTACGCCGTCTGGGTGGCCGCGGCCGCCGTCACCCAGGGCGTCACCGCCCCCGGCTACGTCACCCTGGTCGCGATCATCGTGGGCCTCGGCGGTGTGCAGATGGTGATGCTCGGGCTGATCGGCGAGTACATCGGCCGCATCTACTACGAGACCAAGCGCCGGCCGCACTTCCTCGTCAAGGAGACCCACCGCTCCTTCGGCCGCGGAGCGGCCGAACGCGCCGCCGCCGAGCGGATCCGCGTCGCGGCCACCGAGGCGGAGCACTGATGGCGCCGGACCAGGGCGGGCCGGGGGCCACGCCGGCCACGTCCGGCCCGGGCCCGTCGGCGGGCCCGGCGGGTTCGGGGGAGCCGGCCGGTTCGGGCGCGTCGGCGGGATCGGGGCAGGCGACAGGCTCAGGGGCGTCGGCGGGTCCGGGGGAGTCGACAGGCTCAGGGGAGTGGGCAGGCTCGGGTGCGTCGGCCGCGGCCGGTGCGCGGCGCGGGCGGCTCGCCGAGATATTCCGCTTCGCCCTCGTCGGTGGCGTCAACACCGGCACCTTCTTCGGCTGTTACCTGCTGCTTCACCCGTGGATGCCGTACTTCGCCGCGTACTCCCTCGCCTTCCTCCTCAGCATGATCGGCTCCTTCTTCCTCAACACCTACTTCACCTACCGGACCCGTCCGACCTGGAAGAAGTTCGCCCTCTTCCCCCTCACCAACGTCACCAACTACCTGGTGCAGAGCGTCGGTCTGTACGCGCTCGTCACCTGGGCACACATGGACGACAGGATCGCGCCACTCGTCGCGGCCGTGGTCGCCATCCCGTTCACCTACCTGATCTCCCAGCGGATCCTCGTGCCCCGGAACGCCGGACAGGACCCCGCCGCCACCGGTCCAGGAAGCGAAACGGACGAGCGGCAGCCCTCCCGGCTCGCGTAGATTGCCAGGCAGCCGCGGCGGGGAGCACTCGGCGCGGGAGAGCCGAGTAAGGACGACGCAGGTGGCGACACACGTGACGACGCAGGTGACGGGACGGACGGACGTGGCGAGGCAGTACGTGACGGAGGCCCGCAGGATCGTCGTCAAGGTCGGCTCCTCATCGCTCACCACGGCGTCCGGGGGCCTCGACGCCGACCGCGTCGACGCCCTCTGCGACGTGCTCGCCAAGGTCCGCAGCGGCGGCGAGAAGGAGATCGTCCTCGTCTCGTCCGGCGCCATCGCCGCCGGCCTCGCACCCCTCGGCCTCACCCGCCGCCCCAAGGACCTCGCCCGTCAGCAGGCCGCCGCCAGCGTCGGCCAGGGCCTCCTCGTCGCCCGCTACACCGCTTCCTTCGCCCGCTACGGCGTCCGCGTCGGCCAGGTCCTCCTCACCACCGACGACACCAGCCGCCGCGCCCACTACCGCAACGCGTACCGGACCCTCGACCAGCTCCTCGCCATGGGCGCGCTGCCGGTCGTCAACGAGAACGACACCGTCGCCACGGACGAGATCCGCTTCGGCGACAACGACCGGCTCGCCGCCCTCGTCGCCCACCTCGTCCGCGCCGACCTCCTCGTCCTCCTCTCCGACGTCGACGGCCTCTACGACGGCGACCCGGCCAAGCCGGGAACGTCGAGGATCGCCGAGGTCACCGGACCGGAGTCCATCGCCCACGTGGAGATCGGCTCGGCCGGCAAGGCGGGCGTCGGCACCGGCGGCATGGTCACCAAGGTCGAGGCCGCCCGGATCGCCGCCGCCGCGGGCATCCCCGTCGTCCTCACCTCCGCGAGCCGCGCCGCCGACGCCCTGAGCGGCCGTGACACCGGTACGTACTTCCACCGCACCGGGCGCCGCTCCGCCGACCGGCTCCTCTGGCTCGCCCACGCCTCCACCCCCCAGGGTTCCCTGACCCTGGACGACGGTGCCGTACGAGCGGTCGTCGAGGGCAAGAAGTCCCTGCTCGCGGCCGGTGTCGCGGGAGTCGAGGGCGATTTCGTGGCCGGTGACCCGGTCGAGCTCCGCGACACCGAGGGCCGGGCCGTCGCCCGTGGCCTCGTCAACTTCGACGCCAAGGAGATGCCCCGGATGCTCGGGCGCTCCACCCGTGAACTCGCCAAGGACCTCGGGCCCGAGTACGAGCGCGAGGTCGTCCACCGCGACGATCTGGTCGTCATCGGCTGACCCTCGCACCCCTCCCGAAACGGCTGAAAGTGCGGCCATCCGGAAGGGACGTTCCCCAAAACCGCCCCATGTGCCGCCTCGGGCTGGTCAACTTTGTCTCGGGGGTAAGAGCAGGGCGGGGTACAGCACCACACGCATCACACAGGAGGCCGCCGGTGAGACGAGCGCGCCCAGGGGCGCTGCCCCGAGGGACCGCCGAACGCGCCCTGACCAGTGTCGAGGCCGGAGCCGACTTCGACGAGGCACGGGACAGGTCCACGGACAGGAAGACCGAGACCATCACCGAGACACGTGAGGTTCGCGAGGCGCGTGAAGCACGCGCCAGGGAACAGCCCGTGTCCAAACTCTGGCACATCACCCTCAGCGTTTCGGGTGTGGAGTCGCCGCTGAAGGAGGTGCGGCGCGGGCTGGAGCAGCTGGCCCACGACCACCCCTTCCTGCTGACCAGCCGGTACGCCAACGACCACGCCGAGATCCGGTACTGGGAGGAGGCCCGCGACCTGCACGACGCCGCGGCCGTCGCCCTGCGCCTGTGGGGCGAGCACCGGCAGACCGCCAAGCTGCCACCGTGGGAGATCGTCGGCCTTGAGGTCATCGACCGCGAGACCTACCACCAGCGGATCGCGGAGGGCTACGGCCCACCTCCCGCCGCGCCGGTCGGCGTCCACCCGTACTGAGCGGGTCGGCCGATGCGTTCCGCGTCCCGGCTCGGGTCCCGCGCCCCGCGGCTCGACGGGCGTGCGTCTCGCGACCGGGGACGCACGTCTCGGAGTGCGGGATACGTGAGGGATGTCCGCAGGGGTGCCAGTACCCTGCGGGCATGACCTCGCTCACGCCCCTCGACAACCTCTCCCCGGTCACCCGGGCCGCCTACCGGGCCCGTGGCGCCGCCGCCGAAATCGCGCCACTCCCGCGCTCGGCCAAGGACGACGCCCTGCTGGCGATCGCGGACGCCCTCGAAGTCCGCACCGCCGAGATCGTCGAGGCCAACGCCGAGGACATCGCCAAGGCCCGCGAAGCCGGGACCAGCGAGGCGATCATCGACCGGCTCACCCTCACCCCGGAGCGCGTCCGGGCCATCGCCGCCGACGTCCGTGACGTGGCCGCGCTGCCCGACCCCGTCGGCGAGGTCGTCCGCGGCTCCACCCTCCCCAACGGCATCGACCTGCGCCAGGTTCGCGTGCCGCTCGGTGTCGTCGGCATCATCTACGAGGCCCGCCCCAACGTCACCGTCGACGCCGCCGCCCTCTGCCTCAAGTCCGGCAACGCCGTCCTGCTCCGCGGCTCGTCCTCCGCCTACGCCTCCAACACCGCCCTGGTGAAGGTCCTGCGGGACGCCGTCGGCGGCTCCGGCCTGCCCGCCGACGCCATCCAGCTCGTCCCCGGCGAGTCCCGCGACTCGGTCCGCGAGCTGATGCGCGCCCGCGGCCTCGTCGACGTCCTCATCCCGCGCGGCGGCGCCTCCCTGATCCGGACGGTCGTCGAGGAGTCCACCGTCCCCGTCATCGAGACCGGCACCGGAAACTGCCACGTCTACGTCGACGCGCAGACCGACCTCGACATGGCCGTCGAGATCCTGCTCAACTCCAAGGCCCACCGGGTCAGCGTCTGCAACGCGGCCGAGACCCTCCTCGTCCACCAGGACGTCGCCGAGGCCTTCCTTCCCAAGGCCCTCGCCGCCCTCGCCGAGGCCGGCGTCACCGTCCACGCCGACGAGCGGGTCCTCGCCCTCGCGGAGGGCTCCAAGGCCACGGTCGTCCCCGCCACGCCGGAGGACTGGGAGACCGAGTACCTCTCGTACGACATCGCCGCCGCCGTCGTCGAATCCCTCGACAAGGCCGTCGAGCACATCCGCATGTGGTCCTCCGGCCACACCGAGGCGATCGTCACCACCTCGCAGGCCGCGGCCCGCCGCTTCACCCAGCTGGTCGACTCCACCACGGTCGCCGTCAACGCCTCCACCCGGTTCACGGACGGCGGCGAGTTCGGCTTCGGCGCGGAGATCGGCATCTCCACCCAGAAGCTGCACGCCCGGGGCCCCATGGGCCTTCCCGAGCTGACCTCGACCAAGTACATCGTCACCGGTGACGGTCACGTGCGGTAATCCCTCCTTTCGGTACGGGCGGGGAGGGTTCGCACTCTCCCTGCCGAAAACCACCTTCCGGGTCTACTCTGAATCCGTGCCGGACGACGTGGGGGGCAGGCCGTTCCAGGACGGCGGTGACCCTGAGGACTCTGTCGACCGCGGAGGCGCCGACGAGGTCTACGCCGACGTGGTGTTCGACGAGGACTTCGTGCGGGCGGCGACCGTCCACGAGCCCACCGCGGTCGAGCGGCTCCTCGCCGCCGCCCAGGCCCGCGCCGAGGCCGAGGCGGCCCGCGCCCGCGCCGGAGGGGGACCCGCCGACGACGACCCCTACGAGGACCTCCACGACCCCACGGCCCTCACCTACGAGCCCGACGACATCGGCGACGACGCCAGCCCCTACGGCCGCCACGGCGGCCCCCTGCTCCCCTACCGGGGCAGCGCACGCTGGCACCGGCCCGTCGCCTGGCTCCTCGCCCTCCTCATGGGGATCGGCATGGTCGCCCTCGCCTTCAGCGCCGTCTACCGGGGTGCGGCCGCCAACCGCCAGGACCAGATCCCTCCGCCGGCCACGACGGGCGTCGACACGCCCAAGCCGCACCCGGCCCCGCCCGCCGCCCACGCCCCCGCGGCCCGGTCGGCGTCCCCCGGATAGCGCCGACGCCCCCGCCGCCGCGGTCAGCGTCGCCCGGACGGCCTCCGCCGTCCCCCGAACGGCCGAACCGCCCGGATCCTCCTCACTTCCCGCCGTACACGGCCCCGACGGCGGGATTCTTCCGAACTTGGCGTGTACCTGGGCGTTTACCGAAGCCCCCGCGGACCTACCCTGAAGGTATGGCAGGGCGTGGCGACCCGCCTGAGGGGACACCCGACGGGGTCCCCGGCGGTGAGGACGAATACCGATCCGTCGTCTTCGACGAGGCGTTCGTCCGCGCTGCCCATCTCCAGGAGTACTCCGCCCGGGAACGGATGGGCGAACACGCCCTGGCCGTCCGCAGCCGCTCCTCCTCCTGGGAGGGCCGGAGCGGCTCCCGCCAGGCGCTCCTGCTGGTCCTGCTGATCCTCCTCGCCTTCGGCACCGCCATCTACCTGGGCGTCCGCAACCCGTACCTGCCGCCCGCCGACCAGCGGGCCGAGCCCCTGCGGACCACCGTGGTCCCGCTCGCCCCCCAGGGCCCCGTCGTCGGCGGCGTGCCCGACCGGCTCTTCGACCACAGCCCCGCGGCCGAGTACCGCACCGGAGCCGCCGGCATCAACCTGCCGGTCACCGGACGCACCACCCACTTCGCCGAGAGTCAGGTCGTCACCGCCCTCGGCATCGCCAAGGAGTACCTGGTGGCCTCCTCCCTGGAGCCCGGCGTCCTGTCCGGGGCGACCGTCCGCCCCGCGCGGCTGCTGATCGACCCGGACCAGCTGGAACAGTTCGACCGGAGCGTCGAGTCACCGGCCGACGACGGCCGGCACGCCCTCGCCGGCTGGCTCGTCCGCTTCGACCCGCGTCAGGTGGTCCTCGCGGACCCCGCCACCCGCGTCCAGGGCACCCTGCGTTTCGAGGAGACCGGTCCCGACACCCTGGACGTCACGGCGGACCACACGTACACCTACGCCCTCCGCCCGGCCGCCGGGGGCGCGGGGCCGGGCGCGGAGGCGTCCCTCTTCACGGTCCACCGCGAGCTGCACTTCCGCTTCGACCGCGAGGACCTGCGCATGCACCGGGCCGAGCTGGTGACCAGCACCGTCGAGGCGGGCCCGCAGGCATGCGGCGCGGACACGACCGGCGCCCTGAAGCCGCTCCTGGCGGGGGCGCGGACCCCCGAGGCCGGCGGAGGCCCGGCGGTCACCGACCCGTACGCCACGGGTCGGCCCGCCGCGCCCTCGCTGTGCGGAGCGCTGGCGCCGGACGCTCAGCCCTCGCTCTGACCGCCCCCGGAGCCGCTCGCCGGGCCGCTCCCGTCGTCCCCGGTCGTCGGTCCGCCGTCGCCGGGCTGCTTCGGGCCCTGCCCGGCGCCGAACCGGTTGCGCAGCCGCCCGCCCAGGTCGCCCGCCAGGTCACCGGCGCCCCCGGCTATGTCCCCGACCAGCTTCATCAGCGGATCCTTGCTGGTCCGCACCGTGTCGGCGTAGTGCCCCGCCGACTCGCGGAAGGAGTCCGTGACCGAGGTGTCCTTGTCCTCCGAGCGCTTCGGGTAGTGGCCGTCCATGATCCGCTGGAAGTCGCGGCTCTCCGACCACTTCTTCAGCTCCGCCGCCCGGACGGTCGTGAAGGGGTGCGTCCGCGGCAGCACGTTGAGGATCTTCAGGACCGAGTCCCGCAGGTCGCCGGCCTTCTCGTACTCGTCGGCCTGGGCGAGGAACGCGTCCACGTTCATCTCGTGGAGGTGGTTGCCGCCGGCGATCTTCATCAGACCGCGCATCGAGGCCCGCACGTCCTGCCCCACGAGGAGTCCCGCCCGGTCGGCCGAGAGCTCCGACTTCCGGAACCACTCCCGCAGCGCCGTCACGATGGCCATGATCGCCACGTTCCCCAGGGGGATCCAGGCGATCTTGAGCGCCAGGCCGGTGAGGAAGAGCAGCACCGTGCGGTACACGGAGTGCCCGGACAGGGCGTGCCCGACCTCATGGCCGACGACCGCCCGCATCTCCTCCTCGTCGAGCAGCTCCACCAGACCGGTGGTGACGACGATGATCGGCTCGTCGAGGCCGATGCACATGGCGTTGGGCTTCGGGTCCTGCGTCACGTACATCGGCGGGACCTTCTCCAGGTCCAGGATGTAACAGGCGTCCCGCAGCATCTCGTTGAGGTGGTTGAACTGCGCGTCGCTCACCCGGACGGAGTCCGAGAGGAAGAGGAGCCGCAGACTGCGCTCGGGCAGCAGCCCGCTGAGCGCCTTGAAGACCGTGTCGAAGCCGCTGAGCTTGCGCAGCGCCACCAGCGCCGAGCGGTCGGCGGGATGCTCGTAGGCCCGCGAGGAGATGCCGGGGAACCGCTTGCGCTGCCTGCTCGGCACGTTCCCCTGGTCGTTCTCGGTCATGGATGCCCCCTGTTCGTACGAGTCGGTGCTCGTCCCCCTGACGCACCCAGCCTAGGCGTTGGCGCCCTCGTGCGCCGGGGCCTGTGGATAACTCGGGCCGGGCCGTTCAGCGGAGCTCGACACCAACGCCTGAGTCGGCGTGAGCCCGTCCGCACGGCCCGCATACGATGTGCGCGAAGTCTCCGCTCCCATCCCCGATCGATAGGTCTGCCGAAGATGAGCCTCCACAGCACCGCCGCCAACCTGGTCTCCCTCGCCGAGGGCGCCGAGCACGGCGGCAACCACGAAAGCCTCAGCCCCTACCTCACCGGCTTCGGTGCCTTCGGCGCCCTGATGCTGCTGCTGTGGATCACCACCCGCTTCAACCGCGACCGCTGAACCGGCGACCCTGATCAGGCGTCCGCTGCCGTGCCAGTAGGCTCTGCACGCATGGGAGAGCAGGAAATGCCTACTGGCGGGCGCGGGAAGCGCCGACTCGGCGTGATGGGCGGAACCTTCGACCCGATCCACCACGGACACCTGGTGGCGGCCAGCGAGGTCGCCGCCCTGTTCCACCTGGACGAGGTGGTGTTCGTACCGACCGGGCAGCCGTGGCAGAAGAGCGACAAGGCCGTGTCTGCGCCCGAGGACCGCTACCTGATGACGGTCATCGCCACGGCGTCCAACCCGCAGTTCTCGGTCAGCCGCATCGACATCGACCGCGGCGGTGCGACCTACACCATCGACACCCTGCGGGACCTGCGCGCCCTCAACACCGATGCGGACCTCTTCTTCATCACCGGGGCCGACGCGCTGTCACAGATCCTCACCTGGCGCGACGCCGAGGAGCTCTTCTCGCTCGCGCACTTCATCGGCGTCACCCGGCCGGGCCACGACCTCACCGACGACGGACTGCCCAAGGGCGGGGTCTCGTTGGTCGAGGTTCCCGCGCTCGCCATCTCCTCCACCGACTGCCGGGCGCGGGTCGCGCAGGGGGATCCCGTCTGGTACCTGGTCCCTGACGGCGTGGTGCGCTACATCGACAAGCGCCAGTTGTACCGCCGCGCGTGAGCTTCGGGGAGGGCCACCGGTGAACGACCAGCAGCACCCGTACGACCCGTACTATCCGCAGCCGCAGATCATCGGCTACGACGAGTACGGGCAGCCGGTGTACCAGCAGCCCCAGGCGCCTCAGCAGGGGCAGGGGCAGCACTACGACCCGTACGGCGGTCAACAGCAGCAGCCGCAGCAGGGGTACGGCTACGACCCCTACGGCGGGCAGCAGCAGCCGCAACAGCCGCAGCAGGGATCGCCGTACGACCCCTACGGGCAGCAGCAGGGCTACGCCTACCCCTCGTACGACACGGGGCAGCAGTGGGCCGCGCCGGCCGAGCCCGCCCCCGCCCCCGCGACGCAGGCCGCACCCGTCACCCCCGCGGCGCCCGTCGCGGCCCCGGCCGGCGTCCCCGGACAGCGCCCCGCCTCCGAGCGGTCCGCCCCGGCCCGGCAGGCCGGGGGCGACGACGACCGGGACTACCGCACCGAGCAGTTCTCGTTCATCGAGGAGCCGGACGAGGACTCCGAGGACGTCATCGACTGGCTGAAGTTCACCGAGAGCCGTTCCGAGCGCCGCGAGGAGGCCCGGCGGCGCGGCCGCAACCGGGTCGTCGCCCTCGTCGTCGTGCTCGTCCTCGCGGTCGCGGGCGGCGTCGGCTACCTGTGGTCCGCCGGCAAGCTGCCCGGCTCGTCCGAGGCGGAGCAGAAGGGGAACGCAGCGACCGGTCCGCAGAAGCGCGACACGATCGTCGTCCACCTCCACGACCTCAAGAACGGCGGCACCTCCACCGCCCTCCTCGTGAACAACGCGACCACCCGCCAGGGCACCACCGTCCTGCTCCCCAACTCCGTCGTCGTCGCCGACGAGGAGGGCTCCGTGACGACCCTCGGCAAGTCGGTCGAGGACGACGGGGCCGGTGGGACCCGGGAGGCGATCGGCAATCTCCTCGGCACCCGGATCACCGGGACCTGGCGCCTGGACACCCCGTACCTGGAGAACCTCGTCGAGACCGTCAGCGGCATCGAGACGGACACCGACACGGACGTGCCCGGCGCCAAGAAGGGCGCGGACCCGCTGGTCAGGAAGGGCGAGAAGCAGACCCTGAACGGCCGCGCCGCCGTCGCCTACGCCACCTACCGGGCACCCGGCGAGGCCGAGGCCAAGCAGCTCCAGCGGTTCGGCCAGGTCATGTACGGCGTGCTGCGGAAGATCTCCTCCGACCCCGAGGCCGCCACGGTCACCATCCAGACCCTGCAGCAGATCCTCGACCCCTCGCTCCCGGAGAAGGACCTGGCGGCCTCCCTCGCCAGGCTCGCCGAGCACGCCAAGATCGGCGACCACAAGACGGCCCTGCTGCCGGTCGGCGCGGACGGCGCCCTGACCGAGGACGCCGGCGGAAGTGTGGTGAAGGACATCCTCGGCGGCAAGGTCACCGCCCCCGAGGCCGGCGAGGTGACCCGGGTCTCGATCCGGGACGGCTCCGGGAAGGGCGCCACCGAGACAGCCAGGATCGTCCTGATCAACGGCGGCTACGCCTTCGTGGGAGGCGCCGAGGCGCCCACCCGCGAGACGTCGCAGGTCCTGTACGCCGACGACGCCCAGAAGGCGACAGCGGCCGAGGTGGCCAAGACGCTGGGGCTGCCGGCCACCGCGGTCACCAAGGGCGAGCCCTCGAACGCCGCCGCGGTCACCGTCGTCCTGGGCCAGGACTACAAGCCTCAGGGCCCCCGGTAACGGCGCTCCTGAAAACGTTGGCGGGCGCGTCGGCGGTCCGTGAGACCCTGGAGGGGTACTGGACCGCCGACGAAAGCCTGCTTGTGACCGCCACGGATCGTTCCATCGAGCTCGTCAACGCCGCCGCTCAGGCGGCCGCCGACCGGCTCGCGCACGACATCATCGCGTACGACGTCAGCGACGTGCTGTCGATCACCGACGCCTTCCTGCTCGCCTCCGCGCCCAACGACCGCCAGGTCAAGTCGATCGTCGACGAGATCGAGGAGCGCCTGAACAAGGACCTCGGCGCCAAGCCGGTCCGCCGTGAGGGCGACCGCGACGCGCGCTGGATCCTCCTGGACTACGTCGACATCGTCGTCCACGTCCAGCACAGCGAGGAGCGGGTCTTCTACGCCCTGGAGCGGCTGTGGAAGGACTGCCCCGAGCTGCCGCTGCCCGAGGACGCGTCGAAGACGCGCGGCAAGGGTGCCGAGCACGCGGCCCTGACCGGGGTCGACCTCGCCGACCACGCCGCGGGCCTGCCCGACGAGGCGGACGGTGAGCTGAGCTGAGCACCACCAAGGGCGGCAGAGGCCGCCGCATCGTCCTCTGGCGCCACGGCCAGACCTCCTGGAACCTGGAGCGCCGTTTCCAGGGCTCGACCGACATCGAGCTGACGGAGACCGGCGTCGCCCAGGCGCGCCGGGCCGCACGGCTGCTCGCCGCGCTCAAGCCGGACGCCATCGTCGCGTCCGACCTGAAGCGGGCGGCCGCCACCGCCGCCGAGTTGGCCGCGCTCACCGGCCACGCCGTCGCCCACGACTCCGCGCTGCGCGAGACGTACGCGGGGGAGTGGCAGGGCCTGACCCATGACGAGATCGTGGCGCGGTACGGCGAGCAGTACGCCGCCTGGAAGCGCGGCGAGCCCGTGCGCCGGGGCGGCGGCGAGCTGGAGACCGAGGTGGCCGACCGGGCCGCCCCGGTGGTCCTGGAGCACGCCGACAAGCTCCCCGACGACGGCACGCTCGTCGTGGTGAGCCACGGCGGCACGATCCGCACCACCATCGGCCGACTCCTGGACCTGGAGTCCCGCCACTGGGAGAGCCTGGGCGGCCTCACGAACTGCTGCTGGTCCGTCCTCGGCGAGGGCGCCCGTGGCTGGCGTCTGATGGAGCACAACGCGGGCACGCTGCCCGAGCCGGTCCTCGGCGACGACGACTGAGCCCCGCGGCCCGGCCTGCCGGACCCGGATTTCACTTTCCGGCAGGTCACAGGCTAGAGTTCTTCTTGTTCGCAGCGCGGAGCGCGAAGAACACGAGGGGCTATAGCTCAGTTGGTAGAGCGCCTGCATGGCATGCAGGAGGTCAGGAGTTCAATTCTCCTTAGCTCCACAATCACCGGATCCCGTCCCCAGCAGGGGGCGGGATTCGTCGTTCCGTCACCTCGTGCAGGGCCGCGAGCCCCTGACGGCTCTCCTCGTCGCTCGGCGTGTACGTCACGATGCGGCACTCCGGCATCCCGTCCACGGAGAGGGAGACCGGGACCGACCGGACCTCACCCACCCGCTCGTGGCGGAGGGTCCGCACCCGTGTCCCCGGCGGGACCACGTCGCCGCCGCGCCACAACCGGGCGAACTCCGGACTGGCCTCCGCGAGGCGCCGTATGAACTCCTCCCAGGCGGGCTCGCCCCCATGACGTCCGTACGCGCCCCGCAACCGGGCCACCATCAGGGGCAGTTCCCGCTCCCGCTCCATCACCGGGCAGGTGGGGCCGGGCGTGCTCAACAGCGCCCACAGCACGTTGCGTACGCCGAACGGGCCGGTGTCCAGGGCCTGTCCGCCGCGCCCGTCCTGGTCGTGCCGGAAGAAGAGCCGCTCGTACATGGCGTTGGTCGCGAGGACGTCGTACCGCGCGTCGTGGAGCACCGCCGGGTGCGGGTCCAGGGCGTCGAGGACGCCCTGGACCTCCGGGCCGACCCCCGGCACGTCCGCGGCGGACCGCTCCGGGGCGTACGGCACCTCGGCCAAGCGGTAGAGGTGCTCGCGCTCGGACCGGTCGAGCCGCAGTGTGCGGGCGACCGCGTCGAGCACCTGCGCGGAGGCGTTGATCGGACGTCCCTGCTCCAGCCAGGTGTACCAGGTGACGCCGACCCCGGAGAGCCGGGCGACCTCCTCGCGGCGCAGGCCCGGTGTACGGCGGCGGAGCCCCGGCGGCATCCCCACGTCCTCGGGGGTCACCCTGGCCCGGCGGCTGCGCAGGAAGGCGGCGAGCTCCGGCCGTCGCCGCCGCTGTGTCGGTACCGCTGCCACGATCGCCGCACCCCCCCATGGTCGAGTCCCCCGTGCTGTCCCAGTAAAGACCGTGGCACCGACAACCGGACCGGACGGCCGTTCGGCGTCCCGCAGGCCGCGGCGGCGGGACCGCCACGCCGATCACGCTGACCCTCTTGCGGGGCCATGGCAGAATCGGACGGCCGGAGGGGGACGAGGAATCCGGACGGGAGGGTGGCCCAAGTGCTCGGCGACAACTGCGGGGTGTCCTATGGGTGCACGGCCTGCGGCCACAGCTGGAGCTGACTGATGGGTGCACACAGGAGGAAGTGCGACTGGTGCGGCAGCGGTACGCCCATCGTGCGTGACATGGACCCCGTCAACCCAGGGTTCCAGTACTGGTGCGAGGAGTGCGCGCGGGCGCTGATCATAAAAGGCGACCCCATCGAGACGTACCGCGAGCTGGAGGGGGAGCCGATCTACGGCCGGCTCCTCGACGAGCACTGCACCCTCAAGCGGTTCTACTCCTTCGCCACGGCCTGACGCCGCAGCGTCAGCGCGTACCCCACGAGCAGCGCCGTCGTCGTCAGCGGGTAGATCGCGGACAGCAGCATCTGGCCCGCGTTCTGGTCCAGCTCGGGCCGGCCCGGGTCGTGCGGAACCCACCACAGCGCGAACGACGCGAAGACCAGGGCCACCGCGCCCGTCACCGGCCACGCGCGCGTGGCGCGGTCCGCGAGCAGGATCAGCAGCGGCACGCACCAGACCCAGTGGTGGGACCAGGAGATCGGGCTGATCATCAGCGCCGTGAACGCGCAGACGACGACCGCCACGGCCTTGTCGCCCCGCACCGCGGCCCGTACCGCGAGCACCATCGCCGCGCCGCCCAGGAGCGCCGCCGTCACCGCCCACCACAGGCCCGGGTCGTCGGTGTGCATGAGCCGGGCCAGCACGCCCCGGATCGACTGGTTGGCGGTCTCCTCGGCGAAACCGACCCGGCCCGTCTCGAACAGGGTCTCCGTCCAGAAGCGCTTCGAGTCCGCCGGCAGCACGAGCACCACGGCCAGCGTCGTCGCCAGGAACACGCCGGTCGCCGTCACCGCCGTACGCAGCCAGGTGTTCCAGGACCGGTCCCCGCGCCACAGGATCAGCCCCGCGACGAGCAGCAGGACCACGAAGAGACCCGGTGTGAGTTTCACCGCGGTCGCCAGGCCGATGCCGAGGCCCGCCCAGCGGCTGCCACGCGCGCGCGTGAGGTCCCAGAGCACCGCCACCGCTATGAGCAGGTTGATCTGCCCGTACCGCAGGGTCGTCCACACCGGCTCGGACCAGACCACGACCGCGGCGACCCACAGCGTCGTACGCCACAGATCCGTACGGGACAGGGACGGGCGGACCAACTGGAGCGACAGCTGGACCAGGGCGACGACGAGGAGCAGGTTCCCCGCCGTGCTGAGCGTCCGCATCAGCGGCACGCTCACCAGGGTCAGCGGGACGAACAGCAGGGCCGCGAAGGGCGGATACGTCATGCCGAGGTTCGCCGAGGTGGCGCGCATCGCGTACAGGTCACCACCGGCCCTGACCGTCTCGCCCTCGGCCCGGTAGACCATCACGTCGAGCATGTTCACGTGGGCGAGGCGTTGCGCCACCCAGAAGGCCGCGAACGAGAGCAGGCAGACCGCCGCGGCGGTGGCGAGGGGCCACGGCCGGGCGCGGGTTTTCGAGAGCACGGAGACGGACACAGTCGGCGACCCTACCGGGCAGGTCAGGAGGGCTCCGAGAATCGATTTGGAGATCTGCCGGGCGGCCGGTTAATGTTCTGTCTGTCGCCGCGAGGGAAACCGAGACGGAGACGGAAACAAGCAAGGGGCTATAGCTCAGTTGGTAGAGCGCCTGCATGGCATGCAGGAGGTCAGGAGTTCAATTCTCCTTAGCTCCACAGAAAAGAAGGCGGGCCACCCGAATCGGGTGGCGCGCCTTCTTCGTGTGCCCGATCCCTCGCCGCATCGACGGCGCCGCTCCGTGGAACGCCGGTGCGGCCCGCTCGGGCCCTGCGGTACCCTGGCGCCATGCGTGCCGTACGCCTTCTGCTTACCGAGCCGCGCTGATCAGTCCCGACGGATGACAGACATCTGTCGGAGTCGGCGCGGCGTCCCCTCCTGTGCGAGGGGATTTTTCATTTCACGGCAGTCCGTGGCAGTGGGCAGAGACGATCGATGGAGCTTCAAGGACCATGACCGAGATCAATACGGCCGCCGAGACGGCGGCTCCCCATCGCTATACGGCGGCCATGGCCGCCGACATCGAGGCACGCTGGCAGGACTTCTGGGACGCGGAGGGCACCTACGAGGCGCCGAACCCCACCGGCGACCTGGCGGGCGACCCCGCGATCGCCGCCCGGCCCAAGAAGTTCATCATGGACATGTTCCCGTACCCCTCGGGTGCGGGCCTGCACGTCGGCCACCCGCTCGGCTACATCGCCACGGACGTCTTCGCCCGCCACGCGCGCATGACCGGCCACAACGTGCTGCACACCCTGGGCTTCGACGCCTTCGGCCTGCCGGCCGAGCAGTACGCCGTGCAGACGGGCACGCACCCGCGTGTGTCCACCGAGGCCAACATGGAGAACATGAAGGTCCAGCTCCGCCGGCTGGGCCTGGGCCACGACAAGCGCCGGTCGTTCGCCACGATCGACCCGGAGTACTACAAGTGGACCCAGTGGATCTTCCTGCAGATCTTCAACGCCTGGTACGACACCGAGGCCGGCAAGGCCCGTCCGATCGCCGAGCTGATCGCGCAGTTCGAGAACGGCACGCGTGAGGTTCCCGGCACCACGCGCGCGTGGAGCGAGCTGAGCGCCGCCGAGCGCTCCGACGTCCTGGGCGAGTACCGCCTGGCGTACGCCTCCGACGCCCCCGTCAACTGGTGCCCCGGCCTGGGCACCGTTCTGGCCAACGAAGAGGTCACCGCCGACGGACGCTCCGAGCGCGGCAACTTCCCCGTCTTCAAGTCCAAGCTGCGCCAGTGGAACATGCGGATCACCGCCTACGCGGACCGCCTGCTCGACGACCTGGACGCGCTGGACTGGCCCGAGGCCATCAAGCTGCAGCAGCGGAACTGGATCGGCCGCTCCGAGGGCGCCCGCGTCGACTTCCAGGTCGGTGACACCGGTGCGATCACCGTCTTCACCACCCGCCAGGACACCCTGTTCGGCGCCACCTACATGGTGCTGGCCCCCGAGCACGACCTGGTCGAGAAGATCGTCCCGGCCGTCTGGCCCGAGGGCACCCACGACGTGTGGACCGGCGGACACGCCACCCCGGCCGAGGCCGTCGACGCCTACCGCAAGCAGGCCGCCTCCAAGTCCGACGTCGAGCGGCAGGCCGACGCCAAGGAGAAGACCGGCGTCTTCACCGGCGCGTACGCCACCAACCCGGTCAGCGGCGAGCAGGTCCCCGTCTTCATCGCCGACTACGTCCTGATGGGTTACGGCACCGGCGCCATCATGGCCGTCCCGGCGCACGACAGCCGCGACTTCGCCTTCGCGCGCGCCTTCGAGCTGCCGATGCGCTGCGTCGTGGAACCGAGCGACGACCGCGGCACCGACCCGTCCACGTGGGACGACGCCTTCTCCTCGTACGAGGCGAAGCTGGTCAACTCCGCGAACGACGAGATCTCCCTCGACGGCCTGGGCGTCGTCGACGCCAAGGCGAAGATCACCGCCTGGCTGGCCGACCGCGGTATCGGCGAGGGCACCGTCAACTTCCGCCTGCGCGACTGGCTGTTCAGCCGCCAGCGCTACTGGGGCGAGCCCTTCCCGATCGTCTACGACGAGGACGGCGTCGCCCACTCGCTGCCCGAGTCGATGCTGCCGCTGGAACTGCCGGAGGTCGAGGACTACTCGCCGCGCACCTTCGACCCGGAGGACGCGGACACCCAGCCGGAGACCCCGCTGTCCCGCAACGAGGACTGGGTCGACGTCACCCTGGACCTCGGCGACGGCGCCGGCCCGCGCCGCTACCGCCGCGAGACCAACACCATGCCCAACTGGGCCGGTTCCTGCTGGTACGAGCTGCGCTACCTCGACCCGCACAACTCCGAGAAGCTGGTCGACCCGGCCGTCGAGCAGTACTGGATGGGCCCCCGCGAGGGCATGCCGACCGGCGGCGTCGACCTGTACGTCGGCGGCGCCGAGCACGCCGTGCTGCACCTGCTGTACGCGCGCTTCTGGTCCAAGATGCTGTTCGACCTGGGGCACATCTCCTCGGCCGAGCCGTTCCACAAGCTCTACAACCAGGGCATGATCCAGGCCTTCGTCTACCGGGACGCGCGCGGGATCGCCGTGCCCGCGGCCGAGGTCGAGGAGCGGGACGGCGGCTTCTGGTACGAGGGCGAGAAGGTCAGCCGCGTCCTCGGCAAGATGGGCAAGTCCCTGAAGAACGCCGTGACGCCGGACGAGATCTGCGCCGAGTTCGGCGCCGACACGCTGCGCCTGTACGAGATGGCGATGGGCCCGCTGGACGTGTCGCGTCCCTGGGACACGCGCGCGGTGGTCGGCCAGTACCGGCTGCTGCAGCGCCTCTGGCGCAACATCGTCGACGAGTCGACCGGCGAGGTCACCGTGGTCGACACCGAGGCCGACGAGGACACGCTGCGCGCCCTGCACAAGGCGATCGACGGCGTCTCGCAGGACATGGCGGCCATGCGCTTCAACACCGCCATCGCCAAGGTCACCGAGCTGAACAACCACCTGACCAAGTCCGGCGGTGCGCTCTCCCGGTCCGTCGCCGAGCGGCTGGTGCTGCTGGTCGCCCCGCTGGCCCCGCACATCGCCGAGGAGCTGTGGCGCAAGCTGGGCCACACCGACTCGGTCGTCCACCAGGACTTCCCGGTCGCCGACCCGGCGTACGTCGTCGACGAGACCGTGACCTGCGTCGTGCAGATCAAGGGCAAGGTCAAGGCCCGCCTGGAGGTCTCGCCGTCGATCACGGACGCCGACCTCGAGACCCTGGCGCTCGGTGACCCGCACGTGGTCGCCGCGCTGGGCGGCGCGGAGATCCGCAAGGTGATCGTCCGGGCGCCGAAGCTGGTCAACATCGTCGCCGGCTGACGACACATAGGGGTTTCCCCTACGGGCAGGTTGGGGGTTCCGATGGAACCCTCGGCCTGCCCGTTCCGTTTACCTTGGAAGAACCACAACCGTGGGGACTCGACGTACGCCGGAGGGGCACACATGGAAGCCACGATTATCACGATCATGGCGCTGCTCTTCTTGTCCTTCGTGGCGCTCGGGGTCTTCGTCACCGTGAAGGCGGCCAAGGCCGCCAAGCGGGGGGTCGACCGCACCCTGAACCAGGCCCGGCGCACCGTCGAGGACACCACGCTGCGAGCCAAGAGCTTCGGTCAGACCGGGGTCGCCGGCGAGCTGGCCAGACTGCGTCTGTCGCTGCGCACCTCGATGCGGGCCACCCAGGAGGCGCTGCAGGCCGGTGTCGGCGAGGACGCGTCGCTGAAGGAGTCGCTCGACCTGTTCCACCGGCTCAGCGGGCACGGGCTGGAACTGGACGAGGACCTCAAGCGCCTGGAGCGGGAGCCCGACCGGGCGTACGTGTCCGGGCAGCTCCCCGAACTCGCCGCGCGGACCGAGCGGATCACCGGCTCGGCCGACGCGCTGCGCCGCGCCGCCCGGGACAGGGCCCTGAAGTTCGCCGAGGACGACCTGTCGGCGCTCAGTGCCCAGATCGACGTAGAGGCGGGCGCGTTGCGCCACTGGACCGGTCCGGAGACCACGCAGGGGGCGGCCCCGGGGACCGCCTCCGGCGCCGGTGAGGCCTGGGGGCGTCCCGCCGGCCCGGCCGAGCACTCGGACCGGGGAAACCCGGCGGCCGGCGGTGAGCCGTCCGCGATCACGGGGCCCGATCCCCGGCGGACCGCCTACCCCTGGGAGAAGTCGGCCCGCCCGGAGACCACCACCTGACGGGGGGCCGGGCTGCCGAGCGGCGGCCCCGGCGGGTAACCTCCCGCTCATGTCCCGGCATGTCGCGATCGTCACCGATTCCACGGCCTACCTGCCACGCCAGACGAGGGAGCGGCACGCCGTCACCACGGTCCCGCTGACCGTCGTCATCGGCGACCGCGCCCTCGAGGAAGGCACCGAGATCTCGGCCAGGGCCCTCGTCGAGGCCCTCCAGAAGAAGCGGTCCGTCACCACCTCGCGGCCGAGCCCCGAGATCTTCGCCGAGGCCTACCGCGCGGCCGCCGAGGCCGGGGCGCGGGGTGTCGTCTCGCTCCATCTGTCCGCCGAGGTCTCCGGGACCTTCGACGCGGCCGTACTGGCCGCGAAGGACGCCCCCGTGCCCGTACGGGTCGTGGACACCCGCATGGTCGGCATGGCGCTGGGCTTCTGCGTGCTGGCGGCGGCCCAGGTCGCGGAGGCGGGCGGCTCGCTGGACGAGGTGGTCGCCGCCGCCGAGAAGCGTGCGGGGGGAACCTCCGCCTTCTTCTACGTCGACACCCTGGACCACCTGCGCCGCGGCGGGCGCATCGGGGCGGCGCAGGCGCTGCTCGGCTCCGCGTTCGCGGTCAAGCCGCTCCTCGAACTCGACGGCGGGCGCATCGAACTGCGGGAGAAGGTGCGGACCGCCTCGAAGGCCATCGCACGGCTGGAGGAGATCGCCGTCGAGCGCGCCGGTTCCGGCGCCGTCGACATCGCGGTCCACCACCTCTCCGCACCCGAACGGGCCGCGGCCCTCGCCGACCGGCTGCGGGGGCGGGTACCGGGCATGGCGGAACTCCATGTCAGCGAGGTGGGCGCGGTCATCGGCGCGCACACGGGGCCCGGGCTGCTCGCGGTCGTCGTCTCGCCCTGCTGAGCCGGTCCGTCACCCGCGTGAGTGACGGAGTTGTCCACAGGGCGGCCCCCGTCCACGGAACGTGAGTGAGTCCCGCACAGGACCGCGGTGATCCCTACCGTCACCTGCATGACTCTTCGTACACGTATCGCATCGACCGGTTCCGACGTCCTCGGCACGAGGGGCGCCGCGTCCAGCGGGCCCGGCAGGGCGCGGGGTTCCGACGGGCGCCACCGCCACGGCGCGCGTGGCGCGTCCTCCGGGCGGGCCGGGAGGCGGACCCGGGTCAGGAGGGCCGCCCCGCTTCCCGAGGCCGTCGTACGGCGGCGGGGGGACGCCCTGTTCCCGTCGGCGGCCGCCGAGCCGAGGCTGCCCGAACCACCGGAGGGCCGGGACGCGACGGAGGTCCCGGAGGCGCCGGAGCGTGGTTCCCCGGTGGGAACGAGGGGGCGGCTGGCGGCGGCGCTGCGTGAGCGGACCCCGATGTGGGTGCAGACGCGGTGCGGGCTCGAACCGAGGGCGCTGGCCGCGCTGGCGGTGATCCTGATCGTGGCGGCGGGCCTCGCGGGCGGCTACTTCTGGGCGGGGCGGCCTGAGCCGGTGCGCGCGCCCGAACTCGTACGCGCCGTCCCCGTGGCGGCCGCGCCCGCCACACGAGCCGCGCCGGTGCCGGGAGCCGGTGCGGGGTCGGCGTCGGCCGGGGCACGGGTGATCGTCGACGTTGGCGGCAAGGTGCGCAGGCCCGGGGTGCTGACCCTGCCCGCCGGTTCACGGGTGGCGGACGCCCTGCGTGCCGCGGGCGGGGTGAAGCCCGGCGCCGATCTCACGGGGCTCAACCGGGCCCGTGTCCTGTTCGACGGGGAACAGGTTCTCGTCGGCGTGCCGGGGGCGCCGGGCGTGCCGGGCGTGCCGGGCGTGCCGGGCGTGCCGGGCGTGCCGGGCGGCGGCTCCGGTCCCGGCTCCGGTCCTGCGGGCGGACCGGGTGGCGGCGGGCCTGGGGTGCCACTGAGCCTCAACACGGCCACGGTGGAGCAGCTCGACACCCTGCCGGGTGTCGGTCCGGTCCTCGCCCGGCACATCGTCGACCATCGCACGGAGCACGGCGGCTTCCGGTCCGTCGGGGAGCTGCGCGAGGTCAACGGCATCGGCGAGCGCAGGTTCGCCGACCTCGAACCGCTGGTCCGGCCATGAGTCGCGACGAGACGGCGGCCGGGGTGCCGGAGTCCTCGGTGCGCCCGTGGGAGGAGGGGCCCACGGATCTCCGGCTGGTCCCGCTCGCGGTGGCGGCCTGGGTGGCGGCGGCCTGCGCGGTGGGTGTCACGGGTTGGTGGACGGTAGGAGCTGTCGGGGCCTGTCTGGCGGGGGCCGCCGTCCTGCTGACGCCGGCCGCGGCCCGGTGGTTCGGGGGCGTGGGCGTCGTGCGGGGAGTGCCGGGGTGGCGGTTGCGGGCGACGGCCTGCGCGGGCGTGCTGCTGTGCGCGGCGGCGGGGGCGACCTCGGCGGGCCTGCACGCGGCGGACCTCAGGCGGGGCCCCGTGCCGGCCTTGGCGGCGGAGTACGCGCGGGCGCGGTTGGAGGTGACGGTGACGTCCGATCCCCGGCTCACCCTGCCGCGGGTGCGAGGGAGCGAGACGGTACCGGTCTCCGTCGTCCTGGGCGGTGAGGTGACCCGGGTCGAGAGGAGGGACGGCTCGGTCCACCGGACACGGACGCCGGTGCTGCTGATCGTGCCGCCGGGGGAGGGGCGCGAGGCGTGGCTGCGGCTCCTGCCCTCGACCCGGGTGACGGTGGGCGGCCGGCTCGCGCCGCCGTCGCGCCCCGGCGAGCCCTTCGCGGCGGTGCTCAAGGTCGACGGGGCGGGGCCGCCCCGGGTCGTGGGCCCTCCGAACGCCTCGCAGCGGCGGGCGGGGGAGCTCCGGGCCGGGTTGCGGCGGGCGACCGACGGGCTCGCACCGGACGCACGGGCCCTGCTGCCCGGCCTGGTGGTCGGGGACACCTCTCGGATCGGTCCTGAGCTGCGCGACGCGTTCCGGGCCACCGATCTCACCCACCTGCTCGCCGTGTCGGGCAGCAACCTCTCGATCGTGCTGCTTCTGCTCGTCGGCCGGCCGGGGAGGGCCCATCAGGTGGAGCGGGGCGGCCTCGCCCCGCGGCTGGGGCTGTCGCTGCGGGTCACCGCCCTGGCCGGGGGAGCGCTGACGCTCGCCTTCGTGGTGGTGTGCCGGCCCGATCCGAGTGTGCTGAGGGCGGCGGCGTGCGGGCTCGTCGTGCTGCTCGCGATCGGTACCGGCCGCCGGAGATCGCTGATCCCCGCGCTGGCCGCAGCCGTTCTCCTCCTGGTGCTCCACGACCCCTGGCTCGCGCGGAGTTACGGCTTCCTGCTGTCGGTCCTCGCCACCGGGGCCCTGCTCACGGTCGCACCCCGGTGGAGCGAGGCGCTGCGGCGGCGTCGGGTGCCGGGCGGGCTTGCGGAGGCGCTGGCCGCCTCCCTGGCGGCGCAGGCGGTGTGCGCTCCCGTCGTGGTGGTGTTCGCCGCCAGGGTGAGCCTGGTCGCGATCCCGGCGAACCTGTTCGCCGAGCTCGCGGTGGCGCCCGCGACGGTGCTCGGCTTCGCCGCGCTCGTCCTGGCGGCGGTCTGGGCGCCGGCCGCGGAGGCCCTGGCGTGGGTGGCGGGATGGCCGGCCGGGTGGATCGCCCGGGTGGCCCGTACCGGCGCGGCCCTGCCGGGGGCGGAGCTGAACTGGCCCGGCGGATGGTGGGGTGGTCTCGCTCTCGCGCTGCTCACCGCCCTGGTGGTGCTCGCGGTGCGCAAGCTGCCGCACCGGGGGCCGCTCGGCGTGCTCGTCGCCGTGGTGCTCCTGCTCGTGGTGGCGCGGCCGGTGCCGCTCGCCCGGTGGGTGACCGGATGGCCCCCGCCGGACTGGGTGTTCGCGATGTGCCAGGTGGGGCAGGGCGATGCCACGGTGCTCGCGGCGGGCGGGGACGCGGCCGTCGTCGTGGACGCGGGCCCTGATCCCGCGGCGGTGGACCGCTGTCTGCGCGAACTCGGGGTGCGGCGCGTGCCGTTGCTGCTGTTGACCCACTTCCACGCCGACCATGTGGCCGGTCTGCCGGGGGTGTTGCGAGGGCGGTCGGTGGGGGCGATCCAGACGACGGGTCTGGAGGAGCCGCCCGCACAGGCCCGGTTCGTCCGGCGGACGGCGGCGGGCGCGCGAGTGCCGCTGATCCGGGCGGGGCCGGGGGAGCAGCGGAGGGCCGGGGCGCTGGAATGGCGAGTGCTCTGGCCGGTGGCGGAGGCAGGGGAGAGCGCCGCCGGGCCGAACGACGCCAGTGTCACGCTCCTCGCCCGGACCGCCGGCGGGGTGACCCTGCTGCTGCTCGGCGATCTGGAACCACCCGCGCAGCGGGCCTTGTTGCGGGCCCATCCCGATCTCGGGCCGGTCGACGTCCTCAAGGTGGCCCACCACGGATCGGCCCATCAGGACCCGGCGCTGATACGGGCCGTACGGCCGAGGCTCGCACTGGTGTCGACGGGGCGCGACAACCCGTACGGCCACCCCTCTCCCAGGACGGTGGAGTCGTTGCGGGCCGGTGGGGCGCGGGTGCTGCGCACCGACCGGGACGGGGCGATCGCGGTGACGGGGGCGGGGCGCGAGCTGGTGGCCGTACCGGCAGGGGGCTGAGCGGGAGGAGGGGAGCGGGTCGGGGAGGGGACTGGGGTCGGGGAGGGGCATGGGGAGCGAGCGCGGGTGAGCAAGCGGACCGGAGCCCGGCACCGGGATCTCCTTGTAAAGGAGTCTTTCTAAAGATATCTTTTCATCATGCCCGAGCTCAGTGACGCCTCGCCCGAGGGCGAGCAGCCCCGCAGCATCCGTCTCACCGACCCGCGAGCCCTGCGGGCCTACGCCCACCCCCTGCGCATGTCCCTGGTGGGCCTGCTGCGCGGCAACGGGCCCTTCACCGCCACCCGGGCCGCCGAGCTGACCGGCGAGTCCGTGGCCAGCTGCTCCTACCACCTGCGGATACTCGCCAAGTACGGGCTCGTGGAGGAGGCGCCCGGCGGCCGGGGGCGGGAGAAGCCCTGGCGGGCGACCGCCCGCTACACGGAGTGGCCGGAGTACAGCGAGGACGCGACGGTCGCGGAGGCGGCCGACGCGCTGGGCGCCGCCGTCGCCGAGCGGTACTTCGAGCGGGTCACCCGGGCCATGGAGAAGCGGCACCGGCTGCCGAGGGAGTGGCGGGAGGCCGAGGAGTTCGGCGACTTGCTGCTCCACCTCACCCCCGAGGAGCTGACCGGCCTCGGAGAACGGATCGACGAGCTGCTCCGGCCCTACGAGGCGCGCACGTCCGACCCGTCCCTCCGGCCGGAGGGCGCCCGGCCCGTCACCGTCCTGCGGATCGCCTACCTGGACCAGGACGTCCCCGACAGCGAAGAGGAGTAGAGGCGTGGCCCTCGTGGAACGCGTACCGGCGCTGCTGCGCGAGCGGTCCTTCCGGCGCTACTGGACCGGGCAGACCGTCTCCCTCGCCGGGGACCAGATATCGCTGATGGCGATCCCGCTCGCGGCCGTCCTGGTCCTCGGCGCCGACGCCGCCGCGATGGGCTGGCTCAAGGCCGTCGAACTCCTGCCCGCACTCCTGCTCAACCTGCCGCTCGGCGCCTGGGCCGACCGGCAGTCCAGCCGCAGACGAGCCATGATCGTGGCCGACCTCGGGAGGGCCGCGCTGGTCCTGACGCTCCCCGTGGCCTATGCCCTCGACGCGCTGACCCTCACCCAGTTGTACGTGGTGGCCTTCGGGCTCGGCGCGCTCACCGTGCTCTTCGAGGTGTGCAACGCCACCCTCTTCGTGGCGCTCGTACCCTCCGATCGCTACGTGCAGGCCAACGCGCTGGTCAACGGCAGCCGTTCGACGGCCTGGCTGGCGGGGCCCGGGATCGGCGGCCTCCTCGTGCAGTTCCTGACCGCCCCCTTCGCCCTGCTCGCGGACGCCCTCACCTATCTGGTGTCGGCCGGGTACCTGGCCCGGATCAAGCCGGTCGAACCCGCGCCGGCCCCCGTGGCCAAGGGGCACTTCACCGAGGGCATGCGCTGGGTGCTCCGAGACCGCTCCATGCGCGCGCTCTTCGCCGCCTCCGGCACGGTCCAGTTCTTCAACTACATGTTCCACACCCTCTTCGTGCTCTACGTGACCACCGAACTCGGCATCGGCGCGGGCCTGCTCGGGCTGATCCTCGGCGCCGGAGCGGTCGGCGGCCTCCTGGGCGCGCTGTGCAGCGGGGCGGTGGTGCGGCGGATCGGCATCGGGGGCTCGCTCGTCGCCGGCTTCCTCGGGTTCACGCTGCCGCTGCTCCTGATACCCCTCGCCGAGGGGCCGCTCCCGCTCGTGGTGGCCGTGCTGTTCCTGGCGGAGTTCCTGTCCTGCGTGGGCGTGATGATCGTCGACATCGCCGCGGGGTCGTTCCAGATGGCGCTGATACCGGACGCCGTCCGGGCGCGGGTCATGGGCGCGTTCCGGACGCTCAACCACGGCTTCCGTCCGATCGGCGCGCTCGTCGGCGGCCTGCTCGGCACCGCGATCGGACTGCGACCGACCCTGTGGGTCGCCACCGTGGGAGCCGTGTTCGCCGTGCTGTGGGTGCTGCCGTCGCCGCTGCCGCGCATGCGGGAACTGCCCACGCGGGACGGGGAGACGGCGCCGGTCGGATAGTGGCGGGACGCCGACGGCCTTCACGCCTCCACGGCCTCTGCGGACTCCGGGCCGGCGCGCGGGGGCGGTGGCGGTGCTACGGGGCCTCCAGCCAGCCCTCGTACTCGGCGGCCAGCCCGTCGAGCGCCGTGGGGTCCAGGCGGCCCTCCGGGTCCTCGACGACCACCAGCCACTGGGCGTCCTCGGCGTCGTCCTCCCCGGCCAGGGCGTCCCGTACGAGCGTGGGTTCCTCGGCCACGCCGAACCGGTCGGGGAGCTCCCCCGCGACCTCCTCGGCGGCGTCGCGGTCGGGCAGTACCAGTACGTGTCGTTCGCTCACCCCGCCATTCTCGGGCATCGCTGTCGGTGGCCCGTGGGATGCTGGATCGCGATGGCCACCAGAAAGACTTCCCCCGACGACCTCCTCGGCCCCGTGACGCTCGCCGTGGGGCAGGAGGACCTGCTCCTCGACCGCGTCGTCCATGAGGTGGTGGCGGCCGCCCGCGCCGCCGACGCCGACACGGACGTGCGCGACCTCACGCCCGACCAGCTCCAGCCCGGCTCGCTGGCGGAGCTCACCAGCCCCTCGCTCTTCGCCGAGCGCAAGGTGCTGGTCGTGCGGAACGCCCACGACCTCTCCGCCGACACGATCAAGGACGTCAAGGCCTACCTCGGCGACCCGATCGAGGACATCTCCCTCGTCCTGCTCCACGCGGGCGGCGCCAAGGGCAAGGGCCTGCTCGACGCCGCGCGCAAGGCGGGAGCGCGGGAGGTGGCCTGCCCGAAGACCACGAAGCCGGCGGAGCGGCTGACGTTCGTACGGCAGGAGTTCCGCGCCCTCGGCCGCGCGGCCACACCGGAGGCCTGCCAGGCGCTCGTCGACTCGATCGGCAGTGACCTGCGGGAGCTGGCGTCCGCGGTCGCCCAGCTCACGTCCGACGTGGACGGGACGATCGACGAGGCCGTCGTCGGGCGGTACTACACCGGCCGGGCCGAGGCCTCCTCCTTCAACATCGCGGACCGCGCGGTCGAGGGGCGGGCGGCGGAAGCCCTGGAGGCCCTGCGCTGGTCGCTCTCGACCGGGGTCGCGCCGGTGCTCGTCACCAGCGCGCTCGCGCAGGGCGTACGGGCGATCGGCAAGCTGTCGTCGGCGCGGGGCGGCCGGCCCGCCGACCTCGCGCGGGAGCTGGGCATGCCGCCCTGGAAGATCGACCGGGTCCGGCAGCAGATGCGGGGCTGGACCCCGGACGGGGTGTCGGTGGCGCTGCGGGCGATCGCGGACGCGGACGCGGGGGTGAAGGGCGGCGGGGACGACCCGGAGTACGCCCTGGAGAAGGCGGTGGTCGCGGTGGCGCGGGCGGCGAGGATGCGGCGCGGGGATTAGGGCGCTCTCCCGGGCGTGTGCCGCGAGGACGGCCACGCCCGGCCGGGCCGCCCGATTCACGCCCGCCCCGTCATGCCCGCCGGGCCGCCCATGTCCCGCCCGGCCCCCTGCGGGGCCCCCGTCGCGCCCCGCCGGGCCGCTCCCGTCACGCCCGCGCCCGTCCCGTCACGCCCGCCGGGCCGCCCCCGTCACCGAACGCGCCCGAACGCGCCGAAGGCCCCGGCGGCTCCTGGGGAAGGAGGCGACGGGGCCTTCGACGTACAAGCTGGGTGGGCTCGCACCCGCGTGGCGAACGCGTCCGCGTGCGAGTCCTGGGTGGCCGGGCGGGAGCGGGAGAGAGGGCCCGCTGGGTCCCGTACGGCCGGTCACATCAGAGCTCAGCCCTGGAGAGCGGCAACCTTGGTGGCCAGCGCCGACTTCTTGTTGGCGGCGGCGTTCTTGTGGATGACACCCTTCGAGACAGCCTTGTCGAGCGCGCGGGAGGCGGCGCGGGAAGCCACGGTGGCCTTCTCGACGTCACCCGCGGCGACGGCCTCACGGGCCTTGCGGATCGCGGTCTTGAGCGAGGACTTGACGGCCTTGTTGCGCAGGCGCGCCTTCTCGTTCGTCTTGTTCCGCTTGATCTGGGACTTGATGTTCGCCACGAAAAGAGCCTTTACAGGTTCGATGTTCCTTCTGGGGTGTGACTCGCAGCTGAGAGGGCGTACGAGACACAGCTGTCCACACTATCAGCCGCCCTCGTGCCCGCCCAAACCGGGCACAGGGCGACGGGCATGGGACCATGGAGCCTACGTATCGATCCGACATCGCCCCGAGACGAGACCCTGCGTGCCCGCGACTCCTACCAACGTGCCCGAGCCGAGCCGTACCGACCCGGCTCTGATCCGCAACTTCTGCATCATCGCGCACATCGACCACGGCAAGTCCACGCTCGCCGACCGGATGCTCCAGCTGACCGGTGTGGTCGACCAGCGGCAGATGCGTGCCCAGTATCTCGACCGGATGGACATCGAGCGGGAGCGCGGCATCACGATCAAGTCCCAGGCGGTCCGGCTGCCGTGGGCGCCGAACGAGGGGCCGGATCAGGGCAGGACGCACATCCTGAACATGATCGACACTCCGGGGCACGTCGACTTCACGTACGAGGTCTCGCGTTCGCTGGCGGCCTGTGAGGGCACGGTCCTGCTGGTCGACGCGGCGCAGGGCATCGAGGCGCAGACCCTGGCCAACCTCTACCTGGCGATGGAGAACGACCTCACCATCGTTCCCGTGCTGAACAAGATCGACCTGCCGGCCGCCCAGCCGGAGAAGTTCTCCGAGGAGCTCGCCAACCTCATCGGCTGCCAGCCGGAGGACGTGCTCAAGGTCTCCGCGAAGACCGGCGTCGGCGTCGACGCCCTGCTCGACCGGGTCGTCCGGGACGTTCCCGCGCCCGTCGGCGTCGCCGACGCCCCCGCCCGCGCGATGATCTTCGACTCGGTCTACGACTCGTACCGCGGTGTCGTGACCTACGTCCGTGTCGTCGACGGCCAGCTCAACAAGCGCGAGCGCATCAAGATGATGTCGACCGGCGCGACCCACGAGCTCCTGGAGATCGGTGTCTCGTCCCCGGAGATGACGCCGTCCGACGGCCTCGGCGTCGGCGAGGTCGGCTACCTCATCACCGGTGTGAAGGACGTCCGCCAGTCCAAGGTCGGTGACACGATCACCTCCCTGAACAAGGGCGCCACCGAGGCCCTCGGCGGCTACAAGGACCCGAAGCCGATGGTGTTCTCGGGCCTCTACCCGCTGGACGGCTCGGAGTACCCGGACCTCCGCGAGGCCCTCGACAAGCTCCAGCTCAACGACGCCGCGCTGGTGTACGAGCCGGAGACCTCCGCCGCGCTCGGCTTCGGCTTCCGCGTCGGCTTCCTCGGCCTGCTCCACCTGGACGTGATCCGGGAGCGTCTGGAGCGCGAGTTCGGTCTCGACCTGATCGCCACCGCCCCCAACGTGGTCTACCGCGTGGTCATGGAGGACGGCAGCGAGCACACGGTCACCAACCCGAGCGAGTTCCCCGAGGGCAAGATCAACGACGTGTACGAGCCCGTCGTACGCGCCACGATCCTCGCCCCCAGTGAGTTCATCGGCGCGATCATGGAGCTGTGCCAGACCCGTCGCGGCACGCTGATCGGCATGGACTACCTCTCCGAGGACCGGGTCGAGATCCGCTACACCCTGCCCCTCGCGGAGATCGTCTTCGACTTCTTCGACCAGCTGAAGTCCAAGACGCGCGGCTACGCCTCCCTGGACTACGAGCCCACCGGCGAGCAGGCCTCCAGCCTGGTCAAGGTCGACATCCTGCTGCACGGCGACAAGGTCGACGCCTTCTCCGCCGTCACCCATAAGGACGCCGCGTACGCCTACGGTGTGCGGCTCGTCGCGAAGCTGCGCGAGCTCATCCCGCGGCAGGCCTTCGAGGTGCCGATCCAGGCCGCGATCGGCTCCCGGGTCATCGCCCGCGAGACCATCCGCGCCATCCGCAAGGACGTCCTCGCCAAGTGCTACGGCGGTGACATCTCCCGTAAGCGGAAGCTGCTGGAGAAGCAGAAGGAAGGCAAGAAGCGTATGAAGATGGTCGGTTCGGTGGAGGTGCCCCAGGAGGCCTTCATCGCCGTGCTGTCGAGCGACGAGTCCTCCGGCAAGAAGAAGTAGCCCGAGGAGCCTCGGACGGAGCAGGGAGGCGGGACGGGCGGCGAGAGAGCCGGAAGTAGCTGTCCTGTGCAAGGAACGGGCCCACGTGCGGATGCGCGTGGGCCCGTTCGTTATCAAGCGGCGCCCTGTAGGCCCTTACGCGTCGGACCTCGGCGCTTTACTCTGATCCCGGCTCGAAGGTTACTCGCCAGTTAGTTACGAACCACCAGCAGGCACCGCCGCCGCCCGGAGGACGTCGTGAGCGACACACAGACCCAGATCGAGAACCGGCCGCCCTCCGTGGCGACCCTCTTCCTTGAGCGCGTCGAGCGGACCCCGGACGCGGAGGCCTACCGCTACCCGGTGCCCGCCGCCTCCGGCGCCGGCCCCGACGACTGGAAGTCGCTCAGCTGGGGCCAGGCCGCCGAGCGGGTCTACGCGATCGCCGCCGGCCTCGTCGACCTCGGCGTGCGGTCCGAGGAGCGGGTCGCCCTCGCCTCCTCCACCCGCGTCGAGTGGATCCTCGCCGACCTCGGCGTGATGTGCGCGGGCGCCGCGACCACCACGGTCTACCCGCAGACCAACGCCGAGGAATCGGCGTTCATCCTCTCCGACTCCGAGTCGAAGGTCCTCATCGCCGAGGACGCGGCCCAGCTCGCCAAGGCCGTGGAGCGCCGCGCCGACCTGCCGAACCTCCACCACGTGGTCGTCATCGACGCCACGGGCGTGGAGAGCGACGGCGAGTGGGTCCTCTCCCTGGCCGAGCTCGAGGCGCGCGGCCGGGCGTACCTGGAGAAGCACCCCGAGGCCGTCAAGGAGCGGGTCGGCGCGATCACCCCCACCCAGCTCGCGACCCTCATCTACACCTCGGGCACCACGGGCCGGCCCAAGGGCGTCCGTCTCCCGCACGACAACTGGTCGTACATGGCCAAGGCCATCGCCGCCACCGGTCTCGTCACCCAGGACGACGTCCAGTACCTGTGGCTGCCGCTCGCGCACGTCTTCGGCAAGGTCCTCACCTCCGGCCAGATCGAGGTCGGCCACGTCACCGCCGTCGACGGCCGCGTCGACAAGATCATCGAGAACCTGCCGGTCGTGCAACCGACCTACATGGCCGCCGTGCCCCGCATCTTCGAGAAGGTCTACAACGGCGTCGCCGCCAAGGCCCGCGCCGCCGGCGGAGCCAAGTACAAGATCTTCCAGTGGGCGGCCGGCGTCTCCCGCGCGTACGCCAAGGCGAGCCAGGACAACTTCCGCCGCACCGGGACCGCCTCCGTCCCCTTCGGTCTCGGCGCCAAGCACAAGGTCGCCGACGCCCTCGTCTACTCCAAGATCCGTGACGCCTTCGGCGGCAACCTGCGCGCGTGCATCTCGGGATCCGCCGCGCTCGCCCCCGAGATCGGCTACTTTTTCGCCGGCGCGGGCATCCACATCCTGGAGGGGTACGGACTCACCGAGTCCTCCGCCGCCTCCTTCGTCAACCCCGGCGAGGCCTACCGCACCGGCACCGTCGGCAAGCCGCTCCCCGGCACCGAGGTCCGCATCGCCGACGACGGCGAGATCCTGCTGCGCGGCCCCGGCATCATGGAGGGCTACCACGGCCTGCCCGAGAAGACGGCCGAGGTCCTGGAGACCGACGGCTGGTTCCACACCGGTGACATCGGCGAGCTGTCCGCCGACGGCTACCTGCGGATCACCGACCGCAAGAAGGACCTCATCAAGACGTCCGGCGGCAAGTACATCGCGCCGGCCGAGGTCGAGGGCCAGTTCAAGGCCGTCTGCCCGTTCGTCTCCAACATCCTCGTCCACGGCGCCGACCGGAACTTCTGCACTGCGCTGATCGCCCTCGACGAGCCCACCCTCCTCGGCTGGGCCGCCGATCACGACCTCGCGGGGAAGTCGTACGCCGAGGTCGTCGCCGCCCCGCAGACGGTGTCGATGATCCAGGGCTACGTCGACCGCCTGAACGAAGGCCTCCAGCGCTGGCAGACGATCAAGAAGTTCCGCCTGCTGCCCCGGGACCTCGACATCGAGCACGGCGAGCTGACCCCGTCGCTGAAGCTGAAGCGGCCGGTGGTGGAGCGCGAGTACAAGGACCTCATCGAGGAGATGTACGCGGGTTCCCGGGAGTCCTGAGCCACCGCGCACGACCTTTTCCACAGGTCGTCGTCCACAGGGGCGGACGTCCACCTCGGGCAGTACGGGACAATGGGGCTCATGCCTTCCGTACTGCCCGATGGTGAGACCGTGCCCGAGACCGGGGCGCTGCCCGCGCACGCCCTGGAGGGGGCGGCCGAGCGGCCCCTCGGGTTCTACCTGCACGTTCCGTACTGCGCCACGCGCTGCGGCTACTGCGACTTCAACACGTACACGGCGAGCGAGCTGCGCGGCACCGGCGGCGTGCTCGCCTCCCGGGACAACTACGCCGAGCAGGTCACCGAGGAGATCCGGCTCGCCCGCAAGGTGCTCGGCGACGACCCCCGGCCGGTGCGGACCGTCTTCGTCGGCGGCGGCACGCCCACGCTGCTCGCCGCCGGGGACCTCGTACGGATGCTCGCGGCCGTCCGCGAGGAGTTCGGGCTCGCGGACGACGCCGAGGTGACGACCGAGGCGAACCCGGAGTCGGTGGACCCCGCGTACCTGGAGGAGCTGCGGGCCGGCGGCTTCAACCGGATCTCCTTCGGGATGCAGAGCGCCAGACAGCACGTCCTGAAGGTCCTCGACCGGACTCACACGCCCGGCCGCCCGGAGGCCTGCGTCGCCGAGGCGCGGGCCGCCGGATTCGAGCACGTCAACCTGGACCTGATCTACGGCACGCCCGGGGAGTCCGACGACGACTGGCGGGCCTCGCTCGACGCGGCGATCGGCGCCGGGCCGGACCACGTCAGCGCCTACGCCCTGATCGTCGAGGAGGGTACGCAGCTCGCCCGGAGGATCCGGCGCGGCGAGGTGCCGATGACCGACGACGACGTGCACGCCGACCGGTACCTGATCACCGAGGACGTCCTCTCCCAGGCCGGATTCGAGTGGTACGAGGTGTCCAACTGGGCCACCTCGGAGGCCGGGCACTGCCTCCACAACGAGCTGTACTGGCGCGGCGCGGACTGGTGGGGCGCGGGGCCGGGCGCGCACAGCCACGTCGGCGGGGTGCGCTGGTGGAACGTGAAGCACCCGGGCGCGTACGCGGCGGCGCTGGCCGGCGGGAAGTCGCCGGGCGCCGGGCGTGAGCTGCTGTCGGACGAGGACCGGCGGGTGGAGCGGGTGCTGCTCGAACTGCGGCTGCGGGACGGCGTCGAGCTCTCGCTGCTGCGGCCGGCCGGGCTCGCTGCGGCTTCGCGGGCGCTGGCGGACGGGCTGCTGGACGCGGAGCCGTACGCCGAGGGGAGAGCCGTCCTGACCCTGCGGGGCCGTCTGCTCGCCGACGCGGTCGTGCGGGACCTGGTGGACTGAGGTTCAGGCGGGGTGCGGGCACCCCGCCGGAACGGTGGTCCTACGGCGCCGTCACGAAGTCGATCAGTTCCTCCACGCGGCCCAGGAGCGCCGGCTCCAGGTCCTTGTAGCTCGTGACCCTCGACAGGATGTGCTGCCAGGCCGCGCCCGTGTTCTCCGGCCAGCCCAGGGCGCGGCACACGCCCGTCTTCCAGTCCTGGCCGCGCGGGACCGTCGGCCAGGCCGGGATGCCCAGGGACGACGGCTTCACCGCCTCCCAGACGTCGATGTACGGGTGGCCCACCACCAGCACGTCCGGAGAGGTCACCTGGGCGGCGATGCGGGACTCCTTCGAGCCCGGGACCAGGTGGTCCACGAGGACCCCCAGACGCGCGTCCGGCGCCGGGCCGAACTCCGCCACGATCGCCGGCAGGTCGTCGACCCCCTCCAGGTACTCCACCACCACGCCCTCGATCCGCAGGTCGTCGCCCCAGACCCGCTCCACGAGCTCGGCGTCGTGCCGGCCCTCCACGTAGATCCGGCCGGCCCGCGCCACGCGCGCGCGGGCGCCCGGCACCGCGACCGAACCGGATGCCGTACGGGTCGGCCGGGCCGGTCCGCCCGTCACCGGCCGCACCAGCGTCACCACCCGGCCCTCCAGGAGGAAGCCGCGTGGTTCCATCGGGAAGACCCGGTGCTTGCCGAAGCGGTCCTCCAGCGTCACGGTGCCCGCCTCACAGCGGATCACCGCCCCGCAGAAGCCCGTCGCGACCTCCTCGACCACGAGGTCACGGTCGGCCGGGACCTCCGGGACGGGCTTCGGCTTCTTCCAGGACGGCGTCAGGTCCGGGTTGTAGCTGCGCATCCCGGTGACGTTAGGCGACGTGGAAGCGCTGTGCCAGTTCATCGCGTTGTGCCCGCACGAACGTGGCGTCCACCACCGCCCCGTGCCCCGGCACGTACGCCGCGTCCTCGCCGCCGAGCCCCAGCAGCCGGTCCAGGGCGTCCGGCCAGCGGGAGGGGATCGCGTCCGGGCCCGCCTGCGGCTCGCCCGACTCCTCGACCAGGTCCCCGCAGAAGACCACCTCCGGACCGCCCGGCACCAGGAGCACCAGGTCGTGGCCCGTGTGCCCGGGACCGACGTTCGCCAGGAGGACCTGCCGGCCGCCCAGGTCGAGCGTCCACTCGCCGGAGACCACGTGCCGCGGGGCCACCAGCACGTCCACGGCCTCCGCTGCCTCCGCCGCGTCGAGCCCGTGCCGCACCGCGTCGCCGCGCAGCGCCTCCGCGGCCCGGGCCCCGCCGAGCAGCGCGTCGGAGCCGACCGCGCCGAAGACCTCCGCACCCGCGAAGGCCGCGGTGCCCAGCACATGGTCGAAATGGGGGTGGCTCAGTGCGATGTGCGTCACTCTCCGGCCGTTCGTCAGCTCCGCGATCTGGCTCCGCAGCTCGGCGCCCTCCGCGAGCGAGGAGCCCGTGTCGTACAGCAGCACGGCCCTCTCGCCCAGTACCAGTCCCACCGTGGCGTCCCAGCGGGGCAGCCGTCGCCGGCCCACCCCGTCCGCGAGCCGCTCCCATCCGTACGCTTCCCAATCCAGGTCCATACGGCGACGCTAACCGGTGGGGGCGCCGCCTCCTTGCCAGGAGCGACGCCCGCCGCCGTACACTGGCCGGGGGATCGCTGGCACTCGGACAGGGTGAGTGCCAAAAGCGGAGCAACCGGAACGACGTCGACAGCTGGAGGTGCGCCACGATGCTCAGCGAACGCAGGCTCGAGGTCCTGCGCGCCATCGTCCAGGACTACGTCGGGACGGAGGAGCCCGTCGGCTCCAAGGCGCTCACCGAACGCCACAAGCTCGGCGTCTCGCCCGCCACCGTGCGCAACGACATGGCCGTGCTGGAGGAGGAGGGCTTCATCGCCCAGCCTCACACCAGCGCCGGCCGCATCCCGACCGACAAGGGCTACCGGCTCTTCGTCGACCGGCTCGCCGGCGTCAAGCCGCTGTCGACGCCCGAGCGCCGGGCCATCCACAACTTCCTCGACGGCGCGGTGGACCTGGACGACGTCGTCGGCCGCACGGTCCGGCTGCTCGCACAGCTGACCCGTCAGGTCGCCGTCGTCCAGTACCCCTCGCTGACCCGTTCGACCGTCCGGCACGTGGAGCTGCTCTCGCTGGCCCCCGCCCGCCTGATGCTGGTGCTCATCACCGACACCGGCCGCGTCGAGCAGCGGGTCATCGACTGCCCCGCGCCCTTCGGCGAGACCTCCCTCGCCGACCTGCGCGCCCGGCTCAACAGCCGGGTCGTCGGCCGGCGGTTCGCCGACGTGCCGCAGCTGGTGCAGGACCTCCCCGAGTCCTTCGAGGAGGCCGAGGACCGCGCCACGGTCTCGACCGTGCTCGCGACCCTCCTCGAATCCCTGGTCGAGGAGCACGAGGAGCGGCTGATGATCGGCGGCACCGCCAATCTCACCCGCTTCGGACACGACTTCCCCCTGATGATCAGGCCCGTCCTTGAAGCCCTGGAGGAGCAGGTCGTGCTCCTCAAGCTGCTCGGCGAGGCCAAGGAATCGGGCATGACCGTACGCATCGGGCACGAGAACGCCCACGAGGGGCTGAGCTCCACGTCCGTCGTCTCGGTCGGCTACGGTTCGGGCGGCGAGGCAGTCGCCAAACTCGGCGTGGTCGGACCGACCCGCATGGACTACCCCGGAACGATGGGAGCGGTACGCGCAGTGGCACGTTACGTCGGACAGATCCTGGCGGAGTCGTAAGTGGCCACGGACTACTACGCCGTACTCGGCGTGCGCCGCGACGCGTCCCAGGACGAGATCAAGAAGGCGTTCCGGAGGCTCGCCCGCGAGCTGCATCCGGACGTCAATCCCGATCCGAAGACGCAGGAACGCTTCAAGGAGATCAACGCCGCCTACGAGGTCCTCTCGGACCCGCAGAAGAAGCAGGTCTACGACCTCGGCGGTGACCCCCTCTCGGCCTCCGGCGGAGGCGGCGCGGGCGGCTTCGGGGCCGGTGGCTTCGGCAACTTCTCCGACATCATGGACGCCTTCTTCGGTACGGCCTCGCAGCGCGGCCCACGCTCGCGGACCCGCCGCGGCCAGGACGCCATGATCCGTCTGGAGATCGACCTCAACGAGGCGGCCTTCGGCACGACCAAGGACATCCAGGTCGACACGGCGGTCGTCTGCACGACCTGCTCGGGCGAGGGCGCCGCTCCCGGCACGTCCGCGCAGACCTGTGACATGTGCCGCGGCCGTGGCGAGGTCTCCCAGGTCACCCGGTCCTTCCTCGGCCAGGTCATGACCTCCCGGCCCTGCCCGCAGTGTCAGGGCTTCGGCACCGTCGTGCCGACCCCGTGCCCCGAGTGCGCGGGCGACGGGCGCGTGCGCTCGCGCCGGACGCTGACGGTGAAGATCCCGGCCGGTGTCGACAACGGCACCCGGATCCAGCTCGCGGGCGAGGGCGAGGTCGGCCCCGGCGGCGGCCCCGCCGGCGACCTGTACGTCGAGATCCACGAGGTCCCGCACGAGACCTTCCAGCGGCGCGGCGACGACCTGCACTGCACGGTCACCCTGCCGATGACGGCGGCCGCGCTCGGTACCAAGGTGCAGCTGCAGACCCTCGACGGCCTCGAGGAGATCGACGTCCGCCCGGGCACCCAGTCCGGCCAGTCGATCCCGCTGCACGGCCGTGGCGTCACCCACCTCCGCGGCAACGGCCGGGGCGACCTGATCGTGCACGTCGAGGTGCAGACCCCCGGCAAGCTCGACGCGGAGCAGGAGCGGCTCCTGCGCGAACTGGCCAAGCTGCGTGGCGAGGAGCGGCCCACCGGCCAGTTCCAGCCGGGGCAGCAAGGCCTGTTCTCCCGCTTGAAGGACGCGTTCAACGGGCGGACCTGACGTTGCTGGGGGTCCGGGGGTCGGCCCCCCGGGTCAGCACAGTCAGCCGGGGCAGCAGGGGCTGTTCTCCCGCCTGAAGGACGCGTTCAACGGGCGGACCTGACCGGATCGGAAAGGGGCGGCACCCGTGGCTACGGGTGCCGCCCCTTACGTACCTGACGTACGAATTCGGCCCCGAAGCAGGGGCATGGCACGATGCCCATATGTCCACCACCGCACTGAACGATCTGTCTCGGCATCCGATCGTGCAGGCCCCCATGGCGGGTGGCGGCTCCTGTCCCGAGCTGGTCGGAGCGGTCTGCGAGGCGGGCGCGCTCGGCTTCCTGGCCGGCGGATACAAGACGGCCGGCGGCCTGTACCAGGAGATCAAGCAGGTACGCGGGCTCACCGCGCGTCCCTTCGGCGTCAACCTCTTCCTGCCGCAGAGCGGGCCGTCCGCGGACCCCGCCGCCATCGAGGTCTACCGGCACCAGCTCGCCGGCGAGGCCACCTGGTACGGGACGCAGCTCGGCGAGACCGACGTCTGCCGCGACGACGCCTACGACGCCAAACTGGCCATCCTCCTGGAGGACCCGGTCCGCGTCGTCTCCTTCACCTTCGGCTGCCCCGAACCGGAGGCGCTCGCCGCCTTCGCCCGCGCCGGTACGTTCACGATCGTCACCGTCACCTCCGCCGACGAGGCACTCGCCGCCCAGCGGGCCGGTGCCGACGCGATCTGCGTCCAGGGCGTCGAGGCCGGCGGACACCAGGGCACGTACCGCGACGACCCGGCCGACGACGGAGCCCAGGGCACCGGGCTGCTCGCCCTCGTCACCCGGATCCGCGAGAGCGTCGCCCTGCCGATCGTCGCCGCCGGCGGGATCATGCGCGGTGCCCAGATCGCCGCCGTCCTCGCCGCCGGCGCCGAGGCCGCCCAGCTCGGCACCGCCTTCCTCTGCTGCCCCGAGTCCGGCGCCCACCCGCTGCACAAGCGGGCCCTGACCGACCCGCTGTTCACCCGGACCGCCTTCACCCGGGCCTTCTCCGGGCGCCCGGCCCGCGGCCTCGTCAACCGCTTCATGCGCGAACACGGGCCGTACGCCCCCTCCGCCTATCCCGAGATCCACCACCTCACCGCGCCGCTCCGCAAGGCCGCCGCCACCGCCGGCGACGCCCAGGGCATGGCCCTGTGGGCCGGCCAGGGCCACCGGCTCGCCCGTGAACTCCCCGCCGGGCACCTGGTCGAGGTGCTGGCCGCCGAACTCGACACCGCCCTCTCCGACCTCTCCGGGTCCGCCCACAGGAGCGCTTCATGACCGCACCCGTCTTCGTCGTCGACACCGTCCCCGGCACCGGCACCTTCGTCCTCGAAGGCTCCGAGGGGCGGCACGCCGTCTCCGTGAAGCGGCTCCAGGGCGGGGAGGACCTCGTCCTCACCGACGGCCGGGGCCGCTGGGCGGACTGCGTGGTGCTCGCGGCCGAGGGCAAGGACCGGCTGACCGTCCAGGTGTCGGGCGACCACGAGGACGCCGCGGAGGAGCCCCGGATCACCGTGGTCCAGGCGCTGCCCAAGGGCGACCGGGGTGAACTCGCCGTCGAGACCATGACGGAGACCGGGGTGGACGCCGTGGTCCCGTGGGCCGCCTCCCGCTGCATCACCCAGTGGAAGGGCGACCGGGGCCTCAAGGCGCTCGCCAAGTGGCGGTCCACCGCGCGCGAGGCCGGCAAGCAGTCGCGCCGCACCCGGTTCCCCGAGGTGACCGACCTGATGACGACCAAGCAGGTCGCCGCGCTCCTCGCGGACGCCGACTTCGCGGCCGTCCTGCACGAGGACCGCGACCACCCGAGCGGCGCGCTCGCCACCGCGGACCTTCCCGGGAAGGGCTCGATCGTGCTGATCGTCGGCCCCGAGGGCGGGGTCTCGCCGCAGGAGCTCGCCGCGTTCGAGGAGGCCGGGGCGAAGCCGTACCGGCTGGGCCGCAGCGTGCTCCGGACGTCCACCGCCGGGACGGCGGCGACGGCGCTCGTGCTGGGGCGCACGGGGCGCTGGAACTAGCCGGGACCGCCCGCCTTAGGCTGACCGCATGGCCGACGAGTCTCCCCTGATCCGCAGTCTGCGCGCCGCCGTGGCCGCCGCACCCGGTGACGTACCCCTGCGTCTTCACTTCGCCGAACTCCTCCTCTCCGAAGGGCGGAACGACGAGGCCGTGACGGAGGCGGCCGTCGCGCTCCAGCACGCGCCGGGGGACGCGGACGCGCGGGCGCTGATGATGCGGGCGATGGGCGTGCCGCCGGTCGAGCAGTCCACGGGGAAGCCGGTCGACGAGCCGTCCACGGGGAAGCCGGCCGACGAGCAGTCCCTGGGGAAGCCGGTCGACGAGCCCGCCGCCAGGCCCGTCGACCAGCCCGCCGCCGACCGGCCCTCCTTCGACTGGGACGCCGCCGAGCAGCAGGTCCAGGACCTCGTCGGCCCCCGGTTCCTGGAGGATCCGCAGGCCGCCGACGGCGAGGGGGCCGCCGGGGACGCCGCCGCCTGGGACGTCGACGCCCCCGGCGCCGTACGCCTCGCCGACGTCGGCGGCATGGAGGAGGTCAAGGACCGCCTCGAAGCCGCGTTCCTCGCGCCCATGCGCAACCCCGAACTGCGGCGGCTCTACGGCAAGTCGCTCCGTGGCGGCCTGCTCCTCTACGGGCCGCCCGGCTGCGGCAAGACCTTCATCGCGCGGGCCGTCGCCGGCGAACTCGGCGCGAACTTCCTCACCGTCTCGCTCTCCGACGTCCTCGACATGTGGATCGGCGCCTCCGAGAAGAACATCCACGACATCTTCGAGACCGCCCGCCGCCAGGCCCCCTGCGTCGTCTTCCTCGACGAGCTGGACGCCCTCGGGGCCAAGCGCTCCCGCACCCACCACAGCGGCCTGCGCAACGTCGTCAACCAGCTCCTCACCGAGCTCGACGGCATCGCGAGCGGCGCCGGCAACGAGGGCGTCTTCGTGCTCGCCGCCACCAACGTGCCCTGGGACGTGGACATCGCGCTCCGCCGCCCCGGCCGCCTCGACCGCACCCTGCTCGTGCTGCCGCCGGACGCCACCGCCCGCGAGGCGATCCTCCGCTACCACCTGCGCGAGCGCCCCATCGAGGCCGTCGACCTGGGCAAGCTGGTCAAGGCCACCGAGGACTTCTCGGGCGCCGACCTCGCCCACGTCTGCGAGACGGCCGCCGAGGCCGCGCTCCTCGACTCCGCCCGCAGCGGCTCCGTACGCCTGATCACCACCAAGGACCTGCTGGGCGCGGCCAAGCAGATCAAGCCGTCCACGGAGCCGTGGTTCGCCGCCGCCAGGAACGTCGCCATGTTCGCCAACGAGGGCGGCCTGTACGACGACCTCCTCGCCCACCTCAAGCGGAAGCGCAAGCTGTGACCACCCCGACCGCCCTCCTGCGGGCCGAGGCCCTGTACGACACCGGGCGGTACGCACAGGCGGGGGAGCTCGTCGCCCAGCACCTGGCGGCCGAACCGGAGGACGCCGAGGCGCTCGTCCTGCTCGCCCGCTGCCACCACCGCGCCGAGGACCACGCGGCCGCCCTGGACGCCGTGGACCGGGCGCTGAGCGCCCAACCCGAGCTGCTCATGGCCTGGCTGATGCGTGTCCAGATCCTGCTGGGCCTGCGGCGGTTCCCGGACGCCGAGGCCTCCGCCCGGTACGCCGTCCAGCTCGCCCCGCAGTACTGGGGCACCCACTACGCCCTCGGTACGGCGCTGGCCCAGTTCGGGGAGCACGCGCGCACGCCCGCGCGGAGCGTCGAGGCGTACGAGGCGGCCAGGGCCGCCGTCAGCCTCGCCCCCGAGGAGGACGCCGCCCACTTCCTGGTCGGGCTCACCGCGCAGCGCCGGGGCGACCACGCCACCGCGCAGCGCGCGTACGAGACGACGCTGCGGCTCAACCCGCAGAGCAGCGAGGCCCACAACAACCTGTCGCTGCTGCGGCTGCGGCGCCGCTGGTTCCGGCGCGGGGCCTGGACGCAGGCCGCCGAGGGCTTCGTCGCCTCCGCCGCGCTCGACCTCCAGGACCGCAAGGCCCGCTACAACCTGGAGGCCATGGCCTGGAACACCGTCGCCGGGTCCCGCTGGGTGGCCCTCGTCGGTTTCGTCGCCTCCACGTTCGGCTCCGCCCCGGTCCGTACCGGAGCCACCGGGGCGGAGGCGTTCGTCCCCCTCGCGATCGGCGCGGCCGTGTTCCTCGGCGCGTGGGGCGGCTGGGTGCTGTGGATGGGGCGCCGGGTGCCGCCCCGGCTGCGCCGCCCGCTGTTCCTCGTGGCGCGCTCCTGCCGGCCCGTGATCGCGATGGCCACGGCCGTGGGGCTGCTCGGCCTCTACTCGCTGGTGACGATGGCCCTGTGGTCGTTCGACGCGGGCGTGATCGGCGGGCTGGGGACCCCCCTGTTCTGGGCCGTGATCATCACGTACTGGGTGAGCCGCTCCGCCCTGAACCGGCGCGCCCCCAAGGACTGACGGCCCGGACACGGCCTGGGGGCCGGGGATGTCGGAGGCGGCGGATAGCATGCGCGTGGAGTGACCGACGAGGCGAGGAGGCCCAGGGCCATGGCCGGAGAGCCGCAGAGCGACTGCCTGTTCTGCAAGATCGTGGCGGGCGAGGTGCCCGCGACGATCGTGCGCGAGACGGAGACGACCGTCGCGTTCCGCGACATCAACCCGCAGGCGCCCACCCACGTCCTCGTGATCCCCCGCCTCCACTACCCGGACGCCGCGTCGCTCGCCGCCGGCGCCCCGACCGTCGCCGCCGACGTGCTGCGCGAGGCCGGGGAGATCGCCGCCCAGGAGAAGACCGCGGACAGCGGCTACCGCATCGTGCTCAACACGGGCGCGGGCGCCGGCCAGACCGTCTTCCACGCCCACGCGCACGTGCTCGGCGGCCGCGGCCTCAACTGGCCCCCCGGATAACCCGTGTCCGTACGCGAACTGGTCGTCCTCGGGACCGCGAGCCAGGTCCCGACCCGGCACCGCAACCACAACGGCTATCTGCTCCGCTGGGACGGACAGGGCATCCTCTTCGATCCCGGTGAGGGCACCCAGCGCCAGATGCTGCGGGCCGGCGTCGCCGCGCACGACATCCACCGCATCTGCGTGACGCACTTCCACGGCGACCACTCGCTCGGCCTGGCCGGGGTGATCCAGCGGATCAACCTCGACCAGGTCCCGCACCCGGTCACCGCGCACTACCCGGCGAGCGGACAGCACTTCTTCGAGCGCCTGCGGTACGCGACGGCCTACCGCGAGACCGTGCGGCTGACCGAGTCGCCCGTCGCCGCCGACGGGCCGCTCGCCGTCACGGAGGCGTACACCCTCGACGCGTGCCGGCTCTCGCACCCCGTCGAGTCCTACGGCTACCGGCTCACCGAGCCCGACGGGCGCCGCATCCTGCCCGAGAAGCTGGCCGCGCACGGCATCAAGGGCCCCGACGTGGGCCGGATCCAGCGCGACGGCGTCCTGAACGGGGTGAGCCTCGACGAGGTCAGCGAGGTCCGGCGCGGGCAGCGCTTCGCCTTCGTCATGGACACCCGGCTCTGCGACGGCGTGCACGCCCTCGCCGAGGGCACCGACCTGCTCGTCATCGAGTCGACCTTCCTCGACGAGGACGTCCGGCTCGCCACCGACCACGGCCACCTGACGGCCGGACAGGCCGCGTCGGTCGCCCGGGACGCGGGCGTACGGCATCTCGTCCTGACCCACTTCTCGCAGCGCTACTCCGACCCGGCCGAGTTCGAGCGGCAGGCGCGGGCGGCCGGGTTCGACGGCGAACTGAGCATTGCCCAGGACCTCATGAGGGTCCCCGTACCGAAACGAACGTGAACATGCCCGTACCCAAGGCCGAACTGCACCTCCACATCGAAGGCACCCTCGAACCCGAGCTGGCCTTCGCGCTCGCCGCGCGCAACGGCGTCACCCTGCCGTACGCGGACACCGAGGAGCTGCGCCGGGCGTACCGCTTCAGCGACCTCCAGTCCTTCCTCGACCTCTACTACGGCCTGATGGCCGTGCTGCGGACCGCCGACGACTTCACGGAGCTCGCCGACGCCTATCTGGAGCGGGCCGCCGCCCAGGGCGTCCGGCACGCCGAGATCTTCTTCGACCCGCAGGCGCACACCGCCCGCGGGATCGGCATCGGCACCGTGATCGAAGGCCTCGGCGCCTCCCTCGAACGCTCCGAGGAGCGGTACGGGATCTCCACCCGGCTCATCCTGTGCTTCCTGCGCGACGAGTCGGCGGAGTCGGCGCTCGCGACCCTGGAGGCCGCCAAGCCCTACCTGGACCGGATCACCGGGGTCGGCCTGGACTCGGCGGAGGTCGGCCACCCGCCGGCGAAGTTCCGCGAGGTCTACGAGGCCGCCGGGGCGCTCGGACTGCGCAAGGTCGCCCACGCGGGCGAGGAGGGCCCCGCCGCCTACGTGCGGGAGGCCCTCGACGTCCTCGGTGTGGAGCGGATCGACCACGGCCTGCGCTGCATGGAGGACCCGGAGCTCGTCGACCGGCTGGCCCGGGAGCGGGTGCCGTTGACCCTCTGCCCCCTGTCGAACGTACGGCTGCGCGTCATCGACACCCTGGCCGACCACCCGCTGCCCGCGATGATGGCGGCGGGGCTCCTGGTGACCGTGAACTCGGACGACCCGGCGTACTTCGGCGGATACGCGGGGGACAACTTCGACGGGGTGCGGGAGGCGCTCGGGCTGGGACCGGAGCAGCTCCGGGAGCTGGCCCGCAACTCGTTCACGGCGTCCTTCCTGGACGACGACGAGCCCCGCAGGGCGCGGTACCTCGCGGAGGTGGACGCGTACGCCTTCGACGGGGAGCGCGGGTAGCGCCTCCGGGGGGTCGGCCTCTCAGCCCCGGTCGCTCGGCCTCGCCAGCCGGTACGCCGACTTCGCCGGCCGGCGGCGACCCGCCGGGACCCGGATCGGGGCGACCTCCTGCTCCGGAGCGCCCATCTGGGGAACCAGCGGCGGGGTCGCCGCCGCCGTGCCCGCCAGGACCGCCGCCGGCGCGCCGCCCCTGCGGCGGATCGAGCCCGGCACCAGGGGACGGCCGGAGGCGTGGCGGGCCACCGCCGTCATCGGGACCGCGACCAGGAGCAGCAGGGCGCACAGGACGAGGCCCATGCCCGGGTATCCGGCGGCCTCCGACAGCAGGCTGCCGGTCACCGGGCCGCAGGCCACGCCCAGCGAGGACGCCGAGCCGACCAGGACGGCCCACCGGCCGCGCGGGTCGAGCGAGGCGGCCAGGCCCAGGAGGTACGACAGGACGACCGGGTAGACGGCGTTCCACAGGATCTCGCCGGTCGCGAACGAGGCCAGGCCCCCGGCCGCCGAGCTGAGCAGCACGCACCCGGCGATGAGGACGGTGCCCGCCCCGATCGGCACCGCCCGGCCGAGGCGTGAGCCCAGCGCCCCGGCCGCAGTGACCCCGGCGAGCCCGGCACCGAGCGCCGCCGCGAAGACCGCGCCGACGGTGACCTCGGAGAGCCCGGCCTGGGTGAGCCCGATGCGGCCGCTCACGCCCCACAGCGCGTTCTGCGCGAGGGACCAGCACAGGATGCCGGCGGCGAGGACGATCCCGGCCCGGCGGTACGGGAGGGGGCCGGATGCCGTCGCCGTCTCCCGCACCGCACGCGTGGCGCCCGGCAGACGGCCCGTCAGCGGCCACACCAGGACCGCCGCGCAGGCGATGGCGAGCAGCGGCGGCGCGTGCCCGCCGGCCAGGTGAGGAAGGGTCAGGTACAGGGCGCCCGCCGTCGCCGAGACGGTGAGCAGGCCGAGCGTGGAGGCCCGGTGCGGATCCCGCTGGCCGGCGATCCCGGCGGCGGCCACGGCCGTCGCCGTACCCGAGCCGATGCCGCCGAGGACGCAGCCCGCGACCACCAGGGGCACCGCGCCGGTCGCGGCGGCGGAGCCGTATCCGACCGCCATCGCGAGCAGGCCCGCGCGGGCCGTCCGGCGCGGCCCGGTCCGCTCGCCGCGCGCGGCGAGCGTGAAACCGGCGGACGAGGAGCCGAGCAGCAGCACGGAGCCGACCAGACCCGCCTGCGCGGGGGTCAGGGCGAGGCCTGCGGAGAGCCGGCCGACGACGGTGGGCAGCAGGTACGGGGCGAGGTAACCGGCCGTGAAGAGGGCGACGAGGGCGACGAGGGCCCCCGGGACGCGCGGGCGCGACGACATGGGCGTTCCAGGAACTGAACAGGGGGATGAGACGGCACCCGGAGATCCACGGGGTCGCGGCACCATGTGTATCAAGCATCGGAGTGGGCGGAGAAGGCGGTATCCCCCCATTCGGTCTGTGATATGGGTCACGATCGGTTTGGGATGGGTGGGGCGGGGCAACGCGCGAAGGGCGTGTTGCGTCACCCCCGTCTCCCCACCCCCATCGGGCACACTGTCCAGATCAGCACCACGGTGCCGATCCGCCGCACCACGACCGGGGAGTCCGCCGTGACCACAGCAAGGGGAGACCAGCCGCCACACGACGCCGGGGTCGACCCTCTGGTGTGCCTGCGCGAGCCCACCGACCCCGCCTGCGACGTCTTCCTGACCGGCACGGTCTTCCTCGACATCATCTTCACCGGCCTCGACAGCGCGCCCGTCCGCGGCACCGAGTCCTGGGCCCGCGGCATGGGATCGAGCCCCGGCGGCGTCGCCAACATGGCCACCGCCCTCGCCCGCCTCGGCCTGCGCACCTCCCTCGCCGCCGCCTTCGGTGACGACCACTACGGCGAGTACTGCTGGGACGCCCTGGAGCAGGGCGAGGGCATCGACCTCTCCCTCTCCCGCACCGTCCCCGGCTGGCACTCCCCGGTCACCGTCTCCATGGCCTACGAGGGGGAGCGGACCATGGTCTCCCACGGGCACGAGGCCCCACCCGTCGACGCCGTCGGCGCCCCGCCCGCCTACCCGCCGCACGCGCGCGCGGCCGTCGCCTCCCTGGCCCCCGGCCGCGACGAGGAGTGGGTCGCCCGGGCCGCCCGCGGCGGCGCCAAGGTCTTCGCGGACGTCGGCTGGGACGACACCGGCCGCTGGGACCTGGCCGCCCTCGGCGACCTGGAGCACTGCGAGGCCTTCCTGCCCAACGCCGCCGAGGCGATGCGCTACACCCGCACCGACTGCCCCAGGGCCGCCGCCCGCGCCCTCGCCGACAAGGTCCGCTACGCCGTCGTCACGCTCGGTGCCGAGGGCGCCTACGCCGTCGACGGCGCCACCGGCGAGACCGCCGAGGTGCCCGCCATCCAGGTCTCCGCCCTCGACCCGACCGGCGCCGGGGACGTCTTCGTCGCCGGGTTCGTCACCGGCACCCTCGCCGACTGGCCCCTCGCCGACCGGCTCGCCTTCGCCGGCCTCACCGCCGCCCTCTCCGTCCAGGAGTTCGGCGGCTCCCTCTCCGCCCCCACCTGGGACGAGATCGCCGCCTGGTGGCAGCAGGCACAGGGCCACGCCATGCAGGACCCCCAGGCCCTGCGCGCCCGCTACGCCTTCCTGGAGCGGCTCCTGCCGGCCCCCGCCCGCCCCTGGCCGCTGCGCCGGGCCGTGCCCACGATCGGCTTCCGCGCGGCCCATCCGTAAACCGCTACGGGCTTGTCGGTGCCAGGTCGTAGGCTTGGAGCCCAGAGGTTGTCGAGCGGCGAGAACCCTGCAACGGGAGGTATGCGCAGGCCACAGTGCCGGCCCATGACTCAGACACCCACAGCCCATGACGGGGCGCCCCAGGACGGGACGCCCGGACAGGCCCGCGCCCACTTCACCGTTCCCGCCAAGCACCCGATGGTCACCCTGCTCGGCTCGGGTGACGCGCTGCTCCGTGTGATCGAGCGGTCGTTCCCGCAGGCGGACATCCATGTCCGGGGCAACCAGGTCAGCGCGGTCGGCGACGCGGCGGAAGTCGCTCTGATCCAGCGCCTGTTCGACGAGATGATGCTGGTGCTCCGCACCGGACAGCCGATGACGGAGGACGCAGTGGAACGCTCGATCGCCATGCTCAGGGCGAGCGAGAACGGCTCGGAGGGCGGCGAGGAGACCCCCGCCGAGGTCCTCACGCAGAACATCCTGTCCAACCGGGGCCGCACGATCCGCCCCAAGACGCTCAACCAGAAGCGGTACGTCGACGCGATCGACAAGCACACGATCGTCTTCGGCATCGGACCCGCCGGTACGGGCAAGACCTACCTCGCCATGGCCAAGGCGGTCCAGGCCCTGCAGTCCAAGCAGGTCACCCGGATCATCCTGACCCGCCCGGCCGTCGAGGCCGGCGAGCGCCTCGGCTTCCTGCCCGGCACGCTCTACGAGAAGATCGACCCGTATCTGCGCCCGCTCTACGACGCCCTGCACGACATGCTCGACCCCGACTCGATCCCCAAGCTCATGGCGAGCGGGACGATCGAGGTCGCGCCCTTGGCGTACATGCGTGGCAGGACGCTCAACGACGCGTTCATCATCCTCGACGAGGCGCAGAACACGAACCCCGAGCAGATGAAGATGTTCCTCACCCGCCTCGGCTTCGACTCGAAGATCGTCATCACCGGTGACGTCACCCAGGTCGACCTGCCGAACGGGACGAAGAGCGGTCTGCGGCAGGTCCGCGACATCCTGGACGGCGTCCAGGACGTCCACTTCTCGACGCTCACGTCGCAGGATGTCGTCCGGCACAGGCTCGTCGGCCGTATCGTCGACGCGTACGAGCAGTACGACCTCCGCAACGAGAGCCGCGACGACAGCCGTGGCGACCATCGGCGCGGCCGTAACGGGAAGTAGAACGCAGAGCACATGTCGATCGACGTCAACAACGAGTCCGGTACCGAGGTCGACGAGCAGGCGATCCTCGACATCGCCCGCTACGCGCTCGCGCGCATGCGCATCCACCCGCTCTCCGAGCTCTCGGTGATCGTCGTGGACGCGGAGGCGATGGAGCAGCTCCACATCCAGTGGATGGACCTGCCCGGGCCGACGGACGTGATGTCCTTCCCGATGGACGAGCTGCGTCCACCGGCGAAGGACGACGACGAGCCCCCGCAGGGGCTCCTCGGCGACATCGTGCTCTGCCCCGAGGTCGCCACCCAGCAGGGCAAGGACGCGCCGACGGAGCACTCCATGGACGAGGAGCTCCAGCTCCTCACCGTCCACGGCGTGCTGCACCTCCTCGGGTACGACCACGAGGAGCCCGACGAGAAGGCCGAGATGTTCGGCCTCCAGGCGGCGATCGTCGACGGCTGGCGCGAGGAGAAGGGCCTGACCGGCCCGTCTCCCGCGCCGACCGTCTCCTGACCCGATGGACACGTCGCTGATCCTCGGCGCGGTGGCCCTGGTCGTCGTGGCCTGGCTCGCCGCCTGCGCCGAGGCGGGACTCGCCCGTGTCTCCAGCTTCCGCGCCGCCGAGGCCGTGCGGTCCGGCCGCCGCGGGGCGGCCAAGCTGGCCCAGGTCGCCTCCGACCCGACCCGCTATCTCAACGTGGCGCTGCTCGTGCGCGTCGCCTGCGAGATGGCGGCCGGCGTCCTCGTCACGTACGCCTGCCTCGAAGCCTTCCCGGAGACCTGGGAGGCGCTGCTCATCGCCATCGCCGTCATGGTCCTCGTCTCGTACGTGGCCGTCGGCGTCTCCCCGCGGACCATCGGCCGCCAGCACCCGCTGAACACCGCGACGGCCGCCGCGTACGTGCTGCTTCCGCTGGCCCGGATCATGGGGCCGATCCCTCAGCTGCTCATCCTCATCGGCAACGCGCTGACCCCCGGCAAGGGTTTCCGGAAGGGCCCCTTCGCCTCCGAGGCGGAGCTGCGGGCCATGGTGGACCTCGCGGAGCAGGAGTCGCTGATCGAGGACGAGGAGCGCCGGATGGTGCACTCCGTCTTCGAGCTGGGCGACACGCTCGTGCGGGAGGTGATGGTGCCCCGGACCGACCTGATCTGCATCGAGCGGTTCAAGACGATCCGTCAGGCCCTCACGCTCGCGCTGCGTTCCGGTTTCTCCCGGATCCCGGTCACCGGCGAGAACGAGGACGACATCGTCGGCATCGTGTACCTCAAGGACCTGGTCCGCAGGACGCACATCAACCGGGACGCCGAGGGCGACCTGGTGTCCACCGCGATGCGGTCCGCCGCCTTCGTGCCCGACACCAAGAACGCCGGCGACCTGCTGCGCGAGATGCAGCAGGAGCGGAACCACGTCGCCGTCGTCATCGACGAGTACGGCGGCACGGCCGGGATCGTCACCATCGAGGACATCCTGGAGGAGATCGTCGGCGAGATCACCGACGAGTACGACCGCGAGCTGCCGCCGGTGACGGAACTCGGCGAGGACCGTCACCGGGTCACCGCGCGCCTCGACATCGGGGATCTGGGCGAGCTGTACGGCCTGGGCCCCGACGAGTACGACGACGAGGACGTGGAGACCGTCGGCGGGCTGCTCGCGAAGGCCCTGGGCAGGGTGCCGATCGCGGGCGCGAAGGCCGTGGTGAAGCTGCCGGACGGGCGGGCGCTGCGGCTGACGGCCGAGTCCCCGGCCGGCCGGCGGAACAAGATCGTCACCGTTCTCGTGGAGCCGCTGGAGCTGGAGGAGAAGGCGGAATGACCCCCGACGAGCTGCGGGCCTTCTGTCTCGACTTCAACGACGCGACGGAGGAGTTCCCGTTCGGCCCGGAGACCTCGGTCTTCAAGGTCGCCGGGAAGCTGTTCGCGCTGTCGGCGCTCGACGCCGAGCCGCTGAAGGTCAACCTCAAGTGCGACCCGGACGAGGCGGTACGGCTCCGTGAGGAGCACCCGGCGATCGTTCCCGGCTACCACATGAGCAAGCGGCACTGGAACACGGTGACCGTCGGAGAGCTCCCGGACCCGATGGTCCGGGAGCTCGTCGAGGACTCGTACGACCTCGTCGTCGCCGGTCTTCCCAAGGCGGTGCGGCTCCGCCTCGACCGCCCCTGACTCAGGAGCGCCGCCGCAGGCCGAGCCCGACGAGGAGCGCCGTGCCGAGGACGATCGCCGCGTCCAGGGCGAGCACCGTGCGGACACCCCCGAACAGGTCCCCGCCCGTGGTCGCGAGCACCCCGAGCAGCGGGATGCCGACGGTGAGGCCCACCTGCTGGGTGGTGGTGACGAGGCCGGTCGCCAGGCCCTGCTCCTCGTCGGGGACACCGGAGGTGACGGTCAGTCCGTACGAGATGATCGCGCCGAGGTGGCACATGGAGGCCAGCGAGACGAGCACGGCCGCCAGGAGCGCGCCGGACTCCTCGCCCACGCCGAGCAGCCCGGCCGTGAGCAGGCCCTGTCCGGCGAGCGAGCCGACGAGGGTGCGGCGGGCACCGATCCGGCCGATGACCTTCGGGGCGTACAGGCCCGCGAGGACCGACGCCGCACCCTGCACGCCGAAGACGAGGCCGGTCACGAAGGCCGACATTCCCAGGGTCTCCTGGAGGTACAGGGTGAGGACGAAGACGACCGTTGACATCATCGAGAAGGTGACCAGACCGCCCAGGTTGCCGAAGGCGACCGTGCCGCGCCTCAGCATCGGCAGCGAGACCAGCGGCGCCGCGTGCCGGGACTCGACCCGGACGAACACCGCGAGCAACAGGACGCCCGCCACCAGGGTGACCAGGACGTCCGTGCCGCCGAAGCCGCGGTCGGCCGCCGTCGTCAGGGCGTAGATCAGGGCGAGCAGACCACCGGTGACGGTCACCGCGCCGGGCACGTCGAGCCGGGGCCGCGCGGGGACGGCGGCGCCGCCGGTCCCCTCGGACGCGGGGAGCAGGCCCGGGGCGAGCGGCAGCACGACCGCGCTGAAGAGGGCGAGCAGACCCATGGTGGAGCGCCAGCCGAGGGTGTCGGTCATGACACCGCCGAGGATCATGCCGACGGTGAAGCCGAGCGAGAGCAGCGTGCCGGAGATGCCCAGCGCCCGGTCCCGCAGCGGCCCTTCGGGGAACGCGGTGGTCAGCAGGGACATGCCGGTGGGCACGATCGCGGCGGCGCCGACGCCCTGCAGGGCACGTCCGGCGAGGAAGGCGGCCGGGTTCCAGGCGAAGGTGGCGAGCAGCGAGGCCACGCCGAAGAGGGCGAGCCCGGCGAGGAACAGCTTCTTGCGTCCGTAGAGGTCGCCGACGCGGCCGAAGAGGAGCAGGAACCCGCCGGCGGGCAGCGCGAAGGCGGTGACGGCCCACTGGAGGGCGGACCGGCCGAAGCCGAGGTCGGCGCCGAGGACCGGCAGTGCCACGTTCAGTACGGAGAAGTCGAGCGCGACCATGAACTGGGCGGCGCACAGCACGAAGAGGATGAGCCGGGTGCGGCCGGTGAGGGCCGGGGGAGCGGCCGGGGCGGCGGGGTCGGCTGAGGGAGGGGTGAGGGTTGCCATGCCCCCACCCTCGGCGCGCGGGAACAAGGCTGGGGAGCGGGAACTTATCCTGTTGGTCGTACCACCAGGCATCCAGGGGGAGGAAGCACACGTGGCCACCGCTCTCGAGAGCACCACCGCGAAGCAGCACCGACTCGGGGAGCTGCGTGAGTTCCTGATGAGCCGTCGGGCCCGGGTGAGCCCGGCCGAGGCCGGGCTCCCGGACGGTGGCACACGGCGCCGCACGCCGGGGCTGCGCCGGGAGGAGGTCGCGGTCCTCGCGGGCGTCGGGGTCTCCTGGTACCAGTGGCTGGAGCAGGGCCGGGACATCACGGTCTCGCCGCAGGTGCTCGACTCGGTGGCGCGGGTGCTGCGGCTGAGCCCGGCGGAACGGCGCCATCTGTACGTCCTGGCGGCGCTGAACCCGCCGGCCCTGGAGGCGGCTCCGGAGGACCGGGACATGTGCGAGGGGCTGCGGCGCCTCATCGACGCGTGGATGCCGTTCCCGGCGCACATCATGGACGTGTACTGGAACACGGTCCTGTACAACGACGCGGCGGCGATCGTCCTCGGGATGCGGCCGGAGATCTCGCAGAACTGCCTGGTGGACTTCTTCACCGACCCGCTCTACCGCTCGCGGATGGGCCACTGGGAGGAGCTGGCGCCGAAGGTCGTCGCGCAGTTCCGTTCGGCGTGCTCGGAGTGCCCGGACGACGAGGGGTTCCGGGCGGTGGTCGAGGAGGCCAAGGCGCTGAGCCCGGAGTTCGCCGAACTGTGGGAGCGGCGGGACATCCTGCCGGGCGGCCAGAACCGCAAGGAGATGGAGCATCCGCTGGTCGGCACGCTGGTCGTCGAGGCGACCCAGCTGAGGGTCCCGGCCCGGCCGGACCTGGTGATCGTGATGCACACGCCGCTGCCGGAGGCCGACACGGCGGCCAAGTTGGAGTGGCTGGTGTCTCCCGAGGGACGCCGGGGGGCGATGTACCCGGTCGCGGGCTGAACCGGCCGACACCCGTCGGCACCGAGGCCGACACCGGGATGTCAGAGGAGCCGTATATCCTCCGAGCCGCCGGTCCCGCCCCGTGGGCGGACGGCTCTCTGCTCATCTCACACCCTCAAGAGGCTTCCTCACCATGCGTACTCGCTTCAGCCGCGGCCTGGCCGCCGCCCTCGCCGTCTCCGCGCTCTCGCTGACCGCCGCGTGCGGCGGCGGTTCCGACGACAAGGCCGGCAGCGCCGAGAAGGGCACCGAGGCCACCGGGAAGACCTCCGCCCCGCCGGCCGCCACCCCGCTGACCGCCGCTCAGATGAAGGCCGGGGTGCTGGAGCTCAAGGACCTGCCCTCGGGCTGGAAGGCGAGCAAGGCCGAGCCGGACACCACCACCTACAAGGCCGACAACGAGGCCTGCAAGCCGATCGCGACCCTCATGGACGACAAGGTCGCCGGGGCCACCATCGGCGGCTCCGTGGACTTCGAGCGAGGCAACTCCGAGTCGCTGCTCAGCCAGCAGGTCATGACCTTCCCGGGCACCGGCGCCGCCGACTACGCCACCGCCATCGGCACCGCCCTCGGCACCTGCAAGGGGTTCTCCGCCGAGATGGAGGGCATGAAGATGAAGATCACGGTGGAGAAGCTCACCGCCCCGCAGGGCACCGAGCAGGCGCACGCCTTCCGGATCAAGATGAACATCGCGGACCTCGGCATGAACGTCGAGTCCAACATGCTGGTCGCCTCCCAGGGCACCGGCCTGACCCGCTTCGCCCACGTCCCGGCCGACGCCACCGGTCACAAGGACTTCGACGGCTTCGCCAAGCTCGCCGCGGAGAAGTTCGCCAAGGCTGCCCAGGGCTGACCCGACGCCCCGGCCTATGCTCAGGGGCATGACACTCAGCAGCGAGCACGGCGACCTCGGCGCCGAGGACCTCAAGATCATCACCCTGGCGCGCAGCGCCCGCGCCCGAAACGGTGTGCCCGAGGGCGCGGCCGTACGGGACGAGACCGGACGCACCTATGTCGCCGGCACCGTGGAGCTGGAGTCGCTCAAGCTGAGCGCGCTGCGGACCGCGGTCGCGATGGCGGTGGCCAGCGGCGCCCAGTCCCTGGAGGCGGCGGCCGTCGTCTCGAACGCCGGGGCCGCCACGGACGAGGACCGCGCGGCGGTACGGGACCTCGGCGGCCCCGAGACCCCGGTGCTGCTCGCGGGCCCCGACGGGCAGCTGCGGGCGGCCGTCACCGCCGGCTGAGCCGCGCACGCGGGACGAGGGCCCGGCGCCACGGCGCCGGGCCCTCGCGCGTTCGCTGAGGATCACCGCATCTTCTCTTGCCTTCCCCGGTCGTCTGCGTCTCAATGAACTGCGGTTCGCCCGACGGACCGTCAGATCTTCGCGTTCACGCAGTGTCCGCACCCCCTGCGTCCGTCATCGGAAGGGGTACGAACTCGCCATGAGAAGCAGAAGCACCTTGAGGACCGTCGCGGTCCTCGCCGGAGGGCTCGCCGCCACCGGACTCGCCTTCGCACCGACGGCCGCCGCCGTCTCGCCCGGGTCGGCCACGGCGACGTACGACTGCGGCAGTTGGGGCGGCGGCACCGCCACCCTCGCCGCGACCCAGAGCGGCACGGCCGCGACCGTCACCGTCACCTCGGCCGTCACGACGCCGATCGCGGTCGGCGCGGACCAGATCAACGCCACGCTGACGATGGCCAAGGCGGGTGGCGGCACCCGGGTCTTCACCGGCAAGAAGAACCCGCCGCTCGCCGGCGGCGGCTCCGTCGTCATCGGTCCGCTGAGCGGGACCGTGGCCTCGGGCGACAGCCTCAACTCGTACTTCGCGGGTGTCGCCCTCAAGATGGTGATCTTCGGGATCACGGTGAACTGTGACGCGGTGACCTCCCAGTCGCCGGGCCCCTTCGTCTTCAGCTGAGCCCTGTCCCAGCCCTGACCGGTGTCGCCGTCGGCGACACCGGTCCCCGTCGTGACCTGGGGAGATGTCAGCCTGTGGCGATCCTGACACTATCTGATGGGTCATCAGTCGATGTCTCTCGCCTGCATTGACTTCTCTCCGCCCGCAGCCGTCAATGGCGCCCACTCTCATCCCTCAGGAGGGGGCACATCCATGGCACTCACCCGATCCCGGGCGGCGGCCCGAAGACGGCGCTGGACCGCCGTCCTCGGCGCCACCGCCCTCGCGGTCGCCGGCGGCGGCGCGCTCGCCGCCCCGGCCGGCGCGACCAGCACCTCCGCGGAGGTGCAGTTCCCCACGCGCTGCGTCCCGCCCCCGATCGCCGGCATCCCGGCCATCGAGGGCACCACGACCGCCAAGATCTCGGCCGACAAGACCAGCCCCAAGGTCGGCGACACCGTGACCGTCACCTACACGATCACCAAGCCCGCCGCGTCCAACCCCGTCGACCTCGCACTCCCGGCCGACATCATGACGCCCAGCGGCAAGGTCGTCCTCGGCGGCGCCCAGACCGGCGCGATCAGCGTCACGGGCCCCAGGAAGAACCCGCCGGTCCCCGGCAAGGGCTCCTTCCCGGCCTTCTCCATGACCGGCACCTTCAAGGTCACCCAGGCCGGATCGATCACCCTCTCGCCCGGTGACTACAACATCCACACCAGCTACCTCATGGAGCTCGACACCCCCTGTACGGTGCTCAACCCGCCCGCCCCTGTCTCCGAGACGGTCACCGCGAGCCCCGTGACCAGCCCGAACACCCGAGCGCTCCAGCTCGACACCACCTCCGGCGCCCCCGGCGTCCGGGTGACGGTCAGCGGCTCCCGGTTCAGCCCGCTCACCGAGGTCACCGTCGCCGGCCGCGCCGGCGCGGCGGAGACCGCCGACCGGATGACCGTCACCACCGACAGCGAGGGCTCCTTCGCCGCCCGCCTCAAGGTCAACGACAAGGCGACCACCGGCATCGTGGCGTACGAGGGCACGAGCTGGAACGCCGACAAGGGCGCCGGGCCCGCCGCGTACACCGTCGTCGACGACACCCCGCAGCCACCGGACAGCCAGAAGATCACCGCGGCCGTCACGGCGGGCGAACTGTCCATGACCCAGGCCGGGGACGCCGTCCAACTGTCCTCCGTCGACTTCGGCCGGGGCGGCGCCGCCACCGGCGACCTCAACACGGTGACGGTCAAGGACTTCCGCGGCGGCCCCGCGGGCTGGTCCCTCACCGGCAAGGTCACCGACTTCACCGGCCCCGGCGGCTCCATCGGCGCCGGGAACCTCAGCTGGACCCCCTCCTGCACCGCCACCGAGGGCAGCCCCAGCACCTGCGCGGCCGGTTCGTCCGGCCCCGTCGGCAGCGGCGGCGCGACCCTCGCCTCCACCCCGAACGGCGCCCTCACCGGCGGCGAGTTCACCGTCGGCGCCGGGCTCTCCCTCGACGTCCCGGCGTTCACCGCGCCCGGCTCGTACGCGGGCGTCCTGACCCTGACCCTGTCCTGACCACCGGCGGGCCGGGCGCGCACCCGCCCAGCCCGCTCCCATCCGCACCCCGGGGGTCCGCACCCGTGCGCCGTACGCCGTACGTCCTCCTCCTGAGCACCCTCCTCGCCGTCCTGGGCCTCGCACCGGGCGCGCGGGCCGCCGAGAACGGCGAATGGGCCGTCTACCCGGCCGCCGCCCACCTGGGCAGTCGCCCCTACTTCTTCCTCTCCGCCGACCCCGGCACCACCCTCACCGACCGGGTCACCGTCGCCAACAAGACCTCCGCCCCCCTGACCTTCCGGCTCTACGGCGCCGACGCCTACAACACCGACCGGGACGGCGGCTTCGCCGTCCGCACCCAGCACGAGAAGCAGACCGGCGCCGGCGCCTGGATCCGACCCCGACAGACGCGGATCACCGTCCCCGCCCGCTCCGCCGTCACCGTCCCGTACACCCTGACCGTCCCCGCCGACGCCGACCCCGGCGACCACCCCGGCGCTCTCGTCGCCCTCGACGAGCGCGTCAGCCCCGGCGGGAAGGGCGCCGTCGCCGTCGGCGTCCAGCGCGCCGTCGCCGCCCGCCTCTACCTCCGGGTCGGCGGGCCGACCGTCCCCGCCCTCGCCGTCGAGGACGTCACCCTCGACCAGGACCGGCCGCTGATCCCCGGCACCCGCGCGAGCAGCGCCGTCCTCGCGTACACCCTGCACAACCGCGGCAACGTCACGCTCCACCCCAAGGTCGCCCTCCGCGCCGAAGGCCTCTTCGGCCGCACCCTCCTCGCGCGCGACCTCGCGAAGGTGCCGGCCGAGCTGCTGCCCCGCCAGAAGATCCGGCTCACCGAGCGGTGGACCGGCTCCCCTCAGTTCGACCGGGGTGACATCACCCTCACCGCCACCGCCGAGGACGTCCGCGAGACCGGGTCGGTGTCCTTCCTCGCCCTGCCCTGGCTCGCCACCACGGCCCTGCTCGCGGGCGGCGCGGCGGGCGTCCTCGGCCTGCGGATACGGAGGCGCCGGACGACCCGTACGGGACCGGGGGCGCACGCAGGTACGTGAGGCGGGCGCTCATCGGGGACAATGGCCCCCATGAGCGCTCGCAACCAAGAAACCGAAGCCGTCCACCGGGCCGGCTTCGCCTGCTTCGTCGGCCGCCCCAACGCGGGCAAGTCCACCCTCACGAACGCTCTGGTCGGCCAGAAGGTGGCCATCACCTCGAACCGGCCGCAGACCACCCGGCACACCGTCCGGGGCATCGTGCACCGTCCGGAGGCCCAGCTGATCCTGGTGGACACCCCCGGCCTCCACAAGCCGCGCACCCTCCTCGGCGAGCGGCTCAACGACGTCGTGCGCACCACCTGGGCCGAGGTCGACGTCATCGGCTTCTGCCTGCCCGCCGACCAGAAGCTCGGACCCGGCGACAAGTTCATCGCCAAGGAACTCGCCGGGATCAAGAAGACCCCCAAGGTCGCGATCATCACCAAGACCGACCTGGTCGACTCCAAGACGCTCGCCGAACAGCTCATCGCCGTCGACCAGCTCGGCAAGGAGCTGGGCTTCGAGTGGGCGCAGATCGTCCCCGTCTCGGCCGTCGGCAACAAGCAGGTCCAGCTCGTCGCCGACCTCCTCGTCCCGCTGCTCCCCGAGTCCCCGCCGCTCTACCCGGAGGGCGACCTCACGGACGAGCCGGAGCAGGTCATGGTCGCGGAACTGATCCGCGAGGCCGCGCTCGAAGGCGTACGGGACGAGCTGCCGCACTCGATCGCGGTGGTCGTCGAGGAGATGATCCCGCGCGAGAACCGCCCGGCGGACCGACCGCTGCTCGACATCCACGCCAACGTCTACATCGAGCGCCCCAGCCAGAAGGGCATCATCATCGGCCCCAAGGGCAGCCGCCTGAAGGAGGTCGGCATGAAGTCCCGCAAGCACATCGAAGCCCTGCTCGGCACGCCCGTCTTCCTCGACCTCCACGTGAAGGTCGCGAAGGACTGGCAGCGCGACCCCAAGCAGCTGCGGAAGCTGGGCTTCTAGGGAACCCGCCACCGTCCGGCCGGAGGCCGGCGCGGCCGTCCGAAGCCCGTGAGGCCCCCTGGGGCCGTGGGGTGCGAGGTCGGCGGTGGGGAGGGGTCCCCAAGCAGCTGCGGAAGCTGGGCTTCTAGAGACGCGGGCGGGAAGCGGCGCGGACCCTACGCGCCTTCCTTGAGGACCCTCGTGATGAGGGTCCTCTGTTCTTCCGTGAGGCGCGGGTCGTCGCAGTGGACCGTCCGGCCGTCGATGGTGATCTCGTACGAGAAGCCGTCCGGTACGCCCCGGCTCCCCTCGCCGGCGGCCTCGTCGCCGCCGTCGAGGACCGCCTCGGCCAGGGTGTGCCAGTCGCCGGCGTCCGGTCGGCCGGAGGTGTCCACCTCCGCCGACCGCTCGATGCCCGCGAAACCGCCCGTGCGTCGCACTCGAATCCGCATGGGGCCCTGTCTACCAGGGGTTCAGTCGGTGGGCACCCCCACCGCCGCCCAGCCCTTCAGGACGGCCTGGGTCTCCTCCCCCTCGCCGAACCGCGCCCGCGCCGCCGCGACCGTGGCCGCCGCGAACTCGGAGAAGCGGGCGTCCGGGGTGAGCGTGCCGCCGGTCATCACGTCGTACCAGATCCGCCCGGCCCGGTCCCAGGCGTTCCCGCCGAGCTCGGTCGCGACCACGTAGAAGGCGTGGTTGGGGATGCCGGAGTTGATGTGCACGCCGCCGTTGTCGCGGCCGGTGCGGACGTAGTCGTCCATGTGGGCGGGCTGCGGGTCCTTGCCGAGGACGTCGTCGTCGTACGCGGTGCCCGGGGCCTTCATGGAGCGCAGCGCCGTCCCCTCCACGTTCGGGTGGAAGAGGCCCTCGCCGATGAGCCAGTCGGCCTGATCGGCGCTCTGGCCGCGCGCGTACTGCTTCACCAGCGAGCCGAAGACGTCGGACACGGACTCGTTGAGGGCGCCCGACTGGCTGAAGTACTCCAGGTTCGCGGAGTACTGGGTGAAGCCGTGGGCCAGCTCGTGGCCGATGACGTCCACCGGCAGGGTGAAGTCGAGGAAGATCTCGTCGTCGCCGTCCCCGAACACCATCTGCTCGCCGTTCCAGAAGGCGTTGCCGTAGTTCCGGTCGTAGTGGACGGAGGCGTGCAGCGGCAGCCCGGCGCCGTCGATGGAGTCGTGCTCGAAGGCGTTCAGGAAGAGGTCGAAGGTGGCGCCCAGACCCTCGTACGCCCGGTTGACGGTGGCGTCCCCGGTCGCTTCCTCGCCCTCGGCGCGGACCCGCTCGCCCGGCAGGTCCGTCCCGTGCCCGCAGTCGTAGACGGTGCGGTGCGGGCGGCCGGCCTCGGCGGGCGCGAGCGTGGGCGTGGCGCCGGGCAGCGGCAGGACCCGGAACGTACGGGCCGCGGCGTCCGCGATGAGGGTGCGGCGGGCGGCGGCGGCGATGGCCGGGTTCGAGGAGTGCGCCAGGTGCTCCAGGAGGTGCGGGGGGACGATCGAGCAGAAGACAGGCGAGTGCGGAGTCATGCCCGCAATGTGGCACTGCGTGAGCGTGCTGTCACGGCTTGCGACGAGGATTGGCGAAATGGAGTGATGCGTCACTGTTCGGGCTTGACGTCACGGCCGTCCCGCATACTGGAACGGGACATCCGCTCCATCGTCCCTCGGCTAAGCTGCGGCACATCATGCGTTTCGGGCTGCTTCTCCTTAGCTGCCGCGGCGAGGGCCTGTAGTCGTAGGCCGACCCCCTCCCCGCGGGACCTGGTGTTGCGTTCGACAGTCGGCCGTCCTTCTTGACGCTGGACCCGAGGAGCCCAACGCAATGTCTCAGTCCCCCTTCGTCGGTCGCCCCACGCCCGTCACCAACGCGACGCAGCTGCAGAAGCCGTCCGGGATGCCGATCCACAAGTACGGCCGTTACGAGGCCGTCCACATCCCCGACCGCACCTGGCCGGAGCAGCGGATCACCAAGGCCCCCCGCTGGCTGTCCACCGACCTGCGCGACGGCAACCAGGCGCTGATCGACCCGATGTCCCCGGCCCGCAAGCGCGAGATGTTCGACCTGCTCGTCCGCATGGGCTACAAGGAGATCGAGGTCGGCTTCCCCTCCTCCGGCGAGACGGACTTCGCCTTCGTGCGCTCCATCATCGAAGAGGGCGCCATCCCGGACGACGTCACCATCTCCGTACTGACCCAGGCCCGCGAGGACCTGATCGAGCGGACCGTGGAGTCCCTGGTCGGCGCGAAGCGCGCCACCGTCCACCTGTACAACGCGACCGCGCCCACCTTCCGCCGGGTCGTCTTCCGCGGCTCGAAGGAGCAGATCAAGCAGATCGCCGTGGACGGCACCCGCCTGGTCATGGAGTACGCGGAGAAGCTGCTGGACGACCGCACGGTCTTCGGCTACCAGTACAGCCCCGAGATCTTCACCGACACCGAGCTGGACTTCGCCCTGGAGGTCTGCGAGGCGGTCTGCGACGTCTGGCAGCCCGGTCCCGGCCGCGAGATCATCCTCAACCTGCCCGCCACCGTGGAGCGTTCGACGCCGTCCACGCACGCGGACCGGTTCGAGTGGATGTCCCGGAACCTGACCCGGCGCGAGCACATCTGCCTGTCGGTCCACCCGCACAACGACCGCGGTACGGCCGTGGCCGCGGCCGAGCTGGCCGTCATGGCCGGCGCGGACCGCATCGAGGGCTGCCTGTTCGGCCAGGGCGAGCGCACCGGCAACGTCGACCTGGTGACCCTGGGCATGAACCTGTTCAGCCAGGGCGTCGACCCGCAGATCGACTTCTCGCAGATCGACGAGATCCGGCGGACCAGCGAGTACTGCAACCAGATGGAGGTCCACCCGCGCCACCCCTACGCGGGCGACCTGGTCTACACCGCCTTCTCCGGCTCCCACCAGGACGCCATCAAGAAGGGCTTCGACGCCATGGAGGCCGACGCGGCCGCCGCCGGCAAGACCGTCGACGACATCGAGTGGGCGGTGCCGTACCTGCCCATCGACCCGAAGGACGTCGGCCGCTCCTACGAGGCCGTCATCCGGGTCAACTCGCAGTCCGGCAAGGGCGGCATCGCGTACGTCCTGAAGAACGACCACAAGCTGGACCTGCCCCGCCGGATGCAGATCGAGTTCTCGAAGATCATCCAGCAGAAGACGGACACCGAGGGCGGCGAGGTCACGCCGGCCGCGATCTGGGCCGTCTTCCAGGACGAGTACCTGCCCAACCCGGACAACGCCTGGGGACGCATCCAGCTGCGCTCCGGCCAGTCCACCTCGGACACCGACGGCACGGACACCCTGACCGTCGAGGCGGTCGTGGACGGCGCCGACACGGTCCTGACGGGTTCCGGCAACGGTCCGATCTCGGCGTTCTTCGACGCGCTGCAGTCGATCGGCGTGGACGCCCGCCTGCTGGACTACCAGGAGCACACCATGAGCGAGGGCGCCTCCGCGCAGGCCGCCTCGTACATCGAGTGCGCCATCGACGGCCAGGTCCTGTGGGGCATCGGCATCGACGCCAACACGACCCGCGCCTCCCTGAAGGCCGTCATCTCGGCGGTCAACCGCTCCGCGCGCTGACGCACCAGCCCCGCTGCCCCGCACCTCGCCGAGAGCTGCGGGGCAGCGGCGTCTCCCGCCACGGCCCGGATCGCCCTCCCCTCCGCCACCCCGGAGGGTGATCTCGCGGCGACCGGTTCGGCCATCGGGCCCGGCGCGATCGGTGCCGCGGCGGCCGCCGTCCGCGTCGGCGAAGGCTTCCTGGCCTTCGCAAAGCGCCGCCGCCGGGCCTCCTGAGCCGTGACGTGTCTCGGCCATCTCCGGGGCGAAGTCACGACGGGGTGCTGACGCCACATCAAGGATGTGGCTAACATCACGCCAACGCCGGCAGTGCAGCCGGGCCGTTGAGGAGGTGCGTATGCGGTCTGCCCGGAATACACGGGGTGGAAAAGTGGGCGTCTGCGGAATCCGCACCTCCTGGAACACCGTCGGAGACGGAGAGTTCTTCTGCGAGGAGTGCGGCGGCGACCGGAACTACCGGCGGCGCACCGGCCGCCGCAGGTTCGCCGTCCTGGGCGTCCCGGTCCTGCCCCGGGGCTGTACGGGCCCCGTCGTCGAGTGCGCGGCCTGCCACACGCACTTCGGTACGGAGGTGCTCGACCACCCGACGACGAGCCGTTTCTCCGCGATGCTCCGCGACGCCGTCCACACCGTCGCCCTGGCCGTGCTCGCGGCCGGCGGCACGGACTCCCGTGAGGTCGTCGACCGGGCCGTGAGCGCGGTGCGGTCCGCCGGCTTCGCCGAGTGCACGGCCGTCCAGCTCGTCGACCTCGTCGAGGCCCTGGAGGCCGACACCGGACGCTTCATGCCCGAGGTGAACCCCGAAGGGGCGCTCCTCGCGATCGAGCTGCACGAGGCCCTGGAGCCGCTCACCCCGCACCTGGCGGCCGCGGGCCGGGAGTCGATCCTGCTCCAGGCCGCCCGGATCGCCCTCGCCGACGGCGCCTACAGCCCGGCGGAGCGGGAGGTCCTGGGAACCGTGGGGAACGCGCTCGCCCTCGCCCCCGACGACACCGTCCGGCTGCTCGCCTCGGCGCGGACGGTGCCGTAGAGCCGGGTCACGGCACGATGTTCTGGTTGAGCCGGAACACGTTGCCGGGGTCGTACCGGCGCTTCACGTCCCGCAGCCGGTCCCAGTTCTGGCGGTAGTTGACCCGCACCCGGTCCTGGTCGTCGGTGTCCATGAAGTTGACGTACCCGCCCTCCTGGGTGTGCGGGCGCAGGGCCCTGTCGTAGGCGCGCGTCCAGGCGATGTTCCGCTCCGTGTCCGCCGCGTCGGTCCAGGTGCCGCCGAAGGAGTGCGAGAAGCGGGCGTCCCGGTAGGCGAACGCGGTCTCCTGCGGGCCCACCCGGTGGCAGGCCCCGTCGATCGGGAAGATCGCCGTGTCGGACTCCAGGGACGGCATCGTCGCGCCGAACTCCATGTGCGCCGCGATCGCGCCGTCCGAGAGGTCCCGGCTGAAGTTGCCCTTCCAGTAGTGGAAGAGCCCCGGGGGCAGCTGTTCGTCGAAGAACGTGTTGATCGCCGGGTACGGCATCCGCTCCATGAACCGGCCGATCACCGGGCCGAGCCCGTCCAGGAGCGCGAGGACCTTCCCGTCCTCCGCCTCCGGGCCGCTGAAGCAGGTGAACGCGGCGCAGATCGGGCGGCCGTGCCACCGCTCCGGCAGGAACGGTTCCTCGGGGCCGAGCGCCAGGACCAGGATCGAGTTCAGCTCCTCGGGCGCCGCCGAGACCATCTCCTGCCAGGAGCGGGCCACCCCCGCGTCGAGCGGATAGCAGCTCAGACCGCCGAAGACGTCCGCGACCGGATGCAGCCGGAACGCGAGCGAGGTGGCCACCCCGAAGTTGCCGCCGCCGCCCCGCAGCGCCCAGAACAGGTCCGGATGCCGCTCCGCGTCACAGGAGACCAGTGCGCCCTCGGCGGTCACCACGTCGGCCGCGACCAGGTTGTCGCAGCTCAGACCGCAGCGGCGGGAGAGGTGGCCCATGCCGCCGCCGAGCGTCAGACCGCCGACACCGGTCGTGGAGATCACCCCGCCGGTGGTGGCGAGCCCGAACACGTGGGTGGCGTGGTTGAAGTCGCCCCAGGTGGCGCCGCCCTCCGCCCGCGCGACGCGGGCCTCCGGGTCGACCCGGACGCCCCGCATCCGGGACAGGTCGACGACGAGACCGTCGTCCACGGTGCCGAACCCGGCCACGGCATGGGAACCGCCGCGCACGGCCAGCGGCAGGTCGTGCTCCCGGGCGTACAGCACCGCCGCGATCACGTCGGCGGAGTCCACGGCGTGGACCACGACGGCGGGGCGGCGGTCGTGCAGGGCGTTGTAGACCCGGCGGGACACGTCGTACGACGGGTCTCCGGGGGTCACGACGGTGCCGCGCACGGCACCGCGAAGCGTGTCCAGGGGGTGGGTGGGAGTGGTCATGGTTCCGGTGTAGCCCCGGCGGCCCGGCGGGCACATCGCCCGAACCACCCATGGTGGGGCGGGGGGCGCGCATGGGCCGTTCGGACCAGAGCGGTGGACGCCGGGACGCCGGTCAGACCAGGCCGTGCGCGTACGCGGAGGCCGTGGCGGCCGCGCGGGAGCCGACGCCCAGCTTGGCGAAGATGTTGTTCAGATGGCGGGCCACCGTGTGTTCGCTGATCACCAGGGTGCGGGCGATGTCCTTGTTCGTCCCGCCCGTGGCGACGAGCCGCAGCACCTCCGCCTCCCGCGCGGTCAGCCCGCCGGGCAGTCGCCGCGACCCGCTGGAGAGCAGCGCCGCCGCGCGCCGGGCGTCCGGCACCGCCCCGAGGCGCTCGAACACGGCCCGAGCGGTGCCCAGCTCCAGCCGGGCGCCCTCCTGGTCGCCCACCGCGCGGTCGGCCGCCGCGAGCAGCATCCGTACCTGCGCGGCCTCGTACGGCACCCGGAGCTCCAGCCACCCGGCGAGCGCCCGCCGCAGCAGACGCGGCGCGTCATGGCTCCGCTCGGCCAGGGCCACCGCGCCGAGCGCCGTGTCGGCGAGGGCCCGCAGCAGCGGTACGTCCCCGGCCAGGGCGTCCAGCTCGGCGGCCGCGTCCGCCGCCCCCGGTACGTCGCGGACCGCGAGGGCCACCTCGGCGCGGGCGGCGAGCAGGCGGGCCCGGCCCAGGAGGTCGTGCTGCGGGTCGCCGCGACAGGCCAGGGCCAGGTCGATGCCCGCGACCGCCGCGTCGGCCCGGCCCTGTGCGAGGCGCAGCAGGGCGAGGCCCGGCTGCGGGAGCCGGCCGAGTTCGTGCGCGTGCCCGTACGAGACGGCGGCGGCGTCGAGGCGGCCCTGGCGCCGCTGGATGTCTCCGGCGGCGTAGTACGCGGCGGCGGCCGACTCCAGGCAGTCCACCGGCACCTCCCGGCAGGCCTGCCGGGCCTCCGCCTCCGCGAGCGCCCAGACCCCGAGGAGGTCGAGCACCTCGACCCGGTGGGCCCGGCAGACACCCCGGAACGGGTTCTCGCCCGAGGGCACGGCCATGGGGAGCCGCCCGGGCCCGGAGGCCTCGGCGGCGCCTGTCGGCTCCGTACGGGTCCCGGCGGCGCCTCTCGGCTCCGTACGGGTTCCGGCGGTGCCCGCCGGCTCCGTAAGGGCCCCTGCGGCGGCCGTCGGTCCCGTACCGGCCGACGGGCCGTCCACCGTCCGGGTACGGGCCGTCGGGCCGTCCTTCGCCTTCGGGCGCGCGTCGTCCGCCGGCGGGTGGAGCGGCCAGGGCGGGGCGCACCACTCCATCGCCGCGTTCGTCCACTCCACCGCCCGGCCGAAGTCGGCCGCCTCCATGCACTGGGTCAGGGCCAGGCAGTACAGCCAGCCCGTGAACATGCCGCTCAGCTCGCCCGCCGACACCGCGCACATCGCGTCGTCGAGGAGCGCGACGGCCTCGGTCCTGCGGCCGGCCGCGAAGAGGACGCGGGACTCGGCCTGGCGGCTGAGGGCGAGGAGGTCGGGGCTCCCGGAGCCGAGGGCGAGGCCGGTCATCCGGCGGGCCGCGGCCAGGGCGGCCTCGCGGTCGCCGTGCGCCTGGGCCTCCTCGGCGTCGCTCCACGCCAGGAAGCACTGCTCGGGGCAGTCCGGCAGGCCCTCCAGATGGTGCCGGGCCCGGTGGAGCCAGCCGGCGGCCGCCGCGGGGCGCCCGAGGCCCAGGTACTCGTAGTGCAACCACCAGGAGGCGAGCCCCGCGCCCCGGTGGTCACCGGCCGCGAGAAAGGCGGCGTGCGCCCTGAGCCGGGCGGTGACGGACTCGTCGACGTGCCCCGACCACCAGGCGGCGTCGGCGAGGACGGAGAGGTCGTCGGCGGTCAGACCGCGCGAGGGGTGCAGGTCGTGGGCGTGCAGCAGCGCGTACGCCTCGGCCCAGGACTCCCGGCCCGCCGCGTCCCTCGCGCGCTCGACGACGTCGGGGCCGGAGGCCTCGGTGGCACCGAAGGTCCCCGTGGCCCCTGAGGTCCCGGCGGCTCGGGTGGCCTCGGAAGCCCCGGCCGCTCGGGTGGCCTCGGCGGCTCCCGCGGTTCCGGCGGCGGTGGGACGGGGGTGGATCGTGGGTGCGGACATGGCTCTCGCCTCTTCCCGGTCCTCTCAGAGTAGGACCGGGAAGAGGCGGGGGCTCGCCCGCGGGGGTGTCAGTCGATCGCGCCGCTCGCGCGCAGCATGTCCTCGCGCTCGACGATCTTCACGCGCTCGCGGCCCTGCGGCTCGCCGAGCGCCTTCTCTGCGGCGTCCAGGGCGTACCAGCCCTCCCACGTCGTGTACGTGAGGCCCTTGCCCTCCAGGAAGGACACGACCGCGTCCTCCTCCGGGGCGTCGGGCGTCAGCAGGCGCCCGTGGGCGAAGTCCTCCAGGAGGTTCTTCACGGTCTCGTTGGCGTCGCCCTTGGTGTGGCCGATGAGGCCGACGGGGCCGCGCCGGATCCAGCCGGTGACGTAGGTGGAGGCCATGTGCTCGCCGGTCTCCTCGATCACCCGGCCGCCCTCGTCGGGCACGGTGCCGGTCGTGGTGTCCCAGGGGAGCTTGGGCAGCTCGTCGGAGAGGTAGCCGACGGCGCGGTAGACGGCCTGGACGTCCCAGTCCGTGGTCGCGCCGGTGCCCTTGACGTTCCCGGTGCCGTCCAGCTCGGTGCGCTCGGTGCGCAGGCCGACGACCCGGCCGTCCTCGCCGAGGATCTCGACGGGGGACTCGAAGAAGTGCAGGAAGAGCTTGTGCGGGCGGTCGCCGATGTCGCGGATCGCCCAGTTCTCCAGGGTCTTGGCGACCATGTCGGTCTGCTTGTTCTTGCGGCGCTCGGCGATCGAGCCGTCGTCGTAGTCGATGTCCTCGGGGTTGACGATGACCTCGATGGTGGGGGAGTGGTCCAGCTCGCGCAGCTCCATGGGGCTGAACTTGGCCTGGGCCGGGCCGCGGCGTCCGAAGACGTGGATCTCCAGGGCCTTGTTGGCCTTGAGGCCCTCGTAGACGTTCGCCGGGATCTCGGTCGGCAGCAGTTCGTCGCCGGTCTTGGCGAGGATGCGGGCGATGTCGAGGGCCACGTTGCCGACGCCGAGGACGGCGACCTTCTCCGCTTCGAGCGGCCAGGTGCGCGGGACGTCCGGGTGGCCGTCGTACCAGGAGGCGAAGTCGGCGGCGCCGTACGAGCCGTCGAGGTCGACGCCCTTGATGTCCAGCGGGCGGTCGGCCATGGCGCCGGTCGAGAAGACGACCGCGTCGTAGAAGGCGCGCAGGTCGTCGAGGTGCACGTCGGTGCCGTAGTCGATGTTGCCGAACAGGCGGACCTGCGGCTTGTCGAGGACCTGGTGGAGGGCGGTGATGATGCCCTTGATGCGCGGGTGGTCGGGGGCGACGCCGTAGCGGATGAGGCCGAAGGGGGCGGGCATCCGCTCGAAGAGGTCGATGGACACACCCGGCTCGGCGGCGGCCTCGGACTTCAGCAGCGCATCGGCGGCGTAGATTCCGGCGGGGCCGGCGCCGACGATCGCGACCCGGAGGGGGCGGGGCATGACTGGGTTCCCTTCGCAAGCGACGTGGCGGCGAAGCCGCCGACACTTAGGTCACCCTAAATAACGCCGTGCCCGGAGTGGTACCCGCCCCCGGTCTATGGCCTCATAAGGCGGACTTATGAGTTCCATAAGTTGTCCTGTGGCAGCTCACGTCGGTTCGTCGAAGGCGCCGATGAAGACCGCGACCACCGTGGCGACGACCCCGGCGGCGGGCAGCAGACCGAGGCCGAGGACGAGCAGCGCCATGAAGGTCTCCAGGATCCGCCGACCCCGCGGCAGGAGGGGCACCACCCGCCCGGGGTCGCGCGGGTCGTACGCGGCTTCGATGCTCCACGCCTGCACCGAGTGGCGCACGGTACGGACCACACCGCCGGGGTCCGGGTACACGTACTGGCCCCGCTCGCCGCGCAGTCGTACCGCCGGGGTCCGGACGCCGTGCTTCCGCAGATGGTGCTCCTCGAACGGCCCGTACAGCAGCCAGACGCCGAGCGCCAGCACCGGAATCGCGAAGAAGGCGAACATCAGGATCCCCATCACGGCGACCCATGTCCCCGTGACGCCCACCAGCACACACAGGCCGACGGTCACCAGAGCCGCGTAGAGGGCGCCGCGCCTGATCCCGCGCAGCCACCTCCGGTAGCTCGGCTGGTACAGGCGCTCGCCCGTGACGAGGTCCGCGCCCGCGACCGCGGCCGTCCGCTCCGGCAGGGCGCCGTTCACGGCCTCGGCGAAGGCGACGGCGGCGGCCTCGTCCACGTCCCACACCCGGTGCACGTGCACCGTGACCGCGTCGGGTGCGGAGGTCAGCTCGATCGTGACGGTCCGCCCCTCGGTGACGACCCGGGCGACGGCCTCCAGCGGGATGCACGTCTCCTCGTGCGGACGCCGCACGAGCAGCGCCCGGCCCTCGGTCTTCACGACGGTGTCCTTGCCGCCCTGGAGGGCCGGTATCGGTGCGGTGATCGACATGGCCGGATCCTAGGCGAGGGGGACGCCCCCGGTCACCGGGTCGCCGCATTCCCGGAAAGCCGCGGTACTCCTCGCATTTCCGCGTGGCGCGAACACCGTACGCACCCCGGTCGAATTCGCCGCTCGAACAGCCCCGTGTATCCGCCGAACCGGTCCGACGTATCAGCCGAACGCGAACACCCGTGCGTTCCGTTCGTTTTCCCGGCAGGGGATCAACCCGCCCGTGCGGGAACGTACTTGCCCGACCTGCGCATCTGCCGATTCTACGGATCCGGACCCGCCCCGGGGAGGCGAAGCCGGAAATGGATTCAGAAAGGCATACGTTGGTGAAGGAAGACATCATGAAGACGACCACGGGGGAACTCGAAGCCGCATACGAGGCAGTGACGGAATTGCGCGATCCCTTCACGAGGGCGGGAATCACACCCCCCTCGTCCGGGCCCGACGCCGCCACCCTCGCCGGGAACCCTCCGAGGCCGCTCGTCGAACTGGGACGCTGCACGGCGGAAACGGCACGGCTGATCGCCGCCCCACCGCCGGGTGAGGAGAGTGGGCCGTGACACTGCCCATCGGGTCGTACGTCGTGGAGATCCGCACGGGACGGGTCGGAAGAGTGATGGGACACGAGGGGCCGTACATCCAGATCCGCCCGCTCGGCGGCGGACGGGAGTGGGACGTGGAGCCCGACGGCGTCCGCGAGGCGACCACGTCCGAGCGACTGAGCGCCGCCACGGCCCACGTCAACGCCCGGAGCCGGGGCGAGGTGCCCTGAACCTCCTCCCGCACCGGAGCCGGGGCGAAGCGCCCCGAGTCCGGTCGGTGGCCGGCCCGCCCCCGCCGTACGGGAGAATGGGCCCATGAGCCTGTTCCGCGACGACGGCATCGTGCTGCGCACCCAGAAGCTGGGTGAAGCGGACCGCATCATCACCCTCCTCACCCGCGGTCACGGACGCGTACGCGCCGTGGCCCGGGGCGTCCGGCGCACCAAGTCCAAGTTCGGCGCACGGCTCGAACCCTTCTCCCACGTCGACGTCCAGTTCTTCGCCCGGGGGAGCGAACTGATCGGCCGAGGCCTGCCGCTCTGCACCCAGAGCGAGACCATCGCCCCCTACGGCGGCGGGATCGTCACCGACTACGCCCGCTACACCGCCGGCACCGCCATGCTGGAGACGGCCGAGCGCTTCACCGACCACGAGGGCGAGCCCGCCGTCCAGCAGTACCTGCTGCTCGTGGGCGGTCTGCGGACCCTCGCCCGCGGCGAGCACGCCCCCCATCTGATCCTCGACGCCTTCCTCCTCCGCTCCCTCGCGGTGAACGGCTACGCGCCCAGCTTCGACGACTGCGCGAAGTGCGGGATCCACGGGCCCAACCGCTTCTTCTCGGTCGCCGCGGGCGGGGTCATCTGCGGCGACTGCCGGGTCCCCGGAAGCGTCGTACCCTCAGCGGAGGCCATCGGCCTGCTCAGCGCGCTGCTCACCGGCGACTGGGCGACGGCGGACGCGTGCGAGCCGCGTCACGTCAGGGAGGGCAGCGGACTCGTATCCGCCTATCTGCACTGGCACCTGGAGCGCGGCCTGCGCTCGCTGCGGTACGTAGAGAAGAACTAGGAGACACCACGCCATGGCCATCGCACGACTCCTCGGGCGCCAGCGACGGGAGTACACGACCCCCGAGCCCCACCCGTCCGGGGCCCGCCCGCCGAAGCTCCAGCCCGAGTTCGTCCCGGAGCACGTCGCGATCGTCATGGACGGCAACGGCCGCTGGGCCAAGGAGCGCGGCCTGCCCCGCACCGAGGGGCACAAGGTCGGCGCCGAGCAGGTGCTCGACGTGCTCCAGGGCGCGATCGAGATGGGCGTCGGCTCGATCTCGCTGTACGCCTTCTCCACCGAGAACTGGAAGCGCTCGCCCGAGGAGGTGCGCTTCCTGATGAACTTCAACCGCGACTTCATCCGCAAGTCCCGCGACCAGCTCGACGAGCTCGGCGTGCGGGTGCGCTGGGTCGGCCGGATGCCCAAGCTGTGGAAGTCCGTGGCCAAGGAGCTCCAGATCGCGCAGGAGCAGACCAAGGACAACACCAGGCTCACCCTGTACTTCTGCATGAACTACGGCGGCCGCGCGGAACTCACCGACGCGGCGCAGGCCCTGGCGGAGGACGTGAAGGCGGGCCGGCTCGACCCGGCGAAGATCACCGAGAAGACCATCCAGAAGTACCTGTACTACCCGGACATGCCGGACGTGGACCTCTTCCTGCGGCCCAGCGGCGAGCAGCGCACCTCCAACTACCTGATCTGGCAGAGCGCGTACGCCGAGATGGTCTTCCAGGACGTGCTGTGGCCGGACTTCGACCGCCGCGACCTGTGGCGCGCGTGCGTCGAGTACGCCCAGCGCGACCGGCGCTTCGGCGGCGTCGACCCGGCCGACCTGGCCGTCCTCGACAAGGCCTGAGCCGGTGGCCGCGGGGGAGCGGGTGGAGCTCGTCTACTCGGCCGAGTTCGCCGAGGTGAACGAGGCGGTACGGGTGCGGCTGCGGGCCACCGTCTGGTGGCGGCTGCTGCGCTGGGCGGGCCGGGCGGCCGCTGTGCTGGCCCTCATGGCCGCGGGAGTCGTGCTGTTCCTGCCGAAGGACCCGGAACCGGCGACGGCCGTCGGCATGGTCGCCCTCGGTGCGCTGGCCGTGGGCGCGGCCGAGCTGGTGCCCTGGGGGACCGCGTACAGCCTCTTCCGGCTGGTCGGCTCCCAGGGGGAGGCCCGGGCGGTCGTGGACGAGGACGGCGGGCGGTGGACGTCACGGGACACCGACACGACGATCCGCTGGGCGCTGCTGTCCCGGTACACGGAGACGCCCCGGCTCTTCGTCCTGTTCACGGACCGCACGTCCGGCACCGGCCTCGCGTACCTGCCCAAGCGCGGGCTCGCTGCGCCCGGTGACGCGGACCGGCTGCGGGCGATCCTGGACCGGAACACCAGCAGGGTCTGAGACGTACGAGAAGGGCCCGCCGGATTCTCCCGGCGGGCCCTTCTCGTATGTCAGGTCACTTCACGGCGCACTCCGCGCACGTGCCGAAGATCTCGACCGTGTGCGCCACGTTCACGAAGCCGTGCTCCGAGGCGATCGTCTCCGCCCACTGCTCCACCATCGGGCCCTCCACCTCGACGGCCTTGCCGCAGAGGCGGCAGACCAGATGGTGGTGGTGGTCGCCGGTCGAGCAGCGGCGGTACACCGTCTCGCCGTCGCTCGTGCGCAGCGCGTCGACCTCGCCCGCGTCCGCGAGGGACTGGAGCGTGCGGTAGACGGTGGTCAGACCGACCGAGTCGCCGCGGTGCTTCAGCATGTCGTGCAGCTCCTGGGCGCTGCGGAACTCGTCCACCTCGTTCAGCGCCGCCGACACGGCGGCCCGCTGCTTGGTCGAGCGCCCTCGTACGGGGGGTCCTGCCGTCACCACGGGGGCCTCCTTGGATGCTTGTCTGCCCCCGCCATTCTGCCAGTCCCCCGTGTCACTCCGGTCTGACCGGATCAAAGCCTCACGTCGTCCGTGGGTCGCCGGGTCACGGGGACCGGCGCGTCGCAGCTCTCCGCGCCCGCCTCGGCGGCCCGCGCCCGCCGTTTCGCGAGCGGCGTGGCCAGGAGGGTGAGGAGGACGAAGATTCCGATCGCGTACAGCACGATCGTCGCGCCGGGCGGCACGTCCTGGTAGTACGAGGTGACCGTGCCGGCCAGGGTGACCGTGATGCCGGTCGCCACCGCGAGGACGAACGTCGTCCGGAAGGACTTCGACAGCTGCTGGGCCGCGGCCACCGGCACCACCATGAGCGCGCTGACGAGCAGCAGGCCGACGACCCGCATGGCGACCGTGACGGTCACCGCGGCCGTGACGGCGATCAGGAGGTTCAGGGCGCGCACCGGGAGGCCGGTGACCCGGGCGAACTCCTCGTCCTGGCTGACCGCGAAGAGCTGGCGGCGCAGGCCGACCGTGACGAGGACCACGAAGGCGGCGAGGACGCCGATCGCGGTGAGGTCCTCGGCCGAGACCGTGGAGAGCGAGCCGAAGAGGTACGAGCTCAGGTTGGCGTTGGAGCCCGTCGGCGACAGGTTGATCAGCAGGACGCCGCCCGCCATGCCGCCGTAGAAGAGCAGTGCGAGCGCGAGGTCGCCGCGGGTCTTGCCGTACGCCCGGATCAGCTCCATCGCGACCGAGCCGGCGACGGCGACGGCGGTCGCCATCCAGACCGGGCTGGAGTTCAGCAGGAAGCCGAGGCCGACACCGGTCATGGCGACATGGCCGATGCCGTCGCCCATGAGCGCCTGGCGGCGCTGGACGAGGTAGATGCCGACGGCGGGGGCGGTGATGCCGACGAGCACGGCGGCGAGGAGCGCGCGCTGCATGAAGGGGAGCTGGAGGATTTCCATGATCAGGTCAGCAATCCGGTACGGATCGGCTCGTCGGCCGCGTGGGGGTGGACGTGGTCGTGGCCGGGCAGCGCGTGCTGCCCCACGGCCTTCGGCGGCGGGCCGTCGTGGACGACGCAGCCGTCGCGGAGGACGACCGCGCGGTCGATCAGCGGCTCCAGGGGGCCCAGCTCGTGCAGGACGAGGAGGACGGAGGTGCCGGCCGCGACCTGCTCGCGCAGGGTCGACGCCAGGATCTCCTGGCTCGCGAGGTCGACGCCGGCCATCGGCTCGTCCATGATCAGGAGTTCGGGCTCGGAGGCGAGCGCGCGGGCGATCAGGACCCGCTGGTGCTGGCCGCCGGAGAGGGCGGAGACGGAGTCCTTGGCGCGGTCGGAGAGGCCGACGAGGTCGATGGCCCGCTCGACGGCGGCCTTGTCGGCCCTGGTCAGCCAGCCGAACCGGCGGCGGGAGAGCCGGCCGGAGGAGACGACCTCGCGGATGGTGGCGGGGACGCCGCTGGCGGCGGTCGTGCGCTGTGGCACGTAGCCGACCCGGGCCCAGTCGCGGAACCGCTTCCGCTCCGTGCCGAACAGCTCGATCGTGCCGCCGGTCAGCGGCACCTGTCCGATGACGGCGCGGACCGCGGTGGACTTGCCGGAGCCGTTGGCGCCGAGCAGGGCGACGACCTCACCGCGGCGGACGGTGAGGTCGACGCCGCGGAGGACGGGCCGGGCGCCGAGGGCCGCGGTGGCGCCGCGGACGGATATGACGGATTCCGGTTCCGTGTCCGGTTCCAGGGCTGCCATGGCTCGTACCTCCTGCTGTGCGGTGATCACTTGGCGCCGAGGGCCTTCTGCAGCGCGGCGAGGTTGGACCGCATGACCTCGATGTAGTCATCGCCCTTCGAGGTGTCCGTGATTCCCTCGAGGGGGTCGAGCACGTCGGTCCGGAGACCGGTGTCGGAGGCGAGCGTCTTGGCGGTCCTGTCGCTCGCGAGGGTCTCGAAGAAGACGGTGGTGACCTTGTCCTTCTCCGCGATGTCCTGGAGTTCCTTGATCCGGGCGGGGCTCGGCTCGGACTCGGGGTCGACGCCGGAGATGCCCTCCTGGTCCAGGCCGTACCGCTCGGCGAGGTAACCGAAGGCGGAGTGGGTGGTGATGAAGGTCTTCGTCGCGGTGTTCTTCAGACCGGTCTCGAACGCGGTGTCCAGGTCGCCGAGCTTCTTCACCAGGGCGTCGGTGTTCTTCCGGTAGTCGGCGGCGTGCTCCGGGTCGGCCTTCGCCAGGGCGCTGCCGACGCCCTTGGCGACCTCGGCGTACTTCACGGGGTCGAGCCAGATGTGCGGGTCGGCGCCGGCCTCGGAGCCGTGGTCGTGGCCCTCTTCGCCGGCGGCGTGCTCGGCGTGCTCCTCGGCGGACTCGCCTTCGTGGGCCTCGTGGGCCTCGTGGGCCTCGTGGCCTACGTGACCGGCTCCGGTGCCGTGGGCCTCGAGCTTGGTGAGGGTGGCGGCGTCGACGGTGTTCGCGACGCCGGCCTGGGCGATTGCCTTGTCGACGGCGGGCTGGATGCCCTTGAGGTAGAGGACGACGTCGGCCTCGCCGAGCTCGCCGATCTGCCTCGGCTTGAGCTCCAGGTCGTGGGGTTCGACGCCGGGCTTGGTGAGCGTGTCGACGGCCACGTGGCCGCCGCCTATCTGCTCGGCCAGGTACTGCATGGGGTAGAAGGACGCCACCACGTCCAGCTTGCCGCCCTTGCCCCCGTCGGCCGCGTCGGAGCTTCCGGCGCAGGCGGAGAGGGAGACGAGACCGAGCGTGACGGCTCCGGCGAGGGCGGTGCTGGGTATGAGGCGACGTACGTTCATGACACTCATTTTCAACAAAACTGGAAACGATTGTCAATTGTCTTCGCTGTGTCCCCGCCCACGCCGGTCCTCGCGCGGTCCTCGCACCGAACCGATTTGATAAGGGGGGTGAGGGCGCCGGTAACCTGTGGCATTCGCACTTCGTCGTCGTAATGAAGAGAGCACCGTGGCCGCCGACAAGATCGACACCATCGTCAGCCTGAGCAAGCGCCGTGGCTTCGTCTACCCGTGCAGCGAGATCTACGGCGGCCAGCGGGCCGCCTGGGACTACGGACCGCTGGGTGTCGAACTCAAGGAGAACATCAAGCGCCAGTGGTGGCGTTACATGGTCACCGCGCGCGAGGACGTCGTCGGCATCGACTCGTCGGTCATCCTGGCCACCGAGGTCTGGGAGGCCTCCGGTCACGTCGCCACCTTCACCGACCCGCTGACCGAGTGCACCTCCTGCCACAAGCGCTTCCGCGCCGACCACCTGGAGGAGGCGTACGAGGAGAAGCACGGCCGTCTCCCCGAGAACGGCTTCGCCGACCTCAACTGCCCCAACTGTGGCAACAAGGGCACCTTCACCGAGCCCAAGCAGTTCTCCGGCCTGCTCTCCACGCACCTCGGCCCGACCCAGGACACCGGCTCCGTCGCCTACCTGCGTCCCGAGACCGCCCAGGGCATCTTCACCAACTTCGGCCAGGTCCAGCAGACCTCGCGCAAGAAGCCGCCCTTCGGTATCGCGCAGATGGGCAAGTCCTTCCGGAACGAGATCACTCCGGGCAACTTCATCTTCCGCACCCGCGAGTTCGAGCAGATGGAGATGGAGTTCTTCGTCAAGCCGGGCGAGGACGAGCAGTGGCAGGAATACTGGATGGAGCAGCGCTGGAACTGGTACACGGGCCTGGGTCTCCGCGAGGAGAACATGCGCTGGTTCGAGCACCCGCAGGAGAAGCTCTCCCACTACTCGAAGCGCACCGCTGACATCGAGTACCGCTTCTCGTTCGGCGGCAGCGAGTGGGGCGAGCTGGAGGGTGTCGCCAACCGCACCGACTACGACCTCACCGCGCACTCCAAGGCCTCCGGCGCCAACCTGACCTACCTGGACCAGGAGTCCGGCGAGCGCTGGACGCCGTACGTCATCGAGCCCGCCGCCGGTGTCGGCCGCGCGATGCTGGCCTTCCTCCTCGACGCGTACAACGAGGACGAGGCCCCGAACGCCAAGGGCGTCATGGAGAAGCGCACCGTCCTGCGCCTCGACCCGCGCCTGGCCCCGATCAAGGTCGCGGTCCTGCCGCTCTCGCGCAACCCGCAGCTCTCCCCGAAGGCCAAGGGCCTCGCGGCCGACCTGCGCCAGAACTGGAACATCGAGTTCGACGACGCCGGCGCCATCGGCCGCCGCTACCGTCGCCAGGACGAGATCGGTACCCCGTTCTGCGTCACCGTCGACTTCGACACCCTCGACGACAACGCGGTGACCGTGCGCGAGCGCGACACCATGAAGCAGGAGCGCGTCTCGCTCGACCAGATCCAGAGCTACCTGGGCAGCCGGCTGCTGGGCTGCTGATCACGGTCGTACGTACACGGCGAAGCCCCCGGTTCCGGACTCGGAACCGGGGGCTTTCCCGTGGGCAGGCGCGAAGGGGGGCGGGGATCAGGCCCGCAGGCCCCGCAGCAGCAGGTCGAGCACCGCGTCGAACTCGGCCTGGATCGTGGGGCGTCGCCATTCCGGGGCGGCCACCGGGTCGTGGAAGCGGCCGGTCGCGTCGAACAGGGCGCGGGCCGTGGCCGCGGGGTCGGGGGCGCTGAACTCGCCGCTCCGCACGCCCTCCTCGACGATCTCCCTGACCTGTCCGATCAGCACCTCGATGTGCTCCTCGACGACACCGCTGGCCTCGTCGATCAGCACACCGTAGGTGGCGAACAGCTCGGGGTCGTCGCCCGCCTTGTGCCGCTTGGCGTCGAAGAGGGCGGTGAACCAGGCGCGGAGCTTGTCGGCGGCCGGGCGGCCGGAGGCCGCGATGAGCTCGGCGAGCATGACCTCGGCGCGGCTCAGCCACCGCTCGGTCACCGCCTCGCGCAGGGCCGCCTTCGTGCGGAAGTGCCGGTAGACGCTGCCGTGGCTGACGCCGAGGACCCGGGCCACGTCGACGACGGTCGCCTTCGCCGGTCCGTAGCGCCGCAGCACCTCCTCGGTGGCTTCGAGGATGCGCTCGGCGGTCAGGGTCTCGGTGGCGGCCATGGAATGACAGTACCTGTCAGCCGTGGACCTCCGGCGGGAGCGGGTCAGTGCTCGCTGTCCAGGTGGGCCATCTGCGCCGCCGGGTAGCGCTCGCCCGCCGCCGCGCCGGCCGGGACGGCCTCCTCGATCGCGGCGAGGTCGGCGGCGTCGAGGGTGACGTCCAGGGCTCCGAGGGCCTCCGTGAGCCGGTCGCGGCGCCGGGCGCCGACCAGCGGGACGATGTCCGCGCCCTGCCGCTCGGCCTGGGCGAGGACCCAGGCGATGGCGGTCTGCGCGACCGACACGCCCTTGGCCTCCGCGAGCGCCCGCAGCCGGTCCACCAGGTCCAGGTTCCGCTGGAGGTTCTCGCCCTGGAAGCGGGGGCTCATGCCCCGGAAGTCGCCCGGCGCCAGCTCCCGGTCGCGGGTGAAGTGGCCGCTGATGAGGCCGCGCGAGAGCACGCCGTACGCGGTGATGCCTATGCCGAGCTCCCGGGCGGCCGGGAGGATCTTCTCCTCGATGGAGCGGGAGATCAGCGAGTACTCGATCTGGAGGTCCGCGATCGGGGCCACGGCCGCCGCGCGGCGCAGGGTGTCCGCGCCGACCTCGGAGAGCCCGATGTGCCGCACATGGCCCGCCTCGACCAGCTCGGCGATGGCGCCGACGGTCTCCTCGATCGGCACGTCCGGGTCGACGCGGGCGATCCGGTAGATGTCGATGTGGTCGGTGCCTAGGCGCTGGAGCGAGTACGCCGCGAAGTTCTTCACGGCGGCGGGACGTCCGTCGTATCCGGTGAACCCGCCCTCGACCGTGCGCAACGCGCCGAACTTGACGCTGGTCAGCGCCTGCTCGCGGGCCGCGGCGGGAGCGCGGCGGAGCGCCTCGGCGATCAGCAGCTCGTTGTGCCCCATCCCGTAGAAGTCGCCGGTGTCGAGGAGGGTCACGCCCGCGTCCAGGGCGGCGTGGATGGTCGCGATCGACTCGGCGCGGTCGCTCTCGCCGTAGAGCGCGGACATGCCCATGCAGCCGAGGCCGAGGGCGGAGACCTGGGGGCCGGTGGTGCCGAGCGTGCGGGTGGGGACGGGCTGCTGCCTGGTCGTGGTCATGGCTGTCTCCTCGATGGGGGTGGCGGTGGTGCCGCAGAACAACCATGACATGACCGATGACAGATTTCAATATCTGTCATTCGTAAGGGTGAGGGGGAAAAGCAGGTGCTGGGGGGAGGGGCGCCGGGGTAGCGTGCCCCGCATGTATTCGTTCTTCCAGATCTACGAGTGAGCGCCCAGCCCGGCTGATCGAGCTCCACCACCGCCCACCTCACTGACGGGAGAACCCCATGGCCAAGCGCAACAACCTCCTCGGCGTCGGCGGACAGCGCAAGAAGCTGTCCCGCGCCGACCAGCACGGCGCCGTCCAGGGCGGCAGCGCCGCCCGCCGTACGGCCGACGAGAAGAAGCAGGAGCTCCTCCAGAAGATGCGCGAACGCGCCCAGGGAGCTGTGAACACCGAGGCCGGCGAGGCCGGTCAGAAGTAGCTCACCCGCACGCCGAGGGCCCGGGGCGGGCGCCGCCCCGGGCCCTCCGGCGTACGTCGGCCGGTCAGCCCACCGTCCGCGGCAGGCGCAGCGACAGCGCCGCCGTGAACAGGACCATCGCCAGCTGGACCAGGAGCGTCACCGTCAGGGCCGCCCCCGGACCCGCCGCCCCCGATCCCCCCGCGCCCGAGGCGGTCAGGCTCAGGAAGAGCGAGCCGAGGGTCGCGACGCCCAGGGCCAGGGCCGACTGCTGGGCCGTCACCATGACGCCGCTGCCCACCCCGGCCCGCTCCGGCGGCACCTCCGAGAGCACCACGCGGAAGAGCACCGGCAGCTGGAGGCCCTGGCCCAGGCCCGCCACCGCCATGCCGGGGAGCAGGAGCCAGACGGACAGGTCCGGCCAGGCCCGCCAGGCCGTCAGGGCCAGCAGTCCGATGCCGAGGGCCTGGGCCAGGCCGCCCGCCGCCACCACGCGCGCGCCCCAGCGCCGGACGAGGCGGGGACCCGCCAGCGAGGCTCCGAAGAAGGCCACCGCCATCGGGGCGAGCGCCAGGCCCGAGACCACCGCGCTCAGCCCCAGGCCCTGCTGGAGCGCCACCGCGATCACGAACACGAAGCCGCCGAAGCCCATCGCGAGCGGCAGGATCAGGACGAGCCCGCGCCGCAGCGACACCAGGCCGAACAGGCTCGGCGGGACGAGAGGGGTGCGTCCCGCGCGGTCCGCCCGCACCTCCACCCGCCAGAACGCCCACACCGCGCACGGGAACACGGCCAGGGCGACCCAGGCCCACAGCGGCCAGCCGGCCGCCCTGCCCTCCGTCAGCGGGACGAGCAGGACGAGCAGCGCCAGGCCCAGCAGCAGCGTGCCGGGCACGTCGACCGGGGCGGGTCGGTCGGACCGGGTCTCCGGGACGGTACGGAGGGCGAGGATCAGGCCCGCCACCGCCACCGGCACGTTCACCAGGAAGACCGCCCGCCAGCCGGAGCTCGCGAGATCGGCGGTGACGAGCACCCCGCCGAGGATCTGGCCCACCATCATCGAGAGCCCGACGGTCGCCCCGTACAGGCTGAGCGCCCTCGCCCGCCGCGGGCCCGACGTCGAGGCGTGGATGGTGGCGAGGACCTGTGGCAGCATCAGCGCCGCCGCGGCGCCCTGCGCCACCCGGGCGCCGACCAGCGTCCAGGCGTCCGGTGCGAGGCCGCAGGCGAGGGAGGTCAGGCCGAAGGCGGCCATGCCGGCGAGGAAGAGGCGCCGGCGACCGAAGAGGTCGCCGAGCCGTCCGCCGAGGACGAGCAGCACGGCGTACGCCAGGCCGTACCCGGCGACGACCAGTTCGAGCAGGGCCGGGCCCGCGGCGAGGTCGTGGTCGATGGACGGCAGGGCGACGTTGACGACGGAGAAGTCGATCAGCGGCAGCGAGGCGCCGAGAAGGACGGTGAACAGGCCGAGCGGGCCGAGTGCCGGCGCCGCGGCGGCGAGGGCCGGTGCGCCGGCCCGGGGAGAGGCGGAGGTCGAAGTCACGCGTCCGACGATCCGTCGCCGCTCAGCCTGGTACCAGAGCGTCCTTATCCTGGTACCGCCACTACCTGGCACGGGGCGGACCGCCCCGGCACCCTGGGAGCGTGACGACACCGATGACCGTCGGCCCCGAGACGCGGCGGCACGAGCTCGCCACCTTTCTGCGCAGCCGGCGCGAGCGCATCACCCCCGAGCAGGTCGGCCTGCCCCGGGGGCGCCGCCGCCGCACCCCGGGACTGCGCCGCGAGGAGGTCGCCCACCTCTCGGCCGTCGGCGTCACCTGGTACACCTGGCTCGAACAGGCCCGGGACATCCAGGTCTCCGCGCAGGTCCTCGACGCCCTCGCCGACGCGCTGCTCCTCGACCCGACGGAGCGCAGCCACCTCTTCTCCCTCGCGGGGCGGCCCGACCCGCACCCCGGCGCGCCCTGCCCGGCCGTCACCCCGGCCCTGCGGGCGCTCCTGGAGCAGCTGGAGCCCGTCCCCGCCGCCGTCCAGAACAGCCGCTTCGACTTCCTGGCGTACAACCGGACCTTCGGGCACCTCTTCCGCGACCTGGACGCCCTGCCCCGCGAGGACCGCAACTCGCTCTGGCTGGCCTTCACCGACGGCGACTTCCGGGCCGCCGCCACCGATCTGCCGGAGCTCCTGCCCCTCCTCGCCGGGAAGCTCCGCGCCTCCATGGCCGAGCACCTGGCCGAGCCCGCCTGGAAGGCGCTCGTACGGCGGCTCGAAGAGGCCTCGCCGGAGTTCCGCGCGATCTGGGCCCGTCACGACGTGGTCGCCCCGGGCGGTCGCACCAAGGTCGTCCGCAACGCGCGCGTGGGTCTGCTCAGGTTCGAGCACACCAACCTCTGGCTCGGCCCGACCGCCGGGCCTCACCTCGTCACGTACGTCCCCGCCGACGACGAGACCCGGGCCGGCGTCGAACGGCTCCTCGCCGTCGTGGCGCGCGAGCAGGCGGACGGTTCCTCCGCCCTCGTGGCGCGCGAGCAGGTGTCGGACGGCTCCCTCACCCTCGTGGCGCGAGAGCCTGTGGGCCCCGCGGCTGTGAGGTCGGCCATGCGGGGGCCGTACGGCTGACCGGAGGACCCCGGGGTACGGGACAATGGGGCGCATGACCGCGTTCACCCCTCTCGCCATCGGCCCGCACATCGTGCAGCCGCCGGTGGTGCTCGCCCCCATGGCCGGCATCACCAACGCCCCCTTCCGTACCCTCTGCCGCGAGTTCAGCGGCGGCAAGGGGCTGTTCGTGAGCGAGATGATCACGACGCGCGCGCTGGTCGAGCGCAACGAGAAGACGATGCAGCTCATCCGCTTCGACGCGACGGAGCAGCCGCGCTCGATCCAGCTGTACGGGGTGGACCCCGTGACGGTGGGCAAGGCCGTGCGGATGATCGTCGACGAGGACCTGGCCGACCACATCGACCTGAACTTCGGCTGCCCGGTCCCCAAGGTGACGCGGAAGGGCGGCGGCTCGGCCCTGCCCTACAAGCGGCCGCTGCTGCGGGCGATCCTGAACGAGGCCGTGACCGGCGCGGGTGACCTGCCGGTCACGATGAAGATGCGCAAGGGCATCGACGACGACCACATCACCTACCTGGACGCGGGCCGGATCGCGGTGGAGGAGGGCGTCACCGCGATCGCCCTGCACGGCAGGACCGCCGCCCAGCACTACGGGGGCACGGCCGACTGGGACGCGATCGCGCGGCTCAAGGAGCACGTGCCGGAGATCCCGGTGCTCGGCAACGGCGACATCTGGTCGGCCGACGACGCCCTGCGGATGATGCGGGAGACGGGCTGCGACGGTGTGGTCGTCGGGCGCGGCTGCCTGGGCCGGCCGTGGCTGTTCGCGGACCTGGTGGCGGGTTTCGAGGGCACGGGCTCCTACGCGCAGCCGGGGCTGCGGGAGGTCGCGGACGCGATGGTGCGGCACGCGCGGCTGCTCGGTGAGTGGCTGGGCGACGAGGCACGTGGTGTCATCGACTTCCGCAAGCACGTGGCCTGGTACCTGAAGGGCTTCTCGGTGGGTTCCGAGATGCGCAAGAAGCTGGCGATCACCTCGTCCCTGGACGAGCTGCGCGCTCAGTTGAGCGAGCTGGACCTGGACCAGCCGTGGCCGGTGGGCGCGGACGGCCCTCGGGGGCGTACGTCCGGAAACAACCGGGTTGTCCTGCCGGACGGCTGGTTGAAGGACCCCTACGACTGCGCGGGAGTGAGCGAGGACGCCGAGCTGGACACGTCCGGCGGCTGAGATTCGGCCTCTTTCGGGGAGTGATCCTCGCCACCCTTGAGGGGTTGGGTGCTCAGATGAGCATGTTAAGGACGGCTGCACAGCCTGAAAGGGTGGCACTGGGTGCCACCCTTTCTGTGTTCAAGAAGTGAACGCAAGTGCTTGGATGTACGCTCAGGTGAGCGGATTGCCTCTGTTTTGGGTCATGGCGTCTTCGGGCCGTGAAAACGGAAGCTTCCGATCGGTAACTTTCGAAGTGCTGGCGGACGGGTGGTTAAGGCCACGTGACCGCTAGGCGTACCTCCCCAGAAGCCTTCGATCTGGGTATGTTCCTCGCCGTCAGGGCAGCCAACCGAGTCATCGAGGAGTCGGGACCCGTGTCGGAAAACAATGATCAGAAGTTCGTGTACGACTTCACCGAGGGCAACAGGGACCTGAAGGACCTGCTCGGTGGCAAGGGCGCGAACCTGGCCGAGATGACCAACCTCGGTCTGCCGGTCCCCCCCGGGTTCACGATCACCACCGAGGCGTGCAAGGTCTACCTCGAGAGCGGCTCGGAGCCCGCGGCGCTCCGCGACGAGGTGTCCGCCCACCTCGACGCCCTCGAGCGGAAGATGGGCAAGAAGCTCGGCCAGGCCGACGACCCGCTGCTCGTCTCCGTGCGTTCGGGCGCCAAGTTCTCCATGCCGGGCATGATGGACACGGTCCTCAACATCGGTCTCTCGGACGAGTCCGTGGCCGGTCTCGCCCGCCAGGCCGACAACGAGCGCTTCGCGTGGGACTCGTACCGCCGTCTCATCCAGATGTTCGGCAAGACCGTCCTCGGCGTCGACGGCGAGCTCTTCGAGGAGGCCCTCGACGAGGCCAAGACCGCGAAGAAGGTCGCCAGTGACACCGACCTCGACGCCGCCGACCTCAAGAAGGTCGTCAAGCAGTTCAAGAAGATCGTGAAGGCCGAGACCGGCCGCGACTTCCCCCAGGACCCGCGTGAGCAGATGGACCTCGCCATCGAGGCCGTCTTCAACTCCTGGAACACCGACCGCGCGAAGCTGTACCGCCGCCAGGAGCGCATCCCGGGCGACCTCGGCACCGCCGTCAACGTCTGCTCGATGGTCTTCGGCAACCTCGGCCCGGACTCCGGCACCGGCGTCGCCTTCACCCGCGACCCGGCCTCGGGCCACCAGGGCGTCTACGGCGACTACCTGCAGAACGCGCAGGGCGAGGACGTCGTCGCCGGCATCCGCAACACCGTGCCGCTGGCCGACCTCGAGTCCATCGACAAGACGTCGTACGACCAGCTGATGCACATCATGGAGACGCTGGAGACCCACTACAAGGATCTCTGCGACATCGAGTTCACCATCGAGCGCGGCCAGCTCTGGATGCTCCAGACCCGGGTCGGCAAGCGCACCGCCGGTGCCGCCTTCCGCATCGCCACCCAGCTCGTGGACCAGGGCCTGATCGACGAGGCCGAGGCGCTCCAGCGCGTCACCGGCGCGCAGCTCGCCCAGCTGATGTTCCCCAAGTTCGACGAGAACGCGAAGGCCGACCAGATCGGGCGCGGCATCGCCGCCTCCCCGGGCGCCGCCGTCGGCAAGGCCGTCTTCGACTCGTACACCGCCGTCAAGTGGTCCCGGTCCGGCGAGAAGGTCATCCTGATCCGCCGCGAGACCAACCCGGACGACCTGGACGGCATGATCGCCGCCGAGGGCATCCTCACCTCCCGCGGCGGCAAGACCTCGCACGCGGCCGTCGTCGCCCGCGGCATGGGCAAGACCTGTGTCTGCGGCGCCGAGGAGCTCGAGGTCGACACCAAGCGCCGCCGGATGACCACGGCCGACGGCCAGGTCGTCGAGGAGGGCGACGTCGTCTCCATCGACGGCTCCACCGGCAAGGTGTACCTCGGTGAGGTACCCGTCGTACCGTCGCCGGTCGTCGAGTACTTCGAGGGCCGGATGCACGCCGGCGCCGACGACGCCGACGAGCTCGTCGCCGCCGTCCACCGGATCATGGCCTACGCGGACCGCGTCCGCCGGCTCCGCGTCCGCGCCAACGCCGACAACGCCGAGGACGCCAACCGCGCCCGCCGCTTCGGCGCCCAGGGCATCGGCCTCTGCCGCACCGAGCACATGTTCCTCGGCGAGCGCCGCCAGTACGTCGAGCGGCTGATCCTCGCGGACACCGACACCGAGCGCGACGAGGCCCTCGAAGCCCTGCTCCCGCTGCAGAAGTCGGACTTCGTCGAGCTCTTCGAGGCCATGGACGGGCTGCCCGTCACGGTCCGGCTGCTCGACCCGCCGCTGCACGAGTTCCTGCCCGACATCACCGAGCTCTCGGTGCGCGTCGCCCTCGCGGAGTCCCGCAAGGAGCCGCACGAGAACGACCTGCGCCTGCTCCAGGCCGTGCACCGGCTGCACGAGCAGAACCCGATGCTGGGTCTGCGCGGTGTCCGTCTCGGCCTGGTCATCCCCGGCCTGTTCACCATGCAGGTCCGGGCGATCGCCGAGGCCGCGGCGCAGCGGGTCGACGCCAAGGGCGACCCGCGCGTCGAGATCATGATCCCGCTGGTCGGCACCGTCCAGGAGCTGGAGATCGTCCGCGAGGAGGCCGAGCAGGTCATCGCGGAGGTCCAGGCCCGGACCGGTGTGGAGCTCAAGCTCGCGCTCGGCACCATGATCGAGCTGCCGCGCGCCGCCGTGACCGCCGGTCAGATCGCCGAGGCCGCCGAGTTCTTCTCCTTCGGCACCAACGACCTGACGCAGACGGTGTGGGGCTTCTCCCGCGACGACGTGGAGGCCTCGTTCTTCACCGCGTACCTGGAGAAGGGCATCTTCGGCGTCAGCCCCTTCGAGACCATCGACAAGGACGGTGTCGGCGCGCTCGTGCGCAGCGCCGTCCAGGCCGGCCGGGCCACCCGCCCCGACATCAAGCTCGGTGTCTGCGGAGAGCACGGCGGTGACCCGGAGTCGGTGCACTTCTTCCACGAGGTGGGCCTCGACTACGTCTCCTGCTCGCCCTTCCGGATCCCGGTGGCGCGTCTGGAGGCCGGCCGCGCGGCGGCCGAGTCCAAGGGCAGCGACAGCCGCTGACCCCGCTGACCCCCGGTTCAGGAGTGGCGGTCGGGTCCTCCTGAACCGGGGTTCAGGAACGGTCGCCGGATCCTGCTGAACCCCCGTTCAGCAGGGGATTCGCCCGGAACCACCGGGGCCGCCGCCGGTCATCCCTCACCCTCACCGGCGGGCGGCGGCTCCGGAACCAAGAGAGACGGGACGGACACCTTTGTGCGGAGGTGTCCGTCCCGTCGTTTTGATTTTGGTCGGATGTGAGTTCACGTTCAATTGGGCCTGATTGAATTATTGGCCTTTGAACTTTCCGTTTCTTCGGCAAAGAACGGAGCGGGCGCGGCCCCCGGATCCCCACCCGGTGGCCGCGCCCTTTACCGATGCCGGGCAGGTGAGCCGCAACCCTCGCCGACCGCCGCCGGACGGGCAAAGCCCCCCACGGTCTCCACCACGTCACCTCGGTCCTGAAGGTTTCCTGCCCGACCCGCACAGCTTTTCGTTTCGGGCCCGATTGCCGCGATGCTTTTCAACTGTGGCTGAAACACCCTGGTAACGTGCAGTGATGCTGTGCATACTCGTCGTCGGGGGTGGTTGCGAGTGCACAGGTGGGGACGTCATGCTGCGGATTCATTTCACCGGAAACGACCTGGCGGGGGTGCGGACGGCAGCCCGGCCGGACGTTCTGTGGGAAACGATTCTGAGCTTTCACCGTTTAAGGGACCGGCGCGGCTCCGTGGTCTACGGAGAATGGCGCTCCGAAACGAGGATGCGGCTCGGGGGTGAGACCCGGCTGCTCGCCGCGCTCGTCCCAAGCCGCGGCTATTTCCCCGACTTCCTGACGCCCGCGGAGGGCGTCCACGGGCTCGACGAGGGCCTCCAGGCGATCCGTGCGACCGACTCCGGCCGGCTGCGCGCGGAGCTCTCGCTGCTCGCCGCGAACCGGTCCGGCGCCCGGACCGTCCCCCACTCGCTCCGTGCCCTCGCCGACGGCGGCACGGAGCCCTTCGACCGGCTCGTGGGGGCGCTGCGGAGCTACCACCGGGCGGCCGTCGAGCCGTACTGGCCCCACATCCGGGCCCAGGTCGAGGCCGACCGCGCCCGCCGTGGCCGTGCCCTCCTGGACGGCGGCGCGGACGAGCTGCTCGCCTCGCTGCCGCCGATGCTGCGCTGGCGCGCGCCCGTCCTGGAGGCCGACTACCCGGTCGACCGGGACGTCCACCTCGACGGGCGGGGGCTACTGCTCCAGCCCTCGTACTTCTGCCGGGGGACGCCGGTGGTGCTGCGCGATCCCGCGCTGCCGCCGGTCCTGGTCTACCCCGTCACCCACGGGGAGACGCCGACCGTCCGGGCGCCTGGGGGCTCCTCCCTCGCGAAGCTGGTCGGCCAGACCCGCTCGGCGGTCCTGCACGCCATCGGTGACGGCGGTACGACCAGCGAACTGGCCCGCAGGGCCGGGGTGTCGCTCGCCTCGGCCAGTCAGCACGCGGGCGTGCTGCGCGAGGCCGGGCTCATCGCGACCCTGCGCCACGGCAACGCGGTCCTGCACACGCTCACGCCGTTGGGCGCCGCCCTGCTCGGCGGCGCCCAACGGACGGTGGACCTGCGGTGTTACGCGCGGAACGGGCCCGTCACCTCGTAGGTGATGCCGCCCGAGGAGCTGCCGCTCGTGCCCCGCTGGCTGGAGAAGTACAGCCGCTTGCCGTCGGGGGAGAAGGCGGGGCCGGTGATCTCGGAGGAGGACTGGCCGGTGATCCGCAGGAACGGCGCGACGATGTCGTCCGGGGTGATGACGCAGATCTCCATGTTGCCGCCGTCCTCGGCGACGAACAGGTCGCCGGAGGAGGTGCCGGTGACGTTGTCGACGCCGGTGAGCGGGGCGCCGCCGGAGACGAGCGAGTCGTCGTAGGCCAGCTCGTAGGTGCCGGCGGCGAGGTTGACCTGCCAGACGCGGTTGTCGCCCTTGGTGGTGAACCAGACGGTGTCGTTCGCGTAGTAGCAGCCCTCGCCGCCGCTGAAGCGCTTGGCGCCGGAGACCTGGTTGCGGGTGGTGGTGGGGGAGCCGTCCGGGTCCGGCACGTTCTGCCAGGTGAACGTGCCGGAGGTGCCCGTGCCGGCCTTGAAGACCTGGAGGGTGCCGGAGGAGAGGTTGCCCCAGGTGGTCGGCAGGAAGCGGTAGAAGCAGCCGTCCGTCTCGTCCTCGGTCAGGTAGATCGCCTTGCGGACCGGGTCGGCGGCGGCGGCCTCGTGCTTGAACCGGCCCATCGCGTCCCGGCGGTAGCTGGTGCCGCCCCACGGGTTCGACTCGTAGACGTAGCCGAGGGAGACCTCCTCGCAGGAGAGCCAGGTGTTCCACGGGGTGGCGCCGCCCGCGCAGTTCTGCCGGGTGTTGGAGAGGATGCGGTAGGCGCCGGTGATGGTGCCCGCCGCGTCGAACCTCACCGCGCTCGCGCCGCCGCCCGGGTTGATCTCCGAGTTGGACACGTAGATCCAGCCCGTTCCGTCGACGAAGCAGGCGCCGCCGTCGGGGGCGTTGTGCCAGGTGTACGAGGTGCCGGCCACGGTCTGGCCGGACCGGGCGATGATCCGGCTGGTGAACCCGGCGGGCAGCTGGATGCCGTTGGCGTTCGCCGCGCCGAGCGCCCCGTAGGGGCCCGCGCCGGGCTGGGCGGGTGCGGCGAAGGCCGCTCCGTGCCACAGGCTGCCGCCGAAGGCGGCGGCCGACGTGCCGATGACCGCTCCACGCAGGAAACTGCGTCGCTCCACGTCTCACTCCTGAGAAGGGTGGTGAACCGCCCCGCCACGCCGGTCGGCGGCGGGGTCGCGCTTCCGGAACCTAGGAGTACGGCGTTGACTGTGCATCAACAAGCGGTGAAGGGGAAGCGGCGGGCACGGGGCGACCGTCCGTGCCGCCGGGGCGACCGCTGCCTTCGGGCCATGTCGCCACGGGCGGCCTCGGCCGCGAGGACCTTCGACACTTGGGAGAGCGCGGTACCGCGGGGACACTGGAGGCATGCGTGCCACCCGGGACATCCGCGACCGTGACGACCTCGACGTGCTGTTGCGCCGCTTCTACACCGCGGCCTTCGCCGATCCGCTCATCGGGCCCTTCTTCACCGAGATCGCGGGCACCGACCTGGAGGTCCACCTGCCGCGGATCACCGACTTCTGGGAGCGCGCCCTCCTCCGTACCGCCGGCTACGGGCGTGACGCCTTCGCCCCGCACGCCGCACTCCACTCCGCCCGGCCGCTCACCGCCGCCCACTTCGGCCGCTGGGTCCAGCTCTGGCACGCCACCGTCGACGGCCTCCACACCGGGCCCCGGGCCGAGCGGGCCAAGGCACAGGGAGAGCGGATCGCCCTGGCCATGCTCCGGCGGCTCGCCGGGCCCGGGGCGGAGACCGGCGGCGGCAGCGGGGGATTCGTCCCCCTGGCGGCACTGCGGCTGCGCTCGGTGGCCTGAGCGGAGAGAACTTCGAAGAATTCTCGGGAGAGCGATGAGTTCCGGACGGGCCGCCCGTCCTACCTCTTGAACGCGCCGGAACGCACCGAGCGGCCCGGACCGAAGGAAGAGAGAGACCACCATGGCCCCCCAGACGATCTTCGTGAACATGCCCGTCAAGGACCTCGACGCCAGCAAGGCCTTCTTCGAGAAGCTCGGCTACTCGGCCAACCCGCAGTTCAGCGACGAGACCGCCGCGTGTGTCGTCATCAGCGACACGATCTACGCGATGCTCCTCACCGAGGACAAGTTCGCCTCGTTCATGGCGCCCGGCAAGGAGATCGCCGACGCGACCAAGTCCACCGAGGTCCTGCTCACCCTGAGCACCGAGAGCCGCGAGAAGTGCGACGCCCTGGCGGACGCCGCCCTCGCCGCCGGCGCCACCCCGGCGAAGGAGCCGATGGACCTCGGCTTCATGTACGGCCGTTCCTTCACCGACCTGGACGGCCACCACTGGGAGCTGTTCTGGATGGACCCGGCGGCCGCCCAGGGCTGAGCCCCGGTGTCAGGCGGAGACGCCGCCGTCGATCACCAGGTCGGTGCCGACGGCGGAGCCCGCCGCGTCCGACGCGAGGTAGAGCACCGCGGCCGCCACCTCCGCCGCGGACGAGATCCGTCCCAGCGGTGACTGCTCCTTCATCCGCACCTCCCGCTCGGCCTCGGTCTCGCCGGGCAGCAGCGACATCGTGGACTCGGAGGCACCCGGGCTGACCGCGTTGATACGGACCCCGTCGGCGATGTGGTCCAGGGCCGCCGCCCGGGTCATCGCCGAGACGGCCGCCTTGGAGACCTGGTAGCCGAAGACCCCGGGGATCCGGACGTGCGGGCCCAGGTTCGACGCGATGTTCACGATCGCCCCGCCGCCGTGCGCCCGCATGTGCGCGACCTCGGCTTGGAGGGCGTGCAGCACCCCTGTGACGTTGATGTCGAGCAGCGTCCGCCAGTCGTCCAGGGGGAAGTCGGCGGCGCTGTGGCCGCCCCGGAAGACCCCCGCGTTGTTGACGGCCACGTCGAGACCGCCGAAGACCTCGACCGTACGCCGGACCAGCTCCCGGGTGGACCCGGCGTCGGCCACGTCGGCGGTGACGGCGGCGGCGGTGCCCCCGGCGGCCTCGATCAGGGCGACCGTCGCGTCGAGGGGCCCTGCGGTGCGGCCGGCGGCGACGACCTTCGCGCCCTCGGCGGCGAAGGCGAGCGCGATGGCCCGGCCGAGACCGGAACCGGCGCCGGTGACGAGGACGACACGGTCGGTGAAGCGTGCGGACATGAGGTGACTCCCTTGGGAACGGGCTGGTTGGTGAGGGCGGTTGACCGAGGCGGCGGTCACCGGACGCGGATCGTGAAGCCGGCGAGAGCGACGAAGAGGACGGCGGCGGCCGTCAGCGACACCGCGTCGCCGCCCAGGGTGAGCAGCGCGGCGAAGACCACGGTCGGCCCGAGTTCCATCGCCGTGTTCAGGACGCCGCCGGCGAGCCCCGCCCGGTGCGCCGGGACGCCGTCGGTGGCCAGGACGGCGGAGCCCGCGAAGGACAGGGCGCCGCCGGCCGGCAGCAGGAGCAGCCCCGGCAGCAGCCCGTACGTGTACGGGACGGTGGTGTCGAAGCCGGTCGCGGCCAGCAGCCCGAGGCCCGCCGCCGCCGTGCCGAGTCCGGCCGCGGTCACCCGCCCCGGGCCGTACCGCCCGATCAGCGGGCCCGCGAGGCGACCCGAGCCGAGCAGGGCCGCCGCGAAGGGCACGAAGGCGGCGGAGGTGCGCAGTTCGTCCCAGCCGCGCCCCTGCTGGAAGGAGAGGGAGAGCAGGACGAAGACCGTGGCCGTGCCGGCCGCCGTGAGCCCGATCCCCGCGAGGCCGAGGGCCCGGCGGCCGTCGCGCAGGAAGTCCGGGGGGAGCAGCGGGTCGGCGGCCCGCCGCTCCAGGAGGCCGAAGGCGACGAGCAGTGCGAGCCCGGCGAGGAGGGGGAGCAGGACCGGGGCGGAGCCCCAGGGGTGGGCGTCGGTGAGCACGAGCCCGTAGCTGGCGAGCGTGATGCCGGCGGTGGCGAGCAGGGCGCCCGGCAGGTCGACGGACCGGCCACGGCCCGGAGGTGTCGCGGGCAGCAGCCGGGGCGCGAGGAGGAGGGCCGCCAGGGTCACCACGACTGGGACGGCGAAGGTGCCCCGCCAGGAGGTGGCCGCCGCTATCGCCCCGGAGAGCAGGTTCCCGGCGGTCGCGCCGAGCACGGAGAGGCCGCCCCAGGTGGCCATCGTCCTGCCGTACGCGGCCGGTTCGGGGAAGAGGGACCTGAGCACCGCCATCGCGGCCGGGGCGACGAGCGCCGCGCCGACGCCCTGGCCGAACCGGGCGGCGAGCAGTGTCCCGTACCCGGGCGTGAGCGGGGCGAGGGCGGAGGCGGCGCCGAAGACCAGAAGCCCGACGGTGAGGACCCGGCGCCCGCCGTGGCGGTCGGCGAGCCGTCCGCCGAGGAGGAGGAGTCCGGCGAAGCTCAGTCCGTAGGCGGCGCTCAGCAGGATCAACTCGGGTCGTCCGAGCCGGAATTCTGCGCCGATGCGGGGGAGGGGCACGGCCAGGGAGGCGAGGGTGAAGATCAGCGTCATCTGTACGCCACCGAGCAGGACGAAGCCGTACCGGGCCGGCCGGGGGCGGACCGCCGCGGCTGCCGGGGCCCCGCGGGAATCCCGCGCCCGCACCCCTGTCGGGCCCGTCTTCGTGGTTGCCATATCCATCCCCCTGAACTTGACCGTTCGTTCCAATATGAGCCCCGAAGAAAGGGCGCCCCCAGGGGCGCCCATGACGTCAGTCGAGCAGTTCCAGCGCCTGTTCCGCCGCGTCCCGGACCCTGGCCGGGTCGCTCGACGCCTTGCCGACCACGCGGATGCCCTGGAGCAGCACCAGGAGCATCCGGGCCAGCGCCCGCGGATCCCGCCCGGCCGGGAGCTCGCCCCCGGCGCGGGCCCGGGTCAGCGCCGCGTACAGGAGCGTCTCGACCTGCTCCCAGCTGAGCTCGACCCGGCGCGCCACCGCCGGGTCGTGCGGGCCCAGTTCCGCCGCCGAGTTGGTGACGAAGCAGCCGTTCAGGCGCTCCCCCTCGGTCGCCGCCTCGGCGGCGAAGCGGCGGACCAGCGCCCGGACGGCCGGCAGGGCCGGGCCCGGTGCCGACAGCTGCTCGACGAGCTGCGGGTCGCGGGTCTCCAGGTAGCGGTCCATGGCCTTCAGGTACAGCTCGTGCTTGTTCCCGAAGGTCGCGTAGAGGCTGGCCCGGCCGATGCCGAGGTGCTCCACGAGGTCCGACATCGCCGTCGCCTCGTAGCCGCGCGCCCAGAACAGCTCGAGGGCGGCCTGGAGCGCGGCGTCCGGATCGAATTCCTTGGTCCTGGCCACGACAAGACCGTACGATCAACTGGAACGGTCGGTCAAGTCACGCGGTGCGGATGGGGAACACCGCCACCGCGACCTCGTCGTCGTCCAGGCACCGCCCCGTCTCCAGGTCGAAGCGCTGCTTCAGGAGCGGCGAGGCCACGAACGGCCGCCCGTCCGCCGAGCCGACGAGGCCCCGGGACAGCACCTGCGCCCCCGAGAACGGGTCACGGTTGTCGATCGCGTACAGCCGGCCCGCGCGGTCCCGGAAGACCGCCGCCTGCCGGCCGTCCGGCAGCAGCGCCGCCACGCCCCGGCCCGGCGTCAGCCGGGACTCCTCGCAGACCGTCACCCAGGAGCCGGGGGAGGGGGAGATCTCGAGCGTCGTCGTGGTGAGAGAGGTGAGAGTCGTCGTCATCGGGAGGAAGCCCCTTCCAGCGTGCTGTTCGTCCTGCCGAGCGTCAGGACCGTGAGGTCAGGCTTGATCTGGTCGCGCTCCGGGACGAACCGGACCGAGGGGTCCGGAGCGTCCGGCGCGTTCACGAAGGAGACGAACCGCCGCAGCCGCTCCGGGTCGTCGAGCGTCTGCGCCCACTCGTCCTGGTAGTCGGCGACGTGCGCCGCCATCAGCGCCTCCAGCTCGTCGCAGAGCCCGAGCGAGTCGTGCACCACCACGTCCTTGAGGTGGTCGAGACCGCCCTCCAGGCGCTCCAGCCAGGTCGACGTCCGCTCGAGACGGTCCGCCGTCCGGATGTAGAACATCAGGAACCGGTCGATCAGGCGCACCAGTTCGGCGTCCGACAGGTCCTGCGCGAGCAGGTCCGCGTGACGCGGGGTCGCGCCGCCGTTGCCGCCGACGTACAGGTTCCAGCCGTTGGCCGTCGCGATGATGCCGAAGTCCTTCGACTGGGCCTCGGCGCACTCGCGGGCGCAGCCCGAGACCGCCGACTTCAGCTTGTGCGGCGAGCGCAGGCCCCGGTAGCGCAGCTCCAGCTGGATCGCCATCTTCACCGAGTCCTGGACGCCGTAGCGGCACCAGGTCTGCCCGACGCAGGACTTCACCGTGCGCAGCGACTTGCCGTACGCGTGCCCCGACTCGAAGCCCGCGTCCACCAGCCGGGTCCAGATCGCCGGGAGCTGGTCCACCCGGGCGCCGAAGAGGTCGATCCGCTGGCCGCCGGTGATCTTCGTGTAGAGGCCGTAGTCGCGGGCCACCTCGCCGATCACGATCAGCTTGTCCGGGGTGATCTCACCGCCGGGGATGCGCGGCACGACCGAGTAGGAGCCGTTGCGCTGCATGTTGGCGAGGAAGTGGTCGTTGGTGTCCTGGAGGGAGGCCTGCTCGCCGTCGAGGATGTACCCGCCCACGCCGAGTGTCGGGGCGAGCGACGCGATGATCGAGCCGACGGTCGGCTTGCAGACCTCGCATCCCTCGCCGCCCTGCGCCTCCGGCCGCCCGTGCGAGTCGAGCAGCGCCGCGAACGAGGCGATCCGCAGGGTGCGGGCGATCTCGTACAGCTCGCTGCGGGTGTACGAGAAGCAGCCGCAGAGGCCCTTGTCCTTCGCCGCCGGCAGCAGCTTCTCGATGGTCTTCACACAACTGCCGCAGCCCGTACCGGCCTTGGTGCACTTCTTCACCTCGGCCAGCGAGGAGCACTGGCCGATCGCGTGCTTCGTCACGTTGTGGCAGGAGCAGATCACCGCGTCGTCCGGCAGCGCCGAGGGGCCGAGCGACACCGGCGCGCCGGCGCCCGCGGGGAGCACCAGCTGCTCGGCGGAGACGGGCGGCACGGTACCGGTCAGCGGGCGGAGCAGACCGTACTGCTCGGCGTCACCGACGAGGACACCGCCGAGCAGCACCCCGTCACCGGACATCACCAGCTTCTTGTAGACACCCGAGCGGGAGTCCGCGTACACGACGTCGAGGCAGCCCTCGGCGGTGCCGTGCGCGTCACCGAAGGAGGCCACGTCCACGCCGAGCAGCTTCAGCTTCGTCGACATGTCGGCGCCCGTGAAACCGTCGGCGGACTCGCCGGCGATCGCCGCCGCCGCCGTCTGCGCCATCTCGTAGCCCGGTGCCACCAGGCCGTACACCCGGCCGTCGGAGGCCAGCGCGCACTCGCCGATCGCGTACACCGCGGGGTCGGACGTACGGCACAGCTCGTCGACCGCGATGCCGCCGCGCTCCCCGACGGTCAGGCCGCAGTCGCGGGCCAGCTGGTCCCGGGGCCGGACACCGGCCGAGAACACCACCATGTCCGTGGCCAGCTCGGAGCCGTCCGACAGCTTCATGCCGGTGACGGTGCCGTCCGCGGTCACGACCTCCTGCGTGCCCGTCCCGGTGTGGACGGTGAGCCCCATCCGCTCGATCGTGCGGAGCAGCGCGGCGCCGCCGCCCTCGTCGACCTGCACCGGCATCAGACGCGGGGCGAACTCCACGACGTGGGTGTCGAGCCCGAGGCCCTTGAGCGCGCCCGCGGCCTCCAGGCCGAGCAGACCGCCGCCGACGACCGCGCCTGTCGTCGCCGTCTTCGCGTACTCCTCGATCGCGAGCAGGTCCTCGATCGTGCGGTAGACGAAACAGCCGCGGGCGTCCTTGCCGGGCACCGGCGGGACGAACGGGAACGAGCCGGTGGCCAGGACCAGCGAGTCGTACGCGAAGACCTTGCCGGAACGGGCGGTGACCGTACGGGCCTCCCGGTCCACCGACTCCGCCGCGTCACCGACGTACAGCTCGATGCCGTGCTTCTCCATGAAGCCCGCCTCGACCATCGACAGGTCGTCCGGCGTCTTGCCGGAGAAGTACGAGGTCAGCTGCACACGGTCGTAGGCCGGGCGCGGCTCCTCGCAGAGGACGACGATCCTGGCCCGCTCGGTGACCCCACGGTCGGCGAGCGACTCCAGGAACCGCTGGCCGACCATTCCGTGGCCGACCAGGACGATCGTCGGGGTGTGCGCGGTCATGTCAGCGCTCATGTCAGGAGCCTCCGTCGTGGGTGAGCAGGTGCAGCAGGGGGGCCTCCGGGAGGGCTTCGTCGCCCTCCCAGGCCCTGGCGAGCGTGCCGACCGCGGCCAGGTCGCCGAGGAGGACGCCCCCGACGAGCCGGTCCCCGCGGACGACGACCTTCCGGTACGCGCTGCGCGTGGCGTCGGTGAGCTGGACGACGTCGTCGCCCGGCTGGGGGGTGGCCTCGCCGAACGAGGCGAGGTCGAGCGGCTGGGCGCCGCCGAGCGTGAGGCGGGTCAGGGCGCGGGTGCCGGAGTAGCGGGACGACTCCGCCGCGGGCACGTCGCGTACGAGCACCTCCGCCAGGACGTCGGCCTGTTCGAGCGCCGGCCCGGCCAGGCCGTAGACCCTGCCCCGGTGTTCCGCGCAGTCGCCGAGCGCGTGGATGTACGGGTCCGAGGTGCGCAGCTCGTCGTCGACCACGATCCCGGTGCCGACGTCGAGGCCCGCCTCCCGGGCCAGGGCGACACGCGGCCGCACCCCGCAGGCCAGGACGACGACCTGGGCGTCGAGCACGAACCCGTCGGCCAGTTCGACCGCCGTGACCTCCCCGTCCCGCTGCCGCAGACCGCTCACCCGGCACTCCGTGTGCACCTCGACCCCGAGGGCCTCCATGTGCTCGCGGAGCAGCGCCGACGCGTATGTGTCGAGTTGGCGTTCCATCAGGCGCTCGCCCTGCTGGGTGAGGACCACCTCCGCGCCGAGGGCCGCCAGGGCCCGCGCCGCCGAGACGCCGAGGAGCCCGCCGCCGATGACCACCGCCCGCACCCCGGGACGGACCCGGTCGCGCAGGACCAGGCAGTCGTCGAGCGTACGGAAGGCGTGGACGCCCTCCGGCAGCTCCGCCCCGCGCAGTCCGCGCAGCGGCGGCAGCACCGGGTTGGAGCCCGTGGCGAGGACGAGCCGGTCGTAGCCGACCAGCGAGCCGTCCGCGCACTCCACCGTCCGCGCCGCCCGGTCGATCCGCACCGCCCGCACCCCGAGCCGTACCGGCTCCCGGGTCTCGGGCAGGGCGATCACCTCGGGGGCGTACCGCCCGGCGAGGACGTCGGCGAGCAGCACCCTGTTGTAAGGGACGTGCGGCTCCTCGCCGAGGAGGGTGACCGGCAGGCGCTGGGCGAGCCGGGCGCCCGCCGTTCCGCCCCCGACCACCACGATCCGTGTACTCATACCGGGAAGCGTGCGCGGCCGGTGTTACCCAACGGCATCCCGACTGTTTCCCGTACGGAACGCTGATCTCCGCCCCCGGCCCGGGGCGCTGTGAGGCCCGGGGAGGTTTAACCCGCCGTGAGCCTCGGCTCAAGCCCGCCTTAAGGATCCCGGCGGCGGGCCGGAGCTGCGGATTCCCGTATACGGGCGGGCCTAGGGTGCCGGATGTGACCACCGAGGCCAGCCACCCTCTCCACGTACCCCTCCCCGGCCGTCCCGCGCCCGTCCTGCGGGCCCCCGCCCCCGCCCGCCCGGCCCCCGCCCCCGTCCCCGCGCTCCGGCTCCCTCCCGAGCGGCTGCGGACCGGGATCCTCGCCGGCGCGGGAGCCGTCGCCCTGCTCTGGGGCCTCCAGGCCAGGCCCTCCGCCCGGCTCGACGCCGTCTTCGCGTCCGGCGCCCACCTCACCGGCCTCCTCGCCGGGTACGGCGTCCTCGTCCTGCTGCTGCTCATGGCCCGCGTCCCGGCCGTCGAGCACGGCGTCGGCGCCGACCGGCTCGCCCGCTGGCACGCCCTCGGCGGCCGGTACGTCCTCGGCCTGATCGGCGCCCACACGCTCCTCGCCCTCTGCGGTCACGCCGTGCACACCCGTACCGACGTCGTCACCGCCACCGAGGACCTCCTCGGGTACGGGGCGATCGCCGCGGCCACGGCCGGCACCGCGCTCCTCGTCGCCGTCGGCCTCAGCTCCGCCCGCGCCGTTCGGCGCCGGATCCGGCACGAGACCTGGCGGGCGGTCCACCTCGGCGCGCTCCTCGCCGCCGCGCTCGGCTTCGTCCACCAGCTCGCCGGACCCGACCTCGCCGGCAGCCTCCTCACCCGCTGGCTCTGGTCGATGGCCCACGGAACCGTCGCGGTCCTCCTCCTCTGGTACCGGCTCGTCGTCCCCGTCCGCGCCGCCCTCCGCCACGACCTGAGGGTCGTCGAGGTCCGCGACGAGGGCCCCGGCGTCGTCTCCGTCCTCGTCCGCGGCAGGGGCGTGGCCCGGCTGCGCGCCGAACCAGGGCAGTTCTTCCGCTGGCGGTTCCTGCGGCGCGGGCTCTGGGCGACCGCCCTGCCCTTCTCCCTCTCCGCGCCCGTCCGCGACGACACCCTGCGGATCACCGTCAAGGCGCTCGGCGACCACACCCGCCGCATCCGGCGCCTCCGCCCCGGCGTCCGGGTCCTGGCCACGGGCCCGTTCGGCGCGCTCACCGCCCACCGGCGCACCCGCCGCAAGGTCCTGCTGCTCGCGGGAGGCGTCGGCATCACCCCGCTGCGCGCCCTCTTCGAGACGCTGCCCGGCGGGCCGGGCGACGTGACCCTCCTCTACCGCGCGTCCGACGCGGGCGGCCTCGTCCTGCGCGAGGAGCTGGAGAGCATCGCCGGGGAACGGCGGGCCGCCCTCCACTACCTCCTCGGGCCGTCCGACGGCTCCTTCGACCCCCTCGCGCCCCGCGCCCTGCGCGACCTCGTGCCGGACCTCGCCGCCCACGACGTGTACCTGTGCGGCCCGCCCGCGATGGCCCGGACCGCGACCGCCAACCTGATCCGGGCCGGGGTGCCGGCCTCCCGCATCCACAGCGAGGACTTCGACCATGCCTAGACACGGCGCCCCCCGCGTGCCCACGGTCCGGCAGGCCCGCCGGCGCCTCGCCGCCGCGCTCCTCGGCGCCGGCGCGCTCGCCGCGACCCTCCTCACCGCCGCCGTCACCCCGGCCGCGCCACCCGCCCCCGACCGGGCCCCGGGCGCCACAAGCTCAGAACTGGCTCAACGATCAGCAGATTGATGGACGGGGCAACGATCACGTCCCTAGGCTCACGGCCATGCCCGAGATCTCGCTGACCACCCTCGTCCTGCTCTGCCTCGCCGCGCTGGTGGCGGGCTGGATCGACGCCGTGGTCGGCGGCGGCGGACTGCTCCTGCTTCCCGCCCTGCTGCTCGGGCTCCCGAACGTCCACGCCGCGCACATCCTCGGAACCAACAAGGCCGTCGCGATCGTCGGCACCACCGGGGCCGCCGTCACCTACGTCCGCAAGGCGCCCGTCCAGGTCTGGACGGCGGTGCGCATCGGGCTCGCGGCCCTCGCGGGCTCCATGGGCGGTGCCTTCTTCGCGGCCGGGATCAGCAGCGACGTGCTGCGCCCGGTCATCATGGTGGTGCTGCTCGCGGTGGCGGCCTTCGTGATGCTGCGGCCGTCGTTCGGCGCGAAGACCGCGGGGGAGGAGCGGGCGCCGCTGACCCGGGCCCGGATCGTGACCGCGATCGTCGTGGTCGGAGGCGGGATCGGCTTCTACGACGGCCTGTTCGGGCCGGGCACCGGCACCTTCCTGGTCCTCGCCCTGACCGCCGTCCTCCACCTCGACCTGGTGACGGCCTCCGCCACCGCCAAGATCGTCAACGTCTGCACCAACGCGGGCGCGCTCGCCATGTTCGCCTACCAGGGCAGCGTGTACTGGCAGCTCGCGGCCGTCATGGCGGTGTTCAACCTGATCGGCGGGACCGTCGGGGCGCGGATGGCCCTGAGCAAGGGCGCCGAGTTCGTGCGCGGGGTGCTGCTCGTCGTGGTGCTCTCGCTGGTCGCGAAGCTCGCCTTCGACCAGTGGGCCTGAACCGCCGGGGCTACCTCACCCCGATGAGGTGGCCGAAGGCGACCACGTTCCCCCGGTAGCCGTTCTTCTTCGAGAAGCCGCCGCCGCAGGTGATCACCCGGATCTCCGCGCGGTCCGCCTCGTCGTACACCTTCCGGTCCGGGAAGTCCTCGTTCTCGTACACCTCGACCGCGTCGACCGTGAACACGGCGGTCCGGCCGTCCTGCCGGTCCACCTCGATCCGGTGGCCCTTCTTCAGCGCGCCGAGCGTGTAGAAGACGGCGGGCCCCTCGGCGTTGTCGACGTGACCCGCCACGATCGCCGTGCCCTCGGCGCCGGGCGTGGTGCCGCCGCCGTACCAGCCCGCCATGTTCCGGTCCGCGGCCGGCGGTACCTCGAGTGAACCGTCCGCGGCCAGACCGAGCCTCATCATCGGCGTGTCCACATCGGTCTCGGGGATGCGCAGCCGGACCGGGGCCGAGGGCGGCAGGGGATCGGCGGCGGCCTCGGTGTGCACGCTCGGCCCGGCGGCGAAGGCCTGCGCGGCCGACGGCACGGGCGGGGTGACGTGCTCCGAGCCGTTCTGGACGAGCCAGACGCCGACGCAGGCGGCCACGGCTATGCCCCAGCCCTTGCTCCTGTTGCTCACGGGGTTCCCTCGGTCATTTCGTGGCGGGGTGTGGCCCTGCCCCCGCCGGGCCGTGTACGGGCGCGCGGCGGGGGCAGGACAGGCGGTGGTCTCAGTGCCCCTGCGCGCCGCTCGCCCGGCGGCGCAGAAGCCAGACCCCGCCCACGGCAGCCGCGGCCAGCACCGCCACGCCCGCCGTGACCTGGGCGGTGTCGGGGCCGACGCTGCCCCCGACACCGGTCTGGACGTGGCCGCTGGGACGGCGGTGCTTGACCGTCAGGTCGCCCCGAGCCGTCTTGCCGTTGTCGCAGGCCACGCTGATGCCGTACGTGCCGGCCCTGGCGTGCTCCGGCACGGTGAACTGTCCGACCACGACCTCCTTGTGCGTGCTCGAACTGAGGTGGAACTCGCCCGCGCCGAGCGAGTTCGCGTCCCCGACGCCGCGGCCGTGCTTGCCGCAGGCGAGGGTGTTGACGGTGACGGTGGTGCCGGGGGAGGCCTCGGAAGGGTAGACCTCCAGCGACTCGGAGTTCCCGGCGAACGCCGCGGGGGCGGCCAGGGCTCCGATCGCGGCGACCGTCAGCGCGGTACCGGTGAACAGGCGGACAGTGGTGCGCATGGGGGGCCTCCGGGGCGCGCGAGCGGTCATGCGGTGGTCTTCCGGGAGGGACTTCCCGGAACGACCTTCTGTGACCGAGATAAGAGCCGCGGCGCGCCCCGCGCCTCCTGATGAGGCATCAGGATTGGGCCGTCCGATACGGTGTGTCGCCTGGATTCCGAGAGTTTACGCAGGTCAGAGCGGGTGTCGTGGCGTCAGCTGACGCCTCGTGCCGAACGGGTGACGGGTCGCGGGGCCCGGCCTCGGATCCGCCCCGCCCCGGCCCTACCCGATCCCCGTCAGGCCACCGATCGCGGCCAGGGCCCATTCCTGCGCCCCCATCGTCGCGCCGGCCGCGACGCCCGTCGCCACCGGGGCGAGGGCGCCCCTCAGGGTGGTGAGCGACCGCCGTACCCGGCCCTCATCGACGGGCTCCGGCCGGGTGATCTCCGCGAGGACCTCCTCGGCGGCGGTGGCGGTGTCCTCGCGGTCCCGGTCGGGCAGTCCCGCCTCCGGCAGCTGCCGGAGGAGCTCGCGCACCCGCTCGGCGAGCGCCTCGTACCCCGGCGCGACCGGGCCGTCGTTCCGCTGGTTCTGGGTGACCGTCTCGTTGCCCCAGGCGAACTGGGAATGGGAGACGGAGCCGTGGACGACCGGGCCGTCGCCCGGGTGCTGCGCGTTCTGGGGATCACTCATGTTCCGGACCGTCCTGTGTCGTCTGGGTCTGATGGGCGGTGTCGTTGTTCCACGCGAACTGGCTGCCGTGGACCGAGCCGTGGATCACGGGGCCCGCGTAGTTGTTGATGATCGTCGGGGTCTGCTCGACCGTGCGGACGGTCTCCCGTACGACCGGGAGGGACGTGCGCAGCGAGACGAGCTCGACGCGGCCGTTGTGCAGGACGGCACGCCCCCGCGTCCCGTTCACCGCGCAGTCCACCAGGCGGCCTCCGCTCTCGTCGGCGAAGGCGGCGCCCGCGCTCGCGCAGTCGGTGAACTCGCTGTTCCCGACGTCCATGTAGCCGGACCCGCTCGCGGTGAGACCGGTTCCCTCCGAACCGTTCACGGTCAGGTTCCTCGCGTGGAGCTTGCCGCTGCCGAAGGCGACGGCGCCGCCGACGCTCACCGCCGTGACGGTGCTGTCGTGGACGATCAGTCGTGCCTCCTCGCCGACGCCGAAGCCCACCACGCCCCGCTCGGCCGTCACCCCCTTGAGCGTGACCCTGGACCGGCCGAGCGCGGTCACGGCGGTCTCGAAGTCACGGAACACCACGTCGGTGAGGTCGGCCGTCGTGCCGCCGTCCCCCTTGGTGTCGAGGCCCAGCAGGCAGCGGTCCACCCGGACGCCCTCGAACACGCCCGTGCCCCCCTCCAGGACCCGCAGCGCGGAGTTCGTCAGATCCTCGATCCGCACGCGCGTCAGGCGGCCCCTGGCCCCCTCGGTGACGGCGACGCCCACGTTCCCCCCTGCGACGAGGCAGTCGCGCACCTCGGGCGCCCCTCCCGTCGTCGCGAGCACGGCGACGTTGCCCGCGCCGAGGACCCGGCAGTCCTCGAACCGGCCCCTGGCCGAGGTCTGGACGTTGATGCCGGTGTCGTGGCAGTCGGTGAGGACGCAGCCGCGCACCACAGGGTCGGCGCCGCTCGCCGCGGCGATCCCGTGCCGCGCGTCGGTGACCGTCGTGGTGTCGACGGAGCCCCGGGACTGCTCGATGAACATGATCCCCTCCGCGTGGACGGCGGTGATCGTGCAGTCCGCCACGGTGAGCCGGGCCCGGGCGTCCGCCATGAGGGCCGCCTGCCCGGCGTCGGTCAGCTCGCAGCCGACGACCTCCGCCTGCGCGTCGCTGACCCGCACGCCGTGGATCCGGCTGCCCTCGATCCGGCTGCCCCGGACCGAGACACGCGCGCCCTCGGTCACGGCGATCGCGTTGTCCGCCGCGTCGGTGAACCGGCAGCGCTCGACGAGCCCCACGCTTCCGACGAAGAGCGTCCGGCCCTGGGCGACCACGCTGTCCCGCAGGGTGACGGAGGTGCCCGGCGGGGCGTGCACCCCGACGCCGCCGTGCGCCCAGACCTCCGAGTGGTCGAGCGTGAGGGTGCCCGTGTGACAGCCGGCGACGACGGACTCGCGGCCGACCAGGGCGAGGCCGTGGACCGTGACCGATCCGGCCGCCAGCAGGACGGGGCCGCGGGGCAGCCCGACCACGACGGAGCCGGGGCCCTCGGCCGCGACCAGCCGCACGTCCCCCCTGACGTCGAGGAACTCCTCGTACCGCCCGGGAGCGATCTCGATCAGCGCCGCCCTGCCCCGCGCGGCGGCCGCGCGGAGCGCCGACGCGATGTCGGGGTGGGCGCGACGACCGCCGCGCGGCGAGACCACGTACCTCGCGACCATGTCCGACGACTCCCCCCCTTACCGCTTCCGGCCCGTACCGAACCCGGACCGCTCCGGAACCCTTACCGCTCTACAGCCCCTCCCACTCCACCGAGTCGTACGCCGAGTACACCCGTCCCATCAGTTCCTCGTCCACCGCGAACGTCACCCCGTCGATCGCCGTCACGGGCGCGATGGACCGGGAGTTGGTCACCAGGGCGGCCCGGTAGCCGGACAGGTCCGCCAGGGTGACCGGGCGCCGGACCGACTCCAGGCGGGGCTCCAGGAGGGCCATGGTGATCCCCTCCAGGCAGGGCGCGGACGGCCAGACCAGCGAAGTGCCGTCCCAGAAGGCGATGTTGGTGACGGCGCCCTCGGCGATCTCGCCGGACGGGGAGGTCAGCACGGCCTCGTCGTAGCCGGCGCGGACGGCCGCCTCCCGGTGGTAGCTCTGGCCGAAGCCGCCCAGGTGCTTGATGTGCGGCGCGGGGCGCCAGTACCCGACGGACGTCAGCCGCTGCGGGGCGCCGGGGCCGTCCGGGGCCGGCGGGGCGACGGTCACCACGACGCGGACGTCCGGGTACACGTAGACCCGCACCGAGCCGTCCCGCACTCCGGCCGACGCCAGGGCTCCGGCGGCCAGTTCCCGGACCCGGCCGCCGTCCAGTTCCCGGCCGAAGAGCTCGCGGGTGGAGCGGTCGAGCCGGGCGAGGTGCAGATCGAGGCCCTTCACGCGCCCGTCCCGTACCTGCATCGCCGTGAAGTGGCCGAAGCCGGTCATGAGGCCGGCGAGCAACGCCGGGTCGGCGGCCGGGACGCCGTCGATCTCGATGTGCGGGGGCGGACTCGTCATGCCCTCACCGTACGTCCGGGAAGGGGTCCTTGAAGGTCGCCCCGGATCACCGCTTGACCTCAACCAAAGTTGAGGTATCAGGATCATCCGCATGGACCTCACCACTGCCACGCAGACCCGACCCCTCTCCCTCGCCCTCGTCGTCGCCAGCGACCGCGACGGCCGCTTCGCCCCCGTCATCACCGACTGGTTCCGCTCCCGCCTGGCCGGACGCGAGGACTTCACCGTCACCGTCGTCGACCTCGCCGAGGTCGACCTCCCCACCTCCCTCTCCTACCGCCCCTCCCCGGCCGTCCTCGCCGAACTCGCCAAGGTCACACCGGTGCTGGAGGCCGCCGACGCCTTCGTCGTCATCACCCCCGAGTACAACCACTCCTTCCCCGCCTCCCTCAAGAACCTGATCGACCGCCACTACACCGAATGGCAGGCCAAGCCCGTCGGATTCGTCTCCTACGGCGGCATCTCCGGAGGCCTGCGGGCCGTCGAACAACTCCGCCAGGTCTACGCCGAGATGCACGCCGTCACCGTCCGCGAGACCGTCTCCTTCCACCACGCCCACAGCCAGTTCGACGAGAACGGACAGCACAAGGACCCCGCCGGCGCCGACCTCGCGGCCGAGGCGCTCCTCGACCAGCTCGGCTGGTGGGGCCGCGCCCTCAGGGACGCCAAGTCGGTCCACCCGTACGGCAAGTGAGGTCCGCCCCTCATGCTGACGCGTCTTCTCGTCCCCCGCCTCGGGCCCTACCGGGCCCTCCTCGCCCTCCTCGTCGCCCTCCAGCTCGTCCAGACCCTGGCCTCCCTCGCCCTGCCCACGCTCAACGCCGGCGTCATCGACCAGGGCGTCCTGCGCGGTGACACCGGCCGTGTCCTCACCGGCGGCGCCGCGATGACCGGCGTCACCCTCCTCCAGGCGGCGGCCGCGGCCGCCGCCACCTACACCGGCGCCAGGATCGCCATGGGCGTCGCCCGCGACCTGCGCTCCGAGGTCTTCCGCCGGGTCCAGGACTTCTCCGCGCGGGAGCGGGGCCGCTTCGGCGCCGCCTCCCTCATCACCCGTACCACCAACGACGTCCAGCAGGTCCAGACGTTCACCGTCCTCGTCCTGACCATGCTCGTCGCCGCGCCGCTCCTCTGCGTCGGCGGCATCGCCATGGCGCTGCGCCAGGACGTGCCGCTCGCCCTGGTCCTGCTCCTCTTCGTGCCGGTGATGACCGGGGCCGTCGGCACCGTCGTCCTGCGCATGCGCCCCCTGTTCCGCGGCATGCAGGAGCGCGTCGACGGCGCCAACCGCGTGCTGCGCGAGCAGATCACGGGCGTCCGGGTGGTCCGTGCCTTCGTCCGCGACCGGCACGAGCGGGAACGGTTCGCCGCCGCCAACGACGACCTCCTCACCGTGGGCCTCCGGGCCGGCCGGCTCCAGGCGCTCATGTTCCCCACGGTCCTCATCGTCTGGCAGCTGACGACCGTCGCCCTCGTGTACGTCGGCGCCCACCGCATCGAGGCGGGCGCCCTCCAGCCGGGCGGGCTCTTCGCCTTCCTCGGCTATCTCCTCCAGACCTCGATGTCCGTGATGATGGTGCTCTTCCTGCTCATGCACATGCCCCGGGCCGAGGCGGGCGCGGAGCGCATCGGCGAGGTCCTGGCGACCGAGTCGAGCGTGGTGCCGCCGGTGGACCCGGTGCGGACACTGGCCCGGCGCGGGCATCTGGAGGTACGCGCCGCCGAATTCCGTTACCCCGGTGCGGAGGAGTCCGTCCTCAAGGACGTCGGGCTCGTCGCACGGCCCGGTGAGACCACCGCGATCATCGGCTCCACCGGCAGCGGCAAGTCGACCCTCCTGGGACTCGTGCCCCGGCTCTTCGACGCCACCGGCGGCGAGGTCCTCGTGGACGGCGTCGACGTCCGCCGACTCGACCCGGACCTCATGGCGAAGACCGTCGGACTTGTCCCCCAGAAGCCCTACCTCTTCTCCGGGACCGTCGCCACCAACCTCCGCTACGGCAAGCCCGACGCCACCGACGAGGAACTCTGGCACGCCCTGGAGGTCGCCCAGGCCGCCGACTTCGTCCGAGGGCTCGACGACGGCCTCGACGCGCCCGTCACCCAGGGCGGCACCAACTTCTCCGGCGGCCAGCGGCAGCGGCTCGCCATCGCCCGGGTCCTCGTCGCCCGCCCCCGCCTCTACCTCTTCGACGACTCCTTCTCCGCCCTCGACCCCCGCACGGACGCCGCGCTCCGGGCCGCCCTGCGGACCGAGACGGCCGACGCGACCGTCGTCATCGTCGCCCAGCGGGTCTCCACCATCCGGGACGCCGACCGGATCGTCGTCCTCGACCGGGGCCGGAGCGTCGGCGCCGGCACCCACACGTCCCTGATGGAGGACAACGCCACGTACCGGGAGATCGTCCTCTCCCAGCTCACCGAGGAGGAAGCCGCATGACCACGGCCACGGAGAGCCGCACGGACGGCACCGGCGGCACACGCGGCCCGGAGGAACCGCCGACCGGCCCGGTCCGCACCGCCCCCGCCCGCACCCACCCCTCCGCCCAGCAGCGCGGCCCCGGGCTCCCCGCCGCACCCACCCTCGAACGCTCCCTGTCCTTCCGCTCCTCCGGCCTCCGCCTCCTCCGCGCCCTCGCCCCCGACCGGGCCGGTCTGTTCGGCGTCGTCGCCGCCGGCGCCGCGGCCGTCTCCCTCTCCGTCCTCGGCCCGCTCCTCCTCGGCCGCGCCACCGACCTCGTCGTCACCGGCGCCACCGGCCCGGCCGGAGTCGACTTCGCGGCCGTCGGCCGCGTCCTCGCCCTCTCCGTGGTGGTCGTCGCCGGCTCGTCCCTCCTCACCTGGGTCCAGCTCCGGATCGCCACCACCGTCGTCCAGCGGGCCGGACACCGACTGCGGGAGGCGGCCCAGCACAAGCTGGCGAAGCTGCCCCTCGGCTACCTCGACCGGCAGCCGCGCGGCGAGGTCCTCTCCCGCACCACGAACGACATCGACAACATCACCCAGACCCTCCAGCAGGCGTTCAGCCAGATGACGCGCGCCCTGCTCACCCTCGTCGGCGTCCTCGCGATGATGTTCTGGATCTCCCCGCTGCTCGCGCTCGTCGCCCTCACCACCGTGCCCGTCTCGGTCGCCGTCGCCGCCTTCGTCGGGCGGCGCGCCCAGCCGCAGTTCGTGAAGCAGTGGGCGGTCACCGGCCGGCTCGGCAGCCACGTCGAGGAGATGATCACCGGCCACACCGAGGTCGTCGCCTTCGGGCGTCGCGCCGAGGCCGTGCGCCGCTTCGACGAGCTGGGGGAGGAGCTGTACCGGGCGAGCTTCCGCGCCCAGTTCGTGTCCGGGTTCATCCAGCCCGCCCTGACCTTCGTCGGCAACCTCAACTACGTCGTCATCGCCGTGGTCGGCGGGCTCCGCGTGGCGAGCGGCACCCTCTCCGTCGGGGACGTGCAGGCCTTCATCCAGTACTCGTACGACTTCAACGGCCCCATCACCCAGGTCGCCGCCATGGCCAACCTCCTGCAGTCCGGGGTGGCCTCCGCCGAACGGGTCTTCGACCTCCTCGACGCCGAGGAGGAGTCCCCGGAGCCGAGGGAACCGCGGCGCCCGGCCCGGCTCCGCGGCCGCGTCTCCTTCGAGAAGGTCGCCTTCCGCTACGAGGACGGCAAGCCGCTCATCGAGGACCTGTCGCTCACCGTCGAACCGGGCCGGACCGTCGCCATCGTCGGCCCCACCGGCGCGGGCAAGACGACCCTGGTCAACCTGCTCCTGCGGTTCCACGAGGTCACCGGCGGCCGGATCACCCTCGACGGCGTCGACACGGCCGCGATGACCCGGGAGGAACTGCGCTCCGGCACCGGCATGGTCCTCCAGGACACCTGGCTCTTCGGCGGCACCATCGCCGACAACATCGCCTACGGGGTGCCGGGGGAGGTCTCCAGGGAGCGGATCGTGGAGGCCGCGCGGGCCGCGCACGCCGACCGGTTCGTCCGCACCCTGCCCGCCGGGTACGACACCGTCCTCGACGAGGACGGCGGCGGACTCAGCGCCGGGGAGAAGCAGCTGATCACCCTCGCCCGGGCGTTCCTCTCCGACCCGGTGATCCTCGTCCTCGACGAGGCCACCAGCTCCGTCGACACCCGCACCGAACTCCTCGTCCAGCAGGCGATGTCCTCGCTGCGCGCCGGGCGGACCAGCTTCGTCGTCGCCCACCGGCTCTCCACGATCCGGGACGCCGACACCATCCTGGTGATGGAGGGCGGCTCGATCGCCGAACAGGGCACCCACGAGGAACTGCTCGCCGCCGGCGGGGCGTACGCCCGGCTGCACGCCGTCCAGTTCGCCCGTACGGTGGAGACGTGATCGTCACCGTCACCACCACCACCGACGCGCGCGCCAAGGCCGACGCCCTGGCGCGCGGCGCCGTCGAGGCCCGGCTCGCCGCCTGCGCGCAGATCGTCGGGCCCGTCACCTCCGTCTACCACTGGCGGGGCGCGATCGAGACCGCCGAGGAATGGCAGGTGGTGCTCAAGACCACCGAGGCCCGCTACCCGGCCCTGGAGGCGCACCTCCTCGCCGCGCACGACTACGGGACGCCCGAGATCCTCGCCACCCGGGTGGTCCGGGTCAGCGAGGACTACGCCCGCTGGGTCGAGCGGGAGACCGAGGCGGCCGCGGAGATCGAGAGCCCGGCGCCCGACGAGCGGCCGTTCTTCGTGTACGGGACGCTGCGCCCGGGCGCGTACAACCACGACCGGTTCCTCGCCGGGCGGATCGGCACCGAGGCGGACGCCGTGCTGCACGGGGCGGTCCTGTACGACGGGCCCGGCTACCCGTACGTCGTCCCGGCGGACGGGGGCCGGGTGGTCGGCACCCTGCTGACGCCGGCGTCCGGCTCGTACGGCGAGCTGTTCGGCCTGCTCGACCGCCTCGAGCTGCCCGTCGGGTACGAGCGGGTGGCGATGGACGTCGAACGGGTACGGGACGGGGCGCGGGTGTCCGCCTGGGTGTTCCTGGCGGCGCCGGACGCGCCCCTCGGCCCGGTCATCGAGAGCGGCGACTGGTTCAGCCGGCCGTAGCCCCCGCGTCCCCTGCGCGCTCCAGACGCACCGCGCACACCTTGAACTCGGGCATCCGGGAGACCGGGTCGAGCGCCGGGTTCACCAGGGTGTTGGCCCGGCCCTCGCCCGCCCAGTGGAAGGGCATGAAGACGGTGTCCGGCCGGATGGCCGTGGTGATCCGGGCCGGTGCCACGGCCCGCCCGCGCCGCGACACCACCGCGACCCGCTCGCCCTCGGCCACCCCGAGCCGCTCGGCGAGCCGTGGGTGGAGCTCCACGAAGGGGCCGGGCGCCGCCGCGTTCAGCTCGTCCACCCGCCGGGTCTGCGCGCCCGACTGGTACTGGGACACGACCCGGCCGGTGGTGAGGACGACCGGGTACGCGTCGTCCGTCTCCTCGGCCGCCGCCCGGTGCACCACCGGCACGAACCGGGCCCGCCCGTCCGGGGTCGCGAACCGGTCGAGGAACAGCCGGGGCGTCCCGGGGTGCGCGGCGGAGCCCTCCGGGGCCTCGGGGCAGGGCCAGAAGACACCCTGCTCCTCCTCGATCCGCCGGTAGTCGATGCCCGAGTAGTCGGCGGGTCCGCCGGCCGAGGCGCGCCGCAGCTCGTCGAAGACCTCCTCGGGTTCGGCGGGGAAGCCCTTCTCCCAGCCGAGGAGTCCGGCGAGCGCGTGCAGCACCTCCAGGTCGCTGCGTACCCCGGTGGGCGGGGTGAGGGCCCGGCGGCGGAGCAGCACCCTGCCCTCCAGGTTGGTCATGGTGCCGGTCTCCTCCGCCCACTGGGTCACGGGCAGGACGACATCGGCGAGGGCGGCGGTCTCGGAGAGCACGACGTCCGCCACGGCGAGGAAGTCCAGCGACCGCAGCCGCTCCTCGATGTGCGCGGCGCGCGGCGCGGAGACCACCGGGTTGGAGCCCATGAGGAGCAGGGACTTCACGTCGCCGCCGAGCGCGTCGAGGAGTTCGTACGCGCTCCGCCCGGGGCCCGGGAGCGACTCGGGGGGCACGCCCCACACCCCCGCCACGTGGGCGCGGGCGGCCGGGTCGTCGAGCTTGCGGTAGCCGGGCAGCTGGTCGGCCTTCTGGCCGTGCTCACGGCCGCCCTGGCCGTTGCCCTGGCCGGTGAGGCAGCCGTAGCCGCTGAGCGGCCGGCCCGCCCTGCCGGTGGCCAGGCAGAGGTTGATCCAGGCGCCGACGGTGTCGGTGCCCTTGGACTGCTGCTCGGGGCCGCGCGCGGTCAGGACCATGCCGGTGGGCGCGTCGGAGAACATCGCGACGGCGTCCCGGAGCTGCGGCACCGGCACGCCGGTGATCCGCTCGACCTGCTCGGGCCAGTGGGACATGGCGCCGGCCCGCGCGGCCTCCCAGCCGGTGGTCCGCTCGCGGACGAAGTCCTCGTCGACCCGGCCCTCGGCCACGACGAGGTGCAGCATGCCGAGGGCGAGCGCGAGGTCGGTGCCGGGGCGCGGCGCGAGGTGCAGATCGGCCTGTTCGGCGGTCCGGGTGCGGCGCGGGTCGACGACGATCAGCCTGCCGCCGTTCTCCTTCAGCTCGGTGAGGTAGCGGAGGGCGGGCGGCATGGTCTCGGCGAGGTTGGAACCGACGAGGATCACGCACCCCGTCTTCGGGATGTCCTCCAGGGGGAAGGGGAGGCCCCGGTCGAGTCCGAAGGCCCTGCCGTGCGCGGCGGCGGCCGACGACATGCAGAAGCGCCCGTTGTAGTCGATCTGCGAGGTGCCGAGGACCAGCCGGGCGAACTTCCCGAGGGTGTACGCCTTCTCGTTGGTGAGGCCGCCGCCGCCGAAGACCCCCACGGCGTCCGGGCCGTGGTCGGCGCGGGTCCTGCTCAGCCCCTCGGCGACGGCGGAGAGTGCCTCCTCCCAGGTCGCGGGCGCCAGGGCCCCCGTGTCAGGGCATCGGACCAGGGGCTCGGTGAGCCGGACCCGGGAGGAGAGTACGGAGGGGGCGGTGCGGCCCTTGCCGCAGAGCGCGCCCCGGTTGACGGGGAAGTCGGTCCGCTCGACCACCTCGGCGGGCAGCTCCGGGGCGCCGGTGGGGCGGAGCGACATGCCGCACTGCAGGGCGCAGTAGGGGCAGTGGGTGGGAACGGCGGTGACCTCGGACATGCGGCAAGCGTGCGTCAGACGTGTTACGCGGGGCGGCGCCGCGTATTACGGGCGCGGTGCTCTCCGCTCAGCTCACGGCCGGCCGTGAGGTGAGGCCAGCGCCTCGGTGACGCCCTTCTCCTCCGGCCCGAGGAACCGCGGGTCGGGGCGCAGACCGGCGTCGAGGGCGGCCTTGCCCGCCGCGAACAGCTCCCGGGTGGTGCCGTAGTACCAGGTGGCGTCGTGGGGTTCGGGGACCCCGACGCCGTAGGCGTCGAGGCCCGCGCGCCCGCACAGGGCGACGGCCCGTTTGATGTGGAAGTCCTGGGTGACGAGCACGGCCCGGTCGACCCCGAAGACCTTCCGGGCCCGGACGCAGGAGTCCCAGGTGTCGAAGCCCGCGTAGTCGCTGACGATCCGGCCGTCGGGCACCCCGCGCTCGATGAGGTAGGTGCGCATGGCGCTGGGCTCGTCGTATGCGGTCCTGCTGTTGTCGCCGGTGACGAGGAGGACCCGGACCTTGCCCGTCCGGTACAGCTCGGCGGCCGTGTCGAGGCGGTGCGCGAGGTACGGGGTGGGGCGCCCTTGCCACAGCCCGGCGCCGAAGACGACGGCGACGTCCCGGGCGGGCACGTCGGCGGTGGTACGGAGCTTCCCGGCGGCGGCGGTGTGCATCCAGGTGACGGGGGTGAGCGCGAGGACGGCGCCCAGCATCACGGCCTGGACGGTACGTCGGCGGGCCCGGGTGGTGCGGGGGACCAGCCGGTTGAACCGTGCCGGCATGCGGGAACCTCCGTGGTCGGCGGACGGGTGTCGGTGTGTCACCCCGTCCGACGCGCTTCGGCGGGGTTCGGTTCGTCGGCGCCCCGTTCTGTTCCGTACAACACACCGGCCAGGACCATGCCGAGGAGCATGCCGAGCAGTTGGGCGGCGGCGAAGGCGGGTACGGAGGCGGGGGCGATCCCGGTGAAGGAGTCGGAGAAGGCACGGCCGACGGTGGCGGCCGGGTTGGCGAAGGAGCCGGAGGAGGTGAACCAGATCGCGGCGCCGATGTAGCCGGCGACGGCGACCGGGGCGAGGGCGGGGCGGCCGATGTGCCGCAGGCCCTGGACGACGAGGACGAGCCCGGCGGTGGCGACGGCCTCGCCGAGCAGCAGGTGCGGCGCCGCCCGCGACTCGGTGGCCCAGGCGCCGGGTGCCCGCCCGAACATCGCCTCGGCGAGCAGGGCCCCGGCGACGGCCCCGGCGAGCTGGGCGCCGATGTAGGCGAGGGCCTCGGCCGCGCCGCCCGTGGGGCGGCGGGACCACCACTCGGTCAGTGTCACGACGGGGTTGAAGTGGGCCCCGGAGAGCGGCCCGATGAGCGCGATGAGCAGCCCCAGGCCGAGGGCCGACGCGGTGGCGTTGGCGAGCAGCCGGACGCCGATGTCCTGGCTCAGGGAGTCGGCGCGGATGCCGGAGCCGACGATCACGGCGACGAGCGCGCCGGTGCCGATGAACTCGGCGGCGGCGCGACGGGGGAGGGCGGGCGGGGACATTCTCATAACGGAAAAGATATTCCGTTATTCGGAAGGAAAAAAGAGGGGAGGGGAGGTATGTGGTCCCCGTACGCTCCGCGCCATGAAGATCGACGACCTCGACATCCGCCGTGCGGCCGACTCCGACGCCGCCGCGGTGGCCGACGTGTGGCTGCGTTCCTACACGGCGGCCCTTCCGGACGTGCGCCGGGCTCACACCGACGACGAGGTCCGCTCCTGGTTCCGGTACGTCGTCGTCCCCGGCCTGGAGACCTGGGTGGCGACCGCCGGGGGCACGGTCGTCGCCATGATGGTGCTGGACGACGACGAGCTGGACCAGCTGTACGTCGACCCGCCCTGGCGCGGCCACGGCATCGGCGACCGTCTCGTGGAACTGGCCAAGGAGCGCCGCGCGGCCGGACTCTCCCTGTGGACCTTCCAGGTCAACGCCCCGGCACGCCGCTTCTACGAACGCCACGGCTTCGTCGCCACCGACCGGACGGACGGCCACCGCAACGAGGAACACGAACCGGACATCCGCTACACCTGGACCCCTACGCCCTGAGCCGTCCCCCGGTGTACGCGCCCGGCGTCCGCCACCCACCCCACCTGTGCCCGCGCCCCGCAGCCCCCGCGCGACCCCGCCCCGGCGTGGGCCTTCCGCCCGCGTGCGGGCAACCTCCTGCCCACACGGGCGGGGGCGGGGCCGCCTCCCGCGTGCTCACTCCGCCCCCGCGGACCGGGCCGCAACGGCGTGCCGGCCCCCGCTGTGAGGTGACCGCAAAGACCCGTCACCCCGACGAAACGGCCACGCAACGCGCCCCCGGCAGGATCGCCGCATGACGGAGCCGTACAGCACGATCCCCGAACCGCCCGGAACCCGGCCGGGCCACGTGCGTCCGTACGGCCGTCCGCTCCGGAAGCACGAGGAGGAGGTACACCCGCCCATGAACACCCCCGCCCTCGTCACCCCGCCCGCCGCCCCCCGCCCCGGCGCCCCCACCCTCGTCGCCGTCGGCCACGGCAGCCGCGACCCCCGCGCCCGCGCCACCCTGGAGCGGCTGCTCGACCGGGTCCGCGAGCTGCGCCCCGGCCTCGACGCCCGGCTCGCCCACATCGAGCTGAACGCACCGCTCCTCGACGCCACCCTCGCCGGCCTCGCCGCCGAAGGACGGGACGCCGTGCTCGTCCCCCTCCTGTTCGCCCCCGGGTACCACGTCACCCACGACCTGCCCGCAGCCGTCGCCGCCACCCCCCACCTCCGGGCCCGCGTCGCCGAGCCGCTCGGCGCGCACCCGCTCCTCGTCGAGGCCCTCGCCGACCGGCTCGCGCAGGCGGGCTGGACCCCCGAGGACGGGACCTCCCGCGGCGCCGGCGTCGTCCTCGCCTCCGCCGGATCCCGCGACCCCCGCTCGGGCGCCGAGATCCGCCGTATCGCCACGCTCCTCGGCGAGCGGCTCGGCGGCGCCCCCGTCGTCAGCGCCTACACCTCCGCCGCCGCGCCCACCGTCCCCGAGGCCGTCCGCGCCCTCGCCGCCCGCGGCCGCCACCGGGTCGCCGTCGCCTCCTGCTTCACCGCCCCCGGACTCTTCGCCACCCGCGCCGCCGCCGCCGCGCCCTGGATCGCCGCCGACCCGATCGGCGCCCACCCGGCCCTCGCCCGCCTCGTCCTCCACCGCTACGACCGGGCCCTGGCGACGACCACCCGCACGCGGGAACTCGCCGCCGTCTGAGCGCTTCTGTCGGTCCCTCCGGTTACCTTCGGGTCATGGCAGGCAACGAAGACAACGAAGGCAACGACGGCATCGGCGACATCACCGGCACCCCCGGCTACGACTCCGCCGCGACCGATCGCTGGGCCGCCGAGCCCGACAAACGCCCCGGACGCACCGCCTTCCAGCGCGACCGCGCCCGCGTCCTGCACTCCGCCGCGCTCCGCAGGCTCGCCGGCAAGACCCAGGTCGTCACCCCCGGCACCCGCGGCCACGCCTGGGACGCCAGCCCCCGCACCCGGCTCACCCACTCCCTGGAGTGCGCCCAGGTCGGGCGCGAGCTCGGCGCGGCCCTCGGTTGCGACCCCGACCTCGTCGAGGCCGCCTGCCTCTCCCACGACATGGGTCACCCGCCCTTCGGGCACAACGGCGAGCAGGCGCTCAACGACGTCGCCAAGGACTGCGGCGGCTTCGAGGGGAACGCCCAGTCGCTCCGCCTCCTCACCCGCATCGAGCCCAAGCGCTTCGTGAAGGACGCCGAAGGGGACCTCGTCAGCGTCGGACTCAACCTGACCCGGGCGACGCTCGACGCCGCCACCAAGTACCCCTGGGCGCGCGGCGACCACCCCGAGGACCCCGGCTCGTCCAAGTTCGGCGTGTACGAGGACGACCTCCCGGTCTTCGAGTGGATCCGGCAGGGCGCCCCCGCCGACCGCAAGTGCTTCGAGGCCCAGGTCATGGACTGGTCCGACGACGTGGCCTACTCGGTGCACGACTTCGAGGACGGCCTGCACGCCGGCCACATCGACCCGAACATGCTGCTCTCCGAGCCCGAGCGCGCCGACGTCTTCGCGGTCGCCGTCGGCCGCTACGTACCCGAGGACACCGACCCGCAGGAGCTCGCCGACGCCCTCGACCGTCTCGTCGAGCAGGAGTGGTGGCCGCACGGCTACGACGGCTCGGCCGTCGCCCAGGCCCGCCTCAAGGACGCCACCAGCCAGCTCATCGGCCGCTTCTGCCTCGCCGCCGAGGGCGCCACCCGCCAGGGGTACGGCTCCGGCCGCCTCACCCGGTACGCGGCCGCGTTGATCGTCCCCCGCGCCGCCCGGAACGAGTGCGCCGTCCTCAAGGCCGTCGCCGACCGGTACGTGATGCAGCGCGCCGAACAGGAGGCCCTCCGCGCCGACCAGCGCGTCGTCGTCGCCGAACTCGCCGAGGCCCTCGTCGCCCGCGCCCCCGACGGCCTCGAACCGCAGTTCCGGTCCCTGTTCGACGCCGCCCGCGACGACCGCGCCCGCAAGCGCGTGATCGTCGACCAGATCGCCTCCCTCACCGACGCCTCCGCCCGCGCCCTCCACTCCCGCCTCCGCCCCCACCACGCCTGAGGGCCCTCTTCCGCCCCACCCCTCCGTGCGGGACGCTCGCATGCACGCCCCGGGGCGGTACGGCCGGACGGTCGCCCGGGGGCGTAGGTTGGAAACGGTCGCAACGAGGAGGAAACGACGTGGTCGACGCGGATCAGACCTTTGTCATCGTCGGAGGGGGCCTGGCCGGGGCCAAGGCGGCGGAGACACTCCGCTCCGAGGGGTTCAACGGCCGGGTGATCCTCATCGGCGACGAGCGCGACCACCCCTACGAGCGCCCACCCCTCTCCAAGGGCTACCTCACGGGCGCCAAGGAACGCGACAGCGCCTTCGTGCACGACGCCGCCTGGTACGCGGCGAACGACATCGAGCTGCACCTCGGGCAGCCCGTCACCGCAGTCGACCGCGAGGCCCGCACGGTCCTCCTCGGCGACAACACGGTCATCCGCTACGACAAGCTGCTCCTGGCCACCGGCTCCGAGCCGCGCCGCCTCGACGTCCCCGGCACCGAACTCGCCGGCGTCCACCACCTGCGCCGGCTCGCCCACGCCGACCGGCTCCGCCAGGTCCTCTCCGGCCTCGGCCGCGACAACGGCCACCTGGTGATCGCGGGCGCCGGCTGGATCGGCCTCGAAGTCGCCGCCGCCGCCCGCGGCTACGGCGCCGAAGTCACCGTCGTCGAATCCGACCCCACCCCGCTCCACCGGGTCCTCGGCCCCGAGCTCGGCCAGCTCTTCGCCGACCTCCACACCGACCACGGCGTCCGCTTCCACTTCGGCGTCCGGCTCACCGAGATCGTCGGCCAGGACGGCATGGTCCTCGCCGTCCGCACCGACGACGGCGAGGAGCACCCCGCGCACGCCGTGCTCGCCGCGATCGGCGCCGCCCCCCGTACCGCCCTCGCCGAGAACTCCGGGCTCGCCCTCGTCGACCGCGCCGACGGCGGCGGCGTCGCCGTCGACGAGTCACTGCGCACCTCCGACCCCGACATCTACGCCGCCGGGGACATCGCCGCCGCCCACCACCCGCTGCTCCACACCCGGCTCCGCGTCGAGCACTGGGCCAACGCCCTCAACGGCGGCCCCGCCGCCGCCCGCGCCATGCTCGGACAGCCCGTCTCCTACGACCGCGTCCCCTACTTCTTCTCCGACCAGTACGACCTGGGCATGGAGTACTCCGGCTGGGCGCCCCCGGGCACGTACGACCAGGTCGTCGTCCGCGGCGACACCGGCAAGCGCGAGTTCATCGCCTTCTGGCTCAAGGAGGGCCGGGTCCTCGCCGGGATGAACGTGAACGTGTGGGACGTCACAGACCCCATCCAGCGGATCATCCGTTCCAAGGCGGCCGTCCACCCCGACGCCCTCGCCGACCCGTCCGTCCCGCTGGACAGCCTGATCCCGTAGGGTCCGCGTCCCCGTAGACTTCACGCGTGGCAGGCAGGATCAACGATGACGACGTGAAGGCGGTCCGGGACGCGGTCCCGATCGACGCCGTCGTGTCCGAGTACCTCCAGCTCCGCAACGCGGGCGGCGGGAACCTCAAGGGCCTCTGTCCCTTCCACGACGAGAAGTCGCCCTCCTTCCAGGTCAGCCCCAGCAAGGGACTCTTCCACTGCTTCGGCTGCCAGGAGGGCGGCGACACCATCGCCTTCGTGATGAAGATCGACCACCTCTCCTTCTCGGAGACGGTCGAGCGCCTCGCCGCCAAGGCGGGCATCACGCTGCGGTACGAGGAAGGAGGCTACAACCCCGGCCACCAGCGCGGAGAGCGCATCCGCCTGGTCGAGGCGCACAAGGTCGCCGCCCAGTTCTACATCGACCAACTGGACTCGCCCGAGGCCGAGATCGGCCGGAAGTTCCTCGCCGAGCGCGGCTTCGACCAGGCCGCCGCCGGCCACTTCGGCGTCGGCTACTCACCGGCCGGCTGGGACCACCTCACCCGCTACCTGCGCGGCAAGGGCTTCTCCGACAAGGAACTGATCCTCTCCGGCCTCTCCCAGGACGGCCGCCGCGGCCCCATCGACCGCTTCCGCGGCCGCCTCATGTGGCCGATCAAGGACGTCGGCGGCGAGATCGTCGGCTTCGGCGCGCGCAAGCTCCGCGACGACGACAACGGGCCCAAGTACCTCAACACCCCCGAGACCCCGATCTACAAGAAGTCCCAGGTCCTGTACGGCATCGACCTGGCCAAGAAGGACATCGCCAAGGTCAGCCGGGCCGTCGTCGTCGAGGGCTACACCGACGTCATGGCCTGCCACCTCGCCGGGGTCACCACCGCCATCGCCACCTGCGGCACCGCGTTCGGCGGCGACCACATCAAGATCCTCCGCCGCCTCCTCATGGACAACGGCTCGGCCCGGGTCATCTTCACCTTCGACGGCGACGCCGCCGGCCAGAAGGCCGCCCTGCGGGCCTTCGAGGACGACCAGAAGTTCGCCGCCGAGACGTACATCGCCATCGCCCCCGACGGCATGGACCCCTGCGAACTGCGCCTCGCCAAGGGCGACGAGGCCGTCGCCGACCTCGTCCAGCCCCGCACCCCGCTCTTCGAGTTCGCGCTCCGCCAGATCGTGAAGCGCTACGACCTGGAGACCCCCGCCGGCCGGGCCGCCGCCCTCGACGAGGCCGCCCCCGTCGTCGCCCGCATCAAGAACATCGGCGCCCAGCACGAGGTCGCCGTCCAGCTCGCCGGCATGCTCGGCATCCTCGACACCCAGTTCGTCGTCAAGCGGGTCGCCCAGCTCGCCCGCTGGGCCCGCGACCGCGGCGGCAAGGGCCCCGCGCAGCAGAACCCCCAGCGCGGCTACGACACCCCCGCCCCGGCCACGGTGGCCTCGGGCCCCGCGCTCAACCTGCGCAGCCCCGCCCACCGCACCGAGCGCGAACTCCTCAAGCTCGCCCTCCAGCGGCCCGAGCTCGTCTCCCCGGCCTTCGACGCGTACGGGGCCGACGAGTTCACCGCCCCGCCGTACGCGGCCGTCCGCCAGTGCGTCCAGGACGCGGGCGGCGCCACCGGAGCCCCCTCCGACTACCTCGACGCCGTCCGCGAGGCCGCTCCCAACGACACCGTCCGCGCCCTCGTCACCGAACTCGCCGTCGAGACGATCTTCGCCAAGACCGTCGACGAGGCCTACGCCGGCGACCAGCTCGTCACCGTCCGGCTCCGCGCCGTCGACCGGCGCATCCGCGACGTGCAGGGCACCCTCGCCCGGCTCGGCCCGAATGGCGACCCGGAGCGGCTCGCGGCCGTCCAGAACGAACTGTGGGTCCTCACCCAGTACGGGCAGTCCCTGCGGAACAACGGCGCCGCCGCGCTCTGACGTACGTTCCGTCACGCCCCGGTCTCAAAAAGTCACCGCACGCCCCTCGTGGCCGCGATGTGTCGTACCCCACACTGGAGGACGGTGTCGTTCCGTCCCGCCTGGAGGTCGCCCGTCGTGCAGACCGAGACCCGGACCGTGTCGCAGGAGCAATCCCTCGACGCACCGAACGAACCGAACGAACCGAACGAACCGAACGAGCCGGATGAAGCGGACGAGCCGGCGGATCCCCCCGTGCAGCGCCGCCCCGACCCCGGCGGCAACGGACCCTCCTCCGACCTCTTCCGCCAGTACCTCCGCGAGATCGGCCGCATCCCACTGCTCACCGCCGAGGAGGAGGTCGAACTCGCCCGCCGCGTCGAGGCCGGGCTCTTCGCCGAGGAGAAACTCGCCCGCACCCCCGACCTGGACTCCCGGCTCGCGGGCGACCTGGACCGGATCGTCGTCCAGGGCCGGATCGCCAAGCGCAGGCTCATCGAGGCCAACCTCCGCCTCGTCGTCTCCGTCGCCAAGCGGTACGTGGGCCGTGGCCTCACCATGCTGGACCTCGTCCAGGAGGGGAACCTCGGCCTCATCCGCGCCGTCGAGAAGTTCGACTACGCGCGCGGCTACAAGTTCTCCACGTACGCCACCTGGTGGATCCGCCAGGCGATGTCCCGGGCCCTCGCCGACCAGGCCCGGACCATCCGCGTCCCCGTACACGTCGTCGAACTCATCAACCGGGTCATCCGCGTCCAGCGCCGCATGCTCCAGGAACGCGGTTACGAACCCACCGCGGAGGAGGTCGCCGCCGAACTGGACCTGGCCCCCGAGCGGGTGGGCGAGGTCCTCCGCCTCGCCCAGGAACCGGTCTCCCTGCACACCCCCGTCGGCGAGGAGGACGACGTCGCCCTCGGCGACCTGATCGAGGACGGCGACGCCGCCTCACCCGTCGAGTCCGCCGCCTTCCTGCTGCTCCGCCGCCACCTGGAGGACGTGCTCTCCACCCTGGGTGAACGCGAACGCAAGGTCGTCCAGCTCCGCTACGGCCTCGACGACGGCAGGCCCCGCACCCTGGAGGAGATAGGACGTCTCTTCGGCGTGACACGCGAGCGCATCCGCCAGATCGAGTCCAAGACCCTCTCCAAACTGCGGGACCACGCCTACGCGGACCAGCTCAGGGGATACCTGGACTGAACCGCGCCGACCGGGGTCAGTCGACCTCCGCCACCGCCTGCGCGAACTGCGCCGCGTACAGCCGGGCGTACGCCCCGGCGGACGCCAGCAGCTCCTCGTGGGTGCCCTGCTCGACGATCGACCCGTTCTCCATCACCAGGATCACGTCCGCGTCCCGGATCGTGGAGAGCCGGTGCGCGATCACGAACGAGGTGCGCCCGTGGGCCAGCCGCGCCATCGCCTTCTGGATCAGGACCTCCGTGCGGGTGTCGACCGAGCTGGTGGCCTCGTCGAGGACGAGGATCACCGGGTCGGACAGGAACGCCCGCGCGATGGTGATCAGCTGCTTCTCGCCCGCGCTGACCCCCGCCCCGTCGTCGTCGATGACCGTGTCGTACCCCTCGGGCAGGGTGCGGACGAACCGGTCGGCGTGCGCGGCCCGCGCCGCCTCCTCGATCTCCGCCCGGGTCACCTCGCGGGTCGCGCCGTACGCGATGTTGTCCGCGATGGTGCCGCCGAACAGCCACGTGTCCTGGAGGACCATGCCGACCCCGGCCCGCAGGTCCTCGCGGGGCATCTTCGCGATGTCCGCCCCGTCCAGGGTGATCCGGCCGCCCGTCACCTCGTAGAAGCGCATGAGCAGGTTCACCAGGGTCGTCTTGCCGGCGCCCGTCGGGCCGACGATCGCGACCGTCTGACCCGGCTCCACCGTGAGCGACAGGTCCTCGATCAGCGGCTTGTCCGCCTCGTAGCGGAAGGACACACCCTCCAGGGCCACCCTGCCCTTGAGGTCGGCCGGCGTCTCGCTCTCGCTCTTCGGGGCGTCCGGCCCCTGCTCCTCGGCGTCGAGCAGCTCGAAGATCCGCTCGGCCGAGGCGACACCCGACTGCACCAGGTTCGCCATCGACGCGACCTGCGTCAGCGGCATGGAGAACTGGCGCGAGTACTGGATGAAGGCCTGCACGTCACCGATGGACAGCGTGCCGCTCGCGACCCGCAGACCACCGACCACGGCCACCAGGACGTAGTTGATGTTCGACAGGAAGAACATCACCGGCTGCATCACACCGCTGTTGAACTGCGCTTTGAACCCGGCCTCGTAGAGGGCCTCGTTCTGCTCGCGGAAGTCCGCCGCGGACTCCGCCTGCCGGCCGAAGACCTTCACCAGGGCGTGCCCGCTGTACATCTCCTCCACGTGCGCGTTGAGCGTGCCCGTGGACTTCCACTGCTGGACGAAGTGCGGCTGCGAGCGCTTGCCGATCCTCGCCGCGACGAAGACCGACACCGGCACGGTGATCAGCGCCACGAGCGCGAGCAGCGGCGAGATCCAGAACATCATCGCGAGCACGCCGACGATCGTGAGCAGCGAGTTGATCAGCTGCCCCATCGACTGCTGGAGCGTCTGCGAGATGTTGTCGATGTCGTTGGTCGCCCGGGAGAGCACCTCGCCGCGCTTCGCCCGGTCGAAGTACGACAGGGGGAGCCGCGCCAGCTTCGTCTGGACGTCCTCCCGCATCCGGTAGACCGTCCGGTTGATCACCCTGATCGACATGCGGGTGGAGACCAGCATGAGCAGGCCCGCCGCCACGTAGACGCCGAGGACCACCAGCAGCACCTCGCCGACGGCGGAGAAGTCGATCCCCTGCCCCGGTGTGAAGTCGACGCCGGTCAGCATGTCCGCCATGCCGGAGTCACCCGCGGCGCGCAGCCCCGCGATCGCCTCCGCCTTCGTCCCGCCCTCGATCTGGTTCCCGATCACGCCCGCGAAGACGAGGTCGGTCGCCTTGCCGAGGATCTTCGGGCCGACCACGGAGGCCGCCACCGACAGCACACCGGCGATCAGCATCACCCAGAGCGCGCCACGCTCGGGAGTCAGCTGCTTCAGCAGCCGCTTTCCCGAGCCCTTGAAGTCCATCGACCGCTGGTCGGGGCCGCCACCGGCCATCATGCGTCCGCCAGGACCGGCCATCAGGCTGCCTCCGCCTCGGTGAGCTGGGAGAGGACGATCTCCCGGTACGTCTCGTTGTCCTCCATCAGGTCCCGGTGCCGTCCGGTGCCGACGACCCGGCCCGCGTCGAGGACGATGATCCGGTCGGCCTCCCGGATGGTGGAGACCCGCTGGGCGACGATGACGACGGTCGAGTCGGCCGTCTCCCGGGCGAGCGCGGCCCGGAGCAGGGCGTCCGTCTCGTAGTCGAGGGCGGAGAACGAATCGTCGAAGAGATAGATCTCCGGCCGCTGCACCAGCGTCCGCGCGATGGCGAGCCGCTGCCGCTGCCCACCGGAGACATTGGTGCCGCCCTGCGCGATGGGCGCGTTCAGACCGGCTTCCAGCTTCCGTACGAAGTCGGCGGCCTGGGCGACCTCCAGGGCGTGCCAGAGTTCCTCGTCGGTGGCGTCGGGCTTGCCGTAGCGGAGGTTGGTGGCGACGGTCCCGGAGAAGAGGTAGGGCTTCTGGGGGACGAGTCCGACGGTCTTCGCCATGAGGTCCGGGTCGAGTCGGCGGACGTCGACGCCGTCCACGAGGACCTCGCCGCCGGTGGCGTCGAAGAGCCGGGGCACGAGTCCTAGGAGGGTCGACTTGCCGCTGCCGGTGGAGCCGATGATCGCGGTGGTCTCACCGGGCCGTGCGACGAGCCCGACGTCCTTGAGCACGGACTCCTCCGCACCGGGGTAACGGAATTCGGCGGCGCGTACCTCCAGATGTCCGCGCCGGGACAGTGTCCGCACCGGGTCCACCGGCGGCACCACGCTCGACTCGGTCGCCAGGACCTCCTCGATGCGCTCCGCGCATACCTCGGCCCGCGGCACCATCATGAACATGAAGGTGGCCATCATGACCGCCATCACGATCTGCATCAGATAGGCGAGGAACGCGGTCAGCGCGCCGATCTGCATCTCGCCGCTGTCGATCCGGTGCGCCCCGAACCAGACGACGGCGACGCTGGAGACGTTCACGACCGTCATCACCGTCGGGAACATCAGCGCCATCAGCCGGCCGGTCGCCATCGACACGTCGGTCAGCTCGGCGTTGGCCCCGCGGAACCGCTCCTCCTCGTAGGAGTCCTTCACGAACGCCCGGATCACCCGGTTGCCGGTGATCTGCTCGCGCAGCACCCGGTTCACCGTGTCGAGACGTTCCTGCATCGTCCGGAAGAGCGGCCGCATCCTCCGCACGATCAGCGAGACCGCGATCCCGAGGATCGGCACCACGGCGAGCAGCACGGCCGAGAGCGGCACGTCCTGGCCGAGGGCCATCACGATGCCGCCGACACACATGATGGGCGCGGAGACCATCAGGGTGAACGCCATCAGGACCAGCATCTGGATCTGCTGCACGTCATTGGTCGTACGGGTGATCAGCGAGGGCGCGCCGAAGTGCCCCAGCTCCCGCGCGGAGAACGACTGCACCCGGTCGAAGACCGCGCCGCGCACGTCCCGGCCCAGGGCGGACGCCGTCCGGGCGCCGTAGAACACGGCACCGATGTTGCAGACGACCTGGACGACGGAGACGCCGACCATCAGGGCGCCGAACTGCAGGATGTAGCCCGTGTCCCCCTTGACGACACCGTCGTCGATGATGTCCGCGTTCAGGGTGGGCAGGTAGAGGCTCGCGCAGGTCTGCAGGAACTGCAGCAGCACGAGCAGGGCGATGGGTTTTCGATAGGGCCCGAGATGGGTTCGGAGAAGTCTTATGAGCACGGCTCCTACTATCGCCCGCGCCACCGAGACGTTACGACTCGTTTCCGGGGCGCGGCGAGCCCTGGTGAAGACTTTACGAAGCGAACGCACCCGGATGGATCTGCTCCCGCGTGGCCACGTACTGCTGCCGCACGGCCTGACCCGCGGACAGGTCCTCGCCGGGCTCCAGGATCTGCGCGGCGGCGCCCTGCCAGGCCGGGGGAGTGGACGGCGACAGCGTGCCCCGCGCCACCCCGAGGGCCCAGGCGGCCTGCCGGGCCGCACCGAGGGCGGCGTAGTCCGCCGGCTGGGGGACGACGACCTGCGCGCCGAACAGCGCGGGGGCGAGCGCCTGCACGGCCGGCAGCGCGGCGGCCGCGCCGAGCAGGAAGACCCGCCGCACCTCGACCCCCCGCCCGCGCAGCACGTCCATGGCGTCGGTGAGCGCGCAGAGCATCCCCTCGAACGCGGCGCGCGCCAGGTGCTCGGGCTTCATCGACTCGCGCCGCAGCCCGGTGAGCGTGCCCGCGGAGTGCGGCAGGCTCGGAGTCCGCTCGCCCTCCAGATAGGGCAGCAGGACGAGCCCGGAGGCGCCCGGCGTCGACTTCAGGGCGACCGCGGACAGCTCGTCGAGCGACTCCAGGCCCAGCATCTCGGCGGTGCCGCGCAGCGCCCGTACCGCGTTCGAGGTGTGGACGACGGGCAGGTGCATGCCGGTGGCGTCGGCGAAGGAGGTGATCATGCCGCCGGGGTCGGCGAGCGCCTCGTGGTGGACGGCCATCACGGAGCCGGAGGCGCCGAGCGAGACCACGGCGTCGCCGGGACCGAGACCGAGGCCGAGCGCGGCGGCCATCGTCTCGCCGGTGCCGGCGGAGATCAGGAGGCCCTCGGGCGTGGTGCCGGCGGCCTCCGCGGGCCCGAGGACCTCGGGCAGCACGGCCTGGTGGCCGAGGGCCAGCTCGACCAGGTCGGGACGGTACGTGCCGGTGCGGGCCGACCAGTAGCCGGTGCCGGAGGCGGCGCCGCGGTCGGTCGTCCGCCGGGCCGGGCGGCCGAGGAGCTGCCAGACCAGCCAGTCGTGCGGCTGGAGGACCATCGCGATCCGCCGGGCGTGCTCGGGCTCGGTGCGGGCCAGCCAGCGCAGCTTGGCGACCGGCTGCCCGGCGCCGGGCACGGAGCCGACGGCCTCGGCCCAGGCCTGGCGTCCGCCCAGCGACTCCACGAGGTCGGCGGCGGCCACCTGGGCCCGCTTGTCGTTGCGGACGAGCGCGGGCCGCACCAGGCCGCCCTGCGCGTCGAGGGGAACCAGCCCGTGCTGCTGCGCGGACACGCCGATGGCCTGCACGCCCTCCAGGAGACCGCCGGTAGCGGCCTCCCCGAGGGAGAGCAGCCAGGTCTGCGGGTCGACGTCGACGGCCTTGGGTTCGCCCGGATGAGGGGCGTATCCCTGCCGCAGTACGGCACCCGTGTCCGTGTCACAGACGACGATGCGTGTGAACTCCGCTGAGCTGTCGAGTCCGGCGACTATCCCCATGACACTTGATTCTGCCGCACGCGGGGCGGATCAGGTGTTACTGGTGCCCCACTCGTCCTCCTCGACCTTCCCGTTGCCCATGCTCCGCTCGCGCAGCGCGTGGACCCGGTCGGTCACGGAGGACGGCAGGCGGTCGCCCACCTTGTCCCCCACGAGGTGCGCGGCCTTGCCCGCGACCTGCCGCCCGGTCTGGGCGGCGGACTCGGCGGCGTTCCGCACGGCCGGGTTCTGGGCGATGCCCTTGGCGGACTTCCTCAACTGCTCGTAGCGCTCGCGACCCGCACGTGTGCCGACCACGTAACCGAGGGCGAGTCCCATGACGAACGTCAGCTTGTATCGCATGGCCATCACCTTCCCTGGAGAGCTTCTCTGATGCATCGCTGGTGCCCAGGCGATACCGATTGGCGGAGCACCCCCCTGCTTGCGCTAATGTATGTGTCGCAGCGAGCAACCGCCCGCCCGGAGCATCCGGAGTGGGTACGTTCGGTGCAACGCAGCAATCCCCTGTAGCTCAATTGGCAGAGCAGCCGGCTGTTAACCGGCAGGTTACTGGTTCGAGTCCAGTCGGGGGAGCGCGATCCCCTGTAGCTCAATTGGCAGAGCATTCGGCTGTTAACCGGAGGGTTGCTGGTTCGAGTCCAGCCGGGGGAGCGGAACGGAAGAGGACCCTTCGGGGTCCTTTTTCGCGTCTGCGGGAACCAAGCGGAGCGCACCGCGGTCTTCATGGTCAGCAGAGCCGATCTTCCGGAGCAGGAGATCGTATGAGCGGCTATGCTGCGGCAGACGGCGCGCACACATGTACGCGCCTCACCGATCGGGGCGGTAGCTCAGCCGGTTAGAGCAGCGGACTCATAATCCGTCGGCCGTGGGTTCGAGTCCCACCCGCCCCACCACAGCCCGTGGCCGCAGGAAGGTTTCTCCGCGACCGCGGGCTTCTTACTCCCACGGTGCACCTGTCGTGACGCGCACCACGGCAGCGACACGCCCGGAGTCACCCGGACGTCCCAGTCCGCGCGGAAGCCGACGCGGACCGCGTCGCCCGCCGGGATCACGAACACGCCGCCGCCCGTCTCGGACCACCTCTCGGGGCCCCCTCGCCCAGGCGACTCAGCCGAGTCCACCGGCCTCGCCGGTGCCTCTGTCGGCGGTCTCGCCGGTGGCCGTATCCCCGGTCGTACCCCCGGTGGTCTCGCCGGTGGGTTTCAGCTGAACGGTGAGCGCGTCCTTGTCCTCGCCCCTGACCCCGCCCTCGTCCCGAAGGGTCACGCAGATCATGCGCGGCTCGTTGGAGGTCACGTCTCCCTGCTCCCGGGGGAAACGGAAGGACGCCTTGAAGTCCACCCCCTCCGAGTTCGGCGGCACGGTGACGGTCTGGCTCGGTGGGCTCATGGGTCGGGGCTTCCCGTCCGGCGAGCAGTCCACGACCGCGATCGTGCCCACGTAGGGTTCGGACGACGGGTTCTCCATGCAATTCTCGTAGGCATACGGAAAGGTGCCGCCGAACTCGTCCGAGAGCCGGCCCGCGCGACTGAAGCTCCGCTGTCCTGGGTGGCCCGCGCGCGGTGTCCCAGGCGCCGGGTGAGCGGGGCCTGGGCGGTCGTCGGGTACGTCAGGATCGCCGTGTCGGACTGGCTCGCAGAACTCGTCTCCACCCGGACGCGGTCCGTGCTCGCGGAGGACGCGACGGTGACGTCGTGCCGGTGGGCAGGTACCCGTTGAAGGTCATGCGGTTGCCCGGGACGACCGTGGCCCGGGGCACGAGGGTCGGGTCGTTCCTCACGACACGGACGGCCTTCCCGTAGGACGTGGCGGCCTTGAGGAACGCCTTCCCGGCGGCGTCGGCGCGGCCGCTGGTCTCGACCGTCACAGTGTCGGCGGCCAGGTCCACCGACCACGCGGACACGCCCGCGGGCAGCCGCTCGGCGGCCCGCGGTCCAGCGCGGCCTTGATGTGCTCGCGCCGTGCTGCGGCACACGCACCTTGAACCGGGCCTCCTCCGCCTTCTCGGCGGACACGGCGTCCTGGACGTTCACTGTCAGCCGGCTCGAACGGTCGAAGAACGCGCCGTCCCTGCGGACGCCCTCCCGCGCAAGCGTGGTGAACCGCTGCTGCTGGGGGGCCTGCTCGTCGAGGTGGCGCACCGCCGCGGGCGCGCTCACGCTCACCGAGTCGGCCAGCGCCGCGACCATCTCGGCGGCGGCCAGCAAGTTTCCGTGCAACGCTCATGATGTGGTTCCTCCGGTTGCAGAACAGGCAGGCTCGCTGGGGGGTGGGTGCGCGCGGAGCACGCACCGCGGTGGGTGCCGTTCCGGAGCCCGGTGGGAATCCACCGGCGCGCTCGCACCTCTCGTGCGAGGGGCCTTAGTTGAACAAGAAGCCGGTACCCAGGGATTTTTGACAGAACGTCGCCACTCTGTGGAACGCCGACGTCGTACGGATCAGGGCGTTGAAAAGGTCCGCACCCCCTCGGGGGTGCGGACCTTCGGTCAGGCTGCTCGGTCTGGGGCTGCCGGCTCAGGGCAGCTCAGTCAGGGGCTGCCCGCTCAGGCGTTCTTCCGCGTGGGCCGCTCCGTCCGGGCTTCGTCGGCGCGCTCTTCTTTCTCCGGGCGGGCCTCGCCGTCTCCGTCGAGCCCTGCGAGGCGGCCTTCCGAGCCGACGACGCGGTCGGCCAGGTGAACTCGATCTCCAGCTCGACCTCACCGTTGCCGATCTCGACCTCGACCTCACCGCGGATGTCGTCGGGAATCTGCAGGCTCAGCGTCCCGAGGCCGAACTCCATCTCGACCTCGCCGCCCTCCCGCAGCGCCGCCGCGAGTGCCGCGAGCTGGTCAGCCGCCTCAAGGCGTGACATCGAGCGCTTCTGCTCAAACTTGAGATCCTTCATGGGCCGCTTCCGATCCGGTAGGAACAGCAGATACCGCCTATTCTGACCGGATCCACGCAAACGGGCTCGTCAGGCCTGCTCCGTCCGCTCCGCGGGCAGCCGCCCCGCCGCCACGGCGTCGACCAGGGACTGGTGGTCGCGCTCGTTCTGGTCGGCGTACGCCTCCGCGAACGTGACGAGGGCGCGGTCGAACGAGTCGCCCTTGCCCAGGTACGAGGCGATCGCGATCCGGTCGCCGGACCGGGCGTGCGCACGCGCCAGCGTGACGCCGCACAGCTCGCCGAACGCCTCCATGCCCCGCGGCACCATCGTCTCCGGCGCGGCGATGCCCTTCCAGTCGCGCAACTGGCGGACGTAGAAGTCGCGCCGCCTGCCGTCGATCCCGTCGACGCGCTCCCAGCCGAGGAAGATGTCGCTGGTGGCCTGCATCAGCCGCTGGCCGGAGACGACGCGCTCGCCCTGGTTGCGGTACGCGCTCGCCCCCACGTGCGCGGCGAGCACGGAGGAGTCCGCCTCCTTGGCCTGGAGGAAGAGCGGGTCCCGGTCGTCCCGGCCGAGGAGCAGGAAGATCCAGCAACGGGTGCCGACGCTGCCGACGCCGACCACCTTGCGGGCGACGTCCACCAGGCGGTACTCCGACAGGAGCGCGCGCCGGTCGGACTGCAGGGTGCGGCCGTACCGTTCGATCAGCTCGCGGAACCGGCTTTCGAGGGCCCGGTGCTCGGCGTCGGGCAGCAGGTCGCCCGCCGGAACGAGCAGCGGCGGATCCGCGGCGATGACGGGCCGGCCGTCGACCGTCTCGGTGAGCTTGTCGAAGGCCTGCAGGCTGTCCCGGGTGCGGGCCTTCGCCATGGCGCGGGACAGGTTCCGCCGTCCGCGTCCGGCGAGCCGTTCCGTGGCCAGGGCTTCGAGCTGGGTCGCGTCCACCTTCGCGTACCAGACGTCGAGGGTGCGCATGCCCGCGAAGCGGATCATCGCCTCGCGGTAGGAACGGACCGTGTGCCTGACGATGTGGGCGCGCTCGGCGTCGTCGTAGCCGTTCGCGCGGGCGGCGATGACGAAGCTCGCCGACAGCCGTTTGACGTCCCACTCCCAGGGGCCCGGCAGCGTCTCGTCGAAGTCGTTGATGTCGAACATCAGCCGGCGTTCCGGCGAGGCGAGCAGGCGGAAGTTCAGCATGTGGGCGTCCCCGCACAGCTGGGCCGTGAGTCCCGAGCGGGGGGTGGCGGCCAGGTCCGAGGCCATGATCGCGGCGGCGCCGCGGTAGAAGCGGAACGGCGATTCCGTCATGCGGCCGTAGCGGATCGGGACGAGCTCGGCGACGCGGGTCGACGACTGCGCCTCCAGGATCGTCAGCGGGTCGGGCCGGTCGGCGGACGGCTGGTACTCGGCGTGGCCCGAGCGCGGCGAACGGCGCCGGGCCTTCTTGCCGAGCGCCGCACGTTCCTTCGGCGTGGCATGGCGCGGCGCGCGCGCCGTGCTGGTCGTCTTCCGGGGCATCGCAACCCCTCCTGCCTGGCCCTGCCGGCCGTCGGAACCCGCCCGCCCCTTCGAGTATCCCGGCCCTCGGGGCGGCGTGCTCGGCGACGGCGCGGCCGCCCCTGGCCTGGGGCCGTCGCGTACCCCGGCACCGGTGGCCGCCCCTGGCCTGGGCCGTCGCGTACCCCGGCAGCGGTGGCCGCCCCCGGCCCGGGCCGACTTCTGCCTCGGCGGCGGGACAGGGGCGGCGGACGGGTCAGTACGTCAGGATGCCCGGGTCCGAGACGCCCGGGGTGCCGGTCTCCACGTGGCCGGCGAGGCGGCGGAGGAAGTCGGGGGCGGCGGGGGTCGTGATCGTCACGTCGTACCAGCGGGCGGAGGCGCTCAGCGGCACGGTGTGGGCGACCGTCGCGCCCTTCGGGACCGACACCGTCTGGGGGGTGCCCGCGTAGGCGTTCGTCACGGTCAGGGTGACGGCGGCCGTGCCCGCGTTGGTGAAGGTGAGGTCCAGGTTGCCCGTGGTGGCGTTGTGGCGGGCCTTGACTTCGGGCGTCGCCGTCCTGCCGGGGGAGCGGAAGCGGCGCAGGAAGCCGTTCGGGCCGTGGACCGTGAGGTCGGTGAGGTCCTTCGAGTACTTCGTGTTCCAGGTGTCCGTGAGGGACTTGTTCGCCTCCGTCGTGTACGTCCACGGCGCGTCCGTGCGGTTCGCGGAGGTCACGTAGAACTGGGCGCCGGCCGACGGGCCGCCGCTGAAGGTGAGGCGGTAGGTGCCGGCCGTGGTGTCCGCGGCGCCGTCCACGTACGGGGCGTACTTCAGCGGACGGGTGGGCTTGCCGCCCGCTTCCTGGCGCGGCATCGTGCCGACGGCCGGGGCGGTGGCGAGGAAGTCGGGGTGGCGGTCGCGGTCCGGCGGGTAGTAGCCGGCGGTCGGCGGGAGCGGGGTGGGCTGGATGTTCGCCTGCGTGAAGTCGAAGGCCGAGGTCAGGTCGCCGCAGACGGCCCGCCGCCAGGGTGAGATCTGGGGCTCCTGGACGCCGAAGCGGCGCTCCATGAAGCGGATGACCGAGGTGTGGTCGAAGGTCTCGGAGCAGGTGTAGCCGCCCTTCGACCAGGGCGAGACGACGATCATCGGGACGCGCGGCCCGAGGCCGTACGGGCCGGCGACGTACCCGGTCTTGCCGGGGAAGTGGTCGAGCGCGGTGGGCGTCGTCGAGAGGCCCTGGGCGGCGGACGCGGGGGCGTACGGCGGGACGACGTGGTCGAAGAAGCCGTCGTTCTCGTCGTAGGTGATGAACAGGGCGGTACGGGCCCACACGTCCGGGTTCGACGTCAGGGCGTCCAGGACCTGCGCGATGTACCAGGCGCCGTAGTTCGAGGGCCAGTTGGAGTGCTCGGAGAACGCCTCCGGGGCCGCTATCCAGGAGATCCGGGGCAGCCGGCCGGCCTGGACGTCGGCGCGGAGGTCCGCGAGGTAGCCGTCGCCCTTCGAGACGTCCGTGCCGGTGCGGGCCTTGTCGTACAGCGGGTTGCCGGGCTGGGCGTTCCGGTAGGTGTTGAAGTAGAGGAGGGAGTTGTCGCCGTAGTTGCCCCGGTAGGCGTCGTTGATCCAGCCCCAGTGGCCGGCCGCGTCCAGTCCGTCGCCGACGTCCTGGTACACCCGCCAGGAGACCCCCGCCGCTTCGAGGCGCTCCGGGTACGTCTTCCAGCCGTACCCCGCCTCGGCGTTGTTGAGGACGGGGCCGCCGCCCGTGCCGTCGTTGCCGGTGTGGCCGGTCCACAGGTAGTAGCGGTTCGGGTCGGTCGAGCCGATGAACGAGCAGTGGTACGCGTCGCAGACCGTGAAGGCGTCGGCGAGGGCGTAGTGGAAGGGGATGTCCTCACGGGTGAGGTACGCCATCGTGGCGGGGGTCTTCGCCGGGATCCACTGGTCGTACCTGCCCTTGTTGAAGGCCTTCTGCCCGCCGGCCCAGTCGTGGTTCAGGCCCTGGAGGAACTCCATGCCGAGGTCGTCGCTCGGCGGACGGAAGGGCAGGGTGACCTTTCCGGCGTTCGCCTGGTTCCAGACCGACTTCCCGCTGGGGAGGGTGACCGGTCGGGGGTCGCCGAAGCCCCGTACGCCCTTCATCGCCCCGAAGTAGTGGTCGAAGGAACGATTCTCCTGCATGAGGACGACGATGTGCTCGATGTCCTGGATCGTGCCGGTGGAGCCTTGCGCCGGGATGGCGGCTGCGCGCGCGATGCTCTCGGAGAGCATCGCGAACGCGGCGGTACCGCCGGCGAGTTGAAGGAACCGGCGACGGTCGAGGTCGGCCATGGGGGAGTTCTCCTCCGGTGAGACGGGCACGGGTGGGGGTGCGCGTGCGTGGCCGGGTTCCTACCCGGCGAGCGCCCCAAGGACAGCGCCCGCGGGTCACCGCCCGGCGGCCGTTCCATGGCTGCCCGCGGTACGGCGGACGAACCCCCCGTGCCGCTGTGTGAAAGCCCCGGTGCGCGCGGGGGCACCGGGGCTTTCACACAGGAGGAGGCCGGAGTCTGTTCGACGACTCGGCGACTCGACTATTCGGCGACTCGACTCTTCGGCGACTCGACCGAATGCTCGACAACTCGGTTACTCGACGACGAGCTCGACCTCGATGTTGCCGCGGGTCGCCTTGGAGTAGGGGCAGAAGGCGTGGGTCTTCTTCAGGAGGACGGCGCCCGCCTCGCCCTGGAGGTGGTCCGGGAACTCGGCGCGCATGACGACCGAGAGGCCGAAGCCGCCGTCCGCGGGGTCCTTGCCGATGGAGACCTCGGCGGTGATCGAGGCGTCGGAGATGTCGATCTTCTCCTGGCGGGCGACCACACCCATCGCGCTGGCGAAGCAGGCCGCGTACCCGGCGGCGAAGAGCTGCTCGGGGTTGGTGCCCTGCCCGTTGCCGCCGAGGGCCTGGGGGTGGGCGAGGGGGAGGTCGATGTGGCCGTCGGAGCTGACGGCGCGGCCCTCGCGGCCGTTGGCGGTGGCGACTGCGGTGTAGATCGCGTCCATGGTTCTTCCGTTCCTGTCCTCGGGGAGCCCGGTGCTGTGATGGCTGCCCTCTATTGATAGCGCACTATTCAGTTGTGCACAACTTAATCGTGTGTGAGTCGTCCTCGCGTATCCTGAGGGCATGGAGACGCTCGACACGGTCCCGGACGAGGAGTTCCTCCGGCTCGACCACCAGATCTGCTTCTCGCTGCACGCGGCGACCCGGGCGTTCAACGGTGTCTACCGCGACGCGCTCAAGGACCTGGGGCTCACGTACCCCCAGTACCTCGTCATGCTCGTCCTCTGGGAGCACGGCGAGCTGCCCGTGAAGGGCATCGGTGAACGCCTCCGGCTCGACTCCGGCACCCTGTCGCCGCTGCTCAAGCGCCTGGAGGCGGCCGGATACGTCGAGCGGCGCCGCAGCCCCGAGGACGAGCGGTCCGTCACCGTGCGGCCCACCGCCGACGGGGCCGCGCTCAAGGCGAAGGCCCGCGCCGTCCCGCGCCGGATCGCCGCCGCCACGGGCCTCGACCTGGAGGAGATCGTCGAGCTGAGGCAACGGCTCGACGCCCTGGCCGCCCGGCTCGACGGCGTCGACCCGGACGACCTGACGTCCTGCGTGTAGGGGCTCTCGGGAGCGGGCCGCCTCGCCGGGGGCGCCGGTCCGCACCATCCGACCGCCGGGTGGCCGGCAAAAAACGTAAGGATCACCGACCCATCCCGCCCCTATACTCTCCCCATGCCCGACATCACCATCCGGCGCGCCACCGCCGACGACTCCAAGCGGCTCAGCCGGCTCGTCCGGACCTCGCGGGCCTATCGGGGTGACTACGCCGCCATGGTCGACGGGTACCAGGTCGGCGGTTCGTACATCGAGCACCACCCCGTCTTCGCCGCCGTCGACGGGGACGACCGCGTGCTCGGGTTCTACGCGCTCCTCGTCGACGAGGCCGAACTCGACCTCGCCTTCGTCGCCGACAGCGCCCAGGGCCTCGGCATCGGGCGGCGGCTCATCGCGCACATGACCGGGCAGGCCAGGGCCGCCGGACTGCGGGCCGTGCGGGTCGTCTCGCATCCGCCGGCCGAGGAGTTCTACGTGCGGACCGGAGCCGTCCGCACCGGGACCGTGCCGCCCACCGGGCACATCCACTGGGCGCGCCCCGAGCTGCGGTACGACGTCGCGTGACCGCCACCCAGGAAGAGCGCGAGGAGCAGGGCCGCCGCAGGCTCTTCGCCGATCTCACCCCGCTGCGGACCTCCGCGCACTACCGCCGCCTCTGGTTCGGGAGCACCGTCTCCTGGGTCGGGCAGGGCATGACGGCGCTCGCCGTCTCCCTCCAGGTGTACGACATCACCGGCTCGCCCTTCTCCGTCGGGCTCGTCGGCCTGTTCTCCCTGGTCCCGCTCGTCGTCTTCGGCCTGTACGGCGGAGCCATCGCCGACACCGTCGACCGCCGCAAGCTCGGTCTCGTCAGCGCCGGCGGTTCCGCCGTGCTGTCGGTCGCGCTGGCCGCCGCCGCCTTCGCCGGCTTCCACCGGGTCTGGTTCCTGTACGGGATCGTCGCCCTCCAGGCGGTGTGCGCCGCGCTCAACGCGCCCGCCCGCTCCTCGATGATCCCCCGGCTCCTGCCGCCCGAGCAGCTGCGCGCCGCGAACGCCCTCAACTCGATGGTCACGACGTTCGGCATGCTCGTCGGACCCGGCCTCGGCGGCCTGATCGTCGGACTCGCCGGCTACCAGACCGCGTACCTGATCGACGCCCTCGCCTTCTCCGCGAGCCTCTACGCGATGTGGCGCCTCCCGTCGATGCTCCCGGACCGGAAGGGAGGCAAGAGGGCCTCGGTGCTCGACGGGCTGCGGTTCCTCGCCACCCGCCCCAACCTGCGCATGACGTTCCTCTCGGACTTCTGCGCGATGATCCTGGCCCACCCCCGGGCCCTGTTCCCGGCCGTCGCCGTCCTCTGGTACGGCGGGGACGCGAAGACCGCCGGACTCCTCGTGGCGGCGCCCGCGTGCGGGGCGCTCCTCGGCGGGATCCTCTCCGGCTGGCAGGGCCGTATCCGCCACCACGGGCAGGCGATCCTCGTCGCCGTCGCCTGCTGGGGCACCGCCATCGCCGTCTTCGGACTGACCCGGCACCTGTGGCTCGGGCTGCTCCTGCTCGCCCTCGCGGGCTACTCCGACACCGTCTCGATGATCTTCCGCAACACGATGATGCAGGTCGCCGCACCGGACGAGATGCGCGGCCGGCTCCAGGGCGTGTTCATCGTGGTCGTCGCGGGCGGGCCCCGGCTCGGGGACTTCCTCGCCGGGTCGGTCGCCGACCTGACCTCGCCGGCCGTCGCCGTCACGGGCGGCGGCATCGCCTGCGTCCTCGCGGTCGGCGCGCTCGCCCTGTACGGGCGCGGTTTCCGCCGGTACGACGCGCTCGACCCGACTCCGTGAGCAATTCTCCCCGAACGGCACGACCTGGGCTGGCGGTTGGCCGCCACGGCACATAACCGCCAGGAGTGACCGGCGTCAACTCCCCTCTCCACGGCCGAGACTCCTCGCGGCACCCGGAAAACACCCCCGACCCCGGGTCCGCGAGGAGTTCGAACGATGACGTCGAGGATCACACCCTTCGACAGAGGGAGGGCCACGCTGGTCGCCGCGGGCGTCTCCCTCGTGCTGCTCTCGGCGGGGCAGACCGCCGCCGCCGGGACCGCCACCGCCTCCGCCGTGCCGGACACCTTCAAGGCGGCGGCGACGAGCGCCACCGTCACCCTGATCACCGGCGACCGGGTGACCCTCACCGAACTCGGCGGCGGACAGCGGACCGTCACCGTCGACCGGGCCGAGGGTGCGACCGGTGCGATACGCAGCCGGATCAGCGACGGCCGGGTCACGGTCGTCCCCGACGAGGCCCGCCCCTACCTGGCCTCCGGCGCGCTCGACCCGCGCCTCTTCGACGTCACCGGCCTCGTCGAACAGGGCGTCACCGGCGAACTCCCGCTCATCGTCACGTACGGCGGCAGGAACGCGCGGGCCGCCGTCCCCGCCCCGCGTGGTGCCGAGACCGTCCGCGCCCTGCCCAGCATCGGCGGCGCCGCCGTCACGGCCACCGACCCCGCCGCCTTCTGGCGCGGATTCACGGCGGCCCCGCACGCCCGTGCCGCCGCCACGCCCGCCAAGGTCTGGCTCGACGGCCGGGTCCAGGCCGCCATGGCCGAGTCCAACGCCCAGATCGGCACCCCGAAGGCCTGGGAGGCCGGGCTCACCGGCAAGGGCGTCAAGGTCGCCGTCCTCGACACCGGCGCCGACCTCGGCCACCCCGACCTCGCCGGCCGGGTCATCGAGTCCAGGTCCTTCATCGAGGGCCAGGAGGTCGCCGACCGCGACGGCCACGGCACCCACGTCGCCTCCACCGTCGGCGGCAGCGGCGCCGGCTCCGGCGGCGCGGAGAAGGGCGTCGCCCCCGGCGCCGCCCTCGCCGTCGGCAAGGTCCTCAGCGACGAGGGCTCCGGCAGCGAGTCGCAGATCATCGCCGGCATGGAGTGGGCCGCCAAGGACATCGACGCGAAGATCGTCTCGATGAGCCTCGGCTCCCGCGAACCGAGCGACGGCACCGACCCGATGGCCCAGGCCGTGAACACGCTCTCCGCCGAGACCGGGGCCCTCTTCGTCATCGCTGCCGGCAACTCCGGCGCCCCCGGCTCCATCGGCTCGCCCGGCGCCGCCGACTCCGCGCTCACCGTCGGCGCCGTCGACTCCGCCGACCAGGCCGCGTACTTCACCAGCCAGGGCCCCCGCCACGGCGACCAGGCCCTCAAGCCCGACCTGTCCGCCCCCGGCGTCGACATCCTCGCGGCCCGCTCCCAGCTCGCCGCCGGCAGCGGCCTCTACACCTCCCTGAGCGGTACGTCGATGGCGACCCCGCACATCGCCGGCGTCGCCGCCCTGCTCGCCGAGAAGCACCCCGACTGGACCGGCGCCCAGCTCAAGGACGCCCTGATGTCGTCCTCGAAGACGCTCGACGCCTCGCCGTACGCGCTCGGCTCCGGCCGGGTCGACGTGGCCGCCGCGATCTCCGCGAACGTCACCGCGACCGGCTCCGCCGACCTCGGCTTCGTCGCCTGGCCGTACGAGACGGACAAGCCGGTCACCAGGACCGTCACGTACACCAACTCCTCCGACACGGCCGTCGAGTTGGACCTCGCCGTGGAGGGCATGCCCGCCGGGGTCGCCGCCCTCGCCGACACCACCCTCACCGTCCCCGCCCACGGCTCCGCGTCCACCACCGTCACCGGTGACGGCTCCGAGGCGCCCGTCGGCCGGTCGTCCGGCCGGATCACCGCGACCGCCGGCGGCGCGCCCGTCGCGCACACCGCGCTCGGCATGGTGAAGGAGGAGGAGCGCTACACCCTCACCGTCCACGTCAAGGACCGCGACGGCGCCCCCGCCCCCGCCTTCCTCGGCGTCCAGAAGCTGGCGCAGGGCGAGGCCCCCTTCCCCGCCACGGTCGGCGAGTCCGGCACCCTCGAACTGCGCCTCAAGCCGGGCACGTACACCGTCGACACCTTCCTCGACGTACGCGGCTCCCACGGCGCGGACTCCCTCGGCCTCGGCTTCCTCACCGAGCCCGAGATCACCCTCGACCGCGACCGCGAGATCACCCTCGACGGACGGCAGCTGCGCGAGATCCGCGCCGAGGTCGAGCGGCGCACCGAGACCCGGCAGCTCCTCATGGAGTTCGACCGGGACGCGAACGGCGCCTCCTACGGCGGAGCCGTCCAGGTCCCGCCGCTGTACGACTCGATCTTCGCGGCGCCCACCCGCAAGCCCGCCACCGGCACCTTCGAGTACCGGACCGTCTGGCGGCTCGGCAAGCCGATGCTGGAGACGACCGTCGACGGCGCCCGGCTCTCCGGCGCCACCCCGCAGGCCGGCACCGCCCTCCTGGAGGGCCGCCACCGCCTCGGCCTCGTCGACGCGGGCACCGGCACCCCCGCCGAGTACACGGGAAAGAACGTCACCGGCAGGGCCGTCCTCGTCCGCCTGACCGAAGGCGCCGACCCGACGCAGCTCGCGCAGACCGCCCAGGACGCCGGAGCCAAGGCCCTGTTCGTCACCGACGACCGGCCCGGGCGGCTGATGAAGTGGTTCGGCACCGCCGACTACCAGGACCGGCCGCTCGCCGTCGCCACCGTCGACGCCGCCGACGCCCGGCGGCTCGCGGCCGGCGCGGCCCGCGGCAAGCGCGTCGAACTGACCGGCACCCGCTTCACGCCGTTCACCTACGACCTCTCCGAAGGGCACCCCGGTGCCATCGGCAAGGACCTGGTCTTCCGGCCCGGCAAGGACGAACTGGCCACGATCAGCTCCACCTTCCGCGCGCCCACGAAGCGCACGGAACCGGGCGGCGAGTTCCGCTACTCGATCACCGACACCTTCCCCGTCGGCTTCGGCTTCAAGGAGCACATCTCCTTCCCGGCCGAGCGCACCGAGTACGTCTCCACCGGCACCGGCCAGCGCTGGCACGAGTCCGTCGACCTCGGGGACTCCCTGGAGCAGCGCGGCGGTACCCCGTCCTACCGGGGCGGCAGCCGGGTCGACCTCGACTGGTTCGGCCCCGTCTGGCACCCGTGGCTGGGCACCGGCCTCGGCTGGGGCCAGCAGCGCGTCGGCAACGACCTGCGCTTCAACACCCCGGGCTGGGGCGACTCCGGCACCGACCACACCGGCTTCGGCAACGTGTGGAACGACGACTCGATGACCCAGTTCACCGAGGTGTACGTCGACGGCGTCCGCGTCGACCGGAAGATGAGCTCCGGCGCCTACGCCTGGGACGCCCCGGCGGCGGAGGCCACGTACAAGGTCGTCACCGAGACCGCGCTCGACGCGGACCGCTGGCGCCTGGCGACCGAGGGCCGCAGCGAGTGGACCTTCCGCTCCGCCGAGACCCCGCAGGACCGGATCACGTACCTCCCTCTGCTCAACCTCGGCTTCGACGTGGACACCGACCTCCACGGTGACGTCCGCGCCGGAAGCCGGCTGCCCGTCGGGATCTTCGCCGAGTACATCGAGGGCGCGACCGGCACCGGCACCATCGGCGGCGGCACCCTGGAGGTCTCCTACGACGAGGGCGTGACCTGGACGAAGGTCGCCCTCAAGAAGTCGTGGCGCGGCGCCGCCTGGAGCGGTGAGCTGCGGATCCCGTCCGGCGCGGACTCCGTCTCGCTGCGGGCCGGCGCGAGTGACGACCGGGGCGGCTCGGTGAAGCAGGAGCTGATCCGCGCGGTCGGCGTGAAGTAGCAGGCGGCAGGCGGGCGCCAGGGCGCGCGCCTCCTTACGAGGCCCGGCCCTCGGCGCGGGGCCGGGTCCCTCCGAGGCCGGGCCTCCGCGCGGGGCCGGGTCCCTCCGAGGCCGGGCCCCCCGGTCGGGGCCAGGTCCCTCCCGGGCCGGGCGCATCCCTCCGGGGAGGCGCCCGGTCTTCGCGCGCTCAACCGGCTTCCGGCAGCGCCTTCTTCAGGACCTTGCCCATGTCGTTACGGGGGAGCGCGTCGAGGTAGCGCACCACCCGGGGCCGCTTGTGCGGGGCGAGGAGCCGCGCCACATGGTCGGCGAGCTCCGCCGCCGCCGGAGGCCGCTCCGCGTCGGCGGGCACCACCCAGGCGACGATCCGTTCGCCCAGGTCGGGATCGGGCTCGCCGGTGACGGCCGCCTCGCGTATCCCGGGGTGGTCGAGCAGGGCGTTCTCTATCTCGCCCGCCCCGATCTTGTACCCGCCGCTCTTGATCAGGTCGGTCGCCTTGCGGCCCACCAGACGCACCGCGCCGTCCGCCTCACGGACCGCCATGTCGCCGGTGCGGAACCAGTCGCCGTCGAAGGCCGCCGCCGTCGCGTCCGGGCGTCCGAGATAGCCGGAGAACAGGTTCGGGCCGCGCACCTGCACCTCGCCGACACCCTCCCCGTCCTGCTCCGCGAGCACCGAGCCGTCCTCGTCCACCAGCCGCAGCTCCACCCCCGCGAGCGGCACCCCGACGGTCCCCGGGCGGGGCCCGGCGCCCGGCCGCACGCTGGTGTTCATCAGCGTCTCCGTCATCCCGTACCGCTCCACGACCGTGCGGCCCGTCGCCGCCGCGATCCGCTCGTGGTCGTGGACCGGCAGCGCCGCCGACCCCGAGACGAGGAGCCGCGCGCCCGCCATCGCCGCGACGAGCGCCGGATCGTGGGCGAGCGCGTCCGCGAGCCGGTGGTACATGGTCGGTACGCCGAACAGCATGGTGCCGCCCCCGGCGCCCAGCTCCCGCGCCACGCCCTCCACCGAGAACGCGCCCAGGTGCCGGACCTCGCCGCCCCGCCGCAGCGGTCCCAGGATGCCCAGGATCAGCCCGTGGACGTGGAACAGCGGCAGCGCGTGCACGAGGACGTCGTCCGCAGTCCAGGACCAGGCCTCGGCGAGCGCGTCGAGCGAGGCGGCGACGGCCCGCCGGGACAGGACGACGCCCTTCGGCGGTCCCGTGGTGCCGGAGGTGTAGACGATCAGGGCGGGGGCCTCGGGGTCGAAGGCGTCTACGAGGCCCGCGTCGAGCCCCCGGCCCGTCGCCGCTCCGGCGTCTCCCGGGCCCGCGTCGAGCCCCCGGCCCCTCGGCGCGAGGTCCACGTCGATCCGTGGGAGCCCCGCGAGACCGGCCGGCAGCTCGTCCCCGGGTCCCGCCAGGACCGCGCCGGGCGCGCTGTCGCCCAGGATGTGCGCCAGCTCCCGCTCGCCCGTCCGCGGATTGAGCGGTACGGCGGGCACACCGGCCAGCAGGGCTCCGACCACCGCGACCGCCGTGTGCGCGGTCGGCGCGGCCCAGACCGCGACCCGCCCCGCGCCCGCGAGCCGGGCCGCGAGGGCCCCGGCGGCCCGCGCCAGTTCCTCGTACGTCAGGCTGTCCGCGCCGCAGCGCAGCGCGGGCCGGTCGGAAGGGGCCGCAAGGGCCGGGAAGAGCGCACTCACCGGTCGTACTCCTCGGGTCGGGGTCGAGGGTTGCCGGAGGCATTCTGCCGGGGAGTCAGGGTCTGCCGGCCGTGACCTTGGTCGCCTCCGGCGTCGGCTCCCCGCCCTCGGGCCGGATCCCGCGCATCCGCCCGTACGCGTACACACAGCCCGCGAGCGCCAGGTCGGAGAGGAGCATGAACCCGATGGAGTACGAGTCCTTGGCGCTGTAGATCGCGCCCATCACCAGGGGCGGCAGGAAGCCGCCGAGTCCGCCCATCGCGCCGACGATGCCGGTCACGCTGCCGACCTTGGCCTGAGGGGTGACCTGGGAGACCAGGGCGAAGACGGAACCGCTCGCCGTGCCGAGCCCGGCCGCCATGACGAGGAGGGCGATCGTGCCGCCCGGGTACAGCGGCGGGTCGAAGGCCTGGACGATGGCGAAGAGGGCGGCCGTGCCGAGTGCGGCGGCCGTGACGAGCGCCGGGTGGAACCGGTCCGAGAGCCAGCCGCCGATCGGCCGGAAGATGACGGTGACCAGGGCGAACCCGGCGGCCTTGGTGCCCGCGTCCGTCGGGTCGAGCTCGTACCAGGTCTTCAGGTACGTCGGCAGGTAGACGCCGAACGCGACGATGCCGCCGAAGCCGATCGCGTACAGCGCCGACAGCTCCCACGTCACCCGCAGCCGCGCCGCCGAGCCCAGCCGGGTCGCGAGGGAGGCGGTGGGCACCGGCCGGTCGGGACGGTCGGTGATGAGGAAGAAGGCGAGCACCGCGAACGCGGCGAGCGCGATCGCCACCACGAGGAACGGCAGGTTCTCGCCGTGCTTCGCGATCCGGGGCGTGAAGTAGCCGGAGAGCGCCACACCGCCCATGCCCATGCCGAACACCCCGAGCGCCAGACCGCGCTTGGCGGGCGGGAACCAGGAGTTGACCAGCGGGATGCCGATCGCGAACGTGGTGCCGCCCAGGCCCAGGAGGAAGCCGACGACCAGGAGGAGACCGTAGTTGTCCTTGACCACCATGAGGAGCAGCACCGGGACGATCGTCAGCGCGGAGACCAGAGGGAACATCACCTTCGCCCCGTACCGGTCCGTCAGCGCGCCCGCCGGGACACGGCCGATCGAGCCGACGAGCACCGGCACCGCCACCAGCAGCGACTGCTGGAACGAGCTGAGGCCGAGCCGGTCTCCGTACCAGCTCGCGAGCGGCGCGATCAGGTTCCACGCCCAGAAGGTGAGCGTGAAGCCGATGGTGGCCATCGCCAGGTTGCGGTAGGCGGCCGCTGTCTGCGGCTCTGTCTCGGTGGTCACCCCTCCAGTGAAGATCGGCGCGGGAGGCGCGGCGCGCCGGACTGCTCCGTACGGGGTCGGTCGCCGTCCGGCTACGGCCAGGTCACGACGGTCGGCGGGGTGCCGTCGTCCTCCACCCGCAGCCGGGCGCCCTCGTCCCCGGCCGACACCTCGACCGTGATCGCGCCGATCCCCGCCCGCCGGTGCGCCGCCGCGAGCGCCCCGCGCAGTGCGGCGAGGAGCCGCCCCGCCGTCTCCTCGTCCACCAGGGTGTCGACCGCGCCGGCGAAGTGCACGGACGGCTGGAAGCCGAGCAGGACCGCGGCCCCGCCGGTCTCGCGCAGCACCTTCCCGCGGAAGGAGGTCGGGGCGTCGGCGGGCGGCTGCTGGAGCGCGAAGATGGTCGTCCGGACCTCCTGGATCGTCGAGTCCAGTTCGTCCACCGCCCGTTCGAGCAGCGCGTTCTCGTCGGAGGTGCCCGCCGCCCGCCGCCGGGTGGACTCCAGCATCATCTCGGTGGCGAACAGGCGCTGGACGACCAGGTCGTGCAGGTCCCGCGCGATCCGGTCCCGGTCCTCGTACACCGCGAGCCGCTCCCGGTCGTGCCGGGCGTCCGCGAGGACCAGCGCGAGCGCCGCCTGCGACGCGAACTGCGAGGCGAGCAGCCGGTCGACGGCGCTGTACGGCTCCGCGCCGCGGCGCCGGGGGAGGGCGAGGGTGCCGATGAGCCTCCCTCCGCTCTGCAGCGGCAGCAGCATCGACGGGCCGAACCGGGACCGGACATGCGTGGTCATCCGCGGATCGGTCGCCGAGTCCTCGACGAACACGGGCTCCCCGCCCAGCAGCTGCACCAGGACGGGGGAGCCGGGCGCGATCACGGTGCCGACCAGATCGCCCGGGTCGTCCGTGGTCGACGCGGCGACGATCTCCATCCCGCCCTCGGCGGTCGGCTGGAGGACCACCCCGGCCGAGGCGCCGGCGAGGATGCGGGCCCGCTCGGCGACGGTCGTCAGGGCGTTCTCGGCGGACGCGCCGGTGAGCAGGGCCGTGGTCACCGCCGCCGCGCCCTCGATCCAGCGCTCCCGTTGGCGCGCGGTCTCGTACAGCCGGGCGTTGCCGATGGCGATCCCGGCCTGCGAGGCGAGGACGCGGAGCAGGGCGAGATCCTCCTCGCCGAAGGGCCCTTGGCGCTTCTCGGTGAGGTACAGGTTGCCGAAGACCTCGGTGTGGACCCGGATGGGGACACCGAGGAACGTACGCGTCTCAGGGTGCCCCGCGGGCACTCCGGAGAAGCGCGGATCGGCCGTCAGGTCGTCGAGCCGCAGCGGCTGCGGGTCCTGCGCCAGGACGCCGATCAGCCCGGTGTGGCCGTCGGGGAGACGGCCGATCCGCTGCTGGTCCTCGTCGGTCATGCCGGAGGTGAAGAGCTCGGTGATCCGGCCGCGCTCGGGGTCGACGACCCCGAGCGCGCCGTAGCGGGCGCCGGTCAGCTCGGTGGCGGAGTCCACGATGTGCTGGAGGGTGGTGCGGAGTTCGAGAGCGGTGCCGACGCTGAGGACCGCTTCGAGCAGCATGGGCAGCCGGGGCGCGTCCGCGTCCTCGTCCGTGTCCTCATCCATGATCGTCATGGTCTCATTGTCGTACGAATCATGCGGTTTCGTCGGTTTGCGTCCCGTGCCCGCCCCGCCGCTCAGTCGTCGTCGGCGAGCGGATCCCGCTCCGCCAGCGGGTCGAGGACCATCGGCTGGACCTTCCCCTCCAGCATGGCGCCGAGGCCCAGGACCGCGCAGATGTCCGGGCGTTCGGCGATGTGCACCGGCATCCCGGTCGCGGCGCGCAGCATCTGGTCGAGCCCCGGCAGCAGCGCGCTGCCGCCCACCATCATGATCCCGCGGTCCGCGAGGTCGGCCACCAGATCCGGCGGGCAGTCCCGCAGCACCTTGCCGATGCCGTCGAGGACCGCCGTCAGCGGGGTGTGGATCGCCTCCCGCACGGCGGCGGTGTCGACGGTCACCGAACGGGCCAGGCCCGTGGCGACGTCCCGGCCGTGGATCTCGGTCCAGGCCGGACCGTGGGGCGTCAGGCCGTTCCCGCTGAGGGCCAGCTGCAGCGGGCGCACCGACTGGCTCGGCAGCATCAGCTCGTGGTGGTGGCGCAGGTGCTGGATGACGGCGTGGTCGATGGCGTCTCCGCCGACCGGCATCCGCTCGGCCGTGACGATCGCGCCGAGCGAGAGGACCGCGACCTGTGTGGTCGCCGCCCCGCACACCATGATCATCGTCGCGGTCGGCTGCTCGACCGGCAGGCCGCAGCCGACGGCCGCCGCGATCAGTGTGTCGACCAGCTCGACCCGGCGCGCCCCGAGACCGACCAGGGTCTCCACGGCTGCCCGCTGCGCGAGCGGGTCGCTGTCGTGCGGGGTGCAGGCGGCGGCGCGCAGCCGGGGCTTGCGGCGCAGCTGGCGGCGCAGCTTCTCGCCGAGGAGGTGACGGAGCATCCGCTGCGCCATCTCGATGTCGACGACCGTGCCGCCCGAGACGGGTCTGACGACCCGGATGTAGTCGGGGGTGCGGCCCGTCATCTTCTCGGCCAGCGCGCCGACGGCGATCAGCGCTCCGGTACGGGTGTTGACGGCGGCGACGCTGGGCTCATCGACGACGAGTCCGGCGCCCTTGACGAAGACCCGGGTGCGGGCGGCACCCAGGTCGACGGCGACATGGCAACGACGCAGCTGCTCAAGGCTGACGGTCACGGCGGATCCTCCGGGGTGCGGTGCTGGCACGGGCGAGGTGTTTTTCGCGGTCCTGTTGGAATCGTCCGGCCGTCCGCGGCGCGGCGCGCGCTGGGATGCGCCGCCCGGGGCCCGGGCCCGCGGGGCCCCGGGGTCGTACCGAAGCGGGAGAATCGCGACGCACCGCCGCCGACCTGCGGCTTCCTCACAGGATCCTCACTTCCGCGCCTACCTGTGGCCGCACCTGGCCGCATAGCCTGCGGGGCCCATGGACTACTGCCACGCGTGCCGGCGGCATCTCAACGGGGCCCTCGCCTGTGCCGGGTGCGGGACTCCCGTCGAGGAACTGCGGTACGAGACCCCCCACATACCCGCCCAGCGGACCCCTCCGGTCGAGCCGGCCAGGGCGGTGCCGCCGGGTGAGCCGACGTGGCCGGGCGAACCGGTGCAGCCGTCGCGTCCGGCCGATCACGCCGGGTCCGCCGGCTCCGAGTACGTCTACGAGCTCGACGTCGTCGAGCCGCCGCGTCCCGCCGGCGGCCGCCGTGCCGCCAGGGGCCGCTCCGGTGAGCCGGGCCGGCGCGGGGCAGGTGGGCGTTCTCCCGCGCGCGGGAACAGACGGGCGAAGGCCCGCAGGGGACGTTCGGTCCTGGTCGGGACGCTGGGGCTGGTGCTGGCCGCCGGGTCGCTGACCCTGGCGCGCATGGCCCTGGAGGAGCCGACGGCGCTGGGCGCCGCCACGGCGGTCGAGGAGCAGGAGGTCCCCGAGGTCACGGTCTCCCCGGAAGCCGTGGAGAGCGCCGAGCTCCCGGACGGCTCGGGCCCGTCCCCGGTCTCGCAGGCGCCGACGACGCGCCCCCGTCAGGTGAGCGCGGAGTCGGGCCCCGGGGCGGGCGCGGGCGACGGCTCGGTCTCCGACGCGGATACGGGGTCGGGGTCCGGCACGGGTGCGGGCTCCGGAGCCGGCACGGGAGCCGGTACGGGCTCGGGCACGGGGACCGGATCCGGTACGGGAACCGGGGGCGAGGGCGCTCCCGAGGAGCCGTCGGCGCCGACCGCCACCGACCCGGTGTCCCCGTCGTCCACGCCCACGGCGACGGCGTCCGCCCCGGACGGAGGCGGGGCCCCGCCCCCCACGGCGACGAGCGGCACGCCCGCCCCGTCGACGACCCCTCCGACGCCGACCGTCACCCCCACGCCGGAGCCGACCTGCAGCTACTTCCTCTGGTGGTGCGTCTAGCGGGTGTCTCGGCCGGCGGGGCCCCGGGCTCGCCGGTCCGGCCGTCAGGCCTCGCCCAGCATGCGCTTCAGCAGGTCCCGGAGGAGGGTGCGCTCGACCTCGGTCAGCTCGCCCAACGGCTCGCGGGCGAAGTCGAGGGACTCGCGCAGCCGGCGGGCCGTGTCGCGGCCCTGCTCCGTGGGGACGGCCAGCTTCACGCGGCGGTCGGCCGGGTCCGGACGCCGCTCCACCAGGCCCCTGGCCTCCAGACGGTCCACTATCCCGGTGATGTTGGACGGCTCGCACTTCAGCTTCTGGGCGATGCGGCGCATCGGCAGCGGGTCGAGCGAGAGCAGGCCGAGTACCCGGGCCTGGGCGCCGGTCAGCGAGTGCTGCGCGGCGGCCTGCTCGTACTCCTCGTAGTAGCGCGCCACGACCGAGCCGATCAGCTCGACGACTTCGACGGTCAGCGGGTCCGTGCGTGAGGGGGCCATGGGACACATCCTACCCAGATACTTGACAACATGAAATATCGAGGCGCATGGTTGTTTCAGGTAGTGAATCTTTTGTGATCTCAAGCTTTCCTGGAGGCCGTGCTCATGTCCGTTCTTCCCGCGTCCAGCCGTGAGTGGCACCTCGTCGCCCGTCCGCACGGCTGGCCCGCCCCCACGGACTTCGCGCTGCGCGAGACCCCGGTCGCCGAGCCCGCCGAGGGCCGCGTCCTCGTGCGCAACCTGCACTTCTCGGTCGACCCGTACATGCGCGGCCGGATGAACGACGTGAAGTCGTACATACCGCCGTTCAAGCTCGACCACCCCATGGACGGCGGCGCGGTCGGCGAGGTCATCGCGTCGAACGCGGAGGGCTTCGCCGTCGGCGACCACGTCCTGCACGGTCTCGGCTGGCGCGAGTACGCCGACGTCCCGGCGCAGCACGCGACCAAGGTCGACCCGGAGCTCGCCCCCCTCTCCGCCTACCTCGGCGTGCTCGGCATGACCGGCCTCACGGCCTACGCGGGCCTCTTCGACGTGGCCTCCTTCAAGGAGGGCGACGCGGTCTTCGTCTCCGGCGCCGCCGGCGCCGTCGGCAGCCAGGTCGGCCAGATGGCGCGGCTCAAGGGCGCCTCCCGGGTCATCGGCTCCGCCGGCTCCGACGAGAAGGTCAAGTGGCTCGTCGAGGAGCTCGGCTTCGACGCCGCCTTCAACTACAAGAACGGCCCGGTCAAGGACCAGCTCCGCGAGGCCGCCCCGGACGGCATCGACGTCTACTTCGACAACGTCGGCGGGGACCACCTCGAAGCCGCGATCTCCTCGCTCAACGTGCACGGCCGCGCCACCATCTGCGGCATGATCGCCCAGTACAACGACACCGAGCCGGTCCCCGGCCCGCGCAACATGGCGATGATCATCGGCAAGCGGCTGCGGCTCCAGGGCGTCCTCGTCGGCGACCACTACGGCCTGCAGCAGCAGTTCGTCCAGGAGGTCGGCGGCTGGCTCGCGTCCGGCGAGCTGAAGCACCGCGAGACCTTCGTCGACGGCATCGAGAACGGCGTGGAGGCGTTCCTCGGACTGCTGCGCGGTGACAACACCGGAAAGATGATCGTCTCGGTGACGCGTTAGTCTTCCCTCAGCCGTCGCGATCGTGGGCGCGAGTCGCGGCGAACCCATGAAGGAAGTACCTCGCATGTCGATCCAGCACTCCGACGTCGTCTACACCGCTGTCGCCACCGCCGAGGGCGGGCGTGACGGCCGGGTCGCCACCGACGACGGCCAGCTCGACCTCGTCGTGAACCCGCCCAAGGCCATGGGCGGCTCCGGCGCGGGCACCAACCCCGAGCAGCTCTTCGCGGCGGGCTACAGCGCCTGCTTCCAGGGCGCCCTCGGTGTCGTCGCCCGCAACGAGAAGGCCGACATCTCCGGCTCGACGGTCACCGCCGAGGTGGGCATCGGCAAGAACGACGACGGCTTCGGCATCATCGTCAAGATCTCGGCCTCCATCCCGAACGTGGACGCCGAGACCGCGAAGAGCCTGATCGAGAAGGCCCACCAGGTCTGCCCGTACTCCAAGGCGACCCGCGGCAACATCACGGTCGAGCTCACCGCCTGAGTCCGGACCCGCGAAACCGCACGAGGACCGCACCCCGCCGGGGTGCGGTCCTCGTCGCGTACCCGGGCGCGGACGCCCGGCGGCCGACCTGCCTGGCACCGATAAAGTGAGCCCCATGCGTGGATTCGGGGCGGGATTCGGATACCTGGTACAGGGCCAGAAGTGGGTGGGCCGGCACGGACGGTGGTTCGGATTCGGGCTGCTGCCCGGTCTCGTGACCCTCGTGCTCTACGCGGGCGCGCTCGTCGGCCTCGGCTACGGCGCCGACGACCTGGCCGCCTGGGCGACCCCGTTCGCCGACGACTGGTCCTCGCCCTGGTTCGGTGCCCTCCGCGGCACCCTGACCGCGCTGGTCTTCGTCTTCGGGCTCTTCCTCGCGGTCGTCACCTTCACCGCCGTCACCCTGCTCATCGGCCAGCCCTTCTACGAGTCCCTCTCGGAGGCGGTCGACCGCAGCGAGGGCGGCGAGGTGCCCGAGTCGGGGCTGCCGCTCTGGCGCGAGCTGTGGATCTCGGCCCGGGACAGCCTGCGGGTCCTGGTGCGGGTCGCGTTCTTCGGCATCCTGCTCTTCGTCTGCGGGTTCATCCCGGTGGTCGGCCAGACCGTCGTCCCCGCCCTCGGCTTCTGCGTGTCCGGCTTCTTCCTCACCCAGGAGTTGACGTCCGTCGCGCTCCAGCGCCGGGGCGTCGAGTTCAAGGAGCGCCTCGGGCTGCTGCGCGGGCGCCGGACGGTCGTGCTCGGCTTCGGCGTCCCGCTGACCCTCTCGTTCCTGGTGCCCTTCGTCGCCGTCCTCCTGATGCCGGGAGCCGTCGCGGGCGCCACCCTGATGGCCCGGGACCTGCTGGGCGAGACGCCCGGCGACGACCGGGACGACCCGTTCAGGAAAAACGATCAAGCGGGCGGCAACCTTCCTTCCTCCGGTGGCGACCAGGGGGTGCACCACCTCCCCCACTGAAGGAAGAAGCACCCATGACGTCACACAAGCGGAAGACGGGCCGCCGGCGCGCGGTCATCGGCGGCCTGAGCGCCCTCGGCATCACCGGGGCCGCCGTCGTCACCACGACCCTGCTCGCCCCGGCGGGCGCCGCGAGCGCCGTGGCCGCCTGGCCGCAGGCGAAGGGCAGCAAGCCGGTCCCCGTGACCATCGAGTTCTCCGGCACGTACGACGGCAAGCTCCAGCGCCACTACGGCACCGGTGAGCTCGGTTCCGACGGCCAGGACGAGAGCCAGAAGCCCGTCTTCGTCCTCAAGGACGGCGCGGTCCTCAAGAACGTGATCATCGGCTCCCCGGCCGCCGACGGGGTCCACTGCCTCGGCAGTTGCACCCTGCAGAACGTCTGGTGGGAGAACGTCGGCGAGGACGCCGCCACCTTCAAGGGCACCTCGGCGTCCGCCGTGTACGCGGTCCACGGCGGCGGCGCCAGGAGCGCGTCCGACAAGGTCTTCCAGTTCAACGGCGCGGGCAAGCTGGTCGTGAACAAGTTCCAGGTCTCCGACTTCGGAAAGCTGGTCCGCTCCTGCGGCAACTGCAAGAAGCAGTACCCGCGCACGATCCTGCTCAACGACATCGACATCACCACACCCGGCACGTCGATCGTCGGCGTCAACGCCAACTACGGCGACACCGCCACCCTGCGGAACATCAGGATCCACGGCGACAGCAAGAAGAAGATCAAGCCGTGCACCCGCTTCACCGGCAACAACACCGGCAAGGAGCCCAAGGAGATCGGCTCCGGCCCCGACGGCACCACCTGCCGCTACTCGGCCGGAGACCTCTCCTACGACTGACGGGCACCCCTACGGCCGTGGGGAACCCGCGCGACTGACGGGTGCCCCGCGGCCGCGTCCGGCCCTCTCCGGGCCGGGCGTCGCGCTCAGCCGACCTCGGCGAGCACGAAGCCCGGCCCGTCGGCTCCCGCGTCCGCGACGCGCTCGCCGTCGGGGCCCCAGGCCCCGGCACCGCCGCAGCCGATCCCGTCCTCGTTCCGCCCCAGGACGTTGCCGAGCACCACGGAGAGCCCGAAGTCCCGGGCCCGCACCGGATACACCTTCTCGAACGAGTCGTTGTCGGCGGAGAGCACCGAACTCGCCAGGTAGACCGCGCAGCCGTCGGCGGCCGCACGCTCGGCGAGTTCGGGGAAGCGGTTGTCGTAACAGGTCGCCAGGGCGAACCGGACCCCGTCGAGCGCGAACCGTCCCTCGGCGGTGCCCGGCGCGAACACCTCCCGCTCGATCCCGTACAGATGCCGCTTGTCGTAGCGGGTGAGCAGCGAGCCGTCCGGGCCGATCACCAGGGTGGCGAGCCCCGGGCGCGAACCGGCCGTGCGCATAGGTCCGTTGACCACGGCGACCGCCGAGACCGCGCGGCAGGCCTCCCGTACGGGTTCGAGGCGCGGATCGTCCTCGGTGAGCACGAGGCCCGGGGTGTCCCGGATCAGGGTCGGCTCGTACCCGGTGAGGCAGAGCTCGGCGAAGACGACCACGCGGGCGCCCTCGGCCCCGGCGGCCCGGACCAGACCGGCGACGGTCCGCACGTTGGCGTCGATGTCCCCCGCGACCGGGGCGAACTGGGTGGCTGCGACGATCATGACCCCCATCATCCCGCCCGGCCGTCGCGGGGGAACCCCCGGGGCCCCACCGTCTCCCGTGGGCCCGGGCCGCCCGCTAGCCCTCGGACGTGTCCCGGCCCCCGGCGCCGTGCAGCAGGCGCAGGAAGTCCCGGAAGGCGGTCGGCATGTCCACCGCCGCCGGGTCCAGGAGCCACTGGTACTGGAGGCCGTCCATCACGGCCGTCAGGAGCGGGGCGGCCCGCTCGGGGGTGAGGCCGCCGGGCAGCCGCTCGCCGAACTCCAGGCGCAGCACCCGCGCCATGTTCTCCCGCACCTGCGCGTACCGCTCGGTGAAGAAGGCGCGCGCCGGGTGTTCGTCCGTGACGCTCTCGCCGAGCAGTGCGGAGAAGGTCTGGACGATGCCGGGCCGCATCGCGTTGTACTCGACGAGGGAGTCCAGCAGGTCGAGCCGCCAGCCCTCCGGGTCCCGGCCGCCGCTCGTGTCCCAGCGGTCGCGCTCCTCCAGGACGGCGACGAGGAGCGCCTCCTTCGTCGGGAAGTAGTGCAGGAGGCCCTGCTGGGTCAGCCCGACCCGCTCGGCGACCGATCCCAGGGTGGCGCCCCGGTAGCCGCGCTCGGCGATCACTTCGAGGGCCGCGCGCAGGATGTCCGCGCGTCGCTCCTCACTCCTGGCCCGCACCATCGCCGTGGCCCCCTTTCCGGGTCCTCGCTTCCGACAGGACCGTACCCCCTCCGTAAAATAACAAGCCGATAACGTTGCCTACCGATCTACAGGTAGGTGGGTGCACGATGGGCGCATCGGGGTCACCAGTACGTCAACGAGGAGGTACGGCCATGACGGACACCGGCGCGGACACGGCACGGGAGTCGGCACGGGAGTCGGCACGGGACGAGGCCGTCGAGGCGGCGCTCGCCGCGCTCGACCTGGACACCAAGGCCCGGCTGCTCGGCGGACAGGACATGTGGTCCCTGCCCGCCCTGCCCGAGATCGGCCTGAGGTCCCTCGTCATGTCCGACGGACCCATCGGCGTCCGCGGCGTCCGCTGGACCGCCGACGACCCGTCCGTCGCCCTGCCGTCCCCGACCGCGCTGGCCGCCTCCTGGGACCCCGCCCTCGCCCGCCGCGCCGGCCGGCTCCTCGCCCAGGAGGCCCGCCGCAAGGGCGTCCACGTCCTGCTCGCGCCCACCGTCAACCTGCACCGCACCCCGCTCGGCGGACGCCACTTCGAGGCGTACAGCGAGGACCCCCACCTCACCGGAGAGATCGGCACGGCCTACGTCCAGGGCGTCCAGGACGGCGGCGTCGGCACCGCCGTCAAGCACTTCGTCGCCAACGACGCCGAGACCGACCGCTTCACCGTCGACAACAGGATCGCCCCCCGCCCGCTCCGCGAGCTCTACCTCGCCCCCTTCGAGGCCATCGTCAGGAACGCCCACCCGTGGGGCATCATGACCGCCTACAACCAGGTCAACGGCGTGACCATGACCGAGCACCGCCACCTGGTGAACGGGGTCCTGCGCGGCGAGTGGGGCTTCGACGGCTTCAACGTCTCCGACTGGATGGCCGCCCGCTCCACCACCGGCGACATCGAGGGCGGCCTCGACGTCGCCATGCCCGGCCCCGTCACCGTCTACGGCGAGGCCCTCGCCGCCGCCGTCCGCGCCGGGGACGTCGAGGAGTCCGCCGTCGACACCGCCGTGCGCAACGTCCTGCGGCTCGCCGCCCGTGTCGGCGCCCTCGAAGGCGCCCCTCCGGTCGTCACCGAGCCCCCGGCCGCCCTCGACGGCGACGCCCTCGCCCGCGAGATCGCCCGCCGCGGCTTCGTCCTGCTACGCAACGAGAACGGCGCCCTGCCGATGCGGCCCGGCACCGTCGCCCTCTCCGGCGCCGCCGCCCGCGACGCCCGCGTCCTCGGCGGCGGCTCCGCCCAGGTCTTCCCCGAGCACGTCGTGTCCCCGCTCGACGGCCTCGCCGCCGCCCTCCCCGACGGCGCGCTCACCTTCCACGTCGGCGCCGACCCCAGCGACGAACTCGCCCCCGCGGACCAGGGCTTCACCCTCCGCGCCCGCTGCCGCGACGCCGAGGGCAGGCTCCTCGGCGAGGGCTCCCTGCCCAACGGGCAGGTCCAGTGGATCGGCGACGACCTGCCGGCCGGCGTCACCCACGAGACCCTCGCCTCCGTCGAGGTCGTCGGCACCTTCACACCGCGCGAGACGGGCACCCACTCCTTCGGCACCCGCGGCCTCGGCGCCTACGTCCTCACCGTGGCCGGCGAGACCGTCTTCGACGGCGTCCAGACCATGGGCCCCGAGACCGACCCCTTCGAGGCCTTCTTCGGCTCCCCGGTCGAGCGCGCCCGGGTCGCGCTCACCGCCGGCGAGACCGTCGAGGTGTCCCTGCTCCACACCCTGGACAAGGAGTTCGCGGCCCCGCTGCCGGCCGTCATGTTCTCCTTCGTCCACCTCGGTCCGCGCCGTGACCCCGACGAACTGATCGCCGAGGCCGTCGAGGCCGCCCGCGCCGCCGACACCGCCGTCGTGGTCGTCGCCACCACCGAACGCGTCGAGTCCGAGGGCTTCGACCGCACGGACCTCGCCCTCCCCGGACGCCAGGACGACCTCGTACGGGCCGTGGCCGCCGCCAACCCGAACACCGTCGTCGTCGTCAACGCCGGCTCGCCGGTCGAACTGCCCTGGCGCGAGGACGTCGCCGCCGTCCTGCTCGGCTGGTTCCCCGGCCAGGAGGGCGGCGCCGCCCTCGCCGACGTCCTCACCGGCGCCGAGGAACCCGGCGGCCGCCTGCCCACCACCTGGCCCGTCGCCCTGGCCGACGTCCCCGTCACCGACGTCACCCCCGTCGAGGGCGAACTCGACTACAGCGAGGGTCTCTTCATCGGCTACCGCGCCTGGGACCGGATCCAGGAGGCCCCCGCGTACGTCTTCGGCCACGGCCTCGGCTACACCACCTGGTCGTACGACTCCCTCGTCGCGGGACCGGACGCCGCCACCGTGCGGATCACCAACACCGGCGACCGGCCCGGCCGCGAGGTCGTCCAGATCTACCTGGCGCCGCGCACCCACGGCCCCGACCGCCCCGATCGCTGGCTGGCCGGCTTCGGGTCCGTCGAGGCCGGGCCCGGCGAGACCGTGGAGACGCGGATCGCGCTGCCCCGCCGCGCCTTCGAGATCTGGGACGAGGAGAAGGGCGACTGGACCCTCGTCCCCGGCGCCTACGAGGTGCGGGCCGCCCGCTCCCTCACCGACACCCGGCTGACCGCGACCCTGGAGGTCTGACCTCCCGACGGCCCCCGTGACCGGCCCCGGGGCGGCACCTGACAACCGCCCCGGGGTCCCTCACTCCTTCGTGATCCGCCGGTACGCGAGCTCCGCGAGCCGCGCCTGCCCGTCCTTGCTCGGATGGAACCAGTCCCAGGGGCTCAACTGCCCGCCGTCGAAGCGGAAACGGAAGACCGCCCCGCCGTCGTACCGGCACCGCGCGTCCTGCGCGCAGACGTCCCTCAGGGCCGTGTTGTACGCGACCACCCGCTCATGGACCGTCGCCCGCCGCCGCTCGGCCGCCGGACCCAGGTCCGTGGCGTCCGCCAGCATCGAGCCGCAGATCCCCAGCTTCCACACCTCAAGCCCCTCCGGGATCAGCCGCCCCGTCGACCACAGGTGCTTGAGGTCCGGCACGCTCGCCACGTACACCTGCGCCTTCGGGGCGCCCTTCCGCAGCCGGGCCAGCGCCGCCGCGAAGGAGGCGCGGAAGTCGGCGACCGGGGTCATCAGCTCCGGAGTGGGCCGGCAGGCGTCGTTCGCGCCCATCATCACCGTCACCAGCGCGGGCTTCTCGGCCGCCGCCGCGGCCATCTGCTCCGGGAGTTCCGCCATCCGCGCACCCGTCCGTGCCAGGTTCCAGCTGCGGGTGGCGACCTTCGCCGGGCCGAGGAGACGCAGCGCCAGGCTGTTCACGTCGGCGTCGGTGCCGGTCGCCCAGGACACCTCGGGGCAGTCCGCGAGGACGTCACAGGCGTCGAAGGCCCGGGTCACGGAGTCGCCGACGGCGGCGACGGAGGCGGGGGAGACGTCCCACAGGGGCTCCCGCGACGGTGCCGGCGCGGGCGTCGGGCGCGTCGTGGCGGCCTTGGGCGCGGGCTCCGCCGAGGTGCAGCCGGACAGCGCGCCACCGCACAGCAGAGCGGCCGTCGCGGCGGCGACGGCGGTACGGAAACTGGGTCGGCCGCGCATCCCCGGCCCCTCCTTCGGCGTCCTGGCGGGTGAAAGCTTGGTGTCCACCCGGCCCCGGACCGACCGTACGTCACACCGATGACGGCGTGGCACGGTAGCTTTTCCCCCGTCGAACCAGAGGCACCTTTGCCGACCGGCTCCGGTAAATTACATCACGTCACATGCTGTCCCCTTTTCGAGGGTTTGCGATGTTCTGATCCTGATGATGTTTACTGAGGCCGCTGGGAAAGGCGAACCTCGTCCCACACTGGAGGTCCCGGTGACGACACGTGGAGTCCTGTACGTACACTCCGCCCCGCGCGCGCTGTGCCCGCACGTCGAATGGGCGGTCGCGGGTGTCCTCGGTGCGAGGGTCCAGCTCGACTGGATCCGCCAGCCGGCGTCCCCCGGCACCTGGAGAGCCGAGTTCTCCTGGCAGGGCCGCACCGGCACCGCCTCCGAACTCGCCTCCGCCCTGCGCGGCTGGCAGATGCTCCGCTTCGAGGTCACCGCGGAGCCCTGCCCGACCGCCGAGGGCGAGCGCTACAGCGCCACCCCCGACCTGGGCATCTTCCATGCCGTCACCGGCATGCACGGCGACATCCTGATCCCCGAGGACCGGCTGCGGGCCGCCCTCGCGCGCTCCGCGCAGGGCGAGACCCAGCTGGAGGCGGAGATCGCCCGGCTCCTCGGAAAGCCCTGGGACGACGAGCTGGAGCCCTTCCGGTACGCGGGCGAGGGCGCGCCCGTCCGCTGGCTCCACCAGGTCGTCTGACGGGCGTCACGGGCACGCCGGGGACTTCCTGACCGCACGGGCGGGGGACGCCGGGCGGGGAGACGTGACACGCGCGACGCGCCGAGCCCACACGAAAGGCCCACCCCCGGTGCGGGGGTGGGCCTTCGTCAGGTCGTGCCGGGTGCCGGCTCCGCGTGGCGTCAGACCGTGCGGAACGCCAGGACCACGTTGTGGCCGCCGAAGCCGAAGCTGTTGTTGATCGCGGCGATCGTGCCCTGCGGGAGTTCGCGGGGCTCGTCACGGACGATGTCCGCGTCGACGTCCGGGTCCAGGTCGTCGATGTTGATCGTCGGCGGGGCCAGGCGGTGGTGCAGCGCCAGGACCGTCGCGACGGTCTCGATGCCGCCCGCGCCGCCGAGGAGGTGACCGGTCATCGACTTCGTCGCGGAGATCGCGACGTGGTCGAGGTCGTCGCCCAGGACCTTCCGCAGCGCCTTGATCTCGGCGACGTCACCCTGCGGCGTCGACGTGGCGTGCGCGTTCAGGTGGACGACCTCCGACGGCTTGAGGTCCGTCGAGTCGAGCAGGTTCTGCATCGCGGCGGCGATGCCCCGGCCGGTCGGCTCGGGCTGCGCGATGTGGTGGCTGTCGGCCGACAGGCCCTGGCCGAGGACCTCGCAGTAGACGCGCGCGCCGCGCGCCTTCGCGTGCTCCTCGGACTCCAGGATCACGACGCCCGCGCCCTCGCCGAGGACGAAGCCGTCACGGCCGGTGTCGTAGGGGCGCGAGGCCTTCGTCGGCTCGTCGTTGCTCTTGGACATCGCCATCATGTTGGCGAAGGCGGCGATCGGCAGCGGGTGGATCGCGGCCTCGGTACCGCCGGCGACGACCACGTCGGCGCGGCCGGTACGGATCATCTCGACGGCGTAACCGATCGCCTCGGCACCCGACGCGCACGCGGAGACCGGGGTGTGGACGCCCGCCCGGGCGTTCACCTCCAGGCCCACGTTGGCGGAGGGGCTGTTCGGCATGAGCATGGGCACGGTGTGCGGGGACACGCGGCGGACGCCCTTGTCCTTCAGCACGTCGTACTGGTCGAGCAGCGTGGTGACGCCGCCGATGCCGGAGGCGATGACCGAGCCGAGCCGCTCGGGAACGATCGTTTCGTCATCACCGGCCGGGGCGGTGTAGCCCGCGTCCGCCCACGCCTCGCGGGCCGCGATCACGGCGAACTGCGCCGAGCGGTCCAGCTTGCGGGCGAGGGGGCGGGGCAGCACGTCGCCGGGGTCGACGGCGGCCGTCGCGGCGATCTGTACGGGCAGTTCGGCGAAGCGCTCGCCCTCCAGGGGCCTGACGCCGGAGCGTCCCGCGATCAGACCTTCCCAGGTCGATGCGGAGTCGCCACCCAGCGGTGTCGTTGCGCCGATACCGGTGACGACCACGGTGCGATTGGTCGAGCTCACAGGAATTCGTTCTCCATGTGTGTGATGGTCGGAATACGGCGCCACCGCCGGGTGGCGGACCGAGTCAGCGAGGGCCGAATCAGGCCTGGTGCTTCAGGATGTAGTCGGCAGCGTCGCCAACCGTCTTGAGGTTCTTGACGTCCTCGTCCGGGATCTTGACGTCGAAGCGCTCTTCGGCGGCGACGACGACCTCGACCATGGACAGCGAGTCGACGTCCAGGTCGTCGGTGAAGGACTTGTCCAGCTGGACGTCCTCGACCGGGATGCCGGCGATCTCGTTGACGATCTCGGCGAGGCCTTCGACGATCTGGTCCTGGGTGGCGGCCATGGTGGCGCTCCTTCTTGTGATTGCTTGGGTAAGGGCTTCCGGAAGAACCGGAGTGCCTAGGGGAGGGTAACGACCGTCGCGGCGAAGACGAGACCCGCCCCGAAGCCGATGATGAGCGCCGTGTCGCCGCTCTTCGCCTGGCCTGTCGCCAGGAGGCGTTCCATCGCGAGCGGAATCGAGGCCGCCGACGTGTTGCCGGTGGTCTCGACGTCGCGGGCGACCGTGACGTGCTCCGGCAGCTTCAGCGTCTTCACCATCGAGTCGATGATCCGCATGTTCGCCTGGTGCGGGATGAAGACGTCCAGGTCGTCCGCCGAGATGCCGGCGGCGTCCAGGGCCTGCTGGGCGACCTTCGCCATCTCGAAGACGGCCCAGCGGAAGACCGCCTGGCCCTCCTGCGTGATGGCGGGGAACTTGATCTCACCGCGCTCGTTGAGCGGCAGCTTCGAGACGTCGCCGGTGGGCGTCCCCCCTGCTCGAGCGGAGCCGAGAGCTTGGGGGAGGAACTCGTTCCACGGGACGGTCTGCTTGATCGTCTCGGACTTGTCGCCCTCGGAGCCCCAGACGGTGGGGCCGATGTGCGGCTCGTCGGACGGACCGACGACCACGGCGCCGGCGCCGTCACCGAACAGGAAGGCCGTCGCGCGGTCCTCCAGATCCGTCAGGTCGCTGAGCCGCTCGACACCGATGACCAGGACGTACTCGGCGGAACCCTCGACGATCATGCCCTTGGCGAGGGTCAGGCCGTAGCCGAAGCCCGCGCAGCCGGCGGAGATGTCGAACGCGGCCGGCTTCCCGGCGCCGATCTTGTCGGCGATCTCGGTGGCGACGGCCGGGGTCTGCTTGAAGTGCGAGACCGTGGACACGATCACGGCGCCGATCTGCTCCGGGTCGATCCCGGCGTCGGCGATGGCCTTGCCCGAGGCTTCCACCGACATGGCGGCGACGGTCTCCTCGGGAGAGGCCCAGTGGCGGGTGGCGATACCGGAGCGCGAGCGGATCCACTCGTCGGACGAGTCGATCGTCTCGAGGATCACCTCGTTCGGCACGACCCGGGTGGGGCGGTAGCCGCCCACACCGAGGATCCGTGCGAACGGGGCGCCCTTGCTGGGCTTGATCTTCGACATGCTTCTCGACACTCCTTGTCAGACGGCCGCGTGCTCAGCGATGAGCGTACGGGCCGCGTCGAGGTCGTCCGGCGTCTTGAGGGCGACCGTGGCGACGCCCTTCAGAGCGCGCTTGGCGATGCCGGTGAGGGTGCCGCCGGGGCACACCTCGATCAGCGCGGTCGCGCCCAGCTCCTGGAAGGTCTCCATGCACAGGTCCCAGCGGACCGGGTTGGCGACCTGGCCCACGAGACGGGCCACGACCTCGGCGCCGTCGGTGACGACCTGGCCGTCCTTGTTGGAGACGTACCGGATGGTGGGGTCGGCCGGGGACAGCTCCTTCGCCGCCGCCTCCAGCTTCGCCACGGCCGGGGCCATGTGGTGGGTGTGGAAGGCGCCCGCGACCTGCAGCGCCACGACCCGGCGGACGCCCTCGGGCTTGTCGGCCTCGAGCGCGGCCAGCTGCTCCAGCGTGCCGGCGGCCACGATCTGGCCCGCGCCGTTCACGTTGGCCGGGGTCAGGCCCAGCTTCTCCAGGTGGGCGACGGTCACGTCGGGGTCGCCGCCGAGCAGCGCCGACATACCGGTCGGGGTGATCGCCGCGGCCTCGGCCATGGCGAGCCCGCGGGTCCGTACGAGACGCAGCGCGGCGGTGTCGTCGAGGACGCCGGCGAGCGCGGCGGCGGTGAACTCGCCGACGCTGTGGCCGGCGACGACGCCGGGCGTGCCGGCCGCGTCGGCGGCCGACGTGCCCGCACCGAGCGCGGCGGCGGACAGCAGACCGGCGGCGACGAGCAGCGGCTGGGCCACGGCGGTGTCACGGATCTCGTCCGCGTCCGCCTTCGTGCCGTAGTGGGCGAGGTCGAGCCCGATGGCGTCGGACCAGGCCGCGACGCGGTCGGCGGCACCGGGGAGTTCGAGCCAGGGAGTCAGGAAGCCGGGCGTCTGGGCGCCTTGGCCGGGAGCGACGAGTACGAGCACCCTCACACTCTCTCTTGGGGACGGCTTCGAGCGCCCGTGGGGACAGGGACGAAGAACCGTCGGGGTAATTGTTGGTGTTCGACAAAAGTCTAGGACTGGGGATCTCCGTCGGCCAAGCGTCCCAGGATGAGTGCGATCCGCAGGGTGAATGCGGAGCGGACGTCGGAGGGTGACCATCCGGTGACGTCGGTCACACGTCGAAGCCGGTAGCGCACGGTGTTCGGGTGGACGAAGAGCATCCGGGCCGCGCCTTCCAGGCTGCTGGCCTGCTCCAGGTAGACACTGAGAGTTTCGAGAAGCGCCGAGCCCGCTTCCTCCAGCGGTCTGTAGATCTCCTCCACCAACTGCTCGCGCGCCGAAGGGTCGGAGGCGATGGCGCGCTCCGGGAGGAGATCGTCCGCGAGGACGGGCCGGGGGGCGTCCTGCCAGGCCGTGCACGCCTTGAGGCCGGCCGCCGCCGCCTGGGCGGAGCGGGTCGCGGCGAGCAGGTCGGGGACGACGGGCCCCGCGACGACCGGGCCCGCCGCGTACGGGCCGATCAGGGACTTCGCCACGGCCAGCGGGTTGTCGTTGCCGCCCGCGATCACGACGAGACGGTCGCCGAGCACACCGGTGAGGACCTGGAGCTTGGCGTGCCGGGCCGCCCGCCGGATCGCCTCCACCGTCAGCTCGCTGTCACCGTCGGGGGCCGTGCCGAGGATCACGCACACATGGTCCGGGGAGTTCCAGCCGAGCGCCGCCGCGCGGGAGACGGCGCCCTCGTCGGCCTCGCCGGAGAGGACCGCGTTCACCACGAGCGATTCGAGGCGCGCGTCCCAGGCGCCCCGGGCCTCGGCGGCCTGCGCGTACACCTGGGCCGTCGCGAACGCGATCTCCCGGGCGTAGACCAGCAGCGCCTCACGGAGCAGCGACTCGTCGCCGGGGGCGGCGACCTCCTCGATCGCCGACTCCATGACCTCGATCGTGGTGCGGACCATCTCCACGGTCTGGCGCAGGGTGATCGCCCGGGTCAGCTCGCGGGGCGCCGTGCCGAAGACGTCCGTCGAGATCGCCTGCGGGGTCTCGGGGTGCCGGAACCACTCCGTGAACGCGGCGATACCGGCCTGGGCGACCAGACCGATCCACGACCGGTTCTCTGGCGGCATCGCCCGGTACCACGGAAGCGTCTCGTCCATGCGGGCGATGGCACCGGCGGCGAGCCGCCCGGAGGACTGCTCGAGGCGCTTCAGGGTCGCTGCGTGCGGGTGAGGGACGTTCGTGGGTTCTGGCACGGGGACAAGACTGCCTTATCGGGACGGCGGCGTGCGGGGTCGGGGCGGCTTCGCCCCCGGAGGCGGCCCCGCCGTGGGACTACCGTGGGGCCGTGACACGTATCCAGCGCGCCGCCGAGCGGTATCCGGGGGGCGACCCCGCGGCCGGGATCGAGACCCGGCACGCCCTGTCCTTCGGGCCGCACTACGACCCCGACAACCTCCGCTTCGGCGCGCTCCTCGCCTGCAACGAGGAGCGGCTCGCGCCCGGTGCCGGCTTCGACGAGCACCCGCACAGCCACACCGAGATCGTGACCTGGGTCGTCGAGGGCGAACTGACCCACCACGACACCGCGGGCCACACCACGGTCGTGCGCCCGGGCGACCTCCAGCGGCTCAGCGCCGCCGACGGCGTCCGGCACGTGGAACGCAACGACGCCGGGGTACCGCTGGTCTTCGTGCAGATGTGGCTCGCGCCGCTGTCACCGGGCGGGGAGCCGTCCTACGAGGTGGTGCGGGGCGTCGGGGACACGTACGACCTCCCGGCCGCGGGGTCGGTGCTGCACGTCCGCCGGCTGCCCGCGGGCGCCCGCACCGCCCTGCCGGAGGCCGACCTCGCCTACGTCCACGTGGTCCGCGGCACGGTCCGCGTCGGCGACGAGACCCTCGACCCCGGCGACGCGGCCAGGCTCACCGGCACCGATGCGCCGGGGCTGGTCGCGACGACCGACGCGGAGGTCCTGATCTGGGCGATGCCGGACCCGCGCAGGGCCCTCGGCTGACCCTTCAGCCGAGCGCGCTCTTCGTCTTCCACCGCTCCCAGCTCAGGTTCCACGCGCCGTAGCCGTTGCCCTCGTCGACCGTGCCCTTGGTGTCCCGGCCGGTGATCTCGAAGGGGTCGCCGACGTTCACCAGGGCGTAGAAGGACGCGGCGTCGGCGTCGCTCATGCCGATGCAGCCGGAGCTCCTGTTGGCCTTGCCGAAGTGGGCCGCGTTCCAGGGCGCCGCGTGCGCGTACATCCCCGACCACGTCAGCCGCATCGAGTGGTCGACCATCTTGTCGTACGCGTCCCCGAGGCCCACCGTCTCCGAGTTCATGTTGATGGTGCCCTCCTTCGCCATCAGGACGGCCGTGCCCCGCCAGGACCGCTTGTCGCCGCCCGGGGTGCCCCCGGAGACCGGGATCGTACGGACGGTGCGGCCGTCCCGCCTCACCGTCAGCGTGTGCCGGTCCAGGTCGACCCTCACGATCTGCGCGGCGCCGACCGTGAAGCCGGTGCGGTAGTCCCGTACGAACCAGCCGCCGCCCGAGTCCGTGCCGTTCAGGTCCGCCTCCAGGGTGACCTTCGTGCCGGGCTTCCAGTACTCCCGGGGCCGCCAGTCCGCCCTGTCCCGGCCCGAGTAGTCCTTGACCCAGCCCCAGGAACCCTCGGTGGCGTTCGACGTGGTCACCTTCAACTGCCGTTCCACGTCCGCCTTCCGGGTCACCGGCAGGTCGAAGACGATCGACAGCGGATGCCCGACGCCCACCGTGGTGTTCTTGCCGGGCGCGAGGGTCAGCTTGTTCACCCGCTCCGGTTCCGGGGTGGTGAAGGAGGACCGGGTCGTCGACTCCTTGCCGTCGGCCGCACGGGAGGTCACCTCCACCGTGTACGTGGAGCCCGGTGCCGCCTTGCGGTCCGACACCCAGCGTGCGCCGCCCGCGCCCGTACGGCCGGTGAGGGCCCCGCCGTCCGCGTCGACCACCTTCACCGTGGCGATCGTGCCGCCCGACGCGGTCACCGTCACCGGCCGGCCCGCCGTCGGGTCCACGACCGTGACCTTCGCCGGCGGAGCCTTCGACGCCGGCTCCGCGTCCCGCGTCGGCCCGTCCGCCGCCTGCGCCGAACAGGCCGTGAGGGACACGCTCAGCGCTACTGCCGCGAGAACGGGACGAGGGGTGCGTATGCGCGTGCTCGGCACGGAGGACCTCCGCAGGAGTGAGGAGTGGGAGTGGGATGTTTCGGACTGTAGGGCGGCGACGACGTCCTGCGGCCGCGTGTGAGCCCTTATGACGAGGGCTGCGACGGAACGGTCATGGTCCGGTCACATTCGACGCGCGCACCCGTCGAATTCGGCTGTGAGCCTGCTGTGCGCCCCACCACCGAGGGGCGGAACCAGGAGGCTCCCGTTGTGTCAGCGCTGCTCGTGACGGCCGCACCCGCCGACCACCGCGCCCTGCGGCTCGGCCCCGTGACCCCCGAGGCCTACCGCGCCTTCCTCGCCACCCGCACCGGAGCCGACGGCGCCAGCTTCCTCCAGGTCCCCTCCTGGGCCCAGGTGAAGGACGGCTGGAGCCACCGACTCGTCGGCTGGGGGCCCGCGTCCGGCGGGCTGACCGGGGTCGCCCTGGTGCTGCTCCGGCCCTTCCCCGGCACCCGCAAGTACTTCGCCTACCTGCCCGAAGGGCCCGTCGCCGACTGGTCCGACCCCGACATCGACGGCTGGCTCGACCCGCTGCTCGGGCATCTGCGCTCCTCCGGCGCCTTCGCCGTACGCATCGGCCCCGGCCCCGCCCACCGGCGGTGGAACGCCGCCACCGTCAAGGCCGGCACCGGTCCCCGCCGCCGCCTCGCCGACGTCCTCGCCGACGAGGTCGACCCGCTCGGCACCGCCGTCGCCGAACGCCTCCGGGCCCGCGGCTGGCGGCGCTGCGGCGGAGACTCCGAGGACGGCGCCGACGCCCAGCCGCGGCACGTCTTCCAGGTCCCGCTCACCGGCCGCACCCCCGACGACCTGTGGAGCGGCCTCAACCAGGAATGGCGGCGCAACGTCCGCAAGGCCCGGAAGTCCGGCGTCGAGATCACCGTCGGCTCCGCCGCCGACCTGCCCGAGTTCTACCGGCTGCTCCGCGTCACCGAGGAACGCGACGGCTTCCGGCTCGGCCGCTCCCTCGCCTACTACGAGCGCCAGTACGCCGTCCTCAACGCTGAACAGCCCGGCCGCATGAAGCTCTACCTGGCCCGCCACGAGGGCGAGATCCTCGCCGCCCACACCATGGTCACCGTGGGCGGCCGCGTCTGGTACCAGACCGGCGCCTCCGCCGACCACCGCCGCGAGGTACGCCCCTCCAACGCCCTCCAGTGGCGCATGCTGCTCGACGCCCACGCCCTCGGCGCCGCCGTCTACGACCTGCGCGGGGTACCCTCCACCCTCGATCCGGACGACCGCGCCCACGGGCTCCTGCGCTGGAAGCTCGGCACGGGCGGACAGGTCGTCGAGACGCTGGGGGAGTGGGAGACACCGATGCGGGGCACGACCAACCACGCGCTGTACCGCGCCTTCCAGGCGTACCTGGCCCGCCGATGACCGCCACGCTCACCGCCGGACGCCCCCGGGCGAAGGGCGCGCCGTCCGTCCTCCGCAGCGGTGCGCTCATGGCCGCCGGGTCGCTCGTCTCCCGCGCCACCGGCTTCGTCCGGGCCGCCGTCGTCGCCGCCGCCCTCGGCGCGGGCTACGTCGCCGACGGCTACGCGGTCGGCAACTCCGTCCCCACCATCGTCTACATGCTGCTCCTCGGCGGCGCCCTCAACGCCGTCTTCGTCCCCGAACTGGTCAAGGCCGCCAAGGAACACGAGGACGGCGGCGTCGCCTACACCGACCGGCTCCTCACCCTCTGCGCGCTCGCCCTCACCGTGATCACCGCCGGCGCGGTCCTCGCCGCGCCCCTGATCGTCGACACGTACACCGACTACGCCGGCGCCCAACGGGAGATGACGGTCGCCTTCACGCGCGCGTGCCTGCCGCAGATCCTCTTCCTCGGGCTCTTCACCCTCCTCGGCCAGGTCCTCAACGCCCGCGGCCGGTTCGGCGCCATGATGTGGACCCCGGTCCTCAACAACGTGGTCGTCGTCTCCGTCTTCGCCCTCTTCCTCGTCGTCGGCGACGGCGGGGAACTCACCTCCGGCGAGACCGCGCTCCTCGGCTGGGGCACCACCGCCGGCATCGCCCTCCAGGCCCTCGCCCTCGTCCCCTCGCTGCGCACCGCCGGTTTCCGCTGGCGGCCCCGCTTCGACTGGCGCGGCAGCGGCCTCTCCGCGGCGCTGCGCTCGGCCGGCTGGCTGGTGCTGCTCGTCCTCACCAACCAGGGCGCGTACTGGGTGACCACCCTGCTCGCCACCTCGGCGGGCGAGCAGGTCAGCGGCGGCGGCCTCGCCGCGTACAACAACGCCTACCTCCTGTGGACCGTCCCGCACGGCATCATCACCGTCTCCCTCGTCACCGCGCTGCTGCCCCGGATGAGCGGCGCGGCCGCCGACGGCGACCTCACGGCGGTCCGGCGGGACGTCTCGTACGCCCTGCGGACCAGCGCGGCGGCGGTCGTCCCCGCGGCCTGTGCCCTCCTCGCGCTCGCCGTGCCGCTGATGACGGTGGTCTTCCGGTACGGGGCGACCACCGGCGACGACATCCGCGCGATGGCCTGGATCCTGATGGCCTTCGCGCCCGGCCTCGTCGCCCTGTCCGGGCAGTACGTGTGCACCCGCGCCTTCTACGCCCTGCGCGACACCCGCACCCCGTTCCTGCTCAACCTGGTGATCGCCGGCCTGAACGCGGCGCTCTCGTTCGCCGCCCACCGGTACCTGCCCACCCAGTGGGCCGTCGCGGGCATGGCGGCCGGGTACTCGCTGGCCCTGTGGGCGGGCTGGGGCCTCACGGCGTACGTGCTGCGGCGCCGGCTGGGCGGGACCTCGACGGGCGGCACCGGCCCCGCGCTCGTACGGCTGCTGCTCGCGGCCGTGCCCGCCGCCGGGTACGGGCTGCTCGTCGCCGACCTCACCGGGCCGGCGGGGGCGGTGCCGGCGGGGCTGGCGGGGGCGCTGACGGTCCTCGCCACCTTCGCGACCCTGGCCCACCCCCTCCACCTCACGGAGATCCAGAACCTCCTGACCACGGGCAGGACCCGCCTACGCGCCCGCTGAACCATGGGCGTTCACCGCACCGAGCCCCCGCCGTGGGCGCTCACCCCACCGGTCCGGCCCCCGCCGTTGTGGGCAGGCGTTCCTCCCCCAGACTCCGTCCGGGGGGACCCCAGGGCGGAACAGTTGCCCACAACGCGGTAGCGGCGGCACCGCCGTGGGCCCCGCCCCCACAACGCGGTAGCGGCGGCACCGCCGTGGGCCCCGCCCCCACAACGCGGCCGCAGCGGCACCGCCGTGGGCCGTGCCCCCCCACGACGCGGCTGCCCGCCGCACCCCCTCCCCCCTCGGGAAGGGGCCCGTCAAGCTTGGGATACTCCACGACATGCCCCGCGTGCTCCTCATAGAAGACGACCCCTCCGTCCGCGAAGGCGTCGAGCTCGGTCTCCGGCGCCGCGGGCACGAGGTGCGCACCGCGCCCACCGGGGAAGCCGGGCTCGACGTGCTCGGCGAGTTCCGCCCCGACCTGCTGCTGCTCGACCTGATGCTGCCCGGAATGAACGGCGTCCAGGTCTGCCGCCGCGTCCGCGAGAGCAGCCAGCTGCCGATCATCATGCTGACCGCCCGCGGCGACGACTTCGACGTCGTCATCGGCCTGGAGGCCGGCGCCGACGACTACATCGTCAAGCCCGCCCGTACCGAGGTCATCGAGGCCCGCATACGGGCCGTGCTCCGGCGCATCGAGGAACCCGCCGGCAGCCGTTCGGCCGTCGAGTTCCACGGGGAGCTGGCCATCGACCGCGCCGGCCTCACCGTCGCCAAGGCGGGCGAACGCGTCGCCCTCGCCCCCTCCGAGCTGAAACTGCTGCTGCACCTGACGGCCGCGCCCGAGCAGGTCTTCAGCCGTCAGCAGCTCCTCGAACACGTCTGGGAGCACAGCTACCACGGCGACGCCCGGCTGGTCGACGCCTGTGTCCGGCGCCTGCGGAACAAGATCGAGGACACCCCGGGCGAGCCCCGCTACATCCAGACCCTGCGTGGCTTCGGCTACCGCTTCGGACCGCTGTGAGGGCCTGCGTGAGCCCGGAGCCGGACACCGGCCACCGGCACCAGAGCCAGAGCCAGGCCGAGGACGCCGGAGGGCCCGGCCGGGCCCTCCGGCGGAAGGCACGTGCCCCGCGCCTCCGCCCGCACCCCTTCGGCCTCCGTACCCGTCTCGTCCTCGCGTTCCTGCTCGTCGCCGCCGTCGGCTGCGGCACCACCGCCGCCCTCACCTACCGGGCCGCCCGCAACGCCATCCTGGAGCAGACCCAGGACACCGCCGTCTCGGCCTTCCGCGAGCAGGTCGACAGCCTCGGCATCGCGCTGCCCGTCGAAGCGGAGCAGCTGCGGACCTCGCTCCTCCACATCGCCCGCCAGGGCAAGCCCCGCCCCTGGCGCGTCTACGCCGAGTACGGCACCCTCCGCGTCTCCTCCACCGACCGCCCCACCTCCTCCGTCATCACCCCGGAGCTGCGGGACCGGGCCACCGACCAGACCACCCCGCACGGCAGCTTCCAGCGGGTCGTCAAGGGCGGCACCCCGTACCTCACGATCGCCGTGCCCGCGGTCTTCCACGCCCGTTCGGCCGCGGGCGCCCCCCAGCGCACCGGTCTCGTCCTCTACGCGGTCATGGACCTCACCGAGGAGGAGGCGAACATCGAGGCCATGGTCACCGCCGCCCGCGACGGCGCCCTCCCGGCCCTCGCCATCGCGCTGATCCCCGCCCTGATCGCCGCGCGCGGCGTGCTCCGCCCCGTTCGGGAGCTGCGGCACGCGGCCCACAGCATGGGGCGCGGCCGCCTCGACACCCGTATCCACGCCAAGGGCAGCGACGAACTCGCCGACCTCGCCCGGACGTTCAACGAGTCCGCGGCCGCGCTGGAACGTTCCGTCGCGGAGCTCCGCAGCGCCGAGGCCCGCGCCCGCCGCTTCGCCTCCGACGTCTCGCACGAACTCCGCACCCCGCTCGCCGGGATGCTCGCCGTCACCGAGGTCCTCGACGAGGACGCCGGGACCCTCGACAGCGACACCGCCCGCGCGGTCCGTCTGATCAGCGCCGAGACCGGGAAGCTCGCCGTGCTCGTCGAGGACCTCATGGAGATCTCCCGGTTCGACGCGCGGGCCGCCGAGCTCCACACGGACGAGGTCGACGCCGCCGACTGCGTCCGGAAGACCCTGCAGCACCGGTACTGGACCGATCCGGAGCAGGTCGTCCCGTACCTCACCGAGGGCATCCGGGCCCGGCTCGACCCGCGCCGCTTCGACGTGGTCGTCGCCAACCTCGTCGGCAACGCCCTGAAGCACGGCGGCGCGCCGGTGACGGTCCGGCTGTACGTGGAGGGCGACGAGCTGGTCACGGAGGTCGCCGACCGGGGCCCCGGCATCCACCCGGACGTCCTGCCGCACGTCTTCGACCGCTTCTACAAGGCGGACCAGGCCCGGACCCGCTCGGCGGGCAGCGGCCTGGGCCTCGCGATCACCCGGGAGAACGTCCGGCTGCACGGAGGCACCGTCACGGCCGCCAACCACCCCGAGGGCGGGGCGGTCTTCACCGTACGGATGCCCCTGTGAGGCGCCGGGCGGCCGGCGCGGCCCTGCTCGGCCTGTTGGCGCTCGCCGGCTGCGGCATACGGAAGAGCGACGTCGTCGAGGCGGGCGGGGCCGCGACCGTCGTGATCCACCCGATCCCCGAGGAACGGATGGTGCTCTTCTTCCTCGGCCCCGAGGGCCTGCCGATGCCGGTGGTCCGCGAGGTCGGCCCCAGGGAACCGCAGCCCACCCCCACGCCCGGCGGCCCCGGCGACACGCTGGTCCCGTACGACGGATTCGGCCCGGGGTACGAGGTGGCCGCCGACGCCCTGACCGTCCGGGGGCTCCCCACCGACAAGGTCCTCGCCGCCCTCCTCGCCGGCCCGAGGCCCGACGAGGCCGGCGTCGGCATCACCACCGCCCTGCCGAGGAGCGCGCGGGCGCCGCACGTCGAGGCGGTCGGGACCGGCCGGAAGGGGACGGTGGTGGAGGGCCGCGTGCTGCTCCGGCTCCGGGCCCCGTTCCCCGTGCGGAAGCTCTCGGAGGCGGCCGTCCGCCAGCTGGTGTGCACGACCGCCTTCGCGGCCCACCCGGCCGGCGTGGTCGAGGTGTCCGTCATCGGCCTGGACGGGGAGCTGCCGGGCACCCGCTGCGACGGCTGACGGCGGACGGCTGACGGCGGACCGGACAGCGGTCCCTCGGCTCAGTGCCCCCGCAGCTCCGCGAGCACCGCGTCCGTGAACGGCGGCCAGGCCTCGATCGCCCAGGGCCCGAAGGGCCGGTCGGTGAGCGCCACGCACGCGGCCCGCGCGTCCGGGTCGATCCACAGGAACGTGCCGGACTGCCCGAAGTGCCCGAAGGTGCGCGGCGAGGAGGTGGCGCCCGTCCAGTGGGGGGACTTGCCGTCGCGGATCTCGAAGCCGAGGCCCCAGTCGTTCGGCCGCTGGTGCCCGTATCCGGGCAGGATCCCGGTCAGCCCGGGGTGCGTCACGCTCATCGCGTCCAGGACGGTCCGCGGGTCGAGCAGCCTCGGCGCCTGCACCTCGGCGGCGAACCGCACCAGGTCGTCCACGGTCGACACGCCGTCCTTGGCGGGGGAGCCCTCCAGGGACGTGGAGGTCATGGCGAGGGGCTCCAGGACCGCCTGGCGCAGGTACTCGGCGAAGGGGATGTCGGTCGCCTTGGCGACGTGGTCGCCGAGCGCCTCGAAGCCGGTGTTGGAGTAGATGCGGCGGGTGCCGGGCGCGGCCATGACCCGGTTCTCGTCGAAGGCCAGCCCCGAGGTGTGGGCGAGGAGGTGACGGACGGTCGCGCCCTCGGGCCCGGCCGGCTCGTCGAGGTCGATCGCCCCCTCCTCGTACGCGACGAGAACGGCGTACGCCGCGAGCGGCTTGGTGACCGAGGCGAGCGGGAACCGCTGCCCGGTGGGGCCGTGGGACCCGGCCAGGGTGCCGTCCGCGCGGACGACGGCGGCCGCCGCGGTGGGGACGGGCCAGTTCTCTATCGACGCCAGGCTCGGCACGCTGCTCTGCATGCGACCGAGCGTACTTGCTTCGAGTGCACTCCAACGTTTTAGCGTGGGGTCATGAGCGTGATGGCGAGCACGAGCACGAGCATGACCGCGAGCACGACGACAGGGGGCGCGACCGCCGGCACGACGGGCGGCGCGGGCCGCACCGGCGGGAGCGGCACGAGGGCGCACTACACGATCAGCGAGGTCGCCGCCCTGACCGGCCTCTCGGCGCACACCCTGCGCTGGTACGAGCGGATCGGTCTGATGCCGCACGTCGACCGCTCGCACACGGGCCAGCGCCGCTTCACGGACCGGGACCTGGGCTGGCTGGGCTTCGTCGGCAAGCTGCGGCTGACCGGGATGCCGGTCGCCGACATGGTGCGGTACGCCGAGCTGGTCCGCGAGGGCGACCACACCCGTGACGCCCGCCGGGAGCTCCTGGAGACGACAAGGCGCGACGTGCTCTCCCGGATCACCGAACTCCAGGACACCCTCGCCGTGCTCGACATCAAGATCAGCCATTACGGGACCGCATGCGGAGGCATTTCTTCATGACCAGCGCGACCAGGATCGACACCGTACGTCTCGGCGGCCAGGACGGGCCCGAGATCGGCGTCCAGGGCTTCGGGGCCATGGGCATCAGCGAGTTCTACGGCGACACCGACGAGGCGGCCGCCCGTGACACCCTCGACGCGGCCCTGGAGGCCGGCGTCACCCTGATCGACACCGCCGACCTCTACGGCAGCGGCGCCAACGAGGAGTTCCTCGCGCCCTTCCTCGCCGCCCACCGGGACGAGGTCGTCCTCGCCACCAAGTTCGCCATCGAGCGGCGCGCCGACGACCCGGCCTACCGGGCCGTCCGCAACGACCCCGCCTACATCAAGAAGGCCGCCGAGGCCAGCCTGCGCCGCCTCGGCATCGAGACCATCGACCTCTACTACATGCACCGCCGCGACCCCGAGGTCCCGTTCGCCGAGTCCGTCGGCGCGATGGCCGAACTCGTCAAGGAGGGCAAGGTCCGCCACCTCGGCCTCAGCGAGGTCACCGGGCCGGAACTGCGCGAGGCGCACGCCGTGCACCCGATCGCCGCCCTCCAGTCGGAGTGGTCGCTCTTCTCCCGGGACGTGGAGCGCAGCGCCGTCGGCGCCGCCGCCGAACTCGGCGTCACCTTCGTGCCGTACTCGCCGCTCGGCCGGGGCTTTCTCACCGGTACGTTCGCGGACGCCGCCAAGGAGTTGTCGGGCGGCGACTTCCGCCGGCACCAGCCCCGGTTCACCGGCGAGAACGCGGAGCGGAACGCCGCCCTGCTCGACCCGATCCGCGCCATAGCCGCCGCGCACGACGCGACCCCGGCGCAGATCGCCCTCGCCTGGGTCCACCAGCGGGCCTCCGTCCACGGCCTGACGGTCGTCCCCGTCCCGGGCACCCGCAAGCGCTCCCGCCTGGAACAGAACGCGGCCGCCACCCGCATCACCCTCACCGCGTCCGAACTCGCCGCCCTGGAACCGATCGCCGCCCAGGTGGCGGGCGACCGCTACCCGGACATGCGGTTCACGTCGGCGGCGCGCGAGGTCGGAGACGCGCCCGGGACACCTGCGCCGGATGCTTCGTGACGGCTGCGGGGTAACGGGCATGTGCAGTAGGTAATGTGCGAAGAAGTCCCCTTCCCGTGCGCGCGGGAAGGGGATGACGCGTTGATCGCCCCCCGCCTCCCGTGACACAGTGTTCCCGCTTTCGTCATGCGAACGCCTTTGCGCGCGGGGGGATTTCAGATTATGGCTGTCACGGTGCCGGACTGGGCGGACACGCTGCTGGACCTGGTGGGGGTGAACTGGCCGAACGTCGACGAGGACGCCTACCGGGAGATGGCGGACGCGCTCCGGGAGTTCGCGGACGACCTCGCCGACGACGGCCAGCTCGCCAACAACCAGATGGAGCGCCTGCTGTCGTCCGGGCACGGCGAGGCGATCGACGCGCTGAACGCGCACTGGGGCAAGGTCAAGGGCAAACACCTCAAGGACACGGTGTCCGCGGCCCGGACCATCGCGGGTGCCCTGGACATGGCGGCAGGCGCGATCGAGGCCATGAAGTGGAAGGCGGTCGCCGAGCTCGGGATCCTGGCCGGCCAGACCGGACTCGCCATGGCGCTGATCCCGGTAACCGGTGGCCTGTCCGCACTGCTCGGCGCGGGGGCGATCGCGCTCACCAAGAAGCAGTTGCTGAAGCTCATCACGAACGCCATGCAGGAGGCGGTCGGGCACATCGTGTCGGTCATGACCGAGCCGGCCGTCGCCGCCCTTGAGGGCATGGCGGCCGACCTCGTCGTCCAGGTGGGCATGGACGCCCTGGGCGTGCAGGACGGTGTGAACCTCGACCAGACGAAGCAGGCCGGCAAGGACGGCTTCGACGGGGGCGTGCAGAGCGCCAGGGACGGCCTGAACCTCGCCTCCGCCGGCGGTAGCGGCAGCGGGGGCAAGGGCAAGGGCAAGGGCTTCCACATCGAACACGACGAGCACGATCAGGCCAGTACCCGGCTGAACGGCGTGAGCGTCGGCATCCACGGCAAGACCTCCGGCAGGCTGACCAAGGCGAAGACGGCCCAGGGCCGCAACAAGGGCAGGGACGACATCGCCGACGCCCTGGATCCGGTCATCGAGAAGGCCATGGGCGCGCTGACGAAGTCCGCCAAGACCATCGGCGACCACATCGGCGAGACCCTGCCCAAGGCCGTCAAGCAGATCTCGACCACCCACAAGAACAACGACGACGACATCCGCGTGCGCCTCGCCCGCCAGCGCAAGGACGACGCGGGCGACGGCAGGGGCGGCGCGGGCGGAACCGGCGGCAAGCCGCCGACAGGCACGGGCGGCGGAAAGCCCCCGACCGGCGGCGGCAACAACAACGGCGGATCCGGCAACGGGCCCCGCGGCAACCCCCTCACCCCCCAGCCCGGCTGGCACGGCCAGACCGGAAAGGGCATGAAGAACCACCGCAGGGACGCGCTGGACGTCAAGCACCTCAGCCCGGAGGAGCAACGGAAGCTGCTCGTCGACGAGGCCGACAAGCTGGCGAACGACGCCAAGAACCAGCCGCCCAGCAACCCCTACCCGGAGGGCAAGCACCGGCTGAAGACCGCCTGCGCCGGGACGCTCCTCCACGACGGCGTCCTGTCCTCCCACACGAGCAACACCGGCCTCGGCGACTCCCAGATGTCCACCCACCCGGCCCTGAAACAGATCCTGGACCAGGTGGAGAGGGACCTGAAGGCGGCCGACCAGAACCCGGGCAACGGCCACGGGAAATGCGCGGAGGTCGCCCTGGTGTCGGACCGGCTGCACCAGCTGGACCCCGACGGGACCAAAATAGTCTCCGGCGACGACGTCCAGCAGGCCATGAAGGGGTCGCTCGTGTACTCCGTGCAGATCGGGGACCTGCGACCCGGTGAGGGCCAGCTGTTCCACGGCGACTACAAGCCGCCGTGCCGGTCCTGTTCGAAGATGCTGCCGCTGGCCGGCGTCATCGCGCACCACTGAGAGAGAGCAAGGCATGCCGAGAATGACAGCGGAGCAGGTCGAGGCCGCCCTGACCGAGGCGGGCTGGTCCCGCGGACGCGACATCGGCGCGGAGCTGCCCGGACTCCTGCGGGTCGTGACGGAACGCTTCGCCGAGGAGGGGCACCCCGTCGAGCCGTTCGGGGCGGCCGAGGACTTCGTGCGCGAGTTCGGCGGGCTGCGCCTGGTCGTTCCCGGGGACCCGCCGGACGCCGTCGGCTTCACCCCGCACTGGATCTACGAGGAGAGCGGCGAGGACGTGGCCGAGCTCGCCGAGAACCTGGGCCGGAGACTGTTCCCGGTCGGATACGAGGAGTTCGACGGCGCGATGATCCTCATCGACGACACCGGGCGCTTCTTCCTCATGCACCACACCGGTCCCTATTTCCTCGGAGCGAACACCCACGAGGCCGTCAGCTGCCTGCTCCGCGGCCCCCAGCAGGAAGCGAGGCAGTACTTTGTCTGACGTCATCCCGGGCACGGCCGCCTCCCTGCTGGTCCAGGGGACCATCACCACCCAGACCAACCTGACCGGCGAGGGCGAGCCGCGCCTCCACCCCGCCGTCCAGGAGTTCTTCGACGCGCTCCCGACGCGCCTGCGCGAACCGTTCCTCGGCCACTGCGCCGAATCCGCGCTCATCTCCGACCAGCTGTACGCCCTCGACGCGCAGCGCGCGGACGGCGGGACGACCACGCTCCCCGACGCCCTGCCGCACTTCGCGAACGCGGCCCTCGTCTCCCGGAAGATCCGGCCCCAGGGCGACCCCGAGCACGGCACACCGGCCCGTCTCTGCCGAAGCTGCACCGCCCTTGTCGAGGCGCTGGGCATCACCGTCGTCCAGGGCGCCTGACCGCGGCCATGACCCCTGACCACCTGACCGAGCGCGCGGGGGCGCCCGACCGTGACGCCGAGCGCGGCGGGACCTCTGATCACGGGTCCGTGTCCGGGTCCGGCGTGACGCCCGACCACGAAGCTGAGCCCGCCGGGGTGCTTGACCGTGACGCCGGGCGTGCCGGGACCTCTGTTCACGGGTCCGTGTCCGGGTCCGGCGTGACGCCCGACCACCGGCCCCCGTCCGTCAAGGTGCCCGCCCCGGCCGGCCCGCCGGAGGGCCGGGACGCCGGAGACGCCGCGATGCTCGCGCTCCTCACCACCGCCGGCCTGGGCCCCTGGGCGCTTTTTCCCGCCGCCGAGCGCGCGGCCCGGGAGTTCCACGGGCTGCGCCTCGAACCCGCCGCCCACGGCGGCCGTGAGGTCGCGGCGACCGGTTGCGTCGTCGACCCCCGGGAGGCCCGCTACTCGGGCCCGTCCCTGCACCGGCTCGCCGGAACGCTCGGCACCCGTCTCTTCCCCCTGGGCCGCACCGACGCCGACGCGACACTCGCCGTGGACGAGGAGGGCCGGCTGTTCTCCCTGGACGTCGGGGGCGCCTGGCTCCTCGCCGACAGCGTGCGGGCCGGGCTGACCGCGCTGACCGAGGGCCTGCGCCCCGTACGCCTGCGAGCGCGGTCGTGGCAGTGGCCGCTGGACGCGACACGGGCCGACCTGGCCGGCGGCGTCCGGGCGGCACTGGTCGCCGTCTACGTCCTGCACACCCACGAGGTGTTCGACGCCCGAAGGCTCCGGCTGCGCGCCACCACCCTCCGGGGGATCGGCGTGACAGTCCTTGACCAGGTCTTCCGCCTGAGCCCCGGTCGCCTGGAGGCCAGCGCGCAACCCCTGGTCACGGCGATGGAGAGCCACCTGTCCGCTCTGTCGCAGCGAGCCCACTCCTGCGAACTGGTGCTGTCGGTACCGCCGCCGGCCGGCACGCGGGCGCCCCTGGCCGAGCTGGCCTGCGAGGTCACGGTGGGCGGTTCGGCGGGCTTCGCCCTGTCCCTCTCGGCGGGCGCGGGCGCCTCCGTGGGATCCCCGGCCGCCCTCGTGGAGCGGTGCGTGGCCGCCTTCGACGCCTGGGCGCCCACCACCTGACCGCCATGGCCGAGGCACGCCTTCTCGTCCGGACCCGTCGCGGGACGCCCGCGCCCCCGTCCGGTCCGGACGGGGCGCACGCCCCCGCCCCGGCCGCCCCCCTCACCCCAGCCCCAGCGCGAAGACCGCGAAGCCCGCCGCGAGCAGTCCCGCCAGGGTGCGGCGGGCGGGGCCGGTGGTCGTCCAGGGGGATTCGAAGGACCGGGCGTACCGGCCGATCAGGACGAGCAGGCCGGCGAAGACCGGCATCCACGCCAGCCGGGCGAGGATCCAGCCGACCGAGTCCGGCGCGCCGACCAGGCCCGGCACCTCCCCGAGGTACGAGGCGGGGATCGCGGCGGTCAGCATCGCCGTCTGGTGCCAGCACAGGATCGTCATCGCGGACAGGTTGATCACCACGACCGGGGCCCACAGCGCGGGCCGCTTCAACAGACCGCCGAGCCGCTCCCGGAGCAGGATCGCCGCACCGCTCTGCGCGGCGGCGAGGGCGAGGACGAGCAGCGACGGCGGGTGCGAGTTGGTGCGGGCCTCGCCGGGCACGCCGACCATCGACGCCGGGTAGCCGAAGACGAGCAGGAGTGCGGCGAACAGCGCCGCCCCGCCGACCAGCAGCCCCCACGCGTGCCGCCGCGTGACCCGTCCCTCGCCCCAGGAGACGCCGAGCTGGTACGCGAAGAGCCACCCGGGCATGATGTTCAGGAGGCTCAGCCAGGACGGCACGGCGTCCGCGTACGGCCCGTACCGCAGGAAGTCGACCACGGCGACCGAACCCAGCAGCGGAGCCGCGGCCCAGACCCCGAAGCGGCGGGTCGCCCGCACGCACAGCGGGGTGAGCGCCGTGACGACCGTGTACACCCCGACGAACCACAGCGGCTGGATCACCAGCGTCGACGCCGTCCGCAGGGTGTCCACCGGCACCCCGAGGCCGAAGTGGAGCAGCGGCAGGAGCGCCGCCCACACGGCCGTGACCCCGAGGACCGGGCGGCCGAGCCGGGCGAGGCGGCCCTTCAGCCACGCACCCGTGGAGCCCTCCCACCGCCGGTACGACAGGACCGAGGCGTAACCGCCGACGAGGAAGAAGATGCCCAGCATCTGGAGGACCCAGCTGACCGGGGCGAGACCGGCGAAGGCGCCCAGCGGGCTCGCGTTGTGCAGGGCGCCGTCGGCGGAGAGCGTGAAGCCGCCGAGCAGCCAGTGCCCGGTGGGCACGGCGAGCAGGGCCAGGGCGCGCAGCCCGTCGATCGCCCGGTCGCGGTGGGTCGGCGTGCCCGCCTCGATCTTCTCGATGAGCCTGTTCATCGGACGTCTCCCTCGGCGATCGCGGCGAACGTACGGAGCGAGGTGGTGCCGGGCGCGAAGTAGCCGCCGTGGCCGGTGGAGTCATCGGCCGGGATCCGACGGGCCCCGAAGGCCGGGTCGGACGGGTCGGCGCCGTGCCCGAGCCCCGCGAACTCGACGTTCGGGACGCGGTCGATCCAGTCGGTGGGGTCCTTCGCGGCCCAGACGCGGGCGGAGGTGTCGAGTTCGGCCACGTTCTCGGCGCGCATCCCGGGGGAGCCGAGGACGACCAGGTCCTTCGCCTTCAGTTCGTGGGCGGCGAGGCCGCAGACCACGGAGCCGTAGCTGTGGCAGAACAGGGAGGGTTCGGCCGCCCCCACGGCCGCGAGGCCGGCGACGAAGCGGGTGAGCCGGTCCGCCCCGGCTTCGGCGAGCCGACCGGTGGCCGCGTCGAGGCCGACGCCGACGGGGGTCGTGTACCCGGCCCAGGCGACGACCGCCGTCCGGTCACCGGTCGCCCGGCGCAGCGCGGTCGCCATGTCGGCGAGGGGCCGTACGCGGCCCGCGTCGATGTCGGAGCCGGGCACGATCACGGCCACGTGCTCGGCCCGCGCCAGGTCCCCGTACACCAGGGCGACCTGACCCCGGCCGCGCGGATCGTGCGCCAGGACTCGTGCCCCGCCGAACTCCCCCCGGGTGGAGCGGGCGTTGGCCTCGTACCGCAGCTCCAGCGGCGCCCCGTCGAGGTTCCCGACGACCCCGGGGTGGGTGCGGGCCAGTTCCCTTTTTCGTACGGGGTCGAGTCCCGCGAAGTACCGCGCGATCTCGGCCGGGCTCATCCGCTCCGGGTCCGGCAGCCCCGCAGCCCGCCACCCCGCCGTCCCGACCGGCGCACCGGTGACGGCCTCCTGGGCGTCCCCGGACGCCCAGCCGGCCGTCCCGGCGATCACGGTGGCCACCAGGGCCACGGTGGTCAGGGTCCTCGCAAAGCGGCGCATGGGGTCGCCCTCCCTCTCCGGTTCTCGCTCGTTCGTCGGCGAGAGGAAGGTAGGAAGACGACGGGTGTCGGCACGTCACACCGGGGAGCCAACCGTGGGCTGATACCCGGGTAGGGGGTGGAGGAGCGGGCAACACCCGGGTGGGGGTGGGGTTTTCCCCCGGGGGACGGCCGGGGGGCTGGTATCTCAGTCCCCGGACGCGTACCTCAGTCCCAGGGCGCGTACCGGAACGTCAGGACGTGCCCGGGGTCACCAGTCCCGACTCGTACGCGAAGACCACCGCCTGCGCCCGGTCGCGCAGGTCCAGCTTGGCGAGGACCCGGCCGATGTGGGTCTTCACCGTCTGTTCGGCGAGGACGAGGTGGTCCGCGATCTCCTGGTTCGACAGGCCCCGGGCGATGAGTTCGAGGACCTCCGTCTCGCGCGGGGTGAGTCCGTTCAGGCGCAGCGCCGTGGTGTCCCGGCGCGGTGCCGGCCGGGACGCGGCGAAGTCGGCGATGAGCCGTCGGGTCACGGACGGCGCGAGCAGGGCCTCGCCCGCCGCCACCACCCGTACCGCCGCGATCAGATCGGCCGGCGGCGCGTCCTTCAGGAGGAAGCCGGAGGCACCCGCGCGCAGCGCCTCGTACACGTAGTCGTCCACGTCGAAGGTGGTCAGCATCAGCACCTTGGGCCGGTGCGTGACGCCCGTCGGCGGGTGCAGGATCTCCCGGGCGGCTGCGAGCCCGTCCAGCTCCGGCATCCGTACGTCCATCAGCACGACGTCCGGGTGGGTCGACCGTGCCACGTCCACGCCCTGCCGCCCGTCCGGCGCCTCGCCCACCACGTCGATGTCGGGCTGGGCGGAGAGGAGCGCGGCGAAACCGGCCCGCACCATGGCCTGGTCGTCGACGATGATCACGCGGATGGTCACTCGGGGTCCTCGGCGGTCGGAGGCGGCGTCGCCGCGGGCGGGTCGGGGGTCGACGGGTCCGGAGTCAGCGGCCCCGGGTGCAGCGGGTCCGGGGTCAGCGGGCCCGGGGGCACCGGGTCCGGGGTCAGCGGCAGGCGGGCGGCGACCCGGAAGCCGCCGTCCGGCAGCGGCCCGGTGTCGAGCGTGCCGCCCGTCAACCGTACGCGCTCCCGCATGCCCACGAGCCCGTGCCCGGTACCGGACGCGCCCCGCTCCACCGAGGAACCGGGCTCCACGGACGGGCCGTTGACGACGAGGACCGTCAGCCATCCCCCGTCGGCCCGCACCGACACCCGGGTGGACGCCCCGGGGGCGTGCCGGACGACATTGGCCAGGGCCTCCTGCACGATGCGGTACGCGGACAGGTCCACCGCCTGCGGTACGTCCCCGAGGTCGGCGGCGAGCCGCAGCTCCGCCGGCACCCCGGCCCGTACCGTCGCCTCCACCAGCTGCTGGACCCGGTCGAGACCCGGCTGCGGGGCCCGCTCGCCCTCGCTCCCGTCGCTGCGCAGCACGGACAGGAGCCGTCGCATCTCGGCCAGCGACTCGCGGGCGCTCGCCGCGATCGAGGTGAACTCCTCGCGGGCCGCGTCCGGAAGCTCAGGGATGCGGTACGGGGCCGAGTCGGCCTGCACGGTGATCACGGACATGTGGTGGGCCACCACGTCGTGCAGCTCGCGCGCGATCCTGGCCCGCTCCTCGAGGAGGGTGCGGCGGGCCCGCTCGGCCTCGCTGATGGTCTCCTGCTCCACCAGGCGCCGCTGCACGTCGCCACGCGCGCGTACCGCCGAGGTGAGGAGCAGCAGGACACCGCTCAGGACGAGCAGCAGGGTGTGGACGCTGGTGTACCCGGCCGGCCGGAACGCCTCCAGGACGTACCCGGCCGCGCCCGTCGCCAGCCAGACCCCGAACAGGGCCCGGCGGGACTCGCGGAGACCGAGGGCGATCATCAGCGCGCAGTAGCCGACCACGGCGGGCGGGGTCCAGGGCCAGAGGTGGGCGCGGGGGCCGTCCGACGCGAGCAGGACGAGCGCGCCGAGCACGTCGGCGGCGAAGATGATCCACCAGGCCTGGAGGGGGCGGGCGACGGCGAGGATCAGCGGCGCGGTCTGGGCGGTGCCGATGGCCCCCGCGAGCGCGCCGTTGACGCCGTAGTCCCCGGTGAGGAGGTGGACGGTGGTGGGGAGCAGTGAGGCGACGAGGGCGACGGCGACGGCGTACGGCAGCGCCCGCACCCAGCGCGAGGAGGCGTCGGCGAGGAGCGGCGCCCCGGGCGCGGCCGGGGTGGTGAGCGCGGTGCCGAGCCCGTGGAACATCTCGCGTGTCCGGGCGCTGAGCCCTCGGAGGGTGGGCGGCTCGTGCCGCGGTTCGGTAGCCATGACCCGCCCAGCGTAGGCAGGGCACCCGGCCCCCGGCGTCATACCGGGGACCGGGCTCCGGCCTGATACCCGGGTATGACGCGGCGGGTGCGGGGGTCTAGAGCTCCGCCAGGAGTTCCGCCTTCTTCGCCGAGAACTCCTCGTCCGTCACCAGGCCCGCCTGGTGCAGTTCACCCAGGTGCCGAATCCTTTCAGCAACGGCCCCCGGGGCGGCGACACGGGCGGGGACGCGGTCCGTGGTCCGGATCGCGGCCAGGACCGCCGCCGCGAAGGGGAGCGACAGGTGCACCGGCCCGTAGCCGAGGCCGAAGACGACGGAGGCGGGATCCAGGTCCGGCTGCGGGGCCCGGGGTTCGCCGCCCCGGGGCAGCAGGCGCAGGTGCCCGTCGAGGACCTCGGGCGAGCGCCACTCGACCCCGCAGAGGTCCCGCACCTGGAACGTCTGGTCGCCCGCCTTCCACTTCTCGGAGGACGCCCCCGTCCAGGACCAGCGGAACGCGACCTCCCCGTGTCCGTCGAAGCTGGCCTTCCCGTCGTACGCCTTGAACGACTGCGGACCCGCGGGCGGCGCCACCAGGAAACGGTCGGTCGGCGTCATGTCCACGATGTCCGGGGCGTCCGGGACGGAGTCCGGGGCGTCCCCGACGTCCGGAGCGTCCGGGAGGTGCGAGGCACCCGTGATGCCGGTCGCGGCGCCGGCGACCTCCGCGGCGCCGGTGACCCCCACGGCACCGGCGACGTCCGCGGGACCCGTGACGTCCGCAGCACCCGCGACCCCCGCGGCGCCCCACGCGCTCGCCGGTCTACGCGCGAGCACCGTCCGCAGTTCGTCCCGGTAGTACTCGGCCAGCGTCTCCCGGTCCGCCGGCAGCACCAGGCGGTACGGATCGCAGTGCTCCGCGAGCTGCCCCGCGGCCGCCTCCATCAGGGGATCGGCACCCGGCCTCGGCACGGCGTGCAGCACGACGGTGCCCCGCTTGCCCGGCGTGAGCGTCACGGACGCCAGCGCCTCGTGCGGTATGCGGCGTTCGCGCAGCACGCTGAAGAGCCTCGGCGTGCGGTTCCCCCGGTCGAAGCGGATGACGAGGGCGTCGCTCTCGAACTCCCAGGTGGCTTGATTTCCGGCCAGCACATCACCCATACGCCTCATCGTAAGCGGCGCGTGCCCGCGCGTCGCCCCTGTGAAAGGTCCCGAAATTACGGGATCTACGCGCGTCAGCGCCCTTCCGCACCGGATATTCCGTCGTGGCAGGCACCGTCGGCACGTGCGCACACCAGGTTCCGGTAGGCGCCGACGCCTATCGCGGCGAAGTTGCCGAGACTGTCGGTTCCCGGCTCGAAATAGCCGCTGTGGCCGATCGCCCGGCGCGCCGACAGGAGCCGGGCGCCGAACTCCGGGGCCACCGGGTCGGCGCCGTGCCCGATGCCGGCGACCTCCATGTGGGGCACGTCCGCGATCCAGTCGTCGGCGTCCCGCATGGCCCATACGCGCGCGTGGGTGGCGAGTTCGGCCGCCCGGCCCACCCGCATGCCGGGGCTTCCGGCCACGGCCACATCCGTCACCCGGTCGGGCAGCCGGGGCGCGGCGACCCCGCAGAGCACGGAGCCGTAGCTGTGGCAGAACAGCGCCACGCGCGCGTCGCCGGGCAGGGCCTCGGTCAGCCTCACGAGCCGCGCGGCGCCCACCTCTGCGAGCCGGCCGGTCATCGCGTCGACGCCGACCCCGGCGGGCGCGGTGTAGTCGGCCCAGGCGATCACCGCGGTGCGGGTGCCGGGCGCCGACCGCCGCTCGGCGTCGTGGAGGGCCTCGGCCATGCCGACGGGGGCCGCGTACCGGCCGTGGGTCTTCTGGAAGGTGAGGAGGGTGGTGTCGACGCCGGGCACGATCACGGAGACGCGCCGGGCCCGCTCCAGATCCCCGAGGACCTCGGCGGCCCGCCCCGCGCCGGTCGGGTCGAAGGACAGGATCTGGCGGCCGGGCCGCATCAGTGAGGTGAAGCGGTCGAACCGGCGCCGCGCCTCGTGCCGTCCCTCGGAGGACAGCCGGGTGTCGTCGACCCTGCCCCGCTCGGCGGCGAGCGCGTGGCCGAGGGAGACACGGTTGGCGCGGTAGCGCAGGGCGACCGGGACGCCGTCGAGGTTGCCGACGACGAGCGGGTGCCGGTCGGCGAGCCGGGCCGCGCGCGCGTGGCCGAGGCCGGCGAAGAACGCGGCGACGGTACGGGAGGGGCTGCCGGGTCCGGGCAGCGGGCGGTGGTCGATCCGGTCCCGCGCCCAGGCGGCGAGGGCGGCCTCGCGGGACGGGCCGGGTGCGGGGCGGTGCCGGGTCGTGGTCCACCCGGTGGTCGCGAGGAGCACGAACACGACGGCGAGCGCGAGGAGGGCGCGCACGACGGCCAGGGTGGGCGAGGCGGCTTCGGCTGAGGTCACGGGCCGCCACCCTACGGGGCGCGGGTGAACCCGCGCGGGTCCGGTCCTACGGAGCGCTGCCCGGCCCTCGTGTCCCCGCGGTCCTGCGGAGCGCTGTCCCCTGCCCCGTGTCCCCGCGGCCCTACGGAGCGCTGCCCGGGCCCGCGTCCCCGCGCTCCCGCCAGCTGGGGGTGAGGGCCGGGCCGAGGTGGTCGAGGTACTTCTCCGTGAGGTCGCGGATGGCCTCCAGGCTCTGGTCCGTGCCCCGGCCCCACAGCTGGCCCGTCACCCGCATCACGCCGCTGAACGCCGCCACCGCGATCCGGGGACGCGGGTCCTCGTTCAGGTCGAGACCCTCACGGCCGGCGATGATCCGGGCGATGGTCTCCTCCATCTCGTTGGAGCGCCGCAGATGGACGGCGAGCAGCGCGGGCGTCGACTCGATCATCTGGAGGCTGCGCAGATACAGCTCGACCGGTACGACCTCGGTGATGGCGTCGCCGATGGTGTCCCAGGCGCAGAGCACCGCGTTGCGCATCGCGTCGAACGGACCCTCGGCCGGCGGACGCTGTCCGAGGGCCACGACGAAGCGCTCCTCCACCATGTGCTGGACGGCGAAGGCGACCTCCTCCTTGGAGGAGAAGTACCGGAAGAACGTGCGCTGGGACACCTCGACGGCGTCGACGATCTCGTCGACGGTGGTCCGCTCGTACCCCTGGGCGGTGAAGAGCTCGAGGGCCACCCGGGTCAGCGCGTCGCGCGTGCGTTGCTTCTTCCGCTCGCGCAGGCCGGGCAGGGTCACGTCAGGGTCCTCTTTTCAGGCATTTCGTCCAGCTCAGCGTACCTGTGAGCTACGTGACAGTTACTGGCTCATGAATCGCTTTGTCAATTGTCAGTGACTGTCACTAGCCTCGTTCGCATGAATAGTCAGACCACCGTGGAAAAGGCCCCGCAGGGTCAGGGGGGCGTCCGGGAACCCGTTCCGGGCCCGGCGAAGGGACTGCGCGGCCACCCCTGGCTGACCCTCTTCGGCGTGGCCGTGGGCGTGATGATGGTCGCCCTCGACGGCACCATCGTCGCCATCGCCAACCCCGCCATCAAGAACGACCTCGGCGCCTCCCTCGCCCAGGTCCAGTGGATCACCAACGGCTACCTGCTGGCGCTCGCCGTCGCCCTGATCACCGCCGGCAAGCTCGGCGACCGCTTCGGCCACCGGCAGACCTTCCTCATCGGCATCGCCGGCTTCGCGGCCGCCTCCGCCGCGATCGGCCTCTCCCACAGCATCGGGGCCGTGATCGCCTTCCGCGTCCTGCAGGGCCTCTTCGGCGCCCTGCTGATGCCGGCCGCGCTCGGCCTGCTGCGCGCCACCTTCCCCGCCGAGAAGCTGAACATGGCCATCGGCATCTGGGGCATGGTCATCGGCGCCTCCACGGCGGGCGGCCCGATCGTCGGCGGCCTGCTCGTCGAGCACGTCAGCTGGCAGTCCGTCTTCTTCATCAACGTGCCGGTCGGCGTCGTCGCGCTCGGCCTCGGCCTGGTCATCCTCAAGGACCACCGGGCCGAGAACGCCCCGCGCTCCTTCGACGTCCTCGGCATCCTGCTGCTCTCCGGCGCCATGGCCTCCCTCGTCTGGGGCCTGATCAAGGCCGGCGAGTCCTGGGGCTGGACCGGCGGCAAGACCTGGGGCTGTCTGCTCGGCGCGGTGCTCCTCTTCGCGGTCTTCGCCTTCTGGGAGACCAAGGTCAAGGAGCCGCTGATCCCGCTGGCCATGTTCCGCTCCGTGCCGCTCTCGGCCGGCGTGGTGCTCATGGTGCTCATGGCCTTCGCCTTCATGGGCGGTCTGTTCTTCGTGACCTTCTACCTCCAAGGCGTGAAGGGGCTCAGCCCGGTCGACAGCGGTCTGCGCCTGCTGCCGCTGACCGCGATGATGATCGTCTCCTCGCCGCTCGCGGGCGCCCTGATCACCAAGTTCGGCCCCCGGGTGCCGCTGGTCGGCGGCATGGTCTGCACGGCCGTCGCGATGTTCGGCATGATCACGCTCTCGTCCGGCACCGGCACGCTCGTCATGTCCCTCTGGTTCGCGCTGCTCGGCCTCGGGCTCGCCCCGGTCATGGTCGGCGCCACCGAGGTCATCGTCGGCAACGCGCCGCTGGAGCTCTCCGGCGTGGCCGGCGGTCTGCAGCAGGCCGCGATGCAGGTCGGCGGCGCGCTGGGCACGGCCGTGCTCGGCGCCGTCATGTCGTCGAAGGTCGCGGGCGCCTTCGAGGAGAACTGGAAGGCGGCCGGCATTCCCGCCCCGGTGAACCCGCAGCTCGAGCAGGCCGCCGAGTTCGGCATGGCCCCGGCGGAGCTGGCGAAGGCCCCCGGGATGACCCCCGACGTCCTCCAGCAGATCACCGGCGTCATCCACGACACCTTCCTGGACGGCATGGGCCTGGCCTTTACCGTCGCCGGTGGCGTCGCCGTCGTCGCGGCCCTCGTCGCCACGCTCACCAAGCGCGGCGAGAACGCGGAGGCGGGCGGCATGGGCGGTCACATCTGACGTCCGTCGGGGTTCCCGTAGGGGGCCGTCACCCGTTCGCGTGAACGGGGGCGGCCCCTCTTCCGTCGAGGGGCGGCCTCCGCCATTCTCGTGATTACAGAGAGTGACGAAACGGGGGTTCCTCAGTATGTATACGAAGACCGCTCTCACCCTCGCGGTGATGCTCACCGCCCTCCTGGTGGCTCCGGCGACGGCCGCGCCGTCCGGGGCCGCGCGCGCCCATACGGCGGCGGCCCCGTCCGGGACCGTCCTCGGAGCCTGTGGACCCGGCCGGCTCTGCCTCTGGCCCAAGTCCGACTTCAGGGGCCGGGCGCGGACGCACGAGCTGGCCACGACCGACATCGACAGCTGCGTCGCCCTGCCACCGGGCACCTCGGCACACTCCCTCGCCAACCGCACCGGCCGCCCGGTCACCACGTACCAGTCGGCCGAGTGCGCCGAGACGGGAGAGTTCGAGACCTACCCGGGCCGGGGGACATGGGTGCCGCAGACGCCCTACGAGGTCAGAGCGTTCAAGCTGTGGGAGCGCTAGGGGAGGGCTCGTCGATCACGCCGGGCCCGCCGATCACGTCGATCACGCAAGGCTCGCCGGGACGCCCGCCGGGCGCGGGGACGTCCGGCGGGCCGGCAGGTGCGGGCACCCCGGCCGGGGCCGAGAGCCGCGACACCTCGGCGCGCAGCGCGCGGACCTCCTGGGTCAGCGTCTCCAGAAGCTCGGTCTGACGGCGCTCCGCCGCGTCGTCCCGCTCGAAGCGGGAGATGAACCAGGCCGCGATGTTCGCGGTGACGACACCCAGCAGGGCGATGCCCGACAGCATCAGTCCCACCGCGAGCACCCGGCCGAGACCCGTGGTGGGAGCGTGGTCGCCGTAGCCGACCGTGGTCATCGTGGTGAACGACCACCAGACCGCGTCCCCGAGGGTCTTGATGTTGCCCTCCGGGGCGTCCCGCTCGACGTGCAGCACGGCCAGCGAGCCGAACATCATCAGCCCGACGACCGCGCCCGCCACATAGGTGGTGAGCGTTATCTGCGGGGCCATCCGGGCCCGCCGGCCCACGAGGAGGAGCGTGGACACGACCCGCAGCAGCCGCAGCGGCTGCACCATCGGCAGCAGGACCGCGAGCAGATCCAGGGGGTGGGAGCGGACGAAGGCCCAGCGGGCCGGGGCGAGCGCGAACCGGACCAGGTAGTCGACGGCGAAGGCCGCCCAGACCGCCCACTCGACATGGGTGCACAGCCGGTGCACCCAGGGCGCGGCGCCCGGAGCCACGATCGGCACGGCGTAGGCGACGCCGAACGCCACGGCGAGCACGAGCAGCGGCGCCTGTGTGCGTTCTTCCCAGCGATCCTTCATGCGGGGAATCGTAGAGAACGCCGAAGGGCGGCGGGACCAGGGTCCCACCGCCCTCACCAGGAGCTTCCGTGCTAGGCCGTGTCCGGAAAGTAGCGCCGTCCGCCCGCGAGCCGGGCGGGACGGTCCGGACACGGCCTAGGGGCTCAGGCGTCGCCGCCCGCGGGGCCCGGGTCGGCGGCGGCCACGTCGAGCAGCTGGTAGCGGTCCACGGCCTGCTTGAGGACCGACCGCTCGACCTTGCCCTCCCGGGCCAGCTCGGTCAGCACCGCCAGCACGATCGACGGGGCGTCGATGTGGAAGTAGCGACGGGCCGCGCCGCGCGTGTCCGCGAAACCGAAGCCGTCGGCGCCCAGCGAGCTGTACGTGCCCGGCACCCAGCGGGAGATCTGGTCCGGCACCGCCCGCATCCAGTCCGAGACCGCCACGAACGGGCCCTCGGAGCCCTGGAGCTTGCGCGTCACGTACGGGACGCGCTGCTCCTCGTCCGGGTGGAGCATGTTGTGCTCCTCGACGGCCACGGCCTCGCGGCGCAGCTCGGTCCAGGAGGTGGCGGACCAGACGTCGGCCCGTACGTTCCACTCGTCGGCGAGGATCCGCTGCGCCTCGATCGCCCACGGCACGGCGACACCGGAGGCCATGATCTGCGCCGGGATCGCGCCCGCGTCGGCCGGCCGGAAGCGGTGGATGCCCTGGAGGATGCCCTCCACGTCCACGTTCTCGGGCTCGGCCGGGTGCTGGATCGGCTCGTTGTAGACGGAGAGGTAGTAGAAGACGTCCTCTGCCTCGGGGCCGTACATGCGGCGCAGACCGTCCTTGACGATGTGCGCGATCTCGAAGCCGAACGCCGGGTCGTAGGCGACGCAGGCCGGGTTGGTCGAGGCGAGGAGGTGCGAGTGACCGTCCGCGTGCTGGAGGCCCTCACCGGTCAGCGTCGTCCGGCCGGCGGTGGCGCCCAGGACGAAGCCGCGGGCCAGCTGGTCGGCCATCTGCCAGAACTGGTCGCCGGTCCGCTGGAAACCGAACATCGAGTAGAAGACGTACACCGGGATCAGCGGCTCGCCGTGCGTGGCGTAGGCGGAACCGGCGGCGATCAGCGAGGCCGTGCAGCCGGCCTCGGAGATGCCGTCGTGCAGCATCTGGCCGGTCGGCGACTCCTTGTAGGCGAGGAGGAGTTCGCGGTCCACCGCCTCGTACTGCTGGCCGAGCGGGTTGTAGATCTTGGCGCTCGGGAAGAAGGCGTCCATGCCGAAGGTGCGGTACTCGTCGGGGGCGATCAGCACGAAGCGCTTGCCGATCTCCTTGTCCCGCATGAGGTCCTTCAGGATGCGGACGAAGGCCATCGTGGTGGCGATCGACTGCTGGCCGGAGCCCTTCTTGGCCGCCGCGTAGGCCTGGTCCTCGGGGAGGGTCAGCGGCTTCGCCCGTACGACCCGGGTGGGGACGTACCCGCCCAGCGCGCTGCGGCGGTCGTGCATGTACTGGATCTCCTCGGAGTCCCGCCCCGGGTGGTAGTACGGCGGCAGGCCGTCCTCCAACTGCCGGTCGGTCACCGGGATGTGCAGCCGGTCGCGGAAGCGCTTGAGGTCGTCGACCGTCAGCTTCTTCATCTGGTGGGTCGCGTTGCGGCCCTCGAAGTTCGGGCCGAGCGTCCAGCCCTTGACGGTCTGCGCGAGGATCACGGTCGGCTGGCCCGCGTGGGCCTTGGCCGCCGCGTAGGCCGCGTAGATCTTCTTGTGGTCGTGGCCGCCGCGGCCCAGGTGCAGGATCTGCTGGTCCGACATGCCCTCGACCATCGCCCGCAGCCGGTGGTCGTCGCCGAAGAAGTGGTCCCGGATGTAGCCGCCGGTCTCCGTGGCGTACGTCTGGAACTGACCGTCCGGGGTGGTGTTGAACTTGTTGACCAGGATGCCGTCGCGGTCCTGCGCGAGCAGCGGGTCCCAGGAGCGGTCCCAGATCAGCTTGATGACGTTCCAGCCGTTGCCCCGGAAGATCGACTCCAGCTCCTGGATGATCTTGCCGTTGCCGCGCACCGGGCCGTCGAGCCGCTGGAGGTTGCAGTTGACGACGAACGTCAGGTTGTCGAGGCCCTCGCGGGCGGCGATGGACAGCTGGCCGACCGACTCGACCTCGTCCATCTCGCCGTCGCCGAGGAAAGCCCACACGTGCGACTTGGAGGTGTCGGCGATGCCGCGCGCCTCCATGTAGCGGTTCATCCGGGCCTGGTAGATCGCGCCGAGGGGGCCGAGGCCCATCGACACGGTCGGGAACTCCCAGAAGTCCGGCATCAGCCGCGGGTGCGGGTACGAGGACAGCCCGTTCGGGAACTTCGACCTCTCCTGGCGGAAGCCGTCGAGCTGGGTGTCACTCAGTCGGTCCAGGAGGTACGCGCGGGCGTAGATGCCGGGGGAGGCGTGCCCCTGGAAGAAGATCTGGTCGCCGCCGTCGCCCTCGTCCTTGCCGCGGAAGAAGTGGTTGAAGCCGACGTCGTACAGCGAGGCCGAGGAGGCGAAGGTCGCGATGTGGCCACCGACGCCGATGCCGGGACGCTGGGCGCGCGACACCATCACGGCCGCGTTCCACCGGGTGGCGTTGAGGACCTTGCGCTCGATCTCCTCGTTGCCGGGGAAGAACGGCTCGTCCTTGGTGGCGATCGTGTTGACGTAGTCCGAGCTGCGCATCTCCGGCACGGCCACGCGCTTCTCGCGGGCGCGTTCGATGAGACGGAGCATGAGGTAGCGGGCCCGCTCACGGCCCCGCTCGTCGACGGCGGCGTCGAGGGAGTCGAGCCATTCCTGGGTCTCTTCCGGGTCGAAATCCGGGACCTGACTGGGAAGGCCGCCAATGATGATCGGGTTGCGATCGGATCCGGGAGCCACGCTCTTCCTTCGCTGTCGGTGGTGCCCACGGGGCCACGGAGTGGTCGGGATGTCCATCGTGTACCCCGCCGACGCCAGGCGTCACATTTACCGAGGGGTAACCCCCAGGGGGTGTCTCCGGTGTCGTTCAGCACGTCTGGGGTGCGCTCAAATCGCAACCTTACGCCCAACTCGCGCATGCGTTTCGTCCGGGCGTTCGGCAGACTGAAACCGCAGAAGTCAGTAAACCGGGATGAATCATGTGTGCCTGATCACGGAGCGGGGTCCCACGGCGCCGGAAGTTGGGGCGAGACGGCCCCAAACGTCACCGTTTCGGCGGTCTCCACGGCCGGGTACTTGCGCGATCCACCCCGGCACGTGTGGACTACGGCCAGCGCCGCGCGCATACGCGCGGCCCAAGCATTTACCGAATGAGCAGGAGGCAAGCCGTGAGCGCGACCGCGGACCACGCGGAGGAGCGGACCAACCCGGCCGGAAGGCTGGGGTTCGAGCCCGGACAGGTGGTCCAGGAGATCGGCTACGACGACGACGTCGACCAGGATCTCCGTGAAGGCATCGAGTCCATCATCGGGGCCGATCTCGTGGACGAGGACTACGACGACGTCGCTGACGCCGTCGTGCTCTGGTTCCGCGACGAGGACGGCGATCTCACCGACGCCCTGGTGGACGCCATCGGTCTTCTGGAGGACGGCGGCACCATCTGGCTGCTGACGCCGAAGACCGGCCGCGACGGCTACATCGAGCCGAGCGACATCAACGATGCCGCGCAGACAGCTGGTCTCTCCCAGACCAAGAGCATCAGCGTCGCCAAGGACTGGACGGGCACCCGCCTGACGGCCCCCAAGCGCTGATCACCACGCTGCGACGAGCCCCCGCCGGTACGCCGGCGGGGGCTTTCGTGCACAGGCCGTAGGCTGGGGTTCACCGATACGGCCCAAGGGCGGGGCCCGGCGAAGGGATGCGTGCGCGATGGCGATCGAGGTCGGCACCAGGGCTCCGGACTTCGAGCTCAAGGACAACCACGGACGCACCGTGAAGCTGTCCGACTTCCGCGGCGAGAAGAACGTGGTGCTGCTCTTCTACCCGTTCGCCTTCACCGGCGTCTGCGCCGGTGAGCTCGGCGAGCTGCGCGACAACCTCGCGACGTTCGTCAACGACGACACCCAGCTCCTCGCCGTCTCCAACGACTCCATCCACACCCTGCGCGTCTTCGCCGAGCAGGAGTCCCTGGACTACCCGCTGCTCTCCGACTTCTGGCCGCACGGCGAGGCCTCCCGCGCGTACGGCGTGTTCGACGAGGAGAAGGGGTGCGCGGTGCGCGGCACCTTCATCGTCGACAAGGCCGGCGTCGTCCGCTGGACCGTCGTCAACGCCCTGCCGGACGCCCGTGACCTCGGCGCGTACGTCAAGGCGCTCGACGCTCTCTGAGCCGCCACCCGGCCCACATCTCCGCGTGCGACGGACGACATCTCCGATTCGCGGGGCGAATCGACTGTTTCGACCGGGAACCCGTCACTAGGATCCAGTCGTTGATCCGAATGCCAACGCACGACCGGGGGCGCTGCCCCTGAAAACCTATGGAGGGACTCGTGGGAGTCAGCCTCAGCAAGGGCGGCAACGTCTCGCTGACCAAGGAGGCCCCTGGCCTCACCGCCGTGACCGTCGGTCTGGGCTGGGACGTCCGCACCACCACCGGTACGGACTTCGACCTCGACGCCAGCGCCATCCTGGTGACGGACGAGGGCAAGGTCCGCAACGAAGGGGACTTCGTCTTCTTCAACAACCTCAAGAGCGCCGACGGCTCCGTCGAGCACACCGGTGACAACCTGACCGGCGAGGGCGAGGGTGACGACGAGCAGGTCAAGGTCAGCCTGGCCACCGTCCCGGCCGAAGTCACCAAGATCGTCTTCCCGGTCTCGATCTACGACGCCGAGAACCGCCAGCAGTCCTTCGGCCAGGTGCGCAACGCGTTCATCCGCGTCGTGAACCAGACCGGCGGCACCGAGATCGCCCGGTACGACCTCTCCGAGGACGCGTCCACCGAGACCGCCATGGTCTTCGGCGAGCTGTACCGCCACGGCGCCGAGTGGAAGTTCCGCGCCGTCGGCCAGGGCTACGCCTCCGGCCTGCGCGGCATCGCGCAGGACTTCGGCGTCAACGTCTGAGCCGAACCGCTCGAACCGTCCGGCGCCGCACCTCTCGTGCGGCGCCGGACGTGCCTCATCATCACCGGGGAGGAACCGAATCATGGGCGTCACGCTCGCCAAGGGAGGCAATGTCTCCCTGTCCAAGGCCGCACCCAACCTGACCAAGGTCCTCGTCGGGCTCGGCTGGGACGCGCGCTCCACCACCGGAGCCCCCTTCGACCTCGACGCCAGCGCCCTGCTGTGCCAGGAAGGAAGGGTCCTCGGGGACGAGTACTTCGTCTTCTACAACCAGCTCCGCAGCCCCGAGGGCTCCGTCGAACACACGGGGGACAACCTCACCGGCGAGGGTGACGGGGACGACGAGTCCCTCATCGTGGACCTCTCCCAGGTGCCGGCCCGCTGCGACAAGATCGTCTTCCCGGTGTCGATCCATGACGCCGACAACCGCGGCCAGAGCTTCGGCCAGGTCAGCAACGCGTTCATCCGTGTGGTGAATCAGCTGGACGGGCAGGAACTCGCCCGGTACGACCTCTCCGAGGACGCCTCCACCGAGACCGCGATGATCTTCGGCGAGCTCTACCGGTACAACGGCGAATGGAAGTTCCGCGCGGTCGGTCAGGGGTACGCGTCGGGGCTCCGGGGCATCGCTCTAGACTTCGGGGTCAACGTTTCGTAAAGCCAAGCAGTTTCACGATGGGGTAGAGAGTGGTTCTGAAAACCTTCGGCTGGTCGTTCGCCATCACGGCGCTCGGCCTGGCCTTCGCCGCTTGGCAGTGGGGGTGGGAGGCGTTCGGGGTCGTTCTGATCCTGTCGATCCTCGAGATCTCGCTGTCCTTCGACAACGCGGTTGTCAACGCCGGAATCCTGAAGAAGATGAATGCCTTCTGGCAGAAGATCTTCCTCACGATCGGCATCCTTATCGCGGTCTTCGGTATGCGGCTGGTCTTCCCCGTCGCGATCGTCGCCATCAGCGCCAAGGTCGGCCCGATCGAGGCCGTCGAACTGGCCCTGGACGATCCCGAGCGGTACGAGGCCCTGGTCACGGACGCCCACCCGGCGATCGCCGCCTTCGGTGGCATGTTCCTGCTCATGATCTTCCTCGACTTCATCTTCGAGGACCGTGACATCAAGTGGCTCGGCTGGCTGGAGCGCCCGCTGGCCAAGCTCGGCAAGGTCGACATGCTGTCGGTCTGCGTCGCGCTCATCGCGCTGCTCGTCACGGCGATGACCTTCGCGACCCACGCGCACACCAGTACCGGCCACGCGGACAAGTCGGGGACCGTGCTGCTCGCCGGCGTCGCCGGCCTGATCACGTACCTCATCGTCGGCGGTCTCTCCGGCTTCTTCGAGAACAAGCTGGAGGAAGAGGAGGAGCGCGAGCACGAGGAGGAGGAGAAGGCCAAGGCCGAGGGCAAGCCCGTCTCCGCGGTCGGCCTCGCCGGCAAGGCCGCGTTCTTCCTGTTCCTGTACCTGGAAGTGCTCGACGCCTCGTTCTCCTTCGACGGTGTCATCGGCGCCTTCGCCATCACCAACCACATCTTCTGGATGGCGCTCGGCCTCGGCATCGGCGCCATGTACGTCCGTTCGCTCACGGTCTACCTGGTCCGCGAGGGCACCCTCGACGACTACGTGTACCTGGAGCACGGCGCGCACTACGCCATCGGCGCGCTCGCCGTCATCCTGCTCGTCACCGTCCAGCACGAGATCAGCGAACTCATCACCGGCTCCATCGGTGTCATCCTGATCGCCTTCTCCTTCTGGTCCTCCGTCCGCCGCAACAAGGCGCTCGCGGCGGCCGAGGGCGGGTCCGGTTCCTCCGGGGACAAGACCGAGGTGTCGTCCGGGGTGTGACACCCCCGACGACGAGGAACGCTTCACTGCGGGGCGGCCGGTGCACCCGGCCGCCCCGCAGGCATGTGCGGTGGTGACGACCAGTGGGGGGTGAAGGCGCATGGCCTTCTGGGACAACCTGTTTCCGGGCAGGACCGCGCAGTTCGACTCCGGCAGCGCCGCGTCGAACTCGATCGACCTGACGCGACGGCGCCCGTCCGTCTCGCTCAGCAAGCAGGGCGCCGCCACCGGCAACCTGCGGGTGAACCTCTCGTGGCGGATGCGGACCTCCGACATCGAGGGCCGCTCCCGCCAGAGCGGACGGCTCCTGCGCAACCCGGCCCTGCTCTTCAAGCCCGAGGTCGTCCAGGCGCACACGCAGGGCATGGTCAACGTCGACCTGGACCTGGGCTGCCTGTACGAGCTCAAGGACGGCAGCAAGGGCGTGGTGCAGCCGCTCGGCGGCTTCTTCGGCGACCTGAACACCGCGCCGTACGTGAAGCTCAGCGGCGACGACCGCTTCGGCGGGTCCTCCGGGGAGACCATCTTCGTCAACCTGGACCAGAAGGACGAGATCAAGCGGCTGCTGTTCTTCGTGTACATCTACGACCAGACGCCTGCCTTCGACCGTACGCACGCCAAGATCACGCTCTATCCGAGCAACGGCCCCCGGATCGAGATCGAACTCGACGAGCGCGCCCCGCAGGCCCGCTCCTGCGCGGTGTTCTCCGTGGACAACACCAAGGGCGAGCTCACGGTCCGCCGCGAGGTGCGCTTCGTCTACGGCTTCCAGGCCGAATTGGACCGGCTGTACGGCTGGGGTCTCCAGTGGGGCCGCGGCTACAAGACCAAGGCGTAGCCCTTGCCCACGTCCTCAGGAACGGACGAACTGGGGGCCCATCGGCGGCATCCGGAACTCCGGCGACGGGTGCTGCTCGGGGGCGGTCACCGGCTGCGGGTAGCCGTACGCGGGCGCGGGGACGTTCACCGGCGGCTGCGGGTAGCCGTAGGCGGGCGCCCGGTCGGGCACGGGCGGCGGCACCGTCGGCCGCGGGGGTACGGGGGTGTGGACGAGCGTCAGGTCCAGGTCGGGGGAGCCGGAGGCGGCCGTGGCGGCCTCCTGGCCCTCCTGGGGCCCCTCCGGGCGGTCCTGCCGCCCCACGCGCCCGTCCGGCCCCTCCAGGCCCTCCTGGGCCGCGTCCTGCCCGGCCTGGTCGTCCTGCGCGTCCTCGTCGACCGAGATGCCGAAGTCGGTGGCGAGGCCGACGAGGCCGGTCGGGTAGCCCTGCCCCACCGCGCGGAACTTCCAGCCGTCCCCGCGCCGGTACAGCTCGCCGCAGATGACCGCCGTCTCCTCGCCGGTCTCCGCGGTCACGGAGAACAGGGCCAGCGGCTCGCGCTCGGGCCCGGGCGTCGCGTCGTACAGCAGGATCCGCAGGTCGGAGACGGACCGGAAGGTGCCGCCGTCGGAGGAGGCCGCGATCACCACCCGGTCGACCGAGGGGTCGAGGGCGCCCAGATCGGCCTCCACGGTGTCCGTGAGGCCCTTGGAGTCCCGCTTCTTCGGCAGCCGCCGCACCAGCCCCGAAGGGTGGCGCGGCTGGTTGTAGAAGACGAAGTCCTCGTCGGACCGCACGCGGCCGTCGGGCCCGAGCAGCAGGGCCGAGGCATCCACGTCGGGGACCCCGGAGCCCGGGGTCCAGCGGAGCACGGCCCGTACGGCCGCGGTGTCGAGAGGGACGTTGGAGCCCTTCAGCATCGCGTGCGTCATGACCGTAATCCTGCCCTCCCGCCCGACCCGCGGACAACGCGGGGGCGGTACCGATACGGGGACGGGGTGACGGATGCTGTCGAGTTACCTGGATTTCATGAGTTGAGGGAACTGCGGACACCCGCACCTACGTACTATTACCGGCCACATGTCATCAGGGTCCAGAAAGGCAGACGGGGGACTTATATGCGTCATTTCGGGCACATCCCGTCCATGGCACGGGCTGGGCTGTTCCACCGCGAGCCGGCCGCGTTCACGGCCGACTCGCCCGCACGCACGCTCGCCGTGGCCCTGGGCGCCACGCTCTACAGCCCGGCCACCAGGCCGCGGCTCGCCGACGACGTGCGCAAACAGGCAGCCCGCGGAGTGGTCTCCATGGTGCTCTGCCTGGAGGACTCCATCAGCGACGCCGACGTCGAAGCCGGCGAGGACAACCTCGTCCGCCAGTTCGCCGACCTCGCCGACACCCCCGTGACGGACGCCGACACCGCCACGGACGTGCCCCTGCTCTTCATCCGGGTCCGCGAACCGCGCCAGATCACCGACCTCGTCACCCGCCTGGGCGAAACGGTCCGCCTGCTGTCCGGATTCGTGCTGCCCAAGTTCACCGAGACCCGCGGCCGCGCCTTCCTCGAAGCGCTCACCCAGGCCGAGGCGGCAAGCGGCCGGCGCCTCTTCGCCATGCCCGTCCTGGAGTCCCCCGAGCTCCTCCACCTGGAGACCCGGGCCGAGACCCTCGCCGGCATCGCCTCGATCACCGAGAAGTACCGCGACCACGTCCTGGCCCTGCGCCTCGGCGTCACCGACTTCTGCTCCGCCTACGGGCTGCGCCGCTCGCCCGACATGACCGCCTACGACGTCAAGATCGTCGCCCACGTCATCTCCGACGTCGTCAACGTCCTCGGCCGCTCGGACGGCACCGGCTTCACCATCACCGGACCCGTCTGGGAGTACTTCCGGCCCGGCGAGCGCATGTTCAAGCCCCAGCTGCGCCGCAGCCCCTTCATGGAGGGCAGCGCGGAGGACCTGCGCACGGCCCTGATCGAGCACGACCTCGACGGCCTGCTCCGCGAGATCGAACTCGACCGCGCCAACGGACTGCTCGGCAAGACCTGCATCCACCCCACCCACGTGGTCCCGGTGCACGCGCTCTCCGTGGTCAGCCACGAGGAGTGGAGCGACGCCCAGGACATCCTGCGCCCGGAACAGGGCGGCGGCGGGGTGCTCCGCTCCGCCTATACGAACAAAATGAACGAAGTGAAGCCGCATCGCGCGTGGGCCGAACGGACCCTCCAGCGCGCCGAGCTGTTCGGCGTCGCCAAGGAGGACGTCGGCTTCGTGGATCTGCTCACCGCCGGACTGTCCGGCTGACGAAGGGACGTCGACGACGTGGTGTGGACCGGAACGTGGGTCGCGGAGCGACTGGGCGTCGAACTGATCGGCGACGAGGAGCTACCGGCCCTGTTGGGCCTCGCACTGCGTCGCAACCCCAAGCGGGCGCACCTGCTGGTCTCCAGCGTGCTCGGCAAGCACGTGCCCCAGCGCCCGTCCGTCGTCTACGGCTCCGGCCTCGACCTCGGCCGGCGCGTCCGCGCGCTCCTCGGCGACGAGGAGGCCGCGCGGTCCGTCGTCCTCGGCTACGCGGAGACCGCCACCGCCCTCGGCCACGCCGTCGCCGACGGCCTCGGCCTCGCCCCGTACCTCCACTCCACCCGCCGACCGGTGGCCGGCGTCGCCCGCGCCGGCGGCTTCGAGGAGTCGCACTCGCACGCCACCTCCCACCTGCTGCTGCCGGAGGACCCGAAGCTCCTCGCGGGCGACGGACCGCTGGTCCTCGTCGACGACGAGTTCTCCACCGGCAACACGGTCCTCAACACCGTCCGCGTACTGCACGAGCGCTACCCGCGCGACCGGTACGTCGTCGTCGCCCTCGTCGACATGCGCTCCGCCTCCGACCTCGGCCGCCTGGACGCCTTCGCGGCGGAGATAGGCGCCCGCGTCGACCTGATCTCCGGCGCCGCGGGGACGGTACGCCTCCCGGAGGGCGTCCTGGAGAAGGGCCAGGCCCTGGTCGCGGAGCACGAGACGGCGTACGAGCCGGCCGACGCCACCCGCGGACCCGGAGCCGCACCCGTACGGGTCGAACTCGGCTGGCCGGCCGGCATACCCGACGGCGGCCGGCACGGCTTCACACCGGAACACCGCGCGACCCTGGAAGCGGCGCTGCCCGCGATGGCGGACAGGCTCGCGGAGGCGCTGAGCGACCTCCCCGCGACGAAGGAGCCCTCCACGACGGAGCCCGCCACGCAGGGCCCGGCCACGCAGGGCCCCGCTACCAGTGCGCCCGCCACGCAAGGCCCCGCCGACCCCGCCCCGGCGCCGCCCACAGGGCCCCGCGTGCTCGTGCTCGGCTTCGAGGAGCTGATGTACGCCCCGCTCCGGCTCGGCACCGCGCTGGAGGACGCCGGTCACGACGTCCGGTACTCCACCACCACCCGCTCGCCGGTCCTCGCCGTCGACGACCCCGGCTACGCGATACGCACCCGGCTCGTCTTCCCCGCCCACGACGACCCCGCCGACGGACCCGGCGACCGCTACGCCTACAACGTGGCCGGCGCGGGCTTCGACGCCGCCGTCGTCGTCATCGACTCCACCGCCGACACCCCGGCCCTGCACGCCCCCGACGGCCTCCTCGCCCAGCTCGCCGCCCACATCCCGCGCGTCGTGCTCGCCGTCGTCCCCTCGTACGCGCCGTCCACGCCGTACACCCCCCAGGACTCCGACTCCGAAGCTCCCGAAAGGAGCTCCATGCTGCCCGAGCCCCTCCGCGGCCCCGCCTTCTCCTCGTACGCGCCCGAGGAGGTCGGCTGGCTGCTCCAGGACCTCTCGGACGTCGAGCTGGAGGCGCCCACCGAGGAACGCGAGGAAGCCATCCAGAGCGGCGGCGCGCACTACGCCGAGTCGCTCCCCGTCGAGTACCAGCCCAGCGGCCGCTACCAGGAGCTCTTCCACAGCGCCCTGGAGAGCTCCGCCGCCCGGATCGCCCGCGCCGTCGGCACCGTCACCGAGACCGTCCTCGCCGAGCGGCCCGGCCGCGCCCCCGTCCTCGTCTCGCTCGCGCGGGCCGGCACCCCCGTCGGCGTCCTCATGCGCCGCTGGGCCGCCGCCCGCCACGGCCTCGACCTGCCCCACTACGCCGTGTCCATCGTGCGCGGCCGCGGCATCGACGCCAACGCGCTGCGCTGGCTCGCCGCCCACCACGACCCGGCCGACGTCGTGTTCGTCGACGGCTGGACCGGCAAGGGCGCCATCACCCGCGAACTCGCCGACGCGATCAAGGCGTTCGAGGCGGCCGAAGGGGTCACGGGCTTCGACCCGGAGATCGCGGTACTCGCCGATCCCGGCTCCTGCGTCCGCACCTACGGCACCCGCGAGGACTTCCTCATCCCCTCCGCGTGCCTCAACTCCACGGTCTCCGGCCTGATATCGCGTACGGTCCTCCGCGCCGACCTCGTCGGACCCGACGACTTCCACGGCGCCAAGTTCTACCGCGAACTGGCCGGCGCCGACGTCTCCAACGACTTCCTCGACGCCGTCGCCGCCCGCTTCGACGAGGTCACCGGCACCGTCGACACCGACGTCAAGGAACTCCTCTCCACCGACCGCACGCCCACCTGGGAGGGCTGGGCCGCCGTGGAGCGGATCAGCGAGGAGTACGGCATCCACGACGTCAACCTGGTCAAGCCGGGCGTCGGCGAGACCACCCGCGTCCTGCTCCGCCGCGTCCCCTGGAAGATCCTCGCCAAGCGCGGCGCGGACGCCGACCTCGCCCACGTGCGCCTGCTCGCCGAACAGCGCGGAGTACCGGTCGAAGAGGTCGACGAACTGCCGTACAGCTGCGTCGGCCTGATACACCCCCGGTTCACCAGGGGTGCGACAGGCGCCGACGGCAAGGCGGTGGTGTCCCAGTGAGTACGACCCTGGTCGCGAGCGACCTCGACCGCACCCTCATCTACTCGTCCGCGGCGCTCGCCCTCGGCATGCCCGACGCCCAGGCGCCCCGCCTGCTCTGCGTCGAGGTCCACGAGGCCAGACCGCTCTCCTACATGACCGAGGACGCGGCCGGACTCCTCGCCCTGCTGTCGGAGGAAGCCGTCTTCGTCCCCACCACGACACGGACGCGCAAGCAGTACCAGCGGATCCAACTCCCGGGCACCGAACCGAAGTACGCGATCTGCGCCAACGGCGGCCACATCCTCGTCGACGGCGTCACCGACCAGGACTGGCACGACTCCGTCCTGCGCCGGCTCGCCGACGAATGCGCGCCGCTCTCCGAGATCCGCGCCTACCTCACGGCCACCACGGACCTGTCCTGGGTGCGCAAGCACCGCGTCGCCGAGGACCTGTTCGCCTACCTCGTCGTCGAGCGGGAACGGCTCCCCGCGGACTGGCTGGGGCGCTTCGGCGCCTGGGCGGGGGAGCGCGGCTGGACGGTCTCGCTCCAGGGCCGCAAGGTGTACGCGGTACCGAAGCCGCTCACCAAGGGCGCGGCCGTCCGCGAGGTCGCCCGCCGCACCGGCGCCACGCTGACCCTGGCCGCCGGCGACTCGCTCCTCGACGCAGACCTGCTGCTCGCCGCGGACCGGGCCTGGCGCCCCGGCCACGGCGAACTGGCCGACAGCGACTGGACGGCCCCCCACCTCGACGTCCTCGCCGAGCGCGGGGTCGCGGCGGGGGAGGAGATCCTGCGCCGCTTCCGGGCGGCCGCCGCCGCGTAGACACCCCGATGGGTCAGCCGCAGCAGCCCCCACCGCAGCAGCCGCCTCCGCCCCCGCCGCCGCCGCTCGGCGCGGGGGCGGAGGAGCCGCCGACGGCCACGGCCGACAGCAGCTTCACGGTGTCGTCGTGCCCGGCGGGGCAGGAGGCGGGATCGGAGGACTCGGCCATGGGACGGCTGAGCTCGAAGGTGTCGCCGCAGGTACGGCAGCGGAATTCGTAACGAGGCATGGGAACAGGCTAGAGCCTGAGCTCAGGAACGGGCAGATGCACGGGGTCCGGTCGCGCGGGGCGGGCTCGGCCGGCTCCCTGCGGGCACCGATCTCGGCCCGGCCGGCACCCGCGACCCCGGGGGCCCGGCCCCGCCCCGGTCACAGGCGAGCCGACGACCCCGGGGCTTTCGGCCCCACCGGGGCGCCCGGCCCACAGTGGCATCCGGCCCACCGGGCGTCCGCCCGCACCGGGGCGTCCGCCAGCACCGAGGCGTCCGGCCCCACCGGGGCGTCCGCCCGCACCGGGGCATCCGGCCCCACCGAGGCGTCCGCCCGCAGCAGGGCATCCGGCATCCGGCCCACCTCGGTCTCGGTCAGTGCCCGGCGCCCCGCTCCTCCCGGATCTGCCCGACGACGTGCGCGGCCGTGGCCCGCACGCCCCCCAGTTCGGTGAGGAAGTGCCAGTAGTCCGGGTGGCGGCCCTCCAGGGTGGCGACCGCGCGGTCGATCCGGGCGACGGCCTCGTCGAGGGGGCGGGCGTGACGCGGATCGGGGGTGCTCCGCCCGAACATCGCGAGCCGCTGCGCGTCCCGTACGGCGAACCGGGTGCGGTCGATCTCCGCCCTCGGGTCCTTCGCGACGGCCTCCAGGCGGCGCAGCCGGTCCGCGGCGGCGGACACGGCCTCGTCGGTCGAGTCGAGCAGCGCGCGGACGGTGGAGAGCAGCGAGGTCGCGTCGGGCCAGCGCTGCTCGGCCCGCGCCTTCCCCGCCTCGGCGAGCCGCTCCTCGGCCTGCCGGAGCGTGTCGGCGGCGTGCTCGGGCACGTGCTGGAGGTCCTGCCAGCAGGGTGCGGTGAAACGCCGTCGCAGCTCCGAGAGGACGGGCTCGACGCCCCCGGTGCGGGTGGTGAGGGCCTCGGTACGGGTACGGAGGGAGACGAGGCGCCGGTCGATCTCGGCGGCCCGCTCGGGCAGGCGCTCCGCCTCGGCCCGTACGGCCTCGGCGTCGCGCAGGACCCGGTCGGCGCGCTGCAGGGTCTCGGGGACGCCGTGCCGGCCCGCGCCCTCGTTGAGCCTGGTCAGCTCGGGCCCGAGCTGGGCGAGCCGCAGGGCCAGGTCGTCGGCGCGCAGCCCGCTCTCCCGTACGGCGTCGAGGGCGCCGCCGGCGCCGCGCAGGGCCTGCCGGGCGCGCTCGACGGCGGGGGCGAGGCGGGCGAGCTGCGTCTCGGCGCGGTCGAGCAGCGGCCCGAGCCCCTGCTCGAACCGGTCGAGCTCGCCCTTGACGCGGTCGAGCTCGTCCTTGGCGCGGGTCAGCTCGGCGCGGGCCCGGCCGGCGGTCGCCGCGTCGAGCTCGTCGCGGTCGAGGTCGTGGGCGTCGACGGCGGAGATGTAGAGGTGGCTGACCTCGTCGATACGCCGCCCGAGAGCCTCGAAGCCCTCGACGGCACGGCGCGCCTCGGGGGAGCTGTCGACGGCGCTGATGGTCTCGATGGAGATCCGCAGGCCGCGCTGGGCGGTGTCGAGCTCGTAGAAGGCGGAGGCGGCGGCGTCCTTGGCGGCCTGAGCCTCGGCCCGCTGCCCTTCCCCCCGCCCACCGAACCAACGACGGGTCCCGCCACCGGCGAAGGCGTGCGGCAGCAGCGCACCGACCAAGAGCGGCAGAGCGAGCACAAGCCCGAGAGACGACCCCCCGGACGCCGCCCCAGCCGCCTCCGGCCCCCGGCGCGGCGCGTCACGCCACCGGACACCGGCCCCCCTAGCGTCGCTCACCGCCACGTACCTCTCCCCGTGCTGTGTCCGCCCTGCCCGGTCCGGTTCATTGTCCCACCCGGTAAGGACGAACACACGAGCTGATCAGTTCACCCCACCCCCGGAAACCCCCCATGACCGCACCCGCTACCCGGAGTACCCACCCGACCACGCAACCCAACGACCCCCCAGGTATCCGTTTGCGGGACCCACCCGTGCGCCATGTAGGCTGTTGCCTCTTCCACGGGTGCGTAGCTCAGGGGTAGAGCGCTGCTCTTACAAAGCAGATGTCGGCGGTTCGAAACCGTCCGCGCCCACCAGCAGGTAGCACGACAAAGGCTCAGGTCACCGGTACTGAACCGGGAGCCTGGGCCTTGTTCGTTCCCCGGGCCGGGGAGGCGGGGGAGGGGCGGCGTGCCAGATGCGTCGCCGGACTCGCCCGGCCGTACTTTCTTGATCTACTCGTCGACGTGAGCGGCGATGGCGTGGTCACGCCCGTGCACCAGGTGCTGATAGATCAGCGCGGCCCGCACCGAGGCATGCCTCCCGTGCCGACCTTGCTGAAGTCTAGGCGCGGGATATGACAACGGGTGTTGCCTCGTGAACTATTCGTGCGTGCCGAAGAGCACTGAGAGAGCCTGTTGGCGCGCTGACCAGGGCATCTATGACTGAGTAGGGCAGCCCCGGACATGATCCGGGGCTGCCCTGTCGTTGGGCGTGCTGCTGCTAGCCGAGAGCCGTCGCCTGATCTCCCCCTCTTCGCGGGTGGTGAGGTCCAGGGCGGGCAGGCGACGGCCGCGGATTGTTGCTACGCGGAGCACGTCCTTGAGGGCTTCTGTCAGGTCTGCCGACAGTTCTTGAAGCTCCTCCAGGTCACCAGCCTCGTCCCTGAGGACTTCCATCGCGTGTGCCACGAGGGCGGCCGCGAAGTTGAGTTGGATCGCTTCGGTACTGTCGGCCAAGCGGGACAGGTGCCCGCCTTGGTCGTCGGTGCTCAGGTAGCAAGGCTTGTCGTCCGGGCCCAACCACGGCAGGAGGCGGAGTTCGTTGTGCGGCGTCATCCTTCCTGTCCCTTCTCGCCGGCGCTTGTTGTGTGGTGCGTGATGAAGAGCGCATCAGTTCGATCGCTGGGGAGCGTCAGGAGGGCTGCCTCGACCACACGGCCCATGGTGTCTGTCGACACGCGGGTGATGGAGAGGACCGCCAGTGTTGAGGTGATTCGGAGGATGGAGGCTTCTTCGAGGGTTGGGAGACGGACGCATACCTGGTCTCGGCTTTGCTTCACGCCGGATCGGCGACAAGGCATCTCAGCCGACGCCAGGTCGCGCGGGACGTAGACGCGGGCCAGGCTGTGCAGCCTCTTTCCCTGGTGGGTGAGGTAGAGGAACTCCGTCAGTGGGGTGCGCGAGGGGACCTTGAGTAGGGGGATGAGGTCTCCGCGTGCCCGGAGGTTGGTGGTGCGGATCGTGACGTGGAGGTCTGCGTCCGGGGTGAGGTGGCCTTCCGCGTCCATGAGTCTGCGGAGGGGCGGACGGACGTAGTTGCCCTTGCCGTGGATCTTGTCGATCAGGCCCTCGGCCTGGAGGAGTGCGAGGGCGTTGCGCAGGGTCGGGGTGCTCACCTTGTACTGGGCGGCGAGCCTCGGTTCCGAGGGGAGGCGGGCGCCGGCCTGCAGATGGCCGGCGGTGATTTGGGTCCGGAGGTCGGCGGCGATGGTGTCGCGGAGAGACGGCATGGCGGTCACCACCTTCTGAGTACTCGTATGGCGATCAGGCGCGTACGGGTGTGCATCGTCAGGAGCTCGCCCGATTCGAAAAGGAGGCGCTTGGCACCGCCGGGCAGTTGGCGGAGGTCGGCCACTTGGCACGGCTGGCCGCCGATCTGAATCAGGTCGCCGCGCTGCACCGTGGTCGTGGTGATCTCGACCGGCGAGGCAAGTGCACCGCCCGAGGGATAGCCGTTCATGAGGCCGCCTCTGGTGACCTGGTCGCGGAGTGGCAGGGGCAGGCGCACGCTTCGTAGACGACGGGGATGTCGATTGGTGCCGTCGCCGGGGAGGAGTGCGCGCACTCGTGGTGGGTGCCGATCTGGCAGGCGCTGGACCGATAGGGCGTGGTCGCCGCCGAGGGGATGCGGATCATCCGTGGGCCTCCACCGGCACGAACCAGGTGTGGGCGAGGAGGTGGGGCGGAATCGGGGCCGAGTTCTGTCGGGTTCGGTCTTCGCCGACCAGGACGTACGGGCGGACGAGGGCCGTCTCTTCGCCCGGGAGGAAGTTTGTGCGGTCTCCGAGCTGTCGGAGCAACAGCGTCAGTTCGTCGGGCGGTTCGGGGAGAGCGAGCGTCGGGCGGGTCGACGTTAAGGGCTCCCAGTGCCGGGCCCTTTGGGCGTATCGATCTCTGGTGCGCCTGATGGCGCGGCGGATACGGTTGAACATGCTGATCAGCTCCTATCGCTGACGGCCAGGTCCCTGGACATCGCCCGTCGCGGGGACCGCTTTGTTCACGGCGGCCCATAGGGCGCGTCCGCCCAGGCTGGTGGCCAGGAGACCGAATCGGTCCGCCGCAGCCACGACTTCCAGAACCTCCTGCCATGTCTCGGCGGGGAGGGATTCCGGTAGCTCCGCTTCGATGGATGTGTGCTGCGGGTGCCCTTCCACGCGTGTGGTGAGCCCGACCGCTGACAACCGGGCAGCCAAGGCCTCTGCGCTTACTTCTGGAGCAGGCACAGGGCAGCCTCCGTCACCGGCGATCACTTTCAGTGAAGCTAGTTAACTAGATTAGAGCTAGTGGACTAGATTTTCCATATGTCTGAGCAGCCGCCTTATCTCCGCATCGCCGACGAACTGCGGCGGCGGATCGCGGAGCACGAGTGGACTCCAGGAGACCGGCTACCCTCTCGGGCCCAGATCGGCCAAGAGTGCGGGGTGGGTGAGAACGTCGTTCGCCGGGCCCAGGAGCTGCTGATCTCCCAAGGTGTGCTGGAGGGACGGGCCGGGTCCGGGGCCTACGTGGCCGAGCCTCGGCGGCGGGTGCGGATGGTTCGGTCTGCGGCGCGCGAGCAGCCGGACGGGTCGCCGTTCCGGGCCGACATGAAGGCCGTGGGACGGAATGGCGGCTGGGAGAGCCGGACGGATGCCAAGGTACCCGCGTCGGCCGAGATCGCTGCGCGGCTCGGGATCGGGGAGGGCGAGCTGTGCGTCCGGACCGTGTACGAGTTCCTCGCCGACGGGCGGCCCGTGCAGTTGTCGACGAGCTGGGAGCCGTACGACCTCACCGGTGGGACGCTCATCGTCCTTCCCGAGGGCGGGCCTCACGCCGGGGCCGGTGTCGTGAACCGGATGGCCCAGATCGGCGTCACCATCAGCCACGCAGTGGAGCAGCCCGAGCCGCGGCAGGCGACCGCCGAGGAAGCGTCGCTTCTTGGGATTCAGAAGGCCGGACTCGTCACACACATCCGGCGGACGTACTACAGCGATCAGGGGCGGCCCGTGGAGACGGCGGACATCGTCGTCCCAGCCGCCCTGTGCGAGATCGTCTACGAGGTCCCCATTAATCAGCAGCAGGCGTAGCCCGGCTCGAAGTATCGTCGGGCCGGCTGCAATCCCGGTGCTGCAAAGACGGGCGATCGGGCGACGATTGGCCGGGAGTTTCCGTTGCCCGCACCCGTACCAGCACCAGATTCGGGCAAGACCGATGATCGTTGCGAGGCACCGTGATCGACGCAGCACGTAGGGCGCGGATAGCCAGCATGGCCGAGGCAGCGGAACCCGTCTGGGTGGAGTCCCATGACGGCACAGCCTTGCAGGCGTTCTTGAAGGAGCGCGGCTGTGACGGGGTGGACGCCGTCAGGGTCACCATGCAGGTCGTGGGATGTGGGCTCGTCGAAGCGCAAAGGATGTTCTTCGCCGCGCCCTGCCGGTCCGACGAGCTCGCCTTTCATAACGCGGTTATGGAGGGCTTGGAGCAGTCTCAGACCCGCAGCACGTGACGATGCCGGCGGTTGTGCTGTCCGGCCCCGTGGGGGCTGGGCTCAGCGGCACAGTCCCATGATGGTGTCGTCGAAGTCGGGGAACTCTTGTGTGGCCTGCGCGACGATCGTTGCTGCCGACGCGCGGCAGGCCGGAGCGTGCTGCTCCGCGATGGCTGCTAGGTCCTCGTTGAGCCGCGGAGCCCAGTCGGGTTCGGGCTCGTAGAAGGCGGCCGCTTCCCACGGGCCGAAGCCGTCAGCCAGCAGCCATAGGAAGGCGCCCAAGTCGCGGGCGACGACTCCGGTCTCTCCTTCGGAGCCCATGAAGACAACGGGCTGCTCTGCCAGGTCTTGGCCGGGGCGGATAAGCCAGAAGGCGACGTTCCCGCCGGTGCCGTCCTGGCCGAAGACGCGGAAGTCATCGCCGGTCAGGTCGCTGTTCCCCGTCCATGCACGGAGCCAATCCGTGGTCTCTTCGGTAGTCAGGAAGGACTCGTAGGGCTCGAAGTCGACGCCGTCCTTGCCTATGCAGTCGAGCCGGACCGCCATGGCAGCGGCGAGCGCAGCGGGAAACTGACGGTCTTCGTTCGGGATCATGCGAACAGATTAGTGACCGCTCGGGAGGCCCACGAGGCAACTGGCCTCACCGGCTGTGCACGTGGGCGTTCGTGGGAGGCCTGTAAAAGCAGCTGTGAGCAGCCGCCCGCGGCGGACAATGGGGTCATGACGCTGACGATTTGGGTCGATGACTGGCAGATCCAGTGCTGTGGAGAGAGCTTCGCGCCAGGAGATGTTGTCTCGTGGACCTTGCTGGAGGTCGATCCGGAGGACTACGCCGACGTCGTCGGTAGCGAACGTGCGGCTGAGATCGACTTTTGCGAGGAGCATCACGGCCAGGAGGAGGGGCACGCGCCCACCTCGGTGGAAGTGGTGTCGATCGTCGAGGTGCACTGCCGTTACGGGGTACCCCTGGGCGCCGCAGACAAGGTGAACTACCCCGTTCCGGGCACGACCGTACTGGTACCGGTTGAGAAGGCGGACGGGTGGGCGAAGGCCGGGCCGGATCTCAGGTTCGCGGGCTACTTGGTGACCGCCCGGCGTGTCACAGGCCTGCCGGAAGGCGCGGCAGCTCGCGGTCAATGAAGGAGCCTGCGGACGCGTGCCAGATGCGTGCCAGATCGAACGGTCAACCACGGTCACTGGAGGATCGCTGCGGTACCCACAGCTTGTGACAGCCCTCGTAGCGCACAGAGCCGGTGAGCTGCGATGACGGATCAGCCTGCGGGTGCCAGGCTTACAAAGCAGATGTCGGCGGTTCGAAACCGTCCGCGCCCACCAGGGAAAAGGCCCCCAGTCGATCTTGACTGGGGGCCTTTGACATCCGCATCTGACGTCAACGTCCATGGTCGGGGGAAACGGTGGAGGACGTCTTCGATACGACCGGGACCCCGCCGAAGGGCTGGATGCACGCCGTCTTCCACGGCGGCCCGTACGGAGAGGACGTGGGGCGCCGCATCCCGGGTCCTCCCGCGCCGGTAACGCTCTCGGTACGGCTGGCCCGGGGCGGTGTGCACGTCTACCGTCTGTGGACGGTGGGGTCATGGTCCGATCCGGATGACCCGATAGCCGTCTACAACCCCGACGGCCCCCCGGTTCCGCCGTCTGTCCTGACCGCCCAGGAGAAGGAGTGGCTCCAGGAGGGGCAACGGAGGCAGGGACTCGAGCCCGTGAGGCTTGTCGCGCTGGCCGCTGGCGGATGAATGGTGTGCGACCCCGATGCCCCCGCCATCGAGACGATGCTCACCGGACTGGCGAAGGGACAGCACCTGCTGCTCCAGCGACTGACCGGTCACGACGAAGGTGACTGCTTCCTCCAGGTCCTGCTCGCCGATGACACCACCTACCTGGTGGAACACAGAACAGGCACAACCGCCGAGCGCCACCGGACGCGATCAGCTACCCAGGCGGAGGTCCATGACGCTGTCCTTCGCTGGACAGCTGATCACGGGACGGTGACCTGACGGTGTCCAAGAGTCGCCACCCCAACGCGGGGCGGAGCGTCGCCGTGTCGTGGCGGGCGTCGTGGAGGCTGGCGTTCTTCGCGACGTGGGGAGAACCACGGCGGGGCCGACGGTGCGTGAGGCGCGGGTTCGAGCGATGCCCTCGGCGGGCCCGAGCAGGGCCGTGCAGCCGAGTCGGGTTGTCAGTGCTCCGGCTTACCTTCTCGGCATGGCGAACAGACCCTCTGAGAACTGGCGTACGTGGATGGCGGAGGTGGCCCGCGACGTCGAGGCCGGAATCCTGGGGCCCGAGTGTGCCGGCGTGGCCGAGATGTACCCCGAATCCTTGCTGAGGGCGACGGACTCAGTGCTGGAGGCGTTCGAGGCGGAGGTGTGTGCGCTGGTGGAGCCCTCCGACGAAGAGATCTTCGGGACGGTCGAGAGGGTTGTCCTCGCGCTCAATTCTGTCGACGAGGACGTCGACCACGGCGGCGCCGGATTCTGCACCGAAGAGCGGGAGCAGCTCTGCGCGTACATCGATCTCACTTTGGGCGAGCATGGAGTGGACGTGGCTGCTCTGGCGGCGAGGAGAGGTATCGATCGAGCCGAGATCACGGACGCGTGGCGCGACTGGTGACCGGCTTCCCCGGCGGTGGACGGCGGTCTGACGCGGTGTGCGGTGGCACCGCCTGGCAGTGGAACCGGAGGGTAAGGCCGGGCTGCTCACGCCGTACGAACGGCATAGTGATCTCTGGGCGCTCACCGAGGCCAGGGTGGGCGGCTCGGCGTGCTCTTGGCTCCGGGGCGAGTTGACGGGGGATCCACAAGGCCGGTGTACTCGCCGCATGGTTGAGGTGGGGGACGCGCCCGGGGGTGGGGTGCTCGGTGGGGAGATGACGGCGCAGCGGTACGTCGAGACGCGGCTGTCGCAGTATCAGGAGTGGTACGACGCCAAGGCGACGCGGATGAAGGCGATGCATCTGCGGATGCGGACCGTGTCCGTCGTCGGTGCGGCGCTCGTGCCGGTGTTCGTGAATCTCGATCTGGGCTTCGCGCGGGTCACGGCCACCGTTCTGAGCGTGATCGTCGTCGCCGCCGTGTCGCTGGAGAGCGTCTACCGGTACCGGGAGCAGTGGAAGAACTACCGGTCGACCGAGCAGCTCCTCGGGCACGAGCGGGTCTACTTCGAGGCCAAGGTGGGTCCGTATCAAGGCCTTCAGAAGCGGGAGGCGTTCTCGACGCTCGTCGCCCGGGTCGAGAGGGCCATCGCCAACGAGAACTCCGCGACCCTGAACGTCATGACCCTCGGCGGACAGGTCGGCGCCGACGTGCAGCAGCACGGGATCCCGTCCCCCCGCGTGTCGCCCGAGGCGAGCCCGGACTAGCAGCGGGCCCCGGGGATCCCCCGAGGCCCGTCCCGCGTCAGGTGCGGCGCGGGGTCAGCACCACTTGTAGTCGACCCGCGTGGAGTTGTACGAGCAGACGTCGACCCGCGTGCCGTTCGACTTCTTCAGCGTCGCCGTGTCACGGTCGTTGTTCCAGACGTACGCGCCACGGTTCTGGTAGACGTTCGCGGCGGTGTTCGTGCCGCGGCCCGTGCGGACCGTCACGATCTTGCCCTTGCCGAGGACGTAGTTGCCGAACGTGTACTTGTGGTTCGCCGCGTCCGTGAGCGTCCACCCGCGCAGGTTGACCGCCGCGCCGGTCGTGTTGCGTATCTGGACGTACTCGGAGTTGAGGCTCGCGTTCGAGCGGCGGTCCGTGCCGGGGCTGTCGTAGTAGATCTTGTACAGGTGCACCGAGCCGGCGGCCTGCGCCTGGGTGGGCAGCAGCAGGATGCCGGAGGCGGCGGCCGCGGTCACGGCCGCGAACGTGCGTGCGCGAAGCATGAATGTCCCTCAGTTTCTGCCGGGCGCCCGCCGATGGGCCCCGACGCGCACACAGAATACGCACGCCCTTCACGTCGTCCGCACAATTTGACGGGATGTGGCCAGAGGTAATTTAAGCTTGTCCGATGTTCGGCGCGTCTGCTTGGCGAGGGCTGCACCTGGGGGGCCGCGCTGCGCTTCGAGGTCACGCGTCGAAGTCGTACTCCAGGACGTACGCCGACGCGTCCAGCGTCATCTCGTTGAGCTCCACCGCCGCCCCCTGCCCCGTGTACGCCGTCCTCCCGATGAGGACCACCGGCGTCCCGAACTCGAGCGCCAACCGCTCCGACTCGTCCGCCGTCGGCATCCGGGAGCGGATCTCCTCACGGAACCGCACCGGCCGGTGCCCCAGCTCGCCGAGCCGCGCATAGGTCCCGCCCGGCCCCGTGTCCGGCTCGGTGATCGGCGTCCCGCGCACCAGCTCGGCGGACAGGTACGACACGGAGAGCAGCACCGGCTTGGCGTCCAGGACGAAGCGGCGGCTACGGACGCAGACGGGCGCGCCCGGCGACAGGTTCAGCGCCCCCGCGACCCGCGCGCCGGCCTCCGTCTCGCCCACCTCGATCTGGTCGACGACCAGGTCCCGGTCCTCCACGTCCGCCGCCCAGACCGAGCGCCCGCTGCCCCACTGCTCGCCGGACAGCCGGGGAATGCCCCGGCGACGCAGCGGCCGGAAGACGCGGACGAAGACCCCGGCGCCCTTACGGGCCTCCGCCAGACCCTCGCCGCGCAGCACGGACAGCGCCTGGCGCGCCGTCATCCGGGCCACCGCGTACGTCGTCATGAGGTCGTTCTCGCCGGGGAGCCGGTCGCCCGGCGCGAAGGCGCCCGACTGGATCGCTGTTCTCAACTCATCAGCGATGCGCTGGTACTTGGGACGACGAACGCTGTCCTGGTCAGTCACGGGTGGACCACTCCCTTCATCTGCGGGACACCCTACGGCGCACCCCGAGGCCAGGGTGCACACGTGTACGCCGCCCCGCCCGGGCGATCCATCCATCGGGGGACATCTCTAGAGATACGTTGACAGGGCCGGTGCTCCGGGCTTCTCTGGGTGTCCCCATGCTTCGGGGACCGGGACGGAGGGACACGTGCAGCCACTGCCCGAGGTCGGTGACCTCGTCCGCGACACCGCCACCGGACGGGTCGGTTTCTACGTGGAGAGCGTCTCCGGGCGCTTTCTGATCAGGGCCGTCCACGGCGCCGGCGAGTGGGAGGCCGAGCCCGCCGACGTACAGCTCGCCACGCCTCTCCGTGAGCTGCGGGCCCGCGCCGCCGAGATCAACGCGCGTAGCCGCCGGGGGCTCGGGGCCTGACGCCTGCGGGAACCGGGCGCCTCGGGGCGGTTGTCAGTGGCGCGCGCCACACTGGAGGCATGTGCCGCAGCATCAAGACTCTCCGACCGCCCGTGCTGCCCGAGGAGGCGACCGAGGACGACATCCGCGCCGCCGCCCTGCAGTACGTCCGCAAGGTCTCCGGGTTCCGAGCCCCCGCCGCCCACAACCGCGAGGTCTTCGAGCGGGCCGTCGACGAGATCGCCGACGCGACCGCGAGACTCCTCGACGGCCTGGAGGTGCGCGGGGCGCACCCCGCGGTCAGGAGGCAGGAGCGGGAGCCGCAGCCGGACGCCGTATGAGATAGGCGGCGAGACCACCCGCGAGGAACAGTGCGAGGGTCGACACCCCCGCGCTGAACCAGGTCGCGCCCAGCCACTGACCGCCGAGCCAGCCGAGCCCCACGCTGTACGAGGCCCAGGTCACGCCCGCGAGCGCCGACCACGGCAGGAACTCCTCCACCCGCCGCTTCGCCGCGCCCGCGCCGAGCGAGACCACGGACCGGCCCGCCGGGGCGAAGCGCGCCAGGACCACGAGCAGGCCCCCGCCCCGCGTCAGGGCCGTGCCGAGACGTTCCTGCGCGACGGACAGGCTCCGCGACCGGGCGATCGCCCGGTCCAGCCTGGCCCCGCCCCGCCTCGCGAGCCGGTACGCGAGGAAGTCGCCGAGGACCGAGGCCGTGGCCGCGCAGAGGAGCAGGGGGAGCAGTGACGGTACGTCGGGGGTGGCCGCGGTCGCCGTCGCCGCCGCCGTGGCGGCGGTGATCACCAGGAAGCCGCTCGGCAGCACGGGCAGGAAGACGTCGAGCAGGATCGACGTCGCCACCACCGGGTAGATCCAAGGACCGGCGGTGAGCGACCGCAGCGATCCCAGGCTGTCGAGCAGATTCACAGGGCCAGAGCCTACGCGGGCGCCGCGGCCCGCCTGCCGGGTGGGTGCCAGGCCCTTTGCCGGGCGGGTGGCGGGCGCTTGCCGGGTGGGTGCCGGGCCGCCGGGCGGGTGGGTGCCGCGTCGATGCCGGGGTGATCGCCGGGTCCCTGCCGGGTTTGCCCCGCTGGAGCGTCCGCTGGGCCCCGCGGGCACGCCGGCGCCGTGACGTATGCGAAAAGGCCGGAACGCGCGCTGCGCGTTCCGGCCCCTTCCTGTATGGCGTACGGCTCCGCGCGACCCCGTAGGGCTTCACACAGCTCGTGCGGGCCGTACGGCGAGTGGTCAGGCCCTGACCGGTGCGCCCTGCTCCTCGCGCTCCTTGCTCGTCCCGCCCGTCGCCGCGCTCGCGCCGCCGCGGGTCCCGAAGAGCCGGTCGACGGCCAGGGCGCCCGGGCCCGTGAACACGAGCAGAAGGAAGGACCAGCAGAACAGGGCCGAGGCCTCGCCGCCGTTCTGCAGCGGGAAGAGGGCCTCCGGCTGGTGGGTCGTGAAGTACGCGTACGCCATCGAACCCGAGGCGAGGAACGCGGCGCTCCGGGTACCCAGACCCGCCAGGACCAGGCCACCGGCGACGAGCTGGATCACGGCGGCGTACCAGACCGGCCACGTGCCTGCCGGGGCGGTGTTGCCACCGAGGACGCCGAAGAGCGAGGCGGCGCCGTGGCAGGCGAAGAGCAGGCCTATGACGATGCGGAAGAGGCCGATCGCGTACGGCCGGGTCTGGTCGAGGCGGTAGGCGAGGCTTCTGCCCGCGCCGCTGCGGGTGGTCGGGTGGTCGGTCATGGGGGGACTCCTTCGGCCTGTGGGGACGGAAACCGATGAGGCCGTAGGTTAGGCACCCCTCAGTAGTACTTGCAAGTTCAACATTCGGCCACCGAGGAGCGGGGGGCGAGGTTCGCTCCCCGGTGGCCGGCGTCGACGTGGCGTCAGGGCGATACGTTTCAGCAGCCGTTGAGGACGGACTGGAGCGCGCTCTTCTCGGCGGAGTCGACGCTGAGGTTCCAGTGGTGCTTCACGTGCACCCACGCGCGGGCGTACGTGCAGCGGTAGGCGGTCCTGGAGGGCATCCACTCCGCCGGGTCGAGGTCGCCCTTCGCCTGGTTGACGTTGTCCGTCACGGCGATGAGCTGCGGTCGGGTCAGGTCGTTCGCGAAGGCCTGGCGCTGCGAGGTGGTCCAGGAGTTGGCGCCCGAGCGCCAGGCCTCCGAGAGGGCGACGACGTGGTCGATGTCGAGGTCGGAGGCGACGGTCCAGGTGGCGCCGTCGTACTCGGAGTACCAGCTGCCGCTGATGGAGGCACAGCTGGAGTCGGTGACGACGTTCACGCCGTCGCGCTTGAGGACGGTCTCGCGGGTGTTGCAGGCGCCGGACTGGGTGATCCAGTGCGGGAACAGGTCCCGGCTGTAGCCGGTGGAGGAACCTTCCGCCTTCACGGTGAGCGCGGCCAGGTAGCTGCGGGCCGTGGCGGCGCTGACGGGGGTGGGCATGGCGGCCTGGGCGGCCGGGGCGGTGGCCAGGAGGCCGGTGACGGTGAGGGCGGCGGAGGTGGCGAGGACCGCGAATCGACGCGCGTAGATCGTGCCGATGGGCATGTGATCTCCCTTGAGGTGGGGGGACGGTGGGTGGCGTCCCCGTGGGGGTGCCGGGCGATGGCCCGGTCATCGTCGCGGCGCGAGATGTCGCTGGGGGGTGCGCCAGGTAACAGAGTGACGACATGGACACGTCACATCAAGGGGTGTGACGTGCCTGATGGAGTGCCAGGTTCCGCCCGGCCTGCTGAGGTTCACGCACGACGAGACCCCGGGCCGTTCCCGGCCCGGGGTCCGTCGTGCGGAAGTGGTGAGGTGGGGTCCGTCCTGCGGAAGAACCTACGGGAGGACCGTCGTCAGGAGGATCGAACCGTCGGCGGCTCGCTCGACCCGCAGGTGCGTGAGGTCCGTGACGTGCAGGTCCGGCGCGAGGGCCGCCGCGCGCGGGCCCACGCCCACGACGCGCATGCCGGCCGCGCGGCCCGCCTGGATGCCGGCCTCGGAGTCCTCGAAGACGACACAGTCCGCGGGGTGGAAGCCCAGCTCGGCCGCGCCCTTGAGGAAGCCCTCGGGGTCCGGCTTGCTGGCCCCGACGCACTCGGCGGTGACCCGGGTCTCCGGCATCGGCAGTGCCGCCGCGCTCATCCGTGCCCGCGCGAGTGCCTCGTTCGCCGAGGTCACCAGGGCGTGCGGCAGCTCCGCGAGCGCGGCCATGAAGGCAGGGGCGCCGGGGACGGGCGCGACGCCGTCGAGGTCGGCCGTCTCCTCGGCGAGCATGACCCGGTTGTCGGCGTAGTTCTCCTCCATCGGCCGGTCCGGGAGCAGGAGGGCCATCGTCGCGTACCCCTGGCGGCCGTGGACCACCTGGAGGACGGCGGCCGGGTCGAGGCCCTGTCGCTCCGCCCAGCGCCGCCAGCAGCGCTCGACGACGGCGTCCGAGTTGACGAGGGTGCCGTCCATGTCGAGGAGGAGGGCGCGGGCGGTGAGCGTTGCCGGGGTGGTGGCAGCCATCGGGTCTCCAGAGGGGGTGGCGCGGAGAACGAAGCGGTCCCGCCCACCGGTCAGGGGTTGCGGGCGGGGCCACTTTGTTTTTGTACGATACAAAACCGAGGGCGGTCTTGGCCAGCCGGTCCGCATGCCGGGATCGGAGCGGGGCCGTTCCCCGTCGGCCCGCCTGCCGCGCGGCTCAGATGTCGGGGGTGTTCTGCTCCAGCGTCCGGCGCGTCTCGGAGCCGTACACGCCCTCCGGGTCTCCCTGGATGTACAGCCAGACCTGGTAGAGGGCCACCGCGTCCCGGACGTCCTCGTCGTACTTCCCGTCGATGCGGCCGCGGTAGACCCACACGGCCGTCAGCCGCCGCTGGAGCTCCCGCACCTCGGACCCGGTGGAGCCGAGGCTCAGCGTCGGCGCCTCCTCCTCGTCCGGGGACTCCGTCGGCGGGGGCGCCGTGGTCGGTGCCGTCGGCGTCGGCGCGGTCGTCGGCGCCGACGTGGAGGGGGACGCCGGCGGGGCCCCGGCGCCCGTGGGGCTCGGCGAGGCGCTGGGCGACGCGGTGGTGGGGGTCGCGGACGGGGTGGGCGTCGGCGACGCGGACGTCATGCGCGGGGTGGGGGAGGACGAGGTCGGCTCCGGGCTCGCGGACGAGGAGGACGGGGTCGGGGACGGCTCCTCGGAGACGGCGAGGTTCAGGGACGCGCTCGTGGTCACCTCGGGCACGGCCGCCCGGTCCTCGGCCTCGTCCCCGCCGCCCAGCACGGCCGCCGCCAGGGCAGCCGTGCCCGCCACGGCGACTGCGGCCACCGCCGCGACCACCAGGCCCCGCCTGCGCCCACGGCCCCGCTCCCGCTCCTGGCCGAGCGGCGGCACGTCGCCGACGCCGCGCAGCAGCAGCGGCATGGTCTCGGAGGGGTCACCGGCGGAGCCGCCGGCGGGGTACGGGTCCGAGGGGCGCTGCCCGGAGATGTGGTCACCGGCGGGGTGCGGGCCCGAGGGCTGCTGCCCGGACGGATGCTGCCCGGACTGGTTCCCGGCGCGGTGCGGGCCCGACGGATGCTGCCCGGACTGATGCCCGGCGGGGTACGGGTCTGACGGCTGCTGCCCAGGCATGGGCTGCCCAGCCGCGGGACGCCCGGCCGGCTGGTACGAACCCGCCCCCGGCGCCCCCACGGCACCGTCGTCCGGCCGGATCGCCGCCAACCGCGCGGTCGGCGGATCCTCGGCGTCGTACGGCGAAGAGGTCGGCGGATCCTCGGCCGCGTACGGCGAAGCCGGCCGCTCGGGCACCGGGCCCGGCGCGTCCTCCGGGGAGTCCAGCGTCACGTACGGCCTGATCCGGAGCGGATCGAAGTCCTCGGCCGCCGCGAGTTCCGCCCGGGCGCAGGCGCAGCCAGGTCTGTGTACACCGCATTCAGGACAGATGTGTCCGGTCATGATGGGTCCCCTCCCCGATACAACTGCGAGCGATTATGCAGCCCACCCCCTTCCTGTGGGCGAACGGCCGTGCCCCTCCGGAGGCCATAACCGGACATTCGGACCAGGATGGAGACGCCGTCCCATGGGCCGTCCGGAGGGACGCCCGACGAGACGCCCGAGGAGACGCCCATGGCCCAGGAAGCAAGCACCTCCCAGCTCGGCGGCGCCCCCATGCCCGGGGAGGGGCAGAGCCACCGCACCGTCCTCGTCGCGATCGGCGCGCTGCTCCTCGGGATGCTCCTCGCCGCGCTCGACCAGACCATCGTCTCGACCGCGCTGCCGACCATCGTGAGCGAGCTCGGCGGCATGGAGCACCTCTCCTGGGTGGTCACCGCCTACATGCTGGCGTCCACCGCCGCGACCCCCCTGTGGGGCAAGCTCGGCGACCAGTACGGGCGCAAGAAACTCTTCCAGGCGGCCATCGTCCTCTTCCTCATCGGCTCCGCCCTCTGCGGCATCGCCCAGAACATGCCGCAGCTCATCGGCTTCCGCGCGGTGCAGGGCGTCGGCGGCGGCGGCCTCATGGTGCTGTCCATGGCGATCGTCGGCGACCTCGTGTCGCCCCGCGAGCGCGGCAAGTACCAGGGCCTCTTCGGCGCCGTCTTCGGCACCACCAGCGTCCTCGGCCCGCTGCTCGGCGGGCTCTTCACCCAGCACCTCTCCTGGCGCTGGGTGTTCTACATCAACCTGCCGATCGGGATCGTCGCCCTGTTCGTGATCGCGGCCGTGCTGCACATCCCGGTGCGTCCGACCCGGCACACCATCGACTACCTCGGCACCTTCCTCATCGCCTCCGTCGCCACCTGCCTGGTCCTCGTGGCCTCCCTCGGCGGCACCACGTGGGCGTGGGGATCGGCGCAGATCATCGGCCTCGCCGTCCTCGGAGCCGTACTCCTCGTCTGGTTCGTCCAAGTCGAACGGCGGGCGGTCGAGCCCGTGCTGCCGCTCAAGCTGTTCAGGATCCGGACCTTCACCCTGGTCTCGGTCATCAGCTTCGTCGTCGGCTTCGCGATGTTCGGCGCCATGACCTACCTGCCGACGTTCCTCCAAGTCGTCCAGGGCGTCACCCCGACCATGTCCGGCGTCCACATGCTGCCGATGGTCGCCGGCATGCTGATCACCTCGACCGCCTCCGGCCAGATCGTCTCCCGTACGGGCCGCTGGAAGGTCTTCCCGATCACCGGCACCGGCCTCACCGGCCTCGGGCTGCTCCTGCTCAACGAGCTCACGGAGACCAGCTCCACCTGGGCGATGAGCGTCTCCTTCTTCGTCTTCGGTGCCGGACTCGGCCTCGTCATGCAGGTCCTCGTCCTGGTCGTGCAGAACGCCGTCTCGTACGAGGACCTCGGCGTCGCCACCTCCGGGGCCACCTTCTTCCGTTCCATCGGAGCGTCCTTCGGCGTCGCCGTCTTCGGCACGATCTTCACCAGCAGGCTCACCCACAAGCTCGACGAGGTCTTCGCCGGAGCCGCCGCCTCCGGACAGCAGCTGCCGCCCGGCACCGGCCCCGACCGGATCGCCGCCGACCCGCGCACCCTCACCGAACTGCCGGCCGCGCTCCGCCCCTCCGTCCTCCACGCGTACGCCACCTCCATCACGGACGTCTTCCTGTACGCGGCGCCCGTCGTCCTCGTCGCCTTCGTCGTCGCCTGGTTCCTCAAGGAGGACAAGCTGCGGGTCTCGGTCACCGCGCCCGACACCAGCCAGACACTGGCCTCCAACCCCGTCGAACGCTCCTCGCACGACGAGTGCGCCCGCGCCCTGTCCGTCCTCGGCTCCCGCGCGGGACGCAAGGCGATATACGAGAAGATCACCGCCCGCGCCGGCCTCGACCTGCTGCCCGCCGCGAGCTGGCTGCTGCTCCGGGTCCGCCGCCACGGGACCGTCGAACCCGCCCGGCTCGCCGAGACCGTGCCGGTACCGCTGCGGGCGATCACGGAGGCGTCCCGGCAGGTGGAGGAACGGCGTCTGGTCACGCGGGAGGGGCTCCAGCTGATCCTCACCGAGGAGGGCGTCCAGGCGGCGACGAAGCTGGCCAAGGCGCGGGAGGAGTCCCTCGCCGAACTCCTCGGCGACTGGTGGGGACCGGACCGGCCCACCGACCTCGTCCAGCTCGTGGAGGAACTGACGGCGGAACTCTGCGGCTCGGACGGGGAACGGCCGCACACCCAGGATCCGCCCGGCGACCACCACACCTGACCGGCGCCGTTCGCCACGCCTGGAGAAGGCCCGACCGTGCCGTCTCAGCCCCGCATGACGACAGCTCAGCACCGGCGGGTGGAAACGCTGACGGCCCAGGGCCGGGGCGGCCGGGGGCAGGTCAGAGTTCCTTGCCGTACCAGACGTCCATGTACGGACCCGTGCAGTACGCCGGGATCTCCGCGTACCCGTGCCGGGTGTACAGGGCGCGCGCCTCGACCAGGTCCAGGCGAGTGTTGAGGACCATCCGGCGCGCGCCGAGCGCACGGGCCGCGTCCTCAAGCCGGTCCATGAGGAGGCCTGCGCCGCCGAGGCCGCGAAAGGCGTGACGCAGGAACACCCTGGTCAGCTCGGCGCGCTCCCCGTCGAGCAGCACCACTCCGCCGCAGCCGGCCGCCTTCCCCTCGTACCGCGCGACGAGGAACCGGCCGGTCGGCGGGGTCAGCCGCTCGACCCCGTCGTCCGCCAGCCCCGCGTCGATCTCCGCCTCGGTCGCGGGGCGCTTCCAGTAGCGGCTCGCGACGTCGTCGTAGTAGTCGCGGCGCAGGGAGGTCGCGTCCGGGGTGTCGACGCGCTCGGGGATGAAGGTCCAGGTCATGCGCGCCATTGTGCGGCGCGCACGGCGAGGGACGCAGCCCGGTTTCTTCGGGTCAGCTCTTGGGCGACGCCTGCTGGACGACCTCGAAGGACCACAGCGTGGACCCGGAGGCGGCGGGCTTCGGCCGCTCGCCGCCTCCCTCACCGCCGCCCTGGTGCGCGGCCTTCATGGAACCGTTCATCCACGCCTGGAAGTCCTCCTCACTGCGCCACCGGGTGTACACCAGGTACTGGTCGGTGCCCTCCACGGGGCGCAGCAGCTCGAACCACTCGAACCCGTCGGAGCCCTCGACGGCCCCGGCCCGCGACGCGAACCGCTGTTCGAGCACCTCGCGCTGCTCGGCCGGGACGGTCAGGACGTTGATCTTCACGATGCTCATGGAGGCCAGGATATGACCCAGAGCCCGACCGACCTCGGGGCCGACGCGGTGCGGGCCCTCGCGGTTCGCTGGTTGCCCTGCCTGGGGGACGGGGACTTCGTCGTCTCGCCCGTGGGGCTGTGGCTGGCGCTCGGGGCCGTCGCCTCCGGGGCGCGGGGTGCGACCGCCGACGAGCTGCGGGGCCTGCTCGGGGTCGAGGGCGAGGCGGCGGGTGAGGCCGTGACCCGGGTCGGGCGGTGGATCGGCGGGACGGGCGCGGTCGGGGTCGCGACCGGGGTGTGGAGCACGGTGCCGGTGCTCGACGCGTTCAAGCGGGGGCTGCCCGACGTGACGTTCGGGCTGCTGCCCGGAGCGGTCGCGTTCGCGCTGCCCGATGACGTCTTCGGGGCGACGGACGACATGTCCTTCGGTGAACTCCCCGACACCCAGGCCGAACTGGACGCCTGGGTACGGGCCGCCACCGGTGGGCGCGTCGAGCGGCTGCCGCTCGGGCTCGACGGGTCCGAGGACCTCGTCCTGCTCAACGCCCTCGCCCTCAAGGCGCCCTGGCTGACCGCCTTCCCCGTGCACCTCACCCGCGACGAGCCCTTCACCGACGGGGACGGCGTCACCCGGCCCGTACCGACCATGCGGCAGCGGATCCCGGCCGGGTGGGCCTGGTACGTGGGCGGGGCCACCGTCGTCGAGCTTCCCTGCGCGGGGGACGGGGGCGTCCGCGTACGGTTCGTGCTCGGCGCACCGGGGGCCGGGCCCGCCGACGTGGTGCCGGCCGCCTGGGCCGCGCCCCCTGAGCGGCGGCCGCTCGCCGCCGGCTCCGCCGACCTCGCCCTGCCGCGGTTCACCCTCCGTACGAAGACCGACGCGAACGCGCACCTGGCCGCGCTCGGCGTCACCCGGGCACTGGGGCCCGGGGCCGAGTTCTCGGGGCTTTCCGCGGCGGACCTGTACATCGACAAGGTCGTGCAGGAGGCGGTGGTCGAGGTCGTCGAGGAGGGGGTGGAGGCCGCGGCCGTCACCCAGGTCACGATGACCCGCAGCGCCGCCCGGCCCCGCCAGGTGGTGGAGCGCATCGCCTTCGACCGGCCCTTCGGGGTGGTCGTCCTCGACCGCACGGGCGAGGTGCCGCTGTTCGTGGGCTGGCGGCGGGGCGGGGGGCGGGCGGCCGGCTGACCGCGCGGCGGTTCGCGCGGTCGGCCGAGGAAGCCGTCAGCCGGCCACGCGCGGGTGGCTCCGCGGCCGTGCGCGCCCGTCAGCCGATCACGCGGGCCAGGAGCAGGCCGTCGTAGCCCTTCGTGCCGACCGTCTGGAGGGCGGTCGCGTCCAGGCGGGGTTCGCGGGCGACGAGGTCGAACAGCTCGCGGGTGCCGGTGATCGCCGGGTCGTCCGGCTGCGCGGTGGTGATCCTTCCGCCGCGCACCACGTTGTCGACGATGATCACGGTGCCGGGCCGCGAGAGCTTCAGGGCCCACTCCACGTAGCGCGGGTTGTTGACCTTGTCCGCGTCGATGAAGACCAGGTCGAACGGGCCCGCGCCCTCCGCCTCCAGGACCGGCAGGCTGTCCAGGGCGGCGCCCGTGCGCACCTCGACGATCTTGTCGAGGCCGGCGCGGGCGATGTTGGCGCGGGCGACGTCCGCGTGGGCGGGGTCGTACTCCAGGGTGATCAGGCGGCCGTCGGCCGGCAGGGCGCGGGCCAGCCAGATCGTGCTGTAGCCGCCGAGGGTGCCGATCTCCAGGATGTTCCGGGCGCCCTGCATCCCGGCGAGCAGATGGAGCAGCTTTCCCTGGTTCGGCGCGACGGCGATCTCGGGCAGGCCGGCCGCCGTGGAGGCGGCGAGCGCGGCCGTGAGCGCGTCGTCGGCCGGTGCGATCGTCCGGCTGAAGTACTCGTCGACCGCGTTCCACTGAGGGTTCGTCATGTCACCGAACGTACACCGGTGTCCACCGCGGGGCGACGCCGTGCCGCGCGGACGAGCAGCAGCGCCGTGACCACCGCGAGCAGCAGGCCGCCGCCCACCGTGAGGAGCCACACCGGGATGCCGCCGGCGACGGTCAGGAGCCGGTCGGTGTACTCGACCCGGCGGTACGGGGTGTCGGCGACGACCCGCAGATGGTGGTCGTCGTCGATGCGGGCCGGGTTCGGGAACTCCTGCTCCAGGACCGTCAGATGGACCGGCCGCTCCCCGGCGAGCCCGGCGACGGCGCCCTCGGGCCGCTCGATCCGGCCGGCGAAGGTCACCTCCGGGCGGTCGCCGCCGATGGGGGAGCGGGGCTCCATCCGGTGGTCGGCCAGGATGTAGAGCCCGAGCGTCTGGGCGGTCGCCGCGAGGCGGGAGAGCCGCATGGGGTAGACGAGTTCGGGGGTGGCGAAGGTGATGCGCAGCGGCGTCAGCTCGCCCTGGAGGACGGCGTCCTTCCGCTGGGGCGCGAGGCGGACGGCGACGTACTCCCACTTCCGGTCCACGTACGGCCGGAGGGCGCCGGTCAGCCGGTCGGGCAGCTCGAAGCCGTTGGTCCGCAGCCAGGTGCCGAGGGCCTCGGGGTCGGTGGCGGTCAGCCGGGCGACGTCGAAGGGCCCGAGCCGCTCGCGGCCGACGACGCCGACACCGCCCGCCCCGGGCGGCGGGGCTCCGGCCCCGTCGCCGTGGTCGCGGTCGAACGGCCAGTCGCCGTCGCGCGGCCAGAAGTGGAAGCGGTCCCGCTGCTCGGGCTCGGTGAGCCGTTCGAGGGCGTCGAAGAGTCCCGGGTCGCCGAGGGTGACGCCGGCCCGGCTCGGCACGGGCATGATCCAGGCGGCGTGCCGGGCGTTGCCGTGGACGCGGAAGCGCATGACGACGGTCTCGGTGCGTCCGTCCCAGCGGACGGCGGACTCCTCCCGGTCCACGCCGATGCGTTCGGACCTGGACGGGATCATGGCGCCGCAGCCGCAGGCGTACGCCGGCGCGACGAGCGAGCCGAGTTGGAGCGCGAGCAGCGCGGCGATGGTGGTCAGGATTCTGTGGGTCCCCCGCATGCCGGGTGGGACGTGCCCGGCGCGGATGCGGTTCCGGGCGGTGGATCGGGTGGCGGTGCGGCAGGGCGCGGTGTTGATCCGGTGGCGGTGCGGCAGGGCGCGGTGTGGATCCGGTGGCGGTGAGGCAGGGCGCGGTGTGGATCAGGTGGCGGCGCGGATCAGGTCGCGGTGCGGACGCGGAGTTCCTTGACGCCGTTCAGCCAGGCCGCCCGCAGTCGGCGGGGCTCGCCGACGAGGGTGAGGTCGGGCAGGGCGTCCGCGACCGCGTTGAAGATCAGGTCGATCTCCTTGATCGCGAGGGACTTGCCGAGGCAGAAGTGCGGTCCGCCGCCGCCGAAGCCGAGGTGGGGGTTGGGGTCGCGGGTGATGTCGAAGCGCTCGGGGTCGGTGAAGACCTCGGGGTCGTTGTTGGCGGAGGAGTAGAAGAGGCCGATCCGGTCGCCCTTGGCGATCTTCTGCCCGCCGAGTTCGGTGTCCTGGGTCGCGGTCCGCTGGAAGGAGACCACGGGGGTCGCCCAGCGCACGATCTCCTCGGCGGTGGTGGCCGGCCGATCGCGCTTGAAGCGCTCCCACTCGTCGGGGTGGGTGAGGAAGGCGTGCATGCCGTGGCTGATGGCGTTGCGGGTGGTCTCGTTGCCGGCGACGGCCAGCAGCAGGACGAAGAAGCCGAACTCGTCGGAGGAGAGGTTGCCCTGGCCCTCGGCGGCGACGAGTTGGCTGACGATGTCGGCGGCGGGACATTCCTTGCGCGCGGCGGCCATGTTCATCGCGTAGCCGATGAGTTCCATGGCGGCCTCGGCGCCGATCTCCTCGGTGATGGCGTACTCGGGGTCGTCGTACGCGACCATCTTGTTCGACCAGTCGAAGATGCGGGAGCGGTCCTCCTGGGGGACGCCGATGAGTTCGGCGATGGCCTGGAGGGGGAGTTCGACGGCGACCCTGGTGACGAAGTCGAAGGTGCCGTCGGCGTCCGCGCCGCGCTTCGCCTCGTCGACGATGGCGTGGGCGCGGTCGCGCAGGGCGGTCTCCAGGTTCCGGATCGCGCGGGGGGTGAAGCCGCGTTGGACGATCTGGCGGACGCGGGTGTGCTCGGGCGGGTCCATGTTGAGCATGATCAGTTTCTGGACCTCGATCTGGTCCCGGGTGATGTGCTCGTTGAAGCGGATGACGGCCGTGTTCTCGTTCGAGGAGAACAGTTCGGGGTGGGTGGAGACGTACTTGACGTCCGCGTGGCGCGTGACGGCCCAGTACCCGTCGTCCTCGAAGCCGGTGACGCCGGGCGGCTGGGGGCACCACCAGACGGGCGCCGTCCGCCGCAGCCGGGCGAACTCCGGGAGGGGGACGCGGTCGCGGAGCAGATCGGGGTCGGTGGCGTCGAAGCCTTCGGGGAGATGGGGGCAGGGCATCGGCAGCACACTCCACATCTGAGGAGACGTCAAGGGATCTGATGGACCGTCAGGAGCTGTCGGGAAAGTTAGTAACGAGTTCTACAAGTAGCAAGGGGCGGGGCGGGAACTGTTGCGTCCCGGACCCTTGCGTACCGGCGGTAGCAGTCATAAGACTGCACGGAGAACTAGAACGCGTACTAGTTCCCCGTGACGCCGACCGACGGGCTGCCGGGACGCCCCGTCCGGTCGAGGAGAGGACGAGCTCATGGCCGCGGAACCCGTCATCGTCGAAGCCGTACGCACCCCCATCGGCAAGCGCGGAGGCGCGCTCGCCAACCTCCACCCCGCCTACCTCCTGGGCGAGACCTACCGCGAACTCCTCGGCCGCACCGGCATCCACGCCGACTGCGTCGAGCAGATCGTCGGCGGTACGGTCACCCACGCCGGCGAACAGTCCATGAACCCCGCGCGCACCGCCTGGCTCACCATGGGCCTCCCCTACGAGACGGCCGCCACCACCGTCGACTGCCAGTGCGGCTCCTCGCAGCAGGCGAGCCACATGGTCGCCAACATGATCGCGGCCGGCGTCATCGACGTCGGGATCAGCTGCGGCGTCGAGGCCATGTCCCGCGTGCCGCTCGGCTCCGGCTCCAAGCACGGGCCCGGCAAGCCCTTCCCCGACGAGTGGAACGTCGACCTCCCCAACCAGTTCGAGGCCGCCGAACGCATCGCCCGCCACCGCGGCCTCACCCGCGAACGCGTCGACTCCCTCGGGCTCCTCTCCCAGGAGCGGGCCGCGAACGCCTGGGCCGAGGAGCGCTTCAAGCGCGAGACCTTCGCCGTCCAGGTCCCCACCACCGAGGAGGAACAGGCCGCCGGACAGGGCATGTGGCGGCTCGTCGACCGGGACGAAGGGCTGCGCGACACCTCCATGGAGGGCCTCGCCCGCCTCAAGCCCGTCATGCCGACCGCCGTCCACACCGCCGGCAACTCCTCGCAGATCTCCGACGGCGCCGCCGCGCTGATGTGGGCCTCCAAGCGCATGGCCCGCGCCCTCAAGCTGCGTCCCCGCGCCCGGATCGTCGCCCAGGCCCTCGTCGGCGCCGACCCGCACTTCCACCTCGACGGGCCGATCGACGCCACGCGCGCGGTGCTCGGCAAGGCCGGGATGTCACTCAGGGACATCGACCTCGTCGAGATCAACGAGGCCTTCGCCTCGGTGGTGCTGAGCTGGGCGCAGGTCTTCGAGCGTGACCTGGACGGCCTGGAGAAGGTCAACGTCAACGGGGGCGCCATCGCCCTCGGCCACCCCGTCGGCGCGACCGGGGCCCGCCTCATCACGACGGCCCTGCATGAGCTGGAGCGCGCGGACAAGGAGTTCGCGCTCATCACGATGTGCGCGGGCGGCGCGGTGGCGACCGGGACGATCATCCAGCGGTTGTAGCGGTTGTAGCGGTTGTAGCGGTTGTAGCGGTTCCGGCGGTTCCGGCGGCTGTAGCGGCCGTCGCCGACGTTCCGGCGTGACCGGTCCGGCGGACCGGTCACGCCGGAACGGTCCGCCGCCCTCACCGCCCCGGAAACGCCGCAGGCCCCGCCCTCCCTTACGGGAGGCGGGGCCTTGCGGGGAGCTCGGCTCGTCGCGACGGTGTCGCGGGGGCCGGGCTTGGCGCGGCTGTCCGGCGGTGACTCTTAGTACCAGCCGTTGGCCTGCCAGAACGCCCAGGCGGCGTTCGGGGAGCCGTAGCGCTCGTTCATGTAGTCGAGACCCCACTTGATCTGGGTGGCGGGGTTGGTCTTCCAGTCGGAACCGGCCGAGGACATCTTCGAGGCCGGCAGTGCCTGGACCAGGCCGTAGGCGCCGCTGGAGGAGTTGGTCGCGGTGTGGTTCCAGTGCGACTCGTGCTCGACGATCTTGCTGAAGGACGCGTACTGCGAGGCGGGGACGATCTCGCGGGCAAGCTCCTGCGGGCTGGCGGCGGAAGCCGAGCCCGTCGTGCCGAGCACCGCACCCGAGGCGCCCAGCAGCACGGCTGCGGTGGCGGCGAGGGACTTGTTGCGGGCGGAGACACGAGTGGTGAGCGAGCGGAACAAGGTTTCGACCTAACGTCGGGGACAAGGGGCGTGTCAGGCGTTTTCGGCAAGCCGGAACCAGAGCCCGGGGAACCCGGGGACTGGGGGGAACCGGCCGTCCGAGGCGCTGCGGTGAGCACCGGCTGCCTGGCGACGTCCACCAGACAAGCAGGGCTGGAACCCCGATGCAACGACCCCCTGTACGAGGAAGGTTCGGACCCGAGAGGAAGGTCCCGAGGGGTGGGTCTGTGGGCTTTCCGCAGGTCATCGCCCACGATGGGCGTTTTGTACGGGTACTTCCCGGCTACTATTCCGGCTCGTACGTGACGTAGGTCCTGTGGGGCGCCTCACCCGGGGAGGGCCTCTCCGGACCCTCGAATGTGACCTGGGCCTCGAAGTTCGCCCGGCGCGTGGCCCGCCGCAGCGCCTTCAGGAGCGTGCCGCCGATCGTGAGGGTGAGGACGACGGTCAGGACGGCCCGGCCGAGGTCCCAGCCGAGGGAGGTCGCCACCAGGAAGGCGAGGAACCGGGCCAGGTTCGCGGGCGCCGGATCGCCCGGCACGAAGAAGATGCCGCCGGAGTCCCCGCCGGCCCCGCCGCCCCCGCCACCGAGCGTCACCCAGCCGTAGAGGTTGGTGACCGTGCCGTACGCGAACGCCGCCGCGAAGCCGTACGCGGACAGCATCAGGAGCTCGGCCCGGCCCCGGAGCCGCTGCGGGCCCGGCAGGAGCCCGGCCCCCATCGTGAACCAGCCCATCGCGAGCATCTGCGTCGGCATCCACGGGCCCACACCGCCCGTGAGCAGCGCCGAAGCGAACATCGTCACCGAGCCGAGGACGAAGCCGAAGCCCGGCCCGAGAACCCGCCCGCTCAGCACCATCAGGAAGAACATCGGCTCCAGACCGGCCGTCCCGGCCCCCAGCGGCCGCAGGGCCGCGCCGACGGCGGCGAGCACCCCCAGCATCGCCACGGCCTTCGCGTCCATCCCGCAGTCGGCGATCGTGGCGACGACCACCGCGATCAGCAGCGGCAGCAGCGCCGCGAAGAGCCAGGGGGCGTCGGCGGCGTGCGTCGTGACCGCCGATCCGGCGTCGGCGAAGAGGGGCCAGCAGATGGCGATCAGCCCGATCACGGAGACCAGGAGCAGCGCGGCCACGGACCGTGGTCTGAGGCGTACGGGCCGTACGCTCACAGCGCCTCCTGGACCTGCTCGACCGTGAGCCACGGCTGCGGGGCGAGGATCTTCGCCACCTGCGGCGAGAACGCGGGCGAGGAGACGACGACCTCGGCCGTCGGACCGTCCGCGACCACCTCGCCCTCCGCGATGATCACGACCCGGTGCGCCAGTTCGGCCGCCAGCTCCACGTCGTGCGTGGCCAGGACGATCGCGTGTCCGTCCGCCGCGAGGGTACGGAGACGGGCCACCAGGCGGGCCTTCGCCGCGTAGTCCAGACCGCGCGTCGGCTCGTCGAGCAGCAGCAGGGGCGGGCGGCCGGTCAGGACGACGGCCAGCGCGAGCGCCAGCCGCTGCCCCTCGGACAGGTCACGGGGGTGCGTCTCGTCCGCCACCCCGGGCAGCAGCTCCGACACCAGCGTCCGGCAGGTCCCGGGGCTCGCGCCCGCGTCCGCGTCGGCGGCGGCGCACTCGGCGGCGACGGTGTCCGCGTACAGCAGGTCCCTCGGCTCCTGCGGGACCAGGCCGACGTGACGGATCAGCTCGCGCGGGTCCGTGTCGTGCGGGGCCCGGCCCGCGACGCGGACGGTGCCGGAGGTCGGGGCGATCATCCCCACGAGGGTGGAGAGGAGAGTGGACTTCCCGGCGCCGTTGCGGCCCATCAGGGCCACGGTCTCGCCGGCCCGCACCTGGAGGTCGACCGCCCGGAGGGCCTCGACACGGCCGCGGCGGACCGCCAGCGCGGTGACGCGGAGGAGCGGGGAGGCGGAGGGTTCGGGCTCGGGCCGGGTGCGGCGCCGCGTGAACAGGGAGACCCGCCCGTCCCTGTGACCGGGTTCCCGCCCCGGCCGCCCGTCCCTGTGACCGGGTCCCCGCCCCTGCCGCCCGTCCCCGTGACCGGAGCCCCGCCCCGACCCCCGGTCCTCGGACGCCGGCCCGGCGGGAAGGGGGTGCGGAGGAAGCCCCCGGGGGTCCCGCCCCTCAAGGCGCGCCTTCAGCTCGCCTGACCTGCGGCGGGCGTCGCGCACGGTGAGAGGCAGCGGGCTCCACCCCGCGAGGCGTCCCAGGCCCACCACCGGCGGATGCACCGGGGACACGGCCATGATCTCGGCGGGGGAGCCCATCACGCCCTCCGGCAGCAGCAGCACCTGGTCCGCGTACTGCACCACCCGCTCCAGCCGGTGCTCCGCCAGGAGGACCGTCGTACCCAGGTCGTGGACCAGGCGCTGGAGCACCGCGAGGACGTCCTCCGCCGCCGACGGGTCCAGCGCGGAGGTCGGCTCGTCGAGGACGAGGACCTTGGGATGCGGGGTGAGCACGGAGCCGATCGCGACCCGCTGGCGCTGGCCGCCCGAGAGCGTGGCGATGGGACGGTCGCGGAGTTCGGCCAGACCGAGGAGGTCGAGGGTCTCCTCGACCCGCCGCCGCATCACGCCCGGCGGCAGACCGAGGGACTCCATCCCGTACGCCAGCTCGTCCTCGACCGTGTCCGTGACGAAGTGCGCGGACGGATCCTGGCCGACCGTCCCCACCAGGTCCGCCAGCTCGCGCGGCGGATGGGTGCGGGTGTCCCGCCCGTCGACCGTGACCCGGCCCGTCAGGGTGCCGCCCGTGAAGTGCGGGACGAGCCCGGAGACCGCGCCCAGGAGGGTCGACTTGCCGACGCCCGAGGGGCCGACGAGCAGCACCAGCTCGCCCTCGGGAACGGTGAGGTCCACGCCCCGCAGGGTCGGCTCGTGCTGTTCGTCCGCCCCCTCGTATCTCACCGAGACGTTCTCGAAGCGGATCACGCGTTCTCCTTGGGAACAGGGGCGACGAACGCGGGCAGCAGCCCCACCAGGATCGACGCGGCGGGCCAGAGCGGGAGCTCCGGCGCCTCCAGGGGGACCACCCCCGGGTGCAGCGCCTCCGGTGCGTACGCGTTCGCCCAGATCATCAGGACGGCGACCGCCGTCCCCGAACCGGCGACCAGCCAGGCCCTCGGGCCCCAGCGGTCCGGCCGGTAGCGGGTGCGGACGGTCCGGCGCCCGCCGAGCCGCAGCCCCGCCATGGCCGCGAGCAGCCCGACGCCGAGCAGCGGCAGCCCGTACCCCGCGCCCTCCGCCGCGAGCAGCCCGTACGAACCGGCGCAGATCCCGAGCAGCCCGCCCAGGGTCAGCACGTTCGTGGTGCGCCGTACGGACGCCGGGACCCGGGCCGTCCGGCCGTACCCGCGCGCGTCCATCGAGGCCGCGACGGCGATCGACCGCTCCAGCGCGCCCTCCAGGACCGGCAGACCGATCTGGAGGACCGCCCGTACGCCGCCGGTGGGCCGGCCGCGCAGCCGCCGGGCGGTCCGCAGCCGCACCACGTCGGCGACCATGTTCGGCGCGAAGGTCATCGCCACGACGACCGCGACCCCGGCCTCGTACAGCGCCCCCGGCAGCGACTTCAGCAGCCGCGCCGGGTTGGCGAGCGCGTTCGCCGCGCCCACACAGATCAGCAGGGTCGCCAGCTTGGCCCCGTCGTACACCGCGAACACCAGTTGCTCGGCCGTCACCCGCCCCCCGATCCGTACCCCCTGCGCCCACGCGGGCAGCGGCACCTCGGGCAGCGTGAACAGGACGTACGTCCCCGGGATCGGGGAGCCGAGCAGCAGCGAGAAGACGACCCGCAGGAAGACGACGAACAGGCCGAGCTTCACGAACGCGCCGTACGAACGGGCCCACGGCGCGTCCGTGCGCCGGGCCGCCACGACGTATCCGGCGACCCCGACGAGCAGGCCGAGCAGCAGGGGGTTGGTGGTACGGGAGGCGGCGACCGCCAGGCCGAGCGCCCACAGCCACCACGCGCCCGCGTGCAGGGCGTTGGCCCGGCTCGCCTCGGGGGCCGTGAACACGCTGAGGCTACGGGCCGCACTCATCCGCGGCGGCGGGCCTTCCAGATCGCCGCCCCGCCCAGGGCCAGCACGGCGGCCCCGCCCGCGAGCACGCCGAAGGACGGGCCGCCGCCCTCCTTCCCCGCGCCCGACGCCGCCGGGGTCTTCTCCGCGGCCCCGGGGGTCGCCGCGGGGGCCTCCGCGACCTGCTCGCCGCAGCCCCGCGCCGGGTAGCCCGCGATCCCACACAGCATGGCCGCGCCGTCGTACCGCAGCGGCTTCACCACCGTGGCGAGCGCCTCCGCGCCCGTCGCGTCCGCACGGACCTGCGCACAGCCGACCTCGACCGGCTTCACGGGCGGGGTCTCGCCGGGCGGCGCGTCCGCAGGGCCGCCGAAGTCGACGACGACCGCGATCCGCTTGGTGCCGTCCTTCTTCTCCACGCCCCCGCAGATCTCCGCGAAGTCGGGGGCGACGGAGGGCAGGGAGGTGTCGTCCGTGCCGTTGCTGACCGCGAACCGGAAGCCGATCGCGTCACCGTCGGCGGGGCGGGCGGTCGCCGGCCCCTGTGTGGCGTACGCCCACGCCGAACCGCCGTCGCTCTCCCAGAACGACCAGTAGCGGTAGCCGGCCGCCTGCGCCGGAGCCGCCGCGAACGCGGTCAGGGTGAGCAGCGCACCGGCCGCGGCGCCCGCGGCCCGCGCGGTCACCGAGCTGGCGGTTCTCACTTCTTGCGGCCGCTCACGAGGAAGCCGATGCCGACGCCGACGACCATGCCGATGCCGATGATCCACCAGACGTCGAAGCCGCGGCCCTCGTCGTCGCTCGTGGTGGACGAGGCCGAGGTGTCGGGGGTCTTCGGCGCCGGGCCGGTGGCGTTGAGCTGCTCGACCAGGTCCACCGCGCCGAACTCGCGCGGGTCGGTGTCCGTCGCGCGGGCGGCCAGGATCAGCTGCGCGTACGCCGCCGGTCCGCCCTCCTTCGCCCAGGCGGCGGAGTTCTTCTCCAGCCACTCCAGGGCCGGCTTCGCCTCCTGCGCGGCGCCGGCCGCGGCGAGCGCGACGACGGCGTCGGCGGTGTTGCCGACGTCGGGCTGCGCGGCCGTGTCGGTGGCGCCCGGCATCGGCGGCAGCATCAGGTGGCTCGTCTTCGCGAGGGCCTTCGCCAGGTAGGAGGCGCCGTTGAGCGCGGCCCGCTCGACCGTCGGCTTCGACAGGTCCGCGCAGGCCGGCGGCTGCGCCGGGGACGCCTTGGTGGCGGTGATGCTCTTGCCGAGCCCGGCGAGGGTGGCGGCGGCGGTGGCGTCGGCGTTCGCGAGCAGCGTGCCGGCCTTGTCCGGCTGGTACGCGAAGGCACCGGCGCCGGCCTTGTCCGAGCAGGGCAGGGCGAAGGAGAGGAGCGCGTCGTAGGGCGTCCGGCCCTCGGCGGAGGTGAACGAGCCGGGCTTCACACCGGTCGCGGCGATCGCGCCGATGACGATCGAGGTGGAGTTGGCGTCGCTGGCGCCGCCGGCGCCGTATCCCCAGCCGCCGTCCTTGTTCTGCACGGTGCGCAGCCAGTCGGAGGCGGCCTTCACGGCCAGGTCGATCTTCTGCGGGTCGACGGCCTGGCGGCGGACGGCGCGGAGTGCCTGCACGGCGACGGCGGTCGCGTTGGTGTCCCGCATCGTCTTCGCGTCGCAGGGCTTCGTGACGTCCGCGCGGTACGAGCTGAAGGAACCGTCCTCGCACTGCTGGCCCAGGAGCCAGTCGACGGACCGGTCGGCGGGCTGGTAGCCGGTGGAGCGCTGGGCGAGGAAGGCGAGCGACTGCCGCCAGACGCCGTCGTACGTCGGGTCCTTCGTGCCGTACAGGCCGGGCGGGATCGCGGCGGCCGACGCGGAGGGCGAGGGCGCGGCGGTCGCGGCCCCGGCTGCTCCGGAGCCGAGCAGGACTGCGGCGGCGGCGATGGCGGCGGCGCCGCGGCGGACGGTGTTCATGGGGGCCTCTCCTGCGGCCGGGCACCGGCACGCCTCAGGGGCACCAGGCTCCGGCTCCGTATTCCTCGACGGTGCCGGCGGTCACGTCCCGGGCGGGGCATTCCGACTCGCCGGCCTCCGGGGAGACGGCTCACGGTTGCGGGTCAGTGCCGGATTCGCACCGGCTTCCCCCCGTACGGGCATGATGACGACGGCCCCACTCTACCGGCCCGTAGGGTCCCGCCCCCGGGGGGTGCGAGGCGGCTCACACCCGCGGCCGGGCGCCCCTCACACGGCCACGTACTCCACCGGGTCCGTGCCCGCCACCGGCTCCGCGCGGCCCAGCTTCACCAGGCGGCGGACGTGGGCCTCGGCCTCGCTGACGGCGATGTTCCGGGATCCGTAGGGGATGTCCCGCCAGGGGCGGTTCCACTCCATCCGCTCGGCGAGCTGCCAGGGGGTGAGCGGGGCGGCGAGGAGTCCGAGGAGTCCGGTGAGGCGGTCCTCGTGGTGGTCGAGCAGTTCCCGGACCCGGCCGGCGGCGTCGGTGAAGGCGTGCTGGTGGGCGGGGAGGACCTCGGCGACGCCGAGGCGGCCGACGCGTTCGAGGGAGCCGAGGTAGTCGCCGAGGGGGTCGCCAGGGGGGACCTCGTACGGAGCGGAGAGCTCGGGGGAGTCGTCGGTGTCCTCGTACAGCCCGATGTGCGGGGAGATCCCGGGTAGCAGATGGTCGCCGGAGAAGAGCCGGCCGTGGCCGGGGAGCCGGGAGGGGTGCTCCTCCTCCAGGTGGAGGCAGACGTGGCCGGGAGTGTGGCCCGGGGTCCAGATCGCGCGCAGCCGGCGTCCGGCCAGGTCGAGCAGCTCGCCGGGGACGATCTCGCGGTCGGGGATCGCGGAGCGCAGACCGGGCAGGGTGTCCGGGCGCCCGGAGGTCCGGGCGGCCCGCAGCGGGGCGATGTGGCCCTCCGGGGCGCCGGCGGCGGCGAGCTTCCGGGCCAGGTAGTCGAGCCAGGTGCCGGGTTCGGACGCGCGGGTGCGGCGGACGACGGCGGTGTCGGCGGCGTGCATGGCGATCCAGGCCCCGGACTCCTCGCGGACCCGGCCGGAGAGGCCGTGGTGGTCGGGGTGGTGGTGGGTGATGACGACCCCGTGGACGTCCGACACGTCGAGGTCCAGTGCCCGCAGCCCGGAGGTGAGTTCGGCCCAGGACGCGGGGTCGTCCCAGCCGGTGTCGACGAGGACCGGGCCGCGGTCGGTGTCGAGGACGTGGACCAGGGTGTGGCCGAGCGGGTTGTCGGGGATGGGCACCCGGAGCGACCAGACGCCTCCGCCGTGCTCGGTCACCTGGGTCATGGGCGGGTCCTCGTCTCTCCACGGCGGTACCGGGGCGTGCTCGACCGTCGCCCATCATAACGAGAACTGACGTCGCGTCAGAGATCTGCGCCGTATCGCCTCCGCCGCCCCCGGGCCTCGCGGGGTGACGGCCCCGCGTGTGCGCCCGGGACGTGGCCGCCGGGGCCATTGCCCCCTCCAACTAGAACTGGTATCAGTTCTGAGGCATCGTCAGGCAATCCCCTCTCCTCAGAAGGCGGGCCGTCATGACCGAGCTTGTGGAGCACCGAAAGCTGTTCATCGGCGGGGAGTTGACCGACCCGCTCGGCGAGGACGTCATCGAGGTCGTCTCCCCGCACACCGAGGAGGTCATCGGGCGCGTCCCGCACGCCTCCGCCGCCGACGTCGACCGGGCCGTGGCCGCCGCCCGCCGGGCCTTCGACGAAGGGCCCTGGCCCCGGATGACGGTCGAGGAGCGGATCGCCGTCGTCGGTCGTGTCAAGGACGGGATCGCCGTCCGCCACGAGGAGATCGCGCGCTCCATCAGCTCCCAGAACGGCTCCCCGTACTCCTGGTCCGTCCTCGCCCAGGCGCTCGGCGCGATGATGGTCTGGGACGCGGCGATCACCGTCGCCCGCGACTTCGTGTACGAGGAGCGGCGCGGTGGCGTCCTCGGGCCGCTGCTCGTCCGCCGCGAGCCGGTCGGGGTGGTCGCGGCCGTCGTGCCGTGGAACGTGCCGCAGTTCACCGCCGCCGCCAAGCTGGGGCCCGCGCTGCTCGCCGGCTGCACGGTGGTCCTCAAGCCCTCGCCCGAGGCGCCGCTCGACTCGTACATCCTCGCCGACATCGCCACCGAGGCCGGACTGCCCGAGGGCGTGCTCAGCATCCTGCCCGCCGACAGGGAGGTCAGCGAGTACCTCGTCGGCCACCCCGGCGTCGACAAGGTCTCCTTCACCGGTTCGGTCGCCGCGGGCAGGCGGGTCATGGAGGTCGCGTCCCGCAACCTCACCCGCGTCACCCTCGAACTCGGCGGGAAGTCGGCCGCGGTGATCCTGCCCGACGCGGACCCGGCGACGGCCGTCGCCGGGATCGTCCCCGCGGCCTGGATGAACAACGGCCAGGCGTGCGTGGCCCAGACCCGCATCCTCGCCCCCCGCTCCCGGTACGAGGAGATCGCCGAGGCCTTCGCCGAGGCGGCCGGGGCGCTCGTCGTCGGCGACCCGCTCGACCCCGCCACCCAGGTCGGTCCGCTCGTCGCCCGCCGTCAGCGGCAGCGCTCCCTCGACTACATCGGCATCGGCCAGCGGGAGGGCGCCAAGGTCCTGGCGGGCGGCGGACGCCCGGCCGGGCTGGACCGCGGCTGGTACGTCGAGCCGACGCTCTTCGGCGGCGTCGACAACTCCATGCGGATCGCCCGCGAGGAGATCTTCGGCCCGGTCATCTGCCTCCTGCCGTACGGGGACGAGGCCGAGGCCCTCAGGATCGCGAACGACTCCGACTTCGGACTCAGCGGCAGCGTCTGGACCGCGGACGTCGAGCGCGGCATCGACTTCGCCCGCGAAGTCCGCACCGGCACCTTCAACGTCAACACCTTCAGCCTGGACATGCTCGGCCCCTTCGGCGGCTACAAGAACTCGGGCCTGGGGCGCGAGTTCGGCCCGGAGGGCTTCGGCGAGTACCTGGAGCACAAGATGATCCACCTCCCGGCCGGGCACGGGACCCACTGATGGGGGACCGCTGGCACGTGGAGGTCGACCGGGGCGTCTGCATCGGCTCCGGCATGTGCGTGAACCACGCCCCGGACGGCTTCCGCCTCGACACGGCCCGCCAGTCCCACCCCGTCGCCCCGGAGACCGACGCCGGTGAACCCCTGCTCGCGGCGGCGGAGGGCTGTCCGGTGGAGGCGATCCTGATCACCCTCGCGGACGGAGGCGAGCCGGTGTTCCCACCCGAGGAGTAGCGGGTCCCGGCCCGCGCCGTCGTTCCCACGTGCAAAACTGGCACCCTGTCAGCGGGGGCAACAGGCCTTCGTGCGTGCCGATGTGGGAGAACTGTGCGCAAGGCGATGAGTGTGGCCGTGGCCGCCGGTGTGATGCTGCTGGTCGCGGGCTGTGGCGGCGAGGGCGGCTCGGAGAAGGGCGGCTCGTCCTCGGCGGGCTCGACCGTCACGGGCGGTGCGGGCTCGGGTGGTTCGAGCGACGAGAAGATCGACGCGGCCGCCGTCACCAAGGAGCTCACCGACGCGGCGACGGGCGCCGGCTTCACGCAGGACGCCTCGGGCGAGCAGGTGCCGGCCGAGCTGAAGAACTGCATGGTCAGCTGGACGGCCGACGCCGAGAAGGCCGCGGACCCGAAGAAGTCCTACGACGGCACGGTCACGACCCTGACCGGCGGCGGCTGGAAGGAGGGGCGGAGCAACGAGATCAACGGCTCCGTCATCAAGTCCCTGTCGAAGGGCAGCTGGCAGCTCCAGGCCAGCAACCACTCCCAGGGCCCGCTGAAGCTGGTCATGTTCGTCGCCGTCGACAACGGAGCGGAGTGCGCCGCGGCCATCGCCGCCGACAACGCGAAGAACAAGCAGCCCTGATCCGAAACGCGAAGAACAAGCAGCCCTGACCCGGCCCCGTCCGCACCCCCGCCCCCACCGGCGGCGGGGGCGCGGACGGACGTCCTCAGCGCCCCGCTTCCGCCGACGCGGGGGGCGCCGTCAGCTCGATCAGCCGGCAGACCGTCTCGATGTCGAGCTTCACCTGTGCGATCGAGGCACGCCCGGACAGCCAGGTGATGAGCGCCGAGTGCCAGGTGTGCTCGATCACCCGGACCGCCGACAGCTGCGCGGGGGTCGGGTGCTCGGCCCCCATCGCGTCCAGGATGATCGCCGTCGTCAGCCGCGAGACGGTGTCGACCTCGGAGCTCACCCCACGGTCCGCGAACGTCAGGGCCCGCACCATCGCGTCGGCGAGCTGCGGCTCGCGCTGGAGCGCGCGGAACGCCCGCATCAGGGTCTCCGCGACCCGCTCCGCCGGGTCGGCGCCGGCGGGCGGATGCTTCCGCAGGGTGGTGTGCATGTGCTGGAGCTGGTCCTGCATCGTCGCGACCAGCAGGTGGATCTTGGACGGGAAGTAGCGGTACAGCGTCCCCAGGGCCACCCCGGCCGCCTCCGCGACCTCCCGCATCTGCACGGCGTCGAAGCCGCCCCGCGCCGCGAGCTGGGCGCTGGCGTTCAGGATGCGGCGGCGGCGCGCCTCCTGGCGTTCCGTGAGGGGCGGCGACGCGGGTCTGTGGTCCGCTCTGTCGTCTGCGGTCATGAGGTCCCGTTCCGTGCGGTGGGGAGCGTCAGTATGGCGGTGAGGGGGCCGTGGTGTGAATCACCTGTTCCGGATCTCACCACGGAGCTACCTGCCGGTAGATTCTGTCCTCCCTGACTCCTCCTCGTGGTCCTCCCCGAAGGGCCGGGGGAGGCCGGGAAAGCCAGGCGAACGATCAGGCGACCGTTCAAGTCTGTAACTTGTTCTAGATTAGCGCCAGCGGTTACGCTCGCGCGAAACGCACGCTCGAAGGGGGTCGCGCATGACCGCGGAGGCCATAGAGGCAGGCCCCCGGCAGGGCGTCACCGCGGCCGGTGACGTCCCGTTGCGGATCGCTCTCCTCACGTACAAGGGAAACCCCTTCTGCGGAGGGCAGGGCGTCTACGTCCGGCACCTCTCCCGCGAACTCGCCCGCCTCGGCCACAGCGTCGAGGTCATCGGCTCCCAGCCGTACCCCGTACTCGACGAGGGCGAGGACCTGAGGGGGCTCACGCTCACCGAGATCGCCAGCCTCGACCTCTACCGCTCGCCGGACCCCTTCCGGACCCCGAAGCGCGAGGAGTACCGGGACTGGATCGACGCCCTGGAAGTCGCCACCATGTGGACCGGCGGCTTCCCCGAGCCGCTCACCTTCTCCCTGCGGGCCCGGCGCATGCTCGCCGCCCGCCGCGGCGACTTCGACGTCGTCCACGACAACCAGACCCTCGGGTACGGGCTCCTCGGCGGCCCGCGCGCCCTCGGCGCCCCGCTCGTCACCACGATCCACCACCCCATCACCGTCGACCGGCAGCTCGAACTCGACGCCGCCGCCGACTGGAAGCGCCGCGCCTCCGTCCGCCGCTGGTACGCCTTCACCGGCATGCAGAAGCGCGTCGCCCGGCGCCTGCCGTCCGTGCTCACCGTCTCCGGCACCTCACGCCAGGAGATCGTCGACCACCTCGGCGTCCGCGAGGACCGCATCGAGGTCGTCCACATCGGCGCCGACACCGACCTGTGGTCCCCCGACGCGTCCGTCGCCGAGGTCCCCGGCCGGATCGTCACCACCTCCAGCGCCGACGTCCCCCTCAAGGGGCTCATCCACCTCGTCGAGGCGCTCGCCAAGCTTCGCACCGAGAACCCCGACGCCCACCTCGTCGTCGTCGGCAAGCGCGCCGAGGACGGGCCGGTCGCCCAGGCCATCGAGCGGTACGGGCTCGACGGGGCCGTCGAGTTCGTCAAGGGCATCAGCGACGCCGAGCTCGTCGACCTGGTCCGCTCCGCCCAGGTCTCCTGCGTGCCCTCGCTCTACGAGGGGTTCTCGCTGCCGGCCGCCGAGGCCATGGCCACCGGCACGCCGCTCGTCGCGACGACCGGGGGCGCGATCCCGGAGGTCGCGGGGCCCGACGGCGAGACCTGCCTCGCGGTGCCGCCGGGCGACGCGGGAGCCCTGGCCGCGGCGCTCGGACGGGTCCTGGGAGACGCGGGGCTGCGGGCGCGGCTGGGCGCGGCCGGCCGCGCACGGGTCCTGGAGCGGTTCACGTGGGCGCGTGCCGCGCAGGGCACGGCCGAGCTGTACCGCGAGGCGATCGCGGCGCAGGGCGCCGCGGTGCGCGGAGGCGCCCGGTGACCCCCACCGCCTCGCGGACCGACTGCCCACCCCACCTCTTCAACCGCGAAAGCAGGACGACCCCGTGCTGACCGTCGACTTCACCCGCTTCCCGCTCGCCCCCGGCGACCGTGTGCTCGATCTGGGCTGCGGTGCGGGTCGGCACGCCTTCGAGTGCTACCGGCGCGGCGCCCAGGTCGTGGCCCTCGACCAGAACGCCGAGGAGATCCGCGAGGTCGCCAAGTGGTTCGCGGCGATGAAGGAGGCCGGGGAGGCCCCGGCGGGCGCGACCGCCACCGCGATGGAGGGCGACGCCCTCAACCTGCCCTTCCCCGACGAGTCCTTCGACGTCGTCATCGTCTCCGAGGTCATGGAGCACATCCCGGACGACAAGGGCGTCCTCGCCGAGATGGTCCGCGTCCTCAAGCCGGGCGGGCGCATCGCCGTCACCGTGCCCCGCTACGGCCCCGAGAAGGTCTGCTGGGCGCTCTCCGACGCGTACCACGAGGTCGAGGGCGGCCACATCCGCATCTACAAGGCCGACGAACTCCTCGCCAAGATCCGGCAGGCCGGCCTCAAGCCGTACGGCACCCACCACGCGCACGCGCTGCACTCGCCGTACTGGTGGCTGAAGTGCGCCTTCGGCGTCGACAACGACAAGGCGCTGCCGGTCCGCGCCTACCACAAGCTCCTGGTCTGGGACATCATGAAGAAGCCCGCCCTGACCCGGGTCGCCGAGCAGCTGCTCAACCCCGTCGTCGGCAAGAGCTTCGTGGCGTACGCGACCAAGCCCCACCTCCCGAAGGCCGACGCCAAGTGACGTCTCCCGAGCGGATCGCGGAGCACCTCGTCCTGCCCGGGGTCCTCACCGCCGAGCAGGCAGCCGAGACCGTCGCCGGGATACTCGCCGTGCAGCGCGAGGACGGCGCCATACCGTGGTTCCGGGGCCACCACCTCGACCCGTGGGACCACACCGAGGCCGCCATGGCCCTGGACGCGGCCGGCGAGCACGCCGCCGCCGCCCGCGCCTACGAGTGGCTCGCCCGGCACCAGAACAGCGACGGCTCCTGGTACGCGGCCTACCACGACGGCGACCACGGCCGGGTCACCGACCACGGCCGGGAGTCGAACTTCACCGCGTACGTCGCCGTCGGCGTCTGGCACCACCACCTGTCGACCGGCGACGACGCCTTCCTCGACCGGATGTGGCCCGTCGTCTACGCCGCCGTCGAGTTCGTCCTCGGGCTCCAGCAGCCTGGCGGCCAGATCGGCTGGAAGCGCGAGGCCGACGGCACCCCCGTCACCGACGCGCTCCTGACCGGCAGTTCCTCCATCCACCAGGCGCTCCGCTGCGCCCTCGCCATCGCCGAGGCCCGTGAGGAGCCGCAGCCCGACTGGGAGCTGGCGGCCGGGGCGCTCGGCCACGCGATCCGCCGCCACCCCGAGCGCTTCCTCGACAAGTCCCGCTACTCGATGGACTGGTACTACCCCGTCCTCGGCGGCGCCGTCACGGGCCCCGAGGCGCAGGCCCGCATCGACGCCGACTGGGACGCCTTCGTCGTCCCCGGGCTCGGCGTGCGCTGCGTCCTGCCCAACCCGTGGGTCACCGGCGGCGAGAGCTGCGAACTCGCCCTCGCCCTGTGGGTGATGGGGGAGTCCGACCGGGCCCTGGAGATCCTCCAGTCCATCCAGCACCTGCGCGCCGGGAACGGCATGTACTGGACGGGGTACGTCTTCGAGGGCGACCGGGCCGTGTGGCCCGAGGAGCTCACCGCCTGGACGGCCGGCTCGCTGCTCCTCGCCGTGGCCGCGCTGGGCGGCGACGAGGCGACCGGGGCGGTCTTCGGGGGCGAACGACTGCCGAGGGGCCTCGAACCGGACTGCTGCGGGTGACCCCGGGGGCCGGCCGGGCCCTCAGTGGCGGCGCAGCAGCCGTCCCGCCACCATGTGCCCGATGACGAGGTACACGACGGCGGCGAGGCCGTAACCCGCCACCACCCGCGCCCAGGCCTCGTCGAAGGTGAACAGGTCGTGCGACCAGCCCGCCAGCCAGCGGGCGGCGTCCTGGACGAACTCCACCAGGCCGTTGCCCCGGTTGGCGCCCAGCAGGTACATCAGGATCCAGAGAATGATGATCGCGGCCAGGACATCGGCGAGGACGCTGATCACCCTCGCCGCTTGCGTGGTGTTGCTCCGTCCGGAAGTCATACGCCTCGCGTTGCCGCGTGTCGTCTTTCGAAACCCGTACGGAGTCGCCCCGGTGGCGGCGCCACGGGCCCCGGGTGAGGCTGGCGCCATCACCCCAGGGAGGTCCCGCCGTGCCCAGAAGTGTTTCGCGTGGAGTCGTGGCGCTGCTGCTGTCCTGCGCTCTGCTCCTGACCACCGCAGGCTGCGGTGGCGACGACGCGCAGAGCGCGGGCGGCGCCGCGACCCCGTCGAGTACGAGCACCTTCGAGCAGCAGAAGCTCGCCAAGACCCGGTTCGTGGCCAACGCCGGTCTGGCCGCGGGCGCCACGTACCAGTGGATCGTGAAGCCGTACCGGGCCGGGAAGTTCCAGAAGGGCGCGGACGGGCGGACCTTCGCCCTGGTGAAGGCGGGCCTGGCGGGCGCGTTCACGTACAACCGGCTGAAGGCGGCACTGAACAACGCCAAGGGCGACCCGCTGCTCTCGAAGGCGGTCGCGCCCCTCACGGCAGGCGTCGAATCACTCAAGGACCTCGGCACGAAGCTGCGCAAGGGCGAGGCGGGCGCGGCGGACGTCGGCGCCTTCGAGGGCATCATCAACAGCGTCAAGGACGCGGGGAAGAGCGCCGGCGCCGAGGTCGTCGAGAAGGTGCCGAGCACGTCCCAACTGGGCTGCTGACGGGAGGAGTCCGGCGCCCCGGCCCGGCGGACGGCTACCGGCCGGCCGCTTCCCTCAGGAGTTCAGCTCCGCGAGCAGCCGGAGCGTGGCGGGGTCCGGTGAGGTGACCAGGAGGTCCGTCACCGGGCCCCGCCGCCACGCCTCCAGACGTCCGGCGATCCGCTCCCGGGGGCCGACGAGCGAGATCTCGTCCGCGAAGGCGTCCGGCACCGCGAGCACGGCCTCCTCGCGCCGCCCGGCCGCGAACAGCTCCTGGACGCGCCCCGCCTCCTTCCCGTACCCCATCCGTCCCATCAGGTCCGCGTGGAAGTTGCGGGAGGTGTGGCCCATGCCGCCGATGTAGAACCCGAGCATCGCCTTGACCGGGAGCAGTCCGGCCGCCACGTCCTGACAGACCTGGGCGCGGACCATGGGGGCGACCAGGAAGCCCTCGGGGAGCCGCTCGGGCAGCGCGTACACCTCGGCCCAGCGGTCCGGCGTCCAGTACAGCGGCAGCCAGCCGTCGGCGATCGTGAGCGTCTGCGCGATGTTCCTCGGGCCCTCGGCGCCGAGCAGGACGGGGACGTCGGACCGGAGCGGGTGGGTGATGGGCTTGAGCGCCTTGCCGAGGCCGGTGCCGTCCGCCCCGGTGTACGGGTGGGAGTGGTGGCGGCCGTCGAGCCGGACCGGGGCCTCGCGGCGCAGGACCTGGCGGACCACGTCCACGTACTCGCGGGTCGCGGTCAGCGGGGAGCGGGGGAAGGGGCGCCCGTACCAGCCCTCGACGACCTGCGGCCCCGACAGGCCGAGTCCGAGGAGCACCCGCCCGCCGGAGAGGTGGTCGAGCGTGAGCGCGTGCATGGCGGTCGTGGTGGGCGCGCGGGCGGCCATCTGGGCGACGGCGGTGCCCAGCCTGACGCGGCTGGTGTGGGCTGCGATCCAGGTCAGCGCGGTGAAGGCGTCGGAGCCCCAGGCCTCGGCCGTCCACACGGAGTCGTAGCCGAGCCGCTCCGCCTCGCGCGCGAGGTCGAGATGGGCGGGGGAGGGGCCGCGGCCCCAGTAGCCGAGGGCGAGTCCGAGCCGCATGCCCGCATCCTTTCTGACGATACGTCAGCCAACGCGATGCGGGGGACTGTACGGCAACGGCCCCCCGCTCGGAAGGGATTCCGGGCGGGGGGCCGTGCGAAGAAGCGCCGTACGGGGGCGGGCGGTGCTAGCCGCGCTGGATGCCCGTCGTGTCCTGGAGGACACCACGACGGCCGTCCTGCGTCTGCGCCACCAGGGCGGCACCGCGCTGCTCGACCGCCAGGTACCAGGTGCCCGGAGCCAGCTCGGCGATCGGCGCCTGCGAGCCGTCCTCCGCGTACAGCTGACGGGCGACCGGGACGGCGAACCAGAACGGCGCGAAGTCCGAGGCCGGCTGCGCCTGCGCGGCCTGGGCCTGCGGCTCCGGCTGGTGCGGGGCCTGCGGCTGCGGGGCGCCGGCCTGCGCGCCGAACGGCTGGCCCGCACCGTGCGACGGGTCCTGCTGCCCGCCGTACTGCGGGTGCTGCGCGCCCGGGTAGCCGTAGCCGCCAGGGACGCCCTGCGGGCCGGGCTGGCCCGGCTGCATGCCGTACGGCTGCGGGGTCTGCGGGCGCGGCGCGCCGACGAGCGGGGCCTTGAGGGCGGGGACCAGCGGAGCGGCGACGGCGGCACCGGCCAGGACCAGGGAGGCGATGAGGCCGAGGATCAGACCCGCGCCGGCGCTCTGCGACTCGAAGATCCACATGAGCAGGGTCCACGCGGAGGCGATGGTGAACGCCGCGCCGACCTGACCGAGCTCCAGACCGGCCACCTTGCGCGGCTGCGGGAGGGCGCGGGAGAGGACGACGAGCGCGGCACCGGCGATGCCGAGGAAGAAGGAGCCCCAGCCGAGCGGCGACGCCTCCCAGCTGTTCGGGCTGTCGAACTGCTCGCAGATCGCCTCGGGGCCGTCGCAGCCGGAGATGCCGAGGAACGAGGCGATGAACAGCACCACCGCTGCACCGATCAGCACGCCATCGCCTCGGGTGAGGGAGCGGATATTCACGTAAGAAGTCCTTCGTCGGGTCGTCGGTCGTCGCGTCGGGTGGCACTCGGGGGGCCGGGCACGGGGGCGGCCCCATCGTACGGAGCGAATCTATCGCCCGCCGGTTCTACCCCTTGAGGTAGGTGGCGATGCCGTCCGCGATCCCCTGGGCCGCCTTCTGCCGCCACGCCGCGGACGTGAGCAGCTGTGCGTCCTTCGGATCACGCATATTGCCGCATTCGACGAAGACCTTGGGGACGGTTGAGAGATTGAGCCCGCCGAGATCGTCGCGGACGTCCAACCCCGTTCCGGAGCCCAGGTAGTTGGAGGGCGCCGTTCCGGTGGCGCGGGCGAACCGGTCGGCGATCCGCTCGCCGAGCTCGCGGGAGGGGCCGACGATCTTCGTGGTGTCGGCGGAGCCCTCGCGTACCTGTGCGGGCAGGATCACATGGAACCCGCGGTGGCCGACGGCGGAGCCGTCCGCGTGGACGGAGACGACGGCGTCGGCGCGGGCCTCGTTCCCGATCCGGGCGCGCTCGTCGATGCACGGCCCCCACGGGCGGTCGGCGTCGTGGGTGAGGACCACGGTGGCGCCGCGCGCGGCGAGGAGGTCCCGCAGCCGGTGGGAGACGTCGAGGGTGAAGGAGGCCTCGGTGTACCCGGCGTTCGTGGACGTGCCGGTGGTGTCGCACTCCTTACGGTTCGTCCCGATGTTCACCTTCTGGTTGATCTCCGAGGAGTGACGGAAGTTCCCCGGGTTGTGCCCGGGGTCGATCACCACGGTCCGCCCGGCGAGCGGGCGGCCCGGCTGCGGGGTGGAGGGGAGCGGCGTCGGCGGGGCCGTCGCGCTCTCGCCCGGTGTCTCCCGCGTCTCCTGGGACCGCGGGCTCTCCCCGGACTTCCCCGCCGGCGGCGAGGCCTGCGAGGCCCCGCACCCGGCGAGCACGGCGCAGCAGCCCGTGGCGGCGAGGGCGAGGGCGAGGGTACGGCGGGCGGTGTTCCGGTGGTCGTACGGCACCCAGCGACTTTAGGCCCTCCCCGTGGCGAAATGCGGGAGGGATAGGTCGCAGGTTGGTCACCGGCTTCACGGAACGGTGGACGCGTGTGCGCGAACCGTGAAGGGTAGGTGGGAAGAGGCGACGGTGGGTGCCACCGCGCATGGACCCACGAGGGGGAACCGTGGTGGGGGAAGAACCGAACGACGCACGTCCCGAACCGAACGACGCGAGACCGGAACCGACCGACGCGCGACCCGAACCCAGCGACGCGCGACCCGAGCCGAACGACAGACCTGGGGGCGGGACTTCGGGGGGTGGCGGGGACCCGCGGGCCTCCGACGCGCCGTGGGCTCCGCCGGCTCCGGTGGCTCCTCCGGCCCCAGCGGCAGCTCCGGCCGCAGCGGCCCCGGCCGTACCTCCCGCCCCGGCGGCCCCTTCGGCCCCGGCGGCCGGAACGCCCACGCTCGCCTTCGGCGCGCACTCCGGGCCGCCGTCCGGGCCGCCGCCGTCCGGGCCGCCGCCGTCCGGGCCGCCCGCCCCAGCGCAGCCCGCCGCGGCCGCCCCGGCTCCTCCGGCGGCCTCCGCACCGCACGGCGAGGCCCCCGCCCCGGCCGGGGCCACGCCCGGCTTCGGCGCCGCGCCCCACTGGGGCGAGGCCGGAACCGGTGGCGGAGCCGTACCGCCGCCCGGCGCCCCGCCCGGCTACGGGCCGCCGCCGGGTTACGGACCTCCCGGCTACGGCCCGCCCCCGGGGTACGGCCCGCCCCCCGGTGACGGCGGCCGCCCGCCCGCGCAGCCGCCCGGCGAGGCGAACCCGGCCCAGGCCGCCCTGATCGGTCTGCTCAACCTCTCCTGCCTGGGCCTCGGTTACGTCCTCCTGCGCAACTGGATCGGCGCCGCCCTCTGCTGGGTCGCCACCGTCGCCCTCCTCGTCATCGCGCTCCCCGCCGACGTCGACGGCGTGCCCCTCGGGCTCGTCGCCGGATACGGCGTCTTCCTGCTCGCCGTCGCCGCCGACGGGGCCAGGCGCGGGCTGCGCGCGAACCTCCGGATCGGCGCCTCCTTCCGCCGCCTCGCGCTGCCGCTCGCCCTCGTGCTGCTCGCCGTGCCCGCCGGCGGCTCGCTCGCGTACGGCGCGGCCCGCGACGAGGCGAAGGAGCAGGCCCTGCTCGAACGGCTCTCGGCGGCGGACAAGCTCGTGACGTCCGCCGACGGCCTCCCCTTCGACAAGGCCGAGCCGATCTACCGCAAGGCGCTCGCCGACTACCAGGAGCTCGGCACGAAGCACGCGGGTTCGCGGGCCGGGAAGCTGGTCCCCGCGCGCCTCGACACGTACTACGAGACGCTCTCCCGCCCGTACGCGAAGAAGACGTTCTGCGTGGCCGTCGCGCCGCTCAAGCACCTGCGCGGGCTCGCCGGCACCATCGACAAGGAGCTGCTCGGCTCCCGGCCCGCGAAGACCGACGAGCCGCTGGCCGAGTCCCTCTTCAGGTGCGGGACGGACGCGCTCGGCGTGGAGGCCGCGGACCCGCCCGCCAGCGAGAGCCTCAACGCGCTGTACGACACCTTCCCGAAGTCGCCCCAGGCGACGCAGGTGGAGCCGGCCGTGCGGGCGGCGATCAAGACCCGGACGACCGCCCTCACCGGCGGCGCCACTCCCTGCGAGACCACCGAGGAGCTGCGCGCGCTGCGCTCCTCCGTCGACAACATGACGGATCCCGCCCTCGAAGACGCCGCCAAGGAGGCAGCCGGCGCGGTCCAGAGGGGCGACTTCGCCTGCGGGAGCTTCCAGTTCAGGAGCAAGGAGTTCGGCGACGCGGGCACGACCATGACCCAGTACGCCAAGGACTACCCGAGCAGCCCGCAGGCCGCGCACGCACGCTCCATCGCCATCGCCGCCGAGATCGCCGAGGAGGAGCCCGAGGCCGGCAGGAAGCTGCCCCCGGCCGACGTCCCCGGCGGCGCCCGGATGGTGATGGTCGTCAGCAACGACGGCCCCGGTGAGGTCGAGCTGCTCTACACCGGCCCGATGACCGGCAAGGTCACCCTCAAGGCGTGCACGACCTGCACCAAGTACCGGCCCCCGCTGCTGGTCAACTCGCCCAAGATCAAGGCCTGCACCGGGCCGGCCTCCAAGTACCCGAAGGCCACCCTGCTGCTGCCCGCCGGCAACTACCACTTCCTCCAGAAGCGGGCCACCACCGGCACGTCCTCGGCCGGTGACACCAAGTCGAGCAAGACGAAGATCGAGCCCGGCTACAGCTACACCAACTGCCTGTACGTGACCTCGCTGTACTGACCCCCGCCGTCCAGGACCGCGCCGCCGCTCCGGGCCCCGTGCCCTCAGCGGCGGCGCAGCACCCGCAGCGAGTCGGTGACGGAGACCTCCTCGAAGTCGCCCGACTCCAGCGCGCGCAGGTAGATCCGGTACGGGGCCTGGCCGCCGTCCGCCGGGTCGGGGAAGACGTCGTGGATGACGAGCAGGCCCCCGGGGGCGACCTTGGGGGCCCAGCCCTCGTAGTCGTTGCCGGCGTGCTCGTCGGTGTGCCCGCCGTCGATGAACACGAGCCCGAGCTGCCCGCCCCACACCTTCGCCACCTGCGGCGACCGCCCGACGACCGCGATCACGTGCTCTTCGAGGCCCGCCTTGCGCAGGGTCCGGCGGAAGGTCGGCAGGGTGTCCATGAGCCCCACCTCGGGGTCGACCACGGACTCGTCGTGGTACTCCCACCCCGGCTGCTGCTCCTCGCTGCCCCGGTGGTGGTCCACGGTCACCGCGACCGTTCCCGCCTGCCGGGCCACGTCCGCGAGCAGGATGGTGGAGCGCCCGCAGTACGTCCCGACCTCCAGGAGCGGCAGCCCGAGCTTCGCGGCCTCCGAGGCCGCCTCGTACAGGGCGAGCCCCTCCCCGGCGGGCATGAACCCCTTCGCGGCCTCGAAGGCGGCAAGGATCTCGGGCGCGGGCACGGACATGGTGACTCCTACTGGCGGGTACGCGGGTACGGGCGCCCATCGTGCCCTACGCGCCCCCTACACGTCGCACTCGAACCACACCGTCTTCCCCCCGGGCGTCTCGTCGGCCCCCCACCGGTCCGTCACCGCCTCCACCAGCGCGAGCCCCCGCCCGCTCTCCTCCAGTGGACCGGCGAGCTTCGCGATCACGGCCCCGGGGACGGCGTCCGCGACCTCCACCCGCAGTCCGAAGGGTTCCCGCAGGATCAGGACGGAGCACCGCCGGCCCGGCACGTGCCGGACGACGTTCGCGACGAGCTCGGTGAGGGCGAGGGCCGCCGGGTCGGCCAGGCGGTCGAGATCCCACCGCGTGAGGAACATGCGCAGGATGCGGCGCATGTGACCGGCCGAGTGCTCACCGACGGTGAAGCCCATGCGGTAGCTCGTCGCAAGTGCCGGAGGATAAAGGTCTGTTGCCTGATTCATGCCACCAGGGTGGGCCGGTGTCGTTACGCTCGGCTACGGACTGAACACAACGCCTCACCGCGTGAGCTTGGGGGTGACCTCGCCGTGGTCAACATCCGCAACCTGGATCCGAGTGCCTCGCCGCTGGACTACTACGGATCGGAACTCCGCCGCCTGAGGGAGGAGGCGAAGCTCGGCCAGGCCGAGTTGGGCTCGATCCTCTACTGCACGGCCTCGCTCGTGGGCCAGATAGAGACGGCGAAGAAGGTCCCCACTCGCCAGTTCTCGGAGCGGGTGGACGCGGCCCTGCTGACGGGCGGGGTGTTCTCGCGGTTGATCGGGCTGGTGCTGAAGAGCCAGCTGCCGACGTGGTTCCAGGCGTACGCGGAGATGGAAGCGAAGGCGACGTACATCTCGACGTACCAGTCGCAGCTGGTCTACGGCCTGCTCCAGACGCCCGAGTACGCCCGCGCGGTGCTGAGCGTCGACAACCCGGGGCGGCTGGAGGAGCTGGTGGCGGCCCGGATGGAGCGCCAGCGGATCCTGGAGCGGGAGCACCCGCCGGTGCTGTGTGTCGTGCTGGACGAGGCGGTGCTGTACCGGGAGATCGGCGGTGCCGAGGTCATGCGGAACCAACTCGCCCACCTGTTGGGCTTCCTGGACCATCCGTGGATCCAGGTGCAGGTGCTTCCCTTCGGGGTGGGGCAACACTCGGCAATGATGGGCTCGTTCAACCTTCTGCGCTTCGACGACGACCCGGACCTCTTCTATGCGCCGGTCTATGGCGGGGGCCACATGACCGCCGATCCACAAGTGATCAGGGAGCGGTCCGTCAGCTACGCTCGGCTCCAGGCCTCAGCCCTCTCCCGAGAGGACTCGGCGGCGCTGATCGAACGTGTGATGAGGGAGCGATATGGGCACCAGCCGGGAACTGCGGTGGCGTAAGTCGTCCTACAGCGGCTCCGATGGCGGCGACTGCGTCGAGTGCGCCCCGCTCGGCACCGCCGCCTGGCGCAAGTCCTCGTTCAGCGGCTCCGACGGCGGCGAGTGCATCGAGGTCGCCGACCTCACCGCCCACGTCGCCGTCCGCGACTCCAAGAACCCCGAAGGCCCCGCCTTCCTCGCGACCCCCGCCGCCTTCACGGCGTTCGTGGGCGCCGCCGCCGAGGGCCGTATCGGCCGCTGACCGTGGCGACCCTCGTAGGAACGATGATCCTCGCCATCGGCCTGCCGGCCTGGGCGGGGATCACCTACGTCGGCCTCGTCCGGGCCCGGCGGGGCAACGGCCTCCCACAGCCCGACGTCCCCCTGCCCCGCCGCACACCCGCCAAGAAGGCCGCCTGGATCGCCGCGCTCGCGTACGTCGCGGGCGGGGGGCTCCACCTGTACGGCCTGTCCTACCTGCCGTTCCTCTTCCCGGAGGACGCGTGCTGGTTCAACGCGGGGTACAGGGCCGTCCCCGACTCCAGCGGCGCGCTCCCCGTCAGCCTGGTGTGCGCGGGCGAGGAGATCGTCCCGGGGTGGCTGAACCCCGGGCTGCTCGTCCTCGCGGTCACCGCCGTCGGCGCGACCGTCACGAGCGTCGTCCTGGCCCTGAGGCGTGCTCTCGGCGGCCGCTGACGGGCGATCGGCCGCGCACCCGCCCAGGGCGGCGGGCCGGTTGGTTCTGCGCCTGCGGTCAGGCGACGCGGATGACGCTCTTTCCGCAGGTCGTGCCCTCGGCGAGGCGCTGCACGGCCGTGGCCAGGTCGTCGAGGGCGTACTCGGCGGTGATGTCCGTGCGGATCTCGCCGTCGGCGACGAGGTCGAGTGCGCGGCGGGCGCTCGCGGCGAGCCGTTCGGGGTGGGTCCGGCTGAGCAGGTTGCTGTTGTAGGTCAGCAGTGACGTGCCGTGCGTGAGGAGGTCGCCGGTGTCGGCGAGGACGGGTTCGTACGGGGCGAGGTTGCCGTACGCCACGAGTCGGCCGTGTGGCGCCAGCCGCTCCAGGCCTGCGGTGCGGGCCGGGCCGCCGACCGGGTCGAGGACGACGTCCAGCTTCTCGTCGCCGAGCGCGGCCGGGAACTCCTCGCGGAGCAGGAGCCGGTCGTACCCGAACCGCGCGGCGTAGTCGGCCCTGTCGGCGGTGCCGACCACACCGACGATCCGGCCCGCTCCGGCCAGTCGGGCGAACTGGGCGGCGAGCGTGCCCACCGAGCCGGCGGCGGCGTGGATGAGCACGCTTTCGCCGGGCCGTACCCGCGCGGCGGTGTGGATCAGGTCGTAGGCGGTCGGCGCGCCCCACCCGAGCGCCGCTGCCGTCCTCAGCGGCAGGCTGCCGATGCCGAGGGTGAGGGCGGCGGGTGCGAGGACCACCTCGGCGTAGGCGCCCGAGGTGGTCAGCGCGGTGACGGCCTCACCGACACGGCGTATGTCGACGTCCTCGCCGACCGCGACGACGTGTCCGGACGCCTCGAACCCCGGGACGAAGGGGCGCGGTACGGGGAAGTGGCCGTCCCTGACCATGGTGTCGCCCCACTGGACCCCGGCGTAGGCCACGCGGATCGCCACCTGGCCGGGGCCGGGTGTGGGCTCGTCGAGTTCGGTGAGCCGGTAGCGGTCGTCGGAGTCGAGAATGACAGCCTTCATTACAGCTCCCTGTGCTGACTCAGTATCCTTACAGTCGAGACCGTAGGTATGTAAGGTTCCTGAGTCAACCCATGAACCTGTCAATGGAGTGGGAGCGTGCGCGGTGGAAGCCCCGATCGAGAACGACCTCTGCACCCGGATCAGGCGGTCGGAGCAGGCGTTGATGGCTCACCACGAGGCCGTGCTGCGCACGTACGGCCTGACGATGACGCAGTACACCGTCCTGCTGGTCCTCGCGCGCGAAGGTGGCATGTCCGGCGCCCAGTTGGCTCGGTCCTGCGGGGTGACGCAGCAGAGCATGAGCAGCGTGCTGGCCAACATGGAGAGCAAGACGCTCATCCGTCGCGAGACGTCGCCGGTGCACGCCAAGGTGCAGATCGCCAGCCTCACCGACGCGGGGCAGGGGCTACTTGACCGCGCCTACCAGGAGGTGGTCATCCTGGAGCGCGCGCTCACCGACGCGTTCACGCCGTCCGAGCACGCGGCGCTCTGTGCCCTTCTGGAGCGCGCCACCGCCGTCCTGGTCCAGCAGACGCGCAACGCGACGGCCCCGCCAGCCGGCTGAGCGCGCGGCGGTCGCCGAGCCTGTGAGGGGGTGCGCCTGTCCGGCTCGGCCAATTCTCCCCCCTGACTGCCTGCTTCCGGCCAATCAATGGCCGATAGTCACCGTCGGCACCACTGTCTCGTCATGGGCTTCGTCCAGGCAACACCGCCCGTGAGCTTCAGGAATGCGTCCGACACGCCGTGACATGCCCGGCAAGTGGTTTTTCGTTCCGCATTCCGGACTGGCCCGGCGGCCCTTGTCCAGCCCTTGTTACTCGCGGTTAAGTTACGCCGCGCGCGTCCGGGACCGACCATCCCGCCGCGACGCGCGCACGTCATCGGCGGTGGGGGGACAGGTCCGCCACGGGGAAGGGTGGCATCGCCATGTCGTGATGCCGGCTCACTGTGAACGTCGCCCAGGTCACCCCCGCCTGCCCTCGTTCGCTGTGAAGGAAGATCTCCTTGCGGTTCAAACCGGGGTTGCTCCACTCTCGACCACGCTCGTCCACCCCTCTCACCACCCGCCTCACCACGGCCGTCACCTCCGTCGCGGCCCTGGCCGTCCTCGGCGGCCTCGCCGTCCCTCCCGCCCTGGCCGCGCAGAACGCCGCGCGGAGCACCGCGCCGAACCTGGCGCCGACGGCCGACTCGTACGACGGCTACGACGGCTACGACGCCAAGGCCGCCCAGCAGCTGCGCGAGGACCAGTGCATGGCCACCGAGGGCCTGCGCATGGGCGGGCCCAACCTGCAGGCCCTCGCGCAGAACGCCCTCGTCCTGCCGCCCGATCAGCTGCACGCGCAGCTGAAGCGGGACATGATGGACGACAAGACCCCGCTGCACGCGGCCTGGAACCAGGACCGCGCGCTCACGGACCAGTGGCTCGACAAGGTCCGGAAGCAGGGCTACGCCTGGTCCGGCGCCACCAGCGGCCTGGAGTCGTACCCCGACGCGCCGAAGGATCCGGACAAGATCTTCGACCGGACCGGGCTGCTCCCGTGGCTGTACCAGGGGTTCTCGGATCCGCTCAACCTCTTCAATCCCTTCTACGACTCGTCGCCCACCGCCGACGACAAGACGAAGGCCGCCGCGCTCGCGATCGGTGACCCGCTCTACACCAGTGGCGGGACGGCGCAGGAGAAGGAGGCCTGGGCGCTGTGGAAGAAGAACTCGGGGAAGATCGAACCCAACCAGTACTTCGTTCCCCGGGTGTTCGCCGATGACGCCCGCATCTTCCTCGCCTCCGGAGGCTTCCCCCGTACGGCGTCGGAGCCGGGCACCCCGGAGTTCCGGATCGCGGTCGAGGACCTGAAGGCCCGCTTCGGGGCCTGCGGCTGGCACGACCCGATCGACCCCAACAAGGTCCTCGGCAAGCAGGTCGCACAGGCCGCCGCCGAGTGGCAGCAGGAGATCGCCGGACAGGCCGCGCAGCGGCAGCAGATCCTCACCGCCGGCAAGGACGCGGGCAAGGCGCTGCAGGACGGCACCTACGCCCTCAGCATGCTCCTCGGCCAGTCGTGGCTCGCCGACTACTACACCCGCTGGCAGGACCACTGGGCCGCCGGTGGCGTCGGCTGGATCGGTGACAGCCCCGCCGCGATCCAGGTACCGGGCGCGGCGGGCATGTGCCTGGACGTCCAGGGCGGCGGCAAGACCAACGGCACGCCGGTCCAGATCTACACCTGCAACGGCAGCGCCGCGCAGCAGTGGACCCTCGAGGGCGGCGAGGAGGACCTCCACCTCCGCAACGTCAACTCGTTCAAGTGCCTGGACGTGGCCGGGAACGCCTCGGCCAACGGTACGAAGATCCAGATCACGGACTGCTACAGCACGAAGGGCCAGTCGTGGAAGGGCGACGTCCGCGCCGCCTCGCCGCTGAAGAGCCTCAGCACCGGCAAGTGCCTGGACCTGAGCGCCTTCACGAAGAGCACTGACACGCGGCTGTGGGACTGCAACGGCACCAGCGCGCAGAAGTACCTGATCAAGCCGACCGGCCACAAGGGCACCGACAGCCTCTCCTACCCGGACAAGGCGCAGTTCGACGCGGCGACGAAGGGCCTCACCGACGCCCAGGCGGCCGCGAAGACGCACCTGGCCACGGTCAAGGCCCAGCTGGAGAAGGCCAAGAAGTCGGCTGTCACCTCCGACGCGGCCCTGCAGACCGCGTACGGGATCGCGGACGCCGCCGGCGCCCCGCGCGGCCGTGGTCTCCTCGTCGGCCAGCAGAAGGCCCAGGTCACCAAGGGTGCTGTCGCCGCGCTGACGGCGATGGTGAAGGCCGGTGAGACCGCCGAGGCCGCCACCAGGGCCGCCGCGGCCGACAGCGCCACCATCACGCAGCGCGCCATCGCCCAGACCGCACAGGTCAACGCCGAGTTCCGCAAGGAGGCGGCCCGTACAGCCGAGTTGCAGGCGAAGGCGGCGGCCGACGGGGCCAAGCTGCACCGCGACAACGCCAAGAAGGACAAGGAGACGGCGGAGGCCAAGCTCGCCGTCGCGCTCAAGGCCGAGGGCGACGCCAAGGCGGCGGCCGCCGAAGCCCACGCCAAGCGGCTCGCCGCCGAGTCCGAGGAGGCGAAGGCCAAGGCCGAGAAGGACACCGCCGCCGTCAAGCAGAACGAGGCGGCCCGGCACAAGCAGACCGCCCAGACCGAAGCGGCGAACGCCCAGGAGGCCAAGGAACAGGCCGAGGCCGCCGAGGCGACCGCGGTCGCGCGCAAGAACGACGCGGTCAAGGCGCGGGACAACGCCAGGACCAAGCGGGACGACGCGTGGGACGCCGAGCAGAAGGCAGAAGCCTCCCGCGCCAAGGCCGACGCGAAGGAGGCCTACGCGCAGTCCCTGGACGCCGGCACGGCCGCCGATGCCGCCCGTGTCGCCGCAGACGCGGCGAACCGGCACGCGAACGACGCCGAGGCCGCCGCGGGCCGGGCCCGTACCGCCGCGAACGCCGCGAGCGACGCGGCGGCCGAGGCCGACGCGGCGGCCACCCGCGCCGAGGCGGCGGCCAAGCGGTCCCGCGCCCACGCCGACGACGCCCAGGCCGCCAAGCTGAAGGCCGACGCCGCGGTGAAGACCGCGACGAGCGCCGCCGCCGACGCCATCGCGGCCTCCCAGCACGCAGCAGCAGAGGCCAAGGCCGCCGTCCGGCTGGCCGAGGAGGCGGAGGCGCTGGCCAAGACCGCCAAGGCCCACGCGGACGCGGCGAGCAAGGAGGCCGCGACGGCCCTGGCCGCATCCGCGAAGGCGGCGGGCTTCGCGTACGTCACCGCTCAGGCCGCCGTGGACGCGGGCCATGCCGCCGCCCAGGTGGCCAAGCCGGCCAACGACGCGATCCAGCTCGGCTCGCCCTACGTCACCACCGACGCGGCCGCCGGCCTGGTCGTGCTGACCGGGCAGGCGTCCAAGACGATCGCCGACCAGCAGAAGGCGGTCGCCGACGCCCACGCCAAGAACGCGCAGGCGGAGGCGGCGGCCGCCAAGAGCCTCGCCGACCAGGCCGCCGGCGACGTGAAGATCGCCTACCAGCACGCGGCCAACGCCGCCGGACACGCGGCGGCCGCCCGCACCTACTCCAAGGAGGCCCTCGGCTACGCGGCCGACGCCGCCGTGGCCGCATCGAAGGCCACCCAGTCACTGGCCCGCACCGTCGAGTACGACCGCAAGGCCGCAGCGGACGCCGCAGCCGCCGACCAGGCGGCAGGTCGCGCCGAGGGCTACGCCAGGCAGGCCCGCGACTCGGCGGACCAGGCCGCCCTCGACGCCCAGGCGGCCCGTCAGGCCGCGGTCGCGGCCGAGCAGTCCGCCAAGGACGCACGCGCCGCCGCCGACCGCGCCGCCGTCGCCGCCACCGAGGCCGAACAGGCCGCCAAGGACGCCGCGGCGTACGCCAAGGAGGCCCAGGAGGCGGCCGACAGGGCCGAGAAGGCCGCGAAGGCGCAGCAGATCGGCAACGGAACCGTCGTCGACGAGCTCGGTGGCTCGATCGGCAACATGTTCTACGTCATCGACCGGATCGAGAACATCGGCGATCCGCAGACGGTGAGGAAGACGGAGGGCTGCGACGGCTGGATCGACAAGCTCTTCTACACGGGGAACTGCACGATCACCGCGAAGCTCCGGTACAAGGCGTACCTCGACCTGTACCTGTGCTCCTCGCCGGAGCTGAACCCGTCGAAGGCCACGTGCCCCGCCGCCGCGACCGTGTACCTGGGCGAGTTCCCGACCAAGGAACTGTCCCAGGAGGTCACGCACACCATCACGATCGCCGAGTACCAGTCGAACGTCGATCCGGTGGACATCCTCTTCGGGAGCTGGATCCGGTGCGCTCAGAAGATCGCCCCCGGCGGTGAGAACGGAAGCTGGGGAGGCTGCGCCTGGGCGGCCCTGGACGTCGCGAGTCTCTTCGCGGGCAAGGCCCTCCGGCCCATCGCGGACGCCGTGCTCGCGGTGGACGCGGCGGCGCGGACGGGTATCGCCTTCGCCGACGCCTACAAGGCCCTGCGGGCCGTGGGCCTCAGCGACGACGCCGTCTACCGCATCGGGGTCAGGGGACTCGACGGGTTCATCAAGACCTGCACCAGGTCCCGCGTGTCGTCGGTCGCACGGGCGTCCGTGGCGGTGTCCAACCCGGTCGACGGCTGCCCGGTGGGCCTGATCGCGTACAACAGCGACGAACTGAGCGGTCTCGCCTACAAGTTCAGGACCGAGTCCGGGTACTACGGCGCCGACCACAACGTCGCTGTCGCGCGTGTGCCGGGGTGGAACGACCCGAAGACCGGTGACTTCGTGATCGGCAACAGTGGCTTCAACGGGCACTCGGAGATCATGATTCTGGAGAAGCTGAAGCAGAAGGGATTCAGTCCCACCCAGATCACGGCCCTGTACACCGAGCGCCAGCCCTGCCCGGACTGCGCCTCAGCCCTGACGGGTGCCCTCAAGCAGGGCACGCCCGTCAGCTGGTCCGTCCCGTACCACCCCGACTACTGGCGTGAGGCGAGGGACCTCCTCGCCGACTACGTCAAGCGGGCCGGTGGAGGACGGATGGCGCGTTCCGCGGCGGACGCCGGCGTGGCCGAGGAACGAGAAGCGCATGAATGAGCCCGAATTCGACCTGCCGCCCAGAGCCCCGGCGGCGGTCGTCGCCGGATGGAACGACCTGGCTGACCGCGTCTGCCGTGAACTGCTCCGGGCCGGACTTCCGGCCCGCCGCGGCGATCTCGACGGCGGCCCGGCGGCCGGGCCCGGCGCGGACGTCCACGTGGACCCGCTCGCCGAGGGCGGGGTGTACGTGGACTGGGAGACGGACGCGGAGCTGCGGACCACCGCCGTCGACCTCTTCGCGAAGGGGATCGACTACGCCGCTCCGCCGCCGCCGGTGCGTCACTACAACCAGGTCCAGAAGCTGATGCGGGACGCCCTGCTGGGAATCCTTGCCTCGGCCGGATTCCAGGTCGGGGAGCCCGATCCGCACACGCATGGAAGCGCCGTGCGCGTGACGGGTCTCCGCCCCTGACCTCCCGCGTGGGCCCCCTGGCCCATTGAGACCGAAACCCCCGCCGTGCGACGCCCGGCGGGGGTTTCCGGGTCAGGCCCCCGCCAGGACCGCCCGCAGCCTCCGCACCCCCGCCTTCCACTCCTCGCCGTCCGACTCCTCCCACAGCTCCAGCAGTTCGGACGGCTCGGTGAGGACCCGGTCCAGGGCCTCGGCGGCCACCGGGCGCAACTCCGCCGGAAGGGCGGGCAGCGGCTTCTTCGGGCCGTACGCGGTGGTGACCGGGTCGCCGCCCGGGCACTGCGCCGCGACCAGGGCCGCCGACGCGATCGCCTCCACGGCCACGTCCGAGTCCAGGTAGTCGTCACCCGTCCCGGTCACCTCGCGGAACGCGGTGAGGAGCACGTCAGCCTTCTTCTCCGTCGGGGCCTCGTCCACCCGGTACGAGAAGTCGGCTGCGGTGTCGTTGTCGAAGGGGCCGATGTCCCAGGTGCCCATGGCGCGCTCACTCTCTCCGTCGTCCAGATCCACGGAGATCGTGACAGGGGGCACTGACAACGGACCCGCCGTTCAGTCCTCGACGCCGAGATCGGCGCGCATGGACGTCTTCATCGCGCTCAGGAAGGGCCAGACCTCTTCGTGCAGTTCCGCTTCCATGGCCGCCAGTTCGGCCGCGTTCAGGGAGGGTTGCTCCGCGTAGGCCCGGAGCTTCTTGTAGGCCGCGTGCAAGCGTGTCTTCGCCGCGCTGGAGGGACGTGACACCACGTCCGGGACGATCATCTGGGACTCGGCGTAGCTCTCCCGGTACGCCAGTCTGCCCGCCTCCAGGTTCTCCAGAGACGGAGCGGGATCCTCGCCGCGGCGAAGGGCGTGGAGATGGTTGGACATCTCCGTCAGGTACTGGCGCGCGGCGGTGTTCAGCGTGATGTAGCAGGCGCGCCGGCGCTCCAGGCTCTCGCGCTGCTGCTGCCGGGCCTGTTCTGCACGGAGCAGTTCCTCGGCGTGGCCGCGTTCCTCGCGGCGCTGCTCGGCGGCGGCTTGGAGCTCCATGCGCTTGGTGCGGTCCGCTCGGATCTGGGTCAGGAGCGCGGCTCCGAGTGTGCCCGCCACGCCCACCACGGCGATCAGCAATGCCGTCCAGCTCGCGCCCATGTTCCCCCCTGCGGTGCGGCTCCCCGTCTGCGTGACGATGGTGTCACAGGCGCCCTCGCCCGTCGTGTGGCCGGCCTCGCAACCGAACCCGTATCTGACCTTCCGTCAGAATGGAACGTGTTCTAGTCTGCGCGCCATGGGCATCGCCATCACGCACGAACAGCGGGAGCTCGCGCGGTCCGTTCGCGGGCTGCTCGCCCGTGTCGTCCCCCCGGAGGACGTCCGCAAGGAACTCGACTCACCCGGGGCCGCCGGCGGCCGGCCCGGGTACTGGGACGTTCTCGCCGGGCAGGGGCTGCTGGGACCGCACCTTCCCGAGGAGTACGGGGGAGGCGGCGGCGACCTCGGGGACCTGGTCGTCGTCGTGGAGGAGGCCGCGCGGGCCCTGCTGCCCGGGCCGTACCTTCCCTCCGTCCTCGCCGCCGAGCTCCTCCGCCGAGCAGGAGAGGAGGAGTTGGCAGGGGCCCTCGCGGGGGGCTTACGGATCGGGGCCGTCGCCCTCGGCGGCACCGGGACCCTCACCGCCGTCCCCACCGACGACGGCCACCTCCTCGACGGCACCGCACCCCCCGTCCTCGGCGGAGCCCAGGCCGACCTGCTCCTCCTGCCGGCCGCCACCGCCGACGGCGGCGTCTGGCTCGCCGTCGACGCCGCCGGGGTCGCCGTACGGTGCCACGAGAGCGCCGACCCGACCCGGCCCACCGCCGAGATCACCGCCCGCGCCCTCCACGTCCCCGCCGCCCGCGCACTCGCCCTCGACCCCGCCCTCGTCCACGACCTCGCCGCCGTCCTCCTCGCCGCCGACGCCTGCGGCACCGCCGCCCGCGCCGTCGAGACCGCCGCCGAACACGCCCGCACCCGCGAACAGTTCGGCCGCCCCATCGGACAGTTCCAGGGCGTCAAACACCTCTGCGCCGACATGCTCGTCCGGCTCGAACAGGCCCGCGCCCTCACCTGGGACGCCGCCCGCTCCACCCATGACCCCGCCCGGCCCCTCACCGCCTCCCTCGCCGCCGCCACCGCCCTCGACACCGCGTACACCTGCGCCAAGGACTGCATCCAGATCCTCGGCGGCATCGGCTTCACCTGGGAGCACCACGCCCACCTGCTGCTCCGCCGCGCCCTCGTCGCCCGCCAGCTCCTCGGCACCGGCGACCACCACCGTCTCGCCGCCCTCCGGCACGCCGCCGCCGGCGTCCGGCGCGGCCTCCGCGTCGACCTGCCGCCCGAGGCCGACCCGTACCGCGCCGCCGCCCGTGAGGCCCTCGCCCCCGCCGCCGGACTCGACCCGCCCGCCGCCCGGCGCGCCCTCGCCGACACCGGCTACGCGGCCCCGCACCTCCCGGAGCCGTACGGGCTCGGCGCGGGCCCCCTCCACCAGCTCGCCGTGCAGCGGGAGTTCGACGAGGCCGGGATCGTCCTGCCCGGGCTCGGCATCGGCGCCTGGGTCGTGCCCTCGCTCCTCGCCCACGGCACCCCCGCCCAGCAGGCCGAACACCTCGGCCCCACCCTCCGCGGCGAACGCCTCTGGTGCCAGCTCTTCTCCGAACCCGGCGCCGGCTCCGACCTCGCCTCCCTCCGCACCCGCGCCGAACGCACCGAGGACGGACGCTGGCGGATCAACGGACAGAAGGTGTGGACGAGCGCCGCCCGATGGGCCCACCACGGCATCCTGCTCGCCCGCACCGACCCCACCGCCCCCAAGCACCAGGGGCTCACCTACTTCCTCGTCGACATGCGGAACACCCCCGGGATCGACATCCGGCCGCTGAAGGAGATCACCGGGGACTCCCTCTTCAACGAGGTCTGGTTCGACGACGCGATCCTCCCGGCCGACGCCGTCGTCGGCGAGGTGGACGACGGCTGGCGCGTCGCCCGCAACACCCTCGGCAACGAACGCGTCCACATGGCCGACCAGGTCGTCTTCGACAGCGGCCTCGAAGCCCTGATCGGACGGGCGGCCGGCACCGACGACTCCGTACGCGCCCGGATCGGCGGTCTCCTCGCCGAGGCCCACGCGCTCGCGTGCATCGGCCTGCGCACCACCCTGCTCCAGGTGTCCGGCCTCGAACCGGGCGCCGGCGCCAGCGTCCGCAAGCTCGTCCAGACCCTCCACCAGCAGAAGGTCGCCGAACTCACCCTCGAACTCCTCGGCCCCGAAGGCGCCGTCCGCGAGGGCCCCGGCGAACGGGCCGTCCACGGACTGCTCATGTCCCGCTGCCTCACCATCGCGGGCGGCACCACACAGGTACAGCTCAACGTCGTCGCCGAGCGGCTGCTCGGCCTCCCCAGGGACTGAGAGGGCACGTGATGAAGGCGTACGTCGTCGGCGTCGGAATGACGAGGTTCGAGAAGCCCGAGACCCGGGACTGGCAGTACTGGGACATGGTCCGCGAGGCCGGCACCGCCGCCCTCGCCGACGCGGGCGTCCCCTACGCGCGCGTGGAGCAGGCCGCAGTCGGCTACTGCTTCCAGGCCTCCACCGCCGGACAGCGCGCCGCGTACGAACTCGGCCTCACCGGCATCCCCGTCTACAACCTCAACAACAACTGCGCCACCGGCGCCACCGCCCTCATGGTCGCCCGCCAGTTCGTGGAGGGCGGCATCGCGGACTGCGTCCTCGCCCTCGGCTTCGAGAAGATGAGCCGGGGCCCGCTCGGCGGCGGATCGGGCGCGGGAGACTTCTCGACGTCCCCCGTCGCCCGGCACTACGGGATCATGGCCGCCGCCCACGGCTTCGAGGCCTCCCCGCCCACCGCCCAGATCTTCGGCAACGCCGCCCGCGAGCACATGGAGCGGTACGGGACGACCGAGGCGCAGCTCGCGGCCGTCGGCGCCAAGAACCACCGGCACTCGGTGCACAACCCGTACGCCCAGTTCCAGGACGCGTACACCGTCGACGAGATCCTCGCCGCGAAGACCGTCCACCGGCCGCTCACCAAGCTCCAGTGCTCGCCCACCTCCGACGGCGCGGCGGCGGCCCTCGTCGTCTCCGGACGCTTCGTCGAGGAACACGGGCTGCGGGGACGGGCGGTCGAGATCGCGGCGCAGTCGATGACCACCGACACCGAGGAGTCCTTCGCCTCCGGCTCCTGCGTCGACGCCGTCGGCCGCCCCATGTCCCGGACCGCCGCCCGGCAGGCGTACGAGCGCTCCGGTCTCGGCATCGAGGACGTCGACGTCGTCGAACTCCACGACTGCTTCTCCATCAACGAACTCCTCACGTACGAGGCGCTCGGCATGTGCGAGGAGGGCGCCTCCGGCAAACTCGTCGAGTCCGGCGCGACGACCTACGGCGGGCGCTGGGTCGTGAACCCCTCGGGCGGCCTCATCTCCAAGGGCCACCCACTGGGCGCGACGGGCCTCGCGCAGACCGCCGAGCTGGTCTGGCAGCTGCGCGGCGAGGCGGGCGCACGGCAGGTCGCGGGGGCGCGGGTCGGGCTCGCGCACAACATCGGCCTGGGAGGCGCGGCGGTGGTGACGATGCTGCGGAGGCTGTAGCTGTAGCCGTGGCCTTCCGACCTGGCGAGTGGCGAGGGGCCTCGACCGTCCCGCGGCGGAAGCCCGAGCCGTCCCGGCTGCGCCCTCAGCCGTAGGACTCCCGGCGTATGTACGGGGCTAGGGCCGTCTGCGACCATGACATCCATGCCGCAGAACGACCCCCTCAGCAAGGCCGGAACGGCCCCCTCCACCCTCCCCTCCATACCCGCCCCGGCCCGCCCCTGGCTGGTCGTCCTCGCGGCCTGCGCGGGGCAGTTCCTCGTCGTCCTCGACGTCTCCGTCATGAACGTGGCCCTGCCCTCGCTCAAGGCCGACCTGGGGCTCTCCACCCTGGAGCTCCAGTGGGTGCTCAACGCCTACTCGATCGCCTTCGCCGGTTTCATGCTGCTCGGCGGGCGGGCCGCCGACCTCTACGGCCGCAAGGCGATGTTCCTGCTCGGGCTCGGTCTCTTCACCGCCGCGTCCGTCGTCGGGGGCCTCGCCCCCGAGGGGCAGTACCTGATCGGCGCCCGCGCCGCGCAGGGCCTCGGCGCCGCGCTCCTCTCGCCGGCCACCCTCACCCTGATCACGCGCGCCGTCCCGGCGGGAGCCGCCCGCACCCGGGCCATCGGGACCTGGACGGCGGTCGGCGCGGCCGGCGGCGCGGCGGGCGGCTTCGTCGGCGGCCTCCTCGTCGACCTGCTCTCGTGGCGCTGGGTCCTCCTCGTCAACGTCCCCGTCGGCGTCCTGGTCCTCGCCGCCGGCGCCCTGTGGCTGCGCGAGAGCCGCACGGGCGCCGGGCGCCGCCTCGACCTGCCGGGCGCCGTCCTCGTCACGGCGGGCCTCGCCACCCTCGCGTACGGCATCGTGCAGACGGAGGCGGTGGGGTGGATCGCCGCCGGCACCCTGCTCCCGCTGTTCGGCGGCCTCGCCCTCCTCGCCGTCTTCGTCGTCGTGGAGTCCCGCACCCGGGAACCCCTGGTGCCGCTGGGCATCTTCCGCAACCGGACCGTGTCGGCGGCCAACGCGGCGATCCTGCTGTGCGGTTCGAGCTCCTTCGGCATGTGGTTCTTCATGACGGTGTACGCGCAGAACGTCCTCGGCTACACCCCGCTCCAGGCCGGTCTGGCGCTCGTCCCCAGCTCCCTGAGCGTGCTCCTGGGCTCCAAGTTCGCCCCGTACCTGATGCCGGCGGTCGGCGCCAGGAACCTCGCGGTCATCGGTGCGCTCCTCGCCGCGGCCGGCTTCGCCTGGCAGTCGACGCTGACCGCCGACGGCACCTTCCTCGGCACGATCCTGGGTCCCGGCATCCTCATGATGGCCGGCATCGGCCTCGCGACCACCCCGCTCGCCACACTCGCCACCTCCAGCGCCTCGCCGGGCGACGCGGGCCTGGTCTCGGGACTCGTCAACACCTCCCGCACGATGGGCGGGGCGATCGGCCTGGCCACGCTCACGACGGTCGCCGCGGCGGCCACGCCCACGGTCCTCCACTTCGGCCTGACGCCGGACCCGTCGTACCTGGTCCCGGGCTACGCGACGGCCTTCCGGGTCTCGGCCGGGGTCCTCGTCGCGGCGGCCGCGCTGATGCTGCTCGGCCTGCCGAAGGAGGCGCCCCGGCGCGTCGAGACCCAGCGCGCGGCCTCCCTCGCGGAGCGCGACCTGTTGTAGGAACCGGCCTCACCGCGACCGCCACCGCGGACGCGGACGCGGGCGCGGACCGAGCCGTCAGGCCCGGCCCGGCCCGCCCCGCGAGCGTGCGGAGCGGGCCCGTCAGTCCCGGTCCGGCCCGCCCCGGAGCGTAGGGACCCGGCCCGCAGTCCCGGCCCGCCCCGCGAGCGTGCGGACCCGGCCCGTCAGTCCCGGCCCGGGTCCGAGGCCGCCGCGAGCACCGGGTCGATCACCGTCTCCCCGCGCAGCACCCGCCGGACCGCCTCGGCCAGTTCCTCCACGGGCCCGTCCTTGACCAGGAACCCGGCGGCCCCCGCCTCCCTCGCCCGCCGCAGGTATCCCGGCCGTCCCGAGGTCGCCAGGACCAGCACCCGGCAGTCCGGCACCTCGTCCCGCAGGTCCGCGGCGGCGTCGAACCCCGACCGCCCCGGCAGCTCGGCGTCGAGCAGAGCCACGTCGGGGCGTCCGACCAGCGCCGCGTCCACGACCTCGTCGCCCCGCCCGACCTGCGCCACGACCTCGAAGTCGTGCTCCATCCCGAGCAGCAGCGCCAGCGCGCCCCGCGTCGTCCCCCGGTCCTCGGCGAGCAGGATCCTGATCATTCCGTGGGCTCCCCGTCGTGCGGGCGGCGGCCCCCACGGCGTTCCGCGGTGACCCGGGACCGCCGCGTCGACGGTCCCGGGACAAGCGTGCCGCCTGGGGCCGCGACCCGCGCGCGCAGACGCGCCGACACCGTTTCTGACGTGACGTCAGGAGGGTTCCCAAGCGCGATGGGCTGGGCTATACATGGGGACCACCGACCTAGAACGCGTTCTAGAACGGGCGCGTACGGGACGGTCCCCGCACGGCCTCGGTGCGGCCGACGGTGCGGACGGCCGCGCCGAGGTCTTCCACGCCACGAGGAGCAGCAGCCCGATGCCGATCGACCCCGCCAAGGCCGTCGCCGCCGAACCCCGCAGCGCCGAGATCTCCTGGGACCACAAGGACGTCCAGCTCTACCACCTGGGCCTGGGCGCCGGCACCCCGGCGACCGACCCCGACGAGCTCCGCTACACCCTCGAATCGCGTCTTCACGTCCTGCCCAGCTTCGCCACCGTCGCCGGAGCCGGCATGGGGGTCGTCGGCGGGCTCTCCGCCCCCGGCATCGACATCGACCTCGCCGCCGTCCTGCACGGCGGCCAGTCGATCACGCTCCACCGGCCCGTCCCCGTCGCCGGCCGCGCCGTCTCCACCTCACGCGTCGCCGCCGTGTACGACAAGGGCAAGGCCGCCGTCCTCGTCCTGCGCTCCGAGGCCGCCGACGAGGACGGCCCGCTCTGGACCAGCGACGCCGAGATCTTCGTACGCGGTGAGGGAGGCTGGGGCGGCGACCGGGGGCCCTCCGAGCGCCTCGCCCTGCCCGAGCGCGCGCCCGACGTCACCGTCGAACGCCCGGTCCGTGAGGAGCAGGCCCTGCTCTACCGGCTCTCCGGGGACTGGAACCCGCTCCACGCCGACCCCGAGTTCGCCAAGTTGGCCGGCTTCGACAGGCCGATCCTGCACGGGCTGTGCTCGTACGGCATGACCCTCAAGGCGGTGGTGGACACGGTGCTCGGCGGTGACGTCACCCGGGTCCACGCGTACCGCACCCGCTTCGCCGGGGTCGTCTTCCCCGGTGAGACCCTGCGCATCCGGATGTGGGCCGGGGACGGCCGCGTCCAGGCGACGGTGACGGCCGTGGAGCGCGACGACGCCCCGGTCCTCGCCGACACCCTCGTCGTCCACTCCTAGATCCATCCCGGCACTCGGAGATTCGTTCCGGTACTCGGAGATCCACCCCGGCACTCGTAGATCCGTCAGATCCGTCCCGGAAGGAGCCGCACCATGCGCGCAGCCGTACTGCACGAGATCGGCCAGGACAAACTCGAAGTCCTCGACGACGTCGAGGCCGTGGGCTTCGGGCCCGGCAAGGTGCGGATCCGGGTCAGGGCCACCGGCCTCTGCCACTCCGACGTCTCCGCGATGAGCGGCGTCCTCCCGCAGCCCGCCCCCTTCGTCCCCGGCCACGAGGGCGCCGGCGAGATCCTCGACGTCGGCGACGGCGTCACCGGACTCGACCAGGGGCAGCGGGTCCTGCTCTGCTGGCTGCCCGCCTGCGGCAGCTGTCCCGCCTGCAGGCGCGGCCAGACACAGCTGTGCCTGGCCGGCTTCATGAACGCCGGCACGCCCAACTTCAGGCGCCCCGGCGGTGACGTCTTCGGCTTCGCCGGCACCGGCACCTTCACCGAGGAGGTCGTCGTCGACGCCGGCTGCGCCGTCCCGATACCCGACGACGTGCCCTTCGAGATCGCCGCCCTCATCGGCTGCGGTGTCACCACCGGCCTCGGCGCCGCCATCAACACGGCCAAGGTGGAGGCCGGTTCGTCGGTCGCCGTCATCGGCTGCGGAGGCGTCGGGATCTCCGCGATCCAGGGCGCGAGGCTCCAGGGCGCCGCCCAGATCGTGGCCGTCGACCCCGTCGGGTCGCGGCGCGAGGCGGCGCTCCGCTTCGGTGCCACCGAGGCCGTCGCCCCCGACGCGCTCGCCGATGCCAAGCAGCGCATCACCGGCGGGGAGGGCTTCGACTACGTCTTCGAGGTCGTCGGCAAGTCCGCCACCGCACGCACCGCGTACGAGACGACCCGGCGCGGCGGCACCCTCTGCGTCGTCGGCGCGGGCGCCCTCGACGACCACCTCCAGCTCAGCATGTTCGAGCTGTTCTTCGACGAGAAGCGGATCCTGCCGTCCATGTACGGCGGCGGGGACGTGCTCCGTTCGTACGAGCGGGCCATCGCGCTCTGGCGGGCGGGCCGCATCGACCTGGAGTCGCTCATCACCCACCGGGTGCCGCTCGCGGGCGTCAACGAGGCCCTGGAGCAGATGCGTACGGGCGCCGCCCTCCGCACCTGCATCGAGATCTGAGACCGGAGAGGATCCCCGCGATGTCACTGCCCCTGGAAGGGCTGAGCGCGATCGTCACCGGCGCCGGGCGGGGCCTCGGCCGCGCCGAGGCCCTGGAACTCGCCCGGCTCGGCGCGGCCGTCGTCGTCAACGACTACGGGCAGCCCGGCCGCGACGGCTCGGGCGCGGCCTCCGCCGCCCCCGCCGAGGAGGTCGCCGCGGAGATCCGCGCGGCGGGCGGCCGCGCGGTCGCGCACCTCGGCGACGTCTCCGACTTCGAGACCGCCCGGGCCCTGATCGACCTGGCGGTGGCCGAGTTCGGCAGACTGGACGTCCTGGTCAACAACGCGGGCATCCTGCGCGACCGGATGGTCTTCTCGATGAGCGAGGACGAGTGGGACTCGGTCGTACGGGTCCACCTCAAGGGCCACTTCAACACCACCCACTTCGCCGCCGCGCACTGGCGGGGCCGGGCCAAGGCCGGGGAGAGCGGCGTCTACGGCCGCATCGTCAACACCTCCTCCGAGGCCTTCCTCGCCGGGTCGGCCGGCCAGCCCAACTACGCGGCGGCCAAGGGAGGCATCGTGGGCCTGACCACCTCGACGGCGCTGGCGCTCGCCCGCTACGGGGTGACGGCCAACGCGATCTGCCCGAGGGCCAGGACCCGGATGACGGAGGACGTCTTCGCGGGCTTCGGCGAGCCGGGGGACGGGGAGCTGGATCCCCTGTCCCCGGACCACGTGGCGCCGCTCGTCGGCTACCTGGCCTCGCCGGCGGCGGCCGGGGTCAACGGCCAGCTGCTCGTCGTGCACGGCGGGATGGTGGCGGTCGTGGACCGGCCCCGGGTGTCGGCCAAGTTCGACACGGCCAAGGAGGCGTTCACGTACGAGGAACTGGACGGCCTGCTCACCCCGTACTACGCCGACCGCCCGGCGGGCGAGACCTTCGCGGCGACGGAGGTACTGGGGCTCAGGAAGGGCTGAGACGGGCTCACCCGAAGGGCTTGGGAGAGGCTGAGGAGGGTCTCAGGAAGGGCTGAGAGGGACTGAAAGCGGGTGAGAGGGGCGGGGAAAGGGGGGTCAGGACCGGCCGTCCGACGACGGTCCGCGGTGGGGAAAGGCCGAGGGCCCCGGGGATACCCCGGGGCCCTCGGACTCGCTGGACTGCTCGGTCACTGCGCGTCGGGCTCGCGACGGTGGCGGCCGTGCGGGGAGGACGCGGAGTCCTCCACCGGCGCGGCCTCACCGCGGTGCTTGCCGGAACCGTTCGGCTCCTGCCCGTGCGTGCTGTTCTCCGACATGGTCGAACTCACCCCGTTGACATCGGTCCTGCTGTGCAGCCCGAGATTCTAACCAGCGGGTCTGCGGTCGGTGAGAGGCGCCTGCTGGAGCGGCACCGGACGGCACACCCGGGGCTCTTCGACGACCGCCGCCGCGACCGTCACCGGCACGGGCTCCGGCTCCGGCGGCGCCTCCAGGTCCGCGAGCCCGCACGGCGCCCCGGCCGTCACGTACGGCAGCCGCAGCACGCCGCCGGCCGTCCACAGGCCCGCACCGGCCAGCCAGCCCGCGGGGGCGGCCACATGGCTCATCCGCCGGGCCGAGGGCTGCCAGATCCCGACCCAGCTGCCGCCCGCCGCGTCGATCCGCAGCGCCACCCCGCAGCCCTCCGGCATCAGCACCTGCCCCGGCTGCACGGCGAACGGCGTCACCGCCGCGTCGTCGAGCCGCAGGCACTCGGGGAAACGCACCGGAAGGAGACTGCCGAGCACGCCCCAGCCGAGCCGGTCGTGCCCCGGGGACGGCGCGTCGGAGCGGATCAGGAGGAGCCCGCTGTCCGGGTCCGCGAGGAGCAGCCGGTCGTTGCTGTCCTCGGTGATCTGGAGCAGGGGCGTCACCTCGCCGCCGCGCTCCAGGTCGACGGTGACGGCCTTCACCGGCCCGTCGCCGAGCCGCCGGTCGAGCGCGAGTATCCGGCCCGTACGGTCGAGCCACACCCCGCCCGTACAGCGGCCCTTGACCTCCGCCACCTGCTCGGGACCGAAGGCGCCGCCCGCGACCAGCCACAGCGTGGTCGTGTCCGGGCCGACGCACATGGCGTACGCGCAGATGCCGTCCGGCGAGGGCGGCAACAGGACCAGGTGCTCGGAGCCCGGGGCCTCCACCGCGCCGAGCTGGAACTCGCCGGTGGCCGGGCCCGTGGGGTAGAGCAGCGAGAACGTGTTCCGCCGCCCGTCCACGCGGCGGGCGACGAGGACCCGGCCGTCCGCGAGGGGCACCAGCTGGGTGCCCGGCTCCTCCGGCTGGGCGAGGGGGAGCGGTACGGCGTACGGCTCCGGGCCGTCGAGGGTCCACCGCTCCACGTACAGGGCGTCCCCGGCGCCCGCGAGCCTGGCCGCGTACGCGCCGTTCGCCGTGATCGTGAACCCCGTCGGCCAGGCAGCGCTCCCGGGGCGCTCCCCGCCCCGGTTCCCCTCGCGGTCGTCGTCCTCGGCCGCCGTCTCGATGGCACACGCTGTCATCGACTCGTCACCTCCGGCCACGAAGCTAGTTTTCGCACTTCCAGCCGGACAACACGAGCCAGGTCACTTCACACATAAGGGTGGCCGTGAGGCGATTCGCCTGAGGGGCCGGGGGTGGTTGTGCTGGAGTTTCCCGTGATGAGTAAGGTAAGGCGAACCTAAACGGAGCCTGTGGCTCCGGACGGTCGCGCCCGTATCCCCGCCAGGACACGTACAGGAGCCTTCTCATGTCCCTCCGCCGCCGCGGCACCGCCGCCGTCGTCGCCCTCGCCGCCTCGCTCTCGCTCGCGGCCTGCGGAGGAGGCGACGGAGGATCCGACGCCTCCGCGAAGGACACGGGCAAGAAGAAGGACGTCGCCACCGGCGGCAAGGACTTCGGCGACGCGGCCGCCAAGACCGCGGCCATGGGGACGGACGCGAAGGCGGGCCAGTTCCCCCGCACCCTGACCCACGCCCTCGGCACCACCGAGCTGAAGTCCGCCCCCAAGCGGGTCGTCGTCCTCGACGTCGGCGAGCTCGACAACGTCGTCTCGCTCGGCATCCAGCCCGTCGGCTACGCCCCCTCCGAGGGCGACGACGGCATCCCCGGCTACCTCAAGAAGGACGCCGGCACCCCGAAGTCCGTCGGCACCATCAACAACCTCAACCTGGAGGCCATCGCCAACCTCCAGCCCGACCTGATCCTCGGCAGCCAGCTGCGCGCCGCCGACAAGTACGACGAACTGTCGAAGATCGCGCCGACCGTGTTCTCCATCCGCCCGGGCTTCACCTGGAAGGAGAACTACCTCCTCAACGCCGCCGCGCTCGACAGGACCGCCGAGGCGAAGGCCAAGCTCGCCGCGTACGAGACCAAGGCGAAGCAGCTCGGCACGGACATCGGACCGGACAAGCCGACCATCTCCATGGTCCGCTACCTCCCCGGCAAGATCCGCCTCTACGCCAAGGCGTCCTTCATCGGCACCATCCTCGAGGACGCCGGCCTGCCCCGGCCCGCGAACCAGCGGATCGACGAACTCGCCGCCGAGATCAGCCCGGAGAAGATCGACCAGGCGGACGCCGACTGGATCTTCACCGGCGTGTACGGCGACGCCAAGGCCACCAAGAAGGACACCGCCCAGGCCAACCCGCTCTGGAAGAACCTCACGGCGGTCAAGGCCGGCCGGGCGAAGGACGTCCCGGACGAGACCTGGTACCTCGGCCTCGGCGTGACCGCCGCGAACAGCGTCCTCGACGACCTGCGCGCCGACCTCGTCAAGTAGCAGGACCCGCCACCCGGGGTGGCAGAAGCCCTGGCGCCGGAAGCGACGCCAGGGCTTCGCTCCGTCCGGTCACCGCGACCCGCCGTCGACCGGCTCCGACGGCGGGCCGCCGCCCCCCCCCGCGAGGGCGCTGCCGGTCCAGGCGCGAAAAGAAGCCAGGTAGCCTTTCCCCGTGCCCCGTCTGTCTGAAGTCACCGCCGCGCTCGACGCCCTCTGGCCACCCGAGCGGGCCGAGTCGTGGGACGCCGTCGGCACCGTCTGCGGCGACCCCGACGCCCAGGTCACCCGCGTGCTCTTCGCCGTCGACCCCGTCCAGGAGATCGCCGACGAGGCGATCGCCCTCGGCGCCGACCTGATCGTCACCCACCACCCGCTCTACCTGCGCGGTACGACCACGGTCGCGGCCGGCCACTTCAAGGGCCGCGTCGTGCACGGCCTCATCAAGCACGACATCGCCCTCCACGTCGCGCACACCAACGCCGACACCGCCGACCCCGGCGTCTCCGACGCCCTCGCCGGCGCCCTCGACCTGCGGATCACCGGCCCCCTCGTCCCCGAGAACAACCTCGGCCGGATCTGCGAGCTCGACCACCCCGAGACCCTCGCCGAGTTCGCCGCGCGCGCCGCGAAGCGGCTGCCCGCCACCGCGCAGGGCATCCGGGTGGCCGGCGACCCCGGCATGACCGTCCGCCGCGTCGCCGTCAGCGGCGGCTCCGGCGACAGCCTCTTCGACGCCGTACGGGCCGCAGGCGTGGACGCCTTCCTCACCGCCGACCTGCGCCACCACCCCGTCTCCGAGGCCACCCAGCACTCTCCGCTGGGCCTGGTCGACGCCGCGCACTGGGCCACCGAGTGGCCCTGGTGCCAGCAGGCCGCCACCCAGCTCGACGAGATCTCCGACCGCCACGGCTGGGACCTCCGCGTCCACGTCTCGAAGACGGTCACCGACCCCTGGTCCTCCCATCACACCTCCCCTGGAGCCCCCAACTGAACGCCGCGCCCGCCGACCAGATCCGCCTCCTCGACGTCCAGGGCCTGGACGTCCGCCTCCAGCAGCTCGCGCACAAGCGCCGGTCGCTGCCCGAGCACGCCGAGATCGAGTCGCTGACCAAGGACCTCACCCAGCTGCGCGACCTGCTCGTCGCCGCGCAGACCGAGGAGAGCGACTGCGGCCGTGAGCAGACCAAGGCCGAGCAGGACGTCGACCAGGTCCGCCAGCGGGCCGCGCGCGACCAGCAGCGCCTCGACTCCGGCGCCGTGTCCTCCCCGAAGGACCTGGAGAACCTCCAGCGCGAGATCGTCTCCCTCGCCAAGCGGCAGGGCGACCTTGAGGAGATCGTCCTCGAGGTCATGGAGCGCCGCGAGTCCATCCAGGAGCGCCTTGCCGAGCTGACCGAGCGGGTCTCCGCCGTCCAGGCCAAGACCGACGACGCCACCGCCCGGCGCGACGCCGCCGAGGGGCAGCTGGACGCCGAGGAGGCGTCCGTGGCGAAGGAGCGCGAGCTCGTCGCGGGCTCCGTCCCGGCCGACCTCCTCAAGCTGTACGAGAAGCTGCGCGAGCAGCAGGGCGGCGTCGGCGCGGCCCGGCTCTACCAGCGCAAGTGCGAGGGCTGCCACATCGAGCTCAACATCACCGAGCTCAACGAGGTCCGTGCCGCCGCCCCCGACACGGTCGTCCGCTGCGAGAACTGCCGCCGCATCCTCGTCCGCACGTCGGAGTCCGGCCTGTAATGTCCGTCCCTCCGTCTTCGCGAGAGCTGATCGTCGAGGCCGACGGGGGCTCCCGGGGCAACCCGGGCCCCGCCGGCTACGGGGCGGTCGTCCTGGACCCCGTCACGGGCGAGACGCTCGCGGAGGCGGCCGAGTACATCGGCGTGGCGACCAACAACGTCGCCGAGTACAAGGGCCTCGTGGCGGGCCTCAAGGTGGCCAGGGAACTGTTCCCCGACGCCACCGTCCACGTCCGCATGGACTCCAAGCTGGTCGTCGAGCAGATGTCCGGCCGCTGGAAGATCAAGCACCCCGACATGAAGCCGCTCGCCGCCGAGGCCGGCCGGGTCTTCCCGGCGGGCCGGGTCCGCTACGAGTGGATCCCGCGCGAGCGCAACAAGCACGCGGACCGGCTCGCGAACGAGGCGATGGACGCGGGCAAGCGCGGCCGGCAGTGGGAGCCGTCCGCCTCGACGGCCGCCCTGGACGCCTCCGCCGCCCGCAACGCCGCCGCCCCGCCCCCGTCGGGCCCGCCCGGAGACGCGGCAGCGGGCGCGGCCCGCGCCCGCGCGGCACTCGCGGGCCTCACGGGTACGACCACGGCCACGGGGTCCGGCGCGGACGGCGCCGCGACGGGCCGGACAGCGCCGGCCACCGGCGACGACGTGCCCGCTCTGTTCGGTGACACCGCACTGTTCGGCGACTCCGCCTCGGGGTCCGAGTCGGCAGTCGCGTCGGCGTCGCAGCAGGCCTCGGGGTCCGAGTCGGCCGTCTCTGCGGTGCCGCCGCGGGCCTCGGGGTCCGGGGTAGCCTCGCCCGCGTCGCCGCAGGCTTCGACGTCCGGCACGGTCGTCCCGCCGCCGCAGGCCCCGGGGGCCGATACGGTCCTCCCCTCCGCGTCGCCGCAGGCCGCCGCCCCCGCGCCCGCCCCCCGCCAGGGCTGGTCCGGGGGGCCTGACATGGGGGCGCCCGCCACGTTCGTGCTGCTGCGGCACGGCGAGACCGCGCTCACGCCCGAGAAGCGGTTCTCGGGAAGCGGCGGCACCGACCCCGAGCTGTCGGAGGCCGGGCTGCGGCAGGCCCGGGCCGTCGCCGAGGCGCTCGCCGCGCGCGGCACCGTCCAGGAGATCATCAGCTCCCCGCTGACCCGCTGCCGGCAGACCGCCGCCGCCGTCGCCGCTCGCCTCGGCCTCGACGTGCGGATCGAACAGGGCCTGCGCGAGACGGACTTCGGTGCGTGGGAGGGGCTGACCTTCGCCGAGGTCAGGGAGCGCCACCCGGAGGACCTCGACGCCTGGCTCGCCTCCCCGAAGGCCGCGCCCACCGGCGGCGGCGAGAGCTTCGCGGCCGTCGCCCGCCGGGTCGCCGCGACCCGGGACCGGCTGACCGCCGCCCACGCGGGCCGTACCGTGCTCCTCGTCACCCATGTCACGCCGATCAAGACCCTGGTCCGGCTGGCCCTCGGCGCCCCGCCGGAGTCGCTGTTCCGGATGGAGCTGTCGGCCGCGTCGATCTCCGCCGTGGCCTACTACGCCGACGGCAACGCCTCCGTGCGGCTCCTCAACGACACCTCGCACCTGAGGGCCTGAGGCCTGCGGACCTGAGCGCCTGACGACCTGGGACGTGAGTCCCTGAGCGCCCGAGCGCCCGAGTGCCGAGAACCTTGCGCCTGGGCCCCCGACGCCGGCAAAGGGGTGGCGGGACGCCCAGGCCCCGTACCACCATCCCGTCATGACCTGGCACTTCACCGAGGACGCCACCGCGTTCCGTACCGCCGCGGCGGATCACCTCGCCGCCGAGCCCACCCGCAACACCGCCGTGCTGACGCTCATGGACCGGGCCGACCGGCTCGGCTGGTGGGCCGAGCCCGACGGCCGTGTCACGGGCGTGTTCGCCGAGTCGCCGCCCCGCGTGCCCGCGTTCGGGGCGATGACCGTCGACGCCGCCCGCGCCCTCGTCTTCCCGGCGGGCACGGAGCCGACCGAGCTGCGCGGCGAGACGGCGGCGGTGGAGGCGTACGCGGAGGCCTCGGGCCGCCCCTGGACGCCCGTCGTCCGGATGCGGCTCTTCCGGCTCGGCGAGCCGACCCCGCCGGACCCCGCCCCCGAGGGCCGGGCCCGGGTCGCCGGCGGGGCGGACATCCCGCTCGCGGCCGCCTGGGCGCGCGCGTTCGCGCGGGACATCGGGGAGGACCCGGAGCAGGACTTCACGGCGCCGGTCACCGAGCGGATCTCCGAGGGGCGGCTGCTGCTCTGGGAGACCCCCGACGGCCGTCCGGTCGCGATGGCGGCCGTCTCCCGCGTGATCGAGGGCCAGGCTCGCGTCCACCTCGTCTACACGCCGCCCGCCGACCGTGGCAGGGGCCACGCGGCGGGAGTCACCGCGGCCGCCGGCCGGGCCGCCCTGGACGCCGGCGCCGACCACGTCCTGCTCTTCACCGACCTGGCCAACCCCACGAGCAACGCCCTCTACCAGCGCCTCGGCTACCGCCCGGTGACGGATCACCTCGGGGTGGAGTTCGAGTCCGCGCCCGCCTGATCACGCAGGCCGTCAGGGGGCCGGGGGACAGGGGACAGGGACGGGGAATCGAGGGGACGCCCGCGTCAGCGCAGCCCCGCGGCCTCCCGGGCGAGGGTCTCGACCCGGCCCCAGTCGCGGGCCGCGAGGGCGTCGGGCGGAAGCATCCACGTACCGCCGACGCAGCCGACGTTCGGCAGGGTCAGATAGGAGGGGGCGGAGGCGAGGGAGACGCCGCCGGTCGGGCAGAACCGTGCCCGGGGGAGCGGTCCCGCCAGGGACTTCAGGTACGGGACGCCCCCCGCCGCCTCGGCCGGGAAGAACTTCATGGCGTCCACGCCCTGTTCGAGCAGGGCCACGACCTCCGAGGCCGTCGACACCCCCGGCAGGAACGGCACGCCCGACTCGCGCATCGCGCCGAGCAGCCGCCCGGTCCACCCGGGGCTGACGAGGAACCGGGCCCCGGCGCCGACCGCGTCCGCGACCCCGGCCGCCGAGACGACCGTCCCCGCGCCGACGACCGCGTCCGGCACCTCGGCCGCGATGGCGCGGACGGCGTCGAGCGCGGCCGGGGTACGCAGGGTGACCTCGATCAGCGGCAGCCCGCCGGCCACGAGAGCACGCGCCAGGGGCACGGCGTCGGCGGCGTCCTCGATCACGACGACCGGAACGACGGGGGTTCCCGGGGCAAGATCGAACACGCTCGTCATGGCCTCATCCTGCCGGGGTGAGGCATCACCCGCAACGAGCGTTGCAGCATGCGCAACAGCGTGGGGCCCGTCGGCCGCCGCGTGACGGTCACGCGGCGAGCGCGTGCCAGGCGTCGCGTGCCAGGAGCTACTTCCCGGCCACGGCCTAGTGGATCTCGTCCACCAGCACGTCCAGCGCCCCCGCCTTCCCGGCCTCCTCCACCACGTACCCCAGGTCCCGCAGCGTCACCACCAGCTCCTCCGGCGAGCGCGGGGCCGCGCCCGCCTCCAGGAGGCTCCGCACGATCCGCCCCTTCGTCGCCTTGTTGAAGTGACTGACCACCTTCCGGGTCGGCGCGTGCAGCACCCGTACGGTCGCCGTCCGCGCCGCCACCTCACCCTTCGGCTTCCAGGCCGACGCGTACGCCGACGACCGCAGGTCCAGGACCAGACCGTCCCCGGCCGCCTCCGGGAGGACGGACGCCATCGCGCCGCGCCAGTGCGCGCCCAGCGCGCCGAGCCCCGGCAGCTTGACCCCCATCGAGCAGCGGTACGACGGAATCCGGTCCGTCACCCGGACCGCGCCCCACAGCCCCGAGAACACCAGCAGCGACCGCCCCGCGCGCTTCCTGGCCGTCGCGTCCAGCGTCGCCAGACCCAGCGCGTCGTACAGGACGCCCGTGTAGATCTCGCCGGCCGGGCGCGCGCCCGCCGTCCGCAGCTCCACGTTCTTGGCGACCTCACCCCGCAGGCCCTCGCTCAGACCGAGGACCTCCCGCGCCTTCTCCTCGTCGGCCGCGCACAGCTCGACCAGCTCGTCCAGGACCGCCGCCCGCGCCCCCGCGAGCCCCGGCAGGGACAGCGACTCCGGCTTGAGCGGCGCCCCGCGCCCCGAGGAGGCCTTGCCCTCGGAGGGCGGCAACAGCACGAGCACGGTGGTTCTCCTTCGTCCGTACGGGATCGGGGGTGCGGCCCCGGCCGTCAAGACTACAAAGCGCGGCGCCCCTTCCCCGCCGTACGGCCGTTCAGGGTGCCGCACCCGGAACCCCGCCCTACGCTCGGTCCATGCCCCGCCGCCACATTCACGTGACCGGCGCAGCCGAGGCTCCGCTGCGGGCCGCCCTGCGCGCACTCCGTACCGAGCTCGCGATCCCCGAGGGCTTCCCGCCCGCCGTCCTCGCCGAGGCCGAGGCCGCCGCCAAGGCCCCCCGGCTCCCCGCGCACGACGCCACCGACCTGCCGTTCTTCACCGTCGACCCGCCCACCTCCACCGACCTCGACCAGGCCATGCACCTGGCCCGCCGGGCCGACGGCGGCTACCGCGTCCACTACGCCATCGCCGACGTCGCCGCCTTCGTCACCCCCGGCTCCGCCCTCGACGCCGAGGCCCACCGGCGCGCCCTCACCCTCTACTTCCCCGACGGCCGGATCCCGCTCCACCCCGCCGTCCTGTCCGAGGGCGCCGCCAGCCTCCTCCCCGGTGAACCCCGCCCCGCCCTGCTGTGGCGGATCGACCTCGACGCCGAGGGGCGCCGCGTCGCCACCGACGTCCGCCGCGCCCTCGTCCGCAGCCGCGCCAAACTCGACTACGCGGGCGTGCAGCGGCAGATCGACAGCGGCACGGCCGAGGAGCCGCTGGCCCTGCTCCGTGAGATCGGCCGGCTCCGCGAGGCCCTCGAAGCCGAGCGCGGCGGAATCTCCCTCAACGTCCCCGAGCAGGAGATCGTCGAGCAGAGCCCGCGCGGCGAGCGCGGCCCCGACCACACGGACGTTCCATCCGACCCCCACGACCCCACCTACTCCCTCGCCTACCGGGCCCCGCTCCCCGCCGACGGCTGGAACGCGCAGATCTCCCTCCTCACCGGCATGGCCGCCGCCGACCTCATGACCGCCGCCGGCACCGGCATCCTGCGCACCCTCCCCACCGCCCCCGACGGCGCCGTCGCCCGCCTGCGCCGCTCCGCGGAGGCCCTCGGCGTCCCCTGGCCGCACCACGTCTCGTACGCGGACGTCGTCCGCGCCGCCGACCCGACGAACCCGCGCCACGCCGCCTTCCTCCAGGAGTGCACCACCCTGCTGCGCGGCGCCGGGTACACCGTCTTCACCGACGGGCACGTCCCCACGCCCGCCGTGCACGCCGCCGTCGCCGACGAGTACACCCACTGCACCGCGCCGCTGCGGCGGCTCGTGGACCGTTACGCGGGCGAGCTGTGCGTGGCGGCGGTCGCGGGCGACGAACCGCCCGAGTGGGTACGGGCCGCCCTGCCCGCCCTCCCCGACGAGATGGCCGCGGGCTCGCGCCGCGCCAACGCCGTCGAGCGCGAGAGCGTCGACATCGTCGAGGCGGCCCTGATGCGGGAGCGGGTCGGCGAGGTCTTCGACGCGTACGTGATCGACGTGAAGGAGCGCGAGCCGTCCGTCGGCACCGTCCACCTGGACGACCCCGCGGTCGTCGCCCGGATCGAGGGCGGCGCGACCCGGCTGCCGCTGGGGGAGTGGCTGCGGGTCAGACTGACGGAGGCGGACCCTGGGGCGGCGAAGGTGCTGTTCGCTCCCGCGTGAGCCGCCGGAGCCGGTCGAGCAGGGCGCGCGGGTCGTCGGCGTGCACCCGGAGGACCCGTACGGGCCGGGGCGCGCCGAGCAGCCGGGGTACGTCCACGGGCTCGCTCAGCTCGATCGTGACGGAGGTCTGGGAGCCGACGGCGAGGTCGAGCTCGCCCTCGGCCTTCTCGTGCGTGAACAGCAGCTCGTGACGGACGGACGCGATCAGGTCGACGGGGACGCGCACGTCGACGTGCGCGGCCTGGCGCAGCCGCAGGACGTTCCCGGTGAGGGTGTGCGGACGGGTCACGGCGGCGGCGTGCAGCCCGAGGACGAAGAGCACGGTGTACACGTCCAGGACCAGGACGACGGCGTGGACGAGGGGCCAGTCGGCGAGCAGGTACGACATGCCGACCGTCTCGACCAGGCACACGAACGCGAAGCCGTACATCAGCGCCGCCTGGTCCCGCGCGTGCGGGAACACCGCGTCCGCGCCGTCCACCCCCTGCGGCCGCCGGGCCGCCCACCGCACCAGGCTGGTCATGATCCGCAGCTCGTGCCCCATGATCCGCAGCACGGGCCCGGGCACCAGCTCGGCCACGGCCGCCCGCCGGGAGAGCCCGCGGCGGCGCAGCCGCAGATAGGAGACCCCTTCGGCGAGCAGGAGCACGACGGCGAGGAGCTCGGCGACGGCCCACACGGGCCCGGGTATCCGCACCCCGCCCACGAGCAGGACGGCGAGGACGACCTCGGCGGGGAGCACGACGTAGGCGAGGGGACGAAGGAGCCGAACGGTGCGGGACCGGACGGCACCGGGCGGCGGCGCTCCGGGAGGGCGGCTGCCCGGCGCCTCCGTCTCCGCCAGGTGGCCGCCGGACCGTTCCGTCCCCGAGGGACGGCCGTCGTCGAGGTGGGTCGTCATCGGCTCTGCTCCCGTCGGTCCCTGACGAGGCGGATCGCCAGGCGGACGGCCGCCGACTGGGCCGGGGCGAGATCCGCGAAGAAGGTGTCGGCGAGGGAGCCGTCCGGGTGGCCTCCCGAGTCGGCGCCCGGGATCTCCACCCCCAGCTCGTCGGGCAGGCAGTCGGCGAGCACCCGGGCGGCCTCGGTGACCCGCGGGTCGTCCGGGTCCGCTCCGGCGAGCGCGTCGAGCAGCGGGTACAGCACGGGCGCGTGCTCCGCGGTGTCCCGCATCAGGTCCATCAGCCGGGCCCGCTCCGCCTCGGGTACGACGACGTCGAGCAGTGCCAGGATCTCCCGGTCCTTCGCCGCCATGGGGGACTCGGGCAGCTCGCCCAGGCCGGCGAGGAGGGCGGCGAGCTCCGGTGACACGGGCCCCTCGGCGGGCAGCCGCCCGGCCCGCGCCTCGTCCAGGAGCGGGGCGAGGCGCTCCCGCCGCGCCCGGATCACCGCCTCCTGGCGCGCCAGGTCCTCCGCCAGCTCCTCCAGCACCTCCACGAGCCCCCGCCCCTCGTCGTCCGCGAGCACGTCCCGTACCTCGTCGAGCCCGAGGCCCAGCTCGGTGAGCCGGCGGATCCGGGCGAGCAGGACGGCGTCCCGGACGCCGTACTCCCGGTACCCGTTGGCCCGCCGCACGGGCTCGGGCAGCAGGCCCGACTGGTGGTAGTGCCGCACGGCCCGGGGGGTGACCCCGACCAGGGCGGCGATCTCGCCGATACGCATGCGCCCAGTAGAAACCCTGACGCTGCGACAAGGTCAAGCGCGCTCCGTTGCGGCGGGTAGCATGGTCGGCACGGCAGACGAGCCGGGCGGACGGCCGCGTGGAGATCCTCGGATCTTCCCGAGGAACGTCCGGGCTCCACAGAGCAGGGTGGTGGCTAACGGCCACCCGGGGTGACCCGCGGGACAGTGCCACAGAAAACAGACCGCCGGGGACCTCGGTCCTCGGTAAGGGTGAAACGGTGGTGTAAGAGACCACCAGCGCCTGAGGTGACTCAGGCGGCTAGGTAAACCCCACTCGGAGCAAGGTCAAGAGGGGACACCCCGGTGTCCCTGCGCGGATGTTCGAGGGCTGCTCGCCCGAGTCCGCGGGTAGACCGCAGGAGGCCGGCGGCAACGCCGGTCCTAGATGGATGGCCGTCGCCCCGACGACCGCGAGGTCCCGGGGCACAGAACCCGGCGTACAGCCCGGCTCGTCTGCCGGCCCCCGTGAGGAATGGGCCCCCGATCAGGTTCGCGCCTGGTCGGGGGCCTTTCTCCTGATCTCGAAGTGGAAGCAGCCGTACTCCACGGCCCGCACATGGACCAGGGCCACGGCGGGGTCGGCGAAGGCCTCCGTGATGGCTTCGTCCAGGGCTTCGGCGGGGGTCTCCGGGAGTCGCAGGAGGCGGCCGCCGACGATGCGGCCGGCCGGGTCGTAGCGGCGGAGGGTGCGGAGTGCGCCGGGGCGGGTGAAGGGGTACGTCTCCGAGGGAGCGGGGCCGTCGCAGGGTTCGGCGTGGATGAAGACGGTGCCCTGCTCGTCGTACGCGCCCGGTTCCGCCCCCGTCTCCGCGGCCCAGCGCCGCAGCGGCGCGTACGAGACGAGTGCGATCCGCTCGCCGGGGGCGGAGGGGCGCAGACAGCAGCGGAGCGGGTCTCCGGCGTCGGCGGCGGTGGCGGTGTAGGGCACGCAGGCGCGTCCGGCGTCGTCCGTGACGCGCAGCTCGGCGAGGGCGGACGGCTCCACGGCGCGGGGGGCGTAGGTGGTGGGGGTGCTCATACGGTCAGGGTTGCGTGGGCGGAGCCGTACCGCTGGCGGCATTCGGACGCGGCGCTGGGGGCCGGCCGGCGCCGCGTTCCTCCGTGTGCGGGCGACCACGGGGACCGTCGCCTTCCGTGTGCGGGCAGCCGTAGGGAGTCGTCCCGGACGCCCGGTCGTCGCGGCGCCGCTGTCAGTGGGGGATGTCAGGGTGGTCCGAGGACGCGGATACCGCTACGAGAAGGAGCAGCACGATGAGCCGCCACTTCCAGGTCACCTTCGACGCCCACGACCCCCGGACCCTGTCGTCGTTCTGGCGCGATGTCCTGGGCTATGTCCACCCCGGGCCGCCGGGGGTGGAGCTGCCCGAGGGCGCCGACCCGCTGGCCGCGTGGGACGACTTCCTCGCGCGGATCGGCGTCCCCGAGGACCAGCGGAACACGCGGTCGGCCATCGAGGACCCGGAGGGCGAAGGTCCGCGGGTGTTCTTCCAGCAGGTGCCCGAGGACAAGGTCGCCAAGAACCGCGTGCATCTCGACGTCCGCGCGGCCCCCGGCCTGGAGGGGGAGGAGCGGATGGCGGCCCTCGAGGCCGAGTGCGACCGGCTTCTCGGCCTGGGGGCGAAGCGGCTGCGCCGCTTCGAGCCGGAGCCTCCGATGAGCACCGGCTTCATCGTGATGGCCGACCCCGAGGGCAACGAGTTCTGCCTGGACTGACCGCGACCCCTTCCGGGGTCAGTCGAGGACCTCGATCGTCCACTGGGGGTCGCGGTCGTCCGTGCGGACGAAGACGCGCTTGGGGAGCGAGGACCGGTCCTCGAACAGGTCGCGGCCGAGGGCCAGCCCGTTCTGGTCGATCGTGTACGTGCCGCTCCGCAGGTCGGCCAGTGAGGTGATCGTCGTGGCGCCGTCGGCGTCGGCGCGCTGGAGGCGCCAGACGGAGGCGGGGGAGTCGTCGCGGCGGACGGCCACCGGGGCGCGCTCGGTGCCGTCCGAGGCGACGGTCTCCTCCGTGCCCTTCGCGGTGAGACGGAAGCCGTCCGCCTCGCGGGTGATCAGCCACTCCGGCGACCTGGCCCGGTCGGACTCGGCGACGAAGCCGACCAGGGCTCCGTCCTCGACCCCGACCGGGGCCCCCTTCACGTACAGCTTGACGACCTTGCCGGCGTTCGGCATCGCTCCTCCTGGGTGGGATGCGGGTGGGAAGCGGGAGTCGTCCGACCATGGCCCGGACGGCTCCGTTCCGGGCCGGTGAACACGCAGCTCATAGGCCGGGTGGAGCTGAGAAGTCGTCGGAGAGGTGACAGTTCCGCGCGCCCGGCCGGGGGTGCGCGCCGGTCCGGTGTACGGGTGGGGGCATGACGATCTCCGTGCATCAGCTCACCGACCCCGCCGTGCGTGCCTTCGTCACGGCCCTCAACGCCAACGACGAGGACGCCTTCCGGGAGGCCCTCGCGCCCGGCGCGACGATGTCCGACGACGGGTCCGACCGAGACCTGGCCGCGTGGACGGAGAAGGAGGTCTTCTCCTCGCGCGGGCACATGGAGATCGAGTCCGAGAAGGGTGACGGGCGCGACCTCGTCGCCCGCTACCGCAACGACACCTGGGGCGAGATGCGGACCCGCTGGCGCTTCACCGTCGAGGGCGGGAAGATCGCCCGCTTCGAGACCAGCCAGGTCTGACCGGACGAGGGGCCGGCCCCGGACGGGTCAGCCCCTCCCGATGTACGGCATCCCCGTCGCCATCACCGTCGCGAACTGCACGTTCGCCTCCAGCGGCAGGGATGCCATGTGCACGACCGTCGCCGCCACGTCCGCCGCGTCCATCACCGGTTCCGGCGCCAGCCGCCCGTCGGCCTGGAGGATGCCGGTCTGCATGCGGGCCGTCATCTCCGTCGCCGCGTTGCCGATGTCGAGCTGGCCGCAGGCGATCCGGTACGGGCGCCCGTCGAGCGACAGCGACTTCGTCAGGCCCGTCATCGCGTGCTTCGTCGCCGTGTACGCGATCGAGTGCGGGCGCGGTACGTGGGCGGAGATCGAGCCGTTGTTGATGATCCGGCCGCCCTGCGGGTCCTGCTCCTTCATGGTCCGGAAGGCGGCCTGGGCGCAGAGGAACGCGCCGGTCAGGTTGACGTCGACGACCGCGCGCCAGGTCGCCGGGTCCAGGTCCTCGACGGGGACGCCGCCGCCCGCGAACGTACCGGCGTTGTTGAAGAGCAGATCGACCCGGCCGTAGCGGTCCCGCACCGCGGTGAAGAGGGCCGTCACCTGCTCGGCGGAGGTGACGTCCGTCGGGACGCACAGCACGTCCGGGGAGGCCGCGGCCGCCGCCGTCTCCTCCAGGGCCTCCGCCCGGCGCCCCGCCAGGGCCACCGACCAGCCGGCCGCCGCGAGGGCCAGTGCCACGCTCCGGCCGATGCCCGACCCCGCTCCCGTCACCACTGCGATGCTCATGGGCGCGCAGCGTACGCGAGACGCGTGCCCCATGAACTCATCGTTCCGACACGTGGATGTTCTGTACCCGACAACGTGAGGTCGTCGGGCCCCCCTCGAATGACGGACGGACAGCATCCGTCTGGGGAGGGGCACATGGCTCACATAGAAGATCACAGCGAGGAACTCCGCGCCGCCGCACGGCACTTCGGCCGCCGGAGGTTCCTCACCGTCACCGGGGCCGCCGCGGCCCTCGCCTTCGCCACCCAGCTCCCCGCGGCCGGGGCCGCGGCCGCCGCCGAGTTCGACGGCAGGCGCCTCACCGAGGACCCGTTCACCCTGGGGGTGGCATCCGGCGACCCCCTGCCCGGGTCCGTCCTCCTCTGGACACGGCTCGCGCCCCGGCCGTTCGAGCCGGGTGGCGGGCTGCCGGCCGAGCGGGTCTCCGTCCACTGGGAGCTCGCCCGGGACGAGCGCTTCACCCGGACCGTGCGGCGCGGCCGGGCCACCGCGCACCCGGAGTTCAGCCACACCGTCCACGTCGAGGTGGAGCACCTCGACGCCGGCCGCGAGTTCTTCTACCGCTTCCGCGTCGGCGCCTGGACCAGCCCCGTCGGGCGCACCCGCACCGCGCCCGCGCCCTGGGCCCGCCCCTCCGCCCTGAAGCTCGCCGCCGTCTCCTGCCAGGCCTACCACGACGGGTACTTCACGGCGTACCGCCATCTCGCGGACGAGGACGTCGACGTCGTCTTCCACCTCGGCGACTACCTGTACGAGTACGCCGTGAACGCCACCGGCGGCGCCCGCGCCTACACCGACCGCACCCTCCCGGCCGTCTTCGCCCGCGAGACGATCACCCTGGAGGACTACCGGCTGCGCTACGGCCTCTACAAGTCGGACCCCGATCTGCGGGCCGCGCACGCCGCCCACCCGTTCGTCGTCACCTGGGACGACCACGAGACCGAGAACAACTACGCGGGCGGCACCCCCGAGAACGGCGTCCCGCCGGAGGAGTTCCTGCTCCGCCGCGCCGCCGCCTACCGCGCCTACTGGGAACACCAGCCGCTCCGCGCGCCCCAGCGGCCCGAGGGCCCCGACATGCGGCTCTACCGGCGGCTGCGCTTCGGGAGCCTGGCCCAGTTCGACATCCTCGACACCCGCCAGTACCGCTCCGACCAGGCGTACGGGGACGGCTGGCAGGTCCCGGGACCGGAGTCCGAGAACCCGGCGCGGACGATGACGGGCGCCGCCCAGGAGCGGTGGCTGCTCGACGGCTGGGGGGCCTCCCGGGCCCGCTGGAACGTCCTGCCGCAGCAGGTCGTGTTCGCCGAGCGCCGGGACCGGCCCACCGCGGACTTCAAGCTCTCCATGGACTCCTGGGACGGCTACCCGGCCTCCCGGCGGCGGCTCCTCGCGGGCGCGGAGGCCGCCGGGGTCGAGAACCTGATGGTGCTCACCGGCGACGTCCACGTCGGCTACGGCCTCGACCTCAAGGCCGACTTCCGCGACCCGGCCTCCCGGACCGTCGGCACCGAGATCGTCGCGACCTCGATCGCCAGCGGCAAGGACGGCGCCGACCGGCCCGCCACCTACGACAAGCTCATGCAGGCCAACCCGCACCTGCGGTTCTTCAACGGCCGCCGCGGCTACGTGACCGTCGCCCTCGGCGCCGAGGCCGCCCGGGCCGACTTCCGTACGGTGCCGTACGTGACGACCCCGGGCGCCCCCGTCACCACGGCCGCCTCCTTCGTCACGGAGGCGGGCAACCCGGGTCTCACGCCGGCGTGACCAGCGCCTCCTGCGGATAGCGGACGCCGATGCGGTCCCGTACCGCGTCGAGCGTCCGCATCACGGCGAGCGAGCCGTCGAGGGGGACGAGCGGGGACTCGGTGCCGCCCGCCCGCAGGCAGCGCATGACCTCGGCGGCCTCGTGCCGGAGGGAGTGGGGGTCGTCCTCGTTGACGAACTCCTCCGGGTCCCGGCCGTCGCGGTACAGGGTGAACCGTTCGGGGAAGAAGAAGCCGCGCGGCAGCTCGATCCGGCCGAGCGTGCCCGTCACGGACGCGGTCAGCGGGGTGTCCGCGACCAGCGAGCAGGACAGCAGCGCCGACGCCCCCGTGTCCCAGCCGAGCAGCATGCCCGTGTTGAGGTCGACGCCCTCCGGCGAGAGCAGCGCGTGGGCCTGGACGGTGTCCGGCTCGCCCAGGAGCAGCTGCGCGAACGACACGGGGTACACGCCCAGGTCGAGCAGCGCCCCGCCGCCCACCGCGGGGTCCCGCAGCCGGTGGTCCGCCGTGAACGGGCCGACGAGCCCGAAGTCCGCCTGGACGGACCTGATCTCACCGATCACCCCGCCGCGGACCAGCTCCACGAGCCGCCGGACGAGCGGGTTGCAGTACATCCACATGGCCTCCATGAGGAAGAGGCCACGGTCCCGGGCGCTGGTGACCAGCTCCTCCGCCTCGCGGGCGTTGAGGGTGAGAGCCTTCTCGCAGAGGACCGCCTTGCCCGCCTCCAGGGCGCGGCCGGCCGCCTCCCGGTGCGCGTGGTGCGGCGTCGCCACGTACACCACGTCGACGTCCTCGTCGGCGAAGAGCCCTGCCCAGTCCCCGTACGCCCTCGGGATCCCGAACCGGTCGGCGAAGGCCTTCGCCGACGCCTCCGTCCGGGAGGCCACCGCGACCACCTCCGCGCCGTCGAGCGTCAGCAGGTCCGTCGTGAACCGCTCCGCTATGCCGCCGGTCGCCAGGATTCCCCAGCGCACCTTCTCGCTCATGTTCCCCACCCATCAAGAGAGGCCTCGACCATGCCGGTCGAGCTGAGAGCATAGGCAAGGTTTCAACGAAATGGAGCGGTCGATGCCGGAAAGCGGCCAGAAAACAACACAAGAACACATAACCGAAACCGCCCCCGGCGAGGCCGCCCGGCGGACCGGGCTGCTGGTCACCCTCGTCCTGGGCGGACTGACCGCCCTGCCGCCGCTCTCCATGGACATGTACCTGCCGGCGCTGCCGGAGGTCACCGGCGCCCTGCACGCCCCCGCGGCCACCATCCAGCTCACCCTCACCGCCTGCCTCGCCGGCATGGCCCTCGGCCAGCTCGTCGTCGGCCCCATGAGCGACCGGTGGGGCCGCCGCCGCCCCCTGCTCATCGGCATGATCGTGTACGCCCTCGCCACCGCCGTCTGCGCGCTCGCGCCCACCGCCGAACTGCTCATCGGCTTCCGGCTGCTCCAGGGACTCGCGGGCGCCGCCGGCATCGTCATCGCCCGCGCCGTCGTCCGTGACCTCTACGACGGCGTGGAGATGGCCCGCTTCTTCTCCACCCTGATGCTGATCTCCGGCGTCGCCCCGATCATCGCGCCCCTCATCGGCGGCCAGATCCTGCGGATCACCGACTGGCGGGGCGTCTTCCACGTCCTGACCGTGATCGGCGTCCTCCTCACCGTCGTCGTCTGGCGCTTCCTCGACGAGACGCTGCCCCCCGAGCGGCGCCACGAGGGCGGGGTCGGCCAGGCCCTGCGGACCATGCGGGGCCTGCTGGCCGACCGGGTCTTCGCCGGCTACATGCTGACCGGCGGGCTCGCCTTCGCGGCCCTCTTCGCGTACATCTCGGCCTCCCCGTTCGTCGTCCAGGAGATCTACGGCGCCTCGCCGCAGACCTTCAGCCTGCTCTTCGGGCTCAACTCGATCGGCCTCGTCGCCGTCGGCCAGATCAACGGCAAGCTGCTCGTCGGCCGCGTCAGCCTCGACAAGGCGCTCGGCTGGGGCCTCGGCACCATCGTCCTCGCGTCGCTCGCGCTGCTCCTCATGACCAGCGGTGTCTTCGGCGAGGTCGGGCTCGTGCCCGTCGCCGCCGGACTGTTCGTCCTCATGTCCGCGATGGGCCTCGCCATGCCGAACACCAACGCCCAGGCTCTGATGCGCACCCCGCACGCCGCCGGGTCGGCCTCCGCGCTCCTCGGCACCACGTCGTTCCTCGTCGGCGCCGTCGCCTCCCCGCTCGTCGGCATGGCGGGCGAGCACACGGCCGTTCCCATGGCGGTCGTCCAGCTCTCCTGCGCCGTCCTCGCCGTCGCCTGCTTCCTCGGTCTGTGCCGCCCGTGGCAGGCCGCCCCGGGAGCCGAAGGGGCCCGGCGTACGGCGGCCTAGACTGTCTCGGTGAACGCCTCGCTCCCCTCCGCCGACTCGCTGCGCGCCGCCCTCGCCGGGCTCCTCGACGGGCTGCCGCCCACCCGGGCCGCGCAGGCCGTCGAGCGGCTGATCGCCAACTACCGGGGCACCACCCCGACGGACGCCCCCGTGCTGCGCGACCGCTCCGACGTCGCCGCGTACGCCGCGTACCGGATGCCGGCGACCTTCGAGGCGGTACGGGGCGCCCTCGGCGCCCTGCGCGAGGCCGCGCCCGACTGGGAGCCGCGTACCCACACCGACGTCGGCGGCGGTACGGGCGCGGCGAGCTGGGCCGTCGCCGAGGCCTGGGAGGAGCGGCCGCCCCGCACCCTGGTCCTCGACTGGGCCGAGCCGGCCCTCGCGCTCGGACGCGAGCTCGCCGGCGGGACCCTGGACGCCGAGTGGCGCACGGCCAGGATCGGCGGCGCGCTGCGGCTCGCGGACACCGACCTCGTCACCGTCTCGTACGTGCTCAAGGAGCTCACCGAGGCCGACCGGGCGGCCCTCGTGACCGAGGCGGCGCGCGCCGCGCGGACGGTGGTGATCGTGGAGCCCGGCACCCCCGACGGCTACGAGCGGATCATCGCCGCCCGCACCCTCCTGATCGACGCCGGGTTCACCGTCGCCGCGCCCTGCCCCCACAGCGGGGCCTGCCCGATCGCGCCGGGCACGGACTGGTGCCACTTCTCGGCCCGGGTGAGCCGCTCCTCGCTGCACCGGCAGGTGAAGGGCGGCTCGCTGCCGTACGAGGACGAGAAGTACAGCTACGTGGCGGCGACCAGGGAGCCGGCGACCCCGGCGGTCTCCCGCGTCACCCGCCGGCCGCAGATCCGCAAGGGTCTGGTCCTCCTCGACCTCTGCGGACCCGACGGGCTCGCCCGCGAGACGGTCACCAAGCGCCACGGGCCCCTGTACAAGCAGGCCCGCGACGCCGAGTGGGGCGACTCCTGGCCGCCGGCGGACGCTCAGGCCTGACGGCGGTCCTTTCCAGGCTGGCGGAGGTACTTTCCGGACCCGGCCTAGGGCCGCAGCTCCTGGGTGCAGCACTTCACGCTGCCGCCGCCCTTGAGGAGCTCGCCCAGGTCCATGCCGATCGGCTCGAAGCCGCGACGGCGCAGCGGCTCGTAGAGACCCACCGCCGCCTGCGGCAGCAGCACGTGACGCCCGTCGCTCACCGCGTTCAGACCGAGGGCCGCCGCGTCCTCGGCCGTCGCGATCAGGGCGTCGGGGAAGAGCCGGGCGAGGACGCGACGGCTGCCGGGCGAGAAGGCGTCCGGGTAGTACATGACCTCGTCGCCGGCGTCGTCCAGGACGCACAGCGCGGTGTCCAGGTGGTAGTAGCGCGGGTCCACCAGTTCGAGGCCGATCACCGGGCGGCCGAAGAACTCCTGCGCCTCGTCGTGGGAGAGCGGGCTGGAGCGGAAACCGCGCCCGGCGAGGATCCAGGAGGCGGTGACGGCGAAGTCGCCCTCGCCCTCGTTCACGTGCTCCGGGGCCCGCACGTCCTCGTCCGCCCAGCCGTTCCCGCGGAACCAGGCCAGGTGCGCCTCGGCCTCGGCCGCGCGCTCCGCGTGGGCGAACCGCGCGCCGAGGACCCGGCCCTCGACGACTGTGGCGCCGTTCGCCGCGAAGACCATGTCCGGCAGCGCCGGGTCGGGGGTGAGCAGCTCGACGGTGTGGCCGAGCGCGCGGTAGCGGTCGCGCAGGTCCTCCCACTGGGCGAGGGCGAGCGGCAGGTCGACCGGTTTCGTGGGGTCCATCCACGGGTTGATGGAGTACGTCACCGTGAAGTGCGCGGGTGGGCACATCAGGTAACGGCGGGGCGAGGACGAGCGCGGAGTGGGGCGCAATGAGGGCTCCTCACGGACGGGTGGGCGGAAGAACCGAAGAACGGTGGACCCCATGGTCCGCCTTCGGAGCCCCGCACGCTGTGGACCGTTCGGGTGGTTCGGAATCAGCCACCTCAGACGAGACGTGACGTCTCGCTGGCTGTTAGATTGGGCGCATGTCCGAGACCAAGGCCCCCGACGCCTCCCGCCGCAGCGAACGCTCCCGCCGCGCCATCTTCGACGCCGCCCTCGCCCTCGTCACCGAGACCGGCTACGCGAAGACCACCATCGAGGGCATCGCCGCCCGCGCCGGCGTCGGCAAGCAGACCATCTACCGCTGGTGGCCCTCCAAGGCGGCCGTCCTCCTCGACGCCTTCCTCGACCTCCAGACCCGCACCGCCGAAGCCCAGGGCGGCGACCCCGACAGCGGGATCCCCGACACCGGCGACCTCGCCGCCGACCTCAAGCTCGTCCTGCGCGCCACCGTCGACGAGCTGAACGACCCCGCCGTCGACGGCCCCACCCGCGCCCTCGCCGCCGAGGGGGTCGTCGACCCCGAGCTCGGCGCCCGCTTCACCGCCGCGCTCCTCGAACCCCAGCTCCAGTACTACGCCCGCCGTATCGAGGCCGCCCAGGCCGCCGGTGACGTCGACCCGGACATCGACCCCCGCACCGCCCTCGAACTGCTGGTCGGCCCCCTCCACCACCGGTGGATCCACCGCACCCTGCCCCTCACCCACGCCTACGCCGACACCCTCGTCGACCTCGCCCTGCGCGGCCTCGCCCCGAGACGCCCCTGAGGCACCGAGGGGCACCCCGGTTCCGCACTCCGGTCACCCGAGGCGCAGGATGGTGGGACCATGGGAAGAGCCGAACGGGCGAGCATGAGGTGTGAGGGGATAGATGGGCGACGGCATCGGCCGCTACCGCGGCACGGAGAGCAAACTCGCACAGTGGCTGCGCAGGCGCCCCAAACGCACCGCGGCCGAAGACGAGAACGACCGCGAGAAGCTGCTCCTGGCCACCGCCGCCGCCGGGCTGCCCCTCGCCCCCGCCGCGTATCCCGTCGGCTACAGCTGTTCCTGTGAGCGGATCGGCTGTCCCACCCCCGGCCGGCACCCCGTCTCCTTCGCCTGGCAGACCCAGTCGACCACCGACCGCGCCCAGATCGAGCGCTGGGCGCGGAACGCGCCGGAGGCGAACTTCATCACCGCCACCGGCATGGTCCACGACGTCCTCGACGTACCGCTGGCCGCCGGCCGCGCCGCCCTCGACCGTCTCCTCGCCGAGGGCGTCGAGGTCGGGCCGGTCGCCGAGTCCGCCGACGCCGACCCCCAGGCCGGGCGGATGCTCTTCTTCACCGCCACCCGTGGCACCCCCGAGGACGAGGACGAGTGGTGGCCGTGTGAGCTCGACTGCCACCCCGAGACCATGGACGAGCACCCGGGGCTCCGCTGGCACTGCCGCGGCAGCTACGTCCTCGTACCGCCCGCCCGCCTCCCCGGCGACGAGAGCGCCCACCCGGTCGTCTCCTGGCTCCGCGGCCCCGAGCACCCCCTGCCCGACCCGCTGAACCTCCTGGAGACCCTCCAGGACGTCTGCGCGCGCCACGTGGCCGAGCGCCAGGCGGACGGCGACGGGGAGCACCCGGCCCACGAGATCGCCTGGCCGCTCACCCGCTGACCGGCCGCGCATGGACCGGCGTACCCGCTGACCGGCCCCGCGTGCCCGCCCACGTACCGGCGGACCCGCTGATCGACCGGCCGCCCGCGCCCGCGTATGGGCCGGCGGACCCGCTGATCGGCCGCGCGTGCCCGCCCGAAGGCGCGCGCCGGGCGGCCGACTCCCGCGGCTCGTGCGCTACGAGCCCTGTGCGCCGACCACGCCCTGGAGCCGGCCCGTGATCGTGACGCCGTCGCCGGCCGCGCCGGCCGGCGGCACCAGGGCCACCTGGTTCGACACCCACTCCCGGGTGACCGTGTTCTTGACCTCGCCGGTCAGCAGCGCCTTGACGCCGGGGTCGACCTTGGGCCGGTAGCCCGGCGCCGCCGTCTGCCGCTCGAAGAACCGGGTGGCGAAGAAGACGAACGCGCCACCGTCCTTCGTCCGCAGCCCGAGCGGCGCGAAATCGCCCTGGTTCGCGGACCGGTCGAGGTACTGCGTGGCGAGTCCCGGCCGCTTGGCCGACTTCTGCCGCTGCTCCCGCCACTGCGAGGTGTGCGGCCCCGCCGCGAACGTCTCCGGCTGCCCGTCCTTCAGATACGAGACGTACCGCTCGCCGAGGTCCGCGGGCGCGACCGCGAGGGCCCCGGCGTCCGCGGCGACCGGCACCGCGTACCCGTCCTCCTCGGCGAACTCCGGTACCGCCGACGGGCCGAGGACCACCAGATGCGCGACCTCCCACAGCTGCTGCGGTCCGTTGCGGACGAAGACGAGGAGCCAGCGCTGGTCACCCGCGCCCTCGTCGTCGTCCCGGTTGGGGTCGGTGTCCGCGAGGAACCAGCGCGGCCAGCCCGCCTTCCGGGGCAGGACGAAGCGCGCGTCCGTCAGTTCGAGGGGCTTGTGGTCCGGGTTGCCCCCGGGGGTGGTGATCGCGCGTGCGCGCAGACCCGCCTGGTTGATCTCCCCCAGCGGACCCGTGACCCTGGCGGCGTCCAGGGCCGGGTCGTGGGCCTTGTCGGCCCGGTTGTAGGCGCTCGTGAAGTCCGCGAGGGCCTGCGCCGCCTCGGCCTCCGTCGCCGGCGGCAGCAGGGCGAGTTCGCCGTGCACCGTCACGCAGCCGCTCGCCGTCAGCGCCAGGACGGTCGCCGCCGCCGTGGCCGCGAGGAGCCTCGCCGGCCGTGCCGACAGCCGCTCAAGCGGTCTCGGCGTTCGCCTCAGCCTCAGCCTTCTCATCGGTCGCCTTCTGCTTCTTCACCCGCACGGACGGACCCGACCCTATCGGGGCGAGGAACAGCGCGAGCGTCGGGACCAGATACAGCGCCCACACCGTGACCTGAAGCACCGTCGGGTTCGGCTGGAAGTTGAAGACGCCCTTGAGGAGGGTGCCGTACCAGCTGTCCGGCGGGATCGTCGCCGAGACGTCGAAGGCCTTGTCCGCGAGGCCGCCGAGGAAGCGGGCCTCCTGGAGGTCGTGCACGCCGTACGCGAGGACGCCCGCCGCCACCACGACCAGCATCCCGCCGGTCCAGGTGAAGAACCTCGCCAGGTCGATCCTCAGCGCCCCCCGGTAGAACAGCCAGCCGAGCAGCACCGCGGTGAGCAGACCGAGCAGGACCCCGGTCAGCGGCGCGTACGTGCCGTCGGACGAGGCCCGGACCGACGCCCACACGAACAGCGCCGTCTCCAGGCCCTCCCGGCCCACCGCGAGGAAGGCGGTGGCGACCAGGGCGCCCGTCCCCATCCGCAGGGCCTCGTCCAGCCTGCCGTGCAGCTCCGCCCTCAGGTGCCGGGCCGTGCGCCGCATCCAGAACACCATCCAGGTCACCAGGACCACCGCGACGACCGACAGCGAACCGCCGAGCAGCTCCTGCGCCTCGAAGGTCAGCTCCTGGGAGCCGAACTCGAGACCGGCGCCGAAGGCCAGGGCGACGCCGACGGCCACGCCGATGCCGGTCCAGATCGGCCGGAGCGCGTCCCGGCGCCCGGTCTTCACCAGGTACGCGATGAGGATGCAGACGACCAGACTGGCCTCGAGGCCCTCGCGCAGGCCGATCAGATAGTTGCCGAACACGTCGGCTCCCTCCCTGGGATCCGTGAAGAGCTACGAGAACAGCGCCCGGCCCCACCAGTCGTCCTTGTCCCGGACGCCCGGCGGGATCGCGAACAGCGCCGAACCCACGTGCTGGATGTACTCGTTGAGGGCGTCGGCGCGGCCGAGCGAGGTCTGCACCGGGATGAAGCCGGTGCGGACGTCCCTCTGGTACGCCAGGAAGAACAGCCCCGCCTCCAGGCGCCCGAGCCCGTCCGTGCCGTCGGTGAAGGAGTAGCCGCGCCGCAGGAGCGTCGCCCCGCCGTTGGTGTCGGGGTGGGCGAGCCGGACGTGCGAGTCCGGCTTCATCGCCTTCAGGAACGGCTCGTCGTGCTCCCCGGCCTTGCCGACGGGGGCGCCCACGCGCTTGTCGCGGCCGAAGATGTCCTCCTGCTCGGCGAGCGGCGTACGGTCCCAGGTCTCGATGTTCATCCGGATGCGGCGGGCGACGAGGTACGAGCCGCCGTCCATCCAGGCCGCGCCGCCCTCGGCGTCCTTGCCGGACACCCACACGTGCCGGGCGAGCCGCTCGGTCTCGGTGCCCGCGATGTTGCGGGTGCCGTCCTTGAAACCGAACAGGTTGCGCGGGGTCTGGGCGTCCGGGGTCGTCGACGAGGTCTTGCCGAAGCCCAGCTGCGACCAGCGCACCGCGACCGTGCCGAAGCCGATCCGCGCGAGGTTCCGGATGGCGTGCACGGCGACCTGCGGGTCGTCCGCGCAGGCCTGGACGCACAGGTCGCCGCCGCTGCGCGCCGGATCCAGGTTGTCGCCCGGGAACCTGGGCAGCTCCACCAGGGCCCCGGGACGCCTGTCCTTCAGCCCGAACCGCCCGTCGAAGAGCGTGGGGCCGAAGCCGATCGTGAGGGTGAGGCGGGACGGCTTGAGGCCCAGGGCCTCGCCGGTGTCGTCGGGCGGCGCCTCCGGCAGTCCGCCGTAGGCGCCCTCACCGACCTCGGCGCCGGCCGTCATGCGCTCGGCGGCCCGTGTCCAGTCCTTGAGGAGTTGCACCAGCTCGGCGCGGTCCTCGGTGCGTACGTCGAAGGCGGCGAAGTGCAGCCGGTCCTGGACGGGGGTGGCGATGCCGGCCTGGTGCGGGCCGTGGAACGGCACGGCCGCGCCGCTGTCCCCGGCCGGGACCGGGGCCGCGCTGTCCCGGGCCAGCAGGGCGGCGCCACCGGCCGCGGCGGCCCCGAGCGCGAGCCCGGCTCCACCCCAGCCGATGACCGTACGACGGGAGGGCGTGACGCTCTCCGGCACGGCGTTCTCCGGTGCGGCGGCCTCCGCCACGGCCGGCTCCGGCGCGGGCGACTCCGGCACGGCGGTCTCGTCGGCGGGCTCGCTCATGTCGGGGGTCCCGTCCCTTACTTGACGACGGCGGCGGCGAGCTTGGAGAGCGGCTCGGCCAGCGCGTTGACGCCGTCCGACAGCTCCTTGCGCTCGGCCTTGCCGACCTTCTCGTACGAGGTGAAGACGTAGCCGCTCTTGTCCGTGCGGTACTTGTCGAGCAGCGCGTTCAGGGCGGCGAACTGCTTGTCCAGTTCGGCGACGAGCTTCGGGTCGTTCTTCGAGGCGACCGGCTTCAGCAGGTCGAAGGACTTGTGGGCGCCCTCGACGTTCGCCTTGAAGTCGACGAGGTCGGTGTGCGAGTAGCGCTCCTCCTCGCCGGTGACCTTGCCGGTGGCGACCTCGTCCAGGAGTTCCTTGGCGCCGTTGGCCATGGAGGTCGGGGTGATCTCGGCCTTGCCGACCCGCTTCACCCAGTCCGCGAGGTCCTTGTCCAGGGTGTCGGCGAGGGCCTTCTCGGCGGCGCCGATCTTCTTGTCCTGCCAGAGCGCCTTCTCCAGGCGGTGCCAGCCCGTCCAGTCCTTCGCCGGGTCCTGGCCCGCTTCCAGGCCGTCCTCGCGGACGTCGACCTTGGGGTCGATGTCGCCGAAGGACTCGGCGACCGGCTCGGTGCGCTCCCAGCCGATCCGGGACTCGGCGTAGGCCTTCTTCGCGGCCTCGACGTCACCGGCGCGGACGGCGTCGGTGAAGACCTTCGCCTTGGGGAGGGTCGCGTCCGCCTGCGCCTGGACGTACTGGCGGTAGGCGGCGACGGCTGCGTCCATCTCGGGGGAGCGCTTCGGGCCGGCGGCGCCGGCGCCGGTGACCTCCACCTCCTGCCGGATGCCCGCGCCGGTCATGCCGGGCTTGCAGACGATCGCGTAGGCACCGGCCTTGATCTCGGCGGTGACGGTGGCCTTGGTGCTGGGGCCGATGTTCTCGCGCTCGGTGACGATCCGGTCGTCCGGGTAGAGGACGTAGACCTCGGTGACCTTGGAGCCGCGGTTCTCGACGGCCAGCTTCACGTGGCCGGCCGGGAACCGCTTCTGCGACACCTCGCAGGAGTCGTCCTTGGCGACGACGGTGATCGCGCCGTCCCCCGCCTTGGCGTCGCTCTTCTCGGTGCAGCCCGTGACGGCGGTCAGAGCGGCCGCGGTCGCGGCGGCGGTGACGACGGAGAAGCGGACGGCGCGCATGAGTACTCCAGGAGCGGGGGAACGGGGCTGAGGCGGACCTAACTTAACCGAGGCTTACCTCAGTCATACCGGCCCGTCCAGTGATTCGGCTCTCACATCCGGCGACCGGACACGGTCAGGTCACAGGGACTCCACGGGGCCCTCATCACCTGGTCAAGTCCCGGTCAAGGAGGAGGATTCGCCCCGCTTCCGGTGACCGTCGGGCAGGCGGCCCGACGACGGTCCGGTACGACGCGGGGGACCCCGGTCCGCGGGCCGTACGAGGGCCCGGGACTCGGTGACCGTCGGCCACGGCCCCCTCGTTCCCGCGCGGTCGGCACACCGACCCGGCTTCGAATGCTTCAATTCCGCCATGAACACGACCGCCACTGACATCGACGTCCTCCGGGTCTTCTGTGCGGGCGACGGCCGCCACGGCAACGCCCTCGGCGTCGTCAGGGACGCCCGCGACCACCCCGACGAGGCCTCCCGGCAGGCGCTGGCCAAGGAGCTCGGCTTCAGCGAGACGGTGTTCGTGGACGACCCGGAGCGCGGTCACGTCGACATCTACACCCCGGGCCTGCGGCTGCCGTTCGCCGGACACCCGCTCGTCGGCGCCGCCTGGCTGCTCGACCTGGAGGTCGTCTGCCCGCCCGCCGGCGAGGTGTGGGTGCGCGGCGACGGGGAGTTCACCTGGATCGAGGCGCGCGCCGAGTGGGCGCCGCCGCGGACCCTCCGGCAGTACGGCTCCGCCGCCGAGGTGGACGCGCTCGACGTGCCCGAGCCGGGGGAGTGGATCTACGCCTGGGCCTGGGAGGAGGAGGCCGCGGGCCGGGTCAGGGCGCGGGCGTTCCCGGGGCGCGGCGACGGCATCGACGAGGACGAGGCGACCGGCGCGGCGGCGCTGCTGCTCACGGCGGAGCTGGGCCGGGCCCTGAACATCACGCAGGGCCGGGGTTCGCAGCTGCTCACCGCCCCCGGCCCCGACGGCATCGTGGAGTTGGGCGGACGGGTCCGCCTGGAGCGCACGCTCACGCGCTGAGCGGGAACTCGCCTCCCAACTGCTGGAAGACCGCGCTGTTGAAGGCGAAGGCGCGCTTGCACTCGTCGACGATCCGCTGCTTCTCCAGGTCGTCGGCGTTCACCCCGTCCAGCAGCTCCCGGTACGCCCGCTTGAACGCGGCCGGGTTGGAGATCTCCTCGAAGACGTAGAAGCGGACGCCGTCGCCCTTGCGCGAGAAGCCCCAGGTGCGCTCCGCCTTGTCGCGGATGATCTGGCCGCCCGACAGGTCGCCCAGGTAGCGCGTGTAGTGGTGGGCCACGTACCCGGCGGGCCAGTCACGGGCGCACTCCGCGACCCGCTCGGCGTACGCGGCGGTGGCGGACAGCGGTGAGAGTCCGACGCGCCAGTCGGGACCCCGCAGATGGGCGAGGTCCTGTTCGAGCGCGGCCGTGCGGAACAGCTCGGGCTGGACGAACGGTCCGGCGACGGGGTCCCCGCGCAGCGCCTCCGCGCCCTCCTCCAGGGCCTGGTACACGAACCAGAGCTGCTCGGTGTACCGCGCGTAGGCGTCGACGCCCAGGCGCCCGCCCAGGAGGTCGCCCATGAACGACGAGGTCTCCGCCTCGGAGTGCTGCTCGTGCGAGGCCGTGCGGATGAGCGTCGAGAAGGGCGTGTCCAAGGTAGGCCTCCGGGACCGATGGGACGGGAACCAGTGACGATCGTGCCAAGTAAGGCTTACCTAAGTCAACTGGTTCCCGACGTCCTGTCGGTAAGAACGTACCCAGCGGGAGGGTCAGGGCAACGTGAGGATCTCGGCCCCGCTCTCCGTCACCACGAGCGTGTGCTCGAACTGCGCGGTCCGCTTCCGGTCCTTGGTGACGACGGTCCAGCCGTCGTCCCACATGTCGTAGTCGTGCGTGCCGAGCGTCAGCATCGGCTCGATGGTGAAGGTCATGCCGGTCTTGATCTCGGTGGTGTGGTGGGGCGAGTCGTAGTGCGGGACGATCAGGCCCGAGTGGAAGGACGAGTTGATGCCGTGCCCGGTGAAGTCACGGACGACGCCGTAGCCGAAGCGCTTGGCGTACGACTCGATGACCCGCCCGATGATGTTGATCTGACGGCCGGGCTTCACCGCCTTGATGGCTCGGTTCAGGGACTCCCGGGTCCGCTCGACGAGCAGCCGCGACTCCTCGTCGACGTCACCGCAGAGGTAGGTGGCGTTGTTGTCGCCGTGCACGCCGTTGATGTACGCCGTGACGTCCAGGTTCACGATGTCGCCGTCCCGCAGGACGGTGGAGTCCGGGATGCCGTGGCAGATGACCTCGTTGACCGAGGCGCACAGCGACTTCGGGAACCCGCGGTAGCCGAGGGTGGAGGGGTACGCGCCGTGGTCGCACATGAACTCGTGCGCGACCCGGTCGAGCTCGTCGGTGGTGACGCCCGGGGCGATGTGCTTGGCGGCCTCCTCCATCGCCCGAGCGGCGATGCGGCCCGCGATCCGCATGCGTTCGACGGTGTCGGAGTCCTGCACCTCGGGCCCGGTGTACGGGGTCGGGGCGGGCTTCCCGACGTACTCGGGGCGGCGGATGGAACCCGGAACGGAGCGATGGGGGGAGAGCTCCCCCGGTACGAGAAGCGACTGGCCAGACATGACAGCGAGTCTAACGACCGGGTCTGGGGCAGCATGGTTCTCGGAGGAAGGAGCCGACCACGATGGCCCTGTTCAAGAAGCGCACGGTGGGCAAACCGGGCGAGTGGTACTACTGCCTGGAGCACAAGAAGGTCGAAGAGGGCCCCGATTGCCCGGCGAAGAACCGCTTCGGCCCGTACACCAGCCGCGAGGAGGCCGCCCACGCCATGGAGACCGCCCGCGAGCGGAACCTGGAGTGGGAGACCGACCCGCGCTGGCACGACGAAGGCAGGAAGCAGGAGCCTCCGGACTAGGGGGCACCCGCCGGGCCCGCGTCCGGAACGGGTGCGCCCGCCGGAACGGGTGTCCGCCGGACCGGGTACGTCCGCGGACCACGGCCGGGACCGTTCACACGGTCCCGGCCGTGTCCTGTCGCGCCGCGTCCCGCTGGGCTTCCTGCTGGGCCTTGCGGCGCAGGGAGTCCTCGTCGGTGTCGGCGTCGTACGTGAGGAGCTTGGGCAGCGCCAGGCAGAGCAGGCCCACCGAGGCGACGCAGACCACGCCGCCCGTCCAGACCGCCGCCCTGGTGCCGGTCCAGCCGGCCATCGCACCCGCGCGGACCTGGCCCAGTTGCGGGCCGACGCTGTAGGAGAGCACCTCGATGCCGGCGAGCCGGCCGCGCAGCTCCTCGGGGATCGTCTGGTTCCAGATCGTGGCGCGGCCCAGCCCGCTCAGCATGTCGCCCGCCCCCGCGAAGGCCAGACAGAGCAGCACCGCCCAGATGTTCCCGAACCAGCCCGCCGCCGCGATGGCGAGACCCCAGCCGGCCGCGCCCCCGACCACGAGCAGTCCGTGCCGCCGCACCTTCGAGGTCCAGCCGCTGGTCAGCCCGAGCACCAGGGAGCCGACCGAGCCCGCCGCGTACATCAGGCCGAGCGACCAGTCCGCGTCCAGCTCGTCCGCGAGGAACGGGAAGATCGTGTTCGGGAACGCGAAGAACATCGCCGCGAGGTCGATCGCGTACGTGCCGAGCAGCACCGGCCGCGACCAGGCGTACCGCGCCCCCTCCGCGATGCCCCGCAGCGAGGGCTTCTCCGCGTCGTGCGCGGGCGGCGCGGGGGAGAGCCGGCGGCACATCAGCACCGAGGCCGCGAATCCGGCGATCGTCACCCCGTACGCGGGCGCGTGACCCGCGTACGCCACGACCAGACCCGCGAGGGCCGGGCCCGCGATCGAGCCCATCTGCCAGCGCAGCGAGTTCAGCGCGGCCGCCGCCGTCTGCTGCTCGTGCGGCACGATCCGGGCCAGCAGCGAGTCGAGGGCGGGACGCTGGAGCCCGGCGAGCGCCGAGACACCGGCCGCGACCACGTACAGCGGCCAGAGCATCGGCTCCGGCAGCAGCGCGTTGACCAGCAGGATCAGGGCGAGGACGCCGAGGCCCGCCTCGGTCGCGAGGATCACCTTCCGCCGGTCGACGGCGTCGGCGAGCGCCCCGCCGTACAGGCCGAACACCACGAGCGGCACCAGCTCGACCGCGCCCATCGCACCGACCGCGAGCGGCGAGCCCGTCATCTCCTTGATCTGCAACGGCAGGGCGATCATCGCCATCGCGCTGCTGAAATACGTGACGAGCCCCTGGACCCACAGGAGCCGGAAGTCGGGGGACGAGCGCCACGGCGCCAGATCCGGAAGCAGGGCGGAGAACTTCGCCGAGGGAGAGGCCACGAGGGGCCATGCTCCGTCGGCGGGGTGACGCGGGCAACCGAATTTGCGCGGAGCCGGCCCGGATCGGCCGGGGTGCGCGGACCGGGGAGGCCCGGGCGCCCCGCCCCTACCAGCGGGCCGGCGGTGGCGCCGTCAGGCGGTCCGCGAGGCCTGCGAGACGGTCGCGGAGGCGTCGGTTCCCTCGCGGTGACGGCAGGCTGTTCTCCCCGGCCGCCGCGCTCACCAGGTGCTGCACCGTGTCCAGGTCCACCTCCGCCGCCTCCGGCACCGAGAGTGTCTCGTGCGCGAGCCCCCGCACCTCCTCGTCGCCCCCGTCGAGCGAGAGCACCGTCGCCCCCGCCCGCCGGGCGTCGTGCACCCGCTGGAGCAGGCCCGCGTCCGGCCGCTCAGGCGCCACCATCAGGAGCGTGGCCCCGCGCCCCGCCGACCGCAGCCGGCCGAGGCCGACCGCCAGATGCGCCGGGTCCCCCGGCCGCACCCGGTGCCGTACCAGCGTCGGCGCCAGCTCCGGCAGCCCCGACCACGCCGACTCGTCGACCAGGTGCGCCGCCAGGTGCCAGGGCTCGTACTCCTCCGTGCCCACCAGGAGCAGCCCGTCCCGGTGCCGGACGACCGAGGACCGGAGCGCGCCCGCGAAGCGGCGGGCCGCCCCCGGCCACTCCGTCCCGGCGAGCACTTCCCGCAGCGACGCGACCCGTACGGCATCCATGAGCCCGCATCATGCACCAGCCGGAGGCGGCGCGAGGCCGGTCGGGACGGATCCACCCGTACGGGAGCCCTCGCGCCCCGACCGGTCGGTAATGTCGGGGCCATGACTTCCTCCAGCGACTCCACCGCCGCCCCCGCCGCGCCCGCCACGCCCAAGGCGGCGGCCAAGGACCCGTGGGACCTCCCCGACGTCTCCGGCCTCGTCGTCGGCGTCCTCGGCGGCACCGGCGAGCAGGGCCGCGGCCTGGCCTACCGGCTCGCCAAGGCCGGCCAGCAGGTGATCATCGGCTCCCGGGCCGCCGACCGCGCGCGGGACGCGGCCGGGGAGATCGGCCACGGCGTCGAGGGCGCCGACAACGCCGAGTGCGCCCGGCGCAGCGACGTCGTGATCGTCGCCGTGCCGTGGGACGGTCACGCCAAGACCCTGGAGTCCCTGCGTGAGGAGCTCGCCGGCAAGCTCGTCGTCGACTGCGTCAACCCGCTCGGCTTCGACAAGAAGGGCGCCTACGCGCTCAAGCCCGAGGAGGGCTCCGCCGCCGAGCAGGCCGCCGCGCTCCTGCCGGACTCCCGGGTCGCCGCCGCCTTCCACCACCTCTCCGCCGTCCTCCTCCAGGACACCTCCCTGGAGGAGATCGACACGGACGTGATGGTCCTCGGCGAGGAGCGCGCCGACGTCGAGCTGGTGCAGGCCCTCGCCGGCCGCATCCCGGGCATGCGGGGCGTCTTCGCCGGCCGGCTGCGCAACGCCCACCAGGTCGAGTCGCTCGTCGCCAACCTGATCTCCGTCAACCGCCGCTACAAGGCCCACGCCGGGCTCCGCGTCACCGACATCTGAGCCGGTCCCGGCCGGGCGGCCGGCATGGGGGACACTGGACGGGCACAGCAGCCGTACCCGGACAGGAGCCGACCCCCATGCCCCGCCTCGCCCTCTACGCCCTCGTGGTCTGCGCCCTGGCCGTCGCCGCGGCCGTCGTCTCCTTCGTCGAGGGCAGCTTCCTCGGCGTCGTCTGGGTCCTGATCGCCGGCCTCTCCTCCAACATGGCCTGGTACTACCTCCGCCGCGCGAAGGTCGAGAAGGCGGCCGCGGCCGAGGGCTAGCCGGAACGCCGGCCCCGGCCGAGGGCTAGACCTGGCAGAACTCCGGCGTCTCCTGCCAGAACCGGAACAGCTGCGAGCCGCAGTAGCGGGTCGCCTCCGGCACCCCGAGCGACCGCATCAGCGCGTCGATCGCGTCGAAGAAGGCCCCGTTGACCGCGGGCACGAAGAGCAGCGCGATCACGATGAAGAAGCCGTACGGCGCGTACGGCTCGATCTGCCGCTTCACCTTGTACGACAGCCAGGGCTCCACCACTCCGTACCCGTCGAGCCCCGGCACCGGCAGGAGGTTCAGGAGCGCGGCCGTCACCTGGAGGAACGCCAGGAACGCCAGCGCGAACCGGAACGCGGGCGGCACGCCGTCCAGCGCGTCCAGCCAGAACGGGGCCGTGCACACCAGGGCGAACAGCACGTTCGCCAGCGGTCCCGCCGCCGAGACCAGGCTGTGCTTCCAGCGGCCCTTGATCCGCCCCTGCTCGATGAAGACCGCGCCGCCGGGCAGACCGATCCCGCCCATGATCACGAACAGCACCGGAAGCACGATGCTCAGGACGGCATGGGTGTACGCGAGCGGGTTCAGGGTCAGATAGCCCTTCGCGCCGACCGTGATGTCCCCGCCGTGCAGGGCGGTGCGGGCGTGCGCGTACTCGTGCAGACAGAGCGACACCACCCACGCCGAGGTCACGAACAGGAAGACGGCCAGACCGGGCGAGGCGGCGAAGTCCGTCCACACCGCCCAGCCGGTGACGGCCATGACGGCGAGGATCGCCAGAAAGACGGGACTGATCCGTCGTTCGTGGCGCCGGGTGGTGGCCGTGGTCATCGCAGAAGCTCCCAGGGGGGCGGGTACGGAGGGCCGACAGAGGTGTCTGACGGGGTGTTGCCGGTCCTGATGTGCGGGAAACGTACCGGGAGCCGGGGCGAGTTCCGGAGTCGGGGACCTTCTCACGGAGAATGGGCCCGTGCGCTACTCCGTCCTCGGCCCCACCCTCGCCCACGCGCCCGACGGCACCGACGTGGCCGTCGGCGGCCCCCGGGTCCGTGCGCTGCTGACCGTCCTCGCCCTCCGGGCCGGCCGGACCGTGCCCGTGGCCGACCTGGTCGACGAGGTCTGGCACGGCGACCAGCCGCCCGCCGACGCCGTCGCCGCGCTCCAGGCCCTCGTCGGCCGGCTCCGCAAGGCCCTCGGGCGGGACCGGGTGATCTCCGCCGAGGGCGGCTACCGGCTCGACGCCCGACCCGGGGACGTCGACGTCCGCCGCTTCGAACGCCTCGCCGCCGAGGGCACGGCCGCGCTCGGCGCCGCGGACCCGGCCCGGGCCGCCGCCCTCCTCGACGAGGCCCTCGGGCTCTGGCGCGGCCCCGCCCTCGTCGACCTCCCGGACCGGGACGCCGAGGCCGCCCGCTGGGAGGCCCGCCGCCTCGACGCCCGGCGGGCCAGGCTCGACGCGGCCCTCGCGCTCGGCGAGGCCCCCGCCGCCCTCCCCGAGCTGACCGCCCTCTGCGCGGCCCACCCCCTGGACGAGCCGCTCCAGGCCCTGCGGATCCGCGCCCTGCGGGACACCGGCCGCGCGGCCGAGGCCCTCGCCGCGTACGAGGCGGTCCGCCGCTCCTTCGCCACCCGCCTCGGCACGGACCCCTCCCCGGCCCTCCGGGCCCTGCACGCGGAGCTGCTGTCCCCGGAGCGGCCCGCGCCCGTGCCCTCGCCTGCGGCCGCGCCGGGGCCGACGGCCGGTCCGGCAGCGGCGCCACGGGCGGCCGCGGGACAGGGCGCCGGCCCCGCACCGGCGCCACGGGCGGCCACCGGACCGGGCGCCGGCCCCGCGACGGAGCCCGCGTCCGGCCCCATGCCGCTCACGACGGTCCCCGCGACGGAGCCCGCGCCCGGCCCCGGCCCCGTCCCCGGCCCCGCGCCCGGCTTCGTGCCGCCCCCGACGGTCCCCGTGCCCGGCAACCTGCGCGCCCGGCTCACCAGCTTCGTCGGACGGGACGCGGAGATCACCGCACTCCAGGACGACCTGCGGACCGCCCGGCTCGTCACCCTGCTCGGGCCCGGGGGAGCCGGCAAGACCCGGCTCTCGCAGGAGGCCGCCGAGCGCGGGGCCGACGCCTGGCCGGACGGCGTCTGGGTCGCCGAGCTCGCCCCCGTCACCGACCCGGAGGCCGTCCCCGAGGCGGTACTCGCCGCCGTCGGCGCCCGCGAGACCGTGCTGCGCGGCGCGGGAGCCGAGGAGCTGCGGGCCGGCGACGACCCGCTCGTCCGGCTCGCCGAGCACTGCGCCGGGCGCCGGATGCTGCTGCTCCTCGACAACTGCGAGCACCTCGTCGCGGCCGCCGCCGAACTCGCCGAGGCCCTCCTCGCCCGCTGCCCCGGGGTGCGGGTCCTGGCGACGAGCCGGGAGCCCCTCGGGGTGCCGGGGGAGAGGGTGCGGCCGGTGGGACCGCTCCTCACGGAGCCGGCCCTGCGCCTGCTCGGCGAGCGCGGCGCCGCGGTCCGGCCCGGGTTCCGGACCGAGGAGGACCCGGAGGCGGCCGCAGAGATCGTGCGCCGCCTGGACGGCCTGCCCCTGGCGATCGAGCTCGCGGCGGCGAGGCTGCGGATGCTGACCCTGCGCCAGATCGCGGAGCGGCTCGACGACCGCTTCCGGCTGCTCACCTCCGGCGCGCGGACGGTACTGCCCCGTCAGCAGACCCTGCGCGCCGTCGTCGACTGGTCCTGGGACCTGCTCGACGACGCCGAACGCGCCGTCCTGCGCCGCCTCTCCGTGTTCACCGGCGGCACCGACCTGGAAGCGGCGGAGGCGGTGTGCGCGGTCCCGGACGGCGGGGGAGCACCCACCCCGTCCGGCCCCGCCCCCGCCGACGTGCTCGATCTCCTCGGGTCCCTCGTCGACAAGTCGCTCGTCGTCGCCGCGCCCGGCGAGGCCGGGATGCGGTACCGGCTCCTGGAGACCGTGGCCGAGTACGCGGGGGAGCGGCTCGACGAGGCCGGGGAGCGGGACGCCGTCGAGCGGCGCCACCTCACGTACTACCGGGAGCTGGCCCGCCGCACCGACCCCGAGCTGCGCGGGCCGAAGCAGGTCGCCGCCATCGCCCGCTTCGAGACCGAGTACGGCAACCTCCGCACCGCCCTGCGCCGGGCCGTCGACGCCCGCGACGAGGACGAGGCGCTCGTCCTCGTCCACTCCGTGCTCTGGTACTGGCAGATGCGCGACCTGCGCACCGACGCCCTGCACTGGTCCATGGCCGCCGCCGCCCTCGGGCCCGACCCGTTCGCGCAGCCCTCCGCCCCCGTCGTACCGCTGTACGAGCCGTGCACGGCCGGGCCGCCGCCGCTCTCCGAGGAGCAGCGCTGGGAGGCCCGGCGCGGGGTGCGGCTGGTCGAGCTGATCAACATGAACCACGAGACCAGCCGCTGGACCAGCCCCGAAGGCATGCGGCGGCTGCGCGAGATGACCGCGGGCTACGAGCCCGGCCTGCCCCAGACCTGCCGGGTGCCCGGCTCCTTCGCGTTCTTCGCGGTCCTCCTCATCGGCGAGGCAGGCCGGCTCAACGAACTCCTCGACACGACCGTCGAGGCCTGCCGCCGCTACCACTACGACTGGGACCTCGCCAACGCCCTCCAGCTGCGCGCCAACATGCTCGCCAACCGGGGCGACCTGGCGAGCGAGGCGATCCGCGACGCCGACGAGAGCCTGGAGATCTTCGTCCGGCTCGGGGACGCCTGGGGCGCGGCCGAGGCGCTCTCCTCCCGCGCGGAGGCCCGGGAGCGGCGGCTCGAGTTCGAGGAGTCGGCCGCGGACTTCGCCGCCGCCATCGGTTACGCCGAACAGATCGGCGCCCAGGCGCAGATGGCGCTCCTCCGGGTCCGGTACGCCGGCACGCTCGTCGAGACCGGACGGTTCGCGGAGGGCGAGGCGATCCTGCGCGCGGTCCTGGACGGCGCCCATGGCCGGGGGCACGAACCGCAGCTCGGCACCCGCTTGTTCCTCGGTCTCGCGCTCGGGCGCAGCGGCCGCACCGCCGAGGCCCGCGAGCACCTGCTCGCGCTGCGGCGGGAGTTCGACTCCGAGACCCTCTCCCTCTTCGAGGGCTTCACCCTCGGCTGCCTCGGCTGGCTGGACGACCTGGACGGCCGGTACGGCTCCGCGCTCGCCCTCGCCGCGCAGGCGTACGAACGCTCCCTCGCCTCGTTGTCCATGACGGTCGCCCCGCAGATGCCCGCGGTCCATCTGGTCACCGCCGCCTGGGCGCTCGCCGGGCTCGGAGGTCCGCGGGCGCGGACCGGGGCGGTGCTGCTCGGCGCCCGGGAGGGGCTGCTGCCGCCGGGCCACCTGTCGCCGCCGATGGAGCGGGAGAACCTGGAACGGGCCACCGAGCTGGTCCGCTCCGTCCTCGGCGAGGAGGTGTTCGCCGCGGCGTACGCCGAAGGCGACGGCCTCTCCTTGGAAGAGGCCGCCGCCCTGCTCGGTCGCGCCGCCGACGCGATCAGTGAGCGCGCCGAGTCCTGACCCCCGTCGTGGTCCCCCGTACCGGACTCAGGTCTTCTTGCGGAACTTGGTCACGGCCAGCGGGGCGGTGACGACCGTGATGACGAGGGCCCAGCCGAGGGTCATCCACACGGAGTGGGCGACCGGACCGCCGTTGATGAGGTTCCGTGCGGCGTCGGCGAGGTTCGACAGCGGGTTGTAGTCGGTGAAGGACTTCAGCCAGCCGGGCATCGACGTCGGCGGCGCGAAGATCGACGAGCCGAACTGCAGCGGCATCAGGACGAGCATGGCCATGCCCTGGACGGCCTGCGCGGTCTTCAGGGTGAGCCCGAGCAGGATGAAGATCCACATCAGCGACGCTCCGAAGACCATCGACAGGCCGATCGCGGCGAGCAGGTGGAAGAACGAGGTGTGGATCTCCAGGCCGAGCAGGAAGCCCATGCCGAGGAGGATCGCGGTGGCGATCAGCATCCGGCCGACCTCGACGACGATCTTCGCGATGAGGACGGAGGACCGGGCGATCGGCATCGTCCGGAACCGGTCCATGACCCCCTTCTTGAAGTCGTCGTTGATGCCCACGCCGACGGCCATGGCGATGTTCATGCCCATCATCGCCATCAGGCCCGGGGTCACGTAGTTGACGTAGACCTCGTTGTTGCCCTTGCCGGCGATGGCTCCGCCGAAGACGTACACGAACAGCAGGATGAAGATGATCGGCATCAGGACGGCGTCGAACATCGACTCCGGGTCCTGCTTGATCTGCAGGGCGTTGCGCCGGGCCAGGGCGCCGATGTGGCGCAGATTGCCGCGGAGGCCGATCCGGCCCTCGTCGACGGGCGCGACCCGCGCCGGGGCCGCACCAGGACCGGGAGCGCCGACGGGGGACTTGGTGACCGTGGTCGTGCTCATGCGGCGACCTCCTCGTTGATCTCGTCGGAGACGGCGGTCTTCTGGCCGGTGATCGCCAGGAACACCTCGTCCAGGCTGGGCAGGTGGGTGCCGATGTGGGCGAGGCCGAAGCCGCGCGCCCCGAGCAGGGCGACGACGGCCGTCAGCTGCTGGTCGGTGAGGATCGGCACGTACAGCGCGCCCTCGTCGGGCACGACCGTCGCGCCGGCGACACCGTCGAGCCCGGTCTCGCGGAGCGCCGCGGCCATCGCCGACAGCTGGTCCGGGTCCACCGGGCGGACCTTCAGGGTCCGGCCGCCGACCTTGGCCTTCAGCTCGTCGACCCCGCCCTTGGCGATGACCTTGCCCCGGTCGATGACGGTCAGCTCGCTCGCGAGCTGCTCCGCCTCCTCCATGTACTGGGTGGTGAGGAGGACGGTGACGCCCTCGGAGACCATCCGCTGGACCTCGTCCCACACCTCGTTGCGGGTGCGGGGGTCGAGACCGGTGGTCGGCTCGTCCAGGTAGAGGACGGCGGGCTGCCCGATCATCGAGGCGGCGAGGTCGAGGCGCCGCCGCATACCGCCGGAGTACGTCATGGCGGGCCGCTTGGCGGCGTCGGTGAGGGAGAAGCGCTCCAGCATCTCGTCGGCCCGGCGGCGGGCGTCGGCGCGGGAGAGATCGAGCAGCCGCCCGATCATGTACAGGTTCTCCCAGCCGGACAGCTTCTCGTCGACCGAGGCGTACTGGCCGGTGAGCCCTATGGTGCGGCGCAGCTGGCGGGGGTGCTTCACCACGTCGTACCCGGCGACGGTGGCGGTCCCGGAGTCCGGGACGAGGAGGGTGGACAGACAGCGGACGAGGGTGGTCTTCCCGGCGCCGTTGGGGCCGAGCACCCCGAGGACCGTGCCCTCCCGTACGTCCAGGTCGACCCCGTCGAGGGCCTTGGTGGCGCCGAAGTGCTTCACGAGGCCCCGGACCTCGACGGCGTTGGTGTGTGATCGCGTCATGGCCACCACTAGACCAGGTGCCACCGACAATCCCCCGACAGACGACCGACAGCCCGCCGATGGGGGATGTCGGCGGGCTGTCGGCCTTCTCGGTGGAACCGCGGTGGACTAGTGGAAGGTGTGCTCCTCGGCGGGGAACACACCGCCGCCGACGTCCTCGGCGAAGGCGCGCGCGGCGTCGCCGAGCGTCTCGCGGAGGTTGGCGTACTGCTTGGTGAAGCGCGGGACCTTGCCGCCGGTCAGACCGGCCATGTCGGTCCAGACGAGGACCTGGGCGTCGGTGCCGGCGCCCGCGCCGATGCCGATGGTCGGGATGTGCAGCGAGCGGGTGACCTCGGCGGCCAGCTCGGCCGGCACGAGCTCCAGGACGACCGCGAACGCGCCCGCGTCCTGCGCCGCCTTCGCGTCGCGGAGCAGCTTGTGCGCGGCCTCGTCGGAGCGGCCCTGCACCCGGTAGCCCATGGTGTTCACGGACTGCGGGGTCAGACCCAGGTGGGACATGACGGGGATGCCGGCCTGGACGAGCAGCTCGGTCTGCGGCAGCGAGCGCTCGCCGCCCTCCAGCTTGATCGCGCCGACGCCCGCGTCCTTGACCAGCCGGGTGGCGTTGCGCAGGGCCTGGACGGGCCCCTCCTGGTACGAGCCGAACGGCAGGTCGCCGACGACGAGGGCGCGCCGGGTGCCCCGTACGACGGCGGCGGAGAGCAGCGTCATCTCGTCCATCGTGACGGGCACGGTGGTGTCGTAGCCGAGGTGACAGTTGCCCATGGAGTCGCCGACGAGGATCACCGGGATGCCGGCCTCGTCGAAGACGGAGGCGGTCATCGCGTCGTAGGCGGTGAGCATGGGCCACTTCTCGCCGCGGGCCTTGGCGGCGGCGATGTCGTGGACGGTGATGCGGCGGGTCCCCTTGCCGCCGTACAGCGCCTTGCTGCTGTCGGCGGGCGGCTTCTGGGCAGCCTGAAGCGTCATGGTGAAGCTCCTTGTGTCATCTCGAGGCGCCCTGACGGCGTCCCCGGACCACATCCATGGTGGCACTTCGCCGGGCGGGCGGGGAAGTGGGCCGGAGTGGCGCTGTTCACACCGGCGCGTCGCGGGCGCCTCCGCCCTCGCGGGGCGTCCGTACGGGCACTGGCCTGAACCCGTCGAATGTGCGCGTTCTGTCACAGCCCGCCCGCCCGCGTCACCAGCAGGAACCCGCCACGCCGTCGGTGTCGTCCTTCAGGCGTACGCGGGACCCGGCATCCCCTAGTGTCGACGTCGGGTCAGGAGCAGGACCGCAAGGCAGCACGGCAGCAAGGCAGTGAGGACGGACGATGGCGCGGGTGGACATGACGGAGACCGAGCAGGGCCGCCAGGAGAACGAACGCTCCGGCTCCCGCTTCCGGACCACCCTCGACGGGCTCCGCCGCGACCGCGGGATCTGGCGCCGCGGCATCCTGATCGCCCTGTGCGCGGTGGGCCTCACCCTGCTGATGGTCCTCCACGCCGACATCCCCAACCGGATCGGCAACCTGGGCAGCCTGACCGAGACGTTCCTGCCCTGGCTGGGCCTCTTCGTGCCGCTGCTGCTCGTCCTCGCCCTGCTGCGCCGCTCCGCCACCGCCCTGATCGCGCTGCTGCTGCCCGCCGTGGTGTGGCTCAATCTCTTCGGTGGCCTCGTCGCCGACAAATCCGCCGCGGGCGGTGACCTGACCGTCGCCACGCACAACGTGAACGCCGACAACCCGGACCCCGAGGGCACGGCCCGCTCGCTCGCCGCGTCCGGCGCCGACGTGCTGGCCCTGGAGGAGCTGAAGGGCGACGTGGTCCCGGCGTACGAGCGCGGTCTCGCGGAGACGTACCCGTACCACTCCGTCCAGGGCACGGTCGGTCTGTGGAGCAAGCTGCCGCTGCGGGCCGCGCAGCCCGTCGACATCCGGATGGGCTGGACCCGTGCCATGCGGGCCACCGTCGTCACGCCGAAGGGCGAGATGGCCGTGTACGTCGCCCACCTGCCGTCCGTGCGGGTCAAGATGAACGCCGGGTTCACCGCCAACCAGCGTGACGTCAGCGCCGACGCCCTCGGCGAGGCCATCTCCGACGACCCGCACGAGCGGCTCGTCCTCCTCGGCGACCTCAACGGCACCATGAACGACCGCGCGCTCAACGCCGTCACCTCCCAGCTCCGCTCCACCCAGGGCGCGGCCGGAGACGGCTTCGGCTTCAGCTGGCCGGCCTCCTTCCCGATGGCCCGCATCGACCAGATCATGGTCAAGGGCGTCGAGCCGATGTCCTCCTGGGCCCTCCCCGAGACCAGGAGCGACCACCTCCCGGTCGCCGCCCGCGTGAGGCTCGACGCCTCGTAGGGCGCGTCTCGGCAGTGGCGTCGACGAGGGCCGGGTGACGCGGAGGGCCGCCGGGCCGAAACCCTCCCGTCACCCCCCGGAAGCCGCCGGGAAGAAAACACCTGAGAGTCTTTGTTCCGACGAAGAACTTACTTCTGGAAGGCTCTCCCATGCCCCTGGCGCTGCTCGCGCTCGCCGTGTCCGCCTTCGGTATCGGCACCACCGAATTCGTCATGATGGGCCTGCTCCCCCAGGTCGCCGACGACCTCGGCACCTCCGTCCCCACCGCGGGACACCTCGTCTCGGCGTACGCGATCGGCGTCGTCGTCGGCGCCCCGCTGCTCACCGCCCTCGGCTCCCGCATCCCGCGCAAGCGGATGCTGCTCCTCCTGATGGCCCTGTTCACGGTCGGCAACCTCGCCTCCGCGTTCGCCCCCGGCTTCGGCTGGCTGATCGCGGGCCGGGTCCTCGCCGGGCTCCCGCACGGCGCGTTCTTCGGCCTCGGCGCGGTCGTCGCCGCCCGGCTCGTGCGGGAGGACCGGCAGGCGCGGGCGGTCGCCACCATGTTCCTCGGTCTCACCGTCGCCAACATCCTCGGCGTACCGGCCGCGACCCTGCTCGGACAGCACCTCGGCTGGCGGGCCACCTTCCTCGTCGTCTCCGTCATCGGCCTCGTCGCCGTCGCCGCCCTCGCCCGGCTCGTGCCGCACATCCCGGTGGACGGGCGGCAGGGCCTCGGCCGCGAGGTGCGCGCCCTCGGCCGGCCCCAGGTGCTGCTCGGGCTCCTCACCGCCGTCTTCGGATTCGCGGGCGTCTTCGCCGTCTACTCGTACCTGGCCTCGATGACCACCGAGGTGATGGGCTTCGGCGACTCCACCGTGACGATCGTCCTCGCCCTCTTCGGCCTCGGCATGACCGGCGGGGCGCTCGCCGCGGGCCCGCTGACCGACCGGGCGCTCCGTCCCACCCTGTACGGCTCGCTCGCCGCCCTCGTCCTGGCCCTGGTCGCCTTCCGCTTCACCGTCCACGTGCCCTGGCTGGCCCTGGTCACGGTCGTGGTGCTCGGCGCGGTCGGCTTCATGACGACCACCCCGCTCCAGATGCTGGTCATGAACAAGGCCAAGGACGCGCCCACGCTCGCCTCCGCCTCCAACCACTCCGCCTTCAACCTGGCCAACGCGGGCGGCGCCTGGGCGGGCGGCGCCGCCGTCGCCGCCGGCTGGGGCTGGACCTCGCCGACCCTCGTCGGTGCGGGCCTCACGGTGGTGGGCCTGGCGATCGCGGCCGTCGCGGGCCTGCTCGACCGCCGTACGCCGGAGGGGACCTCCCGCGTCGTCGCGGGAAGCCCCCTCAAGCAGACCGGCGCGGAGGTCACTCCGACACCGGCGTCTCCCGCCAGCGGTTCGTGATCGGCAGCCGGCGGTCCTTGCCGAAACCCTTCGCCGAGATCTTCGTGCCCGGCGGGTACTGGCGCCGCTTGTACTCCGCCGTGTCCACCATCCGCAGCGTCCGCGTCACGAGCTCCTCGTCGAACCCGGCCGCCACGATCGCGTCCCGGCCCTGGTCCTGGTCCACGTACAGGGCGAGGATCGCGTCCAGGACGCCGTAGTCCGGCAGCGAGTCCGTGTCGACCTGGCCGGGGCGCAGCTCGGCGCTGGGCGGCTTGGTGATCGAGCTCTCCGGGATCGGCGGGGTCTGGCCGCGCTCCTCGGCCGCCCGGTTCCGCCAGCGCGCGAGCCGGAACACGGTCGACTTGTACACGTCCTTGATGGGCCCGAACGCGCCGACGGAGTCGCCGTACAGCGTCGAGTACCCCACCGCCAGCTCGGACTTGTTGCCGGGCGCGAGGACGATGTGGCCCTCCTGGTTGGAGATCGCCATCAGCGTCGTGCCGCGCAGCCGCGACTGGAGGTTCTCCTCCGCGAGCCCGGTGAGACCGAGCGCACCCATGTACGCGTCGAACATCGGCTCGATCGACACGGTACGGAAGTTGAGCCCGGTGCGGCGGGCCAGCTCGGCCGCGTCGCCGCGCGAGTGCTCGGAGGAGTACTTCGACGGCATCGACACCCCGTGGACGTTCTCCGCCCCGAGCGCGTCGCAGGCGATGGCCGCGACGAGCGCCGAGTCGATACCGCCGGAGAGGCCGACGAGCACCGAGCGGAAACCGTTCTTCGCGACGTACGCCCGCACCCCGATCACCAGGGCCGAGTACACCTCCTCGTCGTCGTCGAGGCGGTGCGCGTACCCGCCCGCCAGCTCCGGCTCGTAGGCGGGCAGCGGCTTCTCGGAGAGCACCACCCGGTCGATCCGCAGCCCGTCGTCGACGACGCCCTCGGGAGCGTCGGGGGCCGCGGCGGGCAGCTCCAGATCGAGGATCACGCTGCCCTCGACGAACTGCGGGGCCCGCGCGATCACCTCGCCGTCCGCGTCCACGACGATCGAGTCCCCGTCGAAGACCAGCTCGTCCTGACCGCCCGTCATCGCCAGATAGGCCGTGACGCAGCCGGCCTCCCGGGCCCGGGCGCGGACCAGTTCGAGCCGCGTGTCGTCCTTGTCCCGCTCGTACGGCGAGGCGTTGACCGACAGGAGCAGCCCGGCCGCCGCGCTGCGCGCCGCCGGCACCCGGCCGCCGTCCTGCCACAGGTCCTCGCAGATCGCCAGGGCCACGTCGACCCCGTGGACGCGGACGACCGGCAGGGTGTCGCCCTGCACGAAGTAGCGGTACTCGTCGAACACGCCGTAGTTGGGGAGGTGGTGCTTGGCGAAGCGCAGCACCACCTCGCCGTGGTGCAGCACGGCGGCGGCGTTCTCCGGGGAACCGGCCGGCCTGCCGAGCCGCGGCTCGGCCCGCTCGGAGCGGTCCAGATAGCCGACGACGACCGGCAGCTCGCCGAAGCCCTCGTCCGCGAGCCGGCGGGCGAGGCCGCGCAGGGCATCCCGGGACGCCTCGACGAACGAGGAGCGCAGCGCGAGGTCCTCGACGGGGTATCCGGTCAGCGCCATCTCGGGGAACGCGACGAGATGCGCGCCCTGTCCGGCGGCGTGCCGGGTCCAGTGCACGATCGCCTCGGCGTTCCCGGCGATGTCTCCGACGGTCGAGTCGATCTGATTGAGGGCGAGGCGTAGTTGAGGCACGCGCCCAGTGTAATCGTCAGACCGACGCTATGTCCTGGGATACGCGGCCCGAGTCCCGGAGCGCCTCCGTGCGGGGCGGTCACGCCCCTCTGATCATGTCCCCATGACGACCCTCGACGACCCGGCGGGGCCACACCCGGCCCGCCCCGCCCCGGGCCCCGGCAACCCTCCGGCACGCCGTGGCGTCTGACCCACCGTGCCCCGGACGGTGACACGCGCCTCGGCCGCCCTGACGGCCCTCGGCGCGGCCGCGTACACCGCCTGGGTCCTCGAAGTCCTCGTCGACACCGGACTCGACCCGGTCCGGACATACGTCTCCGAACTCGCCGCGTCGGACCAGCCGCTCGGCGGCCTCTTCCGTGCGACGGACCTGGCGGCGGGACTCCTCGTCCTGGCGGGCGCGACGGTCCGGCTGCTCCAGCGGAGGAACACGCGGACGGGCAGCCGCGGAGCCCGGGCCCGTGCCCCCTGGGACCTCGTCGGATGGATCGCGCTCCTCGTCTTCGGCGCCGCCACCGCCGTCGACTCGCGGCTGCCGCTGAGCTGCGCCCCGACCGCCGACCCCGTCTGCGCGGCGCGCGAGACCGCCGGGCTCGTGCCCGCCACCCATACGGCCCACGCGGTCAGCTCCACCCTCGCCATGACCGGCGCGCTCGTCGCGATGACCGCCCTCACCGCGGCCGCCCGCCGCCACGGCCACCCGCGGCCCCTCGCCCGTACCGGCCCGGTCCTCGTCGCCCTGGAGCTCGCCGCGACCGGCTGGACCCTGGCCGCCGTCGCCGCGTTCGAGGCCGGGAAGGGCACCTGGGCCCTCGGCGCGGGCCAGCGCCTCCAGGTGCTCCTGGTCGCGCTGTGGCTCGCGGTCCTGGCGTACTCCCTGGCCACCACCGAGGAGGAACGATGACCTTCGTACGGATCGGGGGAGTGGCCCACCACGTCACCGTCGACGGCTCGGGCCCCGTCTGCGTCCTGAGCGCGGGACTCGGCCTGAGCTGGTTCGACTGGGACCCGCTCGTCCCGCTCCTCGCCCCGCACCGTACGGTCGTCCGCTTCGACCGGCCCGGCCACGGCCTCTCCGCGCCCGCCGCCGTCCCGCCCACCGCCGCCGGCGAGGCCCACCGGATCGCCGGCCTCCTCTACGCGCTCGGGCTCCCCGGGCCCGTCACCGTCGTCGGGCACTCCCTCGCCGGGTTCCACGCGGAGGCCTTCGCCCGGCTCCACCCCGCCAGGACCGCCGCCCTCGTCCTCGTCGACTCCTCGGTGGAGGAGCACCCGCGCCCCGGCCGCACGACCGCCCTGGCCGGGCTCCTCGGGGCCGCCCTGGGCGCCGCCGGGGTGCCGGCCGCCCTCGGCCCGCTGGTCCGCCGCGCGACCGTACGCCACCACCCGGCCCCCGCCGAGCTCGTCCGCCGCGTCTACCGCACCTCACGCGTGCTGCGCGGCGCCCTCCTGGAGAACGCCCGCTACGGGGCCGTCGCCGCCGAGCTCCTCGCCCTGCGCGAGCGCCACCCCCTCCCGCCGGACCTCCCCGTCACCGTCCTCGCCGCCCCCGACGGCTCCGCCCGCTGGGAACGGCGCCAACGCGCGCTGGCCCGGCGGCTCGGCGCCCGCTACGAGGCGGCCGTGCCGTCGGGCCATCTGGTCATGCTCGACCGCCCGGACGCGGTGGCCCACGCGGTCCTGCACCCGGGTCAGGAAGCGGCGTAGACGCTCGTACAGAACGCCTTGATCTGCTCGTCCGACAGATGCGCGGCCAGATCCGCCTCGCTGATCATGCCGACGAGCCGCTTGTCCTCGATGACGGGGAGGCGCCGGATCTGGTGGCTCTGCATCTCCTCCAGGACGGCGCCCACGTCCGCGCCCGCCTCGACCCAGCGCGGGGTGCCCTTCGCCATCTCGCCACAGGTGATCCGGGACGGGTCGTGGCCCATGGCCACGCAGCCGATCACGATGTCACGGTCCGTGAGGATGCCGCAGAGCCGTTCGTTCTCGTCGGCGATGGGCAGGGCGCCCACGTTCATGTCGCGCATCATCTGCGCGGCGCGGTCGAGCGTCTCGTGAGCCGGGATCCACCGGGCTCCGGGGTGCATGATGTCCTTCGCCGTGGTCATGAGCTGCGTACCTTTCGTCGAGGTGGTCACGCCTACGTCCCCGAGCAGACCCATTCTCGGCGCACGGAGAGGCCCCCGCGACCGCACGGGGTCACGGGGGCCGGAGGTCCGCCGGCTCACCGGCCGTCAGGCCGTGGCACCACGCTTCCGCAGCATGTCCGCCATCAGCAGGATCTCGGACTCCTGCGCGTCCACCATGCCCTGGGCGAGGCCGCGCTCGACCTCCACGGAGCACTTCCGGACACAGCCCTCGGCCATGTGCACCCCGCCCCTGTGGTGCTCGGTCATGAGCTTCAGGTACAGGACCTCGGCCTCGCGGCCGCTCGCCTTCCGCAACGCGTCCAGCTGCGCGTTGGTCGCCATGCCCGGCATGAGCGCCCCGTCGAGCGGACCGGTGTCCCCGGAGCCGCCCATGCCCATCCAGGTCATCGGCTCGACACCGGACTCGACCTTGGGCAGATCCCACAGGTCGAGCCAGCCGAGCATCATGCCCCGCTGGTTGGCCTGGGTGTTCGCGATGTCGTACGCGAGGCGGCGCACCTCCTCGTCCTCGGTTCGGTCCCGGACGATGAACGACATCTCGACGGCCTGCTGGTGGTGGACGGACATGTCCCGGGCGAAACCGGCGTCGGCCGACGCGGTGGACGGCGTACGCGGCGCCTCCTCGCGCTCGGCGGAGGCGACGGTGACGGCGCCCCCGGCGAAGAGCAGGGCGAGCGCGACGGCGGTGACCGCCGCCCACCGCGTCCGGTTCGGCCGCCGCGCCGGGGAAGGCGTCGGGACGTCCTCGTCCCCGCTCACTTGTCGAGCCCGCCGGTGCAGGCCGCGCCGGGCTCGGGGGTCTGCTTCCCCTGGACGTACTTCGTGAAGAAGGCGTCGATCCGCGGGTCCTCGGCGTCGTCCACGGTCACCTGCTTGCCCCAGGCGGACAGCATGATGGCGCCGGCCTGGTCGTCGACCGGGCTCATCAGCGTGTACTTGGTCTTGCCGACCTTCTCCTCCAGCGCCTTCACGTCGTCGGCGGCGGCCTTCTTGCTGTACGTCACCCAGACGGCGCCGTGCTCCAGCGAGTGCACGGCGTTCACCTCGGGGATGGCCTTCTTGTAGACCACACCGTCGCAGTTCATCCAGACCGGGTGGTGGTCACCGCCGACCGGCGGCTTCATGTCGTACTTCACGGCCGTCTCGACGTGGTTGCGGCCGAGCTTCGCCGCGTCCCAGGACTTCTCGGCGGCGATCGGCGCCTTCGCGGCGGCGTCCTTCCGGTCCTGCTCGTCGGACTTCTTCATCAGCACGAAGGTGCCGAAGCCGACGAGACCGAGGACGACGACCCCGGAGACGCCGATGGTGATCAGACGGTTGCGGCGCTCACGGGCCTGCTCGGCGCGGCGCATCTCCTCTATTCGGGCGCGGCGGTCGGCGTTGGCGGAGCGGTTGGCGGCCATGGTGATGTCGTCCTTCTTCGGGGGTGGGGTGGAGTTCGGGGGTGGACGTGCGGGGGCGGGAGGACCGCCGCCCGCTACGTCCGGAGAACTTGAAGGACGTGCAGGTCCGGTGCGCGCGGCTCGGCGCCGGAACGCCGCGCCGGCCCGTCACCGGACGGCGCGCCGGGGCGCGGCGCCCCGCCCTCCGCGTGCAGCGGCGGGTCGAGCGGGGGCGCGCTGAGCACCGCCGGGGAGAGGGAGGGGAAGAGGGAGCAGCCGCCCCGGTCGTACGGGCAGACGTACTCGCTCACGGAGGCGGCGCTCTCGGCGGTCGCGCGCGGGTGCGGGCCCGGCTGCGGAGCGGCCTCGTGATGCCCTTCGGGCCCGGCGCCCAGACAGAAGAAGAGCGCGGCGAGGAGCGTCGCCACGGCACTCACCAGTGCCATGGGACGCACGTGCCGGGACGGGCGTACGAGCCGTGGGGCCCCCATGGGCGCAGATCGTAGTGTGCGCGGGGCCTCCGTGGGCCGAACGGGGTACCACACGGTACCGAGACGGAGGGGCCCACCGGGTGGACGGACCCCGGATCGAGGCGCTCCCGCGTTACCTGAGTCACACCCGAGCAGGCACTATGGGTGTGCAACGTGCGCGAAACCATGTGGTGGGATGCTCAGGTGCCCCCCGATGTACCCGAGGCGGTGGGAGCAGGCGGCCTGACCAGCGAGGATGGGTGTGGAAATGGACAAGCAGCAGGAATTTGTGCTCCGTACGCTCGAGGAGCGCGACATCCGCTTCGTACGTCTGTGGTTCACCGACGTGCTCGGCTTCCTCAAGTCGGTGGCCGTGGCGCCCGCCGAACTGGAGCAGGCCTTCGACGAGGGCATCGGTTTCGACGGCTCCGCGATCGAGGGCTTCGCCCGCGTCTACGAGTCGGACATGATCGCCAAGCCGGACCCGGGAACCTTCCAGATCCTGCCGTGGCGCGCCGAGGCCCCCGGTACGGCGCGGATGTTCTGCGACATCCTGATGCCGGACGGCTCGCCGTCCTTCGCCGACCCGCGTTACGTCCTGAAGCGGGCCCTGGCCAAGACCTCGGACCTGGGCTTCACCTTCTACACCCACCCCGAGATCGAGTTCTTCCTCCTGAAGGACAAGCCGCTCGACGGCTCGCGGCCGACGCCCGCCGACAACTCGGGGTACTTCGACCACACCCCGCAGAACGTGGGCATGGACTTCCGCCGGCAGGCGATCACCATGCTCGAATCGATGGGCATCTCGGTGGAGTTCAGCCACCACGAGGGCGCCCCGGGCCAGCAGGAGATCGACCTCCGCTACGCCGACGCCCTCTCCACGGCCGACAACATCATGACCTTCCGCCTCGTCATGAAGCAGGTCGCGCTCGAACAGGGCGTGCAGGCCACCTTCATGCCGAAGCCGTTCTCGGACTACCCGGGCTCGGGCATGCACACCCACCTGTCCCTCTTCGAGGGCGATCGGAACGCGTTCTACGAGTCGGGAGCCGAGTACCAGCTCTCGAAGGTCGGCCGCTCCTTCATCGCGGGCCTCCTGAAGCACGCGGGCGAGATCTCCGCCGTCACCAACCAGTGGGTCAACTCGTACAAGCGCATCTGGGGCGGCTCCTCCCGCACGGCCGGCTCGGGCGGCGAGGCCCCCTCGTACATCTGCTGGGGCCACAACAACCGCTCCGCGCTCATCCGCGTCCCCATGTACAAGCCGGGCAAGACGGGTTCCTCCCGCGTCGAGGTCCGCTCCATCGACTCGGGCGCCAACCCCTACCTGACGTACGCGGTCCTCCTGGCCGCCGGCCTCAAGGGCATCGAGGAGGGCTACGAACTCCCGGCGGGCGCCGACGACGACGTCTGGGCCCTCTCCGACTCGGAACGCCGCGCGATGGGCATCGAACCGCTCCCGCAGAACCTCGGCGAGGCGATCTCCCTGATGGAGAAGAGCGAACTGGTCGCGGAGACCCTCGGCGAGCACGTCTTCGACTTCTTCCTCCGCAACAAGAAGCAGGAGTGGGAGGAGTACCGCTCCGAAGTCACCGCCTTCGAGCTCCGCAAGAACCTGCCGGTCTTGTAGTCGCAGGTCAGGCTCAGTAAAGTCCTGGAGCAGTACTCAGGGCCGACGTTCGCAAACCGTCGGCCCTGAGTCGTCCCGCCCGCGTCTCCGGCGAGGTGCTCCCGGCCCTGGTCCCGGAGGCCGGTGGGGGGCGGGAAATGCGTTGCCCCAGTACGAGGGGCCGTTCAGACTGCCCCGGTGAAGATCCCTTACGCCGCCACCGCGCGGCTTCTGTTGCATCCGTTGAGCGTGGACGAGGCCGAGCGGGTCGTCGCCCGGGAGCCCGGGGGCGGTGACCGGTGGGCGGAGGGGTATCCGCAGGACGGGGACGTCCGTGGGGTCACCGGGTTTCTGCGGGGAGTCGCCGAGCGCGGCGATCCCGGGGTGTACCGGGCGTACGAGATACGGCTCCGGGAGAGTGGCGTCGTCGTCGGCGGGATCGGGTTCCACGGGCCGCCGGACGACCTCGGGGTGGCGACCGTCGGCTACGGGGTCGTGCCGGGGGAGCGGGGCAGGGGGTACGCCTCCGAGGCGCTGCGGGCGCTCGTCGAGATCGCCCGGGTGGCCGGCGCCGCCGGGCTGAAGGGCGACGCCGACCTGGACAACGTGGCCTCGCACCGCGTGATGGAGGCCGCCGGGATGCGGTGCGTGGCGGAGGACGAGCGGCTCCGCCACTTCTACGTGGAGTTCTGAGCCCCGCCCTCAGCGCTCCGACAGGTCCGACGGGGCCTCCTGGACGACCCAGCCGTTGCCGTCCGGGTCCTCGAAGGCCATGAACGAGTTCCACGTCTCGCCCTTGCCGTCCTCCCAGCCCGTCGCGCCGACGTGCCGGATCGGGGTGACGTCGACGCCCCGGTCGACCAGGTCCCGGCGGGCCGCCTCGATGTCCGTGACGCAGATCTGGAGGCCCTGGAGGCTGCCCGGCGTCATCGTCTTCGTGCCGGGCATCGGCGGCATCCCGCTCAGCATCGCGATCGAACAGCGCGAGCCCGGCGGGGTCGCCTGGACGATGCGCACGCCCGGCGCCACCTCGTCGTCCAGGTCGATCTTGAAACCGCACTTGTCGCCGTAGAACTCCTTCGCCCGGTCCATGTCGGTGACCGGTACGGGGACGACTTCCAGGGTCCAGTTCACGGGGGTTCTCCTCAGAAACGCCAGCGGGTCTGACCGAAGGGATCGCCCTTGGCGAAGCCGAAGACCGTACGAGGCGCGACCGCGAACACCAGGGCCGTACCACCGTCGCCCACGAACGCCCCCTCGCGCACCTCGAACCGCCATTCCGGCCCGTACTTCCCCACGTACGCCTCCGCGAGCACCGCCAGCCGGCCCTCGTCCTCCACCCGCGCCGCCTCGCCCTCGACCACCAGGTCGAAGCCCTCGCCGAGCGTGGGCGTGCCCGTGGTGAGGACGACCGCCGGGTTGCCCGTCAGATTGCGCGCCTTGCGTTCGTCGGGGCCGGTGCAGAAGCAGAGTTCGTGGTCCGACCAGACCGCGATCAGCGGGGTGACATGGGGGCGGCCGTCCGGACGTACGGTCGTCAGCCAGTAGACCTCGGCCGCCGCGAGCCGGCCGGCGGCGTCGGGCCAGGACGCCGGGGCCGCCTTCGGGTCGCTGTAGCGGGGGTCGAGGGATGTCCGCGGGTCCATCGCCGTTCCTTTCGCCGGGCCGGGAGGCGTACCCGCCTCTCCCTTACGACCGGTCCGCGCTCAGGAACTCATCGGCCCGCCGGCGTCCAGTGCAGCCTGCCGTCCAGACCGATCGCCGCCACCCCGTCCGTCCCCGCGTCCGGCGCCCCCGCGAACAGGAACCGCTCCAGCCGCCACACCGGCCGCGCCCCCGCCCTGCCGTGCGGCGCCGTCGCCAGGAACCCGGCGCGCGACCGGACCGCGAGCAGGCCGTCGCCGCCGCTCACCGGGCCGAAGCCGGCGACACCGGCGCCCGGCAGCTCCGTGACCAGCGAGACCGGCCCCGCGCCCGAGAAGTCGGCGCTCCGCAGGTCGCCGGAGGCCGGCTTGCGGAACCAGAGCCGTACGCCGTCGCCGTCCGGGGCCGCGCTCGCGCTCAGCGCCAGCGTCGTCGCCGGCAGCCCGGTCGGCGCCGGCCCGGCGAGCGGCCCGCCGGGGCGCTGCTGCGCCCACGTCAGGACGGTGCTCGGGGTGCTCGCGAAGACGTAGCCGCGCCCGGCCGCGTCCGTCGCCGCCACCGGGTCGCCGAACACGTCCCCGCCGCCGAGCGTCCGCCACGGGCCCCAGCCGCCGTCCGCGCGCTGCTCACGGGCGGTGAGCCGGTGGCGGCTGTCCCGCAGGACGAGGGTGGCCCGCCCGTCGGCGGCGACGGTCACTGCGGGCGCGCTGATGTCCGAGGTGCCCCGGTCGTCGTCCCGCTCGGGCGTCCCGAGCGAGGACCACGGGCCGAAGGCGCCGCCCGGCGCCGTCTGCGCGGTGGTCACCACCTCGCGGCCGTAGTCGGCGGGCCCGCCTCCGAACACCGTGCGGGTGCCGAAGACGGCGATGCGTCCGTCGGGCAGCGTCACGGAGGTGACGCCGCTGTCCAGGCCGCCGCCGGGCAGCAGCACCGGGCCGCGCCAGGCGCTGCCGGCCGCCGGCTTCCGCCAGGCGGCGAGGTGTCCGTCGAGCACGGAGAAGGCGTGGAGCCCGCCGTCCCGGTCCCGCTGCACCCACGAGGTGGAGGTGCCACGGGCGTACCGCACGGTCCGGGTCCAGCCCCGCCCGGCGGGCCGCGCCGCCACCTTCAGGTCACCGCAGCCCGCGGCCGTCCCGCAGTCGTTGACGCCGTCCAGCCAGGCGTACGTCTCCAGCGTCTTCAGCTTCGCGCCGGCCGTCTCCGGGTCCAGGGTGTGCGGCAGGACGCTGGTGGGGTAGCCGAGGTAGTTCTGCACGCCCACGTGGGGCCGCCCGGGGACGTCCGTGTACCGGGCGAGCGCGGCCTGGGTGAACCTCGCCCCGTACAGGTGGTCCTGGTGGTCCCGGAGCTTCCCGCTCCGCGGGTCCTTGCCGGGGCTCGGGTCCTGCATCCGGACGAAGGTCGGCCGGAAGCGGTCGAGGAGCCCCGCGACCGTGTCGACGACCTGGTCCTTCGTGTACGTGAAGTCGGCGCCGACCGGGGTGTCGGAGGAGCGCTGGGACTCCAGGGCGGTGATCCGCCCGTTCCAGAGGCCGTTGAGGCTGTGCGGGCGGTCGCCGTTGATCGAACCGGCCTCGCGTATCTGCAGCCACACCAGCTTCACCTGCGGCTGTGCGCGCAGGGTGTCCAGTTCGGCCGTGGCCCCGCCGGCCGTGGGTATCGCGACCCGCTCCCAGGGGCTGGTGCGGCTGCCGGTCGCCATCTCGGCGTACGCGGCGCGGATGCCGTTCTGCCGGGCCTCGGCGTACCGCGCCTTGTCGGGCTCGGCCGCCGCCGCGTCGCTCGGGCGCGCGTTGACACCGTCCGACTCGCCGGCCGTGAGGTAGACCGAGGTCAGGGGGTGGCCGGAGCGGATCGACTGGGAGATGTCCGGGTTCATGAAGAACAGGTCGTCGTCCGGGTGCGCCACGACCTGCACCACGGAGGTGGGAGCCTTCCCGCCCCGCGCGGGCACGGACGGCGCGACGGACACCGCCGCCGGAGCCTTCGCCTTCGGCTGCGCCGCGTGGGCCGTCGGCGTCCGTGGCGCTCCCGTCACCGACAGCAGCCCGGCGAACGTGCCGCCCACCAGGGCGGCCGTCACCGCCACGGAGGCGGCCCTGCGACGGGACGGAAGGGGACGGCGGCGGGGGCGGACGGGCATGTTCGGCGGCGCGCTTTCAACGGGGACGGACAGGCGGAGGAGGCCCGTCCCGGGCGGGACGGACCTTCGGAGCAGCAAGACGGTCTTTCAAGAAATACGGTTCATCGGGCCCGAAAAGCGATGGATGTGCGAGACATCACGTGTGATCCTCTGCGAACCGAAGGCCCCGACGCCCCTGCTCACCACTCCGGATAGGCTCGATCCGCCCGGGCCCGAACCCGGGCGGACCAGCTCGGAGGGAGCGGCGGAATGACGGTGCCCGGTCGTAGGAGCAGCACCTTCTCCCGTCTGCTCCGGCACGGATTCACCGACCCCTCCGGCGCCGAACGGCTCCTCGACGTGCCCGAGCTGTCCGCCCTGCGCGGCGACTCCGTCCTCCTCGACGCCCTCGGCGCCACCGCCGACCCCGATCTGGCCCTGCGCGGCCTGGTGCGTCTGGCCGAGGCACAGGGCGAGACCGAGCGGCAGACCTTCACGACCACGCTGCTCTCCGCGAAGCCCTTCCGGGACCGGCTCCTCGGGGTGCTCGGCGCCTCGGAGGCGCTCGCCGACCACCTGGCCCGCCACCCCCGCGACTGGGAGTCCCTCGTCACGTACGAGGCGGTGGACCTGCACCCGGGGGTCCCCGAGTTCGAGCGGGGGCTCGCCGGGGCCGCCGACGCGGTCTCGCTGCGGGTCGCCTACCGCCGCTGCCTCCTCGCCATCGCCGCCCGTGACGTGTGCGGCACCATCGACGTCGCCGAGACCGCCGCCGAGCTCGCGGATCTGGCGACGGCGACCCTGCGCGCCGCGCTCCGCATCGCCCGTACCGCCGCGCCCGACGACGACGCCCTGTGCCGGCTCGCCGTCATCGCGATGGGCAAGTGTGGCGGCCACGAGCTGAACTACGTCTCGGACGTCGACGTGATCTTCGTCGGGGAGCCGGTGAAAGAGGCCGGCGACCGGGAAGGAGACGAAGGCAAGGCGCTCCAGGCGGCGACCCGGCTGGCCTCCCATCTGATGCGGATCTGCTCGGAGACCACGGTCGAGGGCACCATCTGGCCGGTCGACGCCAACCTGCGCCCCGAGGGCCGCAACGGCCCCCTCGTCCGCACCCTCTCCTCCCACCTCGCCTACTACCAGCGCTGGGCGAAGACCTGGGAGTTCCAGGCGCTCCTGAAGGCGCGCGCCGTCGCGGGCGACCCCGAGCTCGGCGCCCAGTACATCGAGGCCGTCTCCCCGCTCGTCTGGCAGGCCGCCGAGCGGGACAACTTCGTCCCCGACGTGCAGAAGATGCGCCGCCGGGTCGTCGACAACATCCCCGCCGCCCAGGTCGACCGCGAGCTGAAGCTCGGCCCCGGCGGTCTGCGGGACGTCGAGTTCGCCGTCCAGCTCCTCCAGCTCGTGCACGGCCGCAGCGACGCCGGACTGCACAGCGGCACCACCCTCGACGCGCTCGCCGCCCTCGCCGCCGGCGGCTACGTCGGCCGGGCCGACGCGGCCCAGCTCGACGAGGCCTACCGCTTCCTGCGGGCCATGGAGCACCGGATCCAGCTGTACCGGCTGCGCCGCACCCACCTCGTCCCCGAGGACGAGGCCGACCTGCGGCGCCTCGGCCGCTCGCTCGGCCTGCGCACCGACCCGGTCGCCGAGCTGAACAAGGAGTGGAGGCGGCACGCGGCCGTCGTCCGCCGCCTGCACGAGAAGATCTTCTACCGGCCGCTGCTCGACGCGGTGGCCCAGCTCGCCCCCGGCGAGATCCGGCTCAGCCCGAAGGCGGCCGGGCAGCGGCTCGAAGCGCTGGGGTACGAGGACCCCGCCGCCGCCCTGCGGCACCTGGAGGCGCTGGCCTCCGGGGTGAGCCGGAAGGCCGCGATCCAGCGGACGCTGCTGCCGGTGCTGCTCGGCTGGTTCGCGGACTCGGCGGACCCGGACGCCGGGCTGCTGGGCTTCCGCAAGGTCTCGGACGCCCTCGGCAAGACCCCCTGGTACCTGCGGCTCCTGCGCGACGAGGGCGCCGCCGCCGAGAACCTGGCTCGGGTGCTGTCCGCCGGGCGGCTCGCCCCCGACCTGCTGCTCCGCGCCCCCGAGGCGGTCGCGCTGCTCGGCGACCCGGAGGGGCTGAAGCCGCGCGGCCGGGACCATCTGGAGCAGGAGGTCCTGGCGGCGGTGGGCCGCGCGGGCGACGCCGAGCAGGCCGTGGCGGCGGCCCGCGGGGTGCGCCGCAGGGAGCTCTTCCGTACCGCCGCGGCCGACCTGATCGGCTCGTACGGCACCGAGGACAGCCCCCGCGAGCTCGATCCGGGTGAGCTGGTCGACCGGGTGGGGGAGTCCGTCACCGACCTCAACGCGGTGACGATCGCGGGCGCCCTGCGGGCCGCCGTGCGCGCCGAGTGGGGCGAGGAGCTGCCGACCCGCTTCGCGGTCATCGGCATGGGCCGCTTCGGGGGCCACGAGCTGGGATACGGCTCCGACGCCGACGTCCTGTTCGTGCACGAGCCGCGCGAGGGCGTCGACGAGCAGGAGGCCGCGCGGGCCGCGAACCGGGTGGTCACGGAGATGCGCCGGCTCCTCCAGCTGCCGACCGCCGACCCGCCGCTGCTGATCGACGCGGATCTCAGGCCGGAGGGCAAGAGCGGCCCCATGGTCCGCACCCTGAAGTCGTACGCGGCCTACTACCACCGCTGGTCGCTCGTCTGGGAGAGCCAGGCGCTGCTGCGCGCCGAGCCCATGGCGGGAGACCTGGAGCTGGCAGGCCGGTTCATCGAGCTCGTCGACCCGCTGCGCTATCCGGCCGAGGGCCTCGGTGAGGACGCGGTCCGCGAGATCCGCCGCCTCAAGGCCCGGATGGAGTCGGAGCGGCTGCCGCGCGGCGCCGATCCGACGCTCCACGCGAAGCTGGGGCGCGGCGGTCTCAGCGACGTGGAGTGGACGGTCCAGCTGTTCCAGATGCGGCACGGCTGGGCGGAGCCGGGGCTGCGGACCCCCCGTACCCGTGAGGCGCTCCGGGCGGCGCACTCCGCCGGTCTGATCCCGACGGAGGAGGCGCAGACCCTGGACGAGGCGTGGGTCCTCGCCAGCCGGGTCCGCAACGCGGTGATGCTGGTACGCGGCCGGCCCGGCGACACCTTCCCCTCGGACCCGCGCGAGCTCGCGGCGGTGGGCCGCTACCTGGGGTACGGCCCGGGCCGCGTCGGCGAGATGGTTGACGACTACCGGCGGATCACCCGCCGGGCCAGGGCGGTCGTCGAGGAGCTGTTCTACGGGGCGTAGGGCCGGCCCGAAGGCGTTGCCCGCGCGGCCTCGCGGGCGGCCGGAGTCATCTGCCGGAGCTGACGCGCGGCTGCTCGGTCGTCTCGTCGGCCGAGCCGGCAGTCTCCGTCCCGTCGGCCGTCCTGGTCGCGGACGCCGTCCCCGCCGCCCGGGACGACCCGCCCCGGGCCACCGCGCCGGGCGCGGGTTCCACCAGCTTGGGCAGGTGGTGCGGCCGGGAGCCGTACCAGAAGTACGAGACGAGGAAGCCGAAGGCGAGGCAGATCATGCCGCCGACCGCGTCCAGCCAGAAGTGGTTCGCGGTGGCGACGATCACGACCAGCGTCGCCATCGGGTAGAGCAGGCCCAGGATCTTCGCCCACGGCGCCTTGGCGAGGAGGAAGATCGTCAGACCGCACCAGAGCGACCAGCCGATGTGCATCGACGGCATCGCCGCGTACTGGTTCGACACGTGCTTGAGGTTGCCCGAGGCCATCGAGCCCCACGTCTGGTGGACGAGGACCGTGTCGATGAAGTTCTGGCCGTTCATCAGCCGGGGCGGCGCGAGCGGGTACAGGTAGTAGCCGACCAGGGCCACACCGGTGGTCGCGAACAGCACGGTGCGGAACGCCGCGTAGCGGCCCGGGTGCCCTCGGTACAGCCACACGAGCACACCGATGGTCACGATGAAGTGCAAGGTGGCGTAGTAGTAGTTCATCGACACGATCAGCCAGGTCACCGAGTTCACGGCGTGGTTGACGGCGTGCTCGAAGGCGAGGCCGAGGGACTCCTCCGCCTGCCAGATCCAGTCGGCGTTCCTGAGCGCCTGGGACTTCTGCTCCGGCACCGCGTTGCGGATGAGGGAGTACGTCCAGTAGCTCACCGCGATGAGCAGGATCTCGAACCAGATCGTGGGTCGCCGCGGTGTGCCCGCGCGCAGGCGCGCGAGCCTTCCGTCGGCCACGATGGGTGACGACGGGGTCGTCCGGTCGTCCAAACTCTTCACGGTCGTTTCACCCATAGGGAGAGAGTCTGCCAGATCCCGTCCCCCCGACCGATCATCCCCCGGACGGGTTCGGGGCGCACCTGGTCCCCCTCAGGAATGACGTCCTGGGGCGGGTCGCTTCGGGGGTGTGGGTCAGGCAGAGGGGCGGACGGCGGGCGGGGCCGAGGCGGTCGACCCACGGACGACCAGCTCGGGCATGAACACGAACTCGGAGTGCGGGGCGGGGGTGCCGCCCACCTCTTCGAGCAGCGCACGGACCGCGGCCTGCCCCATCGCCTGCACGGGCTGGCGGATGGTGGTCAGCGGCGGATCGGTGAACGCTATGAGGGGCGAGTCGTCGAAACCGACGACGGAGACGTCCCGGGGGACGTCGAGCCCCTGCTGCCGGGCGGCCCGGATCGCGCCGAGCGCCATCATGTCGCTCGCGCAGACGACCGCGGTGCAGCCCCGGGAGATCAGCGCCCCGGCGGCGGCCTGGCCGCCCTCCAGGGTGTACAGGGAGTGCTGGATCAGCTCCTCGGACTCCTCGGGGCCGAGACCGAGCCGCTCCTCCATGCCCTTCTGGAAGCCCTCTATCTTGCGGAGCACCGGCACGAACCGCTTCGGTCCGACGGCCAGCCCGATCCGGGTGTGCCCGAGCGCGGCCAGGTGCGTCACCGCGAGACGCATCGCGGCCCGGTCGTCGGGGGAGACGAAGGGCGCCTGGACCTTGGGGGAGAAGCCGTTGAGCAGGACGTACGGGACGCCCTTGCCGCGCAGCTGGTCGTAGCGCGTCATGTCGGCGGTGGTGTCGGCGTGCAGTCCGGAGACGAAGATGATGCCGGCGACGCCCCGCTCCACCAGCATGTCGGTGAGCTCGTCCTCGGTGGACCCGCCGGGGGTCTGGGTGGCGAGGACCGGCGTGTACCCCTGCCGGGTCAGGGCCTGCCCGATGACCTGCGCGAGCGCGGGGAAGATCGGGTTGTCGAGCTCGGGGGTGATGAGGCCGACGAGCCCCGCGCTGCGCTGGCGCAGTCGTACGGGCCGCTCGTAGCCGAGCACGTCGAGCGCGGCAAGGACGGACTCGCGGGTGGCCCCGGCCACACCGGGCTTGCCGTTGAGCACGCGGCTGACTGTGGCCTCACTGACCCCCGCCTGGGCTGCGATGTCGGAGAGCCGCGCGGTCATGAGGATGGACTGTACCGGTCACGGGGCGTATTGCCCACCGGCCTGGTGATGCAAGCCACCTCGCAAGGTCTTGCAGGTCTTGCGGGGCGCACGAAGGGTGGATGAGGCGCGCGCGAGGGGCCGCGCGCCCTCCGAGAGCCCTGTGTCAGCCGCTGTCAAGCGATCCGATGGCAACCTTAGGGACACGTGGATGTAACGATCCCCCGGTCTTGCAGAAAGTTCCCGCAAGCTCTTTCGGCTCGTTTTCATCCCTGTTACGTTCCTGGCAACCCGGAGCGCCGCGAGGGAGCGGTCGCATGAGGAAGGTTCCAGCCCCTCGTCCCCCCGGGATCATTGAAGGAGTTCACATGCGGCGTGGCATAGCGGCCACCGCGCTGGTCGCGGCCCTGGGCGTGACCCTGGCGGCGTGCGGGAGCGACAGCGGTTCGGACGGCGGCTCGAAGAGCTCGGGCGAGCTTTCCGGCACCGTGACCTGGTGGGACACCTCCACGGTCGGTTCCGAGGACAAGGTCTTCAAGAAGGTCGCCGAGGACTTCAAGAAGAAGCACCCGAAGGTCACCGTCAAGTACGTGAACGTGCCGTTCGGTGAGGCGCAGAACAAGTTCAAGAACGCCGCGCAGTCCGGCTCCGGCGCGCCCGACGTCATCCGCTCCGAGGTCGCCTGGACCCCCGAGTTCGCCGACCTCGGCTACCTGGCCCCGCTCGACGGCACCCCGGCCCTCAAGGGCGCCGAGGACTTCCTGGAGCAGGCCGCGGCCTCCACCAAGTACAACGGCAAGACGTACGCGGTGCCGCAGGTCATCGACTCCATGGGCATCTTCTACAACAAGAAGATCTTCAAGGAGGCCGGCGTCACGGTCCCCAAGACCATCGACGAGCTGAAGACCGTCTCCGCCAAGATCAAGCAGAAGACCGGCAAGCCCGGCCTGTACCTGCGCGGCGACGACGCCTACTGGTTCCTCTCCTTCCTGTACGGCGAGGGCGGCGACCTCGTCGACGCGGAGAAGAAGACGATCACCGTCGACAACCCCGCCGGTGTGAAGGCGTTCAAGGTCGTCAAGGACCTGGTCGACTCGGGCGCGGCCAAGACCGACGCGACCGACGGCTGGAACAACATGCAGACGGCCTTCAAGGACGGCAAGGTCGCCATGATGATCAACGGCCCGTGGGCCGTCTCCGACACGTACGCCGGCAAGGAGTTCACGAACAAGGCCAACCTGGGCATCGCCCCGGTCCCGGCCGGTTCGGCCGGCCAGGGTGCCCCGCAGGGCGGTCACAACCTCGCCGTCTACGCGGGCTCCAAGAACCTCGACGCCTCCTACGCCTTCGCCGAGTACATGACCTCGGCCGAGACGCAGGCGACGGTCGCGAAGGAGCTGAGCCTCCTCCCGACCCGTCAGTCCGTCTACATCAAGCCGGACGTGGCGACCAACGAGATGATCACCTTCTTCAAGCCGGTCGTCGACAAGGCCGTCGAGCGCCCCTGGATCCCGGAGACCGGCAGCCTCTTCGCGCCGCTCGTCACCGAGTACACCAAGGTCCTGACCGGCCAGACCACCCCGGACGCGGGAGCCAAGGCGACGGGTGACTCCTACCGCAAGCTCCTGAAGGACTGGAAGTAGCAATGGGAAGGCAGGCCGGCTGATGGCTGTGGACACCCCCAGCCAGTCGGTGGTGAAGGCCGCGGGCGACCACGTCGCCCGCGGCCGGAGCCGCGGAACTGGTAAGCCCCGGGGCGCGGCGAAGCGCTCCCGCTCCACCCACTGGTACGCCTGGGCGATGATCGCCCCGGTGACCGTGGTGATCGCCGTGATCATCGGCTACCCGCTGGTCCGCGGCATCTACCTGTCCCTCACCGACGCCAACGAGCGCAACGTGGCGCGGTCGATCGGTGTCAACGAGATCCCGGCCACCTATGAGTTCGTCGGACTCGACAACTACGCCGACGCGCTCACCGGCGGCCAGTTCCTCGGGACGCTCGGCTGGACGATCGTGTGGACCGTGTCCTGTGTGGCGATCACCTTCGCCCTCGGTCTCGGACTCGCCAACATCCTCAACCGCAGGATCGCCGGCCGCTCCGTCTACCGGATGCTGCTGATCCTGCCCTGGGCCGTGCCCGGCTTCGTCTCCGTCTTCGCCTGGCGCTTCCTCTACAACCAGGACAACGGTCTCCTCAACAAGCTTCTCGCGGGCGGCGGCATCGACGCCGTGCCGTGGCTGAACGACCCCACCTGGGCCAAGTTCTCGGTCATCCTCGTGAACGTCTGGCTCGGCGTCCCCTTCATGATGGTCGCCCTCCTCGGCGGGCTCCAGTCCATCCCCGGCGAGCTGTACGAGGCCGCCGAGATGGACGGCGCCAACGCGTGGCAGCGCTTCCGGCACATCACCATGCCCGGGCTCAGCTCGGTGTCGACGACGGTGATCCTGCTCTCCACCATCTGGACCTTCAACATGTTCCCGGTGATCTTCCTGCTCACCCGGGGCGGACCCGGCGAGGCCACCCAGATCCTCGTCACCCAGGCGTACAAGTTCTCCTTCGAGATCAGCCCGCGCGACTTCGCCCAGTCGTCCACGTGGGGCGTCCTCATCCTGGTCCTGCTGATGATCTTCGCCGCGATCTACCAGCGCGTCCTCCGCAAGCAGGGAGAAGTCTGGTGACCACCACGACCCCCACCCCGCCGACCGCGAACCTCCCGGTCCGCGGCCGCCGTTCGCCGCTCGCCTCGGTCGCGCTGCACGTCACGCTCGTCGTGGCGTCGGTGATCGCCGTCTTCCCGGTCCTCTGGGTCCTGCTGACCTCGCTGAAGCCCGCGAAGTTCGCGACCACCACGGACTTCTTCAAGGAGACGACGGTCGAGAACTACACGAACCTGCTGAACGACACCCCGTTCCTCACCTGGTTCGCGAACTCGCTGCTCGTCGCCGGTCTCACCACCGTCATCGGCGTCTTCATCTCCGCCACGACGGGCTACGCCGTCAGCCGCTTCCGCTTCCCCGGAAAGCGCGGCCTGATGTGGACGCTGCTCATCACCCAGATGTTCCCGGTCGCCGTCCTCATCGTGCCGATCTACAACATCATGGCGTCGATGGGCCTGCTCAACCAGCCGGTCGGCCTGGTCATCACGTACCTGACCATCGCCGTCCCCTTCTGCGCGTGGATGATGAAGGGCTTCTTCGACACCATCCCGCGCGAGATCGACGAGTCCGGCTACGTCGACGGCCTCACCCCGTTCGGCACGTTCTGGCGGCTGATCCTGCCGCTGGCCAAGCCGGGCATCGCCGTCACCGCCTTCTACTCCTTCATCACCGCATGGGGCGAGGTCGCCTACGCCTCCGCCTTCATGGTCGGCGACGAGAACCTCACCCTGGCCGGCGGACTGCAGAAGTTCGTCAACCAGTACGGCGCCCAGTGGGGCCCGATGGCGGCGGCCTCCGTGCTCATCGCCATCCCCGCCGCCCTGGTGTTCCTCTTCGCCCAGCGGCACCTGGTCACCGGCATGTCCGCCGGTGCCGTCAAGGGCTGACGGCCCTGAGCGCCCCTCCCGTACGCACCTCCTTACCTCCCAGGGAAGACATGACCCAGCATCTCGCCACCCCGGCCGACGCCCCGACCACCGGCACGCACACGGGCTGGTGGAGAGACGCCGTGATCTACCAGGTCTACCCGCGCAGCTTCGCCGACGGCAACGGCGACGGCATGGGCGACCTGGAGGGTGTCCGCAGCCGGCTGCCGTACCTCAAGGAGCTCGGCGTCGACGCCGTCTGGCTCTCCCCGTTCTACGCCTCGCCGCAGGCCGACGCCGGCTACGACGTCGCCGACTACCGGGCCATCGACCCCATGTTCGGCTCGCTCCTCGACGCCGACGCGCTGATCCGCGAGGCCCACGCCCTGGGCCTGCGCATCATCGTCGACCTGGTGCCGAACCACTCCTCCGACCAGCACGAGTGGTTCCAGCGCGCGCTGCGCGAGGGCCCCGGGTCGCCGCTGCGCGAGCGCTACCACTTCCTCCCCGGCAAGGGGAAGAACGGTGAACTGCCGCCCAACGACTGGGAGTCGATCTTCGGCGGCCCGGCCTGGACCCGTACCGAGAACCCGGACGGCACCCCCGGCGACTGGTACCTCCACCTCTTCGCCCCGGAGCAGCCCGACTTCAACTGGGAGCACCCCGCCGTCCGGGACGAGTTCCGGTCGATCCTCCGCTTCTGGCTCGACATGGGCGTCGACGGCTTCCGCGTCGACGTCGCCCACGGTCTCGTCAAGGCCGAGGGCCTGCCCGACCTCGGCGCCCACGACCAGCTGAAGCTGCTCGGCAACGACGTCATGCCCTTCTTCGACCAGGACGGCGTCCACGAGGTCTACCGCTCCTGGCGGAAGGTCCTCTCCGAGTACGACGGCGAGCGCGTCCTCGTCGCCGAGGCCTGGACCCCCACCGTCGCGCGCACCGCGAACTACGTGCGCCCCGACGAGATGCACCAGGCCTTCAACTTCCAGTACCTGGGCACCCACTGGGACGCCGCCGAGCTGCGCCGCGTCATCGACGAGTCGCTGGAGGCGATGCTCCCCGTCGGCGCGCCCACCACCTGGGTCCTCTCCAACCACGACGTCACCCGGCACGCCACCCGCTTCGCCAACCCGGCGGGCCTCGGCACCCAGCTGCGGACCCCCGGCGACCGCGAACTCGGCCTGCGACGGGCCCGCGCCGCGACGCTCCTGATGCTGGCGCTGCCCGGCTCGGCCTACGTCTACCAGGGCGAGGAGCTCGGTCTGCCGGACGTCACCGACCTGCCCGACGAGGTGCGCCAGGACCCGTCGTTCTGGCGGGCCAGCGGCCAGGACGGCTTCCGCGACGGCTGCCGGGTCCCGATCCCGTGGACCGTCGAGGGCTCCTCGTACGGCTTCGGCGGCGGCGGCTCCTGGCTGCCGCAGCCGGCGAGCTGGGGCGCGCTGAGCGTCGAGGCGCAGACCGGCGACCCCGGCTCCACCCTGGAGCTGTACCGCAGCGCCCTCGCCGTACGGCGGGAGCGTCCCGAGCTCGGTGCGGGCGAGGCCGTCGAGTGGCTGGAGGCGCCCGAGGGTGTGCTCTCCTTCCGCCGCGACGGATTCGTCTGCACCGCCAACACCACCGGCCGGGCCATCTCCGTCCCGCTGCCCGGCCGGTATCTCCTCTCCAACGAGGACGTCAAGATCGTCGCCGCCGACGGCGAGGGCACAGCCGAGGTGCCCGCCGACACCACCGTCTGGTGGGCGGTGTGACGATCCCCCTGCCGCGGGGCGCCGGGAACGGCGCCCCGCGGCTCGCGGACATCGCGGCCCAGTCCGGCGTCAGCGAGGCCACCGTCAGCCGTGTCCTCAACGGCAAGGCGGGCGTGGCCGGCGCGACCCGGCACAAGGTGCTCGCGGCGCTCGACGTCCTCGGCTACGAGCGTCCCGTACGGCTCAAACGCCGCAGCGCGGGCCTCGTCGGACTCGTCGTGCCCGAGCTGACCAACCCGATCTTCCCGGCCTTCGCCCAGGTCGTCGAACAGGTCCTCGCCGGCCACGGCTACACCCCGGTGCTCTGCACCCAGATGCCAGGCGGCGCCACCGAGGACGAGCTCGTCGAGCAGCTCGTGGAGCGCGGGGTGGCCGGCATCGTCTTCCTCTCCGGGCTGCACGCGGACGCCTCCGCCGACCCGGCCCGCTACGCCCGGCTGACCGCCCGGGGCGTGCCGTACGTCCTCATCAACGGCTACAACGAGAACATCGACGCCAACTTCGTCTCCCCGGACGACCGGGCCGCCGCCCGCATGGCCGTACGCCACCTGGTCGAGCTGGGCCACGAGCGCATCGGCCTCGCCATCGGCCCCACCCGCTACGTCCCCTCACGCCGCAAGGCCGAGGGCTTCACCGCCGAGCTGTACGAACTCCTCGGCGTCGAACGGGCCGAGGCGGAGCGGTTCATCAGACCCACGCTCTTCGGCGTCGAGGGCGGCCACGCAGCCGCCGACATCCTGCTCCGCGAGGGCTGCACGGGCATCGTCTGCGGCTCCGACCTGATGGCGCTCGGCGTCATCCGCGCCGTCCGCGCCCGGGGCCTCGACGTGCCGGGGGACGTCTCCGTCGTCGGCTTCGACGACTCGCCCCTCATCGCCTTCACCAGCCCCCCGCTCTCCACCGTGCGCCAGCCCGTCCAGGCCATGGCGACGGCGGCGGTCGGCGCGCTCCTGGAGGAGATCGAAGGCAATCCGGTGCAGCGCACGGAGTTCGTGTTCCAGCCGGAGCTGGTGGTGCGCGGCTCCACGGCGCAGCCTCCCGCCCCCGCTCACCCCGAGCCGCAAGTCCTTTCGTAACAACTTGCGTTGGGGTGTCCGGAGGGTTGACCGGGCGCCGGGGCACTCGTACGGTCACGGCTGAAAACAGTTGCTGAAGTTTTCGGCAACTTCTTGCGACACCGACGTCGTACAGGAGGAAGCATGGCCAGTAGAACCGTGGCCGCTGCACTCGCCCTCGTGGCGGGAGCCGCCGCTGTGGCCGTCACGGGAAACTCCCCCGCACAGGCCACCCCGCCCGGCGAGAAGGACGTCACCGCGGTGATGTTCGAATGGAACTTCGCCTCGGTCGCCCGTGAGTGCACCACCCGCCTCGGCCCCGCCGGATACGGATACGTCCAGGTCTCCCCGCCCCAGGAACACCTCCAGGGCGGCCAGTGGTGGACCTCCTACCAGCCGGTCAGCTACAAGATCGCCGGACGCCTCGGCGACCGCGCCGCCTTCAAGAGCATGATCGACACCTGCCACGCGGCAGGCGTCAAGGTCGTCGCCGACTCCGTCATCAACCACATGGCGAACGGCTCCGGCACGGGAACGGGCGGGACCCCGTTCTCCAAGTACGACTACCCGGGCCTGTACTCCGGCTCCGACATGGACGACTGCCGGTCCACCATCAGCAACTACCAGGACCGCGGCAACGTCCAGAACTGCGAACTGGTCCAGCTGCCCGACCTCGACACCGGCGAGGAGTACGTCCGCGGCAAGATAGCCGGCTACCTCAACGACCTCCTCTCCCTGGGTGTCGACGGCTTCCGCGTCGACGCCGCCAAGCACATGCCGGCCGCCGACCTCGCGAACATCAAGTCGCGGCTGACCAACCCGAACGCGTACTGGAAGCTGGAGGCCATCCACGGCGCCGGCGAGGCCGTCTCCCCGAGCGAGTACCTCGGCAGCGGAGACGTCCAGGAGTTCCGCTACGCCCGCGACCTCAAGCGCGTCCTCCAGAACGAGAAGCTCGCCCACCTGAAGAACTTCGGCGAGGCCTGGGGCTACATGCCCTCCGCCCAGTCCGGCGTCTTCGTCGACAACCACGACACCGAGCGCGGCGGGGACACCCTCTCCTACAAGGACGGCGCGAACTACACCCTCGCCTCCGTCTTCGCGCTCGCCTGGCCCTACGGCTCCCCGGACGTCCACTCCGGCTACGAGTGGACCGACAAGGACGCCGGCCCGCCCAACGGCGGCCAGGTCAACGCCTGTTACACCGACGGCTGGAAGTGCCAGCACGCCTGGCGCGAGATCTCCTCCATGGTCGCCTTCCGCAACACCGCACGCGGCCAGGCCGTCACCAACTGGTGGGACAACGGCAACAACGCCATCGCGTTCGGCCGCGGCTCCAAGGCGTACGTGGCCATCAACCACGAGTCCTCGGCGCTCACCCGCACCTTCCAGACCTCCCTGCCCGGCGGCGCCTACTGCGACGTCCAGTCGAACACGCCCGTGACGGTGAACGCGTCCGGCCAGTTCACGGCCACCCTCGGCGCCAACACCGCCCTGGCCCTGCACGTCAACGCCACCGGCTGCGGCACCACCCCGACGACGCCGCCGACCACGCCGCCCGCCACCTCGGGCGCCTCGTTCAACGTCACCGCCACCACCGTGGTCGGCCAGAACATCTACGTCACCGGCAACCGCGCCGAACTCGGCAACTGGAACCCGGCCGCCGCCCTGAAGCTCGACCCGGCCACGTACCCGGTCTGGAAGCTCACCCTCGGCCTCCCCGCCGGAACGTCCTTCGAGTACAAGTACGTCCGCAAGGACGCCGCCGGAAACGTCACCTGGGAGTCCGGCGCCAACCGCACCGCGACCGTCCCCGCCTCCGGCCAGACCGTCCTGAACGACACCTTCCGCAGCTGAGCCTCCTCCCTCCGCAGGGCCGCCCCGACCGGGGCGGCCCCCTCTTCCCGTACCTCCAGGGAGCACCCCCGTGACACGCAAGAGAACGGCGGTCGCGCTCGCCGCCGCCCTGTGCGCCGCCCTCGTGCCCGGCGTCCCCGCGGCCGCCGCGCCCCGGCCCCCCGCCCCGCCGTCCGACCGCGCCCTCGCCGCCGAGCCCGCCCGGCAGGACCTCACGCGCGAGCAGTTCTACTTCGTCCTGCCCGACCGCTTCGCCAACGGCGACACCTCCAACGACCGGGGCGGCCTCACCGGCAGCCGCACCCAGACCGGCTTCGACCCCACCGACAAGGGCTTCTACCAGGGCGGCGACCTCAAGGGCCTGACCCAGCGGCTCGACTACATCAAGGGCCTCGGCACCACCGCCATCTGGATGGCGCCGATCTTCAAGAACCGGCCCGTGCAGGGCACCGGCAAGGACGCCTCGGCCGGCTACCACGGCTACTGGATCACCGACTTCACCCAGGTCGACCCGCACTTCGGGACCAACGAGGACCTGGAGAAGCTGATCGCCGCCGCCCACGCCAAGGGCATGAAGGTCTTCTTCGACGTCATCACCAACCACACCGCCGACACCGTCGACTACGCCGAGCAGACCTACGGCTACCGCCCCAAGGGCGCCCACCCCTACCTCGACACCGCGGGCCGTCCCTTCGACGACCGGACGAGGATGGGGAAGGTGGACGCGGACTCCTTCCCGTACACCCCCGTCGAGAAGGCGAACACCAAGGTCCCGGCCTGGCTCAACGACCCCACGATGTACCACAACCGGGGCGACTCCACCTGGGCCGGCGAGTCCGCCGAGTACGGCGACTTCGTCGGCCTCGACGACCTGTGGACCGAGCGCCCCGAGGTCGTCGAGGGCATGAAGAGGATCTACGAGACCTGGGTCCGCGACTTCAAGATCGACGGCTTCCGCATCGACACCGTCAAACACGTCGACCTGGACTTCTGGACGCAGTGGGCCACCGCCCTCGACGCCTACGCCAAGAAGCGCGGCCGCGAGGACTTCTTCATGTTCGGCGAGGTGTACTCCGCCGACACCACCGTCACCTCCCCCTACGTCACCCGGGGCCGGCTCGACGCCACCCTCGACTTCCCCTTCCAGGACGCCGCCCGCGCCTTCGCCTCCCAGGGCGCCGGAGCCGACCGCCTCGCCAAGGTCTTCGCCGACGACTACCGGTACACCACCGACAAGGCCAACGCCTACGAGCAGGTCACCTTCCTCGGCAACCACGACATGGGCCGCATCGGCACCTTCCTCAAGCAGGACAACCCGAACGCGACCGACGCCGAACTCGTCCAGCGGGCCCGGCTCGCCAACGAGCTGATGTTCCTCTCCCGGGGCAACCCGGTGATCTACTCCGGCGACGAGCAGGGCTTCACCGGCGCGGGCGGCGACAAGGACGCCCGCCAGCCCCTCTTCGCCGCGCAGTCCGCCGACTACCTCGACGACGACCAGCTCGGCACCGACCGCACCCACGCCACCGACGCGTACGACACCACGCACCCCGTGTACCGGTCCGTCGCCGCCCTGTCGAAGCTGACCCGCGAGCACCCGGCCCTCCGCGACGGCGTCCAGCAGGAACGGTACGCCGAGGGCTCCGTCTACGCCTTCTCCCGTACGGACGCGGCCAGGCGCACCGAATACCTGGTGGCCTCCAACAGCGCCACCACCGCGAAGACCGTGACCGTGCCCGTCGACTCCGCCGACTTCCGCTTCCTGTACGGGGGTCAGGGCGCCGTCGCGGCGAAGGACGGCAAGGTCACCGTCACCGTCCCGGCCCTCTCCTCCCTCGTCCTCAGGGCCGCGGCGCCCCTGGCGGCCCCCGCCGCGAAGCCCGCCGTGTCCCTGAAGGCCCCGGCCGCCGGAGCCACCGGCACCGTGGAACTCACCGCCGACGTCACCGGCGGCGGCCTCAACCGCGTCGTCTTCGCCGCGCAGACCGGCAACGGCCGCTGGCAGACCCTCGGCACCGCCGACCACGCCCCCTACAAGGTCACCCAGCACGTGACCGCACCCGCCGGCACCGCCCTGCGCTACAAGGCCGTCGTCGTCGACAGCACGGGCCGCACCGCGAGCGCCACCGCCGCGAGCACCGCGGGCCGGACCCCCGCCCCCGAGAAGCCCGTGGCCGTCGAGCGCACCCACGCGATCGTCCACTACAAGCGCGAGGACGGGAACTACGCCGGCTGGACCCTGAAGGCCGCGGGCCAGGAGGCCGCGTTCACCGGCCGCGACGCCCACGGCGCCTTCGCCTGGGTCAAGGTCCCCGAAGGCGCCTCCACCGTCACGTACACCGTCGAGAAGGACGGCGCCGCCGACGGTCCCCAGCGCAGCATCATCCTCGGCCGCACCGGCGAGGTCTGGATCACGCAGGGCCAGGACGGCCAGTCCGACACCAACCCGGCCCCCGCCACCCCCGACAAGACCAAGGCCGTCATCCACTACCAGCGCCCGGACGGGAACTACGACGGCTGGGGCCTCCACACCTGGACCGGCGCGGCCCAGCCCACCGACTGGTCCAAGCCGCTGATGCCGGTCCGCGTCGACGCCTACGGCGCCGTCTACGAGGTGCCGCTCACCGAGGGCGCCGGCTCCCTCTCGTACATCCTCCACAAGGGCGACGAGAAGGACCTGCCCACCGACCAGTCCCTCGACCTCGCCACCTACGGCCACGAGGTCTGGCTGCTCTCCGGACAGCAGAAGTACCTGCTCCCGACCGTCGGCGGAGCCCCGAACCTCGACCTCGGCAAGGCCGAGGCCCAGTGGATCGACCGGAACACCGTCGTCTGGAAGGTCAAGGCCACCGACGCCACCAGCCAGCAGCTGGTGTACGCCAGGTACGGCGGGATCACCGTCACCGACGGCGCCCTGAACACCGAGGGCCAGTGGCTCCGGCTGAACCGGACCGCGCTCACCGACGCCCAGAAGGCGGCGTTCCCCCACCTCCGGGAGTACCCGGCCTTCACCGTCGACCCGCGCGACGCCGACCGCGTCCGCGACTCCCTGCGCGGCCAGCTCATCGCCACCCAGCGCGCCGCCAACGGCGCCCTGCTCGCCGCCACCGGCGTCCAGACCGCCGGCGTCCTCGACGACCTGTACGCGAAGAAGGCCACCGGCGCGAACCTGGGGCCGACGTTCCGCGCGGGCCGCACCACGCTCTCCGTCTGGGCCCCCACCGCCCAGTCCGTCGCCCTCGAACTCGACGGCAGGACCGTCCCCATGCGGCGCGACGACACCTCCGGCGTCTGGTCCGTCACCGGCCCCACGTCCTGGAAGGGCAAGCCCTACCGGTACGCCGTGAAGGTCTGGGCCCCCACCGTCCAGCAGATCGTCACCAACAAGGTCACCGACCCGTACTCCACCGCCCTCACCACCGACTCCGCCCGCAGCCTCGCCGTCGACCTCACCGACACCCGGCTCGCGCCCAAGGGCTGGACCTCGCTGAAGAAGCCGGCCGCCGTACCGCTGCGTGACGCCCAGATCCAGGAGCTGCACGTCCGCGACTTCTCGATCGCCGACCCGACGGCGAAGGCCGACCACAAGGGCACCTACCTCGCCTTCACCGACAAGGCCAGCAAGGGCTCGAAGCACCTCAAGGCCCTCGCCGACTCCGGCACCTCCTACGTCCACCTCCTGCCGGCCTTCGACATCGGCACCATCCCCGAGAAGAAGTCCGCGCAGACCACCCCCGCCTGCGACCTGAAGGTCTACGCCCCCGACTCCGAGGAGCAGCAGGCCTGCGTTGCCGCCGCCGCGGCCAAGGACGCCTACAACTGGGGCTACGACCCCCTGCACTACACCGTCCCCGAGGGCTCCTACGCCACCGACCCGAACGGCACCCGCCGCACGGTCGAGTTCCGGCAGATGGTCCAGGCCCTCAACGGCCAGGGCCTGCGCACGGTCATGGACGTCGTCTACAACCACACCGTCGCCGCGGGACAGTCCGACAAGTCCGTCCTCGACCGGATCGTGCCCGGCTACTACCAGCGCCTCCAGGCAGACGGCTCCGTCGCCACCTCCACCTGCTGCGCCAACACCGCGCCCGAGAACGCCATGATGGGCAAGCTCGTCGTCGACTCCGTCGTCACCTGGGCGCGCGACTACAAGGTCGACGGCTTCCGCTTCGACCTCATGGGCCACCACCCCAAGGAGAACATCCTCGCCGTCCGCAAGGCCCTCGACGCCCTGACGGTCGAGAAGGACGGCGTCGACGGCAAGGCGATCGTCCTCTACGGCGAAGGCTGGAACTTCGGCGAGATCGCCGACGACTCCCGTTTCGTCCAGGCCACCCAGAAGAACATGGCCGGCACCGGCGTCGCGACCTTCTCCGACCGGGCCCGCGACGCCGTCCGCGGCGGCGGCCCCTTCGACGAGGACCCCGGCGTCCAGGGCTTCGCCTCGGGCCTCTACACCGACCCCAACACCTCCACCGCCAACGGCACCCCGGAGCAGCAGAAGGCCCGCCTCCTCCACTACCAGGACCTGATCAAGGTCGGCCTGACCGGCAACCTCGCCGCGTACACCTTCACCGACACCTCGGGCCGCACGGTCAAGGGCTCCGAGGTCGACTACAACGGCGCCCCCGCCGGATACGCCGCCGCCCCCGGCGACGCCCTGGCCTACGCCGACGCCCACGACAACGAGACCCTCTACGACGCGCTCGCCTTCAAGCTCCCGGCGGGCACGTCCCCGGCCGACCGGTCGAGGATGCAGGTCCTCGCCATGGCGACCGCGACCCTCTCGCAGGGCCCCGCGCTCTCCCAGGCCGGCTCCGACCTGCTCCGCTCCAAGTCCCTCGACCGCAACTCGTACGACAGCGGCGACTGGTTCAACGCGATCCACTGGGACTGCCGCGACGGCAACGGCTTCGGCATCGGCCTCCCGCCCGCCCCCGACAACAAGGCCAAGTGGGGATACGGCAAGCCGCTGCTCACCCAGCCGTCGCTGAAGGTCGGCTGCGCGGAGATCGACGGCGCCTCCGCCGCCTACCGCGACCTCCAGAAGATCCGTACCACCGAGCCGGTGTTCTCCCTCGCCACCACCGGACAGGTGCAGTCCGCCCTGTCCTTCCCGCTCTCCGGCCGCGACGAGACCCCCGGCGTGATCACCATGCGCCTCGGCGACCTGGTCGTCGTCCTCAACGCGACCCCGAGCGGCACCACGCAGAAGATCACCGACCTGGCGGGCAGGGGCTACGGCCTCCACCCGGTCCAGGCGGCCGGCTCCGACCCCGTCGTCAAGTCCGCCTCCTACGAGGCCGGTTCGGGCACCTTCACGGTCCCGGCGCGGACGGTGGCGGTGTTCAAGGCCGGGTGATCACCCGCTCCATCAGGGTGACCCCGTAACGCGTGCCGTCGGCGGCGAGCTTTCCCGGCTCCTCGCCGACGGCACGGTAGCCCGCGGCCTCGTAGTACGTACGGAGCCGCGGGTTCCCCGTCAGACAGTCCAGACGGACGACCGCCCGCCCACCGGCCGCGATCCGCCCCTCCGCGTGCGAGAGCAACGCCCGCCCGGTCCCCGCGGGCGCCGCGCCCCGGACCGTCATCAGCCGGTGGACGTACCCGGCCACCGGAGGCTGCGGGCCCCACGCCTCCTCGTCCTCCCACCAGAGCTCGTACGCGCCGACGGCCAGGCCCTCCCCGTCCGTCGCGAGCCACACCTCACCGGCGGCGACACGCGCCCCGAAATGCTCCGCGCTCTTCCCGCCGGGCTTCCACTGGTCGATCCCGTTCCGCGCCATCCAGCGCGCCGCCCCGTCGTACATTCCCACCAGCAGGTCCAGGTCGCCCGTGTCCGCCTGCCGAAAGGTCACTTGTGCCGTCATGGCGATCACCGTAAAGGTGTGGCCAGACATCCGACAGCCGTATCCCTCTGGCCGGGAGTGACCCATGCCGCAGATCACCGTCGACTACTCCGCCCCCCTCGACCGGCGCGGCTTCGCGCTGGCCCTGCACCCGTTCGTCGTGGAGACGGTCGACACGGCGCTCGACGCCTGCAAGACCCGCTTCCGCGAGGTCGAGGAACTCGTCGCAGGCGACGGCACGGACCACGACGTCATCGTGCACGTCGAGATCGCCCTGCTGCCCGGCCGCACCGACGAGCTCAAGGGCCGGCTCTCGGAAGGCGTGCTCGACCTGCTGCCCGCGCACCTCAAGACGACCGACGGCGTACGCCTCTCCGTCGAGGTCCGTGACCTCGAACCGTCCTACCGCAAGCGCTGATCGGGCACCTGGAGCACGAACGCGGAGAGCCGGGCCACCAGCTCCCCGAACGGGCCGTCCGCCGGCTCGTCCGCCAGGATCCGGACCAGGGTCTCCGCCATCTCCTCGTCGTACGCGGCACTCACCGCCGCCAGCGCCGCGAAGTCGTGCACCAGCTGCAACTCCAGCTCCGCGCGCGGCACCCTGCGCCCGTCCAGCCAGAGCAGCGCCGTCGACTCGGCGAGCGACACCCAGGAACGGACGACCAGTTCGAGCCGGGCGGACGGCTGTTCGACCTCCAGATGGGCCACGATCTGCTCGTACGCGGCCTGCCGCACCTCGTCGATCATCGCGTTCGTCGTGGACGAACCCACCGCCGGCCCGCCCCGCATCAGCGCCGCGAACCCCGGACCGTGCTCGTCCACGAAGTCGAAGAACCGGCCCATCACCCGTAGCAGCCGCGCCCCGAGGGGTCCCTGTGGCGGCTCCACGAACCGCGCCGCCAGCTCGTCGGCCGCCCGCCGCAGCGCCGCCTCGTAGAGGCTCTGCTTGCCGGGGAAGTAGTGGTAGACCAGCGGCCGCGAGATGCCGGCGGCCGCGGCGATCTCGTCGATGGACACCTCGTCGGGAGAGCGATGGCTGAAGAGTTCGAGGGCGACCCCGATCAACTGCTGCTTGCGCTCCTCGACGCCCATCCTGCGGCGCACCCCGGTCGTCATACGAACAGCCTAACGGGGTCCGTTACGCTGCTGCCTCATGAGCGCTTCCGACCAGGACACCAAGGCCGCCGAGACCGCCGGGGCCCCGGAGGCCCCAGAGGCCGGCGAGACCTCCGGGGAGGAAGCCGAAGAGGAAGCCGCAGAGGACGGCGAAGACGAAGCCGCAGAGGACGGCGAGGTCGCCGTCGAGGTCTGCGTGGACGAGGACGAAGCCCCCTCGACGGGTCTCACCCCCAAGCAGGCGCGCCGGCTGCGGGTCGCCGTCGCCTCCGTCCTGCTCGTGGCGATGGCCGTGGTGCTCGCCGTCCGCCTCGCGAGCCGGACGTCGGTCCTGGTCGTCGGGGTGTACGGCCTCGCCATGATCCTGTGCGGGATCGTGATCGAGCTGTCCCGCAACGGCCGTACGCGGCTCGGCACCTGGCTCCTCGTGGGAGGCCTCCTCGCCGCGCTGGCCTTCGACTGGCTGATCCTGCCCTGACCGTCAGAGGTCGAGTACGAGCCGCTCTCCCGCGCAGCGCGAGACGCAGATCAGCATCGAGTCCTCCCGCTCGGCGTCGGTGAGCAGCTCGTCCCGGTGATCGACCTCGCCCTCCAGGACCCGCTGCCGGCAGGTCCCGCAGAACCCCTGCCGGCAGGAGTACATGAGGCCGGGGACCTCCTCGCGCACCGCCGCCAGGACCGACTGGTCGGCCGCCACGGTGACCGTGCGCCCGGAGCGGCGCAGTTCGAGCGCGAAGGCGGTGCCGCCGGTCGTCGCCGCCGCCGAGAAGCGTTCGAGACGCGGTGCACGTCCCTCCGGCATCGCGGCCGCCACCGCGTCCATCAGACCGTCGGGGCCGCAGCAGTACACGAGGGCCTCGGCGGGGGTGTCCGCGAGGAAGTCGAGGTCGGGGCGGCCCGACTCGTCCTCCGCGACGACCGTCACCCGGTCGCCGCCCAGCGCCTCGACCTCCGCCAGATACGGCAGGGTGGCCCGGCTCCGCCCGCAGTACACCAGCCGCCAGTCCGCCCCGGCCGCCTCGACGGCACGCAGCATCGGCAGGACGGGCGTGATGCCGATGCCACCGGCGACGAAGACGTACGCGGGGGCCTCGACCAGCGGGAAACGGTTGCGGGGGCCCCGGATCTCGATCTCCGCGCCCGCGTGCAGCTGCTCGTGGACCTCGCGCGACCCGCCCCGGCCGCCCCGCTCCTCCTCGATCAGCCGGGTCGCCACGGTGTACGCGGTCGGGTCGGCCGGATCGCCGCAGAGCGAGTACTGCCGTACGAGGCCGGAGGGCAGGACGAGGTCGACATGGGCGCCCGGCTGCCAGGCGGGCAACCCGCGCCCCTCCAGGCGCAGTTCGACGACGCCCTCGGCGGGCGTGGTGCGCGCGGCCACCAGGACCTTGCGGGGGACGGTGCTGCCCCGGCCGTACCCGGACACGGGCTCGTCGAGGGCGGGCATCGGCCACAGGGGGGCGGTGGACATGCGGCGGCGGACGGCGCGGCGGGCGAGCAGGGCGGCGCCCGCCGCGAGGGCGACGGTGGTGAACCGGGGCATCAGCGGCCTCCGTTGGTGCCGGGGGAGGAGGCCAGATAGGCCATCGCCTGCGCGGTGTCGCCCTCCTGGGAGGGGTGGTAGGAGCGGCTCAGATAGCGGGGTATCGAGCGCAGCATGGCGGGCGTGGAGGGCAGCACGCCCTGCCGGCCCTTGCGGACGAACTGGGCGAAGGAGGCCTTGCCGTCGACGAGGCTCGGGTCGTTCTCCATGAAGAAGCGGACGCCCCGCTGCCAGAGGAAGACGAGGGCGGAGAAGGCGAGGGCCCAGGTGCGGGCGCGGCGCCGGTAACCGCCGTCGAGGTGCATGAACAGCTCGAAGGCGACCGAGCGGTGCTCGACCTCCTCCGCGCCGTGCCAGCGCAGCAGGTCCAGCATCGTCGGGTCGGCGCCGACCCGGTCGAGCGCGTCGGCGTTGAGGACCCAGTCGCCGAGGAACGCGGTGTAGTGCTCGATGGCGGCGATCATCGCGACCCGCTCCATCAGCCACCAGCGGCGCGGCCGCCCCGGCGGCAGGGTCCGGTCCCCGAGGAGCTTCTCGAAGAACCAGTCGACCTGGGCGGTGTACGGGGTGGGGTCGAGGCCCTGCTCGCGGAGATGGGGGAGGACGTCGTCATGGGCCTGGGAGTGGACGGCCTCCTGGCCGATGAAGCCGATGACGTCCGTGCGCAGCCGGTCGTCGGTGATGTACGGCAGCGCCTGCTTGTAGACGTGTACGAACCAGCGTTCACCGGCCGGGAGCAGCAGGTGCAGCACGTTGATGGTGTGCGTGGTGAAGGGATCGCCGGGCACCCAGTGGAGCGGGGTCGCCTCCCAGTCGAAGGAGACCTTGCGGGCTCTGAGCTCGACGTGCTCCGACGCCACCGGTGCGGGCTGCGTATTAGACATGTCGTCAATGTACTGAGGGGTAGGCGAGGGGAACAGGTGTCTGCGGGCTCTTTCTGCGGGTGAAGGCGGAGACGGGGGAGCGGGAGACGGTCGCCGTGGGGAAGGGCTCGGCGTGGGGGAGGGCTCGGTGTGGGGGAGGGTTCGGCGCGGGGGAGCAGGAGCGCGACGGAGCGGGTCCTTGGCCGGGCCCCGCACCGATCAGCGCAAGGCGCCCACGCGCCTCCCGTCCCGGAGGGTGCCGTCGAGGTCCGCGCGGGCCCCGGGCGCGGCCTTCACCGCGAGCACCGGCCCCTCGGACCGGCCCTTCACCCCGCCGGAGGTCTCCAGGGCGGCGAAGTCGGGACTCCCCGCCGCCAGGACGTACCACCCGCCGCTCGGCGCCTGCCACAGCACGCCCGCCAGGACCCGGGGATCGCGCACGCCGCAGGCCGGTGAGCCCTCGGAGCGGGCCGCGAGCGCGGCCGGGACCGTGGGCGACGGGACCAGGAACTGGGCGAGGACCCTGCTCCCCGTGCCCCGCCAGGTCTCCGCGCGGGTGCACAGCCAGGTCCCCCGCCCGGCGCCCTCGGGGAGCGGCTGCGACGCGAACCGCCAGGCGTTCACCGACCGCACGCCGTGCGCCCGTACCGCCGTCAGCCGGCACCCCGTCCTGGCCCACGCCTCCCGCGCCTCCTGCCCCGTCGCGTCGACCGGCGCGTCCGGCGGGCCCCACAGGAGCCGGGCGGGGGTCAACTCGCCCAGGTCGGAGAGGACTCGTACGTCCGAGCCGTCCCGCACCTCAAGGGCGTTCCAGCGCGTGCAGCCCTTCGCCAGCGCGGGACTCGCGAACGGCTCGGTCGCCCCGTGCGCGTCCCGGGCCAGCGGCCAGGGCTCCTTCGCGGGCCTGAGGAGATCCCGTACCGCCGTCCCCGTCACCCAGGGGGCGGTCAGGTAGCGGACGTTGCCGGCCGCGCGGGACAGGACGAGCGCGGCCGAGCCGGCCGAGTCGGCCCCGTCGGTCCGCGCGAAGTCGAGCGCCGCGCCCGCCGTGCCCTCCACCGGCTCCGCGTACCGCACCGCCCGCAACCCGTCATGGAGGAGCACCACCCGGGCCCCGTCCACCACACCGGCGAACAGCAGTTGCGGGGGCCCCATCGGCGGGCCCACCGGCGTGCCGGGCGTGGCCGACGACCGCACGGAGGCGCCGGGCCTGGCCCACACGGCGAGCGCCCGCCGCAGCAGCGCGCTGTCCCCGGTCAGACCGCCGCGCGCGGGCCACACGGAGAAGTCTCGCCGCGTCGAACCCGGCCAGGCCGCCGGGGCGACCCGCTTGAGCGCGCCGGGGTCGAGCGCGGCCTCGGCCGCGGGGTTACGGGCGTACGAGGGCGCCGCCGCACCGTTTCTGCCCCAGCCGTCCCCCGGCAGCCCGAGCAGCGTCCCGCACACGACGAGCGCGGCGACGGCGACCGCCGCGGCCCGGGCGTGCTGCCGTCGCCGCAGCAGATCGGTGGGCCGCGCCTGCAACGCACACGGATCGAACTCGTCGGACTCGAGCAGACCGACCCCACCCAGCCGCCGCGCGGCGCCGGGTCGCTCGGCCCCCGCCCCGCTCCCCGCCCCGGACTCCAGCTCCTCCAGCTCCTCCAGCGCGTCCGCCTCCGCCAGCGCCGCCGAGGGGTCCTCCACACCGACCGACGCGAGCACCCGCAGCACCTCCGGGTCACCCTGGCGTTCCAGGCCCCGCAGGACGTAGGCCGCGCGGCCAGGGCCCGAGAGCCGGGCCAGCCGCTGGTCCAGGGCGAGTTCGTCGGCGCCGCCCACCCGGGGGAACAACCGCAGCCCCCACACGTGCGGGAGCAGCGGCGGAAGCTGCGCCCGGCGCGGCAGCGCGAGCCGCCGCAACGGCAGCCCGGCGACGAGCGCCTGCCGCAACACCTCGCCCCGTACGTACGCGTAACCGGGATCGACCGCGTCCTCCGCGAGCCGCTGCTCCGGTACCGCCGGGCCCGCCACCCGCCGGCGCGGCAGCGACCGCTGGACGAGCGCGTGCGCGGTCAGCACCCGGCGGTTCCGGCCGAGCGACGGCGGCAGCACGAGGTACGCGATGCGGACGAGACGCGGATACCGCTCGACGAGCGCCGCCTCGGCCTGCTCGACGTCGACGGGGCCCACGGGCGAGGGAACGAGATCCTGGGTGCTCACGTTCAGCAGAACGAGCGATTCTTCCGATGGTCACCCCGGCACCCGGCACCGGCACCCGGCACTCCGGGCCGCCCCGCCCCGCCCGGCACGGTTCAGGCGCGGCCGGCCGTCAGCCGCTCCCGGATCACCGCCGTCACCTCGTCCGGAACGCCGAGACCCTCCCGTACGTACTTCTCCATCGACCCGTGCCGGACCGCCACCTCGTCCAGCGCCGCCTCCAGGTACTCCGGCAGGACCCCGATCAGGTCGAGCGCGAGGTCGGGGTCGCCGCCCTGGGCCGTGAAACCCTCGATCATGGGCGCGAACGCCTGCCGTACCGCCGCGTTGACCGACAGGTACTCGCTCCGCACGGTCTCCTCGTCCGCGCCGAGCAGGCACAGGACGACCGTCGCCGCCCAGCCCGTCCGGTCCTTGCCCGCCGTGCAGTGGAAGAGCAGCGGCCCGGCGCCGGGAGCCCCCAGCTCGGTGAGGAGCGCGCGGTACGAGGCACGGCCCGAGTCGCTGGAGACGAAGGTCCGGTAGGTCTGGGCGAACGCCGTCCGGACCTGGCCCCCGCCGAGATACTCCTCGGCGAGCGCCGGGTCCGTGAGCAGCTCCTTGAGCCGGGCGGCGGGCGGCAGCCCGCTGATGGCCAGGTGGTCGGCGAGGACGTCCGCGACGAGCTGCCGCGCCCCGGTGGGCAGCCGGTCGGGCCGCTCGCCGCGCTCGGTCTCCGTACGGAGGTCGACGACCGTACGGATGCCGAGACCGGCCACGACCGGTTCGTCCGGGTCGAGCCGGTCGAGCTGGGCGGAGCGCAGGACCAGGCCGGGGCGGACGGACCGCCCGCCGCCGAGCGGCAGACCGCCGAGGTCGCGGAGGTTGGCGACGGAGGCGGCGGGGATGGCGGGCATGCGGCGACTCCTCCGGTTCGTACGCTCCTCGGCGGCGCGTTCGTCTCGACCGTGTTCGTCTCGACCGTAAGGGATCACCCTGCTTCGGGCAGGTCCGGGCGATTCGTCACCCTGCCGGAAAGCCCCCGAGCCGCCCGCACCCCGCCGCGCCTCCCGCGAGCCGCCCGCACCCTGCCGCGCCTCCCGCCTACCGCGAGACGCCCGGCCCCGGGAACACCCGCCCCCCGGACGCCCCCTACAGCTTCGCGACGAGCTCCGCCTCGCGTGCCGCGGAGAGTCCCACCTCCGGCCGGTCCGGGCGACGCGGCGCGACTCCGCCGAGCGACGCGAGCCACGCCCACGTGTCGGCGACCGTCTCCTCCGCGGGCCGGCACCGCAGCCCGGCCGCGAGGGCCCGGGACACGTCGGCGGTGTGCATCGCGTCGTACATCTCGCCCGGCGGCAGCCACACCGGCAGCTCCGACCACGGCTCCGCCCCGGCCGCGAGCAGCGCCTCGGGTGCGGTCCAGCGGAGCTCGGCGTCCGATCCCGTGACCCGCACGCACGCGTCGAGCAGCTCGCCCATGGTCGTGTGCCCGGGCGGCGAGACGAGGTTGTACGGACCGGAGAGCCCGGCGGCCACCGCGTCGAGCGTCCACTCGGCCAGGTCGCGGACGTCGATGTACTGGATCGGCAGGGCGGCGGGCCCCGGGGCCAGGACCGGGCCGCCGCGAGCGATCCGGCCGAGCCACCAGGGCAGCCGGCCCACGTTCTCGTACGGACCGATGATCAGGCCCGCGCGGACGAACAGCGCCCGGTCCGCGCCGAACGCGTCCGTGACGGCGAGCTCCCCGCCCCGCTTGGCCTCCGCGTACGGCACGTCCCCGGCGTCCGGCGAACCCTCCACCAGCGGCCCGTCCTCCGCCAGTCCGGCGGCGGGCGGCCACGCGTACACGGAACGGCTCGACACGTACGCGTACCGCCCGGCCCGCCCGGCGAGCAGCCGTGCCGCGTCCCGCACCGCCGAGGGCGCGGCCGACCAGGTGTCCACGACGACGTCCCACGAACCCTCGGCGAGCGCGGCGAGACCGTCGGGACCGGTGGTGCGGTCGCCGAGCAGCGAGGTCACCCCCGCCGGCGCCGCGTGCCGGCCCCGGTGGAAGACGGTCACCTCCCAGCCGCGTCCGAGCGCCGCGTCGACGATCGCGCGGCCGACGAACTCCGTACCCCCGAGCATCAGTAGCTTCATGATCCGATCCTCTCCGGCGCCATGGCGCGCGGCCAGGAATTTCCGCTCCCGGAGGATTCCGCCACGGGAGGAACGCCACCGTCGGCGCGGAGAACGCCATCGGACCAGGTGCGGGTCTCGTGCCCCGCGCGACGGGATGACACCATGACGGACGATGACGGATGTCCGGTCGCCTCTGCGCGCGTTGCGAGCCGCCTTGTTCGCGGTGGTGTGCGTGACCTTGGCCGCCGTGGGGCATTCGTCCATGTCTGCCCACCAGCTTCCGGCCCTCGCCCTGCTCGCCGCCTTCGCCGGCACGGCGGCGGCCGCCTGGGCCGCGGCGGGCCGCCGCAGGGGCGCGCCGACGATCGCGGGCGCGCTGTTCGCCCTCCAGGGCGGCCTGCACCTGCTCTTCTCGGCGGCGGGATCCCACGTCGGGGACACGGGCCACCGGCCGACGACCCACCCGCACCACACCACCACGACCGGCTCGACCGGCATGCACGCGACGCACGGCGCGGCCACGACGCCGGGCGCGACCACGGCCCAGGCCGCCGGACACGCACCCGCCCTGCCCGCCCCCGCCGGACACACCGCGGCGCTCCCCGACGCACCCCTCCCCGACCCGTCCCCGCTCGACCTCGTCCTCGCCCCGGCCCTCGCGCCCGGCGCCGGGATGCTCGCCGGGCACCTGCTCGCCGCGCTGCTCTGCGGGCTCTGGCTGGCCCACGGCGAGGCCGCGTTCTTCACGCTGGCCCGCGCCGCCCTCGCGTACGCCTTCACCCCGCTGCGCCTGCTGTCCGCACGCGTCCGCGTGCCCGACGCCCCGCGCCTCCCGGTCCGCGGGGCCCGGCGCGCCGCCCACCGGCCGCACACCGTCGTCCTCGCGCACGCCCTCTCCCGGCGCGGCCCGCCCCGGCCGTCCCCGTCCCACGCCACGGCCCTCGGAGCGCACGTCTGACACCGGGGGTCCTTTCCCCCTGTCTGCACCGAGTCCTAGGACAGCCATGACCATCGACGATCCCGCCCGCCCGGAGACGTCCGAGGCGCCACCGTCGGAGACCACCCCCGACACGGCCGCCCCCACCCCTCAGAAGGCCGGAACCTGGAGCGCCCTGCGCCCCCTCGTCCTCCGCCTCCACTTCTACGCGGGCGTCCTCGTCGCCCCCTTCCTCCTCGTGGCCGCCGCCAGCGGTCTGCTCTACGCGCTCTCCTTCCAGGCCGAGAAGGTGGTGTACGCGCACGAGCTGGAGGTCCCCGTCGGCGAGACGACCCTGCCGCTGTCGCAGCAGGTGACCATCGCCCGCAAGGTCAACCCGAACGGCACCGTCACCGCCGTCTGGCCCGGCGCCGAACCCGGGGCGACCACCCGGGTCCTGATGGCCGACCCCGACGTCCCCGAAGGCACCTCGCTGGCCGTCTTCGTGGACCCGTACACCGGGGACGTACGCGGTCAGCTGCCCAGCTACGGCAGCTCGGGCGCACTCCCGCTGCGCACCTGGATCGACGGCCTCCACCGCGACCTGCACCTCGGCGACCTCGGCCGCAACTACAGCGAACTCGCCGCGAGCTGGCTGTGGGTCATCGCGCTCGGCGGCCTGCTGCTCTGGCTGGGCCGCCGCAGGAAGAGCCGCCGCGCCCTGTTCGTCCCCGAGGGCGGCCCGGCCTCCCGCCGCCGCACCCTGTCCTGGCACGGGTCGGTCGGCCTGTGGGCGGTGACGGGACTCGTCCTGCTCTCGGCGACGGGTCTGACCTGGTCGCGGTACGCGGGCGAGAACATCGGCGCCGTCCAGGACGGACTCGGCGGCGCCACCCCCACGCTCTCCGCGACCGTCGGCGGAGCGGCCGGCGGCTCCTCGGAGCACGAGGGCCACGGCGCGGCCCACACCGGGGGCGGCACCGGCGTCCAGGGCCCGGACATCGGCCTCGACCGGGCGCTCGAAGCGGCCCGCGCGGCCGGCGTGGACAGCCCGCGGATCTCGGTGGTCCTGCCCGCCGAGGGCAAGGGGTACGTGGTCAAGGAGACCGACACGCAGTTCCCGCTCCAGCTGGACTCGGTCGCCGTCGATCCGGCCGACGGCGCGGTCCTCGACCGGCTCGCCTTCGCCGACCACCCGCTGCTCGCGAAGCTCACCCGGATAGGCATCGACGCCCACACCGGCGTCTTCCTGGGCCTGTTCAACCAGGTGGCCCTCGCGGTCCTGGCGCTCGCCCTGATCCTGCTCATCCTCTGGGGCTACCGCATGTGGTGGCTGCGCCGCCCGGGCCGCCCCGTGGCGCGCGGGACGTGGCGGCGTGTCCCGGTGACCCTGCTGCTGCCCCTCGCCGCGGGCGCGGCGGTCGTGGCCTGGTTCGTGCCGCTGCTCGGCCTCAGCCTGCTGCTGTTCCTGGCGGCCGACCTCGTCCTGGCCCTGGTGGCGCGGGCGCGGACGAGGTCGCGAACCGTCTGATCAGGGCGTGTACTTGTAGCCGACCCGCCGCACGGTCTGGATCGTGTGGCGGTGCTCGGCGCCCAGCTTGCGGCGCAGCCGGGCCACGTGCACGTCGACCGTACGCCCGTCGCCGACGTGTCCGTACCCCCACACGGTGGTGACCAGCTGGTCGCGGGTGTGCACCCGGTGGGGGTTCGCCACGAGATGGGCGAGGAGCTCGAACTCCAGGTACGTCAGGTCGAGCGCCCGCCCGTCGACGACGGCGATCCGCCGCACGTCGTCGATGGCCACGGGCCCCTGCTCCTCCACCGGGTCGGCGACGGGCGCGGGAGCGGCGACGGGCAGCGGCGGCTGCTGATCGGCCGGCAGGAGCACCAGGTAGCCGACCATCGGCGGACGCCCCGGCAGCGTCGGCAGGGTGTGCGGGGGAGCGGGCAGCAGGGTCGCGCCGGGCGGCAGGAAGTCCGCGACCCGGGAGAAGTCGACGGATTCGTCGGGATCGACGGCGCGCAGTCGGTGGCGGCCGGGACGGACGGCGGTGAGGGAAGCAGTCTGGGTGTGGGCCATGAGAGGTCAGCTCTTTCGCGCGGAGAAACGGACGGACAGGAGTCGTACGTCGTGCGCGTCGGCCGAAGGCCGCTGGATCGGACCGTACCGATCGGGGCGTTAGAGGGCCGACGCGTTCCTCGCGCGGCAACACACCCGGTCGAAGTCGTGATGCTGCCGGGAAGGCCAGAACGGCTCGAGGTCATGGCGACCTGTCGCGCTGTCGTTCCGTGTGAAGGCCATATCCCTATTGAACCAGAAGGGAATAGCGCTGAGCAGCCCTTGCGCGCCAAATCCCGTGTCGCTTTCCCCACATGACGGAAGGGGCGCCCACCGTGAGAAACGGTGGGCGCCCCTTCCGGAGAGCTGCGGATCAGACCTGGCCGGCCTTCTCCAGGGCCTCGCAGCAGGTGTCCACCAGGAGGCGGGTCACCACGTACGGGTCCACGTTCGCGTTCGGGCGACGGTCCTCGATGTAGCCCTTCTGGTCCTGCTCGACCTGCCACGGGATGCGGACCGAGGCGCCGCGGTCCGAGACGCCGTAGGAGTACTGGTCCCACGGGGCGGTCTCGTGCAGGCCGGTGAGGCGGTCGTCGATGCCGGCGCCGTAGTTCTTGACGTGGTCGAGCGGCTTCGAGCCCTCGCCGAGGGACTCGGCGGCGGTGATGATCGCGTCGTAGCCCTCGCGCATCGCCTTCGTGGAGAAGTTGGTGTGCGCGCCCGCGCCGTTCCAGTCGCCCTTCACCGGCTTCGGGTCCAGCGTCGCCGAGATGTCGAAGTCCTCGGCCGTGCGGTAGAGCAGCCAACGGGCGATCCACAGCTGGTCGGAGACCTCCAGCGGCGCCAGCGGGCCGACCTGGAACTCCCACTGGCCGGGCATGACCTCGGCGTTGATGCCGGAGATGCCCAGGCCCGCCGTGAGGCAGTTCTCCAGGTGCGCCTCGACGACGTCACGGCCGAAGATCTCGTCGGCGCCGACACCGCAGTAGTAGCCGCCCTGCGCGGCCGGGAAGCCGGCCTCGGGGAAGCCCAGGGGGCGCGAGCCCTTGAAGAAGGTGTACTCCTGCTCGATGCCGAAGATCGGCTCCTGAGCGGCGTACTTCGCGGCGACCTCGGCCAGCGCGGCGCGGGTGTTGGACTCGTGCGGCGTCATGTCCGTGTTGAGGACCTCGCACAGCACCAGGATGTCGTCGCCGCCGCGGATCGGGTCCGGGCAGGAGAAGACCGGCTTGAGAACGCGGTCGGAGGCGTGGCCCTTGGCCTGGTTCGTGCTGGAACCGTCGAAGCCCCAGATCGGCAGCTCGTCGAGCGCGAGCGCTCCACCCGTGATGATCTTCGTCTTCGAACGAAGCTTCGCGGTCGGCTCGGTGCCGTCGATCCAGATGTACTCAGCCTTGAAGGTCACTGGCCTCATCCTTTGAGCGTGCTGCTGCGGGAGTCGCAACGGCTCGCGGCGCTGCGAGAAGCTGCGGTGTCTGTGTCCGGTCGCAGCTTCGCAACACGGGATTTCCCGTCGGTTGCCCGAATGTGAACCCCGTGTTACTCAGCTTTCCTGTGGATGCCGCGGCCGCTGTGCGAGCGCACCCGCGCGCGCCCCCCGTTCCGCGCGGCACCAGGCTCTCCGGTCGACCGGCACACCGAACGGGCGACCTCGCGAGGCCCGCCCGCATCCGCGCGATCCGGGAGCCGGGACGCGCGCGGGGTGGGCCGGCGCGGTGGATTCCCCGCGTCGTATACGGGGTCCGGTGTCGTCCGGCGGCAGCCCGGCGGGCCGGGAAGCGGGCGCGCGCGGGGGCCCGGGACGGCGGCCGGCACCGCCGTGGAGCCGGTTGTCACCGCCGCCCGGCAGACTGGGGGCATGGCGAAGAACCCGGGCGCGAAGCCCCGTATCGGACTCCTCGGCACCGGCCCCTGGGCCGGTCGCACGCACGCGCCCGCGCTGGCCCGGCATCCGGGGATCGAGTTCAGCGGGGTGTGGGGCAGGCGCCCCGAGGCGGCGGCCGCGCTCGCCGCCGCGTCCGGCACGCGCGCGTACGACGACGTGGACGCCCTCTTCGCCGCCAGCGACGCCGTCGCCCTCGCGCTCCCGCCGGACGTGCAGGCCCCGCTGGCGGTGCGGGCGGCGGAGGCCGGGTGTCACGTCCTCCTCGACAAGCCGGTCGCGACGACGGTCGCGGGGGCGCGCGAGGTGGCCGACGCGGTCGAGGCGGCGGGGGTCGCCTCGGTGGTCTTCTGCACGCTGCGGTTCGCGGAGCCGACGGCCCGCTGGATCGAGGACCAGGCCGCGAAGGACGGCTGGTTCCTGGGCGAGGCGCACTGGCTGGGCTCGCTGTACGGGACCGGTTCGTCCAGTGCGTACGCGGCCTCCCCCTGGCGGAGGGAGAAGGGCGGCCTGTGGGACGTGGGCCCGCACGTCCTCTCCGTCTACCTGCCGGTCCTCGGCGACGTCACGGCGATCACCGCCGTGCCGGGCCAGGGCGACACCCACCACCTGGTCCTGCGGCACACCTCGGGCGCGAGCAGCACCGCCACGCTCACCCTCAGCGCCCCGCCGGAGGCGGCGGAGGCGGCCCTCACGCTGTACGGCACCGGTGGCAGAGCCGAACTGCCCCGCTGGGACGGGGCGGTGGACGCCTTCGGCGCGGCCGTGGACGCGCTCGTCACGGCGGCCCGCACGGGCCGGCCCCACCCCTGCGACGCCCGCTTCGGCCTCCGCCTCACGGAGATCCTGACGCAGGCGGAGACGGAGGCGGCCCGGGGCGCGGAGGAACGGATCTAGGCCGTGGCCGGAGAGTCCCGCCTGGCTCGCGACGCCTGGCACGCACGCTCGCCGCGTCATCGGGATCGCCCGGGTACGCCCGGTACGAGGGCGTCCCCCGGCCGTGCGATCGCGCGCACCGGACGCCGCGAGCCCCGCCCTGCGGGCGGACGGCGCTACGTTCCGGACACGGCCCGGGCCGTGTCCGGCAGAGCGTCGCCCAACGCGTCGCACAGCGCGCCGAGCGCCGCCCCGTACAGCCGTTCCGGCGGGGTGGCGTAGCCGACGACCAGTCCGGCCGGGTGGGCCGGGCCCCGGGCGTCGGGGTGGCGGTAGGAGGCCAGGCCCTCCACGGCGACCCCGTGCCGGGCCGCCGCCGCCAGGGCCGTCCGCTCCGTGCCGGGCGGGAGTTCCAGCACGGCGTGCAGCCCGGCGGCGATCCCCGTCACCCGCACCCCCGGCGCCCGCTCCGCGAGCACCGCCGTCAGCCGGTCGCGGCGCGCCCGGTGCCGCTGGCGCATCCGCCGGACGTGCCGGTCGTACCCGCCGGAGGCGAGGAAGTCGGCGAGGGTGAGCTGCTCGGTCGCGGCGGCGTACGGCTCGCGCTCGCCCTTCGCCGTGACGACCCCGTCGACGAGCGCGGCCGGCAGGCACATCCAGCCGATCCGGAGCGCGGGGGAGAGGCTCTTGCTGACCGAGCCGATGAGGACGGTCTGTTCGGGGTCGAGGCCCTGGACGGCGCCGACCGGCCGCCGGTCATAGCGGAACTCGCCGTCGTAGTCGTCCTCGACGACCAGGCCGCCGGAGGTCCGCGCCCACTCCAGGACGCCGGCCCGGCGCTCGGGGTGCAGCGGCCCGCCGGTGGGGAACTGGTGGGCGGGGGTGAGCAGCACGGCCGACGCGGGGCGGGGGATATCCGCGACCCGGGCCCCGTCCTCGTCGACGGCCACCGGCACGGTGACGACCCCGGCCTCGGCGAGGAGACCGCGGTGGAACGGCAGTCCGTACGCCTCGACCGCCCAGGGCCCCGCCGTGCCGAGCACGCGCGCGAGCAGCCGCAGGGCGTGCGCGGCGCCGGAGCAGATCACGATCCGGTCGGGCGAGGTCCGCACGCCCCGCGCCCGGGCGAGGTATTCGACGAGTGCCCGGCGCAGTTCGATCCGGCCGTGCGGGTCGCCGATGCCGAACGCCTCGTGCGGCGCGGCGGTCAGCGCCCGCCGGGCCGACGCCAGCCAGGTGGCGCGGGGGAAGGCTCCCGGGTCGGGCTTGCCCTGGACGAGGTCGTACGGGAGCGGTGGCGGCGCGGTCGGCCGCACGGGCCCGGGGGCGGGCGCGGCGACGCGGTCGGCGACCCGGGTCCCGGAGCCCTGGCGGGAGGTGAGCCAGCCTTCGGCGACGAGTTCGGCGTACGCGTCGGCGACGGTGTTGCGGGCGATCCCGAGGTCGGCGGCGAGCGTGCGGTAGGGCGGCAGCCGCGTCCCGGGCGCGAGCCGCCCGCCGCGGACGGCGTCGCGCAGCGCCCCGATGAGCGCGGCCCGCCGCCCGCCTCCGGCACCGAGTTCCAGGTGCAGGTCGTTCCCGAGGTCCATGCCCTGGCTCCGTGTCAGCGGGACAGCGCGTCCCGTACGGCCTCCTCCGACCGGCCGACGACGGCGGTGCCGTCCTCGGCGGTGATGATCGGGCGCTGGATCAGCTTGGGGTGCGCGGCGAGCGCCTCGATCCACCGGTCGCGGTTCCCGGCGTCTCGGGGCCAGTCCTTCACGCCGAGTTCCTTGGCGACGGCCTCCTGGGTCCGGGTGATGTCCCACGGTTCGAGGCCGAGCCGTTCGAGGACGCGCGCGATCTCCTCGGGCGAGGGCACGTCCTCCAGGTACCGCCGGACGGTGTAGTCGGCGCCCTCGGCGTCGAGAAGGGTGAGGGCGCTGCGGCACTTGGAACAGGCGGGATTGATCCAGATCTCCATGCGCACCACGGTACCCGCCAGACCGCGCTCCACCACCCCCCAAACCCTGCCTGGCCAGGGGCGATTGTCAGTGCGGGCCACTAAAATGGGGGGTGAAGGTGAGGGTCCCGGGGAGGGCCCGCACCCCACCGTTCGCCAGGAGGTAGCCCATGGCTCTCGCCGTGATCCGGACGCCGTCCATCGAACCCTGGAAGCCCCTCCAGAGGAAGCCGCTTCCCGCGGGCCGGCCGCGCGAGTGGTACGTGACGCACAACCGGCGCCTGAAGGCGATGCGCCTCGCGATCGCCCTCCTCGACGCCGGCGTCTACGTCCCGTCGAAGGCGACGAACGCGACGATACGCACCACCGCCACCCAACTCGGCATCCACCCGCCCTCGGACACCACCTGCCGCATGGTCCGCACGTTCATCCGCCACGGCCGCTGACCGGACGACAGACCGCGTCGCGGGTACGGCGAAGGCCGCCACCCCGAGAGGGATGGCGGCCTTCACGCGGAATCCGCGGCTTAGAGGTCGAAGTACAGCTCGAACTCGTGCGGGTGCGGGCGCAGCTGGATCGGGGCGATCTCGTTCGTGCGCTTGTAGTCGATCCACGTCTCGATCAGGTCGGAGGTGAAGACACCGCCGGCCTGGAGGTACTCGTTGTCCGCCTCCAGGGCGGAGAGGACGGCCTCGAGGTTGGTGGGGACCTGCGGGACGTTGGCGTGCTCCTCGGGAGCCAGCTCGTACAGGTCCTTGTCGATCGGCTCCATCGGCTCGATCTTGTTCTTGATGCCGTCGAGGCCCGCGAGGAGCAGCGCCGAGAAGGCGAGGTACGGGTTCGAGGACGGGTCCGGCGCGCGGAACTCGACGCGCTTGGCCTTCGGGTTCGAGCCCGTGATCGGGATGCGCATGGCCGCGGAGCGGTTGCGCTGCGAGTACACCATGTTGACCGGCGCCTCGAAGCCCGGGACCAGGCGGTGGTACGAGTTCACCGTCGGGTTGGTGAAGGCGAGCAGCGACGGCGCGTGCTTGAGGATGCCGCCGATGTAGTAGCGGGCGGTGTCCGAGAGGCCCGCGTAGCCCGTCTCGTCGTAGAACAGCGGGTCGCCGTTCGACCACAGCGACTGGTGGACGTGCATGCCCGAGCCGTTGTCGCCGAAGATCGGCTTCGGCATGAAGGTCGCGGTCTTGCCGTTGCGCCAGGCGACGTTCTTCACGATGTACTTGAAGAGCATCAGGTCGTCGGCCGCGGCGAGCAGCGTGTTGAACTTGTAGTTGATCTCGGCCTGGCCGGCGGTGCCGACCTCGTGGTGCTGGCGCTCGACCTGGAGGCCGACGTTCTCCAGCTCCAGGGAGATCTCGGAGCGCAGGTCGGCGAAGTGGTCGACCGGCGGGGCCGGGAAGTAGCCGCCCTTGTAGCGGACCTTGTAACCGCGGTTGTTCTCCTCCGCACCGGTGTTCCAGGCGCCGGCCTCGGAGTCGATGTGGTAGAAGCCCTGGTTCGCGGAGGTCTCGAAGCGCACCGAGTCGAAGACGTAGAACTCCGCCTCGGGGCCGAAGTACGCGGTGTCGGCGATGCCGGTGGAGGCGAGGTACGCCTCGGCCTTCTTCGCGATGTTCCGCGGGTCACGGCTGTACTGCTCGCCCGTGATCGGGTCGTGGATGAAGAAGTTGATGTTCAGCGTCTTGTCGCGGCGGAAGGGGTCCACGCGGGCCGTCGACAGGTCGGCGCGGAGCGCCATGTCGGACTCGTGGATCGCCTGGAAGCCGCGGATCGACGAGCCGTCGAAGGCGAGCTCCTCCGCCGGGTCGAAGGCCGTCGCCGGGATCGTGAAGTGCTGCATCACGCCCGGGAGGTCACAGAAGCGGACGTCGACCATCTTGACGTCGTTGTCCTTGATGAACTTCTGGACCTCGTCGGCGTTCTGGAACCCGTGCTTCTCGGACATCCAACTCCTCCTACTCCCGGCCCGGGGAGGGGCGGGGTTGCAGCTCGGTCGTGCGGCCAGTGCGGTGGCACACGCTGGACCCGACCATAGGCAGACGGGATTTCTCAAGCATGACCCATTTGTTTCGTCCAAGTTAACCGGGCTGGGTGGCGCCGCGCAGTCCGGCGCTCCGCGCCGACGGGTCCGGCGCGTCTTCGCCGACCCGGGCCGAAGTGATCAAAATCGGGCGCAGTACCGTGGTCGGGTGGACAACAGGCAAGCACTCGGATCTTGGCTCTCCGGCCCCCGCGCGGCGGCCGAGGACGCAGGCGTCGACTTCGGCTACCGCGGTCAGCAGCTGGGGCTGCCCGAGGAGGGCCCCGGTTCCATCGCCCGCCCCGGGCGGCGCCTCGGCGCGCTGGCCGTCGACTGGGCCCTCTGCACGCTGATCGCATACGGCTTGATCACCGACGGCTACAACCAGGCGACGGGCAACTGGGCCCTCGGCATCCTGCTCGTCCTGAGCGTGCTGACCGTCGGCACCATCGGCTCGACGCCCGGCAAGCGCCTCTTCGGCCTCGCGGTCGTCTCGGCGCGCGGCGGCCGCCTCGGCCTGCCCCGCGTGGCGCTGCGCTCCCTGCTGGTCTGCCTGGCGATCCCGGCCCTCATCTGGGACCGCGACGGCCGCGGCCTCCACGACCGCCTCTCCGGCGCCGTCCAGGTCCGTATCTGACCCGTACCGGCGGGCGAGGCCCGTACGGCAGATGCGCGAGGGGCCCCGGACCGTTGTCACGGTCCGGGGCCCCTCGCGTTCGAGCGTTCGATCGGTCGGGCGCGTCAGCGCATCTTTCCGCCCCGCGGCATCCGCATGCCCTTCGGCATCGGACCCTTCGGCAGCGGCATGTTGCTCATCAGGTCGCCCATCGCCCGCAGCCGGTCGTTGGCCGCCGTCACCTGCGGGCCGGTGAGCACCCGAGGCAGCTTGAGCATGGTCGTACGGACCTTCTTGAGCGGCACCTGGCCCTCGCCGTCGCCGACGACGATGTCGTGCACCGGCACGTCCACCACGACGCGGCCCATCCGCTTCTTCTCGGCCGCGAGCAGCGTCTTGACCCGGTTCGGGTTGCCCTCGGCCACCAGCACGATGCCGGCCCGGCCGACCGCCCGGTGCACGACGTCCTGGCTGCGGTTCATCGCGACCGCGGGGGTCGTGGTCCAGCCGCGTCCGACGTTCTGCAGGACCGCCGCCGCCGCGCCCGGCTGGCCTTCCATCTGCCCGAAGGCCGCGCGCTCGGCGCGCCGCCCGAACACGATGGCCGCCGCCAGGAGCCCCAGGACGAAGCCCAGGATGCCCAGGTAGACCGGGTGACCGATCAGGAAGCCGATCGCGAGGAGGACACCGAGTACGACGATGCCCACGCCTGCGACGACAAGTCCGACCTTAGGGTCGGCCTTTCGGGTCATCTTGTACGTGAGGGCGATCTGCTTGAGCCGCCCCTGGTTCGCAGCGTCAGCGCTGCCCGTGTTTGCCTTCCTCGCCATGTCCTGAAGTTTACGTGGCCCGGGAAGTCCGGCCCGACGCGACCTCCATCACGTGCTGGGCCTCGACCCTGTCCTTGGCGCGGCGGCGGTCCTCCAGGACGGAGTTCCAGGCGTTGCGCCGTGCGGTGCGCTGCCCGGAGCCGAGGAGCAGCGACTCGACGGCCTTCAGGGCGTCGGTGACGGACGGGATCGCGGTGACGCGGACGTGCGTCGATGCGGGCGGCATGGCGGGGTCCTCCCTCGATTGCGGGTGAGACGAGGCGGGGGTGTGAGCAGGTGATGGCGGTGAGTGAAACCAGGCTCACAGATCGGTGTTACCAGGGCGTGACCCGGTGGTCAAACACTGATGAAAGGTCGATGCGGCCGAGCGGGCGTACGCACGACGTCGGCGCGGCCCGTACGTCCCCGCTGAGCTGCGGGAGCGTACGGGCCGCGCCGGATCAGGCCACTACTGGCCAGTAACTACTTGTGCTTGGATTCACACGGCCTGGGTGGCGTTGTCCACGGCGCCGCGCTTCTCGATCGCCTGCTGGTACAGCCGTCCCGCGCGGTACGAGGAACGGACCAGCGGGCCCGACATCACGCCGGAGAAACCGATCTCGTCGGCCTCCTCCTTCAGCTCCACGAACTCCTGCGGCTTCACCCAGCGCTCCACGGGGTGGTGCCGGACCGAGGGGCGCAGGTACTGGGTGATCGTGATCAGCTCGCAGCCCGCGTCGTGCAGCTGCTGGAGCGCCTCGCTGATCTCCTCGCGGGTCTCGCCCATGCCGAGGATCAGGTTCGACTTCGTGATCAGACCGTAGTCCCGCGCCTGGGTGATGACGTCGAGCGAGCGCTCGTAGCGGAAGCCGGGGCGGATCCGCTTGAAGATCCGCGGCACCGTCTCCACGTTGTGCGCGAAGACCTCGGGACGGGAGGCGAAGACCTCCGCGAGGAGCTCCGGCACGGCGTTGAAGTCGGGCGCGAGCAGCTCGACCTTCGTCCGGCCGTCGGCGCGGTCCGCCGTCTGCTGGTGGATCTGGCGCACGGTCTCCGCGTACAGCCAGGCGCCGCCGTCCTCCAGGTCGTCGCGGGCGACGCCGGTGATGGTGGCGTAGTTCAGGTCCATCGTGACGACGGACTCGCCCACACGGCGCGGCTCGTCACGGTCGAGCGCCTCGGGCTTGCCCGTGTCGATCTGGCAGAAGTCACAGCGCCGGGTGCACTGGTCGCCGCCGATGAGGAAGGTCGCCTCGCGGTCCTCCCAGCACTCGAAGATGTTGGGACAGCCCGCCTCCTGGCAGACCGTGTGCAGGCCCTCGCTCTTCACGAGACCCTGCATCTTCGTGTACTCGGGCCCCATCTTCGCCCGGGTCTTGATCCACTCGGGCTTGCGCTCGATGGGGGTCTGGGCGTTCCGGACCTCCAGGCGCAGCATCTTGCGTCCGTCGGGTGCGACTGCGGACACATCGGCTCCTGTAGCTTCGATTCTTCGGCGCACACCAGGGTACGCCGTTGCTTCCCATGCCTTACTACCTCTGGCCAACCTCTGGCCAGCGCCCCGCATTCCTCGGGACGCCTCAGGCCGAGGCCGTCTCCGCCGGACGCTCGATCTCGCGCGGCTTCAGTTCCGCGCCCTCGAGGACGTCCCGCAGGTGGCGCTCCACCACCGGCAGCACCTCCGCGATCGAGATGTCCCGGCCCAGCTCGTTGGCGAGCGAGGTCACCCCCGCGTCGCGGATGCCGCACGGGATGATCCGGTCGAACCACGCGTTGTCCGGGTTCACGTTGAGCGAGAAGCCGTGCATGGTGACGCCCTTGGCGACCCGGATGCCGATGGCGGCCAGCTTGCGGTCCTCGCGGCGCTGGCCGGCGTTGGACGGCGCGTACTCCGGACCGTTCAGGCGGGCGTCGAACTCCTCGTCGTGCAGACGGGGGTCGAAGTCGAGCGACAGACCGCCGAGGAACGGCCGCTGCTCCACCGGGTCACCGAGGACCCAGACGCCGCTGCGCCCCTCGATCCTGGTCGTCTCGAGACCGAACTCGGCGGCCGTGAGGATCAGCGCGTCCTCCAGCCTGCGGACGTGCGCCACGACGTCCACCGGGCGCGGCAGCTTCATGATCGGGTAGCCGACGAGCTGGCCGGGTCCGTGCCAGGTGATCTTGCCGCCGCGGTCGACGTCCACCACCGGCGTCCCGTCGAGGGGGCGCTCGCTCTCCGCCGTGCGCCGGCCGGCCGTGTAGACCGGCGGGTGCTCCAGCAGCAGGCAGGTGTCGTCGATCTCGTCCGCGAACCGCGCGGCGTGCACCTGGCGCTGCTTGTCCCAGGCCACCTGGTAGTCGACGGCTTCCTCGCCGAATCCAAGGCGGACGAATCGCAGCTCACTCACGGCCATGCCTCCTCCTGGGTACCGGGCCGGGAACCGGGGATCATCCCGGGCCGACTCGGCGCCGAATGGGTCATTCGCGCCCATGCCACTGTACGGCGGTGCCCGGGACACACCTCCGGCAGGTGGACGGGGGCGCCTACGTCAGCGGTGCCGTCAATCCTCACACGATCGGATGAATGTGGGGCGAAGGTGGCGGTACGGGCCGTGAGGACCGCTAAATTCACGCCGTTCCATGAGGGTCCTACGGGGCTGCCGCCCGGACCCGGAAGGCAGGAGACCGCACAGCTGATGACGGAACGACCACCGCAGCGCATCCCGAACCGCCAGCTCGCCGCGCTCATCGCCGAAGCCGGGTTCTCCCACGCCGGGCTCGCGAGACGGGTGGACCAGCTCGGTCTGGAACACGGTCTCGACCTGCGGTACGACAAGACCTCCGTGACCCGCTGGCTCCGCGGGCAGCAGCCGCGCGGCACCACGCCCGCCCTCATCGCCGAGGTCTTCACCCGCCGTCTCGGCCGACGCCTCTCCGCCCAGGACCTCGGCCTCGACGCCTGCGCGCCCGTCTACGCGGGCCTGGAGTTCGCCGCGACCCCCGAGGAGGCCGTCGACATCGTCAGCGGTCTGTGGCGCAAGGACTCCGGCAGCCACGCCGAGCTCCGGAAGATCGCCTTCACCCCGGCGGGCCTGGTCGTCCCCAGCCGCGACTGGCTGATCGGACGGGCGGACGACCGGGTGGCGCGCGGGGACCACCCGTCGCCCGGCCACCGCACCTCCGCCGTGACGGCGACCGCGACCGCGACCGTGCCCGCCGAGGGCCGGCTCGGGCACGATCCCCGGGTCCCGCCGCAGGGCCGCTTCTCCGTGCCCCGGCAGCGCGGTACGGACCGCGGCCCCGGCCAGCGGGTCTCCAGCGGCGACATCGCCGCGCTCCGCTCCGTCGGCGAGCTCTTCCGCACCCTCGACCACGCCTACGGCGGCGGCCACGCCCGCCAGGCCCTCGTCCGCTACCTGGAGCACGAGGCCGAGCCGATGCTCCGCGGGACGTACGGGGAGGCCGTCGGGCGCCGCCTCTTCGCCGCCGCCGCCGACCTCACCCGGCTCGCCGGCTGGACCTCGTACGACATCGCCGCCCACGGCCTCGCCCAGCGCTACTTCGTCCAGGCGCTGCGTCTCGCCCAGGCCGCCGGGGACCGGGCCTACGGCTCGTACGTGCTCCTCACCATGAGCTGCCAGGCCGTCTACCTCGGCCACGGCAGGGAGGCCGTCCAGCTCGCCCGGGTCGCCCAGCAGGGCGTCGGGCCCGCCGCGCCGCCCGTCGTCCAGGCGATGCTGCACGCGGTGGAGGCACGGGGGCACGCGGTCCTCGGCGAGGCGCGCGCGTGCAGTGCCTCGCTCGTCCGGGCCGAGCGGGCCCTGGAGGCGGCCCGGCCGGGCGACGAGGTGCCGTACTGGGCCCGGATGTTCGACGAGGCCCAGCTCGCCGACGAGCTCGGGCACTGCCACCGCGACCTCCAGCAGTACCGGCCCGCCGCCCAGCACGCCGAACGCGCCCTCCAGCTCCGCGCCCCCGGCTTCGCCCGCAGCCGGCTCTTCTGCCGGGTCGTCCTGGCCACGTCCCGGCTCGCCCTCGGCGAACTCGACCAGGCGTGCGCGCTGGGGGCGGAGGCGGCGCAGCAGGCGTCGGAGATGCGGTCGGCGCGGGCGGTGGAGTACGTACGGGACTTCGAGCGTCGCCTGGAGCCGTACCGCGACGCGGCGGCGGCCCGCACCTACCGCGACCGAGTAGCAGCCATCGGCTGACCCCCACGGGCCGCGCCCACCGCTGCCCGGAGCCCAGGTCTCGCGCCCGTCGCCCCTGACGCCCGGTGCCCGTGGGTTGGGCCCGGAACGTCTGACCGCGACGGGCGGGCCCAGACCCGGGGCGCCGTCCAGATGGGGCCACGTCTCAGGCCGCCTCGTCGTGCGCCTCCTCGCCTCCGGGGACCCGGACGCCCAGGTCCGTCAGGAGGGAGCGGGCGGCTCGGTGGCCCGAGGAGAGGGCGCCCCGGGGGGTGGCCGTCGCGCGGTGGTCGCCGCAGACGTAGAGGCCCGACAGCACCCGGACCGAGCGCCGCGCGTCGTGCGGCGGCGTCATCGCCGGGAAGGCGTCCCGGGTGTGGTGGAGCCCGAGCAGCTCCCACTCGTCGGTCGACGTGCCGTACAGCGTGGCGAGGTGCTTGCGGACCCGCCGTTCCGTGTCGTCCGGCGGCGTCCCCAGCACCGTCGAGGTGATGAGCGCCCGCCCCTCCGGCGCCCGGCGCGGGTCGACCGCGCTCATCACGGCGGTGTGCGCCACCGGCCCTCCCGGGTCGGACTCCAGGAGCAGCGTCGGGTCCCCGGCGGGCGCCACGGGCGCCGTGTGGTGCAGCACCGTCACGGAGTGGAAGGCGGGCGTCCGCAGGCCGGGAAGCAGCGCGGCCGCCGTCCGCGCCCCCGTCGCGAGGACCACCGAACGGCACCGGAACACCCCGTGCTCCGCCGTGGTGACCCGCGCGATCGACGCCTCCGTGACCCGTACGCCGGTACGGACCGTGCCCACCGGCAGCGCGGCGGCGAGCCGCTCCGGCAGCGCCCCCGCGCCGCCCTCGGGGACGGCCGCCCAGCCCCGGGCGAAGGCGCGGAGCGCCAGGTCCGCCTGGCGGCTGGACATGCCGAGGTCCGGGTCGCCGAGGAGCGCCGCGAGCAGCGGCCGCAGCACCCCCTGCACGGTCCTGGCGGGCAGCCGGGCGGTGAGCGCCTCGCGCGCCGTCCGCTCCGGCCGGGCCAGGAGGCGCTGCGACGGGGTCGCGGCGAGCCGGACGAGCGACGCGCCGAGCCGCGCCTGGTCGAGCGAGGCCGCCGGATGCCGGGGGGCGCTCGCGAGGGCGCGTGCCACGCTGAACGCTCCCCCCACGCTCCGGGGGCCCCCGCCCCGGACGGCGACGGCGGCCCGGCGCGGATGCGGTGCGCCCCACCGCGCGTACCGGCCGTCGCTGTGCACGAGCACCCCCGGGGCGAAGGGGCGCAGGACGAGGCCGTCGAGCCCCGGGGTGGCCCGCAGCTCCTCCGGCGACAGGGTGAGCACGGGCCCGACCCGGTCGAGGAGGAAACCGTCGACGGCCTCGGTCGCCATCCGGCCCCCGATCCGGGGCTCCGCCTCCAGGACGGCGACGGAGAGCCCCGCGCCGGTCAGCCGGTGTGCGGCCGCGAGCCCCGCGACCCCGGCTCCCACGATCACGACGTCGACGGCCTCCACGACGTCCGTACGCTGTGCGGTCCTTGCGCTGTCTGCGCTGCTGAGCACGTGCCCCTCCCCAGGTCGGCGCGGCCGGTGGGAGGCCTATGCCCCCAACGGGCCCCCGGAATGCCCGAGTTCGCGGTTCGGGTCGAGCCTAGGCAGCGCTCCCACGGGTGCCAGCCGCGCGCACCGGGGGTGCGTGCGGCACGGGGGAGCGCAGAGGCGCGGGGCCCGGCGGCCCACGGGGTGCGCGGGGAGCGCCGCGCTCAGCCGGCCGCCGCCCTGATCGAGTCGTCGATCGTCGGGAACGCGAAGTCGAAACCGGTCTCCAACAGGCGCCCCGGCAGCACCCGCTGACTGCCCAGCACGTCCTGCGCGAAGTCCCCGAGCACCGCCTTCAGGGCCGGCGCCGGCACGGCGAAGAGGGTCGGTCGGCGCAGGACCCGTCCCATCGCCGCCGTCACCTCGCGGTTGGTGACCGGTTCGGGGGCCGTCAGGTTCACCGGGCCCGAGAGTGACGGGGTGTCGACGAGATGGCGCAGGGCGGCCACCTCGTCGTGGAGGGAGATGAACGACCAGTACTGGCGGCCGTCGCCCATCCGCCCGCCGAGCCCGGCACGGAAGAGCGGGAAGAGCCGGCCCCAGGCCCCGCCCTCGCTCGCCACCACCAGGCCGGTCCGGGCGTAGGTGACCCGGATCCCCGCCTCCTCCGCGGGAGCGGCCGCCGCCTCCCACTCCACGCACACCGAGGGCAGGAAGCCCGTTCCCGCGGGGGCGCTCTCGTCGACCGCCCGGCTGCCGGTGTCCCCGTACCAGCCGAGCGCCGTGCCGCACACCAGGCTCTCCGGGGGCTGCGCGAGCGAGGCGAGGGCCTGGGAGATCGCTGTCGTGCCGAGCACCCGGCTCTCCCGGATCTCCCGCTTGTACGTCTCGCTCCACCGGCGTTCGCCGACGCCGGCGCCCGCCAGGTGCACGACCGAGTCGACGCCGACGAGGCCGGCGGCGTCGACGTACAGCCGCTTGGGGTCCCATTCGACCTCGTCGGCCGCCCTGGCCGGGCGGCGGACGAGCCGGAGGACGTCATGGCCGTCGGCGCGCAGGGAGCGGACGAGGGCCGAGCCGATGAGCCCGGAGGCGCCGGTGACGGCGACACGCTTGCGGGTGGCGGAACGCTGCATGGGGCCATCCTGCCCCCCTCCGCCCCTCACATGGCACAGTGGGCGGCATGAGGGTGTCGGAGACGTACATACGCGCGGCCGGGGCCGCTGACGACGACGCCCTGGGCGCGCTCGACCGCGCCACCTGGTCGCCCCTCCACGCGGTGCTGCCCCCGCCCGTCCCGCCGTACGGGCCGTTCTTCGACGAGCGCCACCGGGCCGAGGACTACCTCGTGGCCGTGTGCGAGGGAGCCGTCGTGGGCTACGTACGCGTGGTGCCGCCGACCCCGCTCGCGTCCAACGCCCACGTACGCCAGATCCAGGGCCTCGTCGTGGCCGAGTCCGTCCGGGGGAGGGGCGTGGCGCGGGCGCTGCTGCGGGCCGCGATGGACAAGGCGTGGGCGGACGGGGCGGTCCGGATCACGCTCCGGGTGCTCGGCCACAACGCCCCCGCCCGCGCGCTCTACGCCTCCGCGGGCTTCGCGGTCGAGGGCGTGCTGCCGGGCGAGTTCCTGTTCGACGGCGTACCCGTGGACGACGTCCTCATGGGCCGCTCACTGACCGGCCCTGCCGGGACGGCGTAGCCGAAGGCGCGTCGCTCCCACGCCCCGGTCTACGGGAGCGCGCCCGCCCCCGGTCGACGAGCCCGCCGCTCACCCGTCCCCCTCCCCCCGCAACAGCCTCATCCCGCCCATCAGTTCCCGCAGGCAGCGGACGGCGAGCTCCGCCGGCGCGCCCGCGCCGCGTACCGGGGCGTCCGTCTCCGACCAGGTCTCCAGGGCGATCCGGATGGCGTCCGTGGCCGCCGCCGCCGCGAGCCGTACCTCCAGCAGGTCGGCGTCCGGCCCCGCGAGCCCGGCGACGACCTCGCGCAGCCGCTCCTCCGACTCCTGGTTCACCCGGTACCAGACGGCCCGCAGCGCGGGGTCCTCGGCGGCCGCCCGCAGCAGGCCGCGCGTCCACCGCAGACCCTCCTCCATCGACTCGTCCGCCGGGGTCAGCGACGCGGCGATCGAGCGCTCCAGGGCCTCGGGCAGGCCGGCGCCCGGCTCCGTCGCGGCCAGGGTCCGCCGCCAGCGGTCGGCTCCGCCCGCGAGGAGCGGGGCCACGGCGTCCTGCTTGGAGCGGAAGTACCGGTAGAAGGTGCGCAGCGCGACCCCGGCCCGCAGGGCGATGTCCTCTGCCGTGGTGCCGTCGGGGCCGTGCTCGGTGAAGAGCTCGGCGGCGGCGCGCGCGATGTCCAGCTGCGTGGCGGCCTTGCGCCGCTCCGTCAGCGTCGGGGTGGGGGGCGTGCCGCCCTCGGGCTTGGTGCTCACCGTACGAAGCGTACGCCCGCGGTCGCCGGATGTGCACGATGTGCAGCGATGGCAAAACGTGCCACCTAGGCGTACGGTGGCAGCATTCCGCACCGCATGACCACGAGAGGTTGCCGCCATGAACCAGCTGACCCGTTACGAAGGACGCCGCGCCCTCATCACCGGTGGCGGCTCCGGCATCGGCCAGGCCACCGTGCTCCGCCTGCTCGCCGAGGGCGGCCGGGTCGTCGCCGCCGACATCAGCGAGGACGGGCTCAAGGACACCGTCGCCAGGGCGGGCGACGCCGCCGACCGCCTCGGCACCGTCGTCCTGGACGTCGCCGACGAGACCTCCGTCCGTGCTGGCGTCGCCGCCGCCGTCGAGGCGCTCGGCGGCCTGGACGTCCTGGTCAACGCGGCCGGGGTGCTGCGCTCCTCGCACACCCACGAGACGAGCCTCGACGCCTTCGAGCAGGTCGTACGGATCAACCTCACCGGCACCTTCCTCGTGATCCGCGAGGCGATCCCGGCGCTCCTGGAGGGGGAGGGCCCGGCCGTCGTGAACTTCTCCTCCACCTCCGCGATGTTCGCCCACCCCTACATGGCGGCCTACGCGGCCAGCAAGGGCGGCATCCAGTCCATGACCCACGCGCTCGCCGCCGAGTACGCCAAGCAGGGCATCCGGTTCACGGCCGTCCAGCCCGGCTCCATCTCCTCGGGCATGACCGACGGCTCCGGCGCCAGCCGGCAGAGCGTCGGACCCGGCCTGCCCGAGGACACCGACTGGACCCTCTTCGCGAAGCTCGCCCCCGCCCTCGGCCAGGGCTTCGCGGGCGCCGAGACCGTCGCGGGCGTCGTCGCGATGCTGGCGAGCGAGGACGGCGCGTTCATCACCGGCACCGAGATCCGCGTCGACGGCGGCACGCACTTCTGACGAGCACCGGGGCGGCCCGCCGCCCCGACCCGGTCCGCCCCTCTGCCCGGTCCACCCCCCAGCCCGGCCTATCCGGCGCCGAACCGCTCCCAGAGCCGCGGGAAACGGCTCGCGAGCACGTCGTCGTCCGCCAGGTCGAAGGGAGTGCCGAGCGGCTCACCGCCCGGCACGGGGATGCCCAGATCGGGGGTCTCGGCGCCGGTCAGCCGCTCGTACGCCTCGTCCGCCGCGAAACCGATCTCCTCACCGTCCCCGTCGATCTCCACGTCGAAGTCGCCGAGCAGCTCCGCCAGCGCGTCCGGATCGTGCACCGCGCCCTCGTAGACCTCCCGGCCCTGGCCGATGAGCCAGCAGCGGAACGAGTCGAAGGTCTCGTCCCCCGCCCCGTCGAACAGCACGGCCGCCGCGCCCCACAGGTCCCACAGATACGCGCGGTTGAAGCGGGCCTCGAAGTGGCGCGCGTAGTCGAGGACGGAGTCGGGGTCGAGACGGGTCAGCCGTTCCACGAGCAGATCGGCCTGCTCCTCGGGGTCGCCCTCGGCTTCCTCGCGGCTGGTGTCGATGATCTGCCAGAACTCCGTCTCGTCCATCACGGGACCAAGCATCGTGGCTCGGAGGACGCGACGCACCCGGAAAGCCCGAAATCAATCCGGACAGAAGGTGTCGTACTTTCCTGCCAGGGTGATCCCATGACGACTGAGACGAAGCCCCTGCACGGACGGATCTGCCTGGTCGCGGGCGCCACCCGAGGAGCCGGACGGGCCATCGCCGTCCAGCTGGGAGCCGCCGGCGCCACCGTGTACGTCACCGGACGCACCACCCGCGAGAAGCTCAGCGAGGTCGGCCGGGCGACCGAGACCATCGAGGAGACCGCCGAACTGGTGACGGCCGCGGGCGGCGAGGGCATCGCCGTCCCCACCGACCACCTGGAGCCGGATCAGGTCCGGGCCCTCGTCGACCGGATCGACCGGGAGCGGGGACGGCTCGACGTCCTCGTCAACGACATCTGGGGCGGCGAGCACCTGGTCGTCGCCGGCTTCGGCAAGAAGATCTGGGAGATGGAACTCGCCGACGGCCTGCGCATGCTGGAGCTGGGTGTGAAGAGCCACCTCGTCACCAGCGCGGCCGCGACCCCGCTGCTCGTCCGGCACCCCGGGAGCCTCCTCGTCGAGGTCACCGACGGCACGGCCGAGTACAACGGCACCCGGTACCGCGAGAACCTCTACTACGACCTCGCCAAGAACGCCCCGATCCGGATGGCGTTCGGCCTCGCGCGCGACCTGGAGCCGTCCGGCGGCACGGCGGTCGCGATCACCCCCGGCTGGCTCCGCTCGGAACAGATGCTGGACCACTTCGGCGTGACCGAGGACAACTGGCGCGACGCGGCGGAGAAACTGCCCGACTTCGCCGTCGCCGAGTCCCCGGTCTACGTCGGCCGCGCCGTCGCCGCCCTCGCCGCCGACCCCGACCGGGCCCGCTGGAACGGCCGGTCCCTCTCCAGCGGACAACTGGCGAAGGAGTACGGCTTCACCGACGCGGACGGCTCACGGCCGGACGCCTGGGGCTTCATCATCGCGAAGGAGACGGACGAGAACGCGTCGGTGGACGACTACCGCTAGGAGCCCCCCGCCGAACCCGCCCTACGGCAGGTCCTCCCCGTACAGCTCTCCCAGGCCCCGGGCCGCCTCCGCGAACCGCTTCCGGAGCGTGTCCGGGGCCAGGACCTCCGCCTCCGGGCCCAGGCCCAGGAGCTGGCCGAAGGCGACCTCCTCGTTCTCGACGCGGAGAACCACCCGGAGGCGGCCGTCGGCGTCGGTGGTGCCCGCCGCGATGGCCTCCTCGGCCGCCGCCCGGTCCGTCACGTACGGCAGCCGCCGGGCTCCCGCCGCCGTGAGGCGCAGGACCGTCTCGGCCCGCAGGAGGGAGCGCGCGAACTCGTGGGAGCGGTCGGACCAGAACGCGGCCAGGTCGAAGTCCGGATCCCGCTCGAAGCGGTCCTCGCCCACCGCCACCGCCGTGAAGCGGTCCACCCGGTACGTACGGAAGGCGTCGGCCGCACCCGCGCACACGTACCAGACGCCGGCCTTCAGGACGAGCCCGTACGGCCGCAGTTCCCGCTCCACCTCCGTGCCGTCCCCGCGCCGGTAGCGGGCGGCGATCATCCGGTCGTCCCAGACCGCCTCCGCGATCGGCGCCAGCATCTCCGGCGTCTCCGGCTCCTGGTACCAGCCCGGCGCGTCCAGCAGAAAGCGCCGCGCCACCGAGTCCGGGGCGTCCCGCAGCGAGGGCAGCAGAGCCGCCGACACCTTGAGCCGGGCCGCCGACGCCGCGTCCTCCAGACCCATGTCCCGGAGCGCGCCGGGCAGTCCGGACAGGAACAGCGCCTCGGCCTCGCCGCGCGCCAGGCCCGTGAGACGGGTGCGGTAGCCGCCGACGAGGCGGTACCCACCGGCCCTGCCCCGGTCCGCGTACACCGGAACCCCCGCCTCGGAGAGGGCGAGGGCGTCACGGGTGACGGTCCGTTCGGACACCTCCAGCTCCACGGCCAGTTCGGCCGCCGTCATCGAGGGACGGGACTGGAGCAGCAGGACCATCTTGATCAGCCGGGCGGCACGCATGACCCCATCATGCGTGCCGTCACCGACAGTCGGGCCTCAGAGGCCGTAGCGCTCGCGCGCCTCCTTCACGGCCGAGGCCGGGACCTCGCCGCGACGGGCGAGCTGCGCGAGGGCCGCGACGACGATCGACTGGGCGTCGACGCCGAAGTGGCGGCGGGCCGCGTCACGGGTGTCCGACAGGCCGAAGCCGTCGGCGCCCAGCGAGGACCAGTCCTGCTCGACCCACTGCGCGATCTGGTCCGGGACCTGGCGCATGTAGTCGGAGACGGCGAGGACCGGGGAGTCGACGCCCTCCAGGGCGGTGCGGATGTACGGCACCTGCTCCTCGCCGCGCAGCAACGCCGCGTCCGCCTCCAGGGCGTCGCGCCGCAGCTCCGTCCAGGAGGTCGCGGACCACACGTCGGCGCCCACGCCCCACTCGGCGGCGAGCAGCTTCTGCGCCTCCAGGGCCCAGTGGATGGCCGTACCGGAGGAGAGGAGCTGGATGCGCGAGGCGTTCGCGGGCAGGTCGAGGCCCGCGGACTCCGCCGTGTTGAAGCGGTAGAGGCCCTTGACGATGCCCTCGTCGACGCCGGCCGGCTTGGCGGGCTGCGGCATCGGCTCGTTGTAGACGGTGAGGTAGTAGAAGACGTTCTGGTCCTCGCCCTCGGCGGCCTCGCCGTACATCCGGCGCAGCCCCTCCTTGACGATGACCGCGACCTCGTAGGCGAACGCCGGGTCGTACGTCAGCGCCGCCGGGTTGGTCGCCGCGATCACCGGCGAGTGGCCGTCGGCGTGCTGGAGGCCCTCACCGGTCAGGGTGGTGCGGCCCGCGGTGGCGCCGACGAGGAAGCCGCGGCCGAGCTGGTCGCCGAGCTGCCACATCTGGTCGGCGGTCCGCTGCCAGCCGAACATCGAGTAGAAGATGTAGAACGGGATCATCGCCTCGCCGTGCGTGGAGTACGCGGTGGAAGCGGCGATGAAGTCGGCCATCGAACCGGCCTCGGTGATCCCCTCGTTGAGGATCTGGCCGTTGACGGCCTCCTTGTAGTACATCAGCTGGTCGCGGTCGACCGGCTCGTACGTCTGGCCCTTCGGCGAGTAGATGCCGAGCGACGGGAACAGCGACTCCATACCGAAGGTACGGGCCTCGTCCGGGACGATCGGGACCCAGCGCTTGCCGGTCTCCTTGTCGCGGATCAGGTCCTTGACCAGGCGGACGAACGCCATCGTCGTCGCCATCGACTGCGCGCCGGAGCCCTTGTCGAAGGCGGTGAAGGCCTTCTCGGCCGGGGCCGGCAGCGGGGCGATCGCGTGGGTACGGCGGGCCGGGGCCGGGCCACCGAGGGCCGCGCGGCGCTCCTGCAGGTAACGGACCTCGGGGGAGTCGGCGCCGGGGTGGCCGTAGGGCACCTGGCCGTCGACGAACTGCGCGTCCGAGATGGGCAGGTCGAGCAGGTCCCGCATGTTCTTGAACTCGTCGTTCGAGAGCTTCTTCATCTGGTGGTTCGCGTTCTTCGACGCGAAGCCCTCACCGAGGGTGAAGCCCTTGACGGTCTGCGCGAGGATGACCGTCGGCGCGCCCTTGAACTCCACGGCGGCCTTGTACGCGGCGTACACCTTGCGCGGCTCGTGGCCACCGCGGGAGAGGTGGAAGCACTCAAGGATCTTGTCGTCGCTCAGCAGCTGCGCCATCGCGACGAGCGCCGGGTCCTTGCCGAAGAAGTCCTGGCGGATGTAGGCGGCGTCGCGGGTCTGGTACGTCTGGACCTGCGCGTCCGGCACCTCGCGGAGGCGGCGGACGAGGGCGCCGGTGGTGTCGAGCGCGAACAGCTCGTCCCAGGCGTTGCCCCACAGCGACTTCACGACGTTCCAGCCGGCGCCGCGGAACTGGGCCTCCAGCTCCTGCACGATCTTGAAGTTGGCGCGGACCGGGCCGTCGAGGCGCTGCAGGTTGCAGTTGATGACGAAGGTCAGGTTGTCCAGACCCTCGCGGGCGGCCAGGGCGAGGGCCGCGGTCGACTCGGGCTCGTCCATCTCGCCGTCACCGAGGAACGCCCACACGTGCGAGGCGGAGACGTCCTTGATGGCGCGGTTGGTCAGGTAGCGGTTGAAGCGCGCCTGGTAGATCGCGGAGAGCGGGCCCAGACCCATGGAGACGGTGGGGAACTCCCACAGCCAGGGGAGACGGCGCGGGTGCGGGTAGGAGGGCAGGCCGTTGCCGCCGGACTCCTGCCGGAAGTTGTCGAGGTGGGCCTCGTTCAGGCGCCCGTCCAGGAACGCGCGGGCGTAGATGCCGGGGGCGGCGTGACCCTGGATGTAGAGCTGGTCGCCGGAACCGTCGGCTTCCTTGCCCTTGAAGAAGTGGTTGAAGCCGGTCTCGTACAGCCAGGCGGCCGACGCGAAGGTGGCGATGTGGCCGCCGACGCCGTACTTGGAGCCGCGGGTGACCATCGCGGCCGCGTTCCAGCGGTTCCAGGCGGTGATCCGGCGCTCCATGTCCTCGTCGCCGTCGAAGTCGGCGCCCGTCGGCTCGGCGGAGGTCGGGATGGTGTTGACGTAGTCCGTCTCCAGGAGCTTGGGCAGGGCCAGGCCCGCGCCCTCGGCGTGCTGGAGCGTGCGGCGCATCAGGTAGGCGGCCCGGTGGGGGCCGGCGGCCTTGGTGACGGCGTCCAGGGAGGCCGCCCACTCGGCGGTCTCCTCGGTGTCACGGTCCGGGAGCTGGTCGAGCTCGCTCGGAATCTTGCCTACGGGATCGGTCATGATCGCCGCCTTCCGGACAGGTGGGGGTGGAGAAGGGGTGCCTTGTCGGGCAGGACAGGGCGAAGGGCCGGGTAGCGGCCCGCCGAAGACTGTAAGCCGCCGATCGATGATCGATCAAAGGGTTGAAGGGGAAAACCTCTTCAGATCGAGAAAGTCGGCACAGGGTGCCGCGAAACAGGGCACCCGGTGCCTCGTTTTCACCCTGTTTTCGCAGGTGGGAGCCGCTTTATGAGAGGGTGCCCGCACGAATGAGCGGGCCCACCGGACGGTGGACCCGCTCACTGTGCGTCAAGCCGGGGGTCAGGCTCTCGGTGCGCAGCCCAGCACGTGCGCCTTCACCAGCGCACCGATGTTCGGGTCGCCCCGGCGGAAGGCCTCCACCAGCTCCTGGTGCTCCTCCGCGTACGACTTCTGGACCGTGCCGAGCCAGCGGATCGACAGGGCCGTGAAGACCTCGATGCCCAGCGTCTCCCAGGTGTGGAGCAGCACGCCGTTCCCCGCGGCCTTCACCAGCTCCCGGTGGAACGCCACCGTGTGCCGCACCTGCGCGGTCCCGTCGGAGGTCGCGTCCGCCTCGTACAGCGCCGCCACGTGCGGCTCCAGGGCCGAGCAGTCCGCCGCGAGACGCCGGGCCGCAAGCTCGGCCGCGATCTGCTCCAGACCGGCGCGGACGGGGTAGCTCTCCTCCAGGTCCGCCGCGGTCAGGTTGCGGACCCGGACGCCCTTGTTCGGCGCCGACTCGATCAGGCGCAGCGACTCCAGCTCACGCAGCGCCTCGCGGACGGGGGTCTGGGAGACCTCCAGCTCCGTCGCGATCCGGCGCTCCACGATCCGCTCTCCCGGCTTCCAGCGGCCGCTGACGATCCCCTCCACGATGTGCTCGCGGATCTGTTCGCGCAGCGAGTGGACGACGGGGACGGTCATGAAGGCTCCTCGGGGAGTGTTGACCCTTAGACAATACGGCGGCGCCCCCGCCCGGAAACACTTCCGGACGGGGGCGCCGCAGGTGAGGCTCGTTACGTTGCCACTCGGCGTACGGGCCTCACAGGGCCTTACAGACCGAGGTCGACCTCGAACTCGCCGGCCTCCAGGATCGCCTTGACCGCCGTCAGGTAGCGGGCGGCGTCGGCGCCGTCCACCAGACGGTGGTCGTAGGACAGCGCGACGTACGTCATGTCGCGGATCGCGATCGTCTCACCCAGGTCCGGGTGGTTGATGACGACCGGACGGCGCACGGTGGCGCCGATGCCCAGGATGGCGACCTGGTTCGGGGGCACGATGATCGTGTCGAACAGCGCGCCGCGCGAACCGGTGTTGGAGATGGTGAAGGTCGCGCCGGCCAGGTCGTCCGGCGTGATCTTGCTGGCGCGCACGGCGCCGGCCAGCTCCGCGGTCTTCTTCGAGATGCCGGCGATGTTGAGGTCGCCCGCACCCTTGATGACCGGGGTCATCAGACCCTTCTCGGAGTCCACCGCGATACCGATGTTCTCGGTGTCGAAGTAGGTGATCGTGCCCTCGTCCTCGTTGATCCGGGCGTTGATGACCGGGTGGGCCTTCAGCGCCTGGGCCGCGGCCTTGACGAAGAACGGCATCGGGGACAGCTTGACGCCCTCACGGGCGGCGAAGGCGTCCTTGGCGCGGCCGCGCAGCTTCATCAGCTTGGTGATGTCGACCTCGACGACCGAGGTCAGCTGGGCCTGGCCGTGCAGCGCCTTCATCATGTTGTCGCCGATGACCTTGCGCATGCGGGTCATCTTGACGGTCTGACCGCGCAGCGGGGAGGTCTCCAGGGCCGGAGCCTTCGCGGCGGCGGCCGGGGCGGCGGGGGCCGGGGCGGCCTTCTTGGCCTCGGCGGCCGCGATGACGTCCTGCTTGCGGATACGGCCACCGACGCCCGAACCCTTGACGGCCGCCAGGTCGACACCGTTCTCGGTGGCGAGCTTGCGGACCAGCGGGGTCACGTACGCGCCGTCCTCGGCCGGAGCCGCGGGCGCCGCAGGGGCGGGAGCCGGAGCCTGGGCGGCCGGGGCCGGGGCCGGAGCGGCGGCCGGAGCCGGCGCCTGGGCGGGCGCGGCCGGAGCCGCCGGGGCGGGAGCCGGCGCGGGGGCCGCGGGGGCGGCCGGGGCCGGGGCGGCAGCAGCCGGGGCCGGAGCCGGGGCGGCGGCGGGGGCGGCCGGAGCCGGGGCGGCCGGAGCGGCCGGAGCGGCACCCGCGGCGCCGATGACGGCCAGCTTGGCGCCGACCTCGGCGGTCTCGTCCTCGGCGACGACGATCTCCAGGAGCACACCGGAGGCCGGGGCCGGGATCTCGGTGTCGACCTTGTCCGTGGAGACCTCGAGCAGCGGCTCGTCCTCCGTGACCTCCTCGCCGACCGACTTCAGCCAGCGGGTGACGGTGCCCTCGGTGACGGACTCGCCCAGCGCGGGCAGCACGACGTCGGTGCCCTCGGCGGAACCGCCACCGGCGGCGGCCTCGGCCGTCGGGGCCGGAGCCGGGGCCTCGGCCTCGGTGGACGGGGCGGCGGCCTGCGGCGCGGGGGCCGGGGCCTCCTGCTGCGGGGCGGCGGGGGCCGGGGCGGCCTCGGCGGCCGGGGCGGCGGTCTCGGCCGGGGCGCCGGAGCCGTCGTCGATGATGGCCAGCTCGGCGCCGACCTCGACCGTCTCGTCCTCGGCGACCTTGATGGAGGCCAGGATGCCCGAGGCGGGGGCGGGGATCTCGGTGTCGACCTTGTCGGTCGAGACCTCGAGCAGCGGCTCGTCGGCCTCGACACGCTCACCCTCGGCCTTGAGCCAGCGGGTGACGGTGCCCTCGGTGACGCTCTCGCCGAGCGCCGGCAGGGTTACGGAAACCGACATGGTTTCAGTTGCTCCTAACGAATTGCGGGAAGTGGTCGTCGCGCCCTGTGATGACGTGAGCGTCAGTCGTGGGAGTGCAGCGGCTTGCCGGCCAGGGCCAGGTGGGCCTCGCCGAGCGCCTCGTTCTGCGTCGGGTGGGCGTGGATGAGCTGCGCGACCTCGGCCGGCAGCGCCTCCCAGTTGTAGATCAGCTGCGCTTCGCCGACCTGCTCGCCCATGCGGTCACCGACCATGTGGACGCCGACCACGGCACCGTCCTTGACCTGGACGAGCTTGATCTCGCCCGCGGTCTTGAGGATCTTGCTCTTGCCGTTGCCCGCGAGGTTGTACTTCAGGGCGACGACCTTGTCCGCGCCGTAGATCTCCTTGGCCTTCGCCTCGGTGATGCCGACGGAGGCGACCTCGGGGTGGCAGTACGTCACCCGGGGCACGCCGTCGTAGTCGATCGGGACGGCCTTGAGGCCGGCCAGGCGCTCCGCGACGAGGATGCCCTCGGCGAAGCCGACGTGCGCGAGCTGGAGCGTCGGGACGAGGTCGCCCACGGCCGAGATCGTCGGCACGTTGGTGCGCATGTACTCGTCGACCAGGACGTAGCCGCGGTCCATCGCGACGCCCTGCTCCTCGTAACCGAGACCGGCGGAGACCGGGCCGCGGCCGATCGCGACGAGCAGCACCTCGGCCTCGAAGGTCTTGCCGTCGGCGAGGGTGACCTTGACGCCGTTGTCGGTGTACTCGGCGGACTGGAAGAAGGTGCCGAGGTTGAACTTGATGCCGCGCTTGCGGAACGCGCGCTCAAGAAGCTTCGAGCTGTTCTCGTCCTCGACGGGGACGAGGTGCTTCATGCCCTCGATCACCGTCACGTCGGTGCCGAAGGACTTCCACGCGGAGGCGAACTCGACGCCGATGACACCGCCGCCGAGGATGATCGCGGACTCCGGGACCCGGTCCAGGGTCAGCGCGTGGTCCGAGGTGATGATCCGGTTGCCGTCGATCTCCAGGCCGGGCAGCGACTTAGGTACGGAGCCCGTGGCGAGGAGGACGTGACGGCCCTCGACGCGACGGCCGTCCACGTCGACGGAGGTCGGGGAGGACAGGTGACCCGCGCCCTCGATGTAGGTCACCTTGCGGGAGGCGACGAGACCCTGCAGGCCCTTGTACAGGCCCGAGATCACGTCGTCCTTGTACTTGTGCACGCCCTTGATGTCGATGCCCTCGAAGGAGGCCTTGACACCGAACTGCTCGGCCTCGCGAGCCTGGTCGGCGATCTCGCCGGCGTGGAGCAGGGCCTTCGTCGGGATGCAGCCGTTGTGCAGGCAGGTGCCGCCGAGCTTGTTCTTCTCGATCAGTGCGACGTCCAGGCCCAGCTGCGCTCCGCGCAGCGCCGCGGCGTAACCGCCGCTACCGCCGCCGAGGATCACTAGGTCGAAAACGGTGCTGGCGTCGTTCGCCACGTCACGTCCTCCATGCATGTGCGCTCGTCGCCGGTCCTCGATGACCGGGCGGCGGCTGGTGTTCGGCCGCTTATTTTCGGCCCTGTGGTGGGGGCCCTGTCCTGCCGAGAACCCATCTTCGCACTTGTTGACGGATGGCGGGACGCGGGGCCGGGCTCTGAGACGGCCGATCGTCCGTACGGAGGGCGGACCCGGGCGTACGAACCTACGGATTTCGTCGCGAGCGGAGGTCGGGGACGGGGGACGGCCCCGGGCGCGAGGCCCGGGGCCGTCCCCGTCACGGTGTGCGCGGAGCGGCGGCTCAGAGCTCGCCGGTGGCCGTGCGCTCGGCCAGCCTCACCAGGGTGCGGACCGAGGAGCCGGTGCCGCCCTTCGGGGTGTAGCCGTACGGGGCGCCCTCGTGGAAGGCCGGGCCCGCGATGTCCAGGTGGGCCCAGGTGATGCCCTCGCCCACGAACTCCTGGAGGAAGAGCCCGGCGACCAGGCCGCCGCCCATCCGCTCACCCATGTTGGCGATGTCGGCGGTGGGGGAGTCCATGCCCTTGCGCAGGTCCGCGGGGAGCGGCATCGGCCAGGACGCCTCGCCGACCTCCTCGGCGATCTCGTGGATCGTCGAGCGGTAGTCGTCGTCGTTGGCCATGATGCCGAAGGTGCGGTTGCCGAGCGCCAGGACCATGGCGCCGGTCAGGGTCGCCACGTCGACGATCGCGTCCGGGTGTTCCTCGGAGGCCCGGGTCAGCGCGTCGGCCAGGACGAGACGGCCCTCGGCGTCGGTGTTGAGGACCTCGACGGTCTTGCCGCTGTACATGCGCAGCACGTCACCCGGGCGGGTGGCGGAGCCGGACGGCATGTTCTCGGCGAGGGCGAGCCAGCCGGTGACGTTGACCTCGAGGCCGAGGCGGGCCGCAGCGACGACGGACGAGAACACGGCGGCGGCACCGCTCATGTCGCACTTCATCGTCTCGTTGTGGCCGGCCGGCTTCAGGGAGATGCCGCCCGAGTCGTAGGTGATGCCCTTGCCGACGAGGGCGAGGGTCCGCTCCGCCTTCGGGTGGGTGTACGCGATCCGGACCAGGCGCGGCGGGTTCTCGGAGCCGTTGCCGACGCCGAGGATGCCGCCGTAGCCGCCCTTGGCGAGCGCCTTCTCGTCGAGGACCTGCACCTTGAGGCCGTGCTCCTTGCCGGCGGCCTGGGCGGCGGCGGCGAAGGCGGCCGGCGTCAGGTCGTTCGGCGGCATGTTGATCAGGTCGCGGGCGCGGTTGATCTCCTCGGCGACGGCCTGGGCGCGCTCGGCGGCCGCCTTGTGGGCCTTGTCGCGCGGCTTGGCGCCGAGCACGGCGACCTCGGCCAGCGGCTTCTTCGCGTCCTTGCCGTTCTCCTGGTACGCCGTGAAGGCGTACGCGCCGAGCAGGGCGCCCTCCGCGATGGCGCCGGCGTCCTCGGCGGCGGCGATCGGCAGCGCGAACGCGGCCTTCTTCGAACCGGTCAGGGTGCGGGCGGCGGTGCCGGCGGCGCGACGCAGGGTCTCGGCGCCGAAGGACTCGCCGTCCTCGGGGGCGGAGCCCAGGCCGACGGCGAGGACGACCGGGGCCTTGAGGCCGGTGGGGGCGGGCAGCTTGATCGCCTCACCCTCGGCACCCGAGGCGCCCAGGGTCTCCAGGACGGCGGCGAGCCGGCCTTCGAAGGCCTTGTCGACGGCCTCGGCGCCCGGGGCGACGACGAGCGTCTTCCCGGACTTCGCGACGCCGACGACGAGGGCGTCGGCGCGCAGCGTCGCCGCGCCGGCAGTGCTGAGAGTGAGAGCAGTCACGGTGGTGAAATCTCGCTTCCATTGAGTTCTGTGCGGTCGAGGGATGGGCCGACCGTGCCCGCCGCATCGTATTTCGGCCCGGAGAGCGCCGAGAACGAGCCTACGCTCGCTCATCCGGTTCGCTCACGGCGGCGGTGATTCACTCATCCGTGGTGTCTCTTTCATGTTTACCGTTCAGGCTCGGACCGCTCCTTCACACTCGCCTCAGTCACGCGAGGACGACGCGCTCGTCTTCGCATCATCTGCAGCATCTCCACAGGTCCTCCGTTCCGTGCGCCGGTGCGGGCGGACCTGCCGAGGGGGGACACCACCTGATGGACTCCGGCCGAATCCGTACGCCCAGAACCGCTCCGCGCGGCGCCCGCACCGCCAGGGTCGCGGCCCTCGCCGCCGCCGCGTTGCTCGTCACCGTCGTCCCGTCCGCACAGGCCGTCGCGGCCCCCGTGCCCCGGATCGACCTCACCGTCCTCGTCGTCGACGACGGCGGCAGCGCCGTCGAAGCGATCACCGCCGAGCTCAAGGGCTCCGGCGTCCCGTACCGCAGGATCGACCTCGACGACCCGAACCGGCCGGTCCTCGACGCGGCCTTCCTCAGCGACACCGTCGACGGACGCCCCCGCGCCAAGTACCAGGGCGTCGTCCTGCCGCACGAGACCGCCTTCGGGCCCGACTCCGCCGAGCACACCGCCCTGCGGACGTACGAGCGGACCTTCGGGATCCCGCAGGTCGACGCCTACACCTGGTCGCACCCCGGAGTCGGTCTCGACTACACGAACGAGGGAGGCTGGTCCGGCGTCCTCGACGGCACCACGGCCGGCGTCACCGCGGCGGGCCGGGCGGGCCCCTTCCGCTATCTGTCCGGAGCGCTCGCCTTCGAGGACAACGACCCGTCCATCGCCGAGAGCTACGGCTACGCGGGCCGCCCCCGCGCCGGCTACACCAGCTACCTCGACGTCCCCGTCGACGGCGGCGGCCGGGCCAGCCTCGTCGGCGAGTACACCGCCGACGGACGCCGCGAGCTCGTCGTCACCTTCGCCTACAACCAGTACCAGCGGCAGTTCCGCGCCCTCGCCCGCGGCATCGTCGAATGGCTCACCCAGGGCGTCCACCTCGGACAGAGCCGCAACTACCTGTCCGTCCACGTCGACGACGTCTTCGCGCCCGACGCCCGCTGGGACACGGCCCGCAACTGCACCCCCGGCGACTTCGACTGCGTCGGGGACGAGGGGGAGGGCGCCGACCCGATCCGGATGACGGTCGCCGACGCCCAGTACGCCGCCGCCTGGCAGAAGGCCTCCGGATTCACCCTCGACATGGTCTACAACGGCGGCCAGGGCGAGCAGTGGAAGACCGAGCACGGCGGCAGCGACCCGCTCACCGACCGGCTCGTCGCCGACCGCGCCCAGTACCGGTGGATCAACCACACCTACACCCACCCCTTCCTGGGCTGCGTCCAGGACAACACCGTCGTCCCGTGGCGGTGCGCCACGGACGCCTCCGGCAACACCCTCTGGGTGGGCCGCTCCGAGCTCTCCGGCCAGATCCGCAACAACCACAACTGGGCCGTCGGCAAGGGCATCTCCGTCGACCGGAGCGAACTCGTCACCGGCGAGCACTCCGGCCTCAGGACCTTCCCGCAGCAGCCCGCCGACAACCCCCACCTGGCCGGCGCCCTCGCCGACAACGGCGTCAAGTGGCTCGCCAGCGACAACTCCCGCGAACCGCAGCAACGTTCCCTCGGCACCGCCACCGGCGCCGCGAAGACCGTGCCCCGCCACCCCATGAACGTGTACTACAACGTGGGCACCGCCGCCGAGATGACCGACGAGTACAACTGGGTCTACACCTCCCGCGCCGACGGCGGCAGCGGCATCTGCGAGTCCAACCCGGCCTCCACCTGCCTGCCCGCCCCCCTCCCCGTCGCCACCGGGTACGCCGGCCACATCGTCCCGCAGGAAGCCAGGACCGCCCTCTCCCACGTCCTGGGCAACGACCCGCGCCCGCACTACGTGCACCAGTCCAACCTCGCCGAGGAACGCCTGCTCTACCCCGTCCTCGACCGGGTCCTGGCCGACTACCGCGCCCTTTTCGCTCCCAGCGCCCCCGTGGTGAACCCGCGTCAGAAGGACGTCGGCACCGAACTGAACCGCCGCGCCGCCTGGGACCAGGCCCTCGCCGCCGGAAAGGTCACCGCCTACCGCATCGGCGCCACCGTCACCGTCAAGGCGCCCGCGGGCCTCGCCGCCCCGATCACGGCCCCCGAGGGCACCCGCAAGCAACTCCTCCTCGGCACCGCCGCCTTCGGATCGCCGTACGCGGGCACCCGCTCCGCCTGGACCACGCCCGAAGTGCTCCAGACCAGCGTCACACTCACGCTCCCGACCGCCTGACCAGCACGTTCTGGGGGGAACGCACATGCCGAGCAGTGGCCGTCACGTCACCATGCTCACCGAAGGCACCTACCCGCATGTCCACGGCGGCGTCAGCACCTGGTGCGACCAGCTCGTCCGGGGCATGCCCGAGGTCGACTTCGAGATCCTCGCCCTCACCGGCAGCGGCCGCGAACCCGTCACCTGGGAACTGCCGGCCAACGTCACCCGGCACACCGCGTTCCCCCTCTGGGGACTCCCGCAGGGACCGGCCGCGCCCCGCCTGCTCGCCAGGGCGCGCCGGCCCCTGCGGGGGCGCGCCCGCCGCCGCTTCCTCGACGCGTACGAACGCCTCCTGCTCTCCCTCCTCGACCCGGAGGCGGGCTGCGACTTCGGCACCGGCCTGTACGAACTGGCCGAACTCGCCCGGCGGGGACAGCTGACCGCCGCGCTGCGCTCCGAGGCGGCCCTGCGCTCCCTGATGTGGATCTGGACCATGCCGCACCTGCCGACCCTCGCGGCCCGGCCCACCGTCCACGACGCACTCACCGCCACCGACCTGCTGGAACACGCCCTGCGCCCGCTCGCCGCCCGGATAGCCACCGACGGCGTCGCCCACGCCGTCTCCAGCGGCCTCGCCACGCTGCCGGCGCTCGCCGCACAGCACTTCGAAGGAGTGCCCTTCCTGCTCACCGAACACGGCATCTACCTCCGCGAGCGCTACCTCGGCTACCGCACCGAGGCCCAGCGCTGGCCCGTCAAGGCCCTCATGCTCGGCTTCTACCGGGAGCTCAACACCCTCGGCTACCGCAAGGCCGACCTCATCACCCCCTGCAACCAGTACAACCGGCGCTGGGAGGAACGCGGCGGCGCCCCCGCCGACCGCATCCGCACCGTCTACAACGGCGTCGACCCGGCCGCCTTCCCCGAGGCCGGACCCGAACCGGAGACGCCCACCCTCAGCTGGTGCGGACGCGTCGACCCCATCAAGGACCTCGAGACCCTGATCCGGGCGTACGCGATCTGCCGCGCCGAACTCCCCGCGCTGCGGCTCCGCCTGTTCGGGCCGGTCCCCGCCGGGAACGAGGACTACCTGACCCGCCTGGAGAAGCTCGCCGCCGAACTCGGCGTCACCGACGGCGTCAGCTTCGAGGGCCGGGTCTCCGAGGTGCCGCGCGCCTACGCGGCCGGCAGCGTCGTCATGCTCTCCTCCATCAGCGAGGGCTTCCCCTTCTCCCTCATCGAGGCCATGTCCTGCGGCCGCGCCACCGTCTCCACCGACGTCGGCGGGGTACGGGAGGCCGTCGGCGACACCGGGATCGTCGTCCCGCCCCGCGAACCGGCCGTCATGGCCGCCGCCGTCAGCGAACTCCTCCGCGACGGGGCCCGGCGCGCCGAGCTCGGCCGCCGGGCCCGGCAGCGGGTGATCGACCGGTTCACCCTCCACCGCTCGGTGGACGGCTTCCGGCAGATCTACCGCGAACTGGCGGGCGAGCGGACGACCCGCCGCCTCGACCCGAAGGCCTGGACGGTCCGCCTCCCCGCGCCGCTGCGCGCCGCCCCGACGCTCGTCGCGGGAGGCACCCCGGCATGAGTGGCTCCCTCTGGCTCAAGGCCCCGACCACGGGGACCCCGCTCCCCTCCATCCCCCGCCCCCGCCGCACGGAAGCCCCACCGCGCACTCCGGGGGAGCCGCCGACCGAGGTGTCCCCGCGTGCCCCGGGGGAGCCGCCGGTCGACGTGTCCCCGCGTGCCCCGGGGGAGCCGGCGACCGATGAGGCCCCGCGTACCCCTGGGGAGGCGCCGACCGCCATGTCCCCGCGCCCTCCGGGCGAGCAGTCGGCCCCGGGCGGCCCACATCCGGTCTCGGCCCCGAACGGTTCGTATCCGCATCCCGTCGGGGACGCCCTCGCGGCCGATCCCCTCGACGAACTCGTCGCGCGCCTCGAAGGGTTCGCCGCCGTCGCCGTCCACCCGGACGAGATCGCCGCCCTCCTCGAGTCCGACGGCATGACGGACGACCACATCCGGCTCACCTACGGCCGTGCCGACTCCTTCGCCCTCGGCGAGGACCTCTACGCGCGCGTGGAGCGGCGCCACCCCGCACCGGCGGCGTCATCCGGCGGCGCCTGGCACACCGGCCTCGCCGGCTGCCTCCTGCGCGGACTCGTCTTCGCACTGCCCGGCCTCGCGTACGTCCTCGCCGCACCGCTCCTCGCCGGGGAGCCGGGCCGCTTCGGGCTCCCCGGCGGAACGGTTCCCCTGCTGGCGGGCGCCGTCACCGGCTGGGTGTGGAACCAGGCCCTGTCCCACCGCGCGTACACCTGGCTCGGTCTCGGCGACCGGCCCGCCGCCGCCCGCGCCCTGCTCACCGGCGCCCCGGCGGGCGCCCTCGCCGGTACGGCCGTCGCCTTCGCGGCCGCCGCGCCCGGCGAGGCCCCGGCGGCCCTGTTCGCCGCCGGACAGTCGCTCTACCTCGCCGCCGCGACCGTCCTCCTGGTCCTCGGCCGCGAACGGGCCCTGCTCTGCGCCCTGCTGCCGCTCGCCGGGGCCCTTCCCGCCTTCCGCTGGGACCTGCCCGGCCCGCTGCGCGCCGCGCTCCTCCTCGCCGCGCTCACCGCGAGCGTCGTCCTCGCCGCGCTCGTCCTGCGGCCGGGCGCGCGGCGCGGCGCGGCCGGACGCGGCGGGCCCCCGCGTGCCGCGTCCCTCCCGTACGGACTCTTCGGCCTCGGCAGCGGACTGCTCGTCCTCCAGGCGGGCATCGGCGACACCCTGGTCAGCGGCGCGGGCGCCGTCATCGCGCTCACCCTCTCCATGGGGCCGGCGGAGTGGCTGCTGCACCGCTTCCGGGGCGGGAGCCTGACCCGGCTGCGGACCCTCACCACCGCCCGCGAGTTCCGCCGGGCCGTCACGGGCACCCTCGTGCTCTGCCTCGGCGGCTACCTCACCGTCCTCGTCTCCCTCACCCTCGCCGCGACCCTGGCCTGGCCGGGCGCGGCCTGGCCCACCGCGGCACGGCTGGCCACCCTGCTCCTGATCGGCACGGTGCTCTGGCTGGGGCTGCTGCTCCAGGCCTTCGGCGCGGTCCTCAGCGCGGCGGTCGTCTGTCTCCTCGCGGCGGCGGCGCAGACCCTGGAACCCGCGGCGGGCCCGATGGCGGCCGGGGGAGCGGCGGCGGTGCTCGCCGTCCTCACCTGTGTTCTGCTGGTACGACCGACCGCCCACCGCGTCTAGGGGACCACGGCCCGTGAATCGTCTCCTCCTGGTGCCGTTCTACGAGCACCCCGCCGACCGCCCCGAGGCGTGGTCGGCGCTCGTCGACGCGGCGCCGTCCCTGTACGGCGTCGTCGTCAACCCGGCGAGCGGCGCGGGCGAGGCCGCCGACCCGGCGTTCGCCGAGGTCACCGCGCGGCTGCGGGCGGCCGGGGTACGGCTCCTCGGCTACGTGGACACCGCCTACGGGCGGCGCCCGCACGCCGAGGTCGTCACCGACCTCCTCCGCCACCGCGACTGGTACGGCACCGACGGCGCCTTCCTCGACCAGGTGTCGACCGCACCCGGAGCCCTCGCCCACTACCGGCGGATCGCGGTCGCGGCCCGGTCCGCCGGTGCCGCGACCCTCGTGCTCAACCACGGCGCGCACCCCGACCCGGGGTACGAGGAGCTCGCCGACCTCCTCGTCACCTTCGAGGGCCCCTGGGACACGTACCGCACCCTCGACCTGCCGGCCGCCGCCCACCACTGCCACCTCGTCTACGCGGCCCCGCCCGACGCCCGCCCGGTCACCCCCGTGCACTGCGCGGTCCCCGGCACCGGCGCGCATCCCTGGGGCACCCTTCCGCACCTCCTGGAGCCCGCCCGATGAGACGACTTCTGCCACTGCTCGCGGGCCTGCTGCTGCTCGCCACGGCCTGTACGGCGGCCCCCGACCCGGACCCCAAGCCCAGGGGCGAGCGGTGGCTGCCGAAGCCGGGGCTCGCCTGGCAGTGGCAGCTGAGCGGTCGTCTGGACCCGACGGTCGACGTCCCGGTGTACGACATCGACGGCTTCGACCACCCGGCGTCCGCGGTCGCCGACCTCCACCGCCGCGGCCGCAAGGTCATCTGCTACCTCTCCACCGGCGCCTGGGAGGACTTCCGTCCGGACGCCGACCGCTTCCCGAAGGCCGTCCTCGGCGAGGGCAACGGCTGGAAGGGAGAACGCTGGCTCGACATCCGCCGTACCGACGTCCTCGAACCCCTCATGGCCGCCCGCCTCGACATGTGCCGCACCAAGGGCTTCGACGCCGTCGAACCCGACAACATGGACGGCTATCTGAACCGCACCGGCTTCCCCCTCACCGCCGCCGACCAGCTCCGCTACAACCGCCTCATCGCCCGACTGGCCCACGACCGGGGCCTCGCGGTGGGCCTCAAGAACGACCTGGACCAGATCCCGCAGCTGCTCCCCGACTTCGACTTCGCGGTCAACGAACAGTGCGCCCAGTACACCGAATGCGACCGCCTCGCCCCCTTCGTGGCGGCGGGCAAGGCGGTCTTCCACGTCGAGTACGAGCTGAAGACGGCCGAGTTCTGCCCGCAGGCCCGGGAACTGGGCCTCAGCTCCATGCTCAAGCGGTACGAGCTGGGGGCGTGGCGCCAGGCCTGCTGACGGCGTAGCAGGTCGCCCGGCCCTCGCCCCGTGCCGCCCAGTCGTGCCGGGACGACCACGTGTACCAGAGGTCCCCGGGCCGGGAGCCGTCCCGGGCGCCGGCGCAGGCCCGTCCGGCCCGGTCCCGGGCGTCCTCGGTCCCGGGGTAGGCGCCGGTCAGCGGGTGCTGGGCGAGGACCTTCCCGTCGTGGGGGCCCGCGCAGGGCACCCGCGCCACCAGCCGGCTGTACCGCATGCCGGTGTTGAAGTCCATGCACTCCCCGGCGCGTGCCTCGGAGGCGGGGGTGACGGCCGATGCGGCGTCGAGGACGCGGCCGTCCGGGAGGGCGATGGCCCCGGCCTCCGGTGCGCCGAAGCCGTCGAGCACCAGATCGGCGTGGAGCGCGGTCACCCCGGCGAGCGCGCCCTCCGTCTTCCTGTCGAGCAGGACCGTCAGATCGGCCCGGGCCCGGGTGATCCGGCCCTCGCGGTCGACCTCGACGGTCAGGGGCACGGGGGCGCTCGGCATGTGGTCGTAGAGGGGTGCGGGGACGAACTCGCCGCGCAGGTCGTACGGGAAGAGCTCCAGGGCCTCGGTGAGCGGGAAGTCCGCGCGGTAGGAGCGCCCGCCGCCGTCGAGGGCCCGCTGCGCGGCCGGCCGCACCCCGCTGAGGACCTCCAGGAGCGTCCCGCCGATCGCGCCCTCGGTGCCCCGGAGGTGGCTGATCGAGTCGATCCCCCAGAGCGGCTTGATGTCGCCTGTGTACCGGAGCCAGTATCCGGCCGAGCCGGCCCGGTAGTGGATGGTCTGGGTGTCGACGGTGTAGCGGCCGACGGCGTCACCCGTGCCGGGTCCCTGCGGGGTGCCGAGGATCGTCTCCCGGGCGGCCCGGGGAAAGTCGGGGGTCAGCTGCCAGCGGCTCGTCGCCGACCCGCGCGAGCCCGCGAAGTCCAGCCGTCCGGTGAGGGTCTGGACGGCCCTGCCCTTGCCGGAGAAGGTGACGGTCTGCCGGAGTCCGGCCCCGCCCGCCTGCTGGGTGTGCCGGAGGGCGAGGTTCACCTGCCGGGCGAGCGGCTCGGAGAAGACGGGGTGGGGGGCGGGGCGGGCGGCGCCGGGACCGCTGTCGCAGGCGCTGAGCAGCAGGACCGCTCCGGCGAGTGCGGCGGCGGTACGGGTGAGGGGTCTGATCACTCCTGCATGACCGGGCAGCGGCCCCGATGGTTGCCCGGGGTCCGGTCACGGATGTGTCACCCCACGGCCAGCGCCATCAGCGCCGCCGTCGCGGCCGTCTCCTCCACCGCGCCGAACACGTCGCCGGTCACCCCGCCGAAGCGCCGTACGCACCGGCGGAGCATCAGGGCGGCAGCGGCCAGGGCAACGCCCGCCGCGAGGACGCCGTGGACCGCGTCGTACGGGGACAGCAGGAGGCCCGCCGTCGCGCACGCCACCAGGACGAGCGCCGTCGTGAGGGTCGCGGAGCGGACCGGGACCGTGGCGGCGACGATCGCGCCGAGGCCCTCGGGGCGGGCCGCCGGGACACCGTGGCGGGAGGCGTGGGTGAGGGCGAGGCGGGCGACGGTGGCGGCGAGCACGGCGCCGGCCGCGCCGTGCGCCGCGCTCTCCCCGTACAGCTCGAAGAGCGCGGCGACCTGCGCGAGCAGCACGAGGAGCAGCGCGATGACACCGAAGGGGCCCACGTCCGACTGCTTCATGATGCGCAGCGCGTCCTCCGCGGGCTTGGCGCTGCCGAGGCCGTCGGCGGTGTCCGCGAGGCCGTCGAGGTGGAGGCCCCGGGTGAGGACGGCGGGGACGGCCGTGGTGACGACGGCGGCGAGCAGCGGGCCCGAGCCGAGCAGCAGGAACGTCCCGCCGAGCGCGGCGGCGCAGAGACCGACGGCCAGCCCGGCCAGCGGGGCGCAGAGCATGCCGGCGCGCGCCGCGTCCCGGTCCCAGCGGGTGATGCGGGCGGGGAACACGGTGAGGGTGCCGAAGGCGAAACGCAGGCCGTCCATCCGGGCAGGGTAATCGCCGCCCCCGGACGGTAGATTGCCCATACGCCGCATACCACGCATATCCGATCGGGGTGGCATGGGTCACTGGTTCTCCCGCAACATCGTCGAGCCGGGGAAGCTCCCGATGCTGCTCGCGCTGACCTCGTTCGTCGTGACGTTCCTGGTCACACGGACCGTCACCCGGCTCATCCGGGCGGGCAAGGGCCCCTTCAAGAACGTGTCCTCCGGCGGGCTCCACATCCATCACGTCGTGCCGGGGGTCGTCCTCACCGTCATCGGCGGTTTCGGGGCGGTGGGCAGCGACCGGCACGGGGTCGGCGCGGTCGTCTTCGCCGTCGTCTTCGGGATCGGCGCGGGCCTCGTCCTCGACGAGTTCGCGCTGATCCTCCATCTCGACGACGTGTACTGGACGGACCAGGGACGCAAGAGCGTCGAGGTGGTCGTCCTCACCGCCGCCCTGGTCGGGCTGGCCCTGAGCGGCTTCTCCCCGCTGGGGGTCGACGACATGACCGCCGACGAGCGCCAGGACCGGGTCACCTTCCTCCTCACCCTGGCGCTGAACTTCCTCCTCATCCTGATCACCCTGGTGAAGGGGAAGTTCCGGATGGCCGTCCTCGGGGTCTTCGTCCCGTTCGTGACGATCGTCGGCGCCGTCCGCCTCGCCCGCCCCGGCTCCTGGTGGTCACGGCGGTTCTACGGGCGCCGCCACCGGGCACGGGCCCGTTCCCGGATCCGTACGTACCGCCACGACAAGCGCTGGACGAAGGTCCGGCGCCGCGCTCAGGACCTGATCGGCGGCTTCCAGGAGCGGGTCCCGGGGCGGGACTCCACCCCCTCCTGACCGCGCTCCCGCCAGGCCACCACCGCGATCAGGACGAGGACGCCGGCGATGGCCGCCAGGTGCTCCCTGCCCGCCAGGTTCGGTTTGACGATCACCTCCACGACCATCGCCACGACCACCGCCCCGCCGGTCCAGTAGGCCCCGTACCGCCAGCAGACGTAGACGGCGAGGCCCACCACGGCCGCCGAGGGCCCGGTGTCGACGACCCGCGCGTCGGAGGCGGGCAGCCCGAGCGGGCCGTCCGGACCGAGGGCGATGCCCACGCGCGCGTACAGCGTCCCCGCGAGGGTCGCCAGATAGGCGATGCCGAGCGTCCGCCACCGCCCGAGACAGATCTCGGCGATCCCGAACACCAGCAGGACCTGCGCCAGCGCGCCCCACACGGGCAGGTCGAGCGCCGGCACGAAGAGCGAGAGCGGGGTCCGCAGCAGCGCGAGCCACAGCGGGTCCTCGGCCCGTACGGAGCCGATGTCCTGGACCGGCTGATACCCCCAGTCCTGGTTCTGGACGCCCTGGAAGAGGGCGGTCAGACAGACGGCGGCCAGGGTCATCGGGACCGCGCGCCACCTCCTCGTGACCAGCGCCGCCCTGACGGTGCCGAACAGCGGGCCCCACTCCCGGCGGGCGAAGCCGCCGAGGGCGCCGCTCAACGCCCGCTCTCCAGATGCCTGCGGTGCAGCCACTTCGGCAGCCCCGGCGCCTCCAGGAAGCCTTCGGCCCGACCGGCCGCCAGACCGATGCGCAGCAGGTCGGCACTCTTCTCGAAGAGCATGAATCGGGGCTCCCAGATCGGTCGGTACTTGGCGTTGGCGCGGTACAGCGACTCGATCTGCCACCAGCGGGAGAAGAAGCTGAGCAGCGAACGCCACATGCGCAGCACCGGCCCCGCCCCGAGCTTCGAGCCACGTTCGAAGACGGAGCGGAACATCGCGAAGTTCAGCGAGACCTGCGTGATCCCGATCTCCCTGGCGCGCTGGAGGAGTTCGATGACCATGAACTCCATCAGGCCGTTCTCGGACTCCCGGTCACGGCGCATCAGGTCGAGCGAGAGCCCCTTCGGACCCCAGGGGACGAAGGACAGCACCGCCCGCAGCTCGCCCGTGCCCTCCCCGTCGCCGCCGTCCCGGCACTCCAGCATCACGCAGCGCCCGTCCCGGGGGTCGCCGAGCCGGCCGAGCGCCATGGAGAAGCCGCGCTCGGTCGCCCCGTCCCGCCAGTCGTCGGCCTTGCGGAGCAGCGAGGCCATCTCCTCGGCCGGGATGTCCTCGTGGCGCCGGATGCGCACCTCGTAGCCCGCCCGCTTGACCCGGTTGAACGCCTGCCGGACCGTCCGCATGGCCCGCCCGTCCAGGGTGAACTCGGCGGTCTCCACGATCGCCTCGTCGCCCAGCTCCAGGGCGTCGAGGCCGTGCCGGGCGTAGATGGTGCCGGCCTCCTCGCTCGCACCCATCACCGCCGGGATCCAGCCGTGCTCGCGCGCCTCGGCCAGCCAGGGCTCGATGGCGCCCGGCCAGGCCTCGGGGTCGCCGATCGGGTCGCCCGAGGCGAGCGAGACCCCGCCGACGACCCGGTAGGCGATGGCCGCCTTCTCGCTCGGCGACCACACCACGCTCTTCTCGCGGCGCAGCGCGAAGTAGCCGAGAGAGTCGCGCTCCCCGTGCTTGTCGAGCAGCGCCCGCAGCCGCTCCTCGTCCCCCTCGGTCAGCGGGTCGACGGCCCGCCGCGAGCGGAAGGCGGCGAACAGCACCGCGAACAGCAGCAGTGTGGAAAGGACGTTGATGGTGACGTCGACCCAGCCGGGGGTGGAGATCCCGGGGATCCGCGAGTCGTCGGCGGCCAGGGTGATGAGCCGCATCACGCCGTACCGCCAGCGCTCCAGGAAGGTGGAGGGGACGGTGGAGGTGTTGGTGACGGTGACCAGGACGGCCGCGAGCAGCGAGGTGACGAGCAGTCCGCCGACGGCCACGGCCGCCGCGAGCAGCGGGTTGGAGCGGTCGCCCTTCGCGTAGAACTCCTTGCGGCCGAGGAGCAGCGCCAGGACGAAGGCGGCGGTCAGGACCAGCGAGATCCAGTTCTGGGCGTGCTGCCGGATCTCGGGGAAGAACATCACCAGCGCGAACAGCAGCAGGAACAGGCCGCCGAGGACCAGGTTCAGGATCCACGCGGCCCGTTTGCGGCGCCGCATGGTGATCGCCAGGAAGAGGGTGAAGACCCCCGAGGCGAAACCGGCCGTCAGCAGGTACGGGGTGAAGTAGTTGTCCTCGTTGTGGCGGCGCAGGTCCTGGCCGAGCGAGACCCAGACGGCACTCAGCAGATTGATGAACGTGACGACGCGCAGGTACCAGACGGCGAACGCGGCGCTGCGGCGCGAACGGGCGCTGGTGCCACGGGGTGTTGCTTCGGCAGACAAGCGGACTTCTCCCATGAAAAGCGATCATATGGGGCATCGCTTGTCGTGCGGAGACGCCGGAGTCGATCTGTCCGCCCCGCTCCCCCTCAGGAGTCCGACGCGCCCTCGCCGTCCGGAGTGGTCGGATCCGGACGCTCGGGCAGCTCCGCCGCGAACGCCGCGGCGGCCCTGACGAGGGGAAGCGCGAGCAATGCCCCGGTTCCCTCACCCACATGGACGCCGTGATCGAGGAGAGGGTTGAGCGCCATCCGGTCCAGCGCCTTCGCCTGCGCCGGCTCCCCGCTGACCTGACCCGCCAGCCACCAGTCCGGCGCCCGGAACGCCGCCCGCTGCGCCACCAGCGCGCAGGCCGCCCCCACCACACCGTCCAGGATCACCGGCATCCGCCGCACCGAGGCCTGGAGCAGGAACCCGGTCATCGCCGCCAGGTCCGCCCCGCCGACCGCCGAGAGCAGCGCCAGCTGATCGCCCAGGACCGGCCGCGCCCGCCGCAGCGCGTCCCGGATCGCCGCGCACTTCCGCATCCACGCCAGATCGTCGATCCCGGCCCCGCCCCGGCCCGTCACCACGGAGGCGTCCGTCCCGCAGAGGGCGGCGATCAGGGTCGCCGCGGGCGTCGTCCCGCCGACGCTCAGATCCCCGAGCACCACCAGATCGGTGCCCGAGTCGGCCTCCTCGTCGGCGATCGCGACACCGAGGCGGACCGCCGCCTCCGTCTCCTCCGCCGTCAGCGCGTCCTCCACGTCGATCCGGCCGCTGCCGCGCCGCACCCGGTGGCGCACCACCTCGGCCGGCAGCAGCTCCGGGTCGCAGTCGAGACCCGCGTCCACCACCCGTACCGGCACGTCCGTCGACCGGGCGAGCACCGCGACCGGGCTCGCCCCGTCCAGGACGGCCCGCACCAGCTCGTGCGCGGTGCCCGCCGGGCGGCCCGACACACCGAGCGAGGCGACCCCGTGGTCGCCCGCGAAGAGCACCACCTTCGGCTGCCCGATCGCCCGCACCTTGACCGAGGCCTGCGCGGCCGACAGCCACTCACCGAGCTCGTCGAGCCGGCCGAGCGCCCCCGGCGGCACGGTCAGCCGCTCACGGCGCTCCTCGGCGTCACGCCGGATCCCCCCGTCGGGGCGCTCGATCAGATCGGAGAAGTCGTCCAGATTCACGGGTTCCGCCTTGAGACAAATCAGCGAGGGCCATCGGTGCTCGCACCCTACCCGCGCAGCACCAGGCCCTGACCGGCGACCACGAGGACGACCTCCTCGCACTCGTCGGCGAACGCCGCGTTCAGCCGGCCCAGCTCGTCCCGGAACCGCCGCCCCGCCGCCGTACCCGGCACCACCCCCGAACCGACCTCGTTCGTCACCGCCACGACCGTACGGCGGGTGGCCCGCACCGCCGCCACCAGCTCCGCCGTCCGCTTCCGCAGCGCCCGCTGCCCCCCGGCCGCCCACCGCGCGTCGTCCCAGGCGTCCACCCGGTCCATGGCGTCCGTCAGCCACAGCGACAGACAGTCGACCAGCAGCGCGGGCCCCTCCTCCGCCAGGAGCGGTACGAGGTCACAGGTCTCGGCGGTACGCCAGGAACCCGGCCGCCGCTCCCGGTGCAGGCCCACCCGCTCCGCCCACTCCGGATCCCCCTCGCGGGTGCCGCCCGTCGCCACGTACAGCACCTCGGGGAAGGACTCCAGCCGCCGCTCGGCCTCCACGGACTTCCCCGACCTGGCCCCGCCGGTCACCAGGGTCCGCCGGGGCACGTCCGGCACCTCGTGGTACTCGCCCACGTACAGCGTCGTCCCGTCCGGCACCGCCCGGGCGCCCGCCGCCGCGAGCCGCCGGTCCAGCTCGGCCCCCGTCGGCACGTCGTGGTCCAGATGCACCGCGATCACCTCGGTGGCCGGGCCGATCGCCCCGGTGCCCCGCAGCCGGGCCAGCCCGTCCGGACGGCCCGTCACATCGGCGACCACCATGTCGTACGGCACCTGGTGGTTCTCCGGCAGCCCGGCCACGGCCCCGCCGGGCGGCAGGTACAGCAGCCGCTCGCCGTCCGCCGACGTCACCTCGTACCCGGTCCCGGGGGAGTCCATCGGGACGGCCCGCACCCGGTGCCCGCTGATCAGCGTCAACTCCCGGCCGTCCGGCACCCGCCCGGCCGTCGGGAGCCCCGCGGGCACCTCGACCGCGGGCCCGTCGTGCGGATGCGTCAGCAGCACCTGCCGTACGCCCACGAGCGAATGGCCCGAACGGGCCGCGGCGAGCGCGGCCCCCGGGGTCAGATCGAGCAGCAGGGCCCCGTCGATGAGCAGCGCCGTCGCGGCGCGGACCCGGGGCCCGCGGGAGAGCGCGCACACGGCGCAGGGGCAGTCGGGGCGGGGGAGCCCGAGGGGGGCGCCGGTGCCGAGCAGAGTCAGTTCCACCCTCAGATCCTCCCGCGCCACCGCGAGCCGTGCGCGCCCGGCTACGCTGCGGGCAGGAAACCGATCATCCGGTGAGCGCCAGGAGGCGGACATGGCATGGACGTGGCGGTTCGAGAAGTCCGACGGCACGGAGGTCGAGCCGGTGGTGACTCCGGAGGAGTTCACCACCCAGGGCGACGCGGAGAGCTGGATCGGCGAACACTGGCGTGACCTCCTGGGCGGCGGCGCGGACCAGGTGACCCTCTCGGAGGACGGGACCAAGATCTACGGCCCGATGCCCCTGAACGCGGAGGGCTAGAGCGCCCCGGCGTCACACAGGGTGCGGGGGCACGCCCCCGCACCCGCTCGCGCGACCGGGGAGCCGCGTCCGGCTTCTGCCGGGTCCCGGACCCCGCGCAGGTGCGGCAACGCCCGGCGCCGGTCTCAGCCCCGTACCCCGCACAGGTGCAGCAGGGCCGCGACCCGGCGGTACGGTTCCGTGCGGCCCGCGCGGTCCTCGGCGGCGAGGAGGCGGTCCAGTTCCTCGGCGGCCGGCAGGCCCGCCTGGGCAGGGATGCCGTCCGTGAAGACCCGCACCCCGTACCAGGCGTGCAGCGGCGCCGCGATCCCCGCGAGCGTCGCCGTCAGCGCGTCGAGGCGGTCGGCCCGCACCTTCGCGCCGTGGTCGTCCGTGTAGACCTCCGAGTCGAAACCCGAGAGCGCCCCCGGCCAGTCGCCGGCGAGCCCCGGCCGCATGGCCAGGGCGTCCGCGTTCCGCACCACGAGCGACAGCAGCCCGCCGGGCGCCAGCATCCGGGCCAGTCCGGCGAGCAGGGCGTCCGGCTCGTCCGCGTACATGAGCACGCCGTGGCAGAGGACCACGTCGAAGCTGCCGGGCAGGAAGTGCACCCCGGTCTCGCGGCCGTCGCCCTCGATCAGCCGGACCCGCTCACGGATCCCGGCGGGCTCCGTCGCCAGCGACTCACGGGCGGCCTTCAGCAGGTCGGGATCGGATTCGAGGCCGGTCACCGTGTGTCCCGCGCGCGCGAGGCGCAGGGCCTGGGTGCCCTGGCCCATGCCCGCGTCCAGGATCCGCAGCCGCTGCCCCACGGGGTAGCGGCTGGATATCTGCTCGTCGAGCTGCCGGGCGACGATCTCCTGCCGGATGGTGTCGCGCAGCCCGCCGGATCCGGCGGGCCAGTGCGCGACGGCGGGCAGCACCGGGTGGCCCGCTTCCGCGGTCACCACGCCATGAGCGCTTCCGACGGACTCCGAGCTGTCGGCGCTCAGGGCCGCTCTCCGCGCTTGACCTGCGGCTTCGGCAGTCGCAGTCGGCGCATCTGGAGCGTGCGCATCAGGCCGTAGGCGATGGCGCCGCGCTTCGGCTCGTCCGGGAAGCGCGCGTTGAGCTGCTTCCGCAGGCGGACCCAGATGCCGATCGAGTCGATGACGATCAGGATGATCACACCGAGCCAGAGCAGCAGGGAGATGTTCTGCAGCGACCGGTTCGTGTTGCCGAACAGCGACAGCACGAGGATCACCACGGCCATCGGCAGGAAGAACTCGGCGATCGCGAACCGCGAGTCGACGAAGTCGCGCACGAAGCGGCGGACCGGACCCTTGTCGCGGGCCGGCAGGTAACGCTCGTCGCCGCTGGCCAGCGCCTCGCGCTGACGGGCCAGGTCGGAGCGGCGTGCCTCGCGCTGGCGCTTGGCGGCCTCCTTGCGGTCGGTCGGCACCGTCGCGGCGCGACGGCGCTGGGTCTGCGCCTCACTCCGCTTCGGGGTCGGGCGGCCCTTGGGGGCCTCGGGGTCGCGGGGCTGCTTGGTGGAGAGGTCCGCCGTCACCTTGTCGGTGGGGGCCTTCTCGTCCTTCGAACGGCTACGGAACACAAAACCCAAGGGTACGGGGTGGTGGGCATGAACCCCATGCCGGGCGGGAACGATCCGCTAACGGAGTGCGTCTACGGCGGTGTGCACAGCGGGACGGGCACGGCTTCCCTGAGATCCCTCTACTCCCTGGGCGGGAGGGAAGGCCGACCGCAGTCGTCCTTGGGGAGGAGCGCATCCCGCTCCGAACAGTGCGGTAATGGAGACAGGGCCCGTACTGTGGATCCTGTCGAAGAGCTGGAGCCGAAGTCCGTCAGAAGGGGGCGCGCGAAGCCCATGAGCGGTGTCATGAAGCGTATGGGGATGATCTTCCGCGCGAAGGCGAACAAGGCCCTTGACCGGGCCGAGGATCCGCGCGAGACGCTCGACTACTCCTACCAGAAGCAGCTGGAGCTGCTGCAGAAGGTGCGACGGGGCGTCGCCGACGTCGCCACCTCCCGCAAGCGGCTCGAACTCCAGCTGAACCAGCTGCAGGGCCAGTCCGCCAAGCTGGAGGACCAGGGCCGGAAGGCGCTGGCGCTCGGCCGCGAGGACCTGGCGCGCGAGGCGCTGTCCCGGCGCGCCGCCCTGCAGCAGCAGGTCAGCGACCTCGAGGTCCAGCACCAGACGCTGCAGGGCGAGGAGGAGAAGCTCACCCTCGCCTCCCAGCGTCTCCAGGCCAAGGTCGACGCCTTCCGCACCAAGAAGGAGACCATCAAGGCGACCTACACGGCGGCCCAGGCGCAGACCAGGATCGCCGAGTCCTTCTCCGGCATCTCGGAGGAGATGAGCGACGTCGGTCTCGCGATCCAGCGGGCCGAGGACAAGACCGCCCAGCTCCAGGCGCGCGCGGGCGCGATCGACGAGCTGCTCGCCTCCGGAGCCCTGGACGACCAGTCCGGTCTCGCGAAGGACGACATCCAGGCGGAGCTGGACCGGCTCTCCGGCGGTACGGACGTCGAGCTGGAGCTCCAGCGGATGAAGGCGGAGCTGGCCGGCGGCCCGTCGGCGCAGCAGCAGGCTCTCGAAGGCGGCGGCACGGCGGCGCCGCAGCAGAACCAGCAGCAGAACCACCCGCGCTTCGAGAAGTGAGCGGCGGCTCCTCGGAGGACCGGCAGACAGGACGCGTCATGATCGTACGGATCATGGGGGAGGGCCAGTGGAAGCTGGCCGACAGCCACCTCGTCGAGCTGAACAAGCTCGACGACGAGCTGCTCGAAGAGATGGAGTCGGGGGACGAGGCGGGGTTCCGGCGCACGCTGGGCGCCCTCCTCGACGCCGTCCGGCGTCTCGGTGAGACGCTGCCGGACGACGCCCTCGAACCCTCGGAGCTCATCCTCCCCGCCCCGGGCGCGAGCCTCGACGAGGTCAGGGAGATGCTCTCCGACGACGGCCTGATCCCAGGCTGACGCGCCACCACCGCTGTCCCGTCACCCGGGCCGGCGCGCCACCACCGCTGTCCCGCCGCCCCACCGGGGAGGCGGGACACCGTGCTTTCCGATCGCGCTCCGCCTCCCCGTACCGTTGTCCCCCGTGACCCCCACCGGCCCCGCCACCGGCACGCCCTACGTCCGCCTCCGCGACTGGTTCCGCGCCCACCCCCTCGCCTTCGACGCGACGGTCGCGGCCGGCGCGCTCGTCTGCATGGTCGCCGGGTCCTTCACGGACCCCCACGGCAGCCCCGACGGGCCGACCTTCGGCGACCACACACCCGACACCCTGAGCGTGCTGGTCATGGTCGCCGGGGCCGCCGCGCTCGTGCTGCGGCGACGCCACCCCCTGCGGGTGCTCTGCTTCACCGTGGCGATCAGCCTCTTCGAGCTCGTCGACGACACCCGGCCGGCTCCCATCGCCATGAGCGCCGTCGTCGCGCTCTACACGGTCGCCTCCCGCACCGACCGCCCCACCACCTGGCGCGTCGGGCTCGTCACCATGGCGGTGCTCACCGCCGCCGCCATGACCTTCGGCCCGACCAACTGGTACGCGCAGGAGAACCTCGGCGTCTTCGCCTGGACCGGCATGGCGGCCGCCGCGGGCGACGCCGTCCGCAGCCGCCGGGCTTTCGTCGACGCGATCCGGGAGCGGGCCGAGCGGGCCGAGCGGACCCGCGAGGAGGAGGCCGGGCGCCGGGTCGCGGAGGAACGGCTGCGGATCGCCCGCGACCTCCACGACGTCGTCGCCCACCACATCGCCCTGGTGAACGTCCAGGCCGGCGTCGCCGCCCACGTCATGGACAAGCGCCCCGACCAGGCCAAGGAGGCCCTCGCGCACGTACGGGAGGCCAGCCGCTCCGCCCTGGACGAGCTGCGCGCCACCGTCGGCCTGCTGCGCCAGTCCGGCGACCCCGAGGCGCCCACGGAACCGGCCCCCGGCCTCGCCGTCCTCGACGGGCTGCTCGACAGCTTCCGCAAGGCCGGGCTCCCGGTCGTCCTCGCCCGCACCGACGGGGACAGGCCGCTGCCCGCGACCGTCGACCTGGCCGCGTACAGGATCGTGCAGGAGGCCCTGACCAACGTCCGCAAGCACGCGGGACCCGACGCCGAGGCGGAGGTGAGCGTCGTCCGGGTGGGCCGTACGGTCGAGATCACCGTCCTCGACAACGGCACACCCCCGTCCGCCCCGGCCCCCGCCCCCACCGGCGGCCACGGACTGCTCGGCATGCGGGAACGGGTCGGCGCGCTCGGCGGCACCCTGACCGCCGCCCCCCGGTACGGCGGCGGCTTCCGGGTCCAGGCGATACTGCCGGTGACGTCCCGCACGGGGGAGGACACATGACCATCCGGGTGCTGCTCGCCGACGACCAGGCCCTGCTCCGCAGCGCCTTCAAGGTCCTGGTGGACTCCGAACCGGACATGGAGGTCGTCGGCGAGGCCGCCGACGGCGCCCAGGCCGTGACCCTCGCCCGCTCGGAGCGGCCCGACGTCGTCCTGATGGACATCCGGATGCCGGGCACGGACGGCCTCGCGGCCACCCGTCTGATCACCGCCGACCCCGAGCTGTCCGACGTGCGGATCGTCATGCTGACCACCTTCGAGGTCGACGAGTACGTCGTGCAGTCGCTGCGCGCCGGGGCCTCCGGCTTCCTCGGCAAGGGCGCCGAGCCCGAGGAGCTGCTCGGCGCGATCCGGATCGCCCACGCGGGCGAGGCGCTGCTGTCCCCCGCCGCCACCAAGGGCCTGATCGCCTCGTTCCTCGCGCAGGGCGCCGGCGCGGCCGTCGACGGCGGCGGCAGGGCCAGGACCGAGCGGCTGGCCGCGCTCACCGCCCGGGAGCGGGAGGTCCTGGTCCTCGTGGCGGGCGGACTGTCCAACGACGAGATCGCCGAACGGCTCGACGTCAGCCCCCTCACCGTGAAGACGCACGTCAACCGGGCCATGGCCAAGCTCGGCGCCCGCGACCGGGCCCAGCTGGTGGTCACGGCCTACGAATCGGGACTGGTCCGCCCCCGGGTGGAGTGACCCCGGGCCCCGGCGTACTCCAGACGCGGTATGCGCGGGATAAGGATGTGGACCCGGGGGCCGAGGACTTCCGGCCGCCGATGGCAGATCGTAGGGAGGGGGGCGTCTCTCCGGCGGATCCAGCGGGTCCGGGCCGGGGTCCTGGCTGCTCCCGCCTGCCGACGAGTACGCCACAGAAGAGAGACCCCATGTCCTGGCTGTCCAGATTCAGCCTCGCGCAACGGGCCCTGATCGGGCTGATGTCCATCGTCGCGATCGTGTTCGGGGCGATCGCGATACCGCAGCTGAAGCAGCAGTTGTTCCCCTCGATCGAGCTGCCGATGGTCTCGGTCCTCGCCCCCTACCAGGGCGCCTCTCCCGACGTGGTCGAGAAGCAGGTCGTCGAGCCGCTGGAGAGCAACCTGAAGGCCGTCGACGGCCTCACGTCGATCACCTCCACCGCCTCCGAGGGCATGGCCGTCGTCATGGCCTCCTTCGACTACGGCGACGAGTCGACGAAGCAGCTCGTGGCCGACGTCCAGCAGGCCGTCAACCGGGCCCGCGCGCAGCTGCCCGACTCCGTCGACCCGCAGGTGATCGCCGGTTCGACGGACGACATGCCGACCGTCGTGCTCGCGGCCGCGTCCGACAAGGACCCGCAGGCCCTCGCCGACCAGCTGGAACGGACCGTCGTCCCCGCCCTCGAAGGCATCGAGGGCGTCGGCCAGGTCTCCGTCTCCGGCGTCCAGGACCTCCAGGTCTCCGTCACCCCGGACGAGCGGAAGCTCGCCGCGGCCGGACTCACCACGATGAAGCTCGCCGAGGCCCTCCGCTCCGGCGGCGGCACGATGCCGGCCGGCTCCTTCGCGGAGGACGGCAAGAACCGCACGATCCAGGTCGGCGGCGGCTACACGTCGCTGCGGCAGATCCAGGACCTGCGCATCCCGGCGGCCGTCCCCGGCAAGGGCAAGGCCGTCCGTCTCGGTGACGTGGCCACCGTGCGGCAGGAGGAGTCGCAGCGCGTCTCCCTCACCCGTACCAACGGCAAGCCCAGCCTCGCCGTCATGGCCACCATGGACAAGGACGGCAGCGCCGTCGCCATCTCCGACGCCGTCGAGGAGAAGCTGCCCGAGCTGCGCCGCGACCTCGGCGCGGGCGCCGAGCTGACCGTCGTCTCCGACCAGGGCCCGGCCGTCGCCAAGGCCGTCTCCGGACTGACCACCGAGGGCGCCCTCGGTCTGGTCATGGCCGTCCTGGTCATCCTGGTCTTCCTCGCGTCGATCCGCTCGACCCTGGTGACCGCGGTCTCCATCCCGCTCTCGGTCGTCCTCGCCCTGATCGTGCTGTGGACCCGCGACCTCTCGCTCAACATGCTGACGCTCGGCGCGCTGACCATCGCCATCGGCCGGGTCGTCGACGACTCGATCGTGGTCCTGGAGAACATCAAGCGGCACCTCGGCTACGGCGAGGAGCGCCAGGCGGCGATCCTCACCGCGGTCCGCGAGGTGGCGGGCGCCGTCACCTCCTCGACCCTCACCACCGTCGCCGTCTTCCTGCCCATCGGGCTCACCGGCGGCATGATCGGCGAGCTGTTCGGCTCGTTCTCGCTGACGGTCACGGCGGCCCTGCTCGCCTCGCTGCTCGTCTCCCTGACCGTGGTCCCGGTCCTCTCGTACTGGTTCCTCCGCGCCCCCAAGGGCACCTCCGAGGACCTCGCGGAGGCTCGCAGGCTGGCCGAGGAGAAGGAGGAGAAGAGCCGCCTCCAGCGCGCGTACGTGCCGGTCCTGCGGTTCGCGACCCGGCGCCGGCTCGCCAGCCTGGGCATCGCGCTCGCCGTCCTGGTCGTCACCTTCGGCATGGCCCCGCTCCTGAAGACCAACTTCTTCGACCAGGGCGAGCAGGAGGTCCTCAGCATCCAGCAGGAGCTGCCGCCCGGCACCGGTCTCGACGCCTCCGACCAGGCCGCGAAGAAGATCGAGAAGCTCCTCGCGGAGACCGAGGGCGTCAAGGACTACCAGGTCACCGTCGGCTCCTCCGGCTTCATGGCGGCCTTCGGCGGCGGCACCGGCACCAACCAGGCCTCCTACAAGGTGAGCCTGGAGGACTCCGCCGCGTACGAGAAGACCCGCGCCGCCATCGAGAAGGGCCTCGGCGCCCTCGACGGGATCGGCGACACCACCCTCGCGGCCGGTGACGGCTTCGGCAGCCAGGACCTGAGCGTGGTCGTCAAGGCCGCCGACCCGGAGGTCCTCAAGAAGGCGTCCGAGCAGGTCCGGACGGCGATCGCCGGGCTCGACGACGTCACCGACGTGCAGAGCGACCTCGCGCAGTCCGTACCGCGCGTCTCCGTCACGCCGAACGCGAAGGCGGCCGACGCCGGCTTCGACTCCGCCTCGCTCGGCATGATCGTCGCCCAGGCCGTCCGGGGCACCCCGGCCGCCAAGGCGATCCTCGACGACAGCGAGCGGGACGTCCTCATCACCTCGGCGCGCCCCGTCACCACCCTGGCCGGGCTCAGGGCCCTGCCCCTCGGCCCGGTGAAGCTGGGCGACATCGCCACCGTCGAGCTGGTTCCCGGCCCGGTCTCCATGACCAGGATCGACGGCGCCCGCGCCGCGACGATCACGGCCAAGCCGGTCGGCGACAACACCGGCGCGGTGAGCAGCACCCTGCAGACGAAGATCAGCGCGCTCGACCTGCCCGAGGGCGCGACCGCCACCATCGGCGGTGTCTCCGAGGACCAGTCCGAGGCCTTCCTCAACCTGTTCCTCGCGATGCTCGCGGCCGTCGCGATCGTCTTCATGCTGCTGGTCGCGACCTTCAGGTCGCTGATCCAGCCGCTGATCCTGCTGGTCTCGATCCCGTTCGCGGCGACCGGCGCGATCGGTCTCCTGGTCGTCACCGACACCGCGATGGGCGTCCCGGCGATGATCGGCATGCTGATGCTCATCGGCATCGTCGTCACCAACGCGATCGTCCTGATCGACCTGATCAACCAGTACCGGGCCCAGGGCCTGGGCGTCGTCGAAGCGGTGATCGAGGGCGGCCGGCACCGGCTCCGCCCGATCCTGATGACGGCCCTGGCGACGATCTTCGCGCTGCTGCCGATGGCCCTCGGCATCACCGGCGAGGGCGGCTTCATCGCCCAGCCGCTGGCCGTGGTGGTGATCGGCGGTCTGATCACCTCGACGCTGCTGACCCTGCTGCTCGTCCCGACGCTGTACGCGATGGTCGAGCTCCGCAAGGAGCGCCGCGCCGGGAAGAAGGCGGCGAAGAAGGCCGGGAAGGCGTCGAAGGACGACAAGTCGAAGGGGAAGAAGAAGGACGAGGCGACGGGCGACCCGGACCAGCCGGACGTCTCCCCGCTCGACGCGACCCTGCTGAACCTCCTGGACTGAGCCACGGACGGCGAAGGGCGCCCCGCGGCCGTGCGGGGCGCCCTTCGGCGTGTTCGGCGTATTCGGCGGAGAACCCTCCGGAGAACCGTTACGGCAGAGCCAGCATCCGTTCGAGGGCCAGCTTGGCGAAGCTCTCCGTCTCCTTGTCGACCTGGATCTGGTTGACGAGGTTGCCCTCGGCCAGGGACTCCAGGGTCCACACCAGGTGCGGCAGGTCGATCCGGTTCATCGTCGAGCAGAAGCAGACCGTCTTGTCGAGGAAGACGATCTCCTTGCCCTGGTCGGCGAACCGGTTCGCCAGCCGCCGGACCAGGTTCAGCTCCGTACCGATCGCCCACGAGGAACCGGCCGGGGCCGCCTCCAGGGTGTTGATGATGTACTCGGTCGAGCCCACGTAGTCCGCGGCGGCGACGACCTCGTGGCGGCACTCGGGGTGGACCAGCACGTTCACCCCGGGGATGCGCTCGCGCACGTCGTTCACCGAGTCCAGCGAGAAGCGGCCGTGCACCGAGCAGTGACCCCGCCACAGGATCATCTTGGCGGCGCGCAGCTCCTCGACGGTCAGTCCGCCGTTGGGCTTGTGCGGGTTGTAGAGCACGCAGTCGTCCAGGGACATCCCCATGTCGCGGACGGCGGTGTTGCGGCCCAGGTGCTGGTCGGGCAGGAACAGCACCTTCTCGCCCTGCTCGAAGGCCCAGTCCAGGGCCCGCTCGGCGTTGGACGAGGTGCAGATGGTGCCGCCGTGCTTGCCGGTGAAGGCCTTGATGTCGGCGGAGGAGTTCATGTACGAGACGGGCACGACCTGCTCGGCGATGCCGGCCTCGGTCAGCACGTCCCAGCACTCGGCGACCTGCTCGGCGGTGGCCATGTCGGCCATCGAGCAGCCGGCCGCCAGGTCGGGCAGGACGACCTTCTGGTCGTCACCGGTGAGGATGTCGGCCGACTCGGCCATGAAGTGCACACCGCAGAACACGATGTACTCGGCCTCGGGCTTGGCCGCCGCGTCGCGCGCGAGCTTGAAGGAGTCACCCGTGACGTCGGCGAACTGGATGACCTCGTCACGCTGGTAGTGGTGGCCGAGCACGAAGACCTTGTCCCCGAGCTTCTCCTTGGCCGCGCGGGCACGCTCCACGAGGTCGGGGTCGGAGGGCGACGGCAGATCGCCGGGGCACTCCACTCCGCGCTCGCTCTTCGGGTCGGCCTCGCGGCCGAGCAGGAGCAGGGCGAGCGGCGTCGGCTGTACGTCGAGTTCCTGACGGGCTTGGGCCGTGGTCACGTCACGCACCCTTTCTTCGGGGAGCTTCGGGGATGCTTTTCGTCGAAATGACGTTATCTATCATAACCGCTTCACGTCACGATGACGACGGCCATAGTGTCGATGTGACGAATTCGCGGTCCCCGCAGCTGGACTTCACCGTCCCCGCTCCTGGACAGGGTGTGCGAGCATGAAGGAGTAAAGACCCACTCGGCCCGGAATGAATCCGGGGCACCGTCGGTTGCAACCGTCGGCAAGCAGTCTCCGTACACACCGGGAGAGAAGCAGATGTCCGTATCGGACGAGAAGACCACTGTCAGCGACGGCATCCTCCTGTCCGACGCCGCCGCGGCCAAGGTCAAGGCCCTCCTCGAACAGGAAGGCCGCGAGGACCTGGCCCTGCGCGTCGCCGTTCAGCCCGGCGGCTGCTCCGGCCTGCGTTACCAGCTGTTCTTCGACGAGCGCTCGCTCGACGGCGATGTCGTGAAGGACTTCGACGGCGTCAAGGTCGTCACCGACCGCATGAGCGCCCCGTACCTCGGCGGCGCGTCGATCGACTTCGTCGACACCATCGAGAAGCAGGGCTTCACCATCGACAACCCGAACGCCACGGGCTCCTGCGCCTGCGGTGACTCGTTCAGCTAAGTCGCACACGGCGTATGCGTGAGGGCGGCGGCCCGGGATCCAGTCCCGGGCCGCCGCCCTCACGCATGCCTGCTGTCCCGTCCGAGCCGCCGGTTCAGCGGCGCGGCACCGCCTCCCCACTGGCCGCGTCCACCACGGGCCGGTCGCCCAGCGGGTCCTGGAGCGTCACGGTCTGCGTGATCTGCTTGGCGACCATGATGCACATCCGGCCCGGGTCGATCGGCTTCTCGGTGATCCGCACCGACACCTTCGAGGCGCTCTCCTCGGCCGTCACGGTGAACGTGCTGCACACCCCGCCCCAGAAGCTGACCGTCAGCTTCCGGCCGGCCGCGTCCGTACGGAACGACTCGACCTGCCGCGCCGGCGCCGTCCCCTCCTCCGGCGGGGGCGTCGGCTCCGGCGAGGGCTTCGCCGGCGGCTGCACGTGCTCCGGCGCCACCGCCGTCCGCACCACCGTGTACGGCGCCGCGTCCGCCGGATCGGCGGTGAACAGCCACGACGGTACGAGCACCCGCCCGTCGGCCGTGTCCTGAGCGGCCAGGCCCAGCACCGCGCCCGTCACCGGCACCTGGTCCGGAGCCGCCATGTCCACGATCGTCTGGCAGGGCTCGGTCGGCTCGGCCGTCCGCGAGGCCGGCGCGCGCTCCCCGTCCGTACCGGCACCGGGCACGTCCGCCGCAGGCGGGGCCGTGGGGCAGTGACCGATGCCGATCGGCCCGGTGCCCTTCGAGTCCTCGTTCAGCGCGGCCAGCGCCTTCGCCGCGCCGACCACCGGATACGTGGCGCCCTCGACCGGCTCCTTGAGCGTCCCGCTCCCGGCGACCGTCCGGCCGTCCCGGGCGATGTGCAGCCCCGTGGACCAGCCGTAGGTCGGCAGGCCGCCGACGACCGGATCGGCGTTGACCACCCGTACCGAACCGTTCGTCACCCCGGTGGCCGAGACCTTCGCGTCGTCCTGCCCGAGCGCCTTCAGGACGGGCGCGGCAGCCGCCTTCGCCGCGGCCTCGCTCAGCGGCGTACCGCCGGGCGAGGGCTTCGTCTCCCCCGGCGGCGGACAGGCCTTGCCCTTGAGGCAGGTGTCACCGGCGGGGCCGCCGTCGTACCAGGAGTACGTCCAGTTCCCCGGGGCCTTGCGCGTCACGTCGAGCCGGGGCCCCGAACCGTCCTTCTCGGGCCGGATCGTCCAGACGTCGCCCACCAGGGCGGGACTGCCGGAGATGCCCAGCGCCGCGGCCAGCCTGGTCACCTCCGCCGAGGTGACCAGGCCCTCGGGCCGGTGGACCGCGGCCGAGGAGGGCCCCTGGGGGAGTGGGCCCTTGGCTGTGTAGACGGTCCCGTTCGGACCGCCTCCGGGGTCGGGCTCGCCGGGAGCGATCCCGGGGCCTCCCGATGTACCGCCGCTGCCGCCGTCGCCCTCCAGGCGCAGCGGCGGGGGCGGCCCGCCGGCGTCGGCGGCCCGGGCGGCGGGGCCGTCGCCGCCACCGGACGCCGCGGTGGCGAGGTACACGCCACCGCCGCCGGCGATCAGCACACCCGCCGCCACCGAGGTCGCCAGGACGTTCCGCCGCCTCCGTACGTTCTCCGTACCGCTCACCACAACGCTCCCTCGTCTCGACCGGACGCCGATGGGACGGAGCGGGCGGGCTAGCGGTTCCGTCCGTCAGCCCCCGTACTCCGCGGTGGCGTCGATCAGCCGCGCCGAAGCGGCCGGTACGACGACCCCGTGGATCAGTGCCGGGGAGACGGGAGCGGGGGCGGGGGAGACCGGGGTCACCCAGTGCGGAGCCATGCGCGCGCTGTCGCCGCGCAGGTCGGCGAGGCTCAACTCCGGCTCGTGACGCTCGCGGGGAGCGGGGTACGTGGTCATGGGCGCACCGTATGCACCACACGCCCCCGGGGAAAAGACCTACTCTGGGGTAGTTTCCACTGGTCGGCAGCCGCGTCCCCAGCCGGTAGCGTGAAGTGCCGGCCTTCCGTCGGCCACGACGCCCCTCAACCGAATCCCGCAGGAGCACCCCGCCGTGCGTATCGCAGTCACCGGCTCCATCGCCACCGACCACCTCATGACCTTCCCCGGCCGGTTCGCCGACCAGCTCGTGGCCGACCAGCTCCACACGGTGTCCCTCTCCTTCCTCGTCGACAACCTCGACGTCCGGCGCGGCGGCGTCGGCCCCAACATCTGCTTCGGCATGGGGCAGCTCGGCGGCACCCCGATCCTGGTGGGCGCGGCCGGGTACGACTTCGACGAGTACCGCGGCTGGCTCGACCGGCACGGCGTCGACACCGGCTCGGTGCGCATCTCCGAGGTGCTGCACACCGCCCGCTTCGTCTGCACCACCGACAAGGACCACAACCAGATCGGCTCCTTCTACACGGGCGCGATGAGCGAGGCCCGGCTGATCGAGCTCAAGGCCGTCGCCGACCGGGTGGGCGGGCTCGACCTGGTCCTGATCGGCGCCGACGACCCCGAGGCGATGCTCCGCCACACCGAGGAGTGCAAGACGCGGGGGATCCCCTTCGCCGCCGACTTCTCGCAGCAGATCGCCCGCATGGGCGGCGACGAGATCCGGACCCTGCTCGACGGGGCGACCTACCTCTTCTCCAACGAGTACGAGAAGGGCCTCATCGAGTCCAAGACGGGCTGGACCGACGCCGAGATCCTCTCCCGCGTCGGCCACCGGGTCACCACCCTCGGCTCGCGCGGTGTGCGCATCGAGCGCGTCGGCGAGACGCCGATCGAGGTCGGCTGCCCCGAGGAGAACGCCAAGGTCGACCCGACCGGCGTCGGCGACGCCTTCCGCGCCGGCTTCCTCACCGGCCTGTCCTGGGGCGTCGGCCTGGAGCGTGCGGCGCAGGTCGGCTGCATGCTGGCCACGCTGGTCATCGAGACGCTGGGGACGCAGGAGTACACGCTGCGGCGGGCGAACTTCATGGAGCGCTTCACCAAGGCCTACGGCGACACGGCCGCCACCGAAGTCCACTCCCACCTGAACTGACGGCACCGAGCCCCGCCGCCGACGGCACCGGTCGCCCCCACGGGGCGGAGCCCCCGTAGTGGGCACCCGCCCCGCGGGCCGGAGCCCACCACCGTCGTGGCCCTCGCTGGGCCGGCCCGGCCCGCCCCGTTGCGGGCATGGCCCCCCACCGGACGGCGCCCCCGCCGTTGTGGGCAACTGTTCCGCTGGGGCGGAACGGGTGGGCACAACGGAACGGCGCCCCGTGCCGGGCCTAGGCTCCCGCGCCTGAACCCGCACCCGATGCGCGCCGCACATGTGGTGCGGGTCAAGGCGCAGGGGGCGGAGGCGCCGCCGAGGGCGCCGTCCCGTGTGCCCACCCGTCCCGCCCTGCGGGACGATTGCCCACACGGGGGTGGGCGGGGCGCCAGCCGTACGGGCGGGCCCGGACACCACGTCGTAGGCGCGAACCCGGGCCCCGCCCACGGCCAGGCCCGGGCACCAAGCCACGCGGGGGCAGGCCCAGGTACCAAGCCGCACGGGCAGGCCCGGGCGCCCAGTCGCGCGGGGCGGGCGCGGGCACCATGCCGTAGGGGCAAGCCCGGGCCCCGTCGCACGGGCAGGCCCGGGCACCCAGCCGCGCGGGCAGGCCCGGGCGCCCAGTCGCGCGAGGCAAGCGCGGGCGCCAAGCCGTGCAGGCAGGCGCGGGCACCAAGCCGCGAGGACAGGACCGGGTGCCCAGTCGCGGGGGCAGGCGCGAGTACCAAGCCACGCCGCACAGGCGTCGCGCGCCCGGTGTCATGTCAGCCGGCGGACCACGTACGCCCGGCCGCCCCGGGGCGAGTCCCGTTCGCCCACGTACTCCTGGCCCCGCATCTCGCACCACGCCGGAATGTCGAGCCGCGCCGCCTCGTCGTCCGACAGCACCGTCACCGTCGCGCCCACCGGGACCTCCCCGAACATCTTCGCCAGTTCGATCACCGGGATCGGGCACCGCTTGCCCAGGGCGTCCACGACGAGGGGGCCGGCGGTGGCCGCCGGGGCCGGGGACGCGACCGGGGCGCCGAGCCGTTCCCGTACCCCCGCGACCAGCCCCGGCAGGACGTCGAGGAAGCGGTCCACGTCGTCCGCCGAGGTGCCGGCCGGCAGCGACACCCGGACGTTCCCCTCGCTCAGCACCCCCATCGCGCGCAGCACATGGCTGGGCGTCAGCGTGGAACTCGTACACGACGAACCGGATGAAACGGAGAAACCCTCCCGGTCCAACTCGTGGAGGAGCGTCTCCCCGTCGACGTACAGACAGGAGAAGGTGACCAGATGCGGCAGCCGCCGCACCGCGTCGCCCACCACCTCCACGTCCGGCACCAGCTCCGGCACCCGCGCCCGGATCCGGTCCACCAGGGCCCGCAGCCGCGCCCCCTCCGCCTCCGCCTCGGCCCGGACCGCGCGCAGCGAGGCCGCCGCCGCCACGATCGCCGGCAGGTTCTCGAAGCCGGGCGCCCGGCCCGACTCCCGCTCGTCCGAGGGGCCTTGCGGCGCGAACCGGACCCCCTTCCGCACGGCGAGCAGCCCCACCCCCGCCGGCCCGCCCCACTTGTGCGCGCTCGCCGCGAGGAGCGACCACGCGCCGTCCACCGGCCCCCAGCCCAGCGACTGGGCCGCGTCCACGAGCAGCGGCACGCCCACCGCCCGGCAGGCATCGGCCACCTCCGCCACCGGCTGCGCGGTCCCCACCTCGTGGTTGGCCGACTGGAGACACGCCAGGGCCGTCCCCTGGTCGAGGGCCGCCGCGAAGACGGCCGCGTCGACCGCCCCGGACCGGTCCACCGGCACCTCGGTCACGGCCCCGCCGGCCGCCGTGTGCGCCTCGGCCGCGTGCAGGACGGAGGAGTGTTCGACCGCGGAGACCACGAGCCCGCTCCCGACACGCCGCCGCCCCGCGAGAGCTCCGGAGATTCCCGCGTGAACCGCACGCGTCCCCGAAGGAGTGAACACCAGCTCGTCCGGGCGGCAGCCCACGGCCTCCGCCGCCGCCTCCCGCGCCGCGTCGAGGAGCAGCCGGGCCCGCCTGCCCTCCCGGTACAGCCGGGCCGGGTCGGCCCAGCCCTCGTCCAGGGAGGCGAGCATCGCCTGACGGGCGACGGGGTGCAGCGGGGCGGCGGACGCGGCGTCGAAGTACGGCATCCGCCCACGGTAGAGGCTTACGGCCGAGGAGTTCCGTCCGCCCGTGGCGAGTCCTCCGTCCGCCCGTGGCGCGACCTCGGTCCGCCCGCCGCCCGCCCCCGCGCCGCCCCGCCGCCCGCGCCCGCCCCACCCCTGGTGAGCCCCCGTCAGAGGGGCGGCCCGGCGCACCGCCGGACGGCCGAACGGACGCGCCCGACCCCCCTGCGGAACCCCGGAGTCCACCCCTTCGGGGACTCGGACGGCGCGTTGGGCACCCTCCCCGCGCGACCCCAAATAGCGTCCAGTAGGGTTTGGTCCGCATAAACATCCAAACCCCTGCCCGCGGCCGGGGCGGCGACCGACCAGCGAGACGGACGGCCGTGGCCGACCACTGCGGGCCGAGACTCTCGGGAAGGCGCTACGTGAGTCCCAACGGCTCCGACCGCTCGTCGCGGCGCCCGATGCGGCGGAAGCTGCCGCAGGTGCTGACTGCGGGCCTGATCCTGGCGACAGCCACGGGCTGCTCGTACAACTGGGAAGACTTCCCCCGCCTTGGCATGCCCACCCCCGTCACGGAAGAGGCGCCTCGGATCCTCTCCCTGTGGCAGGGCTCGTGGGCTGCCGCGCTCGTCACGGGCGTCCTGGTGTGGGGCCTGATCCTCTGGGCCACGATCTTCCACCGGCGCAGCCGGACCAAGGTCGAGGTACCTCCGCAGACCCGTTACAACATGCCCATCGAGGCGCTGTACACGGTCACCCCCCTCATCATCGTCTCGGTGCTCTTCTACTTCACCGCGCGCGACGAGTCGAAGCTCCTCGAGCTCACCCCGAAGCCGGCCCACACGATCAACGTGGTCGGCTACCAGTGGAGCTGGGGCTTCAACTACGTCGAGAACGTGCCCGGTGTGAAGGGTGACGCCAAGACGGACAAGAACCTCGCCTCGATCCCGGACAAGTTCCTCGCGGACTTCCCGGAGAACGCCGGCGGCGTCTACGACGCCGGTATCCCGGGCGACCGCAACCCGCAGAACGGCAACCCGGGCCCGACCCTGTGGCTGCCGAAGGGCGAGAAGGTCCGGTTCGTCCTGACCTCCCGTGACGTCATCCACTCCTTCTGGGTGGTCCCCTTCCTGATGAAGCAGGACGTCATCCCGGGTCACACCAACTCCTTCGAGGTGACTCCGACGCGCGAGGGCACCTTCATGGGCAAGTGCGCCGAGCTCTGCGGCGTCGACCACTCCCGGATGCTCTTCAACGTCAAGGTGGTCTCCCCGGAGCGCTACCAGCAGCACCTGAAGGAGCTGGCCGAGAAGGGGCAGACCGGCTACATCCCGTCTGGCATCGAGCAGACGGACCCGGCCAGGAATGCGGAGAAGAACCAACTGTGAGCATCCACAACGAAACCCAGGGTGCCGCCGCAGCTGAGGACTCGTACGAGAACGAGCTGCCCGTACGGCGCAAGCAGCCCGGCAATGTCGTGATCAAGTGGCTGACCACCACCGACCACAAGACGATCGGCACGCTCTACCTGGTCACGTCGTTCGTCTTCTTCTGCATCGGCGGACTCATGGCGCTCTTCATGCGCGCCGAGCTGGCCCGTCCGGGTACGCAGATCATGTCGAACGAGCAGTTCAACCAGGCGTTCACGATGCACGGCACGATCATGCTGCTGATGTTCGCGACGCCGCTGTTCGCCGGATTCGCGAACTGGATCATGCCGCTGCAGATCGGCGCGCCCGACGTGGCGTTCCCGCGGCTGAACATGTTCGCGTACTGGCTGTACCTCTTCGGCTCGATCATCGCGGTGGCCGGCTTCCTCACCCCGCAGGGTGCGGCCGACTTCGGCTGGTTCGCCTACTCCCCGCTGTCGGACGCCGTCCGCTCGCCGGGTGTCGGCGCCGACATGTGGATCATGGGTCTGGCCTTCTCCGGCTTCGGCACGATCCTCGGTTCGGTCAACTTCATCACCACGATCATCTGCATGCGCGCTCCGGGCATGACGATGTTCCGCATGCCGATCTTCACCTGGAACGTGCTGCTGACCGGTGTCCTGGTCCTGCTCGCCTTCCCGGTCCTGGCGGCCGCGCTGTTCGCCCTGGAGGCGGACCGCAAGTTCGGTGCCCACGTCTTCGACGCGGCCAACGGCGGTGCCCTGCTGTGGCAGCACCTCTTCTGGTTCTTCGGACACCCAGAGGTGTACATCATCGCCCTGCCGTTCTTCGGCATCGTCTCCGAGGTCATCCCGGTCTTCAGCCGCAAGCCGATGTTCGGCTACATCGGCCTGGTGGCCGCGACCATCGCGATCGCCGGTCTGTCCGTGACCGTGTGGGCCCACCACATGTACGTCACCGGCGGCGTCCTCCTGCCGTTCTTCTCCTTCATGACGTTCCTCATCGCCGTACCGACAGGCGTGAAGTTCTTCAACTGGATCGGAACGATGTGGAAGGGCTCGTTGTCCTTCGAGACACCGATGCTCTGGACGATCGGCTTCCTGGTCACCTTCACCTTCGGTGGTCTGACCGGTGTCATCCTGGCCTCGCCTCCGATGGACTTCCACGTCTCCGACTCGTACTTCGTCGTCGCGCACTTCCACTACGTCGTCTTCGGCACCGTGGTCTTCGCGATGTTCGCCGGCTTCCACTTCTGGTGGCCGAAGTTCACGGGCAAGATGCTGGACGAGCGCCTGGGCAAGATGACCTTCTGGACGCTGTTCATCGGCTTCCACGGCACCTTCCTGGTGCAGCACTGGCTCGGTGCCGAGGGCATGCCGCGTCGTTACGCGGACTACCTCGAGGCCGACGGCTTCACCGCCCTGAACACGATCTCGACGATCTCCTCCTTCCTGCTCGGTCTGTCGATCCTGCCGTTCCTCTACAACGTCTGGAAGACCGCCAAGTACGGCAAGAAGATCGAGGTCGACGACCCGTGGGGCTACGGCCGCTCGCTCGAGTGGGCGACCTCCTGCCCGCCGCCGCGGCACAACTTCCTCACCCTGCCGCGGATCCGTTCCGAATCCCCGGCGTTCGACCTGCACCACCCTGAGATCGCCGCTCTCGACCAGCTCGAGAACAAGCCGCACGAGGCCGAGGCCCTCACGGGCAGCAAGGAGGCCGGCAAGTGAAGATCCAAGGCAAGATGTTCATCTGGCTGAGCATCTTCATCCTTGCCATGGCGGTCCTGTACGGCGTCTGGTCCAAGGAGCCGGTCGGTACGACGGCGCTGTTCCTGGCGTTCGGACTGTCCATCATGATCGGCTACTACCTGGCCTTCACGGCCAAGCGTGTCGACGCCATGGCGCAGGACGACAAGGAGGCCGACGTCGCGGACGAGGCCGGTGAGGTCGGCTTCTTCGCCCCGCACAGCTGGCAGCCGCTCTCGCTCGCCGTCGGAGGCGCGCTCGCCTTCCTCGCCGTCGCGATGGGCTGGTGGATCCTGTACTTCTCCGCCCCGCTGATCCTGGTCGGCCTCTTCGGCTGGGTCTTCGAGTTCTACCGCGGCGAGAACCAGAACCAGTAGCTGTACCCCGCTCCGTACCGGAGCACACCGAGGGGCCCGGACACTTCGTCACCGAAGCGTCCGGGCCCCTCTTTCGGAGCACCCGGCGCGCTGCCGCCGAGGATTGTTCTTACGGTGAGTCCATGAACGACACGCCGCGCATTCGGACTGTTCTGAGCTGCACTCTTCTGGCGGTCACCGTCACCGTGGTCGCCTCCGCCTGCACGGAGACCGACGGCCATCCGCTGTCGGCGAGGGCGTACGACGCGGCGGACCAGCTCGCGGTCAGCGCCCCGGCCGACGGCGCCAAGGCGGACCCCGAGAAGCCCCTGGAGATCACCGCCAAGGGCGAGGGCCGGATCACCGACGTCACCGCCACCGACGCCTCAGGACACCACCTGGCCGGCGAACTCACCGCCGACGGACAGCGCTGGCGCTCCACGGCCGCCCTGGCGGCCGGCGCCCGCTACACCGTCCGTGTTTCCACCGAGGACGACGACGGCGCCCCAGGTACGCGTACGTACACCTTCGAGACGGCCCCGGCCAAGAGGGCCCTGACCGCGACCTTCGGCCCGGAGGCGGGCACGTACGGCGTCGGGCAGCCCATCACGGCCGAGCTCAGCCTCCCCGTCAAGGACCGCAAGGCGCGCGCCGTCGTCGAACGGGCCCTCAAGGTCCGCTCCACGCCCGCCGTCGAGGGCTCCTGGTACTGGGTGGACGACAAGAAGCTGCACTTCCGTCCGAAGGAGTACTGGCCCGCGGGCGCGAGCGTCACGGTCACCGGCAACCTGGACGGCCTCAAGGTCGGCGACAAGCTCTACGGCGGCGCGTCCAAGCCGCTGAAGCTCACCATCGGCGACCGGATCGAGGCCGTCGCGGACGCCGGATCGCACTACATGACCGTGAAGCGCAACGGAGAAGTGATCAACACCATTCCGGTGACCACCGGAAAACCGGGCTTCTCCACCCGTAACGGCATCAAGGTGATCCTGGGCAAGGAGTACTACGTCCGGATGCGCGGCACCAGCGTCGGTATCGCCGAGGGCAGCTCCGAGTCGTACGACCTGCCCGTCTACTACGCGACCCGGGTCACCTGGAGCGGTGAGTACGTCCACGCCGCGCCCTGGTCCGTCGGCTCACAGGGCGTGGCGAACGTCAGCCACGGCTGTGTCGGCATGTCGACGGGGAACGCGGCCTGGTTCTACGAGACGGTCCGCCCCGGCGACATCGTCAGGACCGTCAACAGCATCGGCGACATGATGGACCCCTTCGGCAACGGTTTCGGCGACTGGAACCTGTCCTGGGACAAGTGGCGTCAGGGCAGCGCCCTGGTGGAAGCCGCCGGAAGTCCGGTGGCCCCCACCGAGAAGGCCCGCCTGAGGCCCTCGATCTGATCAGCCTACGAGGCGATCGACAGACGCGAGCGCAGAAGCGCCGCGAGGGACGCCGCGAACTCGACCGGTTCCACCGGAAGGGTGACCGCGGCGTCCGCACGGCTCCAGGTGGCCAGCCAGGCGTCCTGCGGGCGGCCGATCAGGAGCAGCACGGGCGGGCAGTGGAAGACCTCGTCCTTGAGCTGCCGGCAGACGCCCATGCCGCCCGCCGGCACCGCCTCCCCGTCCAGGACGCACACGTCGACGCCGCCCTCGTCCAGGCGCTTCAGCACCGCCGGAAGCGTCGCGCACTCCACGAACTCGACCGGGGGGACGTCCGACGCGGGCCTGCGCCCGGCCGCCAGCCGTACCTGCTCGCGGGTGTTCGCGTCGTCGCTGTAGACCAGGACCGTGGCACTCGACTGCATCGTTCCTCCGGCTGGGAAGGCGGGTGGGTCGTCGTCGACCGATGCGCGGATGCTACTCCGGTCCACACCTCGTCAACACCCGTTCAACACCTGTTCGAAGGGTGCCCGGGGGCCGTCGCACTGGGCCGTATGGGCTGGACACACCCCTCTGACACTCCGAACGGCACCCCCCGGAGTGAGGGCGGGATAAGCGACCGACATAATGTCGGTCGTGGCGACAGTAACGACAGTAGAAACAGGGCACGCGCACCCGTCGGTCAATCGACCGAACCTCACCAGCGTCGGAACCATCATCTGGTTGAGTTCCGAGCTGATGTTCTTCGCGGCCCTCTTCGCGATGTACTTCACCCTGCGATCGGTGACGGGTGCCGACTATTGGAAGGCCCAGGCGGAACACCTGGCCTTCCCGTTCTCGGCGACCAACACCACGATCCTGGTGCTCTCCTCCCTCACCTGTCAGCTCGGCGTCTTCGCCGCCGAGCGGGGCGACGTGAAGAAGCTCCGGACGTGGTTCATCATCACGTTCGTGATGGGTGCGATCTTCATCGGCGGCCAGGTCTTCGAGTACACCGAGCTGGTCAAGGACGCGGGCATGTCGCTCTCGTCCGGGCCGTACGGCTCCGTGTTCTACCTGACCACCGGCTTCCACGGCCTGCACGTGACGGGCGGTCTCATCGCCTTCCTGCTGGTCCTGGGCCGGACATACGCCGCCAAGAGGTTCACTCACGAGCAGGCAACCGCCGCCATCGTCGTGTCCTACTACTGGCACTTCGTCGATGTCGTCTGGATCGGCCTCTTCGCCACGATCTACATGATCAAGTAATCGGCGCCGCCGACACGGCGGACCGAGACATCCAGCAAGCATCGACGCAGAAGATCCTGACACCGGGGTAATCCGTGAAAAAGCTCTCCGCACGACGACGCCATCCGCTGGCGGCGGTCGTCGTCCTACTTCTCGCGCTGGCGGCCACGGGGGGGCTGTACGCCGCCTTCGCGCCCGCGGGCACGGCGAAGGCCGATGAAACCGCCCAGTCCCTGGCCATCGAGGAGGGGAAGAAGCTCTACACCGTCGGCTGCGCCAGCTGCCACGGAACCGGCGGTCAGGGCACCTCCGACGGCCCGTCCCTCGTGGGCGTCGGTTCGGCCTCCGTCGACTTCCAGGTCGGCACCGGCCGTATGCCGGCCCAGCAGCCGGGCGCTCAGGTCCCGAAGAAGAAGGTCATCTACTCGCAGGCTGAGATCGATCAGCTCGCGGCGTACGTCGCCTCTCTCGGTTCCGGCCCGATCACGCCGAACGAGAGCCAGTACGACACGGCCGGCGCCAACATCGGCCGCGGTGGCGAACTGTTCCGCAACAACTGTGCCCAGTGCCACAACTTCACCGGTGAGGGTGGCGCGCTGACCTACGGCAAGTACGCCCCCAACCTCGAAGGCGTGAGCCCGAAGCACCTCTACGAGGCCATGCAGACCGGCCCGCAGAACATGCCCTCCTTCCCGGACACGACCATGCCGGAGAAGGAGAAGAAGGACATCATCGCGTACGTCCAGGCCGTCAACAGCGACAAGGCCGACAACCCGGGCGGTCTCAAGCTCGGTGGCCTCGGCCCCGTCAGCGAGGGCCTGTTCGCCTGGGTCTTCGGTCTGGGTGCGCTGATCGCAGTTGCCATCTGGGTCGCGGCCCACACCGCTAAGGCCAAGAAGTCATGAGTACCCAAGAGATTCCAGAAGAGAACCTGCCGGCAGGGCAGGACACCGCGCACGGCGCGGTGAAGGTCGCCGACGACCCGTTCGCCGACCCGGGCCTCCCGCCCCACAAGCCCCGCATCCAGGACATCGACGAGCGGGCCGCCCGTCGGTCCGAGCGCGCGGTCGCCTTCATGTTCACGCTGTCGATGCTGGCCACGGTCGGCTTCATCGCGTCGTACGTGATCTTCCCGGTCGACAAGATCGTGTACATCTGGCCCTTCGGCCGGGTGTCCGCGCTCAACTTCGCGCTCGGCTGGACCCTCGGTCTCGCCCTCTTCTTCATCGGCGCGGGCGCGGTCCACTGGGCCCGCACCCTGATGTCCGACGTCGAGATCGCGGACGAGCGGCACCCGATCCAGGCCGACGCCGAGACCAAGGCGAAGGTCATGGCGGACTTCGCGGCCGGTGCCGCCGAGTCGGGCATGGGCCGCCGCAAGCTCATCCGCAACACGATGTTCGGCGCGCTGTCGCTCGTACCGCTCTCCGGCATCGTGCTGCTGCGTGACATGGGCCCGCTGCCCGAGAAGAAGCTCCGGACCACGATGTGGGCCAAGGGTCTTCAGCTCATCAACATGAACACGCACGAGCCGCTGCGTCCCGAGGACGTGGCCGTCGGTTCGCTGACCTTCGCGATGCCCGAGGGCCTCTCGGAGCACGACCACCACTTCCAGACCGAGATCGCCAAGGCCGCCCTGATGATCGTCCGGATCCAGCCGGAGGACATCAAGGACAAGCGCGAGCTCGAGTGGTCGCACGAGGGCATCGTCGCCTTCTCGAAGATCTGCACCCACGTGGGCTGCCCGATCTCCCTGTACGAGCAGCAGACGCACCACGTCCTCTGCCCGTGCCACCAGTCCACCTTCGACCTCTCCGACGGCGCCCGCGTCATCTTCGGCCCGGCCGGTCACGCCCTCCCGCAGCTGCGGATCGGCGTGAACGACAAGGGCTTCCTGGAGGCGCTCGGCGACTTCGACGAGCCCGTCGGCCCTGCCTTCTGGGAGCGCGGATGAGCACCGTGACCGACACATCGAAGAAGGCGCCCGCGGGTGAGCGGGTCGCCGACTGGGCCGACGGTCGCCTGGGGATCTACTCGCTGGCCAAGGCCAACATGCGGAAGATCTTCCCGGACCACTGGTCCTTCATGCTGGGCGAGATCTGCCTCTACAGCTTCCTCATCATCATCCTGACGGGCGTCTATCTGACGATGTTCTTCCACCCGTCGATGAACGAGGTGGAGTACGCCGGACCGTACGTCCCGCTCCAGGGACAGCTGATGTCCGAGGCGTTCAACTCGACCATGCACATCTCGTTCGAGGTGCGCGGTGGTCTGCTCATCCGGCAGATCCACCACTGGGCGGCGCTGATCTTCCTCGCCGGCATGTTCGTGCACATGATGCGCGTGTTCTTCACCGGCGCGTTCCGCAAGCCGCGTGAGATCAACTGGCTGTTCGGCTTCCTGCTGTTCTTCCTGGGCATGTTCACCGGCTTCACCGGTTACTCGCTCCCGGACGACCTGCTCTCCGGCACCGGTGTCCGCTTCATGCAGGGCGCGATCCTGTCCGTGCCGGTCATCGGCACGTACCTCTCGATGTTCCTGTTCGGCGGCGAGTTCCCCGGCGGCGACTTCGTGGCCCGGTTCTACTCGGCCCACGTGCTGCTGCTGCCCGGCATCATGCTCGGCCTCGTGGTGGCCCACCTCATCCTGGTGTTCTTCCACAAGCACACGCAGTTCGCCGGCCCCGGCCGCACGAACAACAACGTCGTGGGCATGCCGCTGCTGCCGGTCTACATGGCCAAGGCCGGAGGCTTCTTCTTCCTGGTCTTCGGTGTCATCGCCGTCATCTCGGCGATCGCCTCGATCAACCCGATCTGGGCGCTCGGCCCGTACCGCCCGGACCAGGTGTCCACCGGCGCCCAGCCCGACTGGTACATGGGCTTCGCCGAGGGTCTGATCCGTGTCATGCCGGGCTGGGAGATCAACCTCTGGGGCCACACGCTGGTCCTCGGCGTGATGATCCCGCTGGCCATCTTCCCGGCCGTCCTCGCGGCGATCGCGGTCTACCCGTTCATCGAGTCCTGGATCACGGGCGACAAGCGCGAGCACCACATCGCGCAGCGCCCGCGCAACGCTCCGACGCGCACCGCCTTCGGTGTCGCCTGGATCACCGCGTACATGATCATGCTCGTGGGTGGTGGAAACGACCTCTGGGCGACGCACTTCCACCTGTCGCTCAACTCGATCACCTGGTTCGTGCGGATCTTCTTCTTCGTCGGCCCGGTCATCGCGTTCATCGCCACCAAGCGGATCTGCCTCGGCCTCCAGCGCCGCGACAAGGACAAGGTGCTGCACGGCCGCGAGTCCGGCATCATCAAGCGCCTGCCGCACGGTGAGTTCGTCGAGGTCCACCAGCCGCTCAGCCAGGGCGAGCTGCACCGCCTCACCGCGCACGAGCAGTACGCGGCCGCGGAGCTTCCGCCGGCCGTCGACGAGAACGGTGTGGAGCGCAAGATCGGGCGCATGGAGAAGCTCCGGATCAAGCTCAACAAGGGCTACTACGGCGACGACAGCCAGATCGCCAAGCCCACGGTCGAGGAGTACAAGCAGATCCAGGACGGCCACGGCCACCACTGATCACCTGAACTCCTGACCCGACAGGTCGCCACGGCGAGAGCCCCGTCCATTCGATGGACGGGGCTCTTTGCCGTCCCCGGGGATCGATAGGGTGGCCTCGTACCCGTCACGTGACGACCAGGAGCTGCCATGAGCGCTGTGACCCCCGCTGGAGGACCTACGTCGGCGGGCCGCTCCTGGCCCGTCGTCCTGGACGGTCTGCTGACCGGCCGCGACCAGAGCGCCGAGGACACCGCCTGGGCGATGGACCGGATCCTGCGCGGCGAGGCCACCGACGCCCAGATCGCCGGCTTCGCGGTCGCCCTGCGCGCCAAGGGCGAGACCGTCGAGGAGATCTCCGGCCTCGTCCGCACCATGTACGAGCACGCCAACACGATCGAGGTGCCCGGCCCCTCCGTCGACATCGTCGGCACCGGCGGCGACGGCGCCAAGACGGTCAACATCTCCACCATGTCCGCGATCGTCGTGGCCGGCACGGGCGCCAAGGTCGTCAAGCACGGCAACCGGGCCGCCTCCTCCGCCTCCGGCGCCTCCGACGTCCTGGAGAAGCTCGGCGTCAACCTGGAGCTGACCCCGCAGCGGGTCGCCGAGGTGGCGGAGGAGGCCGGGATCACCTTCTGCTTCGCGGTGAAGTTCCACCCGGCGCTGCGTCATGTCGCCGCGGCCCGCAAGGAACTCGGTATCCGGACCACCTTCAACTTCCTCGGTCCGCTCACCAACCCCGCCCGGGTGCGGGCCCAGGCCACCGGTGTCGCCGACGCCCGCATGGCGCCGATCATGGCCGGGGTGCTCGCCGAGCGCGGTTCCTCCGCGCTCGTCTTCCGCGGCGACGACGGGCTCGACGAGCTGACCACCACCGCCACCTCGCGGGTCTGGGTGGTCCGCGACGGCACGGTCCGCGAGGAGGCCTTCGACCCGCGGGACGTCGGCATCGACCTCGTACCCGTGGAGGCCCTGCGCGGCGCGGACGCCTCGTACAACGCGGACGTCGCCCGCCGGCTGCTCGCGGGGGAGACCGGCCCGGTACGGGACGCGGTGCTGCTCAACTCGGCGGCGGCGCTGGTCGCGCTCACGCCGGGGGAGGGCACCCTGGCGGAGCAGATCCGCGCCGGCATCGCGAAGGCCGCCGAGGCGATCGACTCCGGTGCGGCCCGGCGGGTCCTGGAGCGCTGGATCGCCGTCAGCAACGCGTGACCCCGTGTCGTACGACCCCGGTCCAGCATCCGGACCGGGGTCTTGCGCTTCGGCGATCATGTGGCAGGATGCTCTACAGGTCACGAGTGACAGCGTTTTGGCCCCGGCTTGCTGTCCGGCAACCCTCCGTCCGTGGCGGGGTGCCCCGGGTGATGACCAGGCCGTAGGCAGCGAGGTCTACGGCAAGCGCGGACCCCTCGAACACCAGGGGTCCTGGTCTCTCGAGGAGCTTTTTCCGTGAGCAAGCGAATGCGATAGGGCGAATCCGCCCCTTCTTCACCCTCGGAACAGGGTCACTTCCGCGTACCCGGACACCTGCGTACGCCCCCCTCCGTCTCCGGGGCATCACCCGTACCCCGCCGTCTCCGGCCGCGTACGGGATCACCGAAGCCATTCCGCACCGCCCGCCGGGAGATACCGCCATGTCCGCACACACCCATGCCGCCGTCGACACCGCCGCCGTCGAGTCCGCCGACCCCTGCTGCGCCGCCCCGCTGCCCGTCCTCGGCCGGGACGTCACGGTCCCGCTCGTCACCGGCGGCGAGGTGACCTACGCGGCGCTCGACTACGCGGCCAGCGCCCCGGCACTCCAGCGGGTGTGGGACGACGTCGCCGCGTACGCCCCGTACTACGGCTCCGTCCACCGTGGCGCCGGCTACCTCTCCCAGCTCTCCACCGACCTCTTCGAGAACAGCCGCGCCACCGTCGCCGAGTTCCTCGACTGCCGCCCCGCCGACCAGGTCGTCTTCACCCGCTCCACCACCGACTCGCTCAACCTGCTCGCCGCCGCGCTCCCCGCCGACTGCCAGGTCTTCGTCTTCGAGACCGAGCACCACGCCTCGCTGCTGCCGTGGCAGGACGCCCGGGTCACCTACCTCAACGCCCCGCGCACCCCGCAGCAGGCCGTCGCCACCCTGGAGCGCGCCCTCGCCGACCGGGAGCCCCACGGCCCCGCCCTGGTCTGCGTCACCGGCGCCTCCAACGTCACCGGCGAGCTGTGGCCGGTGAAGGAACTCGCCGCCGCCGCCCACGCGCACGGCGCCCGGATCGTGCTCGACGCCGCCCAGCTCGCGCCCCACCACCCGGTCTCCGTCCAGGACCTCGACGTCGACTGGATCGCCTTCTCCGGGCACAAGCTGTACGCGCCCTTCGGCTCGGGCGTCCTCGCCGGCCGCGCCGACTGGCTCCAGGACGCCGAGCCCTACCTCGCGGGCGGCGGCGCCTCCCGCACGGTGGCGCGCCGCGCGGACGGCGGCGTGGACGTGGAATGGCACACCACCGCGGCCCGGCACGAGGCCGGCTCCCCGAACGTCATCGGCGTGTACTCCATCGCCTCCGCCTGCAAGGCGCTCACCGAGGCCGGCTTCGACGCCCTCGTCGCCCGCGAGCGGCACCTGATCGCCACGGTCCGCGAGGGCCTCGCCGAGGTCCCCGAGGTCAAGGTGCTGTCGCTGTTCGGCGACGACGCGCCCCGGGTCGGCGTCATCTCCTTCGTCGTGGAGGGCTGGAACAGCTCCCACTTCGCCGCCGCGCTCTCCGCCGAGTACGGCATCGGCGTCCGCGACGGACTCTTCTGCGCCCACCCGCTGGTCCGCACGCTGCTCGGCAGCGACCCGCAGACCCAGGGGGAGTGCGGCGCCCCCGAGGCCGCTCCCGGCGAGCGGTCCCTCAACGCCATCCGGGTGAGCTTCGGCGCCGGTACGCCCGACGAGCACGTGGAGCGGTTCGTCGGCGCCGTGAAGGAGCTCGTCCGCGACGGCGCGCAGTGGAAGTACCGCACCGAGGACGGCCGCTGCGTCCCCGACCGCGGCTGAGCACTCACTCGTACGGGTGAAGGGGGCCTCCCGGTCGGGAGGCCCCCTTCAGTGCTGCGGTGCCGCGGGTGGCCCGGGTCTCAGGACTCCAGACCGATGGCGAAGGCCGCCTCCAGGTCGTGCTGGGAGTACGTACGGAAGGCGACGTGGGTGTCCGTGGCCTCGACGCCCGGGATCTTGCTGATGCTGCCGGGGATCACGTCCGCCAGGTCGTCGTGGCGCGGCACCCGGACCATGGCGATCAGGTCGTACGTACCGGTCACCGAGAAGACCTCGCTGACGCTGTCGAGCGCGGCGATCGACTCGGCGATCTCGGGGATGCGGTCCACGCTGGTCTTGATGAGCACGATCGCGGTGATCACGGCTGGCTTTCTCCCTCGGTCGCCGCGGCTTGGGCTTTCACTCTATCCCCACCCCGGTAGCGCCCCCAGGCGTAGAGGAAGCCGACCGAGAAGCCCACCACATGGGCCAGATAGGCGACGCCGGGTCCGGCGCCCGCCGCCCGCGCGGCCAGCCACTGGAGCACGAACCAGAAGATCAGCACGATCCAGGCGGGAAAGCGCAGCGGAAGGAAGAAGAGGAAGGGGAAGAGGCTGGTGACCCGGGCGCGCGGGAAGAGGAAGAGGAAGGCCCCCAGCACCCCGGAGATCGCCCCCGACGCCCCGACGAGCGTCTGCTCGCTGTGCGCGTGCGCCGCCGCGTACCCGAGGAGCGCGAGGTAGCCCGTGCCCAGGTAGAAGAGGGCGAACGCGAACCTGCCCATGCGTTCCTCGGTCATCGCCCCGAAGACGTAGAGGAAGAGCATGTTCCCCAGCAGGTGGAGCCAGCTGCCGTGGACGAAGAGCGCGGTCAGCGGGGTGAGCAGGGCCCGTGGCTCGCCGCTCATCAGCTCGGTGGGGACGACCCCCCAGCGGCGGAAGTACGTGCCCTGCGCCGCGAGGAGCTCGTCCCCCGTGCCGAACCCCGGGTTGAATCCGGACACCGGACTGATCACGAAGAGGAGGCAGCAGGCGGCGATCAGCCCGTACGTCACCGTGGGTCCGCCGCGGGCGCCGCGCCAGACACCGAGGAGCGCTCCTCGCCGATCGATCATGGACAGATCATGGCGTACCCGGGCCCTCCTGGACAGAGTGCCTCGCCGTGCCTCCGCCGACCCGTGAGGCCGTAGGGTTACGGGCAGTACAACCGCAGTTCGACGGCGCACCGCGGCTCCCGCACCTGGTAACCCGCAACAGGAAGAAGGACGGCACGATGACGACGGTTCCCCTGCCGACCGCCGAGACCCGCTGGCGCTGCACGCTCTGCGGCAATCTGACCCGCTTCGACGTGACCCGCTCCTCCAAGGTCGTCGAATACGTCCATCTGGACCTCGCGGGAGAGCCGACGGTCGAGGAGCGGCAGGTGGTCAGTGAGACCATCGAGTCGGTCCGCTGTCGCTGGTGCAACGCGGTGGACCAGATCGAACTGGTGGACAGGCCGGGCGCCGCCTCCTGAGGGACGGCGCGGACGACATAGGGGTGACGGATCGTGGAGCAGCCCGCGCACGGTGGTGAGCCGGCCGGCGCGGCAGGTGACGCTGCCGAGACGCTCGACCACCCACTGCCGGAAGGCGTACGGCGGCGGGTCGTCGCGCTGGTCGCGGACGCCTTCGGCGGGCTGACCGTCGCGGAGCTGCCCGCACCCCTGAGGCAGTACGCCCGCTTCACCGCGAGCCGGCGGGCCAAGTTCGCCGGCAACGCGATGGCGGCCGCCCTGGAGAGCGACCCGCTGTTCCGGCAGCGGATCGGCGAACGGTTCAAGCAGGGCCAGCCCGAGCTTGCGGGCGCCGTCGAGACCGGCACCCCGCCGGCCGCCGCCGACCCCGTCGACGTGGCCGCGGCCGCCTATGTGCTGCGCCCGCCCGGCTGGGTCAAACTCGTGGCCGCCGCGGGCGAGGAGGCCCTGCGCGCCGACGCCGAGCGGGCCGACGAGGCGGGCCGGCGCGAGCTGGAGCGGCTGCGTGAGGAACTCGCCGCCGCCCGCGACCGCTCCCGGGAGGAGACCGAGCAGCTGCGGCGCGACCTGGAGGCGGCCAGGAAGGAAGCGGAATCGCTTCACCGCAAGCTGCGCAGCGCCCAGAGCGACGTGAAGCGCGGCGAGGCCGCGCTGCGCCGCGTGCAGGGCGAGATCGAGAGCGCGCGGGCGGAGTCGGCCGCCCAGGTCTCCTCGGCCGAGAGCGAGAGCCGACGGCTCAAGGCCCGGCTCGGCGAGGTCGAGGCGGCCCTGGAGGCCAGCCGCAGGTCCGCCCGTGAGGGGCGCTCGGTGGAGGACATGCGGCTGCGGCTGCTGCTCGACACCGTCCTCGACGCCGCCCAGGGGTTGCGCCGCGAACTCGCGCTGCCGCCCGTCTCGACGCATCCCGCGGACACGGTGGACGCGGTGGAGCCGGGACGGATGTCCCCGAAGGACATCGCGGCGCGGGCGCTCTCCGAGACCGATCCGGCGCTCCTCGACCAGCTCCTGGCGCTGCCGCAGGCCCACCTGGTGGTGGACGGCTACAACGTCACCAAGACCGGCTATCCGACGATGCCGCTGGAGAAGCAGCGGTTGCGGCTGCTCGGCTCCCTCTCGGCCCTCGCGGCCCGCTCGGGCGCCGAGGTCACCTGTGTCTTCGACGGGGCGGAGCTGGCGGCCCCGGTGCTGCTCGCGCCGCCGCGCGGAGTGCGGGTGCTGTTCTCCAAGCCCGGTGTCACGGCCGACGAGTTGATCCGGCAGCTGGTGCGGGCGGAGCCGCCGGGCCGGCCGGTCGTGGTGGTCTCCACGGACCGCGAGGTGGCCGACGGGGTGGCGAAGGCGGGGGCCCGGCCGGTCGCGTCCGCCTTGTTGCTGAAGCGGCTTTCGCGGCTCTCGTGAAGCATCGCAACTCGTGGGTCTTTTGCCCGAATTCTGGATGGCGGACCGTCAAGTGGTCATCACTGCCCGTGCGATGCGTGTAAATAAAGTGGTGCCTGAGCGATAATTTTGCCAGCGGGATTTGAACTGATCACAACTTGGTCACTAGGGTCGGCCTTCGAACCTTCGCGCGGTTGATCATCCATCCGGGATGGCAGCGGAGGAACCGCCTGCCCCTGACCGGTTGGGCGGCTCGAGGAAGAAGGAGCTCGCCTTCGTGGCGTCCCACCGTCGACCCAAGCAGCCGAGCCGCACCCGCGTGACCGTGCTCACCGTGACCGCGGCCGCCGCCGTCGCACTCACCGCACAGTCCGGTGCCCAGGCGGCCCCCGCCAAGCCCAAGATCGACGAGGTCAAGTCCAAGGTCGAGGACCTGCGCCACGAGGCCGAGGAGGCCACGGAGCAGTACAACCTCGCCGACGAGCGCCGGGGCAAGCTGCAGAAGGAGATCGGCCAGCTCCAGGACAAGGTGGCCCGCGGCCAGCAGGAGCTCAACACCCTGCGCGACCAGATCGGTTCGGTCGCCAGCGCCCAGTACCGCTCCGGTGGCATCGACCCGGCCCTCCAGCTCTTCCTCTCCGCCGACCCGGACACCTACCTCGACAAGGCGTCCGCGATCGACCAGGTCAGCGCCCAGCAGGCCGAGGTCCTCACCTCGATCCAGGCCAAGCAGCGCACGCTCGCCCAGCAGCGCGCCGAGGCCACCTCGAAGCTGGCCGACCTCGAGGACGTCCGCAAGACCCTCGGCGCCAAGAAGAAGAAGTTCCAGGGCAAGCTGGCCGAGGCCCGCGCGCTCCTCAACACCCTGACCGCGGCCGAGCGCGAGAAGATGGAGCAGCAGGAGCAGCGCGCCAGCCGCGCCGCCGGCGAGCGCGTCGACCTCGGCAACGAGGCGCCCGCGTCGGCCTACGGCGCCGCCGCGCTCGCCGCCGCCGGCACCCAGGTCGGCAAGCCGTACGCCTCGGGCCAGGAAGGCCCCAACTCGTACGACTGCTCCGGTCTGACCATGTGGGCGTACGGCCAGGCCAACGTCCAGATCACCCGCACCACCTACACCCAGCAGAACGACGGCACGAAGATCGGCCGCAGCCAGCTCAAGCCGGGCGACCTGGTCTTCTTCAACGGCCTCTCCCACGTGGGTCTGTACGCGGGCAACAACACGGTCCTGCACGCCCCCTACCCGGGTGCCTACGTCCGCTACGAGTCCATGAACACCCTGGGTTCGTTCCAGTTCGGTGTCCGGGTCGGCGGCTGACCCACGACGAAACCCCGCGGCATGCCGCCCGAACGGGTGGTTCGCCGCGACGCGCACTGACCTGACGCCCCGCCGGTGACCTGTGTTCTCCGGCGGGGCGTCACTGTGTGTGCCCATCGGCTTCGTTGGACGCGGACTGATCAACGGCTACTGTCTGCCGCGCCAGTCTGCGTCGAGCCGAACGGAGCGCGATTCGTGGCGTCCCACCGCCGACCCGCCAGGGTCACCGTCCTCACCGCCGCCGCGGCCACCGCGGCGGCGTCCCTCGGGGCCGTCCCCGCGAGCGCCGACCCCGGAGCCGGGATCGAGGCCACCCGCGCCACGGTCGACCGCCTCTTCGAGGAGGCCGAGCGGGCCACCGAGGGCTACAACAAGGCGGACGAGAAGGCGGACGCGCTGCGCCGGACGGTCTCCCGGGCCAGGGACGGCCTCGCCCGCGGTCAGGAGCGCATCAACCACATGCGGGGCGCGCTCGGCTCGGTCGCCGGCGCCCAGTACCGCTCCGGCGGCATCGACCCCGCCCTCGCCCTGCTGCTCTCCTCCGACCCGGACAACTACCTCGACCGGGCCGCCGCCCTCGACCGGCTCACCGCCCGCCAGGGCGCCGCGCTCACCGAACTCCAGCGGGAGCAGCGCCGGCTGGACCAGAAGCGGTCCGAGGCGCGTACGGCCCTGGTCGAGCTCGACCGCAGCCGGGCCGAGGTCGCCCGCCACAAGCGCACCGTCGAGCGCAAGCTGGCCGAGGCCCGCCGGGTGCTCGCGAGCCTCACCGCCGAAGAGCGCGCCGACTTCGACCGGGCCTCCAGGTCCGGCGGACGCGAGGGCGGCCCCGCCGAGGCCGTGCCGCCCATGGCCGACCTCGGTCCGGCCTCCTCGCGGGCCTCCGCCGCGGTGATCGCCGCCCGCAGCGCGATCGGCAAGCCGTACGTGTGGGGAGCGACCGGACCCTCGGCCTTCGACTGCTCGGGCCTGATGGTCTGGTCGTACCGGCAGGCCGGGATCAGCCTGCCGCGCACCTCGTCGGCGCAGCGGTACGCGGGGCGTCAGGTGCCGCTCTCGCAGGCGCAGCCGGGCGACCTCGTCACGTACCGCGGCGACGCCAGCCACGTCGGGATCTACGCGGGCGGCGGCCAGGTCATCCACGCCCCCTACCCGGGTGCCCGGGTCCGCTACGACCCGGTGAACATGATGTCGCACGTGACGGTGACCCGGGTCTGACCCAGGGGCCTCCGCGACCCGTCCCCGTACGGGGAGCGGGGCCGGCCGTTCCGACCGTACGATCGGGGCGTGGCAGGTCAGGGAGGTGGAGCGGCGCGCGGCGCGACCGGGTGTCTGCTGGCCGCCCTCCTCGCCGTCGGCGGGTGCACCGCCCCCGCGCCGGCCGACCCGTCGCCCCGGGAGATCCAGAGCCTGCTCGACCGGCACGCGCGGGCGCTCCTCGACCGTGACGAGGCCGGCTACCTCGCGGCCCTCGACCCCTCGCTCGTCCCGGCGGCGCGCACCCAGTTCGACCGGCTCGCGGAGGTCCCGCTGGGCGGCCTGAGCTACCGGGTCACCGACGTCGACCGCACCGGCGGGGACACGGTCACCGCCGAGGCCGAGCTGGGGTACCGGATCGAGGGCTACGACCCGGCGCCCGTCACCACTGGACGGATCCTGGACCTCACGGAGCGGGACGGCCGCTGGTACGTCACCGGCGACCGCGCCGCCGAGGGCTCCCCGCAGCAGCTGTGGCAGCAGGGCGACGTCGACGCGGTGACCGGCCGGCGCAGCCTCGTCCTCGGCGTCGGCCAGAGCGACGAGCGGCTGCGGGAGATCGCGGCGGCGGCGGACCGGGCCGTGCCGGCGGTCGGGGACGCCTGGGACGGGACCTGGGCGGGCCGCGTCGTGGTCCTCGTACCGGCGTCGGTCGAGGCGATGGGACGGCTCCTCGGCGGACCGGCCGCCTCCTATCGGGGCATCGCGGCCGTCACGACCGGCGAGACGGGCGGCGGCCCCCAGGCGCCCGCCGACCGGGTGATCGTGAACCCCGAGGCGTACGCGGTGCTCGGCGCGTTCGGCCGGCAGCTGGTCCTCACCCACGAGGCCACCCATGTCGCCACCCGGGTCCAGACCACCAGGGCCACCCCGATCTGGCTCTCCGAGGGCCTCGCCGACTGGGTCGCCTACCGAGGCACCGGCCGCAGCGCCGTCCAGGCGGCGCCGGAGCTCGCCCGCGCGGTCCGGGCGGGCGAGCTGCCCGCCGGGCTCCCCGAGGACCCGGAATTCGGCTTCGGCGGCGACGCGGAGGCCCTGGCCCGGGCCTACGAGGGCGGCTGGCTGGCCTGCGAGCTGATCGCGGACCGCTGGGGCGAGGAGAAGCTGACGGCCTTCTACCGGGCGGTGGGGGCGCACCCGGGCCGCGCGGGCGCGGTCGAGAAGGCCCTCCAGGAGGTGCTGGGCACCACCCCGGAGGACTTCACCGCCGACTGGCAGGCCTATCTGCGCGAGCTGCTGGGCCAGGACGCGGCCTAGCGGGGCGATGCCGATCAGGCCCGGGCCCGGCCGTCAGAACGTGCCGGACAGGGCCTTCTCGCGCTCCGGCTGGACCGCCTGCGCGGGGATCGTCGCGGTCGCGGCGACGCGGGGTTCCGTGACCGTCTGCCGCCACAGGATCCGGCAGGCCATGAGGGTCGCGGCGATGAGCAGACCGTTCCGCGTGAAGAGCACCGCCACACCCAGCGGATCGCTCCGCGTCACGTGCGAGAACCACACCGGGAACTCGAACTGCGTCACCGCCGTCGCCCACACGATCAGATGCACCGGCTTCTCCATCCGGCTCGCCCGGTACGCGAGGCACACGGCCGCCAGACCGACCAGCCACAGCATGTACTGCGGGGAGAGCACCCGGCTGGTCGTCGTGAACAGCAGCACCGCGACGAAGGCCGCGTCCGCCACCGTCGACGAGGTGAAGCGGCGGGCCTTGAACCGCCACAGCAGCAGCCAGCCGAAGGCGACGAAGGTGAGCACCATGGCGGCCGTCGACACCGTGGAGACGTACGGGCCGAGGAACTCGATCGAGCCGTAGTTCATCCGCGCCTCGCCCTCCCAGCCGAAGTGCCGGGCCACATGGAAGACCATCGCGCCGAGCGACTCGACCTCCGTGCCCCGGTCGCGCTGGAAGGAGAGGAAGGCCAGCGCCCCCGGCATCCACACCATGCAGAGCAGCAGCACGGCCGCCGCCGCGCCCACCGCCGTCGGCCAGGCGCGGAAGGTCGCCCGCCCCTTCGGGGTGCCCGCGAGCAGCAGCACCGGCCACACCTTCAGGACCGCGCCGAACCCGGCGAGGGCGCCGAGGACGCGCGGGCTGCGGCCCGCCGCGAGCAGCGCCGCCACCGCGACGGCCGTCACCATCACGTCGTATCGGGCGTAGGTGGTCGGGCCGAACAGCGCGACGCCCGCGATCCAGATCCAGGCGCCGCGCATCGAGCGCCCGGCCCGGCGGCCCGTGTGGAGGAGCAGCCCGAAGACGAACGCGTCACAGAGGAGGGCGAGGACGAAGAAGGCGGCCGAGTAGCCGAGGAAGGGCAGCAGCCCCGGGGCGAGGATCGCGAACGCGGCGGCCGGCGGATACTGCCAGGTCACGTCGTCCAGCGGATACGTGCCCGTCCGCAGGACCTCGTACCAGCCCTGGTAGATGTCCTCGATGTCGGACGTGATGTCCGGCCCGGGGATCACGATGATCTTGAAGACGACCACCAGCAGGATGATCCGGGTCAGCGCCCAGAGTCCGATCGGGAGCCGCAGCTCCGCGAGTGACCGTGACCACTTTCCCACTGCGCCCGTCATCACTGGCTCGTCCTTGTCCTGTCGGCCCGCTCACGCGGGGGAGTGGTGGTGCTGGGCGGTGGGTGCGCTCGCGGTACTGTCGGCCACGATGCACAAGACCCTGATCGTAACCAACGACTTCCCGCCGCGTCCCGGCGGAATCCAGGCCTTCCTGCACAACATGGCACTCCGCCTGGATCCCGACCGGATCGTCGTCTACGCCTCCACCTGGAAGCGCAGCCGCGAAGGGATCGAGGCGACGGCCGCGTTCGACGCCGAACAGCCTTTCACGGTCGTGCGGGATCGCACCACCATGCTGCTGCCGACCCCCCGGGTCACCGCCCGGGCCACCGCGCTCCTCCGCGAGCACGGCTGCGAGTCCGTGTGGTTCGGCGCCGCCGCCCCCCTCGGCCTGATGGCGCCCGCGCTGCGCCGCGCGGGCGCCCGGCGGCTCGTCGCCACCACCCACGGCCACGAGGCGGGCTGGGCCCAGCTGCCCGGCTCCCGGCAGTTGCTGCGGCGGATCGGCGAGGGCACGGACACGATCACCTACCTCGGCGAGTACACGCGCTCCCGGATCGCGGCGGCCCTCACGCCCGCCGCCGCCGGCCGGATGACCCAGCTTCCGCCCGGGGTCGACGAGAAGACCTTCCACCCCGGCTCGGGCGGCGACGAGGTCCGCGCCCGCCTCGGTCTCAGCGACCGCCCCGTCGTGGTCTGCGTCTCCCGGCTGGTCCCGCGCAAGGGCCAGGACACCCTGATCCGGGCGATGCCGCGGATCCTCCGCCGGGTCCCGGACGCGGTCCTCCTGATCGTCGGCGGCGGCCCGTACGAGAGCGACCTGCGCCGCCTGGCAGCCGAGACCGGTGTCGCCGGGTCCGTGCGCTTCACCGGCGCCGTCCCCTGGTCCGAACTCCCGGCCCACTACGGGGCCGGCGACGTCTTCGCCATGCCCTGCCGCACCCGGCGCGGCGGCCTCGACGTGGAGGGCCTCGGCATCGTCTACCTGGAGGCCTCCGCCACCGGCCTCCCGGTCGTCGCCGGCGACTCCGGCGGCGCCCCCGACGCCGTCCTCGACGGCGAGACCGGCTGGGTCGTCCGCGGCGAATCCGCCGAGGACACCGCCGACCGCGTCACCACCCTCCTGCTCGACCCCGAGCTCCGCTCCCGCATGGGCGAGCGGGGCCGCGCCTGGGTCGAGGAGAAGTGGCGCTGGGACCTGCTGGCCGAGCGGCTGCGCGCCCTGCTCTGAGAGGCCACGCCGAGAGGGGCCCGGGACGGTGATCGTCCCGGGCCCCTCCGTACGTCCGGCCTGTCGGCTCAGACGGTGTAGATCGCCTCGATCTCGTGCGCGAAGTCCTTCGCCACCACGTTCCGCTTCAGCTTCAGGGACGGCGTGATGTGGCCCGCCTCCTCCGTGAACTGGGCGGGGAGGATACGGAACTTGCGGACCGACTCCGCCTTCGAGACGGCCGCGTTGCCGTCGTCGATCGCGCGCTGGACCTCCGCCACGAGCTCCGCGTCGTCGCGCAGGGTCGCCGCCGTCGAGCCCGCCGGCTTGCCGTGCTCGGAGGCCCAGCGGCCGAGGAACTCCTCGTCGATCGTGACCAGCGCGCCCACGAACGGACGCCCGTCGCCGACCACCATGCACTCCGCGACCAGCGCGTGCGCCCGGATCCGGTCCTCGATGACCGCGGGGGCGACGTTCTTGCCGCCCGCCGTGACCAGGATCTCCTTCTTCCGGCCGGTGATCGCCAGATAGCCGTCCTCGTCGAGGGTGCCGATGTCACCCGTGTGGAACCAGCCGTCGGCCAGCGCCTCGGCCGTCGCCGTCTCGTTGTTCCAGTACCGCGAGAAGACGTGCTCGCCGTGCAGCAGCACCTCGCCGTCGTCGGCGATCCGCACCACCGAACCCGGCAGCGGCTGGCCGACCGTGCCGATCTTCTGCCGGTCCCAGGGGTTGAACGCCGTCGCCGCGCACGACTCCGTCAGGCCGTAGCCCTCCAGGACCGTGAAGCCGATGCCCCGGAAGAAGTGGCCGAGCCGCTCACCGAGCGGCGCGCCCCCCGAGATCGCGTACTCGCCGCGCCCGCCGAGCACCGCCCGCAGCTTGGAGAAGACCAGCTTGTCGAAGACCTTGTGCTTCAGCCGCAGGCCGAAGGACGGACCCTGCGGGGTGCCGATCGCCCGGCTGTACGCGATCGCCGTGTGCGCGGCCTTGTCGAAGATCTTGCCCTTGCCGTCGGCCTGCGCCTTCGCCCGAGCCGAGTTGTAGACCTTCTCGAACACCCGGGGCACGCCCAGGATCAGCGTCGGCCGGAACGAGGCAAGCTCGTCGGTGAGGTTCTTGATGTCCGGGACGCAGCCCAGCCGGATCGGCGCCATCACGGACGCGACCTCGACGAGCCGACCGAAGACGTGCGCGGCGGGCAGGAACAGCAGCACCGAGCACTCACCGGTACGGAAGAGGGGCTTCAGCCGCTCCACCACGTTGCCGCACTCGGCGAAGAAGGCCCGGTGGGTCAGGACGCAGCCCTTGGGGCGGCCCGTCGTGCCCGAGGTGTAGACGATCGTCGCCGGGTCGTCCGCGTTCGCCGCCGACATGCGCTCGTCGAGCAGCTCGTCGGAGACGTCCGCGCCGGTCGCCGTGAGCCGCGCGACCGCGTCGTCCTCGATCTGCCACACGCCCTTGAGCTCCGGGAGGTGCGCCCGTACGGACTCCACCGACGCCTGGTGCGCCGCGCTCTCGACCAGCACCAGCGTCGCGCCCGAGTCGCCGAGGATCCACTGGATCTGCTCCGGCGAGCTCGTCTCGTACACCGGTACGGTCACGCCGCCCGCGCTCCAGATGGCGAAGTCGAGGAGCACCCACTCGTACCGCGTGCGCGACAGCAGCGCGACCCGGTCACCCGGCTCCACGCCGGCGGCGATCAGACCCTTGGCGGCCCCGCGGACCTCCGCGAGGAACTCCGTGGCGGTCACGTCCGTCCACGTCCCGCCGACCTTGCGGCCCATCACGGCGACGTCTGGGTGCTGGGAGGCGTTGCGGCGGATGAGATCCGTCAGGTTGCCGTCCGCGGGGACCTCGTACAGGGCCGGAAGGCTGAACTCGCGCAAGACTGCTGCTCCTCATCGGGCGCCGGCGCCACGGCTCTGTGTGATGCACCGGTGAAGTCCAAGAAACTGGCGGGTGCTCCGTGGGGGTGAGCACGACTGGACTGCCCGGACGTTACCCATCAGTACATGGTTCCCGATAGGGGGTCCCGGCCAGATGTTCGGTGCGTCACACATGTATGGCGGTGCTCTGCGCAGAGTAATCCACAGGTTTCCCGACTTGGAAGTAACCGCAGGTCGCACCCCCTAAGGTAGGGCCCATGCGAGTCCATGTGGTCAGTGACGTGCACGGGAACGCCGACGACCTCGCCCGGGCGGGGAACGGTGCCGACGCCCTCATATGCCTGGGGGACCTGGTCCTCTTCCTCGACTACGCCGACCACAGCCGCGGCATCTTCCCCGACCTCTTCGGCGTCGAGAACGCCGACCGGCTCGTGGAACTCCGCACCGCCCGCCGCTTCGACGAGGCCCGTGACCTGGGCCGTCGCCTCTGGGCCGAGCTCGACGTCGACCGCGACACCGCGATCGAGGCCGCGGTCCGCCGTCAGTACGCCGAACTCTTCGCCGCCTTCCCCACCCCCACCTACGCCACCTACGGCAACGTGGACATCCCCCGCCTCTGGCCCGACTTCGCCCGGCCCGGGACGGCCGTCCTCGACGGCGAGCGGATCGAACTGGGCGGACTGGTGTTCGGCTTCGTCGGCGGCGGCCTGCGCACCCCCATGCGCACGCCGTACGAGATCTCCGACGAGGAGTACGCGGCGAAGGTCGAGGCCCTCGGCGACGTCGACGTCCTCTGCTCCCACATCCCGCCGGAGGTGCCGGAGCTGACGTACGACACCGTCGCCCGCCGCTTCGAGCGGGGCAGCCGCGCCCTGCTCGACGCCATCCGGCGCACCCGGCCCCGCTACTCCCTCTTCGGCCACGTCCACCAGCCGCTGGCCAAGCGGATGCGGATCGCTTCGACCGAGTGCGTGAACGTCGGCCACTTCGCCTCCACGGGCAGGCCCTTCGCACTGGAGTGGTGACAGGCGGCCCGTCGCGGCGCGATAGCCTTCCGTCGGCACGTCGGATGTCTGCGGACCGCACAGTGGAGGAGCCACCACGATGGCCGAACACACCAGCTCGAGCATCACCATCGAGGCGGCGCCGGCCGACGTCATGGGCGTGATCGCCGACTTCGCCCGCTACCCCGAGTGGACGGGCGAGGTGAAGGAGGCCGAGGTCCTGGAGACCGACGCGTCCGGGCGCGCCGAGAAGGTGCGGCTGCTCCTCGACGCCGGGGCGATCAAGGACGACCACACCCTCGCGTACACGTGGACCGGCGCCGACGAGGTCAGCTGGACGCTGGTCAAGTCCCAGATGCTCCGCTCCCTCGACGGCTCCTACCGGCTGGCGCCGCTCGGCGGCGACCGGACCGAGGTCACGTACCAGCTGACCGTCGACGTCAAGATCCCCATGCTCGGCATGATCAAGCGCAAGGCGGAGAAGGTCATCATCGACCGCGCGCTCGCGGGCCTGAAGAAGCGCGTGGAATCGGCCAAGTAACTCCGCACGCCCGGACCCGACCCGTCCGGGGCCCACCGCGGCCACGGGCGAGTGGGCTCGGAGCGACTGCCCGCAGCGGGCCGCGTCGGCCCATGGCGGGGCCGACGTGGTGGGGCGGTAACGTTCGGCGGCATGCGGATCATCCTTGTCACCGGCCCCGGCGGCGCCGGCCGCACCACCGTCGCCGCCGCCACCGCCCTCGCCGAGGCACGGGCCGGCCGCCGCGTCCTGCTCGTCTCCGAGGACGCCGACCCGCTCCTGACCGGCGACGGCGAACCCGGACTGCGGGTCACCCGCCCCGAGCCCGCCGCCGACTTCCGCCGTGAGTTCCTCGCCCTCCAGGCCCGCTCCGGCACCGCCCTCGACCTGCTCGGCGCCTCGCCCTTCGAGGAGGCCGAGCTCACCGAACTCCCCGGCAGCCGCCAGTTCGCCCTGCTCCGCTCCCTGCGCGACGCCGCCCAGGGCGACCACGAACTCGCCGTCGTCGACCTGCCGCCGCTCCCCGAGGCCCTCGCCGTCCTCGCCCTGCCCGAGCAGCTCCGCCGCTACCTGCGCCGCCTCCTGCCCACCGAACGGCAGGCCGCCCGCGCCCTGCGCCCGATGCTCGCCCAGCTCGCCGGGGTCCCCATGCCCGCGCAGTGGCTGTACGAGACCACCGCCCGCTGGGAGGAGGAGCTCGCCGCCGTCCAGGCCGTCGTCGAAGCCCCCACCACCAGCGTCCGGCTCGTCCTGGAACCCGGCCCCGCCGCGGGCCGCGCCCTGCGCACCGCCCGGCTCGGCCTCGCCCTCCAGCGCCTCGCCCTCGACGCCGTCGTCGCCAACCGGCTGCTGCCCGCCGACTCGGAGGACCCCTGGCTCGCCGGCCTCACCACCCAGCAGCACCGGCACCTCGCGGAGCTCCGTACCGGCGCCGCCGGGGTCGTCGACGAGCTCCCCCACCTCGGCCGGGACCCGCGCGGCCCCGAGGACCTCACGCTCCTCGCGCCCGCACGGCCCGCCGCCCTGCCCGCCCCCGTACCGGAGTGGTCCGTCGAGGACCGGCGGGAGGAGGACGGCGTGCTCGTCTGGCACATCGCCCTGCCCGGGGCCGTCAAGGACGACCTTTCCCTCGTCCGCCGCGGTGACGAACTGCTCCTGACCGTCGGCGGCTTCCGCCGCAACGTGCCCCTGCCGGGCGCCCTGCGGCGCTGCGCCGTCAGCGGAGCCGGCCTCGTCGACGGCGACCTCCGGGTGCGGTTCACGCCGGACCCCGGCCTCTGGCCCCGTACTCCCTGAGCGGGCGTGTACCGTCGAAGTACCAGCCACTGAGGAGTACGCCATGAGCGATTCGGACGCCTGGGCCAAGGCGTGCGCAGAGGACCTGGAGGCGGAGAAGGCCCGCCGCAGGGCCCAGCGCGGGGACGGGACCGGTTCGCCCGCCGAGGAGTTCCGCAAGCTCTTCGAGGCCGTCGCCGACAAGGTCTCCGGCGGCCTCGGGAACCCGCTGCTCGGCGGCCAGGCCGTCGACACCGTGCAGCACCTCGTCAACCAGGCGAAGGCCGCCGTCGAGCCCGTCATGGAGCGCAACCCGCAGGTCTTCGACCACCTCGCGGCCGCCGGGAACGAACTGCTCGCCGCCTACCGCTCCGCCGTCGAGGGCCACGAGCGCCGCTGGACCCGCGACGAGAAGGTGTCCCCGGACGACCCGCGCGACCCCCGCCGGGACGCCGACGGCCCGCGCGAGGGCGACCGCGGCGACGGCCGCGAGGACGGCGAAGGGCCCGGAACCGGCCAGCCCATCGACCTTGACTGATCAGTAGCCCCTTTCCCCTCGGGTACGGTGGGCCTTAGCGGGGCTCGACCGAAAACTGAGGGACACATGGGACTCACCATCGGCGTCGACATCGGCGGCACGAAGATCGCGGCCGGCGTGGTCGACGAGGAGGGCAACATCCTCGACACGCACAAGGTGCCCACCCCGCCGACCCCCGAGGGCATCGTCGACGCGATCTGCGCGGCCGTCTCCGAGGCCGGCAAGGGGCACTCGATCGAGGCCGTCGGCATCGGCGCCGCGGGCTACGTCGACGACAAGCGTGCCACCGTCCTCTTCGCGCCGAACATCGACTGGCGGCACGAGCCGCTCAAGGACAAGGTCGAGCAGCGGGTCGGCCTGCCCGTCGTCGTCGAGAACGACGCCAACGCGGCCGCCTGGGGCGAGTACCGGTTCGGCGCCGGCCAGGGCCACGAGGACGTCATCTGCATCACCCTCGGCACCGGCCTCGGCGGCGGCATCATCATCGGCAACAAGCTGCGCCGCGGACGCTTCGGCGTGGCCGCCGAGTTCGGCCACATCCGGGTCGTCCCCGACGGTCTGCTGTGCGGCTGCGGCAGCCAGGGCTGCTGGGAGCAGTACGCCTCCGGTCGCGCCCTCGTCCGCTACGCCAAGCAGCGCGCCAACGCCACGCCGGAGCGCGCGGAGGTGCTCCTCGGCCTCGGCGACGGCACCCCCGAGGGCATCGAGGGCAAGCACGTCAGCCAGGCCGCCCGCGCCGGCGACCCGGTCGCCGTCGACTCCTTCCGCGAGCTGGCCCGCTGGGCGGGTGCCGGTCTCGCGGACCTGGCCTCGCTCTTCGACCCCTCGGCGTTCATCGTCGGCGGCGGCGTCTCGGACGAAGGCGACCTCGTCCTCGACCCGATCCGCAAGTCCTTCCGGCGCTGGCTGATCGGCGGCCAGTGGCGTCCGCACGCCCAGGTCCTCGCGGCCCAGCTCGGCAACAAGGCCGGTCTGGTCGGCGCCGCGGACCTGGCCCGCCAGGGCTGAGCAGCGTCCTTTCGCCACACGCCCGTCGCGTCCCCCCGGACGCGGCGGGCGTCTGTCGTACGTTACGTGGCATGGCGATCAGTGAGCTGCCCAACTCCCGGACCGAGGCGGACGGTTCGGCCGTCCTGCGGGTCCTCAGCTACAACGTCCGCTCGATGCGCGACGACGAGGACGCCCTCGCCCGGGTGATCCGGGCCTGTGCCCCGGACCTCGTCTTCGTCCAGGAGGCCCCCCGCTTCTTCCGCTGGCGCAAGCACGCCGCCCGGCTCGCCGCCAAGAGCGAGCTCGTCGTCCTCAGCGGCGGCGCCACCGCGGCCGGGCCGCTGCTGCTCTGCTCCCTGCGGGCCACCGTGGAACGCACCGAGGACGTGCTGCTGCCCCTCACCCCCGGCCTCCACCGGCGCGGTCTCGCGACCGCCGTCGTCCGCTTCGCGGGGGCCCGTGTCGGCCTGGTGAGCTGCCATCTGAGCCTGCGGAAGGAGGAGCGGTACGCCCAGGCCGGGATGGTCCTCGACCGGGTCGCCGCCCTGGGGACCCCGTACACCCTGGTCGGGGGCGACCTCAACGAACGGCCCGACGGCCCCGCCTTCCGCCGGCTCGCCAAGGAGCTCCAGGACGGCTGGGAGGTCAGCCCCTGGGGAGGCGAGAACACCTCGACCCCCGCCGACCCGCACCAGCGGATCGACGCGATCCTGGCCACCCCGGGCGTCGAGTTCCTCGGGTGCGGGGTGCCGACCGGCCTCGACCCGGCGGACCTGCGGGCCGCCACCGATCACCTTCCGGTGCTCGCGGCGGTCCGCGTCCCCGCGTCGTGATGGACGGGCGTCCGGCGGGCGGGCGTCTCAGACGACCGCGCCGCGGCCCGGGTCGTCGAAGCCGTCGTCATCGTCGTCGTCGTGCTTCATCCGCCCCACCAGGGTGGCGAAGCCGCCCAGGAAGCCGCCGACGCAGAGCGTGGTCAGCCACCAGGTCATGTCCCAGCGCAGCAGGACGGCCACCAGCATCAGCACCGGGCCGCCGACCACGGCGAGCCAGGCGAACTTGGTCGTGGTGTCCGCGTCGGGCAGCGGGGGCGGCTCCGGCGGGACGAAGTGGCCCTCGTCGGAGCCGCCGGGGGCGTCCTCCGGGTCCGCGGGCGAGTAGTCCCGGGGGCCGCTGGGCCGCACCCCGGGGGCGAACACGACGGAACTCCCGAGCGCGGGCCGCGCGGGACCGTCCTCCGGCCTCCCGCCTTCCGGCTCCGCGTCCCCGCGCTCCGTCGCTCCGGGCTCGGCCCCCTCCGGCCTCGCGTCCGCCGGCTTCGCGTCCGACGCGGGCCGGGACGGCTCGATCCTGAACTTCTCGTTCAGGGACTTCTCGGTGGGGGACCTCTCGGCCGGGGATCTCCCGGGCGAGGAGTCATCGCTGCCGGTCACCCCGCTCCCCGGCTCGTCCGCCGAGGCCTTCGCGCCGCGCGCCTTCGGACCGCTCGGCCCGGACGCGTCGGAGGCGTCCGGCTCCTCGTCCTCCGGCTCCGGCAGCGACAGGGTCTCGATGGTCCGGAACGGCTTGGCCCCCGGCGGGTCCACGGGCTCCTCGCCGTACCCGGCGACGATCGCGGCCCAGGCCGCCTCCTCGTCGATGGGCTGCGGGTCCCGCTCGCCGCCGTCCTGCTGCTCAGCCACCGCTCCTGCTCCCCTTTCCGCCGACCAGACCCGGCGCGAGACGCTCGACGAAGGCCAGGCTCTCGTCGAAGATCCGCTCCGCGTCATGGTCCAACGTCGCCACGTGGTAGCTCTGTTCCAGCAGGACCTCGCGGACGTCCGTCGAGGAGATCCGGGAGAGGATCCGGGCCGAGTCGGCCGGCGGCACGACATGGTCCTGGGGGCTGTGCAGCAGCAGCACCGGCTGCGTGACCTGCGGAAGCTCCCGGTCCACGGTCCGGAAGAACTGCCGCAGGGAGTACGCGGCGTGCAGCGGCACCCGGTCGTAGCCGATCTCGGTCACGCCCTCCTTGGCGATGTCGCTGGCGATTCCGTTCGTCGACGGGACCAGGTGCCGCACGACCGGCAGCGCGTGCGCCGCCACACCGTGCACCTTGTTGCCCGGGTTGACCAGGACGAGGCCCTTCACGGCGTCCCCGTGCTGGGAGGCCAGCCGCAGTGCCAGCGCCCCGCCCATGGAGAGGCCGAAGACGAAGACGGTCTCGCACCGCTGCAGAAGCTCGCGCAGCGCCCGGTCGACCTCCGCGTACCAGTCGTGCCAGGTGGTGAGCTGCATGTCCCGCCACCGGGTGCCGTGCCCGGGCAGCAGGGGCAGCGACACCGTGAGCCCGCGCTCGGCGAGATACTCGGCCCACGGGCGCAGTGACTGCGGGGAACCGGTGAATCCGTGACAGAGAAGGACGCCGACCTCTCCGCCCTCGTGGCGGTACGGCTCGGCTCCGGGAAGGACCGGCACCGGGGTCTCCTGTTCGTTCGACTTCGGGTGCGCCGAAGCGACGGAAAATGGGGAAGGACCTTCACGGTACGCGACCGGACCGACACCGACCAGGGCCGTAGCGGGGGGCGTGCGCCGGTACGGGATAAAGTCGTCGCCACGGCACACGGAAGGCATGGCGAGTTGATCTACGGCGCAATGAAGTTCTCCCTCGGAGGGTCCCTCAAGCTTGCCTTCCGGCCCTGGGTGGAGGGTCTGGAGAACATTCCCGCCGAGGGGCCGGCGATCCTGGCGAGCAACCACCTGTCGTTCTCCGACTCCTTCTTCCTGCCCGCCGTCCTCGACCGCAAGGTCACCTTCATCGCCAAGGCGGAGTACTTCACCTCGCCGGGCGTGAAGGGCAAGCTCACCGCCGCCTTCTTCAAGGGCGTCGGACAGCTCCCGGTGGACCGCTCGGGCGCCCGGGGCGCGGGCGAGGCCGCGATCAAGGCCGGCATCGACGTCATCGAGAAGGGCGGCCTCTTCGGGATCTACCCCGAGGGCACCCGCTCGCCCGACGGACGCCTCTACCGGGGCAAGCCCGGCGGTCTCGCCCGGGTGGCGCTGGCCACCGGAGCGCCCGTGATCCCGGTGGCCATGATCGACACCGAGAAGATCCAGCCGCCCGGCAAGGTCGTCCCCAAGCTGATGCGCCCGGGGATCCGGATCGGCAAGCCGCTGGACTTCACCCGCTACCAGGGCATGGAGGGGGACCGCTTCATCCTGCGTTCGGTGACCGACGAGGTCATGTACGAGATCATGAAGCTGTCCGGCCAGGAGTACGTCGACATCTACGCGACCGCGGCCAAGCGGCAGATCGCGGACGCGGAGAAGGCGGCCAAGGAGGCCGTGAAGGCCGAGATCGCGGCGCGGCAGGAGTCCGGCGCGTAGACGTTCCCGAGAGGGACGTCCGGGGGGTGGGGGAGATGGCCGAGCGCGAGCGTGTCGTCCGCATGTCGGTCGAGCAGCCGCTGTGGCGTGCGCTGACCGGCTACCGCGTCCTGACCATGGTCTACGCGGTCCTGATCTTCGGCTTCGGCCGGGAGGCGTTCGAGCGGCCCTGGGTCGCCGTCGGCTACCTCGCGGTGCTGTGCGTCTGGACCTTCGCGACCCTGCCCAAGGTGGCGAACGCGGCCAGCTGCACCAGGCGCTTCCTGGGCGCCGACCTCACCGTCGCCCTCGTCGGCATCCTGCTCACCCCGCTCGCCGACACCGACGCCCAGACGTTCGACGGCCCGACGCTGCCGTCGATATGGACCGCCGGATCCGTCCTCGCGTACGCGATCAAGGGCGGCTGGCGCTGGGCCGGCCTCGCCTCCTCCCTCGTCGCCGTCGCCAACATCGTGGAGCGCGGCCACCCCAGCCGGGACACCCTCCACAACGTCCTGCTCGTCTGGGTGGCCTCCATCGCCATCGGATACGTCGTCGAGGTCGCCCGCGCCTCCGAGCGCACCCTCGCCCGCGCCCTGGAGATCGAGGCCGCGACCCGCGAGCGCGAGCGACTGGCCCGGGACATCCACGACAGCGTCCTCCAGGTCCTCGCCATGGTGCAGCGGCGCGGCACGGCGATCGGCGGCGAGGCCGCCGAGCTGGGCCGGATGGCGGGGGAGCAGGAGGTGGCCCTCCGTACCCTGGTCGCGGGCGGTCTGACCCGGCCCAGCCTGGTCTCCGAGGACGAGTCGGAGGGCGCGGTCGTCCGGGTCGTCGACGTGGACGACGAGGACGACGACTCACCCGTCGACCTGCGCCTGCTGCTCGCCCCGCGCGCGGGGGCCCGCGTCACCCTCTCCGATCCGGGCGCCCCGGTCCTGCTGCCGCCGCCCGCCGCCCGGGAGCTGGCCGCCGCCGTCGGCGCCGCCCTGGACAATGTGCGGGTGCACGCGGGGGACACCGCCCAGGCCTGGATCCTGGTCGAGGAGTGGCCGGACGAGGTGATCGTCACCGTCCGGGACGACGGTCCCGGCATCCCGGACGGCCGCCTCGCCCAGGCGGAGGGCGAGGGACGGATGGGCGTCGCCCTCTCCATCCGGGGGAGACTGCGGGAGCTCGGCGGCACGGCCGAGCTGATCTCGGTCCCCGGACAGGGCACGGAAGTCGAGTTGAAGGTCCCACGGGGGAAGGCAGGACGAGGAAGATGAGCGAGCAGCGGGCCGAGCGGCCGATCAGGGTGATGGTCGTCGACGACCATCCGATGTGGCGGGACGCGGTCGCCCGCGACCTCGCCGAGGCGGGCCTCGACGTGGTGGCCACCGCCGGTGACGGCGAGCAGGCCGTGCGCCGCGCCCGGGCGGTCACCCCGGACGTCCTCGTCCTGGACCTGAACCTGCCGGTGAAGCCGGGCGTCCAGGTGTGCAAGGAGCTCGTCGGCGACCGGCCCGAGCTGCGGGTCCTCGTGCTCTCCGCGAGCGGTGAGCACGCCGACGTCCTGGAGGCGGTCAAGTCCGGCGCCACCGGCTACCTCCTCAAGTCGGCCAGTACCGAGGAGCTGATCGACGCCGTGCGGCGGACGGCGGTCGGCGACCCCGTCTTCACCCCCGGTCTCGCCGGTCTGGTCCTCGGCGAGTACCGCCGGCTCGCCTCGGAGCCCGCCCCGGCGCCCGGCGCCGACGAGCCGAAGGCCCCGCAGCTGACCGAGCGGGAGACCGAGGTGCTGCGGCTCGTCGCCAAGGGTCTCAGCTACAAGCAGATCGCGGAGCGCCTGGTGATCTCGCACCGCACGGTCCAGAACCACGTGCAGAACACCCTCGGCAAGCTCCAGCTGCACAACCGGGTGGAGCTCGTCCGGTACGCCATCGAGCGCGGCCTCGACGACGCCTGAGCCCCGGCCGGTGCGCCCCCGCCCGGTACCGGCGTGCCGGGCGCGGGGACGGGAGGGGTCGTATATTCGCGATGATCGCGCGTATCCGGCCATCACCGTCCTGAGGGGAATTTCCGTGGAAATCCTGGCATTCGGCGTGCAGGCGGACGAGAAGCCCCTCATCGAGCAGGCGTTCGCGGGCCACCACGACGTCCGCTGTCTGACCGTCTTCCTCACCGAGGACACCGCCCCCATCGCCGCCGGCTACGAGATCGTCTCCACCAGCGTCAACGCCGTCCTGGACAACCACGTCCTGCAGACCCTCGCCGCCGGCGGGACCCAGATGATCGCCCAGCGGTCCACGGGCTTCAACAACATCGACCTGGAGGTGGCCGAGCGACTCGGCCTCACCGTCGCCCGGGTCTCGTCCTACTCGCCGTACTCCGTCGCCGAGTTCGCCTGGACCCTCGCCACCGCCGTCAACCGCCGGATCGTCCGCGCCTCCAACCGGACCCGCGACTTCGACTTCCGCCTCGACGGACTGATGGGCCGTGACCTGCGGGGCCGCACCGTCGGCGTCCTCGGCACCGGCAAGATCGGGGAGGCCTTCACCCGCATCGCCCACGGCTTCGGCATGAACCTGCTCGGCTGGGACGTCGCCGAGAACCCCGCCTGCCTCGCGCTCGGCATGACGTACGTCGAGAAGGAGCGGCTCTTCGCCGAGGCCGACGTGATCAGCCTGCACGTGCCGCTGCTCCCGTCGACCCACCACCTCGTCGACGCCGCCGCCCTCAGTTCCATGAAGGACGACGCCATCCTGGTGAACTCCAGCCGGGGCGGGCTCGTCGACACCGAGGCGCTGGTCGTCGAGCTCCGGGCCGGACGCTTCGCCGGGGTCGGCCTCGACGTGTACGAGGCGGAGGCCGGGCTCTTCTTCCTCGACAAGTCCCTGGAGGTCGTCGAGGACGACACCCTGGCCCGGCTCGTGACCTTCCCGAACGTGGTGGTCACCTCGCACCAGGCGTACTACACAGTGGACGCGGTCGGCCAGATCATCGACACCACGGTCCAGAACGTCCTCGACTACACGGCGGGGCGGCGCAGCGAGAACGTCCTGGTCCCGAGGGTCTGATCAGACAAGCACCCCGGCGAGCAGCGAGGCCGTCAGGGCCGCGCCGTCCGTCGTCAGCACCGACTCGGGGTGGAACTGGACCCCGGCGAAGCCCGGCCCGCGCAGCGCGTGGACCTCACCGGTCTCCGCGTCCCGGCTCACCTCGATCCGGTGCAGCGCCAGTTCCGTCGCCGTCCGTTCGTCGCAGCGGGCGGTGAAGCTGTTGTAGAAGCCGACCGTCCGCTCCTGCCCGAAGAGGTCGATCCGCAGCTGGGCCCCCTGGAACGGGGTCCGCTTGCGGACGATCTCCAGGCCCAGCTCGGCGGCGATCAGCTCGTGCCCGAGGCAGACGCCCAGCAGACCGTGGCGGTGGTCCCGCACCAGCTCGGCCGTCAGGGAGCGCAGGAAGCGCATCTTCGGGTCGGCCGCGTCTGAGGGGTTCCCGGGACCGGGGCCCAGGACCACCGGCCCCTCGTGGGCGAGCGCGAGCTCCCGCAGCCCCGGCTCGTCGTACCGCAGCACCGACACGTCGAGGCCCGAGGAGCGCAGGACGTGCGCCAGCATCGCCGTGAACGTGTCCTCGGCGTCGACGACCAGGGCGTGGCCCGCCAGTTCCGCCGAGCGGACCTGCATCTTCAGCCAGAACGGCGCGAGGTCGGCGCGCCGGGCGTCCAGGGCGGCCCGCACCCGGGGATCGTCGGCGAGCCGCGCCGGAGCCGCCGGGTCCGAGGCACCCGCCACCGGCCGGCCCTCCCGCGCCCCGAGCGCGGTGAGCACCCCGGCCGCCTTGGCGTGGGTCTCGGCCACCTCGCCCGCCGGGTCGGAGTGCCGTACCAGGGTCGCGCCGACGGGCACCCGCAGCCGCCCCCCGGCGTCGATGTCGGCGGTGCGGATGAGGATGGGGGAGTCCAGGGTCTGGGCGCCGCTCTCGTCGGTGCCGAGCAGGGCGAGCGCCCCCGCGTAGTAGCCCCGGCCGCCGACCTCGTGACGCTCGATCACCCGGCAGGCGTTCTGCACGGGCGAGCCGGTCACGGTCGCCGCGAACATGGTCTCCCGCAGCACCTCCCGCACGTCCAGGCTGGACCGGCCCCGCAACTCGTACTCGGTGTGCGCGAGATGGGCCATCTCCTTGAGCCGAGGCCCGATCACCACCCCGCCCATGTCGCCGACCGTGCACATCATCTTGAGCTCCTCGTCGACCACCATCGACAGCTCCTCCGTCTCCTTGCGGTCGGCGAGGAAGGCGAGGAGTCCCTCGGCGGTCGGCGCGGCCCCGGCCGGGTAGCGGTACGTGCCGCTGATCGGGTTCATCACGACCGTCCCGCCCGACATCCGCACGTGCACCTCCGGGCTGGCCCCGACGAGCGTCCGGTCCCCGGTGTGCACGACGAAGGTCCAGTACGCGCCCCGCTCGCCCGTGAGCAGCCGCCGGAACAGGGCGAGGGCGTCGGCGCGCCCGAAGCCCGGGATCTCGCCGGTGTACGTCCGCCGGACGACGAAGTTCGCTCCCTCGCCGGCGCCGATCTCCTCGTCGATGACCCGCCGCACGATGCCGGCGTACTCCTCGTCGGAGACGTCGAAGCCGCCGTCCTCGACGGTCACGTCGTGCGCGGGAAGCCGCTCGACGGCCTCGGCGAGCGGCAGCTCGTACACCTCGTCGGCGACGAGCACGGAGAGCGGGGTGCCGTCGTCGCGCACGTCGAAGCCGCGCTCCCGGATCTGCCGGAAGGGCACGAGGGCGAGCGTCGGCAGCGGGCCCACGGGCAGCTCCGCGAGGCGCTCGGCCTCGTGGACCCGGCCGATCAGCACCTCGACGGTGTCGTGGTCACGGCCGGGGGTGCGGCGGCGCAGCAGGGCGAAGGGCGGGGCGGACTCGTCGAGGAGACGGGAGAGGTCCATGGGTCCGTGGTTCCTTCCGGCGGAGTGCGGGGAGGAACGGCCCGGGCATGAGAAAGGCCGCCCCTCGGGCGGCCTGTGCAAGCGTGGATGTACGCGCAGTCAGTGGGCCGCCGGATGAGCGGTCCACCACCAGTTCTGGATCTGAGGCGCGAACATGCGAGCACTCTAGCCCAGAGGGACACGGAAACGGGGCCCGGTCCGCACCGTGGACGGTGCGAGCCGGGCCCCGGAGGCCGTCTCTCGACTACCCGATCAGAAGATCAGGTTGTAGATCTGCCAGCCGCCGCCCACGCGCACGCGGGGCGAGAAGAGCGTGCCCGTGCCCGTGCCCGGGAACATCCACAGCACGCCGGTCGAGTCACGGGCGGTGAAGTCGACCTTGCCGTCACGGTTCAGGTCGCTCGGACCGACCAGGCTGCCGTAGATCTGCCAGCCCGCGCTGATCTTCACCCGGGGGGAGAAGAGCGTGCTCGTGCCGGTGCCCTTGAAGATCCACATGTTGCCGGAGGTGTCCCGGGCCATGACGTCGGGCTTGCCGTCACCGGTCAGATCGCCGGTGCCTATGAGCTCGTTGTAGATGGTCCAGCCGGCGCTGACCTTCACCCGCGGGGCGAAGGGGGTGGCCGGAACGCCCGTGCCCTTGAAGAGCCAGAGCACGCCCGACTTCTCGCGCGCGAGCAGATCGGCCTTGCCGTCGCCGGTGATGTCACGGACACCCACCATGCGGTCGTAGATCTGCCAGCCCGCGCTGACCTTGATCCTCGGCTTGAACGGCATGGAGGCCTTGCCGCTGCCCGGGAAGTACCACATGACTCCGGTGGTCTCCCGCGCCATCACGTCGCCGGTCCCGTCCGCGCGCAGGGCGGTCATCGGGGTGACGGTGTTGTACGCGTTCCACCCGGCGCTGATCCGGTACCGGGTCAGGAACGGCGCGGAGACACTGCCGGTGCCCTGGTACTGCCAGAGGACACCGGAGGCGTCACGGGCGAGGAGGTTGTAGCGGTTGGTGGCGGTGACGGCCGGCCTGGTCGCCACCTCCTTGACGTCGCTCGCCTTCACGAAGCCCAGGCGGTGGTTGTAGCGGATCGGGATGAAGATGTTGGTCTTGCCCGCGACCCGGGTGCCGTCGGTGTTGTAGGCGCTGGAGTAGTAGTCGCCCGCCACGGGCTCGCCGGCCTTCGTGTACACCTGCCCGGCCGGGAGGCTGTACTTGGTCAGCGACGCGCTGTTGCTGGGCTGGACCGACACGCCGGTGCCCGTGTAGGCGGCGTCCTCGGGGTAGGCGCGGCCGTAGACCGGGATCGAGGTGGCGCCGTCCTTGGCGGTGATCGCCGTCTTCACGCCCACGGGAGCCGTGTACTGGCCTCCCGGGTTGCGGAACCAGGCCTTCTTGCCGCCGTACCAGATGGCGGTCCAGTCGGGCCGCGACTCGGCGACGACATGGGTGCTGCCGGCCGTGACCTTGTTGGCCCAGTTGGAACCGTACTGCCAGTTCGCGGTGAAGTACGGGTCGGTCAGCGCCTTGGTCTGGTCGGCGACCGGCTCCGAGTAGAGGTAGCCGAAGTTGACCGGCAGCGGGACGGTCGTCTTGACGACCCCCCCGTCCGAGTACTTCATCGCCTGCTGGTTGGCCGAGGTGAACGGCGGGACGACACGGACCAGCTGGCCGGCCTGGAGGACGTCACCCGCGCCACCCGCGCCGGTGGGGGCGCCGACCAGGGACATGAAGTGGTTCCAGTCCCAGAACGGCCCGGCGTCCCAGTGGTCCTGGACCTTGGTGTCCAGGACGCTCGGCACCTCGTCGTGGCCGATGATGTGCTCGCGGTCCAGCGGGATGGAGTACTTCGCCGCCAGGTGCTTCACGAGGGCGGCTGAGGACTCGTACTCCGGCTCGGTGTACCAGCCGGCGTCGCCCTTGATGGCGTAGCCCTCGTGCTCGATGCCGATCGAGTGCATGTTCACGGTCTTGTTGCCCGCGTGGAACGCCTCGTTCTTGGTCTCGACCATCTGGGTCACGCGACCGTCGGCACGCACGATGTAGTGCGCGCTCGCCCACTTGTTCGGGTTCTGGAAGACGCTTACGGCGCCGTCGTGAGTGCCCTCGATGTCGTGGATGACGATCTGGCGGATGTCGAAACCGCCGCTGCCGTTGGCGGTGCGGCTCGCGATGTTGTAGTTGCCCAGGTCCTGCTGGTACGCGGCGGGGATGAACCCGCAGACCGTGATCAGGTTCTCCGGGCATTCGACGGCCGGGGTGTCGTTCGTGGCGGCACCGCTCGCGGCCAGCGGCACGTTCGCCGGCTCGACCGGGTCCACCGACGGGTTCGCCGGCAGGACGACCTGCTCGCCGTCCGTCGTGATCTCCCGCTCACCGGTCCTGATCGAGTCGAAGACGCGCTTCGCGAACAGGTCGGCGCCCTCGCGGTCCTCGGACTGGCTGTATCGGGCCACGGCGGGGTACCAGTCGCCCGGGTCCTCGGACAGCTCGGCTCCGGCCTGCTTCTGGTACTCGGCGAGGAGCGCCGCCCCGGCCCGGATCGACGCGGCCGTGTCCTTCTGGACGGTGTCCGTCGAGCCGTCGATCAGCTCCGCGGCCTTGTCCAGGGTGTGCAGCTTCGGGTCGTCGGTGTCGACCGCCGCCTCGGCGACGGGCGCCAGCGCCTTCTTCTTGTCGATCTTCTTGTCGACCGACGGGTCGCCGGTGCCGTTCACGAGGTGCTCGAGGAGATGCTCGCTCGCGTCGGCCTCGACGTCCTCGGGGTCGACCTTGGTCAGACCCATGACGTTGTACGCCCCGGTCGTGCTCGGCAGCCCGTCGTGGGACTCCCACCGCGTCTGCCGGTACGACACGGCCATCAGCACGCTCTGCGGCACATCGAACTCGCGCGCCGCGTTTGCGAACTGCGACTGGAGGGAAGTTGTCCCGGCAGCCTTGTCGTCGCCCGCCGCGCCGAGGAGGCCGGGAGACGCGACCGCGATCGTGCCGATCGTGGCTGTGGCCACGACGGCCGCTGCGGCTCCGTACAAGATTCGTTTCTTCTTACGGTCCCTGCGGTGACTCCGGGTCACGCCCACCCCTGTGATTCGACTGTGTTGCGACTGTGTACGTGTGAAACGGGCCAGAGGGTAACACCACTCGATGGCATGAAGATCGGCGGCGGACATAACGGGCGCGCGTCTCAGTCACTGGGCAGGGGGACAGGACCGGACGAAGAACCCCGTAATGTGGTGTGCGTGACCGTGAACGCTGATTCCCACGCCGTCGCCAAGGCGACCTGGCGAGACCTGCCCGCGGCGCAGCAGCCCGAGTACCCCGATGCCGAGGCTCTGCGCGATGTGATCGCGGACCTCGAGTCGTATCCTCCGCTCGTCTTCGCCGGCGAGTGCGACCAGCTGCGCGCCCGGATGGGAGCCGTCGCCCGTGGCGAGGCGTTCCTGCTCCAGGGCGGCGACTGTGCCGAGGCCTTCGACGGTGTGTCCGCCGACCACATCAGGGCCAAGCTCAAGACGCTGCTCCAGATGAGCGCCGTCCTCACCTACGCGGCCTCCGTGCCGGTGGTGAAGGTCGGCCGCATCGCCGGCCAGTACTCGAAGCCCCGCTCCAAGGGGACCGAGACCCGCGACGGCGTGACCCTGCCCACGTACCGGGGCGACTCGGTCAACGGCTTCGACTTCAACGAGAAGGCCCGCATCCCGGACCCCGAGCGCCTGAAGCGGATGTACAACGCGTCCGCGTCCACGCTCAACCTGGTGCGCGCCTTCACCACCGGCGGTTACGCCGACCTGCGCCAGGTGCACGCCTGGAACCAGGACTTCGTGAAGTCGTCCCCGTCGGGCCAGCGCTACGAGGCGCTCGCCCGCGAGATCGACAACGCCCTGAACTTCATGAAGGCCTGCGGCACCGACCCGGCCGAGTTCAAGGCCGTCGAGTTCTACGCCTCCCACGAGGCGCTGCTGCTCGACTACGAGGGCGCCCTGACCCGTACGGACTCGCGCACCGGCAAGCTGTACGACACCTCCGGCCACATGGTCTGGATCGGTGAGCGCACCCGCCAGCTCGACCACGCCCACATCGAGTTCGCCTCGCGGATCGCGAACCCGATCGGCATCAAGCTGGGCCCGACCACCTCGGTGGACGAGGCGCTGACGTACATCGACCGTCTCGACCCCGAGCGCGAGGCCGGCCGGCTGACCTTCATCGTCCGCATGGGCGCCGACAAGGTCCGCGACAAGCTCCCCGAGCTCGTCGAGAAGGTCACCGCCTCCGGCGCGGTCGTCGCCTGGGTCACCGACCCGATGCACGGCAACACCTTCGAGGCCGCCTCCGGCCACAAGACGCGCCGCTTCGACGACGTGCTCGACGAGGTCAAGGGCTTCTTCGAGGTCCACAAGGCCCTCGGCACCCACCCGGGCGGCATCCACGTCGAGCTCACCGGTGACGACGTCACCGAGTGCGTGGGCGGCGGCGACGAGATCTTCGTCGACGACCTGCACCAGCGCTACGAGACGGCCTGCGACCCGCGCCTCAACCGCAGCCAGTCCCTCGACCTGGCCTTCCTGGTGGCGGAGATGTACCGCGATCAGTAAGTAGGTACCTACGACGATGGGGCGCGGATCCATGTGATCCGCGCCCCATCGTCGTTTCCAGGGCTTTTGCCGGCCCGCGCCGCCGGGTAAGGTTAGGTTAGCCTAATCGATCACGGCGGGAGGTGAACCGCGTTGTACGTCTGCTCATGCTTCGGTGTGACGGAGAAGCAGGTCAAGCAGCATGCGGACGCGGGCGCCTGCACGCCGCGCCAGATCGCCTCGGCCTGCAAGGCCGGCACGGACTGCGGTTCCTGCGTCCGTCGCATCCAGGCCATCCTCGGGCGCGGCAACTGCCCCCGGCGTGAACTCCTGGACCAGGGGATGCCCGCGCTGTCGACGGAGGTCGTCGCGGAGCTCGGGGAAGCCGCTCAGCTCGGGGAAGCCGCTTAGCTCGGCTGCTCGATGAGCGTCGAGATGTAGAGCGCCTCACCCAGGGACTCGATCAGCTCCAGCTGCGTGTCCAGGTAGTCGATGTGGTGCTCCTCGTCGGCCAGGATCTCCTCGAAGAGGTTCGCCGAGGTGACGTCGCCCTTGGCCCGCATGACCTCGATCCCGCGCTTCAGCCGGTCGATCGCCTCGACCTCGACCTGGCGGTCCGCCTGGAACATCTCGGTGAGGGTCTGGCCGACCCGTACGTGGAAGAGTCGCTGGTAGTTAGGCAGGCCGTCGAGCATCAGGATGCGCTCGGTCAGCTTGTCCGCGTGCTTCATCTCGTCGATGGACTCTTCGCGGGTGTACTTGGCGAGCTTCGTCCACCCCTTGTTGTCCTGGATGCGATAGTGCAGCCAGTACTGGTTGATGGCCGTCAGCTCGCCGGTCAGCTGCTCGTTGAGGAACTCGAGGACCTCGGGGTCGCCCTGCATCGCAGAGGCTCCTTCCACGTTACGTGTCTACGCCGTCACTGGGCAGGATGGCCGCATCCTCGCACCCCGAATGGGGGGCGTCCAGTAAGTGCAGGCTTAGTCGGAGATGCCCGGATCCATCGGTGCGGGTGGTCTCCTGGTCATGACCACCCCTCGCCGTCTGTCACCATGGATGACATGGGTCAGCCGGAGAGCGGAGTACACCGGGAAGCGGGGCAGCCGGATCGTTCACCGGACCTTCCGCCGGGCCAGCGGCTCCAGCGCGGCTGGCCGGTCACCCACTACGGGCCCGTGCCCAAGTTCAAGCCCGACCGCTGGGAGTTCCGCGTCTTCGGGGCGACGGCCGACGGCGACAAGCGGTGCTGGAACCACGAGGAGTTCTCGGCCCTCCCGTTCTCCACGGTCGAGGCCGATCTGCACTGCGTCACGAAATTCAGCATGCTCGGGGCCGAATGGGGTGGCGTCCCGGCCCGCACGGTCCTCGACCTCGCCCCACCCGCACCGCAGGTCACCCATGTGATGGTCTGGGCCGAGTACGGCTACAGCGCCAACATGCGGCTCGCCGACTTCTCCGCGGACCGCACGATCTTCGCCACCCACAAGGACGGCGAGCTGCTCACCGCCGAGCACGGCTTCCCGCTGCGCCTCGTCGTCCCGCACCTGTACGCCTGGAAGGGCCCGAAGTGGGTCAGGGGTGTGGAGTACATGGCCGCCGACCGGCGGGGCTTCTGGGAGGAGCGCGGCTACCACAACCTCGGCGACCCCTGGACCGAGCAGCGCTACTCGTACCAGGAGGAGCCGGGAGACGGCCCGGAGCTCTGACCGCTCCGGACCGTCCGTCGATCCTGCTGGTGCCTGCCTTCGCCGTGGTCAGTGGTGGTACTGGTGGACCACCGCGTGGCCCTTGCCCCGGCCGATCATCCACTTGTTGACCGGCGTGGTGATCACGAACGCGGCGGCGAGGGCGATGGCGAGCACGATCCAGAAGAGCGGCGCGGTGAGGTGGGCGTCCATGGCGCCGGGCCAGAGGGCGATGACGCCGTTGTCGATGATCTCCATGACCGTGATGGAGAGGGTGTCGGCGGCGAGGGCGACCTTGAACGCGGTCCGGAAGTCGAGGCCGGCGGCCAGGACGCCGCGCAGGGTGAGCGCGTAGCCGAAGAAGAAGGCCAGGACGATCGCGAGAATCATCGTCTGCACGTTGCCCCAGCCGAGCGCGGTGCCGATCACCATGCCGAGCACCTCGCCGATGGCACAGCCGGTGAGGCAGTGCAGCGTGGCCTTGGCGGCCATGGACCAGGAGACCTTGCCCGAGTGGTCGGAGTGGCCGGTGTGTCCCGCGTGGCCCGTCCGGCCCACGTGTCGCGTGTGGGGGTCGTGGTCGTGGTGGGTGTGTGCGTCGTGCTCCATCGGGTGCCCCCAACGTCGGGTAGCGGTTCCTGCCGTTACAGGAACGGTATACCCCCTAGGGGTATTCCTCAACGGGAGACGACATCCCGGAGCTTCTTCAGCAGCTCCACGTCCGCGAGGTGACCCTCCTTGCCGCCCGGCGTCTCGATGATCAGCGGCACCCCGTCGGTCGCCGGATGCCGCAGGAGGTTCCGGAAGCCGTCCTCGCCGATGTGACCCACGCCGATGTTCGCGTGCCGGTCCTTGCGGGCGCCGACCACGTCCTGGGAGTCGTTGGCGTGGATCAGCTTCAGCCGGCCCTCGCCCACCACCTCCACCAGCTGGTCGAGGGTCTGCGTCGCGCCGTGCGGACCGGTCAGGTCGTGGCCGGCGGCGAAGATGTGACAGGTGTCGAGGCAGATCCCCAGCTTCGGATGACGGTCGAGAGCGTCGAAGTACGGCCCGAAGTCCTCCGCGCGCGAGCAGAGCGAGAACCCCTGGCCGGCCGTGGACTCGAGCAGCAGATACGGGTCGTCGTCGTGCGTCAGCTCGTCGAGGAGCGGCAGCATCCGCTCGCGCACCTGGGCGAGTGCCTCCGCGCGCGGGCGTCCCCCGGTCGCCGAGCCGGTGTGCACCACCACGCCCCGCGCGCCGATCTCCCGGCCCCGCCGCAGCGAGTGCCGCAGCGACTCCACCGACCTCTCCACGGTGGCCTCCGTGTGGGAGCCGAAGTTGATCAGGTACGGGGCGTGGACCCAGGCCGAGATCGACCCGGCGGCGCACTCGGCGCGGAACCGCTCGTCCTGGGCGGGGTTGCCGGGCGGGGTGGCCCAGCCGCGCGGGTTGGCGACGAAGACCTGCACGGTCTCGGCGCCCAGTTCACGGGCGTAGCCGAGGCCGATGGTGGCGAGGCCACCGGCCACGGGGACATGACCGCCGACGGGGTTGCGCATGAGTCTCTAGAGTCCCTTGATCGTGAGGGTGATGGTGGAGCCCTCGGGCGCGGTCTCGCCGCCCTCCACGGACTGCCCCGAGACCTCGGTGCCGAGGTAGGGGAAGGACTTCTTGACCTCCACCTCGAAGCCCGCTTCCTCCAGGGCCGTGCGGGCGTCGTCGGCGGTCTCGCCGGTGACGTCCGGGACCTCGACGAGCTTCGGGCCCTTCGAGACGGTGAGCGTGATGGTGTCGCCCTCGGCGGCACGGCTGCCCTCGGCGAGGGACTGCGCGGCGACGGCGCCGGCGTCCTCGGGGGAGTTGATCCGCTCCGGGGCGACCCGCACGGTGAGCCCGGCCTCCTGGAGGAGGGCCGTGGCGTCGCCGACGGTCTCGCCGGTGACGTCGGGCACGTCGATGGGCGCGCCCCTGCTGACCACCAGGGCGATGGCCGAGTCGGGTGCCCGCTCGGTGCCGGGCTCGGGGTCGGAGCTGATCACGGAGCCCTGGGCGACGGAATCGCTGAACGCGGTGGTGACCACCCCGGGGGCCAGGCCCTCCTTCTCCAGGAGGCGCTTGGCCTCGGCGAGCGGCTTGTTCCTGAGGTTGGGGACCTTCACGATCTGCGGGCCCCGGGAGAGGGTCAGGGTGACCGTGCCGTTGCCCCGCAGGCGCTCGCCCGGTGCCGGGTCGGCGGCCATGACGGTGCCGCGCTCGTACACGTCGCTGAACGCGCGTCTCGTCGTGCCGACCTCCAGGCCGGCGTCGGTGATGCGCTTCGTCGCGGCCGCCTCGGTCTGGCCGAGGACGGCGGGGACCCGGGTGAACTGGCCGGAATTGATGTACCAGACGCCGGCCCCGAGGCCGAGGGTCAGCAGGACGCCGAGGACGATCAGGAGGGGACCGCGCGGCGGCCGTCGGCGGGCGGGGGTCGGGGACGCCGGGGGCTCCGGCGCGGGCAGTCGGTTCGTGTGCAGCACCGGCTGGGGGTCCGCCGGCTCGGTAGCCGGTACGGCCGCCGGTACGGGCCTGGCGATCACGCTCGTCCGGTCCTCGGCGGTGTCCCGGGCCCCGGGCCGGGCCTGCGGGGGTACGGCGTCCAGCTGCTCCTCGCCGAGCGTGGCGCGGGCATCCCGGGCGAGGGCCAGCAGGGCGACGGCGTCGTGCGGGCGGACCTCGGGGTTGCGGGCCGTGGCCGTCGCGACCAGCTCGTCGAGCTCCAGGGCGAGCCCCGGGACGGCGGCGGAGGGAGCGGGTACGTCCGTGTGGAGGTGCTGGTAGAGCACTTGGGCGGGCGTGTCGCCGTCGTGGGGCTTGCCGCCGGTCAGCATCTCGTACAGGACGACACCGCAGGCGTAGACGTCGGCGCGGGTGTCGGCGGTGCCGTGCTCGATTTGCTCGGGCGCGAGGTACGAGACCGTGCCGAGGACCGAGCCGGTGGTGGCGGTCGCCGAGCCCACGGCCCGTACGAGACCGAAGTCGGCGACCTTGACCCGGCCGTCGTCCCCTATCAGGACGTTCTCCGGCTTCATGTCCCGGTGCACGAAACCGGCCCGGTGCGCGGCGCCGAGCGCGGCGAGCACGGGCTCCAGGATGTCCAGGGCGGCGCGGGGCGCGAGGGCGCCGCGCTCGCGCAGGACGTCGCGGAGGGTGCAGCCCTCGACGTACTCCATCGCCAGGTAGACGTACGCGCCCTCGGCGCCCTGGTCGAAGACGCCGACGACGTTGGGGTGCGCCAGGCGGGCGACGGACTTCGCCTCCCGGATGAAACGCTCGACGAAGGCGGCGTCGGTCGCGAGGGCGGGGTGCATCACCTTGAGCGCGAGGACGCGGTCGAGGCGGGTGTCCACGGCCCGGTAGACCGTGGCCATCCCGCCGACGGCGATGCGCGCGTCGACGCGGTAGCGGCCGTCGAGCAGCCGCCCGACGAGGGGGTCCTGAAGGGTCGTGTCCACGGCCACGAGTCTACGAGCCGGGGGGTGGGGGCCCGTGCGGGTGCCCGCGCACTGCAGCCCACCTGTGACGACCCCCGCCCCCACGCCCCCCGAATCACCTGCGACGCGCCCCCCGTGCGAGACCCCCAACCCGGGCCGATCCCCTGCCCGCGGGCCCGCAAACCGGTCCGGCCGCCGTGGGGGCCATCACCCACCCCCCGTGTGGGCATTCGTTCCTCCCCCAGACGGAGTCTGGGGGAGGAACGAATGCCCACAACGCGGGGCCGGGTCAGAAGGCTGGGCGTTCGGGGTCCAGGTGGGGGCGGCCGGTCGTGGGGGAGGACGGTTCCGCGAAGTGGCGGCGGGGGATCCGCCCCGCCCGCCACGCCAACCGCCCCGCCTCCACCGCATGCCGCATCGCCCCCGCCATCAGCACCGGCTCCTGCGCCCGCGTCACCGCCGACGCCAGCATCACCGCCGCGCACCCCAGCTCCATCGCGAGCGCCGCGTCGGACGCCGTGCCCGCCCCCGCGTCGAGGATCACCGGCACCCCGGCCCGTTCCGCGATGAGCTGGAAGTTGTGCGGGTTGCGGATGCCGAGCCCGGAGCCGATGGGCGAGCCGAGCGGCATGATCGCCGCGCACCCCACGTCCTCCAGCTTCCGCGCGAGGACCGGATCGTCGTTGGTGTAGGGGAGGACGGTGAAGCCGTCGTCCACGAGGGTCTCGGCCGCGGCGAGCAGCTCCTCCCCGTCCGGCAGCAGCGTCCGCTCGTCGGCGACGACCTCCAGCTTGATCCAGTCGGTGCCGAGCGCCTCCCGGGCGAGCCGGGCGGTGAGGACCGCCTCGCCGGCCGTGAAGCAGCCCGCGGTGTTGGGCAGGACACGGATGCCGAGCCGTTCGAGGACGGAGAGGACCGAGCCCTGGACGGTCGGGTCCAGGCGCCGCATGGCGACGGTGGTCAGTTCCGTACCGCTGGCGATCAGCGAGCGCTCCAGGACGTCGAGGCTGGGCGCCCCGCCGGTGCCCATGATCAGGCGCGAGGAGAACTCCGTACCGCCGAGGACGAAGGTGTCGTCGGACATCGCGTTCAGCCTCCCTGCACCGCGGTGAGGACCTCGACCCGGTCGCCCTCGCCGAGGAGCGTGGACGTCCACTCCCCGCGCGGCACGACCGTCTCGTTGAGGGCGGCGGCGACCCCGGAGCGGGCCGTGGTCAGGGTGGCGACGAGGGCGTCGAGGGTGAGCGGGCCGGAGAGCTCGCGCGGTTCTCCGTTCACGGACACGTTCATGCGGGCTGCTCCTGACGTACGGGAGGGGTGGGGGAGAAGCGGCGGGGGGTGAAGGGGCGCGCCTCGTCGGGCAGGACGCCCGTGGTGAGCACCTCGGCCATGACATCGCCGGTGACGGGCGTGAGCAGGACCCCGTTGCGGTAGTGCCCGGTGGCCAGGTGGAGGCCGGGCAGCGCGGTGGGGCCGAGCAGTGGCGCGTTGTCGGGGGAGCCGGGGCGCAGGCCCGCCAGGGTCTCGGTGAGCGGCAGCTCGGTGATCCCGGGGACCAGCTCGTGGGCGTCGCGCAGCAGCTCGTACACCCCGCCCGCCGTCACCGTGGTGTCCCAGCCGAGCTCCTCGCTGGTGGCGCCCACGACGAGCTCGCCGTTCGCGCGGGGCACCAGGTAGACGTGGCTGCCGCGGACGACGGCCCGGACCGTCCGGGACAGGAAGGGGGCGTACGGGGCCGGCACGCGCAGCCGCAGCACCTGGCCCTTCACCGGGCGCACCGGCGGAAGCACCTCGTCCGGCACGCCCGCGAGCCGGCCGCTCAGGCTGCCCGCGGCGAGGACGACCTGGTCGGCCGTCAGTTCCCGGCCGTCGGCGAGTACGGCGCCGCGCGCCCGGTCCCGTACCACCGTCAGGCTCTGCGCGAGGGCGCGGTGGAAGACCACACCGGCCCGTTCGCAGGCGACGAGGAGCGCGGCGGCCAGGCGGCGCGGGTCGACCTGGTGGTCGCCGTCGACGCGCAGCCCGCCGCGCACGCCCGGGGCGAGCATCGGTTCGAGGCGGCGGCACTCCCGGCCGCTGAGCCACTCGGAGGCGAGCCCGCAGCGGGTCTGCAGGGCGTGGAGTTCGCGCAGGTGGGCCCGGTCGTCGGCGTCGAGGGCGACGGCGAGGGTGCCGCAGGCGCGGTAGCCCACGTCGTGGCCGGTCGCCTCCTCCAACTCGGCGACGAAGGCGGGATAGCGGGAGGCGGAGGCGAGGTTGAGCCCGAGCAGGGTCTCCTCGCCGTAGTGGAGTTCGGTGACGGCGGCGAGCATCCCGGCCGCGACCCGGGCGGCGCCGCCGCCGGGGTCCGGGTCGACGACGGCGGTGCGCAGTCCGCGCCGCGCGGCCCGCCAGGCCGTGACCAGACCGATGATGCCGCCCCCGACCACGAGGACGTCGGAGACGTCGGAGACATCGGAGGAACGCATGGGCGTCCAGCCCCTCCCTTCGCCGGCATGACCCGGATCAGGTTCGTACGGTCGGAGGCCGTCCCAGCCTCCCTCTCAGCCCGGTGCGTCCGGGCTCCCGCGAGTGCTTTACGCCCGCCAGACTAGCTTCCGTCTCCGGGGGGGCCACAGACCCCTCCCGCGGCCCCGTATTCCTGATGGATCGTCAGATGCGTAAGGTGGTCGGGTGAGCGAGCAGAAGCAGGCCCAGCAGCATGTCGTGATCGTCGGCGCCGGGATGGCGGGCGTCCAGACCGCCGTCGCCCTGCGCGAACAGGGCTTCGCCGGCCCCGTGACCCTCATCGGGGCCGAACCCCACCAGCCCTACGACCGGCCCCCGCTCTCCAAGGCCGTCCTGCTCGGCAAGGCCGAGAACTCCGCCTTCGACGTCGACTTCGAGGCCCTCGGCATCGAGCTCCGCCTCGGCCTCGACGTCACCGGCCTGCGCGCCGCCGACCACGAGATCGACACCGAGGCCGGGCCCGTCCGCTACGACACCCTGGTCGTCGCCACCGGCGCCCAGCCGGTCACCCTGCCCGGCGCCGAGGGCGTCCCCGGCGTCCATCTGCTGCGGACCCTCGACGACGCCGAACGGCTCGGTCCCGTCCTGGCCCGCCGCCACACCGTCGTGGTCGTCGGCGCGGGCTGGATCGGCGCCGAGTTCGCCACCGCCGCGCGCGAGGCGGGCTGCGCCGTCACCGTCGTCGAGGCCGCCGACCGCCCCCTCGCCGGCGCCCTGCCCGCCGAGGTCACCACCCCCATGGCCGAGTGGTACGCGGCGAACGGCGCCGAACTCCTCACCCACGCGCGCGTGGACACCGTCGAGCCCGGCCGGGTCCTCCTCGCCGACGGCCGCGAACTCCCCGCCGACGCCGTCGTCGTCGGCATCGGCGCCCACCCCGCCACCGGCTGGCTCACCGGCTCCGGCATCGCCCTCGACCCGAGCGGGGCCGTCACCGCCGACGAGCGGCTGCGCACGTCCCTGCCCGACGTGTACGCCGTCGGCGACTGCGCCTCCTTCCCCTCCGCCCGCTACGGCGAGCGCCTCCTCGTCCACCACTGGGACAACGCCCTCCAGGGCCCCCGTACGGTCGCCGCGACGATCACCGGGGCGGCGGACGCGCCGTACGACCCCGTCCCGTACTTCTGGTCCGAGCAGTTCGGCCGCTTCGTCCAGTACGCCGGCCACCACGCGGACGCGGACGAGCTGCTGTGGCGCGGCGACCCGGCCGACGAGACCTGGTCCGTGCTCTGGCTGCGCGCCGGCGTCCCGGTGGCCCTCCTCGCCGTCGGCCGCCCCCGTGACCTGGCCCAGGGCCGCAAGCTCATCGAGACGGGTGCCGCCGTCGACCCCGCGCGCGCCGCCGACCCGTCCATCCCCCTGAAGGGCGCGCTCCGGTAGGGGTGTGTCCCGGGTGTCCCGCGGGGCCCGACTACCGGCTGTCAGTCCGGGATGGCAGGCTTGTCCCGTGACCGAGATTGACGTAAAGATCGATGCGCTCGTCCCCGCCTGGCTCTACGTGCCCGACATCGCGGAGATGCTCGATGTCGAGGTGACGCGCGTGCGGCAGCTGATCAAGGAAGGTCAGCTCATCGCCGTGCGCCGTGGAGAGAACAACGCCCTGCAGATCCCCGCCGCCTTCATCCAGGGCGACAAGATCGTCAAGGGGCTCGTCGGGACCCTGACCCTGCTGCGGGACGACGGCTTCACCGACGAGGAGATGCTGGAGTGGCTCTTCACCCCGGACGAGAGCCTGCCGGGCACGCCCGCGCAGGCGCTCGCTGAGAACCGCGGCACGGAGGTGAAGCGCCGCGCCCAGGCGCTCGCCCTCTGAGCCCCGCCCTCCGACGCTCACCCGCCGGGACACGGACGGCGGCGCGCGCCCGCACGGGCGACGCGGGTACCTGAGCACCGCAGACACCACCGGCGGATGCCGCGGCGGCCGGCCCCCACGGGCCGGCCGCCGCGGCCGCCGCGCCACCGGCGGGGGAGCACCCCGCCACCACCGACGGGGGATCACCCCGCGACACCGACGGGGGAACCACCCATGCCCACGCCTCGTGAGCGGCTCGCCGACGCCCGGCTCTACCTGTGCACCGACGCCCGGAAGCGCCAGGGCGACCTGCCCGACTTCCTCGACGCCGTGCTCTCCTCCGGCGTCGACATCGTGCAGCTCCGCGACAAGGGCATGGAGGCCGGTGAGGAGCTGGAGCACCTCGCCGTCTTCGCCGAGGCCGCCCGACGGCACGGCAGGCTGCTCGCCGTGAACGACCGGGCCGACGTCGCCCATGCCATCGGCTCCGACGTGCTCCACCTGGGCCAGGGTGACCTGCCCGTGCCCGCCGCCCGCGCGATCCTCGGCGGTGAGGTCCTGATCGGCCGGTCCTGCCACGCCGAGAGCGAGGCGGCCGCGGCCGCCGCCGAACCGGGCGTCGACTACTTCTGCACCGGCCCGTGCTGGCCCACCCCGACCAAGCCCGGACGGTACGCACCGGGCCTCGACCTCGTGCGGTACGCGGCGGGCCTGGCCCAGGACCGGCCCTGGTTCGCCATCGGCGGCATCGACGAGACCAACCTCGACGAGGTCCTGGACGCGGGCGCGCGCCGGATCGTCGTCGTCCGGGCCATCACCGAGGCCGACGACCCGGCCGCCGCCACGGCCGCCCTCGCCAAGCGGGTCAGGGAGCGCGCGGGGGCGTAGGCCCCCCGGTCGGAGCCACCGGCGGGCATCTGCTGGTGGTGGCGAGGGGCTCGGCGGTTCGTCCAAGGATCCGCCCGGCCACCTGTCCGAAAAGGTGTCCATCAGCCGGACACCGTTTACGCCGCCCGGCGCACCCCGTCTAACCTGCCCGTATGGCCCTTGGTACCGCTTCCGTCCGCTCGGACCGCGCCCGCACGGTCCGCGACATCCTCGCCTCCGGCGGCACGTCGTACTCCTTCGAGTTCTACGCGCCCCGGACCGAGAAGGGCGAGCAGGGCCTGTGGAACGCGATGCGCCGGGTCGAGGCGGTCGGACCGAGCTTCGTCTCCGTAACCTACGGCGCCGGCGGTTCCACCCGCGGCGGCACCGTCAAGGCCACCCAGAAGATCGCCTCCGACACCACGCTCACCCCGGTCGCCCACCTCACCGCCGTCGACCACTCGGTCGCCGAGCTGCGGAACGTCCTCGGCCAGTACGCCGACGCCGGTATCCGCAACATGCTCGCGCTCCGCGGCGACCCGGCCGGTGACCCGCTCGGGGAATGGATCGAGCACCCGGAGGGCGTCCGGTACGCGGCCGACCTCGTCCGGCTGATCAAGGAGTCGGGCGACTTCTGCGTGGGCGTCGCCGCCTTCCCGGAGATGCACCCCCGCTCCACCGACTGGGACACGGACATCCGGCACTTCGTGGACAAGTGCCGCGCGGGCGCCGACTACGCGATCACCCAGATGTTCTTCGACCCGGAGAACTATCTGAGGCTCCGCGACAGCGTCGCCAAGGCGGGCTGCGAGACCCCGATCATCCCCGAGGTCATGCCCGTCGTGAACGTGAAGACCCTCGGCCGGCTGCCCCAGCTGAGCAACGCGGCCTTCCCCGACGATGTGAAAGAGCGCATCCTCGCCGTCAAGGACGATCCCACCGCTGTACGCTCCATCGGTATCGAGTTCGCGACGGAGTTCTGCGCGCGTCTGCTCTCCGAGGGTGTCCCCGGACTGCACTTCATCACGCTGAACAGCTCCACCGCGACGCTCGAGATCTACGAGAATCTCGGACTGCACCAGCAGTCGTGACCGGTCGTACCCGCCCCGACCCGCGGCGGTGACCGTGGAGAGGGGCGGCGGGGCATGGGGTGGACGGTCCTCTACATCGCGTTCGGAGTGGTCGCACTGTGGCTGCTGGGGGAGGTGCTCCTCCAGTACAAGGCGCGGCTGCGCTGGCGGGTGCTCGCCTTCTGCGGCTTCCTCGGTGTGGTCATGGGCGTACTCATGTCCCTGGTGGCGGTGATCATCGCCGGGGCGGTCGCCTTCGCCGTCGGCCAGACGTACGTGACGCTGTCCTTCCGCCGCGGCTTCTCCACCGGCTGGGCCATCGGCGGCAACCCGGGCGCGAGCCGTCGCCGCAGGTCCGGTCCGCCCGCGCAGGCCGGGCCCACCCTTGAGGTCACCGAGCTCTCGTACAGCGGCGAGGACGCCCCGTACGACGGGCGGGAGGGCGCCGGCGAGCAGCCCGCCGCGGAGACCACCGCGGTCTACGAGCCCCTGCCGATGCCCGACGACACCGGCCAGTACGGGGTCTACGGCACGGGACAGGACACCGCTCACGGCGGCACGGGCCACGACGCCCACGGCACCGGCTACGACCCGGCGTACGACCCCTACGCGCAGTCCTACGAGCAGCAGCAGCCGGCCTACGACTACGGTGCCGCGGCCGCGCAGCAGCAGTACGCCGCCTACTCCGACCCGTACATCGGGCCGGGCACGGACGGCCAGCAGTACGGCGCCTACTACGCCGACCCGTACGCCGCCTCCTCGTACTCCTACGACACGCCGCCCGGTGGGGTCTGGGTCCCGCAGCAGCGCGACACCGAGCCGGCGCCGCAGCCGCAGCCGGGGACTCCGGGCCCGTTCGGCTACGAACCGCACCAGGACGACCAGCAGCAGTACCGCTACTGAGACACCGTCGAGGGCCCCGGCACCGCCGGGGCCCTCTGCCGTGCCCTACCGCGAGCCGCGGAAGTCCGCGCCCTCCACGATGAACCCGGCCACCAGCGCGCCCGACATGCCCGCGTGGGCGAGCCCGCCGCCCGGGTGGGACCAGCCGCCCGCGAACCAGAGGCCCGGCAGCGGGGAGCGGTTGTCGGCCGGGAGCAGCCGCCCACCGGCCCCGGCGAGCGCGGGCCCCGGCACCTCGGCGGCGCCGGTCTCCCGCCGTACGTCCTCCGGGGTGCGGACGTGCTGCCACAGCAGCCGCCCCCGCAGCCCCGGAACCGCCCGCCCGGCAGCCTCGACCATCCGCTCCGCGAAGGCCTCCCACCCGGCCGCGTCCCGCTCCGGAGCCGTGGGAACGGTCGCCGTGACCGTCACCGACTCGTGGTCCGCGTCGGGCCGCAGCGCCGGATCGTCCGGGCGCAGCACCGTCACCGTCGGCCGCTCGCCCTCCGCGTGCACCACGGTGCGGTGGACGGCCTCCGACTCGCGGGGCCCGCGCAGCGCCAGACAGGCCGTCACCCGGCTCGTCCCGATCGCCTGGTGGCCCGGCAGGCCGTCACCGGCGCCCCCCTCGACGACACGGTCCCGGTAGAGGGCGGGCACCGGGGCGCCGGAGACGACGTGATCGGCCTCCACGATGTCGCCCCCGGCCGTCCGGATGCCCACCGCCCGGCCGTCCTTCTCCAGGACGGCCTCCACGGGCGTGTCGAAGACGAACGCGACACGCCGCTCACGGCACCGCTCGTACACCGCGTCGGCGAGCGCCCGCAGCCCCCCGCCCACGTACCAGCTGCCGAAGGTCTGCTCCATGTACGGCAGGACGGCGGCCGACGCGGGGGCGGTGGCCGGGTCGAAGCCGTACGACCACGCGTACGCGTCGAGCAGGGCGGCGAGCCGCGGCTCGCGCAGCTCCCGCGCCCCGACCTGCGCGAGCGTCGTCGTCGGCCGCCGCAACAGGCCCGGCTTCAGGGCCGGGTACGGCTCACGGGCCAGGGGGGCCGGATCGGCCGGCCGCGGCTCCTCCAGGAGCGGGCGGCGGGTGCGGTCCCAGGCCTCGCGGGCCCGCACCAGGAAGTCGCCCCAGCGCTCGCCCGCGCCCGCGCCCAGCGCCGTGTCCAGGGCGGCGACCGTGCCGGCCCTGGAGGCGTTCGGCAGGTCCACGCGCGTGCCGTCGGCGAAGACATGACGGGCCGCCGGGTCGACCTGCGTCAGCGCGACGCGCTCCTCCAGCGGCTCCTTGCCGGTCTTCACGAACAGGTCCCGGTACACGGCGGGCAGATGCAGCAGCCCCGGGCCCGTGTCGAAGGCGAAGCCGTCCCGCTCGAAGCGGCCGACCGCGCCGCCGTACGTCGAGCCCCGCTCGTACACCGTCACCCCGTGGCCCGCCACGGCCAGTCGGGCCGCCGTCGCCATGGCGCCGAGTCCCGCGCCGATCACCACAATCCGTGCCATGCCGGCGACTTTATCCGGCCGCTCCGACAGCGGCGGCGGCCGCCGGCGGCAGCCCGGCCGGACGTCGGAGAGCGGCCCGGCCGGACCCCGGGGAGCGGCCCGTCAGAAGTGCTCCGACCCGTCGTCGGAGGGGGGCCGTGACCGCGCCCCGGCCGTCACGCCGGCGAGCCGCCTCTCCTCACGGCGCTGGGACCTGCGGCGCAGGAAGCGGCGGATCCGCTGCGCGAGGAAGACCAGTACGGCCAGACCGAGGGCGAGCAGGACGGCCGCGACGACGGCCGCGGCCACCGGGTGGAAGACCGCGAAGGTGATGATCGCCGCCACCCCGAGGTCCTCCGCCAGGCTCAGCGCGACATTGGAGAACGGCTCGGGCGACGAGTTGACCGCCATCCTCGTCCCCGCCTTGACGAAATGGCTCAACAGGGCCGTCGAACCGCCGACCGCGCCCGCCGCGAGTTCGGGCAGCGAACCGTTCTGACCGGCGAGCAGGGCGCCGACGACGGCTCCCGCGACCGGTCGGATCACCGTGTGGACGGAGTCCCACACCGAGTCGACGTACGGGATCTTGTCGGCCACCGCCTCGCACAGGAAGAGCACGCCGGCGACGACGAGGACATCGGTGCGCTGCAAGGACTCGGGCACCTCGTCGGTGAGCCCGGTCGCGCCGAAGACGCCGAACAGCAGGACCACCGCGTACGCGTTGATCCCGCTCGCCCAGCCGCTGGTGAACACCAGGGGGAGTACGGACACGCCCGCGATGGTAACCACGTCTGAGTACCCGTACCTAGAGGTCGAGATGAGTAGGTGCGCGGATGGGCCGGGGCGGGCCGGGACGGCAGAGTGGGGTCCACGGAAGGGGCGCGGCTCCGGCACCGCCGGCACGGGGCTGCGGAACGGGGCCGTGCACCTGCCGGTACGGGGGAGCGGGAAAGGGACCGGTGCGGCGAGGCTCGGGGGGATCGAGCCTCGCCGCCCGGTCCACGCGCGTGTGCCGCCCGGTTCCCGTATGTGGCCGGTCCCTACCGCCCGCCCACGCGCCCGTGCAGCAGCCGGGACAGCGCCGCGTGCACGTCGTCGAGCGAACGCTCGCTCTGGAAGGCCTGCCAGTCGAGCGCCGCCACCAGCACCATCCCGACCAGCGCCGCCGCCGTGAGCTGCACGTCGATGTCGTCGCTCAGCTCCCCGGCCGCGACCGCCTCGCGCAGCACCCCCTCGACCACCGCGACGGCCTCCTGGCGGACCACCAGGAGCGTCGAGTTCCAGGCCCGGTTGGTGCGCCACAGCTCGGCCACGTACAGCTGGGTGAAGGCCGGGTAGCGGTCGATGAAGACGAGGCCCGCGCGGATCATCGCGTCGAGCGCGTCGACCCGGCTCCCACCGCGCTCGGCGGTCTCCTCGGCCGCCGAGCGCAGCGAGGCCGTGAGCAGCGACACGCCATGGCGCAGCAGCTCCTCGAAGAGCTCGGTCTTGCTCTTGAAGTTGTAGTAGACCGTGCCCTTGGCCACCCCGGCCCGCTCGGCGATCTCGTCCACCGTGGTGGCCGAGAAGCCCTGCTCCGCGATGAGGGTGACGGCCGCCTCGTAGAGCTTCGCGCGCGTGGCCTGGCGTCGGGTGCTGCTGCTGTCCATGGGGTCGATTCTCACAGGTGTCGCGGGTGTCACCGGCCCCGATTCACAGGGTCAGTTCGGGGTGGAGCCGGTCGAGCGTCCAGACCTGCCGCTTGCGCGCCGAGACCGCGGTCAGGGCCAGGGCGCCCACGGTGAACGCGGTCAGGACCGCGCAGGCCTGCCAGACGGGCCCGATCCCGCCGCCGGTGATCAGCCGGCGCAGCGCGTCGACCACGTAGGTCATCGGCAGGAAGGGGTGGACGGCGTTGAAGAAGCCCGGACTGGTCTGGACGGGGTACGTGCCGCCCGCCGAGGTCAGCTGGAGCATCAGGACCGCGAGGACCAGGATCCGGCCGGCGGCGCCGAACCGGGCGTTGAGCCACTGGATGATCGCGGCGAAGCAGCAGGTGACCAGGGTGAGGAAGCCGACCGTGCCGGCGGCCCTGGCCATCTGGAGGCCGAGGCCCCAGTGCAGGACCGACATGAGGGCCGCGACCTGGAGGACGCCGATCGCCGCCACCGGGAACCAGCCCGCGAGCGCGATCCGCCAGGCGGAGGCGCCGGCGGCGAGGGCGCGCCGGTTCAGCGGCTGGATGATCATGTAGGCGACCATCGCGCCGACCCAGAGGGAGAGCGGGATGAAGTACGGGGCGAAGCCGGTGCCGTAGTTCGGCGCCTTGTGCAGGGACTGGGAGGCCAGCCGCACCGGGTCGGCCATGACCTCCGTACGCCGGTCACGGTCCTGTTCGTCGTAGTCCGGGATCCGCTCGACGCCGTCGCGCAGGCCGCCGGCCAGTTCACCGGAGCCGTCGGCGAGCTTGAACAGGCCGCCGTCGAGGGCGCCCGCGCCCTTCTTGAGCTTGCCGACGCCGGTGTCGAGGCTGACGGAACCGGACTTGGCCTCGGTGATGCCGGAGTGGAGCCTGTCGGCGCCCGCCGCGACCTTCTTCGCACCCGCGTTGAGCTCGTTGATCTTCCGGATGGCGTCCTCGACGTCCTCGTCGAGGTGCGGGGCGCGGGCGGCCAGCTCGTCGGCCTGCTTCGTGAGCGTGACGAGCCGCGCGTCCAGGGTCTTGATGTCGCCCTTGCTGTCCTTGGTCAGCTCGTGCACGTCGTCCGCGATGGTGGCCACGTCGCCGGCGGTGACCGAGGCCTCCTTGAGCCTGGCGCAGATCCGCTCGTCGGCCCCCGGCTTCAGCTCGCACTCCTCCCGGTGGATCGCGGCCAGGCCGTCGTCGGCCTTGTGCGCGGCCGTACGGAGCACCGGGGCGCGCTCGACCAGGTCGTCGAGCCGGTGCCGGACGGCGGTGGCGGAGTCGGAGACGAGCCGGGCGGTGTCGCGGATCGACCTGCCGTTGTTCGCCAGGTACGGGCGGACCTTGTCGGCGGTGCCGTTCACCTTGTCGGCGAGCGACTGCGTGCCGTCCGCGACCTTGCGGGAGCCGCTCTCCAGGTCCTTGGCGCCCTTGTCCAGCTTCTTCAGGCCGGCGGCCAGGTCACCGCTGCCGGTCTTGGCGGTCGTGAGACCGTCGGCCAGGTCCTTGGAGCCCTTCTTCGCCTTGTCGACGCCCTGCTTGAGGTCGGTCGCGCCCTTGGCGGCCTTCTCGGTGGCGTCGTGGATGTCGGAGAAGGAGATGAAGATCTTGTCGAGGAAGGACCGCGAGGACTTGGTGGAGGCCGCGGTGCGCACCTCGGAGAAGACCGTCCGGGAGATCTGCCCGACGATGTAGTTGTTGGCGTCGTTCGTCCGCACCCGCAGGGCGCCGGTCTCGGGCGAGTCGCCCGAGCTGGACGCGATGCGTGAGCTGAAGTCGGCGGGCATGGTCAGGGACAGGTAGTACGTCCCGTCCTCGACGCCCCGGCGGGCCTCGTCGTCGCTCACCCGGTGCCAGGCGAAGGTGTTGCTCTCCAGGAGCCCCTGGGTGAGGTCGTCGCCGGCGTTGATCCTCTTGCCGTCGGTGGTGGCCCCCCGGTCCTCGTTGACGAGGGCGACGGGGATCTTGTCGAGCCTGCTGTACGGGTCCCAGAACGAGTACAGGTACAGGGCGCCGTACAGCAGGGGCAGCAGCAGGATCGCGACGAGCGCGGCGCGCGGCAGCTTTCCCCTGCCGAAGCGCTTCAGCTCAAGCGCGGCCAGTTTCGGCGAGCGCATCGGCCGCCCCCTCCTCGGTCGTGTGGTCGGTGCTGGTGCTGGTGCTGGTTCCGGTGCCGGTGCCGGTGCCGGTTCCGGTGTCGGTCTCGGCCGCGTCGGGGGTGGCGGCGTCGGTGTCCGCGTCGGGCGCGGGCTTCTCGGCCGGCGCCTTCGGCTCCGCCGCGTCCGCTTCCGTCGCGTCCGGATTCGCCGCCGCTTCCGTCACGTCCGCTTCCGTCGCGCCCGGATCCGGCTCGGCCGGATCCGTCGTGGCCGCGAGCGTGGTGATCCGCAGGGCGTCCTCGGGAGCCTCGCTGCAGACGGCGAGGACGGTCGTCCCGGCGGCGGCCACCGAGCGCAGCAGGGCCCAGGCCTCGGCCCGGTCGGCGTCGGAGAGCTTCAGGTCCGCGTCGTCCACGGCGAGGAGCCGGGGGCGGCCGATCAGGGCCAGGGCGGTCGAGAGCCGCAGCGCTTCCAGCCGCTCCAGATCGCGTACGGAGGTCCGCTCGCCCTTCGGCAGCGCGGAGAGGTCGAGCCCGGCGGCCGCCACGGCCTCATCGATCCGGGCCCGGGTCGCCGCGGCCCGTTCGGCCGGGCGCCGCAGGAGGGCCCGGACGGAACCGTCGTAGCGGCGCTGGAGCAGGGCCCGCTCGCGCAGGTGCTCGGCGACCGTGAACGCGGGATCCAGCTCGCTGACGCCTGGCACCTGCCCGAGGGCGCTGATCCTGCGGACCGCGGCCATCTTCCGGGGCAGCGGGAGGCCGCCCACCTCGGCGGAACCCTCCTGGGCCTTCATCCGGCCCGTGAGCGCGAGCAGCAGACAGGTGCGGCCCGAACCCGAGGGTCCCTCGATCGTCACCAGCGAGCCCGGCTCGGCCCGGAAGGAGACCTCCCGGAAGGCCCAGCCGCGCGGCCCCTTCAGTCCGAAGCCGTCCGCGACGACGGCGGCACCGTGCGGTCGCTCCTCGGCTTCCGCTCCCACGGGCCCACCCCCTGTTCCCCATTTTTGAACTGACTGGTCAGTGCAAAAACTACCCCGGACCCGGTTTCCAGGCAAAAGCCCAGGTCGGCGGCGTTGTCAGTGGGGTCGGGCACGATGGACACATACGGCCACAGCGCCGTCACGCGACGACAGGAGGACTCGTCATGGCAAGCCCTTCCGCAGCAGCCGCGCCCCGCCGCCACCCCGGGGGCCGTACCGTCCCCGCGCAGTCCGGGCCCGCGTCCGACATCCACCCCGTCCCGCGCCGCACCGCCGCCCCGCCCGCCGCCCTCGACCTCCTCGCCAAAGCCCGTGCCGGACTGGCCGAGGCCGCGACCCTCGACCGTCCCCACGAGCGGTACGCCGCCGCGCACCTGGCCGCCCTGCGGGCCGCCGCCGCCGTGCTCGCCGCCCGCGCCCTGCCCGAGACCGGCCGCCGCCGACAGCGGATACGGAGCGCCTGGGAGCTCCTCGCCGAGCTGGCCCCCGAGCTGACCGAGTGGAGCGCCCTCTTCGCCTCGGGCGCCGAGCGCAGGGCCCGCGCCGAGGCCGGCATCGCGAGCGCCGCCACCCGGCGCGAGGCCGACGACCTCCTCAGGGACGCCTCCTTCTTCCTGCGCCTGGTCGAGCGGCTGCTCGCCCTCCAGCCGGTCCCGCCCCGCCGACCGGGGCCGGACGGGGCCGGCGGATGATCCGAAAGCCGAGGCTGAGGCCATAGGGTGGGGAGCGTCCGTACCCGTCACCGAGGAGTCAACAGCCGTGCCGGACCCTTCCCCTGCCTTCGGCCGAGAGACGTCGTCGCGCCCGTCGCGCGCCTCCCTGCGTACCGCCGTCGTCTGGGACGTCCTCAAGGAGGCCCTCGACCGCCGGGTCGAGGCCACCGGCGAGGACAGCCTCGACGTCCTCGACACGGGCGGCGGCTCCGGGAACTTCGCGGTGCCGGTCGCCCGCCTCGGCCACCGGGTCACCGTCGTCGACCCCAGCCCCAACGCGCTCTTCGCGCTGGAGCGCCGGGCCGCCGAGGCCGGCGTCGCCGACCGGGTGACCGGCGTCCAGGGCGACATCAGCGGCCTCTTCGACGTGGTCGGGCGCGAGAGCTACGACACCGTGCTCTGCCACGGCGTCCTGGAGTACGTCGACGACCCCGCCGAGGGCGTGCGGAACGCGGTCGCGGCCCTCCGGCCCGGCGGCAGCCTCAGCCTGCTCGCCGCCGGGTTCGGCGGCGCCGTCCTCGCCCGCGCCCTCGCCGGGCACTTCACCGAGGCCCGCCACGCACTCGACGACCCGGCGGGCCGCTGGGGCGCAGGTGACCCCGTGCCCCGGCGCTTCACCGCCGAGCAGCTCACCGAACTCGCCGACGCGGCGGGACTCGCGGTCGGCGCCGTGCACGGCGTCCGGGTCTTCGCCGACCTCGTCCCCGGCGTCCTCGTCGACACCGAACCCGGTGCGGCGGAGGCCCTGCTGAAGCTGGAGGCGGCCGCCGCCGAGCTGGCCTCCTTCCACGCGATCGCCACGCAACTGCACGTGCTGGGCGAGAAGCGGGCCTGAGCAGGACGGCCACCCGTTCGGCGTCGCGGGCGACGGCACTCCATGGAGTAGGCCACAGCCCGCCCCGTTACGGGCTGCGCCCCGTATGATCGGGGGACAGCATCCGGCATGACAGGTGAGGGGCTGGGGAATCAACGCCTCAGCAACCGATCCGCATGGCGGCCCGGATTGGCTATTCGGCATTGAGGGCGGGTTTCACGGGGGCGATTCCCTGCCTATCCTGAAAGGGCCGCAAACCGGTCGCCCCCGCGACCGACGACTAGGAGGACTCCGTGCCGCTCTCGGAGCACGAGCAGCGAATGCTCGAGCAGATGGAGCGAGCGCTGTACGCCGAAGATCCCAAGTTCGCGACAGCGCTCGAGGGAAGCGGACTGCGTACGTACACCCGGCGACGGGTCTACCAGGCAGTCGCCGGCTTCCTGGTGGGTATCGCGCTCCTCATGGCCGGAATGGTCGCACAGCAGATCTGGATCAGCGTGGTGGGATTCCTCGTCATGCTGGGCTGCGCGGTCCTGGCGGTCACCGGATGGCGCAAGGCGCCGAAGCCCGGTGAGCAGCCGGCCCAGGGCGGGGTGGCGGCCGGTGGCCGTCAGACCCGGCAGCGACGCTCCATGATGAACCGGATCGAAGAGCGGTGGCAGCGCCGCCGCGACGAACAGCAGGGCGGCGGCCACTGACGGGCCGCGAGCGGTAGCCCCGCACACACCTGACGAGGCCGAGCCCCGTAGGACCCGCACCCCGAGCGCGCGCCCTACGGGGCTCGCCCATGTCCAGCCGCTGTGCCGGCACCCGGCCGCGCCGCCCCCGCCCGTCCCGCCCCGCGGGACGGGACCACTCGCGGGACGTCCACACGGGCGGGTGGTGAGTCCCGCCCGTGTGGAGGTCGGTCAGCCCGTCTTCGGGGCCGTGCGGCGCAGGCGGGAGAGGGCCGCGTGGCGGCGTACCGCCCAGTTCGTCGACCATGCCGACCAGCGGGCCGACGCCGTCCACCGGACCCGCGCCGCCGAGCGCGGTGCCAGGCTCGCCCGGAGCCGGCCGCGCCGGTCCGCAGCGGCGTGGAAGCCCGCCCGTACCCGCGCGGCATCCTCCGCGAGACCTGCCGCCGGGCGCGGACGAGGCGCGTACAGGACCTCCTCCACCGCCCCCGCCACCCGGTGCACCGCGTCCGCCGCCTCGTCCCGCAGTCCGCCCAGGCGGACGATCCGCGCCGCCGTGTTCCTCGGCGTCCGCGACTCGTCCGGCTCGACCCCGTAGTCCCAGGCGGTGTCGTTGATCTCCCGCCAGACGGCGAGCGTCCGCGCCGCCGTCTCCCCGGGCCCGCGCGCACCCTCCGAACCGAGCCGCCGGGACCGGACCCGGGTCCGCCAGAGCAGGGGAAGGAAGGGGAGGGAGAGCACGACCAGGGCCCCCAGCGTCAGCAGGACCACCGTCAGGTGATCGGGGCCGGAGCCGTCCGAGGACACCCCGCCCACCGCCGCCTCCGGACCGCAGTCGCCGAGCCGCCGCATCTGCGCGGTGCAGCTCTCCGAGGCGCTGGGCACGGCGGACGGCTGCGCCGAGGCGCTCTGCTGGGGCTGCGCGGGACCGGTGGCCGTACCGGAGGGCGTGGTCTCACGGGTGTACGCGGGGGTGGAGCCCCGCGACGGGGTCGGCTCGAACCGGGTCCAGCCGGCGCCCTCGAAGTACAGCTCGGGCCAGGCGTGCGCGTCCCGGATGCCGACCGAGACCGATCCGTCGGTCTGCGTCGTGCCCGGCATGAAGCCCACGGCGACCCGGGCCGGGATGCCGAGCGAACGGGCCATCGCCGCCATGGAGAAGGAGAAGTGGACGCAGAAGCCCTCCTTGTCCTTCAGGAAGCGGGAGATCGCCTGCACCCCGGTGCCGGACTCCACCTCGACGTCGTAGCGGAAGCCCCCGTCCCGGGCGAACCAGTTCTGGAGCTTCACCGCCTGCTCGTAGTCGTTCGCCGCGCCCTGGGTCACCCGCAGCGCGGTCGCCTTCACATCGGCCGGGAGCGAGGGCGGGACCTTGGTGTACTCGGCGAGCAGCTTCTCCGGTGCGGGCCCGGCCGCGGCGAGCCGGTCCGGCGTCGGCCGCACGTCCAGGCTGGAGACCTGGTAGCGGGCGCCCCGGGTGGTCTGCTTGTCGTCGCCGACGAGCATCCGGCCGGCCGGCTCGTACCGCCAGCGTCCGTCGATCTCGACGCGGCCCGCCGGGTACGGCATCGGCAGCCACTTCTGCTCGTAGCCCTCGGAGGCGACGAAGTTGGTGGTCACCTCGGTGATCTCGACGTCCTGGGAGAGCCCCTGCGGCCAGGGCAGCTGCTCGGGGACGTCCTCGATCGGCCGGACCGAGGACTTCCACGAGGTGCCGTCGAACTGGTCGAGCGCGACGAGCCGCAGGTACATGCCGGAGGTGTCGCGGGCGTTGGTGCGGTAGCGCAGGACCTCCCGGTCCTCCTGCTGGCGCAGGTTGTCCTGGAGGGAGACCAGCGGGTTCACGGCCGAGATCGTGCCGCCCTTGCCGACGCCCCCGGTGCCCTCGCCGTCGCCGTTGCCGAACAGCCCGCCGGTGAAGCCGGGCAGCGCGAGCGGGACCACCAGGGCGACGCCCATGGCCACGGCGCCGATCCGGCGGCCGGTGCGGGCCGGCGCGAAGGTGGGGCCGCCGCTCCCGACGGCCGAGCCGGGCCGCCCGGAGCGCTGGGCGCCGCCGAAGACCCGCCCCCACTGGGAGAGCCGGTCGCGGGCCTCCGCGAGGAGCAGCAGCAGATAGCCGGAGGCGGCGAGGAGGAACCAGAGCCAGCCCGCGCCGCCGCCGGAGAGCCCGGCCGCCACCGAGTACAGGGCGAGCAGCGGAAGACCGGCCGGGGCCGCCTTGCGGAAGGTCACCGACAGGGCGTCCACGAGGAGACCGATCATGACCACACCGCCGACCAGCATGAGCCGGATCCCCTCGGTGTCCGGCGCGGGGATCGCGTACCGGCCGACGTCCTCGGCGCCCGCCCGGAACAGCTCGGCGGCATGGCTCCAGACCTGCGGGCCGGGGAGGAACCAGAGGACGGCCTGCTCCCGGGCGAAGATCACGGTCAGCGCGAGCAGCGCGACGACGATCTGGGCGAGCAGGGTCAGCGGCCGGGCGAGCGGCGCCCGCCTGGCCAGCGTGCCCGCTCCGCTCACCAGGGCGAGGACGAAGGCCGCGGTGAAGATCCAGGTGGCCGGCTTCACCAGCGGGAGCAGTGCTCCGGCCCCCATCAGGGTGGCGGCCCAGGCGGCCAGGGTCAGCCGTGCGCGCCCGCTCATGACCATCCTCCGTAGGTGTCGGCGGAGGCGGACTCCGCGCGGACTCCGGCCGCCTGCTGCCACAGGTCGGCGAGCCGCGCGCCGGGCGGTACGGCCAGCGCCGTCCAGCCCGCCTCGCGCAGCTGCTGTACGCGGTCCTCGACCGCCCCGGCGACCGAGCCGCCGGTGAGCCAGGCCCCGGAGTCCAGGACGAAGGCGACGGCCGCTCCGGCGCGGCCGCGCATCCGGGCGGCGAGGGCGGCCTGTTCCTCGTCGAGGTCGCCGACGAAGGCGATGAGCAGTCCTTCGTCGCCGCCCCGCAGGACGTCGGACGCCCGGGAGAGCCCGCCGCCCTCGGAGTGGTCGACGACCGCGAGGGTGTCCATGAGGAGACCGGCCGATTCGGCCGAGTCCAGTGCCGAGGCGGCGAAGCCGTCGGAGCCCTCGCCGGGCACGGCGCTGCCGGTGTCGGTGACCAGCCGGACGGCGTAGCCGCGCTCCAGCATGTGGACCAGCGAGGAGGCGGCTCCGGAGACCGCCCACTCGAAGGCGGAGTCGGGGCCGGAACCCTGGTAGGCGACCCGGCGGGTGTCGAGGAGCACCGTGCAGCGGGCCCGCTGCGGCTGCTCCTCGCGGCGGACCATCAGCTCGCCGTAGCGGGCGGTGGAACGCCAGTGCACCCGGCGCAGGTCGTCACCGTGGCGGTAGGCGCGCGGGATGATGTCGTCGTCTCCGGCGAGGGCGAGCGAACGCTGCTGCCCGTCGCCGTACCCCGAGGTCTCGCCGACGAGCTTCACCGGCGGCAGGCTCTCGGTCCTCGGCACGACGGTGAGGGTGTCGTACGCGCTGAACGAACGGGTCAGCTCGCACATCCCGAACGGGTCGTTGAGCCGCAGCTGGAGCGGACCGAGCGGGAAGCGGCCGCGCAGGTCGGAGCGGACCCGGTAGGACACCTCGCGCCGCCCGCCCGCCTCGACCCGGTCGAGGACGAAACGGGGGCGGGGCCCCAGCATGTACGGCACGTGGTCCTGGAGCATCAGCAGCCCGGTGGGCAGCTTGGAGACGTTCTCCATCCGCAGCTGGACCCGGGCCTCGGTGCCCGCCTCCACCCGCTGGGGGGTGAGCCGGCGGGAGGCGGCGACCCGGTAGCGGGTGCGGTGCAGCACGAGGACGCAGATCAGCGGCAGCGTGGCGAGCAGCAGCCCGACGCGCAGCAGGTCGGCCTGGCCGAGGACGTACGCGCAGACGGCGGCGGCCACCCCGGCGGCGAGGAAGGAGCGGCCACGGGTGGTGAGACCGCCGAGGGCGGTCCGCAGACCGCCCCGGTCGTCCTCGTCGTCCCGCTGTCCGTCCGGCACGGCAGCGCCTCCCATCACAGCCGCCGGGCGCCGGGCTGCTGGCCGTAGAGCGGTCCGGCGGGCGGGGCCGCGGCCGGGACGGGGGTGCGCTGCAGGATGTCCTGGACGACCTGCTCGGCGGAACGGCGGTTGAGCTGGGCCTGCGCCGTCGGCAGCAGCCGGTGGGCGAGGACGGGCGCGGCGAGGGCCTGGAGGTCGTCGGGCAGCACGTACTCGCGTCCGCTGAGCGCGGCGGAGGCCTTGGCGGCCCGCAGCAGGTGGAGCGTGGCGCGCGGGGAGGCGCCGAGCCGCAGGTCCGGGTGGGTGCGGGTGGCGGAGACGATCTCGACCGCGTACCGGCGTACGGCGTCGGCGACGTGGACCGCGCGCACCGCCTCGATCAGCTTCAGGATGTCGTGGGCGTGGGCGACCGGCTGGAGGTCGTCGAGCGGGGAGACCGAGCCGTGCACGTCGAGCATCTGCAGCTCGGCCTCGGGGCTCGGGTAGCCGATGGAGACCCGGGCCATGAAGCGGTCGCGCTGGGCCTCGGGCAGCGGGTAGGTGCCCTCCATCTCGACCGGGTTCTGCGTGGCGACCACCATGAACGGGCTGGGCAGCTCGTAGGTCTGGCCGTCGACCGTGACCTGTCGCTCCTCCATGGACTCGAGCAGCGCGGACTGGGTCTTCGGCGAGGCGCGGTTGATCTCGTCGCCGATGACGATCTGCGCGAAGATCGCGCCCGGCTTGAACTCGAAGTCGCGGCGCTGCTGGTCGAAGATCGACACGCCGGTGACGTCCGAGGGCAGCAGGTCGGGGGTGAACTGGATGCGGCGCACCGAGCAGTCGATGGACCGGGCCAGAGTCTTGGCGAGCATGGTCTTGCCGACGCCGGGGACATCCTCGATGAGGAGGTGCCCCTCGGCGAGCAGCACGGTCAGAGAAAGCCGTACGACCTCGGGCTTGCCCTCGATCACGCTCTCCACCGATCTGCGCACCCGCTCCACAGTGGTGGTCAGATCAGTGAGGCTCGCTCGATCGTCATAGGTCGTCACCCGGCCCTCCTCGGCCTTCCGGAACACGGACACCTGCCCCCGTGGAAACATTCGGGGGGTGTCACCCGAGCATTCTTGTTCGCCGTGCGGGGTCGTGTCACTCGCCTGCGGACAAGTGCGAGGGATATGCCGGGCTTGAGGTGTTTACGCCGGGCCGGTCGCCGGCCGACCCGCTGCGAGAGGGGGCGGAGGACGCCGTCGCGCCCCGTGGCGAGCTGAGCCCCGGACGTCGGTGGACAGGCCCCGAACAGGCCGGTCGCCCGGAATGTCCGGGCGGCCGCCGGCGCCGTGCGACGCGCCAGCCGGTTGATTGACCGGCGCGCCCCGTGGACTAAAGTGACGCGGAGTTCACGGAGACAACGAGCGATTCCCGCGGTTTCTCCCCCCGTGTGTGCGGCGGTACCTACGGCTCGGCCTCCTCCCGCTCGCCCCGTACCTCCGCGCCGGATCTGAGAGGGCGCATTGAGCAACGACCGACACGTCCCGGTCATGCTCCAGCGGTGCCTGGACATGTTGGCCCCCGCCCTGGAGCGCCCCGGCGCGGTCGTCGTCGACTGCACCCTGGGCCTCGGCGGCCACAGCGAGGCACTCCTGAAGCGGTTCCCCGAGGCGCGGCTCGTCGCCCTCGACCGGGACAAGGAGGCCCTGCGGCTCTCCGGCGAACGGCTCGCCCCGTACGGGGAGCGCGCCACCCTCGTCCACGCCGTGTACGACGAGCTGCCCGAGGTCCTCGACCGGCTCGGCATCCCCACGGTGGACGGCATCCTCTTCGACCTGGGCGTCTCCTCCATGCAGCTGGACGAGGCCGACCGCGGCTTCGCCTACGCCCAGGACGCCCCGCTCGACATGCGCATGGACCAGACGACCGGGATCAGCGCGGCCGAGGTCCTCAACACCTACCCGGCCGGCGAACTCGTCCGCATCCTCCGCGCGTACGGCGAGGAGAAGCAGGCCAAGCGGATCGTCTCCGCGATCGTGCGCGAGCGCGAGAAGGAGCCGTTCAGCAACAGCGCCCGGCTCGTCGAGCTCATCCGCGACTCCCTGCCGCAGGCGGCCAAACGGACCGGCGGCAACCCGGCCAAGCGCACCTTCCAGGCCCTGCGCATCGAGGTCAACGGCGAGCTGAGCGTCCTGGAGCAGGCGATCCCGGCGGCCGTGAAGGCCCTCGGCCTCGGCGGCCGCATCGCCGTCCTCTCGTACCACTCCCTGGAGGACCGGCTGGTCAAGCAGGTCTTCGCGGCCGGCGCGGCGACCACCGCCCCGCCCGGCCTGCCGGTCGTCCCGGAGAAGTACCAGCCCCGGCTGAAGCTGCTCACCCGAGGCGCCGAGCTGCCCACCGAGGAGGAGGTCGCCGAGAACCGGCGCGCTGCCCCGGCCCGGCTCCGGGGCGCGGAGCGGATCCGGGAAGACGTCCTGTGAGTACGGCGAAGGGGCCGCTCAAAGGACGGGCCGCGCGGCTCGGACGGCTCATGCCGTCGGGGCCCAGCTCGGCCGCCCGCACCCCCTTCGTCCTGCTCGTCGTGGTGCTGCTCGGCGGCGGTCTGATCAGCCTGCTCCTGCTGAACTCCGCCCTCAACCAGGGGTCCTTCCAGCTCAACGAGCTCAAGAACAGGACCACCGAGCTCACCGACGAGGAGCAGGCGCTCCAGCGGGACGTCGACGACTACGCGGCGCCCGACGCGCTGGAGCGGCGGGCCCGCGAGCTCGGCATGGTGCCGGGCGGCAGCCCCGCCTTCCTCGGCCCGGACGGCAAGGTGCTCGGCGAGCCCTCGGTCGCGGTGGCGCCGAAGCCGAGCCCCACGCCGAGCGCGTCGGCCACGCAGACGCCCCCGCCGCCCGCCACGACCGGCTCCCCGAGCCCGCGGGCGAACGCCGCCGCCCCGGGGCCCGACACCGGCACGGCCGCCGCGGACCCGGTCACCGCCGTCGCCGGTACGGCTGCCCCGGCCACCGGGCCCGCTGCCGGGACCGGCACCGGCACGGGCGTCGACACGGCCGTGGACGCCGCCACCACGGAGGCCGACACGCCGGTCACCCCGGCCGGCACCGGGGCCGACACGCCCGGCGCCGCCGCGGACACCGGGACCGTCCCGCGGACCGGCACCCCGCCCACCGGAAGCGATCCCGTTCCCGGCCCCGACGGCGCCGACCAGGCACGGACCGAGCCCGCCCCCGCGCTCCCCGAGACCGCAGCAACCGCCCCGACGACCTCCGGCAGGTGACCGAGCAGTGCCCTCGAAGGAGCCCCCGCGCCGCCGCGTCCCCGGCCCCGCCCGGCCCGCGCGCCCCCGGCCCGCCTCCGCGGGAGCCCGCCCGGCCCGCCCCGCCCCGCGCCGGCCGGCCGCGAAGCGGACCGCGCCCCGGCCCCCGGCCCGGCAGCCCCGCACCATCCGGCTCGGCAGCCCGCGGCCCCGGCTGCGGCTGATCTCCCTCGGCCTGACCCTCGTCATGGTGGCCTTCGTGGTGCGGCTGCTCCAGGTCCAGGCCGTCGACGCCAGCGCCTACGCCGCCAAGGCCGACAAGTACCGCTTCCAGGAGTACACGCTCTCCGCCGAGCGCGGCGAGATCACCGACCGCAACGGCATCGCGCTCGCCGCCAGCGTCGACGCGTACGACATCACGGCCGACCCCAAGCTCTTCACGCCCGAGGAGTCCAAGGTCCCCGACGCGCCCGAGCAGGCCGCCGCCCTCCTCGCCCCGCTCCTCGGCAAGGAGCCCGCGGAGCTCGCGAAGAAGCTCCGTACCCCCAAGTCCCGCTACACCCTGCTCGCCCGCAAGCAGACCCCGCAGGTCTGGAACCAGATCAAGGACCTCCGGCGGGTCTACGGGCAGAAGGCCCAGCGCTCCGAGGGCGGCAACGGGATCAACCTCCTCGGCGGCATCCTCAGCGAGCCCAGCACCAAGCGCGTGTACCCCAACGGCGAGCTCGCCGCCGGGATACTGGGATACGTCAACGCCGAGGGCCGGGGCGCCGGCGGCGTGGAGTCCATGCTCGACCCGGAACTCGCCGGCAAGGACGGCAAGATCCGCTTCACCCAGTCCGGCGGCCGCCAGGTGCCGACCGCGGGCTCCCAGGGCACCCCCGCCGTCCCCGGCTCCGACATCGAGCTGACCATCGACCGGGACATCCAGTGGGCCGCCCAGCAGGCCATCACCGAGCAGGTGAGGAAGTCCAAGGCCGACCGGGGCTACGTCATCGTGCAGGACACCAGGACCGGCGAGGTCCTCGCCATGGCCAACGCCCCCGGCTTCGACCCCAACGACCTCTCCGCCGCCAACGCCGCCTCCATGGGCAACGCCGCCCTCCAGGACGCCTACGAGCCCGGCTCCACCAGCAAGGTCATGTCCATGGCCGCCGTCCTGGAGGAGGGCAAGGCGACCCCGGACACCCATGTCACCGTCCCCAACCGGCTCCACCGCGGCGACCGGCTCTTCAAGGACGACGTCGACCACAAGACCTGGTACCTGACCCTCAACGGCGTCCTCGCCAAGTCCAGCAACATCGGCACGATCCTCGCCACCGGCCAGCTCGGCGCCACCCAGGCCGAGTCCAACCGGATCCTCGACTCGTACCTGCGCAAGTTCGGCATGGGCAGCCCCACCGGCCTCGACTACCCGGGCGAGACCGCCGGCATCCTCGCCAAGCCCCAGAACTGGTCCACCTCGCAGCAGTACACGATCCCCTTCGGCCAGGGCCTCTCCGTCAACGCCATGCAGGCCGCCTCCGTGTACTCGACCATCGCCAACGGAGGCGTACGCGTCGAACCGACCCTCGTCCGCGGCACCAAGGGCCCCGACGGCCGCTTCACCCCCGCGCCCAAGCCCAAGGAGAACCGGGTCGTCAGCGAGAAGACCGCCAAGACCCTCGCCCAGATGCTGGAGTCCGTCGTCGACGACCGGGAGGGCACCGGCACCAGGGCCGCCATCCCCGGATACCGCGTCGCCGGCAAGACCGGTACCGCCAACCGCGTCGACCCCGAACTCGGCCGCTACAAGGGCTACACCGCCTCCTTCGCGGGCTTCGCGCCCGCCGACGACCCCCGGATCACCGTCTACTGCGCCATCCAGAACCCCACCAAGGGCAGCTACTTCGGCGGGCAGATCTGCGGACCCATCTACAAGAAGGTCATGGAGTTCGCCCTCAAGACCCTCCACGTAGCCCCCACGGGCAGGGAACCCGCCCGACTGCCGGTCACCTTCGAACCCACCCCGTGACACTCCGGGAGCACCAGTGACAACGATCACCCCCGATTCCGGGAACCGGAAATCGAACTCCGGCGAGGCCCCGGGCCGTTTTGGCCCCCCACAGGGTGCGCCCGGTACGCTCACCGCCGTGCCACACGCTGATCAGTACCGAACCGCCCCGCCCCGGCCGGAGCAGGCCCGCCCGACACCCCTGGGCGACCTGGCCGCACTGCTGGGGGTCGACGCCCCCCGGGCCGCCGAGATCTCGGGCATCACCCACGACTCGCGGGCCGTGCGCCCCGGTGACGTGTACGCGGCCCTGCCCGGCGCCCGCATGCACGGCGCCGACTTCGTCGCCCAGGCCGCCGGGCTCGGCGCCGCCGCGATCCTCACCGATCCGACGGGCGCCGAGCGCGCCGCCGCGACCGGCCTGCCGGTCCTGGTCGTCGAGAACCCGCGGGGCCGGATGGGCGAACTCGCCGCCGAGATCTACGGGCGGCCCGGCGCCGACCTGCTCCAGATCGGCATCACCGGCACCTCGGGCAAGACCACCACCGCCTACCTCGTCGAAGGCGGACTGCGCGGCTCCGGACACCACACCGGCCTCGTCGGCACCGTCGAGATGCGGATCGGCGACGAGCGCATCAAGTCCGAGCGGACCACCCCCGAGGCCACCGACCTCCAGGCGCTCTTCGCCGTCATGCGCGAGCGCGGCGTGGACGCGGTCGCCATGGAGGTCTCCAGCCACGCCCTCGTGCTCGGCCGGGTCGACGGCTGCGTCTTCGACGTCGCCGTCTTCAACAACCTCAGCCCGGAGCACATGGAGTTCCACTCCGACATGGACGACTACTACCGGGCGAAGGCCGGGCTCTTCACGCCCCAGCGCAGCCGCCTCGGCGTGGTCAACCTCGACGACGCCTACGGCCGCAGGCTCGTGACGGACGCGACCGTCCCGGTCGTCACCTTCTCCGCCGAGGGCCGCGCCGACGCCGACTGGCGCGCCGAGGACCTCGTCCTCGGCTCCCACGACTCCACGTTCACCGCCGTCGGCCCCGAGGGCGTGCGGATCCCCGCCACCGCGCCGCTGCCCGGCCCCTTCAACGTCGCCAACACCCTCGCCGCGATCGCCACCCTCGCCGCCGCGGGCGTCGACCCCAAGAGCGCCGCCGAGGGCGTCGCCGCCGTCCCCGGCGTACCGGGCCGCCTGGAGCGGGTCGACGCCGGCCAGCCGTACCTCGCCGTCGTCGACTACGCGCACAAGACGGACGCCGTCGAATCGGTCCTGCGCTCCCTGCGCGAGGTCACCGAGGGCCGGCTGCACGTGGTCATCGGCTGCGGTGGCGACCGGGACACCACCAAACGCGGCCCGATGGGCGCCGCCGCGGCCCGGCTCGCCGACACCGCCGTCCTGACCTCCGACAACCCCCGCTCCGAGGACCCGCTCGCGATCCTCACCGCCATGCTCGCGGGCGCCGCCGACGTGCCCGCGGAGGAGCGCGGTGACGTCCTGGTCGAACCCGACCGGGCCGCCGCCGTCGCCGCCGCCGTCGCCCGCGCGCGGCCCGGCGACACCGTCCTCGTCGCCGGCAAGGGCCACGAGCAGGGCCAGGAGATCGCCGGGACGGTCCGCCCCTTCGACGACCGCGAGGTCCTGCGCGCGGCGATCCTCGAACGAAACGCCCCGGCCGCCCCCTCGGGCAGCAGTGCCGAAGTCAGCCACCAGAACAGTCAGGGATGAAGCAGTGATCGCCCTCTCCCTCGCCGAGATCGCCGAAATCGTCGGCGGGCAGGCGCACGACATACCGGATCCGGCCGCCCGGATCACCGGGCCCGTCGTCATCGACTCCCGCGAGGTGCGGGCCGGCAGCCTCTTCGCGGCCTTCGCCGGTGAGCACGTCGACGGCCACGACTACGCGGAGCGCGCCGTCGCCGCGGGTGCGACGGCCGTCCTGGCCGCCCGCCCCGTCGGCGTCCCCGCCCTCGTCGTGGACGACGTCCAGGCCGCTCTCGGGGCCCTCGCCCGCGCGGTCGTCGAACGGCTCGGCACCGATGTCGTCGCCCTCACCGGCTCGGCGGGCAAGACCTCCACCAAGGACCTGATCGCCCAGGTCCTCGACCGGCACGCGCCCACCGTGTGGACGCCCGGCTCGCTCAACAACGAGATCGGCCTGCCGCTCACCGCGCTCCGCGCGAGCGACGAGACCCGGCACCTGGTCCTGGAGATGGGCGCCCGCGGCATCGGGCACATCCGCTACCTCACCGGCCTCACCCCGCCGCGGATCGGACTCGTCCTCAACGTGGGCAGCGCGCACATCGGCGAGTTCGGCGGCCGGGAGCAGATCGCCCAGGCCAAGGGCGAACTCGTCGAGGCGCTGCCGTCGGCCGAGGAGGGCGGGGTGGCGGTCCTCAACGCCGACGACCCGCTCGTCCGCGCCATGGCGAGCCGCACCAAGGCCCGCGTGATCCTGTTCGGCGAAGCGGACGAAGCGGCCGTACGGGCCGAGAACGTCCACCTCACAGAGACCGGACAGCCCTCTTTCCGTCTTCACACACCCACCGGGTGCAGTGACGTGACCTTGCGCCTGTACGGTGAGCACCACGTGTCGAACGCGCTCGCAGCGGCCGCCGTCGCGCACGAGTTGGGCATGCCTGTCGAGGAGATCGCCACCGCGCTCTCCGAGGCCGGCACCCTGTCGCGCTGGCGCATGGAGGTCACCGAGCGTCCGGACGGCGTGACGATCGTCAACGACGCCTACAACGCGAACCCCGAGTCCATGCGAGCCGCCCTGCGCGCGCTCGCGTCCATGGGCAGGGCCGCACAGGCCCGAGGGGCTCGTACGTGGGCGGTGCTCGGCAAGATGGCCGAGCTCGGTGACGCATCGCTCGTCGAGCACGACGCGGTCGGACGGCTCGCCGTCCGGCTCAACGTCAGCAAGCTCGTCGCGGTCGGGGACAGGGAAGCGTCCTGGCTGCAACTGGGCGCATATAACGAGGGTTCGTGGGGTGAGGAGTCGGTGCACGTGTCCGACGCGCAGGCGGCTGTCGACCTGTTGCGCAGTGAGCTGCGCCCGGGGGACGTCGTCCTTGTGAAGGCTTCCAGGTCGGTCGGTCTCGAACAGGTCGCCCTGGCTCTCCTCGACACCGAGGGTGAGGTCACCGGCCGATGAGGCAGATCCTCTTCGCGGGGGCCATCGGGCTCTTCCTGACCCTGATCGGCACCCCGCTGCTCATCAAGCTCCTCGCGCGCAAGGGGTACGGGCAGTTCATCCGGGACGACGGCCCGCGCGGCCACGCCGGGAAGAAGGGCACGCCCACCATGGGCGGCATCTCCTTCATCCTGGCCACGCTCATCGCGTACGCCCTGGCCAAGGTCATCACCGGCGAGCCCATCTCGTACTCCGGGATCCTGGTCCTGTTCCTGATGGCCGGCATGGGTCTGGTCGGCTTCCTCGACGACTACATCAAGATCGTCAAGCAGCGGTCGCTCGGTCTGCGGGCCAAGGCGAAGATGGCCGGACAGCTGATCGTGGGCATCGCGTTCGCGGTGCTCGCGCTCCAGTTCTCCGACGCGCGTGGCCTCACCCCGGCCTCCGAGAAGCTCTCCTTCATCACGGACTTCGGCTGGACCATCGGTCCGGTGCTCTTCGTGATCTGGGCGCTCTTCATGATTCTCGCCATGTCCAACGGCGTGAACCTGACGGACGGTCTGGACGGTCTGGCCACCGGCGCCTCCGTCATGGTCTTCGGCGCGTACACCTTCATCGGGCTGTGGCAGTTCCAGGAGTCCTGTGCGAACGCCCTGACCCTGACCAACCCCAACGCCTGCTTCGAGGTGCGCGACCCGCTGGACCTCGCGGTCGTCGCCTCCGCCCTGATGGGCTCCTGCTTCGGCTTCCTCTGGTGGAACACCTCACCCGCCAAGATCTTCATGGGTGACACCGGCTCGCTCGCCCTCGGCGGCGCCCTCGCCGGTCTCGCCATCTGCTCCCGTACGGAGCTGCTGCTGGCCCTGCTCGGCGGCCTGTTCGTCCTGATCACGATGTCCGTGGTCATCCAGGTCGGCTCGTTCAAGATGACCGGCAAGCGCGTCTTCCGGATGGCACCCCTCCAGCACCACTTCGAACTCAAGGGGTGGTCCGAGGTCCTTGTCGTCGTCCGGTTCTGGATCATCCAGGGCATGTGCGTGATCGTGGGCCTGGGCCTCTTCTACGCGGGATGGGCATCGGAGAAGTGACAGAACAGCTCGACTGGAACGGCAAGAACGTCACCGTCGCGGGGCTCGGGGTGTCCGGCATCCCGGCCGCCCGCGTCCTGCACGGGCTCGGCGCGCGGGTGACCGTCGTCAACGACGGCGACGACGAGCGCTCCCGGGCGCAGGCCGCCGACCTGGAGGCGGAGGGCATCACCGTCCGCCTCGGCGACGGCGCCACCCTGCCGGCCGGCACCGAGCTGATCGTCACCACCCCCGGCTGGCGGCCCGACAAGCCGCTGTTCACGGCCGCCGCCGAGGCGGGCGTGGAGATCTGGGGCGACGTCGAACTCGCCTGGCGGCTCAGGGGGCCCGACGCGGCCCCCTGGCTGGCCGTCACCGGCACCAACGGCAAGACCACGACCGTGCGGATGCTCGCCTCGATCCTGGAGGCGGCAGGGCTGCGGACCGCCGCCGTCGGCAACATCGGGGTCTCGCTCCTCGACGCCGTCCTCGGCGACGAGCCGTACGACGTGCTCGCCGTCGAACTGTCCAGCTACCAGCTGCACTGGGCGCCCTCCGTCCGCGTCCACTCGGCCGCCGTGCTCAACCTGGCGCCCGACCACCTCGACTGGCACGGCTCCATGGAGGCGTACGCCGCCGACAAGGGCCGGATCTACGAGGGCAACCAGGTCGCCTGCGTCTACAACGTCGCGGACAAGGCGACCGAGGACCTGGTCCGCGAGGCCGACGTCGAGGAGGGCTGCCGGGCCATCGGCTTCACCCTCGGCACCCCCGGCCCGTCCGAACTGGGCGTCGTCGAGGGCCTCCTCGTCGACCGCGCCTTCGCCCCGAACCGGCAGAAGAACGCCCAGGAGCTGGCCGAGGTCGCCGACGTCCAGCCGCCGGCCCCGCACAACATCGCCAACGCGCTCGCCGCCGCCGCCCTCGCCCGCGCCTTCGGCGTCGACGCCAAGGCCGTACGCGACGGACTGAAGGCCTTCCGGCCCGACCCGCACCGCATCGAACTGGTCGAGGAGGTCCAGGGAGTCACGTACGTCGACGACTCCAAGGCCACCAACACCCACGCGGCGGAAGCCTCGTTGGCGGCCTACGACCCGATCGTCTGGATCGCCGGCGGACTCGCCAAGGGCGCGACCTTCGACGAGCTCGTCCAGAAGTCCGCCAAGCGCCTGCGCGGGGCCGTCCTGATCGGCGCCGACCGCGCGCTCATCCGCGAAGCCCTGGCGCGACACGCCCCGGAGGTCCCGGTGGTGGACCTCGACCGGACCGACACTGGGGCGATGTCCGAGGCGGTCCGCGAGGCGGCCCGGCTGGCCCGCCCGGGAGACACGGTGCTCCTCGCCCCGGCCTGCGCCTCGATGGACATGTTCACCAACTACAACAAGCGCGGCGAGGCCTTCGCGGACGCGGTCCGTGCCCTCGCCGCCACCGGGGACGCCTGACCTGACCAGTGGGAAGGTCCGGCCGGACCGGGCTCGACCGGAGGGGGCAGCGACCATGCCGAGCAAGATCGCCGGGACACGCCGGCCTTCCGCCGTACGCGGCGGAGGGCGGGTCCCCGCGCCCCCGCGGCGGCCGCGCGGGGGAGGCGTACGGCGGCTGTACGAGCGGGCGCTGAAGGCCTGGGACCGGCCTCTCACGGCGTACTACGTGATCATCGGCGCGGGGATGCTCATCACCGCCCTCGGCCTCGTGATGGTCTACTCCGCCTCGATGATCACGGCGCTCACCTACGAGCTGGTGCCGTCCTACTTCTTCCGGAAGCAGTTCTTCGCCGCGCTCCTCGGCACCGGACTGCTCCTGGCCGCCTCACGGATGCCGGTGAAGCTGCACCGGGCCCTCGCCTACCCGATCCTGGTCGGCGCGGTCTTCCTGATGGTGCTGGTGCAGATCCCGGGGATAGGGCACGCGGTCAACGGCAACCAGAACTGGATCTCCCTCGGCGGGCCCTTCCAGCTCCAGCCCAGCGAGTTCGGCAAGCTCGCGCTGATCCTGTGGGGCGCCGACCTGCTCGCCCGCAAGCACGACATGCGGCTCCTGACCCAGTGGAAGCACATGCTGGTGCCCCTGGTCCCCGGCGCCTTCATGCTGCTCGGGCTGATCATGCTCGGCGGCGACATGGGCACCTCGATCATCCTCGCCGCGATCCTCTTCGGCCTCCTGTGGACCGCGGGAGCGCCCACCCGGCTCTTCGTCGGGGTGCTCGCGGTGGCCGGCGTGATCGGCATGCTGCTGATCAAGACGAGCGACAACCGGATGAAGCGCTTCGACTGCATCGGCGCGACCGACCCCGGTGGCGAGGGAGCCCCCTGCCTCCAGGCGGCGCACGGAATCTATGCTCTGGCCTCGGGTGGATGGTTCGGTTCCGGACTCGGTGCGAGCATCGAGAAATGGGGCCAACTGCCGGAAGCGCACACCGACTTCATCTTCGCGGTCACCGGTGAGGAACTGGGTCTCGCGGGGACGCTGTCGGTACTCGCCCTGTTCGCGGCTCTAGGCTATGCGGGTATCCGCGTGGCCGGAGGCACGGAGGACCCCTTCGTGAGGTTCGCCGCGGGAGGTGTGACCACCTGGATCACGGCTCAGGCCGTGATCAACATCGGTGCGGTGCTCGGTCTGCTGCCGATCGCCGGGGTCCCGCTCCCGTTGTTCTCCTACGGTGGGTCGGCCCTGCTGCCGACCATGTTCGCCGTCGGGCTCCTCATCGCCTTCGCGCGACAGGAACCCGCCGCGAAAGCGGCCCTGGCCATGCGCCGCCCCGGCTGGGGTAAGCGGGCCGGGGTGAGATGGAAGTCGATGCGACGGCGCGTCAAGAAGCGCCCGTCCGGAGAGCGGTGAATTTCGGTGCATGTCGTACTCGCCGGCGGGGGGACCGCCGGCCACATCGAGCCGGCGCTGGCCCTCGCGGACGCCCTGCGCAGGCAGGACCCCAGCGTGGGGATCACGGCGCTCGGCACGGAGAAGGGTCTGGAGACCCGGCTCGTGCCCGAGCGGGGCTACGAGCTGGCCCTCATCCCCGCCGTACCGCTGCCCCGCAAGCCCACCCCCGAGCTGATCACCGTCCCCGGACGGCTGCGCGGCACGATCAAGGCGGCCGAGCAGGTCCTGGAGCGCACCAAGGCGGACTGCGTGGTGGGCTTCGGCGGCTACGTGGCCCTGCCGGGCTATCTCGCGGCCAAGCGGCTCGGGGTGCCGATCGTGGTCCACGAGGCCAACGCCAGGCCCGGTCTCGCCAACAAGATCGGTTCGCGGTACGCGGCCGGGGTCGCCGTCGCCACCCCCGACAGCAAGCTCCGCAACGCCCGCTACATCGGCATCCCGCTGCGGCACACCATCGCGACCCTCGACCGGGCCCGGGTGCGCCCCGAGGCGCGTGCCGCCTTCGGGCTCGACCCGAACCTGCCGACGCTGTTGGTCTCCGGCGGCTCGCAGGGCGCCCGGCGGCTCAACGAGGTGGTCCAGCAGATCGCCCCGGTGCTCCAGCGCTCGGGCATCCAGATCCTGCACGCGGTCGGCCCCAAGAACGAGATGCCGCGCGTCGACAACATGCCCGGTATGCCGCCCTACGTGCCGGTACCGTACGTGGACCGGATGGATCTCGCGTACGCGGCGGCCGACATGATGCTCTGCCGGGCGGGCGCGATGACCGTCGCCGAGCTCTCCGCCGTCGGGCTGCCCGCCGCGTACGTACCGCTGCCCATCGGCAACGGCGAACAGCGGCTCAACGCCCAGCCGGTGGTCAAGGCGGGCGGCGGACTCCTCGTCGACGACGCGGAGCTGACGCCGCAGTGGGTGCAGGGCAACGTCCTGCCCGTACTGGCCGATCCGCACCGGCTGTACGAGATGTCCCGCGCCGCCGCCGAGTTCGGCCGCAGGGACGCCGACGAGCTGCTCGTCGGCATGGTGTACGAGGCGATCGCCGCCCGCCGACAGGCGTAGCGGCGGCGAAAGGCGGGAAGCGTGGCAGCCGGACCGACGACCGCCGAGAAGAGCGGCGCGAGCACGTCGAAGGGGTCGTCGCGGGGGCCGTCCCGTACGGGCGCCCGGAATCCAAAGTTCCGGGTGCCCGGCACCCGGGTGCTCCTGATCGCGTTCGGCGTCCTCGCCCTCGTGGTCGGCGGCTTCTGGGCGCTCTACGGCTCGACCTGGTTCCGTGTGGAAGATGTGAAGACTTCCGGCGCCGGGGTCCTGACCGCGCGTGAGATCGAGACGGTCGCCGCCGTCCCGATGGGCGCCCCGCTCGTCTCGGTCGACACCGAGGCGATCGAGGCCCGGCTCCGGCAGAAGCTGCCCCGCATCGAGACGGTGACCGTCGAGCGGTCCTGGCCGCACGGGATCGGGCTGAAAGTGACGGAACGGAAGCCCGTTCTGCTCATCGAGAAGGGCGGAAAGTTCATCGAAGTGGACGCGACCGGTGTCCGGTTCGCCACCGTGGACACCGCCCCCCGCGGCGTCCCCCGGCTGGTCCTCGACACCGCCTCCTCTCCGAGCCTGCGCCGCTTCCCCGCGGACCGGCTGCTCCGGGAGGCCGTCCGCGTCCGGGGTGAACTCCCGGCGGAAATCGCCCGGGACACTCGTGTCGTACGCGTCACCTCGTACGACTCCGTCACTCTGGAGCTGACCGGCGGGCGCACCGTCCTCTGGGGCAGCGGCGAGCACGGCCCGGTCAAGGCCCGGGTCCTCACCGCGCTCCTGAAGGCCACTCCCAAAGCGGGGCACTTCGATGTAAGTGCCCCCACGGCGCCCGCATCGTCCGGGAGTTGACGGGTATCGCCCCTGGCCAGCACCCTGGTTGGCCAGCGCTACGGGTGATCACATAGGGTGAAAAGAAAAACGGGAGGTTCGGCGTGTTCGTTGAACGTGCGCCGCTTGTCGACTTAGTGTCTCGTTCGGAAGAGTCCAGCGAACAGAGACACTGGTAACCCTAAACTTCAACGTTAGGGTTTGGGTCGGCGTTTCGGACCGTCCCAATCGGCATCCGTCGGAGCGGCGCGACCAACCGCGCAGCGACGACACGTAACTCGAGGCGAGAGGCCTTCGACGTGGCAGCACCGCAGAACTACCTCGCAGTCATCAAGGTCATCGGTGTCGGCGGCGGTGGTGTCAATGCCATCAACCGAATGATCGAGGTCGGTCTCAAGGGCGTCGAGTTCATCGCGATCAACACCGACGCGCAAGCGCTGTTGATGAGCGACGCCGACGTCAAGCTCGACGTCGGCCGTGAACTCACCCGCGGCCTCGGGGCCGGGGCCAACCCGGCCGTCGGTCGCAAGGCGGCAGAGGACCACCGTGAGGAGATCGAGGAGGTCCTCAAGGGGGCCGACATGGTCTTCGTCACCGCCGGCGAAGGCGGCGGCACCGGCACCGGCGGCGCACCCGTCGTCGCCAACATCGCACGCTCGCTCGGCGCCCTGACGATCGGTGTGGTCACCCGGCCGTTCACCTTCGAAGGCCGTCGGCGCGCCAACCAGGCGGAGGACGGCATCGCCGAGCTCCGCGAAGAGGTCGACACCCTCATCGTCATCCCCAACGACCGACTCCTGTCGATCTCGGACCGTCAGGTCTCCGTGCTCGACGCCTTCAAGTCGGCCGACCAGGTGCTGCTGAGCGGTGTCCAGGGCATCACCGACCTCATCACCACCCCGGGTCTGATCAACCTCGACTTCGCCGACGTCAAGTCGGTCATGTCCGAGGCCGGTTCGGCCCTCATGGGCATCGGCTCCGCCCGCGGCGACGACCGCGCGGTGGCGGCGGCGGAGATGGCGATCTCCTCGCCGCTCCTCGAGGCCTCCATCGACGGCGCCCGCGGCGTCCTGCTCTCCATCTCCGGCGGCAGCGACCTCGGTCTCTTCGAGATCAACGAGGCCGCGCAGCTGGTCAGCGAGGCGGCCCACCCCGAGGCCAACATCATCTTCGGCGCCGTCATCGACGACGCCCTCGGCGACGAGGTCCGGGTCACCGTCATCGCGGCCGGCTTCGACGGCGGCCAGCCGCCGGCCCGCCGGGACAACATCATCGGCTCCGTCTCGGCCAAGCGCGAGGAGCCGGCTCCGGCGCCCCGTCACACCGAGACCTCCCGCCCGCTGGGCGGTCTGGGCACGGTCGCCCCGCGCGAGGAGCCGGCCCCGGCTCCGGTCGAGCCCGCTCCGGCGGTCAACGAGACCCCGCTCTCGCCGGCCCCGCCGGTCGTCCCGCCGGCCCGCCCGTACGGGGACAGCCAGGCCGAAGAGCTGGACGTCCCGGACTTCCTGAAGTGATAGGACAGCGCTTCGACGCGAACGGCGCGCACTTCGCCTTCACCGACCGGTGGGGCGGGGTGAGCGCCGTTCCGTACGAGGAGCTCAACCTGGGTGGCGCGGTGGGGGACGCCCCCGAGGCCGTGACGTCCAACCGGGCGCTCGCCGCCGGCGCCCTCGGGCTCGACCCGGCGCGGGTGGTCTGGATGAACCAGGTGCACGGCGCGGACGTCGCCGAGGTCGAAGGGCCGTGGGGCACCGCCGGGATCCCGGCGGTGGACGCGCTCGTCACCGCCCGGCCGGGGCTCGGCCTCGCCGTCCTCACCGCGGACTGCGTCCCGGTCCTCCTCGCGGACCCGGTCGCGAAGGTCGCCGCCGCCGCCCACGCCGGGCGTCCCGGCATGGTGGCGGGCATCGTCCCGGCCGCGGTCGCGGCCATGATCGAACTCGGCGCCGAGCCCGCCCGCATCGTCGCCCGCACCGGCCCCGCCGTCTGCGGGCGCTGCTACGAGGTCCCGGAGGCCATGCGGGCCGAGGTCGCCGAGACCGAACCCGCCGCCTGGGCCGAGACGAGCTGGGGCACCCCGGCCGTCGACGTCGCCGCCGGGGTGCACGCCCAGCTCGAACGGCTCGGCGTGAAGGACCGGCAGGCCAGCACGGTCTGCAGCCGGGAATCCGGTGACCACTACTCGTACCGCCGCGATCGCACCACGGGGCGACTCGCGGGATATGTCTGGTTGGACTGAGAAGAGACATGACGGACCGCACGTCGGAACTCGCCGAGAACCTGGCCCGGGTGGAGGAGCGGATCGCCGCTGCCTGCGCCGCGGCCGGGCGCGCGCGGGAAGAGGTGACGCTCATCGTGGTCACCAAGACCTACCCCGCGAGCGACGTGAGAATCCTCCACGGGCTCGGCGTGCGAAACGTCGCCGAGAACCGGGACCAGGACGCCGCCCCCAAGGCGGCGGCCTGTGCCGATCTTGATCTGACCTGGCACTTCGTGGGCCAGTTGCAGACCAACAAGGTCAGGTCCGTGGTGGGTTATGCCGATGTGGTGCAGTCTGTCGACCGCTTGAAGCTCGTTTCCTCTCTCTCCGCGGCCGCGGAGAAGGAGGGCCGCGAGCTCGGCTGCCTGCTCCAGGTCGCGCTCGACGCCGAGTCCGGTGAGCGGGGTGACCGCGGCGGGGTCGCGCCGGACGGGATCGAGGAGTTGGCGGCCGCGGTGGAGGCCGCGCCCGGTCTGCGGCTCGGCGGACTGATGACGGTCGCCCCGCTCGCCGGCCCGTACGCGGGTCGGCGGCGTGAGGCCTTCGACCGGCTGATGGATTTGTCGACTGCCCTGCGCGCGACCCGTCCGGCTGCGAACATGGTGTCGGCAGGGATGAGCGCGGACCTCGAGGAGGCCGTCGCGGCCGGGGCGACACACGTACGCGTCGGTACGGCGGTACTCGGCGTCCGCCCGAAGCTCGGGTAACGTCGCGAAGCAGGTCGGACCACAGCAGAAAATATGGTCATTTCGCAAGACGGCGGAATGACCCGTGGATCGCGGGCACTTGGTGACGCTGCGACATTGGCCAGTAGGGCGATCCACCACAGAGCGGAGGACTCAGAGAATGGCCGGCGCGATGCGCAAGATGGCGGTCTACCTCGGCCTCGTGGAGGACGATGGGTACGACGGCCGGGGCTTCGACCCCGACGACGACTTCGAACCCGAGCTGGAGCCGGAGCCCGAGCGCGAGCGGCGCCACACCCCTCCGCGCCAGGTGGAGCGTGAGGAACCGGTGCGCGTGGTGCAGCCGCCGGCTCCGCGGGAACCACTCGCCCATTCCGTCCCGGTACTCGCCGAAAGTGGACGTCCGGCCCGAATTGCCCCCGTGGCATCCATCACACCCGAACGCCCGAGCATGGAGAAGAACGCACCGGTGATCATGCCCAAGGTCGTGTCCGAGCGGGAGCCCTACCGCATCACCACGCTGCACCCGCGGACCTACAACGAGGCCCGTACCATCGGGGAACACTTCCGTGAGGGCACCCCGGTGATCATGAATCTCACGGAGATGGACGACACGGACGCGAAGCGACTTGTCGACTTTGCCGCCGGACTCGTCTTCGGGCTCCATGGCAGCATTGAGCGCGTGACGCAGAAGGTGTTCCTGTTGTCGCCTGCTAACGTCGATGTCACGGCGGAGGACAAGGCCCGGATCGCAGAGGGCGGATTCTTCAACCAGAGCTGAGAACACGAGAACCGGACGGACCGGTCGCGAAGCGGCCGGACGAGCAAGAGCACGAACACAGGGGAGAGGGAAACGCGGGATGGGCGTCGCACTACAGGTGGTCTACATCGTGCTGATGTGCTTCCTCGTCCTCCTGATCGTCCGACTCGTCATGGACTACGTCTTCCAGTTCGCCCGTTCATGGCAACCCGGTAAGGCGATGGTGGTCGTCCTTGAGGCCACCTACACTGTCACCGATCCACCGCTCAAGCTTCTGCGGCGACTCATCCCGCCGCTGCGTCTCGGGGGCGTGGCACTCGACCTGTCCTTCTTCGTTCTGATGATCATCGTCTACATCCTGATCTCCATCGTGAGCAGCTTCGCGAGGTGAAAGTGGACGATACGGTCTTGCCGACTGCCGACGACTACGTAGAGGTGAAGAAGAGATGCCGCTGACTCCCGAGGACGTGCGGAACAAGCAGTTCACGACCGTCCGCCTTCGAGAAGGCTATGACGAGGACGAGGTCGATGCCTTCCTCGACGAGGTCGAGGCCGAGCTGAACCGCCTGCTCCGCGAGAACGAGGACCTGCGCGCCAAGCTGGCCGCCGCGACGCGTGCCGCCGCGCAGAACCAGCAGCAGCAGGGGATGCGCAAGCCCCCGGAGCAGCAGGATCGTCCCGTCGGTCCCGGCGCGCCCGTGCCCGCCGCCATATCCGGACCGCCGGTCCAGCAGCAGCCGCCGCAGATGGGCCCGCCGCAGCTGCCTTCCGGTGCCCCGCAGCTTCCCGCGGGCCCCATGCAGGGCGGGCCCATGGGCCCCGGCCCGATGCAGGGCGGCCCGATGGGTCCCGGCCCGATGCAGGGTGGCCCCATGGGGCACCCGCAGCAGCAGATGCAGCAGCAGATGCCTCCGCAGATGCAGCAGCAGCAGCCTGCCCAGGGCCCCGGTGGCGACAGCGCCGCGCGTGTCCTGTCGCTGGCCCAGCAGACGGCCGACCAGGCGATCGCGGAGGCCCGCTCCGAGGCCAACAAGATCGTCGGCGAGGCGCGCTCGCGCGCCGAGGGCCTGGAGCGGGACGCCCGCGCCAAGGCCGACGCCCTGGAGCGGGACGCGCAGGAGAAGCACCGCGTCGCGATGGGCTCCCTGGAGTCCGCCCGCGCCACGCTGGAGCGCAAGGTCGAGGACCTGCGCGGCTTCGAGCGCGAGTACCGCACGCGGCTGAAGTCGTACCTGGAGTCCCAGCTGCGTCAGCTGGAGACCCAGGCCGACGACTCGCTGGCCCCGCCGCGGACCCCGGCGACGGCCTCGCTGCCGCCGGCCCCGTCGATGGCCTCGGCCGGCGCGGGTGCCCCGTCCTACGGAAACAACGGCGGGATGGGCGGTGGACCGTCCATGGGCGGCGCCCCGTCCTACGGCGGTCAGCAGCAGATGTCCCCGGCGATGACCCAGCCGATGGCTCCGGTCCGTCCGCAGGCACCGCAGCCGATGCAGCAGGCGCCCGCGCCGATGCGCGGTTTCCTCATCGACGAGGACGACAACTGACGGCGCGTGGTCGCGCGATGAGCGCGTAGCCGTCGGCAGGCTAGAAGGGCCGGTTCCCTCCGGGGGGCCGGCCCTTTGCCATGCGCCGGACCCACCCGCGCGTGCTCGCGACGGGGAGTACGGCGAAGGGCCCGGCACCCCCGCGGGGGAACCGGGCCCTTCGTGGCGTCCCTACGCCTTGCGGAGGCGGAACGTCAGGCCCAGGACGTCGTCCGTGAACGGGGCGCCGTACGTGGTGTCCGCCTCGCCCTGGCCGTGGTCCGTCGCCAGGACCTCGTCCGCGATCAGGTCCGCGTGGGCCGTCAGGGCCTCCGCCGTCTCCGGGGAGTCGGCCTGCCAGCGCAGCGCGATCCGGTCGGCGACGTCGAGGCCGCTGTTCTTGCGGGCCTCCTGGATGAGCCGGATCGCGTCACGGGCGAGGCCGGCCTTGCGGAGCTCGGGGGTGATCTCCAGGTCGAGGGCGACCGTGGCGCCCGCGTCCGAGGCGACCGACCAGCCCTCACGGGGGGTCTCCGTGATGATGACCTCCTCGGGGGTGACGGTGATCGTCTCGCCGTTCACCTCCAGGGTCGCCTCGCCGGACCGCAGGGCCAGGGAGAGCGCCGCCGCGTCGGCCGCCGCGACGGCCTTGGCGACGTCCTGGACGCCCTTGCCGAAGCGCTTGCCGAGGGAGCGGAAGTTCGCCTTCGCCGTCGTGTCGACGAGCGAGCCGCCCACCTCCGACAGGGACGCGAGGGAGCTGACGTTCAGCTCCTCGGTGATCTGGGCCTGGAGCTCCGGTGACAGGGCGGTGAAGCCCGTCGCCGCCACCAGCGCGCGCGACAGCGGCTGGCGGGTCTTCACGCCCGACTCCGCCCGCGTCGCCCGGCCCAGCTCGACCAGGCGCCGGACCAGCAGCATCTGCTCCGAGAGCGTCTTGTCGATCCGGGCCGTGTCCGCCTCCGGCCAGGTGGCCAGGTGGACGGACTCCGGGGCCTCCGGCGTCACGGGCACCACCAGGTCCTGCCAGACCCGTTCCGTGATGAACGGGGTCAGCGGGGCCATCAGGCGGGTGACCGTCTCGACGACGTCGTGGAGGGTGCGCAGGGCCCCCTTGTCGCCCTGCCAGAAGCGGCGGCGGGAGCGGCGCACGTACCAGTTGGAGAGGTCGTCGACGAAGGACGAGATCAGCTTGCCGGTGCGCTGGGTGTCGTACGACTCCATCGCCTCGGTGACCTCGGCCACCAGGGTGTGGAGCTCCGAGAGCAGCCAGCGGTCGAGGACCGGGCGGTCGGCCGGGGCCGGGTCCGCGGCGCTCGGCGCCCAGCCCGCGGTACGCGCGTACAGGGCCTGGAAGGCGACGGTGTTCCAGTACGTCAGGAGGGTCTTGCGGACGACCTCCTGGATCGTGCCGTGGCCCACCCGGCGGGCCGCCCACGGCGAGCCGCCGGCTGCCATGAACCAGCGGACCGCGTCCGCGCCGTGCTGGTCCATGAGCGGGATCGGCTGGAGGATGTTCCCCAGGTGCTTGGACATCTTGCGGCCGTCCTCGGCGAGGATGTGGCCCAGGCAGACCACGTTCTCGTAGGACGACCTGTCGAAGACCAGGGTGCCGACGGCCATCAGCGTGTAGAACCAGCCCCGCGTCTGGTCGATGGCCTCGGAGATGAACTGCGCCGGGTACCGGGACTCGAACAGTTCCTTGTTCTCGTACGGGTAGCCGTACTGCGCGAACGGCATCGAGCCCGAGTCGTACCAGGCGTCGATGACCTCCGGCACGCGCGTCGCCGTCTTCGAGCAGCTCGGGCACGGGAAGGTGACCGCGTCGATGTACGGGCGGTGCGGGTCGAGCTCGGACTGGTCGGTGCCGGTCAGCTCGGTCAGCTCCGCGCGCGAGCCCACGCACGTCAGGTGGTCGTCCTCGCAGCGCCAGATCGGCAGCGGGGTGCCCCAGTAGCGGTTGCGGGAGAGGGCCCAGTCGACGTTGTTCGTCAGCCAGTCGCCGAAGCGGCCGTGCTTGACCGAGTCCGGGAACCAGTTCGTCCGCTCGTTCTCGGCGAGCATGCGGTCCTTGACCGCGGTCGTCCGGATGTACCAGGACGGCTGCGCGTAGTACAGCAGCGCCGTGTGGCAGCGCCAGCAGTGCGGGTAGCTGTGCTCGTACGCGATGTGCTTGAAGAGCAGCCCGCGCGCGTCCAGGTCCGCGGTGAGCGCCTCGTCGGCCTTCTTGAAGAAGACGCCGCCGACCAGCGGCACGCCCTCCTCGAATGTGCCGTCGGGGCGGACCGGGTTCACGACCGGCAGGCCGTACGCCTTGCAGACCTTGAGGTCGTCCTCACCGAAGGCGGGGGACTGGTGGACCAGACCAGTACCGTCCTCGGTGGTCACGTACTCGGCGTTGACGACGTAGTGCGCCGGGGCGTCGAAGGGGACCAGCTCGAAGGGGCGCTGATAGGTCCAGCGCTCCATCTCCGCGCCCGTGAAGGACTCGCCGGTGGTGACCCAGCCCTCGCCGAGGGCCTTCTCGACCAGCGGCTGCGCGACGACGACCCGCTCGTCGCCGTCGGTGGCGACGACGTAGGTGACCTCGGGGTGGGCGGCGACCGCCGTGTTGGACACCAGGGTCCACGGGGTCGTCGTCCAGACGAGGAGCGCCGCCTTCCCGGCCAGCGGGCCGGAGGTCAGCGGGAAGCGGACGTAGACGGAGGGGTCGACGACCGTCTCGTAGCCCTGGGCCAGCTCGTGGTCGGAGAGGCCGGTGCCGCAGCGGGGGCACCAGGGGGCGACCCGGTGGTCCTGGACCAGGAGGTCCTTGTCGAAGATCTGCTTCAGCGACCACCAGACCGACTCGATGTACGAGGGGTCCATGGTCCGGTACGCGTCGTCGAGGTCGACCCAGTAGCCCATGCGGGTCGTCAGCTCGGCGAAGGCGTCGGTGTGCCGGGTCACCGACTCGCGGCACCGGTCGTTGAACTCGGCGATGCCGTACGCCTCGATGTCCTTCTTGCCGGAGAAGCCGAGCTCCTTCTCGACGGCGAGCTCGACCGGCAGGCCGTGGCAGTCCCAGCCGGCCTTGCGGGCCACGTGGTAGCCGCGCATGGTCCGGAAGCGGGGGAACACGTCCTTGAAGACGCGGGCCTCGATGTGGTGCGCGCCGGGCATGCCGTTCGCGGTGGGCGGGCCCTCGTAGAACACCCACTCGGGGCGTCCTTCGGACTGCTCCAGGGTCTTGGCGAAGATCTTGCTTTCGCGCCAGAGATCGAGCACGTCGTGCTCCATCGCGGGCAGGTCGACCTGGGCGGGCACCTGGCGGTACTGCGGCGGTGTCATCGAGTTCCTCCGGCGGACTGTCGTCGTTCCGTCGGAGGGACGAGAGCACTGCTCCCGCGGTACCACCCTCCTTGGCCCGGGGCGCACACGCCCTGAGCCCCCTCATTGGGGTCGCGACGCCGGGTCTAGTCACCGCGCTGTCCTGCGGCTTTCTTCCGACGGCTCCGGGGTGATGCTTCACATCGGGCTCGCCCCCGGGCTCTCACCGTCCCCGGGTCGCTCATGGCTGCGTACGACGCTACTCGTCCCCATCCAAGCCTTTCGCTCCGCCCAGTGTACGGGGCTCGGCACGGGGCGGCAGACCGGTTTTCCCGTGACCCGAATGGCCACACGGGGCCGGGCCGACTGCCGTACGGCCATGTGGGGGAGGACCGCGGCGGATAACCCGGCGGGGAGCTGGGCACAACCGAGGCAGGCCCGCCCCGAGGGGCGCGGGGGCGGGTGGGAACGGCGGCGAGCCCCGTTGCCGCGGGCCCTGGGCCGATTTATCGTCCCAGCACGATGCGCGAGCAAGATCACAAAATGTGAAGGGGCCGCGACATGGTGGCGAAGAAGACCGCCGCGAAGAAGACCTCGGCCGCCGGTTCCACCGGTTCGGCCGAGGGCGCCAAGGACGTGGCCGGTAAGAGGACGACGGTCACGGAGCCGCCGGCGGTCGCCAGGAAGACGCCCGCCGTGAAGAAGACGGACGCCCGCACGACGGCCGCTGTGAAGAAGACGGCCGCCCCGAAGACAGCTGTGAAGAAGACGGTCGCCGAGAAGTCGGTCGCCAAGAAGGCCGCGGCGAGGAAGACGGCCGCCAAGAAGGCGCCCGCCAGGACGCAGACAGGAGCCAGTACGGTGGCAGCGAAGAAGATCGCGGGTGTCGTCACGACCGCCGGGGACGAGGTCGCGGTGCCTCCGGCCCGGGCCGGCGAGCTGGCCGTGCGGCCCGGCGAGGACCCCTGGACCCCGGCCGAGGTCACCGAGGCCCGCACCGTCCTCCAGACGGAGGTGCTCAGACTCCGCAGCGAGCTCGCGCACTCCCAGGAGGAGCTCACCGGCCTCATGCGGGACTCGGGCGACGGCGCGGGGGACGACCAGGCCGACACCGGCACCAAGAACATCACCCGGGAGCACGAGCTGGCCCTGGCCGCCAACGCCCGGGAGATGCTGGAGCAGTCCGAGCACGCCCTGGAGCGGCTCGACGCCGGCACCTACGGTCTGTGCGAGGTCTGCGGGAAGCCGATCGGCAAGGCGCGGATGCAGGCCTTCCCCCGGGCCACGCTCTGCGTCGAGGACAAGCAGCGCCAGGAGCGGCGCGGCTGACGTTCTCGCACGCCTGTGCCGTACCCTCGGTGCACGGTCAGGCATCGAGGTCGAGGGACTCACTCACGTGGCAGAGGCGGAGCGCATCATCGGTACGCCGGATTCAGCAGGGGCCGACGAATCGGCCGCCTCCGACGAGGCGGCCGCCGACGGCACGGCCACGCCCGACGGGTCGGCCGCTCCCGAGGAGCGGCCCAGGGGCAGGCGCAGGATCCTCGCGCTCTTCGTGGTGGCGGTCGTGGCCTACCTGCTCGACCTGGGCAGCAAGATGCTGGTGGTCGCCAAGCTGGAGGGCCGCGAGCCGATCCGGGTGATCGGCGACGTGCTCCGCTTCGACGCCATCCGGAACCCGGGTGCCGCCTTCGGCATGGGCGAGGCCTTCACGATCATCTTCACCTGCATCGCCGCCGCCGTGATCGTCGTGATCATCCGGCTCGCCCGCAAGCTCTACAGCCTGCCCTGGGCGATCGCGCTCGGCCTGCTGCTCGGCGGCGCGCTGGGCAACCTCACGGACCGGATCTTCCGCTCGCCGGGCGTCTTCGAGGGCGCGGTCGTCGACTTCATCGCTCCCGCGCACTTCGCCGTCTTCAACCTCGCAGACTCGGCGATCGTCTGCGGCGGCATCCTCATCGTGATCCTGTCCTTCCGCGGTCTGGACCCGGACGGGACCGTCCACAAGGACTGAGCCGGACGGAGTACTCCCCGCACAAGGCATACTCGACGGGTGAGTACAAGTCCCGAGATCCGCACGCTGCCCGTTCCCGATGGCCTGGAGGGCGAGCGCGTCGACGCCGCCATCGCCCGTATGTTCGGGTTCTCCCGTACGAAGGCGGCCGAGCTGGCCGCCGCAGGGAAGGTCCAGGTCGACGGCTCCGTCGTCGGCAAGTCCGAGCGGGTCAGCGGCGGCGCGTGGCTCGAGGTCGAGTTGCCGGGCGCCGCCGCGCCCGTGCAGATCGTCGCCGAGCCCGTCGAGGGCATGGAGATCGTCCACGACGACGACGACATCGTCGTGATCATGAAGCCGATCGGCGTGGCCGCGCACCCCAGCCCCGGCTGGACCGGCACCACGGTCATCGGCGGTCTCGCCGCCGCCGGGTACCGCATCTCGACCTCCGGCGCCGCCGAGCGCCAGGGCATCGTCCACCGTCTCGACGTCGGCACCTCCGGTCTGATGGTGGTCGCCAAGTCGGAGTACGCGTACACCTCGCTCAAGCGCCAGTTCAAGGAGCGCACGGTCGACAAGCGCTACCACGCGCTGGTGCAGGGGCACCCCGACCCGATGAGCGGCACCATCGACGCGCCCATCGGCCGGCACCCCAACCACGACTACAAGTGGGCGGTCACCGCCGAGGGCAAGCCCTCGGTCACCCACTACGACCTCATCGAGGCGTACCGCTCGGCCTCGCTGCTCGACATCAAGCTGGAGACGGGCCGCACCCACCAGATCCGGGTGCACATGTCCGCCCACCGCCACCCCTGCGTCGGCGACCTCACCTACGGCGCCGACCCGACGCTCGGCAAGCGCCTCGGCCTGACCCGGCAGTGGCTGCACGCCGTCCGCCTGGGCTTCGAGCACCCCGGCGACGGATCCTGGGTCGAGTTCGCCAGCACCTACCCCGAGGACCTGCAGAAGGCCCTCGACCGGATCGCGTCGGAGAGCCGGTGAGCACCGCGTACACCGTCCGTGAGGCGGTCGGCGCCGAGGACCGGGAGGCCTGCTTCGCGGTCCGCCGTGAGGTCTTCGTCGAGGAGCAGGGCGTTCCGCGGGAGCTGGAGTACGACGCGTACGACGCGACCGCGGTGCATGTGCTCGCCGTGGGCGAGGACGGGCTGCCGCTGGGCACCGGACGTCTGCTGTTCGGCGCGGACGCGCTCGGGAAGACCGGCGGCGACGCCTCGGTGGGCTCGCTCGGCCGGCTGGCGGTCGCCAAGGCGGCCCGCGGCCTCGGCGTCGGCGCGGCGCTCGTACGGGCCGTCGAGGGCGTGGCGCGCGAGCGCGGTCTGACCGCCGTCGACCTGCACGCGCAGACGCACGCGCTCGGCTTCTACGAGCGCCTCGGCTACGAGGCGTACGGCCCCGAGTTCCCGGACGCGGACATGCCGCACCGGGCGATGCGCAAGGCTCTGCACGCGTAGCCGCGGCGGACCCGTCGGTCCGCCGCCGGGCCGGACCCAGGGGGCAAGGGCGGCCAAAACGGGCATGCGTGGCAGGGTGGGGCCGTGGATCAATTGGCCCTGTTGTTCTTGCTGCTGCTCGGCGCGCTGCTCACCGTCCCCCTCGGTGAGCGGCTCGGACTGCCCGCGCCCGTCCTGATGACCCTCATCGGGATCGTGCTGGCCTTCCTGCCCTTCGTGCCGAACGTCGAGATCCCGCCGGAGCTCATCCTCCCGCTGGTGCTGCCGCCCCTGCTGTACGCCTCCGTGCAGCGCACCTCCTGGCGACAGTTCGCGGCGAACAGACGGCCCATCTTCCTGCTCGCGGTCGCCCTCGTCTTCGTCACCACGGCCGCCGTCGGCGCGGCGGCGAACGCGCTCGTCCCCGGGCTCCCGCTGGCCGCCGCCATCGCGCTCGGCGCCCTCGTCGCGCCGCCCGACCCGGTCGCGGCGACCGCCGTGGCCGGCTCGCTGGGACTGCCCCGCCGGCTCGTGTCGATCCTGGAGGGCGAGGGCCTCTTCAACGACGTCACCGCGATCGTGCTCTACCACGTGGCGATCGGCGCCGTGGTCAGCGGTTCCTTCTCCTGGCCCGAGGCGGCCGGCCAGCTCGTCCTCTCCGCCGTGGTCGCCATGGCCGTCGGCCTGGGACTCGGCTGGCTCGCCAACAAGCTGATCGGGCTCCTGGGGGACGCCACCCTCCAGACCGGTCTCACCCTGCTCGTGCCCTTCGTGAGCTACGTCCTGGCCGAGGAACTGCACGGCTCCGGTGTCCTCGCCGTCCTTGTCACCGCCCTCTTCCTCGCCGAGCACGCGACCGACGCCGACGACGTCATGGGCCGGCTGGCCGGGCAGACCTTCTGGCAGATCGTCGACACCCTGGTCACCGGCATCGCCTTCGGCCTCATCGGTCTCGAACTCGTCCACGTCTTCGGGGTCGCGGAAGGACACGGCCTGGAGATGCTCGGCTGGGGAGCCGTCGTCGTCGCCGTGGTCGTCGGGGTCCGCCTCCTGTGGCTGCTGCCCGCCACCTGGCTCGCGAAGCGGCTGCACACGCGCCGGGACGTCGACGAGGAGATCCCGACGAGCTGGCGGGAGACCATCGTCATGTGGTGGGCGGGGATGCGCGGGGTGGCCTCGGTGGCGCTGGCGCTCGCGATCCCGCTCCGTACGGACGACGGCTCGCCCTTCCCCGCTCGCGACGAGATCGTCTTCATCGCCTTCTGCGTGATCATCGCCACCCTCGTCTTCCAGGGGCTCACCCTGCCCTGGCTGGTCCGACGGCTCGGGGTGCGGGCCGACGCGGACGCCGAGCGCGCGCTGGAACGGGACCTCGCGATCCGGGCCGCGAAGGCGGCCAAGCGCAGACTCAAGGAGATCGAGGAGGTCGAGGAGCTGCCCGAGGAGGTCCAGGAGCGGCTGCTGCGCGGCGCGTACGACATCGGGGCCCGGATCAGCCCGGACATGGTGGACGAGGAGCGGAGGGCCGCGTTCGTCGAGCGGACGAAGCGGTTCAAGTCGGTGCAGCGGATCCAGCGGGAGCTGATGTCGGCCGCCCGGCACGAGGTGCTCGCGGCGCGCAGCGAGCCGGGCGCCGATCCGGAGGTGGTGGACCGGGTGCTGCGGCAGCTGGACGTCCGCAGCATGCGGTGACGGCGGGCGGGCTCGGCGGGCGGTCGCGTCGGACGGCTCGGCGGGCGGGCTTCTTCGAACGGTTCTGCGGGCGGTGGCACGGGGCCTCCACGCCCCCTCCACAGGGCCGCCGGGACCGCGGGCCTCGCGACGGGCGGTGGCAACGGTCCTGCGCGGGGGCCGCCGGGGCTTTCGGTGACTTCCGGTGGCGGGTGGCAGGATGGCGCGTATGGACATCATGCTTTTCCACTCGGTCCACGGGCTGCGCCCGGCCGTCGAGGCGGCGGCCGACCGGCTGCGGGCCGCCGGGCACCGGGTGTGGGTGCCGGACCTCTTCGACGGCTGGACCACCGAATCGGTGGAGGAGGGCATGGCGAAGCGGGACGAGATCGGCAAGGACGAGCTGCTCAAGCGGGCGATCCTGGCCGCCGCCCCCTACTCGGAGCGCGGTCTGGTCTACGCGGGCTTCTCCTTCGGCGCCTCCGTCGCGCAGACCCTGGCCCTCGGCGACGAGAAGGCGCGCGGCCTGCTGCTGCTCCACGGCACCTCGGACCTCGCGCCGAACGTGTCGGTGGACGAGCTGCCCGTACAGCTGCACGTGGCCGAGCCCGACCCGTTCGAGACGGACGACTGGCTGTCCGCCTGGTACCTGCAGATGCGCAAGGCGGGGGCGGACGTGGAGATCTACCGGTACCGGGGCGCGGGGCACGTGTACACGGACCCGGAGCTGCCGGACTGGGACGCGGAGGCGGCCGAGCGGACCTGGTCGGTGGCGCTGTCCTTCCTGGAAGGCCTGTAGGGGCTCTTTCCGGCCGCCCGTGGTGAACGGGGTGTGGCCCCCGGGGAGTCCCCGGGGGCCACACCTGTGTCCTGGACGGTCCGTCAGGCGCGGTACGCGGTCCAGTACTCGTTCATCCGGGTCACCTGGCCCGAGGTGAACTGGTACATGCAGGCGTCGTACGTGTAGTCCATGAAGTTGTGGATCGGGTCCACGCCGGTCTTGGAGGCGCAGGAGTCACGGCCGGTCGGGCACTCGTACGCAGGGCTCTTCTCGGCCGGGGTGTCGGTGACGTAGTCGCCGTTGCCGTTGCAGCCGCCCTGGAAGGTGTGGTAAAGGCCCATCCAGTGGCCGACCTCGTGGGTGGCGGTGTCGCCCTCGTTGTAGTTGGCCGCAGAGCCGCCCGGGAGCGAGGTGTCGAGGACGACGACACCGTCCATGGACGGGTTGGACTGGTACGAGGACGGGAAGGTCGCCCAGCCGAGGAGGCCGCCGCTGAGGTTCGCGGTGTAGAAGTTCAGCGCGCCGGCGCCGCCCTTGCGGAGGGTCTGCTTCATCTGCTTCTCGGCGGTGGAGCCGGAGGCCAGGTTGTACCAGGAGGCGTTGTCCGTGTAATCGGTGCTCGCCAGCGTGAACTGGAAGTTGGTGTTCACGTTGCCGGTGCCCTGGCCGGCGTAGGCCGCGTTCAGGACCGCCATCTGGTTGTTGATGGCGGTGGCGGAGAGCTTGCCCGTCGTGCCGGAGTGGATGACGTGGAAGTAGACGGGGATGTTCACCACGGCGGCGGCGCCGGTCGCGGCGGAGGCGCCGAGGCGGCTCTCGGCGCGGGCCGCGGACAGCTTCTTCTTGAAGTCCTCGTCCATGGCCTTGGCCTGGGTGGCCGTGACCTCGTTGGGCTCATGGGCGTGGGTCTCGGCGCCACGCGCCTTGCGGGCCCCGGAGAGGGAGGCGTGGTCGTCCGCGCACTCCTCGGCGGTGGAGCCGGCCAGGGTGGTGGCGGCGGCGCCGGTGGCTACCGGGGCGGACAGGGGGGCCAGGGCCAGGGTTCCGGCCATGACGGCAGTGCCGAGCATACGACGTGACATACGCGGCGATATACGGACAAGAGCACGCACGGTGACTCCTCGCGGGGGGTGGTGGGAGGAACTTCCTCGCCACGGCGGGGAGATTACGCGTCCATGTCAGAGGCTGTTGAGGAGTGATCAGGCCCAATCATCCATGGAGCAATTCGGGGCATCGGGAAGAAAATCTTTTGCATGGCCCGGAGTTTGAGATGTCGACGTAACAGTCGAGGTGGCTGAGGCGGGTGGTGTGTCCGGATTCGATCTCCGAAACCAGCCACCCGCCGTAGCCATGTGATCTCCCGTTAACAGAAGGGATCATGGCTGAAAATCGACCATGAGAGGCCGTCAGTCACCCCTCAGCGCACCGGCTGGTACACCCGCTCGACACGCTGCGTTCCGTTCAGCGTCCGGTAGGAGCGCTCCCAGGCCGTCGTCGCGGCCGGATCCGCCTTGTCGGAGACCGTGTAGTAGTCCATCTGCGAGCGCTCGCCCGTCACGTCGAGCACGCCGTAGCCGTGGTGGTCCATGTCCACCCACTTCACATGCCGGTTGGCGGCCTTCACGGCGCCCGCGGCCACCACCGAGAGCGTTCCCGGGGCCACGTGCAGCAGGTCGTCGAGGTTGTCCGAGGTCACCGAGGTGACGACGAACTCGGTCGCCGCCGACGCCGAGAAGGGGTACGTCGCCGCCTTGACCGGCACGTCGTTGGCCCAGGCCATGTGGATGTCGCCGGTCAGGAACACCGTGTTGCGGATGCCCCGGGAGGTCAGGTGCGCGAGCAGCTCCCTGCGGTCGTCCGTGTGCCCGTCCCACTGGTCGACGTTGACGGCCAGGCCCTCCTTCGGCAGGCCCATCAGTTCGGCCAGCGGCTCCAGGAGGTGGGCCGGCAGCGCGCCGAACGCCACCGGCGAGATCATCACCGAGGTGCCCACCAGCTGCCAGGTGGCGTCCGAGCCCGCGAGGCCCGACTTGAGCCAGTCGAGCTGGGCCCGGCCCGTGATGCTCCGCTCCGGGTCGTCGACCGAACCGCTGCCCGCCTTCGCCGGGGCCGAGCGGAAGGAACGCAGGTCGAGCAGGTGCAGATCGGCCAGTCTGCCGAAGCGGATGCGGCGGAAGACCGTGCCCTCGGTGGAGGTGCGGACCGGCATCCACTCGAAGTACGCCTGCTTGGCGGCCGCCACCCGGGCCGCCCAGTCGCCCTCGGCGCCCGGGGTGTGGTTCTCGGCCCCGCCCGTCCAGGCGTCGTTGGCGAACTCGTGGTCGTCCCAGATCGCGATCACCGGGTGGGCCGCGTGCAGCGCCTGGAGGTCCGGGTCCGTCTTGTAGTGGCCGTGCCGGGCGCGGTAGTCGGCGAGCGAGACGATCTCGTGGCGCGGCTCGTGCTGCCGGACCGTGTACTTCGCCTCCGGGTAGGTGCCGGTGGCGTACTCGTACACGTAGTCGCCGAGATGGAGGACCGCGTCCAGGTCGGCGCGGGCGGCGAGGTGGCGGTACGCGGAGAAGTGGCCGGCCTCCCAGTTCGCGCAGGAGGCCACACCGAAGCGGACCCCGGGCACGGCGGCGTCGGCGGCCGGCGCGGTACGGGTGCGGGCGGCGGGGGACACGGCGGAGTCCGCGGTGAAGCGGAACCAGTAGGAGGTCGCCGGGCGCAGGCCGCGGACGTCCGCCTTCACCGTGTGGTCGGAGGCCGCGGTCGCCGCGATCGTGCCGGAGGCCACGATCCGGGCGAAGGCCCGGTCCTCGGCGAGCTCCCAGCCCACCTGGACGTCGGGGCCGAGGCCCGAGCCGGGCACGGCTTCGGGGGAGGGGGTGACGCGCGTCCAGAGCAGGACGCCGTCGGGCAGCGGGTCGCCGGAGGCGACGCCGTGGAGGAACGCGGTGGCCCCGGCGGCCGCCTGGGCCTGGGAGGCGGCGCCCAGCAGGGCGGGCGCGGCGACGGCGGTGACGGCGGCGGCCTTGACGACCGTGCGCCGGCTGGGGGCGGAGGATATGAAACGACTGGTCACGGCCAGTCAGATTACTGGCGGGTACGCCCGAGTGGCAGGCGATATCCGGAAGTTCGCCGGCTCGTCGCCCACCGGTCGCCCCCGTCGGCCCGGACGCCTTCGCCCCCTGACCCGTCGGCGACGGACCAGGGGGCGAAGGCGGTACGGAAGAGGTGGGTGCGGGTCAGCCCTTGAGGGCCGCGTCGATCGCCGTGGTGAACTCGGTGGCCGTCATCGGCGGGTTGTCGCTGCCCGCCACCGTCACCGGCTTGCCGTCCATCTTCAGTGTCGGGGTGCCCTTCACCCCGCTGTCGTCGAAGGCCTTCGACATCTTCATCGCCCAGGCGTCGAAGGTGCCGTCCTCGACGTTCTTCTTGAACGCGGCGTTGCCCTTGAGGGCCGGTACCGAGTCCGCCACCTCCAGGAGGTAGGAGTCCTTGGCGAACTTGTCGTCGTTCTCCTCCGGGTGGAACTTCGTCGAGTACAGCGCCGCCTTGTACTTCAGGAAGGCCTCGGGGCTCACGTCCAGGGCGGCGCCGAGCGCCGAGAGGGCGTTCTTCGAGCCCTCTCCCGTGGCGGCGTCGTCGATGAACGTGGCACCGACGTACTTGATCCTGTACTTGCCCGCGGCCACGTCCTTCTCGACCGTGGCGCCCACGGACTGCTCGAAGGTCGCGCAGACCGGGCAGCGCGAGTCCTCGTACAGTTCCAGGGTCTTCTTCGCGGACTCCTTGCCGACGACGACGTCCGTGCCGTTCGTGCCCGAGGTGTTCTTCGGGGCCGTCACGGTCGTCGCCTTCGCCGCCGCCTCCCACGCGGAGGGCTTGTTGGACTGCACCACGGCGTAGCCGATGCCGCCGGCGGCGGCGAGCACGGCCAGGGCCGAGACGCCGACGACGAGCTGCCGGCGCGCCCGGTCCTTCTTCGCCTGGCGCTCGCGCTCGACGCGAAGCCGCTCGCGGGCGGCAGCCTTGTTGGCCTGGGAGTTGCGTGCACTCATGATCGTGATCTCCGTGGGACGAGGCCCGGCAGGGCCGGAAAGGGTGAGGGGGACTGCGTGCCTGGAAGCCTGTCGCCGCTCAGACGAGAGCGGAGGCCGGGCACGGCGGTCCCCGCCGACCCACGGAGTGCGTGAGCAGCCGGGTGCGGGAGGGCCGGGGCCGCCCCGCGGCACGACCGGCGCGCCGCGGCGCCGGACCACCGGTACGGAAGAGGGCCGCCACGAGCAGCAGCGGCCGGAACGCGAAGGCCGCCACCGCGCCGAGCAGCCGGGCGAGCGCCCGCTCCCCGCCGCGCAGCCAGACCGCGGCCGACAGGCCCACGCCCACGTGCGCCAGGAGCAGCAGCCACGGCAGCGCCGGGTCGGGGGAGTCGAGCAGGGCGCCGGCCGTGCCGCTCTCGGGGACCACCACGCCCGGCAGCGGGGTGCCGACGGCGCCGCCGCAGAACACCTCCACGCCCACCGTGCGCAGGGAACCGGCGACCGGTCCGCCGGCGGCGCCGTAACAGACCGCCTGGCCGCTGGTGAAGAGCGTGTCGGCCGCCAGCTCCAGCGGGACCAGGAGCCCCGCGATGGGGCCGAGCCCCCGCTCGCGTCCGGCCAGCGCGTACGCCACCGCGAAGACGCCGACCGCGACCGGGACGACCGTGCCGAGCGGCAGCGGCACGCGGGAGAGCAGCACGTGGGACGCCACGGACAGCGTCACGACCAGTGTCGTGAAGATCGCCGCCCGCAGCGCCCTCAGCTGCGTCCCTGCCATGTCCATCGTCGTGGAGTGTGCCATGCCGGGCCGTAAGGGGTCCTTAAGGGCAAGCTGTGGAACGCCTCACGCGTCCCACGGCGGCCGGATCGCGACCCTCACCGACACCCGCCGGCTCCTCAGAGCCCCGGGATCCGCCCGTTGCGGAAGAGGTCCACGAAGATCTGGTGGTCGGCCCGCGCCCGCGCCCCGTAGGAGTGCGCGAAGTCCACCAGGAGTGCCGCGAAGCCCTCCTCGTCGGCGGCGATGGCCGCGTCGATGGCCCGCTCCGTGGAGAACGGTACGAGGGAGTGGCCGCTGGAGTCGTCCGCCGCCGCGTGCATCGTGGCCGTCGCCCGGCCCAGGTCGGCGACGGTGAGCGCGATGTCCTGCGGATCGTCGATGTCCGACCAGTCCAGGTCCACCGCGTACGGCGAGACCTCGGCGACCAGCTGCCCGGAGCCGTCGAGCTCCGTCCAGCCCAGCCACGGGTCGGCGTGCGCCTGGAGCGCCCGCTGCGAGATCACGGTGCGGTGCCCCTCGTGCTGGAAGTACTCCCGCACCGCCGGGTCCGTGACGTGGCGGGAGACCGCGGGGGTCTGCGCCTGCTTCAGGTAGATCACGACGTCGTTCTCCAGGGCGTCGCTGTTGCCCTCCAGGAGGATGTTGTACGAGGGCAGGCCGGCCGAGCCGATGCCGATCCCGCGCCGCCCCACCACGTCCTTGACCCGGTACGAGTCGGGGCGGGCGAGGCTGGACTCCGGCAGGGTCTCCAGGTAGCCGTCGAAGGCCGCCAGGACCTTGTACCGGCTGGCCGCGTCCAGCTCGATCGCGCCCCCGCCGCCGGAGAAGCGCCGCTCGAAGTCCCGGATCTCCGTCATCGAGTCGAGCAGCCCGAACCGGGTCATGGCGCGGGCGACGCGCAGCGCGTCGAGCAGCGCGCCCTCGGCCGTGTCCAGCGTGAACGGCGGCAGATCGTCGTTCTTCGCGCCGGTCGCCAGGGCGTGGATCCGCTCCCGGTAGGACGCCGCGAAGATCCGGACCAGGTGGGTGATCTGCTCGTCGCTGAGCGCCTTCGCGTACCCGATGAGCGCCAGGGAGGCCGCGAGCCGCTTGAGGTCCCAGGTGAAGGGGCCCACGTACGCCTCGTCGAAGTCGTTGACGTTGAAGATCAGCCGGCCGTTGGCGTCCATGTAGGTGCCGAAGTTCTCGGCGTGCAGATCGCCGTGGATCCAGACCCGGCCGGTGCGCTCGTCCAGGTAGGGGCCGCCGTGGGCCTCCCGCTCCAGGTCGGCGTAGAAGAGGCAGGCGGTGCCCCGGTAGAAGGCGAAGGCGGACCCGGCCATCTTGCGGAACTTGACGCGGAAGGCCGCCGGGTCGGCGGCGAGGAGCTCGCCGAAGGCGGTGTCGAAGACGGCGAGGATGTGCTCACCGCGCTCGGCGGCGGTGGGCTGGGGGACCGACATTCGAGGTGCCTCCTGGTACCGGACGTGCTGACAGGCTGTTCATGACAAATGGGACAGGCGTTCCCTGCCTCTCAACGCGCGACCCTAGCCGTGAGTGCCCCTCCGCTGTCACTCGCGCGACGTAGACTTCCACGGTCCCCCCAGCCACCCCTGTGACCGCTACGGAGACCTCTCGCCGTGACCAAGCCGCCCTTCACGCACCTCCACGTCCACACCCAGTACTCGCTGCTGGACGGTGCCGCGCGGCTCAAGGACATGTTCAACGCGTGCAACGAGATGGGCATGACCCATATCGCCATGTCCGACCACGGCAACCTGCACGGGGCGTACGACTTCTTCCACTCGGCGAAGAAGGCCGGGGTCACGCCGATCATCGGCATCGAGGCGTACGTGGCGCCCGAGTCCCGGCGCAACAAGCGGAAGATCCAGTGGGGCCAGCCGCACCAGAAGCGGGACGACGTCTCCGGCTCCGGTGGCTACACCCACAAGACGATCTGGGCGGCGAACGCCACCGGACTGCACAACCTCTTCAAGCTGTCGTCCGACGCGTACGCCGAGGGCTGGCTGCAGAAGTGGCCCCGGATGGACAAGGAGACCATCTCGAAGTGGTCGGAGGGGCTCATCGCCTCCACCGGCTGCCCCTCGGGCGAGCTCCAGACCAGGCTCCGCCTCGGCCAGTTCGACGAGGCCCTCAAGTCGGCCTCCGAGTACCAGGACATCTTCGGCAAGGAGCGGTACTTCCTGGAGCTGATGGACCACGGCATCGAGATCGAGCGCCGGGTCCGCGACGGGCTCCTGGAGATCGGCAAGAAGCTCGGCATCCCGCCGCTGGTCACCAACGACTCGCACTACACGTACGCGCACGAGGCCGGCGCGCACGACGCCCTGCTCTGCATCCAGACCGGCAAGAACCTCTCCGACCCGGACCGGTTCAAGTTCGACGGCACCGGCTACTACCTGAAGTCCACGGACGAGATGTACGCCGTGGACTCCTCGGACGCCTGGCAGGAGGGCTGCCGCAACACCCTCCTGGTCGCCGAGCAGGTCAGCACCGAGGGCATGTTCGTCGAGAAGAACCTCATGCCGAAGTTCGACATCCCGGAGGGGTACACCGAGGTCACCTGGTTCCGCGAGGAGACCATGCGGGGCATGCACCGGCGGTTCCCGGACGGGATCCCCGAGGACCGCATGAGGCAGGTCGAGTACGAGATGGACACGATCATCTCGATGGGCTTCCCCGGCTACTTCCTCGTCGTCGCCGACTTCATCATGTGGGCGAAGAAGCAGGGCATCGCCGTCGGCCCCGGCCGAGGCTCCGCGGCCGGTTCGATCGTCGCGTACGCCATGGGCATCACCGACCTCGACCCCATCCCGCACGGTCTGATCTTCGAGCGCTTCCTCAACCCCGAGCGCATCTCGATGCCCGATGTCGACATCGACTTCGACGAGCGCCGGCGCGTCGAGGTGATCCGGTACGTGACGGAGAAGTACGGCTCCGACAAGGTCGCCATGATCGGCACCTACGGCAAGATCAAGGCGAAGAACGCCATCAAGGACTCCGCGCGCGTCCTCGGCTACCCGTACGCCATGGGCGACCGGCTCACCAAGGCCATGCCCGCCGACGTCCTCGGCAAGGGCATCGACCTCAACGGCATCACCGACCCCTCGCACCCGCGCTACAGCGAGGCCGGCGAGATCCGCGCGATGTACGAGAACGAGCCGGACGTCAAGAAGGTCATCGACACCGCCCGGGGCGTCGAGGGCCTGGTCCGCCAGATGGGCGTCCACGCGGCCGGCGTGATCATGTCCAGCGAGCCGATCGTCGACCACGCGCCGATCTGGGTGCGGCACACCGACGGCGTCACCATCACGCAGTGGGACTACCCCCAGTGCGAGTCGCTCGGCCTGCTCAAGATGGACTTCCTGGGCCTGCGCAACCTCACCATCATGGACGACGCCGTCAAGATGGTGAAGGCCAACAAGGGCATCGACCTCGACCTGCTCGCCCTGCCGCTCGACGACCCGAAGACCTTCGAACTGCTCCAGCGCGGTGACACCCTCGGCGTCTTCCAGTTCGACGGCGGGCCCATGCGCTCGCTGCTGCGGCTGATGAAGCCCGACAACTTCGAAGACATCTCCGCCGTGTCCGCCCTGTACCGGCCGGGCCCGATGGGCATGAACTCGCACACGAACTACGCCCTGCGCAAGAACGGCCAGCAGGAGATCACCCCGATCCACCCCGAGCTGGAGAAGCCGCTCGAAGAGGTGCTCGCGGTCACCTACGGCCTGATCGTGTACCAGGAGCAGGTGCAGAAGGCCGCCCAGATCATCGCCGGCTACTCGCTCGGCGAGGCCGACATCCTCCGCCGCGTGATGGGCAAGAAGAAGCCCGAGGAACTGGCGAAGAACTTCGTCATCTTCGAGGCCGGCGCCAAGAAGAAGGGCTTCAGCGACGAGGCCATCAAGGCGCTCTGGGACGTCCTGGTCCCCTTCGCCGGCTACGCCTTCAACAAGGCCCACTCGGCCGCGTACGGCCTGGTCTCCTACTGGACGGCCTACCTCAAGGCCAACCACCCCGCCGAGTACATGGCGGGACTGCTCACCTCCGTCAAGGACGACAAGGACAAGTCCGCGGTCTACCTCAACGAGTGCCGCCGCATGGGCATCAAGGTGCTGCCGCCCAATGTGAACGAGTCCGAGTCGAACTTCGCCGCCCAGGGCGACGACGTGATCCTCTTCGGCCTGTCCGCCGTCCGCAACGTCGGCACCAACGTCGTCGAGTCGATCATCAAGACGCGCAAGGCGAAGGGGAAGTACTCCTCCTTCCCGGACTTCCTCGACAAGGTCGAGGCCGTCGTCTGCAACAAGCGCACCATCGAGTCGCTGATCAAGGCCGGCGCCTTCGACGAGATGGGCCACACCCGCAAGGGCCTGGTCGCCCATCACGAACCGATGATCGACAACGTGGTGGCGGTCAAGCGCAAGGAGGCCGAGGGACAGTTCGACCTCTTCGGCGGCATGGGCGACGAGGCGACCGACGAGCCCGGCTTCGGCCTGGACGTCGAGTTCTCCGACGTCGAGTGGGAGAAGTCTTACCTGCTCGCCCAGGAGCGCGAGATGCTCGGCCTGTACGTCTCCGACCACCCGCTCTTCGGCATCGAGCACGTCCTGTCCGACAAGACGGACGCGGCGATCTCCCAGCTCACCGGCGGCGAGCACTCCGACGGCGCGGTCGTCACCATCGGCGGCATCATCTCCGGCCTCCAGCGGAAGATGACCAAGCAGGGCAACGCCTGGGCGATCGCCACCGTCGAGGACCTGGCCGGCTCCATCGAGTGCATGTTCTTCCCGGCCACGTACCAGCTGGTCTCCACCCAGCTCGTCGAGGACACCGTCGTCTTCGTCAAGGGGCGGCTCGACAAGCGCGAGGACGTGCCCCGTCTCGTCGCGATGGAGCTGATGGTCCCCGACCTGTCGAACGCCGGGACCAACGCGCCCGTGATCCTCACCATCCCCACCGTCAAGGTGACCCCGCCCATGGTCACCCGGCTCGGCGAGATCCTCGGCCACCACAAGGGCAACACCGAGGTACGGATCAAGCTCCAGGGCCCCCGGAAGACGACCGTGCTCCGCCTCGACCGGCACCGGGTGCAGCCCGACCCGGCGCTCTTCGGCGACCTGAAGGTCCTGCTCGGCCCGTCCTGCCTGGCGGGGTAGCCGCCGGATCCCTCCCCGCATGCGCTAGGGGCGCGCCCGTCGTCACGGGCGCGCCCCTTCGCCGTTGTGTCGCGTCGGCCACGCGGAGGTGCGTCAGTTGTGGCCGAAGCGCTTCTGACGGCCCTTGCGCGCCATGTCACCGGGCGTGACCTGGCTCGCGCGCTGGTCGGCCTGGGACTCCATCGCCGACTGCTTCGCCTGCTGGGTGCCACGCTCGGCCTGCGACGGCTGCTTCTGATCGCGGTTCTGATTGCGGTTCTTGGCCATGGGATGCCTCCTCAAAAGGTCCTAGGTGCCAGGGCCGCTGTCAGACTCACATACCGAGTGAACCGTCGCATGTTGGATCATTACGGAGCGTAAGGGTGCCGGGAACGTGACATCCGCCACGCCGATGATCCAGTTCCGACCGTTGAGCCCCCGGCCTTCGGGCAGACTCGAAGGAAATCCGAAGCAACTCCGATCCCGAGGTTCCCGAAAGAGGGTGGAACACGTGGACCGCTGCGTCGTCCTGGTGGACGCCGGCTATCTGCTGGGCGCCGCCGCCAGTCTCCTCGCCGGGGAACCGGCCCGCTCCCGGATCACCGTCGACCACGCCGGGCTCATCCAGCAGCTGCGCCAGCGCGCCGAGGCCGAGACCGCGCTGCCCCTCCTGCGGATCTACTGGTTCGACGGCGCACCCGACCGGGTGCCCCAGCCCGAGCACCGCAGACTGCGGGTGATGCCCCGGGTCACCGTCCGGCTGGGTGCCCTGACCCGGAGCGACGGACGCTGGGCCCAGAAGGGCGTCGACGCGGCCATGCACACCGAGCTGACCGAGCTCGCCAGGAACAGGGCCTGCTCCGACATCGTGCTCGTCACCGGCGACGGCGACCTGCTGCCCGGTCTGATGTCCGCCAAGGAGCACGGCGTCGCCGTCCACCTCTGGGCCGTCCAGGCCGCCGACGGCGACTACAACCAGTCCGAGGACCTGGTCGCGGAGGCCGACGAACGCCGGGTCCTCGACCGGGCCTGGATCACCCGGGCCGTCCGCGCCAAGGACCTCACCGGCATCTGCGCGCCCCCGCCCGCCCCGCGCCCCGAGATCGCCGCCATCCTCTCCGCGCCGCTCCCGGAGGCCGCCCTCGCCGCCTCCGCGGGACGGGCCGCCGAGGCGACGGCCGCCGGGGAGAGCCCCGCCGCCCACGGCAACGGTCACGTCCACCACGGCAACGGACACACGCACGGAAACGGTCACGCGCACGGCGACGGCGACCGCGACGGCCACGTCCGGGAGGACGGCCACGGCCACGGACCGGCCGCCTCGGCCGCCCCGCCCGCGGGCAAGGGGGTCCCCACCCCCAAGGACCTCGCGGCCCTGCGCGCCCCCGGCGCCACCCCCGCCGGCGCTGCCGCCTCGCAGGGCGCGAGCGCGCTCCGCTGGTCCTCCGACCGGGGCTGGGTCGAGCGCCCCGCCCCCACGCTCGGCGAACCGGCCGAGACCGCGTCCCTGCCCACCCTCGCCACCCTCACCAGCGCCGAGCAGCGCTGGGCGGACCGCGAGGAGGACATCACCATCGTCGGCGGCGACCCCTTCGAGGTCGGGCAGGTGTTCGCCCGCCGATGGATGGAACGGCTCCCCGAGCAGAGCCACGTCCAGAAGCTGTCCACCCTCTATCCCCGCATCCCGCACCGCATCGACGGCGAACTCCTCCGGTACGCGGCCCGGTTCGGCCTGCTGGCCCACAAGGACGACCAGATCGACGAGCACGACCGGTACGCGATCCGGGCGGGGTTCTGGCGCGAGATCGACGTCCGGGCCGCCACCGAACACGCCCCCGCGCCCGGGGCCGGCCCGGCGACCCCGTAGGCTCTTCCCCCGTGAGTACGGTGTGCGCGGTGCGGGATCTGGTCAAGACGTACCCCGCCACGCGCGGCAGGCGCGGTGCGCCCGCGACACCCGAGGTGCGGGCCACCGACGGGATCAGCCTCGACGTGCGCGGCGGCGAGATCTTCGGCCTGCTCGGCCCCAACGGAGCCGGCAAGTCCACCCTCGTCCGCCAGCTCACCGGCCTCATGCGCCCCGACTCCGGCACCGTCGAGCTCCTCGGCCACGACCTGGTCCGCCACCCCGAGCGGGCCGCCCGCCTCCTCGCCTACCTCGGGCAGGAATCCACCGCCCTCGACGAGCTGACCGTCGCCCTCGCCGCCGAGACCACCGGACGGCTGCGCGGCCTCACCGCCCGCGACGCGCGCGCCGAGCGCGACGCCGTCCTCGCGGAGCTCGGACTCGGGGAGCTCGCCTCCCGGCCCCTCAGGAAGCTGTCCGGCGGACAGCGACGGCTCGCCTGCTTCGCCACCGCGCTCGTCGGCCGCCGCCCCGTCCTCGTCCTCGACGAGCCCACCACCGGCATGGACCCCGTCGCCCGCCGCGCCGTCTGGGCGGCCGTCGACCGGCGGCGCGCCGAACACGGCACCACCGTCCTGCTCGTCACCCACAACGTCATCGAGGCCGAGACCGTGCTCGACCGGGTCGCCGTCCTCGAACGCGGCAAGGTCATCGCCTGCGACACCCCGGCCGGGCTCAAGGAGCGTGTCGCGGGCGAGGTCCGCGTCGAGCTCGTCTGGCGCGAGTCCGCCCCCCTCCACCTGCCCGAGGTGACAGCCCTGCGCGGGCTCGCGCAGGAGACCGGGCGGCGCTGGATCCTCCGGCTCGCCCCCGACGCGGCCCGCGCGGCCGTCGCCACCGTCACCGGCGGGGCCGCCTTCGCCGCCCTCGACGACTTCACCCTGGCCACACCCAGCCTGGAGGACGTCTACCTGGCGCTGGGCGGCGCGACGGAAGGACTGGTGAAGGCGTGACCCGCCGCCTCGTGGGCCCGACCGCGACCGTCTTCTCGCGCCGGGCCGCGACCCTCTTCCGGCGCCCGGCCGCGACCCCCTTCGCGCGCCCGGCCGCGACCTCCTTCGCGGGCCCGGCCGCGACCTCCTTCGCGGGCCCGGCCGCGACCCCCTTCGCGGGCCCGGCCGCGACCCCCTTCGCGGGCCCGGCCGCGACCTCCTTCGCGGGCCCGGCCGCGGCCCCCGGCGCCCGCCGTGCCACGCACGCCGCCGGGCGCCCCCTCGTGCCCCACGCCCCCCGTGGCCACCGCGTTCCGTACGTGACCGTCAGGAGCTGTACGCAGTGAGCACCGTGCCCGCCGAGGCCCTGCCGACCGGCGCGCTTCCCGCCCGGGCCCGCGACGGCGAGGACGCCGCGGCGCCCCTCGCCCCGCGCGCCCGGCTGCTGCCGTCCCTGGCCGCCGTCTACCGCGCGCAGCTCTCCCGCGCCCGGGTCGCCCGGATCCCGCTGCTCTTCGTCGCCACCTTCCAGTCCATCGGGATCATGGTCCTGATGCGCGGGGTCGTCGACGGCGGCTCCGAGGCGCGCGCCGTCGTGGCCGGCTCCACCGTCCTCGTCGTCGCCTTCGTCGCGCTCAACCTGCTCGCCCAGTACTTCGGGCAGCTGCGGGCCAGCGGCGGCCTCGACCACTACGCCACCCTGCCCGTCCCGCCCGCCGCCGTCGTGCTCGGCGCCGCCGGGGCGTACGCCTCCTTCACCGTGCCCGGCACCGCCGTCACCGCCGTCGCCGGCTCCGTGCTCTTCGGGCTGCCGCTCGGCCACCTGTGGATCCTCGCCGCCGTCGTCCCGCTCGCCGGGGCGGCGCTCGCCGGGCTCGGAGCCGCCCTCGGACTCCTCGCGCCCCGGCAGGAGCTGGCCACCCTCCTCGGTCAGCTCGGCATGTCGGCCGCCCTGCTCCTCGGCGTCCTGCCGGCCGAGCGGCTCCCGGAGCCCGTCGGCTGGGCACGGGACCTGCTTCCGTCGACGTACGGCGTGGAGGCCCTGGCCCGCACCTTCGAGCCGCGCCCCGACTGGGCGGCCGTCGCCCTCGACCTCGCCGTGTGCGGGGTCGTCGGCGTGGTGTCGCTCGCGGTCGCCACCTGGGCGTACCGGCGGGCCGCCGTCCGCTGAGGCGGGACACGGGCGCACCTGGCACGATGGCGGGGTGACCGCACCTCTGACTCCGCCTCACCAGCCGCCGCCGCACGACCCCGACTGGCCGCCGCCGCCCCCGCCGACGCTCGGCCCGGACGGGGACCCCATCACGGCGGCCGAGGTCGTGCAGGGCGTTCTGGTGACCCTCGTCTCGGCGGTCGCGGGGGCGCTGCTCGGAGTGCTGTGGCTGAACCTGGCCCCGCGCGTCCTGCTCATCTCGGACGGCAAGGGGGTCTACCTCCGCAACTCGGAGGGGGAGTCGGCGATCGGCACGGACGGGACGTTCGTGCTCCTCGCGCTGGCCTTCGGCGCGGTCGCCGCGCTCGTCGTCTTCCTGCTGCGCCGCAAGGGCGGTGTCCCGCTGGTGCTCGGTCTCGCGCTCGGCGGCGTGCTCGGCTCGCTGCTCGCCTGGGGCCTCGGGACGTACTTCGGTCCGACGCGGGACGTGGTCGCCCACGCGAAGGAGGTCGGCCCCGGTATCGCCTTCGAGGCGCCGCTCGAACTGAACCTGGCGGCCGCCGCGATGCTGGCCTGGCCGCTCGCCGCGATGATCGTGCACCTGGCGCTCACGGCCCTGTTCGGGCCGCGCGACCCGGAACCGGAGCCGTGGGACCGGCCGAAGGCGTACTGAACCAGGGCCGACCCGGACCGTCGGGCGCGTCCGGCCACGCGCGGCCAGGAGCCGGTCCCGCCCGCACGACCGTCAGGCGCGGCCGATCGGAGCCACGACCGCCGAGGTGAGGGCGGCCAGGTCCGCCGGGGACAGCTCCACCTCCAGGCCCCGGCGGCCCGCCGAGACGCAGATGGTCGCGTGGTCCGAGGCCGAGGCGTCGAGGACGGTACGGAGCCGCTTGCGCTGGCCGAGCGGGGAGATGCCGCCCCGGACGTAACCCGTGGTGCGCTCCGCCGCCGCCGGGTCCGCCATCGACGCCCGCTTGCCGCCGACCGCCGAGGCCAGCGCCTTCAGGTCGAGCTGGCCCGCCACCGGGACCACCGCGACCGTCAGCTCGCCGTCGACGTCCGCCACCAGCGTCTTGAAGACGCGGCCCGGGGACACCCCGAGGGCCTCCGCCGCCTCCTCGCCGTACGAGGGGGAGGCAGGGTCGTGCTCGTACGCGTGCAGGGTGAACGGGGTGCCCGCCGCCGTCAGGGCCACCGTCGCCGGGGTGCCCCCGTTGTTCTTCTTCTGCTTCTTCGCCACGCGCTCGCTCTTCCTCGGCTCGGCCCGCCGGACGGGGGCCGGTCAGTTCGGGTACGTCGGGCCCTGCGTCAGGTCCACCGCCGGCAGCGACGGCAGATGCCGCAGCACGGCCGTCTCCGCGCGCAGCAGCGTCAGCTCCTCACGCAGCCGGGTCGCGGTGTCCGGCGCCTGGAGCAGCCGCTGCTTCGACGGGGTGTCGAGCACCGCCGCCGCCGCGACCAGGTACGACACCACCGAGGGGTCGTCCGGCAGCTCGCTCGTCGTGAGCGAACGCTCCCGTGCCCCCGCCAGGCGCTTCTGGTAGCTCCGGAAGGCCCGCAGCACCCCCTCGGAGAGGGTGCCGGCCTCCTCGCCCTGCTCCTCCGGGATCTCCTCGACCTCGGCGACCAGGAACGGACCGCTCGCGTCGACGGACAGCAGCTTCACCCGGGTCGTCCCCGTGGCCATCACCTCGAAGCTGCCGTCCGAGCGCTCCCGGATCGACGCCGCGTCGGCCACGCAGCCGACCCGGTGGAAGGCCTGGACGGGGTCGGAGCCGAAGCCCGCCGCCGGGCCCTTCTCCGGCAGCGCCGTCTGGTCCGGCAGGCCGGGAAGAGTCGGCGCGACCTCGCGGCCGTCGCGGATGGCGACGACGGCGAAGCGGCGCGGTTCGGCGTCGTCGATCGTGAGCAGCTCGCGCATCATGGCGCGATAACGCTCCTCGAAGACGTTCAGCGGCAGCACGAGGCCCGGGAACAGCACCGCGTTGAGCGGGAAGAGAGGCAGGCGAGCGGTGGTCACAGCGGTCAGCCTAATGGCCGACGGGCCCGCCCCGTCCGGTCTGTCCACGTCCGGGGTCCCACAGGGGCGTCCGGCGGGCCAGCTCCCCGCGGACCCGGTCCCGCGCGGTGAGGAACCGGCGCAGAGGATCCTCCCGTACGGCACCCCGCCCCGCGCCCGGCGCGACCCCCCACGGGAACGAGGTCGCGTGGGCCCCGATCCGGCCGAACTCCTGCCGCGCCTCCTCCCAGCGCGCGCGCTCCACCAGCACGTACGCGAGCAGGTTGCGGACCTCCGCCGGCCACGGGTCGCCCGGCGGGAAGGTCGCCGACAGGGCCAGGGCGCGGTCCGCCGCCCGGTCGATCCGCGGCTCCGGCACGGACGGGTCCCGGCGCGGCGGCACCCGGAGGCGGTCGTAGGCGGCGCGGACCGGCAGCGCCCGCACGAGAGAGTCCGGTTCGGCGTCGTCGGCCGCCTGCTCGGCGAAGTCGAACGCGGCGCGGTGCGAGCCGTACCACTGCGCGGAGAGGTACTTGAGCGCCGCGACATGGCAGCCGTAGTGATGGGGGGAGCGGCGCACGGCCTGCTCCCAGAGCGACTCGAAGACGGTGTGCCCGGCGTGCGCCCCGCGCGCGTGGTCCAGGGCGAGCCGCCACGGCACCGGATCGCGCGGAGCCGTCTCGGCGACCGCGGAGATCAGCGGGCCGAGCTCGCGCAGCCGCTCGGCGCGCGCGGGGGATTCCCAGGCCCTGCGGACGGCGAGCTGCGCCGTGACGAGCAGGGCGTCGGGGTCGCCGGGCGCGACGGAGATCCAGTGGGTCAGCCAGTCGCCCCTGCTGTACGCGAAGGTGGCGAGCCGGGTGACGTACCGGTCGCGGTCCTCCCACTCGCCGGCGTCCCGGGTGGTGGCGAGCAGTTTCGCGGCGGGCTCCGGATCGGCCAGGGCGGCGGCGACCAGGGCGGGGGCGAGCCGCTCGTCCGGGGCGTCGAGCAGCACGTCGTCGTCCGGGACGAACCCGGCGGCGAGCCGAGGGGCGTGCCGGGTCGTGCGGACGGCGCCGATCAGGACACGGAGCAAGGAGGACATGGTGCGACGTATTGTCTCCCGGCTCCTCCGGCCGCCGCAGCACGTCTCACACGCCGTACACCAAACCTCCGCCGCCTCAGCCCCTGCTCAGGAGCCGGGTCGCGCCCGCCGCCACCGTCGTCGCCAGGATCCAGCCCAGCAGGATCAGCACCGCCGCCGCCCACTGCCACATGCCCTCCAGCCGCCAGTAGCCGTCCTGGCCCAGGTTGATCACCGGGATCAGCAGGTCCAGGGCGTACAGCGTGCCGTTCCACGCGGGGGCCTCGTCCGGCTTCAGCGGTATCGGGCGGTAGTGGGAGAAGGCCACCGTGCCCGCGGCCCACAGGACCGCCATCCACAGCGCGGCCCGCCCCGGCCGGTAGCCGTACGCCACGGTCCAGTCCTGGAGGTACCCCCAGAGCTTGCCGGCGAGGGGCAGGGTCTCGCGTCTGCGCCGCTGCTTGGCGAGCAGCACCTCGCGGGCGTCGGCGTCCTCCCCGCTGCCGCGCAGGACCGTCGCGAGCCGCTCGTACGGCTCGGGGGCGTACTCCGGGGTCGCCGCCGCCACCCACTCCAGGCGCCGGGCCAGCGGGAAGTGCCCGTACGGCACGAGGTTCTCGTAGACGAAACCGCCCATCGCGAGCCCGCCCGGTCCCGGCCAGCTGGTCGACAGGTCGATCAGGGTGACGACCTTGGCACCGTTGAGGACGACCCGGCCCTCCTCGGGGCGCTCGCCGTTGAACCTCAGCTCCGGGGTGACTATCCGGCGCAGCGAGACCTCCTCCCGGCGGGACCCGTCCAGCAGGAACCGGGCGTGGTGCAGGTCCACCGCGTCACCGAACCGGCCGTCGTCGAGCCTCACCCCGCCGTGGAACTCCACCGGCTTGCGCCGGGCGTCCTGGGCGGGCGACACGCCGTACGGCGGGGTGGCCGTGGTGCTGCCGGTGAAGCCCGCGTCCTCGTAGACCCAGGCCGCGTTCAGATAGAGCGAGCGCTCCACCGTCAGCTGCGGCGCGTTCAGCGCGCGGCGGCCCTGGGCGCCGCGCAGCACGCTGCCCCGCAGGCTGAGCGAGACGCCGATCTTCGCCCCGCGCAGGCTCAGCTCGCCGTGCGTCTCGATCAGCTCGGCCTGGAGGTCCTGGGCGACCACCAGGCCGTCCGCGGTGATGGCCCGCCCCCGTCGGTCCGGCCACACCTGGATCTGGTTGACGAGCAGGTCCGTGCCGATCTGCGCGTCGGTGAGCCGGATGCCCCGTGCCACCCGGCAGCGCGGCAGGTGCAGATCACCCTCGGTGTGCAGCCGCGCGGCCTCCAGGCGCGGCAGCGCGCACTCCACCATCCGCAGCGTGCCGAACCGGGCCTCGGGCAGCACCACCTCGTCGTCGAACCGGCAGCCGTGCAGCTCGACGTACGGCCCTATCGTCCCGCCCGCCAGGTTCAGCACGCCCGTGATCCTGACCCCGCGCAGCTTCAGCGCGGCCACCCGCCCCGACCTGGCCTCCGGCCCCGCGAGCAGCAGCAGCGCCACCACGTCGGCGCGGACGCTCCGCTCCGGTCCCCACTCCCGTCCCCCGAAAGGGTCGTCCAGCTCCGCGATCCCCTCCCTCAGATCGCACGTCCTGCCGACGCGGAACGCCCGCCACACGGCCCGCTCCGGGCCCGTGAGACCGTCCGGCGTCCCGTCCTCGTGCGGCTCGGTCACTGCCGCCCCCCTCGCTTTCCACGATCCGCTCCCACGATTCCGCGACTCCGCTCGGCGGCGTTCGTGGATTCGTACAGCCGTTCTTCCCGCTGTGTGACGGGCTGAACGCTAACGGTCAGGAGTGGCGACAAGACGCCAGTGAGACGTGTATCAGCCAGTGATACGGGCGTCCGACGCTGTGGGGCGTCTGAGAGAATTGACCCGTGATCTCTCGAATCGATCTGCGCGGCGAGGCCCTCCCCGAGGGTTCCGCCCTGCGCGACCTGCTGCCCCGTGCCGAGTTCGACGTGGAAGCCGCCCTGGAGAAGGTGCGGCCGATCTGCGAGGACGTCCGGCATCATGGCGCGGCCGCGGTGATCGACTACGGGGAGCGGTTCGACGGCGTCCGCGTCCCGGGCCTGCGCGTCCCCGCCGAGGCGATCACCCGCGCCCTCGACGAGCTCGACCCGGCCGTCCGCGCCGCCCTCGAGGAGTCCATCCGGCGCGCCCGCCTCGTCCACCGCGAGCAGCGCCGCACCACCCACACCACCCAGGTCGTCCCCGGCGGCACGGTCACCGAGAAGTGGATCCCGGTCGAGCGCGTCGGCCTGTACGTGCCGGGCGGCCGCGCGGTCTACCCGTCCTCCGTCGTGATGAACGTCGTCCCGGCCCAGGAGGCCGGCGTCGAGGGCGTCGCCCTCGCCTCGCCGCCGCAGAAGGAGTTCGGCGGACTCCCGCACCCCACGATCCTCGCCGCCTGCGCCCTGCTCGGCGTGGACGAGGTCTACGCGGCCGGCGGCGCCCAGGCGATCGCCATGTTCGCGTACGGCACCGAGGGCCCGGAAGGCTGCGCCCCGGTCAACCTGGTCACCGGCCCGGGCAACATCTACGTCGCCGCCGCCAAGCGCCTCCTCAAGGGCCGCATCGGCATCGACGCCGAGGCCGGCCCCACCGAGATCGCGATCCTCGCGGACTCCACCGCCGACCCCGTCCACGTCGCCGCCGACCTGATCAGCCAGGCCGAGCACGACCCGATGGCCGCCTCCGTCCTCGTCACCGACTCCGAGGAGCTGGCCGAGGCCACCGAGGCCGAGCTGAAGACCCAGGTCGCCGCCTCCAAGCACGTCGACGACCGGATCGTCCCGGCCCTGGCCGGCCGCCAGTCCGCGATCGTCCTCGTCCGCGACCTCGCCGACGGCCTCACCGTCGTCGACGCGTACGGCGCCGAGCACCTGGAGATCCAGACCCGCGACGCCGCCGCCGTCGCCGACCGGGTCCGCAACGCGGGCGCGGTCTTCGTCGGCCCCTGGGCCCCCGTCTCGCTCGGCGACTACTGCGCCGGCTCCAACCACGTCCTGCCCACCGGCGGCTGCGCCTGCCACTCCTCGGGCCTCTCCGTGCAGTCCTTCCTGCGTGGCGTGCACATCGTGGACTACACGCGCGACGCGCTCGCCGACGTCGCCCACCACGTGGTGACCCTCGCCGAGGCCGAGGACCTCCCGGCCCACGGCGCGGCGATCAAGGCCCGGTTCGGGTGGAAGGTGCCGGAGAGCAAGTGACCGAGATCCGCATCGACGACCTCCCCGTCCGGGACGAGCTGCGCGGCAAGTCCCCGTACGGCGCGCCCCAGCTCGACGTCCCCGTCCAGCTGAACACCAACGAGAACCCCTACCCGCTGCCCGAGCCCCTGGTGGCCCGGATCGCGGAGCGGGTCGCCGAGGCCGCCCGCGGCCTCAACCGCTACCCCGACCGGGACGCGATCGAGCTCCGCACCGAACTCGCCCGCTACCTGACCCGTACCGGCAAGCACCCGGTCGCCGTCGAGAACGTGTGGGCGGCCAACGGCTCCAACGAGGTCCTCCAGCAGCTGCTCCAGACCTTCGGCGGCCCCGGCCGCACCGCGATCGGCTTCGAGCCCTCGTACTCGATGCACGCCCTGATCGCCCGCGGCACCGGCACCGGCTGGATCTCCGGCCCGCGCGACGAGGACTTCCGCCTGGACGTGGCGGCGGCCGAGAAGGCGATCGCCGAGCACCGGCCCGACGTCGTCTTCATCACCTCGCCCAACAACCCCACCGGTACCGCGGTCGCCGCCGACACCGTCCTCGCCCTGTACGAGGCGGCCCAGGCGGCCCGGCCCTCGCTGGTGGTCGTCGACGAGGCGTACGTGGAGTTCAGCCACCGCGACTCGCTGCTGCCCCTCATCGAGGGCCGCCCGAACCTGGTGGTCTCCCGGACCATGTCCAAGGCCTTCGGCGCCGCCGGGCTGCGCCTCGGCTACCTCGCCGCCCACCCCGCCGTGGTCGACGCCGTCCAGCTGGTCCGGCTGCCGTACCACCTCTCCGCCGTGACCCAGGCGACCGCGCTCGCCGCCCTCGAACACACCGACACCCTCCTCGGGTACGTCGAGCAGCTCAAGGCCGAGCGCGACCGGCTCGTCACCGAGCTGCGCGCCATCGGCTACGAGGTCACCGACTCGGACGCCAACTTCGTGCAGTTCGGGAAGTTCCCCGACACGCACGCGGCCTGGCAGCGGATCCTCGACCGGGGCGTCCTGGTCCGGGACAACGGCGTACCGGGCCGGCTGCGGGTCACCGCCGGCACCCCCGAAGAGAACGACGCGTTCCTCGACGCGGTTCGTGAATTGATGAAGGAGCAGCAGCGATGAGCCGCGTAGGCCGTGTTGAGCGCACCACCAAGGAGACCTCCGTCGTCGTCGAGATCGACCTCGACGGCACCGGAAAGGTCGACGTGTCGACCGGGGTCGGCTTCTACGACCACATGCTCGACCAGCTCGGGCGGCACGGTCTGTTCGACCTGACCGTCAAGACCGACGGCGACCTCCACATCGACTCGCACCACACGATCGAGGACACCGCCCTCGCCCTCGGCGCCGCCTTCAAGCAGGCCCTCGGCGACAAGGTCGGCATCTACCGCTTCGGCAACTGCACGGTCCCCCTGGACGAGTCGCTCGCCCAGGTCACCGTCGACCTCTCCGGCCGCCCGTACCTCGTGCACGAGGAGCCCGAGAACATGGCGCCGATGATCGGCTCGTACGACACGACGATGACCCGGCACATCTTCGAGTCCTTCGTCGCCCAGGCCCAGATCGCGCTGCACATCCACGTCCCGTACGGGCGCAACGCCCACCACATCGTGGAGTGCCAGTTCAAGGCCCTCGCCCGCGCCCTCCGCTACGCCTCCGAGCGCGACCCGCGTGCCGCCGGCATCCTCCCGTCCACGAAGGGCGCCCTCTAGTCGTGAACGGCCTCTCCACCATCCTCATCGTCGTCGGGCTCTTCCTGCTCGGCGGCATCTACTCCTTCGCCAAGCAGCAGATGCCCAAGGGCGTCATCGTGCTGCTCTCCGTCGCCGCGGCGATGTGCCTCGCCGCCGGCGTGCTCCGACTGGACGTGTGGGCGTGACGATGAGCACCTCCCCGAAGAAGGTCGTCGTCTTCGACTACGGCTTCGGCAACGTCCGCTCCGCCGAGCGCGCGCTCGCCCGCGTGGGCGCCGACGTCGAGATCACCCGTGACTACGAGAAGGCCATGAACGCCGACGGGCTCCTCGTCCCCGGCGTGGGCGCCTTCTCCGCCTGCATGCGCGGGCTCAAGGAGGCCCGCGGCGACTGGATCGTCGGCCGCAGGCTCTCCGGCGGCCGCCCGGTCATGGGCATCTGCGTCGGCATGCAGATCCTCTTCGCGCACGGCATCGAGCACGGAGTGGAGAGCGAGGGCCTCGACGAGTGGCCCGGTACGGTCGAGCCCCTGAACGCCCCCGTCGTCCCCCACATGGGATGGAACACGGTCGACGCGCCCGAGGACACCGAGATGTTCGCGGGTCTCGGCGCCGACGACCGGTTCTACTTCGTGCACTCCTACGGTGTGCGCGAGTGGAGCCTGGAGGTCGGAAACCCCAACATCCGCGCCCCCAAGGTCACCTGGGCCACCCACGGCGAGCCCTTCGTCGCGGCCGTCGAGAACGGCGCCCTGTGGGCGACCCAGTTCCACCCCGAGAAGTCCGGCGACGCCGGCGCCCAGCTCCTCACCAACTGGATCGGAACCCTGTGACTGTGTCGCCCACAAGCGTGCTCGAACTGCTCCCCGCCGTCGACGTCCGCGACGGCCAGGCCGTCCGCCTCGTGCACGGCGAGTCCGGCACCGAGACCTCCTACGGCTCGCCCCTGGAGGCGGCCCTCGCCTGGCAGAGCTCCGGCGCCGAGTGGCTGCACCTGGTCGACCTCGACGCCGCCTTCGGCACCGGTGACAACCGGGAGCTGATCGCCGAGGTCGCCAGGGCCATGGACATCAAGGTCGAGCTCTCCGGAGGCATCCGCGACGACGCCTCCCTCGCCGCCGCCCTCGCCACCGGCTGCACCCGCGTCAACCTCGGCACCGCCGCCCTGGAGACCCCCGAGTGGGTCGCCAAGGTCATCGCCGAGTACGGCGACAAGATCGCCGTCGGTCTCGACGTGCGCGGCACGACCCTGCGCGGCCGGGGCTGGACCCGCGACGGCGGCGACCTCTACGAGACGCTCGCCCGTCTCGACTCCGAGGGCTGCTCCCGGTACGTCGTCACCGACATCGCCAAGGACGGCACCCTCCAGGGCCCCAACCTGGAGCTCCTGAAGAACGTCTGCGCGGCCACCGACAAGCCCGTCGTCGCCTCCGGCGGCGTCTCCTCCCTGGAGGACCTGCGGGCCCTGTCCGGCCTGGTCCCGCTGGGCGTCGAGGGCGCGATCGTCGGCAAGGCGCTGTACGCCAAGGCCTTCACCCTGGAAGAGGCGCTCGCGGCGGTGAAGCCGTGACCTCCGAGGTCCGCAAGGTGGTGACCGGCGCTCCCTGGGAGGACCAGTTCGGCTACTCCCGCGCGGTGGAGCTGCCGAACGGCCTGGTCCTGGTCTCCGGCTGCACGTCGGTGGTCGGCGGCCAGATCGCCGGCGGCGGCCCGTACGAGCAGGCCATCAACTCCTTCAACGTGGCCTTCGCCGCGCTGAAGCAGCTGGGCCTGGGCCCGGAGCACGTCGTACGGACCCGGATGTACATCACGCACGCCCGGGACGTGGACGAGGTCGGCCGCGCGCACAAGGAGCTGTTCGACGCCGTCCGCCCCGCCGCCTCGATGATCATCGTCTCCGGGTTCGTCGACCCGAGTCTGGTGGTCGAGGTCGAGGTCGAGGCCTTCCGGGGGGACGCGGCATGAGCCTCGCCGTACGGGTGATCCCCTGCCTGGACGTCGACAACGGCCGGGTCGTGAAGGGCGTCAACTTCCAGAACCTGCGGGACGCGGGCGACCCCGTCGAGATGGCCAAGCTGTACGACGCCGAGGGCGCCGACGAGCTGACCTTCCTCGACATCACCGCCTCCTCCGGCAACCGCGAGACCACCTACGACGTGGTGCGCCGCACCGCCGAGCAGGTCTTCATCCCGCTCACGGTCGGCGGCGGTGTCCGCGCGGCCGAGGACGTCGACAAGCTGCTGCGTGCGGGCGCCGACAAGGTGGGCGTCAACACCGCCGCCATCGCGCGCCCCGAGCTGATCCAGGAGATCGCGGAGCGCTTCGGCCGCCAGGTGCTCGTCCTGTCGGTCGACGCCCGGCGCACCGCCTCGGGCTCCTTCGAGGTGACGACGCACGGCGGCCGCAAGGGCACCGGCATCGACGCCGTCGAGTGGGCGCACCGGGCCGCCGAGCTCGGCGCGGGGGAGATCCTGCTCAACTCGATGGACGCGGACGGGACGAAGGACGGCTACGACACCGAGATGATCGCGGCCGTGCGCAAGCACGTCACGGTCCCGGTGATCGCCTCCGGCGGCGCCGGGAAGCTCGCCGACTTCCCGCCGGCCGTGGCGGCGGGCGCGGACGCGGTGCTCGCGGCCTCCGTCTTCCACTTCGGTGATCTGCGGATCTCGCAGGTCAAGGACGCGCTGCGGGAGGCGGGCCACCCGGTCCGCTGACGCGTGTGCGTGCCGAGGGCCCCTTCGGGGGCCCTCTTCCTTTTGGCCAGACGTGCAGGAATATTTGTGCAATTCATGTTGTACAACTTTTCTTTCGTATCTAGGGTCGCTGTCATGACCTCGCCGGAGACCCGCCGGATCACCGATCTCGGCACCCTCAAGGCCCTCTCGCACCCGCTGCGGATGCGCCTCTACCGCGCCCTCTTCGTGGCCCGCACCGCCACCGCCTCCCAGCTCGCCGAGCAGGTCGGCGAAGCCGTCTCCCTCGTCAGCTACCACCTGCGCAAACTCGCCGAGCACGGCCTCGTCGAAGAGGCAGAGCCCCAGTCGGCGGACGGCCGCGAGCGCTGGTGGCAGCCCAGCTCGTACGGCTTCAGCGTCCAGGACGAGGACCTCCGCGACGCCCCCGAGCTGCTCGCCGCCGGCACCGCCCTCGGCCGCACGGTCGACGAACAGCGCGCCGAACTGCACAGCCGCTTCCTCGAAGAGCGGCTCACCTGGAGCGGCGAGTGGCGGGCCGCCTCCGTCAGCTCCGAATGGCTGCCCCGCCTCACCGCCGCCGAACTCGCCGCACTCGGCGAGGAACTCGAAGCCGTCCTCAGGAAGTACGACCAGGCCGCCCGCGCCGCCGAAGCGGCCGGCGACACCGAGGGACGCGAGAACGTCGCCGTCCACGTCCACGCGTTCCCGTACCGCTCATGACCGCCGCCGCCCTCACCACCGTGGAGCGCCCCGCCCACCGTGACCCCGGCGTCCTGCGCTGGCTCGGCGCGTACACCGCGTCCGCCACCGGCGACATGGTCTACCACCTGGCCCTCTCCTGGGCCGCCGTGCAGGGAGGCACCCCCGCCCAGGCCGGGCTCGTCCTCGCCCTCAGCGCCGTGACGCGCGCCCTGCTGATGCTCGTCGGGGGAGTGGTCGCCGACCGTTTCGGGCCCCGGCTCATCGTCATATCCTCCGACGCCGTCCGCTGCGTCGTCGTCCTCGGACTCGCCGCGCTGCTCGCGCTCTCCACCCCCGGACTCTGGGTCCTCGCCGCCGTCGCGCTCGTCTTCGGCGCCGTCGACGCCCTGTTCATGCCGGCCGTCGGGGCCCTGCCGCCACGGATCACCACCTCCGGACAGCTCGCCAGGGTCCAGGGGATGCGGGGCCTCGCCTACCGGGTCTCCGTCCTCGCCGGCGCCCCGCTCGGCGGGCTCGCGGTCGCCCTCGGCGGCCCGGCCGCCGCCTTCGGCGCCGCCGGGCTGCTCTTCGCCTTCTCGCTGCCCCTGCTCCTGGCCCTCCGCATCGCCCCGCTCCCCTCCGACGAGGGCGCGCGGGAGAGGACCACCGCCCTGCGCGACCTCACCGACGGCCTGCGCCACATCCGCCGCCACCGCGTCCTCGGCCCGCTGATGATCGTCGTCGCCCTGAGCGACCTGGGCTTCGTCGGCCCCCTCAACGTCGGCCTCGCGCTCCTCTGCGAGCAGCGCGGCTGGGGCGCCGCCGGAATCGGCTGGATCCTCGCCGGCCTCGGTACGGGAGCGGGGGCCGCGTCCCTGCTCCTGACCGTCCGGGGCCGCGTCCCCCGGGCCGGCCGGGTCCTCTCCTGGACCATCGCCCTCGGCGCGGGGTCGATCGCCGTCCTCGCGTACGTACCGGCGCTGCCGACGGCCGTGGCCGCGGCGGTCACCGTCGGACTGCTCGCCGGCCTCAGCGGCGCCCTGTGCGGAGCGCTCACCCAGACCGCGTGCGACCCCGCCTACCTGGGCCGGGTCACCTCGGTGTCCACCTTCTTCAGCCTCGGCGTCGCACCGCTGAGCTTCCCGCTGACCGGCGCGGCCGTCGGACTGTGGGGCCCCGCGCCGGTCTTCACCGCCAGCGCCGCCGTCTGCGCCCTGGGCGGGCTCTACGGCCTCTCGGTCACGAGCCTCCGCCACGCCGAACTGCCCCGCTGAACCGTTCGGGCCCCCCGCGGCGCCAGGTGCGTCAGAGCCCCAGCTGCTTCGCCTCCCGCAGCCGTTCGAGCGCCTCCGGCTCGCCGTCCAGGTCGACCTTGGCCACGTCGCGGCGCCCGTACAGGTACATCGTCAGCTCGCCCGGCTCCCCGGAGGCCGTCACCACCGGGGTGCCGCGGCGGGCCACCACCGTCTGTCCGTTCGGGCGGCGCAGCACCAGGCCCACCGGGACCTTGCGGCTGAGGAGACGGGCGGTGCGCTCCAGCCGGGACCAGAGGGCGTCCGCGAAGACCGGGTCGAGCTCGCGCGACGACCAGTCGGGCTGGGCACGCCGCACGTCCTCGGCGTGGACGTAGAACTCGACGACGTTCGCCCCCTCGTCCACCTGCTTGATGGTGAACGGCGAGAAGCGAGGGGGACCCGTACGGATGAGCTGGACCAGCTCCTCGTACGGCTTGTCGGCGAACTCCGCCTGCACCCGGTCCTGCCGGTCCTTCAGCGCCGGTACGAGCGAACCGGCCGCCGCGTCCGGGCGCCGCTCCCGCACCACCACATGGGCGGCGAGGTCCCGGGTCCGCCACCCCTCGCAGAGCGTCGGGGCGTCCGGACCAGCCGCTTCCAACAGGTCCGCGAGCAGAAGGCGTTCACGTGTGGCATGGGTCGACATGCCCGCCAGCGTACGACCGTCGCCGCCGGTCCGCCCAGTGGACGCTCCGCCGGACACCACCCAAGGGCGCGGCACAATGGCGCCATGAGCAGCAATCTCGACCCGGCCCTCTCCGCCCGGCTGAAGCGCAGCCCCGACGGGCTCGTCCCCGCCATCGCCCAGCAGTACGACACCGGCGAGGTGCTGATGCTCGGCTGGATGGACGACGAGGCCCTGCACCGCACCCTCACCACCGGCCGCTGCACCTACTGGTCCCGCAGCCGCCAGGAGTACTGGGTCAAGGGCGACACCTCCGGGCACGTCCAGCACGTCAAGTCCGTCGCCCTCGACTGCGACGCCGACACCGTCCTCGTCAAGGTCGACCAGGTCGGGGCCGCCTGCCACACAGGCGCCCGCACCTGCTTCGACGCCGACGTGCTCCTCGCATCCGAGTAGGGTCTGGCGCCATGGATCTCGACACCTTCCGCAAGCTGGCGGCCGACCGCCGCGTCATCCCCGTCAGCCGCAGGCTCCTCGCGGACGGCGACACCCCGGTCGGGCTCTACCGCAAGCTCGCCGCCGAACGGCCCGGCACCTTCCTCCTCGAATCCGCGGAGAACGGCCGCAGCTGGTCGCGCTACTCGTTCATCGGAGTCCGCAGCGACGCCACCCTCACCGTCCAGGACGGCGAGGCCCACTGGCTGGGCACCCCGCCCGTCGGCGTCCCCGTCGACGGCGACCCGCTCCAGGCCCTGCGCGCCACCATCGAGACCCTCCACACCCCGCGCGACCTCGCGTCGGGGATGCCCCCGTTCACCGGCGGCATGGTCGGCTACCTCGGCTACGACATCGTCCGCCGCCTGGAGCGCATCGGCGAGCACGGCCGCGACGACCTGCGGCTCCCCGAGCTGACCATGCTCCTCACCAGCGACCTCGCGGTCCTCGACCACTGGGACGGCTCGGTCCTGCTGATCGCCAACGCGATCAACCACAACGACCTGGAGACCGGCGTCGAGGAGGCGTACGCGCACGCCGTCGCCCGCCTCGACGCGATGGAGGCCGATCTGGCCCGCCCCGTCGCCACCGCCCCCACCGCCCTTCCGGCCTCCGAGCTGCCGGAGTTCTCCGCGCTCTGGGGCGGGACGGCCTACCAGGAGGCCGTCGAGGACGTCAAGGAGCGCATCCGGGCCGGCGAGGCCTTCCAGGTCGTGCCCTCGCAGCGGTTCGAGACCCCCTGCACGGCCTCCGCGCTCGACGTCTACCGGGTCCTGCGGGCCACCAACCCCTCCCCGTACATGTACCTGTTCCGCTTCGAGAACGGCTTCGACGTCGTCGGCTCCAGCCCCGAGGCCCTCGTCAAGGTCGAGGACGGGCACGCGATGCTCCACCCCATCGCCGGCACCCGGCACCGCGGCGCCACCCCGCAGGAGGACCACGACCTCGCCGAGGAACTCCTCGCCGACCCCAAGGAACGCGCCGAGCACCTCATGCTCGTCGACCTCGGCCGCAACGACCTCGGCCGGGTCTGCGCCCCCGGCTCCGTCGAGGTCGTCGACTTCATGTCCGTCGAGCGCTACTCGCACGTCATGCACATCGTCTCCACCGTGACCGGCAAGGTCGCCGAGGGACGGTCCGCCTTCGACGTCCTCACCGCCTGCTTCCCGGCCGGCACGCTCTCCGGCGCGCCCAAGCCCCGCGCCATGCAGATCATCGAGGAGCTCGAACCCTCCCGGCGCGGCCTGTACGGCGGATGTGTCGGTTATCTCGATTTCGCCGGGGACGCGGACACGGCCATCGCCATCCGTACCGCCCTGCTCCGCGACGGGACCGCGTATGTGCAGGCCGGAGCGGGTGTCGTCGCCGACTCCGACCCCGTCGCCGAGGACAACGAGTGCCGGAACAAGGCCGCGGCCGTCCTCCGCGCCGTCCACACCGCCAACCGGATGAACGGCGGCTGAGCCCGTAGGGGATAGTGGGGTACGTGAGTGCCGTACCCGTACCCCAGCCCCGGGCCGCCCGCGCGGCCGTCCCCACCGGCGGCCGCCGCAGCCTGGCCGCGGCCCTCCTCCTCGGCGCCCTCGGCGCCACCGTCGTCCTGCTCTCCGCCGGCCAGATCTGGGCGGAGGGCACCGCGTCCGTCGGGGGCGGCACCGTCCCCGTCGAGGCCGACGGCGGCAGTGTGACCGGCGTGCCGACCGCCCTCGCGATCGTCGGCCTCGCCGCGCTCTTCGCCGTCTTCGCCGTCCGCCGCACCGGCCGCACCCTCGTCGCCGCGCTCCTCGCGCTCAGCGGCGCGGGCGCCGCGCTCGCCGCCGTCCTCGGGGCGTCCGACAGCGCCGCGCTGAACGCCGAGGCCGCCCGGATCAGCGGCGACACCGCCGCCGCCGTGGCCGGCCTCACCCACACCGTCTGGCCGTACGTGACCGCGGCCGGCGCCGTCCTCATCCTGCTCGCCGGCCTCTTCGCGCTGCGCTTCGGCAAGAGCTGGCCCGCGATGGGCGGCCGCTACGAGCGCTCCGGAGCCCCCCGCGCCGGGCGCAAGGCCCCCACGACCGACCCGGACCGGCCCGAGGACCTGTGGAAGGCCCTGGACCGCGGCGAGGACCCCACCCGCGGAGCGTGACGGGGACCCTGACCGCGACGCGTGATCGTCCCGGCACCCCCGATTCATCCCCGCGCGCCCACGTGCGGGACAATGAGCGCAGAGTGTCCGCGCACGCGAGACCTCACCATCGAGCAACTGCAACGAGGAGCAACTCATGGCGGGCAGCGCCCACGGACACACCCCGGCCGCCTGGACCGGTGTCATCATCTCCTTCATCGGCTTCTGCATCGCCGGAGTCTTCATGGTGGCCGCCAACCAGACCGGTTTCTGGGCCGGCATGGGTGTCGTCGTGCTCGGCGGCGTCGTCGGCGGAGCGATGAAGGCGGCGGGCCTCGGCATGCCGAAGGAGTCGGAGGCCGTCGCCCGGGCCCGCGAGGCCGCGGCCCTGCAGGCCCGTTCCTGACACGCCACGACGCACCCGAGAGCGCAGTCCGGCCGCGCCGGGCTGCGCTCTCGCGCGTCCGGGGCGAGAATCACCGCGTGGACCCGCAGCCGACGGCCGGAGCCGTGACCGACGCTTCCCCCACCCGACCGGGTGAACCCACCCCACCGGGTACGCGGCCGAACGCCCCCGCGCCCCCCGACGCGCCGCCGGGCCCGGAAGCCTCCGCACCACACGCGCCCGTGCGGCCGGAGGGACCGACGGGTCCCGGGGACTCCGTACGCCCCCCGCACGCGCCCGCGTGGCCCGGGAGCCCGGCGGGGGCCGACGCCTCCGTACGCCCCCCGCACGCGCCCGCGTGGACCCACCCCGCCGGTGCGCCGTTCGCTGCCGTACCGCCCGCTCCCCGGTCGCTCGCGCGGCGGCTCGCCGCGCCGGTCGCCGTCCTCGGCGGGGTCGCCGCCGCCTTCGCGTACGTCGGGACCGTCGACCCCAACGAACCGGGGCACTACCCGGTCTGCCCGCTGCTCCGCTTCACCGGCGTCTACTGCCCCGGCTGCGGCGGGCTCCGCAGCGCCCACGCCTTCGTCCACGGCGACCTCCCGGCCGCCCTCGGCGCCAACGCCCTCGCCGTCGTCGGCTACGGACTCTTCGGCGTCGTCATGGTCCTCTGGCTGATTCGCGCCCTCCGCGGGGTGCCCATGCGCCTCGCGATCTCCCCGGCCTGGTGGTGGGGGATCGGGGCCGTCCTCGCCCTGTTCACCCTGGTCCGGAACCTTCCCTTCGGCTCCGCGCTCGCCCCCTGAGGGGCCGGCGAGGCGCCGGGGCGACCCCCGTGGGAGTCCCAGCAGATAAGACGCCACCGCCGCCGATGCGAGTACGGAGCCGTCCTGCGGATAGGATCGAAGTGGCTGAACCTGGTTCATCATCACCATCACCGTCCCGGAAGGGGGCCCCTCGCGTGAGTGTGCTCGACGAGATCATCGAAGGCGTACGCGCCGACCTCGCAGAGCGGCAGGCGCGGGTCACCCTCGACGAGCTCAAGGAGCGCGCCGCCAAGGCGCCGCAGGCCAAGGACGGCGTCGCCGCACTGCGCGGGGACGGCGTCAAGGTGATCTGCGAGGTCAAGCGCTCCAGCCCGTCCAAGGGCGCGCTCGCAGCGATCGCCGACCCGGCCGGACTCGCCGCCGACTACGAGGCGGGTGGCGCCGCCGTCATCTCCGTCCTCACCGAGCAGCGCCGCTTCGGCGGCTCCCTCGCGGACCTGGAGGCCGTCCGCGCCCGGGTCGACATCCCGGTCCTGCGCAAGGACTTCATCGTCACCGCGTACCAGCTCTGGGAGGCCCGGGCGTACGGAGCGGATCTCGCGCTCCTCATCGTCGCCGCCCTGGAGCAGGAGGCGCTGGTCTCCCTCATCGAGCGCGCCGAGTCCATCGGGCTCACCCCGCTCGTCGAGGTGCACGACGAGGACGAGGTCGAGCGGGCCGTCGACGCGGGCGCCCGCATCATCGGCGTCAACGCGCGCAATCTCAAGACCCTCAAGGTCGACCGCTCCACCTTCGAGCGCGTCGCCCCCGAGATCCCCGCGGGCATCGTCAAGATCGCCGAGTCCGGCGTCCGAGGCCCGCACGACCTCATCGCCTACGCCAACGCGGGCGCCGACGCGGTCCTGGTCGGCGAGTCCCTCGTCACCGGCCGCGACCCGAAGGCCGCCGTCGCCGACCTGGTCGCCGCGGGCGCCCACCCGGCGCTCCGGCACGGCCGGAGCTGACCGCGCCATGACCCTCCGCCGCGCCACGCCGACCTCCCGGGCCACCGCCCCGGGCCCGGTCGGCATGGCGTCGGCGACCCCGGGGAGCCGGCGCCGCATGCTCCGCACCGCCGCGTCCGTCCCCGCCCACGCCCCGCTGGCCCGCGGCTGCCGGCCGCGTGGCTGCCGCGCACCCGCCCGCCGTGTCCACGGCCGCCGGGTCCGGTACGTCATCGGCTCCGAGCCGGGCCAGGTCAACGGCATGCGATGGCGCCCGCGCCTCGCGCGCACACTCCCCTGAACCTCGCCATCACCTGACCCGGCCACGCCCTGTTCGCGGGCACACGGGAGGGCGCCCCCGGCGGCGCCTCCACCCCTTGTGCCGCACAGCGCGGCGCCCGGGTGCGGGATGCCCACAACGGCCGACGGCGAGTGGCTCGCGCGCATAACGTGACCATCGACCGCACGTCACACGGGGCACCGCCCCGCGAGGAGCAGCCGCATGTCCAGCGAGTTCTTCATTCCCGACCTGGAGGGCCAGGTCCCCAGCCCCGAGGGCTACTTCGGCGCCTACGGCGGCAAGTTCATCCCCGAGGCCCTCGTCGCCGCCGTCGACGAGGTGGCCGTCGAGTACGACAAGGCCAAGTCCGACCCCGAGTTCGCCCGCGAGCTCAACGACCTGATGGTCGACTACACGGGCCGCCCGAGCGCCCTCACCGAGGTCCCCCGGTTCGCCGAGCACGCCGGCGGCGCCCGGATCTTCCTCAAGCGCGAGGACCTCAACCACACCGGCTCGCACAAGATCAACAACGTGCTCGGCCAGGCCCTGCTGACCAAGCGCATGGGCAAGACCCGGGTGATCGCCGAGACCGGCGCCGGCCAGCACGGCGTGGCCACCGCCACCGCCTGCGCCCTCTTCGGCCTCGACTGCACCATCTACATGGGCGAGATCGACACCCAGCGCCAGGCGCTCAACGTCGCCCGGATGCGGATGCTCGGCGCCGAGGTCGTCGCCGTGAAGTCCGGCAGCCGTACCCTCAAGGACGCCATCAACGAGGCGTTCCGCGACTGGGTCGCCAACGTGGACCGCACCCACTACCTGTTCGGCACCGTGGCCGGCCCGCACCCCTTCCCCGCCATGGTCCGCGACTTCCACCGGGTCATCGGCGTCGAGGCCCGCCGCCAGCTCCTGGAGCGCGCCGGACGCCTGCCCGACGCGGCCATCGCCTGCGTCGGCGGCGGCTCCAACGCCATCGGCCTCTTCCACGCCTTCGTCCCGGACACCGGCGTGCGCCTCATCGGCTGCGAGCCGGCCGGCCACGGCGTCGAGACCGGCGAGCACGCGGCCACCCTGACCGCGGGCGAGCCCGGCATCCTGCACGGCTCGCGCAGTTACGTCCTCCAGGACGAGGAGGGCCAGATCACCGAGCCGTACTCGATCTCGGCGGGCCTCGACTACCCGGGCATCGGCCCCGAGCACGCGTACCTCAAGGACAGCGGACGCGGCGAGTACCGCGCCGTCACCGACGACGCCGCCATGCAGGCGCTGCGGCTGCTGTCCCGTACCGAGGGCATCATCCCGGCCATCGAGTCGGCGCACGCCCTCGCCGGGGCGCTGGAGGTCGGCAAGGAGCTCGGCAAGGACGCCCTGCTGCTCGTCAACCTCTCCGGGCGCGGCGACAAGGACATGGACACCGCCGCCCGCTACTTCGGGCTGTACGACACCGACGCCGAGGTCGCCGCGGACGCCGGCACCACGGCGGAGATCGAGGGGGACGCCAAGTGACCGGCAACATCCAGCTGCTCGGCGACACCCTCGCCAAGGCGAAGTCGGAGGACCGGGCCGCGCTCATCGCCTACCTCCCGGCCGGCTTCCCGACCGTCGACGGCGGCATCGCGGCGATCAAGGCCGTCTTCGACGGCGGCGCGGACATCGTCGAGGTCGGGCTCCCGCACAGCGACCCGGTCCTCGACGGGCCGGTCATCCAGACCGCCGACGACATCGCCCTGCGCGGCGGCGTCAAGATCGCCGACGTCATGCGCACGGTCCGCGAGGCCCACGAGGCCACCGGCAAGCCGGTCCTCGTCATGACCTACTGGAACCCGATCGACCGGTACGGCGTCGAGCGCTTCACCGAGGAGCTCGCCGCCGCGGGCGGCGCCGGCTGCATCCTGCCCGACCTGCCGGTCCAGGAGTCCGCCCTCTGGCGCGAGCACGCCGCCAAGCACGGTCTCGCCACCGTGTTCGTGGTCGCGCCCAGCAGCAAGGACGAGCGCCTCGCCACCATCACGGCGGCCGGTTCCGGCTTTATCTACGCCGCCTCCCTGATGGGGGTCACCGGCACCCGCGAGTCGGTCGGCAACCAGGCCGCCGACCTCGTCCGCCGCACCCGTGCCACCGCGGACCTCCCCGTCTGCGTCGGGCTCGGCGTCTCCGACGCCGCCCAGGCCCGGGAGGTCGCGGCCTTCGCCGACGGCGTCATCGTGGGGTCCGCGTTCGTGAAGCGGATCCTCGACGCCGACGGCGACGAGGCCGCGGGACTCGCCGCCGTAAGGGAACTGGCGGCCGAACTCGCCGAGGGTGTCCGGCGCGTCTCGTAACCCATCCGGGTGGATCTGCGACCGGGGAGGCACGCACGTGCCTCCCCGGTTCGTTCCTGAGGCGTGAGCGAGAACAGTGGTGACGGTAACCGGAGCGCGCGGGAGCGCCTCCAGCAGCAGCGCGAGCGCGAGAAGAGCCGCGAGAAGCAGCGACGTGTCCTGATCGTGTCGGCGGCGGTGGTCGGCGTCCTCGGCCTGGCCGCGGTCGTCGGAGTGATCGCCGCCGGCGGCGACAAGGACGGCGGGTCGGACAAGGCGGGCCCGGTGGTCGCGCCGAGCGGGGCGACCGACGAGGACGACAAGCCCGCCATCCCGACGGGCAAGGCGGACGCGCCGTCGACGCTCGCGATCTGGGAGGACTTCCGCTGCCCGGCGTGCGCCCAGTTCGAGAACGTCATGCGGGACTCGATCCACGAGCTGGAGGCGTCCGGCGCCCTCAGGACCGAGTACCACCTCGCGACCCTCATCGACGGGAACATGGGCGGCAGCGGCTCGCTGCGCGCGGCGAACGCGGCCGCGTGCGCGCAGGACGCGGGGAAGTTCACCGCGTACCACGACACGCTCTACATCAACCAGCCGCAGGAGACGGACGACGCCTTCGGCAAGAACGAGAAGCTGATCGAGCTGGCGGCGAAGGTGCCGGGGCTCGACACGCCCGCGTTCCGCAGCTGTGTGAACGACGGCGCGCACGACAGCTGGGTGGTCAAGTCGAACGAGGCCTTCCAGAACGGCGGCTTCCGCGGCACACCGTCCGTCCTCCTCAACGGAGAATCGATCTTCCCGACCAAGGGGAACGAGCAGATCTCCCCGGAGAACCTGAAGAAGTGGGTCACCGAGGCCAACAAGGGCAAGAAGCCCGGCACGGCCTCGCCCTCGGCGGGTTAGTTACCCAGACGTTGCCGGGCGGGCTGCCGTCCCGCCCGCCCGGCAGGGTAGCGTCGGACCTGCCATGGACCTTGCCTACATTCCCAGCCCGTCGACCGGCGTGATCAATCTCGGACCGATCCCGCTGCGCGGCTATGCCTTCTGCATCATCATCGGTGTCTTCGTCGCCGTCTGGTACGGCAACAAGCGGTGGATCGCCCGGGGCGGCACCGCCGGCACCGTGGCCGACATCGCCGTCTGGGCGGTGCCCTTCGGCCTCGTCGGCGGACGCCTCTACCACGTGATCACCGACTACCAGCTGTACTTCAGCGAGGGTGAGAACTGGGTCGACGCCTTCAAGATCTGGGAGGGCGGCCTCGGTATCTGGGGCGCCATCGCGCTCGGCGCGGTGGGTGCCTGGATCGGCTGCCGCCGCCGGGGCATCCCGCTCCCGGCGTACGCCGACGCCATCGCCCCCGGTATCGCCCTCGCCCAGGCCATCGGCCGCTGGGGCAACTGGTTCAACCAGGAGCTGTACGGCAGGCCGACCGATCTGCCCTGGGCCCTGAAGATCACCGAGAGCGCTAACCGCGAGGCCGGGACGTACCACCCGACCTTCCTGTACGAGTCGCTCTGGTGCGTCGGCGTCGCCCTCCTGGTCGTCTGGGCCGACCGCCGCTTCAAGCTCGGCCACGGCCGCGCGTTCGCGCTCTACGTCGCCGCGTACTGCGCCGGCCGCGCCTGGATCGAGTACATGCGCGTCGACGAGGCGCACCTCGTGCTCGGCCTGCGGCTCAACGTGTGGACGGCGATCGTCGTCTTCCTGCTCGCGGTGGTCTACATGGTCGTCTCGGCACGGGTCCGTCCCGGCCGGGAGGAGATCGTGGAGCCGAAGACCGACAAGACCGAGAAGACGGACGCCGCCACGGCCGGGAAGGCCGACGACGCGGACGCGGGCGACGAGCCGGAGGACACCGCACCGAAGGCGGGCTCCGACGAGGACGTGGAGCACGGGGCCGGCAACGGCGCCGGATCGGCCGCCAAGAGCTGATCCGCCCGGATCTTCCACAGCAGGCAGGAGGGCCGCCGGGACCGTGAGGTCCCGGCGGCCCTTCCGTCTGCCGGGGTACGGGCGTCAGCCCGTCCGGGCCGCGAGGGCGAGGACCCGGTGGGCACCCTCCACCACCGCCGCGTCGACGAAGCGGCCGTCCGGCAGGGCGAGCGCGCCCCGTCCGGTCTCGGCCGCGGTGACGACCTCCCGCGCCGCGTCGACCTCCTCCGGGGTGGGGAGATAGGCGCGCTCGATGACCGGGAGCTGGCGGGGGTGGATGGCCGCCCGGCCGAGGAAGCCCATGGCCCGGCCCCGGGCGCAGCCGGCGGCCAGCGCGTCCAGGTCGCCGATGTCGGGGTGGACCGACTGGGCCGGCGGGGGGAGGGCGGCCGCGCGGGCCGCGACCACCACCCGGCCGCGCGACCAGTCCAGGGCGCTGTCCTCCCGTACCCCCAGGTCGGCGCGGAGGTCGGCTTCGCCGAGCGCGACGCCCCGCACGGCGGGGTGGGCGGTGGCGATGGCGTACGCGTGCTCCACGGCGAGGGCGTTCTCCAGGAGCGGGTACAGGGGGACGTCCGGGGCCAGCCCGGCGATCCGGTGGATGTCGGTGGCGTGTGTCACCTTGGGAACCCGGAGACCTCGGAGGCCGGGGAGGGGGGCCAGGGTGGGGATGTCGTGCACGGAGTGGACACGGACATGGACCGGGACGGGGTGGGGGTCCGCGAGCAGATCGGCCGTGGCGTCGAGGGCGTACGCCTTGCGGTGCGGGGCGACCGCGTCCTCCAGGTCGACGATCACCACGTCGGCGCCGGAGGCCAGGGCCTTGCGGACGACGTCGGGACGGTCGCCCGGGGCGTACAGCCAGGTGAGGGGCGTGCGGACCCGGTGGAGAGCCTCGACGGCCGGCGCGCTCATACCGCCCCCTGGTCGCGGAGACGGTCGATCTCGGCGGAGGTGAGGCCGAGTTCGGTGAGGACGGCGGTGGTGTCGGCGCCGTGGGGGCGGCCGGACCAGCGGATGGCTCCGGGCGTCTCGGAGAGGCGGAAGAGGACGTTCTGCATCTTGATCGGGCCGAGTTCGGGGTCCTGTACCTCGGTGACGGTGCCGAGCGCCCGGTACTGCGGGTCGTCGACGACGTCACGGATGTCGTAGACGGGGGCGATGGCCGCCTCCGCCTTCTCGAAGGCCGCCATCGCCTCCTCGCGGGTGCGGCGGGCGATCCAGGCGCCGACCGCCTCGTCCAGGACGTCCGCGTGCTCGGCCCGGCCCGTGCCGTCGGCGAACCACGGCTCGTCGATCAGGTCCGGGCGGCCGACGAGCCGCATCACCCGCTCGGCGATCGACTGGGCGGAGGTGGAGACGGCGACCCAGGAGCCGTCGGCGGTCCGGTAGGTGTTGCGCGGCGCGTTGTTGCGGGAGCGGTTGCCGGTCCGGGGCTGGACGTAACCGAGCTGGTCGTACCAGAGGGGGTGGGGGCCGATGACGGCGAGCATCGGTTCGATGATCGCCATGTCGACGACCTGGCCGCGTCCGGTGGTCGTCCTGGCGGTGAGCGCGGTCATCACCGCGTACGCCGTGGCCAGGGCGGCGATCGAGTCGGCCAGACCGAAGGGGGGCAGGGTGGGCGGGCCGTCGGGCTCGCCGGTGATCGCGGCGAACCCGCTCATGGCCTCGGCGAGGGTGCCGAAGCCGGGACGGTGGGCGTACGGGCCGAACTGGCCGAAGCCGGTGACGCGGGCGAGGACGAGGCGCGGGTTGACGGTGGAGAGCTCCTCCCAGCCGAGGCCCCAGCGCTCCAGCGTGCCGGGGCGGAAGTTCTCCACGATCACGTCGGCGTCGGCGGCGAGCGCCAGCAGGGTGTCCCGGCCTCCCGGCGAGGACAGGTCGAGGGTGATCGCCCGCTTGTTGCGGCCGAGGACCTTCCACCACAGGCCGACGCCGTCCTTGGCGGGGCCGTGGCCACGGGACGGATCGGGCTTGCGGGGGTGCTCGACCTTGACGACGTCGGCGCCGAAGTCGCCGAGCATCGTGGCGGCGAGCGGACCGGCGAAGAGGGTCGCGAGATCGAGGACGCGCAGCCCGCGCAGGGGCGGCGCGGGGGCGGCGGGCGCGGTGACGGGTGCGGTGACGGTCATACGGGGTCGGCCTCCAGGGAGTCGGGGGAGTGGAAGGCCGCCTCGATCTCGACGCGGTACGGCATCGAGGTCGACGCGCCCTCGCGCCGCACGGAGAGCGCGGCGGCGGCCTGCGCCCAGGCCAGGGCCTCCGGGGCGGGGCGGCCCTCGCCGAGGGCCACCGCGAGCGCGCCGACGAAGGTGTCGCCCGCCCCGGTGGTGTCCACGGCCCGGACGCGGGGGGCGGGCACCTCGACCGGATCGGCGCCTCGCGCCGCGTACAGGCTGCCGGCCGCCCCCAGGGTGACGACCACCTCGGGGACGTCCCGGAGCAGGGCTCGGGCGGCCTCGCGCGGGTCGGTGAGGCCGGTGAGCGCGGCGGCCTCGTGCTCGTTGGGCACCAACAGGTCGATCGAGGCGAGGAGTTCGGGCGGGAGCGGCCGGGCGGGGGCGGGGGTGAGGACGGTGCGGACGCCAAGCCTGCGGGCGGTCGCGGCGCCCTCCACGACGACGGAGAGGGGGAGTTCGAGCTGGAGGAGCAGGGTGTCCGCGGTGCCGATGAGCGCCTCGTCGCCGTGGGTCAGGGAGGTGACGGTGCCGTTGGCGCCGGGGACGACGACGATCGCGTTGCCGCCCTCGTCGTCGACGACGATGTGCGCGGTGCCGGACGAGCCCTCGGCGGTGCGCAGCAGGTCGGTGTCCACCGCGCAGTGCTCCAGGGTGGCGCGGAGCCGCGCCCCGAAGTCGTCCGCGCCGACGGCGCCGATCATCGCCACCTCGCCGCCCGCGCGGGCGGCGGCGACGGCCTGGTTGGCGCCCTTGCCGCCGGGGATCGTGCGGAAGGAGCGGCCGGTGACGGTCTCGCCGAGCGCCGGGGCCTGCGGCACGTAGGCGACGAGGTCCATGTTCGTGCTGCCGAGAACGACGATGCTGGTCATGGGCGTACTGCCTCCCGATGGGTCAGTTCGGCCAGGGTGTCGAATCCGATGCCGTCGAAGGACGGCACCGAGGTCGAGAGCCGGTTCTTGAGGGGGGACGTCCAGTGCTCGGGGAGCCGGTCGGGGTGACCGGCGAGCAGTCCGGCGACGGAGCCGGCGGTGGCGCCGTTGGAGTCGGTGTCCCAGCCGCCGGAGACGGCCGCGCAGACGGAGCGGGAGAAGTCGCCGTCGGCGTGGGTGAGGGCGGCGGCGACCAGGGCGGCGTTCGGGACGGCATGCACCCAGTGGTACCCGCCGAGTTCGGCGTGCAGCCGGTCGACGACCGTGTCGAAGTCGGGTGTGGCGCGGGCGGACGCGATGCCGAGGCGGACGGCCCCGGCGAGGCGTGAGCGGGGCGGGATCACCGCGAGCCCGGCGGCGAGCGACCGGTGGACGTCGGCGGTGCCGGTGGCGGCCGTGGCGAGGGTGGCGGCGACGAACATGGCGCCGTAGACGCCGTTCGCGGTGTGGGTGAGCACCGCGTCCCGATGGGCCTGTCCAGCGGCGGCGACCGGGTCGCCCGGGCAGGTCCAGCCGTGGACGTCGGCGCGGATCTGGGCGCCGATCCACTCACGGAAGGGGTTGCGGTGGACGGCGGTCAGCGGGGGTTCCACGCCGTCGAGGAGGTTGCGGTAGGCGACGCGCTCGGCCGTGAAGGTGCGGCCGGCGGGAAGCTCGTCGAGCCAGAGGCGGGCGACGTCGGCGGTGGTGAAGTCGCGGCCGTGCCGCTGGAGGAGCAGCAGATCGAGCAGGGGGTAGTTGAGGTCGTCGTCCTCGGGCATGCCGTCGATGTTCTCGGCGAGGGAGGTGGTGGCGGAGCGGCGGTTCCAGGGGTGTGCGTCGAGCAGCTCGCCGGGGACGCCTCGGGCGGTGAACCAGGTGGAGAGGGGCCAGTTGCCCGCGGCGCGCGCGAGGTCGCGGATGGCGGACAGGGGCAGTTTCTCGACGGGCTTGCCGAGCAGGCATCCGACGGCGCGGCCCAGCCAGGCGGCGTGCAGGCGGTCGCGGAGGCCCTCGGGGGCTTCGCCCGCGAGACCGGTGGGCCTCCGCGCGCTCGGGGCCGCCGCGCACGCCGCGGGCGGCGTGGTGTGGGGGGTCGTCAGCGCCCGGATGTCGGGGAGCGCGGTCGGTTCGCGCTCCCCGAGGGGGGTGGGGAGGGCCGCCAGGGCGTCCAGGAGTTCCGTCGCCAGGGGGCGCAGGTCGGGGCGGGCCACCGTGGACGCGCCGGCCGACTCCGGGGCCGGAGGGCCGCCCGCCGCCGCCCAGCGGGCCGCGAGGGCGCTCGCGTCGCGCCCGTCCTCGCGTGCCTGCCGGAGCTCGTGGCCCACCAGGTCCTCCGGCTGGACCCAGGTCAGGCGGAGGTTCACCGGGCGCCGCTCGTCAGGGCGGTGAACGCGGCCTCGTGGGCCCGGCGGCGCTCCGCGTCCCGTGCGAACACCTCGCGGGTCACCTCGGTCAGCGCCCGCGCCGGGGCGTGCAGGTCGAGGCGGCTCGCCTCCGCCACCCGCTTCGCCCAGTCGGCGGGCACCGCGGACTCGCCGTGCAGCGCGCCCGCGATCGCGCCCGCCATCGTCGCGATCGAGTCGCAGTCGCGGCCGTAGTTGACCGCGCCCAGGACCGTACGGCGGTAGTCGCCCTCGCCGACGAGGAGCATGCCCAGGGCGACGGGAAGTTCCTCGATCGCGTGCAGGCGGGAGGGGCGGCGGGCGCCGAGGGAGGGGGAGCGGTAGTCGGGGCCGACCGAGTCGAAGGGCGCCACCGCCTTGCGGAGCGGGGTCAGGGCCGACTCGAAGTCCGTGTGGCGCTCGGCCACTTCGGCGACCGCCTCGATCGCCGAGCGCGTGCCGTCCTTGGCCAGGGCCAGGGCCGTCCCCACCACCGAGGACGCCGTGGCCCCCGGCGCGCACGCCGCCGCCACCGCCGCCGCGAACACGCCGGCCGCCTCACGGCCGTACGAGGACTGGTGCGCCCCCGCGACGTCGAGGGCCTCGGCGTACGCGGCCTCCGGATGGGCCGCGTTGACGAGCCCGACGGGGGCCATGTACATCGCCGCGCCGCAGTTGACGATGTTGCCGCTGCCGGCCTCGCGCGGGTCCACATGGCCGTAGTGGAGCCGGGCCACGATCCACTTCTCGGCCAGGAAGATCCGCTGGAGCGGCAGCGCCTCCGCCTCCAGTTCGGGGATCCAGACGGGGGAGCCCATGAGTTCGGGGACGAGGTGGTCCGCGACCGCGTACGCGTCGAGGTGGCCGCGGACCTTCTCGTACACCCGGATCAGGGCGTGGGTCATCAAGGTGTCGTCGGTGACGTGTCCGTCGCCCTTGTGGTACGGGGCGATGGGGCGGGCGGTACGCCACTCGCCGCCGTTCCAGGGGCCGACGACGCCGGTGACGCGGCCGCCGTGGCGTTCCAGGATCTGCTCGGGGGTGTAGCCCTCGACGGGGCCGCCGAGCGCGTCGCCGACGGCGGCCCCGACGAGACTGCCGGTGATCCGGTCATCCAGTGTGGGTGTCATGTCGGAATTGTCCACCCGGGGTGGCCGGTTCCGTGGCTGCGAGCAGCCCGGCGAGTTCGACCAGATCCGTGCCCGCGAGCCGGGGCAGCGCGCAGCCCGCGAGCGTCCGGCACGCCTCGCGCCAGGCCGGCGGCACCGAACGGCCGCCGCCCAGCGCCCCCGTGAGCGCGCCCGCGAGCGCCGGGGCGGAGTCGGCGACCCGCGAGAGGCAGACGGCGGCCGGCACGGCGGCCGTCATCTCGCCGCGCGCGGCGGTGGCGAGCGCGAGCGCCACGGGCACGGTCTCGGCGGCGGCGATGCCGTAGCTGTAGACGTGGTCGACGATCTGGTGCTCCAGGAGCGGGACGAGCGCGAAGGCCGAACCGGCGGTGTGGGCCAGCTTCACCGCGTGCCGGGAGTTGCGGCCGATCTCCGTGGCGGGCGGGAGTTCGTCGAGCGCCGCCTCGACGCTCTCGTCGACCGTCGCCCCGCCGAAGGCCGCGGCGACGGCCGCCGCCATCGCGCGGGCGCCGTGGACGCCGTCGCCGTCCTGGGTGTACCGGGCGTCGAACTCCGCCAGTTCGGCGGCGGCGCGCGGGTCGCCGGGGTGGACGAGGGCGAGGACCACGGCCCGTACACAGGCGGCGTCGTCGAAGAAGTGCGGGTTGTCGTGGCCGGTCGCGGGGGGACGCAGGCCGGTGGCGAGGTTGCCGAGGCCCGCGCGGACGGAGATCCGGGCGCGGAGCGGGAGGACGGCCGACTCGATCTCGGGAGCGCGGTCCGCCGCGGCGGCGACCTGGTCGGCGAGGGCGTTCCAGGCGAGGTTCACGGAGGCGCGGAGGCGGCGCTCCGGGGGGAGGCCGGCGAAGCCGGGGCCGGAGGCGGTGAGGACCGCCTCGGCCGTGAAGACCGCCCACTCGGCGTCGTCGGAGGGGCCGAGGCGGAGGGGCTCGGGGGGCTGGTTGAGGGCGATGGGGACGGGGAGGGTGGTCGTGGCGTTCTGCTCGGCGAAGGTGTCGAGCTCGCGGGTGAGGCGGCGGGTCCACTCGGGCATGCGGGCGGCGCGGTGCCTGGCGGCGGGCCAACCGGCGGCGTCGCCCGCGGCGAGGCCGAGGAGGAGGCCCTCGATCGCGTCGCGGGGCGGTCGTGCTCCGGCCGGTGCGGCCGGTGCGGGGGCGACGTGGTCGCGTGCGCCGCCCCGCGCGGGGGAGGGGCGGCCGCCGGGCTGGGACGCCGGGTCCTCGGGGTCGGCGAGCAGGGGGCCGGGGCCGGGCGGTGGGGTCGGGTCCTCGGGGTCGGCGAGCAGCGGGCCGGCACCCGGCGGTGGGCTCGGGTCCTCGGGGTCGGCGAGCAGCGGGCCGGCACCCGGCACCGTGAGCTGTGCCCACCCGTCCCGCCCTGCGGGACGACTGCCCACAGCGGTGCCGGCCGTGTCTCGGCCCGGAGCTGCGGCGGTGCCGGCCGTGTCTCGGCCCGGAGCTGCGGTGGTGTCGGTCGGGGCGGGGCTGACGGCCGCTGCGAGGAGGGTGTCGGTGGCGGGGCTGGTGCTTGCCGTGAGGGGGGTGTCGGCGGCGGTGTTGGCCGTGCCTCGGCTCGGGGCCGCGGTGGTGTCGGTCGGGGCGGGGCTGACGGCCACTGCGAGGAGGGTGTCGGTGGCGGGGCCGGTGGCTGCCGTGAGGGGGATGTCGACTGCGGGGCCCGCGCCTGCCATGAGGGCGGTGCCGCCGGTGGGGGCTGAGCCCGCTGCGAGAGGGGTGGCCACGGTCGTGTCGGTGGGGGGTGTCGTGTCGTGGGGGTTCATCAGGTGTCCGCCTCCGGGGTCAGAAGGTCCGCTACGTCCAGGACGTGGTAGCCGCGCATCGACGGGAGGCAGCTGCCCGTCACCGGGGTGATGGCCGAGGCCCAGGCCTCCGGGATCGCGCGCAGGCCGCCGGCCGCGCCTGCCAGCGCGCCCGCCACCGCCGCCGTGGTGTCGGCGTCGCGGCCCATGTTGACGGCCGTCAGGACGGCCGTACGGAAGTCGCCGCGCGCCGCGGCGAACGCGCCGAACGCCAGGCCCACCGCCTCCGGGGCCAGGTCCGTCCAGGGGTAGCCGCCGATGACGACCGCCGAGCGGACCTGGCGTTCCCGGGTGAGCGGGTCCGGCTGGACCCGCTGGGCGGCCACCACCGCGCGGCGCAGCGAGCGGGCCGTCCACGAGTCCATCGGGACGACCGAGAGGGCCGCCGCGATCACCGAGGTCACGCCCGCCCCCGCCATCGCCGCCGCGACCCCCGCCGCGACCGCCTGCCCGCCGTAGATGCCCTCGCCGTCGTGGCTGACGCTGCCGTCGATGGCGACGAGCCGCGCCGCCTCCGCCGGGCGTCCGGCCGCGAACACCCCGAAGGGCGCCGCGCGCATGGCGAGCCCGTCGCTCCAGGCGTGCCGGTGCTGGGCGGAGATGGGCGCGGCGAGGCCCCGGCGGAGGTTCTCCAGAGTGCCGCGCTCGGAGAACCCCGCGCCGCGGAACGGCCCCTCGTCGAGGTCGGCGATCCAGTGGTGCCAGGCCCGTTCGACGTGCCGGACGGTGAGGGCGGAGCCGTGCCGCGCGAGGAGCAGCGCCGAGAAGATGGCGTACTCGGTGTCGTCCGTCCCGGCCGGGCTGTCCGTCACGAAGCCCTCGATCCGGCCCCAGCGGCGGCGGATCTCGGAGGGCCGCATGTTCTCGGCGGGCGCGCCGAGCGCGTCGCCGACGGCGAGGCCGAGGAGCGCCCCTCTCGCCCGTTCACGCGTGTCGCATGCCGTGGTGGTCACCATCTCGCGGCCCCTTCCTCGGGAGAGGCGCACCGATGGCGCCCCGATGCCTGGATCTGTGCCACCACGGGCCGCGAACTCGCCGAAGAAACGTCTCTGTCACCCGCCTGACACCACGCCAGAACCGGTTCCCACAGCAAGGCAGACCTTAGTAAGTACGGCCTGCCTTGCTGGCGCGCCCCTTACATCGCGCGTATTTTCGAAGGTGTTGGGGGCGGCGGGTGCGACCCGGCCCGCCGGAACGAGGGGAGAGCCATGTCCATCATCGAAGCTCAGGCGCCGCTGCACGAGGCCCACCGCGACAACCACACGCACCGCGACGTGAACGGCGGCTGGCTGCGCCCCGCCGTGTTCGGCGCGATGGACGGCCTGGTGTCCAACCTCGCCCTGATGACCGGTGTCGCCGGCGGCGCGGTCTCCACGCAGACCGTCGTCATCACCGGCCTCGCGGGGCTCGCGGCCGGCGCCTTCTCGATGGCGGCGGGCGAGTACACCTCCGTCGCCTCGCAGCGCGAACTCGTCCAGGCGGAACTGGACGTCGAGCGCCGCCAGTTGCGCAAGCACCCCGTCGACGAGATGGAGGAGCTGGCCGCCCTCTACGTCTCCCGTGGTGTCGAGCCCGCGCTCGCCCGCGAGGTCGCGATGCAGCTGTCGAAGGACCCCGAGCAGGCCCTGGAGATCCACGCGCGCGAGGAGCTCGGCATCGATCCGGACGACCTCCCGTCGCCGACGGTCGCCGCGGTCTCGTCCTTCGGTTCGTTCGCGCTCGGCGCGCTGCTCCCCGTGTTGCCCTACCTGCTCGGGGCGACCGCGCTCTGGCCCGCCGTGCTGCTCGCGCTCGTCGGCCTCTTCGCCTGCGGCGCGCTCGTGGCCCGGGTGACCGCCCGGGGCTGGCTCTTCAGCGGGCTGCGCCAGCTCGTGCTCGGCGGCGCCGCGGCGGCCGTCACGTACGGCCTCGGCATGCTCCTGGGGGCCGCGCTGTAGCCACCCGTACGGGAGACGTACCCCCCCTCCCGTACCGGAACGGATTCCGTACCCCTCGCGCGCGACCAGGAGGCCCCCTCATGGGGCCTTTCGGTCGTTCCGGGGCGCCATTGCGGGATGAAGGCCGCATATCCCCTGTGACGTATCTCCCTGGCCCGATCCGCCGCTGCAATGAGACAATATGCAGGACGCCACATATGTAGCCGGTTACCCGGCGGTTTCGAACCCGTGACCATCGGGAATGAGGCATGAGCGCCGCTGGGCAACGAAGCCCACTCAGCGACGGGCCGCCATGGGTCCGGAGATCATCCGGACCGCCGTGATCCGTCCCCGCGGGACAGCTCCTGTCGCCGCACCTCACAGGTGAACCCCAGGTGAACCCCACAGGTGAACCCCCACCACCGCTGCGTGTCCGCGGTGTCCGCATGCTGGAATGAGCTATCCACTTCGCGAGAAGCCAGCCATCATGTAACCTGCACGAAATTTCGCGGAGGGCCAACGTCGTCCCTCGGCAGTCGCACCCCCAGACCCGTCTGGGAGATGCCCCCAGCCACGACGACGACGGGAGAGCCGATGCGTTCCGACGCCTGGTCGCCCATGGACGGTCGCCCCACTCCGCAGGGGATGTACGACCCCCGTAACGAACACGACGCCTGTGGTGTCGGGTTCGTGGCCACCCTCACCGGTGTAGCCAGCCACGCGCTGGTCGAGCAGGCGCTGACCGTACTGCGCAACCTCGAGCACCGCGGCGCCACCGGCTCCGAGCCCGACTCCGGTGACGGCGCCGGCATCCTGCTCCAGGTCCCGGACGCCTTCCTGCGCGAGGTCACCGACTTCGAGCTCCCCGCCGCCGGCGCGTACGCCGTCGGCATCGCCTTCCTGCCCGCCGACGCCCCCGCACAGGCCGTCGAGCGGATCGAGGCCATCGCCGCCGAAGAGCGCCTGACCGTCCTCGGCTGGCGCGAGGTCCCTGTCGCCCCCGAGCTGCTCGGCGCCTCCGCCCGCTCCACCATGCCGGTCTTCCGCCAGCTCTTCGTGACGGACGCGGACACCGCGGCCACCGGCATCGCGCTGGACCGCAAGGCCTTCGTGCTGCGCAAGCGCGCCGAGCGCGAGGCCGCGACGTACTTCCCGTCGCTCTCCGCCCGCACGATCGTCTACAAGGGCATGCTGACCACCGGCCAGCTGGAGCCCTTCTTCCCGGACCTGTCGGACCGCCGCTGTGCCACCGCCGTGGCCCTGGTCCACTCCCGGTTCTCCACCAACACCTTCCCGAGCTGGCCGCTGGCCCACCCGTACCGGTTCGTCGCCCACAACGGTGAGATCAACACCGTCAAGGGCAACCGGAACTGGATGACGGCCCGCGAGGCCCAGCTCGCCTCCGACGTCTTCGGCGAGGGCTCGCTGGAGCGGATCTTCCCGATCTGCACCCCGGACGCCTCCGACTCGGCCTCCTTCGACGAGGTCCTGGAGCTCCTCCACCTCGGCGGCCGCTCGCTGCCGCACGCGGTCCTGATGATGGTCCCGGAGGCGTGGGAGAACCACGAGACCATGGACCCCGCCCGCCGCGCCTTCTACCAGTACCACTCCACGATGATGGAGCCCTGGGACGGCCCGGCCTGCGTCACCTTCACCGACGGCGTCCAGGTCGGCGCGGTCCTCGACCGCAACGGTCTGCGCCCCGGCCGCTACTGGGTCACCGACGAGGGCCTCGTCGTCCTCTCCTCCGAGGTCGGCGTCCTCGACATCGACCCCGCCAAGGTCGTCCGCAAGGGCCGCCTCCAGCCCGGCAAGATGTTCCTCGTCGACACCGCCGAGCACCGCATCGTCGAGGACGACGAGATCAAGGCCGCCCTCGCCGCCGAGAACCCGTACGCGGAGTGGCTGGAGACCGGCGAGATCGAGCTCTCCGACCTCCCCGAGCGCGAGCACATCGTGCACACCCACGCCTCGGTCACCCGCCGCCAGCAGACCTTCGGCTACACCGAGGAAGAGCTCCGCGTCATCCTCGCCCCGATGGCCCGCACCGGCGGCGAGCCCCTCGGCTCCATGGGTACGGACTCGCCGATCGCGGCCCTGTCCGCCCGCCCGCGGCTGCTCTTCGACTACTTCACCCAGCTCTTCGCGCAGGTCACCAACCCGCCGCTCGACGCGATCCGCGAAGAGCTCGTGACCTCGCTGCGCTCCTCGCTCGGCCCCCAGGGCAACCTCCTGGAGCCGACTCCCGGGGCGTGTCGCAGCGTCACCCTGCCCTTCCCGGTGATCGACAACGACGAGCTGGCCAAGCTCATCCACATCAACGCCGACGGCGACATGCCCGGCATGAAGGCCGCGACCCTCTCCGGCCTCTACCGGGTCTCCGGCGGCGGTGAGGCCCTCGCCGCCCGCATCGACGCGATCTGCGCCGAGGCCGACACCGCCATCGAGGGCGGCGCCCGCCTCATCGTGCTCTCCGACCGGCACTCCGACGCCGAGCACGCGCCGATCCCCTCGCTGCTGCTCACCGCGGCCGTCCACCACCACCTCATCCGCACCAAGCAGCGCACCAAGGTGGGCCTGCTCGTCGAGGCCGGTGACGTCCGCGAGGTCCACCACGTCGCCCTGCTCATCGGCTACGGCGCCGCGGCGGTCAACCCGTACCTCGCCATGGAGTCCGTCGAGGACCTCGTCCGCGCCGGCACCTTCATCGAGGGCCTGGAGCCCGAGCAGGCCATCCGGAACCTGATCTACGCCCTCGGCAAGGGCGTCCTCAAGGTCATGTCCAAGATGGGCATCTCCACCGTCGCCTCCTACCGCGGCGCCCAGGTCTTCGAGGCCGTCGGCCTCGACGAGACCTTCGTCGCCACGTACTTCAACGGCACGGCCACCAAGATCGGCGGCGCCGGTCTCGACGTCGTCGCCAAGGAGGTCGCCGCCCGCCACGCCAAGGCGTACCCCGTCTCCGGCGTCCCCTCGGCGCACCGCGCCCTGGACATCGGCGGCGAGTACCAGTGGCGCCGCGAGGGCGAGCCGCACCTGTTCGACCCGGAGACCGTCTTCCGTCTCCAGCACGCCACGCGCAACAAGCGGTACGACATCTTCAAGCAGTACACGGAGCGGGTGAACGAGCAGTCCGAGCGCCTGATGACGCTCCGCGGCCTCTTCGGCTTCACCTCCGACCGCCCGTCGATCCCCCTCGACGAGGTCGAGCCGGTCTCCGAGATCGTCAAGCGCTTCTCCACCGGCGCCATGTCGTACGGCTCCATCTCCCGCGAGGCGCACGAGACCCTCGCCATCGCCATGAACCAGCTGGGCGCCAAGTCCAACACCGGTGAGGGCGGCGAGGACCCGGACCGCCTCTACGACCCGGCCCGGCGCTCCGCGATCAAGCAGGTCGCCTCCGGCCGCTTCGGCGTGACCAGCGAGTACCTGGTCAACGCCGACGACATCCAGATCAAGATGGCCCAGGGCGCCAAGCCCGGCGAGGGCGGCCAGCTGCCCGGCCACAAGGTCTACCCGTGGGTCGCCAAGACGCGTCACTCGACGCCCGGCGTCGGCCTCATCTCGCCGCCGCCGCACCACGACATCTACTCCATCGAGGACCTGGCTCAGCTGATCCACGACCTCAAGAACGCCAACCCGGTCGCCCGCATCCACGTGAAGCTGGTCTCCGAGGTCGGCGTCGGCACGGTCGCCGCCGGTGTCTCCAAGGCCCACGCGGACGTCGTCCTCATCTCCGGCCACGACGGCGGAACGGGCGCCTCCCCGCTGACCTCGCTGAAGCACGCGGGCGGTCCCTGGGAGCTCGGCCTCGCCGAGACCCAGCAGACCCTGCTGCTCAACGGCCTGCGCGACCGGATCGTCGTCCAGACCGACGGCCAGCTCAAGACCGGCCGTGACGTCGTCATCGCCGCGCTGCTCGGCGCCGAGGAGTTCGGTTTCGCGACCGCGCCGCTCGTCGTCTCCGGCTGCGTCATGATGCGCGTCTGCCACCTGGACACCTGCCCGGTCGGCATCGCCACCCAGAACCCGGTCCTGAGGGACCGTTTCTCCGGCAAGGCCGAGTTCGTCGTCAACTTCTTCGAGTTCATCGCCGAGGAGGTCCGCGAGCTCCTCGCCGAGCTGGGCTTCCGCACCCTCGAAGAGGCCGTCGGCCACGCCGAGCTGCTCGACACCAGCCGCGCCGTCACCCACTGGAAGGCGCAGGGTCTCGACCTGGAGCCGCTCTTCTACGTGCCGGAGCTGCCCGAGGGCGCGGTCCGCCACGCCCTGGTCGAGCAGGACCACGGGCTGGAGAAGGCCCTCGACAACGAGCTGATCCAGCTCGCCGCCGAGGCCCTGAACGCCGCCTCCGCCGAGGAGGCCCAGCCGGTCCGCGCCCAGGTCGCCATCCGCAACATCAACCGCACGGTCGGCACCATGCTCGGCCACCAGGTGACGAAGAGGTTCGGTGGCGCCGGTCTCCCGGCCGACACCATCGACATCACCTTCACCGGCTCCGCCGGCCAGTCCTTTGGCGCCTTCCTGCCGAGCGGTGTCACCCTCCGCCTGGAGGGCGACGCCAACGACTACGTCGGCAAGGGCCTCTCCGGCGGCCGGGTGATCGTCCGTCCCGACCGGGGCGCCGACCACCTCGCCGAGTACTCCACCATCGCGGGCAACACCATCGGCTACGGAGCGACCGGCGGCGAGCTGTTCCTCCGCGGCCGCACCGGCGAGCGCTTCTGCGTCCGCAACTCCGGCGCCCTCGTCGTCTCGGAGGGCGTGGGCGACCACGGCTGCGAGTACATGACCGGCGGCACGGCGGTCGTCCTCGGCGAGACCGGACGCAACTTCGCGGCCGGCATGTCGGGCGGTGTCGCCTACGTCGTCGACCTCGACCGGGACAACGTCAACTCCGGCAACCTGGGCGCGATCGAGGCCCTGTCGGACACCGACAAGGCGTGGCTGCACGACGTCGTGCGCCGTCACCACGAGGAGACGGGCTCCACGGTCGCGGAGAAGCTGCTCGCCGACTGGGACGCCAACGCCGACCGGTTCAGCAAGATCATCCCCACCACGTACAAGGCAGTGCTCGCCGCCAAGGACGCCGCTGAGCTCGCCGGTCTCTCCGAGGCCGAGACCACCGAGAAGATGATGGAGGCGGCGACCCATGGCTGACCCCAAGGGCTTCCTGACCACCGGACGCGAGGTCGCCGAGACCCGCCCCGTGGCCGAGCGCGTCCGGGACTGGAACGAGGTCTACGTCCCCGGCTCCCTGCTGCCGATCATCAGCAAGCAGGCCGGCCGCTGCATGGACTGCGGCATCCCGTTCTGCCACAACGGCTGTCCCCTCGGGAACCTGATCCCCGAGTGGAACGACTACGCCTACCGCGAGGACTGGTCGGCGGCGCAGGAGCGCCTGCACGCCACCAACAACTTCCCGGAGTTCACCGGCCGCCTGTGCCCGGCGCCGTGCGAGTCCGCGTGCGTGCTCGGCATCAACCAGCCGGCCGTCACGATCAAGAACGTCGAAGTCTCCATCATCGACAAGGCCTGGGACGGAGGCGACGTCAAGCCGCAGGTCCCCGAGCGCCTGTCCGGCAAGACCGCCGCCGTCATCGGTTCGGGCCCGGCGGGTCTCGCCGCGGCCCAGCAGCTGACCCGGGCCGGCCACACCGTGGTCGTGTACGAGCGCGCCGACCGCATCGGCGGCCTGCTGCGCTACGGCATCCCCGAGTTCAAGATGGAGAAGCGGCACATCAACCGCCGCATCGAGCAGATGCGCGCGGAGGGCACCAAGTTCCGCACCGGCATAGAGATCGGGCGCGACCTGACGGCGACGGACCTGCGCAAGCGGTTCGACGCCGTGGTGATCGCCGCCGGCGCCACCACCGCCCGCGACCTGCCCGTCCCGGGCCGCGAGCTGAACGGCATCCACCAGGCCATGGAGTACCTGCCGCTCGCGAACAAGGTCGTCGAGGGTGACTTCGTCGCCCCGCCGATCACCGCCGAGGGCAAGCACGTCGTCGTCATCGGCGGCGGCGACACCGGCGCCGACTGCGTCGGCACGGCCCACCGCCAGGGCGCGGCCTCGGTCACGCAGCTGGAGATCATGCCCCGCCCGGGCGAGGAGCGGAACGCCGGCCAGCCCTGGCCGACCTTCCCCATGCTGTACAAGGTCACCTCCGCGCACGAGGAGGGCGGCGAGCGGGTCTACTCCGTCTCCACCACCCACTTCGAGGGCGACGAGGACGGCAACGTCCAGTCCCTCCACCTCGTCGAGGTCGAGTTCGTCGACGGCAAGCTGACCCAGAAGCCGGGCACGGAGCGCAGCATCCCCGCCCAGCTGGTCACGCTCGCGATGGGCTTCACCGGCACGGACGTGGAGAACGGCCTGGTCGCGCAGTTTGGTCTGGACCTCGATGAGCGGGGTAACATCGCCCGAGACGCGGACTTCGCCACCAACGTCGATGGCGTGTACGTCGCCGGCGACGCCGGCCGAGGCCAGTCGCTGATCGTCTGGGCCATCGCCGAGGGCCGCTCCGCCGCCCGTGGCGTGGACCGCTACCTGACCGGTGCCAGCTCCCTGCCGGCCCCGATCCGCCCGACGGACCGTTCCCTGACGGTCTGACCGGCCCCCTGAGAACGTCCCGTACAACGACGTGCGGAACTGAGCGCGGCGCCCCCCGAATGTCCCCGACCGGACGACTGGGTGGGCGCCGCGGCGCGTTCCGGGACGGGGCACTCCGCCCCGGACCCCCGTCGATTCCGGACCCGTATCCTCGACACGTCGCGTGAGCACGAGGGGGATACGGTGGCACTGAGCCTGCGGAAGATCGAGGAGACCGCGCCCGCGCTGGTCAGCCTGTACAAGGAGGCCGGGGCGTCCCTCCAGCGGTGCGGGATCGGGGGGCAGCGGGTCGCCGTCTACCTCGTCGTCGACTACTCGGGGTCGATGAAGCCGTACTACGCCAGCGGCGCCGTGCAGGCACTCGCCGACCGGGTGCTCGGGCTCTCCGCGCAGCTCGACGACGACGGGCGCGTGCCGGTCGTCTTCTTCTCCACCGACGTCGACGCCGAGACCGACATCCGGATCGACGACCACGCCGGCCGGATCGACCGGATCGTCGCCGGCCTCGGCCACATGGGGAAGACGAGCTACCACCTCGCCATGGACGCCGTCATCGACCACTACCTGGACAGCGGCTCCACCGCGCCCGCGCTCGTCGTCTTCCAGACCGACGGCGGGCCGATCAACAAGCTCGCCGCCGAGCGGTACGTGTGCAAGGCGGCCCGGCTGCCGATCTTCTGGCAGTTCATCGGCTTCGGCGACCCGGGCAGCCGGCAGTTCGAGTTCCTGCGCCGGCTCGACGAGCTGGACGTCCCCGCGAAGCGGCCCGTCGACAACGCGGGCTTCTTCCACGCCGGTCAGGACCCGAGCCGGGTCCCGGACGGCGAGCTGTACGACCGGATCGTCGCCGACTTCCCCGCCTGGCTCGCCGCCGCCCGGGGGCAGGGCATCGTCCGCTCCTGAGACGGGAGCGGGCGGGGCACGACCCTTTCCGGGCACGGGAGTTATTCGCTGGCCGGCCGGCGGGACGGAAGGGGACCATGGCGCCATGAGCTCTCTCGTACGACACGTGACCATCGACTGCGCCGACGCCTACGCCCTCGCCACCTTCTGGGCCCAGGCGCTGGACGCCAAGGTCTCCGACGACGATCAGCCCGGCGACGAGGAGGCGCTCGTCGAGTCGGCCGGCGCCGGCCTCCTCTTCATCCAGGTCCCCGAGCCGAAGGCGGTCAAGAACCGCGTCCACCTGGACCTCCAGCCGCAGGACCGGACCCGTGACGAGGAGGTCGAGCGGCTGCTCGCCCTCGGCGCCACCCTGCTCGACGACCGGCGGAACCCGGACGGCACCGGCTGGGCGACCCTCGGCGACCCGGAGGGCAACGAGTTCTGCGTCGAGCGCAGCGCCGCGGAGCGTGCCGCCACCTCCTGAAGTCCGCCGCCCCCGCCACCCGGGGAACGTCCGGAGTAATCCGGACAGTGGCTGTCTGGTATCCGGTGTTTCCTGAACGTATGGGAGACATCGGAACCAACTGGTCGGCCTTCGAGGCCGCCGAACCCGCCCTCGCCGCGACCGTGCGCGAGCGCTTCGGGCAGTACACCCACCACGCCCTCGCCACCGTGCGGCAGGACGGCTCGCCCCGGCTCAGCGGCATCGAGGCCGACTTCCGCTTCGGCGAGCTCTGGTTCGGCATGATGCCGAACTCCCGCAAGGCCTTCGACCTGCGCCGCGACCCCCGGTTCGGGCTGCTCGCCAACCCGGGCTCCGGCACCGGAATGGGCGGCGGCGACGTCCGGATCTCCGGTCGGGCGGTCGAGGTCACCGACCCCGAGACCGTGGACCGGTACGCGGCCGACGCGGGCGCGCCCCGGCCCTTCCACCTCTTCCGGGTGGAGCCGACCGAGGTCGTACGGACCTGGGTGGACGGAGACGAGATCGTCCTCCACAGCTGGGTCCGGGGGCGACCGACGCGGATCTTCCGCCGCGGCAACGACGACGGCCCGCCGCGCCTGGAGCCGGCGCGGTAGGACCAGAATGGGCGTGTGTCAGCCACCAAGAAGAAGACCCAGGCGAGTGCCGCGCCCGAGCGGCGCCGTGAGCTCCTCGACACCGCGGCGGAGGTGTTCGCGGCCCAGGGCTACAACGCCACCACCGTCCGCAAGATCGCGGACGCCGCAGGGATGCTCGCCGGCAGCCTCTACTACCACTTCGACTCCAAGGAGTCGATGCTCGACGAGATCCTCTCCACCTTCCTCGGCGAGCTGTGGGAGGGGTACGACGCCGTCCTCGACGCCGGGCTCGGGCCGCGCGAGACCATCGAGGCCCTCGTCACCGAGTCCTTCCGTGAGATCGACCGGCACCGTGCCGCCGTCGCCATCTACCAGAAGGAGTCCCGGCACCTCACCGACCAGCCCCGCTTCCAGTACCTCACCGCCTCGCAGCACAAGTTCGAGCGGGCCTGGCTCGGCACCCTGGAGCGCGGCGTCGAGGCCGGCGTGTTCCGGGCCGACCTCGACGTCCGCCTCACCTACCGGTTCCTCCGCGACACCGTCTGGGTCGCCGCGTCCTGGTACCGGCCGGGCGGGCGGCACAGCCCCGAGGAGATCGCCCGCCAGTACCTGTCCATGGTCCTGGACGGAGTCGCCGTACGGACCTGAGAGAAGTCCTGTCGACCAGGCCGGGCCCGCCGTCCCGGCCGCCCGTACGGCTGTGAGGTCGCCCACGTCGCGGGGCGCCGGCCTGGTCTGATCCGTCCGGGCATCGGTCGGGCGGGGCGGGAAGGTCCGGGGGCGCACTATTGTTCCGGTAGAGACATCCGGGGCTCGTACCACGCGTTCCGGGAGACATCCGGGGCCCGTATCGCGTGTTCCGGGTAAAGCAGCCGGGGCCCGCATCGCCAGGTGCGGGCCCCGCCTGTGCCGCGAGCACCGGCCAGAAAGGCACGCATGACCCGCTCCGAACGCCCTCACAAGCGCAGCCCCCGCACCGCCCAGGCGAAGTCCACGTCACAGCCGAAGGCCTCCCGCGGCGGGCGCCGTCCCACCGCGCCCCCGCCGCCGAGCGAGTTCACGCCGCCGGAGACCCTGACGCCCGCGCTGCCCGCGGTGGCCGCCTTCGCCGACCTCGACATGCCCGAGGGCCTGCTGCGGACCCTGGGTGAGCAGGGCGTCACGGAGCCGTTCCCGATCCAGGCCGCGACCCTCCCGAACTCGCTGGCCGGCCGCGATGTGCTCGGCCGGGGGCGTACCGGATCCGGCAAGACCCTCGCCTTCGGCCTCGCGATCCTCGCCCGCACCGCGGGCCGCCGCGCCGAGCCCACCGCGCCCCTCGCGCTCGTCCTGGTGCCCACGCGCGAGCTCGCGCAGCAGGTGACCGACGCCCTCACCCCGTACGCCTCCGCGCTCCGGCTGCGGATCACCACGGTCGTCGGCGGCATGTCGATCAGCCGGCAGTCCTCCGCGCTGCGGCGCGGCGCCGAGGTCCTCATCGCCACCCCGGGCCGGCTCCACGACCTCATCGACCGGGGCGACTGCCGGCTCGACCAGGTCGCCGTCACCGTCCTCGACGAGGCCGACCAGATGGCCGACATGGGCTTCCTGCCGCAGGTCACGAAGCTGCTGAAGCAGGTCGAGCCGGGCGGGCAGCGGCTGCTGTTCTCGGCCACCCTCGACCGGAACATCGACCGGCTCGTCAAGATGTTCCTCGACGACCCGGTCGTGCACTCCGTCGACCCCTCGGCCGGCGCGGTCACCACCATGGAGCACCACGTCCTGTACGTGGCCGACGAGACCGACAAGAAGGCCGTCACGCTGCGGATCGCGGCCCGCGACGGCCGGACGATCCTCTTCATGGACACCAAGCGGTCCGTGGACCGGCTGGTCAAGCGGCTCCTCGCCAACGGCGTACGGGCCTCCGGCCTGCACGGCGGCCGTTCGCAGCCGCAGCGCAACCGGACCCTGGACCAGTTCAAGACCGGCCAGGTGACCACGCTGGTGGCGACGAACGTCGCGGCGCGGGGCATCCACGTCGACAACCTCGACCTCGTCGTCAACGTCGACCCGCCGACCGACCACAAGGACTACCTCCACCGCGGCGGCCGCACCGCCCGCGCGGGTGAGTCCGGCAGCGTCTTCACCCTGGTCCTGCCGGAGCAGAAGCGCGACATGGGCCGTCTGATGACGAACGCGGGCATCAGCCCCCGTACGGCCCAGATCAAGTCCAGCGACGAGCAGCTGGCCGAGCTGACCGGCGCGCGGGAGCCCTCGGGCGTCCCGGTCGTCATCGAGACCCCGCAGCCGACCCCGCCGCGCAAGGCCACCGCCTCCGGCAGCGGCGGCGCCTCCGGCAGCCGCCGACGCCGCCGTCCGGCCCCCGCCGGCGGGTCCACCGGCACGGCCGGCTCCGGCTCCGGGCGTTCCGCGGCCACGGGCACGGCCTCGGGCCGCGCCGCCGGATCCACGACCCGCGCCGCCGGAACCACCGGTGGTTCGGGACGCGGCTCGGGCCGGGGTTCCGGCTCCGCCGGCGGCGGCGGTCGCGGTGCCGCGACCGCCGCCGGCCGCGCCGGACGCCAGGCCTCGGGCACCGGCCGCGCACGGAGCGCCGGCAGTGCCCGCGGCTCCCGGCCGAGGCCGACCGACTCGTAACGAGCCCCCGGCCGATACGTCTGATCGCCGGGGCCCGCAAGGGGCCCCGGCGATGCACACGGGATCCGCACCTTCGGGAACACGCGGTCGACGTCCGGCGAGATGAGGGGCGTTCGGCTTCCCGGCCGGGGTCTACGCGCATCATCATCGCTGCCATGCGCATCCCCCCACGGTTCACCCTCGCCGGCGGTGTCGCCACCGCCCTCCTCTCCTCCCTCCTCCTCGGCGCCGCCGCCACCGCCGTCCCCGCGCCCGCCGACCCCGTGTCCGCGCTCGCGGCGCGCGCCGCGGCCGTCGGCGACATCTGCTCCTCCGACCTGCCGAGCCAGGCCCACGACACCCTGCGGCTGATCGACGCGGGCGGCCCCTTCCCGTACCGCCAGGACGGGGACGTCTTCCAGAACAGGGAGCGGATCCTGCCCGACCACGCCCAGGGCTACTACCACGAGTACACGGTCAGGACCCCGGGCGAATCCACCCGCGGCGCCCGCCGGATCGTGACCGGGAACGCGGCGGAGGACTACTACACCGCCGACCACTACGCGTCCTTCGACCTGATCGACCACGGCTGCTGAGCCGTCCCGGGGTGCTGCGGGGCCGCAGGCTCGCGGGCCAGGCCCGCGAGCTGCCCACTCCCGGCGGTACGCCCCCGGCCCGTCAGGTGCGGCGCGGTGACGTCCACTCCAGCCGGGTCCTGACCCGGGGGTCGTGGACGTACTCGAGGGCGGCGAGTGCCGTCTCCCGCGCCGCGCCCTCCGGGTCGCCGTCCGCGAGGGCCGACGCCAGCGCGTCCACGGCGCGCGGGTCCTGACGGATCGCCAGCCCGCGCGCCGCCTCCGCCGCCGTCTCCGGATCGGGGTCGCCGAGCCGCTCGGCCAGCCCCTCCCGTACGAGCGGGGTGTCGTCCGGCAGCTCCGCCAGCGCGAGCGTCGCCCAGTCCCGGACCCGCGCGTCACCGTCCCTGCTCAGCGCGAGCAGCACCCCGAGCGCCTCCACGTGCCCGGCCGGCACGATCCCGGCGAGTGCCCCGGCCACCGCCCGCCGCACCGCCGCGTCGGGGTGCCCGGCCGCCGCGAGGAGTTCGGGCACGGCGGCCGGGTCCGCGCACTCCCCGAGCGCCGACACCACCGAGAGCACCGGCTCCCGCGCCTGCGTCGCCCCCTCCGCCGCGAGCCGCCGCAGCACCGGGACCGCGCTCGGCGCGAAGCCGGGCAGGGCGCCGAGCACCCGCGCGCCCAGGGCCCGCCGCAGCGGGTCGCGGTAGGCGCACCACGCGGCAGCCGCCACGAAGGTCTCCTCGTCGGCCCGGCCGGCCAGTTCGGCCACCGCCGTCGTCCAGTCGTCGAGCTCCGGGTCGCCGCAGCGCAGGGCCCGCGCCGCCAGCTCCTCGTGCGAGGTGCGCAGTCCGAGCGCGGACTCCAGGAGCGTGGCGATGGCCGCGTGGCCGGTCTGGCGATCGTCGCCGCGCCCGGGGGAGCCGTCCTCCCGCAGCAGGTCCACGACGACCGTGATCCCGCCGTCCTCCCGGACCCGGCGGACCACGGCCTCGTACGTCTGCCCGCCCTCGTTCCCCGCGACGAGCCCGCGCCGCAGCTCGGCCGCGATGTCGGCGCCGATCCACCGCCGGGCCTCCCGCAGCGCCGCCTCCCGCGCCGTCGCGCCGTGGTCGAGGAGCGCCCTGACGCAGCCGCTGGAGCCGCGCCGGGCGGCGGCGACGAGCGGGAGGATCCCGTCGGGCCCGCGCCGGTCCGGGTCCGCCCCGTACTCCAGGAGGGCCCGTGCCGTGTCGGCGTGCCCCAGCCGCAGCGCCCACGCGAGGGCCGTGAAGCCGTACGCCTCCTCCTGGTCCGCCGCCGCGCCCGCCGCGAGGAGGGCCCGCGCCACCTCGGTGTGCCCGCCGACGGCCGCCCCGCAGAGCGGCAGGTCGCCGCCGTCCTCGCCGCTGCCCCGGCCCGGGTCCGCCCCGGCGGCCAGCAGCACCCGTACGATTCCGGCCTCGTCGCCGACGGCCGCGCGGTACAGGGCGGTCTCCCCGTCCTCCCGGGACTCGGGGTCGGCCCCGTCGCGCAGGGCTCGTACGGCCCCGTCCTCGTCCCCGTCCCGGATGGCGTCGAACAACATGCTCATGCGCCGACCCTGACCCGCCGTCCGGCTCTGGCGCAAATCCGATACCCCGGCCCGTCCCGCGGGGGCTCCTCGCGTCCCCGCGCCCGGTTCCGCGGGTGTGGCCGTGTCAGAATCGGTTCGCATGACGCACGATCACGACGAGTCGGCGCTGAGCGTCGGCCACGGCGACGCCGCACTCGCGAAGCTCCTGGAGCAGGGACTCGAGGCGTTCAACTTCGCGGCCACCGGAACCACCCCCGGGGACCAGGGCGAGCTGTCGGTGAAGGCCGTCGACGAGCGGGGGGACCTCATCGGCGGGCTCACCGGCTGGACCTGGAGCGGGCTCTTCGGGATCGACCTGCTGTGGGTGCGCGAGGAGAGCCGGAAGGGCGGCTGGGGGAGCCGGCTCCTGCGCGCCGCCGAGGCCGAGGCCCGGCGGCGCGGCTGCGACCGGGCGACCGTCTCCTCGTTCACCTTCCAGGCCCCGGACTTCTACCGGCGGCACGGATACGTGGAGACCGGCCGCGTCCCGGGCATCCCGGGCGGCGCCGAGGACGTCTACTTCTTCAAGAGCCTGAGGACCGAGGACGGTCCAGGGCCCACGCCCTAGCCCGCGCACTCCAGGACCGTGCGGCACACCCCGCACCGGGCCCGCAGCGGCCGTCCCGCCGGGACCCTCAGGCGCTGGCGGCAGACCGGGCAGAGGAACGACACGCCCGTCGCCGGCGCTCCGCCCTCGAAGGCGTAGGGGGCGCCCGGCGCCGCCCGGCCCCGGCGCCGGTCCCTGCCGTACCGCCGGCGTTCGGCCCAGCCCGCCCCGGCGAGCGGGGGCGGTGTCCGCTCCCGCTCCGCCTCCGCCCGGCCCCGTCCCCACGCCTCGTACGCCACCGCGCTGGTGAACCACGGCGACGGGTCCTCGCCGAAGACCACGGCCCGCTTGGCGAGGACGTAGCCGAACTCCTCCGGCGTCAGATAGCCCAGCTTCTGGCTCTCCACGCCGTCCTGCCGGTACGCGTCGAGCAGCAGCCATCCGGCACCCAGATAGGCGGTGACGACATCGGTGAGGATCTCGTTCTCCTCGGTATCGGGGAAGCCGAGTCCGAGCCGGTGCAACAGAACATGGGTGATCTCGTGGGCGAGAGCGGCGCCGATGTCCCGGCGACGGGTCCGAAAACGGTCGTTGAGTTCCACGAAGTACTCGGGGCCGGCGGCGAGTTCGACGGTGGCCGCGTGCTCCATCGAGCGGAAGCTCACCACCATGCGGGCCTCCGGCAGCCTCAGGTGCCGGACGAGGGCGCGGGCCACCCGCTGGGTGCCGAGGTGAAGGTCCTCGTCGTCGCCGAAGGCCACGTCGGCGGCCGGGACGCTCACCGGATAGCGGTCCACGCCGTCCGGGGAGAGGCGTCGGTACAGCGCGGTGAGCGAGGCCCCGATCGCGGCGCGGTGCGGAAAGCCGTGGGCGACGCGGTCACCCTCGTGGCGGTTCGGCATGCCGGTTTCCCCTCTCCGTCCCACTGTACGGGCCGGCCACTGGATCTGGCCGAAAAGCCTTTCTTGTGGCGGCAGTTGGTCCCTGCCCATAATCCGGACACGACTTGACGGGCGCATGTCATCACCCGTCGGGTTCACCCCCCATGAAAGAAGGCAGACACGTGAAGCAGAACAGAATGGTCCGCGCGCTGCAGAAGCTCGCCGCGGCCGGCGCCGTCGTCCTGGCGGCCGTCAGCCTCCAGCCCACCAGCACCGCCTCCGCCGCCCCCGCGCCCGTCGTCGGCGGCGTCCGCGCCGCCCAGGGCGAGTTCCCCTGGATGGTCAGGCTCTCCATGGGCTGCGGCGGCTCGCTGATCACCCCGCAGATCGTGCTCACCGCGGCCCACTGCGTGAGCGGCTCCGGCAACAACACCAGCATCACCGCCACCGCCGGTGTCGTGGACCTGCAGAGCAGCAGCGCCATCAAGGTCCGGTCCACCAAGGTCCTCCAGGCCCCGGGCTACAACGGCAAGGGCAAGGACTGGGCGCTGATCAAGCTCGCCAGCCCCATCACCTCGCTGCCCAACCTGAAGATCGCCGAGACCACCGCGTACAACAGCGGCACCTTCACGGTGGCCGGCTGGGGCGCCGCCCGTGAGGGCGGGGCGCAGCAGCGCTACCTGCTCAAGGCGAACGTCCCGTTCGTCTCCGACGCCTCCTGCCAGGCGTCGTACGGCAGCGACCTCGTCCCGTCCGAGGAGATCTGCGCCGGCTACAGCCAGGGCGGCGTCGACACCTGTCAGGGTGACTCCGGCGGCCCGATGTTCCGCAAGGACAACGCCGGAGCCTGGATCCAGGTCGGCATCGTGAGCTGGGGCGAGGGCTGCGCGCGGGCCGGCTACCCCGGCGTCTACACGGAGGTCTCGACCTTCGCCGCCGCGATCAAGTCGGCCGCGGCCACGCTGTAACGGCGACACGTGAACGGGTGCCCCGGAGCGGCCTCGGCTCCGGGGCACCTCCATGCGCGCGCTCCCCCTCTACCGCGCGTCCCCCAGGACGTCGAGGACGACGGCCTCGCCCGCCCCGCCCTCCAGCTCCAGCACCCACACCTCGTTCGCGCCCTCCCGGAGCACCGGCCCCGGCACGAACAGCGCATCCTGCGGGCCCACCGCCCAGTACCGGCCCAGACAGAAACCGTTCACCCACACGAAGCCCCGGGTCGCGCCCGGCAGCCGCAGGACCGCGTCCCCGGCACCGGTGACCTCCAGCGTCCCCCGGTACAGACCCGGCCCGCGCGAGTCCGCCGCGGACCCGAACCGCACCTTGTCCACCGCCGCCGCCTCGAAGGCGTCAAGGCGCAGCCCCCGGGCCCGTACCCCGTGCACATACTGCCGCTCGTGCCGTACGCCCCCCGTGATCCCCTTCGGCTCCCCGAGCCGGGGCCCGTAGTTGACCCGGCCCAGCGACTCCACCCACAGATCGACGACCGCCGACCCCGGCACCGGCTCGGCGAGCACCGCCTCCTCGGCGTCCAGGACACCCGCCGGGAGCCCGTCGACGTACACCACCGCCCGGTCCCGCAGCCCCGTCACCGAGAGCGGATACGGCTGCCGGGGACCCGGCACCGTCAGCCGGTAGCGCACCAGACCCCGGTCCACACCCAGCTCCTCGAAGGTCGGCGGCACCGGCGTCACCGTCTCCTCGTCACCGAGCACCCCCAGGACCCGGCCCAGCGGCGCCCAGTCGCCGAGCGCGGCGGAGACCGGCGCCCCCAGCCGCGCCGGCGGCTCGGGGACCTCCGGCAGCGGCCCCTCCGCGTACGCCGCGAGCACCTCGCGGAAACGCCAGAACTTCTCCGTCGGCCGCCCCGCCTCGTCCACCGGAGCGTCGTAGTCGTACGAGGTCACCGTCGCCCGCAGCGGCCCGTCGTGCAGCTCACCGGCCCGGTTCGCGCCCGCCCAGCCCGCGAAGTTCGTGCCCCCGTGCGCCATGTACACATTGACCGAGGCCCCGCACTCCAGGACCTCCCGCAGCGCGTCCGCCGCGTCCCGCGCGTCCCGCACCGCGTGCCCCGTGCCCCAGTGGTCGAACCAGCCGCACCAGAACTCCATGCACATCAGCGGCCCCGACGGCTGGTGGCGCCGCAGCGTCGCGAACCCCTCCCGCGCCCCCGAACCGAAGTTCGCCGTCGCCAGCACCCCCGGCACCGACCCACCCGTCAGCATGTGGTCCTCGGGACCGTCCGAGGTGAACAGCGGCACGCTCACGCCGCAGTCGCGCAACAGCTCCGCCGACCACTCCAGATAGCCCCGGTCGCTGCCGTAACTCCCGTACTCGTTCTCCACCTGGACCAGGACCACCGGCCCGCCCCGGTCGACCTGCCGCTCCACCACCTGCGGCAGCAGCCGCCGGAACCACGCCTCCACCGGCTCCAGGAACTCCGGGTCCAGGGTCCGCACCCGCCGCCCCAGCGGACCGGTCAGCCAGTGGGGCAGCCCGCCGTTCTCCCACTCGGCGCAGATGTACGGCCCCGGGCGCACGATCGCCCACATCCCGGCCCGCTCCACCGCGTCCAGGAACCGGCCGAGCGCCCCCACGTCCCCGTACCGGCCGGGCTCCGGCGCGTACAGATTCCAGGGGACGTACGTCTCGACACAGTTGAGGCCCATCGCACGCAGCATCCCGAGCCGGTGCGCCCACTGGTCCTCGTGCACCCGGAAGTAGTGCAGCGCCCCCGACAGCAACCGCACCGGCCGCCCGTCGAGCAGAAAGTCCTCGTCACCCACAGCGAACGTGCTCATACGGCCACCCTCACCCCCTGGCGGCGAACCGGTCCATGGACAAAGATCGTCGCAGTTTGGACCTTACGGATCGGACGCCACGGAGGGGCCCACCGCATGTACCACACCTGGATGCGCTACTTCACGCCCAGCCCCGTCCACCACCGCCTCGGCCTCGTCTGCCTCGGCGTCGGCCTCCAGCACGGCACCCTGCCCACCGTCGGCCCCCGCACCCTCGACCACCACGTGGCCGTCGTCGTCTCCGCGGGCAGCGGCTGGTACCGGTCCGCCGACGGCCGACGCGCCACCGTCACCGCCCCCGCCCTGCTCTGGCTCACCCCCGGCGTCCCCCACCACTACGGCGCCGACCCCGGCACCGGCTGGGACGAGGCCTTCGTCGACTTCGCCGGACCCGCCACCGCCACCTACACCGAACTCGGCTACATCGAGCCCGACCGGCCCGTCGTCCCCCTCTCCGACGCCGCCCCCGCCCGCGCCGCCATCAGCCGGATCGCCCGCGCCGCCCGCCCCGGCAACCCCCTCCTCGAAGTCGAGACGGGAGCCGCCGTCCACGAACTCCTCGTCGCCCTGCGCCGCGCCCGCGCCGACACCAACGCCGACGGCGACCCCGTCCTCACCGCCCTCGCCCGCGACGCCTTCCAGCCCCTCACCATCGCCGACCACGCCACCCGGCACGGCATGACCGCCGCCGAACTGCGCACCGCCGTCCGCCGCGCCGCCGGCTGCAGCCCCAAGGACTACCTGCTCACCGTCCGCCTCGGCCGCGCCAAGGAACTCCTCGCCGCCACCGAACTGCCCGTCGCCGCCGTCGCCCGCCGCGTCGGCTACGACGACCCGGCCTACTTCTCCCGGCTCTTCACCCGCCGGGTCGGCACCGCCCCCATCCGCTTCCGCGAGCAGCAGGGACGGTCCGTGCACGGAGGCTGGAGCGACCGCGTTCCGGATCCCGAACACCCGCCCACCATCCTCCCCGGATCCGTCTAAGCTCGCAGATCATGAGTGACCCCACCGATCCCCACGCCATCGACGAGTCCGTACGGGCCGAACTGACCCGGCTGCGCGAAAGCATCGACAACATCGACGCGGCGGTCGTGCACATGCTCGCCGAGCGCTTCAAGTGCACCCAGCAGGTCGGCGTCCTCAAGGCCCGGCACCAGCTGCCGCCCGCCGACCCCGCCCGCGAGTCACGCCAGATCGCCCGGCTGCGGGAACTCGCCGAGAACGCGAAACTGGACCCGGCCTTCGCGGAGAAACTCCTGAACTTCATCATCGCCGAGGTCATCCGCCACCACGAGACGATTGCGGACGGAGCACGCTGATGGCCCGCGTCACGGTCTTCACCCTCGGAGGGACCATCTCCGCACGAGGCGGTGACGCGGCCCGCATGAGCGGCCAGGAGGTCCTCGCCGAGCTCGGCGCGGACCACGACGTCGTCCTCAAGGACTTCCGCCGCGTCCCCAGCTCCACCCTCAGCCACGAGGACCTCGCCGCCCTCGCCGCCGAGGTCCGCGCCACCGTCGCCGCCGGCTCCGGCGTCGTCGTCGTCCAGGGCACCGACACCCTGGAGGAGACCGCCTTCACCCTCGACCTGCTCTGCACCACCGAGCAGCCGATCGCCGTCACCGGCGCCATGCGCCGCCCCGACCTGCCGGGCGCCGACGGACCCGCCAACCTCGCCGCCGCACTCGCGGTCGCCGCCGACCCGGCCTGCCGGAACCTCGGCGTCCTCGTCGTCGTCGGCGACGAGATCCACACCGCCCGCCTCGCCCGCAAGACCCACACCACCTCCGTCGCCACCTTCGCCTCACCCGGCGCGGGACCGATCGGCGGCGTCGTCGAGGGCGAGCCCCGCATCCTGCTCCGCCCCGCCGTCCCGGCCGCGCTCTGCCCCCTCCGGCTCGACCCCGACGTCCGGGTGGCGCTCGTGACCCTCTCCCAGGGCGACCGCGGCGAACTCCTCGACGCCGTCGACCACCGCTTCCAGGGCCTCGTCGTCGCCGCCTTCGGCGCCGGACACGCCCCCGCCTGGCTCGTCGACCCGCTCGCCGAGCTCGCCCGCCGCATCCCGGTCGTCCTCGCCTCCCGTACGGGCGGCGGCACCACCCTCTCCCGCACCTACCGCGGCCCCGGCTCCGAGTACGACCTGCTCCACCACGGACTGATCCCGGCCGGCCCCCTCGACCCCGCCAAGGCCCGGATCCTGCTCCACACCCTGCTGTCCAGCGGCGCCGCGGGCCCCCACGGCTACGACCGCCCCCGCATCACGGCCGCCTTCGCCCACCTCGACGGCACCGGCGTCGCCTGACGGCCGGCCCCGCCCACCCGGCCGTCCCCCTCCGGCGGTTCCCCACCGCCCCTCCCCGGCGCCCGGAGGCATCGGGCAGCATAGGGCCCATGTCCGTACTGACGCGCGACGAAGCGCAGACCCGTGCCCAGCTCCTCGACGTCCACCGCTACCTGGTGGACATCGACCTCACCACCGGCGCAGAGACCTTCGAGTCGACCAGCACCGTCCGGTTCACCGCCCGCGCCGCCGGGGACACCTTCGTCGAGCTCAAGCCCGTCACCCTGCACTCCGCCACCCTCGACGGAGAAGCCCTCGACCCGGCCTCCCTCAGCGGCAACCGGCTCCCGCTGAGCCTCAGCGAGGGCGAGCACGAGCTGCGCGTCACCACCACCATGCGCTACTCCCGCACGGGCGAGGGCATGCACCGGTTCACGGACCCCACCGACGGCGAGTCGTACGTCTACACCCAGCTCTTCATGGAGGACGTCCAGCGCGTCTTCGCCGCCTTCGACCAGCCCGACCTCAAGGCCGTCTTCGAGCTGACCGTCACCGCCCCCGACGGCTGGACCGTCCTCTCCAACAGCGTCACCGAGCGCCGGCCCGACGGCACCTGGAAGGCCGCCCCCACCCCGCTGCTCTCCACCTACTTCGTCTGCGTCGCCGCCGGACCCTGGCACTCGATCCGCACCGAACACGCCGGGCTCCCCTTCGGCATCCACTGCCGCCGCTCCCTCGCCCCCCACCTCGACGCCGACGCCGACGAGATCCTCGCCGTCACCAGGGCCTGCTACGACCGGTACCACGAGAAGTTCGACGAGCCCTACCCCTTCGACTCGTACGACCAGGCCTTCGTCCCCGAGTTCAACGCGGGCGCCATGGAGAACCCCGGCCTCGTCACCTTCCGCGACGAGTTCGTCTTCCGCTCCGCCGTCACCGTCACCGAACGCCAGACCCGCGCCATGGTCATCGCCCACGAGATGGCCCACATGTGGTTCGGCGACCTCGTCACCCTCCGCTGGTGGGACGACATCTGGCTGAACGAGTCCTTCGCCGAGTACATGGGCTTCCAGACCGTCAACGAAGCCTGCGCCGACCTCTTCCCCGACACCTGGGTCGACTTCGGCATCGCCAGGAAGGCCTGGGGATACGAGGCCGACCAGCGGCCCTCCACCCACCCCGTCGCCCCCGACCCGGAAGCCGTCCCCGACACCGCCTCCGCGCTCCTCAACTTCGACGGCATCTCCTACGCCAAGGGCGCCTCCGCCCTCCGCCAGCTCGTCGCCTGGCTCGGCGAGAAGGACTTCCTCGCCGGCATCAACATCCACTTCAAGCGCCACCGGTTCGGCAACGCCACCCTCGCCGACTTCATCGACAACCTGGCCGCCGCCACCGACCGCGACGTCCACGCCTGGGCCGAGCGGTGGCTGCGGACGACGGGCGTCGACACCCTGACGCCCGTCGTCGAGGAGGCCGACGGACAATGGCACCTGACCGTCGCCCAGGACGGCAGCCGCCCCCACCGCGTCTCCGTCGGCGCCTACGACCACGACCTGGTCGACGCCCGCCGCCTCGTCCTGCGCGAGCGCTTCGAACTCGACGTACCCCAGGAAGGGGCGGCCGCCCCGCGCGCCGGCCGCCGCCCCGCCCTCGTCGTCCTCAACGACCAGGACCTCACCTACACCAAGCTCCGCTTCGACGAGGAGTCGCAGGAAACCGCCCTCCGGGGCCTCTCCCGCATCCCCGACCCGCTGACCCGCGCCGTCATCTGGAACGCGCTCCGCGACATGGTCCGCGACGGCGACCTCGAACCCGGCGCCTACCTGGAGATCGCCCTCGCCCACCTCACCGAAGAGACCGAACTCGCCATCGTCCAGGGCGTCCTCGGCTTCGCCCGCACCCAGATCGCCGACCGCTACGTCGCCGACGACGAACGCCCCGCCGCCCTCGCCAAGATCAGCGAGATCGCCCGCGACCTGATCCGCCACACCGAGGACGGCGAAGCCCCCGGACTGCGCCTCACCGCCGTCCGCGCCTTCATCGACAGCGCCACCACCCCCGCCAAGATCGCCTCCTGGCTCGACGACGGCACCGTCCACGGCGGCCCCGAACTCGACCCCGAACTGCGCTGGCGCATCCTGGCCCGCCTCGCCGTCCTCGGCGCCACCGACGAGACCGTGATCGCCGCCGAACTCGAACGCGACCCCAGCGCCACCGGCCAGGAGGGCGCCGCCCGTTGCCGGGCCTCCCTCCCCACCCCCGACGCGAAAGCCGAAGCCTGGGCCGCCCTCTTCGACTCCGACGCCCTCTCCAACTACCTCTTCACCGCCACCGCCCAGGGCTTCTGGCAGCCCGAGCAGGCCGACCTCGTACGCGAGTACGTACCCCGCTTCTACGAGGCCGCGACCGCCCTCGGCGCCCGCAGGGGCCCCGCCATGGCCGAGGCCGCGGGCCGCTACGCCTTCCCCGCGTACGCCATCGACCCGGAGTCCCTGTCCCTGGGCGAACGCCACCTCGACGACGACACCCTCATCCCGGCCCTCCGCCGCAAGCTGGTCGACCAGCTGGACGACCTCCGCCGCGCCCTCGCGGTCCGCACCTCCTGACCCACCGGACGGCGCCCCGACACCGGGGCGCCGTTCCCTCGTTCGGGTCACAACCCCCCACTCCCCGGACAGCCCCCACCACGGCCCGCCACCCTGTCGTCCATGCGTGCCGCACCCCCACCTCTCGCCGCCGACCCCACCCCCCTGAGCCGCTTCCTGGGCACCGCCCTCGACGCCCTCCGCGAAGGAGCGCAGACCAGGGGCGGACCCCTCCCCGCCGGCGGCCCCGAGGCCGTGGCGCGCCGGGTGCGCGAGGCGCTGGGCGAGGCCCTGCCGGAGCGCGGCACCGGCCCGGACGAGGCCCTCCGCACCCTCGTCCGCGTCCTCGCGGAAGGCGCCGCCGACCCCGCCCACCCCCTCTGCGCCGCCCACCTCCACACCCCGCCCCTCGCCCTCGCCGCCGCCGCGGACCTCGCCGCCTCCGCGCTCAACCCGTCCATGGACTCCTGGGACCAGGCCCCCGCCGCCTCCGCCCTCGAAGCCGCGGTCACGGCGGCCCTCGCCGCCGAGGTCTTCCCCGGAGCGGCGACCCCCGACGCGCTCGTCACCACCGGCGGCACCGAGTCCAACCAGCTCGCCCTGCTCCTGGCGAGAGAACGCCACGGCGCCGCCCTCCGCACCGTCGTCGGCGCGAACGCCCACCACTCCCTCCGCCGCGCCGCCTGGCTCCTCGGCCTCCCCGAACCGGTCACCGTCCCCACCCCGAACGGCACCCTCGACCCGGCCGCCCTCGCCGAAGCCCTGGCGCGCACCGAAGGCCCCGTCCTCGTCGCCGCCACCGCGGGCACCACCGACGAGGGCCTCATCGACCCACTGCCGCAGCTCGCCGACACCTGCGCCGCCCACAACGCCGAACTCCACGTCGACGCCGCATACGGGGGCCCCGTCCTCCTCAGCCGCACCCACCGCCACCTCCTCGACGGCCTCGACCGTGCCCGTACCGTCACCGTCGACCTGCACAAACTCGGCTGGCAGCCGGCCGCCGCCGGACTCCTCGCCGTACGCGACCCCGCCGACCTCGCCGCCCTCGGCCACACCGCCGCCTACCTCAACGCCGACGACGACACCGAAGCCGGCCTCCCCGACCTCCTCGGCCGCTCCCTGCGCACCACCCGCCGCCCCGACATCCTCAAGACGGCCGTCACCCTCCGCGCCCTCGGCCGCACCGGCCTCGGCGCACTCGTCGACACCTGCATGGACCTCGCCCAGGACCTCGCCGACCTGGTCGAGAAAGCACCGGAACTCGACCTGCGCGCCCGCCCCACCCTCACCACCGTCCTCTTCCGCCCCACCGGCGCCGACGACAAGGCCGTCGCCACGATCCGCCGCACCCTCCTCACCGAAGGCCGCGCCGTCCTCGGCCGCGCCGAGGCCGACGGCCGCCTCTGGCTCAAGGCCACCCTGCTCAACCCCCACACCACCCCCGGCGACCTCGCCCAGATCCTCACCCTCGTGGAAGGCAGCACGCACCGATGACCGGCAACACCCCCAAGGACGACCTCGACCGGCCCCACGACCTGGTGGGCGTCGGCATCGGCCCCTTCAACCTCTCACTCGCCGCCCTCGCCCAAGGCGTCCCCGGCGGCCTCGCCACCACCTTCTACGAGCAGCGGCCCGCCTTCCACTGGCACCCCGGCCTCCTCCTCGACGGCGCCACCCTCCAGGTCCCCTTCCTCGCCGACCTGGTGACCCTCGCCGACCCCGCCAGCCCCTGGACCTTCCTCAACTACCTCAAAAGCCGGGAACGCCTCTTCCCCTTCTACTTCGCCGAGAAATTCCACATCCAACGCGCCGAATACGACGCCTACTGCCGCTGGGTCAGCGAACGACTCCCCGGACTGCACTTCGGCCACCAGGTCGACTCCGTCCGCTGGAACCCCGAGCGGCGCCTCTTCGAAGTCGACTTCACCCAACTCGACACGGACGGTGAAGCCGAGGCACTGGGCCGCGCCTACACCCGCAACGTCGTCCTCGGCGTCGGCACCGAACCGTACGTCCCCGAGCCCCTCAAGCCCCTCGCCGACGCCCCCGGCGTCCCCGTCTTCCACTCCGCCGACTACCTCGCCCACCGCGAGACGCTGCTCGCCGCCGGACACGTCACCGTCATCGGCTCCGGCCAGTCCGGCGCCGAGGTCTTCCTCGACCTCCTCAGAGCCCGCCCCGCCGGAGCCGAGAAGATCCACTGGCTCGCCCGCACCGAGGCCTTCGCCCCCATGGAGTACTCCAAGCTGGGCCTGGAGCACTTCACCCCCGACTACACCCGCTACTTCCACGCCCTCCCCGAACCCGTACGCGGCGACCTCGTCCCCCGCCAATGGCAGCTCCACAAGGGCATCGACACCGACACCATCGCCGCCATCCACGACGAGCTCTACCGACGCACCCTCCACGGCGGCTGGCCCGACGCCGTCCTCACCCCCGGCGTCCACGTCCGCACCGCCGGCCGCGTCGCCACCACCCAGGTCGAACTGCACCTCGAACACCGCCAACAAGGCACCCGCTCCCGGCTCACCACCGACGCCGTCGTCCTCGCCACCGGCTACCGCGAACGCCCCGTCGACCGCATGCTCGCCGGCCTCGACCCCTACCTCCGCCACGACTCGGCCGGCCGCGCCCGCATCGACGAGCGCTACCGCCTCGTCCTCGACCCGTCCGTCACCGGCGCCGTCCACGTCCAGAACGCCGAGAAGCACACCCACGGCGTCGGCGCCCCCGACCTCGGCCTCGCCGCCTGGCGCAGCGCCACCATCCTCAACTCGATCACCGGCAAGGAGCCGTACCCCCTCCCGCGCCGCACCGCCTTCACCAGCTTCGGACTGGAGACACGAGAGGCGCCGAGCATCCCGGCCCAGAGCCAGAAGCTGACGCCCCTCGTACAGCAGTGACGACCCGGCGCTCTAGAACACCGGCACACCGTCCCGGGTCAGCCTCCAGTCCACCGACGCGAACAGAGCCGGGTCGACCGTCCCCTTCGCCCGCACCCACTGGATGATGGTGTTACGGATCTCGTCCGAGTTGGACCACAGCTGCGGGGCGTTCGCCACGTGCGGGAACGCCCCGCCACCGCTCGCCCGGTAGTTGTTGACCGCGAGCACGAACTTCGCCGCCGGGTCGATCGGCGCGCCACCGAAGGCCAGACCCACGATCCGCGAACCGGCCGGCCGCGCGATGTCGATCTCGTACGTCAGACCCGACACGGCGTCGTAGTTGTAGTCCGGGATGCCGTCCGCGTTCGTCAGCTTCCCGGTGTCGACCGGCGCGCCCGCCGGCGTCAGCACGTAGTACCGCGCCGAGTACTCCAGGTACTCCTTCAGCTGGGCGCCCGTCATCAGACGGGCCTCCATCGTGTTCTCGAAGGGGTAGAGCCCGGCGGCGTCCTTGATCGTGATCCGGCCGGCCGGGATCCGGGCCGTCCGGGAGAAGCAGGACGCCTGCGAGAGCACCGGCAGGTCCGCGTACGCGCCCCCCGCCAGAGCCGCCTTCACCGTCTCCGACTGGACCACGTTGATCAGGTCGATGATCGGCTCGTCCTTCCACGGCGCGTCGGCCGTGGTCATCGCGGCGGTGGACGTGCCGATGACCTGATTGACGTACGCCACCACCTTCGTGTGCTCGTCCGCGAGCAGCCCCGTGATCTCCGGGTCCTCCGCCACCGTGTTGGAGTTCAGGACCTGCGCGCCGACCTTCTCCACCACCCAGCGACCCTTCTCCCACACCAGGTCGAAGTCGAAGAGGGTGAGGCGCTGGCCCCACTTCAGCGGCTCGGACAGGACGACGTCCTTGCCCGTCTCCTTGTTCTTCACCCGGTACTCGGGAATCTCGGTGTGCGCGTGACCGACGAGGATCGCGTCGATACCCGGCACCTGCTCGGCGACCAGCCCGGCCGCGTTCTCGATGTGGGGGAGCTGGTCACCGTACGAGGACGTGCCGCTGGAACCGGAATGCGCCGAGACGACCACCACGTCCGCGCCCATGGACCGCAGCTTCGGCACCCACTTCGCCGCCTGCTCCTCAAGGCCGGGGAACACCATCTTCCCGCTGACGTTCGCCTTGTCCCAGATGGCGATGCCCGGATTGGTCAGACCGAGTATCGCGACCTTGACGTCCCTGCCGTGCGGGGTGCGCATCCGGTGCATGCTGTACGGCGGGAAGGCCGGACGCAGCGTCTTCGCGTCCAGCGCGTTGGCGCCGAGCAGCGGGAAGTCACACTGCTCCTCGAACTTCCGCAGCACCGGGATGCCGTAGTTGAACTCGTGGTTGCCGAGGGCGGCCGCGTCGTACCCGATGGCGTTCATGGCCTGGGCCATCGGGTGGACCGGCCCGCCGGTCTTCGTGATCGGGTCGACCTTGGCGTAGTAGTAGGACAGCTGGGTGCCCTGGATCGTGTCGCCGGCGTCGATGAGCAGGGTGTTGCAGCGGCCCTTCGCCGCGCGGACCTGGTCGACCAGAGTGGAGATCTTGGCGAGACCGACGTCGTTGTGCGCCTTGTCGTCGAACTCCTTGTCCGTGAAGTAGTCCCAGTTGAAGACGTTCCCGTGCAGGTCGGTGGTGCCCATCACGGTGAAGGAGTACCGCTTGGCCGGCTTGGGGCGCCGCTCCTGGGCCTCGGCGGGGGCGACGGCCCCGGCGGTGAGGGCGGCTCCCGCCCCGACGGCGACGGAGCTCTCCAGGAAGGTCCGGCGGTTCAACGGCATGTGCTCTCCTCGGTTCGTTCGGCGTCGGCCCACTGGCGCACAACGCGCGTAGATTCTGGCCCAGGCCTCCCCGTGGGCAACAGCCCTTTCCGGTTACGGAGTGGGAAAGTGTTCGGTGACGCTGTCGTCGAACGCGGAGGAGCCAGGACGTGACGCAGGAACACGCGACCCCCGAAGCCCCCCAGGTGACGGTCCGTGGCGAAGGACGCCTGGAGGTCGACCCGGAGCTCGCCCGGATCGGCGTCACCGTCTCCGCGAGGGGAACGGACCGGCCGACGGCGCTCGCCGACCTGACCCGACGCAACACCCGGGTCCTCGACCTGCTCAAGGCCCAGGGCAACGCGCTCGGCTCACTGGAGACCGGCAGTCTCTCGATCGCCCCCGAGCTCGGCCGGCGCGGCCGGGGCGAGCGCGTGCAGTCCTACCGGGGCCGCGTCCGGGTGACCGCCGAACTCACCGACTTCACCGCGCTCGGGGAACTCGTGACCCGACTCGCCGACCTGGAACTGACGAGCGTCGACGGCCCGTGGTGGGCGCTGCGCCCCGACTCCTCGGCCTACGCGGAGGCGCGCCGGCTCGCGGTGACGGAGGCGGTCCAGCGGGCCCGGGCCTACGCGGAGGCGCTCGGCACCTCCCTCGCGTCACTCCTCGAACTCTCCGACGCGGGACTGGTGGGCCCCGGGACGCCGATGGCGCCGGTCTTCGCCGGGGCACCGGCGGCCTTCGCGGCCGAAGGCGTCGGCGAGGCGCCCGCACTGGACCTCGAACCGCAGCGGCAGACGGTCACCGCCGAGGTCGTCGCCCGCTTCACGATGCGACCGCCCGCACTCTGAGACGGGCGGCGCGAGGGCGTGGAAATCGCTCATCGGAGCACCCCCGCGCACAGATTCAAGTCTTGTCAACAGCCTTTCACGGAAAGGTTGTTGCCTAGTCATGTCCCACCAACTCGCTACTGGTGGGTAAGCCCTAGGCTCGACTCATGCGCCGAGCGAAAATCGTTTGTACCCTTGGGCCCGCCACCGAAACATACGACCAGATCAAGGCGTTGATCGAGGCCGGAATGGACGTGGCCCGATTCAACCTCAGCCACGGCTCCTACGCCGAGCACGAGGAGCGGTACCGACACGTACGCAAAGCCTCCGACGAGACCGGCCGCAGCGTCGGCGTCCTCGCCGACCTTCAAGGCCCGAAGATCCGCCTCGGCCGCTTCCGCGAAGGCCCCGTACTCCTTGAACGCGGCGACGAGTTCGCCATCACCGTCGAACCCATGGAAGGCGACCGCCACGGCTGCGGCACCACCTACTCCGGCCTCGCCGAGGACGTCACCGCCGGCGAGCGCATCCTCGTCGACGACGGCCGCGTCACCCTGGAGGTCGTCTCCGTCGAAGGACCCCGGGTCAACACCCGCGTCATCGAGGGCGGCATGGTCTCCGACCACAAGGGCCTCAACCTCCCCGGCGTCGCGGTCTCCGTCCCCGCCCTCTCCGAGAAGGACATCGATGACCTCCGCTGGGCCCTGCGCATCGGCGCCGACGTCATCGCCCTCTCCTTCGTCCGCAACGCCCACGACATCGTGGACGTCCACCGGATCATGGACGAGGAGGGACGCCGGCTGCCCGTCATCGCCAAGGTCGAGAAGCCCCAGGCCGTCGACAACATCGACGAGATCGTCGCCGCCTTCGACGGCATCATGGTCGCCCGTGGCGACCTCGGCGTCGAGATGCCGCTCGAACAGGTCCCGATCGTCCAGAAGCGCGCCGTCAAACTCGCCAAGCGCAACGCCAAACCGGTCATCGTCGCCACCCAGATGCTCGACTCGATGATCGACAACTCCCGCCCCACCCGCGCCGAGGCGAGTGACGTCGCCAACGCGGTCATCGACGGCACCGACGCCGTGATGCTCTCCGGCGAGACCAGCGTCGGCCGCTACCCCATCGAGACCGTCCGCACCATGAGCCGCATCGTCGAAGCCGCCGAGGAAGACGTCCTCGCCAAGGGCCTCCCGCCCCTCACCGACCGCAACAAGCCCCGCACCCAGGGCGGCGCCGTCGCCCGCGCCGCCGCCGAGATGGGCGACTTCCTCGGCGCCAAGTTCCTCGTCGCCTTCACCCAGTCCGGCGACACGGTCAAGCGCCTCTCCCGCTACCGCTCCCCGATCCCCCTGCTGGCCTTCACCCCCGACCCGGCCACCCGCTCCCAGCTCAACCTCACCTGGGGCGTCGAGACCTTCCTCGGCCCCCACGTCGACTCGACGGACGCGATGGTGGCCCAGGTCGACGAGGAACTGCTGCGCATCGGCCGCTGCAAGAAGGGCGACACGGTGGTCATCACGGCGGGCTCCCCGCCGGGAGTCGCGGGCTCGACGAACCTGGTGCGGGTGCACCACATCGGGGATCCGCTGACGTAGTCAGGACGTGGGTCCCACGTGGAGGTCCATGGCCGCGACGGAGAGGTCGTCCAGTTGACGAGCGAAGATCGCCACCCGTTGAGCGACCTTGGAATCGAAGGGAAAGTGCCCCGAGTCGGATTCGAACCGACGCTGTCGGTGGTTTGAGCACCGTGTCTCTACCGCTGGACTACCGGGGCATCCTTCAAAAGGAAGGCTAGCGGAGACCCGCCGTGCCTCAAACATACAGGACCTAGGTAGGCTCAGGTAGCAGTACCTGCCCGCAACAAGGAGCCCCCGTGACCGCCCCCGAGTCGCCCCAGCCCGCCGACGACGCCGAGGCGTCGCACGTTCCGCCGCTGACGACCCGCGTCGTCATCGCCGAGGACGAGGCCCTCATCCGCCTCGACCTCAAAGAGATGCTGGAGGAAGAGGGCTACACGGTCGTCGGCGAGGCCGGTGACGGTGCCACGGCCGTCGAACTCGCCCGTGAGCACCGGCCCGACCTCGTCATCCTCGACGTGAAGATGCCCGTCCTCGACGGCATCTCGGCCGCGGAGAAGATCGCCGGCGAGTCCATCGCCCCGGTCCTCATGCTCACCGCCTTCTCGCAGCGCGAACTCGTGGAGCGGGCCCGGGACGCCGGCGCCATGGCGTACCTGGTGAAGCCGTTCAGCAAGAGTGACGTGGTGCCGGCCATCGAGATGGCCGTCTCCCGCTTCGCCGAGCTGCGGGCCCTGGAGAAGGAGGTCGCCGACCTCTCCCTCCGCCTGGAGACCCGCAAGCTGGTGGACCGCGCCAAGTCGATCCTGCAGACCCAGTACGGGCTGACGGAGCCGGCCGCGTTCCGCTGGATCCAGAAGACGTCGATGGACCGCCGCATGTCGATGCAGCAGGTCGCCGAGGCCGTCATCGAGGACGCCGAGGAGAAGAAGGCCGCCAAGGGCCAGTAGGCCCGGCTCGCGCCCCGTACGGAAGAAGGCCCGCCCCACGTCGCTGTGGGGCGGGCCTTCGGTCCGTGGTGCGGACCGGGTGACTCAGTCCTCGCCGAGGTACGCCTTGCGGACGGACTCGTCGTGGAGCAGGTTCTGCCCGGTGCCGGACAGGACGATCTTGCCGATCTCCATGACGTGACCGTGGTCCGCCAGGGCGAGCGCGGCCTGGGCGTTCTGCTCGACGAGCAGGATGGTGGTGCCCTGGGCCTTCAGCTCGGAGATCGTCGCCATGATCTTCTGCATCATGATCGGGGAGAGGCCCATGGAGGGCTCGTCGAGCATGAGCAGCTTCGGCTGGGACATCAGTGCCCGGCCCATGGCGAGCATCTGCTGCTCACCGCCGGAGAGCGTGCCGGCGGCCTGCTTGCGACGCTCGCCCAGGATGGGGAAGAGGTCGTAGGCGCGCTGGACGTCCTTGGCGATGCCCGCGGTGTCCTTGCGGAGGAAGGCGCCGAGGAGGAGGTTCTCCTCGATCGTCATGCGGGGGAAGATGTGCCGGCCCTCGGGGGAGTGGGCCAGACCCAGCGAGACGATCTTGTGTGCGGGGATCTTGCGGAGGGACTTGCCCTCGAACTTGATCTGGCCGCCGACCGGCTTGAGGAGGCCGGAGAGGGTCCGCAGGGTCGTGGTCTTCCCGGCGCCGTTGGTGCCGATGAGGGTGACGACCTCACCGGCGTCGACGGAGAAGGAGATGCCCTTGACGGCCTCGATCTTTCCGTAGGCGACCCGCAGGTTCTCGACTTCGAGCAGTGCGGTCATGCGTCGTTCTCCTTGCCCGAAGCAGGGTCGTGCGGGGTGTCCTGCGAGGCCGGGGTCTTCTTCGGGGCGTCCTCGGCGGCCGGGGCGTCCTCGGCGGCGGGCGCCTCGGTGGCCGGGGTCTCCTCGCCGGCGGCCTCGGCGGTGGCCGGGGCTGCCTCGGCGGCGGGGGTCTCCGGGGCCTCCGGGGCGTCGTCGGCGGCCGCGGCGGGCTCGTCGGCCTGGACGGGCTCGCCCAGGTACGCGGCGATGACCCGCTCGTCGCTCTGGACGGTCTGGCTGTCGCCCTCGATCAGCTTCTGGCCCTGGACGAGCACGGCGACCCGGTCGCAGAGGTTGAAGATGAACCGCATGTCGTGCTCGATGACGAGCACGGCGATGCCCATGTCCCGGATGGCGAAGATGAGTTCCTCGGCCGCCCGCGTCTCCTGCGGGTTCATGCCGGCGGTGGGCTCGTCGAGCAGGATGAGGCCGGGGTCGCTCGCGAGGGCGCGGGCGATCTCCAGCTTGCGCTGCTCACCGTACGGGAGGTTCTTGGCGAGGTGCTGCGCCTTGTCCTGGAGTCCGATGAACTCCAGGAGTTCCATCGCCCGCTGCGACGCCTCCGCCTCGGCCTTCTTGAAGCCGGGCAGACGCAGCAGGGCGGACCAGAGGCCCTGCTTCATCCGGGTGTGGCGTCCGACGAGGACGTTCTCCAGGACGGTCATGTTGTGGAAGAGGCGGATGTTCTGGAAGGTGCGGGCGATGCCGGCGTCGGTGACCTTGTACGACGTCGGCGGCAGCACCGTGCCCTTGTACCGGACCTCGCCCTCGGTGGGGATGTAGAGACCGGTGAGGCAGTTGAAGAAGGTGGTCTTGCCGGCGCCGTTGGGGCCGATGAGTCCGACGATCTCGCCGCTGTTGACGGTCAGGTTCACGTCGCGGACGGCGGTGAGGCCGCCGAAGCGCATGGTGACCCCGCGCGCGTCGAGAACGGTCTCGCCGGCGGCCGGCGCGGTGGTGGCGTCGGCGGTCTTCGTGGTGGTCGTCATGGTTCAGGCACCTGCCTTGGCGAGCGTGGCGGGCGTCTCGTCCTTCTCGTGGAACTCCAGCTGGTTGCGCCGGTTGGCGATGATGCCCTCCGGGCGGAAGCGCATGAGGAGGATGAGCGCGACGCCGAAGGCGAAGAGCTGGTACTCGCCCATGAACTGGAGCTTGTTGGGGATGAGGAAGAGCAGCGAGGCGCCGACCAGGGGGCCGCTCATCGTGCCCATGCCGCCGAGGACGACGGCCGCGAGCAGGAAGGCGGAGTTGGGCGGGATGGGTCCGGCGAAGAGGTACTGCTCCGGGGTCACCGTGTAGGTGACGTGGGCCTGCACGGTGCCGGCGAGGCCGGCGAGCGAGGCTCCGAGCGCGAAGGCGATGAGCTTGACCCGGAAGCCGTTGATGCCCATGGCGAGCGCGGCGGTCTCGTCCTCGCGGATGGCGACCCAGGCGCGGCCGATGCGGGAGTCGCCGCTGCGCCGGAAGACCAGCACGACGACCGCCATGATCAGCAGCATGAGGAAGAAGTAGTTGGCGAAGCGGCCGATCGTGAAGCCGCCGAGCACGTGCTCGGCGCCGAAGTCGAACCCGAGGATGTTGAGGTTCGGGATGGACGCGATGCCGTTGGAGCCGTTGGTGATGTCCGGTCCGGAGGTGCCGTCGGTGTTCATGACGGCGATGCGGAAGATCTCACCGAAACCGAGCGTCACGATGGCGAGGTAGTCGCCGCGCAGGCGCAGGGTCGGGGCGCCGATGAGGACACCGAAGACCAGGGAGGCTCCGGCGCCGACGAGGATGGCGGCCCAGAAGGGGAGGTGGACGCCGAACGGGGAGGTCGGGGCGCCCGAGACGAGGGCGGCCGCGTAGGCGCCGACGCCGAGGAAGGCGACGTAACCGAGGTCGAGGAGACCGGCGAGGCCGACGACGATGTTCAGGCCCAGGGCGACCGTGGCGAAGATCAGGATGTAGACGCCGAGCGTCGCGTACTGGTCGTCGGTCTGGGTGAACGGGAAGAGCGCCGCGGCGATGAACGCGCCCGCGATGGAGAGGTTCTGGTGCTTCTTGGTGAGCTGGGTGGCCTGGGCCATGAGGCCCGACTTGTTGACCGCGGCGAAGCCGATGCCGGCGGTGATGAGGAAGCCGAGGAACAGCTCGTCGTACTCGGTGCCGACACCGTAGGTGAAGACGCCGAGGGCCGCCGCGAGGACGCCCGTGATGATCAGGATCTCGAGGGAGGAGTGCATCGGGGGCACTCGGCGCGCGGTGCCGGTGGAGGCGAAGGCGGCCTTGAAGGAGGCCCAGTCGTTGCCGGCGCGGTGCTTGAACTGGTCCCAGGAGGTGTCCTCGGGGTCCACGGGCAGCACCTTCGGCCGCTCGTAGGGGAGGGCGAGGGCGCCGAGGAGGGCCAGCAGGGAGGCGAGTGCGACGACCGCGCCGCCCGGCTCCAGGTTGACCGGGCCGCCGAGTTCGATGCTGATGGCGGCGACGGTGAACCAGGCGATGGCGAAGTTGGCGAGCGCGGCGAGTTTGAGGGCCGCGTCGCCGCCGGCGGGGGTGAGCCAGCGGGTGCCCTTGACGCCGTACGAGGAGAGGGCGAAGAGGACGGTGAGCAGGCCTGTGACCAGGACCTGCATCTGGAGGCCGCCGGGGGAGCCGTAGAACGTGAGGTCGCCCGGGAAGCGGGGGGTCCAGGTCCAGGCGAGGAAGCAGCTGGCGATGGTGAGGGCGCCGCCGCCCAGGGTGAGGGCGCGGGCGGCCTTGGCCGGGACGAAGCCGATGAGGCCGGTCGCCTCGGCCGTGGGGGCCGCGGGGGCCTGGGGGTTCTCGGAGATGGTGGTCATGGTGCTCACGCCCTGTCCGCGACGCGCTCGCCGAGGAGGCCTTGGGGCCGGGCGAGGAGTACGACGATGAGGAGTACGAAGGCCCAGACGTCGGCCCAGGACTGGCCGCCGAGCTGCTCCATACCGGGGATGTGGCTGATGTACGCCGTCGCCATGGTCTCGGCGATACCGAGGACGACTCCGCCGATCATGGCTCCGTAGATGTTGCCGATGCCGCCGAGGACGGCGGCGGTGAAGGCCTTGAGTCCGAGGAGGAAGCCCATCTTGTAGTCGACGACGCCGTACTTGAGGCCGTAGGCGACGGCGCCGACGGCGGCCATCGCGGCGCCGAGGGCGAACGCGATCACGATGATGCGGTCGGTGTTGACACCCATGAGCTTCGCGGTGTCCGGGTCCTGCGCCGTGGCCTGCATGCCGCGACCGGTGCGGGTGCGCATGACGAAGAAGGCGAGGAAGGCCATGCAGATGGGGGCGGCGATCAGCAGGAAGACGTCACCGGTCTGGATGGTGACCGGGCCGAGTTCGATCGCGCCGCCGGGGATCTGCGGGAAGGTCCGGGCGGACTTGGCCTCCGGGTACCAGACCCAGACGGCGTACTGCAGGGCGAGCGACAGGCCGATGGCCGTGATGAGCGGGGCCAGGCGGGGGCCACCGCGCAGCGGACGGTAGGCGAACCGTTCCGCCCCGATGGCTATGGTGGTCGCGACGAGCACGGCACCGATGATCATGAGGGGCAGTGCGACCCACATGGTGGTGCCGCCGGGAAGGATGAGCCAGACCGTGAGGGCCCCGAAGCCGCCGGTCATGAAGATCTCGCCATGGGCGAAGTTGATGAGCTGGACGATGCCGTAGACCATCGTGTAGCCGACGGCGACCAGCCCGTACATGGATCCCAGTAGCAGGCCGTTGACCAGCTGCTGCGGCAGTTCGTTCACCGCATTGTCCTCCGAGACTTTCGACGGATGTGACACCGCGCGGGGAGCCTGGTGCGGCCCCCCGCGCGGTGAAGGTGGTGCATGGTGGTGGGGTTGATCAGCCGCCGAAGGTGCCGGACTTGACGGGCTTGTGGGCGCCGCCCTCGACCTTGTAGACGGTCAGCTGCTTGTTGGTGGTGTCACCGAACTCGTCGAAGGAGACCTTGCCGGTCACACCCTCGAAGGAGACGCCCTGCAGGGCCTCGACGACCTTGCCGCGGGCGCCCTCGGGGAGCTTGCCGCTGTTGCCGTCGACGACCTTCTTGACGGCCTCGATGATGGCCCAGGTCGAGTCGTACGCGTAGCCGCCGTAGGCCTCGTAGGCCTCCTTGTAGCCACCGGTCTTGTAGTCCGCCAGGAAGTCCTTGGCGGAGGCGAGGGACTCGATGGGCGCGCCGACCGAGGTGGCGATGTCGCCGTTGGCCGCCGCGGCGCCCGCCAGCTTCACGTACTCGGGGCTGAAGAGCGCGTCACCGCCGACGACGACGACCTTCGCGCCGGCTTCCTTGATCTGCTTGGCCAGCGGGCCGCCGGCCGGGTACTCGCCGCCGTAGTAGACGACGTCGGCGCCCGAGGTCTTCACCTTGGTGGCGACGGCGGAGAAGTCCTTGGTGTCGGGGTTGATGTGCTCGGTGCCGACGACCTTGCCGCCGAGCTTCTCGAACTCGCCCTTGAAGGTGCCCGCGAGGCCGGCGCCGTAGGTCTTCTTGTCGTCGATGATGAAGGCCTTGGTCTTCTTGGCCTCGTTGTAGACGTACTGCGCGGCGAACGGGCCCTGGATGGCGTCCGTGGTGGCGGTGCGGAAGTACGACTTGTAGCCGCGCTTCTTGTCGCCGGTGCTCCAGTTGACGCCCTGGGTCAGGGCCGGGTTGGTGTTGGCCGGGGAGACCTGGGCCAGCTTGGCGTCGTCGAAGACCTTCTGCATCGACTCGGCGACGGAGGAGTTCAGCGGGCCGACGACGCCGAGGACGCCCTTGTCGGCGACGAACTTGGTCGCGTTCTGCTGGCCGGCGGAGGGCTGGGCCTGGTCGTCCAGGGACTCCAGCTTGAAGGTCACGCCCTTGACGTAGCTCTTCTTGTTGGCCGTCTTGACCGCCAGGTCGGCCGAGTTCTTGATGCCGAGGCCGAGGGCCGACAGCTCGCCCGTGAGGGGCGCGTCGAGACCGATGGTCACGGTGACGTTGCCGCCGTCACCGTTCTCGGCCGCGCCGCCCTTGTCGTCGCGCGAACCACAGGCGGTGAGGGTGAGTGCTCCCGCGGTGACCGCGGTGGTGAGTATGAGCAACGAACGGTTTCGCACGAAGGGTCCTTTCCCTGGCGCGGCCCCCTCGGAATGAGGCGGTGCCGTGAAGCTGCGGAGCGAGGGGTGCCGTTTTGGAACGCCGGGCCGTACTGGGTGGTACTAGGCCGTGCAGTAGGACGCGCCCGGCGGCGCGGTGACTGGCGGTGACTCTAAGCGCAGGTGGGGAGGGTCGGGGAGCGCCGAGGACATGATGTGACTGTCTTGTTATGCCGACGGGGAAAGAGTGTGCGCAGCGAGTGGGAAAACCGGGGCAAAGCGGGCTGTAATACGGTGTTCACATAGTGAGAACGTGCAGTTCCGCTAAGGGGCTTGAGTGAATCTTGCTCCTGTCCGGGCGCTCGGCCGACTCTCCGGATATCGGACAGGGGCAGAAACCTCAGCGGACGGAACCGCTCCGTCACTCCGATCCGCTCCCACTCGCGCGTCCGTCACCGAGGGTGACGAGAGACGTCAGGGAAGCTGGACGTACGGCTTCAGAAAGTCGCGCGCACCAGGACTGTCCAGTCGATATGTCACATTCGTCGCGTAGCAGGGTGTATCGCCGGTGATGGTGGTGGACACCAGGGTGCGGGTCCCGTTCAGCGTGGCGAAGTTCGGGCCGCCCGAGTCGCCGTAACAGGCTCCGCCGTTCCCCTGGGGCGCGGTCATGGCGAGACGGATCCAGGCGTCGTTGAGCGCGTTGAAGGTGACCGGCGCCTTCAGGCGGACGCCGCCGCCCGGGTGGGTGTGTCCGCCGGGGCCGCGCTTCGACTCCTCGGTGCCGTAGCCGGCGACCACGAAGGAGGTGGCGTTGAGGCCCTGCGCGCCGAGCGCGTCGAGAGCGCCCGCGCGGGGGAGGGTCGCCGGGGTGAAGGACCAGCGGGCCTTCATGGCGGCGGCGGGCACCTCGATCACCGAGATGTCATGGGTGTCGGAGGCCGGGCCGGGGAACGCCGGGTGGCTGTGGGCTGTGCCCTCGACGGCCACGCTCCGGGCCTGGGCGGCCGGGTCGCCCGGGTGGGCGGCGGCGGCCCGGTCCAGGCCGGCCTGGACGTCCTGGTCGAGCGAGACGTGGAAGCGGACGTTCGCCGGCCAGTCCGTCGTGCAGTGGGCGGCCGTCAGGAAGGTGTTCGTGTCGATCATGGTGCCGGAGCAGACCCAGTCGACGCGGTCGGGAGTCGCCGGATCCTCGTCGTGGTCCCAGGTCGCGACGAGCGCGCCGACCTCGGTGCGCTCGGGGGCGGGGGCCGCGTTGTACGAGTTGATCGCCGTGGCCGGGATCGCGGTGGCGAGGACGGCGGCGCAGGCGGCGGCGGTGACGGTGGTCATCGCGTAGGTGGTGCGAACGGCGGTCACGAAGAACCCCTCGGTGTGTGAGTGGATCGGGTGTTCTCCTGTGGGGGGAGGTTCGCCAGTGAAGCGGCTACGGCTCTGTGGGGCAAGAGGGCGGAGAGGTAAGGGAGTTGATACGCCAAAGGCGCTGGAGGTGGGGGGAGGGGGGCGCCCGCAGGCGATGCGGGAGGCGGTACGCGAACGGCGCGGCGCGGGAGGCGGTACGCGAACGGCGCGGCGCGGGAGGCGGTACGCGAACGGCGCGGCGCGGGAGGGTCGCCCCGTCCCGCGCCGCGCCGTGTCGGTCGGCCCGCCCCGCCTCAGGCGCCCTCGGTCCGGCCCGCCTCCGGCAGGTCGCCCGCGTCCTTGGCGGTGATCTCGCGCAGCATGCAGGTCAGCCGGGCCGAGCAGACCCGCTTGTCCTGCTCGTCGGTGATCACGATCTCGTACGTGGCGGTGGACCGCCCGCGGTGCACCGGCGTCGCCACACCGGTCACCAGGCCGCTGCGCGCCCCGCGGTGATGGGTGCAGTTGAGGTCGACGCCGACCGCGATCTTCGAGACGCCGCCGTGCAGCATGGAGCCGATGGAGCCCAGCGTCTCGGCGAGGACCGCCGAGGCTCCGCCGTGCAGGAGGCCGTACGGCTGCGTGTTCCCCTCGACCGGCATCGTGCCGACGACCCGCTCGGCCGAGGCCTCGAGGATCTGGACGCCCATCCGGTTCCCGAGGTGCCCGGCCGAGAACAGGGCCGGGAGGTCGACGCCCAGCGCCGCGTACTCGTCGATGACCTCCTGCGGGAACTTCACATGCTGCTGTTCACCCATGGCCCGGCTCCGTTCGTCTTCGTACGGCTGCTGATCGCATGATCACTCGACTCCGCCTGAGCAAACGCTTAGGCGGAGGGTGATTGTTCCAGACGGACGATCACGGACTTGCTCGCGGGGGTGTTGCTGACGTCGGCCGTCGACTCCAGCGGCACGAGGACGTTCGTCTCCGGGTAGTAGGCGGCCGCGCACCCCCGGGACGTCGGGTAGTGCACCACCCGGAAGCCGGGCGCCCGCCGCTCGCTGCCGTCGGTCCACTCGCTCACCAGATCCGTGTACGCCCCGTCGGCGAAGCCGAGCTCCGCCGCGTCCTCGGGGTGGACCAGGACGACCCGGCGGCCGCCCTTGATGCCCCGGTAGCGGTCGTCGAGACCGTAGATCGTGGTGTTGTACTGGTCGTGCGAGCGCAGTGTCTGCAGCAGCAGCCGGCCCGCCGGCACCCTCGGGTACTCGACCGGCGCCGCCGTGAAGTTCGCCTTGCCGGTCTTCGTGGGGAAGCGGCGCTCGTCACGCGGGCCGTGCGGCAGCGCGAATCCCCCGGGGTTCGCCGCGAGACGGGCGTTGAAGTCCTCGAAGCCGGGGACCACGCGCGCGATGCGGTCCCGGATCGTGGCGTAGTCCGCCTCGAACTCCTCCCAGGGCGTGGCCGATCCGGCGCCCAGGACGGCACGCGCCAGACGCGCCACGATCGCCGGCTCGGACAGCAGGTGCGGGCTCGCCGGCGGCAGGTTGCCGCGCGAGGCGTGCACCAGGCTCATCGAGTCCTCGACGGTCACGAACTGCTTGCCGCTCTTCTGCACGTCCTTGTCGGTACGGCCGAGCGTGGGCAGGATCAGCGCGCGCGTGCCCGTGACGGCGTGCGAGCGGTTCAGCTTCGTCGAGACGTGGACGGTCAGGCGCGCGGTGCGCATCGCCGCTTCCGTCACCTCGGTGTCGGGGGTCGCGCCGACGAAGTTGCCGCCCATCGCGAAGAACACCTTCGCCTCGCCGTCGCGCAGCGCCTGGATCGCACGGACCACGTCGAAGCCGTGGTGGCGCGGCGAAACGATCCCGAACTCCTTGTCCAGGGCGTCGAGGAACGCGGGCGAGGGCCGCTCGAAGATGCCCATCGTGCGGTCGCCCTGCACGTTCGAATGCCCGCGCACCGGGCACACCCCGGCACCCGGTCGGCCGATGTTCCCCCGGAGCAGCAGGAAGTTGACGACCTCGCGGATGGTCGGCACGGAGTGCTTGTGCTGGGTCAGGCCCATGGCCCAGCAGACGACGGTCCGCTCCGATGCGAGCACCATCTCCAGGGCCCGCTCGATCTCGGCCCGGTCGAGGCCGGTCGCGGCGAGCGTCTCGTCCCAGTCGGCCGCCCCGGCCGCCGCGACGAACTCCTCGTACCCATGGGTGTGCTGCCGTACGAACTCCTCGTCGACCGCCCCGGGCGTCTCCAGGACCAGCCGGTTGAGGAGCCGGAACAGGGCCTGGTCGCCGCCGATCCGGATCTGCAGGAAGAGGTCGGTCAGGGCGGTGCCCTTGACCATGCCCTGCGGCGTCTGCGGGTTCTTGAACCGCTCGAGCCCCGCCTCCGGCAGCGGGTTCACCGAGATGATCCGGGCGCCCGCCCCCTTCGCCCGCTCCAGGGCCGAGAGCATCCGCGGATGGTTCGTGCCCGGGTTCTGCCCGGCCACGATGATCAGGTCCGCCTGGTGCAGGTCCTCCAGGGAGACGCTGCCCTTGCCGACGCCGATGGTCTCCGTGAGGGCCGAGCCGGAGGACTCGTGGCACATGTTGGAGCAGTCCGGCAGGTTGTTCGTGCCGAACTCGCGGGCGAAGAGCTGGAGCAGGAACGCCGCCTCGTTGCTCGTCCGGCCCGAGGTGTAGAAGAGCGCCTCGTCCGGTGAGCCGAGCGCTCGGAGCTCCTCGGCGATGATCGCGAAGGCCCGCTCCCAGGTCACCGGCTCGTACCGCTCGCCGCCCTCCGGCAGGAGCATCGGCTGCGTGATCCGGCCCTGCTGTCCCAGCCAGTACCCGCTGCGGGTCGCCAGGTCCGCCACCGGGTGCGCGGCGAAGAACTCCGGGGTCACCCGGCGCAGCGTCGCCTCCTCGGCGACCGCCTTCGCCCCGTTCTCGCAGAACTCCGCCACGTGTCGCTTGTCCGCCTCGGGCCAGGCGCAGCCGGGACAGTCGAAGCCGTCCTTCTGGTTGACCTTGAGCAGGGTCCGCGCGGTGCGCACCGTCCCCATCTGCTCCTGCGCCATCCGCAGGGTGTGCCCGATGGCGGGCAGGCCGGCCGCGGAGTGCTGCGGCGGCGTGACCTGCGGTGCGTCCTGGACCGGGTCACCGACCGGCGGCTTGCTGACCATCGCGCTCTCCCTTGAGCGGTAATCCTGTGGCGTACGTCTCCGATCCTGTCACGCGGCACCGACAGCCGGGCACCTCCGCCGTGTGGACGGGATTGTCGGTGGTCCGTGGCAGGATCGTCATGTGGCCGAGACAGCATCGAAGAACCCCGCAGACACCCGCCCCCGCCTGCTCCTCATGGACGGGCACTCGCTCGCGTACCGGGCGTTCTTCGCGCTGCCCGCGGAGAACTTCACCACCGCGACCGGTCAGCCGACGAACGCGATCTACGGGTTCGCCTCGATGCTGGCGAACACGCTCCGCGACGAGGCGCCCACGCACTTCGCGGTCGCCTTCGACGTGTCCCGCAAGACCTGGCGGTCCGAGGAGTTCCCGGAGTACAAGGCGACCCGCTCGAAGACCCCGGACGAGTTCAAGGGGCAGGTCGAGCTGATCGGCGAGCTCCTCGACGCGATGAACGTGCCGCGCTTCGCCGTCGACGGCTTCGAGGCCGACGACGTCATCGCGACGCTCACCACGCAGGCCGAGGCCGAGGGCTTCGACGTCCGGATCTTCACCGGTGACCGGGACGCCTTCCAGCTGGTCTCCGACCGCACCACCGTGATCTACCCCACCAAGGGCGTCTCCGAGGTCACCCACTTCACCCCGGAGAAAGTCCAGGAGAAGTACGGCCTGACGCCCTCGCAGTACCCCGACTTCGCCGCCCTGCGCGGCGACCCGTCCGACAACCTCCCCGGGATCCCCGGCGTCGGCGAGAAGACCGCCGCGAAGTGGATCAACCAGTTCGGCTCCTTCGCCGAACTCGTCGAGCGCGCCGAGGAGGTCAAGGGCAAGGCCGGGCAGAACTTCCGGGACCACCTGGAGTCGGTCAGGCTCAACCGCCGTCTCACCGAGATGGTCCGGGACGTCGAGCTGCCGAGGACCGTCACGGACCTCGCCCGCGAGCCCTACGACCGCGGGGCCGTCGCGCTCGTCCTCGACACCCTGGAGATCCGCAACCCCTCGCTGCGCGAGCGGCTCCTCGCCGTCGACCCGGGTGCCGCGGAGGAGGCCGCTCCGGCCCCCGCCGCCGGCGTCGAGCTGGACGGCACCGTCATCGGCTCCGGCGAGCTCGCCCCCTGGCTGGCCGAGCACGGCACCGGGCCCCTCGGCATCGCCACCGTCGACAGCTGGGCCCTCGGCACGGGGAACGTGAGCGAGATCGCCCTCGCGGCCGCCGGAGGCGCCGCCGCCTGGTTCGACCCCAGCGCCCTCGACGAGGCCGACGAGCGGGCCTGGTCCGCGTGGATCGCCGACCCCGCCCGCCCGAAGGTCATGCACAACGCGAAGGGCGCCCTGCGGGTCTTCCCGGAGCACGGCTGGACCATCGCGGGCGTCACCATGGACACCGCCCTCGCCGCCTACCTCGTCAAGCCCGGCCGGCGCTCCTTCGCCCTCGACGCGCTCTCCGTGGAGTACCTCCACCGTGAGCTCGCCCCGGCGGCGGCCGCCGACGGGCAGCTCGCCTTCGGCGCCGACGACACCGCCGAGGCCGAGGCCCTCATGGCCCAGGCGCGGGCCGTCCTCGACCTCGCCGACGCCTTCGACGAGCGGCTCGGCGAGGTCGGCGCCCGCGAGCTCCTCCACGACGTCGAGCTGCCCACCTCCGCCCTCCTCGCCCGCCTGGAGCGGCACGGCATCGCCGCCGACCGGGACCACCTGGAGGCGATGGAGCAGCAGTTCGCCGGCGCCGTGCAGCAGGCGGTGAAGGAGGCGCACGCCTCCGTGGGCCACGAGTTCAACCTCGGCTCGCCCAAGCAGCTCCAGGAGGTCTTCTTCGGTGAGCTGAACCTGCCGAAGACCAAGAAGACCAAGACCGGCTACACGACGGACGCCGACGCGCTCGCCTGGCTTGCCGCGCAGACCGAGCACGAGCTGCCCGTGATCATGCTCCGCCACCGTGAGCAGGCCCGGCTCCGCTCCACCGTCGAGGGTCTGATCAAGACCATCGCCGCCGACGGCCGGATCCACACCACCTTCAGTCAGACCGTCGCCGCCACCGGACGCCTCTCCTCCACCGACCCCAACCTGCAGAACGTGCCGGTGCGGACGGACGAGGGCCGAGCGATCCGGCACGGCTTCGTCGTCGGCGAGGGCTTCGAGGCCCTCATGACCGCCGACTACAGCCAGATCGAGCTGCGTGTCATGGCGCACCTCTCCGAGGACGAGGGCCTCATCGAGGCCTTCACCTCCGGCGAGGACCTGCACACCACCGTCGCCTCCCAGGTCTTCGGCGTCGAGCGGTCCGCCGTCGACGCCGAGATGCGCCGCAAGATCAAGGCCATGTCGTACGGCCTGGCCTACGGTCTCTCCGCCTTCGGTCTCTCCCAGCAGCTGAACATCGACCCGGGCGAGGCCCGCGGCCTGATGGACACCTACTTCGAGCGCTTCGGCGGGGTGCGGGACTATCTGCGCCGCGTCGTCGACGAGGCCCGGGCCACCGGGTACACCGAGACGATGCTGGGCCGCCGGCGCTACCTGCCCGACCTCAACAGCGACAACCGTCAGCGCCGCGAGTCCGCCGAGCGGATGGCGCTCAACGCGCCGATCCAGGGCACGGCCGCCGACATCGTGAAGGTCGCCATGCTCAACGTCGACCGGGCGCTGACCGAGGCGGGCCTCGCCTCCCGGATGCTCCTCCAGGTCCACGACGAAATCGTCCTTGAGCTCGCCCCCGGGGAGCGCGAGCGGGTCGAGGCCCTCGTCCGGGAGCAGATGGCCGGCGCGGTCCATCTGCGCGCCCCGCTCGACGTCTCGGTCGGAGTCGGCCGGGACTGGGACTCCGCCGCCCACTGACCCGGCCCCGCCCCGGCCCCTGCGGCATCGGTCCGCAGGGACCGGGGCGGGCGGATGCCCGGAGACGTCAGCGGGATCCCTGCCGGGAGCGCTCCGGCCGGGGCCCCCGGCCCTCCGCGCCCGACGTCGGGACCGGGTCGGCCGAGGCCTCCCCGTCCGCCTCCGGGCCGCCACTGGCCGGGGTCTCCGATGCCGCCTCCGGGCCGCCACTGGCCGGGGTCTCCGATGCCGCCTCCAGGTCTCCGGTGGCCGGGGTCTCCGCCGCCGGAGCGGGCGACGCCGCGCGCAGCCCCGCTCCCGCCGCCGTACGCGATGCTCCGCGCAGCCGCGCGCCCGTCCCGTACAGCACGAGGCCCACGGCGAGCCCCGCACCGGCCCCGAAGCAGGCGGTCGGAATGACGTCCAGGGGCGTCTCGATCCTCCCCCAGCCCCAGTACGCGGCCCAGCGCAGCACCCGGTGGGCGACCCCGGCGAGGACACAGCCGCCGATCACCCCGGCCGCGAGCAGGCGTCCACGCCGTCCCGGGACCGGCACCCGGGACGGGAGTTCCAGGCCCGGCCCTGCGGAGCGCAGCGCCCGCGCGACGAACCACCCGAGCAGGCCGAGCGCCAGCGCCGAACCCCCGTACTGCGCGTAGAGGTAGACGGGGAAGCCGCCCACGACGTCACCGAGGACCGGGATCATCCGGGTGCCCCAGCGGTCGAGGTGGGTGAAGGAGTCCCACACCACATGGGTCGTCGCACCGACGACCGCGGAGAGCCCGAACCACCCGGCGAGCACGGCCGGATGCCGCTCGCGCCAGGGACGGCCCCGCACCAGCCCGTACACCCGTCCGCGCCACCGCGCGGGCAGCAGGACCACGAGCGGCTCACGCACAATCAGCCACAGGCCCACCAGCGCGGCGGCGATCAGGACGTCGGCGGTGACGATCCCGACGGGGGAGTGGGTGATGTCCCCGAGGGTCATCGCCCCGGGGAACGCCGTCGCGGCGAAGTAGGTCATGTCGGGCGCGAAGGAGCCCGCGACGAGAGCGGACGCGACCAGGGGGCCGCGGGCGGTCCCGTTCCGGTGCAATCCGGGCAGCACGGCAACGGCATGGCTCAGCGTGAACGGCAACGGGAGTTCCCCCAGGGTCCGGTGGTGACGGCCGGGGTGTGACCTCGGCCGCTGTGCAAGAGGGCCCCGGAGCTCCGCCCGGTTCCCGTCCGCACCGGGCCGGCAGGCGGCCGAGTGGTGACGAAAGCGTGAAACCCGGTCAGGCCCCGGTGCCGGGTGGGCCGCAGGTGGCATAGGGTCGCCTGAGGTCTGACGCGGGGAGCGTGGGGCCGCAGTCGAGGGGGAAGGGACCACCGACATGTCAGCGCACTTGGGCCGCAGGCTGCGCAAGGGAGCCACCAGCGGTGCGGTGGTGGCGGCCGCGGTCGCCGCGCTCGCCGCCTCGCAGGCGCCGGAGATGACTCCGCCGCCCACGGACAACGCCGGCGGTGACCGCGCCATCGGCGCGGAGGACACGGCATCGCCGTCCGGCGACGGCTCCGCCACGGGTGGCTCGCCGTACTACACGGAGCTCCCGACGCTGAACACGCCGAACAAGCCCGGGGCGCCCACCTCCCTGCTGCCGGTGATCGCCGGGCCCGCCGAGGCCGGCATACCCGCGTCCGTGTTCTCCGCCTACCAGCGCGCCGAGCAGTCCATACGCTCGACCGACCCCGGCTGCAACCTGCCCTGGCAGCTGCTCGCCGGGATCGGCAAGGTCGAGTCCGGACAGGCGAGCGGTGGCAGGGTCGACGCCAACGGCACGACCCTCACCCCCATCCTCGGCCCCGCCCTGAACGGCGTCGGATTCGCGAACATCTCCGACACCGACGGCGGCGCCTACGACGGCGACAAGATCCACGACCGCGCCGTCGGCCCGATGCAGTTCATCCCGTCCACCTGGGCCACCTGGGGCCAGGACGCGAACAGCGACGGGAAGAAGGACCCGAACAACATCTACGACGCCGCGCAGGCCGCCGGTCTCTACCTCTGCGCGGGCGGCCGGAACCTCGCGCTGAAGGCCGACCTCGACCGGGCGATCCTCAGCTACAACCGCTCCCGGGAGTACCTGAACACGGTCCTCTCCTGGTTCGAGTTCTACCAGCGCGGCACCCACCAGGTCCCGGACGGCACGGGCGTGCTGCCGGTCGACCGGAGCGACGGCCGTCACCAGGGCAACCGTCCGACCTCGCCGCTCCTGCCCCTCCCGACCTCCCCCGTGACGAAGCCCTCCACGCCGGTCTCCCCGGAGCCGACGGAGCCGGGCAAGCGGCCGGAGGTCACCCCGACGCCGACGAAGCCGGCCCCGACCACCCCCACCAAGCCGCCGGTCACCCCGCCGAAGCCGCCCACCGTGCCGCCCGCCGTCAAGGTCGCGCGGCTCGCGCCCGTCGCTCCCGGGCCGCTGACCGCCACCACCGAGAGCGCCTTCGCCAAGGCTCCGACGGTCGCGGCGCTGGACGCCTCGGGCGCCCCGGTCACCGGGGTCACCATCCGCTTCGAGATCACCGGCACGACGGACGCCCGCTTCGCCGGCGGCGCGACGTCCGCCACCGTGACCGTCGGCTCCGCTGGCCTCGCCAAGGCCCCCACCCTGCGGGCGGGCGAGAAGACCGGGTCGTTCAAGGTCAGGGCCACCGTCGTCGGCAACCCCGCGGCCGCCGCGGAGTTCGGCGCCACCGTCACCGCCCGCGAGGCGGACACCCTCGCCCGCGTCGCCGGTGACCCCCTGTCGGCCACCACCGGCACCGCCTTCACCCAGCAGGTGCGGGTGAAGGCCACCGAGGAGGACGTGCTCGCCCCCGGTGTGCTCGTCACCGCCAAGATCGTCGCCTCCGCGACGGGCGCCGAGGAGAGCGCCGACGGCCCGTACTTCAAGGACGCCGCGGGGGCCGCCGTCCGCACGCTGGTCCTCAAGACCGACGCGAACGGCCTCGTCACGCTCCCCGAGCTCTTCGCGGGCGACAAGGCCGGCGAGTACGTGATCCGCCTCAGCGCGCCCGGCGGCGGCAGCACGGAGGTCAAGCTCACCGTCACCGCTCCCGACCCGACCCCGACGCCGGAGCCGACCCCCGATCCGACGCCCACCGGCACCGGCTCGCCCGAGGCCACCGCCTCGGCCTCCCCGTCGGCCTCCCCTTCGGCCTGATCCCACCGCGCCCTCGCGCCGCGTATCTCCGCGCCGTCCCCTCCGTCCCCACCGGACGGAGGGGACGGCGCTTCGCGTTCCCGCCCCCACGGTGCCGCGGTGGTACGACGTGTTCTCATCTCGCGGTCGCGTTGCTACGGTGCCCCCGCCCTGACGAGCCATCAGATCGCACCTCCGGGAGGCCGACCATGCGCGCCCTCGTCGCCGCCGCCATCGGACTCGCCCCAGTCCTCCTCTTCGTCCTCCTCGTCTCCGTGGTCGATCTCCCGCCCGACGGCCCCACCTCGCCCAAGCCGCTGCTCACCGCCGACCCCGGCCCCAAGAAGTAGGGGGCCGACCGTGCGCCGCCGAGCCAGCCTCGTCCTCCTCGCCCTCGCCGTCTTCTGCGCCGCGATGGCCCCCACCCTGCGCTGGTACGCCTTCCCCCGGCTGGCGAAGATCCCGCCGAACCAGTACCAGGAGACCGTCCTGGAGGCGAGGCCCGCGACCCTGCTCAACTACTCCACCCTCAAGGCCGAGAAGGTCGACAGGATCACGATCATCCAGACCCTCAAGGGCAACGTGGAGGAGTCACGGCGCATCGAGCGCGACGCCGGACGCGACGTCGTCGTCTGGGACGCCCTCGCCCACATCACCGGCCCGGACGGCGCGATGGTCTCCCAGATCCCCGAGCGGTACATCTTCGACGCCCACACCCAGGACCCCGTCCACGCCACCGGCGAGATGGTCGACGGCGACCCCGTCCGGCGCGACGGCATCGAGTTCAAGTGGCCCTTCCTCACCGAGAAGAGGGACTACCGGTACTTCGACGCCCAGACCCGCACCTCGGCCCCCATCCACTACAAGGGCACCCGCACCTTCCGCGGCACGGAGGTCTACTACTTCGAGCAGACCATCCCCTGGACCCAGGTCCCCATGCCCAAGACCATGCCGGTCAAAGGCATCACCCCGAAGCTCCTCGCCGACTCCGGCCTCACCCGCTGGTACACGACCAAGCGCATGTTCTGGATCGAACCGGTCACCGGAGCCCCCCTCAACGGCGAGGAGATCCACAAGGAGGAACTCCGCAACGCCGGGGCGCTGATGGGCCAGGACACCCTCACCGTCTTCGAGGGGCACGTGAAGATGCGCGAGGACTACATCGAGAGCGTCGGCGAGATGGTGTCCTCCAACCGCCTCATGGTCCTCCTGCTCGTCTCCTACCTCCCCCGGAGCCTCACCCTGCTCGCCCTGCTCCTCCTCGGACTCGCCCTCTGGCTGGAGGCCCGCTCCCGCCGCCCGGCACCGGAAGCCGACACCACCCCGGTCACCCCTCCCGTCTGAGCCGCGCGCTCGTGTACCGGGTCGCCTCCGCCGCCGAGGGATCCTCCGGCCACGGGTGCTTCGGATACCGCCCCCGCAGCTCCGCCCGCACCGCCCGGTAACCGTCCCGCCAGAACGACGCCAGGTCGGCGGTCACCGCGGCCGGCCGTCCCGCGGGGGAGAGGAGATGGACGAGCACCGGGACCCCCGCCACCCGAGGCGTCTCGGCGAGCCCGAACATCTCCTGGAGCTTCACCGCGAGAACCGGCCGCTCACCCCCGTACTCCACCCGGATCCGCGATCCGCTCGGCACCTCGATCCGCTCGGGCGCCAGCTCTCCCAGTCGCCCCGCCTCACCCGACGCCCACGGCAGCAGCCGCCGCAGCGCGTCACCGGCGTCGATCCGCCCCAGATCCGCTCGGCGCGAGGCCCGGGACAGCTCCGGCTCCAACCACTCACCCGCCCGGTCGACCAGCGCCCCGTCCGCCACGTCCGGCCAGGGATCCCCCAGCTCCCGGTGCAGGAACGCGAGCCGCTCGCGCAGCTCCCCGGCCTCCCGGCTCCACCGCAGCAGACCCAGTCCCTCCCGCCGCAGACCGTCGAGCAGCGCCGCCCGCACCAGCTCGGGCCCCGCCCCGGCCCCGAGCGGCCGGACCGTCAGCTCGACCGCGCCCAGCCGGTCCACCGAGCGCGCCACCACGTCCCCGTCCTCCCAGCGGACCTCGTCACCGGTGGACCGCAGATGCCCGGCCGCCCGCCGCGCCATCTCCTCGTCCACCACGGCCGCGAGCCGCACGCGAGCCGTGGCGTCCCGCGCCGTACGGTCCGCCACCGCCACGGCGAGCCACGGCGTGGCGCGCAGCGCGGAGCCCTCGGCGAGCCTGGCCCCGCTCCCCGACACCATCAGATAGCCCCCCTGCTCCCGGGCCCTGGCCACCCGCTCGGGAAAGGCCAGCGCCGTCACGAGCCCGGCCACGGCGTCCTCACCGACCACCGACCCACCCCCTGTGCCCACGGGCGCCCCGCCCGGGCCCAGCGCGTCGGCGACCGACCGTTCCAAGCGGCGTGCCTCCGCCTTCCAGCGGGCGCCGTACCCGTCGGAGCCCCGGCGGGCCGAACGCCAGGCCGCCGCCAGATCGTCCCCGTAGTCGCGCGGCGGCTCCTCGCTGAGCAGCGCCACCACCTCCGCCGCCCGCCGCCCCCCGACCTCCGGCGCACCGTCCAGGAGGGCGCGGCCGAGCCGGGGATGGAGCCCGAGCCGGGACATGCGCACCCCCCGCTCCGTGGCCCGGCCGGCCGCGTCCACGGCTCCGATCGACGCGAGGACCGATCGCGCCGCGGCCATCGCGCCGGCGGGAGGCGCGTCGAGCAGCGCGAGCCCCTCCGCCGTCGGATCGCCCCAGCAGGCGGCCCGCAGGGCGAAGTCCGCCAGATCGGCGACCTTGATCTCCGGGGACGGGAAGCGCGGCCTGCCTCCGTCGCTCGCCTCCGCCCAGCAGCGGTACACGAACCCGAAGTCCTCGCGGCCCGCCCGGCCGAGGCGCTGGGTCGCCGTCGCCTCGGAGACCGTCACCGTCGCCAGCGAGCCAAGCCCCCGGGCATGGTCCGTGCGCGGCTCGCGGGCGAGCCCGGAGTCCACGACGATCCGCACCCCCGGCACCGTCAGGCTGGACTCCGCCACCGAGGTCGCGAGGACCACTCGGCGCCGTCCACCGGGCTCCGGACCGCGCAGCACCGCGTCCTGCACCGCCGCCGGGGCCCGCCCGTGCAGCTGGAGCACCTCGGCGTCGACACCGGCCAGCAGGCCGGCCGTCCGCGCGATCTCCCCCGTACCCGGCAGGAAGCAGAGGACGTCCCCCTCGTGCCGCTCCATCGCGAGCCGGACCGTCGCGGCGACGTGCCGCAGCAGCGCGGGGTCCACCCAGGTGCCGTGGGCCGGCCGGACGCCGGGGGGCGGCGCCGCGAAGTGGACCCGGCAGCCGTGGCCCTCACCCTTGCTCCACACCACGGGCGCGGGCCCGCTCCCGTCCAGGACCGTGAGGAGATCCGCCCACGCCGCCGCGTCGCTCGTCGCCGACGCGGCGATCAGCCACAGCTCCGGACGCAGGGTGGCCCGCACGTCCACCAGGAAGGCCATCGCCGTGTCGGCGTCCAGGTGGCGCTCGTGGCACTCGTCGAGCAGGACCACGTCCACACCCGCCAGCTCCGGGTCGCGCTGCAGCCGCTGGAGCAGGATGCCCGTGGTCACCACCTCGACCCGGGTCGAGGGACCGGCCCGCCGCTCGCCGCGCACGGAGAAGCCGACCGCGCCGCCGACCTCCTCGCCGAGCAGCCACGCCATCCGCCGGGCCGCCGCCCGCGCCGCCATCCGCCGGGGCTCGGCCACCAGCACCCGCCGCCGCGGTCGGTCCCCTATGAGGCCCGCGAGCGCGAGCGGCACCAGCGTGGTCTTGCCGGTGCCGGGAGGCGCGGACAGCACGGCCGTGCCGCGCAGGTCGAGTGCGGCCATCAGCTCGGGGACGGCATGGCGGACGGGAAGACGGTCGAGTGCGTCGGTTCGGATCACGCACTCAGTCTCGTACGCCCCGCGAAAAGGTGGGCCCTGTTGTCCACAGGGCCCACCTATAAGTAAGACAAGCGCACCGCTGCGCTACTCCGCGCGCTCACAGACGAAGACGGCCGTCCCCGGGATCAGGTTCCCCCGCAGCGGGGACCAGCCGCCCCACTCCTGACTGTTCCACGCCGGCCACTCCGGCTCGACCAGGTCCACCAGGCGGAAACCGCCGGCCACCACGTCCCGCACCCGGTCACCGAGGGTCCGGTGGTGCTCCACGTACACGGCCCGCCCCTGTTCGTCCTGCTCCACATAAGGGGTGCGGTCGAAATAGGAGGCCGCGACCGACAGGCCCTCGGGGCCCGGCTCGTCCGGGAACGCCCAGCGGATCGGATGCGTCACCGAGAAGACCCACCGGCCGCCCGGCCGCAGCACCCGCCGCACCTCCCGGAACACCCGCACCGGGTCGGCGACGAACGGCACCGCGCCGTACGCCGAGCACGCCAGGTCGAAGGAGCCGTCCCGGAAGGGCAGCGCCCCGGCGTCGGCCTCCACCAGCGGCACCTCCCCGCCGATCCGCAGCGCGTGCTGGAGCTGCCGGTGCGAGAGGTCCAGGGCCACCGGCCGCGCCCCCTGCGCCGCCAGCCACCGCGAGCACTGGGCCGCGCCCGCGCCGATCTCCAGGACGTCGAGGCCCTTGAGCGAGGAGGCGGGTCCGAGGAGCCCGGCCTCGGCCTCGTCGAGCCCCTCGGGACCCCACACGAACCGGTCGTCGCCGAGGAAGGAGCCGTGGTCGCTCTGGTACTCGTCGGCGTTCCTGTCCCACCAGCCGCGGCTGGCCCGGCTGCTCTCCGCGTCCCCGGCGTCACGCCGGGTCGCCTCCGCCCCGTCCTCGCCCGAGTCCTGGGGGACTTCGTGTTCGTACTCTTGGTTCATCTCGCCCGCCGATGTAGTTTGCGCTCAGTGCCGCCCCGCGGGGGACCCCGCCGTCGCGGCGCGTAAAGACGTGAGTGGTGCCGGAGTTGAGCGGATCTGCCCCGGGTGCGCGCTTCGCGCATTGACCCTGTCCGGCCGCCCCCGTATGCTAAAGGTTGCGCTGCGGGCCTGCGCGCCTCAGACGGAGCAGGCCGCGCTCGTACCTGTTGTATGTCCCCTCGGTTTTCGAGGCTCCTGCCGTTCGCGGAAGGTGCCTCATTGGCTGTCCGGCTTCTTGGTGCGATACGGGCTCTCGGCGTAGCAGTACCTACGACTTTCTGTCCGTAACCGGAGCCCTTTCCCACATGACGAGCAGCACCGAGACCACCGCCACCAGCACCACCCCGCAGGTTGCGGTCAACGACATCGGTAACGAGGAAGCCTTCCTCGCCGCGATCGACGAGACGATCAAGTACTTCAACGACGGCGACATCGTCGACGGCGTCATCGTGAAGGTCGACCGGGACGAGGTCCTGCTCGACATCGGTTACAAGACCGAAGGTGTCATCCCGAGCCGCGAGCTCTCGATCAAGCACGACGTCGACCCGAACGAGGTCGTCAAGGTCGGCGACGAGATCGAAGCCCTTGTTCTCCAGAAGGAGGACAAGGAAGGCCGCCTGATCCTCTCGAAGAAGCGTGCCCAGTACGAGCGCGCCTGGGGCACCATCGAGAAGATCAAGGAAGAGGACGGCATCGTCACCGGTACCGTCATCGAGGTCGTCAAGGGTGGTCTCATCCTCGACATCGGCCTCCGTGGCTTCCTGCCGGCCTCCCTCGTCGAGATGCGTCGCGTCCGCGACCTCCAGCCCTACGTGGGCAAGGAGCTCGAGGCGAAGATCATCGAGCTGGACAAGAACCGCAACAACGTGGTCCTGTCCCGCCGCGCCTGGCTCGAGCAGACCCAGTCCGAGGTTCGCCAGACCTTCCTCACGACCCTCCAGAAGGGTCAGGTCCGCTCCGGCGTCGTGTCCTCGATCGTCAACTTCGGTGCCTTCGTGGACCTGGGTGGCGTCGACGGCCTCGTGCACGTCTCCGAGCTGTCCTGGAAGCACATCGACCACCCCTCCGAGGTTGTCGAGGTCGGCCAGGAGGTCACCGTCGAGGTCCTCGACGTGGACATGGACCGCGAGCGCGTCTCCCTGTCGCTGAAGGCGACCCAGGAGGACCCGTGGCAGCAGTTCGCCCGGACCCACCAGATCGGTCAGGTCGTCCCGGGTAAGGTCACCAAGCTGGTTCCGTTCGGTGCGTTCGTCCGCGTGGACGAGGGCATCGAGGGTCTGGTCCACATCTCCGAGCTGGCCGAGCGCCACGTGGAGATCCCGGAGCAGGTCGTCCAGGTCAACGACGAGATCTTCGTCAAGGTCATCGACATCGACCTCGAGCGTCGTCGCATCAGCCTCTCGCTGAAGCAGGCCAACGAGTCCTTCGGTGCCGACCCGGCCTCGGTCGAGTTCGACCCGACCCTGTACGGCATGGCCGCGTCCTACGACGACCAGGGCAACTACATCTACCCCGAGGGCTTCGACCCCGAGACCAACGACTGGCTCGAGGGCTTCGAGACCCAGCGCGAGGCCTGGGAGACCCAGTACGCCGAGGCGCAGTCCCGCTTCGAGCAGCACCAGGCTCAGGTCATCAAGTCCCGCGAGGCCGACGAGGCCGCCGCTGCCGAGGGTGCTGCCGCCCCGGCCGCCGGTGGCAACGCCGGTGCGGGCATCTCGGGTGGTTCGTACTCCTCGGAGTCGGACGACAACTCCGGCGCCCTGGCGTCGGACGAGGCGCTCGCCGCCCTGCGCGAGAAGCTGGCCGGCGGCCAGAGCTGAACAGGCTCTCCGCTGAGCGCTAGCCGCTAGCGAACCGAGGCCCGTTCCCCTTCGGGGGAGCGGGCCTCTGTCGTTCCCCGACGGTTCTCCCCGGCCGCCCCGTTTCCCCACCGGAAGATCACGTGACACGGGAATGGCGGTGCCGCGCGAGACGTTCCCAGAGAGAACACGAGGAGGAGCGGTAATCGTGCTTGAGCCCCAGGATTTGTACGAATGGGACCCGAAGGGCCTGGCCGTCGTCGACCTGGCCCTGGCGCAGGAGTCGGCCGGGCTGGTCATGCTGTACCACTTCGACGGATACATCGACGCGGGCGAGACCGGTGAGCAGATCATCGAGCGCCTGCTGGACACCCTGCCCCATCAGCTGGTGGCCCGCTTCGACCACGACCGGCTCGTGGACTACCGGGCCCGTCGACCGCTGCTGACGTTCCGGCGCGACCGCTGGACCGCCTACGAGACCCCGTCCATCGAGGTCCGTCTCGTCCAGGACGCCACCGGTGCGCCCTTCCTCGTCCTCTCCGGCCCCGAGCCGGACGTGGAGTGGGAGCGGTTCGCCGCAGCCGTCCGGCAGATCATCGAGCGCCTCGGCGTCCGCCTCTCCGTCAACTTCCACGGCATCCCCATGGGCGTCCCGCACACCCGCCCCGTCGGACTCACCCCGCACGGCAGCCGCACCGACCTCATGCCCGGCCACCGCAGCCCGTTCGACGAGGCCCAGGTCCCCGGCAGCGCCGAGGCGCTCGTCGAGTACCGGCTCACCGAGTCCGGGCACGACACCCTCGGTGTCGCCGCGCACGTGCCGCACTACGTCGCCCGCTCCCCGTACCCGGACGCGGCCCTGACCGCGCTGGAAGCCATCACGGCCGCCACCGGACTCGTCCTGCCGGCCGTCGCCCACTCCCTGCGGACGGAGGCCCGCCGCACCCAGACCGAGATCGACCGCCAGATCGGCGAGGGCGACGAGGAGCTGGTCGCGCTCGTGCAGGGCCTTGAGCACCAGTACGACGCGGTGGCCGGAGCCGAGACCCGTGGCAGCCTGGTCGCCGAGGCGGTCGACCTGCCGTCGGCGGACGAGCTGGGCCGCGAGTTCGAGCGCTTCCTCGCCGAGCGGGAGGGTGACTCCTAGCCCTCGCCGGGCAGGCCCTAAGCTGCCGCTCATGCTGAAGGTGGGCCTGACCGGCGGGATCGGCGCCGGCAAGAGCGAAGTGTCACGGCTGCTCGTCTCGTACGGAGCCGTGCTGATCGACGCGGACCGCATCGCCCGCGAGGTCGTCGAGCCCGGTACGCCGGGGCTCGCGGCCGTCGTCGAGGCCTTCGGGGACGACGTCCTCACCGCGGAGGGGACGCTCGACCGGCCGAAGCTCGGATCCATCGTGTTCGCCGACGCCGACCGCCTGGCCACCCTCAACGCCATCGTCCACCCCCTGGTCGGGGCCCGGTCGGCGGAGCTGGAGAGCCACGCCGGGGCGGGAGACGTGGTCGTCCACGACGTACCCCTGCTCACCGAGAACGGGCTCGCGCCGCTGTACGACCTGGTCGTGGTGGTGGACGCGTCCCCGGAGACCCAGCGCGACCGGCTGGTACGGCTCCGTGGCATGGCCGAGTCCGAGGCCGCGGCCCGGATGGCGGCGCAGGCCACGCGCGCGCAGCGGCTGGCGGTCGCGGACCTCGTGATCGACAACGACGGCCCGCTCGACGCCCTCGCACCGCAGGTGCGGAAGGTCTGGGACGAGCTGGAGCGCAGAGCCGCGGGCGCCGCGTAGGGCACTGTGCCGTGCGGCCGACGGAATGCCTCCGCCGGGTCCGGTGTTCAACCACCGCAGCGAGGGGAAGGATGCCATGGTGGCCGACAGAAACCCGGAAACGCACGTCATCGACTTCCGCGCCGCCGAGCACCTGCTGGCCGCGCGGGACCCCCGGGGCGCCGTGAAACTGCTGGACTCGGTGATCGCCGCCCATCCCGAGAACACGGCGGCCCGCCTGCTGCGTGCCCGTGCGTTCTTCGCCGCCGCGCAGCTGCGTCCCGCACAGCTGGAGTTCGAGCTCGTCCTGGAGCGGGAGCCGGACAACGCCTTCGCGCACTTCGCGCTGGCCCGCACCTTCGAGCGATCGGGCCAGACGGCCCAGGCCACCCGGCACTTCCGCCTCGCCGCCGCTCTCGACCCGAAGCCGGAGTACCTCCAGGCAGCGGGGTTCGACTCGGAGAAGTGAGGCGGGGCGCCGCCGCCCCCGCACCGGCCGCAACCGCATGCCACCGCACCCGCCGGCCGTCGCCGCCGCGCGCTCAGCGTCCGGTGCCGCCGTGGTCGGGTTCGTACGGGGGGATGTTCCGGCCGGGCTGCCAGTGCGGGCCCTGGCGGAGGTGGCGCACCACCACTCCCAGGTCGAACGCGACCACCAGGAAGAGGACGCCGCAGGCCGCGGCCCAGCCGGGGCGGCCCACCAGCGTGAACGCGGTCGTACCGAAGGCGGCCCAGAGCAGGCCCCACACGCTCAGCCAGAACCGCATCCGCAGGGCGCTGCGGGCGGTCGCCGGTTCGTTCCCGGTACGCATGACGGTCACCCTCCCCGTCGAAGCCCCTCCAGGCACTTCCAGGATGGACCCTCGGGCGGGGGAAGGGAACCGGCCCTGCCCGGGGCGGCACCCGGCGGGACACCACCCGGTCGCGCGACTAGTGGACGACGGTGTAGCTGCGCCACGGCAGGCTGCCCGGCGCGATCTTGTCTCCGCTGTTGCTGGGCAGGTAGATGGAGTCCTGGCCCTTACAGTCGCGCGTCCGGTACAGCACGATGTCGTTCAGGGTGTTGTTCTCGATCTTGGTCACCCCGGTGGGGGCGAGGCGGTGGCAGCCCTTCACCGAGGGGCTGGTGACCAGCACCGCCACGTCACGTTCCGTCTCGTACAGGAGCGTGCCCACCGCGGTGCGGCCCAGGCCCGAGCAACCGGCGAGGGCGAGAGTGAGCAGCACGGACCCGGTGGCGGTCGTGAGACGCCGGCGTACGGACATGGCGGATCCTCTTCTGTGGTGGAGGCGTTCCAGGCCACCTTCCCGCCCCCCGGGCCGGGTGTCATCCGGTGCTGGGCCGCCCGGGGGAGCGGGCCCGGCGGCCGTTGTCAGACCCCACCCGTAAGGTCGGACATCAGTCGACATCCGTCACCCGGTGGAAGGAGCGCGGAGCCGTGACACATGCCTGGATCACCAGCGCCGCCGTCTTCCTGCCCGCCGGCCTGCCCCGGGAGGGCAGGGTCGCCTTCTGGGCCCCCGACGGCGGGGTGCTGCCGGACCCGGAGGACAGCCGGGCGGAGCGCGTCGAGCTGACCGTCGCCAGGCGCCACGGCAGCGGCGTCCGTGGCCGTGCGGTGCCTGCCCTGAGCCTTCCCGTCGACGCCGCCCTGCCCCATCTCGTCGCGGCCCGCCACCACCCGGCCGCGCACCCCGCCGCCGCCGGCTGGGGCGCCGCCGCCCTGCACGCCCTGCATCTGGCGGCCCGCGGCCGGATGCTGCCGGGCCTGACCGCCGACGACCTGGACGCCTGGCGGGCGGGGCCCCTGGACGCCGACGACATCGCCCATCTGCGGGCCGTCGCCGCGGCCCTGCCCTACGAGGCGCACGCCGTGCCCGTGCCCGGGCAGGGCCCGCTGCGGCTGCCCGATCCCGAGGCCCTCGTGCGGGCCTTCCTCGACGCGGTCGCCGACGTGCTGCCCCGCACTCCGGCCGCCGCGCACGCGGTCGGGGCGCCGTTCGCCTCCCGTGCGCCCCAGCACCTGCCCCGCGCGCGGGCCTGGGCCGCCGAGGCGGCGGCCGGCATGGACGCGGGCGTGCGGGTCTCGCTCCGCCTCGACCTCTCGCCGTACGACCTCTTCGACACGGCCGCCGACAGCGAGCCGGCCTTCGACGGGTCCGTCGGCGGCGATCCCTCCGAGGACGCGACCGCCGGCAGCGACCGGGCCTCCGAGAGGGCCCCAGGCACCGCTGTAGGCCTCGGTCCATCCGGGGACGCCGGGAAGAGGCGCGCCGGTGAGCGCCACGCGGCCGCCGCGCTCCTCCAGATCCACAGCCTCGCCGACCCGACCCTCGTCATCGACGCCACCGCGCTGTGGGCGGGGGAGGGGGAGCACTTCGGGCCCCGGGCCCGGATCGACGCCGTCCTCGCGCTGCGCCGGGCCGCCCGCGTCTGGTCCCCCCTCGGCCGGCTCCTGGAGCGGGACGTGCCCGACGTCCTCGCCGTGACCGAGGACGAGCTGTACGAGCTGCTCGGACCCGCCGCCGCCCGGCTCGCCGACGCCGGAGTCGCCGTCCACTGGCCGCGTGAGCTCGCCCGCTCGCTCAGCGCCTCCGCCGTGGTCCGGGCCGCCCACTCCGCGCCCGGCTCCGCGACCGACGGCACGGCCTTCTTCGACAGCGAGGAACTCCTCCGGTTCAACTGGCAGCTGGCCCTCGACGGCGACCCGCTCACCGAGCGGGAGATGGACCAGCTCGCCGAGGCGCACCGGCCCATCGTGCGCCTCCGTGACCAGTGGGTCGTCGTCGACGCCGATCTCGTCCGCAAGGCGCGCAAGCGGGAACTGGGTTTGCTCGAACCGGTGGACGCGCTCGCCGTCGCACTCACCGGCACCGCCGAGGTGGACGGCGAGACCGTGCCCGCCGTCCCCGTCGGGGCGCTCGCCGCGCTCCGCGACCGGCTGCTCGCCGGCCCGGAGGAGGTGCAGGCCCCACCCGGCCTCACGGCCACCCTCCGCGACTACCAGCTGCGCGGCCTCGCCTGGCTCGACCTGATGACCTCGCTCGGTCTCGGCGGCTGCCTCGCCGACGACATGGGACTCGGCAAGACCGTCACCCTCATCGCCCTGCATCTGCGCCGTGCCCGCCGCGCCCCGACCCTCGTCGTCTGCCCGGCGTCCCTGCTGGGCAACTGGCAGCGGGAGGTGGGGAAGTTCGCCCCCGACGTGCCCGTGCGCCGCTTCCACGGCGCCGACCGCGACCTCGACGGAGCCGAGGGAGGGTTCGTCCTCACCACCTACGGCACCCTGCGCACCAGCGCCGCCCAACTGGCGGAGCGGGAGTGGGGGATGGTCGTCGCCGACGAGGCCCAGCACGTCAAGAACCCGTTCTCCGCGACCGCGAGGGCGCTGCGCGAGATCCCCGCCCCCGCCCGGGTCGCCCTCACCGGCACCCCCGTGGAGAACAACCTCTCCGAGCTCTGGGCGCTCCTCGACTGGACCACGCCCGGTCTCCTCGGCCCGCTCAAGGCCTTCCGCTCCCGGCACGCCCGCGCGGTGGAGAACCACGAGGAGATCGAGCACGAGGAGGCGGTCGAGCGGCTCGCCCGGCTCGTGCGGCCCTTCCTGCTGCGCCGCCGCAAGTCCGACCCCGGCATCGTCCCCGAGCTGCCGCCCAAGACGGAGTCCGACCACCCCGTCGCCCTCACCCGGGAACAGGCCTCGCTCTACGAGGCGGTCGTCCGCGAGACCATGGCGCGGATCGAGGAGGCCGAGGGCATGGCCCGCCGGGGCCTCGTCATGAAGCTGCTGACCTCCCTCAAGCAGATCTGCAACCACCCCGCGCAGTACCTGAAGGAACAGGCACCGTCCGGCAGGGGCACCGCACGGCTCGCCGGCCGCTCGGGGAAGCTCGCCCTGCTCGACGAGCTCCTCGACACGATCCTCGCGGAGGACGGGGCGGTGCTCGTCTTCACCCAGTACGTGTCGATGGCGCGGCTCCTCGCCGACCATCTGGCCGCGCGCGGCATCCAGGCCCAACTCCTGCACGGCGGCACCCCGGTGGCCGAGCGGGAGCGGATGGTCGACCGCTTCCAGGCCGGTGAGGTCCCCGTCTTCCTGCTCTCCCTCAAGGCCGCGGGCACCGGCCTCAACCTCACTCGGGCCGGCCATGTCGTCCACTACGACCGCTGGTGGAACCCGGCCGTCGAGGAGCAGGCCACCGACCGGGCCTACCGCATCGGGCAGACCCAGCCGGTGCAGGTCCACCGGCTCGTCGCCGAGGGCACGGTCGAGGACCGGATCGCCGAGATGCTCCGCGCCAAGCGGGCCCTCGCCGACGCCGTCCTCGGCTCCGGCGAGGCGGCCCTCACCGAACTGACCGACCGGGAGCTCGCCGACCTGGTGTCCCTGAGGAGGCCCGCGTGAACACCATCAGGGGCGCGCGCGGAGCCGCCCCCCGCCACGACGACCGCCGCCGCAGCTTCCCGCAGGTCGCGCCCCGCGAGGCCCCCGACGGACGGTTCGCCGCCACCTGGTGGGGCAACGCGTGGGTCGAGGCCCTGGAGGACACCGCCCTCGACCCGGCCCGCCTCGCCCGCGGCAAGGCCTACGCGGGACGCGGCCATGTCGACGCGATCACCGTCACCCCCGGCCGGGTCGTCGCCTACGTCCACGGCAGCCGCGCCCGGCCGTACCGCGCCGAGATCCGGATGCGGACGCTCGGCGACGACGGCTGGGAGCGGTTCCTCGACGAGGCCACCGCCCGGCCCGACCACATCGCCGCCCTCCTCGACAAGGACGTGCCGCACGCCCTGGGCACGATCACCGGACTGCTGCCCGTGCCGGGCGATCTCGTCCCCGACTGCACGTGCCCGGACGACGGTTACCCCTGCAAGCACGCCGCCGCCCTCTGCTACCAGGCGGCGCGGCTGCTCGACGAGGACCCGTTCGTCCTCTTCCTGATGCGCGGCCGCGGGGAGCAGGAGCTCCTCGCCGAACTGACCCGGCGCAACGCGGCCCGGTCCGCCGCCGAGACCATCGCGGCCGCGCCCCCGATGCCCACGGTCCCCGCCCGTGCCGTGCTCGACGCGACGGACCGGCCCGCGCCGCCGCTGCCCCCGCCCCTGCCCCTTCCGGAGCGGCCGGGGCGCCCGCCCGTCTTCCCGCCCGACCCCGACGCGCCCGACCCGCTCGCCCTCGATCTCCTCGCCACCGAAGCCGCCGCCCGCGCCCATGTGTTCCTCAGCACCGGGCGCGACCCCGTCGCCGCGCTCACCCCCTGGCAGGACGCCGTGCGGCTCGCCGCCGCGCACCCCGGCTCCGGGCTCACCGCCTCGACCCGCGCCCTCTACCGCGACCTGGCCTACGCCCTCGACCGCACCCCCACGGACCTCGCCCGCGCCGTCGCGGCCTGGCGCCAGGGCGGAGCCGCGGGCCTCGTGGTACTCGAAGAGCCCTGGGATCCGCCGGCGGGTCCTTTCGACCGTGCCCGGCCCGCGCTGATCGCCGCCGACTTCCCCGCCTTCAGACCCTGGCGCAACCGGCTGTCCACCGAGTCCCTCCAGCTCCGCCTCGGCCGCGACGGCCTCTGGTACGGCTACGAGTCGGACGCCGGCCGCGAGGACTGGTGGCCGCGCGGCGCCCCCGATCCGGACCCGGTCGGAGCCCTCACCGACCTGCTGGGGCGCTGACCCACACTCGAACAGAGCCCACTCGATGGAGTGAATCCGGTCAACGGCCGGATCCGGCACGTGCGTTTGTCGCGTTGATTCCGGTACGGGCACTTGCCCGTGTACACCTCCGGAAGGCAGGAAGCCATGAGGCAGATTCGCCGAAGTGGTCTGGCCACACTGTTGGTCACGGGTGGGGCGCTCGCGCTCTCGGCGGGCGCCGCGCACGCCGACTCCGGCGCACAGGGCGCCGCGGTCGGTTCGCCGGGCGTCGGCTCCGGCAACACGGTTCAGTTGCCGGTGCACGTGCCGGTCAACGTCTGCGGGAACACGGTCAACGTCGTCGGCCTGCTCAACCCGGCCTTCGGCAACGGCTGCGCCAACCGCTCCGCCGCGCCCGAGCCCAGGGGCTACGGCTCGGAGGACGGCGGCGGCCGGTCCCACAAGGACCTGCCCGGCACCCCGCGCGGCGGCGAGCACGGCGGCGGCTCCCACGGCTCCCACGGGGGCGGTGCGCAGGGCGGATCCTCCACCGGCGGCGGATCCACGGCCGAGGGCCACGCCGAGGGCTCCCCGGGCGTCCTCTCCGGGAACGGGCTCCAGCTCCCGATCGACCTCCCCGTGAACGTCAGCGGGAACTCGGTCAACGTCGTCGGCCTGCTCAACCCGGTCTTCGGCAACACCTCGGTCAACGGCCCCTCGAAGCCGGCCCAGCCGATCGAGAAGCCGACGCCGCGCCCGCAGACCCCCGTCCGGAACGTGCCGGTCCCGCAGACCGAGACCGAGACCGAGCCCGAGGCGGAGAAGCCCGCTCCGGCCCCCGCGCCGCAGGGTGAGACGCGCCCGGTCGCGCTGGCCGAGACGGGTGCCGACACCACCGGCTACGCCGCCGGGGCGAGCGCCGCGCTGCTCCTCGGCGGAGCCCTGCTCTACCGTCGCGCCCGCCGCGCCGGGGACCAGGCCTGAGGACACCCACCCTCGCGGTCCGGCCGAGGCGCGCTGACACCCGAGCGGTCAGCCGTGTCCCCGGCCGAAGGCGTCCTCGCCGCCGCGACGCCAGGCCCGGAGCACCGCCTCGATGGCGGGAGCGACCCTCGTCCGGGCCTGGTGCCGAGGAACTCCCCGCATGAGCAGGGTGTCGTACGGCGTGTCGACATGCCGTACGGAGGCGCGCACCGCGGCCGTGACGGCGCCCCGGTCGAGCGAGCGGCCCGCTGCCGTGCGGCCCACCCGTCCGCTGCCCTTCGCGGAGGCGTGGACGGCGATCTCCGTGGCCCGGTCCGCCGGGCAGGAGGGGAAGAGCCGCAGGATCTCCGTCCGGAGGACCTCGGTGATCTCCGCGTCGAGCGCCGCGCGCCGGGCCGCGTCCCTGGCCCGGCGTCTGGCCCGTGCCTCCGCGTCGGCCAGGCAGGCCAGCTCGGCCTCGGCCAGCGCCGCCTCCTCCACGAGGAGGCCCTGGCGCTCGTACCGCGTACGGCGCCGGTTGTGCCGTACCACCACCGCCCACAGCGCACTGCCCTCGCGGGCGCGGCGGGTGAGCGCCGTGTCGCCCCGGCGCAGGAAGACCAGATGGCCGAGGTCGGCGCAGTCCAGGCAGACCGGCGCGTTGTACTCGACGATCATCCGTTCCAGCGGCCCCCGCAGGCATTCCGAGCAGCGGCGGCGCCTGAGCGGTTCGACGACGACGGGCGCGACGAGGTCCATGTCGGCCGTCCCGCTCAGCGGACGCCGGGCGCGGCGGCCGAGATGAAGAGGGCCAGCGCCTCTTTCGCCTGCTCGGACCGGTGGGCCCGCTCCGTCTCTCCCACCGCCTCGTGCATGCAGTGGGTCTCCTTGAAGGCGGCCTCGGCGAGTCGGCGGATGTGGGGGTCGTCGCACACCAACTGGACGCGGAAGAGCGCCTGTCGCGCGGCGGTCCGCTGCCGGTAGGAGGCGTGACGGGATTCCTCCGCCTCCTCGGAGCCGGGCTGCTGGGCGGCCCGGAACCAGCGGTCGTTCTGGCTGTGCCGGTAGTCGACGACCGCGCTCGCGTAGGCGCTGTAGGTCGCGATCCGCTCCTGGCGGAGCTGCTCGGTGCGGGCGAGCGAGGCCGTGCGCTCGGTGGCCCGCGCCTGGAACCAGTGGGTGGCGACGACACCCAACAGGGTCCCCGCCACCGCTATCAGCGCCACATCCATGACCGGCCGCCCCTCCCGCCTGTCCGGGCCGCCTTCGCGGCCGGTTCCCTCGTCGGGTCCGAAGATCTTTCAGACCCTCAGATCATGACAGCCGAGGGGGTGGGACGTCACTGCCGGTAGCCGCTCAGGAAGCGGCCGATGCGGCTGATCGCGGCGTCGAGGTCGTCGGCGTACGGCAGGGTCAGGATGCGGAAGTGGTCCGGGCGCGGCCAGTTGAAGCCGGTCCCCTGGACGACCTGGATCTTCTCCCGCAGGAGCAGGTCGAGGACGAACTTCTCGTCGTCGTGGATCTTGTGCACGGCGGGGTCGAGACGCGGGAAGGCGTACAGCGCTCCCTTCGGCTTCACACAGGAGACGCCGGGGATCTCGTTGAGCTTCTCCCAGGCCCGGTCGCGCTGTTCGCGGAGCCTGCCGCCCGGGGCGGTCAGCTCGTGGATGGACTGGCGGCCGCCGAGCGCGGCCTGGATGGCGTACTGGGCGGGGGCGTTGGGGCAGAGCCGCATGGAGGCCAGCATGGTGAGGCCCTCCAGATAGTTCCTGGCGTGCTGCTTCGGGCCGGTGACGACCAGCCAGCCGGAGCGGAAGCCGGCCACCCGGTACGTCTTGGAGAGGCCGCCGAAGGTGAGGACGACCAGGTCGGGGGCGAGGGAGGCGGCCGGGTAGTGGACCGCTTCGTCGTAGACGATCTGGTCGTAGATCTCGTCGGCGAAGACCATCAGGTGGTGTCGGCGGGCGAGATCGAGGATGCCCTCGACGATCTCCTTCGGATAGACCGCGCCGGTGGGGTTGTTGGGGTTGATGATGACCACGGCCCGGGTCCGGTCGGTGATCTTCGACGCCATGTCGTCGAGGTCCGGGTACCAGTCGGCCGACTCGTCGCACAGGTAGTGCACGGCCTTGCCGCCGGCGAGGGTGGTGACCGCCGTCCACAGCGGGAAGTCGGGGGCGGGGATCAGGACCTCGTCGCCGTCCTCCAGGAGGGCCTGCACGGCCATGGAGACGAGCTCCGAGACGCCGTTGCCGAGGAAGACGTCGTCGACGTCGACGTCCGCGAGCCCCATGCCCTGGTAGCGCTGGGCCACGGCGCGGCGGGCCGAGAGGATGCCGCGGGAATCGGTGTACCCGTGGGCCTTCGGCAGCATCCGGATCATGTCCTGGACGATCTCCTCGGGCGCCTCGAAGCCGAAGAGCGCCGGGTTGCCGGTGTTGAGGCGCAGCACGCTGTGGCCCGCCTCCTCCAGCGCGTCGGCGTGCTCGATCACCGGCCCCCGGATCTCGTAGCAGACCTCGCTCAGCTTGCTCGACTGCCGGAACTCCATGTCCGACCTCCCCAGGTCCCCGGAATCAGTGTTGCTTGGTTTTACCAAGTTCGAGCTTGGAAAGTCCAACAACATGTCTAGACTGCGTCGCATGCCACGTCAGCCACGCCGCCGCAGCTACGACCAGCACTGCGCCGCCGCGCGCGCCCTCGACCTCGTCGGCGACCGCTGGACCCTGCTGGTCGTCCGCGAACTCCTCGCCGGGCCGCGCCGCTACACCGACCTCCACGCCGACCTGCCGGGCGTCAGCACGGACATGCTCGCCGGCCGCCTCAAGGACATGGAGGGCGCCGAGCTCGTCACCCGGCGCCGACTGCCCCCGCCCGCGTCGGCGTCCGTGTACGAACTCACCCCGCGCGGCCGCGACCTGCTGCCGGTCTTGCGCGCCCTCGCCGCCTGGGGGGCGCCGGAGCTCGGCGATCCCCGGCCCACCGACGCCGTCCGCGCGCACTGGTACGCGATCCCGCTGCTCGGCGCGCTCGCCGGACTGGGCGCGGGCGTCGTCCAGGTGAGCCTGGACGAGGGCGAGTTCCACGTACGGGTCGGGGACGACGGGAGCGTCGCGTACGGGGACGGGGTGTACGGGGCCGGGACCGCGACGGTGCCGGACACCCGGCTCCGGACCGACGCGGCGACCTGCCGGGCCCTCGCGGGCGGGGAACTGACGCTGGCCGAGGCGATCGAGGCGGGCCGCGCCACCTGCGTACGGACCGAGCCGGCTGCCGCGGTCCGCTGATCCCGCCGCCCTGCCCGCGCGGGGTTCAGACGCCGCCGGTCGCCGCGGCCAGGCTGCGCGCGAGCCGGTCCCGGGCCGCGGTCTGCGCCGCGATCCGCGCGTCGAGCACGGCGAGGCGCTCGCGGGCGATCTCGAGGCCGAGGGCGGACGGCGGGGTGGACGGCATGTCCCCGTCGAGGCAGGAACGGAACGCGGACACGTCGTCGAGCGTGAGCCCCGCGTCCAGGAGGTACCGGATGTTCGACACGCGGCCGACCGCGTTCTCCGCGTACACCCGGTACCCGTTCGCCGCGCGGTCCGAGGTGATCAGCCCCGCCGCCTCGTAGTGGCGCAGCGCCCGGGGCGACACCCCCGTCCGCCGGGCCAGTTCACCGATGCGCAAGGGCCCCACCTCCTCACGCAGTGGTATCACGCGACCAGCGCGCCCCCGTCGACGGGCAGCACGGTGCCGGTCAGGAAGGAGGCGTCCGGCGCGGCGAGCGCGGTGATCGCCCAGGCGACCTCCTCGGGCCTGCCGATCCGGCCCAGCGGCGTGTGCGCGAGCTGCCACGCCCGCACCGCCTCCAGCTGCTCGGGGGAGAGGCCCATGTGGTCCCCGATCGGGGTCTCGATCGCGCCGGGGGCGACCGCCACCACCCGGACGCCCGCGGGCGCGAGCTCCACCGCCCAGCAGCGGGTCAGGGTCTCCAGGGCGCTCTTGGTCGCCGGATAGAAGGAGTTGGCCGGCCAGCCGCGCTGCCCGATGGTCGTCGTCACGTTCACGACGACACCCCGGGCCTCCCGGAGCGCGGGGACGGCGGCCTGGGTGAGCAGGACCGGGGCGACGAGGTTGGTCTCCAGGAGCGGGGCGATCACCGAGCGGTCGAGGGTGCCCAGCGGACCGCCGGCGGAGATACCCGCGTTGTTGACCAGCACGTCGAGGCGGCCGTGGCCGGTGAGGGCGGCGCGGACGATCTCCTCGGCCGCGCCCCGCGCGGTGATGTCGGCGACGTACGGGCGGATGCCGGGGTGCCCCTCGGCGGTCTCCCGCAGCGGCCCTTCCCTGCGGCCGACGGCGACGACCGTCGCCCCCTGCGCGGCGAAGGCCCGAGCGGTGGCGCGGCCGATGCCGGTGCCCGCGCCGGTGACGACGACGACCCTGGTGGGTGTGGTGGTGTCCATGCGCCCGATGGTCGGACCGTGACGCCAGTGACAAGGTCAAGCCGTGACGACCACCCGGGCGCGGACACGCGGGAGCACGTGGTCCGACGGACCGGGGCCTGCAGGTTCGGGCCCCGCGACGGCGGACCCGCGGGTCTGCGGGCAGGATGAGGGGGATGAGCGGGACGCGATACGAGGCGATCACCTGGGAACGGCTGGCGGAGGCGCTCGCCGGACACCTCGACACGGCCACCCCCGGCGACGGTGGCGACTGGCTCAAGGTCGGCCTCGACGGGCCGCCCGCCGCGCCCGGCGCCGAACTCGCCGCGCTGCTCGCCGAGGCGCTGCGGGCGCGCGGCCGCGCCGTCCATGTCGTCGGCACCGCCGGCTTCCTGCGGCCCGCGTCCCTCCGGTTCGAGTACGGGAAGCAGGACCCCGACGCGTACTTCGACGGCTGGACCGACATCAAGGCCCTGTGGCGGGAGGTCTTCGCTCCGCTGGAGCCCGGCGGCTCCGGGCGCGTCCTGCCCGACCTGTGGGACCCGGTGCGGGACCGCGCGACCCGGAGCCCGTACGCCACGCTGCCGCCCGGCGGGATCCTCGTGGTCCACGGGCCCTTCCTGCTCGGCCACTGGTTCCCCTTCGACCTCGCCGTGCACCTGCGCCTCTCGGCCGCCGCCCTCGCCCGGCGCACCGAGGACGCCTGGACCCTGCCCGCCTTCGCCCGGTACGAGTCGGAGGTCGACCCCGGCACGGCCGCCGACGCCGTCGTACGCGCCGACGACCCCCGCCACCCGGCCTGGACGGGCCTCGGGCGGTGACGCGCGGGGCGGTACGACGTCGGGCGGTGACGCGCGGGGCGGCGCACGACCTCGGGCGGTGAGGCACGGCTTCGAGCGGAGTGCCTCCGGCGGTGTCCGCTCGGGCGGTGCGTCAGGGGCCGGGTGTCAGACGACCGGCGGCCGGTCCGGTGGGCGCCCGCCCACCTCCGTGACCGCCTCCGCGCCCGCGCGGCAACCCGCCTCGGCGGCCTTCGCCGGGTCCGCGCCCGCGAGCCGCGCGGCCAGGAACGCCCCGGTGAACGCGTCGCCCGCGCCCGTCGAGTCCACCGGCCGCACCGGGGGCGCCGCCACCCGTGTGGTGACCGCCCCGTCCTCGGCGACCAGCGCGCCCGCCGCCCCGAGGGTGACCACGACCAGCGGGAACAGCCGGCTCAACGCGGCGGCCGCCGCCTCCGGTTCGCCGAGCCCGGTGAGCGTCCGGGCCTCGTCGGCGTTGGGCAGCAGGATCTCTGCGCCGTCCACCGACGCCAGGAACCGGTCCACCCCCAGCTCCGCGAGGAACCCCGCCGACGCCGGGTCCACGCTCACCGGCACGCCCGCGTCCCGTGCGTCCCGCAGCGCGCGCACGGCCGTCTCGCGGCTCGGCGCGGCGAAGAACAGATAACCCGACAGATGGAGCCGGCTCACGCCGTCGAGCAGGGCGGCGGACCAGTCCTCGGGGGAGAGGCGCAGGGCTGCCCCGCTGTCGGTGAGGAAGGTGCGCTCCGCCGAGGCGTCCACCAGCGCGATCACGGTGGCCGTCGCCGCGTGCGGGTCCGGCACGAGCAGGGGGCGTACGCCCGCGCGGAGCAGCGCCCGCTCGTGCCAGGCCGCCGCGTCCGTGCCCACGCGGCCGAGGAGCCGCACCTCCCCGCGCCCCGAACGGGCCGCCCAGCAGGCCGCGTTGGCCCCGGCGCCGCCGGGGAGGGTCCGGATCGTCGCCGCCGTGTCCGTGGCGGGGGCGAGCGGGGTCCGGTGCCGGGCGACGACGTCCGTGACGACGTCCCCGACGACCAGCAGGGCGCCCGGCGTCGGGCTCACCGGCCGACCGAGCCGGGCGCGGCCCCGGTGGCGGGCGCGGACGTCGAACCGGGCGCGGCCGAGCCGGGCGCCGCCGTCGGACCGGGCTTACTCGAACCGGGCGCCGTCCCCGCACCCGCCTCCGTCCCGGGCGCCGGCCCCGGGCCGTACGCCGCCGCGATGCCCGCCGCGAGCCGTACATTGCCCCGTACCGCCGCCAGATTGGCCTCCAGGGACGCCCCTTCCGTGTGCACGGTCAGATACTCCAGCAGGAACGGCGTCACACCCTGCCCCGTGATCCCCTTCTCCCTCGCCGCCGCCAGGCCGCCCGCGAGCACCCGGTCGTGGAGCGCGGGATCCAACTGCTCGGCCACCGGTACGGGGTTGGCGACCACGAGCGCCGCCCGGGGCTCGCCGAGCCGGTCCTGCGCCCGTATCACCTCGGCCACCTCCTCCGGGGTCCGGAGCGTCCAGTCGACCGGCTCGCCCGAGGAGGAGAGGTAGAAGCCGGGGAAGTGCTCCGTGCCGTACCCGACGACCGTCACCCCCAGGGTCTCCAGGCGCTGGAGCGTCGCGGGCACGTCGAGGATCGACTTGACCCCGGCGCACACGATGGTGATCCCGACCCGGGCGAGCAGCCGCAGGTCGGCGGACTCGTCCTGGGTGTCGGTCCACTCACGGTGCACGCCGCCGAGGCCGCCGGTCGCGAAGACCCGTATGCCGGCGGCGTCCGCGAGCCGGGCCGTCGCCGAGACCGTCGTCGCCCCGGTGGCGCCCGTCGCCAGGGCCGGGGCCAGGTCGCGGTGGCCGAGCTTGCGTACGGCCGGGTCCTCGGCGATCCGGGTCAGAGCCGCCCGGTCCAGGCCGACCCTGGCCGTGCCGTCGACCACGGCGATGGTGGCCGGGACGGCGCCCCCGGCCCGTACCAGCTCTTCCAGTTCCAGAGCGACGGCGAGGTTGCGGGGGCGCGGCAGACCGTGGGCGATGATCGTCGATTCCAGCGCGACGACGGGACGCCCCTCGTGCAGCGCTTCTCGTACCTCTTCGGACACCTGTGTGGACATGTCCCATTCCTGGCGCGGCCACGTGCCCCGCAAACCTCGGCGGCGATCACCCGCCACCCGGGAACCCGGCGCCTTCGGAATCCGTCACGGCGGGCCCGGCAGCGCCTCCCGAGCCGGTCGCCCCACCCGCCGGACGCTGCGCGGAAGGGGGGTACGGATTTCGTCGTCCTCGCGCAGATCGGGCATCGTGCCTGGTGAGAGGGGAAGCGGAAGGGTCTCGTCCAGCAGGTCCCGGCCTCGGGCCGGCCCCGGACCCCCGCTACAGTCACCGCCCATGACGACACATGACCAGCCCTCCTTCGCCGTGCACATCCCCGACGAGGAACTCGAAGCGGAACCGCTCGACCCCGGCCAGATCGTCTCCGGCACGCCCGAGGTGACGGGCAAGGTGCTGTGGGAGTCGGCCGACGGCAAGCAGCTGCGCGGCATCTGGCAGATCACCCCCGGCGTCGTGACCGACACCGAGGCCAACGAGCTCTTCGTGGTGGTCTCCGGCCGGGCGACCGTGGCCGTCGAGGGCGGGGACACCCTGGAGATCGGACCCGGCGACGCCTGTGTGCTGCGCGAGGGCGACCGCACCACCTGGACCGTGCACGAGACCCTGCGCAAGGCGTACCACATCAGCCTCTGAGGCCCGCCGAGCCCTCGGGGGAGGGTCTCCGGCGTCCTGGATCCCGCCCTGTCGAGAGTCTGGTAGGAAACCTTCCTATCGGATAGCCTCCACGGCGGCGGCTTGGCGCGGCGCCCTCCCCGGAGGGCGTGACGCGCTCAGCGAGAGCTCTGACCCGGCCGCCGAGCACCGCCCCGCCGCGTGGCGCCCGGATCGCCACCCGGTCGGTCGCCCGTCTCCGCACCCGCGGCGCGGGCGCCGTCCGTGCCGCGCGGCCGGTCCGTGGTGCGCCGCACCGGTGTCCAGCTCTCGCCACCCCACAGGCCAGGGAGCCAGGTATGCGCCTGAACGCCTCCGCCCCACCCCGTCGCTCCACCGACCGACTTCCCCTCGTCCTCACCGCCGTCCTGCTGCTCGTCGGCGGCCTCCTCCTCGCCCTCCCGGACCGGGCGGGCGCCGCCGCCGACGTCCTGATCTCCCAGGGCCGGCCGGCCACGTCCTCCTCCGTGGAGGACGGCACGTTCGGCCCCGAGAAGGCCTTCGACGGCGTCTCCACCACCCGCTGGGCCAGCGCCGAAGGCGTCGACCCGCAGTGGATCCGGGTCGACCTCGGCCCGTCCGCCACCGTCTCCCGCGTCAAACTCGTCTGGGAGGCCGCCTACGCCAAGGCCTACCGCGTCGAGATCTCCGCCGACGGCACCACCTGGACCCGCCTCGCCACCGAGACCGCGGGCAACGGCGGCACCGACGACTGGACCGGGCTCACCGGAACCGGCCGCCACCTGCGCGTCTACGGGACGGCGCGCGGCACCTCGTACGGCTACTCGCTCTTCACGGTGGAGGTCTACGGCACCACCGGCACCACGCCCCCGCCCACCGGTGCCTTCACCGTCGTCGCGGCCGGCGACATCGCCGCCCAGTGCACGGCCTCCAGCAGCTCCTGCGCCCACCCCAAGACCGCGGCCCTCGCCCAGCGGATCGCGCCGTCCTTCTACCTGACGATGGGCGACAACCAGTACGACGACGCACGGCTGTCCGACTTCCGCACCTACTACGACAAGACCTGGGGCGCCTTCAAGGCGAAGACCCGGCCCGTCCCCGGCAACCACGAGTCCTACGACCCGGCCGGCGCGTTCGCCGGCTACAAGTCGTACTTCGGCGCGATCGCCTACCCCCAGGGCAAGCCCTACTACAGCTACGACCAGGGCAACTGGCACTTCATCGCCCTCGACTCCAACTCCTTCGACGACGCCGCGCAGATCCAGTGGCTCAAGGACGACCTCGCCCGGAACACCAGGGGCTGCGTCGCCGCCTACTTCCACCACCCCCTGTACTCCTCCGGCGGCCACGGCAACGACCCCGTCTCCAAGCCCGTCTGGCAGATCCTCCACGCCGCCAAGGCCGACCTCGTGCTCAACGGCCACGACCACCACTACGAGCGGTTCGCCCCGCAGAACGCCAACGGACAGGCCGCGGCCGACGGCATCGTCGAGATCGTCGGCGGTATGGGCGGCGCCGAGCCCTACGACATCGAGACCGTCCAGCCCCACAGCCAGAAGCGGATCAGCGGCTCGTACGGCGTCCTGAAGCTCGACCTCACCGACACCACCTACACCTGGCAGTACGTCGGCGTCGACAACCAGGTCAAGGACTCCGCCCCGACCTACACCTGTCACTGATGTACCTCGCGACCACCGGTCGCCGCGACGCGCCGCCCACCCCCTCGGGGGTCCGGCGGCGCGTCCCGGGCACCGTCCTCGCCCTGGGCGCGGTCAGCCTGGTCACCGACGTCTCCTCGGAGATGGTGACCGCGGTCCTGCCGCTCTACCTGGTCCTCGGACTGGGCCTCTCCCCCCTGCAGTTCGGGCTGCTCGACGGCCTCTCCACCGGCGCCACCGCACTCGTACGGCTCCTCGGCGGCGCCGCCGCCGACCGCGGCGGCCGCCACAAGCAGGTCGGTGGGCTCGGCTACGCCCTCTCCGCCTGCTCCCGCCTCGGTCTCCTCCTCGCGGGCGGCGCGACCGGCTGGATCGCCACCTCCCTCGCCGCCGACCGGCTCGGCAAGGGCGTCCGGACCGCTCCCCGCGACGCCCTCATCACCCTGCACAGCCCGCCCGAGGACCTGGGCCGCGCCTTCGGCACCCACCGCGCCATGGACACCACCGGCGCCCTCCTCGGACCCCTGGCCGCCTTCGCCCTGCTGTGGGCGACGACCGACGCGTACGACGCCGTCTTCGCCGTCAGCTTCTGCGTCGGGACGTTCGGCGTCCTGCTGTGGCTGCTGCTCGTCCCCGGGCGACGGGAGGCGCCGGAGGGCACGACGAGACCGACGGCCCCGGCGCCACGCGCGCGTGGCGGCCTCCTCACCGGGCCGCGCTCACCCGCCTACCGGCGGATCGTGCTCTGCGCCGCGCTTCTCGGCGCCGCCACCGTCGGCGACTCCTTCCTGTACCTGCTGCTCCAGCGGCGGCTCGCGTTCGACGCCGGCTGGTTCCCGCTGCTCCCGCTCGGCGCCGCCGTCGTCTATCTGCTGCTCGCCGTCCCCGCCGGACGCCTCGCCGACCGGGTGGGACGGCGACGACCGCTCCTGTACGGGCACGGGTCCCTGCTCCTCGCCTACGGCCTGCTCCTGACCCCGCTGCCCGACACCGCCGTCCTCCTGGGCGTCCTCGCGCTGCTCGGAGTCTTCTACGCAGCCACCGACGGCGTCCTGATGGCCCTGGCCGGCCCCTTCCTGACCGAGGGGCGGCGGGCCGGCGGCCTCGCGCTCGTCCAGACCGCGCAGGCGCTCGCCCGGCTGGGGGCCGCCGTCGCGTTCGGCGCCGTCTGGACCGCGAGCGGTCCCGAGACCGCCCTCGTCGCCGCCCTCCTCGCCCTCACAGCGGCCCTCTGCTGCGCCGCGCGTCTCCTCCCCACCGCCCCCGCCGAACAGGGCCCCGCCCCCGCCGAGCAGGGCCCCGCCCCCGCCGAGCAGGGCCGCACGCCCGCCGAGCCCGTCGAGAGGACCGACTGACCCATGCCTGCCCCGACCGGCGCCCGCCCGACCGTCCGCACGCGCGTGTGGATCCTCGTCCTCGCCCTCCTGCTGCTCGGCGGCGGGGCCACCGCCTACACCCTGCGGGCGGCCTCGGGACGGGAGGCCGCGGCCACCGGGACCGCCGACCCCGGCTTCACCCTCGACGCCCCCGCCGCCGCGCTCTACGTCCGCGACACCGCCAGCGGCCGCGTCGCGCGCGTGGACCCGGCCGCGCCCGGCGGCCGGGTCGTGGGCGGGCCCTCCTGCGACCGCTTCCACGCGGCCGGCGGGACCGCCCTGTGCCTCCAGCGCCGACCGGGCGTACCGGCCCGCTCGTACGCCCTCGTCCTCGACCGGCGCCTGCGCGAGGTGCGCCGCATCGGCCTGCCGGGCATTCCCAGCCGGGCCCGCGTCTCGGCCTCGGGGAACGTGCTCTCCTGGACGATGTTCGCGACCGGTGACTCCTACGCGCGCTCGTCCTTCTCGACCCGCACCTCGATCCTCGACCTGCGCACCGGCTACCTCGTGAAGAACATGGAGCAGATCCCCCTCACCCTCGGCGGCCGCCGCCACCACGCCCCCGACGTCAACTACTGGGGCGTCAGCTTCGCCGCGGACGACAACCGCTTCTACGCCACCGTCTCGACGGCCGGCCGCACCCATCTCGTCGAGGGCGACCTCGGGAACTGGTCGGCCAGGACCCTGCGGGAGAACGTCGAGTGCCCGTCGCTCTCCCCGGACGGCACCCGGATCGCGTTCAAGAAGCGCGTCTCCGACGGCCCCCGCGAACCGTGGCGGCTGTACGTGTACGACCTGGGCAGCGGGCGCGAACACCCGACCGCCGAGCGGCGCGGCATCGACGACCAGGCGCTGTGGACGGACGGCGGGAACCTCGCCTACGGATACGGGGGAGAGGTCTGGACGGTGCCCGCCGACGGCACCGGGGCCCCGCGCCGGCTCGCCCGGGCGGCCTCCTCCCCGGCGGTGCCGCAGCGACCGGGGCCGTGACGGATCGGCCCGTCGACCCGCACCGACCGGGGGCGTGACGGCCCGGGCCGTCAGGCCTTCCGCGACGAGCCGCGGATCGCCAGCGCCGCCATCGGCAGCAGCAGACACGCGGCGATGGCGTTCAGCGGCCCGTACCCCGCCTTCGCGACGATCAGGCCCGCCGCCAGGCCCCCCAGGCCGGCGGAGGTGTTCATGATGAAGTCCGAGAGCCCCTGGACCGCCGCCCGCGCGGCCTGCGGCACCGAGTCCGTGAGCAGCGCCGAGCCCGACACCAGACCGGCCGACCACCCCAGGCCGAGGACGAAGAGCCCGAGGGCGGTCCGGCCGTGGTCGGCTCCCGCCGTGCCCGCGATCAGCGCCGCCACGGCGATCAGCCCGACCGCGAGCCCGATCACCGACAGCCTCCCCAGCCGGTCGGACAGCCAGCCCATCAGGGGCGAGAAGGCGTACATGCCGGCGATGTGCCCGCTGATCACCAGACCCACCAGCCGGATGTCCGCCCCGTGGTGGGTGAGGGCCACGGGGGTCATCGACATGATCGACACCATCGCGGTGTGCGAGGCGGCGACGGTGACCAGGGCGAGGCGGGCCCGCGGGGACTCCCGGACGATCCGCATCCCGGCCCGGAGCGAACGCCCCTCCGCCTCGGCGCCCGCCCCGGGGTCGGTCAGCGCGCGGGCGGTGAGGAGCGGATCGGGGCGCAGCAGCAGCGCCACCACGGCCGCCGCGATCACGAAGACGCCGGCGGCCCAGACGAAGGGCCCGGCGGTGGCCGGTATGCCGAGCCCCGAGACGCTCTCCCCGGCCGGGGCGGCGATGTTCGGGCCCAGCACCGCCCCGATCGTGGTCGCCCACACCACCGTGGAGATGGCCCGTGCCCTGTGGTCCGGCGCGGCCAGGTCGGCGGCCGCGAACCGGGCCGCCAGGTTCGCCGAGGACCCGGCGCCGAAGCCGACGAGCCCGACGAGGAGCAGCGGGAAGCTGCCGACGACGGCCCCGAGCACCGTCACCCCGGCCCCGAGGGCCCCGATGAGGTACGCGAGGACGAGCCCGGCCCTGCGGCCCCGCGCGGCCATCAGGGCGGCCAGCGGCATCGCGAGAAGCGCGGGACCGGCCACCGTCGCCGTCGCCGCCAGTCCGGAGAGGGCCTCGGAGCCGCTGACGTCCTTGGCGAGGACGGCGGACAGCGCGACGCCGGTGGCGATACCGAGACCCCCGAGGATCTGGGTGGCGATGAGCACGGCCTGGATCCGGCGGCGGAGCGCGGGCAGTCCCGCTCCGGTCGCGGCGAGGCGCCCGGGCAGGGCGGCGTCAGGGGCGTCGGGGGTGTTGGTCACTGACATGAGTGTGCCAGCCACCCCACCCGGGGGAAACGCCGCCGGGGCGCCCGGCTCCGCCCGGGCCGGCGCCCGTCCGGCGTGCCTCTCGCGCGTGCCGGCGCCGCTCAGAACAGCGGCGCCGGCAGTACCCCCTCCAGGGCCAGCAGCTGGCGCTTCGTCTCCAGGCCGCCCCCGAAGCCGCCGAGACCGCCGTCGCTCTCCACCACGCGGTGGCACGGCACCACCACCGGCAGCGGATTCGAGCCCATCGCCGCCCCGACCGCCTGTGCGGCGCCCGGCTGCCCCACGCGCCGCGCCAGCTCCCCGTACCCGACGACCGTGCCGTACGGGACGGTCGTCGCCAGCTCGCGCAGCACCTGCCGGTTGAACCCGGCCGTGAGGCTCCAGTCCAGGGGCAGTCCCACATCGCCGGGCTCGCCGGCGAAGTACCGGTCGAGCCGGCGTATCGCGCCCGCGAGCAGCCCCGAGGACCGCTCCACGGGCTCCGCGCCGAGCTGCCCCGACAGCCGCGCGAGCATCTGCTCCCGGCGCGCTGTGTCGGCGTGGAACTCCACCCGCACCAGCCCCCGGCCGGTCGCGGCGACGAAGAGCGGACCGATGGCGCTCTCCATGACCGTCCACTCCACCGGGACGGCCCGCCCGCCGCCCGTCGGCCCCGCTTCGATCTCCATGCCGCCCACCGTACGACCCGGCACCGACAGTCCGGAGGGGAACGAGCCCACGGCCCGGAAGAGAACCGTTTCCGCCGTCGGCGCACCCACGGGGCCCGAGACCGCGGCGGAGGTCACGGGCCGGTATCGCTCCGGTCTCACGACCGGTAATTCCCCGGTCACGTGGTCGCGAGGCCCGCGGCGCGCCATAATCTCGCCCGGTAGCACTACCCAGCGGTACCGACTGTTTTCGGACGACGTGGCACCACGGGTGGAGGACTCACGCTCATGCACGGGACGGTCGACGGATTCAGCTACGGCCTCGTCACGCCGGTGGCCGCCTTTCTCATGGCGTGCCTGGGCGGCGCCCTCGGCCTCCGGTGCACCACGAGATCGCTCCGCCACCGCGACAGCTTCAAGGCGGGCTGGCTCGCCCTCGGCGCCACGTCGATCGGCACCGGCATCTGGACCATGCACTTCATCGCCATGATGGGCTTCTCCGTCCACCAGGCGCCCATCAACTACGACCGCCCGATCACCTTCGCCAGCCTGGGCGTCGCCGTCCTCATGGTCGGGATCGGCATCTTCATCGTCGGATACCGGGGGGCCACCGCCCTCACCCTGGTCACCGGCGGCACCATCACCGGCCTCGGCGTGGCCACCATGCACTACCTGGGTATGGCCGGGATGCGACTCCAGGGGCGCGTCGAGTACGACACCACCACCGTCGCCCTCTCCGTGGTCATCGCCGTCGTCGCCGCCACCGTGGCCCTCTGGGCGGCCGTCTCCGTACGGGGATTCCTGGCCAGCCTCGGCGCCAGCCTGGTGATGGGCGTCGCCGTCAGTGGTATGCACTACACCGCCATGGCCGCGGTCAGCGTCCGGCTGCACAGCACCGAGCCCGCCACCAACACCGGCGACGCCGCCACCTCGCTCCTGCTGCCGATGCTGCTCGGCCCGGCGGTCTTCCTCATCCTCGCCGCCGTCGTCGTCATGTTCGACCCGCTGCTCGTGATGGGCGACCCGGACTGGCGCGGCGCCGCCGCCCGGGCCCCGCACCGGCCCGGCGTGCCCGCCCCCCGCCACGTCCCGTCCTACGGCGAGCCCGCGAACTGGACCTCCCGGCCCGCCGGCCGCGCCGCCCGCAGGACCGTCGCCCGGGGCGGCCACCGCTCCCAGGACTGGTGATCACCGCCCGCCTGTCAGTGCCGAGTCGTACGGTGGTTGCATGCGGCCCGTTTCCAAGATCGAACGTTCGGTGGCGCCCTTCGAGGTCGTCAGCTCCTACCAGCCCAGCGGCGACCAGCCCACGGCCATCGCCGACCTCGAGCGGCGCATCCGCGCGGGTGAGAAGGACGTCGTGCTCCTCGGTGCCACCGGCACCGGAAAGTCGGCCACCACCGCGTGGATGATCGAGAAGCTCCAGCGCCCCACCCTCGTGATGGCGCCGAACAAGACGCTGGCCGCCCAGCTGGCGAACGAGTTCCGCGAGCTCCTGCCGAACAACGCGGTGGAGTACTTCGTCTCGTACTACGACTACTACCAGCCCGAGGCGTACGTGCCGCAGTCGGACACGTACATCGAGAAGGACTCCTCCATCAACGAGGAGGTGGAGCGGCTCCGCCACTCCGCGACCAACTCCCTGCTCACCCGCAGGGACGTGATCGTGGTCGCCTCCGTCTCCTGCATCTACGGCCTCGGCACGCCCCAGGAGTACGTGGACCGGATGGTCCCGCTCAAGGTCGGCGAGGAGGTCGACCGCGACCAGCTGCTCCGCCGCTTCGTCGACATCCAGTACACGCGGAACGACCTGGCGTTCACCCGCGGCACCTTTCGCGTCCGCGGCGACACCATCGAGATCTTCCCGGTGTACGAGGAGCTGGCCGTCCGCATCGAGATGTTCGGTGACGAGATCGAGGCCCTCTCCACCCTCCACCCGCTCACCGGCGAGGTCATCAGCGAGGACCGCGAGCTGTACGTGTTCCCCGCCAGCCACTACGTCGCCGGCCCCGAGCGCATGGAGCGCGCGGTCAACGACATCGAGCGCGAGCTGGAGGGCCGTCTCGCCGAGCTCGACAAGCAGGGCAAGCACCTGGAGTCGCAGCGGCTGCGCATGCGGACCACGTACGACATCGAGATGATGCGGCAGATCGGCTCCTGCTCCGGCATCGAGAACTACTCGATGCACTTCGACGGCCGCGGACCCGGCACGGCGCCCAACACGCTGCTCGACTACTTCCCCGAGGACTTCCTGCTCGTCATCGACGAGTCGCACGTCACCGTCCCGCAGATCGGCGCCATGTACGAGGGCGACGCCTCCCGCAAGCGGACCCTGGTCGACCACGGCTTCCGGCTGCCGTCCGCCCTGGACAACCGGCCCTTGAAGTGGGAGGAGTTCCAGGAGCGGATCGGCCAGACCGTCTACCTCTCCGCGACCCCCGGGACGTACGAGCTGTCCCGCGGCGACGGCTTCGTCGAGCAGATCATCCGCCCCACCGGCCTCGTCGACCCCGAGGTCGTCGTCAAGCCCACCGAGGGTCAGATCGACGACCTGGTTCACGAGATCCGGCTGCGCACCGAGCGCGACGAGCGGGTCCTCGTCACCACCCTCACCAAGAAGATGGCCGAGGACCTCACCGACTACTTCCTGGAGCTCGGCATCCAGGTCCGCTATCTGCACAGCGACGTCGACACCCTGCGCCGCATCGAACTCCTCCGCGAGCTGCGCGCCGGTGAGTACGACGTCCTCGTCGGCATCAACCTCCTCCGCGAGGGCCTCGACCTGCCCGAGGTGTCCCTCGTGGCCATCCTCGACGCCGACAAGCAGGGCTTCCTGCGTTCCGGGACCTCCCTGATCCAGACGATCGGCCGCGCCGCCCGAAACGTCTCGGGCCAGGTCCACATGTACGCGGACCGGGTCACCCCGGCGATGGAGCAGGCCATCGACGAGACCAACCGGCGCCGCGAGAAGCAGATCGCGTACAACACGGAGCACGGCATCGACCCGCAGCCGCTCCGCAAGAAGATCAACGACATCGTCGCGACCATCGCGCGCGAGGAGATCGACACCGAGGAACTGCTCGGCACCGGCTACCGCCAGGCGAAGGAGGGCAAGGGCGCCAAGGCCCCGGTCCCCTCGCTCGCCGCCCACGGCGTCAAGGCCAAGGGCAAGGGCAGGGCCGGATCCACCGTGGAGCTCGGCGACCGGCCCGCGACCGAACTGGCCGCGATCATCGAGGAGATGACCGACCGGATGCGCGCCGCCGCCGCCGAGCTGCAGTTCGAGGTGGCCGCCCGGCTCCGGGACGAAGTGGGAGAGCTGAAGAAGGAGTTGCGCCAGATGAAGGAGGCGGGACTCGCCTGAGCGGACGCGGTCCGGTGTGTTGCAAGACCGACACAAAACCGGACCGCGCCTCCCTCGGTGTCAGTGGCGCTGCGTAGGGTGACCGACAACCGCACGCACCGGAACAGCGGGCGCGGGGAACGCTAACGAGAGGGGCATACGCGTGTCGGTCAACATGACCAAGGGTCAGGCCATCAGCCTGGAGAAGAAGGGCGGGGGCAGCCTCACCCAGGTACGGATGGGTCTCGGCTGGCAGGCCGCGCCGCGCCGCGGTCTCTTCGGTTCGCGGACCCGGGAGATCGACCTGGACGCCTCGGCCGTCCTCTTCGCCGACAAGCAGCCGGTCGACGTGGTCTTCTTCCGCCACCTGGTCAGCGACGACGGCTCGGTCAAGCACACCGGTGACAACCTCGTGGGCGGCGCCGGACAGGGCGGCGACGACGAGGCGGTCCTCGTCGACCTGGAGCGGGTCCCGGTCCACATCGACCAGATCGTCTTCACGGTGAACTCCTTCACCGGCCAGACGTTCCAGGAGGTGCAGAACGCCTTCTGCCGCATCGTCGACGAGACGAACGGGCAGGAGCTCGCGCGCTACACCCTCGACGGCGGCGGCAACTACACCGCGCAGATCATGGCGAAGGTCCACCGGGTCGGCTCCGGTTGGCAGATGACCGCCCTGGGCAACCCGGCCAACGGGCGCACCTTCCAGGACCTGATGCCCGCGATCCTGCCGCACCTGTAGCAGGCCCGCGCAGCACGCACCACAGCTCCCGGAGGCGGCAGGCCACCGGGAGCTGTCCCGCATGAACCACACGATCGCTTCACACCGAGCCCGGTAGCGCTGAGGGGAACAGAGTCGATGACGGCCGAGCTGGTCCGGGGGCAGAACCACCCCCTGCCCGACACCCGCCTCGAGATCCGGGTGTCGGCCGGTCACCCCGTCCTCGCCGGAGCCACCCTCGCCGACGAGCAGGGCAGGGTCCCCGGCCCGGAGTGGATCGCCCACCCCGGCTCGCCCTCCCTCCCCGGCGTCGACGTCCCCGGACAGGCCGCCGCCGACCACCGGCTCACCGTCGACCTGGAGGGCGTCCCCGGCGCCGTCCACCGCGTCTCGGTCCTCCTGGCGCTGTCGGGCGCGCGGGCCGGGGGAGCCGCCCGGTTCGGAGCCCTCGCCGCCCCCTTCGTCACCGTCGCGGGCCCCGACGGCGCCGAGATCGCCAGCTACACGATCACCGGCCTCGACAGCGAGTCCGCCGTCGTCGCCCTGGAGCTGTACCGGCGGCAGGGCGCCTGGAAGGTCCGCGCCATGGGACAGGGGTACGAGGGCGGTCTCGCCGCCCTCCTCGCCGACCAGGGCCTGGAGCGCCCCGCCGATGTGGCCGCGTCGATCCTGGAGACGGTCGCGCCCGGTCCCGTCCCGGTGGCCGCTCCGCCCCAGCACGCCCCGGAGGCGGAGCGCGTACGCCACCCGGCGCCCGTGCCGGCCCAGGACCCGGCCCCGACCGCCCCGACGACCCCGCCGCCGGTCCCGGGACCGAGCACGGCCGCACCCACGCCCGTGGCGGGCACGGCCGCACCCACGCCCTCGGCGGGCACCCCCACCGGTGGCCCCGTCGACTACGCCCACCCCCGCCGTCAGGCCGCCCCGGCGGCCGAGCCCCGGCAGGCCCCGCCCACGCCGGTCGCCGGGGACGCCTCGGGCTGGTCCATGGACGAGCGGCTGTACAACCAGGTGTGGGGCATGTTCGAGGACCTGGCCCGTACCACCGCCGCCTACCGCAGCGCCTGCGACTTCGCGGAGTCCCGGCTCGACCGGGAGCTCGACCAGACGCTCTCCGACTACCGGGCCCGCGCCGACGGAGCCAACGACGCGGCGCGCGCGGCCGCCCGGGCCCGGCACGACGAGCTGGTGGAGCGGGCGCAGGCGGTCCTGGACCGGGACCTCGCGCAGCTCGTGGCCGAGTCCGAGGTCGTCGAGCCGGCCCTGCCCGCCGCGTACGCCCGCTGGGACAGCCCCGTCTGGCAGGCCTACCGCGTTCCGGCCGAGGAGCCGATGGCCGTCCGCCTGGGCGACCTCCACCTCCCCGAGCGGACAGATCTGCGGATCCCCATGCTCGTCCGGCTGCCCCTCGAACGCGGGCTCTGGGTGGACAGCGGCCGGGGGCGCTCGGAGGCGGCCGGTCTCCTCGACGAGACCGAGCTGCGACGGCTCGCCCTGGACAGCGCGGTCGCGCACGCGGCCCGGCTGCTCGCGGCGCACCCGGCCGGCGCCTTCACCCTCCATGTCGTGGACGCGGCCGGCGCGGGAGCCGCCTCGCTCGCACCCCTGGTGGAGTCGGGTGTCCTCGCGGCCCCTCCGGCCCGGGGCGCGGCCGGTGTGTCGGCGGCCCTCGAACAGCTCACCGAGCGGGTCGACCTGCTGCAGATGGCGGTGCGCGGCGGCGCCGCCGACGCCCTGCCGCCCGGTCTGGACGCGGCGCGGCAGCTGCTGCTCGTGCACGACTTCCCGCACGGCTTCGACGACCGGGCGGTCACCCGGCTCCGGTACCTCGCCGACGAGGGGCCGTCGGTCGGCGTCCATCTGCTGATGGTCGCGGACCGGGAGGACGCGTCGGCGTACGGGCCCCTGCTCGACCCGCTGTGGCGTTCGCTGCTGCGGCTCACCCCGGTCGCGGACGATCACCTCGCCGACCCCTGGGTGGGCCACGCCTGGTCGTACGAGCCCCCGCTCGTTCCGCCGGGCAGCGGAGTGCTCCGTCAGGTGCTCGCGCAGGTCGCGGACGCTCGCCGTGGAAAGCGGTTCTGACCTGCTCTTTTGGTCGCTCTTTACCCTGCCCTTTACCTTTTCTTGGTCATTCGGGTAGTCTTCTTGGTGCGGAGGGGAGTACTCCCCAAGCGCGGCGTACCCGTCAGTACGGACGGATCATCATGGATCCGATCCCGGGGCGTCGGCCCGGCGGCGATCGTCCGTCCCCGGGTGGAAGAGACCTCCGGCAGCGACGACGCTGATCAGTAGCCGTACGACGCCGGAGGCGCAGTGGACGTTTCTATGACCCTGTGGGTAGTGACCATTCTCGGTCTCGCTGCCCTGATCGGTGCCGACTTCTTCATCGGGCGCAAGCCCCATGACGTGTCGGTCAAGGAAGCCGGGATCTGGACGATCGTCTGGATCGTGCTGGCCGGGCTCTTCGGCCTCGGCCTGCTGCTCTCCGGCAACAGCCAGGCGTCCGGCGAGTTCTTCGCCGGATACATCACCGAGAAGTCGCTCAGTGTCGACAACCTCTTCGTCTTCGTCCTGATCATGGCGAAGTTCGCGGTCCCCTCCCACCTCCAGCAGCGCGTGCTGCTCGTGGGCGTGGTGATCGCCCTGGTGCTCCGCACGATCTTCATCGCGGCGGGCGCCGCGATCATCGCGAGCTTCTCGTGGGTCTTCTACATCTTCGGCGCGTTCCTGATCTACACCGCCTGGAAGCTCATCCAGGAGGCGCGCGCGGACGAGGACGAGGACGACTGGGAGGAGAACCGCCTCCTCAAGAGCGTCGAGAAGCGGTTCGGCGTGGCCGACCGGTACCACGGCACCAAGCTGTTCATCCGGGCCAACGGCAAGCGGGTGATGACCCCGCTGATGGTCGTCATGCTCGCCATCGGCACCACGGACATCCTCTTCGCCCTCGACTCGATCCCGGCGATCTTCGGTCTCACCCAGGACCCGTACATCGTCTTCACCGCCAACGCCTTCGCCCTCATGGGTCTGCGGCAGCTGTACTTCCTGATCGGCGGCCTGCTCAAGAAGCTGGTCCACCTCAGCTACGGCCTGTCGGTGATCCTCGGCTTCATCGGCGTGAAGCTGGTGCTGCACGCCCTGCACGAGTCCGGGGTGCACGTCCCGGAGATCTCCATCCCGTTCTCGCTGGCGTTCATCGGCGGTGTCCTGGTCATCACCACGATCACCAGTCTGATCGCCTCCAAGCGGCAGGCTGAGCGGGAAGCCGCCGAGAGCGTGGCCGACGCCGACGGAGCCGAGAAGGACAGCATCGGCGCCTGACGACGCGGTACACACGGCGACGGCCGGCCGGGGTCTCCCCGGTCGGCCGTCGCCGTATCCGGCCTCCGGACGGTGCCTACACGGGGTCGAGATCGCCCACGGCCTCCGGGACGGCCTCGGGCGCGGACCGCGCCGGCAGGGTCTCCGGCAGCAGGGCGAAGCAGCCCAGGCTGACGAGGGCGACCAGGGTCAGATAGGCGGCGACCCCCCAGGGCGGGCCGGACCCGCCGTCGGAGAGGGTGGTGGCGACCAGCGGGGTCAGGGCGCCGCCGAGGACCCCCGCGAGGTTGTAGCCGACGGCCGCGCCGGTGCAGCGGACGCGGGGCTCGTACAGCTCCGGGAGATACGCGGCGACCACGGCGAACATGGTGATGAACGCGAGGAGCGCGCCCAGGAACCCGAGGAACATCAGGAACGGCCGCGCCGTGTGCAGCAGCGCCACCATCGGGAACATCCAGAGCGCGGAGGCCGCGCATCCCGCGAGACAGAGCGGCCGGCGGCCCCAGCGGTCGGCCAGGAGGGCCACGAACGGAGTGGTCGCGCCCTTGATCGCCACCGCCGCCATGATGCAGGTCAGCATCACGGTGCTGCTCACCCCGAGGTGCTCGGTGCCGTAGGCCAGGGCCCAGGTGGAGACCGTGTAGAAGGTGGCGTACCCGACCGCGAGCGCCCCGGCCGTCAGCAGGACGAGCCGCCAGTGGTCGCGGGCGACCTCGGCCAGCGGGGCGCCGGACCGCTTCCCGGACGCCGACAGCTCCTCGAACTGCGGGGTCTCCGCGAGCGAGGAGCGCAGCAGCAGCCCGGCCGCCGCGAGCAGGCCCGCCGCCCAGAACGGCACCCGCCAGCCCCAGGACCGGAACTCCGCGTCGCTGAGGCCCGCCGTGAGCGCCAGCATCACGCCGTTCGCCAGGAGGAAGCCGATCGCCGGGCCGATCTGGGGGAAGCTCGACCAGAGCGCGCGCCGGTGCGCCGGGGCGTGCTCGGCGGTGAGCAGCACGGCCCCGCCCCACTCGCCGCCCAGGCCCAGGCCCTGGAGGAAGCGCAGGACGAGCAGCAGGACGGGGGCGGCGATGCCGAGCGTCGCGTACGTGGGGACGCAGCCGACCGCCACCGTCGCGCAGCCGGTCAGGAACAGCGAGACCATGAGGACGGGGCGACGGCCGTACCGGTCGCCGACATGGCCGAAGAGGGCCGAGCCGAGCGGGCGGGCCACGAAGCCGACGGCGAAGGTGCCGAAGGCGGCCAGCGTCCCGGCGAGCGGGGAGAAGGTCGGGAAGAAGAGCGGCCCCAGGACGAGGGCGGCGGCGGTCCCGTACACGAAGAAGTCGAAGAACTCGATGGCGGTGCCGACGAGCGAGGCCGCGGCGAGCCGTCCCATCGACGGGACGGCAGGGCCGTCCGGGGGAGCGGATGGCGACGGAGCGTGACTGAGGCGCATGTCGCGCCAACTACCCCGCGGACCTCCCGGTTACGGGGGCGTGCGGGAGCGCGCCGCTGCTCGGCCGCGCGCTCCCGGTGCCGCGGGGCGTCACCAGCCGCGCTCGCGCCAGGTCGCGAGGGAGGGGCGCTCGTCACCGAGGGTGGTGTCCTTGCCGTGGCCCGGGTAGATCCAGGACTCGTCGGGGAGGACCGCGAACAGTTTGGTCTCCACGTCGTGGAGGAGGCTCGCGAAGGCCTCCGGGTCCTTCCGGGTGTTGCCCACGCCGCCGGGGAAGAGGCAGTCGCCGGTGAAGACGTGCGGGTGGCCGTGCGGGTCGTCGTAGACGAGGGCGATGGAGCCCGGGGTGTGACCGACCAGGCGCCGGGCGGTCAGCTCCACCCGGCCCACGCGGATCGTGTCGCCGTCCTCGACGGGCACGTCGGTCGCGACCGGGATGCCCTCCACGTCGTACGCGCCCGCGTACGTCACGGCGCCGGTCGCGGCGACCACCTCGGCGAGCGCCTGCCAGTGGTCGCCGTGCCGGTGGGTGGTGACGACGGCCTTGACGCCGTCGTCACCGATCAGCGTGAGCAGCGTGCCGGCGTCGTTGGCCGCGTCGATCAGGAGCTGCTCGTCGGTGGCCCGGCAGCGCAGCAGATACGCGTTGTTGTCCATCGGGCCGACCGCGACCTTCGAGATCATCAGGTCCGTCAGCTCGTGCACGTCCGCCGGTCCGCCGACCTTCACCACTCCGCTGTACGTCATGCGCTCAGCCTAGCTCCGCCCACCGACACCGGCGGCTAGAGCGCCGGGAGTTCCGGCAGCGGTCCCCCCTCGGTCTTCAGGGCGGTGCCGTCGCGGCGGCCGGCCAGCCAGCCGAGGAGGTCGGCGGCCGGGCCCGTGACGGTGACGCCGCCGGACCCGCCGCCGGTGGTCCACGTCCCGCCGTCGTCGGACCGGAGGACGGTCGCGGGCACGTTCTCCAGGCCGGTGAAGCGGTCGGCGAGGAACTCGATCTCGCGGATCGTGAACTCCTCGGACAGGTTTTCGAGCTCGTAGCCGACGCCCAGGTCGACGTGGTGCAGGTCCACCTCCACCCAGCGGCGGAACGGGATCCGGGAGGCGCTGTCCGTGACGCCGTTGCGGAGCTCGACCGTGCGGCTCCAGTCGGCGGGCTCGGCGCCCACGGCCTGGAAGCGGGCGGCGGTCTCGCGCAGGTCGGCGAGGTGGACGGCCGGCGGCCGGCCGGAGTCGCGCTCGATGTCGGCGTCCCGGGTGGCGGCGTCGGGGTACATGGGACGGCCCTGGAGGACGTTCACCAGTGCGTCGGCGTTGCGGGCGACGTGGGCGAGCACATGGCCCCGGGTCCAGCCGGGCAGCCGTGACGGCCCGGCCGTCGCCGCGTTGTCCAGGGAGGCGGCCGCGTTCAGCAGCCTTTCGGTGGCTTCGCGGACGTGAGCGAGGTCGCTTTCGTGGTCGATCATGGCGCCGACCCTAGTGCCACCAGGGGTCTCGCCACTCGTTCGGGTGAAGCGGTCTCCGCGAGGCCGGAAATCGAATGTGCGTGCTATACGCTCGGAGGAAGCATCCGGCATCCTTGGTTGTTGGGTGTTCATGCACATCCGCTCTCTGAAGAAAGGTGCGGACCGGCGTGGCCGACCGTCTCATCGTCCGTGGCGCTCGTGAGCACAACCTCAAGAACGTCTCGCTCGACCTCCCCCGCGACTCCCTGATCGTCTTCACCGGGCTCTCGGGGTCGGGCAAGTCCTCCCTCGCGTTCGACACGATCTTCGCCGAGGGGCAGCGCCGCTACGTCGAGTCGCTCTCCTCCTACGCACGGCAGTTCCTCGGCCAGATGGACAAGCCGGACGTCGACTTCATCGAAGGTCTGTCGCCCGCCGTCTCCATCGACCAGAAGTCGACCTCGCGCAACCCGCGCTCGACGGTCGGCACCATCACGGAGGTCTACGACTACCTCCGGCTGCTCTTCGCCCGCATCGGCAAGCCGCACTGTCCCGAGTGCCGCCGGCCCATCTCCCGCCAGTCGCCGCAGGCCATCGTCGACAGGGTCCTGGAGCTGCCCGAGGGCAGCCGCTTCCAGGTGCTCTCCCCGCTCGTGCGCGAGCGCAAGGGCGAGTTCGTCGACCTCTTCGCCGACCTCCAGACCAAGGGCTACAGCCGCGCCCGGGTCGACGGCGTGACCGTACAGCTGAGCGAACCGCCGACGCTGAAGAAGCAGGAGAAGCACACGATCGAGGTGGTCGTCGACCGCCTCACCGTGAAGGACAGCGCCAAGCGACGCCTCACCGACTCGGTCGAGACCGCGCTCGGGCTCTCCGGCGGCATGGTGGTGCTCGACTTCGTCGACCTCGCCGAGGACGACCCCGAGCGCGAGCGGATGTACTCGGAGCACCTCTACTGCCCGTACGACGACCTGTCCTTCGAGGAGCTGGAGCCGCGCTCCTTCTCCTTCAACTCGCCCTTCGGCGCCTGCCCCGACTGCACCGGCATCGGCACCCGCATGGAGGTCGACCCCGAGCTGATCGTCCCCGACGAGGACAAGTCCCTCGACGAGGGCGCCATCCACCCCTGGTCGCACGGCCACACCAAGGAGTACTTCGGCCGGCTCATCGGCGGTCTCTCCCAGGCGCTCGGCTTCCGCACGGACATCCCGTACGCGGGGCTGCCGCAGCGCGCCAAGAAGGCCCTGATGCACGGGCACAAGACCCAGGTCGAGGTCCGCTACCGCAACCGGTACGGGCGGGAGCGGGCGTACACCACCCCCGCCTTCGAGGGCGCCGTCTCCTTCGTCAAGCGGCGTCACACCGAGGCCGAGAGCGACTCCAGCCGCGAGCGCTTCGAGGGCTACATGCGCGAGGTGCCCTGCCCCACCTGCGAGGGCACCCGCCTCAAGCCGATCGTCCTCGCGGTCACGGTGATGGAGAAGTCCATCGCCGAGGTCTCCGCCATGTCGATCAGCGACTGCGCCGAGTTCCTCGGCCGGCTGACGCTCAACGCCCGCGACAAGAAGATCGCCGAGCGGGTCCTCAAGGAGGTCAACGAGCGGCTGCGCTTCCTCGTCGACGTCGGCCTCGACTACCTCTCGCTCAACCGCGCGGCCGGCACCCTCTCCGGCGGCGAGGCCCAGCGCATCCGGCTCGCCACCCAGATCGGCTCGGGCCTGGTCGGCGTGCTGTACGTGCTCGACGAGCCGTCCATCGGCCTCCACCAGCGCGACAACCACCGGCTCATCGAGACCCTCGTGCGCCTCCGCGACATGGGCAACACGCTCATCGTCGTCGAGCACGACGAGGACACCATCAAGGTCGCGGACTGGGTCGTCGACATCGGCCCCGGCGCCGGTGAGCACGGCGGCAAGGTCGTCCACTCCGGCACCTTGAAGGAGCTCCTCGCCAACGAGGAGTCGATGACCGGGCAGTACCTGTCCGGCCGCCGGGCGATCCCCACCCCGGAGATCCGCCGCCCGGTGGACCCCGGGCGCATGCTCACCGTGCACGGGGCCCGTGAGAACAACCTGCGGGACATCGACGTCTCCTTCCCGCTCGGCGTCCTCACCGCCGTCACCGGCGTCTCCGGCTCCGGCAAGTCGACCCTGGTCAACGACATCCTCTACACCCACCTGGCGCGCGAGCTGAACGGCGCCAAGTCGGTGCCCGGCCGGCACACCCGCGTGGACGGCGACGACCTCGTCGACAAGGTCGTGCACGTGGACCAGTCCCCGATCGGCCGCACCCCGCGGTCGAACCCGGCGACGTACACCGGCGTCTTCGACCACGTCCGCAAGCTCTTCGCCGAGACGATGGAGGCCAAGGTCCGGGGCTACCTGCCCGGCCGGTTCTCGTTCAACGTCAAGGGCGGCCGCTGCGAGAACTGCTCCGGCGACGGCACGATCAAGATCGAGATGAACTTCCTCCCGGACGTCTACGTCCCGTGCGAGGTCTGCCACGGCGACCGGTACAACCGGGAGACCCTGGAGGTCCACTACAAGGGCAAGTCCATCGCCGAGGTCCTGAACATGCCCATCGAGGAGGCTCTCGACTTCTTCGAGGCCGTCCCGACGATCGCGCGTCATCTGCGCACGCTCAACGAGGTCGGCCTCGGGTACGTCCGGCTCGGGCAGTCGGCGCCGACGCTCTCCGGTGGTGAGGCGCAGCGCGTGAAGCTCGCCTCCGAGCTCCAGAAGCGCTCGACGGGCCGCACGGTCTACGTCCTGGACGAACCGACCACCGGTCTGCACTTCGAGGACATCTCGAAGCTGATCAAGGTCCTGTCCGGACTGGTCGACAAGGGCAACTCGGTGATCGTCATCGAGCACAACCTCGATGTCATCAAGACCGCGGACTGGCTCATCGACATGGGTCCCGAGGGCGGCAGCGGCGGTGGCATCGTCGTCGCCGAGGGCACGCCCGAGGAGGTCGCCTCGGTGTCCACCAGCCACACCGGCAAGTTCCTCCGCGAGATCCTCGGCGCGGACCGGGTCAGCGACGCCGGCAGGACCGTCCCGGCGGCCCGCGGGGCGAAGAAGACGGCGGCGAGGAAGACGACGGCGGCGGCGAAGAAGACGACGGCGGCGAAGAAGGCCCCGGCCAGGACCGCCGCCCAGCCCGCCACGAAGAAGACCGCTGCCACGAAGGCGACCGCCACCAAGGCGACCGCCACCAAGGCCGCGGCCAAGAAGGCGACGGCGGCCCGGGCCCGCAAGGCCTGAGGTCAGAGTCCACCTCGGGGGCCTGCCAGGGACCGACGTCCGTGGCAGGCCCCGCTCCGGGTCCTGCCACGGACCGACGCCGGAGGCAGGGCCCCCGCCCCGGGGCCCCGCCTCCCCGCCGGTATCGTCGGTTCGGTCACGCCTTGCCCCGATCCACCGTGGAGCGCTCATGTCCGGCCAGTCCAGCCGCCGCACCGTCCTCAAAGGCGCCGCCCTCGCCGGTGCCGCCGGGCTGGGAGTCGCCGCCTGCTCCACCGAGTCCAAGCTCGGTCACGCCGGGGTGCCCACCCCGACCGCCCCGGTCGCCCTCGGCGCCCCCGACGAGGTCCCGGTCGGCGGCGCCAAGCTCTACCGCGAGCAGCGTGTCCTGGTGAGCTGCCCGGCCAAGGGCCAGTACAAGGCGTTCAGCGCCCAGTGCACCCACGCCGGCTGCGTCCTCGACAAGATCGAGAACAACGAGGGCAACTGCCCCTGCCACGGCAGCCGCTTCGACGTGACGACCGGCAAGGCGCTCAAGGGCCCGGCCACGGTGCCGCTCCCCGAGGTCCCGGTCCGCGTCGAGAACGGCACACTGGTCGCGGGCCCCGAGGCCTGAGCCTCCGCCCCCGGCGCGGTCCTCGCCCTCAGTCCCAGTCCCAGTCGATCCCCAGGATCCCCGGCCGCACCCCCTGCTCCACGGTGTGCACCGTGCGGTGCACACCGCTCAGGGTCAGCTCCGCCCGGCCCCCGCGTGGCGCGCCCGCGGAGGTCTGCGAGAACCTCCGGCACCGCACCGGAAGCGCCGCCTCGTCGAAGCGCACCTGCAGCGCGTACTGCCCGCCCGCGAAGCTGAACCCGCGCACGTACTCCCCGCTCGGCCCCGCCGTACCGTCCTCGAAGCCGTACGAGAACAGGTACGTGTCCCCGGACCGCAGCCGCGCGTCGAAGAGCAGCTCCGCGATCAGCACCCCCGTCGCCGCGCGCCACCGCACCCGCCCCGTCCGGCAGTTCTCCACCGCCCGCACCACCACCCGCGACGGATCACAGCCGGGATCCCCGTGGTGGATGGCCAGATAGCGGTCCACACCGTCCCGATGAGCCCGCACCACATGCTGGGACTCGCGCCCCACCAGCTCCCGCCCCGCCCCGATCCGCACCCGCTCGTGGTGCCCCACCGTGTGCAGTCCGCCGTCCACCGGCGACTCCAACTCCGCGAGGAGCTCCTCGACCGAGCCGGACGCCTCCACCAGTGAGCGGTACGAACGGGCCGCCGGGCGCTCCCCGCCGGACCGCGCGGCCGCGTCCCCCGCGAGCAGACCCAGCAGCGAGTTCCCCGGCAGCTGGAGCACCTCCTCCAGGGCGCGGACGGCCTTCAGCGACTCCGGCCGCTGCGGACGGCGGGCGCCCTGCTGCCAGTAACTCAGACTCGTCACCCCGACCTTGACGCCCCGGTGCGCGAGATGGTGCTGGACCCGCTGGAGCGGCAGCCCGCGCACGGCCAGCGCGGTGCGCAGCGCCAGATGGAAGGGGCCGGTCCGCAGCAGCCGCGTCAGATCGGCCTCGGTGTGGCTCACGAGGACTCCTCGGTGAACATTCACGACGGGGATGCGGACCGTCGCGCCGCGGGGGGTGGGCGGGCAGGTGGGCCGAGGGTGTCCGTTCACACCCGGGTCACACCGTTCACAGTCCGATGTCACCCCGCATTGAAGCGTGTTGACCTGATCCCGACAACGGCCGATGCTCCTGACCAGCGTCCGGACGCGCTCCTCCACCCCCCACACCCCCACACCCCCCGCCCCAGGGAGGAACGCGATGCGCAGAAGGAAACTGAACCTCGCGGCACTCGCCGCTGCCGCCCTCTTCCTCGTCCCCGGCACCCCGGCGTCCGCCGTCCCCGTCGCCGAGGACTCCGCCGCCCTCGGCTCCAAGCGGCTGAACATCACCATGCAGGCCCAGCAGAAGACCAACTGGTGCTGGGCGGCCGGCGGCAACACCATCGCCACCTGGTTCGGCCGGAACCACAGCCAGAACCAGTTCTGCAACGCCGCCTTCGACCGGCAGCAGGGCTACGACTGCCCCAACTGGCAGGCCACGCTCGGCAACGTCCAGACGGGACTCAGCTGGGCCGGAGTCCGCCCCGGCTCGTACGTCACCGGCTGGCTCCGCTACTCGACCGTCCAGACCGAGATCAACGCCGACCGGCCGATCGAGACCCGCATCCAGTGGTCCGGCGGCGGGGGGCACATGCACGTCATCCACGGCTACGACGACGCCGGAAGCTGGGTGTACTGGGGCGACCCGTGGCCCTCCAGCAACCGCTACAACTGGGCCTCCCACGCCTGGTACGTCGACAACGACTCCTTCTCCTGGACCCACTCGCTCTACCGGATAGGGGCGTGACGACGATGCGCGCACGAGCCACGGCCGCCGGGCTCCTCACCACCGCGGCCCTCGTCCTCCTCGGCGCGCTCCCGGCGGCCGCCGCCGAGGGCCCGCCGCCCGCGCCGACCCCCGAACGGGCCGCCTCCGCGCCGGGGACCCTGGACACCCTGTCCCGGTTCTTCGCCCGGGACGGTGCCGTCGCCCGCTCGGCGGCCGCGCCGCGCGTCGAGGGAGGGTCCGTGCCGGTACGGATCCTCTCGCCGGACTTCGTCGCCGGGAAGGCCGGCGCCGCCGTCGCCCGGGTCGAGTTCCGTGCCAGCCGGGCCATCTCCTCGGACGGGCAGAAGGCCTCCCTGTGGACGGTGCGGGGGGTGGACGGCTGGCGGGTGGTGAACATCGCCACCGGCGACGACGAGATCCGCTACGCGGAGCAGGGCGGCCGGCTCCTGCCCGGGGGCCTCGTCTTCCGTGAGCCGCAGATCGACGCCTGGTACGTCCAGAAGGGGGCGAAGGTGCTTCCGCTGGACGAGGACGCGGTGCGGGCGGTCGGGCCGAACGGGACGAGCCTCACCGCGTATCGGGAGCGGGTCGGGCGGGCGTACGGGGACAAGCTTCCCGGGTCCGCCTACGCGAGGAGGGGGGCGGCCGGGGGGTACGACGCGGGGCCCGCGCCGGCGCCCGAGGCGGGGCGGTTCACGACCGCCACGGTGGCCGGGGCGGGGGCGCTGCTGGTCCTCGCCGTGACGGCCACGACAGCGACCCACCGCCGCCGAACCCACCAGATAACCTGAGCCACCCCGCCTGCGAGCGAACCTCCGCCCCACGGACCGTGCCCGCCCGGGCCCGAACCCCACCGGAGGGCGCCCCCCGTTGTGGGCATTCGTTCCTCCCCCAGACTCCGTCCGGGGGGACCCCCAGGGCGGAACGGGTGGGCACAACGGAACGGCGCCCCATGCCGGGCCTAGGCTTCCGCGCCTGAACCCGCACCCCGTGAGCGGCGCGCTGCTGGCCGCGGGTCCAGGCGCCGGGCCTGGGTTCCCGCCTGAACCCGCACCCGGTGCGCGCCGCACACCTGGTGCGGGTCAGGACACAGGGGGCGGAGGCGCCGCCAAGGGCGCCGTCCCGTGTGCCCACCCGTCCCGCCCCGCGGGACGATTGCCCACACGGCGGGGGCGGGCGGGCGGACGGCCCGGTCCCGGCCCGTTCGTCCGCTGAGGGCGCCGCCCCGTGCCTTGCGGCAGGTCCGGCTTCGGGCGTGTGGGGCGGGCCCGTGGGCGGGGGCGGCAACGTGTGGGGGCGGTGGGGGTGTCGGTGGCCGCCAGTAGGGTGGGGAGCATGGCAGACCCCTCCAGCTACCGCCCCAAGCCGGGTCAGATCCCCGACTCCCCGGGGGTCTACAGATTCCGCGACGAGCACCGCCGGGTGATCTACGTGGGCAAGGCGAAGTCCCTGCGCCAGCGGCTCGCCAACTACTTCCAGCCGCTCACGAGCCTGCACCCGCGCACCGCCACCATGGTGACCACCGCCGCCTCCGTGGAGTGGACCGTCGTGTCGACCGAGGTCGAGGCGCTCCAGCTGGAGTACTCCTGGATCAAGGAGTACGACCCCCGGTTCAACGTGAAGTACCGGGACGACAAGAGCTACCCGTACCTCGCGGTGACCATGAACGAGGAGTTCCCCCGCGTCCAGGTCATGCGCGGCCACAAGAAGAAGGGCGTGCGCTACTTCGGGCCGTACGCGCACGCGTGGGCGATCCGCGAGACCGTCGACCTGATGCTGCGGGTCTTCCCGGTCCGGACGTGCTCCGCGGGGGTGTTCCGGAACGCCGCGTCGGCCGGCCGCCCCTGCCTCCTCGGCTACATCGGCAAGTGCTCGGCGCCCTGCGTCGGCCGGGTCACCCCCGAGGAGCACCGTGAACTCGCCGAGGAGTTCAGCGACTTCATGGCCGGCCGTACCGGTACGTACATCCGCCGGCTGGAGAAGCAGATGATGCTGGCGGCCGAGGACATGGAGTACGAGAAGGCGGGGCGGCTCCGTGACGACATAGGGGCGCTGCGCCGGGCCATGGAGAAGAGCGCCGTCGTGCTCGCCGACGCCACCGACGCCGACCTGATCGCCCTCGCCGAGGACGAGCTGGAGGCCGCGGTGCAGATCTTCCACGTGCGCGGCGGACGCGTCCGCGGCCAGCGCGGCTGGGTCACCGACAAGGTCGAGGCCGTCGACAGCGCCGGACTCGTCGAGCACGCCCTCCAGCAGCTGTACGGGGAGGAGAGCGGCGACGCGGTCCCCAAGGAGGTCCTGGTCCCGGCGCTGCCCGACGACACGGACGCCGTGACCGCCTGGCTCTCCGGCCGCCGAGGGTCCAACGTCTCCCTGCGCATCCCGCAGCGCGGTGACAAGAAGGACCTGATGGAGACCGTCGCGCGCAACGCCCAGCAGGCGCTCGTGCTGCACAAGACGAAGCGCGCCAGCGATCTGACCACCCGGTCCCGGGCCCTGGAGGAGATCGCCGACGCCCTGGACCTGGACTCGGCGCCGCTGCGGATCGAGTGCTTCGACATCTCCCACCTCCAGGGCGAGGACGTGGTCGCCTCGATGGTGGTCTTCGAGGACGGGCTGCCCCGGAAGAGCGAGTACCGCCGCTTCCAGATCAAGGGCTTCGAGGGCCAGGACGACGTCCGGTCCATGCACGAGGTGATCGGGCGCCGCTTCCGGCGCTATCTCGCCGAGAAGGAGAAGACGGGGGAGTGGGACCCCGAGGGTGTCGTCGAGGACCCGGAGGAGAGCGGCCGGCCCAGGCGCTTCGCGTACCCGCCGCAGCTCGTCGTGGTCGACGGCGGACAGCCCCAGGTCGCCGCGGCCCGGCGCGCCCTCGACGAGCTGGGCATCGACGACATCGCGGTCTGCGGGCTCGCCAAGCGGCTGGAGGAGGTGTGGCTGCCCGGCGACGACGACCCGGTGGTGCTGCCCCGCTCCAGCGAGGGCCTGTACCTCCTCCAGCGGGTACGTGACACGGCTCACGACTTCGCCATCCGCTACCAGCGGTCCAAGCGGACCAAACGTATCCGGACCAGCCCTCTCGACGTGGTCCCCGGCCTCGGCGACACCCGGAAACGCGCGTTGATCAAGCATTTCGGCTCGGTGAAGCGGCTCCGGCAGGCGACAATCGAGCAGATCTGCGAGGTTCCCGGCATGGGCCGCAAGACCGCGGAGGCGGTCGTCGTGGCCCTCGCCCAGGCGGCCCCGGCCGCACCCGCCGTGAACACGGCGACAGGAGAGATCATGGAAGACGACGGGGGCGGCACGGCATGACCGCGCACGAGCAGGACCGGAACGAAGAGCAAGACCAGCACGACCGAGAAGACGGAGCAGGACACGTGAGTACGGGCACGAAGGAGACCCCCGGCGACAACGGCGCCGAGGCGGCCATTCCCGAGCTGGTGATCATCTCCGGCATGTCCGGGGCCGGCCGGTCCACCGCGGCGAAGTGCCTGGAGGACCTCGGCTGGTTCGTCGTGGACAATCTGCCGCCCGCGCTGATCCCCACCATGGTGGAGCTCGGCGCCCGCTCCCAGGGCAATGTCGCCCGGATCGCCGTCGTCGTGGACGTCCGCGGCCGGCAGTTCTTCGACAACCTCAGGGAGTCCCTCGCCGACCTCGACGCCAAGCAGGTCACCCGCCGGATCGTCTTCCTGGAGTCGTCCGACGACGCCCTGGTCCGGCGCTTCGAGTCGGTCCGCAGGCCGCACCCCCTCCAGGGCGACGGCCGCATCACCGACGGCATCGCCGCCGAGCGCGATCTGCTGCGCGAGCTGCGCGGCGACGCCGACCTGGTGATCGACACCTCCAGCCTGAACGTCCACGAACTGCGCGCCAAGATGGACGCCCAGTTCGCCGGGGACGAGGAGCCCGAGCTGCGGGCCACCGTGATGTCCTTCGGCTTCAAGTACGGCCTGCCGGTCGACGCCGACCTCGTCGTCGACATGCGCTTCCTGCCGAACCCGCACTGGGTCCCCGAGCTGCGCCCCTTCACCGGCCTCAACGAGGAGGTGGCGAACTACGTCTACAACCAGCCGGGCGCCAAGGAGTTCCTCGACCGCTACACCGAGCTGCTCCAGCTGATCGCCGCGGGCTACCGTCGCGAGGGCAAGCGGTACGTGACCATCGCCGTGGGCTGCACCGGCGGCAAGCACCGCTCCGTGGCCACCGCCGAGCGGCTCGCCGCCCGCATCGCCGCCGAAGGGGTCGAGACCGTCGTCGTGCACCGGGACATGGGGCGCGAGTGAAGCCGTACCGCCGGCGTGCCTCCACCCTCACGGCGCGGCGCACGCTCCGCAGGCGGGGTGCCCAGCCCAAGGTGGTCGCCCTGGGCGGCGGCATGGGCCTCTCGGCCTCCCTCGCCGCGCTCCGCCGGATCACCGGCGATCTCACCGCCGTCGTCACCGTCGCCGACGACGGCGGTTCCAGCGGCCGGCTCCGGGAGGAGCTGGGCGTACTGCCCCCCGGTGACCTCCGCAAGGCGCTCGCCGCGCTCTGCGGCGACGACGACTGGGGCCAGACCTGGGCCCGGGTGATCCAGCACCGCTTCCAGTCCAAGGGCGAGATGCACGGCCACGCCGTGGGCAACCTGCTGATCGTCGCCCTCTGGGAGCAGCTCGGCGATCCCGTGCAGGCCCTCGACCTGGTGGGCCGGCTGCTCGGCGCCCAGGGCCGGGTGCTGCCGATGTCCGCCGTCCCCCTGGAGCTCCAGGCGCTGGTCAAGGGCCATGACCCGGAGCGGCCGGACGACGTGGACACCGTGCGCGGTCAGGCGACCGTGGCGCTCACCCCGGGAGAGGTGCAGTCCGTGCACCTGGTGCCGCACGACCCGCCGGCGGTGCCGGAGGCGGTCGAGGCGGTCCTGGACGCGGACTGGGTAGTCCTCGGACCCGGCTCCTGGTTCTCCTCGGTGATCCCGCACCTGCTCGTCCCCGAACTGCTCGACGCCCTGGCCGGCACGAAGGCCCGGAAGGTGCTCTCGCTGAACCTCGCGCCGCAACCCGGAGAAACAGAGGGCTTCTCCCCGCAGCGTCATTTGGAGGTTTTGGGACGACACGCCCCTAAACTCGCCCTGGACGTGGTGCTGGCCGACGAGGCCGCCGTGCCCGATCGCGAGTCCCTCTCCGATGCCGCCAAGCGGCTCGGTGCCGCGGTCGAGCTGGCGCCGGTGGCCGGGCCCGACGGCTCCGCGAAGCATGACCCGGAGCTGTTGGCCGCCGCGTACGACCGTATTTTTCGGATGCATGGAAGGATCGGCCCATGGCGATGACGGCAGCGGTGAAGGACGAGATCTCCCGGCTTCCCGTCACCCGGACCTGCTGCAGGAAGGCAGAGGTCTCGTCGATCCTGCGGTTCGCGGGCGGGCTGCACCTGGTGAGCGGCCGCATCGTGATCGAGGCAGAGCTCGACACCGCGATGGCGGCCCGCCGCCTCAAGCGGGACATCCTGGAGATCTTCGGGCACAGCTCGGAGCTCATCGTGATGGCCCCCGGCGGGCTGCGGCGCGGTTCGCGCTTCGTGGTGCGGGTGGTGGCCGGAGGCGACCAGCTGGCCCGGCAGACGGGTCTCGTGGACGGCCGGGGCCGCCCCATCCGGGGCCTTCCCCCGCAGGTGGTCTCCGGGGCGACCTGCGACGCGGAGGCGGCCTGGCGGGGTGCCTTCCTGGCGCACGGTTCGCTGACCGAGCCCGGCCGGTCCTCCTCGCTGGAGGTCACCTGCCCCGGGCCGGAGGCCGCGCTCGCCCTGGTCGGCGCGGCGCGCCGGCTCTCCATCGGGGCGAAGGCCCGCGAGGTGCGGGGTGTGGACCGGGTCGTCGTCCGTGACGGCGACGCGATCGGCGCCCTCCTCACGCGGCTCGGCGCGCACGAGTCCGTGCTCGCCTGGGAGGAGCGGCGGATGCGGCGCGAGGTCCGCGCCACGGCCAACCGTCTGGCCAACTTCGACGACGCGAACCTGCGCCGCTCGGCCCGCGCCGCGGTCGCCGCCGGGGCCCGGGTCCAGCGCGCCCTGGAGATCCTCGGCGAGGAGGTGCCCGAGCACCTCGCGGCGGCCGGCCGGCTCCGCATGGAGCACAAGCAGGCCTCCCTGGAGGAGCTGGGCGCGCTCGCCGACCCGCCGCTGACGAAGGACGCGGTGGCCGGCCGGATCCGCCGGCTGCTGGCGATGGCCGACAAGCGGGCGCAGGACCTGGGGATCCCCGGGACCGAGTCCAATCTGACGGAGGAGCTCGACGACAGCCTCGTCGGCTGATCCGTACGGAAGAGTGAACTCCGGGCTGCCGGTGCCTTTCTGAGGCGCCGGCAGCTTTCTCGTACGTCCGCGAGGCACCCTTGACAGGCCCATGGGCGGCCATGAGCCTGGCGTCTGTTCACCTTCGTGGCAGACGACAACAAGGGGGGCTCATGAGACGCAGAGCGAGATCGATCCTCGCCGCGGCTTCACTGTTGATCGCGGGAGTGGCGGCGGCACCCGTCGCCGGAGCGACGCAGTCGGACGACCGGGACGGCGGCGACGCCCTCTCCGTATGGCGGGCCGAGGTCACCAGGGCGCAGGTCCCGCTGCTCCTGGAGGCCGGCGCCGACGCCCACGAGATGACCGAGCAGGTCCCCGACCGGGGTTCCGCGACGGTCGAGCTCTTCCTCACCGACCGGCAGGCCGGGCAGCTGCGCGGCAAGGGCGTCCGCCTCGCCGAGCACGACCTGTCCGCCCAGGCCGAGAAGCGGGTGGCCGCCGCGGGGGACGGCGTCTTCCGCCCGTACGGCGGTCCGAACGGCCTCAAGCAGGAGATCCTGGACACCGCCCGGGCCAACCCCGGGATCACCAAGGTCGTCTCCATCGGCAAGACCCTCAAGGGCCAGGACATCCTCGCCCTCAAGGTCAGCAAGGGTGCCCAGCGCCTCAAGGACGGCTCGAAGCCCGCCACCCTGTACATGTCCAACCAGCACGCGCGCGAGTGGATCACGCCGGAGATGACCCGGCGGCTGCTCCACCACTACCTCGACGGTTACGGCAAGGACGAGCGGATCACCCGGATCGTCGACACCACCGAGCTGTGGTTCGTGCTCTCCGCCAACCCGGACGGCTACGACCACACCCACGCCGACCCCGCCAACCGGCAGTGGCGCAAGAACCTCCGCGACAACGACGGCGACGGGAAGATCGCCCCGGGCGACGGCGTCGACCTCAACCGCAACTTCGCCTACAAGTGGGGCTACGACAACGAGGGCTCGTCGCCCGACCCGGCCGACGAGACCTTCCGAGGCAAGGGCCCCATGTCGGAGCCCGAGACCAAGGCCCTCGACGCCTTCCAGAAGCGCATCGGCTTCGAGTACGGCATCAACTACCACTCGGCCGCCCAGCTCATCCTGTACGGCGTCGGCTGGCAGGTCGCCACCGACACCCCCGACGACGTGGCCCTCAAGGCCCTCGCCGGCACCCCGCAGAAGCCCGCGGTGCCCGGCTACCGGCCGCAGGTCTCCTCCGAGCTGTACATCACCAACGGCGAGGCGGACGGACACGCCGCCAACGTCAACGGGACGCAGATGTTCACCCCGGAGATGTCGACCTGCGCCACCGCCTCCCGGGTCGACCCGAACGACGCCTGGAACCCGGCCGACTGCGCCTCCGTCTTCACCTTCCCCGACGACGAGAAGCTGATCCAGGCCGAGTTCGCCAAGAACGTCCCCTTCGCGCTCGCCGTCGCCGAGACCGCCGCCCACCCGGACCGGCCCGTCTCCCCCGTCGGCATCGAGGCCCCCGACTTCACCCCGAAGACCTTCACCACCTCCTACGCCCGCGGCGGGGAGCAGGAGGTCGCCGTCACCGCCCGCAAGTCCCTGCGCGGCAAGACGCTGAAGTACCGGATCAACGGCGGCCGCACCCACAGCGAGCGGCTCGACGCCTGGAAGGGCGGCGAGACCTTCGGCGGCGAGGACAACCTGTACTTCGACGAGTACCGCGCCGAGATCGAGGACGCGCGGCCCGGCGACTCCGTCGAGGTCTGGTTCACCGCCCGCACCCGCGAGGGCCGGGCCACCGCCTCCGCACCCTTCACCTACAAGGTGGCCGAGCGCCCCCGCGGCGACGTGCTCGTCCTCGCGGACGAGGGCGGCACCACGGCCGCCCGGCACACCGCCGCCTACGTGAAGGCGCTCGCCGACAACAAGCGCGGGGCGGCCGTCTGGGACGTCGCCACCCAGGGCACCCCGGACGCCCTCGGCGTGCTCGCGCACTTCCGTACCGTCGTCTGGTACACGGGCGCCGAGCGGCCGTCCGGTGCCACCCAGCTCGCCGTCCGCGCCTACCTCAACGAGGGCGGCAAGCTGATCAACGCGGGGGAGAAGTCCGGCGGCCTCACCCGGGTCGGCCTGGCCGAGACCAACGACTTCGCCCAGTACTACCTCGGCGCCTACCACCGGGCCGGCCTGGGTGACCCGCCCGCCTATGCCGGGGCCGGCGCCCTCGCCGGCACCGGCGCGCCCCTCGGCGCCGCCGCGGGCAACCCCCTCGACGACGCCGGCGCGTACACCGTCACCTCGGACACGCTGCGGCCGAAGGAGTTCCCGCAGTTCGCGAGCAGCGCCTCCGCCGGTGACTACCCGGGCGTCCGCACGCCCTTCGAGCCCGCCGAGGGCACGTCCTTCGCGGCCGTCAAGCACGCCGACGACACCTGGGCCCGGCTCAGCAGGACCGTCGACCTCACCGGCGTCGCGGCCGGCGCCGCGCCGCGCCTGGACTTCCAGGTCAGCTACGACACCGAGCCCGGCTACGACAACCTCGTCGTCGAGGCCCACACCGTCGGCCAGGACGACTGGACCACCCTGCCCGACGCCAACGGCGGCACCTCCGCCGAGCCCCCCGCCGACTGCGGCGAGGGCTACTACGTCAGGGGCCACCCCTTCCTCGCCCACTACCTCACCGTCGGCGAGGACGGCTGCGCCGCCACCGGCACCACCGGCTCCTGGAACGCCTTCACCGGCCCCTCCAACGGCTGGCGCCAGGCCTCCTTCGACCTGAGCGCCTGGGCGGGCAAGCAGGTCGAGCTGTCGATCTCGTACGTCTCCGACCCCGGCACCGGCGAGACGGGCGCCTTCGTCGACGACACCCGCCTCGTCCTCGGCACCACCACCGAGGCGGAGGGCTTCGAGAAGGACCTCGGCGCGTGGACCGTACCCGGCGCCCCGGCCGGCAGCCCCGGCAACGGCACCGACTGGACGCGCTCCCCGGCGCTCTTCCACTCGCAGGCGGCGGTCACCACGCGTGACACCGTCCTCCTCGGCTACGGCCTGGAGCACGTGCCCGGCACGAGCGAGCGGGCGCGACTCGTCGGCCGGGCCCTCGGGGCGCTCCGGCGCTGACGGAGAGTAGTCGGGACAAAGGTCCCATGGCGGCCCGTACCCGTTGGTAGGTACGGGCCGTCGGCCGTTTTCCCTCACTTTCCGGGCATGTGGCGATGCGGCCGATGTCACTCCCGGGCGGCTGTGGGGGTAGGGTCGTAAGCGGTCGGGGACATCCCAAAAAACAAAAATCTCGCCGGCGTCGAGCACACCGGCGTACCTAACGAGGAGATCGGTTCGTGACGATCCGCGTAGGCATCAACGGCTTTGGCCGCATCGGCCGGAACTACTTCCGCGCGCTCCTTGAGCAGGGTGCGGACATCGAGATCGTGGCTGTCAACGACCTGGGCGACACCGCGACCACGGCGCACCTGCTGAAGTACGACACCATCCTGGGCCGCCTCAAGGCCGAGGTCACCCACACCGCCGACACCATCACGGTCGACGGCCACACCATCAAGGTGCTCTCCGAGCGCAACCCGGCCGACATCCCCTGGGGTGACCTGGGCGTCGACATCGTCATCGAGTCGACCGGCATCTTCACCAAGAAGGCCGACGCCGAGAAGCACATCGCCGGTGGCGCCAAGAAGGTCCTCATCTCGGCTCCGGCCAAGGACGAGGACATCACCATCGTGATGGGCGTCAACCAGGACAAGTACGACGCCGCCCAGCACCACGTCATCTCCAACGCGTCCTGCACCACCAACTGTGTGGCGCCGATGGCCAAGGTTCTCGACGAGAACTTCGGCGTCGTCAAGGGCCTGATGACCACGGTCCACGCGTACACCAACGACCAGCGCATCCTGGACTTCCCGCACTCCGACCTGCGCCGCGCCCGCGCCGCCGCGGAGAACATCATCCCGACCACGACGGGCGCCGCCAAGGCCACCGCCCTGGTCCTCCCGCAGCTCAAGGGCAAGCTGGACGGCATCGCCATGCGCGTCCCGGTCCCGACCGGCTCCGCCACCGACCTGGTCGTCACCCTCGACCGCGAGGTCACCAAGGACGAGGTCAACGCCGCGTTCAAGAAGGCCGCCGAGGACGGCGACCTCAAGGGCATCCTCTACTACACCGAGGACCCGATCGTCTCCTCCGACATCGTCAGCGACCCGGCGTCCTGCACCTTCGACGCCTCCCTGACGATGGTCCAGGAGGGCAACACGGTCAAGATCCTCGGCTGGTACGACAACGAGTGGGGCTACTCCAACCGTCTCGTCGACCTCACCGTCTTCGTCGGCGGCCAGCTCTAAGCTTCAGGGCGGGCTTTCGATGTGAGCAGGGCTCGGGCAGCGCAACGCCGCGCTGTGCGAGCCCTGTTTGTGTGCTCCACCGCGTACCAAGGAGTCAGTTAACAGATGAAGACGATCGACGAGCTTCTCCACGAGGGCGTCGAAGGCAAGCGCGTGTTCGTCCGCGCCGACCTCAACGTGCCGCTCGACGGCACCACCATCACCGACGACGGCCGCATCCGCGCCGTCGTCCCCACGGTCAAGGCGCTCGCCGACGCGGGCGCCCGTGTCGTGGTCGCCTCGCACCTGGGCCGCCCCAAGGGCGCCCCGGACCCCGCGTTCTCGCTCGCCCCGGCCGCCGCGCGCCTCGGTGAACTGCTCGGCGCCGAGGTGGCCTTCGCGACGGACACGGTCGGCGACTCCGCCACCGCCACCGTCGCCGGCCTCACCGACGGCCGCGTGGCCGTCATCGAGAACCTCCGCTTCAACGCCGGTGAGACCTCCAAGGACGACGCCGAGCGCGGCGCCTTCGCGGACCAGCTGGCCGCCCTCGCCGACCTGTACGTCGGCGACGGCTTCGGCGCCGTGCACCGCAAGCACGCCTCGGTCTTCGACCTCCCGGCGCGCCTGCCGCACGCCGCCGGCCACCTCATCGCCACCGAGGTCGGCGTCCTGAAGAAGCTCACGGACGACGTCCGGCGGCCGTACGTGGTCGCGCTCGGCGGCGCCAAGGTCTCCGACAAGCTCGGCGTGATCGACCACCTCCTGGAGAAGGCCGACCGCATCCTCATCGGCGGCGGCATGGCGTACACCTTCCTCAAGGCCCAGGGCCACGAGGTCGGCATCTCGCTGCTCCAGGAGGACCAGATCCCGGCGGTCCTGGACTACCTGAAGCGCGCCGAGGAGCGCGGCGTGGAGTTCGTCCTCCCCGTCGACGTCCTCGTCTCGACGGAGTTCCCCGACCTGAAGACCAAGGCTCCGGCCCACCCCACCACGGTCACCGCGGACGCCATCCCGGCGGACCAGGAGGGCCTGGACATCGGTCCGGAGACCCGTAAGCTCTACGCCTCGAAGCTCGCCGACGCCGGCACCGTCTTCTGGAACGGTCCGATGGGCGTCTTCGAGCACCCCGACTACGCCGAGGGCACCCGGGCCGTCGCCCAGGCGCTCGTCGACTCGCCGGCCTTCACCGTGGTCGGTGGTGGCGACTCCGCCGCCTCCGTCCGCATCCTGGGCTTCGACGAGAAGGCATTCGGCCACATTTCGACCGGCGGCGGCGCCTCCCTCGAGTACCTCGAGGGCAAGACGCTGCCCGGCCTCGCCGCACTGGAGGACTGACCTTTCCATGAGCACCCGCACCCCGCTGATGGCGGGCAACTGGAAGATGAACCTCAACCACCTCGAGGCCATCGCCCACGTCCAGAAGCTCGCCTTCGCCCTGACCGAGAAGGACTACGACGCCTGTGAGGTCGCGGTCCTGGTCCCCTTCACCGACCTGCGGTCCGTACAGACCCTGGTCGACGGCGACAAGCTGAAGATCAAGTACGGCGCCCAGGACATCTCGGCGCACGACTCCGGTGCCTACACCGGCGAGATCTCGGGCCTGATGCTGTCCAAGCTGAAGTGCGCCTACGTGGCCGTCGGCCACTCCGAGCGCCGCCAGTACCACGCGGAGAACGACGAGGTCTGCAACGCCAAGGTGAAGGCCGCCTTCAAGCACGGCGTGACCCCGATCCTCTGCGTCGGCGAGGGCCTGGACATCCGCAAGGCCGGCCAGCAGGTCGAGTACACCCTCGCCCAGCTCGACGGCGGCCTGAAGGACGTCCCGGCCGAGCAGGCCGAGTCCATCGTGATCGCCTACGAGCCGGTGTGGGCCATCGGCACCGGCGAGGTCGCCACCCCCGAGGACGCCCAGGAGGTCTGCGGTGCGATCCGCGGCCGTCTCGCGGAGCTGTACTCGCAGGAGCTGGCCGACAAGGTCCGCATCCAGTACGGCGGCTCGGTCAAGTCCGGCAACGTCGCCGCGATCATGGCGCAGCCGGACGTCGACGGCGCCCTCGTGGGCGGCGCGGCGCTCGACGCCGACGAGTTCGTCAAGATCGCGCGCTTCCGCGACCAGTGAGTATGCGGTAGCGGAGTTACGTCGTACCCTTGCGGGGGTCGGGCAGGTGCCCGGCCCCCGTCCGTATAAGTCCGAGGAAGTTGGTCCAGCCGTGGTTATGGGGTTCTCGATCGCCCTCATCGTCTTCAGCGGGCTGCTGATGCTGCTCGTGCTGATGCACAAGGGGAAGGGTGGCGGCCTCTCCGACATGTTCGGTGGCGGAATGCAGTCCTCCGTCGGTGGTTCCTCGGTCGCCGAGCGCAACCTGGACCGCATCACCGTCGTGGTCGGTCTGCTCTGGTTCGCCTGCATTGTGGTACTTGGTCTGCTGATGAAGTTGGACGGGTAACTCCAATCACTGGACGCGCGTTGGGCCTTACGTAGACTGGGGCATCTTCGAGCACCATCACGCAGGGAGTTACGACCGTGGCAAGTGGCAACGCGATCCGGGGAAGCCGGGTCGGGGCGGGGCCGATGGGCGAGGCCGAGCGGGGCGAATCGGCGCCGCGCGCCCGCATCTCGTTCTGGTGCTCGAACGGGCACGAGACCCAGCCGAGCTTCGCCAGCGACGCGGCGATCCCGGAGACCTGGGACTGCCCGCGCTGCGGGTTCCCGGCAGGTCAGGACCGGGACAACCCGCCGGACCCGCCGCGCACGGAGCCGTACAAGACCCACCTCGCCTATGTGCGTGAGCGACGCAGCGACGCGGACGGCGAGGCGATCCTCGCCGAGGCGCTCGCCAAACTGCGCGGCGAGATCTGAGCGTGGTGTGACGGTGTGACGAAAGGGCCTCGGCCGCGAACCGGATTCGCGGCCGAGGCCCTTTCGCGTTCTCCTCGTCGACCCCTCACCGCCGCTCGCCGTCGCGTCGCCGGGCCCTCTGATCAATTAGGTTGGAGGCGCAGCGGGGCAGACAAGCAGTACGAGAAGAAGTGGGCGATGTCCGAGATGAACAACGAAGGCCGCACCAGGCTCAACCGGCTGCCCGAGTGGGCGGCCCTCGGCAAGCACCGTGAGCAGCTGGGCGAGACCCATCTGCGCGACCTGTTCGCCGCCGACCCCGAGCGGGGAGCCGGTTACACCCTGCGGGTCGGCGACCTCCACCTGGACTATTCCAAGCACCTCGTCACCGACGAGACGCTGACGCTGCTGCGCGAACTGGCCGCCGCCACCGGCGTGGCCGAGCTGCGCGACGCCATGTTCCGCGGCGAGAAGATCAACACCACCGAGGACCGGGCGGTGCTGCACACGGCGCTGCGGGCCCCCCGCGAGGCCGTGATCGAGGTCGACGGGGAGAACGTCGTCCCCGCCGTCCACGCCGTCCTCGACAAGATGGCCGTCTTCGCCGACACCGTCCGCGCGGGCGGCTGGACCGGCCACACCGGCAAGCCGATCAAGAACATCGTCAACATCGGCATCGGCGGTTCCGACCTCGGCCCCGCCATGGCCTACGAGGTCCTGCGCTCCTACACCCAGCGGGACCTGACGTTCCGTTTCGTCTCCAACGTCGACGGGGCCGACCTCCACGAGGCCGTCCGCGACCTCGACCCCGCCGAGACGCTGTTCATCGTCGCCTCGAAGACCTTCACCACCATCGAGACGATCACCAACGCCACCTCGGCCCGTGACTGGCTCCTCACCGAGCTCCGGGCCGGCCAGGAGGCCGTCGCCAAGCACTTCGTGGCCCTCTCGACCAACGCCGAGAAGGTCGAGGAGTTCGGCATCGACACCACGAACATGTTCGAGTTCTGGGACTGGGTCGGCGGCCGCTACTCCTACGACTCCGCCATCGGCCTCTCCCTGATGATCGCCGTCGGACCGGAGCGCTTCCGCGAGATGCTCGACGGCTTCCACCTCGTCGACGAGCACTTCCGCACCGCCCCGCCCGAGGAGAACGTGCCGCTGCTCCTCGGCCTGCTCGGCGTCTGGTACGGCGCGTTCTTCGACGCCCAGTCGCACGCCGTGCTGCCGTACTCGCACTACCTGTCCAAGTTCACCGCCTACCTCCAGCAGCTCGACATGGAGTCCAACGGCAAGTCGGTGGACCGCGAGGGCAACCGGGTCGACTGGCAGACCGGGCCCGTCGTCTGGGGCACCCCGGGCACCAACGGCCAGCACGCGTACTACCAGTTGATCCACCAGGGCACCAAGGTCATCCCGGCCGACTTCATCGGCTTCGCCCGGCCCGTCGCCGACCTGCTGCCCGGCCTCGTCGCCCAGCACGACCTGCTCATGGCCAACTTCTTCGCCCAGACCCAGGCGCTCGCCTTCGGCAAGACGCCCGAGGAGGTACGGGCCGAGGGCGTCCCCGAGGAGCTCGTCCCGCACAAGACCTTCCGGGGCAACCACCCCACCACCACGATCCTCGCCGAGAAGCTCACCCCGTCCGTCCTCGGCCAGCTGATCGCGCTCTACGAGCACAAGGTCTTCGTCCAGGGTGCCGTCTGGAACATCGACTCCTTCGACCAGTGGGGCGTCGAGCTCGGCAAGGTCCTCGCCAAGCGGATCGAGCCGGTCCTGACGGACGGCGAGGGCGGCGAGCAGCTCGACAGCTCCACCGCCGCCCTGGTGGCCACCTACCGTTCGCTGCGCGGACGGTAGAAGCATGACGGGGGAGAACGCGGTGCGGCTGCGGCCGCCGAGGAACGCCGTGGCCGAGCGGGCCGTCACCTGGTGGCGGTGCCAACTGCTGGTGGCCACCGCCGTACCGGTGGTGGTCCTCGCCGTCCTCGGTGTCGTCATCGGGCCCGCCCGGTCCTGGCTGCTGGTCTCGGCCGCGGCCGTGGCGGCCGTGGGCCTCGCCTGCACCGCGTTCTTCCCCGCCTGGTGGTACCGGGTGCACCGCTGGGAGGTCACCGACGACGCCGTCTACGTCCGCACGGGGGCCCTCTGGCAGGAGTGGCGGATCGCGCCGATGTCCCGGATCCAGACCGTCGACACCTCACGCGGCCCGCTGGAGCAGTACTTCCGGCTCGCGACCGTCACGGTCACCACCGCCTCCTCCAAGGGCGCGATCCGGATCGAGGGCCTCGACCACGAACTGGCCGCCGGACTCGCCGAGCGGCTGACCGTGATCACCCAGGCCACCCCCGGGGACGCCACATGAGCGAGGCACCGGAGGACCGGGGACCTGACTGGCTGCGCCTCGCCCCCCGTACCGTCCTCGCCCGGGTGGTCCTCTTCGCCGGCGTCCTCGCCGGAGCCGCGCTGCCCACCGGGTTCGCCCTCGCCGGGTCACGTCCGCCGGGACAGGCCTTCGCCTGGGTCGCCGCCGGTGTCACGCTCGCCCTCGCCGCCGACGTCGTCGCCGAGACGGTCCGCTACCGCCGCACCCGCTACCGCGTCGGCGCCGAGCGCGGCGGGACCGAAGGCGAGGGGAGGGTGGAACTCCACACCGGACTCCTCGTCGTCCAGCGCCGCTCGCTCGCCCGCGAGCGGATCCGCAGCGTCGACCTCACGGCCAACCCCCTCCAGCGCGTCCTCGGCCTGGTCAAGGTCCGCATCGGGACCGGCGAGCGGTCCGGCGGCGAGTCCACCCTCGAACTCGACCTGGTCACCCGGGCCGAGGGCGAGCGGCTCCGCCACGAGCTCCTCCGCCGCGCCGCCGCCCCCGAGGACCCGGACCACGACGGGGCCCTGGCCCTTCTCGACCGGCGCTGGATCCGCTACGCGCCCGTCTCCTTCGTCGCCCCCGCCCTCGGCGGCGCGGCGGCCGGCGCCGTCATGCAGGTCAGCGAGTGGTTCGGCGCCCAGGGGGAGGTCATCGACTGGATAGGGGACCGCTTCCAGGGCGTCTCCGTGACCTGGATGATCGTGGACCTGGTCCTTCTCGCCACCGTCGTCGGAGCCGTCGGCGCCCTCGGCCTCTGGGTCGAGATGTGGTGGAACTACCGCCTGGAGCGCGCGCCGGGCGGCACCGTGCGGGTCTCCCGCGGCCTCCTCACCGCCCGCTCGGTCTCCCTGGAGGAACGCAGGCTGCGCGGCGTCGAACTCGTCCAGCCGCTCGGCGTCCGGATGTGCGGAGCCGCCCGCCTCGACGCCGTCGCCACCGGTCTCGCCGAGGACGACGGAGACCGGCACGGCGACCTCAAGACCCTCCTGCCGGCGGTGGAGCGGGACATCGCCGACCGCGTCGCCGCCCAGGTCCTGCGCGAGCCGGAGCCGCCCACCGGGGCGCCGCTCGCCGCCCACCCCCGGGCCGCCCGCACCCGGAGGCTGCGCTGGGCGCTGTGGAGCGCCCTCCTGCCGGCCGCGGTCCTCGCCCTCCTCGGGCTCCTCCTCACCCCGGTCCTGCTGTACGTGGCGGCCGGCTGGGCGGTGGTCCTCGTACCGGTCGCCGTGCTGTTCGCCCTGGACGCCTACCGCGGACTCGGACACGGCGTCAGCGGCGCGTACCTGGTGACCCGTTCGGGGACGGTCCGGCGTGCCACGGTCGCCCTCCAGCGGTCCGGAGTCATCGGCTGGACCGTCAAGCAGTCGTACTTCCAGCGGCGCGCCGGGATCCTGACGCTGTCCGCCACGACGGCGGCGGGGGCGGGCGCGTACGACATCCTCGACGCCGGTGAGAGCCAGGGCCTGGTCTTCGCGGCGGAGGCCGTACCGGACCTCCTCGGGCCCTTCCTGGAGCCCGTACGAACGCCGGAGGCCCGGCCCACCCTCAGGTGAACCGGGCCTCCGTGCGCGGGCGTCAGGCCGAAGCCGGCGGGTACAGGCTCCGCGGCAGCTCCGAGGCGGCCGCCGCGTCGAGCAGCCACAGCGTCCGCGAGCGGCCGTAGGCCCCCGCCGCCGGGGCCTGGACCTCGCCCGCGCCCGACAGCGCGATCGCCGCGGCCTTCGCCTTGTCCTCACCGGCCGCGAGCAGCCAGACCTCCTTCGCCGCCCGGATCGCCGGAAGGGTCAGCGAGACCCGCAGCGGCGGCGGCTTGGGCGCGCCGTGCACACCGACCACCGTCCGCTCGGTCTCGCGGACCGCCGGCAGCTCGGGGAAGAGCGAGGCCACGTGGGTGTCCGGGCCGACGCCCAGCATCAGCACGTCGAAGGTCGGCACCCCGGCGTGGTCGCCGGGACCCGCCGCGGCGGCCAGTTCCGCCGCGTACGCGCCGGCCGCGGCGTCGACGTCACCGCCGTGCGGGCCGTCCGAGGCCGGCATGGCGTGGACCCGGGCCGGGTCGAGCGGCACCGCGTCGAGCAGTGCCTCCCGCGCCTGGGTCACGTTCCGCTCGGGGTCTCCCTCGGGCAGGAAGCGCTCGTCGCCCCACCACAGGTCGAGCCGCGACCAGTCGATCGCGTCCCGCGCGGGCGCCGAACCGAGCGCCGCGAGCAGGCCGTTGCCGTTGCGGCCGCCGGTGAGCACCACCGAGGCCGTGCCACGGGAGGCCTGGGCGTCCACGATCCGGGTGATCAGCCGGGCCGCGGCCGCCTGCGCCATCAGCTCCTTGTCACGGTGGACGACCAGCTGAGGGGTGCTCACTTGGCCGCCGCCTTCTTGGCCGGTGCCTTCTTCGCGGCGGGCTTCGCCGCCGGCTCCGCGGGGGCTGCCTCCGGGGCCGGGGCGGCCTCCGGCTCGGGCGCCGGGGCGGGAGCGGTGACGGCGGCCTGCTCGTCCAGCCGTTCGATGCCGAACTTGAGCGCCGTCGCGTAGGTGTCGTCCGGGTCGAGCCGGCGCAGCTCCTCGGCGATCAGCTCGGCCGTGTCGCGGCGCTTGAGCGCCACGGCGCGATCGGGCTGTCCCTCTATGGAGAGCGTCGCGAGCGAGCCGTCCGGCCGGTCGAGCACGATCGGGCCGGAGCTGGTCTCCATCCGTACGGAGGTGAGACCGGGGCCCGTCGACGTGGCGCGCCGCACCGGCACCTTCAGCCGGTCCGCCAGCCACATCGCGAGCAGTTCGACGCTCGGGTTGAACTCCTCGCCCTCCACCTCGGCGGAGGTGACCTCGCACACGACCTGGTCGAGCGCGGCGGCGAGCATGGAGCGCCACGGGGTGATCCGGGTCCACGAGAGGTCCGTGTCGCCCGGGGTGTAGGCGTCCGCGCGCGCGGTCAGCTCGTGGATGGGCTGCTCGGCGGCGTAGGTGTCGGTCACCCGGCGCTGGGCGAGGGCGCCCAGCGGGTCGTTCGCCGGGTCGGTCGGCGCGTTCACCGGCCACCAGACGACGACGGGGGCGTCCGGGAGGAGCAGCGGCAGTACCACCGACTGGGCGTGGTCGCCGACCTCGCCGTACAGCCGGAGCACCACCGTCTCGCCGGTGCTCGCGTCGGCGCCGAGGCGGACCTCGGCGTCGAGTCGTGCCTTGGAGCGGTCCCGCGGCGAGCGCGAGACCCGCTTGATGACGACGAGGGTCCGCGAGGGGTGCTCGCGGGATGCCTCGTTCGCCGCCTTCAGCGCGTCGTAGGCGTTCTCCTCGTCGGTGACGATGACGAGGGTGAGTACCATGCCGACGGCCGGCGTACCGATCGCCCGCCGCCCGAGCACCAGCGCCTTGTTGATCTTGGAGGACGTGGTGTCCGTCAGGTCGGTCTTCATGGCCGGCGCCAGCTCCGTCCGTCTCGTGCGAGCATCTCGTCCGCCTCGACCGGACCCCAGGTCCCGGACTGGTACTGCGCGGGCTTGCCGTGCTTGTCCCAGAACTGCTCGATCGGGTCGAGGATCTTCCAGGACAGCTCGACCTCCTCGACGCGCGGGAAGAGGTTCGAGTCGCCGAGCAGGACGTCGAGGATGAGCCGCTCGTACGCCTCGGGGCTGGACTCCGTGAAGGACTCGCCGTACGCGAAGTCCATCGACACGTCCCGGATCTCCATCTGGGTGCCGGGCACCTTGGAGCCGAACCGCACCGTCACGCCCTCGTCCGGCTGGACCCGGATGACGATGGCGTTGCGGCCGAGCTCCTCGGTCGCGGTGTGGTCGAAGGGGGAGTGCGGGGCGCGCTGGAAGACGACCGCGATCTCGGTGACGCGGCGGCCGAGCCGCTTGCCCGTCCGCAGGTAGAAGGGGACGCCCGCCCAGCGGCGGTTGTCGATCTCCAGCTTCACGGCCGCGTAGGTGTCGGTCTTCGACTGGGGGTCGATACCGTCTTCCTCGAGGTAGCCGACGGCCTTGGCGCCGCCCTGCCACCCGGCCGCGTACTGGCCGCGGACCGTGGTCCTGCCCAGGTCCGTGGGGAGCTTCACGGCGCCGAGGACCTTGGTCTTCTCGGCGGCGAGCGCGTCGGCGTCGAAGGAGGCGGGCTCCTCCATCGCGGTCAGCGCGAGCAGCTGCAGCAGGTGGTTCTGGATGACGTCACGGGCGGCGCCGATGCCGTCGTAGTAGCCGGCGCGGCCGCCGATGCCGATGTCCTCGGCCATGGTGATCTGCACGTGGTCGACGTACGACCGGTTCCAGATCGGCTCGAAGAGGGTGTTGGCGAAGCGGAGCGCCAGGATGTTCTGGACGGTCTCCTTGCCGAGGTAGTGGTCGATCCGGAAGACCTCGTGCGGCGGGAAGACCTCGTGGACGACCTCGTTGAGCTCCTTGGCGGAGACCAGGTCGTGCCCGAAGGGCTTCTCGATGACCGCGCGGCGCCAGGAGCCGTTCTTCTGGTCGGCGAGCCCGTGCTTCTTGAGCTGCTGGACGACCTTGGGGAAGAACTTCGGCGGGACCGACAGGTAGAAGGCGAAGTTGCCGCCGGTGCCCTGCGCCTTGTCCAGCTCCTCGATGGTGGACTTCAGCTGCTCGAAGGCCTCGTCGTCGTCGAAGTCGCCCTGGACGAAACGCATCCCCTGGATCAGCTGCTGCCACACCTCCTCGCGGAACGGGGTGCGGGCGTGCTGCTCGACGGCGTCGTGGACCTCCTGCGCGAAGTCCTCGTCCTGCCACTCGCGGCGCGCGAAGCCGATGAGCGAGAAGCCCGGCGGCAGCAGGCCGCGGTTGGCCAGGTCGTAGACGGCAGGCATCAGCTTCTTCCGGGACAAATCGCCCGTGACGCCGAAAATCACCAGGCCCGACGGCCCCGCGATACGCGGGAGCCGTCGGTCTGCGGCGTCACGGAGCGGGTTGGCTCCGTGGACTGCGCTCACAGTTGCTTACGCCTCCGAAGGTGCGAGGCGCTTCAGCTCTGCCTCGGTGGACTTGAGCAGGTCGTTCCAGGACGCCTCGAACTTCTGGACGCCCTCGTCCTCCAGGAGCTGGACGACCTCGTCGTAGCCGATGCCCAGCTTCTCGACGGCCGCCAGCTCGGCGCGCGACTGCTCGTACGTGCCGCGCACGGTGTCACCCGTGACCTCGCCGTGGTCGGCGGTGGCCTCCAGGGTGGCCTCCGGCATGGTGTTGACCGTGCCGGGGGCGACCAGGTCCACCACGTACAGGGTGTCCTTGTACGCCGGGTCCTTGACGCCGGTCGAGGCCCACAGCGGACGCTGCTTGTTGGCCTGCGCCTTGTCGAGGGCGGCCCAGCGCTCCGAGGAGAAGACCTCCTCGTACGCCTCGTACGCCAGACGCGCGTTGGCCAGGGCGGCCTTGCCCTTGAGGGCCTTGGCCTCGTCGGTGCCGATGCCGTCCAGGCGCTTGTCGATCTCGGAGTCCACGCGGGACACGAAGAAGGACGCCACCGAGTGGATCTTGGAGAGGTCGAGGCCGCGCTCGCGGGCCTTCTCCAGACCCGCCAGGTAGGCGTCCATGACCGCGCGGTAGCGCTCGAGCGAGAAGATCAGCGTCACGTTGACGCTGATGCCGAGGCCGATGACCTCGGTGATCGCCGGCAGACCCGCCTGGGTGGCCGGGATCTTGATGAGCGTGTTGGGGCGGTCCACGAGCCAAGCCAGCTGCTTGGCCTCCGCGATGGTGGCGGTGGTCTCGTGGGCGAGACGGGGGTCGACCTCGATGGAGACCCGGCCGTCCTGGCCGTCGGTCGCGTCGAAGACCGGCCGCAGGATGTCGGCGGCGTCACGGACGTCCGCCGTCGTGATCATGCGGATGGCCTCGTCGACGGTCACCTTGCGGGCGGCGAGGTCGGCCAGCTGCTGGTCGTAGCCGTGCCCCTCGGAGATCGCCTTCTGGAAGATCGACGGGTTCGTGGTCACGCCGACCACGTGGCTCTGGTCGAGGAGCTCGGCCAGGTTGCCGGACGTGATCCGCTGGCGCGAGAGGTCGTCCAGCCAGATCGCGACGCCTTCGTCGGAGAGGCGCTTGAGAGCGTCTGTCATGAGAGTTGCATCTCCAATAAGTCGTACGTATGGGCGTCAGCGCGCGGCGGCGTCGATCGATTCCCGCGCGGCGGCGACGATGGCCTCCGGCGTGAACCCGAACTCGCGGAACAGGACCTTCGCGTCCGCCGAGGCACCGAAGTGCTCGAGCGAGACGATCCGGCCGGCGTCCCCGACGTACCGGTGCCAGGTGAGACCGATGCCGGCCTCGACCGCGACCCGGGCCCGGACCGACGGCGGCAGGACGGAGTCCTTGTACGCCTGGTCCTGCTCCTCGAACCACTCCACGGACGGCATCGAGACCACCCGGGTCGGGACGCCGGCGGCCTGGAGCTGCTCACGGGCCTCGACGGCCAGGTGCACCTCGGAGCCGGTCGCGATCAGCACGACCTCCGGCTCGCCGTTCTCGGCGTCGAAGAGCACGTAGCCGCCCTTGACGGTGTCCTCGTTCGGCGCGTACGTCGGCACGCCCTGGCGGGTGAGCGCCAGACCGTGCGGGGCGCCCTTGCCGAAGACCTTGGTGTGGCGCTGCATGATCTCGCGCCAGGCGATGGCCGTCTCGTTGGCGTCGGCGGGACGGACCACGTTCAGACCGGGGATCGCGCGCAGCGACGCGAGGTGCTCCACCGGCTGGTGCGTCGGGCCGTCCTCGCCCAGACCGATCGAGTCGTGCGTCCAGACGTACGTCACGGGCAGGTGCATCAGCGCGGACAGGCGCACGGCGTTGCGCATGTAGTCGGAGAACACCAGGAAGGTGCCGCCGTAGACGCGCGTGTTGCCGTGCAGCGCGATGCCGTTCATCTCCGCGGCCATGGAGTGCTCGCGGATGCCGAAGTGGATCGTGCGGCCGTACTTGTCGGCCTCCGGCAGCGGGTTGCCCTCGGGCAGGAACGACGAGTCCTTGTCGATCGTCGTGTTGTTGGAGCCGGCGAGGTCGGCCGAGCCGCCCCACAGCTCCGGGATGACCGCACCGAGCGCCTTGAGGACCTGGCCCGAGGCGGCACGGGTGGCGACACCCTTGCCCGGCTCGAAGACCGGGAGCTTCTCGGCCCAGCCGGCCGGCAGCTCGTTGGCCTGGATGCGGTCGAACTCGGCGGCACGCTCCGGGTTGGCCGTACGCCACTCGGCGAGCGACTTCTCCCACGCGCCGCGGGCCTCGCGGCCGCGGTCGCCGAGCGAACGGGTGTGCGCGATGACCTCGTCGGAGACCTCGAAGGTCTGCTCCGGGTCGAAGCCGAGGACGCGCTTGGTGGCCGCGATCTCCTCGTCGCCGAGCGCCGAGCCGTGCGCGGCCTCGGTGTTCTGCGCGTTCGGCGCGGGCCAGGCGATGATCGAGCGCATCGCGATGAACGACGGACGCTCGGTCTCGGCCTCGGCGGCCCTGATCGCCGCGTACAGCGCGGCCGGGTCCAGGTCGCCGTTGGCCTGCGGCTCGACGCGCTGGACGTGCCAGCCGTACGCCTCGTACCGCTTCATCGTGTCCTCGGACACGGCCGTCTCGGTGTCGCCCTCGATCGAGATGTGGTTGTCGTCCCACAGCAGGATCAGGTTGCCGAGCTTCTGGTGGCCCGCGAGGGAGGAGGCCTCGGCGGAGATGCCCTCCTGGAGGCAGCCGTCACCGGCGATCACGTAGACGTGGTGGTCGAACGGGGAGGCGCCGGTGGCGGCCTCCGGGTCGAACAGGCCGCGCTCGTAGCGGGCGGCCATCGCCATGCCCACGGCGTTGGCGACACCCTGGCCCAGCGGGCCGGTGGTCGTCTCGACGGCGGCGGTGTGACCGTACTCCGGGTGCCCGGGGGTCTTCGAACCCCAGGTGCGGAAGGACTTCAGGTCGTCCAGCTCGAGACCGAAGCCACCCAGGTACAGCTGGGTGTAGAGGGTCAGGGACGAGTGGCCGGCGGAGAGGACGAACCGGTCGCGTCCGACCCACTCGGGGTCGGCCGGGTCGTGCCGCATCACCTTCTGGAAGAGGGTGTACGCGGCGGGCGCCAGGCTCATCGCCGTACCAGGATGGCCGTTGCCGACCTTCTGTACGGCGTCCGCGGCCAGGATGCGGGCGGTGTCGACGGCCCGCTGGTCCAACTCGGTCCACTCGAGGTCTGTGGTGGTCGGCTTAGTGCTCACCCTGGGTCAGGGCTCCTCTCCACATGTCTGAAGCCGGTGACTGAGGGTGTACCGGCGGTGTCGAGCCTACCCCCGCCGGAACCTCCCTCTTTTCGTGTGCATGCCCCTCAGATGAGCGGATACGGCAAGACTGCCGCCGCCCGTGTGAGTTCGCCTCCCGGAGCGTGTCCACGCCTTGGGACACACCCCCTCAACACGACCCCACCCCCGCGAAGATCGGTGTCTGGGCAACGTCTACAGTGGCGTGGTACGCGCAAGCTTCACCCCGCCTTCATCCGGGGAGCTTGCTGGGAATTTCTCTGTCAGGGGTGTGCGTGACGGCCGTCGAGTCCCGACCCGCAGGGGTCGTCTTGACTCCCAGCCCGGGGGGCCATCGGCCGTTCGGGGCCCGCGTCAAGGCATACGTGGCGCTGACCAAGCCGCGGATCATCGAACTGCTGCTCATCACGACCGTCCCGGTGATGTTCCTCGCCGAGCAGGGTGTGCCCGACCTGTGGCTGGTGCTCGCCACCTGCTTCGGCGGCTACCTCTCAGCGGGCGGCGCAAACGCCCTGAACATGTACATCGACCGCGACATCGACGCGCTGATGGACCGCACGTCCCAGCGTCCGCTGGTCACCGGCGTCCTGACGCCGCGCGAGGGCCTGGTCTTCGGCCTCACCCTCGCCGTGGTCTCCACGCTCTGGTTCGGCCTGCTCGTCAACTGGCTCTCCGCCGCGCTCTCGCTCGGCGCGCTCCTCTTCTACGTCGTGATCTACACGATGATCCTGAAGCGGCGCACCGCGCAGAACATCGTCTGGGGCGGGATCGCCGGCTGCCTGCCGGTGCTCATCGGCTGGTCCGCCGTCACGAACTCGATGTCCTGGGCCGCGGTCATCCTCTTCCTCGTCATCTTCTTCTGGACGCCGCCGCACTACTGGCCGCTGTCGATGAAGGTGAAGGACGACTACGCGCGCGCGGGCGTGCCCATGCTCCCCGTCCTCGCCTCGAACAAGGTCGTCGCCAAGCAGATCGTCCTCTACAGCTGGGTGATGGTCGCGGTCTCGCTGCTGCTCACCCCGCTGGGATACACGGGCTGGTTCTACCTGGCCGTGGCCCTGCTCACCGGCGGCTGGTGGCTCTGGGAGGCGCACGCGCTCCTCAACCGCGCCAAGGCCGGCGCGACGGGCGCGAAGCTCAAGGAGATGCGCCTCTTCCACTGGTCCATCACCTATGTCTCGCTGCTCTTCGTGGCGGTCGCGGTGGACCCCTTCCTCCGCTGACGCCACCGGTGCGTCCTCCGCTCATCTGATCTGCTCGGCCGGCGGCCGGGTCACGTGGGATAGGCCACGTGACCCGGCCGTCGTCAGTCGATCTACGCGTCGGTAGCATCGATGGCATGGCAGAAACGAAGCAGGAAGAGCGCAAGGCGGCCAAGCTCGCCAAGGAGATCCAGGCCTTCTCCAAGGAGCACGGCGGCTCCGAGGGACACCTCGCGCACATCGGCCAGGCGGGCACCCGGATCGTCCTCGTCGGCACCGACGGCGGCTGGGGCGACCTCGTCGCGCCGACGTACGCGATCGCGCGGCAGGCCGCCGAGAAGGCCGGCCTGACCCTCCACGAGGAGTTCGACGGCGAGATCGCCGCCAAGGTCGTCACCGGACCGTACGAGTGGAGCCGGATGGCCGGCATCCAGATCGGCGGCCCCTCCAACGGCTGAGGCAACAACCTCGCGCGGGGCTCACCCGTTAGGACGTGTGGAGACGCGACACGTCCACACAGGGAGCCCCCCGAGATGATCGACACGCCGAGCCTGGTGGACCAGTACTGCCACGGGGTGCTCCGTACGGAGCTCGGCCTCGGCACCTTCGAGGCCCGCCTCGGCGCCCAGCTCGGCGGAAGCACCACGCTGCCCGCCGCGGGCACCACCTTCTTCGACACCCAGACCGGCTTCGCCGTGCGCCGCTGGTGCCCGCCGCTCCTCGGCCTCGAACCCCACTGCCCGCCGGCCCGCTACCTCGCCCGCCGCCGTGAGCTCGGCGCCGCCGAGGCGGGCCGCCGCCTCCTGCGCTCCTCCGGGATCTCCACGTACCTGGTGGACACCGGGCTCCCCGAGGACCTGACCGGGCCGGCCGAGATCGCCGTCACCGGCGCGGCCGAGGCCCACGAGATCGTCCGGCTCGAACGCCTCGCCGAACAGGTCGCCGACACCTCGGGCACGGTCGAGGGCTTCCTCGCCAACCTCGCCGAGGCCGTCCACGGGGCCGCCGTCCACGCCGTGGCCTTCGCCTCCGTCGCCGGGGTGCGCCAAGGGCTCGCGTACGCGCCCGAACCGCCGGGGCCCGGGGAGGTGCGGGGGGCGACGGGACGCTGGCTCGCCCGGCGCCCGGCAGGCGGCCGGCTCACCGACCCCGTCCTGCTGCGCCATCTGCTCTGGATCGCGGTCACCGCCGGACGCCCCCTCCAGCTGCACACCGGGGACCGGGACCCGGCCCCGGTCGCCGCCTTCGCCGCCGCCACCGCGGGCCTCGGCGCCGACCTGGTGCTGCTGCACTCCTACCCGTACCACCGCGCCGCCGCCCGGCTGACCGGCGCGCACGCGCACGTGTACGCGGACCTGGGCCCCGTCCTCGCGCACACGGGGGCGCGGGCGGCGGCCGTCCTCGCCGAGGTCCTGGAGCGGGCGCCGTTCGGCAAGCTGCTGTTCTCCAGCGGCGCCCACGGCCTGCCCGAACTGCACGTGGTGGCCGCCAGCGTCTTCCGCGCCGCCGTCACGCGGGTGCTCGGCGAGTGGGTCATGGACGGCGCCTGGTCCCGTACGGACGCCCAGCGGGTCGCCGCGATGATCGCCGGGGACAACGCGCGCCGGGTCTACCGGCTCGCGGGGAGCCGGTAGACCCGGGAGGTGTGGGGGCGCGGGAGCGGGAGCCGGAGGTCCGCCGCGTCAGGCCCTCGCCGGCACCGGCTCGGACGGCGCCGGGATGTCGGCGGTCGGCAGGGGCCGCTCGCGCAGGCTCAGGGCGAGCCGCAGCACCGCGATCCACATCAGCGAGGAGCCGAGCATATGGGCGGCGACCAGGAGCTCCGGGACCCCGGTGAAGTACTGGACGTAGCCGATGCCGCCCTGCGCGAGCAGCACGACCAGCAGGTCACGGGCGCGGGCCCGGGTGTCGAGCGGGGCGTCGACCACGCGCAGGACCAGCCACATCGCGAGCGCCAGGGCGCAGACGACCCAGGCGGCGATGGCGTGGACGTGCGCGGCGTTCGTCCAGTCCCAGGGCATGCGCGGGACGTCACTGCTGTCGCCGGCGTGCTTGCCGGAGCCGGTCACAGCCGTGCCGAGCGCGATCAGGAGGGCGGAGACGATCATGATCGCCCAGGACAGCTTCCGCACCGGGCGGGGTACGCGGGGGCGGGGGGCGGTGTCGCCCTCGCCGGTCCGCTGCCAGGTGATGACGGCGACCGTGAGCAGGGCGTTCGCGGCGAGGAAGTGGCCGGCCACCGTCCACGGGTTGAGGCCCATCCACACCGTGATGCCGCCGAGGACGGCGTTGCTCATCACGATCCAGAACTGGAGCCAGCCGAGCCGGGTGAGGCCGCGCCGCCGGGGCTTGGTCGAGCGGGCCGCGACGATGGCCCAGCCGACGGCCGCCGACAGCACGTACGTGAGCATCCGGTTGCCGAACTCGATGGCGCCGTGGAGGCCCTGCTCGGGTGTGGCGAAGAGGCTGTCGTCGGTGCACTTGGGCCAGGTGTCGCAGCCGAGACCGGAACCGGTCAGCCGGACCGCGCCACCCGTGACGATGATGAGGACGCTCATCACGACGGCGGAGAGCGCGGCGCGCCGGAGCGTCCCGGGGGACGGGGTCCAGCGCCTGGCGATGAAGGCGAGGGGGTTCAGCACGGGCCCCATCGTAGGCGGGGGCTTGTGCACGCTTTCACGAGGGGGTGGGTTGTCGTGAAACATCACCCTCTGAACCGCTTCGGCTACTCCCAGCGGAAGAACTTCGCCGCGGCTCCGAGCCCGAGGACCGCCCAGACGGCCAGGGTGAGCGCGTCGCCCCAGGGCATCGCCGCGCCGTCCTGGAGGACGGAGCGCAGGCCGTCGGAGAGGGCCGAGACCGGCAGCAGCTCCAGGACCGAGCGGGCCGCGTCCGGGAACTTCTCCAGCGGGACGATGACCCCGCCGCCCACCAGGAGCAGGAGGAAGACCAGGTTGGCGGCGGCCAGGGTGGCCTCCGCCCGCAGCGTGCCCGCCATCAGCAGGCCCAGGCCGGAGAAGGCGGCCGTGCCGAGGACCAGCAGCACCAGGACGGACAGCGGGTCGCCGTGCGGGTTCCAGCCGAGCGCCAGCGCGATCGCCGTCAGGAGCGCGACCTGGAGCACCTCGGTGACCAGGACGGCGAGCGTCTTGGCCGTCATCAGGGCCCAGCGGGGGAGCGGTGAGGCGCCGAGGCGCTTCAGCACCCCGTACCGCCGCTCGAAACCGGTGGCGATGGCCTGGCCGGTGAAGGCGGTCGACAGGACGGCGAGCGCGAGCACGCCCGGGGCGAGGAAGTCGACGGCCTGGTCCGCGCCCGTGTCGATGATGTCGACCGTGGAGAAGAGGACCAGGAGCAGCGACGGGATGATCACCGTGAGCAGGAGCTGCTCGCCGTTGCGCAGCAGCATCCGGGTCTCCAGGGCCGCCTGCGCCGCGATCATGCGGCCGACGGGGGCGGCGCCGGGCCGGGGGGAGAAGGTGCCTGCACTCACGACCGGAGCTCCTTGCCCGTCAGTTCCAGGAAGACGTCTTCGAGGGTGTGGCGCTCGACGGAGAGGCCGTCGGGCATGACGCCGTGCCGGGCGCACCAGGTGGTGACGGTGGCGAGCAGCTGCGGGTCGACGGCGCCGGTGATCCGGTACGTGCCGGGGAGCGGCTCCGCCGCGGCCGTGCCGTCCGGCAGGGCCTTGAGCAGGGAGCCCAGGTCGAGTCCGGGGCGTCCGGTGAAGCGCAGGGTGTTCTCGGCCCCGCCCCGGCACAGCTCCTCGGGGCTGCCCTGGGCGGCGACCCGGCCGGCGTCGACGATGGCGACGTCGTCCGCGAGCTCCTCGGCCTCCTGCATGAAGTGCGTGGTGAGGACCACGGTCACCCCGTCGGCGCGCAGCTCTCGCACCAGCTCCCAGGTGGCGCGGCGGGCCTGCGGGTCGAGACCGGCGGTCGGCTCGTCGAGGAAGACGAGCTCGGGGCGGCCGACGACGGCCATGGCGAGCGCGAGGCGCTGCTGCTGGCCGCCGGAGAGGCGCCGGTAGGTCGTACGGCCGCAGGAGCCGAGGCCGAGCCGCTCGATCAGGGCGTCCACGTCCAGGGGGTGGGCGTGCAGCTTCGCCATGTGGCGGAGCATCTCGTCGGCCCGCGCGCCGGAGTAGACGCCGCCGGACTGGAGCATGACGCCGATCCGGGGGCGGAGGGCCGCCGCGTCGGCGATCGGGTCGAGGCCGAGGACGCGGACGGTGCCGGCGTCGGGTCTGCGGTAGCCCTCGCAGGTCTCGACGGTGGTGGTCTTGCCCGCCCCGTTGGGTCCGAGGACGGCGGTGACGGTGCCCGCGCGCACGTCGAGGTCGAGGCCGTCGACGGCGGTTCTGCTTCCGTACCGCTTGACCAGGCCGCGGACCTGGACGACGGACTCACTCGTGGTGGACTTGCCGCGCATGTCCGGAAGTCTAGAGAGGGCTCGGGGGACCCCCGGGCGCGGGGCGGGCGCGGGGCCCCTGAGGTGGGCTCATTCGTCCTACGAATGATCGTTTCCGCAGGTCAGGTAAGCCTTACCTGAGTGACGCACGGCACCGCCCACGCCGTGGACGCCGCTTGTCAGTCCGAGATTAATTACGCAACAATGGCGTTGTGAAAAACGTTGGCGCGGCTCCTGTGGAGGAACTCGCGACCCGTGAGCGTTCCACACGCAACCGGGTCGCGCGGTCGATCCTGGACCACGGGCCGTCGACCGTCGCCGATCTGGCCGGGCGGCTCCGCCTCACCCAGGCGGCCGTCCGCCGCCACCTCGACTCGCTGGTCGCCGACAATGTCGTCGAAGCCCGGGAGAAGCGGGTCTACGGGACCCGGGCCCGCGGTCGCCCCGCGAAGGTCTTCGCGCTCACCGACTGCGGCCGGGACGCCTTCGACCAGTCGTACGACTCCCTCGCCGTCGAGGCGCTCCGCTGGATCGAGCGGAACGCCGGCGGGGAGGCGGCCGTCGCGGCCTTCGCCCGCGACCGGATCGAGGCCCAGGGCGACGCCTACCGCGAAGCCGTGGAGGCGGCCGAGCCCGCGCAGCGGACCGAGGCGCTCGCCAAGGCCCTGACGGCGGACGGGTACGCTGCCACTGCGCGGAACGCGCCGGTCGGCGAGCAGCTCTGCCAGCACCACTGCCCGGTCGCCCACGTCGCCGAGCAGTACCCACAGCTGTGCGAGGCGGAGACGGAGTTCTTCTCCCGCCTCCTGGGAACACACGTCCAGCGCCTGGCCACCATCGCGCATGGTGACGGCGTCTGCACCACGTTCATCCCGCACAGCGCCCCACAGGCCACCCCATCAGCATCCGCCAGTACCGCCGGGAGGAACCCCGCATGACCACCGAGATCAGCCACCCCGAGCTTGAGGGCCTGGGTCGGTACGAGTACGGCTGGGCCGACTCCGACACGGCCGGTGCCACCGCCAAGCGTGGCCTCAACGAGGACGTCGTCCGCGACATCTCCTCGAAGAAGAACGAGCCCGAGTGGATGCTGAAGCTGCGTCTCAAGGGTCTGCGGCTCTTCGGCAAGAAGCCCATGCCGACCTGGGGCTCCGACCTCTCCGGCATCGACTTCGACAACATCAAGTACTTCGTGCGGTCCACCGAGAAGCAGGCCGAGTCCTGGGAGGACCTGCCGGAGGACATCAAGAACACGTACGACAAGCTCGGCATCCCCGAGGCCGAGAAGCAGCGCCTCGTCGCCGGTGTCGCCGCCCAGTACGAGTCCGAGGTCGTCTACCACCAGATCCGCGAGGACCTGGAGGAGCAGGGCGTCATCTTCGTCGACACCGACACCGCGCTGAAGGAGCACGAGGAGCTCTTCCGCGAGTACTTCGGCACCGTCATCCCGGTCGGCGACAACAAGTTCGCCTCCCTGAACACGGCCGTGTGGTCCGGCGGCTCGTTCATCTACGTGCCGAAGGGCGTGCACGTCGAGATCCCGCTCCAGGCCTACTTCCGTATCAACACGGAGAACATGGGCCAGTTCGAGCGGACGCTGATCATCGTCGACGAGGACGCCTACGTCCACTACGTCGAGGGCTGCACCGCCCCGATCTACTCCTCGGACTCGCTGCACAGCGCCGTCGTCGAGATCATCGTCAAGAAGGGCGGCCGCTGCCGCTACACGACCATCCAGAACTGGTCGAACAACGTCTACAACCTGGTGACCAAGCGCGCCGTCGCCTACGAGGGCGCCACCATGGAGTGGGTCGACGGCAACATCGGCTCCAAGGTCACCATGAAGTACCCGGCCGTCTACCTGATGGGCGAGCACGCCAAGGGCGAGACCCTGTCCATCGCCTTCGCGGGCGAGGGCCAGCACCAGGACGCCGGCGCCAAGATGGTCCACATGGCCCCGAACACCTCCTCCAACATCGTCTCCAAGTCGGTGGCGCGAGGCGGCGGCCGCACCTCCTACCGCGGTCTCATCGAGATCGGCGAGGGTGCCCCGGGCGCCAAGTCCAACGTGCTCTGCGACGCGCTGCTCGTCGACACGATCTCCCGCTCCGACACGTACCCCTACGTGGACGTGCGCGAGGACGACGTCTCCATGGGCCACGAGGCCACCGTCTCCAAGGTCTCCGAGGACCAGCTCTTCTACCTGATGAGCCGCGGCCTCACCGAGTTCGAGGCCATGGCGATGATCGTCCGCGGCTTCGTCGAGCCCATCGCCAAGGAACTCCCGATGGAGTACGCCCTGGAGCTCAACCGGCTGATCGAGCTGCAGATGGAGGGTGCGGTCGGCTGATCGCCGCCCCGCCGTCCGTACCCCCCTGGTCTTTGCGTAGTTACGTAGGAAGAGAGCAACACGACAGCCATGGCTGAGGCTCAGAACATCCCGGCGGGTTCCACCACCGCCGGCTCGATCGCGGTGGCCGCCGAGTCCACCGTCGCCACGCGCATGAGCGCGCCCCCGTCCTTCGACGTCGCGGACTTCCCCGTCCCGCACGGCCGCGAGGAGGAGTGGCGGTTCACGCCGCTCGAGCGCCTGCGCGGCCTCCACGACGGCACCGCCGTCGCCTCCGGCGAGGGCGTCAAGGTCGAGATCGAAGCCCCCGAGGGCGTCACCGTGGAGACCGTCGGCCGCGACGACGAGCGCCTCGGCAAGGCCGGCACGCCCGTCGACCGCGTCGCCGCCCAGGCGTACTCCTCCTTCGAGAAGGCCTCGGTCGTCACCGTCGCCAAGGAGACCGTCCTCACCGAGCCGATCCGCATCGCGGTGCACGGCCAGGGCGGGGTCGCCTTCGGCCACCAGGTGATCGAGCTCGGCGCCTTCGCCGAGGCCGTCGTGGTCATCGACCACACCGGTGACGCGGTGCTCGCCGCCAACGTCGACTACGTCCTCGGTGACGGCGCCAAGCTGACCGTCGTCTCCGTCCAGGACTGGGACGAGAAGGCCGTCCACGTCGCCCAGCACAACGCCCTGGTCGGCCGCGACGCCTCCTTCAAGTCGGTCGTCGTCACCTTCGGCGGCGACGTCGTCCGCATCCACCCGCGCGTGGCGTACGCGGCCCCCGGCGGCGAGGCCGAGCTCTTCGGCCTCTACTTCACCGACGCCGGCCAGCACCAGGAGCACCGCCTCCTGGTCGACCACAACACCCCGCACTGCAAGTCCAACGTGGCGTACAAGGGCGCGCTGCAGGGCCAGGGCGCGCACGCCGTCTGGATCGGTGACGTGCTCATCCAGGCCGCGGCCGAGGGCACCGACACGTACGAGCTCAACCGGAACCTGGTCCTCACGGACGGCGCCCGGGTCGACTCCGTGCCGAACCTGGAGATCGAGACCGGCGAGATCGCCGGCGCCGGTCACGCCTCGGCCACCGGTCGCTTCGACGACGAGCAGCTCTTCTACCTGATGTCCCGCGGTATCCCGCAGATCGAGGCCCGTCGCCTCGTCGTCCGCGGCTTCTTCGCCGAGCTGGTCCAGCAGATCGGTCTGCCGGACGTCCAGGAGCGCCTTCTCGCCAAGATCGAGGCCGAGCTGGAGGCCTCCGTCTGATGGCCTTCGTCCGAGTCTGCGCACTGAGCGAGCTGGAGGCCGACACCCCGAAGCGGGTCGAGGTCGACGGCACGCCGGTGTCGGTCGTCCACACCGAGGGCGAGGTGTACGCGATCAACGACATCTGCTCGCACGCGAACGTCTCCCTCTCGGAGGGCGAGGTCGAGGACTGCGCCATCGAGTGCTGGCTGCACGGGTCCAGCTTCGACCTCCGCACCGGCAAGCCCTCCGGCCTTCCCGCGACGCGCCCCGTCCCCGTATACCCCGTAAAGATCGAAGGGGACGATGTGCTCGTCTCCGTCACCCAGGAGTCCTGAGTCACCCATGGCAACGCTTGAAATCCACGACCTGCACGTCTCCGTCGAGGCCGAGAACGGCCCCCGGGAGATCCTCAAGGGTGTCGACCTGACCATCAAGCAGGGCGAGACCCACGCCGTCATGGGCCCCAACGGCTCCGGCAAGTCGACCCTGGCGTACTCGCTCGCCGGCCACCCGAAGTACACGGTCACCGGCGGCACCGTCACCCTCGACGGCGAGGACGTCCTGGAGATGTCGGTCGACGAGCGCGCCCGCGCCGGCGTCTTCCTGGCCATGCAGTACCCGGTCGAGGTCCCCGGTGTCTCGGTCTCCAACTTCCTGCGCACCTCCGCCACCGCCGTCCGCGGCGAGGCCCCCAAGCTGCGCACCTGGGTGAAGGAGGTCAAGTCCGCGATGGAGCAGCTCCAGATGGACCCGGCCTTCGCCGAGCGCAACGTCAACGAGGGCTTCTCCGGCGGTGAGAAGAAGCGCCACGAGATCCTCCAGCTGGAGCTCCTCAAGCCGAAGATCGCGATCCTCGACGAGACCGACTCCGGCCTCGACGTCGACGCCCTGCGCGTCGTCTCCGAGGGCGTCAACCGCGTCCGCGAGACCGGCGAGGTCGGCACGCTGCTGATCACCCACTACACGCGCATCCTGCGCTACATCAAGCCCGACTTCGTGCACGTCTTCGCGAACGGCCGCATCGCCGAGTCCGGCGGCGCCGAGCTCGCCGACGTGCTGGAGAACGAGGGCTACGACAAGTACGTGAAGGGTGGCGCATCCGCGTGACTTCTGCCCATCAGGGGCTCTCCGGCCTCCTCGACACCGAGGCGATCCGCAAGGACTTCCCGCTCCTGGATCGCGTGGTCCACGACGGCAAGAAGATCGTGTACCTCGACTCCGCGGCGACCTCGCAGAAGCCGCGGCAGGTCCTCGACGCGCTCAACACGTACTACGAGCGTCACAACGCCAACGTCCACCGCGGCGTCTACACGGTCGCCGAGGAGGCGACGGCGCTGTACGAAGGCGCCCGTGACAAGGTCGCGGCCTTCATCAACGCCCCGAGCCGCGACGAGGTGATCTTCACCAAGAACGCCTCGGAGTCGCTCAACCTGGTGGCCAACATGCTGGGCTGGGCCGACGAGCCCTACCGCGTGGACCACGAGACCGAGATCGCCATCACGGAGATGGAGCACCACTCCAACATCGTGCCGTGGCAGCTGCTCTCGCAGCGCACGGGCGCGAAGCTGAAGTGGTTCGGCCTCACCGACGACGGCCGTCTCGACCTCTCGAACATCGAAGAGGTCATCACCGAGAAGACCAAGATCGTCTCGTTCACGCTGGTCTCGAACCTGCTGGGCACGGTCAACCCGGTCGAGACGATCATCCGCCGCGCCCAGGAGGTCGGTGCGCTCGTCTGCATCGACGCCTCGCAGGCGGCCCCGCACATGGTCCTGGACGTGCAGGCGCTCCAGGCCGACTTCGTGGCCTTCACCGGCCACAAGATGTGCGGCCCGACCGGCATCGGCGTGCTGTGGGGACGGCAGGAGCTCCTGGAGGACCTGCCGCCCTTCCTCGGCGGCGGCGAGATGATCGAGACCGTCTCGATGCACTCCTCGACGTACGCGCCGGCCCCGCACAAGTTCGAGGCGGGTACGCCCCCGATCGCCCAGGCCGTCGGCCTCGGCGCGGCCGTGGACTACCTGTCGGCGATCGGCATGGAGAACATCGCGCGCCACGAGCACGCGATCACCGAGTACGCCGTCCGACGCCTCCAGGAGGTCCCGGACCTGCGGATCATCGGCCCCACCACGGCCGAGGACCGCGGCGCCGCGATCTCCTTCACGCTCGGCGACATCCACCCGCACGACGTGGGCCAGGTCCTCGACGAAGAGGGCATCGCGGTCCGGGTCGGTCACCACTGCGCGCGGCCGGTCTGCCTGCGGTACGGAATTCCCGCGACGACGCGAGCGTCGTTCTATCTGTACTCCACCCCGGCCGAGGTCGACGCCCTGGTCGCTGGTCTGGAGCACGTACGGAACTTCTTCGGGTAGGGGATTCTCGTGAAGCTGGATTCGATGTACCAGGACGTCATCCTGGACCACTACAAGCACCCCCACGGGCGCGGTCTTCGGGACGGCGACGCCGAGGTGCACCACGTCAACCCGACGTGCGGCGACGAGATCACGCTCCGCGTGAAGTACGACGGCTCGCGGATCGAGGACGTGTCGTACGAGGGCCAGGGCTGTTCCATCAGCCAGGCCTCGGCCTCCGTCCTCAACGAGCTGCTCGTCGGCAAGGAGCTGGCCGAGGCGCAGAAGATCCAGGGCACCTTCCTGGAGCTGATGCAGTCCAAGGGCCAGATCGAGCCCGACGACGCGATGGAGGAGATCCTGGAGGACGCGGTCGCGTTCGCCGGAGTCTCCAAGTACCCGGCCCGTGTGAAGTGCGCGCTGCTCAGCTGGATGGCGTGGAAGGACGCGACCGCCCAGGCGCTGGGAGACTCCGACAAGTCTGTGAGGAAGTCGGCATGACCGAGAACGCCGAGGCCACGATGAAGCCGGCCTCCGAGGAAGAAGTCCGCGAGGCGCTGTACGACGTCGTCGACCCCGAGCTGGGCATCGACGTGGTCAACCTGGGCCTGATCTACGGCATCCACATCGACGACTCGAACGTCGCGACGCTGGACATGACCCTGACGTCGGCGGCCTGTCCGCTGACCGATGTGATCGAGGACCAGGCGAAGTCCGCGACGGACGGCATCGTCAACGAGCTCAAGATCAACTGGGTCTGGATGCCCCCGTGGGGTCCGGACAAGATCACGGACGACGGCCGCGAGCAGCTCCGCGCGCTCGGCTTCAACGTCTGATCCACGACGACGTGGGAACGGCCGTGCCCCTGGGGGCACGGCCGTTTCGCGTACGCGATCGGTGAGCGTGCGCGTGTCCTCCGGCGCCCTCAGAGGAGGCCGGAGGCCCGGGCGAGCTCCGGAGCCAGGTTCTCCTTGCGGATGCGCAGGTCGACGTAGAGCAGGGCCGCCACCAGCGGGGGGAAGACCGAGACGACCAGCTGGCTGACGAGCTGTCCGACGAGCAGGAACGCGAAGAGCACCGCGAAGGCGGCGATCACGGCCGCCCCGTCGTCGGCGGTGAAGTCGAGGGCTGCTATCGGCGCCGACATCAGCAGGGAGAGGATCTGCTGGATCACCCAGCCGGCGATGGTGGTCATCAGTCCGATCAGCAGGAGGACGCCGAAGGAGCGCCACCAGAAGCCGCGGATCAGGGCCGAGGAGCGGCGCATCGAGGCGATCACGCCCTGACCCTCCATCACCGCCGCCGCCGGGGCCAGGCTGAACTTCACCCAGAGCCAGAGCACGAGGGGGGTGAGGGGCAGAGCGGCGAGCCCCGCGCCGACGAAGGCCGTGAGCACCAGGGACACCGGGCCGCCGCCGAGGTTGGCCAGCAGGGCGATGAACGTCGCCGCGAACACCGCGGCCATGAGCAGCATCGGCAGGCTCGACAGGATCACCGCGCCGAGGACGGCCGGCATCCGGGCCCAGGCGCGGCGCCAGAGGGTGCCGAAGGTGATCCGGCGGCCGAGGACGGCCTCCTGGATCACGGCCGGGCAGGCCGCGGCCATCACGGCGTTGGCGCAGAGGATCGCGATCAGGCCGCCGATCCAGACGAGGACGAAGGCGACGATCAGCGGCTGGGCGTCGTCCCAGCGCGGCTCCTGGCCGGGCGGCAGGTCGAACACGGCGGGGAGGAGGTCGCCGACGGCGGCGTACGCGATGCCGATCGACGCTCCCACGAACAGGAGCGCCGTGCCGTAGACGGCGGCGGTGACACCGAGCAGTTGCTTCCAGTGCCGGCCGAGGGCGCTGAAGGCGCCGCCGAGGATGGAGCCGAGGGTGAGCGGCGCCAGGGGTATGACCCCGGGTCTCGGAGGCGGTGGCGGATAGCCGTAGCCGTAGGGCGGCGGGCCAGGGGGGTACGTCATGCGGGACACCGTATCGGTAGCTGTTGTGTACGGTCGTACACAGTGCTGTGTACGCTTGTACGCATGGGATACGGACTGCTGGCGGGCGCCATCGCGGCGGAGATTCTCGCCACCACCTCGATGAAGTACAGCGAGGGCTTCACCAAGCTCTGGCCCTCGATCGTCACGGGCGTCGGCTACCTGGTCGCCTTCGCGCTCCTCGCGCAGGCGCTCAAGACGCTCCAGGTCGGCACCGCGTACGCCATCTGGTCCGGGGTCGGCACCGCCGCCGTCGCCACCATCGGCATCCTCTTCCTCGGCGAGACCCTCAGCCTCGCCAAGGTCGCCGGGATCGTCCTCATCGTCGCCGGGGTCGCCGTCCTCAACCTCGGCGGCGCGCACTGATGGGCCGCCCGCGCCGCCACGACCCCGAACGGCGGGAGCGGATCGTCGACGCGGCCCTCCGGGTGGTCGGCCGGTCCGGGATCGCCGGGCTGAGCCACCGCACGGTGGCCGCCGAGGCGGACGTGCCGCTCGGCTCGACCACGTACCACTTCGCCTCCCTCGACGAACTCCTCGTCGCCGCGCTCCGCAAGACCGACGAGGGCCTCGGGCGGATGCTCCGCGAGAGCCCCGCCCTCGCCGCGCGCGACGCCGACCTCGGGGCCGCGCTCGCCCGGCTCCTGGGGGAGTGGATGGGCGGCGAACGCGCCCGCGTGGAGCTGGAGTACGAGCTCTACCTCGCCGCCCTGCGCCGCCCCGCGCTCCGCCCGGTCGCCGCCGAATGGACCGAGTCCGTCGTCGCCGCGCTGTCCCACCGCACCGACCCCGCCACCGCCCGCGCCCTGGTCGCCCTCATGGACGGCCTCTGCCTCCAGGTCCTGCTCACCGGCGGCTCGTACGACGAGGAGCACGCGCGCGTGATGCTGACGCGGGTGCTGGTGCCGGGGGACGGCACGCCTCTGTAGGCGCACGGGTGCGCCGTGCGGTCCCCTCTGCCGGGTTCCTTCGGCTCATCCGTGGAGAGAGGCGGGGACGGCACCGAGGTGCTGGGCCAGCTGGGCGGGATGCGTCAGCTGGGGGTGGTGGCCGGCCCCGGCGACCTCGGTCACAGGATGATCGACGGCCACGACCAGGGGGTCCGTCGAGCCCACGACGATCCGGACCGGGACACCCACCCGGTCGAGGAGCGCCCGTGACCGCCGGCGCTCGGCGACGTCCGTGCGCAGCGCCGCGGCCACCCGGCGGGCCACCCCCCGCCGGCCCAGGTCGGCCGCCGCGCTCTCCACCTCCGGCCCTTCGGGAACACCCAGGGTCCGGGCCAGTCGGGCGGCGGACATGTGACGCAGCAGCGGCGCGGCCAGGGCCGAGCGGGCGAGCCGCGCCGGAGGTGCCTGCAGGAACGCCGGGGAGACGAGGACGAGCCCGCTGACGCGCTCCGGGTGGTCGACGGCGAAGCGGAGCGCGGGTCCGCATGCCGCCGAGTGCGCGACCAGGACGGGACGGGTCGACACCGGGCTCAACAGGTCGGCCAGCCACGCGTCCACCGACCGGTCCGTCGGTCCCGAACGACCGAGACCCGGCAGGTCGGGGGCGAGGACGGGGCCGGGAAGGTGGGCGGCGAGGGGCGCCCAGAGGTCGGCGTTCATCGGCAGGCCGTGCAGCAGGACATGGGCGGGACGGTGCCGCTCCCCGGTCACCCAGGTGCGACTGCCCGCCACGGCGTGGAAGCCGTACGGGCGAAGCCAGGGCGAGGCCGCGCCGAACCGTGCGGCCACCAGGTCGTCGGCCCACTCGCGTAGGGCGTCGACGGCCGGGGGCATCTCCAGACCGACGCTCGCGGCGAAGGCACGGGCCGGGGCCGTCGGGTAGCGGTCGCTCGACAGGAAGGAGAGCGTCTCCGGATCGGCGCCGGTCAGCGTGCGCGGCAGGCGCCGCAACAGGCCGACGGGGACGGTCCGGCGCGGTGCGCGTACACCGGTGTGCTCGGCGATCGTGCGCATCACGGCGGGCAGCAGGGGGGTGCTGTCGTCGAGCACCCAGTAGTGCTCACCCGCGGGCGCCGCGGGGACCTCCGCCAGGAACCGGGCGAAGTAGTCGATCGTCGCGATCGGCAGGAACGTGTCGGGGCCGCCGGGCAGCGCGGGGAGCCGCCCGCGCCACAGGTCCTCGACGAGGGAGGCGAGGCCCACGTACTGGCCCGGCCCGATCACGGTGCTGGGATTGGCGATCGTCAACGGGACCCCCAGCTCACGGGCCCGGGTGCGCACCGCGAGATCGGCCTCGCTCTTGGACGCCTCGTAGGCGCCGAGGGCGGCGTAGTCGGCCGTGCTCACGCCGGACCGGCCGCCCGTCGTGCTGACCCGGTAGCCGCTGATGTGCACCAGACGCCGCAGGTTGGGCAGCGTGGCGGCCCATTCGAGCACGTGGAGCGCCCCGGTGACATTGGTCGCCCGCGCTTCCTGGGCGCCGAGGCCGAAGGCGTAGCGGGCGGCGGCGTTGTACACGTCCCGCGCCTCGGGCAGCCCCGACAGAGGCCGGGTGATGTCGGCGGTGACGACCACGAGGCGGGTGGTGTCCACGTCCTGGGAGGCCAGCCACGGGGTCAGGGTGTCCGTGCGCACGGCCGCCGCCACCTGTCGGCCGCGTGTGAGCAGCTCGGCGACGAGGGAGCGGCCGATGAATCCGGTCGCGCCGAAGACGATCGCGTCCATGAGACTCCTAGAATAGATCGGTCTACATATTTTCTGGATCGGAAGAAGGCCCGCCGTCGACCGGCGGGCCGGAGTCAGCCCAGCAGGGTGTGGATCTGGCGGGCGACGCGCTCCAGTGGGTCCCTGCTGCGATGTGCGCGGGCCAGCAGAAGTGCCCCTTCCACCAAGGCCAGGACCGTGACGGCGAGGTCGTCGGCGTCCGGGCGGCCCGCCAGGCGGGCGCGCAGTGCCGCTTCCCAGGACGTGTAGACCTCCGAGCACACCTTCTGCAGTGGCTCGTTGGCGGCGGCCGTCTCCAGTGCCACGGTGGCCACGGGGCATCCCTTGCGCCAGTCCGACTCGGCGAGCCGGTCGCCCAGCCGGCGCAGCACCCCCTCGGCGAACTCGGCCGCGGAGAGGTCGGTGCCGGCGGGATCCGCCAGGGCGTCGCCGATGGCCTGCCCCGCCCGCCGGACGGACTCGCCGACCAACTGGTCCTTGCCGCCGGGGAAGTGGAAGTAGAGCGAGCCGCGGGGGGCACCGCTGACCGCGATGACCTGGTTGAGCCCCGTGCCGAAGTAGCCCGCCGTCTCCACCAGCTCCTGTGTCGCGTCCAGCAGTCGGTCCCGCGTCTCGGCGCCCTTCTGTCCCATGAGGTCAAGGTAGACCGATCTATATATTCTTTCAACCCTTCCCGGGAGTCGGTGGGAACGTCCGACCCCGCCGCGGTCGCCTTCGGGCGTTCCGCCGGAACCGGCCCGCGACTCGACCGGCACCTGAGACCGGTTGGCCCGCGCGGGGCCTCGGCGGTTAGGTTTTCCGTCATGACCACTGCTCCTCGCACCACCGGCGCCGTCGCCGCCGGCCTCGCCACCATCGCCGGCGACGGCACCGTTCTCGACACCTGGTTCCCCGCCCCCGCGCTGACCGACGCGCCCGGCCCCGCCGGCACCGAGCGGCTCACCCCCGACGAGGCCGTGAACGCCCTCGGGGAGGGCGCCGCCAAGGCCCTCGGCGTGGACGCCCGCCGTGGCGTCGAGGTGGTCGCCGTCCGCACCGTCATCGGCTCGCTGGACGAGAAGCCGCTCGACGCCCACGACGCCTACCTGCGGCTCCACCTGCTCAGCCACCGCCTCGTCAAGCCGCACGGCCAGAGCCTGGACGGCGTGTTCGGCCTCCTCGCCAACGTCGCCTGGACCTCGCTCGGTCCGGTCGCCGTCGACGACATCGAGAAGGTGCGGCTCAACGCGCGCGCCGAGGGCCTGCACCTCGCCGTGACGAGCATCGACAAGTTCCCGCGCATGACCGACTACGTCGTGCCCGCCGGCGTCCGCGTCGCCGACGCCGACCGGGTCCGCCTCGGAGCCCACCTCGCCGCCGGCACCACCGTCATGCACGAGGGCTTCGTCAACTTCAACGCCGGCACCCTCGGCACCTCGATGGTCGAGGGCCGGATCTCCGCCGGAGTCGTCGTCGGCGACGGTTCCGACATCGGCGGCGGCGCCTCCACCATGGGCACCCTCTCGGGCGGCGGCAACGTCGTCATCTCGATCGGCGAGCGCTGCCTGATCGGGGCCGAGGCGGGCGTCGGCATCGCCCTCGGCGACGAGTGCGTCGTCGAGGCCGGTCTGTACGTCACCGCGGGCACCCGGGTCACGATGCCCGACGGCCAGATCGTGAAGGCCCGCGAGCTCTCCGGCGCCTCCAACATCCTGTTCCGCCGCAACTCGGTCACCGGCGCCGTCGAGGCCCGCCCGAACAACGCGGTCTGGGGCGGGCTCAACGAGGTTCTCCACAGCCACAACTGATCCTCGGCGGCCCCGTGAGCCGCAGCCGCCCCGACCGACGAGGCGGGTGGCATCGTCGAGCGCCCTCCCGGCCCGTGAGAAGGCCGGGAGGGCGCTCGCGTGCGGGTCCCTCCGTGTCCGTGCGGCGCTATCCCGTCACGGCGACCACGTGGGTCCAGCCGGTGGAGAGTCCTCCGCCGGTGGTGAGTCCGGTGAAGTTGCCGTCGGTGCTGAGGCGTCCGGCGGCGCATGCGCCGGTGGACGCGTTGTAGAAGAACAGTTCGCGGCCGACGGCGTCCATGTGGGTCCAGTCGGTGGAGAGTCCTCCGCCGGTGGTGAGTCCGGTGAAGTTGCCGTCGGTGCTGAGGCGTCCGGCGGCGCATGCGCCGGTGGACGCGTTGTAGAAGAACAGTTCGCGGCCGACGGCGTCCATGTGGGTCCAGTCGGTGGAGAGTCCTCCGCCGGTGGTGAGTCCGGTGAAGTTGCCGTCGGTGCTGAGGCGTCCGGCGGCGCATGCGCCGGTGGACGCGTTGTAGAAGAACAGTTCGCGATCGACGGCGTCCATGTGGGTCCAGTCGGTGGAGAGTCCTCCGCCGGTGGTGAGTCCGGTGAAGTTGCCGTCGGTGCTGAGGCGTCCGGCCGCGCATGCGCCGGTGGACGCGTTGTAGAAGAACAGTTCACGGCCGACGGCGTCCATGTGGGTCCAGTCGGTGGAGAGTCCTCCGCCGGTGGTGAGTCCGGTGAAGTTGCCGTCGGTGCTCAGTCGTCCGGCCGCGCATGCGCCACTGGACGCGTTGTAGAAGAACAGTTCACGGCCTACCGCTGCCACGTGGGTCCAGGGGGACAGCCCTCCGCCGGTGGTGAGTCCGGTGAAGTTGCCGTCGGTGCTCAGTCGTCCGGCCGCGCATGTGCCGGTGGAAGCGTTGTAGAAGAAAAGCTCCCGAGTCATGACGCGAAGTGCGTGTGCCATGACGTGCTCCTTGGGGAGAAGAACGTGATGCCACCCGGAAACCAACCTGCTTTTACTCTATCGGCATATGGATCGACCGACACCTGGCGAAAAGGCCGTTGTTCGACGCCATTCCCTTTCCCGCTTGTTTGACGCGGTGACAATTGAGGCCGGAATTCGTTGCCATTGAAATGAGCGTTCACCGTGTGCGATGGCCTCCCGCGCGGTGGGCCGGACTTCCGCGGAGCCGGTGACTCTGCGTCACGGTCGGCGTTAGACACGCGCAGAGTCACTGCGCGCAGGCAAGGCGAGGAGTCGACATGAGGATCAAGCCCACGGTCGTCGGGGTGCTCACGGTGGCGGCGGTGCTGCTCCAGGCCGGCGCGGCCCGCGCGGACGAGACGCACACGCGCAACGGGCCCACGGTGAACAACGGCCCGAGCCTCTCGCTCCACACCGGGCAGATCGACGACCCGCTGGAGGACGTCCTGGAGCATGCCGCCATCCTCGGCAGGACCTACACCACCGACGCCGCCTGAACCAGCCTCTCGTGCACCGCCCGCAGCCCGTCGGCCGTCTCCCGGTCGGCGGGCTGCAGAGGTTCGCGCGGCGACCCGCCGAGCAGCGCCTTGGCGGTCACCGTGCCGGGCAGGCCCGAGGCCATCATCAGTTCGGCCAGCGGCAGCGTCAGGGCGTTGAGCCGCGCCGCCTCCGCCGGGTCGCCGGCGTCGAAGGCGTCCAGGACCGCGCGGAGCTGACGCGGCGCCACGTTGGCCACCGTACTGATGTAGCCGGCGCCGCCGACCGCGTACAGCGGCAGGTTCAGTTCCTCGCAGCCCGAGTAGTACGCCAGCGGGGTCTCCGCGATCAGCCGGGCCGAGGCCAGCAGGTCGTACGAGCAGTCCTTCACGGCCACGATCCTCGGGTGCTCCGCGAGGCGGCGCATCGTCGCCGGTTCGACGCGGGTGCCGGTCCGGCCGGGGATGTCGTAGACCGTCACCGGCAGTCCGGTCGCGTCCGCCACCTTCAGGAAGTGCGCCTCGACGGCGGCCTGCGGGGGGCGGCTGTAGTACGGGGTGACGACGAGCAGCCCGTCCGCCCCGGCCCGCTCGGCCTGCTGCGCCAGCTCGACGGTGTGCCGGGTGTCGGCGGTGCCGACGCCCGCGAGGAGGGAGGGGCCGGGCCCCACCGCCTCCCGGACGGCCCGGACGAGCGCGGCCTTCTCCGCGTCCGTGGTGGTGGGGGACTCGCCCGTGGTGCCGTTGAGGAGCAGGCCGTCGCAGCCGTCCGCGACGAGGCGGACGGCGAGATCACCCGCCGCGTCGAGGTCGAGAGCGCCGGCGGGCGTGAAGGGGGTGATCATGGCGCACAGGGCGCGGCCGAAAGGGCGTTCAGTGCTCATCCCGGAAGTCTGGCCGTAGCGGACGGTGAAGGTCCACTTAGATCTTCTTGGTTCGAGAGGTAAGCAGCCGTGAAGAGTGTGGCGGGTGCGGCCGACGCCGGACCTGTGCCGGGCCGGCCGGTGTCGCCACGCCGGACGGGTGCCCGGCCGGCCGGTGTCGTCTAGAGCGCCCGCTTGAAGCCGTCGTGGCTGCGCGCGAACCCCAGGGAGGCGTAGAAGCGGTGGGCCTCCGTCCGCTCCTTGGCGCTGGTCAGCTGGACCAGGGCGCATCCGCGCTCCCGGGCGCGCGCCACGGCCCGCTCCATCAGCTCCCGGCCGAGACCGCCGCCGCGCCGGTCGGCCCTGATCCGGACCGCCTCGATCAGGGCCCGCTCGGCGCCGCCCTTGCCGAGCCCCGGGATGTACGTGACCTGGAGGCAGCCCAGGACCAGGTCCCCGTCCGCCAGGACCAGCATCTCGTTGCGCGGATCGGCCTCGATGGCGGCGAAGGCCCGCTCGTACGCCTCGGTGACCGTGATCGAGGCGGGGTCCACCACCGACCGCTCGTCGGCCAGCAGGGCGAGGATCGACGGCAGTTCGGCACGGGTGGCGGGGCGGAGGATCATGGCCCGCAGTCTCGCACGACACCGCCACTTGACCTCAAGCATGGTTGAGGGACGACGGTGGAGGCATCCGAGAGCGAGAACAGGAGACCTCCCCATGAACGCCGTCGCACATCCCGAGGCCCGCACCGACTTCCACCGCCCCGGCGTCGGCGCCGTCCTCGCCAGCACCTGGCGGGTCGGCACCCCCGAGCGCCAGCGGGCCGCCGTCGACGCGATCCGCACGACCTGGGAGAGCCGGGAATGGCCCGACCTGGGACTGCTCTCGTACAGCGTCTACACCGGCACCGACGGGGACACCCTGCTCCACTACTCGCAGTGGACCTCCGAACGGGCCTACGAGGACTTCGTCCGCACCTACCGCGACGACCGCAACGCCGAGATCGACGCGGCCGTGCCCGGCATCGAGCGGGTGGTGCTCCACCGCTACGCGCCGCCGCGCTCCCGCGTCCTCGACGAGCCGACCGCGCGGGCGCTGCCCGGGGCCGTCGCGGTCGTCGAGGTCGACTTCGACGGGCCGGACCAGGAGCGCCAGAAGGCCTGGGTGGACGCCGTGTTCACCGCCCTGGACGGCGACGCGGCGAAGCGGCCCGCGCGCGGAGGGATCGGCGCGCACTTCCATCTGTCCACCGACGGCACCCGCGTCCTGAACGTGGCCGAGTGGGCGAGCGAGCGGGCTCACGCGGAGTGGCGGGCGGACGCGCCGCTCGACGAGGCCTGGACACGGGTGCACCGGTGCCCGGGGATCGCCGGCAGCCGGGTGCGGCGGTACGCGCCCGCGCTCAGCCTGAGCGCGGGCGCCTGACCGGCCGGGCGCGCCCTTACGGGCGGAAGCGCAGCACCTGCGGGTCGTGGTCGCTGTCCTGGTCGGCGAACTCCGCGTTGATGTGGACGCTGTCGTACTCGAAGTGGTGGACGCCGGGGCTGGTCAGGATCTGGTCGAGCACCTGGCTGTTGCCCTGGTAGACGTACGAGTAGCGCTCACCGCGCGGCAGCGACTTCACGGCCGGGTACAGCGCGCCGCCGTCGGTGAGCGCCTGCGTCGTCCCGGAGAACTCGAAGTCGTTGATGTCGCCCACGACCAGGACGTCGGCCTGCTTCTCCAGGGCGACGATGTCCTTCACGAAGGCGTTCACGGCCTGCGCCTGGAGCAGACGCTTCGCCTCGGAGGAACGGTTCGGCGGCTGGTGGTGCGAGACGAGGGACTCGTCGCCGCCCTTCGAGCCGAAGTGGTTGGCGATGACGAAGACCGTCCGGCCGCGGAACACGAACTCGCCCGCGAGCGGCTTGCGGCTGCTCTCCCAGGCGCTGTTCGCCGGGTCGATCCGGCCGGGGGAGACGGTGAGGGCGGCGTCGCCCTTGCGGCCCGTCACCGCGGTGGCGGTGGTCGCGTCGCCGCCCGCGCGGTCCGTGAAGGAGACCCGCTCGGGGTTGAAGAGGAAGACCTGACGGATGTTGCCGCCGGGCTCGCCGCCGTCCTTGTTGTTCTCCGGGTCGACCGAGCGCCACGCGTACGCCGGGCCGCCGGCCGCCACGATGGCGTCCGTGAACTTCTTGACCGTCTGGTCGGCGGCGACCGTGCCGTCGTTCTTGGCCCCGGTGTTGTCCTGGATCTCCTCCAGGGCGAGGATGTCCGGCGAGGCCAGGTTGTCGACGACGGCCTTCGCCAGCGCGTCGAACTTCTCCTGCGGGTCGCTCGGGTCGAGGTTCTCCACGTTGTACGTGGCCACGGCGAGCTCGTTCCTGTGCTGCCGGTCCGTGGTCTCCCGCTCCAGGCCCCGGTCGACGACGGTGCCCAGGGTGCGGGCCGTCAGCGTGTAGCCGCCGAACTGGTTGAAGTCGAGAGGGCCCTCGGTCGTGCCGGTGAGCCGGTCGCCGACGTTCGCCTTGGGGAACGGCTGCTGGGCGAGCGGGGTCAGCGACTGGATCTGGAGCCGGCCGGTGTTCTGCGACTCGTACGAGCCGTAGACCGTGCCGCCGCGCCGGTTGGCGTTCTCCCACGGCTTCACGGTCACCCACAGCTCCGCGTACGGGTCGGTGGCGCCGACCACGCGCGAGGAGCCGATCCGGACGTTGGTGCCCTCCAGGGACTCGTAGTAGTCCAGGGCGTACGTCTCCGGGTCGAGCGTCAGGCCGTTGACCGAGCCGCCGGCCGCCGGGTCGCCCTCGGGGGCGTACGCGTCGGGCACGGACCAGGCCGAGATCGTCACCGGGGCCGGGACGGCGTTGCCCTGGGAGAGCACGGTGACGACCGGCTTCGAGAGCTGGGTCAGCGACTGGTTGCCCGAGTTCAGACCACCGGGGACGTACTCGGTGACCGTGCCGCTCAGGCTGACGGCGTCACCGACGGCGACCGTCGGGACGGAGCTGGTGAAGACGAAGAGGCCCTCGCTGGTCGCCGGGTTCGCGTCGGCCTCGGGGTCCTGGATCCAGAACCCGCGCGAGCCGTAGGTGCGGACGCCGGTGACGATGCCCGTGACGCCCGTGACCTGCTTGCCGACCAGCGGCGAGACGCGGGTCGTGCCCTGGATGTCGTGGACGCGGACACCGGCGGCGTCCTCGGCCGCGGCGCTCGACGAACCGGCGAGCAGCCCCGCGGCGAGGGCCGAGGCGACGACGGCGGAGACCGCGGCGGATCGCGCCACGGTACGACCGGCAGATCTCGGTATGGAGGAAGACATCAAGGGACTCCGAGGGTAATGGGAGGAACGACAGAAGGATCTACGCGCGTCAATCTCTTTGCAGAGCGCCCTCCTTGTCAAGAGTCGACGGGTGTACGAAGGCTGACGGATCGGTGAACCGCCTGACGTCCCCCCGGATGCGTCTACGCTGAGAGCCGCTGTTCGCGCCCCCCTTCACCCACCCACGCGCCGAGGAGACCCCCGAGATGTCGGAGCACCCCACCCTTCCCCCCGTTCGGCTCCTTGCGGACGCGGAGCTGGCGCGGGACGCCCTGGCCGCCCCCCTCCTCGCCCACGCGGTGCGCCTCGCCCGCTGGGCCGGGCCCGACACCCGGGTCGACGCCGGCGGCGAACTCGTCGACGAGCAGCTGCCCGAGGCCGTCGAGGTCCTGGGCCTCGGCGACGACGAGGACGGCGAGATGTGGGCGGGCGACGCCTGGCGGCTCGCCGTCGACACCGGCCTGGTGGCCGTCGAGGACGGCCAGGAGGGGGAGGAGGGCGACACGGCCGGCCGGGCCGCGCCGGGCGAGAACCTCGCGATCATCACGGGCGGCTCGCCCCAGGACGTCCTCGCGCTCTGGCTGGAGGGCTTCGACACGGTCTTCGCCGACGCCGTCGCCCCCGTCCTCGACGACCTGGACGCCATCCTCGGCGAGGACGGCGAGATCGACATCGAGTCGCTGGACTGGGACCCCGAGGTGGAGGCCGAGTTCCTCGAAGGCGTCCTCGGCAACCTCTACCTGCTGACCGTCAGCGAGGCCGGGCCCGGCGAGGGTCCCGTGCCGCTGCCCGCGCTCGCCGCCTCGATGGTCGTCCCCGACGACATGGGCGAACCCACCGACGACGTACTGGAGCAGGTCTCGGACGCGATGATGCGGCTCGACGAGCAGTTCCGGCTCCTGGAGCCGATCGGCCTCGTCGAGTACCAGCCCGTCGACGAGGCCCTCATGGCCGAGGAGGGCGAGGAGCCCGCGCCGCCGGTCGACGAGGAGGACGTCACCCGGTACGGCATGGTCCGGCTCACCCCGCTCGGTCTCTACGGCGTCCGGGCCAGGCTGCTGGAGGCCGGCGTGGACGCGCCCGCCGTCGGCGACCTCGCGGAGAAGGGCGCCGACGCGCTCCTCGACGGGATCGCCGCCTACCCGGAGGCCGCGGCCCGGGAGGAGACCGCCGGCTGGCTCGCCGGACGCGACACCCTCGGGGCGGCCCGGGAACTGCTTCACGCCGCGCGCGGCGCGGACGCCGGCTCGCCGCTCCGCCGCCTGCACTGCCAGCAGACGCTCTCCCTGGTGGGCCCAGAGGCGGAGCCCGCGCTGCGGGAGGTCCTGGACGACGCGGAGCTCGGCGGGCTCGCGCGGGTCTGGCTCGCCGAGCGGGGCGCGGCGGACGTGCCCGCGCCGCCGGAGTCGATGATCTTCTGGCTGGCGGTCGACACGATCGCGGCCCAGCTCGACGCGGACGGCGACCTGGAGGAGCTCCAGGAGCTGATCGAGGGCCTGACCGGGCGTCACAGCGGCTTCTTCGAGGCGGCCTGGCGGGTGGAGCACCCGGCGACGGCGGAGGTCCTGGAGGCGATGGGACGCCTGCACCGGGACAAGACCGTGGCGAAGGAGGCCCGCAAGGCCGCCTTCAAGGCGCGCTCCCGCTCGGGTTCCTGACCCCGGACCGGCGGTAGCGGCCCGTCCGGGCGGAGGCAGCCGTGGCCTGTCCGGGTGGGGGCAGCCGTGGCACGTCCGGGCGGGGCAGTCGTGGCCTGTCCGGGGCGGACGCAGTCGTGGCCGTCCGGGCCAGGCAGTTGTGGCCTGTCCGGGTGGGGGCAGCCGTGGCCTGTCCGGGCGGGGGCGGTCGTGGCACGTCCGGGCGGAGGGAGCTGTGGCCTGTCAGGGCGGGGGCGGACGCGGCACGTCCGGGCGGGGCAGCCGTGGCCTGTCAGGCCGGACGCAGGCGCGGCCCGTCCGGGCGGAGGCAGCCGTGGCCCAGCCTTGGCTTGGCAGCCGGTCCGCGTGTCGGGCCGGTCCCGTCGTTCCCGGTGGCGGGTGCCCGGCGGTGTTCCCGTGGCGTTCAGGCGGTGTTCGTGGTGGCGCGGGAAGGTGACGCGCGACATCCGGCCACACAGGGAGAACGCCACACCATGCCCCTCAACCGCAGAGAGTTCACCAAGCAGTCCGCCGTCGCCGGTGCGGGGCTCGCCCTCACCGGTGTCGTCGGCGCGCTCGCCACCGCGCCCGAGGCGCTCGCCTCCGACGACGTGGAGGCGTACGGCGGCCACGACCACGAGCACGGCCAGGGTCACGGCCACGGCCACCGGCTCGGTTACGGACCGCTCGTCGCCGACCCCGAGGGCATCCTCGCCCTGCCCGCCGGGTTCACCTACCGCGTCGTCACCCGCACCGGCGTGACCCGGCTCGAATCCGGCGAGTTCACCCCCTCCAACCACGACGGCACCGCCGCCTTCGCCGGGCCGCGCGGCACCACGTACCTGGTCAACAACCACGAGCTCAAGGGCACCCGCGACAAGTGGGCCCACCCCGTCCCGCTCACCGAGGGGCTCGTCTACGACCCCGCCGCGGCAGGCGGCTGCACGGTCGTCGAGGTGCACCGCGACGGCACCGTCGCCGAGTGGGTCGGCATCGCCGGCACCTCCACCAACTGCGCGGGCGGCAGCACCGCCTGGGGCACCTGGCTGACGGGCGAGGAGAACTCCGACCGGGCCGGCGTCAACGGCATGACCAAGGACCACGGCTACATCTTCGAGGTCGACCCGCGCGACCGCCGCGCCAACCGCGACCCGAAGCCGATCAAGGCCTTCGGCCGGTACGACCACGAGGCCGTCGTCATCGACCCGAAGCGGGGCCACGCCTACCTCACCGAGGACGCGTCCAACCCCAACGGACTGCTCTTCCGCTGGGTGCCGCCGAAGGGCTTCGAGCACGGCCGCGGCAAGCTCCGTACCCTCGCCGACGACGCCGGTGTGCTCCAGGCCGCCAAGTGCGTCGACTCCGCGGGCCGCTTCGTGGACGACCTCTCCCGCGCGAGCCGGATCGGCACCGTCTACGGCGTGGACTGGGTCGACGTCCCCGACCGCGACGGCCGCACCACCCCGGTCCGCAAGCAGTTCACGGACGGGCAGATCACCCGCGCCCGCAAGCTGGAGGGCATGTGGTGGGCCGACGGCGGCGCCTACGTCGTCTCCTCCTACGCGCGCGCGGAGAGCCCCGGCGCCGCCCACGACGGCCAGGTCTGGTTCTACGACCCCAAGCGCCGCACCCTCACCCTGAAGGTGCTGCTCGGGGTGAACGCGAACCCGGACGAGGACGGCGCCTACGACGGCCCCGACAACATCACCGTCTCCCCGTACGGCGGGCTCGTCATCGCCGAGGACGGCGAGGGCGTCCAGCACCTCTTCGGCGCCACGGACTCGGGCCGCACCTACCCGATCGCCCGCAACGACCTCAATGACAGCGAGTTCGCCGGGGTCACCTTCTCGCCCGACGGCGACACGCTGTTCGCCAGCATCCAGAACCCGGGCATCATGGTCGCGATCACCGGACCCTGGCGGCGCCAGCCGCGCCGCTGACCCCTGGTCGGTTCCATGGGTTGACATCTAACATGTCAACCCATGGACGCATTACGGCCCGTGGGCCGGACCCTGTTGCGCGACCGGGCGTACGAGGCGCTCCGTGAGGCCATCGTGCGCGGTGACCTCGCCCCCGGCGCGCCGCTCAAGGACGCCGATCTCGCCGAGCGGCTCGGGCTCTCGCGCGCACCCGTGCGCGAGGCCCTGGCCCGGCTCGGCGACGAGGGGCTCGTCGAGTCCAAGCCGCAGAGCTACACCCGGGTCACCCGGCCGGTCAGCCGGGTCGTCCGGGACGCCGCCGCGGTGGTGCGGGTGATGCACGAACTCGCCGCCAGGACCGGCGTGCCCCTCCTCGGCCCCGAGGGCATCCGGGCCATGCGCGCGGCCAACGAGCGCTTCACGGCGGCCGTCCGGGCCTCGGACGTGGAAGCCGCCCTGGCCGCCGACGACGAGCTCCACGAAGTCCTCGTCATCGCCAGCGGCAACCACGCCGCCGCCGCCACGATCGCGCGCTACACCCCGCTGATCCGCCGTGTCGAGCGGCGGCTGTTCGGCGACGCCGGAAGCTGCGGATCGGCCGAGCTGCACACCCGGCTCATCGACGCCTGCGAGGCGGGGGACACGGCCGAGGCGGTACGGGTCACCACGGAGATCTGGGCGGCGCTCGAACAGCTCGCGGACGACGCCATCGAGGTCGCCGAGGTCACGGGCATCCCCGGGCCCACCCCCGACACGGCCCCGTAGCGCGCCGCCGCTCGCAGCCGTACGCCGAAGGTGCGCCGCCACAGCTGTGGTGCGCCGCCGCATGCCGGAGTGCGCCCCCACACCCCGCCGCCCACCGCCCACCGCCCACCGCCGAGCCTCCTCGCACGCCGTCCAGCAGCCGTCACTCACCGGGAGCCGCTTTGCCGATCACCGACTTCGACCGCTACCCGCTCCTCTTCGGGCCCTCGCCGGTCCACCCGCTCGAACGGCTCACCCATCACCTCGGCGGCGCCACCCTCTGGGCCAAGCGCGAGGACTGCAACTCCGGTGTCGCGTACGGCGGGAACAAGACCCGCAAGCTGGAGTACCTGGTCGCCGACGCCCTCGCCCGGGGCTGCGACACCCTCGTCTCCATCGGCGGCGTCCAGTCCAACCACACCCGGCAGGTCGCCGCGGTCGCCGCCCGCGCCGGACTGCGCTGCGTGCTCGTCCAGGAGAGCTGGGTCGACTGGCCCGACCCCGTCTACGACAAGGTCGGCAACATCCTGATCAGCCGTCTCGCGGGCGCCGACGTGCGGCTGGTCCGGGCCGGCTTCGGCATCGGCTTCAAGGAGAGCTGGGAGCAGGCCCTGCGCGAGGTCGAGGAGGGCGGCGGCACGCCGTACGCGATCCCCGCGGGCGCCTCCGACCACCCTCTCGGCGGCCTCGGTTTCGCGAACTGGGCGTACGAGGTGGTCGAGCAGGAGCGTGAGCTCGGCGTCTTCTTCGACACCGTGGTGGTCTGCTCGGTGACCGGCTCCACCCAGGCCGGCATGGTCGCGGGCTTCGCCGCGCTGGCCGAGGAGGGCGGACCGGCCCGCCGGATCATCGGCGTCGACGCCTCGGCGAAGCCCGGTCCGACGCAGGAGCAGATCACCCGGATCGCCCGGGACACCGCGGCCCTGATCGGGGTCGAGCGGCCGGTGACGGCGGCCGACGTCGAGTTGGACGAGCGCTACCACGCCGGGGTGTACGGCGTCCCGGACGAGACCACCCTCGACGCGATGCGGCTCGCCGCCCGCACCGAGGGCATGGTCACCGACCCCGTGTACGAGGGGAAGTCGATGGCGGGTCTGATCGACCTGGTGGACCGGGGGGAGATCGGCCGGGACTCGACCGTGCTCTACGCCCACCTCGGCGGCCAGCCCGCCCTCAACGCCTACAGCGCGCTCTTCTAGACACGCGCCGCGGCCGGTCGCTCAGAGTGCCTGGGCGGCCGGCTTCACCATGCCCCGGACGGTCCGGGACTTCACGAACTCGCCCAGCGCCGTCATCTCCCACTCACCGGAGAACTGCTTGATCAGCTTGGCCATCATCACGCCGGTCTGCGGCTCCGCGGTGGTCAGGTCGAAACGGACCAGTTCCTCGTTCGTCGCCGCGTCGATCAGCCTGCAGTAGGCCTTGGCGACCTCGGTGAACTTCTGGCCGGAGAAGGAGTTGACCGTGAAGACCAGGCCGGTGGCCTCGGCCGGCAGCCGGCCGAGGTCGACGACGATCACCTCGTCGTCGCCCGCGCCCTCGCCCGTGAGGTTGTCGCCGGAGTGCTTGACCGAGCCGCCCAGGATGGTCAGCTTGCCGAAGTAGCAGCTGTCCAGGTGGTTGCGCTGGGGTCCGTACGCGATGACGGAGGCGTCCAGGTCGATGTCCTTGCCCCGGTAGGCGGGCTCCCAGCCGAGGCCCATCTTGACCTGGGAGAGCAGCGGGCGGCCGCCCTTGACCAGGGAGACGGTCTGGTTCTTCTGGAGGCTGACCCGGCCCTTGTCGAGGTTGATCTTGCCGGTGGAGACGGGGGCGGCGGCGGGTGCGGCGGCCGCGACGCGGGGGTCCACCGGGGCGGGCGCCGGCGGGGCCGGAGGCGCGACGGGGGCGGGCGGGGCGACGGGGGCGGCTGCCGGGGTGGCGGGGGCTGCCGGGGCGGCGGCGGGCGCGTCGTCCACGGAGACGCCGAAGTCCGTCGCGATGCCGGCCAGCCCGTTCGCGTACCCCTGGCCCACGGCGCGGGCCTTCCACGCGCCGTTGCGCAGATAGATCTCGACGACCACGAGCGCGGTCTCGGTGGCCAGCTGCGGCGGGGTGAAGGTGGCGAGGACGCTGCCGTCGTCCGCGTTGCGCAGGGTAGCCGTGGGCTCGATGCCCTGGAAGGTCTGGCCCGCGGCGTCGGGGCTCGCGGTGACGACGATCCTCTCGATGCCCGGCGGGAGGGCGCCGGTGTCGACCTGGATCGCGTCGGGGGCGGTGCCGCCGCCGGAGCGGTAGGTGACACCGGGGCCTGACGGCTGGTTGTAGAAGATGAAGTCGTCGTCCGAGCGCACCTTGCCGTTGGCGCCGAGCAGCAGGCCCGAGACGTCGAGCCGCACCGGGGCGGCGACGTCCACCGCCACGCGCGTGGCGGTGAGAGGGATGTTCGAGCCGGGGGTCATAGCGGTCATGCCAGGGGTAACGATCCGCGCCCCTTTGCCGTTCCCTTACCCTCGCCGGGTTGGGCCACCCCGGTGACGCGGCGGTCACCTCGGCCGCCCCATGCCGGGCATCCCGCCGTTCCCGGTCAGATCCGTCATATGAATATTCTTACGACCCATGGGTGTGGTGGGGGTGGAGGGGCCCGTGGGTCCTGTGGGGGCAGGAGAAGTCATGGCCGGGAGCCGTTTCCGCACGCGGGACGTCGACGAGGCGCGTGAGGAGCTCGACGTCCGCTACTACGCGAGCCGGATGGACGTCGTCGACCGGGAGCGGCGCCCCTTCGCGGCGCGCTTCGACACCGTCGCGCTCGGCCCGCTGGTCATCGGCGACCTGAGCTGCGGGGCCGATGTGCGGATGAGCTTCGGTGAACTCGGCGCCTACCACCTGAACGCGCCGCTCAGCGGCAGGATGGAGATGCGTCAGGGCGGGGCCTCGATCGTCGCGACGCCCGCCGAGGCGCTGCTCCTGGACCCGGCGGGGGAGACCGTCCTCGACCGCTGGAGCGGGGACTGCCGGGCGCTGTCGGTGAAGGTGGGGGCGGCCGAGCTGCGCGACCGCCTGGAGCGGCTGATGGGCCGCCCGCCCCGGGGCCCGCTGGTCTTCACGCCCGGCCTGGACATCACCCGCGGGCCGGGCCTGAGCTGGGTGCGCTTCGCCCGCCAGGTCGCCGCGGAGGCGCTCGCCGGCGACGGCCTCGCCCGGCACGAGCTGGTCGCGCGCCCCTTGCAGGAGGCGCTGCTCAACGGGCTGCTGCTGGCCGCCGAGCACCCCTGGCGCGAGGCGCTCGCCCACCCGGGGGAGCCGCGCCGCCCGGCCCCGGTCAAGCGCGCGATGGACGCGGTACGGGAACGCCCCGAGCACCCCTTCACCACCACCGAGCTCGCGGCCCTGGCCCGGGTGAGCGTGCGCCGCCTCCAGGAGTCGTTCCGGGAGTACGTGGGGATGTCCCCGATGGCGTACGTACGGGAGGTCCGCCTCGACCGGGTCCGGGAGGAGCTGCGGTCGGCGGCGCCGGACGAGGTGAGCGTCAGCGAGGTGGCCTGGCGCTGGGGCTTCGCCCACCAGGGCCGGTTCGCGGCGCGCTACCGGGAGAAGTACGGAGAGTCGCCGTCCTCCACCCTGCGCGCGTCCGGCTGAGGGCGGCGCGCGCCGGTCCGTGCCTCCGTGCGTCGACCCGCCGCGCATTCCGGACAGGGGTCGCGTTCAGCGGCTCGCGATGATCTTCGTCGGGGCCTACGGTGAGCAGGTCCGGTCTGCCAGCGCGCACCCGTGACCCGGGCCCCGGCCGGCTCCCCCGTATCAGTCCGGCCGGGTCCTGCGTATCTCCGCTCAGGCCAGTCCGCCGTTGCTCATCAGCAGCTGCCCGTTGATCCATTGGCCCTCGGGGGAGCAGAGGAAGTCCACCAGGTGCGCGGTGTCCCGGGGTGTGCCGAGCCGGCCGAGCGGGGTCTGCCGGGCCATCTCCTCGCGGAGGTCCTCCGTCATCCAGCCGGTGTCCACCGGGCCCGGATTGACGACCCCGGTCACGAGGGCGAGGGGGCGGTCGTCCATGGTGCGGATCCTGTCGTCGCGTCCGTCGTTCAGTGCGGCCACCGGGGCGGGTCCACGCAGAAGTGGCCGCCCAGGTAGAGGTCGTCGGCGCTGCCCTCGGGCGGGAGGCCCTTCTCGGCGATGAGCTTCTCCGCGTACGCCTCCGAGTCGTCCCGCGGCTCGAAGCCGAGCGCCCGGGCGGTGGAGAGGTCCCACCACGCGCGCGTGTTGGCGGAGGAGCCGTACACCACCGTGTGGCCGACGTCCGGGGCGGTGAGCGTGGCGTGCAGGAGCCGGGCGCAGTCGGCGGGGCTGAGCCACATCGACAGCATCCGCACCGAGGTGGGCTCCGGGAAGCAGGAGCCGATGCGGACGGAGACGGTCTCGATGCCGTGCTGGTCCCAGTAGAGCTGCGCCAGGTCCTCGCCGAAGCACTTGGAGAGGCCGTAGAAGGTGTCGGGGCGGTGCGGGGTGTCGACCGGGACGAGCGGCTCGCCCTCGCGGGGGCGGCGGGTGAAGCCGACGGCGTGGTTGCTGGAGGCGAAGACCACGCGCCGGACGCCCTCCTCGCGGGCGGCCTCGTAGAGGTGGTACGTCCCGGCGATGTTGGCGGCCATGATCTTCTCGAAGCTCGCCTCCAGGGAGATGCCCGCCAGGTGCACGATCGCGTCGACGCCCCTGACCGCCTCGCGCAGCGCCGCCCGGTCCGCGAGGTCGGCGACGATCGCGTCCGGCGCCCCCGGCACCGGGGCGACGTCCAGGAGGCGGAGCTCGTAGCCGTACGGGGGCAGCAGCTCCCGCATCAGCGTGCCGACGCCCCCGGCGGCGCCGGTGAGCAGGACGGTGCGGGGTGCGGACATGGAGCGGGTCTCCTCTGCTGAGTGGCATTCACAACCGTGGACACGCTAGGGAGCGGTCCGATGGAGCGTCAAGGGTGTGAGATACGGCGCGTTCGCTTCTTGACCGGTCGTTCCGCGCTGTTCTAGCGTGCGGAACGACGCTGTTCAAGAATATGGATGACAGTCATACCTGTGCACGATGGCCCTGCACGACGGACTTTCTGGGAGCGCCCGTGACCACTGCCCCGCTCGCCGGCCGGCTCGACGGCCTGCTGTTCTTCCCCGTCACCGCCTTCGCGCCGGACGGCTCCGTCGACCTCGACACCTTCCGCGCCCATGTACGCGCGGGGATCGACGCGGGCGCCGCGGCCGTGTTCGCCTGCTGCGGCACCGGCGAGTTCCACGCCCTCACCCCCGAGGAGTTCAGGGACTGCGTCGCCGCCGCCGTCGACGAGGCCGCCGGCCGCGTCCCGGTCGTCGCGGGCGCGGGCTACGGCACCGCCCTCGCCGTGCGCTACGCCCGGCTCGCCGAGGAGGCCGGCGTCGACGGACTCCTCGCCATGCCGCCCTACCTCGTCGTCGCCGACCAGGCCGGCCTGCTGCGCCACTACACCGAACTCGCCGCCGCCACCGCGCTGGACGTCATCGTCTACCAGCGCGACAACGCGATCCTCACCCCCGACACCGCCGTCGCCCTCGCCCGCACCGACGGGATCATCGGGCTCAAGGACGGCCTCGGCGACCTCGACCTCATGCAGCGGATCGTCAGCGCCGTCCGCTCCGAGGGCCTCGACCTGCTCTACTTCAACGGCCTGCCGACCGCCGAACTCACCGGCGCCGCCTACCGGGGCATCGGCGTCACCCTCTACTCCTCCGCCGTCTTCTGCTTCGCCCCCGACCTCGCCCTCGCCTTCCACCGCGCCCTCACCACCGGCGACGACCCCACCGTGGACCTCCTCGTCGACGCCTTCTACCGGCCCCTCGTCGAACTCCGCGCCCAGGGGAAGGGATACGCCGTCTCGCTCGTCAAGGCCGCGGTACGGAGAGGAGGCCTGGACGTCGGCGAGGTACGCCCGCCGCTCAGCGAGCCCGCCCCCGAGCACGTCGACACGCTCGTCCGGCTCGTCGAGCACGCCCGCTCGCGCCTCAAGGAGGCCGGAGCGTGAGGACGGGAGCCTTCGTCTACCCCTGGGACGTCGACGGCGACCCCGCCGCGCCCGAGCTCCTCGCCGGCCTCGGCCTCGCGCAGGTCACCCTCGCCGCCGCCTACCACTCCACCCGGGCCCTGACCCCCCGCCACCCCGCCCACCGGATCGTCACCGCCGAGCACGCCGCCGTGCTCTACCCGCCGGACCCGGACCGCTGGGCCGACCGCCCCCTCCGCCCCTACCCGGCGGGGCGGTGGGCCCCCGGCGACTCCTTCGGGCGGGCCGCGGACGCCCTCGCCGCCACCGGCGTCGAGGTGCACAGCTGGGTCGTCCTCGCCCACAACTCCCGCCTCGGCGCCGAACACCCCGAGACCTCCGTCGTCAACGCCTACGGCGACCGCTACCCCTGGGCCCCCTGCATCGGACGCCCCGAGGTCCGCGCCCTGCTCGTCGACCTGGCCGCCGAGGCCGCCGTACGGCCCGGCGCGGCCGGCACCGAACTGGAGTCCTGCGGCTGGTACGGCCTCGCCCACCTGCACGCCCACGACAAGACCGGCGGCGTCGCCCTGGGGGAGCGGGAGCAGTACCTGATGTCGCTCTGCTTCTGCGCGTCCTGCCGCGAGGGGTACGCGGACGGGGGCGCCGACCCCGACGAACTGGCCGCCGCCGTGCGCCGCGCCCTGGAGCCGGTGTGGACGGGAGCGGGACCGGCCGGCGGCCTCGGCGCGCCGGAAGGCCCCGCCCTGGCCTGGCGCGCCGCCACCGCCCGCACCCTCCAGGAGGACGCCGTGGCCGCCGTACGGGCCGCCGCGCCGCCGGGCTTCCGGGTCCTGCTGCACGCCGACCCCGACCCGTACCGCTGCGGCGCCGACGCCGGCACGGACCCCGCCCACGTCCTGGGCCTCGCCGACGGGGTGGTCGCCCGCCCGCCCCGGGTCGGTGACTTCGCCGCCCACGCCCGCCCCGACACCGTCCTCGCCGCGAACCTGTCCGTCGTCGCCGGCATGGGCGGCGCCCCCGACCGGCTGACCGAGGACGCCGAACGGACCCGCGACGCGGGCGCGACGGAACTACGGCTCTACCACGCCGGTCTCGCCTCCGACGAGGACCTGACGGCCGTCCGGACGGCCCTGAGGAAACTCGGCTAGCCCCGGGCGTCCGCCGGTCCGGGGCGGGCGGCCCGGCCGCCCTCACCAGGCCAGGTCCTCCAGCGCGTCCATGTCGGGCAACGGCACCGGCGCCGGCTCACCGCCCACGCCCGGCCGCAGCTCCGCCCAGATCGTCTTGCCGCGCCGGGCGTACCGGGTGCCCCAGCTCTCCGCGTACTGCGCCACCAGGTACAGCCCGCGCCCGCCCTCGTCCGTCGTCGCCGCGTGCCGGAGATGCGGGGAGGTGCTGCTGCCGTCCGAGACCTCGCAGATCAGCGTCCGGTCGTGGAGCAGCCGTACCCGGACCGGATCGGCCCCGTACCGCACCGCGTTCGTGATCAGCTCGCTCAGGATCAGCTCCGCCGAGAACGCCAGGTCGCCCAGCCCCCACTCGGTCAGCTTCGCCGCCGCCGCGTTCCGCACCGGCGACACCGCAGACGGGTCCCGTGACACCTCCCACTCGGCGATCCGGTCCCGTTCGAGAAGCCGCGTCCGGGCCACGAGCAGCGCGATGTCGTCCCGCGGCGAGGGGGAGAGCAGGGTCGCCAGGACGTCCGCGCAGATCTGCTCCGGGGTCCGGTCCGGGCGGGCCAGCGTGGACCGCAGCAGCCCGAGCCCCGTGTCGAGGTCCCGGCCCCGGTCCTCCAGGAGCCCGTCGGTGTAGAGCACCAGCTTGCTCCCCTCCGTCACCCGCAGCTCCGTCGCCTCGAACGGCACGTCGCCCAGACCGAGCCCGAGCGGCAGCCCCGGCGACAGCTCGGGGAACTCGACCCGCCCGTCGGGACCCACGAGCGCCGGCCCCGGATGCCCCGCGCTCGCCACCGTGCACAGCCCCGACGCCGGGTCGTAGATCGCGTACAGACAGGTCGCGCCCGTGATGCCCTCCTCCCGCCGCCGCCCCTCGCCCTCCGGCCCCTCCGACCGGTCGTCGATCCGGGCCGTCAGCTCGTCGAGATGGCCGAGCAGCTCGTCCGGCGGCACGTCGAGCGTCGAGAAGTTGTGCACCGCCGTCCGCAGCCGCCCCATGGTCGCCGCCGCGTGCAGCCCGTGCCCCACCACGTCCCCCACCACCAGCGCCACCCGCGCCCCCGGCAGCGGGATCACGTCGAACCAGTCGCCGCCGACCCCCGCCTTCGCCGGGAGATAGCGGTACGCCACGTCCACCGCGCTCTGCTCCGGCAGCACCCGCGGCAGCAGGCTCCGCTGGAGCGTCACCGCCATCGAGTGCTCCCGGGTGAACCGGCGCGCGTTGTCGATCGCGACCGCCGCCCGCGCCGCCAGCTCCTCCGCGAACGAGAGGTCCTCCTCCCCGAACGGCTCCGGGGTGTCCGCGCGCCAGAAGTTGGCCATCCCCAGCACCACGCCGCGCGCGAGCAGCGGCACCGTGAGCAGCGAGTGCATCCCGAAGGCGAGGGCCTGCGCCGCCCCCTCCGGATCCTGCGCCCGCCAGCCCTCCGCCGCCGCCAGCTCCGGCTCCACCACCGCGTGACCGGCGCCGAGCGCCCTCGCCATCGGAGTGCTGCGGACGTCGAACCGCACGGTGTCCCCGACCGGCTGGAGCGGCTGGTCGGGACGCAGCCCGCTCAGCGCCGTCCGCCGCATCTCCGTCGTCGCCGCCGCGGCCCCCGGCGGCTCCTCGCCGCGCAGCACCGGTTCGAGCAGCTCCACCGTCGCGAAGTCCGCGAACCGCGGCACCGCCACCTCCGCCAGCTCCTCCGCCGTCCGTACGACCTCCAGCGTCGTCCCGATCCGCACCCCCGCCTCGTACAGCAGCTGGAGCCGGCCACGGGCCACCGCCGCCCGACCGGTGAGGGCGGCCAGCTCGGTGGTGTCCCGCATCGTCATCACGCAGCCGGACTCGTGCCCGTCCGGCATCGTGGGCCGCACGCTCACCGCGAGCAGCCGGTCGCCCGCCCGGTGCACCTCGTCGGTCGCCGCCCGGCCCGACTCCAGGAGCTCGACCGTCCTCGGGTCGAGCCCGAGCTCCGACACGTGCTGCCGCTCCGCGTCCGCGGAGAGCCCGAGCAGCCGCCGCGCCTCGTCGTTGGCGAGCAGCAGCCGGCGGTCGGAGCCCATGATCAGGACCCCTTCGCGCACCGCGTGCAGGACCGCCTCGTGGTGCTCCTTCATCCGGGTCATCTCGGCCGGACCGAGGCCGTGCGTCTGCCGCCGCAGCCGCCGGCTCACCAGCGCGGCCCCGCCCACGGCGATCACCAGCGCGCCGCCCGCCGCGCCCGCGAGCAGCGGCAGCCGCCCCTCCACCGCGTGCGTGACGCTCTCCAGCTCGATGCCGCTGGTGACCATGCCGATGATCCGGCCCCGCTCGTCCACGACGGGCACCACGGCCCGTACGGCGTCGTTGGGGGCACCCCGGAACAGCTCGGTGTAGGACTCGCCGTCCACCGTCGCGCGCGTGAAGTCACCGGTCGCCCTGCGGCCGATCAGCTCGGGCTCCGAGTCGGTGTACCGCACCCCGGACAGGCTCAGGACCGCGATGAAGTCCACCCCCGTCGCCCGCCGGGTCGCCTCCGCCCGGTCCTGGAGCTCGGCCGTCGGATCGCGCGAGGCCAGCGCCTCGTCGACACCGGGCGACTTCGCGAAGGCCTCCGCGACCGCGAGCGAACGGATCCGGGCGTCGTGCTCGGTGTCGCTGCGCGCCTGGTGCAGGGTCACGAACACGGCCGCCGCGATCACGAGCAGCGCGATCAGCGCCTCCAGGGCGAACACCTGCCCGGCGACGCTCCGGAGCCCGGTCCCGCGCTCCCGCTGCCCCGGCCGCGACTCCCCTGTCGGCCGCCGGCCCCGCCGCTGCTCCCGGCCGGTGCCGGAGGCGGCGTCGTCCCGCCGATCCCGGGCCCTCATCCGGTGCTCCGGGCGATGAGCAGCGCCACGTCGTCCGCGGCGCCCGGTCGCCGCAGCGCCCGCAGCAGCAGGTCGCAGGTCTCCTCCAGGGGCCCGCGCGCCTCGTCGAGGAGGCCCACGAGCAGCGCGAGCCGGTCGTCGATCGCCTCGTCGCGGGTCTCGACCAGACCGTCCGTGTACAGCACGAGCACGTCTCCGGGCCGGAAGGGCACCCGGGTCGTACGGAACGTGGCACCGCCCACCCCGAGCGGCAGCCCCGGCGGCACGTTGACCAGCTCGGCCGGTCCGTCCGCCGGGACCCGCACCGGCGGCAGATGGCCCGCGTTCGAGATCCGGCACCGGCCACGGGCCGGGTCGTGCACGGCGAAGAGACAGGTCGCGATGTAGTGCTCCAGGCCCGACGTGATCCGGTCCAGATGCCGCAGCACCTGGGCGGGCGCGAGATCCAGGTCGGCGAACGCGCAGGTCGCGGTCCGCAGCCGCCCCATCGTCGCCGCCGCGTCGATCCCGCTGCCCATGACGTCACCGACGACCAGCGCCGTCTTGTCGTCGGAGAGCGGGATCACGTCGTACCAGTCGCCGCCGACCTCGCTCGACGCCTGCGCCGGCTGGTAGCGGGCCGCGACCTCGAGTCCCGCCCGCTCCGGCGGCGTGCCGGGCAGCAGACTGCGCTGGAGGGTCACCGCCGAGTTCCGCACGCTCTGGTACCAGCGCGCGTTGTCGATGCTGACCGCCGCGCGCGCCGCGAGCTCCGTCGCGAGCAGCACGTCGTCGCCGTCGAAGGGCAGCGCGTTCCGGTCCCGCTTGAGGTCGAGCGCCCCCAGCACCTCGCCGCGCGCGATCAGCGGCACCGCCAGGTACGAGTGCACCCCGGCCTTGGCGAGCAGCTCCGCCGCCTCCGGGCTCCGCGCGATCCGGGCCAGGTCACCGGGTCCGACGTGCTCCACCAGGACCGGCAGGCCGGTGTGCACGCAGCGGGTGACCAGCCGGTCCGCCCCGTACATCGTGATCGCCCCCGGCGGGTCCGCGGCCGGCAGGGCCTCCGTCCGCGCCCCGGCCTTCACCGCGAGCGCCCGGAACAGCTCGGGTCCGTGTTCCGGCGCGCCGGGCCTGCGCAGGGTCAGGACGGAGTCGAGGACGTCGACGGCGGCGATGTCCGCGAGCGCCGGCACCACCACGGAGGCCAGCTCGTCGGCGGTCTGCTCCACCTCCAGGGTGGTGCCGACCCGGGCCGAGGCGTCCGCGATGAGCGCGAGCCGCCGCCGTGACCGGTCCGCCACCGCGTCCGCGAGGTGCCGCTCGGTCACGTCGATGATCGAGGCCGCGACCCCCAGGACCCGGTCCTCGGCCCCTTCGAGCCGGTAGAAGGACACCGACCAGGCGCGGTCGCGGTCCGGGTCCGCCGGGGTCCGCCCGACGATGGGCTGGTCGAGCAGCGGGATGCCGGTGGCCAGGACGTCGCGCAGCGAGGCCTCCAGGGCGGCCGCGTCGACCAGCGGCAGCATCTCGCTGATCCGCCGCCCGATGTGCCCCGCGGCCGGGAGACCGTTGATCCGTTCGAGGGTCGGGTTGACCAGGACGTAGCGCAGGTCGGTGTCCAGGACGGCCAGGCCGATCGGTGACTGGGAGACCAGCCGGTCGGAGAGGGCCAGCTCGGTCTCGACCCGCTCGACGGCCGTGCGGTCGGCGGCGATCCCCAGCGCGTACAGGCCGCCCAGGTCGTCGGTGAGCCGCATGTTGCGGAACTCCACCCGCCGGACGGTGCCGTCCTTGTGCCGTACGGGGAAGGTGCCGGCCCAGGACGTGCCCTCGCGCAGCACCTCGGCGAAGAGGCGCATCGCCTCCTCCCGGTGCTCCTCGCCGACGATCAGCCGGGCCACGTACCGCCCGAGCGCCTCGTCGGCGCGGAACCCGAAGAGGGCCTCCGCCTGCGGACTCCACAGCACGATCCGGCCCCGCGCGTCCACCACGACCGCGGCGACCCCGATCACGTCGAGGAGGCCTCTGCCGTCGAGGGGTACGCCCACCCGCCCCGTCGCCCCCGGGAAGGAACCGGCCGTCACACTGCCCTCCTCCCGCCGCGCGCGCCTCCTTCCATGCTCGCCGCCCACCGGGCGCCCCGCACCGCGAGCGGCGCACGAGGGGAGGGTCAGCCCTGGGCGGACGGCTCCCCGGCGGGCTTCGGCGGGGCGGCCCCGTCCTGGGCGGACGGCTCCCCGGCGGGCTCGGCGGCCCGCTTCTCGTACCGGAGCGCCGCCCCCGTCACCACCGCGCCGAGGCCCTCCCACAGGCCCACGCCCAGGAACCCGGCCGGGGCGCGGCCGGTGACGACCGCGAGGGTGAAGACCGCGCAGGTGAGGAGGCGGAAGGGGACCGTCCAGCGGAAGAAGGGCTTCCAGTCGGCGAGCGCGGCCAGGACGTAGTAGACGCCCATGTTGAGCGCGGCCATCGAGGACGCCGTGAGGAAGACGAGGGTGTGGTCGCCGTCCGCGCGCCCGCCGTCGGGCACCGGCTCGAAACCCATCACCGTGAGCAGCGCGTCCGGTACGACCAGGCCCACCACCCCCAGCGCGGCGGCCAGCACGCCGAAGACCGCCATGGTCCAGCCGGAGACGGAACGGGGCAGGCGCACGGGGGTCCTCCGCGAGGTGAGAGCAGGATCGCTGGTTCGAACGGGTGCTCGGAGACGAGCGGGATCCTGCATATCGCGTGGCGGGGTCCGACGGCCAATCCGGTCCGCCCGACCCCGCCCCGCGTCCGGCTCACTTCAGGGCCGCCGCCATCATCTTCTGCGCCACCGGGGCCGCCAGACCGTTGCCGCTGACCTCGGAGCGGGCCGCGCCCGAGTCCTCGATCATCACCGCGACGGCGACCTGCTTCCCGGTCGAGGCGTCCTTCGCGTACGACGTGAACCAGGCGTACGGCGTCTTGCTGTTGTTCTCGCCGTGCTGCGCCGTGCCCGTCTTGCCGCCGACCTCGGCCCCCGCGATCGCCGCGTTGGTGCCGGTGCCCTCGTCCACCACGGTCCGCATCGCGCTCCGCAGCTGCTCGGCCGTCGAGGAGGAGACGATCCGCGTGGTGTCGCCGTCCTCGTACGTCCGGAGCGCGTCGCCGTCGGAGTCGACGACCTTTGAGACCATGTGGGGGGCCGCGAGCAGACCGTCGTTGGCGATCGCCGCCGACACCATGGCCATCTGGAGCGGCGTGGCGGTCACGTCGAACTGCCCGATGCCGGTGAGCGCCGTCTGCGCCGCGTCCATGCCCGAGGGGTACACGCTCGCGTACGCACGCACCGGCACGTCCAGCTCGTCCTCGTTGAAGCCGAACTTCTCCGCCATCGCCTTCACCTTGTCCTGCCCCAGGTCGGCGGCCATCTTGGCGAAGACGTTGTTGCAGGAGTACCGGAGCGCGGTGCGGATCGTGGCGTCCTCGCAGGGCGCCGAGGCGTTCTCGTTCCTCAGCACCGTCCGGGTGTTCGGCAGGGTGTAGGGGTCGGGGCTCCTCGTCGCCGTGTCCACCGAGCCGTACAGGCCGTCCTCCAGGGCGGCCGCCGCGACGACCAGCTTGAACGTGGAGCCGGGCGGCAGCGGCTGCCGCAGCGCCCGGTTCACCAACGGCTTGTCCTCGTCGGTGGTCAGCGCCTTCCAGGCGTCGCCGTCCGTCGTCCCGGCGATCTTCGACGGGTCGTACGAAGGGGTGGAGACCATGCCGAGGATCCGGCCGGTCGCCGGGTCGACGGCGACGGCCGCGCCCTTCTTGTCCCCGAGCGCCCGGTAGGCGGCCTTCTGGACGTCCGGGTCGATCGTGGTGACGACCGTGCCCGGCTCCTGCTGCTTGCGGGTGAGGGCGTCGAGCGGGTTCTTCAGCCGGTCGTCGGTGCCGTCGAGGACGTCACCGTAGATGCCCTCCAGCTGGGTGGCGCCGTACGCCTGCGAGCTGTATCCGGTGACCGCCGCGTACAGCTCGCCGTCCGTGTACGTGCGGCGGTACTCGAGGTCCGTTCCCTCCGTCTTCTTCGAGCCGGTGACCGGCGAGCCGGCCACGACGATGTTGCCGAGCGGTTGCGCGTACTGCGCGATGGTCTTCCGCCGGTTCTTCGAGTCGTCCGCGAGCGCCGTGCCTTCGTACGCCTGCACCCAGGTGGCCCGGCCGAGCAGGGCGAGCACCAGGAGCAGCACGAAGACCGACGTGTGCCTGATCGTCTTGTTCATCGCACCCGGTGGGACGAACGGGCCGGTGGGGGACGTTCCGGATGTGGCCCGTTTCTCAGCGAACCTTCATCCCGGCGGACCGTTCGCCCCGTGACGGCCGGACCCGTCACCCCGCCCGTACGAAGCCCGACTCGTACGCCAGGATCACCGCCTGGGTACGGTCGCGGGCGCCCGACTTCGCCAGGACCGCCGCCACATGGGTCTTGACCGTGGCCGCGCCGACGCCCATCCGATCGGCGATCTCCGCGTTCGCCAGGCCCGTCGCCACCAGCCGCAGCACCTCCGCCTCCCGCTCGGTGAGGCGCCCCACCCACGGCGGCGCCACCGGCGGCCGGTGGCGGGCGTGCTCGGCGGCCAGGCCCCGCACCGCCGCCGGGTAGAGCAGCGAGTCGCTCCGCGCGACCAGCCGGACGGCGGCGACCAGCTCCTCCGCCGCCGCCCGCTTCAGCAGGAAGCCGGCCGCGCCGACCCGCAGCGCGTCGTACACATAGGAGTCGTTCTCGAAGGTGGTCACCACCACGATCCGGGGCGGCTCCGCCATCCCCGCGAGGATCTGCTCGGTGGCCCGGATCCCGTCGATCTCCGGCATCCGCACGTCCATCAGGACGACGTCCGGCCGCTCGGCCCGCACCACCGACACCGCCTCGGCGCCCGTGGACGCCTCGCCGACGACCTCGATGCCGGGCTCCGCGTCGAGGATCACCCGCAGGGCCGTCCTGACCATCCGCTCGTCGTCGGCGACGACCACCCTGACCACCGCGTCCGGGGCCGCGCTCATCGGGGGATCCTGACCGCGAGGCGCCAGACGCCGTCCGCCGGCCCCGCCTCGGCGGTGCCGCCGAGCAGCCGGGCCCGTTCCGCGATGCCGCGCAGACCGCGCCCGCCGTTCGGACGGGCGACCGGGGGCCGCTCCGGCAGGGGGTTCTCCATGGTGATCTCCACCTTCTCGGTACGGGCGTCGAGCCGTACGGTGACGGGCTTCCCGCCCGCGTGCCGGGCCGCGTTCGTCAGCCCCTCCTGGACGATCCGGTACGCCTCACGGGACAGCGCCTCCGGTACGGGGGCGAGGTCACCGGAGACCCTCAGCGCCACCTCCGGCCCCGCGCCCCGCACCAGGGCCTCCAGGGCGTCGAGCCCCGGGCCCACGCCCTCCTCGACGTCCCCGCCCCGGCGCAGCAGCCCGAGGGCCCGGTCCAGCTCGCCGACCGTACGCCGGGTGGTCTCCTCGATCGCGGTCAGCGCCTCCCGGACGAACTCCAGGTCCGCCCCCGCGCCGCCGTCCAGGACCCGGCGGGCCGCACCCGCCTGGAGGGTGGCGGCGCTCAGCGCGTGACCGACGGAGTCGTGCAGCTCCCGGGCGAGCCGGTTGCGGGACTCCGCCTCCGCCGCGCGCCGCTCGGCCGCCGCGATCCGGTCCGCCGGACTGGGCCCGAGCAGCCGGGGCGCCAGCCGGGCCAGCAGGGCTCCGGTCGCGGCGGCCACGGCGGCGAGCGCGAGCAGCATCAGGAACCCCAGCGGAAGCGCCGCCCAGTCCCACCACGGCCGGTCGAGGCCCCAGAAGCGGCCGAGCTCCGACCGCCTGAGCGCCGGGGAGAAGGGCAGTGCCATCACCGACACCGCGAACGGCGGCAGGGCCAGGCTCGCCCCGCTGACCAGTGCTCCGGCGCCCAGGTGCAGGGTCAGCCAGCCCGCCGTCCGCGCCCTGGCCGCCGCGCCCCGGGCGGGGCCGTCCGCGAACCGCTCCGCCGGCACCCCGCACAGGGTCCGCGCGGCGGCGACCGACATCGGCCGGGCCGGCGGGAAGAGCGCGCTGACCGCGACGAGCGGCAGACCCACCGCGTACGCCCCGAACTGCACCCCGAGCCCCCCGGAGAACATGCCGCCGTCGTCGAGCAACGGCCCCAGGACGAGCGTGCCGACCATCCAGAACGGCATGAACAGGGCGCCGCCCACGATCAGATGGAGCCAGCGCCGCCTGGCCCGCTGCCCGAGGAGGGCGACCGCGCACCGTCTCACGCCTCGGTGCTCCGGCACCGCAGGAAGGCGGCCACGCACGCGGCGAGGAGGAACCCGGTGATCATGTCGCCAGCGTAGGACAGCTGTACGAGTCCGGGGACGTGCTTGGTGGGATCCGTCTCCGGGAGCAGGGCGACGAGCGACATGTACGCGCCCCAGCAGCCCACGGCGGCCGACGCCGTCCAGGCCAGGGCGAGCGCGGTGCGGACCCGCAGCCGGGCCGGCCGGCGCAGGACCAGGGCGAGCGTGGCGACCGCGGCGACCGTGAGGAAGCCGGTCCACTGGGCCTCCAGGACGAAGAAGTCGGCGCCGCGCTCGGAGATCCGCCGGGCGGAGAGGCCGGTGGTCGCGCCCGCGGCCCACAGCAGGTGGGGCGCGGCCGCCACGAGCGCGGTCACCGACCCGGCCAGAGCGGCCGCCCGTACGCCGGGCCCGGCCGCGCGGGCGGCCGGGTCGCCGAGCCGGCCGCTCCAGAGATGACCCCAGCGGTCCCGCGCGTACCAGGTGAAGAGGGTGCCGAGGGCGAGGCCCTGGAGGATGAACCCGCCGTAGACGACACCGAAGACCCAGGGGTCGAGGAAGGGTTCGCCGGCCGCGTCGGCCTGCCCGTCGCCGCCGGTGAGGGCGGCGACCACGAGCTGGGTCGGGTAGCCGGTCATGATCGGGGTGAGCAGGCCGGTCGCGGCCCACATGGGGAGAGCCAGAAGCCACGCGGGGAACCGGCGGCCCCAGGCCTGGGTGAGCAGCAGGGCCAGGACGACGACGAGCACGTCGGCGAGCACCGTCACCGCGTTGGCGACCGCCATCAGCCGCGGGTGCTCCAGGAGGACGCTCCCGGCCGGGATGCCGATCTCGCTGCCCGCCACCCAGGCGACCTTGAGCGAGACGTACGGGACACAGGCGAGGATCGCGAGCGCGCGCAGCGCCCGGCGGGCGGCGGTCGGACGGTGGGGAGGGGCCGGCCGGTCGGCACGGGGGAGGGGAGCGGTCTCTGTCATGGCTCCACGCTCGCGCGCAGACCCCCCGCGCCACCTCCTGCCGAGCGGTGAACCGCCTCCGCCGCACGGGGGAGACGGCCTCCCCCGGGGGCCTCATGGGGCACCGCGACTGCCGGACGGCCGCCCGGACGCACGGGAATTGACCCATTATTCCGAAGATCGATTGACCCATCACCAGGGGTCAATGGGCCTCTAGGGTAGTGATCATGAACGAGAACGCGACCTTCGCCCCGCTCCTGACCCGCGCCGCCGACGCCGAGACCACCGCCGACCCCAGCAGCGTGATGACCCTGCTCGCCGACTCCGACACCACCGGCGGACAGCTCACCAGCTACCGCTCCTCCTTCGCGAAGGGCGCGGTCGGCGCCCCGGCGCACTTCCACACCAAGGCCTCGGAGATGTTCTTCGTCCTCGGCGGCTCGCTCCAGGTCCTGGTGGGCGAGGAGCTGTCCGTCCTGGAGCAGGGCGACTTCCTCCTCGTCCCGCCGCACACCCCGCACGCCTTCGCGGCGGCCCCCGGCGCCGAGGCCGACGTGCTCTTCGTCTTCACGCCGGGCATGGCCCGCTTCGACTACCTGCGCCTGCTCGGCCGGGTGATGCGGGGCGAGGCGAGCTCCGAGGAGATCAGGGCCTCCTCGGAGCAGTACGACAACCACTACGTGGACAGCCCGGTCTGGCAGAGGGCGCTCGCCGACCGCGCGTGACGGCGCGATCGAGCGGCGGGGTCGCTGCCGGCCGCGTGCGAAGACGTGATCGAGACGGCCGGTCGCCGCCGACCGCCCGTGACGGTGTGATCAGAGGCGGCGGGTCGCCAGGGTCAGCCGGTCCCGCGCGTCGAAGAGCGCGTCCTTGATCATCTGCTCGTGGGCCGGGGTGAGCCGCGCCACCGGCACCGAGCAGCTGATCGCGTCCCGCGCCGGGGTCCTGTAGGGGATCGCGATGCCGAAGCAGCGCAGTCCGAGGGTGTTCTCCTCGCGGTCCACCGAGAAGCCCTGCTCGCGGATGACGTGCAGCTCCTCGATGAGCCGCTCGCGGTCGGTGATCGTGTGCTCGGTCAGCGCCGGGAGGGTCTCCGGGAGCAGCTTGCGCACCTGCTCGTCGGTGTGGGTGGCGAGCAGTGCCTTGCCGAGCGAGGTCGAGTGCGCCGGCAGCCGGCGTCCGACCCGGGTGAACGGCCGCAGGTAGTGCTGGGACTGGCGGGTCGCCAGGTAGACGACGTTGGTGCCGTCGAGCCGCGCCAGGTGGATGGTCTCGGTGGTGTCGTCGCTGAGCCGGTCGAGCGTGGGCCGGGAGGCGGCCACCACCTCGTCGCCGTCGATGTACGAGGTGCCGACGAGCAGTGCCCGCACCCCGATGCCGTACCGCGTGCCGGTCGAGTCCGTCTCCACCCAGCCCAGCTCGACCAGTGTGCGCAGCAGCATGTACAGGCTGGACTTGGGGTAGCCGACGGCCTCCTGGACGGCGGCCAGCGAGTGCATCCCGGGGCGTCCGGCGAAGTATTCGAGCAGCTCCACGGTCCGCACCGCGGACTTCACCTGCGCTCCGCCCGCGTCGGCAGTCGCCATGACCCTCGCCCCTTTTCCGTCGTCCGGCCGTCCGGCGGCCACCTGGCTGAACGGCGCCCCTTGTGGAGACGGCCACGCCGTCCCTAGAGTCCCGGAGAGAACGTTCATCTACGGGAACTGTGTTCAGAATAGCGAACAGGGGCGTGGCGGTGGCGGCAGAACCAGTGTGGAGTGTGGACCCCCGGACGGGGAAGCCGCGCGAACAGGTCGCGGTGGAGGCCGCGGCGGAAGACGTCGACCGGGCCGTACGGGCCGCCCACGGCGTGCGGGAGAGCCTCGCCGACCGGACGGTACGGGCCTCCTTCCTCCGTACCGCGGCCGACGTCCTCGACGGCGCGCGCGAGCAGATCGTCGAGACGGCCGACGCCGAGACCGCCCTCGGGCCCGTCCGCCTCACCGGCGAACTCGCCCGCACCACGGCCCAGCTGCGGGCCTTCGCCGACGTCGTCGAGGAGGGCTCCTTCCTCGACATCCGGATCGACGCGCCCGACCCCGACGCCACCCCTCCCCGGCCCGACATGCGCCGCTGGAAGATCCCGCTCGGCGTCGTCGCCGTCTACGCCGCGAGCAACTTCCCGCTCGCCTTCTCCGTCCCCGGCGGCGACACGGCCAGCGCCCTCGCGGCCGGCTGCCCCGTGGTGGTCAAGGCCCACCCCGACCACCCGGCCACCTCCGAGCTCAGCGCCGCCCTGCTGCGCAGGGCCGCCGCCAAGGCCGGCCTCCCCGAGGACGTCGTCGTCCTCGTCCACGGCTTCGACGCGGGCGTGGCACTCGTCCGCCACCCGCTCGTGGCCGCGGCCGGCTTCACCGGCTCGGTACGCGGCGGCCGGGCCCTCTTCGACGCGGCCGCCGCCCGGCCCGTACCCATCCCCTTCCACGGCGAGCTCGGCTCCCTCAACCCGGTCGTGCTCACCACCGCGGCCGTCGACGAGCGGGCCGAGGAGATCGGCGCGGGCCTGGCCGGCTCGATGACCCTCGGCCAGGGCCAGTTCTGCACCAAGCCCGGCTTCGTCCTGGCCCCCGCCGGCGAGCCGGGCGACCGCTTCGTCGACGCCCTCGGCGCCGGGGTGGCCGCGGCCGGACCCGGCCCGATGCTCGACCACCGGATGCGGGACGCCTTCGTCGCCGGGGTCACCGAACGCGCCGCGCTCGCCGGGGTGCGGACCCCCGTCGCCCCCGGCGCGGGCGACGCGCACACGGTCAGCGCCGGCGTCCTCGCCGTCGACGCCTCCCTGCTCACCGAGGGCGAAGGGCACGACCTCCTCCTGGAGGAGTGCTTCGGCCCGGTCACCGTCGTCGCCCGCTACACCTCCCGTACGGAGATCACCGAGGTCCTCTCCCGGCTGCCCGGCAACCTCACCGCCACCCTCCACATCGCCACGGAGGGCACCGAGGACACCGACGCCGCCTCGCTCCTCGCCGAGCTCACCCCGCTGGCCGGCCGGGTCCTCGTCAACGGCTGGCCCACCGGCGTCGCCGTCGCCCAGGCCCAGCACCACGGCGGCCCCTACCCGGCCACCACCTCCACCTCCACCTCCGTCGGTGCGACCGCGATCGAGCGCTGGCTGCGCCCGGTCACCTACCAGTCGACCCCCGACCACCTGCTCCCGCCGGAACTCCGCGACGGCAACCCGCTGGGACTCCCGAGGCGCTGACCCCCGGGGCCGTGATCCGCCGGATCACGGCCCCGGGACTCCGCACGCACCGCGGCGACCCTCAGTGCTCCACCCGCACCACGATCTTCCCGAGGTGTGCGTGGCGGACTCCATCAGCCGATGGGCGTCGGTGACCCGCTCCAGACCCCCGAAGGTCTCGGCGATCACCGGCGCGAGGGAGCCGTCCCGCAGCCCCGAGCCGATGAGACCGGCCGCGCGGCGCCGCCCCTCCTCGGTCGCGGCGAGCACACCGTTGGCGTACGTGTGGACGGTCTGCGGCCAGTTCCTCGACAGGGCGACCGGCCGCGGGTCCAGCCATCCGTACAGCACGGCCGTGCCGCCCGGCCCGGCCGTCGCCGAAGCCCTCCGCGCCCTCCACGGCGACCCCGCGAAGGCCTGGACGGTCGAGGAGCTGGGCGCCCTCGGCGGTCTCTCCCGTGCCGCCTTCGCCCGCCGGTCCACCGCCCTCGTCGGACGCGCACCGCGCGCCTACCTCACCTGGGGCGGATGACGACCGCGGGCCGCCTCCTGCGCTCCCGCGACCTGCCGCTCCGCGCGGTCGCCCAACGCACCGGCTCCACGTCGGAGTTCGCCTTCGCCAAGGCCTTCAAGCGGGAGTACGGGGTGGCACCGGGGCAGTACCGCAAGGGCGCCTGAACCCGTGCCGGCCGGAGACCCGGGAGACGGGCCCCCGCGGGCTCAGGCCCGAGGCCCCGGCAGGCGCAGCGACGCCAGGGCCGTCAAGGTCAGGAGGCCGGCGCTGATCAGCAGGCTCGCCGGCAGCGCCGTCTCCATCGACCGGGCCGCGAGCGATCCGAAGACCGCGACGGCGAGCGCGCCCGCCGTCTGCCGCACCGCGTTCAGGAGCCCCGCGGCCGTACCCGCCCGCTCCGCCGGAACGGCCTCCATCATCGAGGCAATTAGCGGCGGCAGCGAGAAACCCACCCCGAGCGCCGGCGGTACGAGCAGCAACGCCTGTGCCACCCGCGAGGACTCCGCGTCCACCGTGAGCAGCCCGAGCAGTCCGGCCACCGCGACGACCTGACCGAGGACGATCGGCAGCCGCGCCCCGTACCGCGCCGCCACCCGCGCCGACAGGATGTTCACCCCGGCGAGGAGACCCGTCATCGGCAGGAACATCAGCCCGGCCGCCAGCGCCGAGAGCCCCAGCACCTGCTGGAAGAAGAGACTGAACACGAACAGCGTCCCGTAGAAGGCCACGCTGTTCGCCGAGCCCGCCGCCACCGCCACGGCCACCGTCGTGTTCCGGAAGAGCCCCAGCGGCACCATCGGATGCCGCCGCCGCGACTCGACCACCAGGAACGCCGCGAAGGAGCCGCCCGCGAGCCCCAGCGCCCACCAGGCCTCCGTACCGCCTTCGACGGCCGCGAAGGTGAGCGCCCCGAGCGCCGTCATCGCCGTCAGCTGCCCCGGCAGGTCGAGCGGGGCCGTCCCGCGCGACGAACGCGCCACCCGGGTCAGCGGAACGAGCGCGAGCAGCCCCAGCGGCAGGTTGACGAAGAACACGCCCCGCCAGCTCCACACCGTGGTCAGCGCCCCGCCCACGACCGGCCCGAGCGCCACCGCGACCGTGCCGCCCGCCGCCCACAGCGACACCGCCCGGGCCCGCCGCCGCGGATCGCCGTACGCCTCCCGTACGAGCGCGAGCGATGCCGGAAGCATCACGGCCGCCGCCGCTCCCTGCACCGCCCGGGCCGCGAGGAGCGCCGGAAGCCCCAGGGCGAGACCGCAGGCCGCAGAGGCGAGGACGAAGACGGCGACCCCGGCCCCGTACGCCCGGCTCGCCCCGACCCGGTCGGCGAGAGCGCCGCTGGACAGCAGCAGCGCGGCGAGCACGAGCGTGTACGCGTCGACCACCCAGGCGAGCCCGGACATCCCCGCCCCCAGGCCGGCGCCGATCGCCGGCAGGGCCACGTTCACGACGGAGGTGTCGAGGGTGAGGAGGGCGAATCCGAGCATCGCGGCGACCAGGGCGGGACGGGGAGACACGGGCCGGCTGGCGGGGGTTTCGGTGAGGAGCGTCGAGGACATGCCCCCAGCTTCATGATCGACGGAGCCGTACAGTAGCGGCCCGAATGCCATACGTCCGGAGGTTCTGGCCATGACGGTCCCGTCCCGTCCCCGGCGCGTCGCGGTGATCGCCGCCCCGCCCGTCTCGATGTTCAACCTCGCCATCCCGGAGATGCTGTTCGGCAAGGTGGAGATCGACGGCGCACCCGGGTACGAGACGGTCATCTGCGCCCCCGACCCCGGGCCCGTGCCGACCACCGGCGGGCTCGACCTGGTCGTCCCGCACGGCCTCGACGCCGTCGCGGAGGCCGACACCGTCGTCCTCGCGGGCAGCGGCTCCGTCACGGACCCCGACCCGCGCATCCTCGACGCCCTGCGCGGCGCCGCCGCCGGCGGTCGGCGGATCGCCTCCATCTGCACCGGAGCCTTCGCGCTCGCCGAGGCCGGACTGCTCGACGGCAGGGCGGCGACGACGTACTGGGAGTACCGCTCGCTGCTCGCCGCCCGACATCCGGCCGTCGACCTCCAGGACGACGTCCTGTTCGTCCAGGACGGGCCCGTGCTCACCTCCTCCGGGTACGCGGCGGGCATCGACCTCTGCCTGCACGTCATCCGGACCGACTACGGCGCCGCCGTCGCCAACACCGTGGCCCGGCAGGCCCTCGTCGCCCCCGTACGCCCCGGCGGCCAGACCCAGTTCACCCAGACCCCGCTGCCGCCCGAGCGAGGCGTCTCCTTCGCCGACACGCGCGCGTGGGCGATGGGACACCTCGACGAACCCCTCGGCCTCACCGACCTCGCCCGGCACGCCGGGGTCTCCGTCCGCACCCTCTCGCGCCGCTTCCACGCCGAGACCGGGGTCAGCCCCCTCCAGTGGCTCCTGCACCAGCGCGTGGAGCGGGCGAAGGAACTTCTGGAGACGACCGGACTCCCCATGGACGGGGTGGCCCGCGCCAGCGGGCTCGGTTCGGCGGACTCCCTCCGCCACCACCTGCTGCGCCGCACGGGCCTCACCCCGAGCGCGTACCGGTCGAGCTTCACCCGCCTGCCGACGCCTCCCGCTGCCGCACCGGAGGGACCCACGCGCCCGCGTACCGCCACCGTCGCGACCGAGAGGCCCGCGCGCCCGCGTACCGCCACGGAGGGCCCGGCGCGCTCCGGGGCCGCAACCGGCCCGTCCTCCCGTGCGTCCTGAAGGACCATGATCAGATTCGCCACTCCCGCCGACCTCGACGCCGTCGTCGCCCTCCACACCGAGGCCCGCGCCACCTACTACCGGGGTCATCTCCCCGACGCCGACTTCCTCGGCCCCGAGGAGGTCGCCCGCTGCCGGGCGGGCTGGGCTGCGGCCGTCGGCCGCGGGGCCGTCCTGTGCGCCGAACGCGACGGGGAGGTCGCCGGCGTCGCCGCGTACGGGGAGCGCGACGGCCTCATGCACCTCACCCAGCTCCATGTGCTGCCCGCCCGCTGGCGCGCGGGCGTCGGAACCGCGCTCCACACGGCCTGCACCGACGCCTGGCGGGCCGCCGGCGTGACCGAGGCCCGCCTCGAGGTCTTCGAGAAGAACGCACGCGCCCGGGCCTTCTACGCGGCCCACGGCTGGTCCCCCGACCCGGAGAACCCGCGCGACGGCGACCACCTGGTGCTCCGGCTCACACTGGCGCCGCAAACGGAATGAACTCGGCCGGTGGGGACGTTGTCACGGCCGAACACCCCACCGGCAACCCTCGGAGAGAAGTCACATGCGCGTCGAGATCTGGAGCGACATCGCCTGCCCCTGGTGCTACATCGGCAAGGCCCGCTTCGAGAAGGGGCTCGCGGACTTCGCCCACCGCGAGGGCGTCGAGGTCGTGCACCGCTCCTTCGAGCTCGACCCGAACCGCGCCAAGGGGGACACCGGACCCGTCCTGGAGATGCTGGCCAGGAAGTACGGCCGTACGCTCGACGAGGCCCGCGCCATGGAGGCCCACGTCGCGTCGAACGCGCACGCCGAGGGACTCGACTACCGCACCGAGGGCCGCGACCACGGCAACACCTTCGACATCCACCGGCTGCTGCACCTCGCCAAGGACCGCGGCCTCCAGAACGAACTCCTCGACCTGGCCTACCGCGCCAACTTCGCCGAGGAGCGCTCCGTCTTCGACCCGGAGACCCTGGTGACGCTCGGCGTCGAGGCCGGGCTCGACGAGACCGAGGTCCGGGCCGTGCTCGCCGACGACTCCGCCTACGCCGAGGCCGTACGCGCCGACGAGCGCGAGGCCGCCGAACTCGGCGCGAACGGCGTGCCGTTCTTCGTCCTCGACCGCCGCTACGGCATCTCCGGCGGCCAGCCCGCCGAGGTCTTCACCCAGGCCCTGGAGCAGGCCTGGCAGGGCCGTGTCCTCCAGCCCGTCGGCTCCGGCGCCGAGGTCTGCGGCCCGGACGGCTCCTGCGAGGTCCCGGGGGCCTGACCGTCCTGCCTGCCCCTCTGACCTGCGGAGATAAGCGCACCTTGGGTCTCCCCACGGGCGAATCGCCATTGACGGGCGATCGTGGGGAATCCAGGGTGAGGACATGGATTCCCTGGACCAGCCGCTCGGCGGCGCCGAGTTCGCGCCCAAGCAGACCTATCTGAACACCTCGGCCTGCGGGCTGCTGCCCCGCCGGACCGTCGAGGCCGTGACGCTCCTCGCGCAGCAGACCGCCGACGGCCGCCCCGACGGCGCCGGAAGCTTCGACCTCGTCGACGAGGCCCGCGCCGCCTTCGGCCGCCTGGCCGGGGTCTCCCACGAGCGCGTCGCCGTCGGCAGCTCGGTCGCCGTCCACTGCGGCCTGATCGCCCAGTCGATGCCCGCCGGAGCCGAGATCCTCTTCCCCGAGGGCGACTTCTCCTCCGTCATCACGCCCTTCACGATCCGCGGCGACCTCAAGACCCGCTTCGTGCCACTGGAGCGGCTCGCCGAGTCGGTCCGCCCCGAGACCGCGCTGATCGCGTTCTCCGCCGTCCAGTCCGCGGACGGCAGGACGGCCGACTTCGCGGCGGTCCGGGCCGCGGCCGCCGCGCACGGCGCCCGTACGCTCCTCGACGCCACCCAGTCGGCGGGGTGGCTGCCGCTGCGCGCGGGGGAGTGGGACTACACGGTCGCCGGCGGCTACAAGTACCTGCTCTGCCCGCGCGGGGCGTCCTTCCTCACCGTCACCGAGGAGGCGCAGGACTCGCTCCTCGCGATCCACGCCAACTGGGTCGCGGGCGAGGAGCTGTGGGTGAACAGCTACGGCCCGGTCCGCGAACTGGCCCGCACCGCACGCCGCTTCGACGAGCCCACGGCCTTCCTCTCGTACCACGGGGCCGCCCGCTCGCTCGCGCTCCTGGAGGAGATCGGCATCGAGCGGATCGAGGCCCACGACAAGGGGCTCGCGGCCCGCTTCCGCTCCGGACTCCTCGCCCTGGGCCACGAGCCCGTCATGGACGACTCGACGGTCGTCGCCGTCCCCGGCCTCGGCCACCGCGCGGAGGCCCTGCGCGAGGCAGGCGTCCTGCTCTCCGCCCGCGCGGGCAACCTGCGCGCGTCCTTCCACCTGTACAACACGGCGGCGGACGTGGACCGGGCCCTGGACGTCCTGGCGGGCTGACCACGCCCCGACGCGGCCCCGCTCACCAGGCCCGCACGGGCGGCATCGGGGGCCGGACCGCACGGAGGGGCGGGAGCTCGGACCCGGACCCCCGCGCGGCGAAGGGGCGCAGGGCTCCGAACGCCGGACCTCCGCGCGGCGAACAGGCGGGGCTCCGAACGCCGGACCCCCGCCCCTTTCCGTACCGCAGGTCAGGCCCACGCCTCCGTGACCGCCCTGCGCGCGCCCTCCAGGTCCACCGCGCGGCCCGTCTCGCCGAGCGCCGCGCCCAGGGCGGCCAGCGAGGACTGCACGGCGCCCGGCGTCGCGTCCACCCCGTAGTGGTTGACCCGGATCATCTCCCCGGCGAGCGCCCCGCCGCCCGCGATCAGCGGCAGCGACGGATCGGCGGCCAGCGCCTTCGCCACGAGCTCGGAGGCGTCCACGCCGGCCGGCGTCCGCAGCGTGGTCGCGACCGGAGCCGCGTCCTTCGCCTCGTACACATACGGTGCGAGACCGCCGCCGAGCGCCAGCGCGCCCGCCCGGGTGGCCGCCGCCGCCGAGGCGTGCCGCGCCATCAGGGCGTCCAGGCCCTCCGCCTCGATCCGCTCCACACACGCCTCCAGGGCCAGCATCTCCAGCTGCGCGGGAGCGTGGAGCAACGCCTTCCGGCCACCGTCGATCCACCGCTCCTTCCAGTCGAGGAGGGACAGGTACGAGCGGCGCGGCGCCGCCGGGTTGGCGGCGAACCGCTCCCAGGCCCGCGCGCTCACCGACACCGCCGACACACCCGCGGGCCCGCCCATCGCCTTCTGCGCGCCGATGATGCACATGTCCACGCCCCACGCGTCCGGCAGCACGGGCTCGGCGCCGATCGACGCCACCGCGTCCAGGTAGAACAGCGCGCCGTGCGCCCGTACGACCTCACCGATCTCCGCCACCGGGTTGGTGTTGCCGGTCGCCGCCTCCGCGTGCACCAGGGACACGAAGTCGATCTCCGGGTGCTCGGCGAGCGCCCGCTCCACCTGCTCCGCCGTCACGGCCGTGTGGAACGGCACCTCCAGGTCGACGACGGTCGCGCCGCAGTCCCGCAGCCAGTTGCCGAAGGTCTGCCCGTACGGACCGGTGACGACGTTCAGGGCGGTCGAACCGGCCCGCGCCCCGCTGCGGATGCACCCCTCCAGGGGCAGCAGCGCCTCGCCCTGGGTGATCACCACGTCCTGCTCCGTGGAGAGCAGCGCGGCCACCCGCCGCTCGATCGACGCGAAGTGCGCGGCGGTCAGCGGGGCCAGGTCCAGGAGCGGATGTGTCACGGTCACGGTGGTGCCTTCTTCGACTCGGTGCGGTGCGGGTGGGCTCCCGCTCAGGGTACCGAGGCACCCCCGGCCGCAGCCGCCAGGAAGCCTCCGGCCCGGGCTCCCCGCCGGGCATCCGCCCCTCGTACAGTGCAGGCATGAGCGATCACGCGGTGCTGCACGTGAAGGGACGGGTGCTCGTCGGCCCCGAGGACGTACGGGACGAACTGTGGTGCGTCGACGGGCGGATCACCTTCGACCGGCCCGCCGCCGAGACGGTCACCGTCGAGGGCTGGGTGCTGCCCGGACTCGTCGACGCCCACTGCCACGTCGGCCTCGACCGGCACGGCCCCGTCGACGAGGCCACCAGCGAGAAGCAGGCCCTCGCCGACCGGGACGCGGGCACCCTGCTCATCCGGGACGCGGGCTCGCCCTCCGACACCCGCTGGATCGACGAGCGCGAGGACCTGCCGAAGATCATCCGTGCGGGTCGGCACATCGCCCGCACCCGCCGCTACATCCGTAACTACGCCCATGAGATCGAGCCCGCCGACCTCGTGGCCTACGTCGGCCGCGAGGCCCGGCGCGGGGACGGCTGGGTCAAGCTCGTCGGCGACTGGATCGACCGCGAGGTGGGCGACCTCACCGCCTGCTGGCCGCGCGCCGAGGTCGAGGCCGCCATCGCGGAGGCGCACCGGCTCGGCGCCCGCGTCACCGCGCACTGCTTCGCTGAGGACTCGCTCCGCGACCTCGTCGAGGCCGGGATCGACTGCGTCGAGCACGCCACCGGGCTCACCGAGGACACGATCCCGCTCTTCGCCGAGCGGGGCGTCGCGATCGTGCCGACCCTGGTCAACATCGCGACCTTCCCGCACCTCGCCGACGGCGGCCAGGAGAAGTTCCCCCGCTGGTCGGCCCATATGCGCCGGCTGCACGAGCGCCGGTACGACACCGTGCGCGCCGCCTTCGACGCGGGCGTCCCGGTCTTCGTGGGCACCGACGCGGGCGGCTCCCTCGCCCACGGGCTCGTCGCCGAGGAGGTCGAGGAGCTGACCCGGGCGGGCATCCCGCCGATCGACGCGCTCGCCGCCACCGCCTGGGGGGCCAGGGCCTGGCTCGGCCGCCCCTCCCTGGAGGAGGGCGCCCCGGCCGACCTGGTGGTCTACGGCGAGGACCCGCGCGCGGACGTCCGCGTCCTCGCGGCGCCGCGCCGGGTCGTCGTCGACGGCCGGGTGGTGGGCTGACGGGAGCGGGTCAGCGCCGGGTCAGGAACGCGAGCCGCGCCTTCTTCTCCGGGATGAAGACCTCCGGCAGGTCCACCTCGGGCAGGACGACCTCGGGGCCCAGCTCGAACCCGGCCCGCACCATGCGGGTGATCGCCTTCTCGTTGGCCGCGTCCGGGTCCACCACGACCCGGTCGTGGTCCCGCAGCGCGAAGGCGACGAGCGCGGTGAGCAGGCGGCCCGTCCAGCCGGGCTGCGGGGCGGTGCCTGGGGCGACCAGCAGGTGCACGCCGATGTCCCCCGGCAGCGCCTCGTAGCACTCGCTCACGCGGTCGGCGGCGGGTTCGTAGGTCTGGAGGAGCGCGACCGGCTCGTCGTCCAGGCTGACGAGGAAGCCGTGGTGGGTGGTGAGCGAGTCGAGGTGGGCGTAGATGTCCCGGACCTGCTCGACGGTGGTGCCGACCATGCCCCAGAAGGCGGCCCGCTCCTCGTTGACCCAGCCGTGCAGGAGCGGGGCGTCGCCCTCGGGCTCGACGGGCCGGACCGTGACGGTGCCGAAGCCCTCGACGCGGTGGACGTATACGGGGGTGGTCATCCCTGCTCCTTGGTGAGGTACTGCCAGTCGGTGGTGACGGGGGCGAGGTCGCCCCGCAGCCACAGGGGGAGTTGGTCGCGGTGGTGCGGGTCGCCGGGGACGCCGGACGCGCCGAACGGCACGATCCAGCCACTGCGCTCGCGGTCGGCGAGGTCCCAGACGTACCGCGCGGCGGAGGCGCGGGCGCTGCGGTCGGTCCACCCGGGCACGCTGGACGAGGAGAGGACGCAGTCGTGGTCGCCGCCGAGCCCCGGCCACTGGGCGTCGTCGGGGTCGGGCAGCGCCTGCCAGGGCGCGAGGCGGTGCGTCACACCCCAGGCGGCGGGCGGTTCGCCGGCGCCGACCTCGTCGAGCGCCTCCCGGACGATCCGGTCGACGTCCCCGGCGGGCACGGGCCCGGCCACGAGCAGGGTCTCCAGGGCGTACGCGACGCGCGGCCCGAGGGCGAGCCAGGGCCGGAACACCTCGGGGTACGGGGCGGGTTCGCGCAGCGCCGCGAAGGCCTCGTGGGCGGCGAGTCGGCGCACCACGGCGCCGCGCACGGCGGCGTACAGACCGGCGTCGGTGCTGTCCGCGTCCATCCGCCGGTCCCAGGCGAGCAGCCGGTCCCGCACGGCGGCAGCGCCGGGGGAGAGCCGGGCGCCCGCGCCGGTGCCGCCCGTCGCGGCGTCGTCCGCTCCCGCGTCGTCCGCCTCCGCCCCGCCCGCCCGCGCCACGGCGGCGAGGAGGCGGGCGGCGGAGGCGTTGTCGGTGTCCCGGTGGACGGCGGTCGTGGTCTCCGGGGTCCAGTCGGCCGAGGCGCCGAGCAGCGCGTCGATACGGGCCGCCCGGTGCGGCGGGGCGAACTCGACGCCCAGGGGCGCGGCCAGGCCCCGGGCGTTGGCCATCACGGCGTGGCCCCGCACCTCGGCCCGGGGCAGCGGCGCCGGAGCGGCCTCCCAGGCGTGCGCCGGGTCCCAGGCGGGCACGATCCGCAGGGAGTTGGCCCGGGCCCGTACGGGGACGTGGCCCGCGACCCGGTGCAGCAGCCCGCCCCGGGTGTCGGCGGCCAGGACGACGTTCACCGGCTCGACCCAGCCGTCGAGGGCGGCGTCGACGTCGGCGACGGTCCGGGCGCGCAACAGCGCGGGCAGCCCGCCGAAGCCGAGCTCACCGGTGACGCGGGGCGGGTACCGGAGGCTGACGGCCTCCCACGCGGAGGAGCCGTCCCCGGCGCCGTCGTCGAGCCCGATGATCACCGGGCCCCGTTCCGTCTCGACCACCTCGACGACGACCGGCTCCCCGCCCGCCACCTCGATCGTCTCGGTGTGCGCCGCCGCCGGGCGCCATCCCTCGGGGCCGTACGCCTCCACCCCTCCGTCCGGGAGGCGCCGCAGCCGCTCGCGGTAGAGGTCCTGGTAGTCCGCCATGGCGTTGGTGATCGCCCACGCCACCGGACCGGCGTGGCCGAAGTGGGCGAGGCCCGGGATGCCGGGGACGGCGATGCCGACGACGTCGTACGCGTCGCAGGCGAGCCGGATCTGCTGGTAGACGCCGGGCGCCTCGATGAACCGGTGCGGGTCGCCGGCGATCAGGGCCGCCCCGCTCGTGGTGCGCTCGCCCGCGACCATCCAGCCGTTGGAGCCGGCGGTACCGGGTCCGTCGGTCGCGAAGAGCTCCGTCCACTCCTCGCCGAGCCGGCCGGCGACCTCCTCGCGCCACAGTTTGGTGGGGAAGCCGGCGAACAGGATGTGGGTCGAGAGCCAGACCGCGAGCGGGGTCCACGGTTCCCACCGTCCGGGCGCGAGGCCGGTCTCGTCGAACTCGGGTGCGCGTCGCGCGCCTTCCGCCAGAGCGTCGTTGACCCCGGCCACGTACGCGCGTACCCACGCGGCGGTCGGTGCGTCGTCGCGTTCCAGCCGCTCGAAGCAGCGGCGGGCGGTGTCGGCGAGCCGGGAGCGGCGGGCGAAGGTGTCCCAGCCGAGTTCGGCGGCGCCGAGGAAGGCGGCCGTGGTGCCCTGGGCCCGGTGCCGTTCGACCTCCAGCTGCCAGGCCCGGTCGCGGGCGGTGACCCGGCCTTGGGCGAAGGCGAGTTCGTCCGGGTCCGCGGCGCGCAGATGGGGGACGCCCCAGGCGTCCCGGTAGACCTCGATGCTCACGGAGACCCCGATCCCGTCCATGTCCGTTGAGAGTTTCTTAGGTTAGGCTGACCTAAATTAATCTACAGGAGTTCAGGGGTGGGGATCGCGGTGGGTCACGGTTGGCAGGGTGCCGTTCTCAAGCTGATGCGCGGCAAGGACTTCACGTTCACCGTGACGGGCGCCGAGCAGGTCACGGAGGACTACCGCCGGGTGCACTTCACGGACGGCGGGCTGCTCGCCGCCGCCGGGGTCCACCCGACGATGTGGGTACGGATCTGGTTCGACAACGCGGGCAAGCCGCACCAGCGCGCCTACACGCTGGTCGACCCCGACGTGGAGGCCGGTACGTTCAGCCTGGAGTTCGCCCTGCACGACGGCGTCGCCAGCCACTGGGCCCGCCGCTGCGCCCCCGGCGACACGGTGGACGCGACCCTCCAGGGCACCGGCTTCGAGGCCCCCGACCCGGCCCCCGCGCGGCTGCTCGTGGTCGGCGACCCGGCCTCCCTGCCCGCGGTCAACTCCCTGCTCGACGCGCTGCCGGACGTCCCGGCCACCATCTGGTTCGAGACCCAGAACGCCTCGGACGAGGACCTGCCGTTCCGGCTCGACCCCGCACGGCACGAACTGCGCCGGGTGCCGCGCCGGGACGGCGGCGCCGACCTCGTCGCCCGGGTGAAGGCCGAGTTGCCGGCGCTCGCCGACCCCGCCTCGTACGTCTGGATCGCCTGCGACACCGCGACCACCCGCACCCTCGCCACGTACGCGCGCAAGGAGCTCGCCCTGCCCAAGGAGCGCGTCCACGCGCTCGGGTACTGGCGCGCCGACTGAGCGCACCGCGTTGACGATCCGTTACCTCGGCCGAGCGCGGATCGTTCTCACCCTTCCCGCGCGCCCCCGCTCCCGCCCGCTCGTGCGAGAGACGCGGGGCGCGCGTGAACGGTTGTGTCGAAAAAAATCGAAAACGAACACGGAAACCCCCCTTTGGAGTGAACTCACGCCAGGCGACTGCCGGTTCACTCTCCGTGCGTAAGGATTCCGGTGTCTCAAGTCGCCGAGGCCGCGCCGACCCACCGTCCCCGTGGTGAGCGGCCGGCGACGCCATGTCTCTTGTGGGGGTTCCACCACCTTGAACAGCAACACCTTCCGCATGCCCGTACGCCGTACCGCCGCCGCGACCGTCGCCGCCCTGACCGTCGGCCCCGCGCTCCTGGCGGCTCCGGCGGCGCACGCCACGGGCGACGAAGGGCGTGCCACCGCCGTCGTCCTGCGGACCGGCCTCGATGTCTCCCTCCTCGGCAAGGCGGTCCATGTGCCCCTGCGTACCTCCCTCAACGAGGTCAAGGCGCCGGAGACGGAGACCGAGACCGCGCTCACCGTGAAGGTGCAGGGGGCCGAGGGCGGCGAACCGATCGACATCCTCGCCGCGGACGTGGCCACCTCGAAGGCCACCGTCGACGAGAAGAAGGCCGAGGGGTACGTCAACATCGTCAAGGCGCAGGTGCACGTCCCCGGCATCCCGCTGCTCTCCCTCATCGAGGTCGAGAAGGTCACGTCCAAGGCGCTCTGCGAGGTGGGCGAGCGGCCGGTCGCCGAGTCCAACGTCCTCGGGCATGTGACGGTCTTCGGCAAGAAGACCACCCTGTCCACGGGCGGCCGGACCCAGGTCACCGTGCCCGAGATCGGTCAGGTCACCCTGGACCTCTCCCGTACCTCCACGACCTCCCGCACCGCCGCGGCGACGGCCCTCGAACTCACGGTGGAGGTCGACCCGCTGAAGCTCGGCGTCGCCGCGGTCAACGGCACCGTGACGCTCGCCGAGGCGACCTGTGAGACGCCCAAGGGCACGGCCCCGACCGAGAAGCCCACGGAGAAGCCGACCGGGAAGCCGACGGAGCGGCCCACCCAGAAGCCCAGCGAGCAGCCCACGCAGCAGCCCTCGGTCAAGCCGAGCGACGCCGGCGGCATCAAGACGAACAACGGTGGCACCACGCCCACCGAGAACCTCGCCGAGACCGGCGGCAGCTCCACCACCCCGTACATCGCGGCCGGAGCGATCGCCCTCGTCGTGGCCGGCGGCGGCGCCCTCGCGCTGACCCGCTCGCGCGCCCGCTCCCGGGGCTGACGGCCCGAGGGGGACGGCCCGAGGCTCCGGGGGGAGCCGAGAAGGGGACGGGGCCCCGTAAGGGCACCCAGGGGAAAGCGGGGGAAAGCAGAGGGAACGCGGGGGAACGAGAGGGGACCGGGGGGCCGGGGAGGGCGACGGTGACGACGTCGCCCTCCCCGGACCCGCGTCCGCTGTCAGCAGCCCATCAACAGGGCCTGGTCGAGGGCCTGCAGGAAGCGGTTCGTCGTCGCCCGCTCCCGCACCGCGAGCCGCAGCCAGTTCCGGTCCAGCCCCGGGAACGTGTCACCCCGGCGGGCCGCGAAGCCGAGCGACCGCAGCCGCTCCCGCACCACGTCCGCCCCGTCGATCCGGAGCAGCACGAACGGGCCCTCCGAGCCCTCCACCGTCCGCACCTCGTCGAACTCCGCGAGACCGGCCAGCAGATGGGCCCGCTCCACCCCGATCCGGTGCGCCGCGTGCTCGGCCTCCGCCAGCGCCACCCGCGACATGCACGCCTCCGCTGCCACCAGGGCCGGCGTCGACACCGGCCACAGCGGCTGCGCCCGCTCCAGGGCCGCGACCGTGTCCGGTTCGGCCAGCACGTACCCGATCCGCAGCCCGGCGAGCCCCCAGGTCTTGGTGAGGCTGCGCAGCACCACGAGCCCCGGCACGTCGGTCCGTCCGGCCAGCGACTCGCGCTCGCCCGGCACCGCGTCCATGAACGCCTCGTCCACCACCAGGATCCGCCCCGGCCGGGCGAGCGCGGCGATCGACGCGGCGGGGTGCAGCACGGACGTCGGGTTCGTGGGGTTCCCGATCACCACCAGGTCCGCGTCCTCCGGGACCGCCGCCGGGTCCAGCAGGAAGCCGTCCTCCTCGCGCAGCAGCACCCGGCCCACCTCGTGGCCGACGTCACGCAGCGCCGCCTCCGGCTCGGTGAACTGCGGATGCACCACCACGGGTCTGCGGACCGGCAGCGCCCGCGCGAGCAGCACGAAGGCCTCCGCCGCGCCGGCCGTGAGCAGCACCCGGTTCGAGGGCAGGTCGTGCCGCTCGGCGACCGCCGCCCGCGCGGCCCGGCCGTCGGGGTAGGCCGCGAGCCCGGTCAGGGAGTCGGTGATGCGCTCGCGCAACCAGTCGGGTGGGGTGTTCGTCCGGACGTTGACCGCCAGATCGATGAGCTTGTCGTCCCTGACCTCGGCGTCACCGTGGTGGCGCAGGTCGTGGGCGTCGGTATGCGTATGCATGTCCATGGCCGCCGTCGTGTGGGGGGTGGGGATGGTGGGGGGTGAGCCGGGCTCGCCTGCGATGTACCCGTGCGCCAGGGGCAACAACCGTACGCCTGGGGCGTCTTCGTTCGGACGAAACGGGACGGAAGCGGCGAGGGCGCACGTTACGCGCGGGGATTTCCGCTTGGGGACGAGCAGGACGGCCCTCTCCGCACGCGCCCGCGTGGCCCCGTCCGCCGCCGCCGGCAGCGCCTCCTCCGTCGCCGGCACAAGCAGCGCGGCCTCCTCCGCCGCCGGCAGCGCCGCCGCCTCCGCCACAAGCAGCGCGGCCTCCGCCGCCGCCAGCAGTGCCGCCGCCTCCGCCACCGACGCCGTGCCCGTCGCCGCCAGCGGCAGCGCCGAGGGATGCGGTACGGAGACGGCCGCCAGCTCCTCGGCCGCGAACCCCCGCACCGGCACGCCGAGAAGCGCCGCCGCCCCCGCGAGACCCGGTTCCGGCGCACGGGCGTCGAGCGTGGCCAGCGACCGGACGTCGGCGCGCGTCAGGCCCGCCTCCCGCAGCACCGCGTCGGCCAGGGCGAGCACCTCGTCCACCGGGGTCCCCGGCCTTGCCCCGACACCGAGGTGCGCGGACGGCCCCCGATCCGGTACCAAAGGCCCATGGCAGTGGTCGTCGCGCTCGGCGCGTTCCTCATGACGCTCTTCGGCGGCTGGGTCGCAGGGCGCGTCACCGACCGGCGCCACCTCGTCCTCGGTCTCGCCGGCGGACTCATGCTCGGCGTCGTCGGACTCGACCTGCTGCCGGAGGCACTGGAGGCCGCGGGCACCGAGGTGTTCGGCGTCCCGGAGGCCCTGCTGCTCTTCGTCGGCGGCTTCCTCTTCGCCCATGTCGTGGAGCGCCTGCTCGCCGTCCGCCGTGCGGCACACGGGGTCGGCGCCGACGAGAGGGTCCCGCAGGTCGGGCTCACCGCGGCCGCCGCGATGGTCCTGCACAGCCTCATGGACGGCATCGCCCTCGGCGCCGCCTTCCAGGTCGGCGGCGGGATGGGCGCCACCGTCGCCGTCGCCGTCATCACCCACGACTTCGCCGACGGCTTCAACACCTTCACCATCACGAGCCTCTACGGGAACGCCCGCCGCAAGGCCGTCGGCATGCTCGTCGCGGACGCCCTCGCCCCGATCGCCGGTGCCGCCTCCACTCTCCTGTTCACCCTTCCGGAGGAACTTCTCGGCAGCTATCTGGGCTTCTTCGGCGGCGCCCTGCTCTATCTGGCGGCCGCCGAGATCCTGCCGGAGGCCCACCACGAGCACCCCGCCCGCTCCACCCTGCTGTGCACGGTGGCGGGCGTGGCCTTCATCTGGCTGGTGGTGGGAGTCTCCGGCGGCTGACCTCACGCGACCGGCCCGCCCGCGCACCGCCCGACGAACCGCGCGGCCACCTCGGGGGCACCGGCCCAGTGCGTGTGCACGTAACTGGCGTGCACACCCCCCTGGACGAAGCCCTCCACCCGCCGCTCCGGCTGCCGCAGCCCCCACGCGGCCGACGCCCCGGCGCCCGGCTCGATGACCGTCCGGTGGAACTCGTGCCCCCGCATCCGCGCCCCGGCGGGCGCGAGCACGCTGTCGCTCACGGCGACGGCGTCCCGGTAGCCGAGCGTCAGGCGCGACGACATGCGCGCCTCCGCGTCGAGCACCCCGCACATGGGGGTGCCGTCGAGCGACCGCGCGAGATACAGCAGCCCGGCGCACTCGGCGGCGACGGGCGCCCCGGAGGCGGCGAGCGCGGCGACGGCCTTGCGCAGGGGCTCGTTGGCGGACAGCTCGCTCCCGTACATCTCGGGGAACCCGCCGCCTATGACGAGCCCGGACGTGCCCTCCGGCAGGGCCTCGTCCCTGAGCGGATCGAAGGTGACGACCTCGGCCCCGGCGGCGGTGAGCAGTTCGGCGTGCTCGGCATAGGAGAACGTGAAGGCGGCCCCACCGGCGACGGCGACCACCGGTCTGGGCATGCGTTCCGCCGGGGCGGAACGGGTGGGCACACCGGAGCCACAGGCGTGCAGCCGCTCCCCGACCTCGGCCACCCACGGCTCGGCGTGCAGTTCCGGCGCGCTGCGCGCCAGCGCGAGCAGCGCCTCCATGTCGCACCCGGCGAGAACCTGTTCCGCCTGCGCCGCGACGGCGGACACGGCCGCCGCCTGCCGCTCGGCCACCGGTACGAGCCCGAGGTGGCGCGAGGGGGTCGCGACGGCCGGAGCCCGCCGCAGCACCCCGAGCACCGGCACGCCGGACTCCCCGAGTGCCTCCCGCAGCAGGTGCTCGTGCCGGTCCGTCGCGACCTTGTTGAGGATCACGCCCCCGATCCGCACCTCCGGGTCCCACGAGGCGAACCCGTGCACGAGCGCCGCCACCGACCGCGACTGCGACGAGGCGTCGACGACGAGCACCACCGGCGCCTTGAGGAGCTTCGACACCTGCGCGGTGGAGGCCAGTTCACCCTGGTCGGCGGCTCCGTCGTACAGGCCCATCACCCCCTCGACCACGGCCAGGTCACAGCCGCGCGCCCCGTGCGCGAAGAGCGGCGCGACCAGCCCCGTCCCGCACATGTACGCGTCGAGGTTCCGGCCAGGCCGGCCGGTCGCCAGGGCGTGGTAGCCGGGGTCGATGTAGTCCGGTCCGACCTTGTGCGGGGAGACCGCCAGGCCACGGCCGGCGAACGCGGCCATCAGGCCGGTCGCGACCGTGGTCTTGCCCGCGCCCGACGACGGCGCGGCGATGACGAGACGTGCTACCACTCGATGCCCCGCTGGCCCTTCTGACCGGCGTCCATCGGGTGCTTGACCTTGGACATGTCGGTGACGAGGTCCGCGAAGTCGACGAGCTCCTGCGGCGCGTTGCGGCCGGTGATGACGACGTGCTGCTGTCCGGGACGGTCGCGCAGCACCTCCACGACCTCCTTGACGTCGATCCAGCCCCAGTGCAGGAGGTAGGCGAACTCGTCGAGGACGTAGAACTTGTACCGCTCGTCGGCGAGGTCCCGCTTGACCTGCTCCCAGCCCTCGCGGGCCTTCTCCTCGTGCGACTGCTCGCCCTCGGCGACCTCGCGCTGGATCCAGGACCAGCCCTCACCCATCTTGTTCCAGGTGACGGTGCCGCCCTTGCCGGTCTCGCCGAGCGCCTTGAGGGCGTTCTCCTCGCCGACCTTCCACTTGGCGGACTTGACGAACTGGAACACCCCGACGGGCCAGCCCTGGTTCCAGGCGCGCAGCGCCATGCCGAACGCGGCGGTCGACTTGCCCTTGCCGACGCCCGTGTGCACCATCACCAGCGCGCGGTTGCGGCGCTGGCGGGTGGTGAGACCGTCGTCGGGTACGACGGTCGGCTGTCCCTGCGGCATTAGGCGGCCCTCCTGGCAGTGGTGTTCCGGTTTCCCTGTACGTCCCTGACGAGGCCGGCGATCGAGTCGGCCCGCAGCTCGTCCAAGGTGACGGCGGTGCCGCCGAGTTCGCGGGCGAGTTCCCGTGCGAGCCCGAGCCGCACCGGTCCGGTCTCGCAGTCCACGACGACGGAGGCCGTGCCCTCGGCGGCGTGCAGCCGCGCCGCGCGTGCGGCGAGCGCCACCGGGTCGGCGCCGCCGCCGGTGGCCCGCCCGTCGGTCACGACGACGAGCAGCGGGCGCCGCGAGGGGTCCCTGAGCCGCTCGACCCGCAGGACGTCATGGGCCTTGAGGAGCCCGGCCGAGAGCGGGGTACGCCCTCCGGTCGGGAGCTTCTCCAGGCGCGCGGCGGCCGCGTCGACGGACGAGGTCGGCGGCAGCGCGACCTCGGCGTCCCGGCCGCGGAAGGTGATCAGACCGACCTTGTCGCGCCGCTGGTAGGCGTCGAGCAGCAGCGACAGGACGGCGCCCTTGACGGCGCTCATCCGCTGCCGGGCCGCCATCGAACCGGAGGCGTCCACGGCGAACAGGACCAGGTTCCCCTCCCGCCCCTCCCGGGTCGCCTGCCGCAGGTCGTCCCGCCGCACCACGAGCCCGGTGCCGGTCCGGCCGCGGGCCTTCTGGTGCGGGGCGGCGGCCTGCACGGTCGCGGCCAGGTGCAGCTTGGTCAGCGCCCCGCGCGGGCGTACGGACCCGGTCGTCCGGCCGTGTTCGGTACGGGCCCGGGAGCGGCGCCCGGCCGCTCCCTCGCCGAGACCGGGCACGCTCAGCACCTTCGTACGGAAGGGCTCGGCGGCCTTGACCGCGGCGCGCTCGCCGGCTCCCGGGTGGGAGCCCTGCGGGGCGGGCGCGGGTTCCGGGGTCTCCTCGGGGGCCGGGACGTCCTCGGGCGCGGGCCCCTCGCCCTGCGGCGGAATGCCCCCGCCGGGACCGCCGTCACCCGGTCCGCCGGGACCGTCGTCCCCGGGCCCGCCGTCGCCCGGGCCGTCCGGCTCCGGGTCCTCGTCGGGCTCCTCGCCCTTGAACCGCTCCAGGGTCTCGTCGAGCTTCTCCTCGTCGAGGCCGGGAGCGTCGAAGGGCGAGCGCCGCCGCCGGTGGGGGAGGGCGAGCAGCGCGGCCTGCCGCACGTCGTCGGAGGTGACGTCGGTGCGTCCCGCCCACGCGGCGAGCGCGCTCGCGGTGCGGGCCATGACGATGTCGGCGCGCATGCCGTCCACCTCGAAGGCGGCGCAGGTGGCGGCGATCTGGAGCAGGACGGCGTCCCCGAGCGCCACCCGCGGCAGCAGGTCGCGGGCGGCGGCGATCCGGCCGCGCAGCGCGGTCTCCTCGTCCGCCCAGCGCGCCGCGAACGCGGCCGGGTCGTCCTCGAAGGCGAGCCGCCGCCGGACGACCTCGACCCGCTGCTCGGGCTCGCGCGACGCGGCGACCTCCACCGTGAGCCCGAACCGGTCGAGCAACTGCGGCCGCAGCTCGCCCTCTTCGGGGTTCATGGTCCCGACGAGCAGGAAGCGGGCGGCGTGCCGTACGGAGACGCCCTCGCGCTCGACGTACGAGGAGCCCATGGCGGCGGCGTCCAGCAGGAGGTCGATGAGGTGGTCGTGGAGCAGGTTGACCTCGTCGACGTACAGGATGCCGCGGTGCGCGTCGGCGAGGAGGCCCGGTTCGAAGGCCTTCACGCCCTCGGCGAGCGCCCGCTCGATGTCGAGCGCGCCGACGAGCCGGTCCTCGGAGGCGCCGACGGGCAGTTCGACCATCCGCGCGGCCCGTTCGGCGCCGGGGCCGTCGTCGTGCGGTCCGTCGGGGCAGCCGGGGTCGGGCGCGCCCGGGTCACAGCTGAACCGGCAGCCCGGCACGACCGGCACGGCCGGCAGCAGATCGGCGAGCGCCCGGACGGCGGTGGACTTCGCGGTCCCCTTCTCCCCCCGCACGAGCACACCGCCCACGGCGGGGCTGACGGCGTTCAGCAGCAGCGCGAGCCGCAGATCGTCCATGCCGACGACGGCGGTGAACGGATACCGGATGCTCATCGGTCGGTCCTCTCCTCGAGTTCGATCGGCTGCCACGCACGGGACGGCCGTCCCGCGACGCACACGACGGCCGAGCCCGCACGGCCCCGGCCCCCGTTCACGGCGCACCTGGCGGCACGAACGGCAGCCCCGCCGGGGCGCCCTCCTCGATCAGCCGCAGCAGCGCGTCGGTGTCCGCGTGTTCCTCGATCAGGTCGCCGAGCCGGTCGAGCTGCTCCTCCCGCAGCGCGCCGAACGACGTGTCCGGAGCCGGCACGAACCGCCGCCCGGACGCCGCCGCGACCTCCCGCAGGAACGCCCGCCGGAACCCGTCGCTCTCCAGGGACCCGTGCCAGTGCGTGCCCCACACGGAGCCGACCCGGCACCCGTCGAGGAACGCCTCCCCACCGTCCACCGAGGCGACGCCGTGGTGGATCTCGTAGCCCTCCACGCGCTCCCCGAGGGCCTCGCCGACCGGCCGCGCCAGCGTCTTCTCGCGCGCGAACCGGACCCGTACGGGCAGCAGTCCGAGCCCGTCGACGGCGCCCGCCCGCGACTCGACCTCGTCCTCGATGTGCTCGCCGAGGACCTGGAAGCCGCCGCAGATGCCGAGCACCGGCCGCCCCGCGGCCGCGCGCCGGGCCAGCTCGTCGGCCAGGCCCCGCTCCCGCAGCCACGCCAGCGCCTTCACCGTGCCGCGCGTGCCGGGCACGACGACCAGGTCGGCGTCGACGAGCTCCTCGGGCCGGTCGACGAACCGGACGACCACGCCCGGCTCGGCCGCCAGCGCGTCGACGTCCGTGAAGTTGGACATCAGCGGTACGGCGCAGACGGCGACCCGCAGGACGTCCGCGCCGACCGGCGGCGCCACGACCGACTCGCGGACGGTGCCGCGCAGCGAGACCCGCAGCCCGTCCTCCTCGTCGATGCCGAGCCCGTGCGCGTACGGCAGGACGCCGAAGGTCCTGCGCCCGGTCAGCCCGTGGAGCATGTCCAGCCCCGGTTCGAGCAGGGTCACGTCACCCCGGAACTTGTTCACGAGGTACCCGGCGACGAGCGACTGGTCCTCGGGACCCAGCAGGGCCGTCGTGCCGAAGAACTGGGCGAAGACCCCGCCCCGGTCGATGTCCCCGACCACGACCACGGGCAGCCGCGCGGCCCGGGCGATGCCCATGTTCACGATGTCCGTGCGCCGCAGGTTGATCTCGGCCGGGCTGCCCGCGCCCTCGCAGATCACCGCGTCGTACGTGCTCCGCAGCTCCTCCAGGCAGGCGAGGACCGGCTCGAACAGCTCCTTCTGCCGCCCCCCGTGGTAGCCGCGCGCGGACAGTTCGCCGACCGGCTTGCCCATCAGGACGACCTGGCTGGAGCGGTCGCTGCCGGGCTTGAGCAGCACCGGGTTCATCAGCGCGGTCGGCTCGACGCGGGCGGCCTGCGCCTGCATGGCCTGGGCCCGCCCGATCTCGGCGCCCTCGCGGGTCACGAAGGAGTTGAGGGACATGTTCTGTCCCTTGAACGGCGCCACCTTCAGGCCCTTGCGGACCAGCCAGCGGCAGATGCCGGCCGTCACGACGCTCTTGCCGGCGTCGGACGTGGTCCCGGCGACGAGCAGCCCCCCACCCCTCATGCGTTCCTCCGCTTCAGCGCGCTCACGATCAGCCGGCCGCCCGCGCAGGCGGCCAGGGTCAGTCCGGTGACCCGGCGGGACAGCCGGACCGCCCGGTCGATGTCGGCGACCTCGACGGCACGCCCCTCCCCGTTGAGCACCGGCCGGTGCTCGACCCGCCCGCCGTACGAGAGGGTCCCGCCGAGCCGTACGCCGAGCGCGCCCGCGAAGGACGCCTCCACCGGACCGGCGTTGGGGCTCGGGTGCTTCGAGGCGTCCGCGCGCCAGGCCCGGACGGCGCCGCGCGGGTTCCCGCCGGCGACGGTCGCGAGCGCGGCCGTCAGCCGGGCGCCGGGCCAGCCGGCGAGGTCGTCGAGCCGGGCCGAGGCCCAGCCGAAGCGGCGGTACCGGGGCGACCTGTGGCCGACCATCGCGTCCAGGGTGTTGACGGCCCGGAAGCCGAGCAGCCCCGGTACGCCCGCGACCGCGCCCCAGAAGAGGGCGCCGACCACGGCGTCGGAGGTGTTCTCGGCGACCGATTCGACGACGGCGCGGGCCATCGCCGGTCCGTCGAGGGACTGCGGGTCGCGCCCGCACAGGTGCGGCAGCCGCTCCCGGGCCACGTCCAGGTCCCCGGCGGCGAGCGCCCCGCCGATCGCGCGGGCCTCCCGGCCCAGGGTCGTACCGCCGACGACGGCCCAGACGGAGGCGGCGGTCAGCGCGGCGGTGGCGGCCGGCCGGTTCCGTACGGCCCGTGCGGCGAGCGCGCCGAGGGCGGCGGTGGAGCCGGCGCAGACGGCGGTGTGCAGGGCGCCCCAGCCGCGGTGGTCGTGGTGGAGGCGCTGTTCGACCGCGGCGGCCGCCCGGCCGAACGCGGCGACGGGATGTCCGCGGCGGGGGTCTCCGACGAGCAGGTCGACGGCGAGACCGGCGGCCGCTCCGTACGCGAATCCGTCCGGGAAAAGGCGGCTGGGTCTGCTGCGGCCGGGCATGGCGCATGTCCTCACTCAGGGTCCGCGCCCTGGATCGACGTGACCGGCGGCGAGAGTTCCTGGCTCCCGGACCCTTCGGATCCGGTCACAGTGGCGGGACCGCGCCGGATTCGCACCGGACTTCCTCTACTGCCGCCGTATTGGCCTCGGCAGTCCACCACGCCCCGAGAACAGCCGTCAACTCACCCTTGACCTGCACCGCGTCACTGTGCGAAGCACCACAGACACGACGGACGGGCGGTCCGCACCCGAGGGTGCGGACCGCCCGTCCGATGGATGTACCGCGCGACCGTCAGACGACGATCAGGTAGATGCCGTACGCCACGGCCGCGAGGCACAGGGCGAAGCAGGCGTAGGCGCCGGTGCGGGCCAGGGTGGCGGAGCCTCCCTGGGCGGCGGCCTGCTCCTGCTTGGAGAGGCCGATGATGCCGAGGGTGAAGAGGCCCACCAGCGCGACGGTCGCCACGAGGCTGACTCCGAAGACGGAGCCGAGGGCTGCCCAGTCGATCTTCATGTCGTTCGTTCCTTACACCGCTGCGGCGGGGGCCTGGGGAGCGGCCGGATCGGTGGGAGCCGGCGCGGGGATGGTGGTCTTGAGGTCCTCGTCCGCGACGGCGGCGACGGAACCGGCCGGCGGCGGCGGGGTGACGGCCGCGATGGCGGTGGTCACCACGCCCGCGGGCTCGGCGTCGAGGTCGTCGGCGGTGACGTTGTTGTGGTCGACCGGCTTGCGGCGGGACAGCGACCAGATGACGGCCGAGCCGCCGACCAGCAGGACCGCGACGGCGGCGATGCCCCAGGGGCCCTGCTTGGTGAGGAACTCGGCACCGGCGCCGACCAGACCGGCGGCGGGCAGGGTCAGACCCCAGGCGACGAACATCCGGGTGGCGGTCGACCAGCGGACGACACCGCCCTTGCGGCCGAGACCGGCGCCCATCACGGCACCCGAGCAGGACTGGGTGGTGGAGAGGGAGAAGCCGAGGTGCGAGGAGGCCAGGATGACCGTCGCGGCGCTGGTCTGGGCGGCGAAGCCCTGCTGCGGCCGGAGGTCGGTGAGGCCCTTGCCCATGGTGCGGATGATGCGCCAGCCACCGAGGTAGGTGCCGAGGGCGATCGCGACGCCGGCGGAGACGATGACCCAGAGGGGAGGGTTGGAGCCGGGGGCGACGACGCCCTGGGTGACCAGCGCCAGGGTGATGATGCCCATCGTCTTCTGGGCGTCGTTGGTGCCGTGGGCGAGGGAGACGAGACCGGCGGAGGCGATCTGGCCGACCCGGTAGCCCTTGGCGGTGTGCTTCTCGTCGGTCTTCGCACCGATCTTGTACGTCAGCCTGGTGGCCAGCATCGCGGCGAGACCGGCGACGACCGGCGCGGCGATCGCGGGGATGAGGACCTTGGTGACGATGGTCGGGCCGTTGACCGCGGACCAGCCGGCCGACATGACCGCGGCGCCGATGAGGCCGCCGAAGAGGGCGTGGGAGGAGCTGGACGGCAGACCCAGGAGCCAGGTCAGCAGGTTCCAGAGGATGGCGCCCACGAGCGCCGCGAAGATCACTTCTGTGCGAATGCCCTCTTCGTTGATGATCCCGCCGGAGATCGTCTTGGCGACCTCCACGGACAGGAACGCGCCGACGAGGTTCAGCACGGCGGACATGGCCACCGCCGTCTTCGGCTTGAGTGCACCGGTCGAGATGGTCGTGGCCATCGCGTTGGCGGTGTCGTGGAAACCGTTCGTGAAATCGAACACGAGAGCTGTCACGACCACAATGGCGAGCAGCAGCGTGATGTGTTCCATTTACCCAGGCAATCGTTTGACGTCAGTGGCTGGTCGAACGTAAGCAACCTGAGTGAACGGAAGGTGAACTGGGTCGGGCGTTGTGGTGTCCCGATCCGGTGTCGAGGGATTCCGTTTACGGTTCCGGCCCACGAGCTGTCCACGATGCGGTCGCCCCGCAACCCCGGGTAATCCGGGCCTTCACCGGACACTTGCGACCTGCCCCGGTTCCTCCCGCGGACACCCGTTCCGCTCCCTGGACCGCGCCACCCGACCGGGCGACCCGCCGGAGGAGACCCATGTCACTCCCCGGAGTGGCGGTACGGGCCCGCGTCACCCAGCGCAGTGGCCGAAAGCAGTCCCTCTCCCGCCCCGGCCGGGTCCGTCCGGTGGCAGGTCCTCCCCACCCTGCCGACACTGGGAGCGTGCGCCCGGCTACAGCGACGGCAGCGGCCGTCACCACCCTGCTCGGTGTCGGCGCGGTCGCGGTCGCGGCCGGCCGGTACGCCAGCGACGTCGCCCTCAAGGCGCCGTCCGGACGTCCCCTGCCCGGGGACCCACGCCTCACCGTGCACACCGTCGGCCCCGAGCGCATCACCCTCACCCGCAGCCTGGCCTCGCTGCGCCCCGGCACCTACGGCCTCGAAGGCCCCGGCCTGCACGCCGTGGTCGGCCCCGTCCTCGACCGGGTCCCGCACACCGCCGACACCGTCGTCCGGCGACTCGAACGGGTCGAGCTGGGCGCGCTCGGCCCCGGCGCCCGTGTCCGGTTCACCCCCCAGCTGCACCGCGGCACACCGCTCGGCGCCCTGGGGCTCGCCCACGAGGACGTCGAGATCCCCGGCGAACTCGGCCCCCTCCCGGCCTGGCTCGTGCCCGGCCCCCGGCCGACCTGGGTGATCGCCCTGCACGGCCTCGGCACCACGCGCGAGCACCCGCTGAACGTCGTCCCCTTCTACGCCCGCCGCAAGATCCCCGTCCTCGTCCCCACCTACCGCGGCGACGACGGGGCACCCGCCACGGCGGACGGCCTCGCCCGGCTCGGCGACTCCGAGTGGCGCGACGTCGACGCCGCCATCCGCTACGCCGTCCGCAGGGGCGCGGCCGGCGTCGTCCTGCACGGCTGGGGGACCGGGGCCTCCATGGCCCTGCGCGCCGCCGCCGAGTCAGGGGTGCGCGACCGGATCTCCGGCCTCGTCCTCGACTCCCCGGTCCTGGACTGGGAGGCCACCCTCCGCAACCTCGCCGCGGCCCGCCACGTCCCGGCACCGCTCCTCCCGCTCGCCGTCCGCGCCGCCCAGGGCAGGACCGGTCCGCACGCCGACCTGCTCCGGGCCGCCTCCGCGCCCGACGCCCTGCGCGTCCCGGTCCTCCTCCTGCACGGCCCCGACGACACCATCGCCCCCTGGGAACCCTCCCTGGAACTCGCCGCCCGCCGCCCCGATCTGGTCTCGTCCCAGACCGTCCGGAACGCCCCGCACGCGGCCATGTGGAACGCGGACCCCGTCCGCTACGAGGAGTTCCTGCGCCGCTTCCTCACCCCGCTCCTCTAGGGGGTGTCCTGTCGATCCGGTAGAGCGCCCGTTCGATCCGGCCATGTTCCACCGGACGCCCCACCGGACCCCGCGCGCCCGCCCCACGCCCCCCGCCCGCGCCCGCCCGCGCCCCATCTCCGGGCCCGTTCCGGCGGGCCGGTCGATTCCGATTGGGCTTTCGGGCCGTCAGCGGGAAGACTGCCCCCGTGACGTCTCGAAAGCCCGATGAACCATTGGCGCGCAACTCCAGACTCCGACTCGTCCGCCCACGGGCGCTGGCCACCGCCCGACGGGCCGTGACGACCCGGCGCACCCGGCCGGCGCCGAGGCCGCCCGAGGGCACTCCGCCCCGCGCGGAACTCGCCCGCCAGGCCCGGCTCGTCCTCGCCGACGCCGTACGGATCGCCCGCTGGGCCGCCGTCGAGCGCGGTGCCGACGCGGCCCCCCGCCCCGGCTCCGGGCCCGTCACCGCCCGGGAACGGGCCGCGGCCGCGCTGAACCTGACGCCCGGCCAGGTCCGGGCCGGCTGGGACCGCGCCCGGCTCGCCGGGCTCGTCGAGCTCCACGGCGACACCGCCCGCCCCGGCTGGCGGCTGCACGCCTGGGACCGCGACGACTCCGCCGTGCTGCGCGGCTGGGTCGCCCTCTTCGACGCCTGGTCCCTGGTGCACCCGGCTTCCGAGGGCGTCGAGCCGAGCGCCGTCGCCGAGGTCGTCGAGGCCGTCCCCCAGGTGCTCTCGCTCCTCCAGCTCTCCCAGGGCCCGGTCCTGGTCCCCGCCCTCCTCGACCTGCTCGGCCAGCGCGTCGAGGAGCTCCGCGAGGAGCGCTGCGAGGTCCCGGCGGCCGGCCCGGCCCCCGAGGCCGCCGCCACCACCGGCGCGGTCGACGGCACCGACGGGCTCCCGGCCCTCCTCGACTGGGCGCTCGAAGGCCTCGCGGCCGTCGGCGCGCTCACCCTCGACGCCGGCGCGGAGGGGCGTCACGCCACCCTGACCCCGCTCGGCAACTGGGCGGTCTGGGTCAAGCTGGAGCAGATCTGCGTCGCCGCGCAGAGCCCCGCGGGCAACATCGAGCAGTCCGCCGAGGACATGCTCCGGGGCTGCGCCCGGCTCACCCCCGGCCCGGCCCGCGCCGAGTACCGCGCCTGGCTCGCGGCCCGCACGCTCTCCAGCGCCGTGAGCGAACTCCTCGCCGTCGCCCGGGGCGAGGACGCCCTGCTGCGCGGCCTGGCCTTCGAGGCGCTCCGGGTCGTCGGGGCCCCCGCGGAGGCCGAGGTGCGCGCCACCGTCTCCGAGCCCTCCCTGCGCCCGTACGCCCTGCTCTGGCTGGCCGAGTACGAGGGCGCCGACCCCGACGACGCCCAGGAGGTCCTCACCCGCGAGGAGTCGACCTGGCTGTGGGTGGACACGGCGGCGGCCGTCGCCGACCACGGCGAGAGCGAACTCCTCGTCCGGCACCTCGACTCCGCCGTGCAGGGCACCGTCCCGGCCCTGCTCGACGAGATCCGGGCGGTCGGTCACCCCCGTACGGTCCAGGTCCTGGTCGCCCTCGCCGCCGCCCACCCGGACCCGGCCCTGGCCAAGGCGGTCCGCCGGGCCGCCTTCCAGGTCCACACCGGGGGAGCGTGACGCGCCGGGGGAGCGCGACGGCGTCCGTGCCGGGCGCGCGCCCCCGCCCGGCGCCCGGCTACTCCGCGGCGCCGGGGACGTACGTCCCGAAGCTCCAGATGTTGCCCTCGGCGTCCCGGGCCATGTAGTCCCGGGAGCCGTACTCCTGGTCCGTGGGCGGCATCACGATCTCGACGCCGTGGGCGACCGCCCGCGCGTGGTGCTCGTCGACGTCGGCGACGTGCACGAAGACCCCCACCGGGCCCGCGTCCGTCATCAGCTTGTCGAACTCGCTCCCGGTGCCCTTGCTGCCCAGCATCACCATGCCGTTCCCGTACGACAGCTCGGCGTGCGCGATCCGCCCGTCCTCCGCCTCGTACACGGCGGTCGCGGCGAAGCCGAAGCCCTCCGTGAGGAGGGTGATCGCCGCCTTCGCGTCCTCGTACGTCAGCGTCGGACAGATGTGGGGGGCCTCAGCCATCCCGATCACTTCCCTTCGATGCAGCCGCATGTGACCTGGGTCTCAGTCTGGCAGTCGGGACCGACAACTCAGCGGAAGGTGTCGCACCGGGCCATGTCACCGGTCCGGTACCCCTCGTGGAACCACCGCTGCCGCTGGGCCGCCGAGCCGTGCGTCCAGCTCTCCGGAGTGACCCGGCCCTGGAACCTCTCCTGGATCCGGTCGTCGCCCACCGCGGCCGCCGCGTCCAGGCCGTCCCGGATGTCCGCCTCCGTGAGCGTGGTCAGCAGCGGTCGGCCCGTCCGGTCGTCGGGTGTGGTCGTGGCGTGCCGGGCCCACACGCCCGCGTAGCAGTCGGCCTGGAGCTCGACCCGCACGGCGCCGGAGCCCGCGCCGGTCCGCCCGTCCTGGGCGCGGCTCAGGGTCCCCATGAGGTTCTGGACGTGGTGCCCGTACTCGTGCGCCACCACGTACGCCTGCGCGAACGGCCCGCCGCCGGCTCCGAACGTGGTCCGCAGTTCCTCGAAGAAGCCCAGGTCCAGATAGACCTGCCGGTCACCCGGGCAGTAGAAGGGCCCCACGGCCGAGGTCGCGGTGCCGCATGCGGTCCCGACCTGCCGGCTGAACATCACGGTGGCGGCGCTCCCGTAGGTGCCGCCGCGGCGCGCGTACTCGGTCCGCCAGAAGTCCTGGACGCTGTTGACGACGGCGACGATCCGGCAGTCCTCGCGCGTGTTGGCGTCCGAGCCCTTCCGGCAGGCCTGGTTCACCTGCGCCGCGGAGGAGGAGCGCGCGGCGGGCTCCTCGCCGCCCGAGGAGAGTCCCAGCTGATCGGGCCCCACCCCGAAGAGCACGCCCAGGACCAGCGCGATGAGGCCGACGAGTCCGCCGCCGACGGTCGCCCTGCCACCCGGGACGCGGCTGCCGCGGACGTCCCGTACCTCCGAGGTGTCCAGATCGGCGTCGTCGTCGAACTGCACGGTCCACCACCCTCCGCGTCACCGCCGCGGCAGTGGCCGCCGCCCTGCGCCGAGTATCGAACCATCCCTCCGCGTTCGCCCCTTTTGCTGAGCATCGGAAGGAATGTGAGAAAAGTCCGATCTGGCCTTCAGGGACCGCGTGGCCGAAAAGCAGTTGCAGGGGCCCGTTAGACTGGCCGTATGGCCATTCTCCCCGTGCACTAGCGGCGTCGAAGCCCTCCACCCGTCGTCCTTCCGCCGTTTCCCACCGCCCTGGAGTCTGTCCGTGATCACCGCTTCCGGCATCGAGCTGCGCGCCGGCGCCCGTGTCCTCATCGAGTCCGCATCCTTCCGCGTCGCCAAGGGCGACCGCATCGGCCTCGTCGGTCGCAACGGAGCGGGCAAGACCACCCTCACCAAGTGCCTCGCGGGCGAAGGCGTCCCCGCCGGCGGCTCCATCGCGCGCTCCGGCGAGGTCGGCTACCTCCCGCAGGACCCGCGCACCGGCGACCTCGACGTCCTGGCCCGCGACCGCATCCTCTCCGCCCGCGGCCTCGACGTCCTCCTCAAGAAGATGCGGATGAACGAGGAGCGCATCGCCACCGGCTCCGGCGGCACCCGCGACAAGGCGATGAAGCAGTACGAGCGCCAGGAGACCGAGTTCCTGACCAAGGGCGGGTACGCGGCCGAGGCCGAGGCCTCCACCATCGCCGCCGCCCTCGGCCTCCCCGACCGGGTCCTCGGCCAGCCGCTGCACACCCTCTCCGGAGGTCAGCGCCGCCGGGTCGAGCTCGCCCGCATCCTCTTCTCGGACGCCGACACGCTCCTCCTCGACGAGCCGACGAACCACCTCGACGCCGACTCCATCGTCTGGCTGCGCGACTACCTGAAGACCTACCGCGGCGGCTTCATCGTGATCTCCCACGACGTCGACCTCGTCGAGACCGTGGTCAACAAGGTCTTCTACCTGGACGCCAACCGCTCCACGATCGACGTCTACAACATGGGCTGGAAGCTCTACCAGCAGCAGCGCGAGGCCGACGAGAAGCGCCGCAAGCGCGAGCGCCAGAACGCCGAGAAGAAGGCCGCCGCCCTCAACTCGCAGGCCGACAAGATGCGCGCCAAGGCCACCAAGACGGTCGCCGCGCAGAACATGGCCAAGCGCGCCGAGCGGCTGCTCTCCGGTCTGGAGGCGGTGCGCGCCTCCGACAAGGTCGCCAAGCTCCGCTTCCCGGACCCGGCGCCCTGCGGCAAGACGCCCCTGACGGCCGAGGGGCTCTCCAAGTCCTACGGCTCGCTCGAGATCTTCACCGATGTGGACCTCGCCATCGACAAGGGATCCCGCGTCGTCATCCTCGGCCTCAACGGCGCGGGCAAGACGACGCTGCTCCGGCTGCTCGCCGGCGCCGAGAAGCCCGACACGGGCGAGGTGACCCCGGGCCACGGCCTCAAGCTCGGCTACTACGCCCAGGAGCACGAGACCCTCGACCCCGAGCGCAGCGTCCTGGAGAACATGCGCTCGGCCGCGCCCGACCTGGACCTCGTGCAGGTCCGCAAGACGCTCGGCTCCTTCCTCTTCTCGGGCGACGACGTCGACAAGCCGGCCGGGGTCCTCTCCGGTGGCGAGAAGACCCGGCTCGCCCTGGCGACCCTGGTCGTCTCCTCGGCGAACGTGCTGCTCCTGGACGAGCCGACCAACAACCTGGACCCGGCGAGCCGCGAGGAGATCCTCGGGGCCCTGCGCACCTACAAGGGCGCCGTCGTCCTCGTCACCCACGACGAGGGCGCGGTCGACGCGCTGGAGCCGGAGCGGATCATCCTGCTCCCCGACGGCGTCGAGGACCTGTGGGGCCCGGACTACGCGGACCTCGTGGCGCTCGCCTGACCCGGAGAACGCCCGGGTGATCATTCCGGGCTGGATCATTCGGCTCATGCGTGATCCTTCATCTGAGTGAGGGCGTCTCGTACCTCCCGGCGCGGTGCTCTGCCGAATCCTTCCGGCAGACCCGCGCCGTACCCGTGTTCCCGGCGCGTCGCTGACCTGGCACTTCCCGCGCCGAGCGCCGTGGAGCCGCCTTTCCGGCACACCGGAATCAGAGGTTCCGGTCGTGACGGCGCCGCACCTGTTCCCGAACCCGGCGGCATGGACCTTGTCGAATGGGTGGCCAGGACGGACGGGAGGGGTGATCATGAGAAGTCCAGAGCGCACTTCCCATGAGGAGGCACGGGTGGCCGAGACTCTGAAGAAGGGCAGCCGGGTGACCGGCGCCGCGCGCGACAAGCTCGCGGCAGACCTGAAGAAGAAGTACGACTCCGGTGCGAGCATCCGGGCGCTGGCCGAGGAAACGGGCCGCTCCTACGGATTCGTCCACCGGATGCTCAGCGAGTCCGGAGTCACGCTGCGCGGACGCGGCGGAGCGACCCGGGGCAAGAAGACAGCCTCGGCCTGACATCGGGGCGGCTCGACCGGCCACCGGGACTCTCGGTGGCCACCCGGTCGGTCCCGCGACGGGCCAGGTGGTTACTGTGCAGTCACTTAGCATCGGATGCAGTGCTGCACCGGAACCGGAGGCGCCCCATGACTACGCTCGAAGACTCTGAGCTCGTATTCGACAAGGACGGTGTACGGCTCACCGTCGAGGACGCCGTTGCCACGGTGACCCTGACCAATCCGGCGAAGCGCAACGCTCAGTCTCCCGCTCTGTGGCGGGCGTTGACGGAAGCCGGACGGTCGTTGCCCGGCAGCGTGCGGGTCGTCGTCCTGCGCGGCGAGGGCAAGTCCTTCTCCGCCGGTCTCGACCGGCAGGCGTTCACGCCCGAGGGCTTCGACGGAGAGCCGTCCTTCATCGATCTCGCGCGCGGTTCCGACGAGGACCTCGACGCGGAGATCGCCGAGTACCAGGAGGCGTTCACCTGGTGGCGCCGTGGCGACCTCGTGTCGATCGCGGCCGTCCAGGGGCACGCCATCGGCGCGGGCTTCCAGCTCGCCCTCGCGTGCGACCTGCGGGTCGTCGCCGAGGACGTGCAGTTCGCCATGCGCGAGACCAGCCTGGGCCTCGTCCCGGACCTGACCGGGACGCACCCGCTCGTCTCGCTCGTCGGCTACGCCCGCGCGCTCGAGATCTGCGCCACCGGCCGCTTCGTCCACGCGGACGAGGCCGAGCGCATCGGTCTCGCCAACCTGTCCGTGCCCGCCGACGAGCTCGACGCGGCGGTACGTGACCTCGCCGCCGCCCTGGTCGCGGCGCCGCGTGACGCGGTCATCGAGACCAAGGGGCTGCTCCAGGGCGCCGTCGGCCGCTCGTACGAGGAGCAGCGCGTCGCCGAGCGCGCCGCCCAGGCCCGCCGCCTGCGCGACCTCGCGGGCCTCGGCGACTGACGCCTGCCCGCGAGACACCTCCTAGCGCAGTTCCGACACCACGACCGTGACCGCCGCCGCCTCCGGGACGGCGGCGGTCACCGCCGTGCGTACGGCACGGGTCACGTCCAGGGGACGGTGGCCGGCCGTCACGGCCAGTTCGACCCGTACCCCGTCGGCGTCCCGGCGCACCGGCGGGCCGACCGTGTCCGTCATCGCCGCGACGCCCGCCACGCCGAGCGCCGCGAGGGCCACCGGGTCGTCCGTCGCCGGGGAGGTCGCGCCCGGCGGGGGAGCGGCCGGGCCCGCCTCCGGCGGCGCCGCGTCGAGGAGATCCGTCACCCGCAGGTCCACGGCCGCCGTCACCAGCCCGAGTTCGTCCTCGGCCGCCGTGAGCAGAGCCGCCCGGAGCGCCTCGGTGAGTGCGGGCAGCGGGTGCCCGGCCACCGCGCCGAACGAGGCCGAGACCCGCAGGGCCGCCTCCTCCCCGGACTCCGCCTCCCGGTCCGGGCGGATCCGCAGGGCGCCCGGCACCACACCCCGTACGGCCGAAGCGGCCCGGCCCAATACCTCCCGCGCCGCTCGCTCCGTGATCCATGCCCCGTCCGCCGCCGTCCCGAGCGGCAACAGCCTGCCCGGGGCGAGGCGGTCCCGTACCGCTGCGGCCCAACCGTCGTTCGTCGTCATTACCCCAGCCTGCCGTATCCCTGGGGCGAGACCGGGTAACCGCCCTTAGTGTGGGCGAAGAACCCCGAATTAACCCAGAAGGGGCGAAACGTAATGACGGACACCAGTAACTTCGGCGCCGGCTCCGGTGACGAATCGCGCCGCACCTCGGTCACCAAGCGCGGCGGCGGCGACCCGGCCTCCCGGGGCCGCACCACCATCGCCGACGGAGTCGTCGAGAAGATCGCCGGCCTCGCCGCCCGGGACGTCGACGGCGTCCACGCCATGGGCAGCGGGCTCTCCCGCACCTTCGGCGCGGTCCGGGACCGGGTACCCGGCACCGGCGGCGGCAAGTCGAACGCCACCCGAGGGGTGAAGGCCGAGGTCGGCGAGGTACAGACCGCCCTCGACCTGGAGATCGTGGTCGTCTACGGCGTCTCCATCGCGGACGTCGCCGGTGACGTCCGGGAGAACGTCATCACGGCCGTCGAGCGCATGACGGGCCTCGAGGTCGTGGAGGTCAACATCGCGGTCAGCGACGTGAAGCTGCCCGACGACGAGGAGGAGGAGTCGGAGCAGCGGCTCCAGTAGCCGCTGACGGCTGGGCACAGGGGGCCGGAAGTTCCTCAGGAAGGGGTCAGGAATGACTATGGCTGTGGTCGGCCTGTTGGCCGGCATGGCGCTCGGCTTCGCCGGATACTTCGGCGGCTTCGGAGCGTTCGTGCTGGTCGCGGCCTTGGGATTGGTCGGTTTCGTGGCGGGCCGCTTCCTCGACGGCGACCTCGAACCCGGCGACCTGTTCCGGAGTCGCGAACGCGGCGACCGGCGGCGGTGACGGATGGCAGCGGAATCGGCCCCGGACCCCGTTCGGGGCCGGGGAGCGACCAACATCGCCGACCGGGTCGTCGCGAAGATCGCCGCCCAGGCGGCCGGAGAAGCCCTTGAAGCCGTCCCCGAGGGCGGCTCACGCCCGCACGCCTCGGTCGTCGTCCACCGGGACGTCGCACGGGTCTCCGTGAGCCTCGAACTCGACTATCCCTCGGACGTCGGCCGCCGGTGCGGCGCCGTCCGGGGCCGGGTACGCGCGCGGGTGGAGGAGCTCGTCGGCATGGAGGTCCACGAGGTCACCGTCCACGTCGAGCGCCTCCACTCCCCGCTGACCCGGCAGGCCACGCGGAGGGACAGGCTGTCATGACGACCGCAACGGATCCGAACCCCGCGCCCGCCCCGGACCCGGGGCGCGACGACGTCCCCGTCCTGGCCGACGCCCCCGCCTCCCCGGTCCGGCGCTTCTGGGCCGTACGCCGGATCCCGGCCGCCCTGGTCGCGGCCCTGGTCCTCGCCGGAGCGGGACTGCTCCTGTACGACGTGGCGTCCGTGCGTGCCGACCGCTCCGCGATGGCCTGGCGGCGCGAACTCGCCGACGGCCTCGCGACCCGGCCGCTCGACGACACCTTCGTCATCGGCGGAGCCGTCCTGGCGGTCCTCCTCGGCCTCTGGCTCCTGGTCCTGGCGCTGACCCCGGGCCTGCGCCAGATCCTCCCGATGCGCCGCGCCCACGCCGACGTACGGGCCGGGCTCGACCGGGAGGCCGCCGGCCTCGCCCTGCGCGACCGCGCCATGGAGGTCTCCGGGGTGCAGTCCGCCAAGGTGCGCGTGGGCCGATCCAAGGTGGCCGTCAAGGCCGTCTCGCACTTCCGGGCGCTCGACGAGGTCCGCGCCGACCTGGAGACGGCCCTCGCCACCGGCGTCGACGAACTGGCCCTCGCCCACCCGCCCGCACTGAACGTACGGGTGGCCCGGCCGCCCAGGAAGGGGTGAGCGCGGTGACGGTCGTCCTCCGGCGCGTCAACCGCGTCCTGCTCGCCCTCGTCGGGCTGCTCCTCGTCCTCGTCGGCGGGGGAGTCCTCGCCGCCGCCCTCGACCTGGCCGTACCGACCTGGTGGCCCTGGTCGGGCCCCGCGGACGTCCTGCTCACCGCCGCCGACCGGCAGCGCTGGCGGGACGAGGGCTGGTGGTGGCCGGTGGTCATCGCCGTGCTCGCGCTGATCGTCCTGCTCGCCCTGTGGTGGCTGCTCGCCCAGTTCCGGCGGGCCCGCCTCGCCGAGGTCGCCGTCGACAGCGGCGACGGCGAGGAGGCCGTCCTGCGCGGCCGGGCCCTGGAAGGCGTCATCGAGGCGGACGCGGCCGCTCAGGAAGGCGTGGCTCGGGCCCGGATCGCCCTCACCGGACGCCGGCACACTCCACGCGCCCGGGTCGCGCTCCTCCTGGAGCCGTACGCCTCCCCGGGGGACGCCCTGGACACCCTCGGGTCCCGGGCCCTCGCCCACGCCCGGACGTCCACCGGCCTGTCCGCCCTGCCCACCGAGGCCCGCCTGCGTGCGGTGAAGCACCGGGCCAAGCGGGTGACCTGACGGCGGACCGGGACACGGGCCCTCAGAATCCGCTGCGGGCCCCGCCGTCCACCGGGAGCATCAGCCCCGTCAGGTAGGAGGCGGCCGGGGACAGTACGAAGGCCGCCGTCCGCCCGAACTCCTCCGGGGTGCCGTAGCGGCGCAGCGGGATGGTGGCTTCGTTGGCCGCGCGGGCCGCGTCCGCGTCGCCGGAGAGCGCGTCCAGGGACCGCACCCGGTCCGTGTCGATCCGGCTGGGCAGCAGTCCGACGACCCGCACCCCGCGCGGACCGAGGTCGTTGGCGAGGGACTTCGCGAAGCCGGCCAGGCCCGGGCGCAGCCCGTTGGAGATGGTCAGTCCGGCGATCGGCTCGTGGACCGAGGCGGACAGGACGAAGCCGATGACCCCGCCCTCGCCGAGGGTCTCGGCGGCGGCCCTGGCCAGCCGCACGGCCCCGAGGAAGACGGTGTCGAAGGCCGTCGCCCACTGTTCGTCGGTGTTGTCCGCCGCGAAGCCGGGGGCGGGACCGCCCACGCTGATCAGGATGCCGTCGAAGCCGCCGAAGCGGGCCCGCGCCTCGGCGATGAGCCGCGTCGGCGTCTCGGGGTCGGTGTTGTCGGCGGCGATCCCGGCCGCGCCCGGCCCCAGCTCGGCCGCCGCCTCGGCGACGGTCTTCTCGTCGCGCCCGGTGACCAGCACCTTGGCGCCCTCGGCGAGCAGCGCCTCGGCGGAGGCCCGCCCGAGCCCCCGCGTCGCCCCGGTCACCACGTACACGCGGTCCTTCAGTCCAAGATCCATGGACCTATCCTGCCGGGTCCTGATCCTCCCGGGCCAGCGCGAGTGCCGTGCCCACGAGGCCGATGTGGCTGAAGGCCTGGGGGAAGTTGCCCAGCTGGCGTCCCGTCACCGGGTCGTACTCCTCCGCGAGGAGGCCGACGTCGTTGCACAGGGTCACGAGGCGCTCGAAGAGCTCGCGGGCCTCGTCCTTCCTGCCGGTCAGCAGGAGCGCGTCCGCCAGCCAGAACGAGCAGACCAGGAAGGTGCCCTCGTGGCCCGGCAGGCCGTCGATCGCCCCTGATTCGGTGCTGTACCGGCGCAGGAAGCCCTCGTGCATCAGCTCCGCCTGGACCGCCTCGACCGTTCCCACCACCCGGGGGTCGTCCGGCGGCAGGAAGCCGACCTGCGGGATGAGGAGGGTCGCCGCGTCCAGTTCCAGCGAGCCGTACGACTGGGTGAAGGTGTTCCGGACGGGGTCGTAGGACCTGGCGCACACCTGCGCGTGGATGTCGTCCCGCATCGCCCGCCACCGGGCCACGTCCCCCGGCAGCGAGGGGTCCGCCTCCAGGGTGCGCACCGCCCGGTCGGCGGCCACCCAGGCCATCACCTTCGAGTGGGTGAAGTGGCGGCGCGGCCCGCGTACCTCCCACAGGCCCTCGTCGGGCTCGCGCCAGGTCGACTCCAGGAAGCCGAGCAGGCTCAGCTGGAGGTTCCAGGCGTGCCGCTCCGCCGGGATCCCGGCCTTGCCCGCCCGGTAGAGCGAGTCCATGACCTCGCCGTACACGTCGAGCTGGAACTGGTCCACCGCCGCGTTCCCGGTGCGGACCGGCGCCGAGTCGGCGTACCCCCGCAGCCACGGCAGGGTGGTCTCGGGGAGCCGGCGCTCCCCGGCGGGCCCGTACATGATCTGCAGGTCGGCCGGGTTGCCCGCGACCGAGCGGAGGAGCCAGTCCCGCCAGGCGGCGGCCTCCTCGACGTAGCCGGCGGAGAGCAGCGCGCCGAGGGTGAGGGAGGAGTCGCGCAGCCAGCAGGCCCGGTAGTCCCAGTTCCGTACGCCGCCGACCTCCTCCGGCAGGGAGGTGGTCGGGGCGGCCACGATGCCGCCGGTCGGGCCGTAGGTCAGCGCCTTCAGGGTGATCAGGGAGCGCAGGACCGCCTCCCGGTGCGGCCCCTGGTAGGTGCAGAGCGCCGTCCACTCCCGCCAGTCCGTGAGGGACTGCTCCAGCGCCTCGTACGGGTCGACGAGCGCGGGCCGCGGCTCGTGCGAGGGGTGCCAGGTCATGACGAAGGCCACCTTCTCGCCGGCGGCGACGGTGAAGGAGGAACAGGTGGAGAACTGCTGGCCCCAGGTCTTCACGGGCGGCTCGCTGCGCAGCCAGACCGAGTCGGGCCCGGCGACCGCGACGCGGTGGCCGTCGGTGCGGCGCATCCAGGGCACGACCGAGCCGTAGTCGAACCGGAGCCGCAGGACGGAGCTCATCTCGACGCTGCCGCTGACGCCCTCCACGATCCGCATCAGGTCGGGGGCCCTGTCCCGCTGGGGCATGAAGTCGACGACCTTCACGGTGCCGGTACGGGTCTCCCAGTAGGTCTCCAGGACGAGGGAGTCCTCGGCGTACCGGCGCGTGGCGCAGGTCGTGGCGCCCTTGGGGGCGATCCGCCAGTGGCCGTTGTCCTCGTCGCCGAGGATCGCGGCGAAGCAGGCGGCCGAGTCGAAGCGGGGCAGACACAGCCAGTCGACCGATCCGTCGCGGCCGACGAGCGCGGCCGTCTGGAGATCACCGATGAGGGCGTAGTCGTCGATACGTTGCGTCACGCTCTGCCCTGTTCCCGCAAGCGGCGACGGTCAATCAGCGGGAGGGGGTGGCCTTGATCGCTTCGGCGTCGCGCTCCGGTTCCGCGGGGGTCCCGGCGGAGGCCGCCGCCATCCGGTCGCGCCTCTCCCGGCGGACCAGGATCACCCAGCCGACGGGCACGCCGGCCGCGAAGAGCCACCACTGCACCGCGTACGCCATGTGGGCGCCGATCGAGTCGTGGTCGGGCTCGGGGATCTGCTCCGGGGTGTTCCCGGCCGGTTCGGGCGCGATCTGTTCGAGGTAGCCGCCGAGCACCTCGCGCCCGATGAGCTGGGACTGCTGCTCGCTGTCGATCAGCATGACCTGGCGGTCCGGCAGACCCTTCAGGTCTTTGATGCCGCTGGCGCCGGTCGTCTCGTCGGCCTTGAGGCGGCCGGTGATCGTGACCTCGCCCCTGGGGGCGGGCGGTACCGGTGGGAAGGAGTGCTGGTCGGCGGCGGCCGGGACCCAGCCGCGGTTGACCAGGACGACCCGGCCGTCCCGGAGGACCATCGGGGTCAGGACGTGCACGCCGACCCGGTCGTCGGAGTTGGTGCGGCGGCGGACGACGACCTCATGGGCGGTGTCGAAGGTGCCGGTCGCGGTGGCGGGCCGCCAGTAGTCGGAGCGCGGGACGGTGTGGCCGGGGGAGGTGAGCTCCTCGACCGGGACCGGCTTCGCCGCGACGCTGTCCGCGATCAGGGCGTTCTGGGCGACCCGGCGTTCGTGCCGGTGGAACTGCCAGAAGCCCAGCTCGATCATCGTCGGGATGAGGACGAGGGCGACGAGGGTGAGGATCACCCACTGCCGGGACAACAGGAAGCGGTACACCCCATGACCGTACAACTCGGTCCATGGGGTGCACGCAGGGGGGTTCGGCTCGCCCGGCGCCGGGCCCAGGATCGTTTCCTCGGATCCCGGCCTCCGCACGACCCGGACTCCTCGTCCCCGACTTCCTCAGACCCTGTCGACGATGCCCACCTTTCCCTCCGCGCGGGCGCAGTGGCCGCCGCAGTACCAGCTGCCGTCGACCTCGACGCCCTGTCCGATGATCTGGACCCGGCAGTGCTCGCAGATGGGCGCCATGCGGTGGATGGCGCAGGCGAAGCAATCGAAGACGTGGACCGCGCCCTGCGCGTGGACTTCGAAGGACATGCCGTAATCGTTTCCGCAGACCTCACAACGTGCCATGCGCCACAGGGTGGGGGCTCCCGGCGGGCGTGCGCAGCTCGGCACGCCCGCAGGCCCGGGGGTGTCACCCGTCTGCCGGGGTCACGTCCCGCAGCAGCTGGGTGTAGGCGGCCTCGTCGACGATCGGCGTGCCGAAGGACTTGGCCTTGACCGTCTTGGAGGTGGCGGCGTCCGGGTCGTTGGTGACCAGCAGGCTCGTCAGCCGGGAGACGCTGCCGGCGACGTGGAGGCCGGCGTCGACGGTGCGGTCCTCCAGGAGTTCGCGGTCGACGGAGGTGTCCCCGGAGAAGGCCACCCGCATGCCCTGCTTGAGAGGTTTGTCCGTCTCGTACCGACCGGGGTTGGGGTGCGGGCACGGCGGACGCTTCCGCGAGGGGCGCCAGCTGTTCATCCGGTACGAGGACGGGCCCGTGGCCTGATGGCCGATCCGGGGCCGCTCCGGGGACGAGGCCCACTCGGTCAGCGGCCGGCACTCCAGGAGCGGCAGTCGTACGCCCCGCTCCGCCGCCGCGTGCAGGCTCGGCCGGAACGCCTCGGCGAGCACCCGCGCGTCGTCGAGCGCGTTGTGCGCGCGCTGCTGCACGACGCCGAAGTGCGCGGCGAGCGACTCCAGCTTGTGGTTGGGCAGCGGCAGCGACAGCTCCTTGGCGAGCGCGATCGTGCACAGCCGCTGCCGCACCGGCGCGGCCGACTCGGCGCGCGCGTACTCCCGGGCGATCATCTGCCAGTCGAACATGGCGTTGTGCGCGACGAGGACCCGCCCGTCGAGCCGGGCCGCGAACTCCGCCGCGATCTCCGGGAAGAGCGGCGCGCCCTCCAGGACGTCCGTGGTCAGCCCGTGGATCCAGACCGGGCCCGGATCGCGCTCGGGGTTGACGAGGGTGTACCAGTGGTCCTCGACGTTCCCCTGGGCGTCCAGCCGGTAGACGGCAGCCGACACTATCCGGTCGTCGCGGGCGAGTCCGGTGGTCTCCACGTCGACGACCGCGTACCCCTCCGGGTAGGCGGCCGGCCACGTCGCTGCTGTCGTACGGTCGTCAAGCACGGTCACTGAGAATACGGCCCGCTGCCGACAACTCCGTCCAGGGTCTCCCCGCGGACCCGGCGAGGCGGCCGTCGACGGCGGTGTGCGAGGAGTCGGCGAACCGCCGCCCGGTGCCGCTTCCCTCAACTCCGCCGCGTGCGCGCCCCCTTGTCCTTCGGGTCCCGGGCACCACGGTATGACGGTGTGACAGGCCGGCGGTCCCGGCGGGCCCGAGCGGCGACATCCGGTGGATCTCAGGACGCCAGGGGGGCGTACCGCCTTGTCGGAAGGTGCCAAAGCTTGCTGACAAGTCGTCTCGCATACTTGTTGGTAACCACGTCTAGCCGTGCCCCGCCCCCCGCCCCTACCGTCGACGGCATGCCGAACCTGCCCGATGTCGTGCTCTGGTCCATACCGGCGTTCGTCCTGCTCACCGTCGTGGAGATGATCAGCCACCGGATCCACCCCGACGAGGACGCCGCCGGGTACGAGACCAAGGACGCCGCCACCAGCATCGGCATGGGTCTCGGGAGCCTGGCCTTCGACGCGCTGTGGAAGATCCCCGTGGTCGCGATCTACACCGCGGTCTACGAGCTGACGCCGCTCCGCGTCCCCGTCCTCTGGTGGACGATCCCGCTCATGCTGGTCGCGCAGGACTTCCTCTACTACTGGCAGCACCGCGGACACCACGTCATCCGCATCCTCTGGGCCTGCCACGTCGTCCACCACAGCAGCCGCAGGTTCAACCTCACCACCGCCCTGCGCCAGCCCTGGACCAGCGTGACCTCCTGGCCGTTCTACCTGCCGATGATCGCCCTCGGCGTCCACCCGGCGGCCGTCGCCTTCTGCTACTCGGTCAATCTCGTCTACCAGTTCTGGATCCACACCGAGCGCGTCGGCAGGCTGCCCCGGCCCTTCGAGTACGTCCTCAACACGCCCTCGCACCACCGCGTCCACCACGCCTCCCAGGGCGGCTACCTGGACCGGAACTTCGGTGGGATCCTCATCGTCTGGGACCGGATGTTCGGCTCCTGGGTCGGCGAGACCGACCGGCCCGTCTACGGGCTCACCAAGAACATCGAGACGTACAACCCGCTCCGGGTCGCCACCCACGAGTACGCCGCCATCGCCCGCGACCTCCGGGCCGCGCGCGACTGGCGCGAGCGGGCCGGCCGGGTCTTCCGCGGCCCCGGCTGGCAACCCGGCCCGCCGACCGCCGAGGCGCCGAAGACCACCGGGACCGCCCCGGGACCCGCCGCGGAGCCCGTCGCGTGAGCGCCGCCCCCGCACCCGCCCCGGTGCCCGCCCGCGCCGTCCCGGCCGCCTCGCCGTCGCGCTCCTCCCGCGCGCTCCTCGCCGCCTTCGGGCTCGCGGCCGCCGTCGACCTGATCTCCCTGCTCGCCGCCGCCGAGCTCGGCCACCAGCTCGCCAAGCCGCTCCTGATGCCGCTGCTCGCCGCGTACGCCGTCACCAGGGGCGCCCCCAGGCTGCTGACCGCCGCGCTCCTGTTCGGCTGGGGCGGCGACGTCTTCCTGCTCTCCGACGCCGACTGGGCCTTCCTCGTCGGCATGGGGTCCTTCGCCGCGGGTCACGTCTGTTACCTGGTCCTCTTCGGGCGGCGCCGTACGTCCGTCCCCCTGGCGGCCGCGTACACCGCCGCCCTCGTCGGCACCGTCGCGCTCCTCTGGCCCGACCTCCCCGCCGAGCTGAGGATCCCGGTCGCCGGCTACTCGCTGCTGCTCACCGCCATGGCGTACCGCGCCAGTTCCCTCGGCCTCCTGGCCGGACTCGGCGGCGGCCTCTTCCTGCTGTCCGACACCCTGATCGCCACCGGGGTCGCCGAGTGGCCCCAGCTGCCCGCCCCGGACTTCTGGGTCATGCTGACCTATATCGGGGCGCAGTACCTGTTGACGACGGGAGCGCTCCGCTCGATGTACGGTGAACGTCGTACAACCGTCTGACAGCAAGGACCGTCCGCCATGCGCGCCACCACCATCCACGCCCCGTTCGACATGCGCGTGGAGGACGTGCCCGACCCGGTGGTGCAGGACCCCACCGACGTCGTCGTCCGCGTCCTGCGCGCCTGCGTCTGCGGCAGCGACCTGTGGGCCTACCGCGGCGAGTCGGCCCGGCAGCCCGGCCAGCGCATCGGCCACGAGTTCCTCGGCGTCGTGGAGGCCGCGGGATCCGAGGTCACGGGCTTCACCGCAGGAGACCTCGTCGTCGCCCCCTTCGTCTGGTCCGACGGCACCTGCGACCACTGCGCCGAGGGCCTCCAGACCTCCTGCCCGCGCGGCGGCTTCTGGGGCTCGGTCGGCTCCGACGGCGGCCAGGGCGAGGCCGTCCGCGTCCCCTTCGCCGACGGCACCCTCGTCAAGCTCCCCGCCGACGCCGCCTCCGACGACCGTCTCCTGACCGCGCTGCTCGCCCTCTCCGACGTCATGGGCACCGGCCACCACGCGGCCCTCGGCGCCGGCGTGCGGCCCGGCTCCACCGTCGCGGTCGTCGGCGACGGCGCCGTCGGCCTCTGCGGCGTCCTCGCGGCCAAGCGGCTCGGCGCCGAGCGGATCATCGCCCTCGGCCGGCACACCGCCCGCACCGACATCGCCCGCCTCTTCGGCGCCACCGACGTCGTCGCCGAGCGCGGCGAGGCCGCCGAGGCCGCCGTCCGCGAACTCACCGGCGGCCAGGGCGCCCACGGCGTCATCGAGGCCGTCGGCACCGAGCAGTCCATGCGGACCGCCGTCGCCATCGCCCGCGACGGCGGCTCCATCGGCTACGTCGGCGTCCCCCACGGCAGCGGCACCGGACTCGACCTGTCCGTCATGTTCGACCGGAACATCGCCCTGCGCGGCGGCGTCGCCCCCGTGCGCGCGTACATCCCGGAACTCCTCGCGGACGTCCTCGACGGCACCATCGACCCGTCCCCGGTCTTCGACCTGACCGTCGGCCTCGACGGCGTCCCCGGCGGCTACAAGGCGATGGACGAGCGCACGGCCCTGAAGGTCCTCGTCAAGCCGTGACCGGCGCCGTGGCTCATCGCGGGAGCCACGCGGGCGCGTCCGCGCCCGCCACGCCCGGCGGCCGCGACCAGCCCGCCGGGCCGCCCTCGTACGCGACCGGCGACAGCGCGTGCCGCAGCCGCCCGAGCGGGCCCTCCGACTCGGTGAGGTGGCCGTCGGGCTCGTACCGGGGCAGGGCGTGCGTCAGCCAGTGCCCCGTCTGCGCCAGCGCCAGCCGCACGAGCCGCGTGCCGCCGTCCCGGTCCTGCTCGGTCAGCGACCGGAGGACGGCCGCCGCGAGGAGATAACCCGTGCCGTGGTCCAGGACCTGCGCGGGCAGCGCGCCCGGCTCCCCGGCCGAGCCCTCGGTCACCGCGATCCCGGTCGCCGCCTGGACCAGGGAGTCGAAGCCGCGCCGCCCGCCCCACGGCCCGTAGTCCCCCCAGGCGGAGAGCCGGGCCGTGACGAGCCCCGGGCGGTGGAGGTCGAAGCGGTCGAGGGCACCCGGGCGGTAGCCGGTGACCAGGACGTCGGCGGAGTCCAGCAGACCGTCGAAGGTGCGCCGGTCGGACGGACGCTCCAGATCGAGCGCGGCGGTCCGCTTCCCCACGTCCGTGTCCGCGTGCTGGTCGGGCAGTTCGGGGTTGGCCGGCGGGTCGATCCGCAGCACGTCCGCGCCGAGCAGCGCGAGCGTCCGGGTCGCGACCGGCCCCGCGAGCACCCGGGTCAGGTCCAGGACCCGCAGCGGCCCCGCACGGCGCCGGGGCGGCGCCTCGTCGAGCCGCTCCCGGGTCAGCAGCGGCCGCGCCGCCACCTCCCGGCCCTGCTCGTGCGCCGCCCACTCCCCGGGCGTGCGCAGGGCGACGGCCAGGCCCCCGGCCGCGTACACCGCCGTCTCGACCTCCACGGCGCCGCGCCCGCCGATCGCCGCCGCGACCGCCTCCACCGACTCCTCCCGCACGTCGAGAGCGGCGAGCAGCGCCGCCCGGTGGTGCGGATAGTTGGCGTGGGTGCGGACCCAGCCGTCGGCCGTACGCCAGAACCGGGAGAGCGGCGCGAAGCTCACCGGAGCCCGGCCGTCGACCCGCAGGTGACGCTCGCTCACGAAGGCGGTGGCGACGGCGCCGTCGTCCACCCGCACCGGCCCCGGCAGCCCCGCCCGCTCGACGGCGGCGAGCGAGCAGGCCGCCACCGTCGCCCGCGCCAGGTCCATCACCGGCAGCCGGGCCGCCAGCAGCCCGGACGGCCCGGTGTACGACACCCGGTCGACCAGGGCGGGATCGCCGCCGAGCGCCGACCACACCAACTCCGTACCGGTGCGCACCGTGTTGTCCATGACGACAGTGTGGCACTCCGTGCCATGCGAAAGGGTCCCCGTGTGGCACGCCACACGGGGACCCTCCCTCACCGGACCTCCGCGACTAGCGGCGGACGGCGTCCAGCGCGTCGATCAGACCGGCCCCGTAGAAGCCGTTCTTGTTCTTGCCACCCTCGCAGACGGCGTCGATCTTGCCGTCGCCCTCGATGTCGTACGGGTTCGTGCAGGCGCGGTCGTCGGCCTGCGCGTACAGCAGCGCCTTCAGCGCCGCCGGGCTCGCGTGCGGGTGCGTCGACTTGATGAGCGCGAGGACGCCCGCCGCGTGCGGAGCGGCCATCGACGTGCCCGCCTTGTAGTTGTAGCCGCCGTTGACCGTGGTCGACAGGATGCGGCCGTTGACCGCCGGGGCGTCCGGGGTCTGGTACTCGGTACGGTCGCCGCCGGGGGCGGAGACGTCGATGACGCCGAGACCGTAGTTGGAGTAGGACGCCTTCAGGTCCTTGGCACCGGTCGCGGAGACGGTCACGATGCCCGGCAGCATGGCCGGGTAGTCGAGGCACTCCTTCGGGTCGATGACCCGGTCGCCCGGCGTGGTGTCGTTCGGGCTGCTGTTGTCGAGGATCTCGTCGGCCGCCAGGTCGAACTTGGAGTTTCCGGCCGCCGCCACGTTGACCGTGCCCTTGCGCTCCGCGTAGCGGCTCGCACGGGTGACCGCCTCGATGAGGGCCTTCTGGTCCTCGTCGTTCTTGCAGGCGAACATCCACGGGTCGGTGTAGTAGCTGTTGTTCGTGACCTCGACACCCTGCTCGGCCGCCCACATGAAGCCGCAGACCACGGCCTCGGTGTAGAAGAAGCCGTCCGGGGTGGACACCTTGATGCCGGAGACCTTCACGCCCGGGGCGACCCCCGTGACGCCGACGCCGTTCTTCGCGGCGGCGATCGTACCGGCGACGTGCGTGCCGTGGTCGCTCTCGCCCGGGTTGGGGCGCCACGAGCCGGCGGTGGTGTCCGGCTTGCCGGTCACGCAGTTGGCGGACGCCTTGACGTCGAAGTTCGGCGCCAGGTCCGGGTGGGTGTCGTCGACACCCGTGTCGATGACGGCGACCGTGACGCGCTTGCTGCCGAGCGTCTTCTGGTGCGCCTTGTCCGCCTTGATGGCCGGCAGGTCCCACTGCAGGGGCTCCAGCGGGTCCTGCTCGTCCGTCGCCTTGGCCGCGGCGGCCTTGGCCTCGGCCGCGGACAGCGACTGGGCGCCCTCGTCGACGGCGGTGTCCGTCTGGGCGGACAGCGGGGCGGTACGGGTCGCACCGGCCGACACCACACCACGCGCCGTACGGATCGTCTTCGCGAACTCCGGGTTCTGCGAGTGGACGACGATCACGCCTATCTGGTCGTACGAGACGACCACCTCGCCGCCGGCGGCGGCTATCGCCTTCTTCACCGACGCGGCGGTCCAGCGACCACCCGCGACGTTGACGACGTACGTCAGCTTCGGCCCGTTCGTCGCCACGGCGGAGGTCGGTGCGTCACTCAGTTCCGCGGCGGAGGCGGCGCCGGAGGGAAGGAAGCCGAGCGAAGCCGTGAGCGCGAGACCAACCGGCAGAGCGAGAGCTCGGCCGCGCCTCGATCCCAGATGAGCCATGGGTTCTCCACATCATCCGTATGTACTGCCCTCGCGCGGGTTTGCGCGCGGACAGGTGCATGACGAGTGAAGCTATCGCTGATCTTCCCGGCGCTTCAATGAGTTGAGAAGACTTCATGAAGATCTGTACGAATAAATCCCTCGGCGTGAACCGCTTCGCATCCCGCTCCGTGCCGTTGTGCAGGGGAGGTGCTCCGTGAGGAGTTCCGTTCCCGCACCCCTGGTGAGGCCCCCTTGACCGTGCCCTCCGTCCCCGCGTCACGAGGAGATTCCGTGGCTACCGAAGCACCGCCGCCGCCCAGAAACGGGACGGAGGCCGCATCCGCTCCCGTATCACCCACGACGGAACAGTTCGTCGAGGTCCAGGAGGGCGCGGAGTTCGTCGAACTGCGCCGTACGTACCGCTCCTTCGCCTTCCCCCTGACCCTCGCCTTCATCGCCTGGTACCTGCTGTACGTGCTGCTCTCCAACTACGCGGGCGGCTTCATGGGGACCAAGGTCTTCGGCAACATCAACGTGGCGCTCGTCCTGGGCCTCGGCCAGTTCCTCACCACCTTCCTCATCGCCTGGCTCTACTCACGGCACGCGGCGAACCGGCTCGACCCCAAGGCCGAGGCCATCAGGCACCGTATGGAGGGCGACGCATGAGCACCCCCGTCCTGCTCGCGGCGGACAGCGCCACCAGCGAGCACCGGCCGCTGATCATCGCCCTGTTCGGCGCCTTCGTCATCGCGACCCTGATCATCACCGTCTGGGCCGGCCGGCAGACCCGCAGCGCCGCCGACTTCTACGCGGGCGGAGGCCAGTTCACCGGCTTCCAGAACGGCCTCGCGATCTCCGGCGACTACATGTCCGCCGCGTCCTTCCTCGGCATCAGCGGCGCCATCGCCCTCTTCGGCTACGACGGCTTCCTCTACTCGATCGGCTTCCTCGTCGCCTGGCTCGTCGCCCTGCTCCTGGTCGCCGAACCGCTGCGCAACTCCGGCCGGTTCACCATGGGCGACGTCCTCGCCTACCGGATGCGCCAGCGCCCCGTCCGCACCGCCGCCGGCACCTCCACCATCGTCGTCTCGATCTTCTACCTGCTCGCCCAGATGGCCGGCGCCGGCGTCCTCGTCTCGCTGCTCCTCGGCATCACCAGCGACGGCGGCAAGATCGCGATCGTCGCCCTCGTCGGCGTCCTGATGATCGTCTACGTGACGATCGGCGGCATGAAGGGCACCACCTGGGTGCAGATGGTGAAGGCCGTCCTGCTCATCGCGGGCACGCTCCTCATCACCTTCCTCATCCTGCTCAAGTTCGACTTCAACCTCTCGCAGCTGCTCGGCGCCGCCGCCACCAACAGCGGCAAGGGCGACGCCTTCCTGGAGCCCGGCCTCAAGTACGGCACCACCGCCATCTCGAAGCTGGACTTCATCTCCCTCGGCATCGCCCTGGTCCTCGGCACCGCCGGCCTGCCCCACATCCTGATCCGCTTCTACACGGTGCCGACCGCCAAGGCCGCCCGGAAGTCGGTCAACTGGGCCATCGGCATCATCGGCGCCTTCTACCTGATGACGATCGTCCTCGGCTTCGGCGCCGCCGCACTCCTCAGCGGCGACACCATCAGGGCATCCAACAAGGCGGGCAACACGGCGGCCCCGCTGACCGCCCTGGAGGTCGGCGGCGGAGCCGGCTCCACCGGCGGCGCGATCCTCCTCGCCGTCATCTCCGCCGTCGCCTTCGCCACCATCCTGGCCGTGGTCGCCGGTCTGACCCTCGCCTCCTCCTCGTCCTTCGCGCACGACATCTACGCGAACGTGATCAAGCGCGGGAAGGCCACCGAGAAGGAGGAGATGCGGGCCGCCCGCTGGTCCACCGTCCTCATCGGCATCGTGTCGATCGCCCTCGGCGCCCTCGCCCGCGACCTCAACGTCGCCGGCCTGGTCGCCCTCGCCTTCGCGGTCGCCGCCTCGGCCAACCTGCCGACGATCCTCTACTCGCTCTTCTGGAAGCGGTTCACCACCCAGGGCGCGCTCTGGTCGATCTACGGCGGACTGGTCTCCTCCGTCGTCCTCGTCCTCTTCTCGCCCGTCGTCTCCGGCGGACCGGCCTCCATGTTCAAGGGCGTGGACTTCCACTGGTTCCCGCTGGAGAACCCCGGCCTCGTCTCGATCCCGCTCGGCTTCCTCCTCGGCTGGCTCGGCTCGCTCCTCTCCAAGGAGGAGCCGGACGCGGGCAAGTACGCGGAGCTGGAGGTCAAGTCCCTCACCGGCGTCGGCGTCGCCAAGGCCGTCGAGCACTGACCGGAGCGCAGCGGGCCGTATACGTTCCGCGACCCCCGGGCGGCCGCGTCGTAGAGTTCTACGACGCGGCCGCGTCGGTCCTCGTGACAATCTGCCCTGCTCGATGTCGCCGGGCTCACGTAGGCTCGAACCACACGCAACCGCAAGACGGGGAGGGGGCCCACAGTGCTCATCGACACCTATGGCCGGGTGGCCACCGACCTGCGCGTCTCGCTCACGGACCGGTGCAACCTGCGCTGCACCTACTGCATGCCCGAAGAGGGTCTGCAGTGGCTCGCGAAGCCGGACCTGCTCACCGACGACGAGATCGTCCGCCTGATCCGCATCGCGGTCACCGACCTCGGCGTCACCGAGGTCCGCTTCACCGGCGGTGAGCCGCTGCTCCGCCCCGGCCTCGTCGGCATCGTCGAGCGCTGCGCGGCCCTGGAGCCCCGCCCCCGGATGTCCCTCACCACCAACGGCATCGGACTGAAGCGCACGGCCGCCGCCCTCAAGGCCGCCGGGCTCGACCGGGTCAACGTCTCCCTGGACACCCTGCGCCCCGAGGTCTTCAAGACCCTCACCCGGCGCGACCGCCACCAGGACGTCCTCGACGGCATGGCCGCCGCCCGGGACGCCGGCCTCACCCCGGTGAAGGTCAACGCCGTCCTGATGCCCGGGCTCAACGCCGACGAGGCACCCGACCTCCTCGCCTGGGCGGTGGAGCAGGAGTACGAGCTCCGCTTCATCGAGCAGATGCCCCTCGACGCCCAGCACGGCTGGAAGCGCGACGGCATGATCACCGCCGGCGACATCCTGGAGTCCCTGCGCACCCGCTTCACCCTGACGCCCGAAGGCGCCGACGAGCGCGGTTCGGCGCCCGCCGAGCGCTGGGTCGTCGACGGCGGACCGCACACGGTCGGGGTGATCGCCTCCGTCACCCGCCCGTTCTGCCGGGCCTGCGACCGCACCCGGCTCACCGCCGACGGCCAGGTGCGGACCTGTCTGTTCGCCACCGAGGAGACGGACCTGCGGGCCGCGCTCCGCTCGGATGCGCCCGACAGCGAGGTCGCGGCGATCTGGAAGCAGGCCATGTGGGGCAAGAAGGCCGGCTCCGGCCTCGACGACCCGAGCTTCCTCCAGCCCGACCGCCCGATGTCGGCGATCGGCGGCTGAGCGAGGCGGGCCTCAGGCCTCGGCGGACTCCCAGTCGGCCAGCGGCACGACGTCCTTGAGGAATCCCCGTACACCGAGGAACTGGGAGAGGTGTTCGCGGTGCTCCTCGCACGCGAGCCAGGTCTTGCGACGCTCGGGCGTGTGCAGCGCGGGGTTGTTCCACGCGAGCACCCAGACGGCGTCGGCGCGGCACCCCTTCGCGGAGCAGATCGGCTTCTCTTCGCTCACCGGACCATTGATCATCGGATCATTGTCCAGCAAGGGCGATGCCGAGCAGCCACGGGGGGAGCTGCCCGGCATCGGTCCGTCGCTCCGACGGGGGATGCGGAGCGCGTAGGCAGTATGTCACGGCACATGGGGTGCGGTGCACTGGAACTTCATGATTGATCTGAGCTTTTCCTGAGCTTTCCGGGCTCCAGTTCGGGGCGCTCCGGAGGGGGGACGAACGTGGAGGGAAGGGACGGCGCGGACTCCCGTCCCGCGTTCGCGATGACCACGGCGACATAGGGGAGCAGGATGCCCAGGGCGAGAGCCACGATCGCCACGTGCCGCTCGACGTTCCACAGCACCGCGGCCGCGATCACGGAGAGCGTCCGGACCGTCATCGAGATGACATAACGCCGCTGTCTCCCGCGCACGTCGTCGGCGAGCCCCTGTCGGGCTCCCGTGATCCGGAAGACCTCGGTCCCGCCACGCTTAGGCATCGCCGTCCACCACCCACCGTCGCGCCGGACTCTCCCGGTCCGGACCTCCCCTCCACGGTACGCCCGCCCTCGGCCGCCGACGAGGCCGGGGCCCGGATGGCGCTGTCCGACATGCGGCGTATGGCCGGTCGGAAGAGACTGGGCCCACATGCGTACTAGGAGGCGACGATGAGTTGGTTGTGGGCGATCATCGTGGGACTGGTCCTCGGTCTGATCGCGAAGGCGATCCTGCCGGGCAAGCAGCAGATCCCCCTGTGGCTGACGACCGTGTTCGGCATTCTCGGCAGCGTGCTCGGCAACGCGGTCGCGACCTGGATCGGGGTCAACGACACCAAGGGCATCGACTGGACCCGCCACCTGCTCCAGCTGATCGGTGCCGTCGCCGTGGTCGGGGTGGGTGACATGCTCTGGGCCTCGCTGAAGGGCAACCGGCGACGGGCCTGACCCGGCGCGGAACGACCGGAGGCCCGGTACGGCACATCACGTGCCGTACCGGGCCTCCCGGCGTACGCGGGGGAGGGCCTCAGCCCTCCGCGCCGGCGAACTCGATCGCCGCCAGGTTCTTCTTGCCGCGCCTCAGCACCAGCCACCGGCCGTGCAGCAGCTCCTCCGCCGACACCTCGGCGTCCTCGGCGGTCACCTTCACGTTGTTCACGTAGGCCCCGCCCTCCTTCACCGTGCGGCGCGCGCCCGACCTGCTCGGCGCGAGACCGACCTCGGTGAACAGGTCCACGACCTGGCCGAGCGCGGTCACCCGGGCGTGCGGCAGCTCCGACAGGGCGGCGGCCAGCGTCGCCTCGTCCAGCTCGGCCAGGTCACCCTGCCCGAACAGCGCCTTGGAGGCGTCGATGACGGCCGCGCACTGGTCGGCGCCGTGCACCAGGGTGGTGAGCTCCTCCGCGAGCGCCCGCTGCGCGGCACGCGCCTGCGGCCGCTCGGCGGTCTGCCGCTCCAGCTCCTCCAGCTCCTCGCGGGACCTGAAGGAAAGGATCCGCATGTACGTCGAGATGTCCCGGTCGTCCACGTTCAGCCAGAACTGGTAGAACGCGTACGGCGTCGTCATCTCCGGGTCGAGCCAGACGGCCCCGCTCTCGGTCTTGCCGAACTTGGTGCCGTCGGCCTTGACCATCAGCGGGGTGGCGAGCGCGTGCACCTCCGCACCCGGCTCCAGGCGGTGGATCAGGTCGAGCCCCGCCACCAGGTTGCCCCACTGGTCCGAGCCGCCCTGCTGGAGGACGCAGCCGTGGCGGCGGTACAGCTCCAGGAAGTCCATGGCCTGGAGCAGCTGGTAGCTGAACTCGGTGTAGCTGATGCCCTGCTCGGACTCCAGGCGGCGGGCGACGGAGTCCTTGGTCAGCATCTTGTTGACCCGGAAGTGCTTGCCGATGTCCCGCAGGAACTCGATCGCCGACAGTCCGGCGGTCCAGTCCAGGTTGTTCACCATGATCGCCGCGTTCTCCCCCTCGAAGGAGAGGAACGGCTCGATCTGCGTCCGCAGCCGGTTCACCCAGTTCGCGACCGTCTCGGGGTCGTTCAGGGTGCGCTCGGCCGTCGGCCGCGGGTCGCCGATCTGGCCGGTGGCCCCGCCGACCAGCGCCAGCGGCCGGTGCCCGGCCCGCTGGAGCCGGCGGACGGTGAGGACCTGGACCAGGTGGCCGACGTGGAGACTGGCCGCGGTCGGGTCGAAACCGCAATAGAAGGTGACGGGACCGTCCGCGAGAGCCTTGCGCAGTGCGTCCTCATCGGTGGACTGGGCGAAGAGCCCACGCCACTTCAGCTCGTCGACGATGTCCGTCACGGTCGTCCGTCTCCTTGATCGATTGCGGTGATGCCGTGGCCCAGTCTAGGTGGGTCAGACCCCCTTGCTGACCGAGCTCATGTTGAAGTCGGGCACCCGCAGGGCGGGCATCGCGGCCCGGGTGAACCAGTCGCTCCACTCGCGCGGCAGCGTCTTCTCCGTCCGTCCCACCTCCGAGGCCCGCGACAGCAGGTCCACCGGCGACTCGTTGAACCGGAAGTTGTTCACCTCGCCGACCACCTCGCCGTTCTCCACGAGGTAGACGCCGTCCCGGGTCAGTCCGGTGAGCAGCAGCGTCGCCGGGTCGACCTCGCGGATGTACCAGAGGCAGGTCAGCAGCAGGCCTCGCTGCGTCGAGGCGACCATCTCCTCCAGGGAGCGCTCGCCGCCGCCGTCCAGGATCAGGTTCCCCGCTCCGGGTGCCACGGGCAAGCGAGTAAGTTCCGCCGTGTGCCGGGTGGTGATCAGGCGCTCCAGCTTCCCGTCCCGCATCCAGTCCGTCGGCGCGATCGGCAGACCGTTGTCGAAGACCGAGGAGTCGTCGCCCGAGGAGTGCGCGATCACGAACGGCGCGGACTCCAGACCCGGCTCGTTCGGGTCGCTGCGCAGGGTCAGCGGCAGCGGGGACAGGGTCTCGCCGAGCCGGGTGCCGCCGCCGGGCTTGGAGAAGACCGTACGGCCCTCCACCGCGTCCCGGGCCGTCGAGGACCACAGCTGGTAGATCAGCAGGTCGGCCACGGCGGTCGGCGGCAGCAGCGTCTCGTACCGCCCCGCGGGAAGCTCGATCCGCCGCTCCGCCCAGCCGAGGCGGGTCGCCAGCTCGGCGTCCAGCGCGGCCGGGTCGACGTCCTTGAAGTCCCGGGTCGAGCGGCCGGCCCAGGCGGAGCGCGAGCGGTCGGGGGACTTGGCGTTCAGCTCCAGGGTCCCGTTGGGCTGGTCGTGGCGCAGCCGCAGACCCGTGGACGTCCCCACGTAGCTGGAGGTCAGCTCGTGGTTCGCGAAGCCGTACAGCTCACGGCCGCCGGCCCGGGCGCGGGCGAAGGCCTCGCCGAGCGCCGGGGCGAAGTCGGTGAAGACGGCGGAGGAGGTCTCGGCCGGCGCGTCCGTGAAGTCGGGGGAGGAGGGCACACCCTCGACCAGCGGCTGGGCGTCCTCCGCCGGTCCGGCGGCACGCGCGGCGGCCTCGGCGGCCCGGACCAGGGGCTCCAGGTCGTCCGCGGTCACGGCGGACCGGGACACGACACCGGAGGCCGTGCCCTGTCCGCCGTCGACGGTCGCGATGACGGTGAGGGTCCGGCCCCGGGTGACACCGTTCGTCGTGAGCGCGTTGCCCGCCCAGCGCAGATTGGCCGAGGACTCCTCGTCGGCGATGACGACACACCCGTCGGCGCGGGACAGTTCGAGGGCCCGCTCGACGATCTCGTACGGCTTGCTGACGCGGCTCATCGTCCGGCCTCCTGCGTCGTGTTCAGAATGTTGACGCCCCGGAAGAGGGCGGACGGGCAGCCGTGGGAGACCGCGGCGACCTGGCCCGGCTGGGCCTTGCCGCAGTTGAACGCGCCGCCGAGGACATACGTCTGCGGGCCGCCGACCTGCTCCATCGAGCCCCAGAACTCCGTGGTCGTCGCCTGGTACGCGACGTCCCTCAGCTGCCCGGCGAGCCGCCCGTTCTCGATGCGGAAGAACCGCTGACCGGTGAACTGGAAGTTGTAGCGCTGCATGTCGATCGACCAGGACCGGTCACCGACCACGTAGATGCCCCGCTCCACGCCCCCGATCAGGTCCTCGGTCGACAGGCCGCCCGGGTCCGGCTGGAGGGAGACGTTCGCCATCCGCTGCACCGGCACGTGCGCGGGGGAGTCGGCGAAGGCGCAGCCGTTCGACCGGCCGAGGCCCGTGAGCTTCGCGATCCGCCGGTCCAGCTGGTAGCCGACGAGCGTGCCGTCCTTCACCAGGTCCCAGCTCTGCGCCTCGACGCCCTCGTCGTCGAACCCGACCGTCGCGAGCCCGTGCTCGGCGGTCCTGTCACCCGTCACGTTCATGATCGAGGAGCCGTACGCCAGCTTGCCCAGCTGGTCGAAGGTCGCGAAGGAGGTGCCCGCGTACGCCGCCTCGTAGCCCAGCGCCCGGTCCAGCTCGGTGGCGTGCCCGATCGACTCGTGGATCGTCAGCCAGAGGTTCGACGGGTCCACGACCAGGTCGTACCGCCCCGCCTCCACGCTCGGCGCCCGCATCTTCTCGGCGAGCAGCCCCGGGATCTCGTCCAGCTCCTTGTCCCAGTCCCAGCCGGTACCCGTCAGGTACTCCCAGCCCCGTCCGACCGGCGGCGCGATCGTCCGCATCGAGTCGAACTCACCGGTCGTCTCGTCGACGGCGACCGCCGTGAGCTGCGGGTGCAGCCGGACCCGCTGCTGCGTGGTGACGGTGCCCGCCGTGTCCGCGTAGAACTTGTTCTCGTGGACGGTGAGCAGCGAGGCGTCCACGTGCGCCACGCCGTCCGCCCGCAGCAGCCGCGCGCTCCAGTCGGCGAGCAGCGCGCTCTTCTCCTCGCCGGGGATGGAGAAGGGGTCGATCTCGTACGAGGAGACCCAGGTGCGCTCCTCGTGCACCGGCTCCTCGGCCAGCTCGACCCTCTCGTCGGACCCCGCCGCCGCGATGACCTTCGCCGACAGCTTGGCCATGGCCACCGCCTGCGAGGCGACCCGCGCGGCCCCGTCCATGGTCAGGTCGACGCCCGACGCGAACCCCCAGGCCCCGCCGTGCACCACCCGCACCGCGTAGCCGAGGTCCGTGGTGTCCGAGGAACCGGACGGTTTGGCGTCACGCAGCCGCCAGGAGGCGCTGCGCACCCGCTCCAGACGGAAGTCGGCGTGCTCGGCGCCGAGCGCGCGCGCTCGGGCGAGCGCCGCGTCGGCGAGCGCCCGTAGGGGCAGCGCGACGAACGTAGGGTCGATCTGATGGACCACGAGCGGCCTCGCTCTCGGCGATCGGAAGACGGGGGTCGGAAAGTGGGGTCCTACTGTCCCGGAAGTCAATCACGGGACGGGCCGGGGAGTCGGCGCATTGAGGTGCGCCCGCGGCGTGACCCGCGCCAACCCGCCTTCCGTGGGGGCCCGTTGAGGGGCCGGAATAGAGCACGGGCATAGCACCCGCGTCGATGGGATGAGATGATCGACGTCATGCACGGGTGGGTGAACGGAGTCAGGTCCTGGCTGTCGTCGCTGGACGAGGACGCACTCAGATCCCTGCTGACCTGGCATCACTGCTTACGGGGCGACAAGCACGCCCATGCGTCGGACCGGCCGCCGTCCCCACCCTCCCGGCGGGAACTGCACGCGGCCCGGGTCCGGCTCGCCAAGGCGCAGCAGGGGCAGTTGACGAGCATCGCCGCCTGCGGGCTCGTCTGGGCGGTGAAGGCGCTCCACGCGGAGTACGGGTTCTCGCACCGCGCCCTGACGGACCCCACCTTCGACGAACTCCACGCCATGCTCAGCGTGCTCGACCCGCCGCTCGCCCGGTGCGCCCTCTACGGGATGCTCCTGCCGGGGACGAGCCGGCTCCCGGTGGGGCCGCTGGCGACGCGGCACGAGGCCGCGTTACAGACGGCCGCGGACAGCAGCCCGCCGCCGGACGCACACGAGATAGGCCCGCGTCTGGAGGCCGCGTCGGACGACGACGGCTCGTGCGAGGCCGAGGCTGGTGCCGGAGCCGGTTCTGAGGCCGGTGCCGGTGCCGAGGGAGGTTCCGGTCCGTCGCCCGGTTCCGTCACTGGCCCTCCGACGACGAACCCCGAGTGTGAGGATGCCGCTCCCGTGTCCGGACCCCCGCCCCTGGCCGACCTCCCCGCGTCGCTCGACCTCCTGAAGCGGTCCGGCGCACGGCTGGCCGTCGTCCTGCGCGGTGCGGCGGACGCCGTCGAAGCGGGGCTCTTCCCCGAGGACGCCCCCGGCGACGGGCTCGCCCACTGGACGCGGGAGCGCGAGCGTCTCGCCGCCGCGCTCGCCTCCGAAGGGGTCACCTGGGGGCCGGGCCTCGGATACGCCGAGGCGGGCGCCGAGCTGACCCGGCTGCGGGAGGCGCGGGCGGAGCAGGCCGACGCCCTGCGCCGCAAGGCGGGCCGGTACGCCGAACTCCTGGAGTGGGCCGACGACGAGGAGGAGGCGGCCGACCTCCGCCGTCACCTCGAACGGACCGAGGCGCAACTGCGCGAACTGGGCGTTCCTGTACGGGAGGAGGCCGCCGCGCCGGCGCCGGAGCCCGGGTCCGTCAGCCCGGCGGAGCCGGTGAGCCACGACCAGGGCCTGCCCCTGCCCCCGACCCCGGCCCCGGACCTCGTGCAGGAACTCCCGTCGGGGCGGACCGAGCACGGCACCGGAGACGCCACGGCGATGACGGGCCGGGTCCGGGTGGGCGCCTCCGCCATCGAGGCCGTCCGCCGCGCGGTGGAACCGCCGCCCCCGGCCCTCCTGCCCGCCCCGACGACGGCGCCCACCACGGCCCCGGCCCCCGGCCCGGCACCCGACCCCGACCCGGCCCCCGCGCCCGCCGCCGGACAGGCCCCGCCTCCGGTACCGGCCCCGGCCCCCGCGCCCGACCACGCCCCGGCCCCGGCCCCGGCCCCCGCGCCCGACCACGCCTCGACCCTCGTACCGGCCCCCGCGCCCGCCGCCGGACAGGCCCCGCCTCCGGTACCGGCCCCGGCCCCCGCGCCCGACCACGCCCCGGCCCCGGCCCCGGCCCCCGCGCCCGAACTCGCGCAGGCCCCGCCCCCCGCCCCCGTACCGCCTCAGGTCCCGGCCCCCGCCCCCGTACCCGCGCAAGCCCCCGCCCCCGTGCCCCGCCCCGTCGAGGACGAGCCCTGGCCGGCCGGGCTCGACGCGCCCGACTGGGACCCGTACGCGCCCTGGGAGACCGGCTGCGAGCCGCCCGTCGGCACCCTGCTGCGGGACGGCCGGATCGCCGAGGCGTACTGGATGACCGTGGCCTCCCGCGAGGGCGACGTCCGGGCACGGACCCTCGCCTTCGCCGCCGCCGCGTTCAGCTGTGTCTCGGACAGCGAGGCCACCCCCGTCCAGATGGCGCACGAGCTCGACCCCGCGCTCGCCGCGCAGGACCGCGAGGCCCATCTCGTGGCCCTCGCGGCCGCCCTCCGCACCGGACTCACCGCACGGTGGCCGCACGGCCTGGTCAGCGGCTTCGTCATGCCGTCCGGACTCACCGCGCCCTGGCAGCAACTGCTCACCCTGCTCGTCGCCGCCGTCAGGGACGGGCGCGCGTTCGAGCCCGGCATGCTCCAGGGCAGCGCCGAGGGCCAGGAGGCCGCCACCCGCGAGGAGATCGGGCTCACCGCCCGGCAGCTGCTCGACGACCTGCCGCGCCGCAAGATGAAGTACCAGCGGGCGTCCCAGGTGCTCCAGTACCTCGTCGGCCCGTCGGGCCCGGTGCGGCACGCGCTGAACGAGGTCATCGAGTGGTCCGGCCAGAGCCCCGCGCAGTACACCGGCACGCCCGGCTTCCGCGCCCTGGGGGAGGAGCTGTGGCGGGCGGAGGACATCGACCGGCTCATCGAGGACACCGACGCCCTGTTCCGTACGTCCAAGCAGGCCAAGGAGCCGATCACCGCCGGCGCCCTCCGGCAGCTGCACACCGCCTGCCGCTCCGTCGGCGAGCTCCTCATGCGCGCCGAGGCCGCCCACGCCGCCGCCCGGCCGCACCAGGGCGTGAGCGACCGCGGCATCCCCGAACTGGCCTCCGTCCTCCGGGACGTCGCCGACGAGCCCGCCCCGGCCGGCACCGGAGGCGCGGCGCTGGCGCTGCTGCGCGCCTGGCTCACCGGCGAGCACGTACGGTCCGAGGACGCGGTGGCCGACCAGCTCCGTGAGAACGGCGGCCCCGTCCCGCCCGCCGACTCCCTCCTCCGGCTGCCCGACCTGCCCCGGGACGCCCTCGGCGACGCCGACCTGACCGACCCCAGGGCGGCCCGCCGGATCGCCGCCCTGCTGACGCCCCCCGACGCCGAGTACGCCCTCGTGCGCTACCTCGGCGACGGCGACCTGCACCTCGCGAGGGCGCTGATAGCCGCCGTCGAGAGCGAGCCCGAGAAGTACGGCTGCACCGACCCCGAGTGGACGGAGTCGGCGGCCCGGCGGCTCGCCCAGAGCCAGGAGGACTGGCGGCGCGAGGTCGCCGAACGCCACCGCGCGGCGGCCGGGCTGCTCGCCCAGATGCGGACGCTCAACCAGCTGGCCGAGAACGAGGAACGGGAGTTCGTGGGCCGCCTCCAGGAGTTCGTCGACGGCGAGGACTCGGGCCGCTACCGGTTCGCCGTGGACTCGCTGCGCACCCTTGAGGCGGAGCTCGTCACCCTCGTCGAGGACTACACCCGGCAGCTCCGCGAGAACCTCGCCCTGCTGCGCTCCCGCCCGGACCGGCCGCTGTCCGCCGAGGACCACGACCGGATCGCCCGCCTCATCGACGAGGGGGACACGGTCACGGCACAGGAGTTCCTCGCCCTGGCGACGAGCCACAAGCCGCTGCCGGCGCGGCCCGCCGACGACGGCTCCGAACTGGCCGCGTTCCTCGGCGGCGTCACCGCGCCCGACGCGCCGAAGGCCGGCGGCGAGGGCGTCGACGCCGACTGGTGGGCGAACCACTACAGCGACCCGGACGCCTCCCTCACCCCCGCGGCGGGCAACGGCCTGGAGTCCTGGGCGGCCCTCTGCAGCCCGCAGGGCCGGCGCGGCGAACTCCCGCAGCACCTCTCCCAGCTGCTGCGGGTCCTCGGCCTCGACGTCTCCCCGGGCCAGGTGTCCGCCGAGCGGGCCGCCCTCGGCCAGGGCATGCGCCGCTTCAAGGTGCGCGCCCGGGTCGCCGAACGCGCCGGGTACGTCGCCGCGCTCGGCTCCCGGGCCTCCTCGTACACCGTCCTGCTCATCTGGGAGGAGCAGCCCGCCGACGGACCGCTCGCCCACCTGGAGGACGCCGACGTCGGTGCCAACATCGTGCTCTACCTCCACCCGCTCGGCCTGGAGGGGCGGCGCGGCCTCGCCGAGTCCGCCCGCTCCTTCGCCCAGCAGGCGCTGGTGGTCGACTCCGCGGTGATGGGCTGGATGGCCGCCCGCGCCCCCGGCTCCTTCCGCTCGCTCCAGCGCGTGACCCTGCCCTGGGCCGCATACAACCCCTACACCCCGTTCGTCGCCGGCCTCGTCCCGCCCGAGGTGTTCTACGGCCGCGACGAGGAGATGCGGGAGGTCATGGGCCGCGAGGGCGGCATGTTCCTCTACGGGGGCCGCCAGCTCGGCAAGTCCGCGCTGCTGCGCCGGGTCGCGGAGATCTTCCCCAGCCGGGCCGACGCCCACGTCGCCGTCTACCTCGACCTGCTGAAGGCGGAGATCGGTCACGCGGAGGCGCCCGACCGGATCTGGAGCCGACTGGTCGAGGACCTCAAACGCAAGGGCGTCTTCAACAACAAGATGTCGGAACAGGCCAACCCCGATGTCGTCGTCCGCAACATCCAGGCATGGCTCGACGAGGACGACACGCGGCGGATCCTGGTCCTCGCGGACGAGGCGGACGCCTTCCTCAACACCGACTCGCGGCGCGCCTACCGCGTCGGCAGCGAGTCGACGTTCCCCAACGTCATGCACTTCCAGCGCCTGATGGAGCAGACCGAACGACGCTTCAAGATCGTCTTCGCGGGTCTCCACCAGGTCCAGCGCTTCGGCCACCTCTCCAACGTCTCCACCGTGCACGGCGGCCCCGACGTCCTCGTCGGCCCGCTCGGCACCCAGGCCGCCGTCCGGCTCGTCACCGAGCCGATGGCCGCTCTCGGCTACTTCTTCGAACGGCCCGAGCTGGTCTGGCGGATCCTCGCCATCACCAACTACCAGGCCAACCTGGTGCAGATCTTCTGCCGCGAACTCGTCCGGGTGCTCCACGACCGCCCGTACACCTGGTCCGGGAGCCCGGTCCGGATCACCGAGGACGACGTCCAGAAGGTCGCCGCGTCGGAGACCGTACGCCGCCAGATCGCCGAGCGGCTCCGCTTCACCATCAACCTGGAGGACCGCTACCGGGTCCTCGCCCTCGTCATCGCCCTGCGCAGCCTCAAGGACAGCTACCGCGGCGACTACTCCGCGAGCGAACTGCTCCAGGAGGCCCGGGAGGCGTGGCCGGAGGGCTTCGAGATGCTCAGCGCCAAGCAGGCGCAGATCTTCCTCACCGAGATGGTCGGCCTCGGCCTCCTCATCCAGCTCGGCGACCGTTCCCGCTTCGCCGTCCGCAGCCCCAACGTCGTCAACATGCTCGGCACCCGTGAGGAACTCGAACTCGAACTCCGCGAGACCGAGTTCGGCCTGCCCTACGACTACAACCCGCACGCCGCCCGGCGCATCCTCGGCCGCGACGCCCGGCACGTGCAGACCTACAGCCCGCTCACCGAGGAACAACTCCACGAGACCGCGCAGTCCGGCGTCAGCCTCATCGGCACCACCGCGCTGCACCGGCCCGAGCTCGTCCGTCAGGCGGTCACCGCCTTCGCCGTGAACCGGGGCGTCGACGTCGTCCCGTACACCCACGGGGAGGACCTCGCCGCCCTCCTCAAGAGCCGCCGCCGCAAGGCCCATGTGATCGTCGCGGACCTGCGCGGCGCCGCCACCGCCGAGCTGCGCGAGACGGTCCGCTCCCTCCTCGTCCACGCCGGTCCCGCCGCCGACCGCCTCGTCCGGCAGACCGAGCGGCGCAGCGGCGGCAACGAGAACCGGTCCGTCGTGGTCCTCGCCGACGCGGCCGGCCTCGCCGAACTCGCCGCCGACGACGGGCACGAGGAGCTGGCCGTGCGGTGGCTCCGCCCCGAGCGGTGGACGGCCGACGCCCTGCGCGCCTGGTCGGAATGCCCCTTCGTCTCCCGCGAGGACCGGGACCGGCTCGTCGCCGCGACCGGTGGCTGGCCCCGCTGGATGGAGGCCGCCGTGACGGACGTGTCCGTGCACGGGGCGACCCTCGACAACGCCGTCGAGCGGATACGCGCCCTCATCGCCGGCCCCCGCAACATCGAGGAGCATCTGCGCCTGTCCGGGCTCGACGCACGGGACCTGGACCTCCTGACGGCCTGGACGGGCTATGTGGAGGAGGGCCAGGGAGTGCCGCGCGACGACGTGGCGGCTGCGGTCGAGCTCTCCGACGCCGACACCGACGCCTGGCTGCAGCACCTGGGCCAGTTCGGCGTCCTCGACGAGACGCCCGAGGGCTTCGCGGTGGAACCGGTGACGTACCGAGCGGTGCGGTCCCGGGCGGCCGCCGGGGAGAAGTGAGGTGACGGAGGCGGAGGCCCGTACGGCCGGGCGCGCCGTGAACCCCGGCGACCTGCCCGGCGTGCGGGCGCAGTTGCGCGGGGTCGCCGCCGACCTCGCGGCCGGGCTCAACTGCCTCTGGCTGGTCACCGACGCCATGGTGGAGTCGGGGCTCGCGGACGAGCTGTACCGCGGGGCGCTGTTCGGCAGTCCGGTCCGCGTCGACGTGCCGGCCCCGGCGTCCGCACGCGCGCGCGAGGCGGAGCCCGAGCCGGAGCCCGGGTGGGGCCCCGCCCCGGTCGCGGAGGAGACGGCGGCGGAGGGGGAGTGGTGGGCGGACCCGGACGAACTGCCCTATCTCGACCTGCCCGACGACGGCTTCGATCTCGACCTCGGCTGGTCCCTGGAGGCCCGCCCGCCCCGCGTACCGGCACCCCGGAAGGAGCAGGCCGGCCCCCGGCACGACCCGCACGGACTCCTCGCCCGCCTCGGCAAGGAGCTCTCGGTCGGCGCGGACGAGGCCGTCGCCGCCCTGGTCGCACCCGGCCGTGACCGCCGCCCGGTCGTCGGCATCCGCGCGTGGGCGGAGAACGACGGCGGTACGGGGACGGGTACGGGCGCGGGGACGGGTGCCGGTACGAGCACGGGTGCCGGTACGAGCACGAGCACGGGCGCGGGGACGGGCGCGCGTGCGGGAGGCGGCACCGACTCGGGCACGCCAGGAGGTCCGCGCGGTGCCGGCGTCGAGCGTCTTTTCCGCCTCCTCGCCGCCGCCGTCCGGGCGGCCGGCCTCCCGCCGGGCGAACGCCCCCGCCTCCTGGTCGTCGCCCGCCTCCGCGACCTGCCGGACTCGCTCCCCGACGAACTCAGGAAGGGCGTCGGCGACACGGCCGTGCACTGGTGGTGGGGCGCCCTCGGCCGGCTCGACACGGCCACCGCGATCGCGCCGATCCTCGACCACGGGCCCGACACCTCCGGGCGCGACCGCGACCCGCTGCGGGAGCGGATCCACCGCGCGCTGCGGACCGAGACCGTGGTCGAGATCTGCGGCCCCGACCTGGAGCTCGCCCGGTCGCTCGCCCTGGAATGGGACGGCTCGCAGCACGCCCTCGGCGCCGCACTCGGGCGCTGCCTCGCCCGGACGCCCGTCCCCGCCCCGGCCGACTGCCCGCCGCTGCGGAGGATCGGAGCCCTGCTGCGACCGGGCGCGGAACTGCGCCAGGCGTGGGCCGCGGGCGCCGTCGTCTCCTGGGAGGGCCGGCTCCGCGCCCATGTGGCCGTCTGGCACCCGGCGGCGCCGACGGCCGGACCGGGCGACGCCGACGCTCGGGCCCGGCTCACCGCCCTGGTCTCGCAGGCGCAGCAGCGGGTCCTGGCGCCCTGGATCGAGGAGGCCCGGCAGCGTCTCGCCGCACGGGCGCTCGGCCACCTCAACCGGCCGGTCGCCGCCCTCGTCGCCGACCACGCCGACCGGCCCCCCGCCCACCTGGGCGCCACCCCGGAGCGGGCCTTCCTGGAACTGCAGGTGGGCGAACTGCTCCGGGCCCACGTCGGCGGAGCGCTCGCGCTGCCCCCGGACGACGCGCGGCTGCTGCGGCTCCTCGTCACCGCGAGGAACGTGCTCGCGCACCGGTCCGTGCTGTACGACCGGACACTCGACGAGCTGTGCGCCGAACTCTCCCGGGCGGACCTCCGGGCCCCGTAGGGACACGGAGGCCCACGTCAGGGGCGGCGTACGGCTCCGTCGGGGGCGGCGGGCGGCCGCCTCGTACCGCCTCCGAGCTGTAGAGACCCGACAGTGACGCCCCGACGCCACTGTCGGAGGTCGATTCCTCATGTCGGGGGCGATACCGATAGGTTTTCGGCTACCAGACCGCTATCGAAAGGGTGATCCGTTGAGCCGCTCGGTTCTCGTCACCGGAGGAAACCGGGGCATCGGCCTCGCCATCGCCCGCGCGTTCGCCGAGGCCGGCGACAAGGTCGCGATCACGTACCGCTCCGGCGAGCCGCCCGAGGGCTTCCTGGCCGTCAGGTGCGACATCACCGACGGCGAGCAGGTCGAGCAGGCGTACAAGGAGATCGAGGAGAAGAACGGTCCGGTGGAGGTCCTCGTGGCCAACGCCGGCGTGACGAAGGACCAGCTTCTCCTGCGCATGTCCGAGGACGACTTCACGTCCGTCGTCGACACCAACCTCACCGGCACCTTCCGGGTCGTCAAGCGTGCCAACCGGGCGATGCTGCGGGCCAAGAAGGGCCGTGTCGTCCTGATCTCCTCGGTCGTCGGTCTGCTGGGCTCCGCGGGTCAGGCCAACTACGCCGCCTCCAAGGCCGGCCTCGTCGGCTTCGCCCGTTCTCTCGCGCGTGAGCTGGGCTCCCGCAACATCACCTTCAACGTCGTCGCCCCCGGCTTCGTCGACACCGACATGACCGCGGTGCTCACCGACGAGCAGCGCGCGGGCATCGTGTCCCAGGTGCCGCTGGGCCGCTACGCGCAGCCCGAGGAGATCGCCGCCACGGTGAAGTTCCTCGCCTCGGACGACGCCTCGTACATCACTGGAGCCGTCATCCCGGTTGACGGCGGATTGGGCATGGGTCACTGATCACCATGAGCGGAATTCTCGAGGGCAAGCGCATCCTCATCACGGGTGTGCTGATGGAGTCCTCCATCGCCTTCCACGCCGCGAAGCTGGCCCAGGAGCAGGGTGCGGAGATCATCCTCACCGCCTGGCCGCGGCCCACGCTGACCGAGCGCATCGCCAGGAAGCTCCCCCGGCCCGAGGACGTCAAGGTCCTCGAACTGGACGTCTCCAACGACGAGCACCTGGCGCGTCTCGAGGGCCAGGTCCGCGAGCACCTCGGTGACCGTCTCGACGGCGTCGTGCACTCGATCGGCTTCGCCCCGCAGGACGCGCTCGGCGGCAACTTCCTCAACACGCCGTTCGAGTCCGTGGCCACCGCCATGCACGTCTCCGCCTTCTCCCTGAAGTCGCTGACCATGGCGGTGCTGCCGCTGATGACCGAGGGCGGCTCCGTCGTCGGCCTCACCTTCGACGCGCAGTACGCCTGGCCGCAGTACGACTGGATGGGCCCGACCAAGGCCGCCCTGGAGGCCACCAGCCGCTACATGGCGCGTGACCTGGGCAAGCAGAACATCCGCTGCAACCTGATCTCGGCCGGGCCGCTCGGCTCGATGGCCGCCAAGTCCATCCCGGGCTTCAGCGAGCTGGCCTCGGTCTGGGACAGCCGCTCCCCGCTGGAGTGGACCCTCTCCGACCCCGAGCCGGCGGGCCGCGGCATCGTCGCGCTGCTCTCCGACTGGTTCCCGAAGACCACGGGCGAGATCATCCACGTCGACGGCGGTCTGCACGCGATCGGCGCCTGACGACACCGCGCAGCCGAAGAGGGCCGTGGGCCCGCCCCCCCCGGGGGCGGCCCACGGCCCTCGCGTTTCCGCAACTGCTGCCCGACTCGAAAAGTAGCGCGAATCACCCCAGACTGGGGCAGAGCGTGAAGTTCCTGCTACTGCGGTTCCTTTGACGGACGGGGAGGAGGTACGGGTATGCACGCCATACGCAACGGGCTCGGAGCCTTCGCCTCCGTCGCCGTCCTGCTGACCGGGATAGCCGTGGCCGCCGAGGTACGGGCCGCCCCCGCCCCGGTCGACGAGCCTCCCGTCACCGCCCCCGCGGCCGAGGAGCCGGAGAACTTCGGCGCCTCCTGCCACACCGTCGTCCAGGGCTCCCACGTCACGGCCCACTGCCGCAACCCGTACCCGGAGACCGACCGGGTCCGCCTCCACGTCGAGTGCGAGCGCTGGTGGGACGTCGACAGCGACAGCGCCCCCGTGGACGTCGGCCCGGCCGCCCACGCCCAGGTCACCGGCCGCTGCTGGAAAGAGGTCCGCTCCGCCTGGGTCACGCACCAGCCGGCGGACCGGCCGGCGGACCAGGCTCTGCGACCGGCCCCGTGACCGGCTCGGCGACGGGCTCCGCGGCCGGCTCCGGCCCCGGGCTCCGCAGGCACATGAAGGGATAGCCGGCCGCCTCGGTACCGGCCCGCTCCGCGTCGCCGTCCCGGATCGCCTCCACCAGGCGCGCGTGGTCCATGTGGTTCTCGGGCCGCAGCACCTGCCCCACGTCGTCGCGCAGCCACTCCCGCAGCACGTCGCCCAGGTCCGCGTAGAGCTCCGTGAGCACCTCGTTGCCCGAGGCGGCGACGACCGCGTGGTGGAAGGCCGCGTCGACGGTCACGAACCGCTCCGCGTCGCCGGACTCCCACGCCTCCTCCCGCCGTACGAGCAGGGCGTCGAGCTGCTTCAGATCCCGCTCGGTGCGCCGCTCCGCCGCGAGCCGCGCCGCCGACGACTCCAGGGTCGAGCGCAGTTCGGCGACGTGCCGGGGGTCGGAGCCGGCGAAGCGCCGGTGCATGACGCCGGCCAGTTCACTGGTGGCGATGACGTACGTGCCGGAGCCCTGGCGGATGTCGAGCAGCCCGTTGTGGGCGAGCGCCCGCACCGCCTCGCGCACGGTGTTGCGGGCCACGCCCAGCTGCTCGACCAGCTCGGGTTCCGTCGGGATGCGGGACCCGACCGGCCACTCGCCCGAGGTGATCTGGTTCCGCAGCTCGGCGATCACCTGATCGGAGAGGCCTGCGCGCCGCGGATGACCGAGGGCCATGGAACACCTTCCATTCGTTCGAGATTGGACAACCAATCATCCCATGATTCTATGATGGCCCCATGCCTGACGAGTCCAAGACCCTCGACCCCGCCGTACGACCGGCCGCGGCCACCGCGACACCTTCCGGAACGACCGCCACCGCGACGCCTTCCGGAGCCACCGCCACAGCCGGCGATTCTCCCGTACCGGCGCGGGCACACCGCTGGACCCTCGGCCTCGTCACCGTCGGACTCGTCCTCGCCGCGCTGAACCTGCGCCCCGCCATCACCAGCCTCGGCGCCCTCCTCGAAGAGGTCAGCGAGGGCCTCCACATGAGCGGCAGCGTCGCCGGCGTCCTCACCTCGGTGCCCCCGCTCTGCTTCGCGGTCTTCGGCATCACGGCCCCGCGCCTCGCCCGCCGCTTTGGCCCCGTCGCCGTCGTCTGCGCCGGCATGGCCGCGATCTTCTCTGGCCTCCTCCTCCGGCCCTTCGCGAGCGGCACCGCGGGCTTCCTCGCCGCCAGCGCCCTCGCCCTCATGGGCATCGCCGTCAGCAACGTCCTGATGCCCGTCATCGTCAAGCGGTACTTCCCCGACCGCGTCGGCAGCATGACCGGCCTCTACTCCATGGCGCTCGCCCTCGGCACCTCCGTGGCCGCCGCCGCGACCGTGCCGATGACCGAGGCCCTCGGCGGGGACTGGCGCATCGGACTCGGCGTCTGGGCGGCCGTCGCCGCCCTCGCCGTCCTGCCCTGGATCCCCCTCCTGCGCGACCGCTCCGACGCGGGTCGCCCGGGGGAGCGCGCGGCCACGAACCCGAGCGCGCCCGGCACGAGCGCGCCTGCCACCGCGCCGAGCGCCGCCACGCGTGCGCCCGCCACGGGCACCGGCTCCGCGGCCCCGGGCGCCGCCACGCGTGCGCCCGCCACGGGCACCGGCTCCGCGGCCCCGGCCGAGGCCGCCGCCCCGCCGCGCGTCACCCGGAGCCGTACCGCCTGGGCCCTCGGCTGCTTCTTCGGACTCCAGGCCACCGGCGCCTACATCACCATGGGCTGGATGCCGCAGATCTTCCGCGACGCGGGCGTCCCCGCCTCCACCGCGGGCGTGCTCCTCGCCGTCACCATGGTCATGGGCGTCCCCCTCGCCTTCGTCATCCCCCGGCTCGCCACCCGGATGAGGAACCAGGGCCCGATCGTCGTCGCCCTCGGTCTCTGCGGCCTCGGCGGGTACACCGGCCTCTTCCTCGCCCCGGCCGCCGGAGCATGGGCCTGGGCGCTGCTCCTCGGCGTCTCCAACTGCGCCTTCCCGCTCGCCCTCACCATGATCGGCATGCGTTCGCGCACCGGCGCGGGAGTCGTGCGGCTCTCCGCCTTCGCGCAGAGCGTCGGCTACCTCATCTCCATCCCCGGGCCGCTCCTCGTCGGTGTGCTCTACCAGCACAGCGGCGGCTGGGGGCTGCCGATCGCGCTCATGGGCGGGCTCATGGTGCCGCAGATGATCGTCGGAACCCTGGCGGGCAGGGACCGGACGGTCGAGGACGAATGCTGAGATGCGAGACTGTCGCCATGCCAGTCCTCGAACCCAATCCCCCCAACGGCCAGAAGAAGCTGCTCCTCGTGCTCGGCGCGATGCTCGGCATCTCGGTGGTCATCGCCGTCATCGCCACGTTCGCCTCCCCGTGAGCCCCAGGAACCTGGTGAGCCCGTGAGCCCGTCGGCCCCGTGGGCCCCGTGGGCCCCAGGAGCCCGGTGAGTCCCGTGGGCGCCGGGGGTGGGGACAACCCCCGCATCCCCTAGGGGGTGAGTGTCAGGGTGAACTGGGTGGATCACCTGATGGGCCGGAGGCGACCCGCTCCGTAGGTTGGAGACCACGCGGAAAACGGTTCCCCATCCCTCGGAGGCGGCCATGTCGGCCCGATCGCACACCAGCACCCGGCCCCTGCCGACCGGCGTCGCCGACACCCGCCTGCCCTGGTGGGCGCTCGTCCTCCCCGTGGCCGCCTTCACCGCTCTGCTGCTCCTGATGGCCGGTCCCGGCGGGGCTCACGCCACCGCGGGTGACCCGGGGGTCGGCCGGGTCCTGGAGCAGATCCAGCAAACGCTCTCACCCTGAGTCGACGCGAGCCGTTTCATGCGAAGCTGAGGAGCATGAGCGTCGATACATCCCGCAGGATCGTGCTGCTCCGACACGCGAAGGCGGACTGGAACCAGGAGTCCGACCACGAGCGCCCCCTCGCCGACCGAGGCCGCGCGGACGCCCCGGTGGCGGGCCGAAGGCTCGCCGAGACGGGCATCGGCTTCGATCTGGCCCTCTGCTCGACCGCCGTCAGAACGCGCGAGACCTGGAAGCTGGCCGTACACGAACTGCCGGAGCGCCCCAGGACCGTGTACGAGGAGCGGCTGTACGAGGCCTCGCTCGGCGAGCTCATCGCCCTGCTCAGCGAGACCCCGGACGAGGTCGGCGACCTCCTGGTCATCGGCCACAACCCCGGCATGCACGCGCTCGCCGACGCCCTGGCCGGCGAGTCCGAGGGTGACGTCCTGCCCCGGATGAACCGCAGCGGCTTCCCGACCTCCGCCTTCGCCGTGCTCACCTTCAGCGGCGACTGGAAGTCCCTGGAGCACGGCGCCGCCAAGCTCGTCGACTTCTGGACCCCGCACGCCTGACCCGCGCGCCCGGTGCGTGCGCCGACCCGTACGCCTGCCGCGTGCGCCCGACCCGTACGCCGAAGGGGCCCGGCCGTCATCCGACGACCGGGCCCCTTCGGTGTACGCGCGCCGCCCCCGCTCAGTGCAGCTGGTCCTCGGGGCCGTCCGCCGCCTCCACCTCTTCGCGGGTGATGCCCAGCAGATACAGCACGGTGTCCAGGAACGGCACGTTCACCGCGGTGTCGGCGGCCCGGCGCACCACCGGCTTCGCGTTGAACGCGACGCCGAGCCCGGCCGCGTTCAGCATGTCCAGGTCGTTCGCCCCGTCGCCGATCGCCACGGTCTGCGCCAGCGGCACCCCGGCCTCCGCCGCGAACCGGCGCAGCAGCCGCGCCTTGCCCGCCCGGTCCACGATCTCGCCGGTCACCCGCCCGGTGAGCTTGCCGTCGACGATCTCCAGCGTGTTGGCGGAGGCGAAGTCCAGTCCGAGCCGCTCCTTCAGATCGTCGGTGACCTGCGTGAAGCCGCCGGAGACGACTCCCACCTGGTAGCCGAGCCGCTTGAGCGTACGGATCAGGGTCCGGGCCCCGGGCGTCAACCGCACCTCGGCGCGGACCTTGTCGACCACCGAGGCGTCGAGCCCGGCGAGCAGCTCCACCCGCGCGTGCAGCGACTGCTCGAAGTCCAGCTCTCCGCGCATCGCGGCCGCCGTCACCTCGGCGACCTTGTCCTCGCAGCCCGCGTGCGCCGCGAAGAGCTCGATCACCTCGTCCTGGATCAGCGTCGAGTCGACGTCCATGACGACGAGCCGCTGGGCGCGCCGGTGGAGTCCGGCCGAGACCACGGCCACGTCGACGCCGATGGTGTGCGCCTCGGGGGCCAGCGCGGTCCGCAGCGGCTCGGTCTCGCAGCCGGACACGGCGAACTCGACGGCCGTGACCGGATACTTCGCCAGCCGGAAGATGCGGTCGATGTTGCCGCCGGTCTCCGCGATCCTGGCCGCTATGGCCGCCGTCTGCTCCGCGGTCAGCGGGTGCCCGAGCACGGTCACATGGGAGCGCCCACTGCCGCGCGGCCGGTTGTCACCCGTACCGGAGAGGATCTCGGCCTGGAGCTTCTGGGACTCGGCCCAGCTGTGCACGGTGGCCCGGAGCTCGCCCTGCGACGCGACGGTCGGCTCGGTGACGAGCGCGCACAGGACGAGGCGGCCGCGGGAGACGACCTGCTCGATGTCCACGACGTCGACGGAGTAGGCGGCGAGGGTGTCGAAGAGTCCCGCGGTGATCCCGGGACGGTCCTTCCCGAAGATCTTGACGAGAAGGGTGGGAACGTCTGAGGTCTGCGATGCGCTCATGGTGCTTCCACCGTATCGGGCACCGCGCGCGGCCCGACCCCCCGTCCCGCGTAGCGGACACCCGAGTGGCCGCCGGCCCACCCGCCGGGTCACTCACCGGCCACCCGTCGGCCCACCCGTCGCCCCCCGTCGACCCACCCGTCGGGCCCCTCCCCGGGGTCTTCACCGTGCCCGACTTTCGGAGAGGGGACCGGGCCTGAAATAGTTCCCCCCGATGTTCGCCATCCCTAGACTCCCTGCGACGGGGGTACATCGGGGGACAAGTAGTGGGGCATGGAGTGCCAGAACTCGTACTGGAATTGAACGGAAGGACCTGGACGCTCGACCCGTCCAGGTCGTACACCCTTGGCCGCGATCCGCAGGGTGACCTGGTGATCGACGACGCCAGGGTCTCGTGGCGCCACGCCACCATCAGCTGGAGCGGCCGCAGTTGGGTCATCGAGGACCACGGCTCCACCAACGGCACGTTCCTGCACGGCCAGCGGATCCACCAGGTGGAGATCGGCCCCGGCTCGGCCGTCCACCTCGGCAACGCGACCGACGGCCCCCGGCTGAATCTCGCCGGAACCCAGGGCGCGCAGCAGGCCCGTCAGCCGCAGGCCCAGGCGGCCCAGCCGGTCCCGGCGCACCAGGCCGCGGAGCAGGCCGAATGGCTGACGCACCAGGCTCCGCCGCAGCACCAGGCGCCGCAGCAGCAGGGCTGGCAGCAGTCCCCGCCGCCGCACGTGCCGCAGCAGCAGGTCCCGCACCAGGGACACGGGCAGCAGGGACCCGGCCAGCACGGCGCCGCCGCGGGGGCGTCGTCGGCCTACGCCGACCGCAGCCCCACCACGTTCCACCAGCTGGCCCTCGGCCACGTCATGCGCATCGGCCGTGCCCTCGAGAACGAGCTGGTCGTCTCCGACCTCCAGGTCTCGCGGCACCACGCCGAGTTCCACGCGACGCCCGACGGCCGCTTCGAGATCCGTGACCTCGGCTCCCACAACGGCACGTACGTCAACGGTCAGCCGATCACCAAGGGCGGCACGGCCCTCCTCGGCCCGCAGGACATCGTCGGCGTCGGCCACTCGACCTTCCGGCTGGTCGGCGGCCAGCTCGAGGAGTTCGTCGACACCGGTTCGGTCTCGTTCTCGGCCCGCCACCTCACGGTCACGGTCGACGGCGGCAAGCAGATCCTCAAGGACGTCTCCTTCGGCGTCCCGGAGAAGTCGCTGATCGGTGTCATCGGCCCGTCGGGCTCCGGAAAGTCGACCCTGCTCAAGGCGCTGACCGGTTACCGCCCCGCCAACGAGGGCGATGTCCTCTACGACAACCGGAGCCTCTACAAGCAGTTCGCCGAGCTGCGCCAGCGCATCGGTCTGGTCCCGCAGGACGACATCCTGCACAAGGAGCTGACCGTCCAGAAGGCGCTGCGCTACGCCGCCAAGCTCCGCTTCCCCGGCGACACCGCCGCCGCCGAGCGCGAGGCCCGGATCGACGAGGTGCTGCGCGAGCTCAAGCTCGACATCCACAAGGAGAAGAAGGTCACCTCCCTCTCGGGTGGTCAGCGCAAGCGCGTCTCGGTCGCCCTGGAGCTCCTCACCAAGCCCTCGCTGATCTTCCTGGACGAGCCGACCTCCGGCCTCGACCCGGGCATGGACCGCGACGTCATGCAGCTGCTCCGGGGCCTCGCGGACGACGGCCGCACGGTCCTCGTCGTCACCCACTCGGTGGCCGAGCTGGGCCTGTGCGACAAGCTCTTGGTCATGGCGCCCGGCGGCTCCGTGGCGTACTTCGGCCCGCCGGACGAGGCGCTGAACTTCTTCGGCTACTCCACCTGGGCCGACGTCTTCTCCGCCTTCGAGAACTACCGCGACTACGACTGGGCGGGCCGCTGGAAGGGCTCGCAGCACTACCAGCTCTACGCCGCGGACATCGACGCCGTCGCCGCCCAGCCCGTCCAGATGCCGCAGCAGTCCGCCGCCAGGCCGCCCAAGCCTCAGGGCTGGGGCTCCCAGCTGTGGACCCTGATGCGCCGCTACGTCTCGGTGATCGCCTCCGACAAGGGCTTCCTCGGCCTGATGGTGATCCTGCCGGCCGTCCTCGGCGCGGTCTCCGTCGTCATCCCCGCCGACTTCGGCCTGGGATCGCCCACGCCGCCGTCCCGTTTCAACGGCGACGCCGGCACGATCATGCTGATCCTCGCGGTCGGCATGTGCTTCAGCGGCGCGGCGAACTCCGTCCGAGAGCTGATCAAGGAACGGGTCATCTACGAGCGGGAGCGCGCCACCGGCCTGTCCCGCTCCGCGTACCTGATGTCCAAGGTCATCGTCCTCGGCCTGATCACGGCCTTCCAGGGCGTGATCATCTGCGGGATCGGCTTCTCCACCCGGGCGCTCCCCGCGGAGGGCCTCTTCATGCCGCCGGCCGTCGAGCTCTGCATCCAGGTCATCGCCCTCGGCCTCACCTCGATGATGTTCGGCCTGGTCATCTCCGCGCTGGTGAAGACCGCCGAGAAGACCATGCCGCTGCTGGTCATGTTCGCGATCATCCAGGTCGTGTTCACCGGCATCCTCTTCCAGGTGTACGGTTCGCCCGGCCTGGAGCAGTTCGCCTGGCTGATGCCCTCCCGCTGGGGCATCGCGGGCGCCGGCACCACCCTCGACCTGGCCCGCCTCATGCCGCCGTGGGACCCGAAGAACCCCACGAACACCGACCCGCTGTGGGAGCACTCGGTCGGCCAGTGGAGCCTGGACCTCGGGGTCCAGCTGGTCATGGCCGTCGTCTGCTGCGTGGTCGTGGCGCGGCTGCTGCGCCGGCACGAGCCCGAGGTCATGCGCAAGTAGGCACGGCACGGCAGGACGCCGAAGGGCGGCACCCCGCACGGGGGTGCCGCCCTTCGGCGTACGACGGCGTCCTGACCGGGATCAGTAGGCGCTGTTGACGTTGTCGATCGAGCCGTAGCGGTCGGCCGCGTAGTTGGCGGCGGCGACGAGGTTGGCGACCGGGTCGTACTGGTCGAACTTGGTGCCCGGAATGTGGTAGGCCTTGAAGGTCGGGTAGATCACCTGGAGCAGGCCCTTGGACGGGACGCCGTTGATGGCGTTGATGTCCCAGTTGTTGATGGCCCGCGGGTTGCCGCTGGACTCACGCATGATGTTCTTGTGCAGGCCGTTGTAGGTGCCCGGGATGTTGTGCTTGTCCATGATGAACAGCGCCTCGCGGATCCAGCCGTCGAGGTTGTTCGCGAAGACCGGGGTACGGGCCACGGAACGGCTCGCGGCCGCCTTCTCCGCGGCGCGCTTCTTCGCCGCGGCCTTCGCGGCGGCAGCGGCCTTCGCCTTGGCGTCGGCCTTGGCCTTCGCCGCGGCCTTGGCCTTGGCGTCCGCCTTCGCCTTCGCGGCGGCGGCGGCCTTCGCCTTGGCCAGCGCGTCGGCCTTGGCCTTCGCCTCGGCCTCCTGCTTGGCCTTGAGACCGATCGTGGTCTGCTGCTCGGTGACGCTGGCGGCCAGGGCCTTCGCCTGCGGGCTGCTCGCGTTGTACGACCAGGCCACCTGCTGCGTACCGGAAAGAGCCACCGGCTCCGTTTCGGTGGAGCCGTTGCCGGGCACGAGGGACAGGGTGAGCGCCGCGGCGCCCAGGGCGGCGACGCCGGCGATCGTGGCCTTGTGGGTCTTCTTGAGGCCACGAGTGTTAGGGGTGTTCGCAGACATTCCGGACTACCTCTTCGAATCGCTGGGAGTCGCTCCGCCAGGAGTGGCGCTACGCCTGCTCGGCGGCGACGTCGGCAATTCTTAGCGGCAGCAAAATGCCCTGGCAAAGGTGTGACGTACGATCCCGGGTAGTGGATCAGGGGCCCGTGCACGAGCCACCTAGGGGCCCTTATGTCTGACTCACCCCACCCTGACCCCCACTCGGAGCCTCCACTAGGTGCCTTCGTAAGTGACCTGGGTCCTATGCCCGGCCTCACATCGGGCTCGTAGCAACCTCACCAGGCGTTGCGTGAGCAATGCGCACAGTGAGCCGCCTCATCCCTGCGGACGAGAGCGGGTACCGAGCCCTACGACCTAGGTCCCGGGGCCCCTCCACGGCCGTCTCCGGGCGGATACGCACGGTCACGGCCCGCCGGTACGGTGAAGCCATGAGCCATCGACCGAGCTCCGGCCTGGCCGCCGTGAGCACCGCCCTGCTGGCGATGAGCCGCCATCTGGAGGTCCGCGACGTCCTCAAGACGATCGTCGCCTCCGCCCGTGAGCTGCTCGACGCCGAGTACGCGGCCCTGGGCGTCCCCGACGATCACGGCGGCTTCGCCCAGTTCGTCGTCGACGGCGTCAGCGACGAACAGTGGAAGGCGATCGGCCCGCTGCCCCGGCAGCACGGCATCCTCGCGTCGATGCTCCACAAGGCCGAGCCCGAGCGGCTCGCCGACGTCCGCGAGGACCCCCGCTTCGAGGGCTGGCCCGACGCCCACCCCGAGCTGTCCGACTTCCTCGGCCTCCCCGTCAGGGACGGCGACGAGATCCTCGCCGCCCTCTTCCTCGCCAACAAGCGGTGCCCGAGCGAGACCGGCGGCTGCGGCTTCACCGCCGAGGACGAGGAACTGCTCGCGATCCTCGCCCAGCACGCGGCCATCGCCCTCACCAACGCCCGCCTCTACGAGCGCAGCCGCGAGCTCACCATCGCCGAGGAGCGCTCCCGCCTCGCCCATGAGCTGCACGACGCCGTCAGCCAGAAGCTCTTCTCCCTCCGACTGACCGCCCAGGCCGCCGCCGCCCTCGTCGACCGCGACCCCGGCCGCGCCAAGGACGAGCTCCAGCAGGTCGCCGCGCTCGCCGCCGAGGCCGCCGACGAGCTCCGCGCCGCCGTCGTCGAGCTCCGCCCCGCGGCCCTCGACGAGGACGGTCTCGTCCACACCCTCCGTACCCACGTCCAGGTCCTGGACCGCGCCCACTCCGCCCGCGTCACCTTCGAGAGCCCCGGCACCCGCGCGCTGCCCGCCGCGCAGGAGGAGGCCGTGCTCCGCGTCGCCCAGGAGGCCCTGCACAACGCGCTGCGGCACGCGGACGCCGAACGGGTCGCCGTCGCTCTCACCCGCAGCGGCCAGGGCGCCCGGCTGACGGTCACCGACGACGGCAAGGGCTTCGACCCGCGGACGGTCCGCAGCGCCGGGCGCCACCTGGGCCTGGTCTCCATGCGGGACCGGGCGAGCGGCGTCGGCGGGTCCCTCACCGTGACCTCGGCCCGGGGCGAGGGCACCACGATTGAGATGGAGGTTCCCGGTGGCTGACAAGCGCATCCGCGTCCTGCTGGTCGACGACCACCAGGTCGTCCGGCGAGGACTGCGCACCTTCCTGGAGGTGCAGGACGACATAGAGGTCGTGGGGGAGGCCTCCGACGGGGCCGAGGGCGTCGCCAGGGCCGAGGAGCTCCGCCCCGACGTCGTCCTCATGGACGTGAAGATGCCCGGTACGGACGGCATCGAGGCACTGAAGCGGCTTCGCGAGCTCGCCAACCCGGCCAGGGTCCTGATCGTCACCAGCTTCACCGAGCAGCGCACGGTGGTCCCCGCCCTCCGCGCCGGCGCCTCCGGGTACGTCTACAAGGACATCGACCCCGACGCGCTGGCCGGCGCGATCCGCTCCGTCCACGCGGGGCACATCCTGCTCCAGCCCGAGGTCGCGGGCGCGCTCCTGACCCAGGACGACTCCCCGGGAGGCACGGGGCGCGGCACGACGCTCACGGAACGGGAGCGCGAGGTCCTCGGCCTGATCGCGGACGGCCGGTCCAACCGTGAGATCGCCCGCGCGCTCGTCCTCTCCGAGAAGACGGTCAAGACCCATGTCTCGAACATCCTCATGAAGCTCGACCTCGCGGACCGCACCCAGGCGGCCCTCTGGGCGGTCCGGCACGGCCTCACCGACTGACGCGCCCCCTGCGCGCGCCGGGCGCACGACCGTTCAATCCTTCATACCGTCGTGTGTATGTCCCCCGTTCGGCGCAACCTGCCGGGGCGCACGCCGTTCTCCATGGCGTGCTGCGGCTGACCGGCCGCAGCGATGACCAGGAGGATGTACCAAGTGAAGAACCTCAAGAAGGCCGCCGCCCTCACCATGGTCGCCGGGGGCATCGTCGCCGCCGGCGCGGGTGTCGCCTCCGCCCACGGCGCCGAGGCCACGGGCCAGGCCCTCCACTCGCCGGGCGTCGCCTCCGGCAACCTGGTGCAGGTCCCGGTCCACGTCCCCGTGAACGTCTCCGGTAACACGGTCAACGTGATCGGCCTGCTCAACCCGGCCTTCGGCAACCACGCCGCCAACCTCTGAGCAGCCCCCGCACCACCGGCCCCCGGACGATCCCCCCGGGGGCCGGCCCCTTTCCTCCCCGCACGTCCGCCCCGGAAACCGACCCCGGAGCCCCGCGGCAGCGGCTCAGAACCCCCGCTCGCGCTCCCTCTCCTCCACATACGCGTTGTACGCCGCCACCTGCGCCCGCCGCGCCACCCGCTCCACCGGCCGCAGCGCCTCCCCCCGCGCCGCCATCTCCGAGGCGCTCACCGCGCCCCCGTGACCGTGGTCGTACGCCAGGTCCACGAGCAGCCCCACCCGCTGCGCCAGCTCCAGGACCCGGACCGCCCGCGGCGGATACCCGGGGGCCAGGACCTCCCGGCCCACCTCCGCCCGCGCCCGGTACGCCTCACGCACCGCGTCCGCCACCGGACCCGAGGCCGCGACGTCGAGCCGGGTCAGCACCGCCGTGGCGTCCCGCAGGGCCTCCGCCAGCTCCCGCTCGGCCTCGCCCAGCGACGGCACGTCCGCCGGCGGAGCCTCCCGTACCGCGAGACAGCGCCAGACCACCTCCACGTGCACGTCACCCACCGGGCCCGCCTCGGAGACCTCCGGTACGAGACCGTACGGAGCGCCGAAGCCCACCACCGCCTCCTCCGCCTCCAACGCGCGTGCGTTGAAGTCCGGCGGCCCGCTCAGCCCCAGCGGATGCCCCGGCGCGGGCAGCGCCACCCGCCACCCGGTCACCCCGAGCCGCCGCAGCCGGCCGAGCGCCAGTGTCAGCCCCACCGGCATCGCCTCACCCGGCAGCCCCTCCACGCGGTGCACCGCGTCCTCCCCGACAATGGCCAGCGCCGCCTCGTCCGGCGACACCGCCCCGGCCAGCAGGGCGTTGCCCCATGCCGCCAGGCGTCCTGAGCGTGGTTCCGAAAGCATCCCCCCAGACTAGGGACTCAAAGGAAGCCCTAGGGACGGCCCCGCTCCGTCGATAACGTAGGTTTTCCCCTGGACGCCGCGCCCATCGGCGCTAGGCGACGACACGACTCGACCGCAAGGGGAGACAACGCGCTCATGAGCGATGTACTGGAGCTGGTGGACGTATCCGTGGTCCGCGACGGACGGGCTCTGGTGGACGAGGTCTCCTGGTCGGTCAAGGAGGGCGAGCGCTGGGTGATCCTCGGACCCAACGGCGCCGGCAAGACCACCCTTCTGAACATCGCCTCCAGCTACCTCTTCCCCACCAAGGGCACCACCCACATCCTGGGTGAGCAGCTCGGCGGCGTCGGCACCGACGTGTTCGAGCTCCGGCCCCGCATCGGCATGGCCGGCATCGCGATGGCGGAGAAGCTCCCCAAGAGCCAGACGGTTCTGCAGACCGTGCTCACCGCCGCGTACGGCATGACCGCCACCTGGCACGAGGACTACGACCCGGTCGACGAGCAGCGTGCCAAGGCCTTCCTCGACCGGCTCGGGATGAACGACTACCTGGACCGGAAGTTCGGCACCCTCTCCGAGGGCGAGCGCAAGCGCACCCTGATCGCCCGCGCCATGATGACCGACCCCGAGCTCCTCCTCCTCGACGAGCCCGCCGCAGGCCTCGACCTCGGCGGCCGCGAGGACCTGGTCCGCCGCCTCGGCCGGCTCGCCCGCGACCCGTACGCCCCCTCCATGATCATGGTCACCCACCACGTCGAGGAGATCGCGCCCGGCTTCACCCACGTCCTGATGATCCGTCAGGGCAAGGTCCTCGCCGCGGGTCCCATCGAGATGGAGCTCACCTCCCGCAACCTCTCGCTCTGCTTCGGCCTGCCGCTCGTCGTCGAGCGCGTCGCCGACCGCTGGACCGCCCACGGCCTGCCCCTGAAGTGACCGGCCGGAGCGCCGGCGTCCCGCACAGCCGCCCGCGCCCTGTCCCCGAGGACCCCACCCGCCCTACCATGACCCCGTGGACATCGACGCGTGGGTCTGGTGGTTGATCGGCGCGGTGGGGCTCGGCATTCCGCTGGTCCTGACCGCGATGCCGGAGTTCGGCATGTTCTCCGTCGGAGCGGTCGCCGGGGCGGTGACCGCCGCCCTCGGCTTCACCGTCGTCCCCCAGGTGCTCGTCTTCGTCGTCGTCTCCGTGGCGCTCGTCGCGGTGGTACGCCCGATCGCGGCCCGCCACCGACACGGCGGACCCGGACTGGCCAGCGGCGTCGACGCCCTGAGGGGTCGTCAGGCCGTCGTGCTGGAACGGGTCGACGCCTCCGGCGGAGGCAGGATCAAGCTCGCGGGCGAGATCTGGTCGGCCCGCGCGCTCGACACCGGACAGACCTTCGAACCGGGCGACCAGGTCGACGTCGTCGAGATCGAGGGAGCGACCGCCGTCGTCATGTGACCGAACCTCGCCCATGACGTTCCGTCATCTGCGAAACTCGATCATGCAAGGCCAACCGGCCGTCAACCGGCAGCGAAGGGCTCGGGGGAACACGATGTCAGCAGTCATCATCGTCCTGATCATTCTGGTGGTGCTCGTCTTCATCGCCCTGATCAAGACGATCCAGGTCATCCCGCAGGCGAGCGCGGCGATCGTGGAGCGCTTCGGCCGCTACACCCGCACGCTCAACGCGGGACTGAACATCGTCGTCCCGTTCATCGACTCGATCCGCAACCGGATCGACCTCCGTGAGCAGGTCGTCCCGTTCCCGCCGCAGCCGGTGATCACCCAGGACAACCTCGTCGTCAACATCGACACCGTCATCTACTACCAGGTGACCGACGCCCGCGCCGCGACCTACGAGGTCGCCAGCTACATCCAGGCGATCGAGCAGCTCACCGTCACCACCCTGCGCAACATCATCGGCGGCATGGACCTGGAGCGGACCCTGACCTCCCGGGAGGAGATCAACGCGGCCCTGCGCGGCGTCCTCGACGAGGCCACCGGCAAGTGGGGCATCCGCGTCAACCGCGTCGAGCTCAAGGCGATCGAGCCGCCGACCTCCATCCAGGACTCGATGGAGAAGCAGATGCGCGCCGAGCGCGACAAGCGCGCCGCGATCCTCACCGCCGAGGGCACCCGCCAGTCCGCGATCCTCACCGCCGAGGGCGAGAAGCAGTCGGCGATCCTCCGCGCCGAGGGCGAGGCCAAGGCCGCGGCCCTCAAGGCCGAGGGCGAGGCCCAGGCCGTCCGCACGGTCTTCGAGGCCATCCACGCCGGCGACCCCGACCAGAAGCTCCTCTCGTACCAGTACCTCCAGATGCTCCCGAAGATCGCCGAGGGCGACGCCAACAAGCTCTGGATCGTGCCGAGCGAGATCGGCGACGCCCTCAAGGGCCTCTCCGGCGCCTTCGGCAACATCGGCGGCGGCACCCCCGGCTTCAACACCAAGGACGGCGGCGGCGTGCCCCACCGGCGAGAAGAACCCACGGTTGACTGACACGTACACGTAGTCCTCGTGCATGATCGGTGCGAGCCCCTCGACCCTGGCGACCCCAGGGCGGGGAGGCGACTCACTGACCATGTAAGGAGATGGCGTTGTCCATCTGGGAAGCACTGGCAGTCTTCGCCGCCGGCATCGGCGCCGGCACCATCAACACCATCGTCGGATCGGGAACGCTGATCACGTTCCCGGTCCTGCTCGCGACCGGACTCCCCCCGATCACCGCGAACGTCTCCAACGCCCTCGGGCTCGTCCCCGGTTCCATCAGCGGAGCCATCGGATACCGGCGCGAACTCAAGGGTCAGAAAGCCCGCGTCCTCCGCCTCGGCGGCGCCGCCCTCGTCGGCGGCCTCATCGGCGCGATCCTGCTCCTGGCCCTGCCGTCCGAGGCCTTCGACGCGATCGTCCCCGTCCTCATCGGCCTCGCGCTGATCCTGGTCATCCTCCAGCCCCGCATCGCCGCCGCCGTCCAGCGCCGCCGCGAACAGACCGGCACCGAGGCCCACCCCGACGGCGGCCCCGCCCTCCTCGTCGGCCTCTGCCTGGCCAGCATGTACGGCGGCTACTTCGGCGCCGCCCAGGGAGTGCTCTACCTCTCCCTCATGGGCCTGCTGCTCCATGACACCCTGCAGCGGATCAACGCCGTCAAGAACATCCTCGGCGCCCTCGTCAACGGCGTCGCCGCGGTCTTCTTCCTCTTCGTCGCCGAGTTCGACTGGACGGCCGTCCTGCTCATCGCCGTCGGCTCCACCATCGGCGGCCAGATCGGCGCCAAGGTCGGCCGCAGGCTGTCGCCCACGGTCCTGCGTGGAGTGATCATCGCGGTCGGCGTCGTCGCGATCCTTCAGCTGACGCTCAAGTAGCCGGTACGCGGCCGCCGGCACGACCGCGAGGGCCCGCCCCTCCCCATGGGGAGAGACGGGCCCACCGTGTACGGAACGGGGTTACGCGGCCGCCTTGGCCAGCCACTCCGGCAGCTCCGACCGCTCGCTCGCCCGCATCGCGAGCAGCATCGCGTCCGCCGGCGTCGGCTCGAACGGCTGGTGCAGGAGCGGCATCCCCGCCTGCTCCGGAGTCCGGTCGGCCTTGCGGTGGTTGTCCTCGGCGCAGGAGGCGACCGTGTTCAGCCAGCTGTCCCCACCACCCTGCGCACGCGGCACCACGTGATCGACGGTCGTGGCCCGCCGCCCGCAGTACGCGCACCGGTGCTGGTCCCGGACCAGCACCCCCCGTCTCGACCACGGCGCCTGTCTTCGGAAGGGCACCCGTACGTAACGGCAGAGCCTGATCACCCGCGGCACGGGAAGGTCCACCTCGGCACCGCGCACCCGCAGATCGGGATGGGCGTGCTCGACGACGGCCTTCGCCTGCAGGACAAGAACCACCGCACGGTTCAGAGTGACCGTCGACAGCGGCTCGAAGCTCGCGTTGAGTACCAGTGTGTCCCGCATTGTGCCCACCTCCCGTGTGCAGGCCCAACCCCGGACGGGGCTGTGGGGCCTGGATCAACGATGGCCGGGCCGGCCGGGGTCGGACAACGCAATTTCCCGCGCAACAAAAGATGCCCGCTTCTGATCTCTCCAAGACCAGAAGCGGGCAAACAACAAACGAACGATCAGACCGCCGCCGGAGCCGCGTACTCGGCGACCAGCTGGGCACGCCCCAGCGTGTGGAACCGCAGGTTGAACCCGACGGCCGCCGGTGAGGCGTCCGCGTCCGGACCGAGCTTCTCGCTGTCGACCGCGTACACCGTGAAGACGTACCGATGCGCCGGATCCCCCTCCGGGGGAGCCGCACCACCGAACTCCTTGGCGCCGTAGTCGTTCCGCGCGTGCACGGCCCCGGCCGGAAGACCCTCGAAGGCCCCCGACCCGGCACCCACGGGCAGCTCCGTCACCGACACCGGGATGTCGAACAGCACCCAGTGCCAGAACCCGCTGCCCGTCGGGGCGTCAGGGTCGAAGCAGGTGACGGCGAAGCTCTTCGTCTCCGCCGGGAACCCCTCCCAGCGCAGCTGCGGCGAGGTGTTCCCCTCCGCGTACACCTGAGCGTCCTTCAGGACCCCACCCGGCACGATGTCGTCGCTCACCACCGTGAACGCCGCCACCGGCGGATGGAAGTCGTGGGGGAGCGGCGCCCTCTTGCCTTCGGACACGTCGAAAACCTCCGTATCGCCCGTACTGCCTCAGCAGCCTTACGGGGCCGAGCCTAGAGCCAGTTGCGGCGGCCGCCGACCTCGGCGAGCCACTGGTTCAGGTAAGCCGCCCAGTCGGTCGTGTGGAAGTCGTGCAGACCCACCTTGAACGCGCGGAAGGAGTCGCTGCCCTCACCGAACAGACCCGGCTTCTTGTCCATCTCCAGGACGACGTCCATCTCGGCCTCGTCCGCGACGAAGCTGACCTCGACCTGGTTCAGCCCCCGGTACTGCTGCGGCGCGAAGAACTCGATCTCCTGGTAGAACGGCAGCTTCTGCCGCGTCCCCCGGATGTGCCCGCGCTCCATGTCCGCGCTCTTGAAACGGAAGCCCAGCTGGAGGAAGGCGTCCAGGATCGCCTGCTGCGCCGGCAGCGGGTGCACGTTGATCGGGTCCAGGTCACCGGAGTCCACCGCGCGGGCGATCTCCAGTTCGGTCGTCACACCGATGTTCATACCGCGCAGCTGCTGCCCGGCGACGGAGGTCACCGGCGTCTCCCACGGGATCTCCAGACCGAACGGCACCACGTGCACCGCGCCGGCCTTCACCTCGAAGGCACCGCCCAGACGGACCTTGGCGAACTCGACGTCCTGCTTGTGCTCCTGGTCGCCGCCCTCCACCTCGACCCGCGCCTGCAGCCCGACGGAGAGCCCTTCGATCTGCTGGTCGACACTGCCGCCCTGGATCCGCACCTCGCCCTGGACGACGCCGCCCGGAACCACGTTCGCCTCGACGAGCACCGTCTCCACGCTGGCCCCACCGGCACCCAGGCTCGCGAGCAGCTTCTTGAATCCCATGAATGTCTCTCCTTCTCGGTACTGACCCCTACATACGCGCGACGACCGTAGCCGGTTCCCCGGCGGACCCCATTACGCTCGGACGCCATGAGCGAGAGTCCCGACCGTACGCCGCTCCCGCGGACGTTCTTCGACCGCCCGGTCCTGGAGGTGGCCCCCGATCTCCTCGGCCGCACCCTCGTCCGCAACTCCGACGAGGGCCGGATGGAAGTGCGCCTCACGGAGGTGGAGGCGTACGCCGGCGCCATCGACCCCGGCTCGCACGCCTTCCGGGGCCGCACGGCACGCAACGCCGTCATGTTCGGCCCACCCGGACACGCGTACGTCTACTTCACGTACGGCATGTGGCACTGCCTGAACCTGGTGTGCGGCCCGGAGGGCGAGGCGAGCGGGGTCCTCCTGCGCGCGGGCGAGTTCCTCCACGGCGCGGACCACGCCCGCGCCCGCCGGCGCTCGGCCCGCTACGACCGCGAGCTGGCCAAGGGCCCGGCGCGCCTGGCCACGGCCCTCGACGTCGCCCTCTCCCTGAACGGCACGGACACGTGCGACGGCCCGGACGCCCCGCTGACCCTGCTCACCGGCACCCCACCCGACCCGGACCGTATCCGCACCGGCCCCCGCACCGGCGTCGGCGGCGACGGCGCCCCGCACCCCTGGCGCTTCTGGATCGACGAGGACCCGACGGTCAGCCCGTACCGGGCCCACACCCCCCGGAGGCGGAGACTTGACTCCGGCACACCGAGCGCCTAACGTAGCCCGAGCAGCTGGTTACGGGCCTGCTTGTTCAAGCACCCCGCAGCGGCCATCCACTACTGAACATGATGACCCCAACTGGGGTCTGTTCCGGCATGCCGGAATTCGAATTCGATTGACTCAATTATGAGTCGCCGAATGAATCAGCTAAAGTAGTGAACGCGCCGAGAGGCGAAAGGCAGCCAACAGGCCACCGGATGCGAACTCCGAACCGGAAACGGAACGGAAAACGATCTGGTAAGGTTGGAAACACGAAATACCGAAGGGAAGCCCGGAGGAAAACCCGAGAGGGTGAGTACAAAG